>NZ_CANLKW010000046.1 GCF_947491795.1 uncultured Roseobacter sp. | reverse complement strand
AAGCCGGAAGTCCAATGACAGCATCATGACTTTTGCAGAAACGCTGCGCATTGCCATTACCGAACCGATCGATTTCAATGGGTTACAATGTCAGATCGGGGCGACCATCGGCCTCGCGACATGGTCGCCAGGCGATCCGGTAGGTGTGGAGCAGGCGTTGATGGATGCCGACACTGCTTTGATCGCCGGCAAGTCCATGGGACGCAATC
>NZ_CANLKW010000045.1 GCF_947491795.1 uncultured Roseobacter sp. | reverse complement strand
AACTGGCCGAAAACGCCGGATGGGATCAGGAGATTCTGGCCATTGAACTGCAGGCCCTGATTGATCTGGACTTTGATGTTGATCTGACAGGTTTTGAAATTGCTGAAGTGGATATGATACTCGATCAGCATGCGAACAAATCAGACAATGCTGACGAACTGCCGGCTCCGGTCAGTGGTCCTGCGGTTACGCAACCGGGCGACCTCTGGCAACTTGGAAATCATCAGTTACTTTGCGGCGACGCCCGCT
>NZ_CANLKW010000044.1 GCF_947491795.1 uncultured Roseobacter sp. | reverse complement strand
AGTCTTCTGGTGACCGCCTGGCGCCGTTCTTCTTTGTAAAGAGCATTGTTCGGAAGGATCCGAATGGCTGCGTTGCACTTGCAGTTGCCAGACGATCCGGGGTCAACCCGAGTGTCGAGCTCATGTCGGCCTCACCTGAAACCATCATATCCATTACGACACCGGGGTCGTCGGCACGCAGGAACTCCAGTTCACGACCGTCAGCCGCTACGAGAAGTCTCGCAATATCAATGGCAAGGCCCTGGGGTTGTCCATCGACGCCGGTAAAGCTGTG
>NZ_CANLKW010000043.1 GCF_947491795.1 uncultured Roseobacter sp. | reverse complement strand
TCCAGCCCCATTTCTATGGGCCACTTTTCAGCAAGGTTTCTGGAACTGGCGGGCGCATGTTTAGGGCCTGATGAGGTCGTATCCGGTTGTACTGTCTGAGCCAGGTATTGATGACGATCTGCGCTTGCCTGGTTGTATGGAACCATTCTGCGTTGAGGACTTCGCGTCGCAATGTGCCGTTGAAGCGTTCGTTGCAGCCGTTCTCCCAGGGCGATCCCGGGTAGATCTGGATCGGCTTGATCCCGACTTTTCTCAGCCAGTCTTGCAGGGCCGTCGCGATAAACT
>NZ_CANLKW010000042.1 GCF_947491795.1 uncultured Roseobacter sp. | reverse complement strand
GTACGGCATTGAATCCCCGGATCGCGTGACACCGGACGAATTCAAGAACATCCTGTTACGAAAGTCAGAAACATCGTCCTTATTATCTCTTCAAAAAATTAAGACCTGTCTGGTTTACCTGCGCCGAAGAAAATGATCGATGGATAGTCTTATGGTGTCGGGTTTCACCACTTTGAGAATGTTTGTTTTGTTTGGTGTGGGTGTTGCCTGTTACCTGAAGGCTTCACCGCCTGCCGCACAGGAACCTGATCCGGCTCCCGTCCGGATGGCGTATTCGGAGTTTTACCCTCACAGCTTTACCGGCGTCGA
>NZ_CANLKW010000041.1 GCF_947491795.1 uncultured Roseobacter sp. | reverse complement strand
GGCAGTGGTGATGTCAGCTATGACGCCATCGGTGACGCCGATAACGCAAAGGCCGCCGCAGATCTCTGGGCTGCGCTGACCGATGGCCAGCCGGTCTATGATGATGCCGCCGTCCCGGATATGGACGTCACGAATGACGACCTGCTGGATATCAACGACGCAGCCTGATCCCTGAAAGACAGAAGGCCCCGGTTTTCGCATGCGAAAACCGGGGCCTTTTTACGTTTTGACCTGTGCAGAGCCTGATATCAGAATCTACCGCGCAGCCAGCCAGGCGCGCAGGTCTTCCTGCAGGGCGGCATCCACCCCCGCGCCCGA
>NZ_CANLKW010000040.1 GCF_947491795.1 uncultured Roseobacter sp. | reverse complement strand
GACCAGCAATGTCATCACTTCCGGAGCACACAAGGTTGCCCCCAATATCGGCGGCCTGACCTACGGCATCGAGAACAAGGGCTTCCGCAGCACGCTGCACGACAATATCGTGGCCCACCTGGCAGATCCCAACAACGACGCTGAACTGGATTACAAAAAATGGGATCACCCGGCTGTCGATACCCTGCATGGCTCCTACTACGACGATACCATCGTCTATAACTGGGTCGGTTCCCGGGCCATTGAGCTGGGGCGCGACAATGACCGCAACACCGATGGTGTCGACGCGGCCGTTGCGGATCAGACAACGATCCAGCTCTATGC
>NZ_CANLKW010000039.1 GCF_947491795.1 uncultured Roseobacter sp. | reverse complement strand
GCATAGAGCTGGATCGTTGTCTGATCCGCAACGGCCGCGTCGACACCATCGGTGTTGCGGTCATTGTCGCGCCCCAGTTCAATGGCCCGGGAGCCGACCCAGTTATAGACGATAGTGTCGTCATAGTAGGCCCCGTTCTCGTCATCGATCGGCTTGTTGTCCCACCTTTTGTAGAGCAGTTCGTCGTCGTTGTTGGGGTCTGCCAGGTGGGCCACGATGTTGTCATGCAGCGTGCTGCGGAAGCCTCTGTTCTCGATGCCGTAGGTCAGGCCGCCGATATTGGGGGCAACCTTGTGTGCTCCGGAAGTGATGACATTGCTGGTC
>NZ_CANLKW010000038.1 GCF_947491795.1 uncultured Roseobacter sp. | reverse complement strand
CCTGCAGGGCGGCATCCACCCCCGCGCCCGACAGCGTCAGACGCCCCTTGCCGGCCTTCAGCCAGACACCGGGTGCACATGACCCTTTCAGCCAATTTATTAATATTTTTCTCTTCATTAACGGATGAAATTAACTCGCCAGAAGCATCAACAGAATATGTCCTCACAGTCCATGTGTAATAAGGGAAATATGTAATGTTTGGCACTCTCTTTAGGCAAATCTTCGAAGACATCATCCCCCCCACCACAGACCCTGAGCCTGTGATAGAAGAAGAAGAGGAAACCCCGGTGCCGCCGCTGGAGGAACCTGTAAACCCAAATGGTGAGGTCTCAGATCCAGGAGAGGTTACAGACCCCGAGCCTGTGATGGAAGAAGAAGAGGAAACCCCGGTGCCGCCGCTGGAGGAACCTGTAAACCCAAATGGTGAGGTCTCAGATCCAGGAGA
>NZ_CANLKW010000037.1 GCF_947491795.1 uncultured Roseobacter sp. | reverse complement strand
GATTGGAGAAACTTTCTCCCAGACGTACCGCTTCAACTGAGATGTCCCTCACGCAATCTCCGATCTGCGCGACTGCAAAGGCATCATCTTGGGATTTTGTGCCGGCAATCCCTAAGCGACCTGCTCCTCGCTGAGTCCGCGTTAATTGGAGGCACAGCAGCATCCGTAAGAGCGAGATGAAATTCGCCCGTTGTCAGCTCAATCTTCCTGCCAGAGTTGTTCGTCGAGTTCATTACTTCCAGCAGAATTTCTGGGAAAAGAAGCACACAGCACGACTGAACAAACAATGATTTTTGTCTGCACTCAATGTGAGCTCAGCAACAATCTGCGTTTTGGGCGTAACGACACACGCTTTCGCGTCTAAGCAATGTGTGGCTCAATCAGGTTTCCGGCGGAATTCACTCAAACATATGCTTTTTTGGCTTTTCTTATTGGGGGTAGCCGAGGCTACAATTTACGGTTTGTTCGCCCATCACTGTTACCGCTTCTGTGACTTTGCTGCGATGAC
>NZ_CANLKW010000036.1 GCF_947491795.1 uncultured Roseobacter sp. | reverse complement strand
TGAAATCGATCGGTTCGGTAATGGCAATGCGCAGCGTTTCTGCAAAAGTCATGATGCTGTCATTGGACTTCCGGCTTACCTGTGCCACAACAAATTCATCACCGCCTGCACGCGCGATCTGAGTATCTTCTCCGATATGGTGCCGCAACCGTTTGGCAATTTGCTCCAAAACAAAATCACCAGCGTCATGTCCGTGTGCATCGTTTACAGCTTTGAACTTGTCCAGATCGAGATGCATCAGCACGAGGCGATCGTCCTGTCCAAGACGTTCCACCGCCTGTGGCAGAAACCCGGCCAACCCACGTCTGTTGGAAAGGCCGGTCAGGGAATCGGTTGCTGCGGCCATCTCGAGTTCGTTTTTACGGTTCACAGTTTCAGTCACATCAATGCGGAAAGTCACCCGGCCACCATCTTCAGTAGGACGGTCGATTACTTTCATCCAGCGAGAACCAGCCCATAGTTCCGTTTCGGTCCGGTTGCCGCTTCTGAAGCCATCAAGCGCTGCTCTGATCCA
>NZ_CANLKW010000035.1 GCF_947491795.1 uncultured Roseobacter sp. | reverse complement strand
TAGCCGAGGCTACAATTTACGGTTTGTTCGCCCATCACTGTTACCGCTTCTGTGACTTTGCTGCGATGACACGTGGAATGATGCGATGAAGGAGATTGATCAGGAGGAACTCCTCGAGACGTTCGCAGAGAACCTGCCAGGGGCAGCATTCGTCTTCGAAGTCGATGGCGAGCAAAGAGAGACAATCCGGCCACTTAATTCCGGGTGCGAAAAGATCTAGGGACTGCCTGCAACGCAGATTGGCAAAGATCCCCAACACTTGATGGCGATGGTGAATCCGGACGACCTTGAGAACCTGCAGGCATCAGTGGAGATTTCCGCCTGAACCCTTTCAGTCTCGGAAGCACGTTTTCGGATCACAGATGGACAAGGTGTAAATAAACATCTCCTCAGCCGGGGCACACCAAAGCGGATGCCCGATGGCGGGACCAGATGGTTGAGATTTCTTTTTGACGTCACTGCAGAAACCCGCACCGGGCAACTGTTTGAGGTAGTAACCCAGCAACTCAATTACATCA
>NZ_CANLKW010000034.1 GCF_947491795.1 uncultured Roseobacter sp. | reverse complement strand
GTGACCGACGGGCAGGCCATTCTGGCCAGCCAGGGCGGCAACTTTAATCTGGGCGGTGTCAGCCGCCTGACCATTTCCGGTGATGACACTCGTGTGGGCTTTGACGGCACAGACGGTGACACAGCTGTGCTCCGGTTCGGGGAGGGCGCGGTGCTGGGCTTCACAGCCGAGGACGGCTCGCTTGGAACCATCGGTGAATTCCGCAGCGGCTTTTACGGCACAGACACCTCAGGTGTGCAGTCCGGGGTAAACCTCGGCATGGCTGATCTGCATCTGGATCTGTCGAACCTGCAGAACTACGGCGGCGCGCATACGCTGATCGAGGCGGACGAGATTATCGGCGCGTTTGGCGAAATCAGGATCGAAGGCCTGCGGTCGGATCGGAATGCCAAAGTCACGGTGGACTACGAGACAGACCAGGTGATCCTGGACATCTCAGGGGGCAGTGGTGATGTCAGCTATGACGCCATCGGTGACGCCGATAACGCAAAGGCCGCCGCAGATCTCTGGGCTGCGCT
>NZ_CANLKW010000033.1 GCF_947491795.1 uncultured Roseobacter sp. | reverse complement strand
CTGGGGCGCGACAATGACCGCAACACCGATGGTGTCGACGCGGCCGTTGCGGATCAGACAACGATCCAGCTCTATGCAGCCGCACTCCTCGACAAACCGGATGCCACGATCCGGGACCTTTCGGCCTTCCTGCGCCAGGACCTGGGATCTACAGCAAACGGGATGACCGATGCGGATCTGATCACCAGCTACTTCCAGGCCGGTTTCGGCATTGATGTCAGCCCGTCCATTGCCCCGGCAGATACGCTGCGCTTTGTGCCCAATGATCTGGGCGAGGGCGTGCGCTGGGACAACCGTCTGAACTGGGACGAGGGCCGCCTGCCAGGAGCAGACAACGGTGACAGCGTCGATCTGGCGGGGAACTGGGTCAACTATGGTGGCACCACAACCCTGCGGGATCTGGACTTCGGGTCCGGCGGCCGACTGTCTGTGAACCACGGCTATCTGAACGTAGAAGGGGAGCTGATTACAGGCGCGGGCGGTGCAGAAATTGATATTTCCGCAGCCGGCCAGTTCTGGACCGACGGGTACACCGGCAACGACCTGCTCGATATCGACGTGGACGGCGGACGGTTTGCCAATACCGGCGATTTCAGCGGCAACGTGGATCTGAC
>NZ_CANLKW010000032.1 GCF_947491795.1 uncultured Roseobacter sp. | reverse complement strand
GAGCCCAAATTGATCAATTCTGCATCTCGTTCAAATGACAGCTATTCCTCCGGTTCGCAGGGGTTCAATGCTTGCACGACTACCAGATCGGTTCGCATTGCAGTTTCAGCCTCACGTTCTGTGACAAAGCCCGCTTCCAGCAACTCTTTAAGGACGAAGTTTCTGCGCTCTACAGCTCGATCATGAAATTTGACAGGATGAAAGGAGCTTGGTGCAGCGGGAAGGCCTGCCAAGTAGGCGAGTTCTTCCAGTCGTAAGTCTCCAACGGGTTTTCCAAAGTAAGCATAAGCTGCAGCAGGAAGACCATAGCAGCCTTGCCCTAAGTAAATTTGGTTCACGTACCAGTTTAGAACCTCTTCACGTGAAAGCGCGTCAACTATCGAAAAGGCAAGCGCTCTCCGGGCAAGCCATATTCGTTGTAGTGCTACTGGATAATGCTTCCCGACCCATTCAACCATCCTGGACTTTTCAAATGTTTGTTCAAAGTAGCGGCGATCGTTAGCCACGACAAAAGCCACTTGTGCCGTGCGAGGTATGGTTGGCCAACTGGCCGAAGCATTTTGATAATGTGCGCGTATGGCATCAGGACTTGGAAGTGCAGGCGTCGGGTCTTGAGCCTTGGCAGCGGATGCCAAAATAATGACAGCGAGCATGCACTGAATTGATTT
>NZ_CANLKW010000031.1 GCF_947491795.1 uncultured Roseobacter sp. | reverse complement strand
TTTGTGGTACAGCCGCTTCCGCTTCCTGTGTCGCCTCGGGAGCTGCAGGCCTTCTTCGCGCCATAGCCGTTCGATCTTCTTGTGGTTAACCGACCAGCCGTCAATGCGAAGCAACTCAGCGACCTTGCGGTAGCCATAGCGTCCGTACTGTTTGGCCGACCGGATCATCGCCAGGCGCAATGCCTCATCATCCTTTGGCGCTGCCTTGTATTGCAGCGTACTGCGCGCCAGTCCGATCACACGACAGGTGCGCCGTTCAGATGTTGCCAGCTTTTGTCGGGTATGGACCAAGGCCTGACAAAGCTGGCCTGCCGTCTCCATCTCGGTGATTGCTGCGCATTCACCTGCCGGTCAGCGGGACCTTCGGCTTTAAATAATCAAGGCTCTCCTTGAGAATGAGCTTGTCCAGCTCAAGCTCCGCCACGATCTTCCTGAGACGATCATTGTGACGCCTGACAAACGATCCCCCAGATCGTTTGTTTAAACGGCTTCACTCTGCAGCGCCTTCAGATTCGCCATCTCGGATCGTCCCATGCCACCAAACCGTTTGCGCCATGTGTAATAGGTCGCGTCACTTACACCAGCTGTTCTGCACGCTGTCACAACATCCGAGCCAGATGACAGGCTCAGCTCAATCTCGCGCAAAAGCCGCAGAATATCCTCATCCGAATA
>NZ_CANLKW010000030.1 GCF_947491795.1 uncultured Roseobacter sp. | reverse complement strand
AACTGGCCGAAAACGCCGGATGGGATCAGGAGATTCTGGCCATTGAACTGCAGGCCCTGATTGATCTGGACTTTGATATTGATCTGACAGGTTTTGAAATTGCTGAAGTGGATATGATACTCGATCAGCATGCGAACAAACCAGACAATGCTGACGAACTGCCGGCTCCAGACAGTGGTCCTGCGGTTACGCAACCGGGCGACCTCTGGCAACTTGGAAATCATCAGTTACTTTGCGGCGACGCCCGCTCACAGACCGATGTGAACAGGCTGGTCGGAGGCAGGCAGGTGGACCTGATATTTACAGATCCGCCTTACAACGTCGCGGTTGACGGGCATGTTTGCGGTCTTGGACAGCACAAACACCGGGAGTTTGCCTTTGCCTCCGGTGAGATGAATGTGGATCAGTTCACCCGGTTTCTGACGGACACCCTGCAAAATGCAGCCGCGGTCGCCCGGGATGGCGCTATTGCCTTTGTCTGTATGGACTGGCGCCATATGGGCGAAATGCTTGCGGCGGGGCAGGCGGCATTTACGGAACTGAAAAATCTCTGCGTCTGGAATAAAACCAATGCGGGCATGGGAACGTTCTACCGCTCCAAGCATGAGCTTGTATTCGTGTGGAAAAAGGGGAGAGCTGCGCATACCAACAGCTTTGGTTTGGGCGAGACCGGTCGCTATCGCACCAATGTCTGGGACTATGCCGGTGCCAATGC
>NZ_CANLKW010000029.1 GCF_947491795.1 uncultured Roseobacter sp. | reverse complement strand
TATCTCAAAAGCTTACCGGTGAGGAAGCCGATGTTATGCAACAGGAACTGCGGCGTATTTCGCGGCAAATGTCCCAAATCGGTGCTGTGAAGGCGGAAAGGACTGTCATTTTGCGGGATGGCATTGTCGTTTAACCGGACAGGGACGCGCTGATACCGGAAATACAGGTCGTCATTGCGCGGATGCAGTGCCATTTGGACAGAGCCGCGGTGTTATCGGGGGTCCTGGCTGCTCTGAAACCGGATGATCATGTCACACGGTGCAGCAGATTTGTGAAATGGGACTGAATTGACGGCCCGTTGAACTCGGCGGCCAGATTTGTGGAAGCGGGGCTTGAAACAAATCGTGATGTTTCAATTGCTTCTCCTGAACTGGAAAGAACTTTCCGGTTTGCAAAGCGCAAGCCACCGTAATTACCTGAAAAAGAATTTTACTGCAAAAGTGGGTGTCACAAAATATGGTGTAAAAATTCACTAAATCAGTTGGTTAAGGCGTCTTTTCGGCAAGTGTGCCTGCACAGCCCCGCTGCACGCGTGTATGCTGATGGCTGTCGCCTGTGTTGATGTCTACGGAGGAAAACAACGTGACTGCTGCAGTGAAAACGTTCGTGCAAAGCCAGCTGATTCATCTTCCGCCTTCAGAACTGCGCCCCTACGACCGCAATGCCCGAACACATTCAGCCAAACAGATTCGCCAGATTGCGCGCAGCATTGAGCGTTTTGGATTTACCAATCCCGTTCTTATTTCGGACGACAGCGAGATCATCGCCGGCCATGGACGTGTTTCTGCAGCCGGGATGCTTGGTCTCAGCACGGTGCCTTGCCTCAGGCTCTCGCACCTTTCTGCTGAAGAACGGCGCGCCTATGTTCTGGCAGACAACAAACTGGCCGAAAACGCCGGATGGGATCAGGAGATTCTGGCCATTGAACTGCAGGCCCTGATTGATCTGGACTTTGAT
>NZ_CANLKW010000028.1 GCF_947491795.1 uncultured Roseobacter sp. | reverse complement strand
GAAAACCACCAGGCGCTTCACATCTCGGGCCGGGATAACGCCCTTAACAGAGCCGATATTGCGGCTCTCGAAGGTGTCGACAAATCTGTGATTACCAATGAGTGGATCATCAATCACCCGGAATACGGCGGATCACCGGAAATGGCACTGAGCAAGTGGACCGGCACTGATGTCTGGATTGAGATGCAGCATGGGAAAGAAGTTAACTCTAACTGGCTCCTGATGGAGCGCGGATATGAGTATAGTGATGTTGGAGGTCGGCTGTTCATTCGTAACATGCAGGGTGAAGATGAACTGCATCCGATCCATATTACGGCCTTCGGCGAGGGAACACAGCCCGTTATAGACGAACTGCCGCGGATGTATCAGGACCCCAGCAGTAACGTTGTGGTTTCGGACATTCACTTCACTGCAGGCGTACAGATCCTCGAGGGCAGCAATATCCTTCTGGAAGACATCACCCTGACCGGCGAGGGGCTGATGAACATTCAGAATGTCGACGGCTTTACGCTGCGCGACAGCGACATCTGGGACATACGTTACGAAGAAGCTCCTGAAGATCGATCAACGTGGTGGGCCCACACTGACCGGACGCAAGGAATTTTTATGAGCGGCGGCCAAGATGTTCTGATTGAAAACAACCTCTTCGATCATAATGGCTGGGCAGATGACTATCGTGAGGACGCCTCGACCGAGGGCGGTCAGGCGCCCAGTCAGTACAGTCAGAATGTCTATCTCAGCTATAACAACCTCGGCGTTACCTTCCGCGATAACATCTCCATGCAGGCCTCCTCTTTCGGAGCGCAGATCCGGGGCGGTGGCCTGATCGAGGATAACGCGTTTCTGGACAACAATGCCGGGGTCAACTTCCTCGGCGGCGATGTGGTGGATGGCGAAAAGACAGGCCAGTTCACCCTGCTGACCAGCAATGTCATCACTTCCGGAGCACACAAGGTTGCCCCCAATATCGGCGGCCTGACCTACGGCATCGAGAACA
>NZ_CANLKW010000027.1 GCF_947491795.1 uncultured Roseobacter sp. | reverse complement strand
CAGGCCACTTAGGTGCTGTTGATCCGCCCAAGCTAAGGATGGACCATGAAACGTAGATTTAGTGACGAACAGATCATTGGGATTATCAAAGTGTAGGAAGCGGGCGTGAAGGCGCAGGAGCTGTGCCGGAGTTACGGGATCAGCGATGCCACTTTCTACAAATACAAAGCCAAGTTTGGCGGCATGAACGTGTCGGACGCCAAGAAGCTGCGGGCGCTTGAGGACGAGAACAATCGTCTGAAGCGGATGCTGGCAGATGCGATGCTGGACAATGCGGCACTTAAAGACCTTGCGGCAAAAATTTTATTGACGCCTGACGTGAAGCGAAGGGCTGTGTCGGACATGATGGATCGGCATGGCTTGTCGGAGCATCGGGCGTGTGAACTGGCTGATCTACGTCGATCTGTCTTTCAGTATCAGAAACAGGATCGGGGCGATGATGTCTTGCGCAAACGGCTGCTTGAACTGGCGAATGAACGACGCCGGTTCGGCTATCGTCGCTTGGGCATTCTGCTGGCTAGGGAAGGCTTTGAAGTGAACCACAAGAAGCTGTTCCGGCATTACCGCGAAGAAGGGCTGGCTGTGCGCCGCCGCCGGTCGCGAAAGCGGGTTTTGGGCACACGCAGGCCCATTCTCGTGCCGGATCGTGCCAATCAGCGTTGGTCGTTTGGCTTTGTATCGGACGCCTTTGAAGATGGGCAGCGGTTCCGGGTGCTGTGCATCGTGGATGATTGTACGCGCGAGGCGTTGGCCACTGTCGTCGATCGTTCCTTGTCAGGCGCACGGATGATCCGTGAGCTGGATGATCTGATCCGCAGGCGCGGCCAGCCGGCCATGATCGTCTCTGACAATGGCACGGAGACGACACCTCATGCCGTGCTAAGATGGTGCTAGGATACCGGCGTTGGCTGGCACTACATCGCACCGGGAAAGCCGATGCAAAATGCGTTTGTGGAGTCGTTCATCGGCAGGCTTAGGGACGAATGTTTGAATGAAAATATCTTCAGCAACCTCGCCGAAGCACGGCAGATCATTGAAAACTGGAGGATTGATTACAACACCCAGAGACCACACACATCGCTTGGCGGGCTGGCTCCGGCCGTTTACGCCAATCTCACAACCGTGCCACCCGGCCTGCCTCGCTTGAGCTCCGCAAGGGCTCCGCTTAGCAGGCCTTGATGGCGACCAAATCAACAGAAAGATACAAGAACGGATTCTACACCC
>NZ_CANLKW010000026.1 GCF_947491795.1 uncultured Roseobacter sp. | reverse complement strand
CGCGCTCAGTGAAACCTGGTTCGGAAGACCAACGCGATTGCCCGAACATGACTACATCCTGTGGGGTTCAATTGCCGGCCTGTCCGCCGTGATCATCGCCATTGGCGCTATCCTCAGTTCCCGACGCAATCGTCAGCGAGCGAGCAACCTGTTAGCTGAAAATTCCGAACACCGCCTGCTTGTCGATGCTTTGGATGGTGTGGAGGCGGCGATTGCTATTTTCGACAAAAACATGCGCGCCGTTCACTGGAACAGGGGGTTCGTGAGGACAATGCCAAAGATGGTGGGGGCGCTGTCCAGGGGGGCACATCTGCGTTCCATGATCGCCACCTCGTACACCAACGGAACGATTGTTTCGGAAATGAACTCGCGCGAGGCCGAGGCATTTGCTGAGAGCATCGTGCAAAAGCTTGCAAGCGGAGAACCCCAGAACCGAATTGTCTACACAACAGATGGACGTGTGTTCGACGCGACGGATTTTGCGATTGGCAAAGAGCATTTTGCGTCAGTCCGGGTCGACGTCACAAAGCTTCATCAGCAGGCAGAAATCATCCGAACTCAGAAAAGTGAGCTGGAGGCGGCCAATGAACGTCTGTCCATGTTTACTGCTATTGCCGCGCATGACCTGAAATCGCCGTTGGCCCAACAAACTGTATTGCTGCAGTTTGTGGAGGAAGATATGGCGGATCTCGGGTATGAGCTTTCTGACGAAATCGCTGCGCATTTTGAAACGCTCAGGAGTGTTTCGGCTGGTATGAAAGGTCTGATCCAGGATCTTCTCGATCACTCTCGCAGCCCGGTACCCCCTGAGCAATTCGAGGACGTAGACCTCAATGCGAGACTACCGGATATTCTGGATCTGGCCGGACTACCGGATGGTTTCCGGGTTGAGCTCGAGTCCCGGATTCCGTTGCTTAACGTCGATCCGGTGGCGTTTGACATGGTTGTGCGTAACCTGCTCTCCAACGCAGCCAAACACCATGACCGTGACAAGGGCTTAATCAGAATCCGAGGAAAAGAAGTGAACGGGTTTACCGTTGTCGAGTTTGAAGACGACGGGCCGGGTATTCCGGGGAAACATCGAAGTTCTGTTTTTGAACCGTTCAAACGCTTGTCTTCCCACGTTGAGGGCACCGGCCTGGGGTTGTCGTTTATCCAAAAGACTCTGTTGGAATGGGGCGGGAGTGTTCATGTCGACTGCCCCGGCGAACGCGGCAGCATCTTCTCTCTGAGGATCCCAACTATCGCTGTTTCACAATCGATAGCCGCAGAATAACGAACCCGGGTAGTGGCGCCGGGTCGCTATCTGCAATGCACCCTGGTTCCG
>NZ_CANLKW010000025.1 GCF_947491795.1 uncultured Roseobacter sp. | reverse complement strand
AGGCAGCAGATTGACAACGGTCTATCAGCGACAAAGCCTGGTTCTCTGATGAAGACCACACTGTTCCGGCAGCTCGGGCATCTGCCCAACGCCTCCGCGTGTCCGGAAGAGCCGGAATACGCCGGTGTGTGGAGCTGACGGCGGGGCCTGCCGTCCGGCACTCCGGGAACCCCGCAAAACGCTGCGGGATCCCCCCCGCGCTGCGGCAGGCAGATTATCACCGTGTCACGTCAGCAGCCTGCGCATCTGAAGCTGCACTGCATGTGTCAACGTATGGCAGCGTTCAGTTTGGTACATAACATCCGGACACAAGGAACCGGTCGCAAGCCATGTACCCCGGTCACCCGCATAACCGGAGGATTCAACCGAACATCCGTCGGACCAGGAGACTCAAAGCCTCGTTCTTCTGACCATCGGTCTGATCTTTACTTGCTATGATAACTGTTGCATTTGCGCTGAACTGCATGATGCCTGCGGCAACATCATTGGACCAGATAAACGCCCCGCGTTTTACAGGCATGCCACTTACCTTCCACATTCGGAATGCGCGCTTTTCAAGTTCGCGGATACTTAAACCCCGCAAACGCATGCGCATGTCGATCATTTCGTCATCCGTAAACCGCATGCGTTTGTTCAGGGCTGAACGGTTGAGCCAAATGGCAAACATCAGCGGAGTTCCCGGGACCTGCTCAGGCTCGCCCTTTACCCGGTTCCGGCGCATCTCCAGCGCTTCCTGAAGCAGAACTGCAGTAATCAGTTGTTTCGCCTTTTGCGCAGTGCCGATGTCCTCACGGATCACTGGTCCGTCGATTGTCACCCCGGATGATCTGTCTATGATCACGTCATCGGGGTGCGGTAATATTTCCGGCTCCGGAAGGCCTTTTTCGCGCGCAGCAAGAACTTCAGCACTCCGTGTGTTTTTGTAGCTTGTCCAGCCACGTATTTCCTCTTCGCGCAGGCTGTATTTTTTTTCCTCAACCTGCATGAACAGATCGATCATCTGTTTGGTCGCATGCGAACCACCTTTCAATGCCAGTTGCGCGAGGTTTTCCAGAACGGCCTCGAGAACAGTAATCTCTTTTGTTGCGCGGTCTCTGCGCACAGTAACCTTGCGGCCTGACACCGAGTCAATGGCGGCATCCAGTTCGGTAAATGTGGTCTCCTCCTGGACAGGCGACAGCTTCTGAGCCTTTGTCCGGCGGGGCATCAGGTTGCATTCCTGCGAGCCGTCAGATCTGAGAATGTACTGCCATCGGGCACCAATGATGCCGCTCGGCCAGCATGCGCTTCAAAACGCCGGATGATTGTATCGCAGTACAGTGGGTCGTACTCTAACAGGCAGGACCGCCGCCCGCATTGATCTGCCGCAATCAATGTGCTGCCAGATCCGCCGAACAGATCGAGTACAAGATCACCCCGGCGGCTGCAGTCCTGGATTGCATCGCGGATCAGCGCTGCCGGCTTAACGGTAGGGTGCATTGCGAGGTCGGAATCCCGTGAATGTCCAAGCGCATTGGCACCGGCATAGTCCCAGACATTGGTGCGATAGCGACCGGTCTCGCCCAAACCAAAGCTGTTGGTATGCGC
>NZ_CANLKW010000024.1 GCF_947491795.1 uncultured Roseobacter sp. | reverse complement strand
ACTGCTTTGATCGCCGGCAAGTCCATGGGACGCAATCAGACTGTCCTTTTCCAGGAAGATATGCGCGGATTGGCAGTAAAAACCGCAAGGATTGCTGCTCAGATAAAAGTCGGGCTCTCCGAAGAAGCGTTTGAGCCCTTCTACCAGCCTCAGATCGCAACTCCGGGAACACGGCTCATCGGCCTTGAAGCGCTGGCTCGCTGGAAACAGCCGGATGGGACCTATGCGCCAGCGTCGTCGTTCATTGATGTGGCAAATGAAACAGGGCTGATCACGGAAATTGATCATGTGATATTGCGACAGAGCCTTGATGTTCTCGGTGTTCTCGCCAGGCAGGGCATTCTGGATCCACGGGTATCCGTTAACCTGTCAAGCGTTCAGCTCCGCAACGAGGCAATCGTTGAGCGACTATTGGATGAGTGCCTTGTGCGGAACGTATTGGCATCTCAGGTCACAATCGAAGTATTGGAATCGACACTTCTGGACGAGAGGGCAGATACGATTGGTCAGAACATCAACGCACTGTCAAAGGCAGGCTTCAGAATTGAGTTGGATGATTTCGGGACGGGGCACACCGCTCTTGCGAGCCTGACACGTTTCCCCGTTCACCAGATAAAGGTAGACCGCAGTTTGGTCGAGGGAATAGATAATGACCAGAATAAACGTGCAATCGCCGGCGGTCTTTATCTTGTATGCAAAAGACTTGGGATTGAGGCGATCGCGGAAGGTGTTGAAACCGAAGCCGAACTGGCCGCACTGAACGACATAGGCTTCACAAACTTCCAAGGATACTATTTCGCACGACCGATGTCAGAGCAACAACTCGTGGGTTGGATAACCTCAAGAGATATGGTTGCTTATTCATCCGGTAAGGTTAGCAGCTATCGATCGCTCGCCAAATAGACATAGACCAGAGCGGCAGACTTGAACAAATGAACCAAGCCGGCCGTTTCAAGCGAAAAATGTTCCCTCGTATGCAGTGTCCGGAACACTGTGAAACACCAAACGCCCTCAGTTTAAACGGATGCAGTTTGTTGTGTATGGGGTCTGTCAGTTTTTGAACGAGATCGTGCAAGGAATGGCATGGGTTAAACAGCTCAGGGACAAAAACCTCTACCCAGAAAGGAAATCCGCTTGCCAAAGCTCTGAACATTTACGGGCGAGGGATTCAGACCGGTTCAAGCAATGCATCAAGCACCCGCTTCAGATGAAAACGCCTCAAGGAATTGCTTGAGTACAGCGCAGCCGAGAACTTCCGGGCGATGGAACTGTCGCTGGTGTAGGCAACAACAAGCGCAAACAGCATGCCCATCCGGATCAGCTATTCGGCAACAGGTTCACGCGCGGTGTCTGACCCGATATTTATGTCAAGAAACACCGTACGGACGGATCTGGACCGGTACGTCCATGGCTTCTTCCACGTCCCTGCATGGCACAATTGTTGGTACGCCTTCCTTGCTCAAAAGACATCGAAAGATCCATTGCCAGCATCCATCGATCCTCGACTTTCAGAACGCCGCCGCCCCTCATAATCCATTAAAGCACGCCTTCCAGACTGAGCCTGAAAATCGCACCCTCAGGGCTTCTGAAGTAATTTGAGGGACCCTCCAGCTCCTCGGAGCGGATGTTGCAGAGATGAACACTGCCGAAATCCCTGATCGGAAGAGGTCGGGGCGCTATTTCCGGGCATCCGGTTTCCAGGCACTCAAACTGAGCCGAAGTCCCGCTCCAAATGCCGTTCAGAACAACCATTCACAGCGGTGTACTGAGCGTACCGTACTTCATCGAATTAGTGACCAGTTCGTAAATCGCATTTGAAGATGTCAGCACGTATTGCTCCGGGATCAGAAGATCCTGCTCCAAGCGCATTCCAGTTTGTTCAGATGAGCGAGGCAGCAGATTGACAACGGTCTATCAGCGACAAAGCCTGGTTCTCTGATGAAGACCACACTGTTCCGGCAGCTCGG
>NZ_CANLKW010000023.1 GCF_947491795.1 uncultured Roseobacter sp. | reverse complement strand
GACCCCATCCCGGCGCAACACGTTCTCACGCTCCAACAGCGTGCCAAGTTCGACGTGCACGTCATTGAGAATGTCGCGGGCCTGTTCCAGATCGGCGCGGCGCTCGAGGTTCAGATCGCGCGCCTCGGCCACCTTGGAGAGATCATCTGCGATCCATTGATGCTCCAGCGCTGCATTTGAGGCCCCGGTTTCGATCCGGGCCACCACTTCCGATGTGCTGATCCCGGTGCCCCGCAGTGCCGCGTCAATGCGCGATCTCAGATCGGGCTCTGCCAGACGCTCGCGCTGGCTGGCGTCGATATTGGCTTCGGAATAGATCCCGCCCTCCGATGGCGCATCCGACAGCGTGCTGGAACGCAGACCCAGGGGTTGCAGATGCTGCACCTGCGCCTGGATCGCATTGAGGCTCTTTTCCAGCGCGGGACGCGCCGCATCCGGCTTCTCGGCAATCATACCCTGTACCCGCTCCAGCCTCTCCGCATAGAGGCTTCTCAGATCCTCGAAGCTCTGGTCCTCAGCCATGTAGACATCTCCTGCATGTGCCACCTGCCCGCCATGCGCCAGCATCTCGCCGGCACGGAAGAGCGCCGCGGCGATATCTTCCCGCACAGCGCGCGAGGCCTCCGCGGCAAGCGTATGGCAGACAGTTCTGGTACTGGCGATCTCCGCCAGTGTCCGGGTCAGATCCTGACCCACCCGCTCGCGGGCCACGGGCGTCCGGCCCTCGTCCTTCGCAGCATAGACCTCGCGCGTCCGGGGCGGGTAATGCACCACCCCGCGATCCACCCGCCGCGTGGCCTCCAGGCGCACGCCATACTTCTCCGCCTCCTCAACCATGGCAAGGCGGAAGTCGTCATAGTTGAAGCGATGGTTGCGCCCCAGAAAGAAGAACTCACCCTCCTGCGAGCGGCGGTTCAGCACCAGATGCGCATGCGGATGATCCCGGTCCTCATGCACCGCAATGATGTAATCAAAATGCCCGGCCTCTGTCTGGAAGAACCGCGCGGCCACATCCGTCGCGATGTCGCGTACGTCCTCGCCGCGCGTGCCGATGGGGAAGGACATGAGCATATGCGTGGTCTGCCCGAGCTTGGGTTTGAAGCCCGCATCCCACCGTTTGGCAAAGCGCTCGGTCAGATCCTTGATGTCACCCGCCTCGAGCTTCGCCTTGCCATCCAGGAACCCGCTACTGTCCACGATATGGGTGGACTTGGTGGTGAGGTAATCAAGCTGGTTTGCAAGCTGCGATTTCGTATGCGTGCCCCCGCCCCGGATCGCTTTGAAGACCGCCGCGCGGTGCCCCGCAGCAGCCCGTACGAGCTGCTTCTGCCTGACCACATGCAGTCCCTGCATCGAGCCCCGGATCCGGCTCCAGCCGTCCCGGAAGACCTCGCCGGTGACAGCGTCGACAGCATCATTCAGCCGCATGCGCAAACTCCCTCAGCGCGGCCGTGGCCTGCAGCTGCATCGCGTCCCGACGGCGGCGCAGGAGCAGATCGATCTCGTCAGCAGAATCCAGAATGAACCGCGCCAGCCCGCGCATCTGGGCGAGGCGCAGTTCGGTGAACTCAGAACCCGCCCCCCGGCCTGTCCGGTTGGCCTGCGTCATCTGCCTGGCCATCTGCACGACACCATTGCCGACCTCGTGCAAAGAGGCCCTGTAGCGTGCCATCTCGGCCGCCATCTGCGCGTCCGGAACGAACACCCCACCTGCCGCCTGAATGAGCCGTCGCAGCCCCTCGGCCCGGCTCTCAATCCCAGCAGCGGTCAACACCGCATCGAAGGACGCAAGCTCCTCAGCCGTTACCTTCACACTGACAGCGGAGACCGGGATCGCGGCATCTGTCCGGCGCTCGGCATCGGCCTTCAAGGTGTATTGGATTGCCCGCACCGACACGCCAAACCGTTCCGCCAGCACTGAAGTGGAAACGCCTTCCGCAGCCGCGCGAACGATCTCCATGCGCTCCGCATCTGTGAGGCGTTTCGAGCGAGACATGCGAAGAAAGACCCCCTATTTCCTGCCACCTTCCAAAAAGACTGAACCAACCATACAATAATATACCC
>NZ_CANLKW010000022.1 GCF_947491795.1 uncultured Roseobacter sp. | reverse complement strand
TCAAAATCCGTTGCATCGGCAAAGATGAACCTGTTTGCGCTGAAAACGCAGCAGGAGATGGACATATGGTCAGAGCATCGATTTAGCCGCCGCCCCATGGAGAAACTTCTCGCCACCTTTCGGAGCAAACAGAGTTTTTCAACATAATCCGCCCCTCGGGTTATAAACGACTGGACTTCTGAGCGCGGCAGAGCGGTACTGTCGGCATATTCAGCCGCCCGGACACTGCCGGGCTCCACTCAGTACAGGGCGAGGGACTGGCCTTTGCCTGCAGAGTGGAGAGCCAAATGACGATAACCCACAGTTCAAACCAACGGACCGGCGTATCAGGTCGTGCCCGTGCCAGACCCACCCGCCAGGCTGAGCTTCGAAAGCTGCTGGCCCGAAAGTCCGGCGCATCAATTGCGCAGATCCAGAAGACCTTTGGCTGGCAACCCCACACGGTACGGGCTGCCATTTCCGCACAACGCAAATCCGGATCTGTGATCGTTCGCAGCAAGACCGACAAAGGGTCGATGTACCGGATTGTTGAAGAAAGCGGCAGCCAATGAGCGCGGACCGGGCTGATCAGGTAACGGAGCGGGTGGCTGAGATCGAAGCTTATGATCGCGCGGAATGTCTGGATCGCTGGAAAGAGATGTCTGGGCGCCCGCCGCCAAAATACCTCTCGCCGCAGTTTATGAAGAGGGTGCTGATCTGGGAAGCGCAAAACAGGGCGCTGGGCGGTGTGTCAGCCAAAACCACGCGCCGCCTGAACCGGATTGCAACTGGCAGGATCGCCCCGACGATCGCAAAACCGGGATCGCATCTTGTCCGGGAATGGAACGGGCGAACGTATCTGGTCGAGGTGACAAACAGTGGCTATGTCATGGATGGCAAATCATGGCGATCGCTGTCGGCCATTGCCAGACACATCACCGGGGCGCACTGGTCCGGCCCGCGGTTCTTCGGCGTACAGTGATGCGACGGATCCGCTGCGCCATCTATACCCGAAAAAGCTCGGAGGAGGGTCTGGAGCAGGACTTCAACTCGCTGGATGCGCAACGGGAGGCCTGTGAGGCCTATGTCGCCAGCCAGAAGCATGAAGGCTGGGAGTTGCTGCCGGAGTGTTATGACGATGGCGGGATCTCGGGCGGTCATCTGGATCGGCCTTCCTTACAGCGTCTGATGCGGGCAGTGGACGACAAACGCGTGGATCAGATCGTCGTCTACAAGATCGACCGGCTGACACGCTCTCTGGCCGACTTCGCCAAGCTGGTCGAGCGTCTGGATCAGGCGGATGCGTCCTTCGTGTCGGTCACCCAGTCCTTCAACACGGCCACCAGCATGGGGCGGCTTACCCTCAATGTCCTTCTGAGCTTTGCCCAGTTTGAGCGCGAGGTCACGGCGGAACGCATCCGCGACAAGATTGCGGCCTCCAAGCGCAAAGGGCTCTGGATGGGTGGGACTGTCCCGCTCGGCTACGAGGCGGATGGCCGGACGCTGAAGATCGAACCGGACGAGGCAAAAATCATCAGAGCTCTTTATGAACTGTATCTGGAACATGGTCTCATCCGTGTCGTGAAAGACCGCGCAGAGGATCTTGGCCTCAGGTCACGTGAGCGCGTTCGCGGGGCAGGGCGCATCTCCGGCGGCACCCCTTTTGATCGCAGCCACATCCATCACATCCTGAGAAACCCGATCTATGCCGGGCGGATCCGGCACAGGGAACAGGTTTACGACGGACAGCATCCGGCAATTATCGACCCGTTGATCTGGGACACCGTCCAGCAGATGCTGAAAGAAGGAGCCGCAACGGCCCGTGGCACAAAGCGCAGGGTCACACGATCGCCGCTGGCCGGCAAACTCTATGATGAAACCGGCGACCGCCTGACGCCCAGTCACAGCCGGAAGAACGGCAGGCGACTGCGCTACTATATCTCTCACAGGTTGGTGAAGGATCGGAGCCGGAAGCATCCGGACGCGTGGCGTTTGCCGGCAGACCAGCTGGAGGGGCTGCTTGCCGATCTGGTCAGACAGCATTTGAAGCGACCGGATATTGCAATGCGGCTTATCCCGGATCTGCCTGCGGCAGACGTCACCGCCAGATCAGCTGGCCTGCACGCCATCCGGCAGACCACGGAATGTCTGCATCTGATCGACCGCGCTGACATGAGCCAGGGAGAAGTGTCCGTTCGCTTGTGTCAGAAGAGACTTGCCTCGGTTCTTAAATGTGATGCAGACCTGATCAACACAGAAGAGCTGATCCTCATGTCGCCATTCCGGATGCGCAGGCGCGGCGTGGAGCTGAAACTGCATCTTGGGGACGCGCCACCCACGGTCGATGTGACGTTGGCTCAGAACATCGTCAAAGCGCAGAAATGGATGTCCATGATCATTGGCGGCAAGACATTCACTGAGATCGCACAGGCCGAGGGCACATCAAAACGCCGGGTGCAGGATGTTGTTGGTCTTGCAATGCTTGCGCCAGACATCCTGGATGCGATCGCAGCCGGTGAGCAGTCGGAGGGTGTGACGTCTGACCGTGTCATCAAGTCAGGCGTTCCCGCCG
>NZ_CANLKW010000021.1 GCF_947491795.1 uncultured Roseobacter sp. | reverse complement strand
GCTGTCACAACATCCGAGCCAGATGACAGGCTCAGCTCAATCTCGCGCAAAAGCCGCAGAATATCCTCATCCGAATATCGTTTCCGTGCCATCAATACCGCCTCCAAAACTAAGCCAACTTTGGTACAGTTTTAGGGGGGAAAGACACCTGCTGCCAATGTGGGCACTCATTGCTAGAGAGCTGCTCTTGTATGGATTGCGCGCGATTGACCCTTCAAAGTCTAACAACCTCGCGCGCTATCGGAATATTTCTCTTTGGCAAGCCGGAGCTATTCGCAGTGCTTTCTGCATGTTCCTGATCCTATCAGGATTGAAGGTCTATTCGATCGAGGCACTGGACCTGTCACGCTTTTGTGCCGCCCCCCGTGCTCGTTTAAACCACCTTTCGTTCGAAGGCGATCTGGACCTGTCGCGGTTTGATGCCGCTCCTTTGATAGCATTTACTGCAGCAAAGGAGATGAACTATGGGATTGAAACGGACGGACGAATTTCGCCAAGATGCGGTGCGGATCGCGCTGACCAGTGGGCTAACGCGTATGCAGGTGGCCGAAGATCTGGGCGTTGGGATGTCGACACTGAACAAATGGATCACAGCACACCGAGATACGGATGTGGTGTCGATAGAGGATTTGGTGTCGACAGATGATTTGGACCTCGCCAAAGAGAATGACTGGCTTCGACGCGAGAACCGTCTTCTCAAGGAGGAGAGGGAAATCTTAAAAAAGGGTGAGATCGTTTTCCGCCGTTGGTCCGCGGACAATGGTCGAACCAGTTCTTTGCGGGCCTAAAGCAATGAGGTTCAGGTTTGTCGAAGAGCACAGGGCCGACTTCCCAACCAACCGTTTGTGTGGCGTTGTTGGCGTAAGCAAACGTGGATTACGTGCATTCCGCAGCGGCCCAGCCAGCCGCAGACAGCGGTCTGATTTGGTCACGCTGGCGCACATCAAGGAGCAGTCGCGTCTCAGTCTCGGCAGTTGTGGTCGGCCCCGAATGACCGAAGAGCTGAAAGAGATTGGCTTGAATATTGGGCACCGCCACGTCGGTCGATTGATGCGCCAGAACGGCATATCTGTTGTCAGAACCCGCAAACACAAGGTGACAACGGACAGTGACCACAAATTTAACATCACGCCAAATCTGCTGGATCGGGACTTCACAGCCGATACGCCAAACCAGAAATGGGCAGGCGATGTCAGCTACGTTTGGACCCGCGAGGGTTGGCTGTATCTGGCTGTGATCTTGGACCTGCATTCTCGGCGTGTGATTGGTTGGGCGGTGAGCAACCGCATGAAGCGTGATCTTGCGATACGGGCGTTGAATATGGCCATCGCATTCCGTGCGTCGCCAAGTGGCTGCATCCATCACACGTATCGTGGCAGCCAATATTGTTCTCACGACTATCAGAGGATCCTGGGCCGGCGTGGCTTCGAGGTGTCCATGAGCGGTAAGGGTAACTGTTATGACAATGCAGCTGTCGAAACGTTCTTCAAAACAATCAAGGCTGAACTAATCTGGCGGCATTCTTGGGAGACGCGGCGGAAGGCTGAGATGGCCATCTTCGAATACATCAATGGCTTCTATAATCCGCGTCGCCGCCACTCAGCACTGGGCTGGAGAAGCCCGGTCGCCTTCGAACGAAAGGTGGCTTAAACGAGCACGGGGGGCGGCACAAAAGCGTGACAGGTCCAAATTGGCGTCGTTAGGTCAAGATGATTGCACCCTCGTCATCATAGTGAAGATACTTGACGGTGGTTCAACAGTCTCATAGCACAATCATGTCTGCGGTAGAGCGCTCTGCTCGTCATCCAAGAAAAAAATACAGGAACACAAAATGCTGGAACTCGTTGGATCACCTGGCTATGAGACCATTTCCAAGCCTTCCGAGTACGTAATGCGCTGGGTAGAAGCGAAGATCGCGGAAAAAGGTGCCATGAATTTCGGAGAACTTGGGGTCGGGATCGGCGCAACAACGCTCGCAGTAGCCGAGAAAATGTCCGGTAAAGGCGAAATGCATCTTTTCGACTTCGAGCGCAGAGTGGATGAACTCGGCGACGATCTCAAGAAACGGGGCTTCGACAACATAACAACCTACGCCAACACAGAACGTCATTGGGACTCCTACCACTGGAATTTGAGCAAGCTTATTCGCGAAGGGAAAGGCGAATTCTTTGACGTGATCTATATCGATGGAGCGCATACCTATCTCCATGATGCGCTCGCCTTCTTCATGTGTGATCGTCTTTTGAAAGTTGGTGGAATTATTGTTTTCGATGATTGGTACTGGGCTTTTACCAACTCAAAATGGATGAGGGACACGCGCGACCAGTTCATGACGGAAGAACAGGCAGAAGCTTTGCAAATCAAGATGTTTCTTGAGGAACTCGTCAATGATCATGTTGGGTACGAGCAGGTAGAAAAACTGACCGTTTATCGAAAGATCGCAGGTACATCCCGCTCTAGCGAAAACGTCATTGGAGCTTCGCAAATTGGTTCTCGATTGAAGAACCTCTTTTCGCGCTAGTTTCGACGTGTCGTGGACCAACGTCGAAAAATTATGTCTCCGATGACCAATAACGCCACAGCGCCAAAATTGACTGTTTTGGTGCTCGCTTACCAACAGGAGCGTTTCATAAAATGTGCCGTGGAGTCAGCAATGGCTCAGGATGCATCCGATTTTGACATCATTCTTTCTGATGATGCTTCGACCGACAAAACATTCGAAATCATGAAGTCATGTACAGAAAGTTATTCCGGTCCACATAAAATCAAGTGCATTAGGAATTCATCTAACAAGGGGTTGAACGCGCGTCTGAATAACCTCGTTCCCATGGCACGCTCGACGCATATCATGTGTATCTCGGGAGACGATATTTCCTGCCCGAACAGAGCTTCCAAAATCATCGAGACGTTCGAAAAAGTGTCTTTCCCCCCTAAAACTGTGCCAAAGTTGGCTTAGTTTTGGAGGCGGTATTGATGGCACGGAAACGGTATTCG
>NZ_CANLKW010000020.1 GCF_947491795.1 uncultured Roseobacter sp. | reverse complement strand
ATGATCTGTTCGTCACTAAATCTACGTTTCATGGTCCATCCTTAGCTTGGGCGGATCAACAGCACCTAAGTGGCCTGATTTCAGGGAGCTGGGTCAGAGCACGACTATGAAGCATGTGCCGTTAGTGCATTTTTCTCGCATATCTTCAAAATTACAACCTTGCCAACCATTTTGGGGCTGGCGTCGTCGAGCTCTTTCTTATAAAGATCTAAAAAAAGATCCGGGAGCAGTTCATGCCTAAGAAAAAAGCAGACCCTTTGAGACCGGAAGCGCAACCCCCAGCTTTGCCGAAAGTTGTTGGTGGGTTCTCAACTGTTTTGGCGGACCCCCCTTGGCGCTTCACTAATCGTACTGGCAAAGTAGCCCCGGAACACCGCCGCCTTGATCGCTATTCGACTATGGATTTGGAGGCGATTAAAGCTCTGCCGGTTTCAGATTCTTGTGCGAAGAACGCACATTTGTATTTGTGGGTTCCGAACGCTCTTCTGCCAGATGGGCTGGCAGTCATGGAGGCTTGGGGCTTTCGCTATGTTTCAAACATCATATGGGCGAAACGACGCAAAGACGGGGGGCCTGACGGTCGCGGAGTAGGGTTCTACTTCCGAAATGTGACAGAAGTGCTCTTGTTCGGGGTTAAAGGTTCAATGAGAACGCTTGCGCCAGCACGATCGCAAGTGAATATGATTGAGACACGCAAACGCGAGCACTCTCGCAAACCTGATGAACAGTACGACCTGATAACGGCTTGCTCGCCTGGTCCGTACTTGGAGATGTTTGCTCGCCATCCACAGAAAGGGTGGACCCTCTGGGGTGATGAGGCATCCGACGATGTGGAACCTCGCGGGCAAGTTCACAAGGGATACGCTGGCGGCGGGATGTTTCCCCCGTTGCACCCTAAGGAGACAATTCCTGAGCTTGTGGCAACTGAGATAGGCCGAGAAATTGGAAATCGCTACGAGGCCGGCGCAAGTATTCGAGATCTTGCCGTGGAAACAGGCTATCCGATACAAAGAGTACGATCGTTACTGGAGCTTGCAGAAACTCCTTTGCGCAAACGGGGACGACCGGCTGCAGAGTAGCTGACTAAGCAATGGGGTAAGGGCTCCCATCCCAAGTGCTTTGGTTTGCAGCCACAATCAAGACGGGACAAGAGCCCATCACCCCGCGCCTTACTCTCATCTGCGCCTTATCAAAGGCAGTTACTGTTGATGTCGTAAGGTCGATTGGAAGTTTCTTTGTGCGCTCCTCTTCCGGAAGTGTTTCTTGATAGTCCGCCCATAGCTTGCGAGCCAGCTTAAGAAGCGGCAATCTGTCTTTGGTGATGATCACACCGGCCGAGATTACTCCTGCTTCATACCAAGAACGGTAGGCTGCTAAATCACGATCCAAATTGCCATCTTTAGCATTCCACTCAACGTCCAAGACAACCCTGTTCTTGAAGTTGTCAACGAGGTAGCCCTCTTGATAAACTTCTGGTAGCTCACCAATTTTTTCTGATTCTTTGGAAAACAATATACCTTTAGTTGACAGATCTAGTCGGGTCTCCTGCCAGCCCTTTTCATGAAAAGCACTATCAATCTGTTCTGCGATATCGCCTCTGTTGCCACCAGCCCGTAACCAATATCGCGGCTCCAGACGGTAAGTTGACAAGATAACAATGATGTCGTTCCACTCATCCGGGCAGACAGCCTTCATAACCGCAGATGCTGAGTTGGTCTCCATGAAAGACCAATGATCGCGCGCGGCGCTCGGCATAACTCCGGGATCATCGAAAGTGCTTGTCTCAAACATTCATGCGTCCAAATGGCTCTGTTAACTCTTGACCGGATTGACGACGGCCAGATTCTCAAACTTGTTTACGAAATCGCGGTCATTCAGCGTAATCAATGCAACGCCGTTGGCATCAGCAACTGCACCAATCATGAAATCAGGCAAAACACCATCCTTCTTGCCAATGCCCTTGCTGCGGCGATAGTCCTTGAAGACTTGGCCGGCAGAAAAAAGACCGTCGTCGTTGGCGCTCAGGTCGGAGATACCAAGCTCATCTAGCGCAAGTCGTAGCTCTTTGGCAGAGTTCATGCCCGCCGACGCCTCTGCGAAAACAACCTCAGTAATAAAGACCATTCCACTGGATTTGTATCGTTGAAACTCACGCAACACCGCAAGGTGCGCCGCTTCGCTGTTATTGAGCAGCGCGATCAAAGCCGATGTGTCCAGACATGCAGATGTAGGTTCCAAGTCAGCCTCGCATCAATGACATGAGGTCTGACGCACTCATTGTGGGCTTGATACCTCGTTCTCGAATGTTCGACAGGGCGCGTATCGACGCCTCTCTTACGAACATATCGACATCAAAGTCCCTAAGTTCATCGTGGTCTAGAAGTTCATAGGACGCATCAAGCCATTCCATTGTGTTCACAACACCCGCCGGCAGGGATTTTGGCGCTCGTGGCAGCTTTTTATCTACCAACCCGTAGGGACGCGGGTCGTTTGTTTTTCCCGCGCGGATTGCTTCAACCGAACGCTCAAAGCGAGCTGGACCACCCACCGACACATACATCTCCAACAAACGGCTAAGCGCATATGATTTTTCGACATTCTTACCGCCTGCTAAAGGAGCGAAATCAAACTCATCTAGAGCTTCTCTCAATGATGATACGGTCAGACGGCGGGCATATCGAAGTCTACAAAGCCGATCCGCAGCTAGAAACGATGCGTTCATCCACCACCTTTCAATGGTATCAGCTATCATTGAACGCAAACCGCCAATCTGATACAGGAAGCTCAGGTTGGTGCTGAGCTTCCTGGAAGTCTTGGCTTTATACCGGTCGTCTCCATCTACAAACGTCTGGATATCATCTGCATTGACCTTGGAAACTTCCCATCTGTGCGCGTGAGCCAGTCTTTCGACAATGTAACGGTTAGACCATAGGGCAGGTCGCCTTTGGAATTGTCGCGCTCCTTGCCAAGATCCAACCAAAGACAGGTTGAACGCAAACAGCGCAAGCCTATCAAAATGCGCAGAGTGATCGAAGAAGACTGCCTGAAAGACGAGCTCATCGAAACAAATCCAATCACCGGATTCATTCGAATAGTTAAAGAGAAAGAAATTGGCAGGGATGTAGAAATTGATGCCTGAAGCTTCTAGGCGCTGGCGAAAATCACTGCGCCTGACATCGCTCTTGGCTTCTCCGAACCCCACACGAATAGCATAGTGGAGCTCCGCCAAGCCTCGGCCGTCTTTACCCCAGCCGAAGTTCTTTGTGAAACTACCAGGGTGCCAGTCTTCTGAATAGTCCGGCATGATGCTCCCGAGCTGTAACGATCTACCTCAAACAAACTCTCAAGCATTGAAACGCAATCGTCAAACCTGAAAGGCAGCGATGTTCAGACTGGTCGGGCAGAAAACCAACTATTCTGCCTCATCTGGAGCCGCACCCCAATATCTCTAGGTAGCACCAGCTATCCTGGCCTACCTAGCGAGCACTGGGTTCCTCATGCGGATACTGACAGAGGCGTCCCTCGACACTATTTCGGTATGCATCACTTACGTGACCCAATGCCTCCGAAACATTGAACTCAGAAATCTCAATGACTTCAGAACTCGAAAAAGGCAGCTCTAGGTGAATCAAGTTCTCTACTAGATAGGCCATATCATCTGGGTCGATAAACTCTATAGCATCGACAGAAAAATGACGCTTAATCAATGGATCGATGTTTCGATAAAGGAAAGTGAGTGCTAGGTCACCCGTCCGCCCAATTTCTGGTGCGCAAAAATGCTGTATCGCATTCCTGGCTTTCCTAACCTTGTCAAAGCTATCCATGTCCGGGAGGCGCTCACCGTGTACCACCCAAAGCAACTTCGGTAGATGTTCCAGATTATAGGTCCGACCATGCTCAATGATATGGCGAAGGTTCAACGGCTCCTCTGCAGATTTATCAAGTGAAAACAAGTCTCGAAATATCAGCAAAGGGTGCGCTGTCGCAATGACTGCTTTCAGAAACAGCTCACCTGCATGCGCCGCATCGAGGATGGACATGTTGGTCCTGTATGCCACCCCACGTCCACAGATCACTGCATTCGTGTTCGCCTGAGCTAGTGCATCTGATGCCATCCTGAAGATACGTTCAGGAATCTCATCTATCTCTGACATATTTGCTAGTCCTTAAATGGTGACGTATATCGGCTTTTGCTGGCCACTGGCGCTCAACCAATGTCAGTTTTCAACTAGGAATGAAAGTTCTTCGCCGCTGCAACGAACGTCTCCGTCGCCGCCCGATCGTGAGAAGAAACCGAAAATCCGCACTTTCATTTTTCCTTCAAAATCCGTTGCATCGGCAAAGATGAACCTGTTTGCGCTGAAAACGCAGCAGGAGATGGACATATGGTCAGAGCA
>NZ_CANLKW010000019.1 GCF_947491795.1 uncultured Roseobacter sp. | reverse complement strand
ACCTCATCAGGCCCTAAACATGCGCCCGCCAGTTCCAGAAACCTTGCTGAAAAGTGGCCCATAGAAATGGGGCTGGACAGGTGGATGATCGAACTGTCTTTTTGGTACAGCCGCTTCCGCTTTTCCGGCTTCGCTTAAATCCGTCAGGTTCCTTCCGTCAATTGTGGTTGTTCCAGCATCGGGCGTTTCCAGACACCCCAGACAATGCAGCAGAGTGCTTTTACCGGAGCCACTTGCTCCAGTTAAGGCGATGGTCTGGCCTGAAGCGAGCGATAGCGAAACACCGCGAAGTACATTATTGGCCCCTCAGATGTCGCATATGTCTTTTTGATACCTCTGGCGTCTAGCAAGTTAGTCCACCCGGTTTTGAGCTTTCTTTTGCGATCTAGGTGCGCTTGGGCAATGATTCAACTTCTTCATTTTGCCAGTTGTGGCTTTGTTGCGTCAAAACTCAACATTCGCGCGAAAGCGGCGACAAGCGGCGTGATGGCATTGCCGAATTCCATGCAGATAAGCTAGTTTGATGCAGCCGCTAAAATTTTGGCGTTTTTCGAATAGCAAACATATCGAGCCGCAAAAGTGCCAGATACATTAAGCGATACGTCCGAACGGGTTCCAACGAAACAGAGCCCATTGGATGCAGCCGAGACTGGAAAAATTTCGGTGACAGCAGCGGCTGTGGACAGCGCTGTGGATTTTTCAGAACAGCAGGTCAAGAAACTGGTCGTTTCTGTAGTCATACCGGTCTTTAATGAAGAAGCGTGCTTGCCAGAGTTGTTTCGGCGGCTGGACGGACTTGCAAACAAAATGGACGGCAAAGCGCTTGTCGAATTCATCTTTATCAACGACGGCTCATCTGATTCATCCTATAAATTATTGCGCGCTCAAGCTGATCGTTCACCAGCCTACAAGACGGTTAATCTGAGCAGAAATTTTGGACATCAGATTGCCGTTACTGCAGGTATTGATGCCAGTTCGGGCGATTACGTAGCGATCATTGATGCTGATCTTCAAGATCCGCCAGAACTGATTGAAGATATGTTTGATCTCGCGCAGACCGGGTATGACACGGTCTATGGTCAGCGGCGCGAGAGGCCAGGCGAGACTTGGTTCAAGAAAGCAACCGCGTCCTGGTTTTATCGGTTTCTGCAAAAACTGTCCGATACGCCGATCCCGCCAAATACGGGAGATTTTCGGCTGATGTCGCGTCGGGTCGCCGACAAACTCGCAGATATGAAAGAACGTAACCGGTTTCTGCGAGGTATGATCCCGTGGATCGGCTATCGTTCTACACCGTTGATGTATGATCGCGATGAGCGCTATGCAGGGACGACGAAGTACCCCCTTCGCAAGATGGTCGAGCTTGCGGTAAGTGGGATCACATCATTTTCTGCCAAACCCCTGCTTTTGTTCGTGCGTTTGGGTGTTCTTCTAATCGGTGTTGGTGCCGCATCTGCGCTAGTACTTCTTTACTTGAAGTTCTTTACCGACACGGTTGTGCCCGGGATTACATCCGTCTTGATTTCCATTCTTGTTTTCAATGGCTTACAGATCATGATCATCGGTGTAGTTGGCACGTATGTTGCCAAGGTGTTCGACGAAATAAAGGGCCGCCCGCTATATGTCGTCTCCGAAACTATCAATCTTTGACCGCGGCATTCGCTATTTCGGCGCGGTCGTTGTTGGGTTTGCCTTCGACGTCTTGGTGTTCTGGCTGTTGGTTCAGTCCGGAGCCGGCATTCTGGTCGCAAACGTGTGCGGGTTCTTGATTGGGTCGACCGTAAACGTTGCCATGATCAGATTGCTTGCTTTTCCGGGCACCCAAGTTCCTGGACTCTGGGACTTTGGGATCACCTTCGCTATGAATGTTGTGGTGATGCTTATTGGCACCTTAATAATCTGGACACTCGCGGAGCGATTTGGTTTAAACCTGCTTATCGCGAAGTTGGTCAGTAACTTTTTCACTTTGCTCATTAACTTCACGTTTCGCAATCTTCTGGACCGGTACTGGACGTGTTTTCAAAGCTCTCAAAAAGAACGTTAGCGCGCGCTGCTTTGCTGCAAGATGCGCCCGTCTACGTGCAGTTCTATGTAACGGCGCGCTGCAATCTGACATGCGAGCAATGCAACATAATTTACGCAAATGCGGACGTGCGCGAAGTGACGATCGATGAAGTCGAACGCATTGCGGACAATTTCGCAGAAATGGGTGTTGCGATCGTTTTGCTGACGGGCGGCGAGCCGTTTGCGCGACGGGATCTGGCACAAATTATCAAGGCGTTTGAGACGCGGGGAGTTCACGTGCGCATGCAGACCAATGGGTTTGCAAATGAAGAGCGTATCATCGAGGCTATTGAAGCCGGCGGCTGCGACATTTCGATTTCGCTGGATAGCTTGCACGGTGCGACGCAAGATAAGATCAATGGCGATTTCGACGAAAGCTGGCATCAAGCACTGAAGGCAATCGCAACGTTTACACAGCATTTACCGAAAAAAGACAGCTTCGCATCGTTGGGGTGCGTCATGCAGCCGGGTAATTTGGGTGATATTGAGGACGTTATAAGATTTGGAACTGAGATTTCCTGGTTCACGTCTCTTGTTCCTGTTCACGTTACTAAATTTCGCAGGCCGCGTGGCTTCAGAACTTTTGACCAGACACTAAGCTTCCGCCCAGAAGAAGCCGATGAAGCGGACAAGCTGTTGGATCGCGTACGGGCGATGCGTAAAGAAGGCTTCCTGCTGTACGATAGTGACCAGTATCTAGATGATATCAAGGAGTTCATTCGGGACAAGCCGACCAGTTGGCGACGCAAAAACTCTGGTGTTTGCGATTCTCCGAATTTGTACTTTGCGCTTTTGCCGAATGGGAACTTCGCGCCCTGTTGCGACTTCCGGCTTCCATCGAAATATCCAGCCTATGATCCAGCTTTTCCAAAGCTGTATCGGGACTCTGTCTTTCGCGACGAGGTGCATGAGGTCGTTAAAGCGTGTGATGGTTGTATGTATGGCAGCTACCCCGAGATCACAATTTCAATGCGGTTTCTTGCTGCTAAAATTCAAAGAACCCAAACATTCTTGACATCTCCGCCAGAGAAGAAGTGGCCGTTTACTTACGAAGAACTTCTTGAAAAGGCACAGCGGATCCGTTCGGAACCGCGCAATCGACCCATTTCGCGCCAGGATCAAACCAAAAAGGCGTCGTAGCGTGCCCAAGAAAATCCGATTTGAAGCCTTCAAATTCCGTCTTTTGATTGAAGCGGAAGACAATCCGATGGAAGCTGGGCCTGACACGCCGTCCGATTGGCTGACATTTCTGGATCGGCTTCACTTTGAGTATGTGGCCGGTGATATCGTGATCACACACCCAGACGTCGTGCAAATCAATGAGACAGTTGCCTTGCATGAAGCGTCCTTGTACCGCCGGGGTGATACAGATGTTGCGATCAAGAAACTGGACGCGGCGGGGCTGCGGTATGGCAACGATCATGTACAAGATACGAACAAAAAATACTTTCAGAAGGTCCTGTCCGACCTTGGAACGAAAGCGGGGTTTGAGCATTTGAACCAGAACGACGACAGAATTGAAGCCGAGCGCGAATTCCATGATGCATGGGCCGCAAGCGAGGATCTATCCAAGATCGACGTAAGACGCGCGAATGAGGCGTGTACCGCCCCCGAGATGCGTTTTATCACGCAAGCGCTTGGCGATCTGAACGGGAAAACCTTTCTTGATCTTGGGTGTGGTTTGGGTGAGGTGAGCGTGTACATGGCAACGCGTGGAGCCAAGGTCACCGCATCCGACCTTTCCCCAGGAATGTGTGACGTGGCGCTGCAGTTGGCTGCATTAAATGATGTGACTATCGAAACGCATGTAGCTTCGTCAGAGTCGCTTGGTTTCCCAGCTGACCGGAAGTTCGACATTATCTATGCAGGCAACATGTTGCATCATGTCGACATTGACTCCACGATGCGCCAAGTCATGCCGCATCTTGCGCCTGGCGGTGTTTTCGTAAGCTGGGACCCTGTTGCTTATAACCCAGTCATCAATGTTTACCGTCGGCGGGCAATGGAGGTACGAACCGAAGACGAGCATCCTCTGACGCGGGCAGATGTCGAACTAATCCGAGGTCACTTCGAAAACACAGAGGTGAAATTTTTCTGGCTGAGTACACTGGTCATTTTTTTGATTATGGCTTTTGTCCAGCGGCGAGATCCAAACAAAGAAAGATACTGGAAAGCAGTTGTCCAAGAAGCGCCAAAGTGGAAATGGCTATATGTGCCGCTTGAGACTGTTGACCGAGGACTTATGCGTATTTTCCCTCCACTAAGGTGGCTTTGCTGGAACGTCGTAGTGATTGCCAGAAACCCGGTCTCGAAAGACTAGGCGTGGTGGGGCCTAGCGCGACGGTATTATTTGCCAAAACCGTTTTGTTGATGGTTTTGCTAGCCCACTGTTTCATTGGTATCGATTTAACCGACGAAATCCAATATTACTATCAGATCGAAGGACTGCTGCGAACAGGGACATTGTTTGCGACTGACCTCTACGTTCAGCAACTCATCTACATTCTGTTTTATCCTGTACTCAAGCTCTATCACTCTATGTTTGGTGTGACTGGTTTGGTGTTGTTTGGCCGACTTCTTTTTGCTGGGCTGCTCTTGTTGCTGTTCGCTTTTTCGCGGCGGCAATTTGTCCGACGTGGGCTTGATGACGGAGCCGCCTGTTTCGCGTCAGTCGCGCTTGTTTTGGCTGTTCCTTATCATGGAATTTTCGCGATCAGCTACAACACGATTTCGCAAATTGGCTGGGCGCTGACAATGCTATTTGTTGTGTGCAGGGTGCATCTTCCAATGTGGGTTTGGGCCCTGGTGATCAGCATTACCGGCCTCGCGCACCCAACAGCAGGCATTGCAGTTTCTGTCATTAGCGGACTGTTTTTTGTCACTCAAGACCGCATCCGGGAACTTCTGGGCGTCATTGCATACTGCATTGTCTTTTCGTTAATTTTGATCTCGCTGGTCTTCGTTTTGGGCGGAGGAATCAGTGGCTTTTGGACTGCTTTGGCTTTTTCGGGAGGTTTTTCCGTGGGGACCGCTTTGTTGAGCGAGCGAAATCTATTTCAGTATTCTCAGATTGCCGCGCTTGTTCTTGGGGCGATGTTTTTGCCGACGTCAAGAATTGCAGTTCGACCACTTTTGTGGACGCTCGTCGCACTTCTTGCGGTTTCGATCATTTACGGGATCCAAACGAGGCTTACGTGGCCTGCAGATAGTGCATGGCCATATCGGTACAAACTAGAATTCTTAGATGGTTGGGTCATTTTGAGCGCAATCGCCCTTTTCGCACTAAGGTGTGTGCAACGAGAACATTCGGTACGTTTGCCGGATGCGCGCGCCTTGGGGCTGATTACGTTGTTTCAGTGCGCTGTGCTTTCAGCAACAAGCAGCAATGGTCTGGCGCAAGGCATAGGCGCTTTTTCACTCGCTTTGCCAATACTTACAGCAGGTCTCGTCTTGCAGGTGTATCATCCCAGACAGTGGACGCGTCGCATTCCTGCTGTTTTGGTCGCTGCGTTGGCCGTATCGATGAGTCTTCTTTACCCCTATCAGCAATCGTCCCTGGTGGGCGCCCAGCGGACATTCGCAGAGGCACCCTTGTTTCGCGGTCTGCTTGTAACGTCTGAACAAGACGATTTTTTTCACCAAGCTCGCGAACAGTTGGCCAAACAATTACCGTCGCGAACCGGTATGATTTTGAGCCGAACCCCCGGCCTTTACGCGATACTGAACATCGCTCCGCAAGGTTGCATGGTTTACAACCATTCTATGCGGTCCGAACGCTCTGAAGAGGCATTTTTTGAGTGTATGGATCAACGCGAGATCGATTTTGTCTTTCGTGTGCGTTGGTTGGATCGGGATGATCGCTTTGCAGAAATCGCTTCAAAACTCACTGAACTACGTGGCTTTACGTGCCGTGAACTCATGTTTGAACCAAGTAGTCCTCCTAGAGGTTTATCGACCATGCCACTGGCCTCACTTTGCGATTAGATACAGGTTTTGAGATTTAGAGGCCGTGACAGTGAGTTTGGGGAGGAACGCGTGGTTGTTTTGAGGTCCTATGCTTCAACCTATGTTTGCCGATTTTCGGACTGCTGTCTTGCAGTTCTATCGACCGCCAGTTAACTGAGAGTAGTAGAAAATTGCCCATTCTACTGGGATGCGTTCTGCTCCAGTAACTCTATAACAGAAGCGGATTGGTTAGGTTATGGCTGTTGTTGTGTCAGTAATAGTTCCTGCTCACAATGAAGAACGCAAAATCACACGCGCGATTGAATCGATCCGTCTTCAACAAACAAGTTTTGAAGTTGAGATTATTGTCGTCAATGATGAGTCGACCGACAATACAAAGGCGATTGTTGATACGCTCGCGACGGAACATGATAATATCATCGTTGTCCACCATGACAATGTATGTGGTAAGTGTTATTCCGTATCCAGCCCCATTTCTATGGGCCACTTTTCAGCAAGGTTTCTGGAACTGGCGGGCGCATGTTT
>NZ_CANLKW010000018.1 GCF_947491795.1 uncultured Roseobacter sp. | reverse complement strand
TTTCACAATCGATAGCCGCAGAATAACGAACCCGGGTAGTGGCGCCGGGTCGCTATCTGCAATGCACCCTGGTTCCGAATGCTGCACTCTGCGCCACTGTCGAGTAAACTGTTCGCGGCCAAAACATGACAAAACCATTTTTTTGCCGAGGATTTGCAACACAAGCTTTTCCAAGGATTTTGTCACAACGCCGCCGTTACTCCTTCGCCTGCACGACAGACGCTCGCGCAAACAAGGTCGCGAACGTTGCGATTGGAGAAACTTTCTCCCAGACGTACCGCTTCAACTGAGATGTCCCTCACGCAATCTCCGATCTGCGCGACTGCACAGGCATCATCTTGGCTCTTTGTGCCGGCAATCCCTAAGCGACCTGCTCCTCGCTGTGTCCGCGTTTACAGGTTAGCTCTGTTCATGTTCCAGTCTTTCTTTGACCGGTAAGCGTAGAGGTATTGCCCTCGGCTCAGTTGTGGTGATGACGTATGAGCGACAGGATGAAACATGCGAGTTCTCCTGGTAGCTCTGGCGGTTTTAGCTACGGCAACGCGCGCTCAGGACGTCGAGGTGCGAGATGCGGGCACTCTCGGGGTGAGCAGCAGCAAGCCGTTCCGCCTCAACGGCGTTGATGCGCCGGAACTGAATACCTTTGCCAGAAAGGACGCCCGCCTGTTCAAGGTTAACTTTCTCGCAGGGGACGAACAAAACGGCGAGCGGACGCATCAAGGCCACCAATAGCAGGTTGGATGCGTTCATTCGTTTTCTTAGGCGTGGTCGGTGTGTCTTTCAGGCAACCCACACCAACCGGGCAATCAAATTCCAACTCACCAACTTTTTGAAGGAATCCCGCGGCCAGCGATCATACCCATCCCGGCACAAGCGCGCAGCACGGCCCTGTAGTTGTCCTGCAGAATTGCTGGCAAATCCATCGCCGCGTCCAGAGGTGGCAGAAACAGAGTATCATCAAAAAAGGTGTATTCCAGCGCTTGCTGCGGGTTGCCGCTGTATTCTTCATCCAGAGCGTTCAAGCTGACCAGATAGAGCTGGCCCCACATCCAGGGCAGAGTCGGGATCTCGATCAGTTTCTCGAAAAGCTCGGCCATCAGGGGATCAAAGCCGGACACCAGAAGGTTGGGACCGGGCCGACCACCGCCAAGGCAATAGCCGATCACGTGACCCGTTTTCTGCGAAGTAAGAACCTCAACCGCTCGACATTCGTATGCACCGGTTTGATTGAAAGTATCTGCCGCCATGTTCATGAGTTGCACTCCCGTTTCAAAAAAAGGGGCAGGTTTCCCTGCCCCGGAGTTGAACGTTGCCTGATCCGTACGAGGACAACCGGCCAGGCGCGTTTCAGGGTGCTTAGAAGCCCAGCACCAGCGACACACCCAGGGTGTTGTCGGTCGATTTACGACCGCCCGCAGGGTCGGTGTTGTACTCTGTTCGATAGCTCACTCGGGTGGACAGGTTGTTGGTCATCTTGAAGTTGACGCCAGCATCGTTGGTCACCAGAGTGTTCACGTCGGAACCCAGGATATCGGTGTCCATTGTGAACGCGACCTGCTCATTGAAGCCGTAGAAGTAACGCGAGGACGCGATGTATCCGACTTCGGTGTCCGAATTATCAGTGATGTCACTGAAGTAGCGGATACCTGGACCAGCCTGCACACGCCATGTGTGGTTCTGGTCGTTCAGCACGCGATAGCCGGGACCGAAGCCCACAAAAGCGTCCTGCTCGTTGCCATCGAGCACGTTGCCCGCGTTGTCCACCGACACGCCGTCAAATTCGTACCGTGCCACACCAAAGGCGTAGAACTGGTCGTTAAAGTAACGGTTACCTTCATAGGTAGCGAAGAATTTCTCTTCGTTGGTCACATCATTGGCTTCACCGTATTCGATGGCAAAACCGAAGAGGTGGTTCCAGCTGCCGACGCCATAGGTCAGACGGCCTGCACCCGAGATTTCGCCGGTGTCGGTGTTACCGCTGGCCGCTGAGGCGGTCAGTGCAAAAGAGCCGCGCCAGCCTTGGGGCACGCCGTTCGGGCCAAAGCGATCTGCATCCTGGCCACGGTTCAACTCGCGCTCAGCGTCTTCCTGTATGTCATCAATATCATCGTCCAGCGCTTCGATGCCGACGATGCGGGACTGCGCAACAACGGGCGACGCAACTATCAGCGCGATCGCGGATACAGTTGCCAGTTTCAAAAGAGTGTTCATGGGTCATTCCTTTCCCAACAAGGTGACCCGCCCTCATTAAGGAACGGGAGCATCTCTGCTGAGATCAGATGTAGAAGATGATTTATATTGAGTGAAATTCGAAATAATTAGGTATGAAACGAGTATTATTTACTTGTCACCGATGGATGATCATCAGGGTCGTAATCTTCCATCGCTTCCAGCTGATCAACGACAGATTCCTGTTCTTTTTCAGCGCTCTGCACCACGCCTTCCAATGTGCTGCGCGCCAACTCCGCGAGATCCGCGTCCAGGTCTTCGCGCCAGACGACCCAGGACGGGTAGGGAAACCGTGGCGCATCTGCCACAATGTGCAGCCTTCCTGTATCCAGATGGCGTTTGACCGACCGCGCTGGCAAGAAAGCGGCGGCCCGCCGGTTCAAGATGTACTCCGCCGTGAGCGCACCCAATGCCATTGAGCGTCCCGAATCTGTCAGATGCGGGAGGGCGATGCTCAGCGCATGGGTGAATTCCGGGCCCCAGTCCACCGAGACAAATTCGGTTTTCATATCAACACTGGCGCCAGGATATGAGGCCACAAGGATCAATTCGTCATCCAGCGCATGCTCGACGATCAGTCCCGGCCGCAACTGGGGCGTATACAGAAGTGCCGCCTGCACCACCCCCTCGATCAGAAACCGCGTGATCCGGTCGGTCATGCCGACCTCCGCATGCACGCTCAGCTCGGGCATCTTTGCCTGCATCGCGTCCAGCCAGCGAAATCCCAGCCGCGGCCAAAGCGAATACTGCGCGCCCACCGACAACGCACGGCTGTAGCCTTCGGGGATGGCAATCTGTTGGCGCGCTTCCTCCCAGATCTTGACCAGGCTCAGCGCGTAACGCTCGAACTGCTTTCCTTCGGGCGTCAGCACGGCCCCGGCCTTGGACCGGATAAACAACGCATGACCCAAGCTGTCTTCCAATCGTTGAATGCGCAGGCTGACCGCCGACTGGGTTACGAACAATCGATCACAGGCGGCGACAAAAGACCCGGTATTGGCGACCTCAATGAAGGTCTTGATCAGGGTGATATCCATTTCAATCCATGAGTGTTACGCGTTTTATATACAATTCTTATTCGTTTTTCTTGCTCATTGAAATCCACTAAATCTCCGCTCGTGGAAGTTGACATGGCCAACACGGCATTCTGCAAAAGGCCAACCGGGACGAGCGTCCCAACGCGCACCGTCGCGGGCTCAGCTTCCACATTGGCTAAACCCCTTTTGTTGGGAAAAGGAGACTGAAGATGAAACTGTTCACTGTACGCAAAGCACTTGTAGCAGCGCTTTTGGCGGCATCGCTTACCATGACCGCCTGTTCCACAGAGCAGGTTATCGACAATTCGGTTGGTGTCGCCGCCGGAACAACCAAGGTTGTTGCAAAAGGTGCTGTTGGCGCTGGAAAACTCGCCGTGAAAGGCGTCAAGAAAGTTGCTGGTGCTGACGGTTAATAAAGCTCTACCGTAAATCCAAGACTAGGTGACCGGCGCGCATATCGTGCCGGTCTTTGTATTTTGATCACGAGCCGTCCAGCTCAGGCTGGCTTTGTCTCAGGCGGATCGTCTGGTTTTTCCATGTGGATGACGCGCTGCGGGAACGGAATATCTATGCCTTCCTGCCGAAGCCGTTTCACGATCTGGACCCGTACTTCCGTGCGGATGATGGCGCCCAGCATCACATCCCGAATAAAACCCCGCAGTTCGAAGTCCAGCGAGCTTTCGCCAAGCGCAGTGAATGCGACCATAGGGCCGGGGTTTTTAAGGATTTTGGGATGTGCATTCGCGATCTCATACAAGATCTCCATCACACGTTCGGGGTCTGAATCATAGGATACCCCCACTGGCACCACGACCCGGCCCATCTTATTGTCCAGAGTCAGGTTGGTCACTGTCCCCGCGATCAGCTCAGAATTTGGGACAATCACGGAAGATCTGTCGAAGGTCTCGATTTCAGTGGATCGGACGCTGATGCGCCGGACAAAGCCCTCTCCGGAGGGGACAACGATCCAGTCGCCGACTTTGACGGGCCTTTCGAAGAGCAGGATCAAGCCGGACACGAAGTTCGACACGATGCTCTGAAGACCGAAACCAATCCCGACCGAGAGCGCGCCAGCCACAATCGCAAGATTTGACAGATCAGCACCGATGGCCCCGATCGCGGCCAGCCCGGCGATCACAAGACCGCCATAGCCGATCAGGGTTCGAAAGGAATGTTGGACACCGGGGTCGATGCGCGTGTGCGGGAAAAGCCGCTTTTCAACGGTTTGCTGGATGAAGCGTGTGACACCGAGCAGGACAACGAACACCGTGACGCCTGCCAGAAGGTCTGCCAGGGAAATGGTGACAGATCCTACTTGAAAGCCGAAGAACGCATCAAGGGCTGTGTCGCGAACATCGGAAAACGATGCGCCGAGGATTAGCGCTGCGGGCGCAATAAATGCGGTGAGCACCAACAGTTCCAGGGCCAACAGGGCCCAGAACTGAAGTAGATTCCCGGGTTTGCCATCCTCCTCGGCCTCGTCGCCCTCCGGTGCATCCTCTGCGGCAGGCATCACTCGATTGGACAGTGTAAGAATGGCTTCCCGCAACACCCCACGAACACACCACATGGCTGCAGCAAGCCCGGCGATAAAGAACACGCGGGTCGCCAGAAAATACCCAAGGGCAACGTAACCTATCAGGGTCGCCGCAACGATAACTAAAGCAATCAATAGCCCCGTGATGCTGATGCGCGCCACACTCGCTCTGACCTTCTCGCGATCCGGTGAGGGATCCTGATCAGCAGTGGGCGTTCTCAGAAACTCCGTTGTCCAGGTTTTCCGGGTAAAGAACACCAGCGCTGCAGCCAGCAAACCAGCAACCACAGCACTCTGCAGCAAGGCTGTTTCCTGCGGTGCCCCAAGCAGGGCTGCTCCGGCCCTGAGGATGGCGTCCGCGCCCAGGAGCGCGGTGACCAGCATCAGAGAAAAGCGCGCGAGATAGGCCTTGTAGGGTCCGATCTGCGTTATTTCCCAGCCATCAACCGAGCGGAAGAAGACCGCTCTCGCAGCACCGTCTACGGTAATCAAGGCCAGAAAGGTCAGCCAGATCGCCCCGGCAATCGCTTCGTCACCGACCACACCGGGTCTGATCAGCTCGGTGAGTTTCAGGGCCTCATAGACGATCAAGCCACCGATGACGCCCGGGACAATCCGGGCGACGGTTCGGATGCCGGCAATGAGCACCCTGCGCGATGGTGTTGGCGCATTCGACCTCATGTATTTCAATGTCAGGCGGTTGAGCTTCCGTCTGGCAGGGAGAAACATCAAAAGCGCGAGCACCAGCGCTGATGCGAGGATGGCGATATCTGAAAACAGGCTGTTTTGAAGATCCCGATCCTTGACGTCCTGGCGTGCCCACCGCAGTCCGTCGGCAATGCCTTGAACAAATCCACCGATCCCGCCGGCAATGACTGCGGGGTCCAGCGGGCTTGGACCGGCCCGAAACACACTCTCGTAGAACCGGTCCCGCCGTGCGTTGGCGATGTCCTCAAGCAGACGGTTTGCGGTTGCAACGTTCAGTTCTGCCTGTCGGATCGCTGCATCATAGGCCGTAAAGGCCGCTGAGATGCGCGCGCGTTCTGCCGCAAGATCGGCAGCCTCATCCGGTTGCCCTTCCTCGGGTGGCGGGCCCAGAGCTTCGAGCTCAGCCCTCAAACGGTCTCTCTGACTGACGACGGGACCAAGTGTGTCCTGCGCGTCTTGCAGGATGTCGCGCACACGCGCCCGCAGGTCCACGAGTCTGGTCGTTCCAGGAACGGTCAATTCGGTTTCGATCAATGTAAGCTGCGCGCGACGGTCTTCGATAGACATTCGGAAATCCGACAGATCGTCCTGCGCGGCGGCGATACCTGCCAATGACAAGACCAGAAGCAGGACGCCTACTAAAGCGATGTGACGGCATGCGAGCCGTCTAAATCTGAGTGTCATTGTGCAACCCAAAAAACCGTATGCGAACGTCAGTCTGTCAAAGTAACACGCATTCCTGCCATCAGACCAGTGAAGCTGTTGTGATAGTGTTGGGCTGTCTGAGCTATCGGCCCTGTCTGGGCGGTGAGATCTCTCAGTGCGCGGCGACTGGAAAGTTATCGCTGGTCAGGTCTGTAATCCTCAGGCTAAGTTTCGATGCAGCGATATCTTTTTCTTGCAAGCTGGCTCTATGGAAACCGCTGATTTAAAACCGATTGCCGCCTTTGACATAGACAAGGGTCGCGCGGAAACCGCAAAAACCGGTATGCTCGACCCGGAGCCACATTCTGGCAATCGGTGGCTGCATCTGGATTTACAGGATCCCGGCTTGCAGCCATGGGCACCACACTACATGCCGAAAAAAGCAGCCGGCGCACTTTTGCCAAGCGATACGCGACCTCGTTGCGAGAGCCTTTCCGCCTTGCAGGACCATATTGAAGCCGACCGTGTTCATGCGCTTGGTCGCGACAACTTTGTGTTGTCCGTGGTCGCTGCGATCTTTCTGCTCCTGGAGTTTTTGATTGGTCTCATCGGTGTTAATGTCGCAGGAATGCTTGGAACATCAGAACCAACGGCGTTCTGGCTCCTGACCGGCGCATCCATCGTCGGCGGACTTCTATTGCTTCTCATCTTCAAATTTTCGAAGTGGTTGTGAGAAGGTCCTGATATTCATGGTAAGAAGCCTGCTGCCTCTCACCGCCCTTCTGATGGGATCTGCGTTCCTGCTCTTTGCAGGGGGCGTCAACAGCCTGATCCTGCCCATTCGCGGCGAGGCTGAAGGGTTCAGCGCCGCATCTCTTGGCTTGCTTGGAACCGGCTGGGCCATCGGCTATGTAATGGGCTGCCTGCGAACGCCTGCGCTGGTTGCCCGGGTGGGTCACATCCGCGCTTTTGGCGCCATGTGCGCCATTGCTGCCATCGCGGTGCTGCTGTCGCTGGTTCTGATGGCCCCTCAGGTCTGGATCCCCGTGCGCGCGCTCTCGGGATTCTGTTTCGCTGGTGCCGCGATGATCGTGGAAAGCTGGCTGAACGAACGGTCGGACGCAGCGTCGCGCGGGCGCATCTTCGGCATCTACACGATGGTGAACCTCGCGGCGACAACGGCCGGGCAGATGGTGCTGACGCTGGGCGATGCGAACGGCTATTTCTTCTTCGTGCTTGCGGCCATGGTCTATTGCCTCGCCCTGCTGCCCACCGCGATAAGCGCGACCACGACACCGAAACCGCTGACTCAGGTGTCGCTGAACCTGCGCAGCCTGTGGAAAAACTCGCCCATCGCAGTCTTTGCGGTTCTGATGGTTGGAGTATCTAACGCCTCCTTCGGCACGCTTGCCGCCGTCTATGGGGCACGTATTGGCCTGTCACTTGCGGACATCGCGCTTTTTGCGAGCATCCCCATTCTGGCTGGCGCGGCCATCCAGATCCCAATTGGTATCGCCTCGGACAGACTTGACCGACGTAAGGTGCTGATAGCGATCACGGTTTTTGCGCTGCTGGCCGATGCGATGTTTCTCTTCACCGGCACAACCCAACCCGTTGTGGTGCTGGGGCTATCGGCGCTCTTCGGGGCTACCGTCTTCTCAATGTATCCCGTGATCGCCGCCCATGCGAACGATCATGCCGAGCCCGGCACCTACATTCAGGTCAGCGGTGGTTTGTTGCTGGTGTTCGGCATCGGGTCGATCATCGGCCCGACCACAGCGGGGTTTGCCATGACATCTTTCGGGGCGGCCAGCCTCTTTGCTGTCACGGGAGCCTCGCATGTCCTGCTGATCCTCTTTGCCATCCTGCGCCTCGGAACGGCCCCCGCCGTCATGCAGGAGAACAAGGTGTCGTTCCAGGCCAACCCGATCACGCGCGCCTTGACCCCGGAAACAGTTGCACTCGGATCAGACCAGGCGGAACTGGACGCGGATCAACTTGCGGCAAACGCCCCGGCCAATTCCGAACGGACAGGAGTCGTCCAAGAATGATTGCAGCGTTTCTGGTCATTGTCGGTTTGATCGGGCTTATCCTTGGTGGCGAAATGCTGGTACGCGGTGCCGTCTCAGCCGCCAAACGCTTTGGGGTGTCGCCGATGGTCATCGGTCTGACGCTGGTGGGGTTCGGTACGTCTACGCCGGAACTGGTCACTAGTTTGCAGGCTGCCCTCGCAGGCGCGTCCGGGATCGCAATTGGTAATGTTGTCGGCAGTAATATCGGGAATGTGCTGTTGATTCTGGGGCTTGCGGCCTGCCTCGCGCCTATTGCTGTCGACCCCAAAGCGTTCAAACGCGACGGTACCGTTTTGATCCTTGCGACGCTTCTATGCCTTGGTGCTGTCCTCGTAGGGCATGTCAGCCGATGGATTGGCACTGCATTTCTGATCGCACTGTGCGCGTACCTCGGTTTTACACTTTGGTCGGAAAGGCAGGTCGGAGGCACGCCCACTGCAAGTATCTACGCAGGTGAAGCCGACGCTGTTCCCGGACCCGAGTATGCGCTCAGGGTTTCACTGGGTATTACTCTGGTCGGGTTGATTATCACAATCTTCGGTGCTCGGTTTCTGGTGTCAGGTGCCGTCACAATCGCCCAGAGCGCCGGGATATCGGAGACCGTGATCGGTCTGACTATCGTTGCGATCGGCACATCGATGCCTGAACTGGTGACCTCGATCATTGCCGTGCGCAAAGGACAGGGCGACGTTGCTTTGGGAAACGTGCTGGGCAGCAACATGTTCAATATCCTGGGCATTTTGGGCATCACAGCCATCGTTCAACCCATGACAATCCCGGTCGAAATCGCCCGGCTGGACATCTGGGTCATGTGCGGGGCAACTCTCATCATGATGGTTTTCGCCCGTACCGGCTGGACTATCAGCAAGCGCGAAGGCGGTCTGTTTGTAATTGCATATGCGATGTATTTGAGCGTTCTACTATTGTTGTGAAGCGCAGTGTTGCATCATCAGAAGACCGAACCAAAGCTTTCGTTTTTGATGCCAGATCGCAAGTTAGTCCGCATAGCCGGCACTGACAGGTGCAAATAGAAGGGGGCCAAATTGCTGAACAACATTGGGCTGCCAGGGTTGGTTCTGATCTTTCTGGCCTTAATAATAATTTTGCTTTGGAGGGCCTTCAAAAGGGGTTCAAGAAAGCCGAAGGACAAATAATTGGAGCGAGCATTGATTTGGGTTTTTGGAATTTCCAGCTTCTTCTGTGTTTTTTGTGCTTGGGGAGTCGTGTGGGCTATCGGCATGAGGCGGCAGGAAAAAACCTTAGCGATGAAACAGTATTACATGAAGCAAGCTGCTGCTTTTGCGTTGATTTTCGTAGTAGCGCTGATGTTTGCGATGGCCTCTGGTGCGAGTCTCTGGGGATAGGCGGTTGGCTGGGTCAACGTCCGGTCTGACGCAAAAAGTGCTTTCAATTGATTGGTGCGGAAAGTGTGGCGCGGTGCCAACGTCCGCTTTGGAGCCCATAGTTACTTCGACAAGCAGTCTGAAAGTGGTAGGTATCCGGTATGAATGTTTGGCGACCTCAACAGCATATTCAGGTGAAAGCGCTTGGGCTTGTTTGGCGCAACGGCTTGCTGCTCGCGAGTGAAATCTGTCTTGACGATGGATCTGTGAAAGGTGTCAGGCCTCTTGGTGGTCGGCTGGAATTTGGAGAAACGTGGCGCGATGCGCTTGTCAGGGAGTTTGAAGAAGAACTTGACGTCTCTGTTGATGTGATTGGCACGCCACTGGTTTTAGAGAATATCTTCACCCATCAAGGCGTGGTTGGGCATGAGATCACCTTTGTTTCAGACGTGACCTTTCCTGCCAATGCATACCACGGGTTGGGGCCTATTGAGTACTTTGAGGATAATGGGGAAAAGTGTATCGCTCGATGGTACGATATCCGGCAATTGGATAGCGGAGACTTGGAGCTTTATCCAAACGGCCTCAAGTCTCAGATTGAAGAAAGCAATGCATTGGCTCAGCTTTGAACAAAAACTTCGTCCCGCATACCAGACGTTGTAAGCTACACTAGGGTAGAGCGGTCAACTTGGTTGGATGTGGATTTCTGAACATGGTCGACGTCTGCTGGTGTCGGCATGATCTAAGAATAGCCGCACCCCACCAAAAAATACAGAACTGACCCAATTCTTGAACAATGTTCCGTCAGTTTCCCACTGCTGCAAGATACGGGTCGCTGGGTCGCAGGGAAAGAGCTGAAATCTTTGGGTGATTGTCTCATCAGTCACAGCCAGCGCGCTTAGGCATCCGTATGAGCGAGATGGAATTCGCCCGTTGTCAGCTCAATCTTCCTGCCAGAGTTGTTCGTCGAGTTCATTTCTTCCAGCTGAATTTCTGGGAAAAGAAGCACACAGCACGACTGAACAAAGAATGATTTTTTGTCTGCACTCAATGTGAGCTCAGCAACAATCTGCGTTTTGGGCATAACGACACGCGCTTCCGCGTCTAAGCAATGTGTGGCTCAATCAGGTTTTCGGCGGAATTCACTCAAACCTATGCTTTTTTGGCTTTTCTTGTTGGGGGTAGCCGAGGCTACAATTTACGGTTTGTTCGCCCATCACTGTTACCGCTTCTGTGACTTTGCTGCGATGACACGTGGAGTGATGCGATGATGGAGATTGATCAGGAGGAACTCCTCGAGACGTTCGCAGAGAACCTGCCAGGGGCAGCCTTCGTCTTCGAAGTCGATGGCGAGCAAAGACAGACAATCCGGCCACTTAATTCCGGGTGCGAGAAGATCTGGGGACTGCCTGTAACGCAGATCGGCACAGATCCGAAACAATTGTGGGCAATGGTAAATCCAGACGACCTTGAAAAGCTGCAGATGTCAGTGGAAATCTCCGCCACGACTCTTGCAGTTTGGGAAGCGCGTTTTCGGATCACAGATGGACAAGGTGCAAATAAACATCTCCTCAGCCGGGGCACACCAAAGCGGATGCCCGATGGCGGGACCAGATGGTTGAGATTTCTTTTTGACGTCACTGCAGAAACCCGCACCGGGCAACTGTTTGAGGTAGTAACCCAGCAACTCAATTACATCAGCTCCGCCATTCCCGACGGGTTCGCATTGTTTGATGCACAGGAGCAAATGGTTGTTTGCAACAAGCTATTCCGGCGAGCCTACGGGATCGACCCGAGGAGGCATCTGAAAGGCCAAAGCTACAGGGACATTCTCCTCGAAGCAGCAAACCAAAAGACTATCCCGGGCACCATTGGGTGCGAAAAGACCTGGATCAGAGCAGCGCTTGATGGCTTCAGAAGCGGCAACCGGACCGAAACGGAACTATGGGCTGGTTCTCGCTGGAT
>NZ_CANLKW010000017.1 GCF_947491795.1 uncultured Roseobacter sp. | reverse complement strand
GCGAGACATGCGAAGAAAGACCCCCTATTTCCTGCCACCTTCCAAAAAGACTGAACCAACCATACAATAATATACCCAGATGTCAATTATATACTTTCGTTGTATTCAGCCTCAGGCAGCCTCGGTGTCCGCTTCACGCCGCGGCCCGCAGGAACGCGGCTCTGCCGCCCTCACCACCAGCACAGCCTCCAGTTTCAAAGGCCCCTTCTCCAGCACCGCCCGAGGGTCTGGCCGAACACGCACGTTTTCGGACGGAACCGCGGGCGGGCGCAAACCCCACCGACAGGGCGGACAGGCAAGGTCAAGGAGGACCAGATTTGGCGGAGCCAAATCTCTACCGCAAAAACCGAGAAGGCAGCACCGAAAGGCTTTTGCGGATGGACCCCTTGAAGGCTGACTGGCCGGTCTGTCGCGGCCAGATCAATCCGAGCGGCGATCGTCCTTTGAGCGCGCAGCTACCCGCACCAAGAGGAGGTCGCTGTCGGCGATCACCCGCGCCGGACTCGGCATCCCTGGAACAGGGATCGGGCCGCCCCAAGATCGTCCTCGGGCGGCCCATCCTCGTCAGAGGATTTAGTCCTGGGGATCCTTCGCGCTCGGCGGAAACATCACCAGCTCCGAGACCGCGACCGGAAAGTCGAGCTTGAGGCTGAAGAACTCCGAGCCGTCCCCGTTGCGGGTGTTGCGGAACATGGCGCCCACGCGCTGAAAACGGGTGCGCTCCTGGCCATCGGTATCGGTGAACTTGACGGGGACGGTGGCGACGTAGTGGTTGATCATTTGGGTTACTCCTTGTTGCGATGGGGATCACCCGGCACTGGGGCAAAAGGCCCGGTTGCAAGTGCAAATGCGGAGGGTCCGCGGCCCCGCCGTGGAAGCCGTATTTCTGCTTGCCGGAGCGAAGCGCAGGGCACGATTGGGCCGACCCCGTGCGATCCACATCAATGAGCAAAAAAGGAGTGATCCGAATTTGTGCCACCACCTTGAAGCCGCCATCGAACCCGTCGATCGTGAACGAAGATGGCCTGGTTCGTTCTGATTCAATGCATCTGGATAGCGATGCGTCACGCTCGCGATGCGGCGGGTCAGCGTTCCGCCGCGCGCGAAGGTCCGTCGTCTGGGTCGGTTGGGCGCGTCTGCTATCGGCACCAGGGTTGAGGACGTGGGGGACAGCTGGTGCGTCCACATCGGTACGGCACGGCCAGACCTTCAGCAATGAGCGTGCTGCCGACGTCCCGACCGTCAACGAACAACGAGCCGCAGAACCGCCCAAAGTTGCACTGATCCGTACCCTCTGTCCCGGGTCGGCAGGAACAGGCCACGCGCTCAAATTCAATTGATGTAGCACCTCGCACCAATTGACCCAGACGCGCAGTCGCGCGCTCCCCGACCTCACGCTCGGCAGTGCAGGCGGGTCTCCATGTCTCAGGCGCGTTGAATCCAACGAGACGCACGTTCGCTGTCAGGCCTCGAACATCAATCGTATCACCGTCAATGATCCGCACATCGCTGGCGCGAAGCGACCGGTCCTGTGAGGCGGGTCGCTCTGTTGCCGGCGCGACTGGCGACAGGAAACGGGTAGCCATCCAGCCCGTACCAAAGTTGGATCGAATTTCTGTCCACTGCCCTTCTTCTCGAAGCTTTTCGACGCGGGTTCGCTCGCTCAAGACACCCATCACGGCATTGGAAGTAGACGGTCCAGCACGTTGATTGACACGCGTCCCTGTCACATAGACGTAAGCGGCTTCGGCTGTTTGCGATGAGGGAACCGCTGACGGAATGTAAGGTGTGGATCGCGTGTTTGATGATTCAAACAATAATCCAACCAATGCGAAGAATCCGACAGCGATCACCAATGGCACCATGATTTGGCGTTGAGCCTTGCGCACGGCACGCCGAGGTGCATTGATCGCGCGGGTCACGGAGACCGGACGGGGTCTTGCCTGACCGGTTCTAGTACTGCGCTTCGGTGCTGGTTGAGAAGTCCTGTCGTCGGACGCTGCCCTTTTCTCGGTCGGATTTTCGCGTTCCAGTTTCAGGACTTTGTGCAGGCTCGCATACTGCGCTTTGCTCAGGCGCGTCTCCGTCCCATAACGCTGGAACCGTTCAGCCATATTTGTGAGGAAGGACACTTCCCAATCGTTAGCCTGGCCGGACCGCAAACGCGCATCAATGCGCGATTGAATCTCTTTGGTGCGTTCCGGAGAAAAAGGCATCTAGGAAAACCTGGGCCGGTGTTGATCTGTGCAACAAATGTCTTCTGCCGCAGGGCCACATTAAGCTGTAATCGCATAGAGATACCATCCAGCCATTCCCAAAACCAGATTGGACGGACTACAAACACCTATGCATTCGACTCCCATTGCTGGAGTTCGCTGCGACACCGCCGATGTTCGCACACTTCTGGAAGAACGACGAAAGGGCCGCCCGAAGGCGACCCTCTCAACTCACGTCTCCGCAGTCTTCTTCGCCGGATCAGCTACCCGCATGACCGTCAGGCCCTTCGCTTCCGCCTTCTGCCCGAGGTTCAGTGCGACCCCGTTGCCACCGAAGAGTACAACCCCCGTCGCCGCGAACTTGTCGTCCAGCATCTCGTCGTTGCACTTGAACGGTGCCGCCCGCCCATGCGCGGACCAGCGCGGATCGAAACGTGCTTGTGATATCCCGCGTGCCCGTGCCCATCGTGCTGCAATCATCTCCGCCCCATGCTTGCCACCCTTGTGGCAAAGGAAGATCTCCTGATTGCGGTTCTGCCTGATCCGTTCGCGAACCTTGTCGAGCGTGTTGAAGATCACATCGACATCGGTCCAGTCGGTGGCGCCCGAGACGATCAGGGGCACCCCCTCGACTTTCGACTTCTCGGCAGTCTCGCGGTCGTGCTGCTCCAGGAGCTGCCGGGCCTCGAAGACCGCCCCGGTCTCCTGCGCCCGGACGCTTGCGCGCGACCCAGCTGCCGGGATGAAGGCGTGACCGGTCTCGATCTCATAGCACTCCGCCGCCGCCTCGCTCATCACCTCGATTGCGCCAACAATCTCGCACAATTGCAGAAAGCGCGCCTGCGCCTCTTCGAGCGCGGTCTCGGCGATCTCCGATCCGTCGTGGGATTTTGCCAGCGCGCCGATCTTGTCGGCGGTGCGGTCGACCTCCTTGCCAAGCGCCACGTTGCGGCGCTGAAGGATCGTGGCGAGCCCATGGGCCAGCGGTTCGATTTCCGCCTCAAGGCCGGTCTCGCGCAGCGGACCGAGCAGAGCCTCGAAGCTCTCGCGGATGATGCGATCTGTCAGGATGTGATCCTCGGGGATCGGCAGCTGTGCGTCCTTCTCGGTCAGTCCGAAAAGCTCGATGGTCTCGTAGGTGTTTGCGGTGTCGTAAGCCATGTCTGGTCTCCAGTATTCGGTTGAGGAGCCACCACGTGAGTGTGGGGGCATGGCCGAATGTCTGGTTTCCGAATCTGCCCGGGTCAGGGACGGTGCAGCCGCCGGCTTGCCGGGCGCAAAAGTTTTCCGTGTGCAACACCTGACACACGCACACCCTCACGCACGGGACCGCCCCGCGCCACAGCCCCTGCCCTCGCCGAAAAGTTTTGCGATCCTTGACGCGGGCTGATTTGGGGGCCATCCGGAGGATATGCTTCCGCACTCATGTGTGTGTGTTTTGACGGTAGGTTTGCCCGACACGAGCAGGCAAACGGCCCGACCGGACGCGGGAGACGGATGGAGCGGCGGGATCGTTTTGCCCCGCAAAACAGACCAGAGCGCAATCCGGTGGAGCGGCCGGGGAGGGACGTGCTCGCGAGGCGGGCAAACCGGGATGCCGGGTGCGACGCCGCGGTGAGGCCGCATAGCCGAATGCGCGACGGACCGAAGGGCCGTTCTCCCCTGCGACACGCGCAACCGACCAGGGGAGACCGACAGGCTGGTACTCCGATCATTTGGATGTCGACCAGACAATTATAGTCTCGAAATGACGCTCCCAAATGCGCTGGCAAAACTCTGCACTCAGCAACCGGAGCAGAAGTGGTAATTCGTTGCAATTGCACAAACGAGTGCTGTGAAATCGAATTGGGAAAAAGTCCCGCCTGTCAGATCAACTACCATCATCCTGAGTGCTCCAAAAGCAAGTCGCGAAACCACTTGTTGCGGCCTGAATTCTCAAACTTCCGATGCCAAACAAGATCATAATTCAGTTGTGGCAACGTAAAGGGAGGTACGCAATAAGCAAGGTCTCGATAGCTTTCTCGAGCCAACCCAAGTGGCATTGTAGCAATCATGTCAGTTCCGGCAACAAACTGGCCTAGTGTGGACGCCGTTGGCGAGATCAAGGTGATTTTGCGTTTCAGACCTTGCAGGTCGAGCGCCGTCTCGACGATGCTCTTGGAGTTTCCACCCAGTCCGGCAACGCAATGATTAGCTTTCGCATATTCTTCAACAGTTTCGATTGGGCTGCGCATGTTAGGATCGTAGTAAATGACAAGGTTGTCTTCGCCGTATCTCGCCGAATTCAATGTTGCTGGTAGATTTGTGACATTGATTGCTATCGCTAAGTCGATCTCAGCAAGACTAAGCATCTCTGACATCCTTTCTCTTGGTGCCAGGCGGCCCACACGAAATTGAACGTTTGGAGCTAAGGCACTTAGAGTATCCTGAACGATCTTAATTTGCGGAATGAGTGCCGGAGTGGGCAGACCGATGCAAAACGGCAACGTATCTCGGGATGCTTCGTAGTTCTTTACTGCAACTAAGCCTTCCAATCCCGCGAGAATCTCCTGGACTCGTGGAGCAATTGTTTCTGCTCTTTCTGTCGGGGTAATGCCGCGCCCAGACTTTACAAATAGTGGATCCCCAACTGCCGCCCGCATTTTATCTACAGTATGGCTTATCGTCGATTGGTTAAGGTTGAAGACATCCGCCGTTCGACTAATAGAGCCAATTTCGTAGACCATCAGAAAGACACGAAGAGTGTGTCCGTCCAACCTTAATATATCGAAATTTTCCATGGAAAATTTCTGACCCATCGATTGATACAATGCCAAATCACGATAATGTGAACAGGCGGTGACAAGCGCGCGCAAAGGAAAATTTCGTTGATGGATACAATAGAATGCAAGGAAAAGCTGAATCGACCCCGGCTTGCGGTCTGTTCTGGTGAGCCAATTGCTCAGGAAAAAATTGCGGTTGGAGGTAGCTCGACTTGGGACATCATACCTTGCCAAACACCAGACGAGATACTTCATCTCTCACAGGAAGATCTCCTGGATGCGGTCGCGCTACCATTTGACCCATTGGATCAATCCTGTCGACAGAACTTCCTTTGCTTGGCCAGAAATCAAAAAAGCGGTCGCCCGTTTCTTCTATCATATTCAGCTTCCAACCCTCCCTGGATCGAAAACCTGGTCTTTAGCGTAGGCTCGAACCTCCACATTCGCGGAACCCCGAAAATCCAGCAGATAGTCGAAACGTTGGAGGCCCATTTTTTGTATGCTATCGCTTGGAGTAATTTAGAACTGCCCAAATCGGGGGTCTTTCAGACATGGACAAAAACCCTGGTGAACGCCACGTAACCGACAACAATGTCCAGCCCCATTTCTATGGGCCACTTTTCAGCAGGGTTTCTGGAACTGGCGGGCGCATGTTTAGGGCCTGATGAGGTCGTACACGGTTGTACTGTCTGAGCCAGGTATTGATGACGATCTGCGCTTGCTTGGTTGTATGGAACCATTCTGCGTTGAGGAATTCGCGTCGCAATGTGCCGTTGAAGCGTTCGTTGCAGCCGTTCTCCCAGGGCGATCCCGGGTAGATCTGGATCGGCTTGATCCCGACTTTTCTCAGCCAGTCTTGCAGGGCCGTCGCGATAAACTCTGAGCCATTATCGGAGCGAATGTGTTCGGGTTTCCCGTGCCGCAACAGTAGTGGATAGAGCGCATCCAACACGTCGGCGCTGTTCATCTTCGGCTTGACCGCTACGCACAACGCTTCGCGGGTGTACTCATCCAACACTGTGAGCATCTTGTAGGAACGTCCGTTGCTCAGCTTGTCGTGAACAAAATCAATGCTCCAGATATGATTGGGATATTGCGGTCGGAGTCGGATGATCGAACTGTCTTTGTGGTACAGCCGCTTCCGCTTCCTGTGTCGCCTCGGGAGCTGCAGGCCTTCTTCGCGCCATAGCCGTTCGATCTTCTTGTGGTTAACCGACCAGCCGTCAATGCGAAGCAACTCAGCGACCTTGCGGTAGCCATAGCGTCCGTATCGTTGATGAAAGTACGCGCGAGGCGCCGGCAACCGTCGTGGACCGTTCCCTGTCAGGCGCACGAATGACCTGAGAAATGGATGACCTGATCCGCAGGCGCGGCCGGCCAGACATGATTGTCAGCGATAATGGCACGGAAATGACATCTCATGCCGTTTTGCGGTGGTGCCAGGATACCGGTGTCAGCAGGCATTACATCGCTTCCAGTTGCCCTCTCATCGTTTGTTGCACAACGACTGCCGGGCAATGGACCACATACATCGCTTGGCGGGCCGGCTCCGGCCGCCTACGCCAATCTCAACCGCGGCACCCGGCCTGCCTCCTTTGAGCTCCGCAAAGGCTCCGCTCAGCAGGCCTTGACCGCAACCATATCAACAGAAAGAAACAGGAACGTATTCTACACCTGAACGGCACGGATCAGGGGGCTGGGTCACATCGCGTGTACACCAGATCGCCATGTGAAATGGTAGTTCGATCGCTCTATTCAAACAAACACAGCAAAAAGGGAACCGTAGTCACACGGCTCCCCTTTCGGTTTAGCTCGTTCAGTCTCAGACGCTAATCACGCGACCAGCGACAGTCCCGCGCCTGCATCCTGCGGCTGCTCAGCGCTGTCGATGAACGGGATGATCGAGAAGGTCTGGCCGCCACGCTGTTCTTCGTTCTGCACGGCGTTGACGCGCAGGTCGCCATCGGGCGTGTTGATCAGCAGCGACAGGTAGTCGTTGCCGGTGCGGCTGCTTTTCGCCATCCAGGCCGAGCCGACCCGGATCGGCGTGCCCCGGGGCGAGCTGACCTCGATCCGGTAATCGGGGTGGGTCTCCTCGGATTTGTAGCTGTTCTCGATCAACATGAACTCCAGATCAAACATCATGTTGGCGATGTAGCCGGTGAAGGCGTTGTCGGCGTCCATGGCAGTGAGTTCGCCCGAGATCGAGCCGGATTTCATGAGGCCGTTTGAGACGAGCGGGATGATCTCGAATTCGCCACTCTGGGCCGCGCGCGCCTCTTTGGTCTGCACCGCGTTGATCCGGAAAGGGCCGAGGCCGACATCGAGCTGCATCGAGATGTAGGGGTTGCCGCTCGTGTTGCCGGTCTCGTTCCAGGCCGTACCGATGCGCACCTTGCGGCCCGACTTGTTGACCGCGGTCACGTCGTAATCCGGGCTGCGCGCGGACATCTTCGGACGGGTTTCAAGCTGGATGGCGATGTCAAAGCGCGTCGAATGAATCATGCCGGTGTACTCGGCGGTTGCGGTCTCGACGTTGCGGGTAAGGGTTCCTGCGAACATGGGATGGTTCCTTCTTGGATTGGCCGGTGCCTGACGTTCTTGCCAGCGCATCCGGGATTGCTTTTTCGACCCCTCATGGGATCGCAAACCAGAAAGCCTTCTTTCCTTTCTTTCCCTCCCCTCGGTCAGAACTGCCGCCCGAGTGGTTGTGCCTCCTCTCCGCCAGGCGCGACGCCCCTCCCCTGCTCACCAGGTAGCGGGTGGTCTCGCCGGTTGGGACCGTTGCAATCCTCCGATTTCGCGATGAAGAACTGCGCTTCATCCCCGTTCAACCGTTGCCCGCTCCGGTCGGTCAGCCCGATTGTGCTGCCGTTCGACTGAAACGTGATCAAGTACTGACCGAGGCCATCCCTGTGCACACGGTACCCAGTGTTGGCCCAATGCACGATCAGGCCGGCATCGACGGCGGCTTTGATTTCTTCGAGTGTCATGGTCAACTGCCTGTTTATTCCGCCGCCACCTGGGCCGCGTCTCGTGCGGTGCCCTGTCCGCTTCCAACGATCCGGGCTAGAATGCCCGCCGTGTCGACACCCTTACCGTGCGGCAGGAACACGCGCAGCTGGAAGGCGATGATTTCGGTGAAGCAGCCAAGGGCCTTGAGGCCACCGATCATGCCCCTGTCGGCGCCACCCAGCTCTAGGCGCATCTCGCCTGCGACCCGGCGACGAGACAGGCTCAGGCCCCGGCCCAGATCGACCGGCGCGGTGGTGCCGAGGGCGACGGTCAACATCTCCTGCGGCGTTTGCGGGTTGGACACGAGGAAGCGGGCGCGCAGCGCCGCTGCCCCTTCCTCACTGAGCGTGCGCCCGATCATCGCGGTCGCCCTGTCGGGCGTGACCCGGTAGATGCGCTCATTGGTGGTCGGAATGTCCTTCCAGATTGGCAGTAAGAGACCAGTGAGCAGGTAGAGCTTGGTCGTGGTGGTTTTTGGCAGGGACGCAGCCTCGGCATCCCAAAGCCGCGCAAACTCAGGCTTGCCGATCTCTTCCCAGGCAGAGGCTTCAAATCGCGTCTCTTCGAGATAGCTGGAACCGTTTGGCCTCACCGCCTTGCGCATCAGCGTCACGATATCCTCGTCATACATCTGCATGTGGCGGGCCGAAATGAGTGCCGCGCGGCCGGAGGCGCGATTCACCATCGGCAGCTTGTCGGGATTGCGCGAGAGGGCGTCATCTACCGACAGCACGTGGACCGGGTCGGTGACCTCGAGCCCGATGATCCGCGTCACGGCACCAGATTTCGGGCAGGTCCAGAGATCCTCTGTGGAAACCTGTTCGATCCTTTCGCCGCGCAAGGTTTCCACGCCGAGATCGAGCGTGCCCGCCGCGCGCGCCCGTTCGGTCTGATCGGCAATCCGGCGCATGAACTCGGTAAAGAGCGCGTTCTGCATGTGGATGGGAAGGGCAAGCACCCGATTGAGAAACCGCTGGATCGGGGGAAGCTCTTCGAGCAGCATACTATCCTTGTCGATCAGCCGCAGGGCCGTCCAGTCGGTGAAGCTCTCGTAGCTCATCGCCTCGGCGCGACCGGCGGCAAGATCGGCGAAATACCCGCGCAATGCCCCCCGCGCGATCGGGCTTTCGAGATTGTCCTCCTCGCGGAACATGCCCTGCGACCCGGTCTCGCGCTGGCCCTTGGTGAGCGCTCCCAGCTGATCAAGGCGCTTGGCGATCGTCGAGGTAAAGCGCTTCTCGCCATGCACATCGGAGGTACAGACCCGGAAGAAGGGCGCGCTGACCTGCGCTGAGCGATGCGTGCGGCCGAGCCCCTGGATGGCCGCATCGGCACGCCAGCCGGGCTCCAGAAGGTAGTGCCGGCGCCTCTTCTGGTTCTTCGCCGTTTGGGCCGCGTGATAGGATCGGCCCGTGCCGCCTGCATCGGAGAAGATCAGAATATCCTTTTCGCCGTCCATGAAGGCCTGGGTCTCGGATGAATTGCTGCTGGCGGCGCGCTTCTCGATGAAGAGATGTCCATCCTCGGCCTTGAGGGGCCGGATGGACCGGCCCGTGACCTCTGCTACAGCCTCGTCGCCAAAGGCCCAGAGGATCTGATCCAGCGCCGAGGGGATCGGCGCCAGCGTCATCAATTCCATCATCGCCGCATCGCGCAGGGCGAGCGCCTCGCGCGAGACGACCAGCGCCCCGGTCTCATCCCGCAAGGGTTCCACCATCATGTTGCCGTCGATCTCGACCAGCTTTTGAGCATGGATTGGGAAGGCCTGTTCGAGGTAGCCAAGCACATAGTCACGCGGCGTCAGCGCGCCCTCGACCAGCTCGTCCTCCGGGTCCATCGTCTCGAGCCGGCGTTTCAGCAGGCTCTCACCCGTCGAAACCACCTGGATGACGCAAGCCTTGCCCGCTGCCAGATCGTCCTTGATCGCGCGGATGATGGTCGGGGCCTTCATGCCCATCAGGAGATGATTGAAGAAGCGCTGCTTCGTGCTCTCGAAGCGAGATTTGGCCGAAGCGCGTGCGGCCGAGGCATTGGTCTCGCCCGAGGCATCGTTGACGCCGGTCGCAGTCAACGCGGCTTCGAGATTGTGGTGAATCGTCCGAAACGCACCTGCGTATGCGTCGTAGATCTCGATCTGGGCCGGAGTGAGCGCGTGTTCGAGCACGTCATACTCCACTCCATCAAAACTGAGGGCACGCGCCGTGTAGAGCCCGAGCGTCTTGAGATCGCGCGCGACCACCTCCATGGCAGCGACACCGCCGGCTTCCATCGCAGAAACGAAGCTCTCGCGGCTCGGAAAGGGGTATTCGGGGCCCTGCCCCCAGAGCCCCAGCCGCGCGGCATAGGCCAGGTTGTGCACGCTCGTGGCACCCGTGGCCGAGATGTAGAAGACGCGAGCGCGGGGTGCTGCCAGTTGCAGCCGCAGGCCAGCAAGGCCCTGCTGGGAGGGTTTGCCCCCCCTGCCCTGCTCGGACCCGGCCGCGTTCTGCATGGCATGAGCCTCGTCGAAAGCCAGCACGCCTTCGAAGTCTTCGCCCATCCAGTCGAGGATCTGGCTCAGCCGCGTGGTGCCGCATTTGCCCGCCGAGCGCAGCGTGGCGTAGGTTACGAAAAGGATGCCGTCGCCCATCGGGATGGGCTGGTCCGGTTTCCATTTGGAGAGTGGCTGGATGTCGGCGGGCGAGCAGCCAAGATCTGTCCAGTCACGGACCGCGTCCTCGATGAGCGTGGCGGATTTAGAAACCCAGATCGCCTTTCTGCGCCCCGCAAGCCAGTTCACGAGGATGAGCCCCGCGCATTCGCGGCCCTTGCCACAACCGGTGCCGTCGCCGAGGAAATAGCCGAGGCGATAGGCGCGTGCCTCCGGGTCATCATCGGAGCGCGTCAGCTTGGTCTGGTCATAATCGATCGTAAACCGCCCGGGCAGATCACGCCCATGGGCATCATGCGCCATGATGATGGTTTCCAGCTGCGCCTCGGAGAGATGTCCCTCCTCGATCAGCTTGCCGGGCAGACGCAGTTCCGCAATGGTGTTGCCAGACGGCACCGGCGGGGCCACAGAGGCCATCGCGATGCTCTCGACCAACGGTGTGGGATGCTCCTGCGCGCCCGTGATCTCGATCCGCTGCGGACGGTAGCGCGCATAGATATCCGAGACGGGGGTGTTGTGGCGCGGGATATCAAGGCTCGTGAAACTGAGCGGGACAACAGCAATGGCCTGGGGCTTGGAGGTGGTGACAACACTGGCAGCGGCCTTGCGCGGGGCAGATGATGGAACGGTCGGCCGAGCATGAGGGATCGCTTCAGCCCGTTGGCCGGGGCGCATCTCGGGCCGGGTCGCGGCCACGGCGTCGACAAAAGGAAGGGCTTCCTCAAGGTCCTGGACTGTAGCGCGGATCATCTCGCCTTCTTCCTGCACCTTGTCGAATACCATCAGCTGGGTTTCCACAGAGGTGCCGAGCTTGCGATAGACCTGTCCCGGCATCGTGAGTGCCAAGCGCGGCTTCAGGAGACCGCAGGCGCGGGACCAATGCGCGGCATCGCGCTCGGGGCTGAACCCCGGCGGCATGATCGCCACCAGCCGCCCACCGGGCGCGAGACGCTTTGCAGCCGCGACGAGATGTTTGGCCGCGATGTGCTTATCCCGGGATCGGTCGACCGAAGAAGCGAAGGGCGGGTTCATCACCACCACGTCGGGCAGAACCGGCGTGTGCAGCAGATCGTCGATATGCTCCCCGTCATGACCCGTCACCTCGCCGCCGTAGACCGCGCGCAGGAGCCTCCGGCGAAAGGGATCGATCTCGTTGAGCAGAAGTGTGGCACCAGCCCGTGCCGCGAACGCAGCGAGAGCACCGGTGCCAGCCGACGGCTCCAGGACGGTCTCGCCCTTGCGGACCGCAGCCGCCCGCACGGCCAAGGCGGAAAATGGCAGTGGCGTGGAAAACTGCTGCAGCCGGATCTGCTGCTCTGACCGGCGGGTTTCCGTCAGGAGACGTGACGCAAGGAGTTTTGCGGCGGAGTAATCGTCCTCACTTTTGTCGCCACGTAGCAGCGTCTGCACAGCCGCGGCCTGCATCATGTCATAGGCCATGCGCCAGTCCCAGGCGCCTCCGGCATCACTGCCACGAAACGTCTCGCGCATGATGCGCGCGAGCGCTGAGCTGCGCAGGGGTTGGTGGTCGACCTCCGCGCCGATTTGCGCGAGGGCAGAGGCGAGGTCAGGGTGGGAAATTGAGAGAGCCGAGTTTGCCGGTTTGGGCTGGGTCATGGGGATTTCCTTTGGATCAGGGTCTGAGTTCCAAAGGACAAAAGCCCGCTTTCACTTTTCGGGGTGATGAGGTCAGACCGCGCTGACCTCCAAGGCTTGGTCAGGGCTTGGATTGGCCCTGGCGCTTCGCATCAATCAATGCCTGTACAGCCTGCATCACATGAACCTGAGATATTCCCGTGCGTGTATCCTCCTGCGCGGCCTGTACCTTCGCGCGAAACCACGCGTCATACGCATTCGCTTCAGCGGCCACGGGAATGCTCCTCGAGCCCGATATCCAGCAGCTTGCCGAGTTCATCGGGCATGTCTGCAACGCGCACAGCAATTGGGAACGTCCGTTTCATCCGAGACGCGCCTTGCTCATCGGTGCCGAGGTGCGGCCCTTCCCTAACGGTTGAGTTCATTGCGGTTTCTCCGCCGGTACTATGGGTCGATGCTACATCACCCAGCGTCGCTTCGTAAACAGGAACGCCATTGTGGTCATATCAAGTCGGGCAACTTGGGGATCGAATGCCGGAGCGGGCAGAATCCTACGTCAAGCTTGAAGCCGTCGTTCATTGAAAGCGCAGCGAAATCTGACTCTGAGCCCGAAGTGAAGGATGCTGCGAAACTGACCAACGTCAGCTTTGGATCACCTTAGCTTCTCGGAATATCCGTAGATAGGGCTTCCGGGTACATCATTCATTCGACAGATGCCTTGTAATATAAACAGGAATGATAGATCGCAAAACAGATAGCTGGTGTGCCAAGATACACGATTGGCAGAAGAAATGGATACATGCGAGTGCTTGCTATGGTTTCACCACCCCAAATCTGCATCGACGACCCGATTGCGAACAAAAGAGGACCGGCAAACATCGTCCCGAAAACCTTTTGGTAAACATTATAAGGATGCCGCTGATCGTTGAAATTAGGCAATTCCAGACCAAGCCGCGCCATTTCTTTTTTGTAAGGCCACCAAACCTGCCTCAGGTACAGATCGGTAAAGTAAAATGCCGGCCCCACCAGCACCCAAGCCACAACCACTGCATAGGACGTGCTACCGACAGGTGGTGCTACCACAAACAAATGCCTGCAAACGACGATATGAATGAGTGAGTAGAACAGGACCCAAAACAAAAAACGTTTCTTATTTGCCAAAGCTAAAGGGTGTAAATCATCTTCGACTGGCAAATTTATTTCCTCTGGCATCGACACTTTGTTCGTCATTGGCGTTTGACGCTGTAGAAAGTCAAACAGTCCATGGTCAATCGGCGAGCCAGGAACCCGTCACTGATATCTACATGATCCATCGCTTACTTTCCAAGGCTGCACCATATCTGAAACCGTCCTAAGGTGGGTGCTGATTTTGGGAGGTGATGGAAACCACGCCGGCCTGATCTGCGGAGAAATCGAAAAACGAAAGCCAGAAATGCCACTGGAAATCCGAGAAGCGGTGTCCATGTTTTGATATGCTGCCGCACGTCTTGATGCGACCCGCATTCCACGCAGAGTTTCGCGCACTTCTCAATTTCCTTTTGGCATTCGATGCACTTCGGCAACCCTGTCATAATTGAATTACTTGACTGTGGAACTTGAGCTTTTGCATGCGCCGAGACTGCCACGCGTTGTTTCGAACAACAAGCAAAGCGGACGTTTTGATGGTAGGGTTCGAAAGGCAGCTTCGTCCAGCATGGCAGACGTTCACGGGCACAAATAGTAGGAGCCGAAGGTGTGGCGTGTGGCCAATGTCCGCTCCGAGCCCATACCTACCCAGCTGACACGATGCAGCGAACGTCGGCTTACGCGAAACCGGTCTAGAAGTTGCCGCTGATTTCGATAGGGTTCCACCATGAGTGACTGGCCTGTGTATTCCCGCAAGCAATGGATCAAAGCTGTTAACTTGTCAGCTTTGCTGGGCTATCTATCAGTGGTTGGGGTACCCTCTTTACTCAACGCAAACCCCGGCGGCATTATTGGTGGAGCAATTCTGGGTGTTCCGTTTGCTATGTTGTGTTGCTGGGTGGTGGGAGCGCCAATCCTCAAACGGGTCATGCAAAGAGAAATCAGTTGGATTTCAGCGGCTTGTTGGGGCGCTGCAATAGCTGCGATTTTGGCGACCCTGAGTATCGCGATAGGTCGCTACTCAGGTTGGCGGCAATCTAACAACCCCAACTTTAACTCAACAATAGGTGGTGGCGACAATGTTATATCAATCGACGGAATTCTAACTCCGTATGGTTGGCAGGTGCTAGCGCAAGACACACTACTCTTCATTTTTGTTGGAGCAGTCATTGCTATAACGGTGAAGTGGTTGGTGGGAAAACCTGCTGGGTTCAAGACCGAATAGACTTGAAGAGAGTGGACATCGGCCTGCTCAGGTCAAACGGCAGCAAAGTCCCGCTTAGCAGACGTTCACGGAAGCAAATAGTAGGAGCGGATGGTGTAGTGCGGTGCCCATGTCCGCTGTGAGCCCAAATTGATCAATTCTGCATCTCGTTCAAATGACAGCTATTCCTCCGGTTCGCAGGGGTTCAATGCTTGCAC
>NZ_CANLKW010000016.1 GCF_947491795.1 uncultured Roseobacter sp. | reverse complement strand
GGAAGTGCAGGCGTCGGGTCTTGAGCCTTGGCAGCGGATGCCAAAATAATGACAGCGAGCATGCACTGAATTGATTTTAGGAAAGAACGCACAATGAAGTCCATTCGTGAAACAGTCTGATAAGGTCAAAACGATCATTTAACAATTTGTTTTGTCAAGTTCGGAAAGCCGCCGTTTAGCTGTAGCGCAGCGAAAGCCCGCTTTGTCCGCATAGCAGACGTTCACGGACACAAATTGTAGGAGCCGAAGGCGTAGCGTGTGGCCAACGTCCGTTCTGAGCCCATACAGTGAATTCAGTTTTCTCACTTCACGCGCAGTCAGCAACGGAAATGTAGATCCGTCACGGATGTGCACGCTGCAGTGCGGGAGGCAAAGTGGACATTGGCCAAAGACTGGCTAGGATAATACGAAAGGCTCCGTAGGATTCCTGTGGTCAATACATTGACGGGCGACACTTCAAGCCAAGCTGAAATTCTATCTTCGGTGTACCACAAGAGCGGTTGAAGGTAACTATGTCATAAATGAAACTGCTCTCATGGAATGTCTTCAACGAAAACACTGACGCAACGAGGATTGATACCTGCCTCGATTATGTCACACCGGACATTGTCTGTCTCCAAGAGGCATTGCCAATTCACCTGCAACGATTGCAAGCACGCTTTCCGCACATGTTGTTGGGTCGAGACTACATTCAACGCGGTTCATTGTGTCATCTCGCCATCGCCTCCAAACTGCCCCTGGACTCTTCCAAGGTATCGGCGCACTACCCTGAAAACAAACCGCACCCGTCACTATTCTCCCAACGGGCTGGATGGGTTGAATTTCTCGATAGCCTGTCAGCGAGGGTACAGATCCAAGACGGCAGTTGGCTGCAAATAGTCAATCTGCATACGTCTGCGGCAACAGGACCCTCAACACGTTTGACTGAAATGGAAGCGGTTGCCAAAGAACACCTCGAGGTAAATGGAAGATGTGTGGTCGCCGGGGACTTCAACATGTTCTCGCGTCCATGGTTGGCGGTATTTTTGGCTTTGCCCTTTGGTTTCCGACTGTCCGACGTAGCAACCTACGAAAAACAGTCGGTAGAAGCATGGTGGAGAGACAGGGGATTCAACCCGGCGACACGCGGCATCACCATGCCCAAATGGCGCTTGCAGTTGGACCAAGTATTCACAAGGGAGATCCGTGCTCTAAACGCTGAGATTGTGACGAATACTTTCGGCTCGGATCACTTTCCACTCATAGTCGAGCTGGATGCGAGTGAGTGAACTACAGCGCTCTGTCGTTTACCCTTCGCTCTTACCCGTCAGCCCGCCCTGTAGCAGACGCACCAAAACAATCGCGATCCAAACGAACGCTAACTTGTAGAAGTAGAAGCAGGCGATCCCGAACCCAGCGAGTATTAGCATCTGACGCAATCTAGGCCAACCCAATGGCCAAACAGATACTTTGGTCAGTTTTTCGAGCACTTCGTCCCTCTCCATCCTGTAGAGAGCTAAAACTTTTGCCGCCTTCTCCGGGTGGCTGACCGCAGCTTGAACTTGATTTCTCGCTTCGATTGCAGTGCGGCGTAGCAGGAAAGCAAGAACCACGGACACAAGAGCAAACACTACAATGACTGCAGGACCACCGATCTGAGAGTTGGGGTCGCCAAGTATGCCGGTATCGAACAAAAGGCCGAGATTCTTTAGGCCGCCATCTGCTGACACCAGATCATCAATGCCCGAGAACATGAACTGGAAGACGTTGCCCGGTTCGTTGCTTCGTAGGTATTCGTTCTGCAAACGCATCAGGAAAGCCATGATAAAACTGAGGATCGTAACCAAGATGCAGGGCTGCATGACTGGTTCAAAGTTTTCAAACCCCATCCGATCAAGCGGATCCGCCGATTTCAAGTTAGGTACAATGCGTAAATTTGATGATCCATGGCGGAGGCGAAAAACGGTTACCGCCAGAGAAAATACGAAGCAAAAGTAGATCATAAGCAACGAGAGTTGGATAGACATCAAAAAATAGACGTATGCTGAGAACCACCAGTTTACCGTCGCGCTTGGGACGACCGAGTGCGTAGGCAAGGCGATGCCTGCGTTACTTGCGAAAATTGCGGAGATGGACCAGTCGAGCTCTTGGCCCGCCATGTTTTGACAAAGGGCTGGGCGCTTGTCAGCCGTGACGTGCGTCAAAAGTTCTCCGTGTGTGAGAGGCGCGTGGACGACGCAATACCAGTCATTAAACATTGTCCAGGCGATAAGCAGGAAGATCACGAACCCCGATATGGAAAAGGTTATCCACATGTAGCGAACCATCTTCTTGAGTTCCGGTACAACTTTGCTTTCATTGCTTGGCGCTGACCAGTCGCTGGCGCAGAACATCCCGTGCGCTAACATGTTGCGAAATACCCTCTGCATCTGCTGAACTGAACTGAAGGCAAAGAACAAAGAGAATGGCATCAGCACCACAAGGACCGGCCACCAGTTGATGGCAAAACTGTATCCAACTTGTTTCTCGACGCAGTGCCCATTTTGCACATCTGCGAGGACGCAGAGATCGCCGTCGAAAGTCTCCGTAGGCATATAGTAGACGACTGAACCTACCGGCGACGCAAGCACAGCGAAGACAAACGGCAGTACGCCCAGCAAGAACGTGATAGCCAGAATGAAGAACGGGTTTGTCCGCCAGAAGGCACGAACCGTACGAACTAGAGCAGGCTGATCGTTAAAAATCGCGGCCTGTCCCGGATCAACGTTCTCATCATTCATGATTTTCTCCTAACTACTCAACTTGCGCTCGGCCGAAGAGCAAAGCTGCCTAATAGCACGCCAAGTGTCAGAATCCGCTCGAAATTTGGGATACCAAGCGCGTAAATCATCTGTGGAAATCTTGCGAAGGTGGTTTCGTTTCGCCCATTCAAAACCGATCATCCTGCCCAAGGCCCAAAGTTCGGCGCGGACTCTAGACCGCTCGTGTGACGCTACGCGTTGCGACATGACGTCCACCAGATCATGCCATCCGCTGTCATCCTCGACGCAAAATTCCAATAATGCGAAACCTTTGCACCGTCCCGTACAGAAGCGCGTGTACCAACGTTGATGCAAGTCGTCATCGAACTCGAGGTTCTGGAGAGCGTCAAATGCCTGCGGACATCTGTTCCCGTCTGTCCGGAAGCCGCCAATCAGTTTCCCCGGACAAACGGGAGATACAGCGCTTTCAAGTGCGCCAAAAACGCCACAAGCCTGTAACTGAACAGGCCCACTGGCTGATAAATGAGACGAAAAAGTAACGGTCAGAAACAATACCGCCAAACCACGTTCAAAAAAACGATCAATTTTGGACAATTTCTGCCTCAGTGGGAAAAGTTGTGTGAACAAATAGGATTTAATTAATGTGAAAATATTGTCATGCGCCCGCAGTTAAAGCAAGCATGTTTCAACTTGGCACGCTATGATCGCGCAAAGCCACCTATCCAAAGGCCATTGAGGGTACTGGTGTGGCAAACCTTTGACACTGTATTGGCCGACAGGTTGAGAAGCGCAGATCCCGAAGTGACTTTCGCGCAAAGGAAAAAAGACTTTCCTTATACACCAGCGTAGCTTGAAAGCAGCTAATGTGGGGATTGCTATTTCATCCGGAAGAACGATGACGGCCAAAAAATACTAAGCTCTGTGTTGATTTACTCACTCAAATTCAGAGCGCTGCCAGATATCGTAATCCATTCACACTTGGGAGAAAGAAATACTCGCCTCCAACCAATTTGACGAACGTCTTAACCTTGGCTCGGTAGCGCAACGGCTCGACGGGTATCGCCATCTCACCATCAGGGCCAATCAAGGGGTCGGTTTCCTCATAGAGCGTTGAGAAATCCGAGTTCATTAGCCATGTTTGCTGCGTGAACTCAAACTGTCTGGCGATATCGGTGTTCAAGCAGATGAATAGAAGACCGCGTTCTTTCCCATCATCTTCGAGCTTGTTTTCGATTTTTGTTCCGTACTTACGTGCGCGTCTCAGGATGCGATGGTTGTTCGCAGCATCCGAGAGAGTCTGTTTCATATCTTCTTTAGGAGCCAAGCTGTCGCGCGGGTTTGATCGGCGTACATGGCTGCCAAGCGGGCATCCTGTAACATGCCGGTCTTCGTCAAAGTAGCGGAACCCATTATCAATCTCGCCGTTTGGACCGTTGGGAATACGTCCTTCGGGACGAAGTCCGCATCCGTCGACGCCCCGCCCGACCATCTTCTCTGCAACCCAGGTAGCGTCTACGTCTTTCGCCTCAGAATCCTGTTTGCAGAGTGTGCTAGCAGCCTCTTGCATGCCCTTCCAAAACGCGGGAACATCTTGGTGCAACTGCCGAACGACCATGTAACTGCCGTTGCGACCCAAATCGCGGAAGACGAGAGCATCATTTTGTTCCGGCAGTGGGTTGTCAGCAATGTCACGCACCATCGGTCCGGGTGGGATTTCCTGATGGCCGTTCACGTGCCCCAAGAGGATTTCTCCCAGACGCACACCACGTACAGGATCAGGTTCCAGAGCCAGTTTCCCGTCGACTTCGACGGCGCTCGTCTTTTTGCTGTCAGCCCTGGGTTCATCATAAGGTATCGGCTGAGAGATGCCGTCAGCAAACCCAAAATGCTCACGGCTAAAGTTGCGACCTTCTTCAACATCCAGCACCAAAGGTAAGCTATGAACGATGGCAACATTCTGGTTTGTTAAAAGCTTCTCGATCTCTTTCGTCTTGGTCTCAACATCTTTGCGCTCCTGTGCATAAAGCAAGACCATTGCATGGACCGTCGTCGCGGTTTTAACGGATGTTTCATCGTCTGTTTGATCGGCCTTCACCGATTCCGAATGGGCCGCACTGGCAACATTGCCGCTCCAGATAGGTCCGCCCTCAATGACTGTATCGAGCCAATTGGATTTGCGACGGTCACCCAGTCGGCGCAATCGGTCTTCTTGCATCATGCCTTCGCGAAACGGGTCGGAGAAAGAAGCCAATTCTTCTTCGGATAGCCCAAGGTTACGCAAACCACTCGCTGTGATATGATGAACCGCATCACGCTTGAAATCATCACTGCAATTGCTTGTCCCCATGTCGGCCTCCTTGCCTCAAAGTTATGGCATTATGGAGCAAACTCACCAAATAGGGTTATTTTCTATTTCGGCCTTTCATCTGGATGTACCCAACCCTCTGGGGGCGTGTACTCACGTGGCCTTCGGGCAGCGGGCGGTCCAACCAAAATCTCAGGCATAACGCATCGCTCAATATGCTCTGGAGTGAGTTTAAGTTTGGCGCTTGCATGATCCCCGATGTGAACTGAAAAGTTGCGATCTGGCGGTGCTACCGTTGTGAATTTTTTATTAGGGAATTTGGCTCTAAACATCTTTGCTGTAGCAGATTGGTCTGAGTCTTGAGATACCAGATAGACGTGGTCTACCTCGTCCATAAATGCATCGTGCAAAAGATGGATTGCTACATTTATGTCGCCAGCTTTTTCGGTTGGCTTCTTCCAAGCATGGTCGCACTCGCGACAGTCAACATCCTCATAAACGTAATGCCCCAGCTGCACATCAACGCCCTTAATCTTCAGCGCCTGAACGAACTGTTGGTGCCGCCATTTCTTCCTCTCGTCTGGATAGTAAGCCGTGCAATAGCAAACCTTTACAAGGGTTTCTGACTTACTTGGAATGATGATTTCGCCCAGCTTCCAATAGTCAGCCCACTTAAGATGAGCTTGGTTCAAATCGTCGATTGCGTGGTATAAATTAAAACCATCTATGTATAAGCCTGCTCGAATTTTAAATCTCCGCTCTTGATAAAGTAGTGCGTATGTTCTATATGAGCCATATCAACGCGATGTGGTACGCCACTAGCACGCCCTCGGCTCCGGCTGAGGGTTTCGTTGTTTTTAGGGGCAAAAACAAATGTTTACTAGCCTAAACTCGACTTGGTTTGATGCCAAACGCTTACTTACCCTTCGGCGCTAACTCTATGTCGAGTGCAGCCATGCACTGCAACAGGAACGCAGAACTAAAGCCGCCACGGCTTATCTTGTTCGCCACGCCCCCAGAACTCATATCGACACCTATCACAGACAAGCGGGCTGTTAGCTGGTCAACGGTCACGCCTTTTGACCGCATGGCCTCGCGGACCAGTTCACGCGCCTTATCCTCATATTCCGCGTTCACAGGGTTAGCCTTACGCGCAACAGGCTTGGGCGGCGCAGGTTTCTGCGCTCTATCAATCGTATTCATGGGTCACCTTTTTTGGAATAACCATATTCGGTGAATATAGGTGTTGACGCGGGGTCTGTCCACTGCCATAAGTAACTCACCAAATAAGGTGAGTATTATGTCGCAACACTTCCTCTTGTCACCCGCAGTCAAAACGCTTTCACTTGTGAAGGTCATGCGCATGTCACACGAAGAAGCCCGCGACGCATTTCGCAATATCCGCTTTGCTGATACCGATGGTGAGCCATATTGCCCAGAATGTGGCTGCTGTGAAGCCTACGACCTCAAAACACGCCAAGTATACAAGTGCAAAGGCTGCGCTAAGCAATACAGCCTGACCTCCGGCACGATCTTCGCAAGCCGCAAACTGGCAATCCGCGATATTCTGGCGGCAATCGCTATCTTTATAAATGGCGCGAAGGGCTACAGCGCGTTGCAATTGTCCCGCGACCTGTCGGTTGATTACAAAACCGCGTTCGTTCTGCTGCACAAGGTCCGCGAAAGCATAGAGATTGCCCGTGATGCTGGCGCTCTTTCTGGCTCGGTTGAGGTCGATGGCGCATACTTCGGTGGCTACGTGAAGCCTGCCAATGAAAAGAAGGATCGCAAGGACCGCCGCAAGAAGGTTCACCAGTCGGGCAAGCGCCAAAGCGTTATCGTCATGCGTGAACGCGGCGGTCGCACACTTACCTATGTGACCCGCTCCGAAGCCGAAGGCGTGGCCCTTGTTGCCGCAAACGTCACACACGGCACAGTGGTACACGCAGACGAAGCATCACATTGGGACAAGCTGGCCGCTTACTTCCCAATAAAGCGCATCAACCACCAAGAGGCGTATTCAAGGGATGGTGCCTGCACCAATCAAGCGGAGTCATTCTTTAGCCGACTGCGCCGCGCAGAGGTTGGCACACACCATCACATCGCGGGCAAGTATCTAGGCGCGTATGCCGCTGAAATGGCATGGCGCGAGGACGTGAACCGTCAGGCCAACGGTCACCAGTTTGCTATGGTGATTGGGGCTGTGACTGCTGCGCCTGTGTCCCGTCAGTGGGCAGGATACTGGCAGCGCCACGCTGTATAAAAAATGGGTGACGATTTCTCGCCACCCTAGTCAGGTTTCATACAGGCCACTAAAGCCGCAAACGCATAGCCAAGTAGCGGGGTTCGATCAGCCTAGGCTAGCGGCTGCGCCAGTGGGCGCAGACATGCTCAACCTGACCAAAGCGGACGCGCTCGTATGCGTTCACAAAGACACCAGTTTTCATGCCCCAACTCCTTATGAGAGGGTTTTCCTTGAAAAGGGGCAGAACTCTTGTCATATTGCGAGTGTTGAGTCCGCATTTTTGACAGGGGCCTGCCCCTTCATTTTTGCCGCTAAGGAGGTCGATCCGCGTTTCGCTGGTCGGCCTTTCCTTTTAGTCTCCCTGCAACGCCGCACGGCTTACGGAGCAGGGCTAGACAGGTATCTTCATGGCGAATCCTTCTACATCTTGCGGGTAAACCCGTGGGGCCAACAAATACGTAGCGCGGGGTCTAGTCAAGTCTCAAAACAGCGTAGAGCGCAAAAACAGCGTTGAAGTCTAGAATTAGCTCTGTTAGGGTCGCGGAAGAAGCGGAGTGATGTAATGACGAAAATCAAAAGTCCCAACTACCCAAGCGTTGGCTTGGCTGACGCGATCGATAGAGTCGCGAAGATCGAGGCAGCGTATCGATCTTCGGCAGCATCACGCGAAGATGCTGCAAAACTGCTTGGCTATTCCTCTCTAAGCGGTCCGGCGACCAAGACACTGGGCGCGTTGGCCTCGTATGGACTCACGGAGCGGGCTGGCAAAGGCATGCTTCGAGTGACGCCGCTTGCAAGGGCAATTTTACACCCCAACAGTGACGTTGAAAGGGCAGATGCCACCAAAAGGGCCGGACTTACTCCGGCGCTCTTTCAGGAGATTAGCGAACACTTCTCCGACATTCCTGTTCCGCCGGAGCAGGGAGTAATTACCTTTCTAAACAGGGCTGGGTTCCACCCTACAGCGGTTCCCAAAGCAGCTAACGCATTCCTAAACACAGTAGAGATGTTGGAGCGACTGGAAGTCTCCGAAAGTCATGGAGTTGGCGTCGATGAAGATGCAGGATCAGAATCACCGGATCAAAAGTTCGGTGGCGCATCGGTTGGCGATTTCATTCAATGGGAAAGCCAAGGTGCGCTGCAACTTGAAAAACCTCTACGCGTCCGGTGGGTTTCAGACGATGGGACACATTTGGCCGTAGAGGGCAGCGATACAGGGATTCCTATGAACCAAGCTATTGTCCAGGACCCGCCACAGGCGACTACACCCCCACCGCAATCACCTCCGCCAGTCAATGCAAGCGCACCAGAAATCGCAAAGGAAGGCCACCGCAAAGCGGTGTTTCCGGTTTCAGAGGGCGACGTAACCTTCGTGTTCCCCGAGGGAATGACTCTTGATGGGATTGAAGAACTTGAAGCGTACTTGGCGGTATTTCTGAAAAAGGAAAAGCGCCAAGCCCAGCAATAAGAGATTAAGGGCGGCTCACTGGTCGCCCTTTTTCAATGTCCAAAGCTTGCACACACCATCCATGCCAGCCTCAACGATCAGCCCGTCTTTCTTGATGGTGTTTATGGAAATGCCGATACGCTTTCGCAGCAGGCGCAAGGTGTCCACGTCACCCTCTATCATTTGATCTATCACCCAAGCGCCCGCGATCTGGCGGGCTGTGAGCGGTTCGGAAGCTCCCTTAGCTGTGTCAGGATAAAGCGCTTCAAATGACCCTTAGGCGCTGTGTGGCGCGGTATAAATCCGTCATGGTATGTTGTCGGTGGTTTGGCTGTCGGGTCGAACAGCGCAACGCAGGCGTCAATATGCTTGATGTTTGTGCGCACCCGCTCTGCCTCTGCGGTGATCTTGCCAAGCAGCTTGGTCAACTCTTTCCGCTTGGCGTTCAGGCCCGAAACGGTGTTAGGGCGTTCATATTCTACAGTGTTTTCCATGCCCCGTTTATGGCTCACCATTTAAGATTATGCAATAACCTTATTTGGTGAGTTTGCTCCATAATGCCGCAAAGTTAGGGGGCAAAGCGTCTACAAATCTAGGGGCACCTCATTGAGAATTATGCCTGCAACAGCAGAAAAATGCAAACTGTTGCCGAATGCGACAGAGCAGGCTGAATCAACCGTCTTTTTTTTGTTTGCCCTCGTGCCTTTTAATTAGTCTCTGTGTCGCCTCATAGGTCGACTTGTCGAAGGCGTTGCGCGCATCCCGGCCGAGGCGTTTCAGCGCCTCCATCGCGGCTTTGTGATCGCCATCCTTTGCTGTGAATCGCCCACCGGCGTAGCGCCTGTAGCGCCTCCCGGCATCGATTCCGAAACAGCGCTGGATGTTCGCAGCGATTGGGTCGTTGATAGGCTTGCCTTTTTGGGATCTGTTTTCAAGAACCTCTTCCAGCGTCTGGCGCGCCTCGTTGAGCGCGGCGGAGCCGCCCAAAGCGATGAAGGTGCCGATGTCTGGGCGCAACAGTTTGACGACGTCCTGCTCGTCGGCCATGGACTTGGGTGCCGCGACCTGGATCGTGAGCACGTTGGACGGTGCGATCAACTCGCGGTCGTCGAAGGGGTTGGCGGGATCGCCGCCCTGGAAAACCGTGCCCAAGACCTGAATTTCGTAGAGTCCCGGCTCGGCGAAGGCAAAGCCGCCCGAGCCGTAGTGGATCTGGATGTTGTCAGAGATGCTCTGACCATCCTGTACTGTATCCATGGCGAAGAAATCCAAGTCCATGCAGCGCTCGACGATGGGCTGGAAGTGATGCGCACCCTCATGACCGGGCCCGCCCGTGCCGACACGTCGTACGAGGACCTCGAGGAAGCTGCCCTTGGGGTCGAGCAGTTTGCGGTCCAGCTGCATGGGCTGGCCGCTGCGGTTGGTCAGGGTGACTTGAACAAATAGCGGTTGCCCGAGCATGATGACCGGCCCGCCAATGGGTGGGTCGAGGTGCAGATCGACGATTGTAAGCGGTACCTCTGGCGCGTAGGGCGTGTAATTGCCGCTGCCGTCTTTCCAGTAGGGCACCGAGTGGAAGGCGGAACCGCCGGGGATGACCGCGTGGCGCGGGGCGTGGCGCAGGAACTCCAGCTCGTCCAGATCGAAGGAGAAGTCGAACTTGTCCCAGAATTCGGCCGCGCGGTTGCCACCGCGATAACGCCAGTCGTAGTTCATGATCGAGGTGCTGTCGGCATGCCCCACCTCGCGCTCGAAACGGTGGGCGAGGTTCAAACCATGGCCGATTTCATGGGCGGTGGTCTGAATGATCTTGCGGTGCGTCTGGGTGGACACGCGCTCGCGGATTTCGCCGTCAAAGACTGCGGTGCCTTGTCTGGGCAGCACGGCGGAGGTGTCAAACATGACACCCAGCAGGCCGGGACGCTTGGATTTGCCAAGCCAGAGGAGCTGCTGCCGCCATGCCGCACGCGAAGTGTCGGCCTCGGCCATTTCGACCATCAGCGCGTGTAGTTCGGCAGTCCCCCAGCCCGGCGCCTCGCGCGGGATAAGGCTGTCGGTGCCGGCTGGCACGACTTCGATACCTGCTTTGGCGAAGACCTTTTCATAGGTTATTTCATCGCCGTCCTTGTCGAAGATGGGCGGTGCTTCGGTGCCGCGTTCGCGCTCGAGCTCGACGCCAAGTTGGCGCATTGCAGTCGAAGACCATTCGGCTGACATATCGAAGCGTTGTCGCTGCGGCAGCCCGGGCACGCGGCCATCGGCGTAGAGCGTGACTTTCAGCTGTTTCGGCGCGCTGCCGGGTGTGAGGGCAAGCGTGCCGGGCACGGTGGTGTGGTCAGCTGTTTGGTAGATCACGGGCCAGGGTTGTGGGTCGCTGACCGATACCATGAGCCCCGGTTTAGTCCGGAAAGAGGTAACAAAATCGCGCTGCCCGAAGCTGACGCCAAACAGGTCGCCCGAGATCACCTTGGAGCCCTGGAAATCCACCCGCAGGTCAAGCGCCAGCTTGTGATTCCCGCCAAGATAACGACCGTCGGTCGCGCGGCCGACAACCTGTGGCAGGGTTTTTCCGCATTGCGTGCAGATTTTTCGCACGGTATCTCCGGAAGGACCGTTGCCGCCGCCGGTGACCCCATCGGGCGGGAAATGCACGACCGGAAAGCCGTGATCGACAGGTTCGAAATCACCTGCAGGCCCGGTACCGCCACCAGTGACCCCATCGGGTGGGAAGTGGATCGGCGGGAAGTCGCCCTGTCCGGGTCCGGGCGCGGCGCCGCTGCGGATGACTGAAACGCGACCCTGCGCATCAAACACGATTTCAACGGGGCCGGTCTGCCCCTGGAGCCAAAGATTGTTCATAACGCCCCCCTGCGTTGCTATAACTGTCCCGTTCTATCTATTTTTGGCGCCGACGATGTTGACGTCGGCGATGGATAATCCGCAGGTCTGTGGCTGCTCTTGGTCTTTGAGGATCCAATCGTAGGATTCATAGGCAAAGGCGACGGGTTTGATGTAGGTTCGGTCGAAGGACAGTGTGTTTCCCTGAAACCCCAGAAAATTCAGTGCGTTCGACTTGTTCGACGTATCAAGGCTCTGATTGGCGGTTGTCAGCGCATCGGTCAGCGCCTTGAGCTGCTTGCCGTCCGGGTCAGTCTCGGAGATCGTGATGTCGAGGTTAACGTTTCCGGGCACCGCAAGCGTTGTGGTCGGAATTTGCGTCGGATCGCGCAATTGCGCGGCGGCAAGCTGCGCGACCTTCGCGCCCGAATAGGTAAAGACCAGCCGACGTGTCAGGTAGGTGCGGGTAATCACAGCGATATCGCAGATGCGCTCGCCGCTGCACATCTCTTCGATTCCGTTGCTGTCTGCGAGCGCGCGCATGACTTCGGCACCTGTTTTGGCCGCGCTCTGGCTCTGACCTTGTGTAGGACTGCAAATCCTGTGCACGTACTCGCCCCCAAAGCGCCCGGCAGAGGCTGCAGCGCCTAGCGGTACACCAAAAGAGCGCGAGTCGGTGAAATCGAGCGAGACCTGTTCGCTGGCGCCAAAAGACAGCCCAAAGGATTGCGTGAACCCGTAGCCGCCGAAAGAGCCGGCCGAGGTGGCGACCCCGGTAATGACAGGGAAGGGCGCCAGCGGCAGGGTCACGCGCGTCCCGTTGTTGAGGGCCACAGACCCGGATGCGAAATCTGTCTGGTCGGGCTTGACGTCGAACTTGACCTTCTTGTCATCTGAGCCGGTCTCTTGCGTATCGGTGTCGAGGTGATTGATACGTGTAGCAAGATAGCGGTTAGCTTCGCTGCGCATGCTCGCAAGGGTGCCCAGCCAGATTGAGTAGGTATCATCGATCGTGGGGTTTTCGCGTTTGTAGGAACGCAAAAAGACGTCGCCGACCTGGAATTCTTCGCGGGGCGGGTAGACCGGTGTGAGCCGCTGTGCGCGCACGGTCTCTTCGTATTTTTCCAATAGGTCGTCGTTGGGAACGGCTGTACAGGCCACAAGCAACCCCGCGGCTGTAAGCAGGCCCAGTCCTGCTCCGGGGCGGCGGTGGTTTTTGGGTCGCTGAAACACTTGCTCTCTCCTGTTTATTGCGCGCTAACGGTGCGGCAGAGGACCTTGTCGTCTTTGGAGCGCAGATTGGCCCGTTGCTGGATGGCGGGCGGGTTCAGGGCCACTTGCTGGCCTGCCAACAGAGCATTCCAATCGTCTTTGCTGGCGTCGATGCAGGCATAGGTGATGTGGACTCCCCGATACTGTGAGGGGATGAAAGGCGCTGGGTCAACGCCGCCGCAGAAAGATTTGACACCGTCTTCGGGCCAGCTGCACTCGGCCAGCCCCTCACATTTCGCGCGCATGATCGCGGTGACATTGCATTGCCCGCCAGAACCGGGTGCACCGGGCAAACGCCCGAAGGTCGCACCGATCACATGCAGGCCGCGCGGTTTCCTGTCGAGCAGAGCATCGGCAGCGGCAATGAGTGCTGTGAGCGTGGCGGTATCGGTGGGCTTGAGTGTGAGCGCCTTGGCCTCTGGCGTGTCCAGGGTCTCGGTCAGGACAACGGCCTGTGAGGTCATCCGGCTGCGCGTGTCTTCTTCGGGAAGGGCGTCGGCGATCTTGGCGCTCAGGTCGCGCAGGGCCTTGATGTCGCCGTTGGTGAGTGGCGACCGTACTTCTTCATCCAGACCGAGCACCTCGTCGAGCGAGGCGATGCGGTCATTGAGTGCCGTGCGGTAGAAAGTGAGTTGTGTATCACGCAGAGAATTCAGAAGATCCGTAAACTGACCCGGCCGGATCTCACCGTTTTTCAATGCGTCGGTTTCATTGATGAGCGTGTTCAGGTCATCGGCCCGGTCCTGCGCTGCAGCCAGTGGCCGTTGTGCGTTGAGTGTGCGGAGCTTGAGATACAACTCGTCGAAATCGTTGCGAAGATCCGCTGGGTTTTCGACCGCTTCAGGGTCGATTCTGTCGTTCATTGTTCTGGCGAGTTTCGAAAGATGGTCAAAGGGCGTATCTTCCTGATAGGCCACAATCGACTGCCGTAAGGTCTCAACCGCTGTTGCAATGGAAAGGTTGCCATTGAGCGCATCGATGCGGGAAGCGGTTCCGTTCAGGGCCCTAATTGTACTTGCGGCATTTCCGGATCTGGCCATGTCGATCGCAGCTTGCAGGGTATCCAATGCTGTACCGAGCTCTTCGCTGATCGTTTCAGTCTGTCCGATCTCCATAGCCAGATCCGTCACGGCCGAGGGAGTGGCTTGAGCATGTAACGCACTTGAAAAGTTAAGGGAAAGCGCGGTCACCGCTGCAAATGAGTATAGTGGCTTTGATGGCATATTGCCGTTCCCAAAATTTTTAAAAAAACAATCCCATGATCATAGCTCGGGCTACGATCTGTCAACCTTTGGTGGAAGAAGAATAGCTTTTGTCACGTACGAGTCACAAAATTTTTGAGATGCCCTTTAATGATATTTGCAGAAGTCACTGTGGATAGGGCACCACTTGGCTCCATGGCATTACAACGGTCCTATACCAGAGCGATTATCTGTCCAAGACGCCGCGCGCTCGACTAGTCACCGTTTCACGCGCCGTCTCTCAGAAAGCCGTCTTCGCAGACGATACGCCGGTAAAGATGTTGGCCCCCGGCACTGGCAAGACAGCGACCGCGCGCCTTTGGGCCTATGGCCGGGATGAAAGACCATGGGGCAGCGATGTCCCACCCGCCAGTTGGTATCAGTTCTCCCCAGATCGCAAAGGGCAGCATCCCAAGGGCCATCTCGCAAAGTATCAGGGCTGGATGCACGCAGACGGCTATGCCGGGTTCGAAGATATCTACCGCTCCGGCGATATCAAAGAGGTCGCATGCATGGCGCATGCCAGGCGTAAGTTCGTAGATGTCCACCGCGCCCAAGGCTCAGCCATCGCCGACGAGGCCATCAAACGCATCGCGCAGCTCTACGCGGTCGAGAAGGCGGTGCGCGGGTCGCCACCAGACAAGCGCGTCGATATCCGGCAAGCAAAGGCAAAACCGATCTTCCACGATCTGGAAGCCTGGCTACACGCCCAACTGCCCAGTATCTCTGCGAAATCACCGCTGGCCGGTGCGATCCGCTATGCACTCACGCGCATGGCGCGACTGAAGCCATACCTCGACCATGGCGTTCTGGAGTTAGACAACAACACAGCCGAACGGGCCATGCGGTCGATAGCAATCGGGCGAAAAAACTACCTGTTCGTCGGATCACAAACCGGTGGCCACACCGCCGCTATCGCCTACACCTTGATCGAAACCGCCAAACTGAATTGTATCGATCCGCAGGCATGGCTGGCCGATACCCTTGCCCGCATCCCAGACTACAAGATCAACCGTGTCGATGACCTGCTGCCATGGAAAATTCCCCCATAGGGACGGTTAGACCGGTTGCTTACGGATTTGATGTCGTTTATCCCGATTGAATGACCGCATCGGTGACGTGAGCCGCAACGCCGCGACAACCATTCCGCAAGCGCGAAGTGATGCTGTGTCAGCAAACACCAAAAAATGAATGCCGGCAGAGTCCGCACACTATCGGTTCGTGCTACTCCAAATTTCGCGTCTGTAGCGAAAGTCGGCAATGCGGGCTGCGAGCGCAGCGTCCCGAGTGGATGGTCAATTTCTCTTATGGGCCGGTCGATCCCTTCGGACCAAACCTGTCCATGACGGGGGATTTCAATAACTTAAATCCGTATATTGGCATCTCAGGTCAAAATCGAAGTACTGGAATCGACACTTCTGGACGAGAGGGCAGATACGATTGGTCAGAACATCAACGCACTGTCGAAGGCAGGCTTCAGTATTCCAGTTTGTTCAGATGAGCCAGGCAGCAGATTGACAACGGTCTATCAGCGACAAAGCCTGGTTCTCTGATGAAGACCACACTGTTCCGGCAGCTCGG
>NZ_CANLKW010000015.1 GCF_947491795.1 uncultured Roseobacter sp. | reverse complement strand
GATGTCTGTGCCAAGGGCGTTGTCGAAAATATCAAACCCTGCCGCCGCCGGGGCGAGGCCGATGTGCACATAGGGCCCGGCGGTCTGGGAGGCGGTTTCGCGCAGGTATTCCGGGGTCTGATCCATCTCAGTTCCCCTCCGGGCGGTTTTCAAAAAGCGTGGAGCGTCGCCCGCGCAGCACGATGTCGAACCGGTAGGCGACGGTATCGAACGGAATGGTGCTGTCGAGATCCAGCCGCGCGGTAAGCTGGTCGATGGCCGCCGCGTCGGGGATGGACTGCACGATCGGGCAGAGCGGGATAAAAGGATCGCCCTCGAAATAGCACTGGGTGATCAGCCGCTGCGCAAAGGCCGTGCCAAAGAGCGACAGGTGAATATGCGCGGGCCGCCAGCTGTTCGCATTATTGGGCCAGGGGTAGGCGCCGGGTTTGACCGTATGGAAACAGTAACAGCCCTGGTCGTCGGTGATGGTGCGGCCACAGCCCCCGAAATTCGGATCGATGGAGGCAAGGTAGGTGTCTTTTTTGTGCCGGTAGCGCCCGCCCGCATTGGCCTGCCAGATTTCCAGCAGGGTGTCCGGCACCGGCCGCGCGTTTTCATCGAGCACCCGGCCGTGCAGCAGGATGCGCTCGCCGATCGCGCTCTGGCCGTCCCGGGCGTAGTTGTGGATGAGGTCCTTGTCGCGCGGGTCGATATCGGCATGGCCAAAAACCGGGCCAGTGGTTTCGGATGGCGTCTGGTCGAGCGGGATCAGCGCACAGCGCGGGCTGCGGGTGACAGATGTCTTGTAGGACGGCGTCAGGGCAGGGGGGTGCAGCGACCGGTCGCGCGGGTAGTAGTCGGCGTCGGAGGTCATCGCTCTGCCTCCATCCCCGCGAGTGTTTCTTTTGCCAGTTTAATGGCGTGGTTGGCCCGTGGCACGCCGGCATAGACGGCCACATGCAAAAACGCCTGCATGATGTCATCAGGCGAGGCACCGGTGTTGGCCGTGGCGCGGATGTGCATGGGGATCTCGTCGAAATTGCCGGTGGCGGCCAGCAGGGCGAGGGTCAGCATGGAGCGTTCGCGGCGGCTGATCGTGTCATCGGCCCAGAGCGTGCCCCAGGCGCCTTCGGTGATCAGGGTCTGAAACGGCTGGTCGAATTCCGTCGTTGCCGCGCCTGCGCGGTCCACATGAGCATCCCCCAGCACCGCGCGGCGGGTCTGCATGCCAAGTTCCAGCTTTGATGCCATAGTGCTCCGCCCGTGATGGCCCGGTGTGTGGGGCCCATTGTGTACAGGTCCCAGCGTAATGCCTGGCCCGCGTTTTGAAACAGCAAAATTGATGACCGGCGCGATCATGGTCTGGCCGGTAATTGAAGCAAAAGAGTCGGGCTAAGGGTCGTAGTTTCCTGTGCGCCTGGAAAAAATCCGGAATCTGTAAAAAGCGTAGAAAATTTGGCGCTATTAATTACATAATCTTCGTTATACCTGCGATTTCCCACCTTCCTCTGTTTTTGCAGTGCTGTCCTGCTTGTCGGACGGCCCATCACCGCCGCCATTGACCCTGCCATACTGACAATTGCCGGACACATGGTCCGACCACACACGACCCCCGCCGCTGAACCCCGAAATCGCAAAAAACGACTATATCGGCCAGTTCAAAAGAAATACGTCGCAAAGACAGAAAAGAGCGCCAGCAGGATGACCAGCAGCACAAGCGTGATCACACGGTCGATCCCGAAATCAAAGGTTTTCAGGTCCCTGCCCGTCGATTTTGGTTCATGCGGGAACCAACCCGGCGGGGCACTGTTCTGAAAGGCCTGTCGGAACCGGCTGACTTCGGCCTGCCTTATTTCGCGCTGACCATTCCAGGGGCCGCCGCGGTGCACCACGGTCTGGTTCAGGATCAGACGCATATCTTCCTGAACCAGATCTTCGTTACTTGCGAGGTCAAAGGCCTTTTCCAGACCAAGCTCGTCAGCCAGCCGCCGTTCAAAACGTACTTTTTCGTCTGTACGTTCCTGCCGCCGCTCTGCTGCCTCCTGCGCGGTTTTGAGCGTCGCCTCTTCCAGCCGGCGCATGGCTTCTTTCGCGCGCTCATCCTCCCGCGGCGGCGGCGACCGCATGGTGCTTTTGATCCGATCCCGCAGCGTCTGGCGCGGTTGCGCCGCCCCGGGGGTCTCGGAAGGGTCCGGCTCAGATTCCTGTGATGCTGTCATCATATTTTTCCTTAAAAGGCACCCAGAGCGTGACATCGCGCAGCACCGGTTTGCGGAACCATTCCGTCCCCCCGGTTACAATGGACCCGGCGACAAAGGCTGCAAAATGCGCCAGGGGGTTGAGCGGATCAAAACTGTCGAACCTGATTTCGATGCCACCGACTGAAAACACGCCAACGAGATCAAAAAGCACTTCAGGAACCCCGCCGGCAAAGCCGCCGCTCAGATAAAAGGCAATAAAGGCAAAGGCGACGGGCTGCAGATAGGCAAGTTTCGTCTGCAGGTTCTGTCTGTAGCTCATCGCATAATGCGCACCCAGCGCAAAGGCGGCAAGCGACGCCAGAAAGGTATCGGAGGTCAGGCGGAACGTTCCGGTGTCCACGGAAAAATCCAGAATATCCGCACAGATGATGACCAGCAGCGTCGTCTGCAACCAGCAGATGTGAATAATACTGCCCGGCAGCTCCTGGAACAGACTGAAGATACGCCAGGGTGCATAGGGGGCCGCCGTACGGTAAAGCGCGATATTGTGCAGCCCGCGCCCCAGGAAAATCGCCACCACCGCGAGCAGAATTTCCATAACAGTGATGCTGTTATAGGCGCGGTCGCCAAAGATGTTGCTGAACACGATAAAACTGTCCAGCTGGTTCAGCATGCCGCGCAGAGCGGCCATACCAATCACAAAAAGCACAGGCCGCAGCAGGGGCACGCCGGTCATCCCGATCATGAACCCGCCCAGCAGAATGATATCCTCATACTCCAGGGATATGCCCATAGGTCCGAAACCATAACTGAACTCTGGCAGCAGCAGAAAAAGGCCGATCATCACATATTGCCCGGGCCGGATGGTGTCGCGTGACAGAACACGGGTGAAATGCCCGGGCTCGACGAACAGGCGCGCAATCATGACAGAGACAATCAGCAGATCCGGCGAGGCCCCCCAGCTGAGGAATTCCGCCACCTGAAAGACCTGAACCGACCAGGTGAGCCCGCCAAAGATAAAGGCCATCAGACCCCAGTAGCCAAACCTCTGGGCCAGCAGCACCGCAATCGCGGGGGCAAGCAGGGACAGGTCGAGGCGAAGCGCGTCTGTCACGGCAAAGGTCAGCCCCGGCAGCATCGCGACCGGTGTGAGATAAAGCGCCCAGACAGGGCCGGCGCGCCAGGGGTTTTCCGCGATCCTCTTGTGCCTCAGCCAGAAAAGATGGGCAAAGGTCACAAAGATCACGATGCAGGTCAGCAGCAGACTGTCCACCACGGCACCGAACAATGCAAAGGACTCTGCTTCTTCAACAATGACCACCGGCTCTTCGAGCAGGACAGGCGGGTCATCGGCGAAATTCTGTTCCGGGTCCGCGCTTTTCCCGACATCCGCAGGCAACTGCTGCAGCGCGGTGTTGTTGTCCGGCGGCACGATGGCAGAGGGTTCATTCTGTGTGGGCACCTCGCTGGTCAGGGGCTCAGGCGGGGGTATGATAATGATCTCCTCAGACCCCAGCGTGCTGATCAGCGGCTGCAACAGGATACCAGCAACGGCCAGTGTGCAGTACAATATCACCCAGCGGATCAGCACCCACCGCCACGCCAGATAGCGCCACAGGATCACACCACACAGCGTCAGGGTGACAGCAGGCGGCACGTAGGTCGCCAGAAATGACCCCGGACGGTTAACAGCGCCCAGAAAATCAGCAACCTCCCGGCCAAACTGATCTTCGAACAGAAACACGCCCAGAAAGGCTGCCGCGATAACGACCCAGTAGCGCAGCCGGATCAGCCGCGCCTGATAGAGTACCGGCAGGAGCAGGATGAGGAGCATCAGCACCAGACTTTCCAGAGATATGCCGTTACTGAAAAGCGACTGACTGACGTCTGACAACAGTATCGCACCCGTGAACACCAGACTGAGCGGCAACAGGCTCCCCGTTGCCGACAGCCATACCCGCCACCTGCGGCGCAGCGTCACCGCATGCGGCGTCAGCACATGCACCATCAGCACAAAGGCACTGACCGCCATGGCAACCGACATCTGAACTTCCAGATCTTCAAATACCCCCCCGATAAATATGATCGCGAAAGCCACAAAGACGTTTGTCGCCAAAAGCAGCGCGAACCCGGCCAGCAGCTGCGGAATGCGCCGCTCGCTGGCATAGAACACCGGGTCAAACGGCTGGCTGCTGCGTTTGCGCAGCGCCAGGATCAGCAGAAAGGCCGTCAGCGCAAGCCCCTGAACACTGGTGGTACTCCATGAATTCCGGGGGTCTGTACGACTGTCCAGCGCTTCGGAAATCAGCGCGAGATCAAGAACCGCCAGCGCGATACAGGCCAGCACCGCCGGCGCCCGCGTCAGCTTCAGCCAGGGGATGCGCGGCACCTGCCGGTCCGCCATCGCAATCAGCGTCAGGATAAACAGCAGACAGTAAAACCGCGTGGGCCCGAAAGAAAGCGCCTGAAGTTCCTGCGCAAAGGTCCGCCCGATCCACAGCAGACCACCCTGGGCGGCAAAGATCAGCGTCGGGGCCACAAACCACATGGCAAAGCTCATCAGCAGCCCGGCGCCGGCATAGACCGCCAGCTGCGCGCGCATTCTCCAGCGCAGATCGTCGCCCATCTCGCCGCGGGCCCGCACGGTCAGGCCGGTCACATCCTCGGCCTTCATAAAACGGGTGAAAATCGCGTCCGTGGTGATCTCATGGGCCACTTTCGGGCCAAAACTGCCCAGAAACTGGCGCAGCCGGTCCGGACGGCGCGCCAGCGCCAGCGTCCGCTCGGCCTCCAGCCCGTCGCCGATATCCGACTGAAAGGCCTCGATCACATCACGGGCCGCAGCCCCGCGCGCCTCGGGCAGGCCGGACACCAGGCTGACACGCAGCCAGAACGGCAGCCGCCCCTCGCGAAACCAGGGCAGGGCCGACAGCTCTGCCACAATATCCGTGGCCCCTGCCCCACCCTCAAACAGCAGTTTGCGCATCCGCAGTGTCAGCTCTGGCAGCAGCAGCGGGAAAATACTCAGCACCGACAGCAACCCAAAGGCCCGCGGGCTCAGCGCCGACTGCAGCGCAAAAACCGCATCCTCGCGCGCGTCCTCGTCCTGATCCGCCTCCTCGACCTCTTCGACAGCCTCTGACAGGGACCAGGACGGCACCTCGGGCGAGGCCTCTGGCACGGCCTGCGGGCGCTCGCTCAGACTGGCCACCCGGTAGCGCACATAGTCCCGCACCCCGGCGGCAGAGATCGGGAAAACGGCAACCCCCATATCGATCAGGGTCCGCTCTGCCCGGCCCCAGTGCGCGCGCGGGCGCGGCGTCATCAGCGCCAGCATGCGCGGCGCCCCATAGCCTGCAACCCAGGGCGCCAGCGACCGCCCGAACCGGTCCAGCAGCCGCCCGGCCTCGGCCACAAAAACCACCACATCCCCCCGGTGCTCATCCGACAGGGCCGCCGCACTGCGGATCGTCGCCGCCTCTGTCACCGGCGTCCGGCAGCGGATCAGACGGCTGGGATCGGCCAGCAGATCATAGGCCTGCGCCTCGACACCGGCCTGTTGCAGCCGCTCCAGCACCAGATCCCCCAGCGCGCCCAGATGATCTGTCTGATTGCGCCGGTCAACCAGCACCAGATGCGCCACGCTGTGCGATTCCGACATCCAGGCCAGGGTGATCGCGCGGCCCGCGGTACGCGCGGCCAGGCTGGCCGTGCGCTCGGGGTCAATCCGTGTCGACGTCTGCTCGCGCCGCAGCCGCAACAGCCCCATCGAAGAGGTCAGAAAGGGGCTCGTCAGCAGCCCGGTATGATCCGGCCCCGGCAGGCGCTTTTTCTCCGCCTCATGCAGGCCCTTTGCCGCCTCGGGGTCAATCCCCGCCTGCCGCGTCGCCGCGCGGTACATCAGCCAGCCCGCCAGCCCCAGCGGCAGCAGCATCAGCAACCCCCGCAACATCCCCTGCCCCGTCACCGCAAAGGCGACGGCTTCGGCTATTTCCTCGACAACCTCCGGGGCCTCCCCCGGACCGGCCGGACCAGGCAGATCAGGATTTTCAATCAGGTCTTCGGTCTCCGCCGGCACCGTATTGACAATGTCCAGCCAGCCTGTCTGCCACAGGGTCAGCGTGACAATGACCGACACGCCCAGAAACAGCAGAAAGGCCATGACCCGTTTCTGCCCCAGCAGAACGCGCGCTTCGGTGTCATCCGGCGCCTGCAGCGGGGCCAGTTCCACCACCGGGTCCGGATCGGCCAGCAGCGCGTCATCGTCGGCGTAAAACGCCCGGATCGCGCGCTCCTCGCTCTCGTCCCGCGCCAGCAGCATGGCCATATGCGGCCCATAATCCGCAGTGCTCTGCGGCTGCCAGCCCTGATCAATCAGTCCGGTCAGATAGGTATGGATGCGGACATAGTCACCCGGCCCGATATAGAGATCCGGCACAGTGGCCCCGAGCCTGTCCAGACCCGGATCGGGCATCATGGTGTCGGCGGCCCCGTCCATCGGGTATCAGTCCCCCCTGAGCCAGTTTTCAATCACGACCATGCCCGTGCGCCTGTCCCTGTCACTTTTGAGCAGGATCGGCACCGATTTGCGCACCAGGTCGGCCACGCTGCGCGGGTGCGTCTCTGTCCCGGTGTGATGGCGCATATAGAGCAGCCAGTTCATGAACTCCGCCGGAGAGGGGCGCTGCTCGAACCGCGTGTTGTCCCGCAGCCGCGAAAACAGGTCCAGCCCGTCGGTCAGCAATGCGGTGCCCCGCAGATTGCGCAGGCGCGACACTACGATCTCTTCGAGCGTATAGGGCGGGCGGTCACCTTCGGTTTTCGGCACCTCCTCATGCGGCAGCGCCGGAAAGGGAATGGTATAGAACACACAGCGCCGCAGAAACGGCGCAGGCAGCGATTTTTCCGAATTCGAGGTGATGATCACCAGCGGTTTGCGCCCGGTGTCCGCCTGGATGCGGATGCCCAGTTCGGGCAGGTCAAACCGCATGGTGTCGATCTCGACCAGAATGTCATTGGGCACATCGCGCGAGGCTTTGTCGATCTCGTCAATCAGCACCACAGACTGCGCCGGTGCGCCCAGGTTCAGTTCGGGGAAAATCTCGCCCAGGGCGCGCGCGGGCACACCCTGACGCAGCGGCTCGGCCATGGCATCCGCCCCCGCCGCCCGCACGATGGCCGCACCCAGCCCCTGAAGTTTCACGTAATCTTCGGGTGGTGTGCTGCGTTTTTCGGGGTCATTTGCCTCGTGCAGACGCCGGATATGGTCAAAGTAGTAAAAAAGATCGACAGACCGGATATCCGCCTTGCAGTTGACCCGCAACACCGGCTCCAGGTTCAGCTCATGCGCCACCGCATCCGCCAGCGCCGATTTGCCCGTGCCCGGCTCACCGTTGAGCAGCAGAGGCTGGCCCAGCAGAACGGCTGCATTGACCGCGGTGACCAGATCCGGCGCGGGCAGATATCCTTCGGGTTTTTCCAGATCTGAGCGCAGGCTGGTGTTGAACTCCGTGGGCACCGCCGCCTTTTTGCCGGGTTGGCCGGTATAGGGACCTGTCACTGCGTTTCTCCTTCAGATGTCTTTTACGTTCTGTCCGTCACAGATTGGCCGGGTCGATTTTTTCGCGCGTGATTTTGCGGCGCAGCTGGCGCATGGGCAGGCTAGGTCTGCCCTCCAGCAGGTCTTCCACCCGGAACATCAGCTCTGACGCCACCGCGTCATCCTCGATCAGCCCGTCGGCGTGGATTTTCTGGCTCCAGAATGCAATCTCCTCGGGGCCCACGGGCTGCAGGGGCGGCAGGTTCACAAAATCCGTGTCGGGTTCTGATATGAGTGTCGTGTGCAGGGTCGCGGCCCCGCAATCGGTGTTCTGCGCGCTGTCATAGGTAAACGACAGATGCAGGTAGAGCTCACAGGCCGCCGTCGCGGCAATCTCGTCCCAGATGTCCAGAAACCCGCGCAGCACCGATGCGTCCTCGTCGCTCACGTCCTGGCGCAGCGTCAGGTGAAAAAGCCATCCGTCGGGCGAGGCAAGCTCCAGCGCGGTGCGCAGCTCTTCGGTCGAGGTTCCTGCCGCGTTCGAGCCTTTCAGCAGCCCCTCGCGCAACAGCAGGAGCCGTTCTTCCGCGCTGTGTCCGTCGGGGAATTTCAGCGGGCGGTAACTGATGTCCGCCGCCCCGTCCGGCCCGCGCTCGCGGTGTTCCGCGATCTCCAGAAAGGCCCGGCGGTTCATATGCGCATGGTCCTCGTCAAAAGGGCCACAGACCAGAAATGTCATCGGCGCATGGCCCGTGCCCTGCTCGGTGCGCGCCTCGATGCGCAGCCGGGTGGCCCGGGACACGATATCAGCCTGGCTTTCGCGCGCGATCAGATCAAACACCGGGTGCAGGCTCGACTGCGGGCGGGCGCGCCGCGCCAGCATGGGTTTCCACACCTCCGCCAGCAGGCTGACCGGAATGGCATAGGCGCGCCGGCTCTCGCCGCTCTGCACCGACCGGACCATGCCCAGCACCTCATAGGTTCCCGATGCCGTCAGCGGCCCGCCCGAAAACCCGCCGAAAATGATGTTGTCGTTGATGTCGCCTTTCATCAGGAACTCGATCTCGTCGCTGCGGTTGGGCTCGGTCAGCATGCCCCGCGGCCAGTGCGCCTTTTTGCTCAGCGCCGTATGGCCGCGGCGGCGCGGACCAAAGGCGATCATCGGCTGGCCGCTCTTTGGTTTGTCCGAAAAACTGGGCCAGCGCGTTCCGTCGGGCCGCGCTTCCAGCTCCAGCACTTCCAGCACCGCAATATCAATGGCCCCGCCGGGATCAGTCGCCTTTTCGGGCGCGGGCCGCCAGCTGCCGGGCACAACGCGCGCCTGATACACCTCCTGCGTCTGATCGCGAAAGATCAGCGACAGCGTCCCCTCCGGCGCCTCTGCGCGGGTTCCGATCGCCGCGTCACCGAGGGCCTCTGCCACCACATGCGCACAGGTCATCACATAAACGCCCTGGCTGCCCTTTTCGGGCGGCACAAGAAACCCGGTGCCGACCCATTTATCGCCCGCCGTATTCAGAAAACGGACGACCGTCTCAAGGGCTTCGGTTCTCATCGGGCCGCCCGGTCAGCCGCCTTTGGTCCAGGTCAGCGACACCTCGAAATTCGCCTCTGTCGAGGCTTTGGCGACAATTACACCCGCGCCCGCGCTCAGTTTCAGACCGAACTTGACCGCCACCGTATCGGGCGTTTCTGCCAGATCTTTCAGCGTGCCGATCAGCTGGTTGGCCATCGGCTTAATGCGGTCCATCGCCTCGGAAAATGCAACCGTGTTGGGATCGCCCCCGCGCGTCGACACCAGCGTGTCGTCCACATCCTCGATCAGAACATCCACCTCGATGCCGAGGGTCTGACCGCCCTCCAGCTCAAGCACTTCAACCCTGTTCATAATCCGTTCCCTCCGTTGGAATAACACGTTAAAAAATCGTTAATTTATGCAGATCACGATAGCTATCCCAGGTTGAGCACGCAATGGCGCTGTTGAGGATAAGGCGAACCGGTCCGCCGGGCGCCTTAAATCACCGCATCCTGGCCGCTTACAGGGCCCGCAGACGCGCTGTGGCCGCCGCCAGCGGCATGGCCCGCAGACCGCCCTGCCCCGGCACCTCGCGCCCGCCCGCATAGACCAGCAACCGCTCTGCGGCCTCCAGCTCTGCGGCCGCCGTATGAAACCCGCGCGTCACCTTGGGCGCTGTGGTCCGCTTGATCTCGATGGCCCAGAGCGCCCCGCCCGGCAGGGTCAGGATCAGATCAATCTCCGCCCCCGCAGACGATCGGTAAAAGGCAGCCTCCGTGCCCCGGGGGGCGGCGGCAATCAGGTTCTCGATACAGAACCCCTCCCAGGAGCCGCCGACCACCGGATGCCCCAGCAGCGCCTCGGGTGTTTCCACCCCCAGCAGCGCATGGGCCAGCCCTGCGTCGCGGATGTAGACTTTGGGCGATTTCACCAGCCGTTTGCCCGCATTGGCATGCCAGGGCGGCAGGCGCCGCACCAGCATCAGATCAACCAGCAGGTCCAGGTACCGCGCCACGCTCTGCCCCGACACGCCCAGCCCCGCCGCCAGGCGCGCGGCATTCAGCAGCCCGCCCTGCTCATGCGCCAGCATCGTCCAGAACCGCCGCAGCGTCTCGGACGGGATGCGCAGACCAAAGGCCGGGATATCCCGCTCCAGATAGGTGCGGATGAAATCCGCGCGCCAGGTCAGGCTGGCCCGGTCCGATGTGGCCAGAAAACTGTCGGGGAACCCGCCGCGCAGCCACAGCTGCTGCAACGCCCCCTGCCCTGCTTCCTCCAGCATCAGCGGTGTGAGTTCATGATACCGCACACGGCCTGCGAGCGATTCCGCGCTTTGCTGCAACAGACTGTCCGAGGCCGAACCCAGCAGCAGAAACTGCCCCGTGCGGTGCCCTGCCCTGCGGCGGCGGTCGATCTGGCCGCGCAGCGCCCCGAAAAGCCCCGGCATCAGCTGCACTTCGTCGATCACCACCAGGCGGCCCGCCTGCTCGTCCAGATACAGGTCCGGCTCTTCCAGCACCTGGCGGTCCGCAGGGCGTTCCATGTCCAGATAGGCCGCATCCCGCGTCTCTGCGATGTCCAGCGCCAGCGTGGTCTTGCCCACCTGGCGCGGCCCCAGCAGCACAACACCCGCCTGCTCAGACAGGGCCTTTTCGATCTGTGCATGGTGTATCCGGGGTAGCATACCTTGCATTTATGCCATCAGGTGGAAGAATTACAAGGTTAAATCAGCGGATTCACCGTTTTTCGCCCTGCAGGGCCTGTTTTTCGGTGTCACAGGCGCACAGGCCCCCGTCCGACCGCCCTACCCCTTTTCGAACAGATACTGCAGATGCTCCATCGCCCGTTCCACCAGCACCGAATTGACCGGCGTGCCTTTGATGCGGATCACATGGCCGTCGCTGTCCTGCCCCGATTGCAGCGTCACACCGCTCGACAGGCGCAGCGTGTTATGCGCCACCCAGCCGGTGCGCGGTTTGTCCTTTTTGGGCCGCCCGCCCCGCGACGTGTCCGTCACCGCCAGTTCATGCGCCTCGATCACCGGGGCCAGGGCCTCCCACTCCTCCTGCGGCGTTGCCGGCTGCGCCACGCTCAGCGCGTCCCGCAGCGCCAGTTCCGCCCCGTTGCGCAGCGCATTGGACAGGCGCAGCCCGTCCCGCTCTTTCAGGTTCTCGGGGAATTCCAGCATGTCGCCCAGCTCCTCAAAGATCACCGAAAAGGATCTGATCTTGGAGCGCTTTGCCTTGCTCGCCATTCTGAAAAGCGCCGCCACCGCGTCCTCGACGCTGGCAAAAACGCCCTGCTGTGCGGCCACCACCGCGATGCGCCCACGCTCGTAATGCGACAGCTGCGCCCGGATCTCGTTTTCCTCGACCATCGCGGCAAAGCTGCCGCCCAGGGCGTCCGGGTCGCGCACCAGTGCCCGGATCGATTTGTATTTGTCCTGCCCGGTCAGCGCCAGCAGTTCGCGCACCGCCCAGAGCCGTCTGTAGCCCGACAACAGCCCATAAGGCTGCTCTGCCTCCCCGGCCATCGCAAAGACCTCCACCGGCAGGCGCAGCCCGTGCGCCGCGATAGAGGATTTCAGCTCCTCCATCTCCGACGGGTCGATCACCGTGCGGTCCCGCACCATGGCATCCGCCGCGATCTGATCGAGCGGGATCTCCACGATGACCCTGCCGTCCTCCTGTGCGGCCCGCAGCGCTTCGGCATCCGTGCGGTCTTTCTCCTGGGCCGCGCGTGTTTCGGCGGGCAGCACCTCTGCGGCCCGGGCGCTCTCAGCAGAAACCTGTGAAATTGGCGCTAACGCACCGGACGCTGCCGGGGTTTCGCGGCGAAACTCCGCCTCGATCCGGTCCAGATCATCAGCGCTCGGGGCCGATACTTTTCTACGCTTCGCCATTGCGCGCCTCCCTCTCATCCTTCCACCAGGCCCCGATGATCAGCTCTTTGATCTCGGCCCAGGTCTGGTCAAATGTCTCACGTCCGCGCACATATGTATCGCGGTTAAAGTCGCGGTAATCCGCCTCGTAAATCCCGTTCACCTGCTCGCCTGCCTGGCCGACCATGGCCGTCATATCCTGCCGGAAGGTCGTCATCAGATCGCCGAAATAGGCCTGGATCACATTCGCCAGATCGGTCTGCTGGGCGGCGTCAAAACGGGTGATCAGGGTCCGCACCGCGTCCCATTCAAAGCGCACATCCTCCAGGCCCAGCTTGCGCCGCTGCGCGTTTTCACCCTCCTCGATACTGGCAAAAGTCGAGTAGAGCATATCGAAAAAACGCCCCGTGGAATCGAACTCCAGAAAGGACGCCCCAAGCGGCACAATCAGGATATCCGCCGCCGAAAGCGCGTTGATCGTCAGGTACCCAAGGGCAGGGGGCGTATCGAGGAAAATGAGGTCATAGTCCTTGAGAATACCGTCGCTTTCCAGCCCGTTCAGCAGCGCATCCCACAGCGCCCAGGACCGGTTCTGCATGCGCCAGACGGGCACCTGAAACTCCGCCCAGTAGAGGTTCAGCTGAGCCCCGATCAGATCGATATTCGACCAGTGCGTGGGCTGGATGAGGTTTCGCGGCGAAACCTCCAGCGCCTCTGTCAGGGTCTCGTCCAGAGGCACCGGCGCCTCGCCGCGCGCCTCCCGGACCTTGTTTTCATCCAGCAGATTCTGCGCAAAATCCCGCGCCAGAATAGGAAAGGCGGTCGACCATTCGTCCTCGACCTGGCCGCCCATGATCGAAGTCATGGAGCCCTGGCTGTCCAGATCGATCACCAGCACCTTATAGCCATCGAGCGCTGCACTCATCGCCAGATGCGCGCAGGTGGATGTCTTGCCCACGCCGCCCTTGAAATTGGCCACCGCGAGGATCTTGGCGTCCAGCCCCTCGGGCCGGTAGGGGCGGTACTCGCGGTGGGCGGCACCCTCGCTGGCAAAGTGGTCCCGGAGCGCCATGACGTCCTCGAGCGTGAACCACTTGGAGTTGCCCTCTCCGACACCCTGAGGCAGCTCCGGCTGCACCTTGAGCACGCGCCGGAAATGGGCAGGCGCCACGGGAATAAGATAGCGGCAGACCTCCCAGGTGGAGAAGCGCCGCAGACGCTTGCGACCGTCGGGCGCATGCCCTGCGCGGGCCAGCTCCTCCCGGCCTCTGGAGGCGAAAGCGGCGGCTTTCGCGAATCGTGTGGTTCCGACAGGATCAGGCAGACGGCCAGCGGCCTGTGCGGGATCAATCCCGAAATAGGGGGGGAGGGGTGGCTTATCGCGTGATGTCATGCTCGGCTGCCAATGTCAGATTATTATTGTTACTTTCGCAGAACTATCTCACATCATGGGCGATATGGGAATCAATCCCTTTGAAAATATACGAAAAACACCCGGCTGCTGTTTAATATCTTTAAGAGCTTTAGACTCTTTACGCAATAATATCTGTTTATCTTCAACGGCCTGAATGCTTTTGGGTGTACGGATACAGGACAAAAGGCACCTGGATACAGGACAAGGCGTACCAGAATACGTGCGCAAAGGCACCGATTCGCGGGATGCAGGCTCTAAATCTCGCTACAGAGACTGATACAGGACTCCGCGCGGTCAGACCATCCCGCAGACAGGTACCTTTGACCAGAATGCACCACAGCCCAAAAGTATCCACAAGCGGATTGAGAACGGGTGCCTTTTCGCCTAGACTGCCCCGCAATGGCCCGCAGAGGCCGACCGGGCACAGGCGCAGATACGATGCAGGATATCCCCCGCGATAAGCTTACAGGGTCGCTCCGACGGGGCGAGGTGAAAAAACATGTCGCGGCGATTCATGTCTCGGGCAAGCTGACACTGCTGCAGCGCAAGCTGAGCAATGTGCTGCTGCTCAACGCCTATGACACGCTGACCCAGGCGCGCAGTTTCCAGATGGATGCACGAACGCTGTGCCTGATGGTGGGGTATAACTCCAACGATTTCGACACGCTGAAACAGTCGCTGCGGGGGCTGGCGGAAACGGTTGCGGAATGGGACATGCTGGACGAGGCCGGACAGCAGGAATGGGGCGTGTCCAGCCTGCTGAGCTATGCAAAGCTGAAAGGCGGGGTCTGTGAATATGCCTATTCCCAGGCCCTGGCCGAAAAGCTGGCAGACCCCAAGGTCTTTGCGCTGATCAACCTGAACATCCAGCGGCGGTTCACCAGCGGCCACGCGCTGGCACTGTATGAGAACTGTTACCGCTTTCACCGCACGGGCAGCACGGGCTGGTGGTCGCTGGACACGTTCCGGCGGCTGATGGGCGTGGATGACAGCACGTATTACGAGACCTACAAACATCTCAATGCCAAGATCATCAAACCGGCGGTGGCAGAGGTGAACCGCACCAGCAACATCGTGATCACGCCCGAAGTGCGCAAACGGGGCAGGGCGGTCACCGACATCCGGTTTGCCATCGCGCCCAACCCGCAGCTGGCCATTCTGGATCTGGACGACGGGGCAGGGCTGCGCCGGGCGCCGGTGTATGAGCGGCTGCGCGGCATGGGCATCAGCGACCGGCTGGCGCGTCAGTGGCTGGCGCAGCACGGCGAGGAAATGGTCGCAGGCAAGCTGGATTACGTGGCCACACAGGCCGACGTCAGGAGCCCGGCGAAATACCTGGCGGCCGCGCTGCGTGATGATTACGCGGGGCAGGGGGGTGCGCCCGCCGCAGCGGCCCCCACGGGCACGCGGGCGCGCCGCCTGGGCATTGTGCGCGATCTGGCCGCCGCCCGGACGCCCACACAGCGCGATGCAGACAAACGCATGTTTCTGGCCGGGATCGAGGATGCCGCCGCCCGCGCCGATTTTGAACGCCACGGCTGGATGTCCGCGCTGAACGCGCAGGGCATCGTGACCTTCTGGCAGGACATGTTTCCGACAGCCTTTGAAGACTGAGACCGGGGCAGGGCCGGGGTTCAGCCCCGCAGGCCCCGCGTATCAGATGTCAAAAAACACCGTTTCCTGATCGCCCTGCAGGCGGATGTCAAAGCGGTAAAGCGGCATATCGCCGGTGTCATCGCGCGCTGCAATCAGCGTGGCGCGGCGGTTGTCCCCTTCGATCAGGTTCAGCACCGGGTCTGCCGCGTTGGCGTCGGGTTCATCGGCGAAATACATCCGCGTGTTCAGCCCGGTGTTGATGCCGCGCGCGACAATCCAGAGGTTGAGGTGCGGGGCCTGGAGCTGGCCGTTGCGGCCCGGCACCGGCCCGGGCCTGACGGTGTCAAAAGACCACGCGCCGGTCTCGAAATCGGTGATCACACGGCCCCAGCCGCGAAAGCCCTCCTCGACAGTGCCGGGGCTTTCGGGATGGGCATAGACACCGCTGGCATTGGCCTGCCAGACCTCGAACAGGGCGTCTTTGACCGGGTGGCCGGTGCCGTCTGTGATCAGACCTGTCACCCGGATGCGTTCGCCCGCCGCGTTCGGACCGGCGATGTCTGTGCCAAGGGCGTTGTCGAAAATATCAAACCCTGCCGCCGCCGGGGCGAGGCCGATGTGCACATAGGGCC
>NZ_CANLKW010000014.1 GCF_947491795.1 uncultured Roseobacter sp. | reverse complement strand
TGCTCTGACCATATGTCCATCTCCTGCTGCGTTTTCAGCGCAAACAGGTTCATCTTTGCCGATGCAACGGATTTTGACGGAAAAATGAGAGAGCGGATTTTCGGGTTCTTCTCACGATCGGCGGGAAGCCGTCATTCCCTGCGAGTCCGACTCCGCACCCATCCGCCGCTAAAGCGGACGTTAGATGCAGCTGATTGGGCTAGACCCTTTCAAACACACACACACAATAACTGCTGATATGTGACGCGCGCCTCAACCAAGAAGCGAACGGTGAATAGACTCGGAGCAGAAGTCGCTTCTACTGAAATATTCCCGGTGACATGCTAATTAGATGCAAACTGTATTTCACGGGAAACGATTTAACATGGCGGATCAACATGAAGAACAGCTTTCACCGACTGTCACCAAGGTGCTGGATGAACTTCTGGCGGTGCTAAAAGCGGATGATGAAATAGACGAGAAGACCGCAGAGCGACTTGATAAGCTTCTTCGCTCCGGAAGGGCACCCAAGGCAGATGATCTTGAAGCGGCACTGTTTCCGGCGACGAAGGGTGACGAGGCGTGATCCGGATCAAGACCCTGCATATCGAAGAATTCCGTGGCATTCGGTTGCTGGACCTCGATCTTGCGGGCCAGAATTTTGGGATTTGCGGTCCCAACGGCACCGGCAAGAGCGGTGTCGTTGACGCTATCGAATTCTGTCTGACGGGCAATGTTACTCGCCTGTCGGGACAAGGAGCTGGCGAGCTGACCGTCAAAGGCCACGCGCCGCATGTCGATCAGCGCGATAATCCGGAAAAGGCGCTGGTCAGCTTGACCGCATCAATTCCGTCTCTTGGCAAGGATGTCACCATCACGCGCTCGGTCAAAGCGCCACGAACGGTGACGATCACTCCAGTCGGTGGTGCAGAAGAGGCTGCGATTACCGAGCTGCAGTCACATCCGGAGTTCGCAATCTCACGGCGCGAAATCGTCAAATACATCATCACACCGCCGAACCAGCGCTCCAAGGATGTCCAGACGCTCCTGCGCCTCGACCAGATCGAGAAGACCCGTAGCGCGCTGCTGTCCTACGCCAACAAGTGCAAGCGCGAAGCCGAGGAAGCGGAGCGCGCGCGCGGGCGGGCCGAAGGTGAACTCAAGACCGCTCTCGGCGTAACGACTCTCGATCGTGATGAGGTGCTGGCCAAGGCGAACGAAAAGCGCGCGCTGCTTGGCCTTCCGGCATTAACCGCACTCACGCCCGCAACATCGTTCAAGGACGGCGTCGCCGAAGGCGATGAAAAGGCCAAGAAAGTAGGACCAAGCAAGGAAGTGGCTCTGGCCGATCTTGCTGCTCTTGCCAAGGATGCGGCGGCATCGCCGCCCGATCCGTTGTCCCAGCAGCTCGAAGCCGCCAACACCGCTCTCAAGGCGTTGAAGGATGACAAGGATGCGCTCGCACTGGCGCGCCAGCACGGGTTCATCGAAACGGGCCTCGAATTTGTGAGCGGCGATGCCTGTCCGCTTTGCGATACGCCCTGGGATGCAGAAGAACTCAGGGCACATCTCAAGGCCAAGTTGCTGAGCGCCGAAGCTGTCGGCGCGCAGCTTGAAACCATCCGGACGGCATTCGGTGTGATCTCCGGCGCTCTTGAAGATCGTATGTCCGCTGTCGCCAAGGCCGCCGCCTATGGCGCGGCCCTCAAGGAGGCTGTGCCCAAGGTAGCTTTTGATGAATACGGTCAGGCGCTCGCTGCGGCGAAGCAGGCGCTCAACGCCTTTCTCGATGATCACGCCCTCATTGATGATGCCGCGGCGGTCACGGGTGCGGCTTGGTGGGCGTTGCCGGAAGATGTTCAAACCCGCCTGGAAGAGGTGCAAACTGCGATTGGTGCGCAGCCTGATAGCTCGGCCGCTGATGTAGCGCGGGAATTTCTTGCCGTGCTTCAGGACCGCTATGAGCGTTTGCTGAGTGACAGCATGACTGCGAAAGCCCAAAAGGCGCGGCACGCCAAGGCGCAGAAAGTCCACGATCACTACAATGATGTCTCCAACAAGGTCCTGGAGACGATCTACGACGCCGTAGCCAATGAATTCACGGATTTCTACAAGGCCATCAATGATGATGAGGGGAAGTTTACCGGTGAGCTAAAGGCCGAGCCCGCCAAGCTGAGCTTCAATGTCGATTTCTTCGGCAGGGGCACGTTCCCGCCGGGCGCTTATCACAGTGAAGGGCATCAGGACGGTATGGGGCTCTGCCTATATCTGGCCCTGATGAAGCATACTCTTGGTGACAAGTTCACCTTTGCGGTTCTTGATGATGTCTTGATGTCCGTGGATACCGGCCACCGCCGCGAAGTCTGCCGTCTGCTCAAGACGCAATTCCCCAACACCCAATTCATCCTGACCACCCATGACCGCGTCTGGCTGCAATATATGAAGACCGAAGGCCTCATCGGGCGCAGCCAGCTTTTCGGCGGCTGGAGCGTCGAGCTCGGTCCGCGCATCTGGGACGATCAGGATATCTGGACCGAGATCCAGCTGGAGCTCGACAGGAATGATATCGCAAAGGCTGCATGGCTCTTGCGGCGCTACCTGGAATTTATCTCGACCGTGCTAGCGGATAATCTGCGGGCCTCCGTCGAATTTCGCGGTGATGCCCACTACGATTTGGGCGATCTGTTGCCGCCCGTGCTGAACCAGTGGCGAAGCCGTCTGGGCAAGGGCATCAAGGCCGCCGCGAAATGGGGGCATGACAAGACCAAGGAGGAGCTTGAAGAAAAGCTCGCCACAGCCGAAGCGCTAATCAAGGCCACAGACGCGGAGCGATGGACGATAAATCCATCAGTTCATTTTAATGAATGGCAGAATTTCACCAAGGCCGAGTTTCAGGCAGTAGTGGACGCATTCAAAGCGCTGCTGGATCATATCCGGTGCCCTAACCCCAAGTGCGGCACTTTCCCTTACCTTACACCGCGCAAAGGGTCGGCTGAAGATCTGCGTTGCAGCTGTCAGACCATCAATGTCAATCTTAAGTTGAAGTAGCGGTACCAATTCTAATCAGTCCCGTTGTCCTGATCGCGAGGAATCAGCCAGCAGTAGGCTCGCATAGTCGAGATGGCCCTGATCAGCGAGAGCCCTTAAAGCAGCAACACGGGACTTTCTCGCTACGACATGGTCCGTCATTGTTTCAATCGAACGGAGCCAAGATGTATACTGATCATCAAACCCATGTTCGAGAGCTCCGGCAACCACCAACGCAAGATACCAGTCATAGGGAGCAAGATCGTTTTGTATTTCCGATGCGATGTAGGTTGTCGCAACGATAACCTGACCCGTCTTTGTGACCCTAAAATCATCAACTCTGTCATAGCCATTACCTGCGCCTTCGAATTTATCGAGCGCGTCACGTTCTGCAAGACCAACCTCAAACAATACTCCAGGAGTTTGGAATTGAGCTGATTGTTTGATGAGGGTCGCCTTTCCCGAACCATCGACGCTCTTCTTCGAAAACCCCAAGCTATGACTATCAACCGATGCTACGCCTACTAGCTTGGCGCTTGGGCAGCGCGCAATCAGACGGGCGCTCAACATGTTTGAACCGTAAGCAAAATAGAGAAAAGTCATGCCCAGATAGTAGCGTGACAATTAGTCGATGTCAGGCCTCGGAAGTCTCCCCCGGGAAGGCGTAATGCGTGCAATATCCTGCGGCATGGTGACTGCTAGCATACAGCATCACAGCACTCGATTTCGTATAATTTCTCAGGTCACTTGTATCATCTGGAGTCCGTCCCTATATCTGGAGTCCTCTTGGACTCGATACCACAAGGGGATGTGTTGTGACCCAGAAATTTATAGCTCCGCCGAGCGGGAACCGGCTCGACGAGGAGGATGCTGCCATCGTCAAAGGCATGCTCGATAGAGGCGATCGGCAACACGATATTGCTGCTTGGTTCGGTGTGAACGGTGGGCGCATCGGAGAGATTTCAACCGGTGCGAAATTTGCCGAAGTGAAACCCGCGGAGACTCATGAGCTGCCGCCGCAGGGACCATATCTGTCGGGACGGCAGTCAGCTGAGCTACTGGCGAAGCTCGGATTCAGCTACGCAGCTGAGTAGTAGGCGGTAGAACAGAATGCGTGAGCACGAATACTCCATTGTAGGGCACAGCCGGTCCAGAATAGGACTCTACATTGCTGTATTTTCGGGCGCGCTCGCGAGCGGACTCACTCTCCTAGTTGGGTATGCAGTACTGCGAATTGAGGCGGCGGGATACTTTGACGTTCCGCAGCTGATCTTGTGGCCATTCACGGCCGTTTCGATCTTCGGAATTCTTTTTTTCTTGTTCGATCGCTTTGCATGGAAGCTGTTTGGCTTGAAGGCGATTGTTGGTGTCCCGAATATCTCTGGCTGCTGGGCGCTCACTGGGCAGTCGTACGATGTAGAGCAAAATCCAACGTTTGATTGGTCCGGCAAGATCGACATTACGCAGAAGTACGAACGCATCTTCATCCATCTGCGAACTGAAACGAGCGAGTCCCACAGTGTTTCTGCAGCGATTGTGCCGGAGGGCCGTGCTGGTTTTCGGTTGATCTACGCTTATCGGAATGAACCCAAACCAGGGCAGAAGGAGCTCAACAGCCACATCGGCCACTGCGAGCTTTTGTTTTCCCCAGACCTTTGCAGTGCAGAAGGCAGCTACTTCAATAGCGGTGGCCGATTCACGCACGGGACAATGAAACTCGAAAGGACTACCGAAGATGGCTAGACGAATCGATGACCGGCTGGCGAGGCTCCGGCAGCGGCGTTTCGACGACAGCTTGCCCGTGATGCAGGAGCAGTACGAAAAGAGGTCGACCAACAAAGCGACCCGATATGCGCTTGGTGCGATGCAGCAGGTTGATCCCCGCTCAACACAAATTTCTCATGAGGAGTTCGAAAAGGTTGAACGTAACTTGCTCGAAGGTCTTGATAAGGAAGGATTGCAGCCGAAGGTACGATTCCAAGGGTCAGTGCCGATCAATGTTCACACGCGCGGTGTTAGCGATGTTGATCTTCTCGTAATTGAGGGGCTTTATCTTCGAATTGAGCCCTGCGAAGGCGGTCAGAAATCCTACCTTCCATATACTGGCAAGGGCTCACTCTGCGATGATGTTCTCTATCTTCGAAAGAAGTCTAAGGAAGTTCTCGATAGACGGTTTTGGGGCGCGAAAGTTGACGGTTCCCCGGCGAAGTCGATCCAACTGACAGAAGGCGGATTTCGGCGAAAAGTCGATGTGGTTCCGTCACATTGGTACGATACTGCGACCTACCAGATGACGTTGAACGACACATATCGTGGCATCGATGTGGTTGATCAATATACCCGGGAAAGCTTCCGAAACTATCCCTTCCTTTACATGGATAAGATTAACTCCAAGGATCGGGAGACACTCGGCGGCGCAAAGATGTCCATAAGGCTTGCGAAGAATGTTCGAAATGACGCGGACGGCGATATCGAACTTTCGAGCTATGACATCGGAAGTCTCATGTTCCATTGCCCTTCAGAATACATCACGTCGCTGCCCGCTCGCGATTTGATGGTGTTATCAGGCACCGATCGATGGTTTGATGAACTGGCATCCGATATGAGCTTCGCAATGTCGTTAGAGACGCCCGATGGAACCAGGAAGATCATCGACAATGTTGATCGGTGGACGGGTTTAACGAAGCTGAGTAGTGAGCTGAATGCCTTGGCGTCAGAGGTCGAGCGCGAAATCATTGGTCCGTTTGGAACTCCGAGTTATGACAGGGGTGAAATTCGTAAGCGGCTCAATGACGGTCAGATCCCGCTCCTTCCGGACGAGTTCGGACTGGGTGCTCGTTTCTAGGCCTTCCCAGCAGATCGCGGGTTGGTGGCCAATGTCCGGAAAGACGTGCTGCGCCGCGGCAACGCGCATAATGTCCCAAGGTCAGCTCTGGGCCGTCCTTTCGAAGGAAAGAGCACGTGACGAACGCATGCTTAGCTGCATTCAAGTTCCGCACGGAGCTCATACTGAGGAATGCTGCAATGCGCCCAAGTGTCTGCTCAACAGAGCTGTTCCAAACTAGCTAAGCCCATGCAGGTAAAGTTGTTCCGTAGGGCCAATAAGGCTAGGCAAGAAGGGTTTGGCAAGGCAAAAGTCTGTTCGGAATGTTGTAGTTCCCGCACTATGTAAAGGGCTTTTCGTTGGCGAAACCTATGTTTGATACCATTGTCGTGATTGGACTTGGACCAATGGGAACTTCGTTCGCGAAAGCGGTTCGGCGCAACGGCTTAGCTCGAAGAATACTTGGGGTCGATTCAAGTGAGAGTGCTAGAAACAGAGCTGCTCAGAAGGCAACCGTAGATAAGATTGTGTCACCGGACGCGTCTGATATATCAGAAGCCCACCTTATTTTGCTTTCAACCCCGATAAGCGCCATGAAAGCCGCCTTGAACTCTGTTTGCGGACAACTCCCTAGTGGCGCAATTCTCACAGATACGGGATCGGTAAAAGCTCCGCTAATCTCGGAGCTTGGTGAAATCGTACCATCGGGCGTTCACTTCGTACCTGGGCACCCTGTTGCAGGCAAAATGTTTGGCTTCGCCGACGCTAGCAACTCAAATCTATTTGAGAACCAAACGTGCATTCTCACACCAAGTCCCAGCGCAGACCAAAACTCCGTCGAACGCGTCAAGAGGCTGTGGAAAGCAATTGGGTGCAATGTCAAAATCATGACGGCTGATCATCACGACCTTGTTTTTGCTACGACGGACCAACTTCCCCACCTCTTTGCCAATGTTCTCGCCAATGTCGCAACTGATCTCGAGCGAGTTTTAGGTCACGAATTGATCAGCGTTTCTGCCCCGAGATTTAGAGAAAACGCACTTGTTTCTACTGGTGAGCCAACGGCTTGGGTTGAGTACTACCTTCAAAATAGAAATGCTGTATTGGAGACGACTGGTCGCTTTACGGAAGAACTTTTTGCTTTGCAGCGTGCTCTTCGTACTAACGATCCCGAAATGCTTTTAAAGTTCCTCGAGCAAGCACAAACTGTGCAACAAACCATCCTGGACCTGAGGCAACAAACAAATTCACCTAACCCTCCCAAAACTGAAAAAATGCATGGCTCTAAAGGGATCACAAGAGATTTTCTTACAAGTAACCGAGACCAATTAGTCTTCAGCGCGCATTCCGTCTCGTCGCAGATCCAAAGCTTGCGTGACGACTTGGATCGAATAGACAACCAAATTGATCAAGAACTAAAGGGTGTTTTGGAACAGGGGCTGAATAGTATTGAAAGCAGCTCAATCACTCTTGCAGAAGCGGCCGTCCGTGCCGAAGGACTTACTGAAGAGGAAGTGACGGAGGCCGAAGAGGCTCGGCTAAGTTTCGGAAGAAGCTTTTTTGAAACCGCCAAATTACTGGGCGATCATGAGCGGTTGGGTGATATCACCGCGCGCGCAACTTTCGTGGCTGCCGGAACAACATTTGGAGCGATAATCGGCCTTGGCGTTGGTACGCTCCTAGCTAGCCAAGTCATGCCGGCGCTTATCGCGGGCGGGACCGTTGGCACCTTGGTCGGCAAAATGTTTGCAGGAGAAAGTAAGCCTGGCGCAACAGGTGAAAGAATTGCCAAGACGATTGATGATGCAAAAGCATCATCGCCTATTGCAGAGGACTGATAAGCTACATCGATTTTTCAGTGCAGCTTAGAAAGCTGCTTTACTTGTTGGCAAGATAATTTCGGTCCAAATTTTGGGAAAGGCGTTTTATCCGCGAACTGTGAGTTCAAGCAAAGCTAGGTTTTTTACTAGCGGCGAATGACCGCAAAGCGGGCTGCGACCGCAGCATCTTGATCGGTCGATGAATGGCAGGAATGGGCCGTTGATGCTTTTGTACGGGATTGGCCACTAGCAACCAATGTTCAGGGAAACAGCTTAGCATCCAAAAGAGTGAAAGGCTCACCTATGAAGTGGCCTTCATCCGGAAAATTCTTCGATCTGCCAATCCACCAGCCATCCATACCGCCTAACTCTTCCATGATCTTCTTGATCGTTGGTCCGGGGTCTGTTGCACTAGATTCTCTCCAGAGAACCAGTTCTTTGGCAGCTTCATCTATTCTCTTCAGTTTTGCTTTTGGAACCTTCGCTCGAAAGAAATTCTCAAGCTGCTTCCGCTCTTTCTCCCCACCCGTCCCGCCAGGTGCAAGAATTGTCAAAAACTTCATAAAATATGCTGTAGCAGAGTTTTCTCTTGGCTTCATACTTTTCAGTTCCTTGCGTATGCGAGAGTAGGAATTCTTGTCCGCGTCGTGGTAGAAACGTTCTGGGTCAAAGCCTGCATCGATAAATAGCGGGAACATACGGTGGTGTTGAAGTTCGTTATCAAGTGCTTCGCCAAGAACCTTGGCTGAAGTGTCATCCACAGTTCTAACGAACTCCAAGTTTTGAGTATAACCCTGAAGTTTGATTTTCGCATGAAGCAATTCATGAAACATGCTTTCCACCGGATAGTCTGTGGGTGCAACAAAAACACTCGTACCGTTAGCGTCAGTTGAGCTTCCCCACTGCGAATCCGTCGAAGCCCGTATTTCGACGTTCGATTGCTCGTTGATCTGTTGGTATAGCTCAGCAACACGGTCGTCAGCGAGTGCACGCGCCGCTATCTCTTGTGCCTGTTTTTGGTCCATGATTCTATCATGCCCCTTACTCCAGCAACTGTCCCTTAAAAAACACTATAGGATGCCAGCATTGCCGGTGTCCGCTATGTAGGCTGCAACTGCAGAATAACGCAGTCCGGATGAATCGCAGCTCTGGGCCGCACGTGCCGCTCGCCGGGAGCGTGATTGAGCAGATGCAGCGCTGCGCCCGAGGTCTGGAGAGAGCCCAGAGTCACCGATGCTGCCCCCGGTACGAAAGGCGTCTGAGGTTTTCAAGGCATAAAATCCAGCGGACATGGTTCGCGGGGCTTTTCTGGTAGGGTCGTAGAGATCCGCAAAAGTAAGATGTCGGCCCACAGCCAAAGCAGATAACACAGCACCATTAAAACGGGCATCGCTAAGGTTGAAAGGACACCATCAGTCGCAGCCACAAATATCGTAACAGCAAGTGCGGCCAGCGACGGCGCTCTACTGGCAACAACCAAAAGGCGCAGGAATTTGGTAGCTTTGGCACTGAATGGCGGAGCGTGGGGTCGTTCGGGTAAAACGGCAGTGCCGAATTTCCCGATGATGAGCATTATACCACCGATCAACCCCAACAGCGCGTCACCGACCTGAACGAGCGCAAACGTCAAAACCACTGCCGCAACGCCAGACAGACCGTCCCCAAGACGCACCATTAGGAGCGCCTTTTCTCCGCTGAGCGACCAGGCACGGTGGTATACCTCACCTGAAATCAAAAAGATCAAAACAGCCAGCGTGAGCCAACTCGCCGCCGGGCTTCCAAAGAGATATTGAAAGATGACGTCGCCAAAGGTGCTGGTTTGGCCGACGGACAGAGACTGTATCAAGATACCGCCTACGAGGGCAATCACATTGCCAACGTTGTAGAGGCCTCCTGGCCCTTTTGAGCGACCGACGACGGCATCTCGAAGGCTATCAAAGAAAGTGCTGGAGTCGACTGGATCTTGAGCGTCTTGCGTAGCCAAAAGAACCTCCATCAAAGGGAGTAAAACTTTGAATTATTGTTTGTTAATAACGCTCTAAATCAGGTTTGACTTCAGGCGTTGGTGTAAGGTTAACCAACTGCGCGAGATGTGTAACGTCCCAGAAACGTTCGGTTTTCCGAATCTCGCAGCAGATTTCTTTCAAATATTCTTATGAAGTATGCGACAATCTCGCCGACCAGGAGGCAGTATGAAGTTGGACAGGATCGCTGGGATAGCTCAAAGAAGTAAGACCCTGCGTGATGCCATGCTAAGAGTCGCTTCAGAGTTTGGTGAGGGACGGATAGAGCTTCTCTTTTATGGGTTTTTTGTCCATCTTCACGGCCGCGACCGAAACGATACACTCATTTGCCATACGGCACCCGACAAGCAGGAAATAGTCGACGCATTTCTGGCTGCCGGTGGGGCCAACACGGATATTGTTGCCTCAAAGCTTGAGCATATTGTGGAACCCTATGCGATAGACATCGTAGCCGAGGCTGACCGCATGCGTGAGACGCGCGACTTTCGGCTCGCGTATATTGAAAAGATGCTGAGTTATGATGTGAAAACAGCGTGGATATGCGCAATCAACGATCCTTGGGTTGGGGGATACGGCGTATTAAACCAGTTTTACGTCGATAGGTTTGCTGAACCCGCTATTGCGGTGAGCCAGTTAAGAGCATTTGCGCATAAGTTCCACGAAGAAGCGAGGCGGAACGGGTTGTTGAGCAAGGAAATCGGATTGCGCGCATCCCAAATCGAACTCCTCGCCAATGTTGCGATGGGCAGGTCGGCTGATGATCTTGCTGACAGGTATTGCATCACTACGCGAGCAATTGAGAAGAGACTTGAAAACATTCGCCGTAGACTTCGAGCCCGAAACACTCTTGAGGCAATCTACAAGGCTACAATCTATGGTGTGCTTCCAAGTGCCGGAGGTAAAAGCTGACGTCGGATTGTTTGTGTCGTACGTCGGCTTCGTCCCGCGATGTGTGAGTTCGCAAAATACGCGATTTAGCACTTGCAGCGAACGGCAGGTTCGACGGGCCACACTGCTGCATCGTGACCGAGTGACCAACGGCAGTTGTGGGCCGCCCTCTATTGATAAATAGTTTACTTGGGCTCGAGCCGCAAACCTAAGAAAGCAACTATGTCTTCACTCGACTGGCCAAGTCTGCCACGGACACGGCCTTCAGTTCGTCCTCAAAGAGACTGCGTGCGGCCTCCATCGCAGCTCTGGTCGCATCGGTTGCGGCATGTTCCAATAAGCAAGGCGAGGCAGGCTCCGGCGCGCCGATCGCAAAGACGTTTGGTGAGCCGAGCGCGGTGTAGACTTCCAAAAGGCTGATCTCGGTCGTCGGGCGCTGTAGGTGCCATCCACCGCCGTGCCCTTTGATCGACGCCACAAGCCCGTGCTTTCGCAGGCCGCCCATGGTGCGACGCACCAGAGAGGCGTCCATGCCAAACATCTCGCCCATGCGCTCAGACGTCACCGGTTCATCAATCTCATCGAGATGAAGCAATATATGCAGCACACGGGGAAACCTGTTGTCTGTTCTCATGGTGCGGACTGTATCTCAATTCGCCTCTCGTGACAATTGTTGACACGTGAGATTGACATCGCAAGTCACGTGACAATATAATTCACGTGATTTGATCGAACTGGAACTTCCATGTCAAACCCGCAATCAGACCAATTGCATGCCACAAGCGCGCAGTGGACGGCTGTCTGGGCTCTCCTGCTTGCAGCATTCATCACGCTGCTGGATGTCACTGTGGTCAACCTTGCGGTTCCGAGCATCGCGGGTGATTTGCAGGCGACAGATGTACAATCACAGTGGATCTTGCTGGCGTATCTGGTGCCGCTCGCTTCACTCCTTCTGCCGCTTGGCCGGTTTGGAGATGCCCTGGGCCGACGCCGGCTGTTCCTGTTTGGTGTGGCCGGTTTTGCATTTGGTGGTCTGGCCGCTGGAACGTCGCAGAACATAAACGTCTTGATTGCAGCGCGTGTACTTCAGGGTGTCGGAGCCGCGACGATGATGCCGCAGGTTCTTGCACTGACCCAGGTGATCCTGCCACCCGAACAGCGGCGGCGCGCTGTGGGCTACTTCGGAATGGTCAGCGCGTTGGGTGCTGTTGCGGGCCCGATCATCGGCGGCGCGATCCTGACGATTGATCTGTTTGGATTGGGATGGCGCGGGGTCTTCCTGTTGGTCATACCGCCCTGCCTTCTATCGTCGTTGATCGTGGTGTCTTTCCTGTCGTCGGATGACAGCGCCCCTTCAAAACGGATCGACGCTTGGAATGGATTGCTGCTTGCGCTCGCTGTGACGGGCTTTGTCTTTGCAGCCGCGCAGGGGTGGGGCATGGGGTGGCCAATATGGATCATGGCAATGCCTCCGGCGAGTGTCCTGGTCCTGGCCTACGTTGTCTATACCCAGCGGAACGGGGTGTCTGACAAGGTTGGGCCACTGTTGCCACCGGCTCTACTAACGTCCGCCCCGTTTCTGCTGCGTGCGTCCATGATCCTCTTGATCTTTTCCGGCATTGCAAGCGTTCCCTTTCTTTTGGCGATCGCATTGCAAGCCGGACCCCAGCTGTCACCCGGAGCGGTTGCCACCGCGTTGGTAGCCCATCCGATCTTTGCTGTTGCCGGGGCGGCTGTCGCGGGACGGTGGAACTCGGCAAATCCGTGGACCTTGCCAGGCTCAGGGTCCGTACTGACATGCGGCGGCATCGTGCTGATCGCTATCGCATTTACGCAAGCTGGCGATGACATCACGACGCTTGCCTTGTTGATACCGCTCGCGCTGGTGGGGTTTGGCATGGGGCTGAGCAATGTCGCATTAATGTCGGGCGCGCTCGCTCAAGTGCCAAATGACGTAGCCGGGGCCGCGTCGGGGATGCTCCAGACGGCACAGCAAATCGGCATCACGCTCAGTATCGCGATCGTGGGCGGTATCTATTTCGCAAACTCATCCGGTGACACCGGCGACGTCGCATCAGCAGCGCTGCTGTTTCCAGGCGCAATTTTTGCAATGGCCAGCCTGTTGTGTGGTCTGGGTGCGATCTTTCACAACACAAAGGAAACATGATGCAACCAACAGCTGGACAGTCTGCGCAGGATTTCTGGGACGAACTGTATTGTAGGGGAAGCCGACAGACGCGGGGTTTGCCGTCTGCTGTGTTAAAACGGTTCGCGATGGATCGCACTCCGGGCCGCGCGCTGGATCTGGGCTGCGCCAAGGGTGACGATGCAATCTGGCTCGTGCAACAAGGTTGGGAGGTTGTCGCGGTCGACATTGCACAAGCGGCCTTGGACATCGCGGAAGTCAATGCTGTTGAAAGAGGCGTGGCGGACCGGATATCGTTCCAGCGCCACGATCTGGCAGTGTCCTTTCCCGAGGGTCGTTATGACCTCATCTCAGCGATGTTCCTGCAAACGCCCTTCGATTTCCCTAAGCCCGAGGTCTTTGCCCAGGCATATGACAAGCTTGCGTCGGGTGGCATGTTGCTGATCGTCACGCATGGGTCGGCCACCCCATGGTCCTGGAACAAGGCAGATCATCACTATCCCACACCGGAAGAGGACTTGGCTGCCTTAGGGTATGCAGAATCTGACAATGAGGTCTTTTTTGTCGATGCGGTCCGACGCACAGCGCATGGCCCTGGCGGTGAAACGGCGCAAGTCCTCGATAATGTCATCGCACTGGTCAAGAAGTGATAGGTGAAGCTCGCTTGGCGCATTTCGCCAAAGTCCGCTCTTGGGAAGCTGCATCGTAGCAATGTACTCTGTGGGCAATGACTGCAAAGGGCCGGGAGCATCCGGAAGCTGGCGCCGGTATCGGCCAGGTGCGGCCCGGCGCCAAGGTCCGTTCTGGGCCCTTATTGACTGATGCTGCGGGCCGTACGTATGCCCGCTTTTGGGTCAACCAATGGGTTTGATTTGTATCATTTGTACTGGAGGCGAGGTTACGAACTCTTCTCGTTCTACCCTAGTGAGCCCGTCACGTTCAGGTAAATCTGCCGGTCCAAGGATTGTATTTGCCAAGCCAAGAGCTTCGAGGGATTTGATGAACCAATAGCCGGGATCCAATTGTCCCTTCTCAATGCCAAGCTTTGCTGAGTGCGGGAATGCATGATGGTTGGAGTGCCAGTTTTCTCCAAAAGTAACCAACCCAAGGCCCCGAAGGTTAAATCCCTGTACGGGCAGGCCTTCGACAGTCCATCCTTGATGCCCAGTTTTGTGCGCAAAATGTCCGACGAGCCAATGACCATTCAAAGATACCGCTACCCGCAAGCAAATTCCCCAAAGCACGAAACCTATACCACCCAGTAAAAAGAGCGGGAAAGCAACAGCCAGTTGCTGTGCCATCCAGTGCCGCTCCATCCACTGATACACACGGTCATTTGCGATCTCGGGCTCGATTTCGAATTTCGGTGGATTGTCGAGATCGAAACGGCAGTGCATTTGCCACCACGCATCACACCAAAAACCTGCACCATGGCTCGGGTGAGGAGGACAATTCGTTTGGCGCTGGTGCCAGTCCCGCATGTCGTGGGCGCGGATCATTTCAAACGGGCCAGCCATGCCAACAAGAGTTCCGAGCCAGACAAGAATGTACTCCAGCCATTTAGGCGTCTGAAATGACTTGTGAATAAGGAGTCTGTGCATGCCAACGGAATGGCCGGCGCAAACTGTGATTGCCGTTGTTGCTAGGAATACCATCAACCCGCCCCAACTCGGGGCGAAAATGATCGCAGCAATGCCCCCCGCGATCATGACGAACAGCCAGATTGATTTCAGTGCGTCCCAATGAATGGTGCCTTGCACCGCGTGGGTTTGGCTGTTGGGAAACACGCGATCTGTTGCATACAGGTGCATCTTGAAACTCCCAAAGGTAAGGAATACAATAATAGAAATATAACTAATAAGTTAAAAGGTAAATTTATGTCAAGCCCAGACAAGGTGTTTGAAGCTTTGGCGTCAACAACCCGGCGTCGGATACTGGCATATCTCTCTGAGGGGCCATTGACTGCTGGTGTCGTTGCCGAACGGTTTGATATGTCTCAACCCGCTATTTCCAAGCACCTTTCAATTCTGGAGTCGGCAGACCTGATCTGGAAGAAGCGAGAAGGTCAGTTTGTGAAGTATGGCATGCAAGCCGACAATCTTGGGGGCACCTTGGCAAAGTTCATGCAAGAAGTCTGCCCACCAAGCCGGGCGTTGAAAGCAGAGCGACGTGCAGAGAAAGACCCGGACTGAGAGAAGCATGTAAATTTCAGCAGATTAAATGACCAAGGGATCATCGCGCAGCGTCAAAGCAGACCCTCGCGCAGCCGCAGCGAAAGAGCGCTTCGTCCGCATCTTACCAGTTTGTGCGCACAGCAGCTAACGGCCATGTTTCCTGACCCGGCCTTTCGTGACCAACGCGGTGAAGGTGTCGGGAGAGCCCTATAGTGACTGATGCCGGGCTCGGAACGAATGTCCACTAGTGGATAATTGGAGCGGGATGGTACGCGATAGTTCTAGGGCGTTTATGACACCAGCCCGGAGTTGAAGGAGCCGGCTGCACACCGGCCCCTGCTTTCCGTCAGGAAAACCGTCTTATGCGCGGCGCCTGAACCCCATGAGTACTGCAAGTGCAGAGAGAAGAGCCCACCCCGCTGCCGGAAGTGGCACAACGCTTATCGGCGGGTCTGCTATGGGCGGTGCCGAAGAAATCGCACCGATCGCATCGATATCCGGACCGCCAAACGGGCTTCCGGAAGTTGCGCCACCGGGCGCATCTGTTACGCGGACGAATGAGAACACATCGCCGGCAATCACACCAGCGACGCCATCGATATCCAGACCGACGACTGCGTCGCCACTGACTATCCCAAGGTCAATCCAGGTACTCGCGTCTTTCGATATCTCGACCTGAAACGACTCGATCACACCACCACCAGACGACCCGACCTCGAAAACAAAAAGATCTGCGGAATCGTCTCCAGAGGTTGTCAGGGAATTGTCGGTGAACTCTACAGTGACAAACCCAAAAAGCGAGTTATCAAGGTTGTCCGGCGATCCACCAGGATTTCCCAGCGCGAACAATTTATCGGTGCTTCCGACAGTGAAATCTGGAGCACCCAAAACATTTGTCGGGTCAGTATATTCATCCGCAACCGCATCACCCACCGCGAAATCAACTACTCTGTCCGCAAAAGACACATCGCCATCCGGAAACGTGATGCCGCTGTAAACAGTTGCGGAAAACGCTGGCCCGGAGATTACCAATGCGCAGCACGTCGCGACGAACACTGCGCGCCATTTCCTAAGCATGCAATGGTGCGAAACAAGTGTTTGTTGGAGCCTGAACCTGGCCAAATTTGATAGAATACTTAGCACTTCTAATTCCCCCTAATTGTACCTTACAAGTGCAATAAAACACCTGGCACATATTTGATTTGCAACAGCAGGGAAGCGGCTGAATTTGCCGTGTACAAGAATTTTCTTTCCGGTTTTTCGTTTTGAAAACACCCCTGAGTTGACGCGATCATCGCTGCTCATCCGGCGATGGCGGAATTGCATGCCCACTCGAATTCAAATTGGCGGGTTTAAAAGCTCAGCGCCCTGTTTCGTCTATAAAAAGCGGCCTGATCAAAAATTTTCGTTTTGAAAATCACATATTGCGCGACCACGGTGCGTCAACCGAACGTTCATTGGACGAATCGTTGATATAAGATTCGATAAGTCGGTCGATCGCCCGGCGCGTCAGACGACCGTGATCACGCGAATGACCAAGGCTCGCTACAAAACTCCAATGTGCGTGCATCATCGAGACGAAGAGAAACGACAATTCTTCACATCCGTGGCCGTCAAGTTCGGGATGTGCAATGGCCAGTTCGTGAGCAATGACCTGACCCAAAGTTTTGTACTGATCGCATAGCCGCACCTTTAACTCCTCAGAGCCCACAGCGTACGCCAACAAGGAGTCATAAACTTCTAAGTCGTCAGGCATCGGATGCTCGGCCGCCAAGTCAAAAAAGAAATCCAGAAAAAACCTGAGCCTCTCAACCTGACCTACATCTACAATCCCGGTTACGAGGGTATCACGATAGCGGTTTCCAAGGAACGTACAGAGTTCGAGGATCAAAGCATCAAGGTCGGTGAAGTAATAGCGGACCAATTGGCGAGACAGTCCGGACTCATTGGCGACCGCTTCAAACGACAGCGCCTGCAGGCCCCGTTTCTTGATCAGGCTTGTGGCGGCACGCATGATTTCTATCTTCTTTTCGTGGGTTTGATTGCTTTTGATCATTGCAATTCCTTCCTTCAGACGATCCGATTGCGGGTACTGGGTACCAACCCCAGAATCAGTTGCAGGCGAGATCGCTACTGTTCCTGCGGCACAAGACAGACCTTGTCGGCCGACAGTTTTCAAGCAGGCTTGCCTGCCACTTGTATGCAGTACGTCGTAAATCACGGCTCAAAGCAACAGGACGGTGTGGCCCGATTACTGACGCGAGTTGACAGTCTATCTTTTGATTTAGCCAGACAGTCTTTACCAAACGGCAGCCCGAGACATGCGAGGCACGCCGTAAGTATCGGGACAAGAGAAGACCCATCGACGGTGTGATCCCGCCCACATCACGCTGCGACACCGATGATGCCTTCGAATATGGCCGAATTGTCGCGTCAGAGGATGCCGCAGCGGCTTCGATAGCCTGCTTCGCCGCCGCCAACATCTAGACTATGGTGGATCTTGCTGCCGCAGCGAATGTCTCATCTGACGGGCCGCACCGCAGCGACGGCTACCTCGGCCGGACGGCAGCTTCGGGCGGTCCCTGCTGGGGCGTCACAACGCGCCCGGTGACTATGTTGCGATCGATCTAACGGCGGCCATGAGCCCGTACCTACTGATTGCTGCACAGCAGCGAATGGCTGCTATTTCATGTTGGCTTGGCCCCAGACTTCCATCTGCTTGATGATCGGCAGAACCGTGCGTCCGACGTCCGTCAAGGAATAGTCAACGCGGGGTGGCACCTCGGCAAAGACCTTGCGGGAGATCAAACAATCTGCCTCTAGCTCACGGAGTTGCTTGGTCAACATCTGCTTTGTGATGCTAGGCACCGAGCGCTGCATCGCACCGAACCGATCAACGCCGTTGGCTATGCAAAACAGGATGACGGGCTTCCATTTGCCACCGATAACCGAGAGGCAATAGGTCACTGGACAGCCGTTGATATCAGGATCACGCGCCAATGGTTCCATTTTTGTGACTACCTCACTTTTTATTGACTAGTTGCAGTATTCGTTAATATGCGCAGTTTGTGTCTCCATCGTCAACAGATGGAGATTATCATGAAAATCCCAGCCTTTTCCCTCGTCATATTCGGTGCAGTTGTTAATACTGCCGTCGCCGATGACACCTCACTTGAGGGCCTCCAGGACCGTATCGTCGGGACCTGGACCTCGATTACCTGCGAGATGCGCCCACAGCAGAGCGCTGAAAACCCCGACCTTGCGCCGACGCCGTCTTATCTGACCCGCGACTTCACCTACGATGCGGAGGGCGGGTTTGAGGCAAACATCACCGTCTATGCAGACAGCGCCTGTGCTATTCCAGCGGTATCCTATGACTTCGCTGGGGAAGTCGTCTGGCACGAAGCAAATCCCGCAGCCCAGGGCGCCTGGTCGCAGGATTACCTCCTCAATCGTCAGCTTGAGCTGACCGTTCTTGCTCCACCCATGGCGGAACAGTTGAACCAGCTTCCCGACGGGGCCTGCGGAGAAGGTGAATTCGTGGTGGGTGAACCCCGCGACATCCTCGGCCAACCCTGTGCACTTCTTCGCTTTGTCGACGGCAGCGCCTTTGTGACCGACCACGATTTCCTGTATGTACGCGAAGATACTCCAAACATGCTGTTTATGGGCGGTAAACATGTCGATGGGACGGGTTTCTACTATCCAGAAAATCGGCCGACGGTCGGACTGCAACAGCCTATGATTCGCGTTGATGGATGACCCAAAAACTGAAAGCCGACCTTCAAGCAAGGTCGGCTCCGTTCCGCATGCTGCGGTGAATCTATCAGCGTTAGAGAGCCCAAGTTGGACCTGTCGCGTTTTGGTGCCGCCCCAAGTACTCGTTGAGGCTGCTTTGCGTTCGAATGCGACGGGGCTTTCCCAACCCAGTGCTGAGTGCCTTCGGTGCGGATTGTAGAAGCCATTGATGTACTGGAAGATTGCGACTTCAGCTTCCCGATGCGTTGGCTACGATCTGCGCCAGATCCGTTCTGCCTATATAGTTTTGAACAACGTTCCTGCAGAGTTATTCTTATCGCCACATGCATTTCATCCGTTTGCGTAGCCAAAGAGCTGAAATCCAACCACTTGTGGGCGCCCTTCCCGGAGCACAGTATGCCATTTAACAAATGCTGTACGGCATTGAATCCCCGGATCGCGTGACACCGGACGAATTCAAGAACATCCTGTTACGAAAGTCAGAAAC
>NZ_CANLKW010000013.1 GCF_947491795.1 uncultured Roseobacter sp. | reverse complement strand
GCGAGACATGCGAAGAAAGACCCCCTATTTCCTGCCACCTTCCAAAAAGACTGAACCAACCATACAATAATATACCCCGATGTCAATTGTATACTTACGGAGAGTTGAGGCGCCGCGGCGTTCGCACCACCAACGCCCAACAACCTGCAGCGGCGCAAGCAGCGCCGCACGTTCCACCAGCAACGCTTGCGCTGGGAATGCTACGGCGAACTGATCCAGATCGACGGCTCGGATCATCGCCGGTTCTCGGATCGCGGGCCATCCTGCGCCCTGCTCGTCTTCATCGATGACGCGACCAGTACGCTGATGCACCTTGCGTTCGTCAAATCCGAGAGCACATTCAGCTCCTTCGGCGCGCTGGAGGCTTATCTGCATGAACATGGACGCCCTGTGGCGTTCTACTCAGACAAACACGCCGTGTTCCGCATCCCGAACCAGGCCGCCAAGTCAGGCCATAGGATGACCCAGTTTAGCCTTGCTCTGAACGCGTTGAACATCGAGATCATCTGCGCCAACAGCTCTCAAGCCAAAGGCCGCGTCGAACGCTGCAGGATCGGCTGGTGAAGGAACTGCGTCTGGCGGGCATCTCGGACATGGACGCGGCCAATGCGTTCTTTCCGGCTTTCATGGATCGCTACAACGAGAAGTTCGCCAAGCCTCCGCACCGCCCGGACAACCTGCACCAGCCCCTCATACCGAGCCGGATCGGCTAGCGGATGTGCTGTGCTGGCGCGACGAGCGCTATGTCGACTGCCAACTGGCCTTCTCCTACGACCGCCAACAGATCATCCTCAGAGAGAATGAGATCAAGCGCGCCTGCACGGCAAATATGTCGACAGCTTCGAGTTCCCCGACGGCCGGCTCGAGTTCCGCTGGAAGGGTGTCGCGCTCCCCTACTCCGTCTTCGACAAGAACCAGCGGGTCACTCACGCCGCGATCACCGAGAACATGAATCTTGGTGCCGTCCTCGAGTTCATCAAAGAGGAACAGAACAAGGCCCCGCCGAAGAAACAGCGCGCAGGCAAGCAACGCTCACGTTACAAGCCCAATGGCCGCCGCAATGACGGCTGGAATTCACTGGCCGATCGCAAACGCATCGCAGACCGCAAAACCAGCCAGCCAGGGCTGCGATATCTGAGGTCTCCGCCCCGTCAAGCTTTTCTCCCCTCAGCGCTAAAGCGGGACACCTTAACTTTACAAACCGAGGGACATTTCCACTTGGTTGCAACACAATGCTGACTTACTTTGCAAGCCTTTTCTGAGCCTTACGCCTAACCTACTTTTGGAGGTCAGCTAGCCCCGCAGACCGATGCAATCGGAATGGAACCCACAGCGTATTTTATCATTATGAAGTATATGCTCAGGCTATATAGCTCCGCTGTCGCCTCGAATTGTCTTTCCTAGGTGAGCAGCGCCGCATTTTTTGGGCGCAGACCCAGCAGCATCCTGCGGCTCCAGTCAAAGCGGTCAGCCATGGTATGTATCAAGCAAGGTAGGACGAACCCAGCAGTGACCCCGATGGTAAAATGCAGCGCGGTGCTGTTGATGTCCAGAACTTCAATCACTCGGCGGACCGCGCCTGTACCAACGGGATGATACAGATAAATAGTGAAGGAATAGGCTGCTAGACGGTCAAACAAACCAATCTTAGGAAACATAAATTGTGTCAGGAGAATTATCCCGATCCCCAGAGCAAGACTTTGAAGGTCAAACCGATTCCGGGAAAGCTGGCCTGTTTCTTGATAAACACCAATATTCAGCAAAACCCCCAAGCAAAACAGGCAAGTAGCCACCACAATAATGATACGTTGCCGTGCCATAATCGCCTCATGATACCGAAACAACAGCAGGCCGAGCAAGAAGTAGGGTGCCAGATAAACCGCGCTATTGATTTTCAGATATCTGACATCTGGAATGGGCAACAACTTCCAGACAAGGGTCAGAGCCAGAGCGCCCAAGAACAAGAATGTGGTAAAACGGTATTTAAGGGCTGCATCCAGTACCCCTACGATGAGAAAAATCAGCAAAATTGCTTGCAGGAACCAGAAATGGCCTGTGGAGAGAAGGACAGTGGCTACGGGATTCGCGCCATAAGCAAACCCACTTGAGAAAATCAGGTTGCAGACGAGCCAAAAGAAAACGGATGCGACGACACCGGGCACAAAAATGCGGTGAAACTTGCCAATGAAAAATCTAAAAGCGTCCGCCAGTACCAGAGGTCTGAGCGCATATACAACGCCAGCAATAAAAGCGAAAAGCGGCATACGCACATCGATCAACGCATCTGCAAAAAACCGCCAGACGGATGGATAGCCAACTTCCATCCCAGCCCCCTCACCTAGGCCAATGACGTGATAAGACACTAGCAGAAAGGTCGCAAGATATCGTAAAGTATTGATGTTATATAATACGGCGCTGGACTGCAAAATAGATACCTTAGAACAAACAATCGCGGCAGCTATATCAGATGAGATAACTTCCCGTAAGATACATTATCGCATCGGTTTGGTTAGCTTGGCGCGCGCTACCTCCAACTGCGACTCTTGTTAGAAAACAAAATGTTATCTGACGAGAGGAATCGACATGAGAGCCGTTTATACCTATCTATAGACGTCTCTCCCGTTGCCAGGTTTCTTCGGTTCTGGTCTGACGGCGTTTCCCTAGTTACGAACACCGAGAACAAGCGTCTTGGCGCCGTGCTAGAGCACTCCAAGGCGGAGCAGGACAAGGCTCCACCGAAGAAGCGTCACGCCGGCAAACAAAGCTCCAGATACAAGCCCAATGGACGCCGCAATGACGGCTGGAATTCACTGGCAGATCGCAAGTGTATCGCAGACCGCAAAGCCAGCCAGGGCTGCGATATCTGAGGTCTCCGCCCTGTCAGGCTTTGCTCCCCTCACCGCCCAAGTGGGACATTTCTACTTTGCAGAACGAGGGACATTTCTACTTGGTTGCAACATTATATGTAGCCAGATGCGCGCCACTTTGAAGTAGGAATCCTATTAGAAAACAATGTTTTATCTAATAGGAGGGTATCCCATGGGAACGGTTTACACGCAACTGAGCTTACAAGAACGCCGCAGAATTGAAGACTGGTGGCTGGCAAAGGTCCCTGTCGTCGAGATGGCGCGGGTTCTGAAACGTCACAAGTCCACTATCTTCCGGGAGATCAAACACAACTTCTGGGCGGATGACTCTTTGCCCAAGAAATACGCCGGATAATTCGGAATGGCCGCACACCAGCGCACGTCGCAACGGCGATCCACGCAACGCAAACTGATCCGGCATCCTGATCTGTGCAAGCAGGTGGTTGAACGGATCAAGGAGGGATGGACCCCTGAACAGATTGGCAATCGGATGATCCATGAAGGTGCAAAGCTGCGTGTGTGTCAGGAGACAATCTACCGCTACATCTATTCCAAGGAAGGCATGGCGCAGGAGCTGCGGTGGTACCTGCCGGAACACCGCGCCCACGCCGCGCCAAAAAGCGTCTGCCTCCAAAATTTGACCGTGATGTCAGCATCCTGTTCCGCCCGGACAATATGGCACACCGCCGCCAGTTTGGGCATTGGGACGCGGATTTGATGCTGTTCGAACAGAAGCTTGGCCAGACGAATGTCACCTCGCTGGTTGACCGAGGCACTGAGTTTGTCAGTTGGCCGCATCTTCAGGCTGAGATCGGAACGCAAACTTGGTTCTGCGACCCCTCTTCACCCTAGCAGAAAGGTGCCGTCGAGAATGCCAATCGCCGCGCCCAAAGATGGTTGCCCCGCAAGCGAGACATCACGGCACTCACTGATCACGATATGAAGATGATCAGTGATCGCCTCAACAATACACCCCGCAAATGTCTCGGACGGAAAAAGCCCGCCGAGGTGTTCCGTGAAAAGATGATGGAGGAAATGGGCCGATCACCCTACCCTCAAAGGCAATAGGAGTCGCGGTTCAACTATCGCTCACAAAGTCCAGGCTCTAGCGTTCATTGGACCGTTCGGGCACCAGCATTAGACTGCGTATCCCCAGTGCACGATTATGGAAAAGTATATCAGATCACGAAAGTATTTCGCAACAGTGTGATGCGCTGTTTAACGCTTCTCTAGAAGGCCGTAAAAAATGAAATAATCTTCAAAAATTAATCGACTTTGCAATCTCCTTGGCAATAGGCAACGAACCTATGTAGTTCAAGTGGTTTCCGTCTTCATATAAGGGTAGCCCTCCATCGTTGGCTATTGGGCAGTAACCGTTAGCACACATAATTTCAAACGGATCGACCGTAAGTATTTCCGTCTGCTCAGCGACGCGTAGTAAGACTTGCTTTACGTTAAGTGTTCGAATTTTATAATCGGCTTCAGACAGGGAAAATATATTGGGATTCCTTCCAATTTGATGTGATTTCGCAACTGTATTAACGACGTCATGTTTATGTTCAGGAACCGGTAAAACTAATATAATTTTTTTGTTTTGCGCCAAAAGCTGTTGTACGGTATAATTCAGAGCCATCTTAAAGAATTTTGTATTGTTAGAGCGTTCCAAAAATGAAAAATTAAGGTTGCCGTCTTCATTAAAGATATATTCAACAGGCGTGGTTTCTGGCCAGCGCATTCCAAGCGTATAGTTAGCCCATTGCGCGTGTAGAATAACAGTTGTGATGTTGGGCGAAGACAATATTTGAGAAAAGGCTGCATTGATTTCATCTAAGCAGCCATTTTTGCCTGGAGCATCTGTTGCAAAATTTATGAGAGGAGCACACCAACTACCATTGTAGGTGACTGCCGAAATTTCTAATTTTTGAAATTCATATGATAAGGCATCAGTCAATCTTGAGGCGTGGCTGTCGCCCACAATTGCTACTGAAGGTGCGTGTTCATAGAATCCGATTTTGCATATTTTGCCTTGCGCTATTTCGCTTGCTTCTAGACCGTTATGGCAGCCACTCGTATCTCCGTTAGGAGCTTGAAGGGCAGCCAATGTTTTTTGATTTAAGCGCCCTTTAAAGCCGTCCTGGATATGCCCAACCAGTCCAAGTGCCACGATCAGTGAGCCTATCAAAGCACCTAAAGTGAAAACGCTAGCTTGCGTAGTGAGAATTGAATTGGCTCCCTTTCTGAACGGTTGCTCAACCCAAGACCATGTTGCCCAGGCTAGCAGCAAAGATGCAAAGGCAAGCATTGTCATCAACACAAAACTTGGCTCGGTAATACTATAGATGCGTGCAAAGGCAAAAAGTGGCTGGTGCCACAGATAGGCGCTATATGAAATTAGTCCGATTCCTACAAACGCGCGCAAAGACAAAATACGCGCAACCCAAGTTTCTTTAGCTGCAAAAATAATGATCAGTGAAGTGCCTGTTACTGGTGTCAGCGCATAAATGCTTGGGAATGGCGTATTTGCGTCATAAGAAAAGACTGCAAAAAGAATGAGAGCCAATCCAAATATGCTTAATACATTACTCGGCTTCAGTGATTTACCTACCGTTAGAAATGCGCACATTGATCCAGACAGTAGTTCCCACGCTCGTGTTGGAGCTAGGTAATAGTTGGCACTTGGAGCATTCCTCCAGCCCCATTCTGCCAGTATCAAGCTAAAGGCGGCGATGACGATAATGGCCCCAAACACACTGCGCCGACCAAATCGCCAAAACCCAAATAAGAAAAGCGGAAACAGCAGGTAGTATTGCTCTTCTACCGCCAAGCTCCATGTATGGAGTAGTGGTTTTAGCTCAGCTGCTGGGGCAAAGTATCCAGCCTCTCTCCAGAACAATATGTTCGATCCAAAAAACACAGTTGCAACAATGCTTTGAGAGAAGTCTTTTAGTTGAGCTGGAAACATCCACATGTATGCGAAGGGTATGCATGCGAACATTACAACAAACAATGCTGGCAAAATTCTACGAGCACGACGTTCGTAAAACCGTGCTATCGAGAATTTGCCTTGTTCAAGATCGCTAATCAAGATGCTTGTTATTAGAAAACCACTGATAACGAAGAAGACATCAACCCCTACATATCCTCCGCTGAACACCTTCAATCCAGCATGATGTAGTATAACTGGTAGGACTGCGACTGCTCGTAGCCCATCAATTTCACGCCTGTACTGCATAGGTTCCGTAAATCATCTAGATAATTTCGCCTCGCTTACCTCAGATCTCATTAAGTCGCAATGTAACTAGCTCGTTGACCGGACCTGACCTGCTTCCCATTGAGTCCACCAAATTAGGTTAGCTCTGTTCAGGTTTTGGGCGGAATGCTTTAGTGCTTTTCCACCTGAACCGAGGCGACACCGAAATAATCCGCAATACAGCGATTGCGCCAGTGGCTTGGATCTTCCGAGAGTTCTCTCCAGAAGAAGGCGTTTGGATGCCAATCGATTGGAGCCAGTCGCACCACTGCTGGATCCGACCCATTCTGAATCTTTGCAAGCTGCGCGGCGCGATTGGTGACCGAAGGATGCCATTCTGACCCGGTACGGCCGACATCCTTCAGAGCAGCCTTTGTGTTTTGGGCTTCAAAAACACCAAAAACCATTGCAAACACCGCAGCTGCCATAACACCGGTGCTCTGGGGCGAGGTTCGAAGCCACGCACCCCCACCTTGCGCGGCAACGGCCGAAAGAACCACGAAGCCGCCAAGCACAAACGCGGAAAACAAGGTGTCGTTGACACGCCCCGTCATGGGCGCACCAGTGCCGTATGCCATCACGAAGCGGCCCAAAAATACCGCCAGCAGGCCCGCCACTACTGCCGCAGTCAGTAAAGAGACTGGCAGTCCAGGAGCGCCGCATTTTTCAGACTGCCATGATCCCTGAGGGGCAGTGTACCCGAAACGAGCAAGCACCAATAACCCAACAGCCCAGGGAGCAGTGTTTGACAGCCAACCCACCGGCGACTGTTCAGGGTCCTTGGTAAAACCCCACAACGTGCCCATTAAGGTATGGGCATCAGGGAAATCTTGGGCCAGTCGAATATCGTTGCCCGGAGCCTGAAGAACGACGATGAGGCCGATGACTGCCAGAGTTATTACGGGCAGAAGCCGCAACACGATCTGCTTTCGCTGCTGGACCAAAGCTCCGAAAATCACCATTATTAGAGTCCCTATCAGAAATAGTGCGATCAATTCGTTAAGGGCGGGCACCACAAGTGCCAGCAGCGCTGCCGGAGCGGATCTCCATATCGCGCCAGTGGCTGCCAAGTACAACGCTATTACCGCCAGAAGTTGCGGCAAATGGTATTCTACCATTCCTGTAAGCCAGTACCATGTCTGGCCTTGAGAGGGCATCATGCACCAATAGACTGCTGTTGCCAGAGCGACGACGCTCCAGTTCTCGGCGAGCCCCAGCCGATGAGGCCAGATCATCTTCAGCGCGAGAGATACCGATGCCATCCACATTAATGGGGAAAGAACCACTAACAAGGGATACTGCCAAGAGACCATGTCGATACGCGGAAAGGCCAACCCATAGATGGCCATGGCGAACCATCTGCCAGTCCAGGTGAGATATTTCTCCCGGACGAAGTCGATCCAGCCACCAGGCTCCAGTTGAAGCCCAGCCCTACAAAAGTCATCAGCTACTGGCAACGCGAGAGAGTGATATACCGCAGAAAGTGCCAGAACCGAGAAGATCAGCCCCCAAACCGTTGCATTCAAGCAGACTCGTACCAACCTGTGGGCGACATATGGAAAGAAGTTCATGTCTATGTCCTAATAAGTATCGCGGCGTCGCGATTTTCTTCGGGATTGCCTGTATCCAGCGCCACTATGTAAAGTGGACGGCCCTTGACCTCCATGTAGATGCGTCCGACGTATTCGCCTAGAAGCCCCACGCTAATCAGGTTGAGAGCTATGGAAATAAGAAGCAACGCTGCAACTGAGGCATAGCCCGGAACGTCGATGCCGAAGATCAGCGTGCGGACCACCAGATAGACCGCGTAGAGAAACGCAATCAGTGCCATCGCGCCCCCGACATAGGTCCAGATCCTGAGCGGTGCGGTGGAGAAGGAAAATATTCCGTCGAGCGCGAAGTTCCACAGCTTCCACGATCCCCACTTGCCGCTGCCGCTGTGGCGCGGAGCCCGGGTGAATTCAACATATTCTTGCCGGAACCCGACCCAGTGGAAGATTCCTTTCGTAAAACGCTGGCGCTCAGGCATCTTCTTGATCTGTTCGACCACCCTTCTGTCCATTAGCCGGTAGTCGCCAGCTCGGCTGGGAATGGGAAGCTCACTCATCGCGTTAAACACGCGGTAGAAATTTACAGCGAACAAACGTTTGGCGGCGCTATCAGAGCTGCGATCGGCGCGCACTCCTACCACCACATCAGCGCCATTGCGCCAGCGCTGCACGAAGTCGCGGATAAGTTCGGGGGGGTCCTGAAGATCTACATCTATGGGGATCACGGCATCGCCCCGGGTCACTTCGAGTCCTGCAGAGAGCGCAGCTTCCTTACCGAAATTGCGCGACAGAGATACCACCCGTAGCTGCGGGTGGTTCTCCCGCAGCGCGATCAGTCGCGGAAGCGTGTCGTCCACGCTGCCATCGTCGACGCACACAATCTCGAACCCATACGATACCTCCTCCAGAATGGGCACCACCACATCGAAAAAATGCGACAGGCTGTCCTCTTCATTGTAGCACGGCACCACGAGCGACACTCTCGGCGCGTCTCGGCTTTTTTCGGCTTGCTGCACCGCGTGCAGCGTGTTTTGCTCAGTCGTCATTACAATTTTTCCTGAAATCTATATCGTCTGAAGCCGTGAGTTTTAGCGCATATTGGAGCAATCGCTTTTGCATGCAAGTTTTTCCAGTTGCTTCGTTTCGGTGCAATCGGCCTTGTGGCAACGGGTGTGCCCGCCGGAATGCACGCGTTACTGATGGAGTTCTACAACCAACCCCGATCAGCAGGAGCAGAGAATAGCTTAAGTTACGCCAGAAACTGTCCAATAAATGGGGAGTAGCTCAGTAGGAGGATCACCCTTTCATCAACCTCACGAGGTCGCTCACCGCTAGCTTCGGCGGGACCGATACGAACATGTGTACGTGGTCAGCCGATAACACACCCTTAATAATGCCGACGCCTTTTTTGCGGCGAACCTGACGATAGGTGCCACGGACACGCAAGCGGATGTCGCCCTGTAGCACCTCGTAGCAGCACTTGGTCAACCAGACGATGTGGTAACGGTGGTAAAAGACCAGAGGCTGCCAGTGGAATATTGCATGTAGATACCCTCTGAAAATGAGCTACGGCCGGGGTCGAAGGCTCATTTTCAGAGGGTATCTACACAGGATCTTTATTTCACGCTAAAGCGAAACCGACTGGAAGTCGGTGGGTTTGCTCCAAGGAGTGGATAATAAACCGGCGGTCAGAGCCGGCTGAGATAGGCGCCATAGTCGTTCTTGGCGTATTTCTTCGCCTCGCGGGCCAGGTCCTCGCGGCTGATCCAGCCCAGCTCAAACGCGATCTCCTCGGGGCTGCCGATCTGCTGGCCCTGGCGCTTTTCGATGGTGCGCACAAAGTTGCCCGCATCCAGCAGACTGCCGTGGGTGCCGGTGTCGAGCCAGGCATAGCCCCGCCCCATGCGCTGTACCTTCAGGCTGCCCTCGGCCAGGTACATCTCCAGCAGCGTGGTGATCTCTACCTCGCCGCGGGCAGACGGTTTCACGGTGCGGGCCTTTGCCGGGGCTGTGCCATCAACAAAATAGAGCCCCGTAACCGCATGGTTCGAGGGCGGCACCTTCGGTTTTTCGATGATCCCACGCACGGTGCCGTCGTCCTCGAAATCCACCACACCATAGCGTTCGGGGTCGGCCACCTGATAGCCGAACACCGTGGCACCGGTGCCGCGCGCATCGGCCTCGGCCATGAGATCGGGCAGACCCTGACCGAAAAAGATATTGTCCCCCAGCACCAGTGCCGAGGGTGCGCCCGCCAGAAAGTCCTCGGCCAGAATAAATGCCTGGGCCAGCCCGTCGGGCGAGGGCTGTTCGATATACGTCAGGCTGACACCCCACTGCGATCCGTCCCCCAGCATGCGCTGAAACTGATGCTGATCCTCGGGCGTGGTGATCATCGCAATCTCGCGGATCCCTGCCAGCATCAGCACTGACAGCGGGTAATAGATCATCGGCTTGTCATAGATCGGCAGCAGCTGTTTGGAGACCCCCAGCGTGATCGGATAGAGCCGTGTGCCGGACCCGCCGGCCAGGATGATACCTTTGCGTTGCATGGGAAAACTCCTTTGTCAGGCTCTGTTCAGCTCGGAAATCACATCTGCCAGACCAACCCGCCAGTCAGGGGCAGCAAGGCCAAAGGCCCGGGTCGTCGCAGAACAGTCCAGCCGGGAATTGAGCGGGCGCGCCGCGGGTGTGGGATAGTCCGCGGTCGGGATATCCGTGACCGTGACCCCGAGCCCTGCCTGCGCGAAAATCTCCCGCGCGAAATCCGCCCAGCTGACCGCCGGCTCTCCTGCGAAATGATAGGTCCCAAAGAGTTCCTTATCGCCCCGCAGCGCCCCGGCCATCTGCATCGCGGCGGCGGCGATGTCGCGCGCAGGCGTCGGCCCGCCCACCTGATCGGCCACGATGCTTAAGCTGTCGCGCTCTGCCCCCAGCCGCAGCATGGTTTTCACAAAATTCGCACCATGGGCCGAAAAGACCCAGGAAGTACGCAGGATCGCATGAATGCCCCCTGCCCCGGCCACGCCGCGCTCGCCTCCCAGTTTGCTGGCGCCGTAAACCCCCAGCGGGCCGGTCGCATCCCCGGGCTGCCAGGGCTGGTCGCCCGTGCCGTCAAAAACATAATCGGTCGAGATATGCACAAAGGGCAGACCCCGCGCCGCAGCAGCAGCTGCCATCGCCGTCGGCGCCATCGCATTCACGATCATCGCTGTGTCGCGGTCATCCTCGGCCTTGTCCACGGCCGTATAGGCGGCGGCATTGATCACCGCATCTGCATCCGTGTCTGCAATCACCGCCTCGCAGGCACCGGGGTCTGTCAGATCCGCCTGATCGCGCCCCAGACAGCTCACCCCGTCAAAGCGCGCCAGTTCCGTGGCCACCTGCCCGGTTTTGCCAAAGACCAGAACCTTCATGTCTTCACGCCCAGACGGTCACCCACGCCCTGGCGGTCCTGCAGGGCACGCCACCAGTCCTCATTGTCGAGATACCACTGGACGGTTTTTTCCAGCCCCTCTTCCAGCGTGACCGAGGGCCGCCAGCCCAGCTCTCCGGCGATGCGGCTGGGATCGATCGCATAGCGCATGTCATGGCCCGGACGGTCCGTCACAAAGGTGATCTGGTCCTCGTAGGGACTGTTTTTAGGGCGTTTCTCTTCGAGAATGCGGCAGATCATACGCACGATATCGATGTTTTTCGCTTCGTTCTCGCCGCCGATATTATAGCTGCGCCCCACCTGCCCTTTTTCCAGAACGGTCAGCAGCGCATCGGCGTGGTCCTCGACATAAAGCCAGTCGCGCACATTCTCGCCCGCGCCATAGACCGGGATATCCTTGCCCGCCAGCGCATTGAGAATGACCACCGGGATCAGCTTTTCGGGGAAATGGAAGGGGCCGTAATTGTTCGAGCAGTTGGTCAGCACCACCGGCAGCCCGTAGGTCTCTGCCCAGGCGCGCACCAGGTGATCGCTTGCCGCTTTGGAGGCCGAATAGGGCGAGCGCGGATCATAGGGCGTACTTTCGGTGAACTGGCCGGTCTCTCCCAGCGAGCCGAAGACCTCATCGGTCGAGATATGATGAAAGCGGAAACTTTCCGGCCTGCCCTGCGCTGTCCAGTAACTGCGCGCGGCCTCCAGCATCTGATAGGTGCCGGTGATATTGGTCTCGATGAAATCGCCCGGCCCGTCGATGGACCGATCCACATGGGATTCTGCCGCCAGATGCATCACCGCATCGGGCCTGTGGGCGGCAAGGATCCGGTCAAGCGCTGACCGGTCGCGGATATCGGCCTGCTCAAAGGCATAGAGTGGGCTGTCGGCCACAGAGGCCACGTTATCAGGACAGGCCGCATAGGTCAGCGCATCAAGGTTCACAACCGCATGCCCGCGGGCCACCGCAAGCCGCACTACGGCGGAGCCGATAAACCCCGCACCCCCTGTTACCAGCAGTTTCATACGATTATCCTTTAAAGCTAAACGGGCTTTCAAACTCTTTAAAATCAACAGCTTGTGCATCTTTTTCCGACAGGACGGGTTCAAGACCATCCAGTCCCCAATCGATGCCAAGCGCCGCACTGTCAAAGTGCACTGCACCATCACATTCCGGCGCATAATAGTCCGAGCATTTGTAGATGATCTCGGTGTCCGGCACCCGCGTGGCAAAGCCGTGCAGGAACCCCTCGGGTACCAGCAGCTGGCGGCCGTTCCCGGCACTCAGCTCTGCGCCGGTCCACTGGCCATAGGTGGGCGAGCCGCGCCGGATATCGACCACCACATCGAAAAGGGCCCCCTGCCCGCAGCGCACCAGTTTGGCCTGTGCATGGGGCGGCGACTGAAAGTGCAGACCGCGCACGGTGCCCGTCTGTGCGGACAGCGAGTGGTTGTCCTGGACCCAGTCAACATCCAGCCCCGCCTCTGCCATGGCACGCCGGCTCCAGCTCTCAGCGAAAAATCCGCGGGAATCGCCAAAGCGTTTCGGGGTCAGGAGGAATACACCCTCAAGTTTTGTCTTTTCAATCTGCACGATACCGTTCCAGCATACCTGTACCCCCCCGTTCAATTACCAATGCCCCTGCGGACTGTCACCCCAAAACCGCGCCCCCCCCGCAGGAGGGCCAGGCGGTTGACAGGCCGGGGGCCTTCCCGCATCACCTGCCCAGAGGCTCAGACAGGAGAGATCCGCGTGAAGATTGCAATGATTGGGACCGGTTATGTGGGCCTTGTGTCGGGGGTCTGTTTTTCGGATTTCGGCCACGAGGTGGTCTGTGTCGACAAGGATCCTGCCAAGCTGGAAAAGCTGACCGCAGGCGAGGTGCCGATTTATGAGCCGGGGCTCGAGGATCTGATGGCGCGCAATGTGACGGCGGGCCGGCTCTCGTTCACCGGCGATCTGGCGGCAGCTGTGGACGGGGCAGAGGCCGTCTTTATCGCCGTGGGCACGCCGACACGCCGCGGGGATGGCCATGCGGATCTGACCTATGTGATGGATGCCGCCGCCGAGATCGCCGGCGCGCTGACCGGCTATGCGGTGGTGGTGACGAAATCCACCGTGCCTGTGGGCACGAACCGCCAGGTGGCAGAGGTCATCGCCCGGACCCGGCCGGATGCGGATTTTGACGTGGCCTCCAACCCCGAGTTTCTGCGGGAGGGGGCCGCGATTGACGATTTCATGCGGCCTGACCGGATTGTTGTAGGTGTCGAATCCGGGCGCGCCGCAGAGGTGATGCAGGCCATCTACCGCCCGCTGTATCTGCGCGATTTTCCGATCATGACCACCGGGCTGGAAAGCGCCGAGATGATCAAATACGCCGCCAACGCCTTTCTGGCGACCAAGATCACCTTCATCAACGAGATCGCCGCACTCTGCGAGCGCACCGGCGCGGACGTCAAAATGGTCTCCAAAGGCATGGGCATGGACGGTCGTATCGGCAACAAGTTCCTGCACGCAGGCCCCGGCTATGGCGGCAGCTGTTTTCCCAAAGACACCTCTGCACTGGCGCGCATCGGGCAGGAGCACGGGATGCCCATGCAGCTCACAGAGACTGTTATCAAGGTCAATGCAGAGGTCAAACGCCGCATGACAGAGAAGGTTTTTGATCTCTGCGGCGGGTCGGTCAACGGCAGGACCATCGCCGTGCTGGGGGTGACTTTTAAACCCAACACCGACGACATGCGCGATGCACCCAGCCTGACCATTGTCCCGGCGCTGGTGGGCAATGGGGCAAAGGTGCGCGTGGTCGACCCGCAGGGCGCGCGTGAAGGCAAAGCGCTGCTGCCCGGTGTCACCTGGGAGGATGACCCCTATGCGGCCGCAAAGGGTGCGGATGCGGTGGTGCTGCTGACTGAATGGAATGAATTCCGCGCGCTCGATCTGGCGCGGATGGCCGGTGACATGGCCACGCCTGCGATGGCGGATCTGCGCAATATCTATGCGCCCGATACCGTCAGAGAAGCAGGTTTTACCGCCTACACCGCCGTTGGCCGTGCAGGTTTCGGCACAGAATAACAGGCTCTGTTACAGGGCTTTCCGGCTCAGAGCGCGTAGTAGTCGCGGTACCAGTCCACAAAGGCGGCAATCCCGTCTTTGTAGTCTGTTTTGGGCATCGGACCCGTCAGCGCTTCCAGCAGATCAGAGCTGGCCCAGGTGGCGGGCACATCGCCGGGCTGCATGGGCAGGTAGTTGCGCACCGCCGTCACGCCCAGACGTGCCTCCATCTCGTCGATGAAATCCATCAGCCGCACTTTGCTGCCATTGCCGATATTGACCACCCGGAAGGGGGCGACCGGGCTGAGTGTATCACCAGGCACCGGATCGCCCCCTGCCCCGGGCAGCGGCGGCAGTGTGCCTGTCAGACGCACGATCCCTTCGACCAGGTCCTCCACAAAGGTAAAGTCCCGGACCATGTCACCGTTGTTGTAGATATCGATGGGTTTGCCGGCGCGGATCAGGTCGGCGAACTTGTAGGGTACCATGTCCGGACGGCTCCAGGGCCCGTAGACCGTAAAGAACCGGAACATGGTCACCGGCAGGCTGTGCAGATGCGCATAGACGTGCCCCATGTTCTCTGAGGCCTTTTTCGTCGCCGCATAGATCGTCAGCTGGTGATCGGCCTTATCCGTCTCTGTAAAAGGCATTTCGGTGTTGGCGCCATAGGCAGAGGAGGTCGAGGCCATCAGCAGATGGCGGACCTTCAGACGCCGGGCGGCCTCCATCACGTTGAAGGTGCCGATCACATTGGCATCAAGATAGGCGCGCGGGTTCTCAAGGCTGTAGCGCACCCCCGCCTGCCCTGCGAGATGCACAATGACGTCGGGGGCAAAATCATCCGCGGCCCCGTCCAGCGCCTGCTGGTCTTCCAGCAGTCCTTTCGTACAGGAAAACCCGTTGTGCTTTTTCAGCAGCGCGTGGCGGGCCTCCTTGAGGCGCACGTCATAGTAATCATTGAGTGCATCATAGCCGTGCACCACACAGCCATCGGCCAGCAGACGCCGGGCCAGATGAAACCCGATGAACCCTGCGGTACCGGTGATCAGAACCTTCTGCACATTGAACCCTATCCTTCTGCCCCAAAATTCCTGACCTTATGGGCGTGGTACGACAACTGATGCAACTCCCGAATAGGCAGCAAGGCACTGGTTTTGCCAATAGTCCGGGTCGGAGCTAAGGTCCCACCAGAAAACATCTTAGGCTGCGGGACAATAGGCTCAAGTTCCAGAGAGCTTTTCGCGCCAGACCGTGCGGCTTACTGCAAATCAGCTTCGCGTGGCCATAATGGCTGGGTGCTATTCGCTTCCTTCAGGGCCGTTTTGAGGAGTCCCGCCGCTATCATACCAAAGATCAGCATGATCACAGCCACTAGCATGTTTCCTGCACCGGCTCGCGCCAACACAACCAATTGTTCCTTGAATTCCGTTGGGTACGGGCTCCTCGTTTTTGGCATGAAATACACTTTCCTTCATCAGTCAAAAAATGTATTTTAGATTGAGAAACTCTATACACTTTAGCCAACTGTCCAATTTTCTGGGACTATTTCAGAGTTTCTCTGCTTGAAGATTTGATAGAGGCATGATTTCATTATGATCTAGTATGGCGTTCCTGAGCAGTCTGAGGAGCAACCATTCGAAGTTTGGAAATATTCTGGAGTAATTGACACTGCGCGCAAGTCTTTTTCAACTGCTGCGTTTTGGTGCAGTCGGCCTCGCAGCAACGGTCGCTCATGCCTCGGTTTACTCAACGCTCGTGGAACTCTCAGCTACACATCCTGCTATAGCGAACCTTCTGGCTTTCAGTTGTGCTTTTGCACTGTCTTTTGCTGGGCACTTTCTATGGACATTTGGGGCCAAGATGAGAGCGCGCAAAAACCTGAACATACGCGGTCCTTTGATCCGATTTCTGATTGTTGCCCTGGCGGGCCTCACCCTGAACGCCCTTTTTGTGTTCTTGATTTCGAATATACTACAACTCCGACCGGTCTATGCTGTTTTCCCCATGATCATGATCACGCCGCTATTTACGTTTATTCTGTCCCAAAAGTTTGCTTTTAGAGACTGATCAAACTACCGACGACGATCTTTATGTTTGTTGCTGATATCTGCGCACGGGTACATACCCTCACGCTCCTGCACCTCTAAGGAACCAATCGATGTCCCATGCTTCCCTTATCTACCCCGTTCTTCTGGCCGGTGGCTCCGGATCCCGGCTCTGGCCGCTGTCGCGCAAGAGCTATCCCAAGCAGTTTTCGTCTCTGATCGGCGAAAAAAGCCTCTTTCAGGCCTCGGCCGAGCGTCTGTCAGGCCCGGCCTTTGCCAGCCCTGTCATCGTCACCAATTCTGATTTCCGCTTTATCGTGACCGAACAGCTGGCAGCCGTCGGCATGGACCCTGCCTCCATTCTGATTGAGCCCGAGGGGCGCAACACCGCCCCCGCCGTTCTGGCTGCCGCCCTGCATCTGGCGCAAAAGGATCCCGAAGCGCTGATGCTGGTCGCGGCATCCGACCATGTTATCCCGGATGCCGAAGGCTTTCGTGCCGCCATCGGGCGGGCCTGCCCTGCCGCGCGCGACGGGCAGCTGGTCACCTTTGGCATCACGCCCGACCGGCCGGAAACCGGGTACGGCTATCTGGAGCTTGACGGCTCTGCCAGCTCTGCCGATCCGGTGCCGCTGCGCCGGTTTGTCGAAAAACCCGACCCGGAGACGGCACGCAGCATGCTGTCAGAGGGGCATTATCTGTGGAATGCGGGCATTTTCCTGTTTTCGGCGGCGGCCATCGTCCGCGCCTTTGGCGATCATGCCCCCGCCCTGGTCGATCCGGTCACCCGCGCGGTCAGCGAAGCACAGCCCGATCTGGGTTTTCTGCGGCTCGCCCCCGGCCCCTGGGGCCAGGCCGATGACATCTCGATCGATTATGCGGTGATGGAGAAAGCCGGCAACCTCATGGTGGTGCCCTATCAGGGCGGCTGGTCTGATCTGGGCGGCTGGGATGCTGTCTGGCGCGAGATGGGCCCGGATGCACAGGGGGTTTCGCTGGGCGGGCCCGCCACAGCGATCGACTGTCAGGACACGCTGTTGCGCAGCGAGGCGGCAGAGCAGGCGATTGTGGGCATCGGACTGGACAACATCATCGCTGTGGCGATGCCTGATGCGGTGCTGGTTGCGGATAAATCCCGCGCCCAGGAGGTGAAACAGGCTGTCAGCGCGCTCAGGGCAAAAAATGCGCTCCAAGCCGAGGCATTTCCCAAAGATCACCGCCCCTGGGGCTGGTTTGAGAGCCTGGTGATCGGCGAGCGTTTTCAGGTCAAGCGCATCGTGGTGCATCCCGGAGCCGCCCTGTCACTGCAGAGCCATCACCACCGTGCCGAACACTGGATTGTGGTAGAGGGCACCGCAAAGGTGACCATCGGCGAGAGCGAACAGCTAGTGAGTGAGAACCAGTCGGTCTATATCCCGCTCGGGGCGAAACACCGGATGGAGAATCCGGGCAAGGTTCCCATGGTGCTGATCGAGGTCCAGACGGGCAGCTATCTGGGAGAGGATGACATCATCCGCTACGAGGATGTCTACGCCCGCGACTGAGCCACATTGTGTCTTTTCCGGGAATTTCGGTTACGCAGGCGCAGACGTGTGTTGCACGCGCAGAACCGCCAGGCCACTGAAATATGGCGAAAATATGCCCGTCGCAGGGCCAGCGCGCACAACCCTGGGCATAATGCCGCTCATGAATCGTCCCTGATCAGCGTAAAAGTGCCACTTTTACGTGTGATGACGAAAACCTTAATTCCCTTCTGTGACGCATTATTTATGTGGGCAGGGCAGCTAATATTGCCTCAATTTTTCACAAATTGAACAAAGTCTGGCGGTCTGAATACGCAGCACTGCTCACACCCGCCGGCAACAGCTGCCCGGCGCCGGATGGAAGAATGAAATGACAGATATCACAATGTTGACGATCGTTGTTCAAAGAGTAACGGCGTGCTGTATGTTCACAGCAGAGTTTAATGCGCCGAAGGGTAAAAAATGTTCCGTTTCCCACGCAGGCAGGCCGATCGCCGCCGGCTGTTCCATGCACGAGGTCTGCTGATGTTCGGCGCTCTGATGGGGCTTCTGATGGGAGGCGTCGCCGTGGCCGGTATGGCTTCAGGCGGAGATGATGACGAAGAGGAAATCGTATATGTTCCCCCCGGCAACAAGCCGGCGGACAAACAGACCGCAAAAACACATCCCGTAGTCACCGAACAGCCACAGGCAGAAGAGAGCGGCCCCAACGCCGCACCAGTAACCGCAGAGCCCGATCCCGCGCCTGCACCCACTCCGGCACCTGAGCCGGAACCCGTTATTGTGGAAGCCTCCACACCGGACCCCGCCCCGGCAGAGCCTCAGGCACCGTCCGGTGGCCCGAACAGTGACGTTGTGGTCGTGGCCCCTGACCCGGCACCGCAGCCCGCGCCCGCGCCCGCGCCAGCCCCGGAACCTGAACCGGTTCTTGTCTCAGAGCCGGATCCCGCACCTGCACCTGCACCTGCACCTGCACCCGCGCCGGCCCCTGCCCCGCAACCTGCGCCCACCCCGGCTGCCACCGACGGGGACGGACCGGAGACAGGCTATTCGCTGGGGATCAACGGGAACGGAGACACCGTTACCGTGGTCGAGGGCCGTGTGGAAACGCTCAACCCTGTGACAGACGGATCTGAGATTGTCTCTTTGCGGATCGTCGAAGGACCAGACGTCGGCAATGTGACCGTCAATCCTGATAACACCCTGGCCCTGGTTCTGACCGGTACCGCCTATTCAGGTGCGCTGGACTTTACCTATGAGGCCACCCTGGCCGATGGCAGCAGCAAAACCGTGACCCAGTTGCTGAATGTCCGCGAAAGCCCGCAGCCCGAAGGCTGGGGTACAGGCAATGCCTATATGCTGCAGACCGATGAGACCGGTGATGTGATTGTCGAGACCGGTGAAAACCACCAGGCGCTTCACATCTCGGGCCGGGATAACGCCCTTAACAGAGCCGATATTGCGGCTCTCGAAGGTGT
>NZ_CANLKW010000012.1 GCF_947491795.1 uncultured Roseobacter sp. | reverse complement strand
GGCAGTGGTGATGTCAGCTATGACGCCATCGGTGACGCCGATAACGCAAAGGCCGCCGCAGATCTCTGGGCTGCGCTCACAAACGGCCATACCCCTTATAATGAAGACGTTATGCCTTTGATAGAAACAACAAGCGAAGAACTTTTCGATCTTGATCAGGTTGCCTGATCCCTGAAAGACAAAAGGCCCCGGTTTTTTCGCATGCGAAAACCGGGGCCTTTTTACGTTTTGACCTGTGCAGAACCTGATATCAGAATCTACCGCGCAGCCAGCCAGGCGCGCAGGTCTTCCTGCAGGGCGGCATCCACCCCCGCGCCCGACAGCGTCAGACGCCCCTTGCCGGCCTTCAGCCAGACACCGGGTGCAACAGGCGGCTGAGCGGCCTCTGCCGGCGCTCTCCCGCCGCTCAGGGCGGCCTCCAGCAGCTGACGCTCCTCTGCAGCGCTCTGCGCCGCACTGCGGCGCAGGTCTGCGCTCAGACGGGCGGCAAAGCCGTCCTCTGTCTCAAGTGCTTTGGCCAGACGCAGGCCCAGATGCTCGGGGATGTCGCGCGCAAACCGCAGCACATCATCGAGATGCGCGAAGACCACACCAAAACTGTGGATCTTGGAGCGTTTGGACGGGCTGACCGCCGCAAAAAGGGCTTTGACGGCGTCCCGGGCGTTGTCAAACGCGCCCTGCTCTGCGGCACGCGCCGCGATATGGGCCCGCTCGTAAAAGCTCAGATCCGCCCGGATCTCGTTTTCCTCGACCATGGCCACATAGGCCCCGGCCGCTGCCTCAGGCGTACGGAGCAGACAGGCCACACGGGCAAAACGGTCCTCGCCGGTGCTGTCCCGCAGCTGCTTCAGCGCCGTCAGACGCCGCCAGCCCGAAATCAGCCCGTAGCGGTCCGGGCCCAGCAAGACGACCTCGATGGGGGCTTGCTGGCCCCGCGCCTCAAGGCTGGTGACCAGCGCCTGCAGCTCCCCGGCATCCATCGCGGTGCGGTCGCGCACCAGATAGTCCTCGGCCACCTGATCCAGCAGCACCCGGATAATCATCCGACCCTGCGCGCGCGCGTCCTGCATCTCCTGTGCCAGATCCTCCAGTGCGGCCGTAGCCGAGGCTGCACCCGCCATATCCGCGATCGGGGCAGGGGGGCGGCGCATCCCCATCATACCGCCGGCTCCCATATGTGAGCCTGTGACGGGGGTTTGAGCCGGATCCGGCGGGCTCAGCCGTTTGCGTTTTGCCATTGGCCCTCTCCTTATTCCGCAGCCGCTGTGGGGGGGACGGCCCCGGGGTTTTCTGCAATACCGTCAGATTTCTCCCTCTGCGCGATCTCATCAGACTCTTTTGCCTGCGCGATTTCATCGCGACGCCAGGCCCCCAGCAGCAGCTGCTTGAACCCTGCATAGGTCTCGTCGAATGTGGCACGCCCCCGCACATAGGTCTCGCGGTTGAAATCGCGGTAATCCGCCTCGTAGATGCCATTCACGCTCTCGCCGGCCTGCCCGATGAGCGCCGTGAAATCCTGGCGGTAGGGTGACAGCACCGGCCCCATATAGGCCTGCATCAGGGCGGCCATCTCGGCCTGCTGCGCGCCGTCATACCGGGTGATCACCGTGCGCACCGCATCCCATTCAAACCGCAGCCCCTCGCGCCCCAGCGCGCGGGCCGCCAGGTTCTCGCTCTCCTCAATCGAGGAAAACGTCGCATGCAGCATGTCGAAAAACCGCCCCGTACTGTCAAACTCCACAAAAGACGCCCCCAGCGGCACCAGCAGGATATCTGCCGCCGCCAGCCCGTTGATCGTCAGATAGCCAAGGGCAGGGGGGGTATCGAGGAAGATGAGGTCATAGTCATCCAGCACCCCATCGGCCTCCAGCACATCTGTGAGCGCGTCCCAGAGCTTCCAGCCGCGCGCTGCCATCCGCCAGACGGGGATCTGGAATTCCGACCAGTAGAGGTTCAGCTGCGCGCCGATGATATCGATATTGGGCCAGTGGGTTTTCTGAATGACATCGCCCGTGCTGACCTTCAGTGCCTCTGAGAGCGTCTCATCGAGCGGCTGCGGTGCCTCGCCCCGGTCTGCCCGGCGCTGGTTGTCGGCTCTTACATGCTGCGCATAGTGGCGCGCCAGCAGCGGAAAGACCGTCTGCCATTCATCCTGTACCTGGGCCCCGAAAATCGACGACATGGAGCCCTGGCTGTCCAGATCGATCACCAGCACCTTATAGCCATCAAGTGCTGCAGACATGGCCAGATGGGCACAGGTGGAGGTCTTGCCCACGCCGCCCTTGAAGTTGGCCACCGCGACAATCTTTGCCGGCGCGCCTTCGGGACGGTAGGGCAGGTATTCCTTGGCCCTGGACCCCTCGGCTCCGAAATGCGCCCGCAGCCGCAGCACCTCATCCAGGGTGAACCATTTGGCCCCGCCGTCGGTTTCGGCCCGGCCCTGTGGCAGATCGGGATTGTTGCGCAGCACCCGCCGGAAATGGGCGGGGGCCACAGGAATGAGATATCTGGTAATCTCCCAGGTGGAGAAAAGGCGCAGGGATTTCTGGCCTGTCTCATCCATGCCCCGGCTGGCCAGATCGGTGCGCCCGTTCAGACAGGCCGCCGCGATCGCGCTGAACTGACCGGTGCCCGAAGGTGCGCCCAGCGACGACAAAGCCGCATCCGGCGAGATGTTGAAATAAGGGGGAAGTCCGGTACTGCTCATGAACCGCGCTCCGATGTTATATGTTTTCCCTCAGATACCACAAAAGGTGTTACACGCCAAGGAAATGATTACTTCCTGTCTCTTTTCTAAGGAAAATACCCGTCTTTTCAGATCCTTCGCGGGTGCCGGTGCGGTGTGCCTGCAACAGGGGTCTGTTATATATGGGTTATAAGACGTTACAGGTCTGTGTACCCAAGTCAAACCTGCTGAAATCAAAAGGCTTTCCGGGCTTTCTGACAGCTGAGCTGACTCTGAACCCACGATAAAACGACTCTGATCCCCCGAAGCAGCGATTCCGATCCCCCGATAATTATCCACAGGTGGCTGGACGGAATCAGGCGGCTCGCCTAGCGTGGGTGTCACTGAAACGACGAACCTGCATCAGAGCCCGCAAAGGGCCGCGCGGGACGGGCAGCACACGGGCAGAGACAGGCAATGATCACATTTTTCGCGGCGTGGGCGTGGCCCCGCAGGACGGGCCCATGAGCACGGGCGTGACAGCGGGCACGGCAGATTTCTTTGTCTGCGATTTTCTGGCCGTGAGCCCGAAACATGATCTGGCGAGCATGGAGCATCCGCTGTTTTCGCTCTCCACCCGGCCTGACCGGCGCATCCTGAGCTATGCTCATAACGGCCATGAGATCACCGTGACCCCCAGCGTAAAGGGGCGGGCGACGATCTTTGATGCGGATATTCTGATCTTCTGTATCTCGCAGCTGATGGCGGCGCTGAACGCGGGCCGGCCTGTGGCGCGGACCCTGACCCTGACGGCGCACGATCTGCTGCGCGCGACAGGCCGCGAGACCTCGGGCGACAGTTACCGCCGCCTGCGCGAGGCTTTCGAGCGGCTTGCCGGTACCCGCATCACCACCAATATCACCACCGGGCCAAAGGACGACCTCATCGAGACCACCACAGGTTTCGGCCTCATCGAGAGCTGGGAGATTGTGCGCCGCACCCGCGCAGGCCGGATGGTCAGTGTCAGCGTGACCCTGTCGGAATGGCTCTACCGGGCGGTGCTGTCGAAATCGGTTCTGACCCTGAACAGAGACTATTTCTCTCTGCGCAAACCGCTGGAGCGGCGGATCTATGAGCTGGCGCGCAAACACTGTGGCCGCCAGCCGGAATGGCGGGCCTCGGTTGAGGTGCTGCTGAAGAAATCCGGCTCGGCCAGCCCGCGCCGGGTGTTCCGCGCCATGCTGCGCGAGATCATCCGCGCCGATACCATCCCCGACTATCAGCTGGTGGAGGAACCCGGGGACATCATCTCCTTTACCCCGCGCCATGCGGTCATCGATGCCGCCGATGCGCCGCTGCTGGCACCGGAGACCCTGGAGGAGGCCCGCCGCACCATGCCCGGGTATGACGTATACGCCCTGGTGGCCGAATGGCAGGGCTTCTGGGCCGATACGGGCCGCAAACCCCTGCGCAATCCGGACCGCGCGTTTCTGGGCTGGCTGGCGCGCCGTTAAGCCTGTTTCGCATGCGAAAGAGACAGCTTTTGCACCTGCGCGCCCACTGGCCTAAGAAAGGTCACAAAAGCCGGTCATAGCCCGGCGATGCCCCTGCCCGAGTGAAGGACACCACAGCCCCTATGCCCCTGCGGACCGCTTCTGCCCTTAACGGAATTGCCCGGGCCTGTTTTCCGGGTCTGACACCCGGCACGCTGCGCCTGCGCGGCCGGCTCATTCTGGCGGGCCTGCGCAACCCCGGCCTGACAGCCCCTTTTGTGGACCCTGCACCCGGCTCTGCCCTGGCGCGGGTCCTGCAGGGCCGGCCCGAACTGCCGGGGATCCTGGTCTGGCCCTATCAGTCCGCACACTGGGAGGCCCCTGCCCGGCTGGAGCGCATGGCCGCCCATTACACCGAGATCGACCGCCTCGGCGCGCCGCTGATCTTTGAGGCGGATGAAAAGCTCGTGGTCACCGATCTGGATGAATACCACCCGGGCCTGCGTCTGGTGGTGGACCAGCCGCGCTGGTTCATGCGCGAGGGCGGGCTGGTGCTGAACATGTTTGTGGGTGATTTCCGGGCCTTTTCGCTGGCCTTTTCGCTGGGGCGCGGTGCGGACGGGCGGCTGCAGGCGGTGATCGGCGGGCTGCAGGGGCGCAACGCCGAAGACGCCCTGGCGCTTTACCGCGATCTGACAAAGGCCCTTGCAGGGCTCAGGCCGCGGGATTTCCTGCTCGAGGCCTTCCGCATGCTCTGCCGCGCCTGGGAGGTGCAGGAAATCCTGGCCGTCACCCAGGCCGCGCGGCACCACCAGCATCCCTATTTCGGCGAAAAGGACCTGACCCCGGATTACGATGCGATCTGGGATGACCGGGGCGGCGCGCCGCTGGACGCGTCTTTTTACAGCCTGCCCGTAGACCCCGAAATCCGGGACCTGGCCACGGTAAAGCCGAAAAAACGCTCGCTCTACCGCCGCCGCTTTGCCTTTCTGGACATGCTGGAGGACCGGCTGGCCGCAGATCTGGCCGCCGCCACCCCTACCCGTTTCACCGATACCTGAGGCTTTTTATGCTGCTGACCCGCCAGGACCAGAAACTGATTGCCGCGATCCACGCGGTTCAGCGCAGCCGTGACAGGGGCGGGCTGCTGGCCCGCCTGGCCTCTGTGCCCGCCCGTCTGCGGTATATGTTCTGGACAGTGATCAGCGCCTCGGACATCCACCGCGATGCCCGCATCCACGCCAGCGCGCGCTTTCCGCATCTGACCGGCGTGGTCATTCACCGCGATGCGGTGGTGGGGCGCGAGTGTCTGATCATGCAGCAGGTCACCCTGGGCCAGGGCGCGGAAAACGGCGCGCCGGTGCTGGAGGAAGGTGTCTATATCGGTGCCGGGGCCAAAGTGCTGGGCCCCATTACGATCGGGGCCGGTGCGCGCATCGGCGCCAATGCGGTGGTGCTGCAGGATGTGCCCCCGGGCACCACAGCCGTGGGCGTGCCGGCGGTGATAAGAAAGCGCTAACGCAGGCTGTTGCGCAGCACCACGGCCCAGAGCTTCCAGGACGCCGGTGACAGCGGCGCGCGCGCCAGACTTTTGCGCGCATAGGTCCGGGCGGTGTCCACATGCCCGGCGCCGAGCGCCCACCAGGCCCATTTGCGCATCACATCCAGCTCTGTGGGTGGGGCAGGGGGCGTATCAGGGGCGGGCGGTTCCGGCAGGCCACGGCGGGCACAGGCCGCCTGCAGTGCGCCCCGGGCCGAGGTGATCTGCTGGTCACGCTTTACCACGCTCAGGCTCTGCAGGTGCAGGCGGTATTGTACCAGCACCTCCGCCAGGTTCGCCAGTTCCGTGACTTCTCCCAGCCGCAGCCACAGGTCATAATCCTCGCAATAGGGGTAATCCTCGCGGTAACCGCCCGCGCTGCGCAGGGGCTCTGCGCGCATCATCACCGCAGGATGCCAGAGGCCCGGACCCCCGGTTTGCAGATGAAAGGCCTCCAGCCCTGCGTGATCTGTCGGCGGACTGAAAGACATCAGGGGCCGGTCGTCAGCATCGATCCCGTCCACAAAACTGCCCAGCACACCGACCCGTGGGTGCGCATCCAGAAAAGCCACCTGTTTTGCAAACCGCTCGGGCAGACAGATGTCATCGGCATCCATCCGCGCGACCAGATCGCCCCGGGCCGCGGCCAGCAGGCCGTTCAGGGTCCGAACAATCCCTTTGTTAGGCTCTGATGTGACGCGCAGGCGGGCATCCCGCGCGGCATAGTCCTGCAGGATTGCAAGCGTGCCGTCGGTGGAGCCGTCGTCATGCACTAGCAGCTCAAAACCGGTAAAGCTCTGGGCCAGTACGCTGTCGAGCGCGGGCCTCAGCCAGCGCTCTGCATTGCAGGCTGGGATCAGCACAGAGAGGCGTGGCGCGTCAGACATTACCGGGCAGCACGTATTTGCCGGGCGGCGGGCGGCGGATGGCGCCAAAGACCAGCAGTTTCCAAGCATCAGCGGACAGGGGATCGGTCTGCACCGCCTTTACCGCATAATGCCGCCAGGTGTCGCGAAAGCCCCAGCGCCAGCCATCCCAGCCATAGCGGATGTAATAGGCCCGCCGGGAAGCGCGGGAGCCGTCGGGGCGGTAGGGGATGTGATCATAGCTGCCGGTCACCCCGCGCCGCGCCCAGGCATTCTCGCAGGCGAGGCGCGCCAGCTGGCCTTGCAGGCCTTGGGTCGCGGTACTGACGCTCTGGTCATGGATCCGGTAGCGCAGCAGAATGTCCGGTAGATTGGCGATCTGCCCGACCTCTGCCAGCCGTAGCCACATGTCCAAATCCTGGCTGCGGCGGAATTCCGGATCATAGCCGCCCAGATCGCGCAGGGCCTGTGTCCGCACCATCGCAACCGGCTGCAGCAGCGAGGTGAGACCACGGATGTTAAGCTGGTCGATTTCGTCGTGATCCAGCGGCAGGTCTGATGGAAAAATGGCCCGCCCACCGCCATCAATGGCCAGCCAGTTGGCACCGAGCAGAACGTGATCAGGACGTGCGTCCATGAAGGCCACCTGTTTTGCGAACCGCTCGGGCAGACAGATATCATCAGCGTCCATCCGCGCGATGAATGCGCCGCGGGCTGAAGCAATCAGCTGGTTTATGCAGGGCACAATCCCTTGATTAGGGCCTGTTGTCGGGATGATACGCGGGTCACGGGCCGCATATTCCTGCAAAATGTTCCATGTTCCGTCCGTACTGCCGTCATCGTGCACGAGGCATTCGAAATCGGTAAATGTCTGCGCTAGGATACTGTCGAGTGCGAGTGCTAGGAAATCCGCACTGTTATAGGCGCTCATGACAACAGAGACGCGAGGAGTGGCAGCGGTCATCCGATTTCTCCTGTAAAGGCGGGCCGGGGCGGGCGGCGCAGTGCACCCAGCACCAGCAACTTCCATGCCTGTACCGAGGTTGGGTTGGTCTGTACAGCGCGCAGCGCATAATGCCGCCAGGTATCCCGGAACCCGAAATGCCAGGCCTTCCAGCCGTATTTCACGTAATAGGCGCTGCGCGACGCGCGGGTCGGCTCCAGCCGCCAGGGTTTGTGGTCAAAAGAGGCATTCACCCCGCGGCGGGCCCAGGCATCTTCACAGGCGCGCCGGCAGGAGGCGCTCTGTTCTTCCTGTTTCAGGGCGCTGACGCTCTGATCATGCACCCGGTATTTCAGCAGCACGTCCCCCAGATTTTCGATCCGCCCGACCTCGGCCATGCGCAGCCACAGATCAATATCCTCTGCATGGGGACAGCTGTCATGATATCCGCCCACAGTCTCCAGTGCGGCCCTGCGCATCATCACACTGGGATGTTCCAGGGCGGTCACGCCGCGCAGGTTATTGTCATCGATGCTGTCATGCCCCTGAGGAGCGGTATTGACCGCGATGGGCCGTCCTGCGGCGTCGATCATCAGCGTGGAGGTGCCCAGGAGCACATAATCGGGGTTCTGGTCGAGCCATGCGACCTGTTTGGCGAAACGCTCCGGCAGGGCGATGTCATCGGCGTCCATGCGGGCGATCAGATCGCCCTGCGCGGCGTCGATCAGCTGGTTCAGGGTCGCGATAAGCCCTTTGTTAGGCTCTGATGTGAGCACCACACGCCTGTCCCGCGCAGCATAGTCCTGCAGAATGGCCAGCGAGCCGTCGGTCGAGCCGTCGTCATGCACCAGCAGCTCAAAATCGGTAAAGCTCTGCGCCAGGATGCTGTCCATGGCTACGCCGAGCCAGGTCTCTGCGTTGTAGACAGGCAGCAGGACGGAAACGCGCGGGGCCATTACTGCTCCTCCAGCACGTATTTGCCGGGGGGCGGGCGGCGGATGGCGCCAAAGACCAGCAGTTTCCAGGCGTTGAGCGAGAGCGGATCGGTGGTGACCGCCTTGAGCGCATAGTGCCGCCAGGTGTCTCGGTAGCCCCAGTTCCAGGCGTCCCAGCCGTATTTGAGGTAAAAGTCCCGCCGCGAGGCCCGGTCCTCCGTCATCCGCCAGTCCTGATAGTCAAAGCTGGCCGTTACACCACGCCGCGCGCAGGCATCGGCGCAGATCTCGCGGATGCATTCACGCTGCCGGTCGTTGTTTTTACCGCTGATGCTCTGATCATGCAGGCGGTATTTCAGCACGATGTCCGGCAGGCTGGCGAGGCGGCCCGCTTCGGCCATGCGCAGCCACAGGTCCAGATCCTCGGCGGTGTCGCGGCGCATGTCATAGCCGCCGACCTGGCGCACCGTTTCGGTGCGCATCATCACCGCCGGATGGCAGATCGCGCCGGTACCACGCAGGCTGTAGTCATCCAGGGTCTCGTGATCCCGGGGCGGAAATTCAGGGGCAATATGGCGCCCGGCCTCATCGATAAAGATGATCGCCCCGCCCAGGAGCACATAATCGGGGTTCTGGTCGAGCCATGCGACCTGTTTGGCGAAACGCTCCGGCAGGGCGATGTCATCGGCGTCCATGCGGGCGATCAGATCGCCCTGCGCGGCGTCGATCAGCTGGTTCAGGGTCGCGATAAGCCCTTTGTTAGGCTCTGATGTGAGCACCACACGCCTGTCCCGCGCAGCATAGTCCTGCAGAATGGCCAGCGAGCCGTCGGTCGAGCCGTCGTCATGCACCAGCAGCTCAAAATCGGTAAAGCTCTGCGCCAGGATGCTGTCCATGGCTACGCCGAGCCAGGTCTCTGCATTACAGACAGGCAGCAGGACGGAAACGCGCGGGGCCATTACTGCTCCTCCAGCACGTATTTGCCGGGGGGCGGGCGGCGGATGGCGCCAAAGACCAGCAGTTTCCAGGCGTTGAGCGAGAGCGGATCGGTGGTGACCGCCTTGAGCGCATAGTGCCGCCAGGTGTCTCGGTAGCCCCAGTTCCAGGCGTCCCAGCCGTATTTGAGGTAAAAGTCCCGCCGCGAGGCCCGGTCCTCCGTCATCCGCCAGTCCTGATAGTCAAAGCTGGCCGTAACGCCACGGCGGGTCCATGCGGCCTCGACCACCTGACGGCACAGATCGGCCTGTTCGGTCTGGGTCTGTGCGCTGAGGCTCTTGTCATGCATCCGGTACTTCAGCAGCACATGCGGGATATTGGCGATCCGTCCGGCTTCGGCCATGCGCAGCCACAGATCCAGATCCTCGGCGTTGCGCAGGGCCGGGTCATACCCGCCGGCGGCGTCAACAGCGCTCTTGCGCATCATGGCACAGGGCTGTGGCAGCACCAGCAGCCCCTTCATATGGCGCGCATCAATGTCTTCATGGGTGATGGGTACCTTGTTGGGCCCGATGATCCGGCCGTCCCCGTCCATTGCCAGAGTCCAGCCACTGATCAGCACGTGATCGGGGTGCGCATCGAAAAAAGCAACCTGGCGCGCAAAACGGTCGGGAAGGCTGATGTCATCGGCATCCATCCGGGCAATGAATTCACCGCGGGCCTTTGCGATCAGCCGGTTCGGCACCACCCCAACCCCCTGATTAGGGCCTGATGTCACGATCATCCGCCCGTCGCGCGCAGCAAAATCCTGCAGTACCGCCAATGAGCCGTCGGTCGAGCCGTCATCGTGGGCGAGAAATTCAAAGTCAGTGAAGGTCTGATCTAGGATGCTCTGCACCGCCTCCGCCAGCCAGGGGGCGGCGTTGAACACAGACATTACAACCGAAATGCGCGGCTGTTCAGGAGAGGAGTGAGATGTCATAGCCGAGCTCCCTCATCAGTTTGCGTGTGAACCGCCAGGTGATGAACTTCTGCCAGAGCGTCATGTCCTTTTGCCAGCCGGTGGCCCCGCGGACCCGGGCAAACCCGCTGGGGTCCTTTTTGCGGGTCTGTTCGGTCTTGCCGGTCTGCCCGGCCTCATAGGCCTGCAGGGTCGCGCTGATCTGCTGCCGGCTCTCGTCAGGGATCAGAAAGGAGATCATGCGGGCCAGCGCGGCTTCGGTGTCGGCGACAGCGTCCTCGTACTTCAGCTCAAGCACCGGCAGATACGGGTGCTGCGCACGCCAAGTGCGCATGGCCAGATTATGTTTGCGCCACATCAGGGCCGCCAGGCGCGGGTCAGTCGGGGCCCAGTGGTCCCCCCAGGTGTTGCCCGCGTGGATCAGCGAAGACGTCACCGCACGGCTGTCGCGGGTCAGGAAGATATAGCGTGCATCGGGAAAGAGGTTGTGAATCTCATTCAGAAACAGCGCGTTGCTGGGGGTCTTTTCCAGATGCACCAGGGCTTGGGGGTTTTCGGCATAGAGCCCGGCAAAGATCGTGCGCCACATGCCGCGGTACATATCGTCAAAGGCCTGCTGATCCATATAGGTCAGCGGGCCCAGACCCCGGGGGCTGTCGAGCTGTTTCTGAGCTTCCCAGCGGGTGCCGGAATAGTTGCCGAAAAAGTGGCTCTCCTCGCCGCCGCAGATCAGGTCATGCGACTGCAAAAGGCGCTGCACCCAGGTGGTGCCGCTGCGCGGGGCGCCGACAATAAAACAGATCTGCGGATCAGAGCCCGAAGGCGTGCAAAGAGCGGTCATAGGAAACCCGGTGTAACAACATTCAGCGTATAGACATAGAACAGTCCCAGAAAGCCCAGGACGGCGGCATCAAGGCGCAGACCCGCATGGCCGCGTTTCCAGGCCAGGAATGCCGAAATACAGTGCACAAAGAGATTGGCGACACCGATGCCGACAATCATGCCGATCACATCACCAACGAGGTATCCCGACATCACAAAGAAGATCCGCAGCGCGGCAGAGCTGGTCATCACCGCCGCATGGCTGCGGCTGTCACCGACGGCCAGCAGCGCATTCTGATAGGGCATGCTGAGGGTGGCGATGGCGCTGTTGATGGCCATCAGCGACAGGAACACCCCGGCCTGGGCATAGCGAGGGTCATAAAGCAGATCGACGATGAACTGCCCCAGCAAGGAAAGTGGCACAAAGACCGGCAGGACCATGCATACCAGCCCGATCCGGATTTTGCGCAGGGCGCGTGCCATGTCCTGGGGCCGGTCACGTCCGACCTGTGACAGGGCCGGAAATCCGGCGCTGGACAGCACCCGTGCGATGATCTCGCCTGGGGCCCAGGCCAGCAGGTTCGACAGGGACAGAAAACCGATGGTCTCAATGGGCAGCAGCAGGCCCTGCACCGCAGTGATGCCGCGCCCGCCGAGGTGGTGAAAGAGTGTGCCCAGCAGAATCCAGCGCCCGAAGCCCAGCATCTCGCCCACCGAGTTCTTCTCCAGCCGGAACCGGTGCGGGAAGGGCGGAAAGAGTTTGAAACTCAGGATCACGTTGAGGATCGCCGAGACGATCGTGCCGATGGCAATCGCCCAGACCGACTGCAGCAGCCAGGCCATCACCGCGGTGGTCACGATGGCGATGACCTGCACCACAGTCTCTACAATCGTCAGCCGCCCCAGAAACAGCTTGCGGTTCATGGTGGCGATCGAGATGGATTTGCAGCTGCGGATCGCCACGCCAAGGCCCAGTACACAGATCAGCGGAAAGAGCACCGGCTGGTCATAAAGCTGCGAAACAGGCCAGGACAGCAGGCAGGCGAAAAAGGCAATGCCAAGGCCGCGCAGCACCTGGATGGTCCAGGCGGTCTGCAGAAATTCCCTGTCCTCGCCGCGGTCGCTGCGGATGACCGAGGCCTGGGTGCCCACGTCCGACAGAATGAGCAGCGTCCCCGTAACCAGCTGTGCCAGTGTCAGCAGGCCAAAGATCTCGGGCGCCAGCAGGCGCGTCAGGATCAGGTTCGAGACCAGCCGCAGTGATTTCTGGAAGCCAAAACCCAGCACGGTGATGGCCGAGCCGCGCAGCACCATGGCCTTCAGGCCGCTTCCGGAAAAGTTCGCGCGCAGGGCAGAAAGGGAGGGTAAAGGCACTTTATCTCTCAGTCAGGCGTCGCCTGCTCCGGTTCCTCGAAAGTCGTCCAAAATCCCCGGCTGAGCTATGGCAGGAAACGCGCGCCTTAATCAAGACAATTCAGGCGCGCGGGACCGTATGTGCAACGGGGGGTCTGAGACGGCTCAGGATCAGTTTTCAGGGATAAACCTGGACAGGGGCGGGCGCAGTTCCTCCAGCACCCCAAAGAGACGTGCCTCGGCATCGGCGTCATTCTCGTCGGCCCCGATCACCGTGGTCAGGCGCACCAGGGCGCCATCGGTGCGTCCGGTGGTGATCCCGTCCATCATCAGCCAGAACTTGGCGGCGAAATCCCAGGCGATCCGGCGGCCCTTCTGTTCAAACCAGTAGAACACCATCATGCGGGTCTGACCCTTCTGGATGATGGCCTGGTTGATCTCATAGGGGGTGTCCGCCTGCAGCCTTTCGGTGATGTCCGTCCGCTCCAGCCAGGCAATCTCCCAGCCGGCGCCGGGCAGGCAGATTTCAGGCGAATGCACCCCGCCTTTGCTCTGATCGGCATACCAGGCCATGAACAGGCCGACCGTATGGGGGTCGTTCTCGCTGGCCAGGGTGACCTGATGATAATCATCGGCGGCAAGGCTGGCCTCGACACCGGCCGACAGCTTCTGTGCCGGACCGGCCTGGCGCCAGTCGCCGAGCTGGCGCGGGAAGAGCACGAAACTGTCGCGGTCAATCTCACCCTGACCGCGTTCCGGCATGGCCTGATAGGCAAAAACAGCTGCCAGGGTGAGCACGGCTGCGGTGATCATTGCCGCAGAGGGCTGCAGGTACCTGATCCGCATGGCCTGGGTGCCCAGCCCGTCGGTGTCCAGATCAAGCGCGTCGACCACAGACATCTTTTTGGGCTGGAAGAACAGCATGATGCGCGCCAGCAGGAACAGCAGGATGATACAGGCGATAAAGATGACCCAGCCTTCGAAGAAGTGGGTGAAGCCCTCAAGCCAGCCGACGCCGAAGCGGTCTGCCAGCAGGCCGGCAATGGCGATCCGGACAGAGTTCATCAGCACGGTGATCGGGGCTGCGGCCAGCAGCAGCACCGCCTTGTGCCACATCGGGCCCTTATAGAGCACCGCAAAGATGTAGGAGAAGCTGAGGATCGGGAAGAGATAGCGCAAACCCGAACAGGCCTCGGCCACGTGCAGTTTCAGCACCCCCAGATCAATGATGTTGCCGTCCAGAAACACCGGAACAGAGAGCAGTTTCAGAAACCACACTCCCAGCTCGGACGAGATGAACTGCAGCACCGTGGACATCTTGTAATAGAGTACACCCGGCAGCGGCAGCATGTAGACAAGGTGCAGCACCGGCGGCCAGAAATGTTTGCCCGTCTTCCAGCCAAAGCTGATCAGCAGGATGCCCCCGACCCAGAGGATCGTGGCATAGGCAACGATATCGTTGATGTTGGACATCCGGCCCAGCGTGCCAAAGGCCAGCGCGGCCAGCAGGACAGTGACCCCGACCCAGCGGTCGCGGATGGGGCCGGGATTGACGGGCACTTCCTTGAGCTGGCGCAGAAAGAGCAGGCCGGACAGAACAGGAATGAGCGGGCCGTGGCTGTATTCAGGCAGCTGCCAGGCTTCGAGCAGCGCATCCAGGCCATCGATAAAGAACAGGCAGGCACCTGCAGTCGCGACCAGAAACCAGAACATGCCCCAGGTCATAAACTGCCCGATGAAAAGCGGTTGCCGGGCGCTGCTGTCAATGGAAGACATCGTAATGTCCTTTCTGAAAACTCATAAACTGAAACCGTAGCCTTACCTTATCGCGGAACTATGCCGGAAACCGGCGGATTTCGCTACGGTAACCGTGCATCCTGACGAAAACTTTATGCCCGAAGCCCTCAGAATGCCACCGTCTGAGCCGGGTCCTGTGGCAGATGGCGGGGCATCCGGGCGGGCTGTGGTCTGCATAAATACTCTCTGACAGGATCGGTCCGTGGGGTTCAGCGGGTCTTATTGCACATATTTGTCGAAAATTTGTCTGTTAAACCGTGACAGGGTTAAACCTTGGAAACGCGCTCCATGGAGAGGCCGCGCCGCGCGATGGCATTGCGGGTATCGATCACGGGACAGCCCAGCTCCAGCAGGGTGGCATAATCAATGGCGTCATGATCCGTGGCGATCAGCACCGCATCAAAATCCGTCTGCGGGACCGCTTCGGCGGGCAGGGCCGTCCGGGAGGTGAACTGCCGGTATTCGCGCATCGGCGGAATTTCCGGCACATGCGGGTCGAGATAGGCCACTTCGGCGCCGGCCTCATCGAGCAGCTGCATCAGCTTCATCGAGGGGCTTTCGCGCATATCAGAGACGTTTTTCTTGTAGGCCACGCCCACCAGCAGGATACGCGACCGGCTCAGGCCCTTGCCGCAGGCCCGGTCGAGCACCGCGCGGGTGCGGTCGATCACATGGTGCGGCATGGCGGTGTTGATCTCGCCTGCAAGCTCGATAAAGCGCGTGGGCACCTCATATTCGCGGGCTTTCCAGGACAGATAGAACGGGTCGATCGGAATGCAGTGTCCGCCCAGACCGGGCCCCGGGTAAAAGGGCATAAAGCCAAAGGGTTTGGTGGCCGCCCCGTCGATCACTTCCCAGACGTCGATATCCATCTCGTCAAAGACCAGCTTGAGCTCGTTGACCATGGCGATATTGACCGCGCGAAAGACGTTCTCGGTGATTTTCACCGCCTCGGCGGTGCGGGTGGAGCTGACACGCACGACCTTGTCGACAACCCGTTCGTAAAAGGCAGCGACCAGATTTCCGGCCTCCGCGCCGTCCCCGGCCACGATTTTCGGGATGGTGGCGGTGTTGAAGGACGTATTGCCCGGATCCTCACGCTCGGGCGAGAAGCCGACAAAGACCTCTTCGCCCATCTTCAGACCGCTGGCCGCCAGCAGGGGTGTCAGCACATCATCGGTGGTGCCGGGAAAGGTTGTGGATTCCAGCACCACAAGCGTCCTTGGTGTCATATGCGCCGCGATTGTGCGTGTTGTCGTCTCTACATAAGACAGATCAGGCTCTTTCTGGGCCGTCAGCGGGGTCGGCACGCAGATGATGATCACGTCACAGCTGGACAGTTCAGAGAAATCCGTGGTCCAGTCAAAGCGGCCGGCCCCGACGGCCGAGGCCAGAGAACTGTCGCTCACCGCGCCGATATAGCTTTTACCGGCAGACAGCTGTTCCATCTTGCCCGGGTCCACATCGAACCCCGTCACTGGAAACCCGCGTGTGGCAGCGGTGATGGCCAGCGGCAGGCCCACATAGCCCAGACCGATCACGCCCACACGGGCTGTCTGGTTCTTTATGGCGTTCATCAGAGACATCGGATTGTCCTTTAATACCTGTGGGACTCACTGAAAAATACATGCCAGGCAGCCCTGAAAGCCCCGGTCAGGATGTTCGTTTGGCAATAATCACATCATTTAGCAAGACTATGTCCGAATGATGAACAGATTCAGGCCTGCACGCAGGCCACCCTTGCAAAAAAGATGTGCCCTCTGCACAAAGCCCCGGTATCCGGTTACCTGAAAGTCTTTTATTATGTCTGACCCCCGTACCTTTGTTGTCATTTCGCCCTGCCGGAACGAGGCCGATTTCATGCGCCGCACTCTGGACAGCATGGTCGCCCAGACCGAACGGCCCACGCTCTGGGTCATCGTCAATGACGGCTCTACGGATGCAACGGGCGATATTCTGGTGGAATATGCGGCCGAGCACGACTGGATCCGTGTGCTCGACAAACCCGACCGCGGCCACCGCGCAGTGGGCCCCGGTGTGATCGAAGCCTTCTATTTCGGGCTCGATACGGTGGCCCTGAGTGATTTCACCTATCTGTGCAAACTGGATCTCGATCTGGATCTGCCTGCGGGATATTTCGCCGGGCTGATGGACCGGATGGAGGCTGACCCCCGCGTTGGCACCTGTTCGGGCAAAGCCTATTTCATCGACGCTGCAGGCCGCCGGGTCAGCGAGAAGATCGGCGACGAGATGTCGGTGGGGGCCTCAAAGTTCTTTCGCAGAGCCTGTTTTGAGGACATCGGCGGCTTTGTCCGCGAGGTGATGTGGGACGGGATCGACTGTCACAAGGTGCGCCAGCTGGGCTGGATCGCGGTGAGCTGGAATGACGAAGAGCTGCAGTTCGAGCATCTGCGGCCCATGGGGTCCAGCCAGGTCAGCATCTATACGGGCCGCCGCCGTCACGGGGCGGGGCAGTATTTCATGGGCTCTGATCCGCTCTATTTCATTGCCACGGCCATCAACAAGATGCGCCACCCTCCTTATGTGCTGGGCGGTCTGGCAACGCTGCAGGGGTTCTTCGGGGCGATGCTGCGCGGGGACAAACAGCATGATGATCCGGAACTGCGCACCTTCATCCGTGCCTACCAGCGCCGGGCACTATTGGTCGGCAAAGCGCGTGCCGTAGCCGAAATAGAAGCAAAATATGGTCAGACCTAGTTACTGCGAAGTGATGTTCTGTTTATTACCTTTACCTTTGGCGTATTTTTTGGTCGCAGAGTTGGCTATTGCTAGGTACACCTCTGGCCGTCCCAGCAGAATACTGACGAGTTTTTTCAGAAAGCCTAAGAACTTTGTCGAACGTTGCTACTTATTGCATTTGCCGACTTTGCCTCGATCTAGCCCCGAGCAGGGACACTTCCGGTAGCATAGCATTGGAGAACAGGCTAACCATAAACGCCGGACATTTCAGGGGAGCAGGTCAAGAGTAGCTTAAATCACACCAGAAACTGTCCAAGGATTGGGGAGTAGCTCAGTAGAGCCGCCCAATGTGTTGAGATAGTTCACTGTTCTTTCAGAGTCAGCTTGCTCTACGCAACGCAAAAAAGCCTGACATTGGGTCGCTGGCGGAAGTTAGGGTGCAGCCAGAAGCGTGGCAATACGGCTGTTGAGCCAGCAGAAAAAAAACCCAATCGTCATCCGTGGAGCCACCTTTGACATAGCCCGACCCGATGACAAACCCCTGCCTGCCTCTTTTAGCAAAGCGGCGATCCGACGATAACCGTAGCGCCCATACTGGTACGTTAGTTCGATCATATCGGCCACTAGGCGACCTTCGTCAGCCCGCCCAACCGGCAAATGCCTCTGGGTTGAACGATGCTGCCCCAAGACACGGCACGCCCGACGCTCTGAGATGTGGAACCGGCTTCGCACATGCTAAATGCAGGCACGGCGACGCGAAGGGCTCAGTAGTTTCCCCGTGCAGCTTTTGACAGTATGAGCTTGTCCAACGTCAGGTCCGACACGGCTCTTCTCTGCCGTTCATTCTTCTTCTGAAGCCGTTTGAGTTCCTTCAGTTGGTCGGTTCCCATACCGCCATATTGCTTGCGCTAGCGATAGAAGGTCTGTTCCGTTATCTGCACTTGCCGGATTGCATCAACGCGTGGCATTCCCTAGCCGTACAGCACCTCAACCTGCCGTAACTTTGTGACAATCTCTTCCGGCTTGTGTCGCTTGATTCCCATATTCGATCCTCCGTTTCTTAAATATACGGGCGGATCAACTCAGTGGGGGAGGATCAGAGTTCGAGCACTTCTTTAAGAAACGCTGCGCGGTCTTCGTGCATTCTCGTATGAGTCCAATTTTTTGCAGCCGCCAGCGCCTGCACCCCCATATCCTCCAGGGTCTGCTGTGCGTCAACAGCCTTCTGAAACAGATCTGCCAGTGCCCGGGCGTCATCTTTTTCAAACAACCAGCCTGTTTCCTGTTCTGAAACAAGTGTCTCTATCCCGGGGGTTTTGCTGGCAATACAGGGAACGCCTTGGCTGAAAGCGTCAAAGACGATGCGTGGCTGCTCTGGTTTTCGGTTGGCAATGATAACGGCTTCATATCCGCGCAAGGCGCTCAGAAAGGGCGCGCCATAATCCACGGGCGGCAGAAATCTGACCGTCACACCAGAATGGGGGTCTTGTGCAAAGGCGCGGCATGTCCCGGCCATGTCGCCTGTCCCCATGACGGTGATCTCAAGCTGTGGCACGGACCCAGCCGGCTGTGCGCATGAAAATATCCGGATCGCCTCCAGAACCGTATCTACACCTTTGTCCGCCACAAGCCGGGCCGGAAAAAACAACCGGGCAGGGCCCTGACGTTTCGGTTGCATGTTTGCATGGGCGCGGGGATCAAGAATGTCGACGTCACTGACCCAGACCGCGGGGGCGATATGCACAGGGGTGCCGCGATCCCTGTCGGAAAGCACGTCTTGGTACCATTTCTGGGTGAATATATGGGCATCTGCATGTCGCAGGCAGTGCCGGACCATCGCCATATTGAAGTGGTGTGACGCCCATTGGCGTAGGGACGGGCGCTGGTTTTCTGCCTTCATCCAGAAGGATGATTCAATCACCATAATCCATTTGAAAGATAGAAAAGGGCGCAACAGAACAATGTAGTAGGACAGCGGAAAGGCCCATCCTGCCCCCCCTGAATGTACGATTTCTGTACTGCGCACCGCGTGCAGAACGCGCCGGAAGTTAGGCAGTAGGTTGCGCAGCACAGATCCCCAGCCACCGTCCGGTGCAAGGGCGATGACGTCTTTGCTGTCCAGACCTGACACGGGCCTGATATTCCCGGGGGCGGCCTCTGCCGGCAGCACCGGGCAGCAGATCCGGAAGCCTGGAATATAGCTCAGATGTTCAGAGAGATCCTTTTCCCACAGATCGCCCGCATAACAGGTCCCACCCGGTCCGGAATAGAGCGGGATGCGGGTGAAAAGTGTATAGGTCCCGGCAATCATGGGGCCCGGGCGGCTTGGATGAGGGCGGCTTCAAACCGGTCTGCCGCGTCAGACCATGAATAGGACAGAGCAAAGTCCTCGCAGGCCTGAGACATTTGCTGCCATGCGCTGCCATCCATGGTGGCAATCTCTGTAATGGCTGCGGCCATGGCCTTGGCATCCTCATGTGGTACAAGGCGGCCACGCGCCGGGGTGACCAGTTCCGGGGCAGCGCCGACAGGTGTTGAAATGACGGGGGTACGGCAGGCCATGGCCTCTAGGATCGGTAGGCCGAACCCTTCGATCCGGCTGGGAAACAGCCAGGCGTCACAGCTGCTGTAGACCTCTGCCAGTCTGCCGTCTTCGGGGCGGAACGAGAACTCTGCGCCCGGGCCTGTCAGCAGGTTGTTTTCGGGTTTCCAGAAACCATAAGCACGTACTTTCAGGTCAGGCAGTATGGTGCGGGCTAGTCTGATCGCGTCAAAGGCGATATCCATGCCCTTGGAATGCACATCGCGGTACAGCAGCCCGACCGCAGGCGGATCCTGCTGCTGGCGCGGTTTTGCGTGGAACAGATCAGTATCAACAGAATTCGGCACAATATTGATCACGGCCTCTGCATTACAGTCGCGGATCATCCGGCTCAGGGCCTGGGTCAGTGTGATAAAATGAAAGGGAAGCGCCCAAGTTTCTGAGATTTTCTCAATCTCCTGACCTGCAGCCCCGTAGTCCTGCATGAAATACGCCTGTTTGCCTTTGTCAGGGGTGAAGGTCCGGGCCCAGAGTGCTGTTTCCCACCAGGTGGCCACAACAACATCGGCAGGCGGGACATGGCGGTTCTCAATAACCGGTACATCCAGCACCTGATGATCCAGGCCCGTGCCGTCGATATGTGACGGAATATGATCAAGCCTGGTGATCCATCCTGTACCTTTGATCACAGACCTGACCTGCTGGTGCCATGTCGGTTGGGCGGTTTTAACTGATATCAGTCTCACTTTATGGCCCCGAGCGGCCATAGCTTGAGCGTAGAGGGCAATAACACGGATGCCACCCGACATATTAACCTGCGGTAGGAGAAAGGTGATGCGCATGTTCAGGACATTTTTACTTTACAGAAAAACTCAAGCGTTCTGACGATCACATGGGCGCTGTGATCAGAAAACTTGCAATCAACTCGGTGTAAATAACCTATCTGATGTTTTAGTTATCATATCCTCTCCTATAATTATTCTGATATCTCTGCAAGGATTGCACTGAAGTGGTCCCAGAAAACTGGACAGTCGGCTAAGGTGTATCCCAAACCTTTGAAGGGATACGAGAATAGCGAAACGCCGGAAGTTTACAGACTAGTTTAAGGCGAAGGTGGCGCTGGAAGCGCTAGGCTGTGGAACGCATGGCGGACGTGTTCTCCCGCGGTGGCAAGCCTGAGGGGCCGACTGAGGCGGAGATCAAGGAATTGCACGCCAAGATCGGGAGGCTGGCGGTCGAGAACGATTTTTGTCGGACGGGCTCAAAAGGTGAGTCCGGCAAAGAAACGCGCCACGATCCAGCGAAATCACCCCGATTTGAGTATCTGCCAGCAATGCAAATTGGTGCGGCTGTCGCGGTCGGCGTTCTACTACACGCCGGTCGGGATCGACGCGGACACGCTGGCGATGATGAAAGAGATCGACCGTGTGTTCACCAAATATCCGTTCTTTGGGTCACGTCAGATCGCGGCCTATTTGCGCCGGAAAGGGACGGCCATCGGACGGCACCGGGTCAGGCGCCTGATGGCCAAGATGGGCTTGGAAGCGATCTACAGACGTCCCAGAACGAGCCGGCCTCACCCGCGGAACCCGGTCTACCCGTATCTACTGAGGAAGATGCATATCGACCGGCAAAACCAGGTTTGGTGCGCCGACATCACCTTCGTGCCGGTCAGGAACGGCTTCCTGTATCTCATCGCGATCATGGACTGGGCCTCCCGTAAGGTCCTGAGTTGGCGGCTATCGAATACAATGCACGCTGACTTCTGTGTCGATGCGGCGAATGAAGCCATCGCCAGACATGGGCCACCCGAGATAATGAATGCGGATCAATGCAGCCAGTTCACCGGTTCGGCCTAGATCACCACGCTGACCGAAGCAGGCGTGCGCATCTCGATGGACGGTCGAGGCCGCTACCTCGACAATATCTTTATCGAACGTCTGTGGCTATCTTTGAAACAGAAAGCGATCTACCTCGAAGAGATCGACGACGGCTTCCAGGCGCCAAAGGTCGTCAAAAACTGGATGGCATTCTACAACACCGAGCGGCTTCATTCCGCGCTTGATCGGCGAACGCCGGACGACGCATATTGGGCGGGCTCAGAAAAGCAGACGGCAGCATGAAACCTAAACCCGATACACCGTAGAAACGCTGCAAAACTGTCCGAAAACGTGGGACCTCTTTAATTGTGCTGTGTGAGCGGTGCATTAGATCGTGCGCTGCAACCAAAATTCAGCACAGTAGAAAGTTTCGATGCGAAAATGTTCCGCTAAAATGCCAAACACATCTGGTCTTGGTATTCATAGAGAAGAAAACCAATTTTTATGTTGTAGTTATATCATCATTGGGGCGTATGGCGCCGGCAGGTGCGGTACCGTCGAACAGGCTAGCCAGCCAAGCAACCTCTTTTGACAGGTTGTACTCTGCCTCTATATGTGATCGGCCTGACTGTCCCATATATTCACACTTTTTTGGATCGTCTAGCAAGGTGATCAGGGCAGCACTGAAGGCCCCGACATCTCCAGGGGGAACCACGTAACCGTTTTGGCCGTCGATAACCAGCTCTGGTATCCCAGCAACGCGCGTAGCAATTACTGGAAGACGACTGGCCATAGCCTCCATCAGAACTACAGGGACGCCTTCGGCAAAACTGGGTAGCGCAAAGATATCCGCCTGTGCCAGCTCGGCAGTAACTTCAGGCTGCGATAGGTATCCGGTAAAGCGTACAGCTCCGTCACAACCAAGCGCTTTAGAATGAGCCTCGATATCATGCCGTTCTACCCCATCGCCCACTAAGATCAGTTCTGCATCTGGATGGGCTCGCTGGGCCAGTGCAAATGCTTCGAGCAGCACGCGTACTCCTTTGACGGCGGCTAGACGGCCTACAAAGATAATCCGTTTTCGCGCTGGTGCTGCAGTTTCCTTGTCATATCGGTCCAGCGTTACGGCACAATGCACAATGCGGAGCTTAGTCCAGTGTATCGGATCTGAAAAGATCATGCCTTGACTGCGGCAGAAATGACTTATGCAAGCTACGAATTGCGCGCGCGCGATCTTTTTATCTATTCGCCATTTCAGGGGTTCAAAGAAGATTGCTGGTCCATGCATCGTGTAGCTGAATGGTACGTTTGAAATCGCACTTGTCAGCATTGCCACACTGCAACTGGAATTGCCGAAATGGTTGTGCAGATGTGTAGCACCAACATGGCGCAGATGGTATGCTAACACTATTGCCTCAACCAGATAGAAAAGCTGGTAGAACAGGGCTCTTAGCCCTGGTGGCCTGATAGACCAAGCAAGGCTGACAGCGTGCCAAAGCGCCTTCGGTCGCCGAAATACTCCGAAAAGTGCCGGAAACAGTATGCTAGGGCGACGGGCAGCCTCAAGCACATAGAATGTTGTGGCTGCAGCATCCTGTTCTTCGGCGCCCCGGCGGTGCTCGGGTCCTGTACAGCGGATGGAACAGGTGGAAACCTTAAATCCTTGCGCTCGCAATTCTACAACTTCACGCTGAATAAAAGTATGAGAGATGGCGGGGTATTCTCCAGTCAGATACACAATGTGCAAGAAAACCTCCCATTTTTGAATCTTGGCTAAATCTGCCCCCACTTCTATGCCTACTACCTTCTCATGAGTAAAGATGCCCTTGTGCGATCAAGTGCTTGACTCAGTCCCATTATCCGGGCCGCTCAGGTGTAGAATCCGTTCTTGTTTCTTTCTGTAGAGGTGGCCCGACGAATCTGAATAGTTGAGCTAGGTGGATTTTCCGCTCCTGATCCGGCAGCGTGCCGGGACGAAGGAGCGAAGATGGCAAGACGACCAAGACGGAACCACAGCCCTGCATTCAAGGCGAAAGTCGCATTGGCTGCATTGAAGGGCGACAAACCGAAATCGTCGAAAGAGCCCTAGAGCGATGTCGAATCATTGCACGCGAAGATCGGCCAACTGACGCTGGAAAACGTTTTTTTGGGAGAAGCACTCGCCAAGGCCGATCTGTTCGGGATCAGCCGGGGTAGTCTGTACTATGAGCCGCGTCCGGTCTGCGAAGATGACCTCAGGCTGATGCGTCGGATCGATGAGCTTCACATGGACTATCCGTTTGCGGACAGCCGGATGATGAAGGGTCTTTTGCTTCGGGAGGGCCTCACCGACGGGCGGCTGCATGTGGCCACCTGCATGAAGCGGATGGGCATCCAGGCCTTGTACCGAAGGCCGAACACGTCGAAACTGGCGCCGGGCCACAAGGTTTATCCCTATCTGCTGAGAAAGCTGACTGTGACACGACCCAATCGGGTTTGGGCAATGGACATTACCTACATCCCTATGGCGCGCGGCTTCGTCTATCTCGTTGCCGTGCTGGACTGGTTCAGCCGGAAAGTTCTGGCTTGGCGACTGTCAACGACGCTGGAAGCTGAACCGTGTGTCGAAACTTTGAAAGAGGCGATGCGCCGCCAAGGTAAACCAGGGATCATGAATGCCGATCAGGGCAACCAGTTCACATCCATAGATTTCATCAAGGTCCTGAAGGATGCCGATATCCAGATCAGCATGGACGGCAAAGGGGCGTGGCGCGACAACGTATTCGTTGAGCTGCTCTGACAGACGATCAAATACGAGGAAGTCTACCTGCGCGCTTATGACAGCGTCTCAGTCGCACGCGAAAGCCTAGAACGGTATCTGGCATTCTACAACGGCAGGAGACCACACTCATCGCTGGACGGGCAGACGCCCAATCAGGCAATCTCAACCCGTCGCTACCAATCCCGGTGGCGGCATAAGCGAGCGGAAAATCCACTTATGGAACGGCTCGAACTGTTCAGACAAACCGAACCACTTCTAAACCGCATACTAGTAGCCATAGTTGGTAACAACTCTAGAATATCTTGTAAAAGTTCAACAACAGATAAACGCGTGATATCCACGCTTTCGCCATCTTTTTTTGGTCAAAAAACAATATACTGTGTGAATGGGATATATGTCGGCTTCGAACAGATGTCGGCTGGCCTGCAGAGAGAGTTAAAGATGGACTGGGCTAGAACCAATAACTTGAAAGAAGGCAGTGAAATTCGTGTGACGGTCCCGTCTGCACATGTGCTTCTGCAGGAGATGCAAACTCGTCTCGGAAACGGAGATGGATTTTCTGTGGCCACGCTAAACTTGGACCATGTGGTGAAATTGCGTCAGCAGCCCAGATTTCAAGCAGCCTACGCTCGACATACCCATGTCACCGCTGATGGCCGCCCGGTCGTTTGGCTATTGCGATTTTCTGGTCAGTCCGTTGAGCTAGTGCCAGGCTCTGAACTGATCATCCCTGCGACAGAAATGGCAGCATGTTTGGAAGCACCAGTGGCGCTGCTAGGGACTACAAACGAAACATTAGAGAAAGCTGCTCGAGCCCTAGTCACACAGTTTCCCACCTTAAAGATTGCCGCACAGATTGCTCCCGCAATGGACTTTGATCCCGAAGGTGCCGTAGCAGACGCCTACATCGAAGAGCTCCGAACTTCGGGCGCGCGTGTCTGTTTTCTGGCTCTTGGCGCGCCCAAACAGGAAATCTTTGCAGAGCGCGCTTTTGCCCGACTGCCCCATATGGGGTTCCTGTCGATCGGGGCAGGCCTCGACTTTATCGCCGGAACGCAGAAACGCGCGCCTGCCCTTGTGCGGGCGGTGGCTGCTGAATGGCTCTGGCGGATGCTGGGGAACCCGCGGCGCCTTGCAGGGCGTTATGCAGCCTGTATCGCAATCCTTCCCGGGCTCTTCATGACTGCCAGACAGCTGCGGCGCGCAGGGCGGCGGAAACAGCCATGACAGGCTATATTGCCCTTCTTGCATGGCCGGTGCTCGCGCTCACCATGTTCCGAAAATACAGCGACACCATCGCCATCGCGCTGACCGTGATTGCGGGATATCTGCTGCTGCCGGAAACCATCGGGATCGATCCTCCCCTGATCCCCGAGTACAACAAGACATCTGCCGCGGCCCTCGCCGCCCTGGCCGTGGCCATAAGCGCCGGACAGGGGCAGGGCGTCCGCCCCGGCTGGCTGCCGGCGCATCCGCTGCTCAAAATTGCCTTTATCGCGGTCTTTGTCGGGATCTTCATGACCGTGATAACCAACGGGGATACCCTGCGCTATGGGGCAAACCGCTATCAGGCCATGCGGCCCTATGATGCCTTCTCCAACCTGCTGGCGGTAGCCATTGCGCTGATCCCCTTTCTGCTGGGTCGCCGCTTTCTGGCGCATCCCGACCAGCATTTGACGCTGCTGAAAATTCTCTGCCTGGCTGCCCTGGGGTATTCGCTACTGGCGCTTTACGAGGTGCGGATGTCGCCGCAGATTAACCGCATGGTGTACGGCTTTTTCCCGCATTCTTGGGCACAGCACTATCGCGCCGGCGGCTGGCGCCCGCTGGTTTTCCTCGAACATGGCCTCTTTCTTGGTATTTTCCTGTGCTGCGCTGTACTGGGTGCTGCAGCCTGGATGCGTCAGGCCACTGGCCAGTTGAAGACACAGCTCATCGGCATGATCGGCTGGCTTTTCATGACACTCTTTCTGAGCAAGACACTGGGCGCGTTTCTGATCTGCATTGTACTGCTGCCTGTTGTGCTGCTGCTCAGTGTTCGGCTGCAGATGTTGGCCTCACTTATTATCGTCCTGACTATCCTGACCTATCCGGTCTTACGTGGGGGAGGGGTAATTCCGACTGAACGGTTAACTAACATTGCTGAACAGATAAACCCAACCAGAGCGTCATCACTAGAGTTCCGGCTTGTCCGAGAAGAGCAGTTTCTGGAGAGAGTTAATAGCCGCCCAGTTTTTGGTTGGGGAAGCTACGGGCGGAATCGAGTGGTGGACGAGGCGACGGGTCGTCAAACTACCATTGACGGGACTTGGATAATCCTGATCACTGCAAATGGCTGGGTTGGATACTTGGGGCGGTTCGGTCTGCTGGTCCTGCCGGTAGTCTTGCTTTTCAGGCGATCTACTTCTTGGCAGTTGACCCAAGCTACTTCAGGGCTCTGTATCATGCTTGCGGCCAATATGGTTGACCTCATCCCCAATTCCGGTCTGACGCCCGTGACCTGGCTGATTGCCGGCGCGCTCGCAGGGCGGCTTGAGCTGGGGAAAATCACTGACGAGGCTGATGACACGGATGAGAGCGAAGACACCGGACGACGGCGGTATCAGCGCGCAGACACCGGCCCCCGGAACGCCCGGCCGGTCTATACCCGCCAGAAAACACCGCACGCCAGGACCCGGCCACAGACTAGGACTACCACCAGGAAGAAACCGTGACCCGTATTGCCATCTCGATCATCAACTACCGTACAGCGGATCTGACCCTGCAGTGCGTCCGGTCTGTCCTAGATGTCCTGCAGGATGCCACCGGGATCGACGGACATGTGGTTGTCGTCGACAATGCATCAGGTGACGGCTCAGCAGACATCATTGCCGACTGGATTACAGCGGTCTCTCCGCCGGTTCCGGTAGAGCTGGTTCGTTCTTCTGCCAACAGCGGCTTTTCCGGCGGGCATAACCAGGGCATCGCGGCCCGGGCTGCCGATTGGTATCTGGTGCTGAACTCGGATGCGCTACTGCGCCCCGGCTTTTTTGAGGAGATTCTGCGCCCGGTGCAGAACCGGAGCGACGCGGGTCTTGTGGTGCCCCGCCTTGAGGGCGAGGACGGTGTCGTCCAGCCCAACTGTTTCCGTTTTCCCGGCCCTGCCAGCGAGCTCATACGCAGTGCCCATACCGGTCTGGTGACCAGGGCACTGAAAGGACGCGAAGTCTCTCTGGGCCCGGACCCAGACGAGCAGGCCATCGAATGGGCGAGCTTTGCCTGCATTCTGCTGCGACATGAAATGGTGCAGCAGGTTGGTCCAATGGATGAGGGATACTTTCTCTATTTCGAGGACGCCGAATACTGTCTGCGCGCCCATCGCGCCGGGTGGAAAGTACTGCGGGCGGGCGAAGCGGTGGCGGTGCATTTCCGCGGCGGCTCCGGGCCTGTCAAGGCGCTGGCGGCCGCGCGCAAACGCCTGCCGGCCTATTTCTATAGCTCGCGCACACGGTTTCTCTATCAGGCCCATGGCCGGGCGGGACTGATGGCCGCCAACCTGGCCTGGTACCTGGGCCGGGGCATCGCCAATGCCCGCCGGCTTCTGGGACGCCGCGCACCGCCCGTGGCCATCGCCGAAGGGCGCGACATCTGGATCAACGCGACCCGGCCCCTGGGCCCCCGCCACGCCCCATGGGAGAGCTGAGATGGCCCTGGCAGATTTTATCATCATCGGTGCGATGAAATGCGGCACCTCGACCCTGCAGGTGCAGCTGGCCGCCCAGCCGGGCATCTTCATGACCACCCCCAAAGAGCCGAACTTCTTCTCGGATGATCCGGTCTTTGCTCGGGGCAGAGACTGGTACGAGGCACTCTACGCAGATGCCGCCCCCGGTGATCTCAAAGGCGAGGCCAGCACCCATTATACCAAACTGCCCACCTGGCCCGAAACTGTGCCGCGCCTGTCGGCAATGATCCCGGCGCCGAAACTGATCTATATGATCCGCAATCCGGTGACCCGGGCCGTGTCGCATTTCATCCACGAATGGAGCACCGGCGTGCTGCAGGGCGACATGACAGAGGCCTTTGCACAGCATGAGCCGCTGACAGCCTATGGCCGCTATGGCATGCAGATCGCCCCCTTTGCGGAGACCTTCGGGCGTGACGCGCTGATGCTCACCTCGCTGGAGCAGCTGACCGCAGATCCGGATGCCGAACTGGCGCGTATCGCTGATTTCATCGGTTTTGACGGCACACCGGTCTGGCAGCCCGACCAGGCACAGCAGAATGTCTCTGCCGCGCGCATCCGGCGGTTTCCGCTGCACGGGCTGCTCGTTGACAGCGCGCCTGCAATCTTTCTGCGCCGCCGTCTGATCCCCCAGAGCCTGCGCGACCGGATCCGCCAGGCGCGCACCATCGGCAAACGCCCCGAACTGCCCGACGCGCTGTGCCTGAAACTCGAGGGTATCTATAAAGAGGACCGCGCCGCACTCGCGCAGGTCTTCCCGGACCATCCGGCCCTTGACCTGTGCTATCCCTTTGCCGCCCCATGACCGTTGCCGCTGTTGTCATTGGCCGCAATGAAGGCGCGCGTCTGATCGCCTGTCTGGCCTCGCTGCAGGATCAGACCGACCAGATTGTTTATGTGGATTCAGGCTCCACCGATGGCAGCGTCGCAGCCGCCGGAGCCGCAGGCGCTGTGGTTGTCCTGCTCGACACCGACCAGGCCTTTACCGCGGCGCGTGCACGCAACGCAGGGCTGGACCGGGCGCTAGAGGCAGAGACGCCGCCCCGCTTTGTCCAGTTTGTCGATGGCGACTGCACGGTGCAGCCCGGCTGGATCGCCACCGCCCGTGCCGCCCTGGAAGCAGACCCGCAGCGCGCTGTTGTCTGCGGCCGTCGGCGGGAACGTGCGCCCGGGGCTTCGGTCTATAACCGTCTGATTGATGCAGAATGGGACACGCCTGTCGGCCAGGCCCGCGCCTGTGGCGGCGATGCGCTGATGCGCGCAGAGGCGCTGGGGCAGGTGGGCGGCTTTAACCCCGGCCTGATCGCGGGCGAGGAGCCCGAGCTCTGTGTGCGCCTGCGTCAGGCCGGCTGGCAGATCTGGCGCATTGATGCCGAGATGACCCTGCATGACGCAAACCTTACCCGCTTTGGCCAGTGGTGGACGCGCAGCCGCCGGGGCGGACATGCCTATGCCGAGGGGGCAGCACTGCACGGCGCACCGCCCGAACGCCATAACGTGGCCCAGACCCGGCGCGCGCTGCTCTGGGGGGCCGGGGTGCCGCTGGTCGCGCTCGCGGGTGCGCTGCTGGTGCATCCGGCAGCCCTGGCGGTCCTGCTGGCCTGGCCTGCGCAGGTGCTCAGACTGCGCCGCAGCGGCATGCCCTGGCACCGGGCATTCTTCCTGACCCTGGCAAAAATCCCTGAGATGCTTGGTGTGCTGGAATACTGGTTCAGCCGACTGACTGGACGGCGGCGCGTGCTAATAGAGTATAAGTAGAAGTGCATTAGAGTGTTTCAGACTGTGTCTATTCTGATGGAGGTATGGCCCGCGGATCAATTAGCGAGGCCATGACCCAGCCGGCCACAAATCCACCGAGGTGTGTTTCCCAGGCAAGCTGCCCGTTCAGTGCCCACCACATCACTACGTTCAGCACCACGAGAACCGCCACCATCCGGGCCACCGGCCAAAGGCCGGCCCGCTGGGAGAACCGGTCGATATAGGCCCAGGCCAGCAGACCGCCCGCCAGACCAAAGAGCGCGCCCGAGGCCCCGACCATGGGCTGCAGCGACGAGGACAAGAGCCCGTAAAACCCCGCCCCCCCCAGCAGCGACGCCCCGTAGACCGCCAGAAAACCACGCCCGCCCACACGGTCGATCACCCCGCGCCCCAGCGACCACATGGTGATCATATTGACCACCATGTGAACTACGCCACCGTGCAGAAACCCGTAGGTGACAAACATCGTCCAGGGCTGCCAGGCGTAGTTCGGCTCCCAGCCACGCAACAGCCCGGGCCAGAACCCGCCGTATTCGTAGATGGTGGTGCGCAGCCGGCCTGAGCCTGCAAGCCCGGCATCCCCCAGCAGCAGCAGGGCCTCGGCGATGCAGCACAGCACTATCAGAACAACCGGCAGCCATTGTGCGCCTTCGGGCCGCCAGCGGCGCGGCTCCGGGGTTCCGGTATCGTCAGTCATGGCGCCGGGGCCGCCCCGGAGGCAGGGGTATGTTGGGGTTCTGTGCGCATGGGTTCCTCCCGGACAGTTATGGCCGGAAAGAGAACCGTCTCTCAATGCTGACGAAGAGGGAATTTGACGAGCGGTCCGCTTCGTCATCAGAAATAACACGTGAATGCCGGACACCGCTGACGATGTCCCAGTCCCGGGTCAGATCGCGCCGGTAGGTGGCATTCAGGTCAATCCGGCGGCTGTCCTCGGACAGAGCGTCATTGAGGAAATTCACATCGCGCAGGCTCAGCCCGGCGTTCCAGCTGGAGACACTGTTGATGGTCTCCGAATAGTTCACAGAGAGCCGGGTGTTGACGACTTCCTCGCTGTCGGTGCTGGTGCCCGGGTCCTGACGAAAGGCCAGGGCCAGCGAGCCGCGCGGCAGCTCATGCGAATAATTCACCCCGAAAAGCGGTGCGAGATCCTGGCTTTCTGACTCCACCAGACCGGCAGACAGGCTCAGGTCCCCGCCGGGCAGCGCAATGCTGCGGCCAAACCGCAGGGTCGTGCGGCGGCCGTTTTCCTCAATGTCTGACTGCAGATCCGCTGTGAGCGCACCGTTGGTCATGTCCAGATCCGCCGACAGACCCAGCGAGGTCCCGCTTTCCACCCGCCGCACCGGCACGCCTGAGACAAATTCGTCGATCTCCACGCGGTCGCTGCCCAGGGTGATGCCCACATCCAGCCGCCGGTTGACGGCCAGCTGCAGCCCGGCATCAAACCCGGTGGTCAGCCGGTCTGTCTGCTCGCCCTCGGCGTCGAAATCACGCCAGTTCGCGCCCAGGGTTGCGGTGATCCGCGGATCGATCCGGAACCTGGCGGTCACCTCGGCGCCCTGATCATCCACATCAAACAGATCCGGGTTGGTGGTGTTGGAGAATTCGCGGTTGCGCACAAAGCCTGACAGGCTGATCCCAAAGGGTGCATCCGTGCCCAGGTCGAGCCCGAAATTCAGCCGGGTATCGGCGCGGGTGCCATTGTCGATGATCAGATCCTGATCCGTCAGCTCATCCTGAATGATGGAATCCGAAACCTCGCTCTCGCGGTAGGTCAGTCCGAAATCAAACGCTGCATTGCGCGCCGAGCGGTCATAGAACAGCCCCAGATTGGGATCGTTCAGCCCGGTATTGTTGTCCAGCGCGTCGCGGTCGCCGAACTCCAGCTGCGTGCCCAGGCTCAGACGCAGCCGGTCGCGGGCCGTGACACTGGACAGGCCAAAGGTCAGGCCGGTGCGCGCAATCAGCTCGCCCTCGCCCCCGGTGGCAACAAGATCCGGATTGTCGTCCCAGTCCAGCGACTGCGAGACATCAAGCGTTGCCTGAAGGCCTCCCTGCTGTGCGCCTGCCATCGCTGCACAGCTGCACAGAAGCGCCGTCATCAGTGCCCGGTTTCTCAAACTGCCAAGGCCCCCGCCCTTATGTTTTTCTACTCGAAGAGGCGCCGTTCCGGCGCAAGTATCACATCGCCGTCCTGCAGGCGGATGTTCTGCGCCTCGGCCCCGTTGGCCAGTGCTTTATAGTTGATACGAAAGAGGCTCTGCACCCCCGTGGTCGGATTTGTCCGGCGCAGCTGGATGCGCTTTTGCGCGGCAAACCGTGTGAACCCGCCCGACTGCGCCAGTGCCTGGAGCAGCGTGGTGCCCTCGGCAACGGTGCGGCGTCCGGGGCTGCTGACCTCGCCGATGAAATAGATCTGGATCGGCTCCAGCAGACCTTCGCTGCCGGCCAGCCCCTCTGCCTGCTGCGAGCGGCGCTGAACAGCCACAAAGACGTTCGGCGGGATCGCAAAGTTAGAGGCGATGCCGGTTGTCACGGCCCGCTCGACCTGGCCCAGTGTCCGGCCACCGGCCAGGACGGTTCCCGCATAGGGAAAACTGAACCGCCCGTCGGGCAGCACCAGAACCTGACGGTTCAGCTGCGGGTCCTCAAGGACCTCAATGTTCAGGGTGTCTCCCGGCTGGATACGATAATTCTCCTGCGCACCGGCAGGCACCGTCAGAAAAAGTGCTGCCACGAGCAGGCTGAAAACCCGAAAAATATGCATCATGCTGTACCTTCATGCTTGCGCTGTCGCTATAGTGATCGTTCAGGGCGCGCAGCGAAAGCAGAAAGGCATCCTGAGAGGCTAAACCAGCGGAATGTTGTGCCGGTGCAACGGCGTGCACCGGCTTTTTTCGGGGATTACTGGTCTGATGCGGCCTCTCTGAGCGCCTGAATACGCGCCCGGGCATCGCTGATCTGGTCGCGTGTGTCCCCCGGACCGGCAACCTCGATGGCGCGCTGATACTGGGCCAGGGCCTCTGCGTTCTGTCCCAGTTCCTGATAAACCCGTGCCAGATGGTACTGTACGATCGGATCCTCGGGCAGACCGCGCGCGGCAGGCTCCATATAGCGCAGCGCCTCCTCGGGGTCGCCCTTGCGGAAGGCAATCCAGCCATAGGTATCCTGGAAAGGGGGCAGATCGGAATCGCGCAGACGCCGGGCCACACGCCAGGCGCGCTCGAGGCTTTCGTCATCCGCCCGGTAGGTCGCCAGCAGGCTGGCCAGGTTGTTGGCCACAACCGATGAATTGGACAGACGCTCATACAGCCCCTCGTAGATGCTGATCGCACCCTCGATATCCTGTCCGCGCTCCAGCAGGGTGGCTTTGGCCCAGAGCAGACGCGGGGACTCCGGCTGGGAGGCCAGACCATCGTCAACCGCCGCCGCGGCCGCCTCCGGCTGACCGGCTGCGCGCAGCACGCGCGCCAGTTCCAGCCAGACCACCGGACGGGCAGAGTTCTCTGACAGCAGCGCCCGGTAGCCCGAGATGGCCGCGTCCAGATCGCCCGTCGCCGCACGGGTCGAGGCCGCCGCATAGCGCAGAACCGGGTTTTCCGGATCGCCCTCAACCAGCTCGTCGATATAGCTGCGCGCAGACTCCACCTCGCCGCTGGCCAGACGGGCCTGCAGAACGGCCAGCTGGGCGGCGACATTCGCATCCTCGCCCTCGGCCAGGCTTTCCAGGAACTGCGAAGCTGCCCCGATACCATCCTGCTGGTTGAGCAGGTTCGCCTCGATCTCATTGGCCTCGCCGCGGGCGCGGTCCGTATCCAGACGGCGCAGGGTGCCAATCACCTGGGTGGCACGCGGCTCGTCCTCCATGCGCAGATAAAGCTGACCCAGCAGCGACAGCAGATCCACATTGCCCGGCGCCAGACGCAGGGCCGGGATCAGGATGTCCTCTGCCGGCAGAAACCGCTCTTCCTCGATGAGCTGCGTGGCATAGCGGATGGATTCAGCCGGCGCATTGCCGGAGGCATCCACCGCCAGGGCCAGGAAATCGCGCGCCAGCTCATGGCTGCCCGCACGGGTATAGGCCTGGGCCATCAGCGTCATCGCCTGGGCATCCTCGGGCTCTTCATCAAGGGCTGCCCGCAGGCTGTTCACAGCGCCGTCGGTATCATCGGCATCGATCAGCCAGGCCGCCTGCATCTTGAGACCGGCCACATTGGTGGCGTCCTCTTCCAGGACTTCCTCGACCAGACGCCGCGCGCCCACTTCATTGCCGGTGCTGACCAGCATGCGCGCCAGGGCAATCTTGGCCTGGCGGATCTGATCAGAGGATTCCGCGGCGCCGTCGATCAGCGCGCGCATGGCCGCAACGGCCTCATCCCGGTTGCCCTCGGCAAAGTCATAGCCCGCCAGAACCATCGGATAGGTCACCGAACCGGGGTTGATCTCAATGCCGCGCTGCAGTTCGGCGCGGGCCGCATCCGTGCCCCGGGTCTGGGCAATGAACTGCACCAGCGACAGGAAATGGGTGCTCTCATCATCGGCCGGATCGGAAATATCGCGCAGGAAGGCCTCTGCCTTGTCCCGCTCATCGCGGGAGACATAAAAGCGGATCAGCGTGGATTTGATGTTGTCGTCTTTGGGGAAGCGTTCGACCATCTCCAGCAGCTGCCGTTCGATCCCGGGCTCATCGGCCATGCTGGCCAGAATGGCGAGACGCTGGTTGTAGAGGTCCTGCTCATCCGGGTCTTCGGCAATCAGCGAGTCGATCAGTTCCAGCACCCGGCCGTATTCTGCATCCAGCCGGTAGCCGTCGATCAGCACCCGGCGCAGGATCTGGCTCTCGGGCAGCTGATCCAGCAGCGCCTGGGCCTCGACCACCACAGCGCGGCGCGCCTCTGCATCCTCGGCCAGCACCGTATCACGGTAGCGGCGGCCGATATCAATTGCCTGGACCCGCGGGTCATCCATGGCCTTTTCGATGACCACGGCACCATGCCGGTCCACTTCCTGCCAGTCCGCCCGCAGGAAGGCGATTTCCGTCAGGATGCGGCGGCCTTCCAGATCATCGGGATACTGCTCCACCAGGCGCAGATACTGGCGGTAGGCCTCATTGGTGCGGCCCTCGCGCATGACAGCGCGCGCATAGGTCGTGCGGGCTTCGCGGTGACCGGGGACCAGCTCAAAAACGTTGCGCAGCTCGATCAGCGCCCGGTCGGTATCGCCGTCCTCCAGCAGGGCAAGCGCGCTTTCATAATATTCCTCGGCACGTTCCTCGGGGGAATCGCAGGCAGCGAGAGCGGCAACAAGAGCGAGGGCCACAAAGGGCCGGCGAAGCAGGGCAGGGGACACAGGGGACCTCATTTAATAACGCACCGGGACAGGATCATCCGAATGGAATGTTCCCGTACCATATTACAAATGAACAGAGGATCAAAAGAATACGACTGTTTCAAGGCAGAAGAGACGCCGCGCGCCGGTCAGTATCCGGTGCCGCGCAGCATCACGCCAACCGTGCGCAGCATAATGCGCAGATCGGTCATAAAGCTGAGTTCGGCGGCATACCTGTCGTCGTAATGCACCCGGTCCGCGAAATGGCAGTCATTGCGGTCAGACACCTGCCACAGGCCGGTGATGCCGGGACGGACCCGGAAGTAGCCCTTGCCGTCATAAAGGTCGCGCTGTTCGACCATCATCGGGCGGGGACCGACAAGCGACATGTCCCCCCAGAGCACATTCCACAGCTGCGGCAGCTCATCGACAGAGGTTTTGCGCAGCAGCGCCCCGATCCGGGTGATGCGCGGATCTTTCTTGAGCTTCTGAGTGGTGTTCCACTCGATGCGCGCCTCGGCGTTGCTCAGAAGATATTCTTCCAGCATCTGATGCGCGTCCGGCACCATGGTGCGCAGTTTCCACATCCGGAAAACGCGGCCATCCCGGCCGATACGCTGCTGGGCATAAAAGGGCGAACGGCCATCCAGAGCGATCAGCATCGCGATGATCAGCACCACCGGCAGCACAACGGGTGCGGCGGCCAGGATCACGAGCGTATCAAGAAGGCGTTTGAAGGTATTGCGGTACGCCGATCCTTTGACGGGACGTGCAGGATGAACGATCTGTCCATCAAGCTCAGCGTCCCCTGAAAGGTTCGTTAAATGCAATGTCATGAATGAATATCCAATCCGAGCGGGCAATCTTTAACAGTTCACTTTGTCGTCGCGCAAAAAATAAAAGCAGCACCATGCGTTACAACATTGTCTAAACTTATATATAATTTTGCATGAATTGGGTAACTGAATCTGGGGAGGTAAAAAGGTTTTTTTGTGATTTCTCAGGATAACTGACCGAAAAAGAAGCGTTTTCGCTGAAACCTGGTCTCTGGCAAAATTCTGCATGTGCAAAAAAATTCAACTGTGAGATGTGTTTACCGGGGAGCACATCGACAAAATCCTCTCTTTTTCATGGTTTGTCCTTAATCTGGCAACAAAACCATCGCATTCACAATGAGACTGCGAATCAAACCCGCCGGAACACTGTTGCATTCCGGCATCTGTCCTCCGGAGGTGACGGTCATGCCCCATCGCGGCCACAGTTACGGTGCACAACGCGCCTGCGACACCTATATAAACCGGGCAGACGACACGTCCGGACAGCCCCCTGGTAAGGGAAAAAACTGAACACTGTATGAGTATGGATCTTTATACCACCCACTACGGCATGAGAGAGCGGCCTTTCACGCTGCTGCCGGACCCGGACTTTCTGTTCTGGTCCCCGGCGCACAGGCGTGCCTACTCCGTGCTGGAATACGGTGTTCTGACCCGCTCGCCGCTGACGGTCATCACCGGGGCTGTGGGGGCCGGCAAAACCACCCTGATCCAGAAACTGCTCAGCTCGCTGGACGCGGACACGGTCATCGGGCTGATCTCCAATGCCCAGGGCGGGCGGGGCGATCTGCTGCGCTGGGTACTCAATGCGCTGAACATCCCGCATGATGCCCGGGCCGACTATGTCGACCTGCACCAGACGCTGCAGGATTTCGCGATCAGCGAATATGCCGAAGGGCGCCATGTGGTGCTCGTCATCGACGAGGCACAGAACCTCAGCATCGAGGCGCTCGAGGAGCTGCGGCTGCTGACAAACATCAATTCCAACAAGGACGAGCTGATGCAGCTGATCCTTGTGGGTCAGCCCGAGCTGCGCCATATGATCGAACGCCCCGAGCTGCGGCAGTTTGCCCAGCGGGTGGCGGCGGCCTATCACCTCGACCCGATGGACCGGGCCACGACCATAAAATACATTACACACCGGCTTGTTCACGCCGGTGGCTCCGGAGAGGAGTTTACCCGGCCCGCGCTCAGCCGCATCTACGCGGAAACGGGCGGCGTCCCGCGGCTGGTGAACAAACTGTGCGATCTGGCACTGGTCTATGCGGCGGGCGCGGAACGTGAACGTGTCGGCAGCCCCCTGATCAGCGAGCTGATCCGCGACGGCATCTTTTTTAACCCGGTCAAGAACCCGCCGCTGTTTCTGGACCGTGACTATCTTGTAGGTAACCATCAGTTTCCCGGTAAGGCAGCAGAATGAACATCGATCTCTGGTTCTATTTTAAACTTCTGATCCGGCGCCTGCCGGTGATGACCGCGCTCTTTCTCATCTGTGCCGGCATCGGCGCGGCGGTGGCCATGCGGCTGCCGGATGTCTATTCCGCCTCTGCCCGGCTGCTGGTGGAAAGCCCGCAGATCCCCGATTCCATGGCCTCCTCCACGATCCAGGCCGGGGCCCGCGAACAGCTCTCGGTGATCCAGCAGCAGCTGCTGACCCGCGCCAACCTCATCGACATCGCAAATGAATTCAGCGTTTTCCCGAATATCCGCCAGATGCGGCCCGACGATGTGGTCGCCGGCATGCGCTCGGCCACGCGGATTCGCCGGACCGGTGGGCGCGATCAGGCCCTGCTGATGAGCATAACTTTTGAGAATGAAAACCCACGCGTCGCGGCGGCCGTGGTCAACGAATATGTGACCCTGATCCTGGATGCCAGCGCGCGCTTCCGCCTCGACCGAACCCAGGGCACACTGGATTTCTTTGAACAGGAGGTCGAGCGTCTGGGCATCGAGCTGGACGCGCAGAGTGCAAAAATAGTCTCCTTCAAGAACCAGAACAAGAACGCCCTGCCGGATGACCTCGGCTACCGGCAGAACCGGCAGTCCCTGCTGCAGGAGCGCCTGTCCCGGCTGGAACGCGAGTTCTCCTCGCTCTCTGAGCGCCGACAGCAGATGACCACCCTCTTTGAGACCACCGGCCGGATCGACAATGGTGCCAACCAGTCCTCCGAGGTCCAGCAGCTCAACCGGCTGCGCCGCGATCTGGACCAGGCCCTGGCGGTCTATTCGGAAACCCACCCACGGGTGCGCCTGCTGCAGAGCCGGATCGGACAGCTGGAAAGTGTTGTCGCCGGACAGCTGAGCGGCGGCGACGCAGGTGGGGCCTCGATTCTGGACATAAATCTCGCTGAGATAGACGCACGAATGGCCGACCTGTCCCGCTCCATCAGCGAGACAAGCGGCGAGCTTGAGAGGCTGCGCCTGTCGATCGAGGCCACCCCCTCCAACAGCATCGCGCTCGGCGCGCTGAACCGGGACTACCAGAACATCCAGTCGCTCTATAACGCGGCTGTGCGCAACCTGAGCGAGGCCCAGATGGGCGAGCGGATCGAGGTCACCTCCAAGGGCCAGCGTGTCTCTGTGCTCGAGGGGGCCAATGTGCCGAACCGGCCCTCGGGGCCGAACCGCACCAAGCTGATCGCAGCCGGGGTCGGGGCAGGGCTGGGCCTTGCGGTCGGGTTCTTTGTGCTGCTGGAGCTGCTGAACCGTTCCATCCGCCGCCCCGCAGAGATCGTCAGCCGCTTTGGCGTGACCCCGCTGGCCACCATCCCCTTCATGGAATCCCAGACCCACCGCTGGGTCCGGCGCGGCGCGCTGATCACCGCCTTTGTCGCGGTGCTGGTCGGGGTGCCCCTGGCGCTGTGGATCATCGACAGCCAGTATATGCCGCTGGAGCTTCTTGCCTCCAAAATTGTCGGCAAACTGGGCTTTTCCTGATGGTAACCCCTTTCGTGTATCATCCGCTCCGCACCTATATTCCAGCGCAGGACTGAAGTATGGAAAAATTACAGACCGCCATCGAAAAAGCCCGTCAGAAACGGGCGGGCAGCAAAGAGCAGGAACCGGCCACCCCCCGTCCGGCCGCGCGCAAACCGGCCGGCGGCGGCAGCGCGCCCGACAGCCTGTGGGACAGTATCCCGCTCTGCCAGCCCTCCGAGGCGCTGCTGGAAAAGAACCGCATCGTGACGCTGAAGGCGGGCAAGGCGGCAACGCCCTTTGACATCCTGCGCACCAAGATCCTGCTGCAGATGCGCCAGAACAACTGGACGCGCCTGGCCATCACCTCAGCCACACCGGGCAGTGGCAAGACCACCATCGCCTGTAACCTGGCGCTTGGTTTGGGGCGTCAGAAAGACCTGCGCGCCATGCTCTTTGATCTCGATCTGCGCCGGCCCCATGCCAGCCGAACCCTGGGGCTGAACAACCCGCACAATCTGAGCGATGTGCTGACGGGCGGGGTCTCCTTTGAGGAGCAGGCCATGCGTGTCGGCTCCAATGTGATCCTGTCGCTGACCAACCAGGCGGCCAGTGACCCCACGACCATTCTGCTGGGCGACGAAACCCAGGCCAGGCTGGACGAGATCCAGGACCGCTACAAACCGGACCTGATGATCTTTGACCTGCCGCCTGTGCTGGTCAGCGATGACACCCGCGCCTTTCTCAACAACGTTGACTGCGCGCTGATCGTGGCCCGGGCCAACCAGACCCGCTATGGCCAGTTCGACGCCGCCGAACACGAAATCGCCGAACACACCAACGTGTTGGGCGTGGTCCTCAACGGCAGCGGCGCAGTCGGTGACGACGAAATGTCCTATGGTGGATACGGCTACGAATAAAACTTTTGTGGAAGAGCTATTTAAGCGCGCAAAACAATCATTGGTACAGCCCTCGCAGCTCTAAGCACGGCCAGAGTTCAGTCCTTTGGGAAACGCGGTCATCTCTTTTACAAACACGAGTACACCCGCCTCTGATCCTTTAACAATCCGCTGAAAACATCCTATTCAGAAGACTTTCTGATTGCGTTCGTTATGTTTTATGGGTGCCTTCTGTCGCCGTCAAACTGACCCAGTAGTCTGGTCTAATTCAATCACCACAAAGACGGCTGCTGCCTAGGGTCAGGATTCATAACCAGAACATAATGACGGCGGCCAATGCGCAGGCTGAGAGGAAGATTTTGGGCATCTGTCGTAGCGTGTGGCCACGCGCCGCCAGTCCTTGAGGCGGGCAAAGCTGTTCTCGATTTTGTGTCGCTTTTGTAACGGGTTTCGTCGTGCGGGATTGGGACTTTGCGGCTCTTGCGCGACGGGATGCATGGCGTGACCCCCTTGTCTTCAAGGGCTTCGCGATACCAATCCGCATCATAGCGACGATCCGCGAGCATGTGTTTGGCCTCAGGCAAGTCGCTCAGCAAAGCCTTCGCACCAATGTAATCGCTGCGCTGACCGGCGGTCAGAAACATCCGCAAAGGCCGACCAAGAGCGTCCGTGACGGCATGAAGCTTCGAGTTCATCCCGCCCTTGGTCCGCCCGATCAGGCGGCCACGCCCCCCTTTTCAACTGCATGCTGGTCGCAGTGCGGTGCGTCTTCAAATGGGTGGCGTCGATCATCAGCGTGTCCGTTTCGCCACCTTGATCCGCAAGTTCCAGAAGCATCCGGGCGAAGATTCCTTTCTCGCTCCAGCGCTTCCAACGACTGTAAAGCGTCTTGGGTGGCCCGTATTCAGCAGGCGCATCCCGCCACCGTAAACCGTTGCGATTGATGAAGATAATACCGGACAACACACGTTTATCGTCGACCCGAGGCTTTCCGTGGGACTTGGGAAAGAAAGGTTCAAGCTTCGCTATCTGCGCGTCGCTCAGCCAGTAAAGATCAGACATGTCACCCCTCCGTTTTGAGGAGCCGTGAATCATGCAGCGCGCAGAAAATCAATGCATCCTGACCCTAAAATGCAGCGCTGTAATTCTTCTCGATCACCGTGCTGTTTTCACGTCTTCATACTGTCAACATCGCGAGGTCAAAAGCTGGAATTCCACCAAGCTCAGATACTCAGATTTTCGACCGCCCCTCTGCTGAGCAAGCGACAAATATAACATTTGACTCCCCATGAGGGCATATGCGCTTAATGAAACAACCAATTGGGGTGTCACAGGGTTATTACAATGAAGAAAACGCTATTTTCCACAATACTACTGATATGGTCACTCGCTGGTGCAACGCAGGCTGCGACATTATCCGGCCTGTTTGAGGTTGGCGTCGTACACACGACAAATATGAATTCGGCAGATTCTCAAGCCACACTTGAAAACCTGATACGCGAGGCAGGAACGGCTGCGCCTGGATCAATAGATACCTTTCAATATGAAGGAGAACTAAACTTTGGAACATTCAATGGAGATGACAGCACAACTATCGCAGGCTGGCTTAGCACAGGTGGCGGCACGGTAACTGGTCTCGATATCGGCGATCTTCAGCTAAGCACCGATAGCATCGGTAACTCTACAGCCACGACGACTTTCTTTTTGTTTTCGGCTACTTTCCCTCTCGATTCCGGAGAATTTGTTGTCCGTCATGATGATGGGATAGCTTTTTTTCAAAACGGAAGTACTGAACCATTTGGAGAGTCCAGAGGGCCCACTAGTGAAATCACAACGGATATCTCAGGTTTTTCAGGAGGCTCACTGGAAATACTTTACGTCGCGACCAACGGGAATCCATCAGTACTGAATGTGGATTATGAACCCACACCCGTCCCACTACCCGCAAGTCTCCCCATGATGATATTAGGAATGTTTGGCCTCGGTGTTCTTGCTCACAAGCGAAAAACGCTTTAACGGGGCGGTAATCCCCCGAAATTTAGGGGTGTGCCGAAGTGTCCCGCGTACTTTTTTGGGAACACGCCATCGGCCCAGAAGTTGCGTTTGATCTCTCTGAAGATCGTCGATTTGTGGCGCTTCAGAACGCGTGCCATTTCGGCGACAGGGACCTTTGCGAGCCACCAATCTTCGATCCTGCGACATATCCGGCAGCCTTGAAGTAGTTCCAGCATTCGTCCTGGGAGTAGAGGTCACAGATATCGGAAAGCGCTTGGAACATATCGGTGAAGGTTCGAGCGCCGATCCTGCGCAGGTGCGCCTTGAGTTTCGAGAATGCCATTTCAATCGGGTTCAGGTCTGGGCTGTACGGCGGCAAGAACAAGAACCAGCATCCGGCTTTGCGCATGGCTTTGGCCGCAGCGGCATTCTTGTGCGTAGCAAGGTTGTCCAGGATGACGACGGCACCAGCACCTGCTCGACATAGGCTACAAAGGCTTCGCCATCCATCGCCCCCTTAATGACCCATGGGGCGATCAACGCATCGGCGCTGAGACCTGCGATGAGGGTCTGTGTGCCCCATGATCCAAAGGGCGCATCCATGACCAGTCGCTTGCCGCGCTGTGACCACCCACGCTGGCGGGTCAGGTTGGTTTTGACAGAGGTTTCGTCAATGAAGACTACGCGATCCGGGCGCCCTTGAGGCGCGGCTATGGCCTTCCCAGTTCGCCGGATCGCAAGTCCCCAACGCGCGCCGGTGGCGGGTGAAAGCTTCAAACGCAACGCCGCAGCACGCCCGCTTAACCCTTCTTCAATCAATCTCTGAAACCACGCCCGCAGCGCGTCTGGCAAAGGTGCTGACATGATCCATCCTCCCAAACAGGGAGAATCACAGATCAGCTCTTATGGGAATCCCTCACGATTCAGGTTTTTGGCCGGATGCTTTAGATAACTCATTGTTTTCTAACAGGAGTCGCACTTCAAAGTAGCGCGTACCGCTACAAACATAATGTTAGGATAATGTAAATTATGGTAAATTTTATATATCCGTCGTCAGGGTTTTTGGGACAAATGGTGGCCTGAGCTAAGAGAGGATCTGGCACATCTTGTTGTTTTGATTATGCGGCGGATTTGCGGTGAAGCAATCGTCGCGTTTCAATTTCCAAAGGCTACGATCAAAAATCTATCGACAGGCTGTGCACGGTTTTTGAACCGGAGCCAGTTGCCGGACGAATTGAAAACGAGTTTGTTCTTTTGTGCTTCGCAGGTGCCAACCTTGTTGGAACAGTGGGGCTGAGAGGTGACTATCTGCGTTCGATGTTGGTGGAGCCGGCGTATCAAGGGCGAGGGTTTGGCAAAGTGCTGGTTGCAAGAATTGAAGAGGAAGCGCGAAAAAAGCGATACCAGAAGTCATGGTTCATTCCTCGCTAACTGCGCGAGAGTTTTACTCGGCTCTTGGCTATGAATTTATAGAGTTGCAATCATACCCGGAAGGGCCGTTCGTCCTGATGAGAAAGTCGCTCTAATAGCAACTTATAGGAAGCAGAAGAAAGGCACGAACCGCAGTTGCCAGACTGCTCAAAGAGTGACCGATAGAGCTCTAAAATGCGAAACACCGGCAGAGGATTTGACCCATCGGTAAGCGTCTGGCCTGACTGCCCTATGGATTAGTTTTCCAAGGCAGTAGATCATCGACGCGGTTAATCTTGTAGTCTGGAATGCGGGCGAGTGTGTCGGCAAACCAAGCCTGCGGGTAGATATCGTTCAGTTTGGCGGTTTCGAGCAAAGTGTAGGCAATCGCGGCGGCGCGGCCACCGGTCTGCGATCCGACAAACAGGTAGTTTTTGCGCCTGATTGCTACCGATCTCATGGCCCTTTCGGCGGTATTTTATCCAATTCCAGGATGCCATGGTCGAGACATGGCCTCAGTCGCGCCATACGCGTCAGTGCATAGCGGATCGCGCCAGCAAGTGGTGATTTACCCGAGATACTGGGCAGTTGAGCGTGGAGCCACATTTCCAGATCATCGAAGATCGGCCTTGCCTGTGCTTGTCTGAGATCGACGCGTCGACCTGGCGGCGACCCGCGTGCCTCTTTCTCTACCGCATGGAGTTGCCCGATGCGCTTAATGGCCTCATCAGCTGGAAATCATGCGGCCTGTGGTCTCGTATGCCGGGATAGCGCTGCGCGATATAGGCGAAGTCGATTTCTGCGCCGAATCCAAGGTCTTTGAAGGTCAGCACAGCTGAGGCGATGGTTTAGCCCATGGCGGCGGCGACCATCGTTACCATCAGCACGCCGACGGCAATGCGCACCCTACCCATGTGTCATCTGGCGTTCAGTTTCTCTGTGGACATCTGCGGTTTGGTGTTTTTCGTATTCGGTTTCGGCGAGTTCATCGGCTACCTGTCGCAGGGCTTCGGAGTTGGCCGTTGCGGCGTCAGACTGCAGATAAGCCCTGGTGGCGTAGAGCCGGTCGAGGCGGTCTTCGAGAACCTGCTCCAGCGCGTCGGCATCGCCAGAGGTAAGCCGGGCTGACTGCTTCTCATCGATCACCCTCGCGATCTCCGCACGGAATGCCGTGCGGTCAGCTTCCGTCTCAAAGGGCCCGGTCAGCTGCCCTGCGCGCTCAAGGGCCAGAACACGATCCAGTTCGGGTGTCTCAACAGGACGCGCCTCCCTCTCCATCTGACGGGCCTCACTGACACGCACGTAGGTCTCACCCAGACCCTCGGCCAGGTGCCCGGGCATATCCGGGTAGCGAACCTGCAGGTCCCGCGCGACAGCTACGGAGATCGGTGTCTGGCTATGCGCCGCCATGCGCGCGGCCTCAACCTCCCGGGTAATCCGGCCGGCCAGAGTACGGTCGACAATCTGCGTCCGGCCTTCCTCGTCCATGCGGATGACATCAGTCGGGCTTTGGATCAGTTCCGGGTGATCCCTCAGATAGGCGCGTTGCTCGTCCTCGAGCCGCTCCACGGCGCGGGTCTCAGTCCCAGCTTCCTCACGAAGGGCAGGTGGTGTGCGGATACGCAATTCGTTGGACGTTGCCGCAATCCGGTCTTCCGTCAGATGCGCCCGCAGCTCGCGGGCCTCCTCAATGACCCCATCCCGGCGCAACACGTTCTCACGCTCCAACAGCGTGCCAAGTTCGACGTGCACGTCATTGAGAATGTCGC
>NZ_CANLKW010000011.1 GCF_947491795.1 uncultured Roseobacter sp. | reverse complement strand
GCTCCGCAAGGGCTCCGCTTAGCAGGCCTTGATGGCGACCAAATCAACAGAAAGATACAAGAACGGATTCTACACCCGAACGGCCCGGATCAGGGGGCTGGGTCACCCAGACTCACCGATGCTGCGTTGCGCACCAATGGCCGCTTTGAGGAGTGCGATCAGAAATATTCCTGTTGAACCAGACTACTAAGGCATTGAGGGAGCAGCTTTGACCAAACCCTCTTTTTTCCAGTCGCGCTTTTCTCAAATTCAGCGTTTCAACGTAATGATTGTGGCCCGTTCTGCACTTTGTAACCTTTGGCTGTTTGCCCAGTCCACTCATATGATCAGGCTTACTGGTAAACCTGAAGAATTGCAGTTCCGTCTTGCATACCAAACCGAGCAAAGCCCTTTGCGGCTAAGTGGCCTGCTTCGTAGAGTCCATGAGCGTCGGCTGCGCGATCCAGTTGTTGCAAGCATGAAGCATGGAACCACCCAATCACCGCGTCCCGCCTCAAAGTGTATGGAGTGGTGTCTTGATTAGTTTTGGCAAGCTCAGTCGCCCTTTGGAAATTTTCGGAAGCGGGTATCATGAACCCTGCATTAAGTGCGGCTATGCCCGATAGTATAGCGTGGTTGGTCGCGAGTGGTGTCAGTTTTCCGATGTGCGCTTCATGAGCTGCCGCAAGACTGTCGGCACACGATAACAAAATCTCATGAGAAATCTCTGCGCGTCCATAGGCTAGATGACAACGAGCAAGATCAAGGAGCACGCCTTCAACCCATCCGGAAGTCATTGAAGGGTCTCTTACTTTGGCCCAATCCTCAAAGTCCTTTAAGAGCGCTTCAATGCGAGGGATGAACACTGCAGCCTCTGGTGTCAAAATCTCCAGCGCAAATGCGCGACGCCAAGGCTGCGGTTCGAGTAATTCAATTTGGATCAGGCGTTGTCGAAGTGCAAGAAGCCAAACATGTGTGTCTTCCGAAGGATGTCCGTCATGTGTGGCCTCAACGAGATGATAGGCTTCGTTCCAAAGCGGTCGCGCGGCTTGGATACCTTCGGTATCATGGATGGTGTCGGCCAATTGATCAAGGGCTCCGACTAGATTCATATTGGCGGTTGGAGAATCTTCCTCCTCAGCAAGCTGACGAACAATATCGACAGTTTGCTCGCGTAGATGTCGTGCTCTGGCGGCGCCCTCCGATGAAGCGGTCACGCTTGCAAGGCGAGATGTGGCGAATGCGTGGTCGCGCTTGGCACCTGGTGAAGCTTGCTCTTGGGCGAGCTCCCGCATCAGACGCTCTTCCTCTTCGATAAGGGGCTTTACAGCACGGGAACCGTCAAACTTCAAGACGATGTCGCTAAGACGGGACAACCCCGATGCTAGCTCGTATCGCGCCTCTGGCGTAGAATGCTCTCGGGCTATTTTCCGAAAGATGTCTACCATCTCCTCGACAAACGGTCGGGCCGCTCGCGAACCTTTCAATGCAATAGTTGTGGTAGAGAGTCTTGAGAGCGCATGCGCCATATCACGCTCCGACTCACGCGTGGGATTCTCCTGAAAAGATGTCCGGGCATGGATGACCATTTCCTCGACAATGGGCATTGCGGCGGCAGGTCCGTCTACCTTCTCGAGCGCGGCGGCATTACGAGACAAACAGAGCATAAGGTCCCGCCTTGTTGGATAGGTGTTTTGTTCTTCGAATAGTGTCCGGTTAATTTGTTCTTCTCGCTCATGCAGAGGCCGAGCAGCAGCAGGACCTTCTATTTCTTCGACTATTCCACTGTGTTTGGACAGCGCGATAGCCAAGTCGCGCCTAGACTGCGCCGTATGCTGCTCCTCTGCCAAGGCATCAGAAATGTCGACCATCTCTTGGACGAGAGGTTTCGCCGCAGTTGGTCCATTCAGCGCCTCGACCATGTTGCCGAGATGAAACAATGTAGATGCTAGGTTGCGCCTTGTTTCCGGTGTAAAATGCTCCTGGAAGAGCGCACGGGAGCGGCTTTCGGCCTCTTCGCAATAGGATAGTGCTGCTGCGGGGCCATCTAATTCCGCAACCACGCGGCCTAAACGAGACAGTGCAATCGACAGGTTACTTCGTGAGCTTAGTGTCTGCGAATTCTCGGCCAGCGACCGGTAAATATGCACCTCCTCTTCACACAATGGTCGCGCAGCTACGAGACCGTCCAAGGCCTCGACCACGTAGAAGAGTTGACATACCGCGGACGCCAGAGCGCGTTGCACTCCCGGTGTCGGCTGCTCTTTGGTCAAAGCGCGAGCGATAGAAACCGCCTCATCAAGCAAAGGATATGCTTCGGCTGGATCGCCGAGGTCATTAAGCACCTCGCCAAAACGAACTAGCGACAATACGAGATCCTGCCGGGCTTCGGGAGTAACCTGTTCGGTAGCGAGTGCTCGGGAGAGCTTCACCTCTTCCTCATGGAGTGAACGGGCCGTAGCCGGACCTTTTAGCGTGTTCAAAACTCTGCCCAGGTCGGCCAACCTAATAGAAAGATCGCGTCGAATGGAGAGTGTCGGCTGCTCTTTCAGCAGTATTCGGGTGATTTCTAGCGCCTCTTCGTATAAGTGAAGTGCTGCAGCAGGACCATCCGTTGCCTCGACGGTTTCACCAAGTCGGGACAGTGTCCGGGCGAGTTCGCCACGCGCTCCGTGTGTTGGCTGGTCGGCGACCCACTGGCGGACAAGGCGTTCCTCCTCCTCGCGCAATGCCCGAGCAGCAATCGGGCCATCGAGTTCCATTGCAACAGCGCCGAGACGGGACAGTGCGAATGCCAGGTTTCGTCTTGCCGCAGGTATAGGGTTCTGTTTTGCGAGTATCCGTGCAAGGTGAACCTCTTCTTCGCAGACATGTCGTGCAGCGGCTGGCCCGTCGAGAGCAAAGACAACATCGAAGAGACGGCAAAGCGCATTTGCCAGGGTTTGTCGTGCTCCGAGTGTTGTCAGTTCATCGGATAGTGTCCTGGCGATGCGGACTGCCTCTTCATAGAATGTCCGCGCTTCTGCGAGACCTTCAAGTGCAGCCTGTGTTTCGCCCATCCTGAACAGTGAAACAACCAAATCATCTTTCGTGGCCGGTGTAGCCTGCTCTTCCACGAGAGTCCGTGATAGCCTCAGCTCCTCTGCACGCAAAGCTTGTGAGGCGGCGGGACCAGCCATCTGGTGAACGACAATGCCAAGGTGATGTAACGACATCGAAAGTCCGCGACGCATTTTTGCGGAGGGCTCCTCGGCGAGTAGTGCCCTCATGATTTCGACGGACTCTTCGTGTAGCGGACGCGCAGCCGCAGGGCCAGAGATTTCGCCGACGTTGGTACCAAGGCGAGATACAGCAACCGCCAACCAATACCGCATCTCCAGGGTCGGCTTGTCTTTTACTAAGTCTCTACAGATGCTGACCAGTTCTTCGGCAAGTGGCAGTGCCACAGCGGGACCGTCAAGGACAGAAACGATATCGTCTAGCTTAGATATTGCTTCGGCAAGATCCTGTTTCAGTCCAAATTCGTCCGCAGCCGCGAGGTTCTTTCGAAGGTTTGCGATTGTAACACTTATCTTCTCCTCAAGTTCGCGGCTTGGACCGCTCCATAACCTTTTCGCGTCCATGACTTGGTACAACGCTTTCCGCCTCTGGAAGGCTGCTTCGTCGTCGAACAATGGTAACAACTGGTCCGCCAGCTCGCCGGCTGTTCGCACATCGAAAGCCGTACTAGCTCGCTTGATCAGTTCCGCTCCTGTATCGATGGCAGCGAGGTTCCATTCTTCTGCATCGTCTTCCAGCATCGTGGCAGCTTCCAGTATGAGCTTGAGCTCCTGTTCGCTCGCCTCGATGGGGTTGGCGGCTACCTCAGAAAATGCCGCTCGAAGCTCATCCTCCACCACACTCTCGTCCAGCAAATTTCCAAGGTCCTCTCGAGCGGCCAATTGGTAGGCCCTCAGCCGAAACTCAGCTTCCTTGTTTGCCTTGTCCCCCATGGTGCCTGTGACGAAACTGTGCGGATCCTCTCCCTCGCGCAGTCCATCCGCCGCGTCTGTCACCATTATTCCTTCAGCGACTCTATGGACAAGTCGCGGTGAAAAGCTCACGCCTTGAGTACTCGCAATCGCCAGCGCTTGGCGGACATGATCTGGCGCTTCCTCTAGACGATCTGCTACGAAGGAAGCGAAGTCTCGGGATAGAACTTCCTCGAGCCCCGCTTCCGTAAGCGCCGAGGCGATGTCTCGATCAACGAACGCTTTGCGCTTTCTCGAAAGGTACATAAGCATCTCATCGAGCATCCTCGGCGTTCCTTCCGCCTTGTCCGAGAGAGCGACGACCTGCGCAGGTGTGAGGCCCGGAAAAGCCTCACGTACAATTTCATCCAAACCCGCCACGCCAGCCAGTTCGTGTATCACGTCGCCCAAATCCGGGGCAGCCAACGCTCCTAGTGCCGTTCCCGCCGTGCGGGAGGCACGCCATTCTCGCTGCCAGCTGGTAATGATCAAAAGTAGCGGCCAGCTTTCTGCGCGCGCGCGCGACATCAGGAGACCTAAAAAAGAAGCCGTGCCGAGGTCCGAGTCTAACCACTGAACGTCGTCGACGAGCACCACCAGCGGGACTGGTTCTGTTCCCCTAGGAGGCACCTTGCAGAGCCGATAAAGGTCCCCAATCGCCATTTCTGCAAGTTGATCGCGTCCGCGGTCTTGGGCCGCTGCGGGACCAACATCCTTCTCATTGAGACTGCGCAAATCCTGCATCGCCGCTCGGTGCTCCCATGCGGCCTTGCCAATTGTCTTGGTCAAGCCCAACAGACCGAAAGTTCCTATTGAAGAGATGAGGTCGACGGCGGTCTCGCCGACCCCTAACGCCACATCTGCGGCGGTCTCGCCGCCCCCCAACAGTTGTCGACGTCTTATCGCGGCGCGCTCAACTTCGCGGGCTGTGCGCTCGAGATGCGGGCGCAATTTGTCGAGGCCAGCTGCAAACGCGCCTCGTGCGGTAGCGTTGCGCTCACCGGGATCGGAAAGTCGCAACCCCCACCAAAGAAACGGCATAGCCGCGCCGTCTTCGCCACCACAATCTGCGGGATCAGGATTGACGCGCAGATTGTCTTCTTCACGCAGGAGGCGGTCAGGCCAATAGCCTGCATCACCTACGCAATCGTGGGTAGTCGACAGCCAATTGTAGAACTCCTGGGCGAGCCGTGTTTTGCCAAAGCCGCTCTCTGCCACGATCGCTATCACGCGCGGCGTTCCGCCACGTGCTTCGTCCCAAGCGTCATGCAGTACCTTCAGATCGGCGTCACGCCCGACAAAACTGCTGTGCCAATCCAATACGAATTTCCCTGAAACGCCACTCTCACTCATGTGGCAATACTATCGAAAAATCGTGATGACCAAAAGCGAAGTCCTGAACTCTGACGCGCGCAGCGATCGCAAGCATCGCCCAACACGTCGAATGGCAAAAAAAAATCGCTAGGTTGGAAGCGCTCGGAAATACAGTGGGTTTGGCAACAGGTTTTCGAAGCTGCGCCGCGACGTATTTGGCCAAGATGCCGATGAACCGGTTCGATACATGATATCGAAGGCATGAAGAGCGCGGCAAGCGCCAAAACCCATTCGAAGCAGTCACTAAGGAAAGGATTCTCCTTAGCCTTTGAAAATACGGTAAGGAGCCATTGGCGCAGCTGCAGCGAACGGCAACAAAGTCCGCGATGCGTGAATTCGCGGGTACCTGGATCATTCAGGCGCAGCGAAGGTCCGGTCTGGTGAAGCTGCGCCGCGGCGCTCAACTATGTCGGCAACGGCAGCAATGGGCCGTCCTCAACAGGCTTAACTTCCACTTCATTAAAAACGCCGCGCTGCTCCCGAAGTCCGCAGTAAGACCACTTAAGCATTCGTTGGCGTGCAGCGAATGACCAAAAACCGATTGAGACTTTCCGTTGATCCGGATATCCTGCATCTGCAGCCTTGCTCGGGCCTCCCCCCTCCACTGGGGCAGCATTTAACATGCGGAGCGAGACCAATTCGAACCTGTCCTGTTCGAGCATTCGCATAAGGAGGGATTGCGGAAACCGCTCGCAAACGGAGGTTCAAGATGAGACTCTCATCCCCAATCTACACCCTTAAACGTCATGCAAAGCTGCTCGCCCGCGAGAATGACATCAGGCTCCACAAGGCTCTCGATCAGATTGCCGCCAAAGAAGGCTTCAAGGACTGGAGTCACTTGGCTTCTAGCTCCTCCAAAGCGACACCAGCCAAAGAAATCATGAGCCAGCTCAGGTCAGGCGATATGGTGTTGATCGGGGCGCGTCCCGGTCATGGCAAAACACTCCTTGGGCTGGAGCTGGCCGCTTTAGCTGAGAAAAACAGTCGCAAAAGCTATGTTTTTTCATTGGAATACAATGAAGCAGATGTCTGGGACCGGTTTGCAAAACTTTGCCTCGACCAAGATGCAGGGGCCCGTCGGACCGTCGTAGACACATCGGACGATATCTGCGCGGCCTATATCATTGAACGGCTCGATCACGAACCTGGTAAGGCGCTGGTCGTTATCGATTACCTTCAGCTTTTGGATCAACGTCGCAGCAATCCTTCGCTTGAAGACCAAGTCAGAGCGCTCAAGAAATTTGCCGTCGAAAACGAGGCAATTGTGGTTCTAATATCACAGATCGACCGCGCATTCGATCTGTCGTCCAGCGACATGCCAGGCCTTGGGGATGTACGGCTGCCAAACTCCCTTGAGCTGTCTCTTTTCGATAAGACGTGCTTCCTGCATGACGGTAACGTCCAGATAGAGAAGGCCGCATAAGGCTAGCCTAACGGACTTTGTGGACATTCACGGAATGCCCGCAAAGTCCCACACAGATGACGTCATCGTCGGCTTGGCGAAGCTCGGAACAGTACAATTAGGAGACGAACGTCTGGTTGGAGCCCAAGGAGACATGGATCATAACGGATACCCAGGTCTTTAAATGAGCGACTATCTCACATTGAAACCAGCTACGATCGAGCATGCCGAAGGCGTCGGCAGAGTTATCCGCGAGGCTATTGAACAGGTCAACGCGAAGGATTATCCGCGAGCCGAAATCAATCGTCTTTTGCAGAACTTCACGACAGAGAGAATTGCGGGTCTGCTGCAGCAGAGACAGACTTTGGTTGCTCTGGCCGGAGAGCAAATTGTCGGCACTGGGGCAATTCGGGGCGCTGAATTAAAATCAGTTTTTGTTGCACCTGATTGGCACCGAAGAGGGATTGGTGTTGCCTTGGTTTGTGAGCTTGCAAAGATCGCTGCGAGAGACGGAATTGAAACACTTGAGGTCTCTTCCTCACTCTCTGCCACGCAATTTTACTCGTCCTTGGGATTCATTGAAAAGTCGCGGAACTTCTTTGGAGACGAAGAGACAGTCCTCATGACGAAAGCTATTGCGCGAACCTAATCGAGTTAGGTTCCGGAGGTCAGCTTTGTCCCGCGTTGCACTAGTTCGCCTGTCTCCTGATTTTGCTTGCGCAGCGAATGGCTGGTACGACGGGCCGCATCGCAGCATGCCCAACCACCGCTCAAATTCCGGATTGGGCCGCTTGTAAGGATTTTGGGAAGTTGCAATGCTCAAAAAACAGGATAGGCATACAAATATGACGACTGATAGGTGGATCGCTCTAGGAGCAATGTTGGCATCAGTGGCAGCAGTTTTCGTGTCCGTTTCTTCCGATATGACACAGCGGAAACATATGAAGCTTTCGGTCAGACCGATCCCAACTATTTTGTTCACGCAGACCTCTGATGACCTTCATATAGACTTGGAGAATGTGGGCACAGGCCCGATGGTCCTCATTGAGGTCAGCTACGAATATAAGGACGGTACAGTCGCTAACACGGTAATCGACCCCGACAGCTTTTCCGAAGGTACTGCAGGCGAGATAGTAATTTTCGAACTAGATGCAGAAAGCGCAGTTTCATCTGGGAGTGCACAGAGACTATTGTACTTTGATCCCGACCCCGAGAACATTGCAACTCAGATCAGATCTCAAGCCCTGAGAACGAAGCTTGATGATACTGTCGTCACAGTCACTTACACGGATGTCTATGGAACGAAGTTTCCTGCATTCGAATACACACTGATTGCTCGTAATATCATCTCGCAATGACAAGACGCCTCAGATCTTAACTAGCTGCGTGTCCCAAAGGGTTCATATGGAATAGGATGCATGTGTCAGAGGCTAACGATGTCCGGGAGTGAAAGTCCGGTTCGGTAAAGCTGCACTGCGGCGTAGGCTTGCGAGATGAATGTCTCCTAAGGGCCGCGAGCATCCGGAAGCTTGCTCCGGTAGCGGCCAGGTGCGGCGCGGGGCCAAGGTCCGCTTTTGAGCCCATAGTTACCGATGCTGCAATCCGTACGAATGTCGGCTGTTTGCTAAAACTGAACAAAGTAACCGGGGTCATCCTTCATGCATCGTCCAACTCTGCAAGCAGTTGTATTCGATATGGACGGGCTCTTGCTCGATACCGAACAAGTATACTTCGAGGGTTTCCGCACAGCTCTTGCAGGTCTCGGATTGCGGCAAGATGATGACCTTTTCAGACGGTTAGTTGGCACGAACCGTGCGTTGGGACGCCAACTGTTAGCCGAAGGGCTTTCGGGACACGTCACGCTGGAAGAATTTGATGCCGCCTGGGATGATAAAGTTACGGAACGTCTCGCAGACTGCATCCCCGTCAAACCTGGGGTGCGCACGTTGGCAGAACATCTGCAGGAGCGAGAAATTCCTTATATTATTGCTACTAGTACCGGCACGGAAAAGGCGCATCTTCACCTCGAGCGAGCGGGGCTCGGTACGCTTTTTCCAAATGTCGTAGGTGGCGATCAGGTTGCGGCAAGCAAGCCTGCTCCGGATATCTACCTTTGTGCTACCGCACGTTTGGGTCACGATCCGGCGAACTGCGTCGCATTCGAAGATTCACCCAACGGTGTCCGAGCAGCTCATGCAGCCGGACTCATTACAGTGCAGATACCCGACATCGTCGCCCCGGATGCCGAACTGCTCAAGCTCGGGCACTATATCGCCAGTGATCTCATAGCCGGGGCGCAAGTTGTCGGGCTTTGGTAGAACAGGGATACAAAGTCGACATTGGTGCAAGCGCAGCGAAAGCGCACTTCGTCCCGCATAGCCGACACCGACAGGTACAAATAGTAGGAGCGAATGGTTTGGCGCGATGCCAATTTCAGCTTCGAGCCCAATTTCGCCGATGCTGGGGCCTGACCGAATGGCAGCGTAGCGAATGCCTAGCGCTTGATGCACCAAACCATTGCTGTCTCGTAACCGGCGGCTTCCAGCAGATCGATCTTTGATTTCCAGCCTGCCGGGCAGACGACAAACGCGGCCCCCATTCCCCGGTTCGCGAAAGAAGCCTCTGCGGCACGTAGCAATGCGCCTGCCCCCTTCATGCCACGTTCCAGTGCGACAGGGTTGGCCATCTCGGGGTGGTAGTAATCATCTATGACACCCGTGCCAGTTATGTCATGAGCCGGGGGAAAGTGCAGACGGGATGCAGGCTGTGCAATTACATAGCCTTCCAGACAATCAGCCGACTCCAGAACCATTATTTCGCGATCCCGCAGGGTCAGGCTCCGCGTCATCCAGGCCGAAAAACGTTGATCAGCTTCGGGATGGACTTCCCAGAACGGGTCGATGTCATAGAGAACCTGACGGTTCTTGGCGCTGCGGGCTACGATACCAAGAACATCGACTTCCGTCGCTTGCCGAACACCGGCGGGCATTCCCTTATTGCCAAGGTCACTGCGCGACAGGTAGAGCGTCAGAGGCTCATAGCCGCTTGCCTCAAACGCGGTTCGCCAAGCTTCGTCCGCCACGTAGGATGCCAGTTTGATCCTGGCACCGGCTTCGTGAAGGGCGTCCTCTGCTGCGGTCAGTAGGCCATTAACTGTGCCATTCGGTGCATCGGCTGGAATGAAGGAGTCGGGCATGATCAGTCCTGGTTTGCCGAACGGACCCGCATAGATTGGGGGCACAGGCAGCATCATCGCATGGACGACACCCGAAATCTGACCCCCATCCTCCGCGACATGCCAAAACTGTCGAAAGAGTTGTTGTTCTGCCGTCAGAGCAAAAGCCAGCGCTTTTTCAATCTGTGCGGGCGCGTCATCCGCCATCTTCCAAAGGATCGCATCCTCGGCATGGCGTTCCTGCGCATCCAGCATGAGGAGTTCGACAAGGCGTGGTATGTCGTCGGGTGTCGCTGGTCGGATAGTCTGCGTCATCGCTAGGTCTCTCTTGGCTTTTGCTGGGTGCTGCTTTCCCGCTTGTATCGACCGAATGCACCAAATTGACAAAGCCGGATAATTCTATCAGCGTTTAGAAAAACTACCGCCTTCGAGGCACCAAATGAAGAACGTAAACCTGAACGCGCTCCGGGTGTTCTCTGCCGTCGCATTGCACGGGAACCTGCAACGCGCGGCTGAGGAGCTGAGCCTTTCGCGTGGCGCAGTCTCACAGCGGATCAAGCAGCTCGAAATCGAGCTGGGAGTGGTTCTTTTCGTGCGCGGCGCACGCGGTGTCTCGCTGACACCGGAAGGCGAGCGCTGCCATGCAGCCATGCAAGAAGCCCTCGCGATCATTGATACCGCGTTGGTGAGCATCGGCGAACAAGGTGATCGCGTCACGCTACACCTTGGGTCTTCCACCGCAACGAAGTGGCTGATGCCCCGGATGAACGCTTTCGCGGCCAAGTTCCCAAACGTATCCCTGACCACACAGGTCCACGAGCAGGTTCTGGCGCGCAGTCTAGGCCGGAACGAGATCGCAATCTGGCCTGGTAGAGCACATGACACAAATACAGCTCACGTATCTCGTCGCTTGACCGATATCCGCCTAGTTGCCGTATGCAGTCCTGATTTCCTTCGACCAGATTGGCCGATCGGACTGGAGACGCTGCTGACGCTACCGCTCCTTCAGGATGCGCACCAGCGGTGGGAAAAGCTGATACGTAAAACCGGGTATGGCGACACGCACAAGCTACTCAACTTCGACCGATCTGCCTTGGCTCTCGATGCAGCTATCGGTGGTCACGGCATCGCAATCGCGCCGACCTACATGGTGGAGAATGAACTTCGGTCTAAGAAACTGGTGAAGGTTTGGGTTGATCCCGATCCCTCTGATGATGGGCTCTATATCTCATGGTCAAAAGACCATCTGCGCCAGACACGCATCAAGCGGGTCGTTGATTGGATTGCGTCTGAATTCGAGTGAAGCAGACCTTCGGTTCGAGAAAGCGAACGGAAGCAAAGTCCGCCCTTCCGACCCCGGGTCGCGCTAGAATTTTGAGGGTGCAGCGAATGGCCGGTTCAGCGAAGCTACACTGAGGCGCAGTCAGGTACGATGAATGACTGGTAAGGGCCGCGTGCCGCTCGCCGGGAGCGTGATTGAGCAGATGCAGCGCTGCGCCCGAGGTCTGAAGAGAGCCCCTTTTGCCAGATGCTGCACTTTGCACCAATGTTCGCTCCTTGGCACTTGCCAAAAACGTGATAAATCTAAAGCAGTTTTGCCAAGGGGTTGTGGCACAAGTTTTTTCAACGATGTTGGGGCCAGGATCGCTTGTGAAAAAAACCGTTTTTGGCGCGTTGGCTATTGCACGTGTCCCACGGAAATTCGCTTCTGAAACAGGCGCTACCTAAACATCTACTTACAGTAGACTTACGCGCACGCATGAGAAAGTATCAGGTTCATGATTGTATCCGTGTCCCGTTTGTTTCTGCCAATCGCTTTGGGCGCGGCACTCGCGGCGATCATTCTGACGGCAGCGTGGCCAGCACTGGGTCCTGCTTGGCACATAGCAACGCCGTGGGCGAGCAGTTTTGTTTCACCATCAGCCCAATGGATTTGGTTCTTGATCGCGGTGGCTGCATTTATCGCTGCGTGGCGCACACATAGAGCATGGTCCGGGCTTCTGGCGGTTCCATTACTCGGGTTCGCTATTACGCCGCCTCAAATGATCGACCTTTCTACCGATTTGCTGGCTCGTAGCGTCGCGCTGGAGGCGCGCATGGCCAGCACCCGCACAGAGAGCAGCGCGGCTGAAATAGACGCCATAGCCTCCGATCAAGCGCTTCAAACTGCCATTGCAGAAGAAATGGTAGCCGTTAGGGATATTGGGCGCGTATTCGATAGCAGTGGGTTAGACGAGTTCGTTGGCTACAGCGATTTTAGGCGCATGCTCGATTTGCTGAAATCCGGAATTTCGGGCGCAACAGAGCGAGAAATCCGAGAACTACAAACTCGTTTACCCGATCAAGCTGCGGCACGAGACGCTGTGAATTCCGCACAAGAAAGTCTGCGCCAAGCATCCGTAGCAGCAGAGGCATGCGACACGAGAGATTTCGGTCGTGAAGCTCTTAACTCTGGCGACCTTCGATTTCTTCGGGGCGACAACAATATAGTGGCGCGGAGTATCATTAGGCAGATGAGGGAAAGGTGCGTAACTGAGACAGGCGTGAGCAGAAATGGTGCGGAGGTCTCGTTGCAAAGAGCCATAGATCGCCGTGCCGAAGTAGATGTGCTGGCGGACGAAGTCTTAGCGGAAATCTCTAACGCAAACGGTCGCCGCGCTATTTTGGCCAATTCCCTCGCCGCGCGCTCGGTTCTGCAAGATGCACAATCGCAGGCGCGCCTTGCAAGCGCTACGCTGATCGTCTCAATCGCCATAACGTTAGCGGCAGCGACGGCCGTACTCGTTCTGCGCGAAGGTCATATCGTCGTCCCTGCGATGCTGGCTTCTGTCCTATCGGTAATCGGCATCGCTCTATGGTATCCCGCCCATAGCAACGACGAGCTTGATTTATCGATACTTTTGTACATCGGAGCTGCTGCGACTTCTGCGACGGCGATCCTTCTGACAGTGCGTGTGGTGCGTCTCTACGCACTCGCTAACCGGCATCTATGGTATAACGTTCCGAAGGGCGAAGTCCGCACATTGTTGGCACGTACGGCGGTGCAATGCCTTCCGTTGATTGCGATCCTGATCGGCGTGTCCTTTGCGACAGATCTGCTCTGGCGGCATATGACGAACCCGCTCTACGCAGACCAAAGCGCCGACTCTGAAATGTTAGAAAGCCGCGAATGCGATGTGCAAGGGCGCCTTCTCTTTACGAACGAGATCGATGGTTCATGCACACCACGTTCGCTAGAGAGAGACACTGAACGCGCCGTCAGATATCACTTCGAAACGATACGCCGCAATGCCATTGCAGCTGTAGAGGATGGCGGAGACGGTGCTCGATCGGGAACAGATTGGGCAGCGAACGAAGCCGGTCGCATCTTTCAAAACGCAATACCGAATTACCTGTCTGTCAAGCGTGCCGAACAAACAGAAGCCGAGACTGACCGAGGCCTTAATCGTGTGTTTGACATCGAAGGGGGATGCAGATGGTGGCATGTCCGGTGTCGTCTCAGCGACGGCGGCAAGAGCTTTCTAGACAATCGCTACCAGCGAGCACGAGCTTTCGCGGAAAGCCAACTCACAGCCCGACTGGAAGATATGGCATCCGAAGTTGACTCCGGTAGCGCAGCAGCAGAGGCGGCGGTAACAGAAGCGGTCGAGATTTACGTAGCATGGTTAAGAGCAGAAACAGACCGGGCGTTTTGGGTTGCGTTCCGCTACGCAGACGTCACCTATCACATTGCGGTCTTGGTCCTAATTGCAGCAATATTCAAAAGCTTCGGCTATGTTTATTTACGAAACGTCTATCGTGTTAGAGGTTTCAACAAAGGTTTAATGTCTTCGACCAACGATGTCAGAAAGTTGGAGAACCGGGTCATCACGGCACCTGAGAACGGGACACTAAACCTCAGTCTTGATGACGATGCTCTGTTCGTCGGATCCTTCGCTAATGTAAAAAGCCGTCAGGTAGCAGCAAGTTTCCGGCCAGCGCCGACCTTCGGACTATTTCTCAGGGGTCTGCTTACGGGATGGACGCGCCATCCAACAAGCCCATTCTTTCGCCGATACCGGCGTGGAGATGGTAGTTTCATTCTCACCACAGGAATGGGGCGTCGTTTGTGCGCCGTTCGTTTGTTACCGGGAGAGGTCTTCGTCTTCCGCCCCCATACTTTGGTTGGGTTTTCGTCCGGTGTGCGCATCCGAGCATGCTGGCGGTTCGGACCCGTTGATCTGCTTTTGAACAAGCTGCGGAGACCTGTTGCAACGGGGGGCGGTTGGTTGATCCTGCGCCTCGACGGAGAGGCAATCATTACCGAAGGCGAGCAACGTAGTTACGTGGAAAGCGAAACGACAGTGATTTGGTCCGCGAGCGGATCGTTTGGCGTTCGAGGAGAGGGCGGAATTTGGGCCACCTACTTCGGGGGTACGTCCATCGCGCCAACACCAGGGGGAATGGTTATTGGTGACGCCGGCCTATCCATAGCGACAGCCGCAGGCCTGCGGCGTGCAGTTATGCTTATGGTACCTGTGTAAACAAGACATGCAGCTTTCTCTTCGCCGGTTTGTCTGTTTGGTTCTTGAAAACCAGCTGGCGTTTTGTTGTAGCTTCCGCCAATGTCCAAATTCCGGACTTTTATCACGGCTAGAGCGGCTCAGAAGCCGTCCAGAACGCTGCCGCCTTTACCGGAAGCTTCTGGCCGGGAGAAGTAGCTGATCTTTAGAAGCGCGGGAATGCGGACAGAATCCACCATTTTGTGACTGAGCGCCTTCATTCGAAGCCGACATTGGTGCAGACGCAGCGAACTGGCGCTTTGTCCCGCACCGCAGACCCCGGGTCGCGCTAGAATTTTGAGGGCGCAGCGAATGGCCGGTTCGGCGAAGCTACACTGCAGCGCAGTCGGGTACGATGAATGACTGGTAAGGGCCGATCTTGGCTGAGCGACTGTGCTCGGAAAGGCAATATGCTGCGGTGGATCTAACAACGTTAGAGAGCCCAAGTTACTTTATTCTGTAAGGTGAGTGAAGGTCTGCTTCATATTACGTTCATCAAAATTCTGCGTAGTGTCGATTCGCCTTTTTGCCACTTGACCACCCAATGATTGATTTTGCCTTTTGCAGTGTTACAGTCGTTATTGCCAAAATTTGAGAATACGAATTGCCGTCACCGAGGATAGCTATTGGAGTCAAAACAGATGTGGACAAGGATTAGCGCGATCCATATTTGCGTGTTGTTATTGGTGGCTGTTTTCTCCACATCCGCGCACGCTGGCGTGCTGGACTTCCTTGGTGTCACAGATGATCTGGAGAAAATCAAAGAACGCGTTATCGATGACCTTTTGCAGGACTTCGAAGAAAGAGCTCAGGACCTCATAGTGGAAGGAGAAAACAGCGGAAACGCCCTTCTCATACAAGCAGGTAACGAAGCAATGATGGCCATCGGCGGAGCTGAGGTTGTCGCCGGGAGAAACACCCGTGAATTGTTACGGAGCTTAGATGACCAACAGGAGGAGGTGTTTGCCCGGATCGAAGCGGCTTTGGATCGGATTGAAGAAAGTAGGTCTGACTTTGTGTCTCTTAGCGACATAGTCGCTCTAGATATCGAGCAGCTGATAGAGCAATTGCCGTTTTCCGATGAGGCCCCTTTTTATATGCGCCGCGTAGATGGGCTTGTGATTCATCCGCAGCCGGGCCCGCTTGGCCATAAAATTCGCATCACTGGTTCGCGGTTTGGAGTTGAGATTGCCGAGGCCTCCGTGAGCATTGCGCTTGAGATTGGCGGCGAGGATCAGGGATTTGAGAGCTATTCGACGGGCGAACCAAATACCGCCGAACTGTTGATACCGCAATCATGGATTGATGAGCAAAAGCAGCGGGATGACATAAGCATTGTGCCAGTCAGGCTACATGCAACCCGTACAACTAAAGCTTCTGGACCCCGTGGCTACTTTGGTGCGACCGATTCGATTTCCACTACTCTGAAGCTTCGGCTTGTTGTTCTTCCAGATATCGCTGGACGCATTCGCCCTATCTACTCAGAAACAGCAAAGGTCTGGATTCCGAATGAGCCAAAGAGTCAGCGTGTTTCTGTACTCCCAGGCAAGAAGCTCTCCCTGCAAGAAGCGCCAGGAATTGTTGGTGGCGTTGCGAAGCTGGGCGATGTCCGTTTCGTAGACGGAAGTGCCCGACATACATGTGTTACAGATTTTCGGGACGCATATAGTTTTCCACGAAAGACCCTGCCAGCAACTGACCCGGTTTTTTCGAACGGATGGTCGTCGCTCAAAAAAAATGCAACATGCCTCGAGGGACAGAACGCATTTGGTCCAGCAGTACCAACGGGTAGCGTTTTCGGAACTCCGAGCTCTGCCAGGCTAAGTGTGCAAGTAAAGAAATTTGAACGTGAGTTCGGCGTATCAAGAAAAAAAGTGTATAAATGGCTGAGTAGTTATCGAACTAACCCAAACGGGCTTTGTCATGTTCCACCATCGCAGTTAAAGTCATGGGCAACCCGCAAGAATCACGACTTCTCAGCTTGCCCAAACGTTACCGTCATTTCCGCTGAGCCTGACGCAGAGCGGACAACAGTTACATTTCGTTTTGGTGGGCACGGAAACCGTGAAGCCAGATACGATGTATCGGCGCAGTTCGAGCGCTACGCGTATGATCCAGAAGCAAATCTTGTTGTCGAAACTGGAGAATGGCAGGAGGTTCACTATGGGGTAAACGAGATGTCTTTGCGGGACAGCAATGGCGCGGCCACGAAGCTAGAGTTTCAGCCTGTCTGGTCACCTGAAACCCTCGCGTTCTTAGAGTCGCAGATAGACAGACAAGAAGGCTTCTCTGGCGCTGCTGATACCTCTCAGGGAGCGACGAAACTTCTTTTGTTTGAGTATGAGTTTCCGCAGTAGACTTATACTCAAACAAATTAATCAAGTTCGGCAAACTGATACGAGGCATAGCAAGCATTCCTTTTCAACCTATCGATTACAATATGTTATCTGACTGATCATGACAGGTTTTCCAGAAAACAATTCACCATTTGATATGCTATCATTGGGCTACTGCGGCGAAAGCCCGCTCTGTCCGGCAAATTGTGAATTTGCCGTCCTCTTGAACTAGCGGATCCAGTGAACAGCCGTTCTGACGAGCCGCACAACACGATGCAGGTTCCAGGTTGAATCGCAGCAATGGAACGTTCTTTGTCCAGTTAGGGAGCGCGTTTTGTTTCGATACCGCACTGCCTCTGATGGCCCGTCCAAGCCTAGGCCTTCTGCTCGATGGGTCGAAGCGAACGGCCACTGTTTTGTGTTTGTTTCACCCCAAGTATTCATGTGTTCGATAATTGGCAGAAATGAGTGCCCGACGTCCGTCATTTCAGCGGTTTCCTACGACTTCGCCGGAGAGATCATCTGGCACGATGAAAATTCAGCAGCTGAGTGCGCATCGTCGCAAGACTACTTGCTCAATCGTCGGCTTGAGCTGATGGTCCTTGCGCCGACCAAGGCCGAGTATCTGAATCAGCTTCCTGAGACGATCAAATGCGGTGCTTTCCACAGACGCAGGGAAACAATGCCCTCTGGCGATGCGCCCGGATTGAGGTTCACGTCACGCAGGTTGAGAACTATGCCTTCTTCCAGTAACTCGCAACGCGGCCGTGTTTCTGACTGAATCAAGTTGCGGGTTGCCAGAGATGAAAGCCTTGTTCCCAGCTATTCTCTCAAACCCGGTTCTGCCAGATCAAATTGAAGCCAGCGATTTCCGTCGGTTGGAAAATTCGTCGTAACGTCTGACACACGCCCGGCACCTCATCCCGGACATCGAATGCACAGATTGTGTTTGGAACATTCATCTGGAACGTCTTTATGTTATTCAGCGGTTTTTCTGAAATTATCCAACATTCCGGTGCGGTTGTGCAATTCACCGCAGGGCGCTAGTTAGTTGATCTCCCACCACAGGCTGGAGACTTTTTATGCGCTTGGCCCTCTTCGCGTTCGCTTTTTTTACGATGTTCGTTTCAGGTATGGCTTTTGCCCAGGAAGCGGATCCCGTCGCCGAAGCGCAGCAACTCATCGACCTTCTGGAAAACGACAGCGCACGGGAGGCTTTGATTGCCAGTCTCAGGGAAGTCGCTGCGGCAACTGAAGCAGCCCCCGAAGCAGAGGAGCGGGTGTCGTTCGGACGTCAAATCGCACGACTGACGTCAGGCTTTGTAGAGACCGCGGCCGGGTCATTTGCATCTGCGCTGGCAGGTATTACGTCAGTAACTTCAACATTGGGAAGTTTAGACGCTGATCAGATTGCCACGTTGGCAGACGCACTGATTGCGCTTGCCGTCGTCTTTGTTGCCACGACCATCAGCTATATTGTCCTGCGCTATTTCGCAAAGAGGGTTTCCCGAAGCATGGGCGAACGCGCCCACGATTGGGACTTTCTGCGCACTCTGGCTGTCGCAATCGCCACAACGTTGATGGATGCCTTTGTGGTCATTCTCGCCTGGGGTCTTGGTTATCTGGCCGCACTTTATCTTCACGGTGATTCCGGAACGATAGGTGTCCGGCAGTCGCTTTATCTCAATGCGTTCCTGCTTGTTGGACTGGCCAAAGTACTCTTTCGCGCGGTCCTTTCGCCCAGCACAGATGAGCTGCGCTTTGTTTCAATTTCAGATGCAGCATCGAAACACATGTCATTCTGGTTGGGAAGCATTGCCACTGTCATCGGCTATGGGCAGCTTTTGATCGTTCCAATCGTTAACCGACAGGCCTCCTTCAGCGCGGGTCGGGGCATATCAACCCTTCTCGCTTTTGTCGCAATCATCATGTCACTTATGCTTGTCCTGAGAAACAGGAGAGATGTTGCGGCCTGGTTCCTTGGCGAAAATCCGGAAGAAAAACCCAGTGTCATCCGTTTCGCAGCCCGGAACTGGTATGTTCCGGTTGTCCTCTATCTGCTGGGCCTTGCCATCATCGTCGCAGCCCGTCCGGACGGGCTGATATGGCCGGTACTTCTGACGACCGGGCAAGTGATCGCGGTGATTACACTTGGACTGCTGGCCTCAGGCGGGCTTTCAAGGTTTGGCAGCCGGGGGCTGGGTTTGCCGGAGGTTCTGAGCAGCCGCATGCCGTCACTGGAAGGTCGGGTGAACGCTCTTTTTGTCCGTATTCTGGGTATCATACGGGTAGTCATTTCGATCTGCGTACTGGGGTTTGCCCTGGACTTTGCAGGTATCATTGACTTCAGTGGTCTCTTACAGAGTGACTTTGGCACGTGGGCTGTTGGCACAGGTGTCAGCGTCGGCCTGATCCTGCTCTTTGGTTTTCTGGCATGGCTGACGCTGGTGTCGTGGGTAGACTATCGGCTGAACCCCGAATACGGGTCCATGCCAACCTCAAGAGAGAAAACACTTCTGACGCTGTTGCGAAACGCCGCCACTATTGTGCTGATGGTGATCATCTCAATGTTCGCTCTGTCTGAGATGGGCATTGATATTGCTCCGCTCATCGCCTCTGCAGGTGTATTGGGACTGGCGATTGGCTTTGGTGCGCAGAAGCTCGTCCAGGACATTATCACGGGCGTTTTCATACAGTTCGAGAACGCGATAAATGTGGGAGATGTGGTTACTTTGGGCAGTACCACCGGAACTGCGGAAAAACTCACCATCCGTTCAATTACGCTAAGAGATGTGAATGGCACGGTGCATCTGATCCCATTCTCATCAGTCGATATGGTTTCAAATTACGTCAAGGACTTCTCCTATTATGTATGTGATCTCGGAATCGCTTACCGCGAAAACATCGATGATGGTCGTGAAGCTATGCAGGAAGCCTTCCAGCAGTTGCGCGCGGGCGAGAACGGCGAATTCATTGAAGGCGATCTGGAGTGGTTCGGCGTTCAGGCCCTCGGGGACAGTGCCGTTGTGCTCCGCGCACGCATCAAATGTGCGCCAGGCAAACAATGGGGCATTGGACGCGCGTACAATGAACTGTGCAAACGTGTCCTGGACGCACGTGGCATCGAAATCCCGTACCCACACCAGACGATATACTTCGGTGAAAGCAAAGACGGCTCAGCACCTGCGCTTCATCTCAAAGATGAGCGGGGAACATAACCATCCGGTTTTGAACGCGTTCAAATGTCGGAGCCAGATTTAGGTCTGACAACAGCAATAGCGCACGTTTTCTTGAGAGCTGACTTTTGGTCAACGTCCGGCATTCGCAGCAGCGTCGAATGGCCGCTCTTACGGGCAGCGCCGCAGCGTTTCGACAACGGCGCAAAGTCGTCTATGGGCCGCGAGCCAACGGAAGCTTACTCCGGTATCGGCAAGATGCGGCGCGGGGCCAAGGTCCGCTCTGAGCCCATTGTTCCGGATGCTGCGATATGAATGGAGTCTGCTTCTGAGTGTCGAATGATGCACTGTGTCTTCTGGATGGCCGGTGAGAATGCTGCTCTTAAACTAGTGTTGATGATCACTATAAGCGCGTGATCTTGCGAAATATTGCGTGCCTTTTCCCTTCCCAAAATAGATTCCAAGAAGGACGAGATACCTGCTCGGCTGAATACAAATATTCAAGGAAACCAATTGTCGTTTCGTTTAAATACTCATGTTCGAAAACCGCATGATCGGGATGGTCAAACAGTGACGCATGTCCAAGGGGATCATTTAGCAAGCCCAGTGAGTTTACAATTTCTTCAGCGACGCATTTACGATACCCATGATCAGACTTCTGTTCTGATACGAAGACGATTGCACTCAGTATTTCGTCAAAAGGACCTGACTTTTGATCGACAAATATTCGTGCTTCGCAGGCCCCGACTGATAAAGTTTGAGAGTTCAATCGATTTAGATATGTATCATCTAGTAGGGGATGATCGAGCTTGCGCACTTCTTTTAGAGTTTCATCGTCTGCAAGAACTAAAACAAGGTTGGGCTTTTCGTTCGTTAGTAAAATGTCAATTTTGGCTCTTTCCCGTAAAATTTTTACAACTTCTTCAACGTGTTCGTGAACGGTTTGAGTATTGGCTCCATCGCTCGCGTGGAAAAAGCCTATTCGTATGCTTTCCATATAGCGACTTGACCGGACTTGACAGATTTCCCCAATCAGAGGCTCACATGCCTCGGTCGTCGAAATCATCTGAAAAAACTGATCATAGTCTTTCCCATCAACTGCGAAGCTTGGCAAGCGCCAGAGAATTGATGCTGCAAGCAAAGCACCAATTCCAAAACTTACTAATCGGTATTTTCGGCGGAGCATAAGATGGCAGAGGAAACAAAGAAGTGTTAGCGCCTTTACATCAGAAAACCTGCGCGTATCGCAAGATGAAAAAGACCTAGCGGTAAACCTTGAAGAAACGATGGCCGGGGCTGCTCGCGAGAGTATGGCTCAGTCGTCAATTAGAAGCATGTTGGATCACGGGATTTAGGTGCATGTTGCGGTTAAGGGGGCAACCAAGGAGGTCAATGTGCGAAAATTTATCGGGTTTTTGGAGTTCGAGAATGTGGCAAAACGGTCGTTGGCGCAACCGCAGTGAAATGGCGCTTTGTCCCGCATAGCAGACTTTGTCGACCGCACAGAATAGGAGCCGAAGGTGTGGCGTGTGGCCAACGTCCGCTCCGAGCCCAACCTTTCCATTCGTCAGATGACAGCGAGTAGCCGCTTCTCCCGTTCAGTAGTACGCGCCACACCCCCAGTCTGAAAGCATCGCCGCCAGCGCACCCACTCCAAAACAGAGCAGGAACAACTTGCTTTTCAGCACCCTGAAGATCGCGATGGCGCCCCGGATACTTAAGACGCTGCTGAAGCCCAGGAAACGACCATATTCGCATTCAGACAGTATGAATTGTTGCTGCTGGAAGGCTGTCTTTGTGCTTTGCGGCCATCCATCTGGCATCCTAGGCGTTTGGTGCTGCATCGGTGCCAGCAGCGACATCGCATTTCCCGGTTGCCTGACGTTTCAGGCGACAAGCCGAAGCGCCAGAAGTTCAAGCATTGCTTCATCGGCGTCTTCCAGATCGACATCGCCGAGGACCACACAGCTGAGGGCAAGCTTTGCCCGTTCGTCGGCATTGAGCGCACAAGCACATTTGCGGAGACTCAACCCGTCGAGGAAGCGGGCAGTAAGACAGCCTTGGAATTCTTGCAGCACACGCTCGAAAACGTGCCTTATCAGGTGCATGCCATTCTGACCCCCTGTCGGAGCCTGTCCCTTGGACGTACCCTGCCAGGTGAGGGACAACGGCATTCAGTTCGCAGAACAGCCCTGAAACCGCAAAAGAGTATTTTTTCAGACAATGCGCTGTGACCTAATCTGCAAGGGCGAGACCCTGTCTGCCACTGGTCTGAGGGCAATGGTCGAACGGGATTGAACATTGCCTGACGAAGCCCACCTACCGTTGGACCAACGGGCGGATGCAACGGGTGAAACGCAAGATCGAAGACGGTAAAGCCCAAAGCCGATCCGGTGGGGGCGGGGACGGCCGGACGCCACGCGCATCGATTACAAGGACAAAAACCGACTTCGCACCCGCCTGGCGGGCATTTCAGCAGCCTGCAACTTCGTACGGAGACTGAGAACACCTTGCGGCCTCAGGCCCTAAAAAATCATCTGCAAAACCAAGCCTTCGGAGCCAGATCGATTCATCGTCAATCCGAACTACCAGAGGCCGGGACTGAACACCTAGCGGAACAGCGACAGGATGGTCTGTGGTGCCTGGTTGGCAATCGATAACGCTTGAACGGCCAGTTGTTGCTGGGTCTCCAGGGCCTGAAGCCTCGCCGAAGCCACTTCCATATTGGCATCCACCAGCGCCCCAATACCTGATTTCAGATTGTCGGTCAGTGCGCTGACGAATTCAGCCTGCGTTTCAATGCGTTTGCCGGCAGATCCCAATGCAGCAGATGCGTCGATTGATGTCTGGATCAGGCTCTCAATAGCGCCCAAAGCCGCCGCAGCGCCGGCCTGGCTTGTGACGTCGACCTGGTTCAGCAGCGACAACCCGCCACCAATCGAGGTGGTCCCATCGTCGGTCGCGCCGAGGATTTTGTTCATGTTCGTGGCCGCGATGGCATTGGCAACATCTTTGTCGTTCGACGCGAGGATCTGGCCTGCTACCGCCGGATCGGCAAAAAAGGTGATCTCGTTGCCCAATGTATCTGACACAAAGTTCAGCGCTGTGATCAGCTTATCCTGGAGGCTGTTCACCGTGTCGCCGTCAACTGTGCTTACGATGATCCGCTCATCAGGATCCAGAGTAAATGTTTCCAGCCCGTTTATACTGAACATGGCTTTATCAGTGATATCCGTGGTTACAACGGTGTAGGCGGGGACACTGGTACCTGGCGCCCCGGTGGAGGATATCATTGCGGGAACTTCGACCGCGGTGCCAGCTGTACTGTACACGCCTTGCGAGGTCGAAAGATCCTGTTTTACAACGTCAATCATCGAGGCAGCAACACCTGTCGAAGACCGGTCCAGGGATGAAAGGATGTTGGAAGTCCCGCTACCAGCATCATACCCGTCATTTGTGAGCAGGTTCAGACCATTGAACTGCGCGGCACCCGCGATCGAAGAAATCTGGCTGGTCAAGGCTTCAATATCCGTCTGGATCTTTCCACGGTCGACGTTTTCTTCCTGCGCGTTCACGATCTTGCCTTTGATCTCAGTCAACAAATCGGTGATGCTCTCTGCAGCACTCAGAGCCACACCAACGGTAGACTGACCCAGTGCCAGGGAGTCGGAAATCGCTTCAAAACCGGCGACGTCCGACGACATGACCTTGGAGATTGCCCAGGTTGCAGCGTTGTCTTTGGCGCTTTCCACGGTCAGACCGGTCGAAATTTCGCCCTGGACCTTACCCAATTCGGCATTGGTCGCTTTCAGCGTTTGCAACGCAACCATAGCGCTGTTGTTTGTAAGAATGCTCGACATGAAGAATGCTCCCTTCATCATTCACGCTTTGCGTGACATTTCCCGCGTTGCCAACTCGCCAACCCGAAACAGTCTTTCTGACCGATGTTGTTGCTGATTCCCGGCGGAGTTCTCTCGCGACCAAGCATGCATATTGTGCCGAGCAAAGACTAAGAAATCCTAAATTCGGCCACGTACTGGTCCTTGGGCTTTGATCAGTTTGCTGGTCACTTCGAGCCCAGACTTACCGATGCTGCGGTGTGCATTAACGTCAGCTTAGGGCCTTCGCGCAGAGTTCCTTCAGCCAGATAACAAACGGGTCGCCGTAGTCGGCTCTGAACATCAGAGTTGCAGGTGCATTGGGCATTTTGAACGGAAGAGGGACGGCCAACATGCCAAGCCGCACAGCGGTTTTCTCGAAAGGTGCGCGCAGCGTCGTAAAGAGCGCGTCAGTCTCCGAGGCAAGGATAAGTGCTGCCGAGAAGTTCGATGCGTAGCCAACGGCATGGCGCTTGATCCCAAGTTTACGCAGCGCCTTTTCCACCGGCCCTTCTTGCGCGCCACCTTGACCGACAAGGATATGGCGAGAGGAACTCCAAGCATCCATTGAGCGCTTTAAGCAGAAGGAATGCTTCTTTGGCGCGAATGTGCACCAGTCGAGCGGCGCAACAGGGTACAACGTTAAGTTCGCGTCTGATTTTGCGCGGCCAAACCCCAACCCGATATCTGCCTCGGACCTGAGGACCGTTTCACGGGCTATGCTGCTGCTTATGAACTCAACTGAAGCAAGCGGCGCGCGCTTGGCAATTTCGCCGATGAGACCGGTAAAAAGAGACGAACATAGGTCCGGAGCCGCGATGCGAATGCGGCGGCTCGTCGTGGCCGGGTCAAATTCGAAGCTGGTTGCAAACATCAGTTTGGCGGCCTCTGCTGCTGCCGTCACGCGAGGGTGCAGGTCCTCGGCAAACGGCGTGAGCCGCATCTCCCAACCGTCACGCACCAAGATGGGATCTCGAAAGTGATCCCGCAAACGCGACAGGCTGTGCGACATGGCAGATTGCGTGCGACCGACCGCTTCTGCCGCTCCGGTCACGGAACGCTGATCCAAAAGCGCGCTGAGCCCTGTGATGAGGTTTAGGTCTAGCGTAGCAAGTTTGACATTATTTTCATGCATGGAGAGATAATATACATTAATTTGCTTCACGTCACCCTGCCTGTCAGCCTTGCACGAAAGGACACAAAAGAGGACATGACCATGAAATATGCCCGATCTACTTTCTGCCTGTTTGCTGCAATTGCGCTTGGGGCACCGGCGTTGGCACAAGACAGCGCGTTCGACCTGAATGGGACTTGGGAGAGCATTGCCTGCGAACTGCGCCCTCAAGCGGGGCAGGACGGAATTGCCCCTTGGTACCTCAAACGCTCCATCTCATTCGCGCCGGGCCGCATCGACGCGCATTTCACAACTTTTGCCGATCCAACCTGTAACGCGCCGTTGCTGGAGCTGAAATTCGGCGGTGACGTCAACATCCTTGGGACCTCAGACGTGGCACCAGGCGCACAAAATGTTGACCTGATCGTCAACGACTACCTCACGATTACGCCGCAAATGGAGGGGTTTGCAGGATTTCTGAACTCCGCCGATGCAGGTGCCTGCGGGGCAAAGGGATGGTCCGTTGGCGAAGAGCAGGATGTATTCCGGACCGGATGTTCTGTCATGGGCGTAGCGGCCAATTCTCCTACCACGGAATACGAGGTTCTTCATGTCTCGGCCGGACATCTCTATTTTGGAGCGCGTCCCGTGAACGGCCTGCCGCTCGCCGAACCGGACGACCGACCGACAGCGTTGCAGATGCCACTCAAACGATTGGAGGGCGGATTGACCCAGAAGGTGGGGGCGGATGATCTGCGCGTGCCAAAACATGTCGAGATCGTTTTGTTTGAGCAGGCCGAAGGCGCCGACCCCGAAGATGTCCGCGCGTTCTTTGAAACCATCACGCAAAAAATGAACCAGAACGACTCGTTGCTCTATCGCACCGTGGGCCAGGGCGAAGACGGCACTTGGCTTTGCGTGAACTATTGGACCAGTCGCCCCGACATGGAAACTCTGAACGCGCAGGCGCAAAGCTGGGCTGAGGAATTCGCTGCGATGGGGGCATTGGTTGACCCAAGCAGCTTCCGGCTGACCAGCTACGACACCGGGCTATAGCTGATCAGAAACTTATTGATTTTCAAAGCTGCAATTCGTTTAAATGGAACGGTTGGCAGCTTTGTCCGCAATGTGCTAGTTCGCCGCCGGCTAGATTTCGTTGCTGCAGCGAAAGTCAGCTCTGACGGGCCGCAGCGCAGCATAGCAGTCCCATGTTGGACGGCTGCTTAGGGCCGTTTTTCCTTTGAGGGCGCAAGATTCAATACGGCGGCTCCAATGTGTGCGATGTCATCTGATGTCTTCTTCGGAGAGCTTTTTCGCCATCAACGCAACAAATTCGCGAGAAGCAGCCGGTTGAAAGGGCGTTGGAGACCAAATGGCGTGAATTGGAAAGCCTTCGAAACGCGCTTTAGCCAGCAATTCAACAACCCGACCCTTTTTCAGATCGTCGCGAAACGCCCAAAGTGGTCCGAGATGCGCGCCGCGACCGGCTAGAACTGCTTCGCGCACGGCCGCCATCGAATTCACCGCATAGCGGCACGGCATACGAAATTCCTGACGCATGCCTTCCCATTCGAAGCTGGAGCGCATCTCTGTCATGCCGGTTCGGTAGGACACAATGCTGATCTGGCTCAGATCCTCAGGCGAAAGAACCTTTGTTGCCAGGTGCGGTGCCGCGACAAGCACACGATGCGAGGTACCGATCCGCCGCGCCCTCAACGTGCTGTCCACGAGTTTGCCGATACGAATTGCGACGTCTATTCCTTCGGCCAACAGATCTGCAAATCCTGATCCCAATCTAAGATCGACACTTAGCTCCGGGTGGGCTTCTGACATCTCGGTTAGCACAGGGGCGACATAGCGCGCGCCAAAATCAGTGGGTGCAGCTACGCGCAAACGGCCTTTCGGCAGATTTTGACCGCGTGTGACTTCCGCAAGCAGTGCCGCGCGGGCGTCACTCAGGCGTCGCACCCCTTCGGCATACCGTTTTCCGGCTTCGGTTGGCGCGGACGCCCGGGTGGTACGATTGAGCAGTTTTACTCCCAACTGCGCCTCAAGCGCTGCGATACGCCTGCTGACGCGGCTGGGGTCGAGGCCAGCAACGTGCGCTGCGGATCGAAAGCTGCCGCCGTCGACAATAGCAAGAAATAGGTCGTCATCATTCATTGGTGCGTTTTTCGCAATTCTGATTGGTGTAATTACCCTATACCGGATGAGAAACGCACGTTCCATATGTTTCTCACGGAAAGGCACAGAGCCTTTTGACAGCAAGGAAACGAATGGAACGGCAATGTTCATACTATTTGGATCGTACCATCGCGTGCCTGCTCTGCCCGCCAAGCGGGATGAAGTGCTGGAGGGCCTCGCAGCCAGCGAACGGCTCAGCCATCTGGTTTTGCTCTCGTTCTGAACGCGTTTCGCAACTGTCTAGTTTTACCCCACAACGCGCCCGGACCGGGCCAAATCAAGGAGTGATCACCATGACGTCCAATTCAGAAAACACCACACACGCACAGAAACTGTCGCGCCGTCAAATATTGCGCACTGGCACCATCGGGGCTGCTGCGGTTGCCGCATCCACCGTGATGAACATCCGCCACGCAGCGGCAAAATCCGGTTCTGTGAAAATGGAACTGGAAGGCAAAACCGCGTTCGTGACCGGTGGGGCCCGCGGCATTGGGCTTGCCTCGGCCGAAGAATTTGCAAAGGCCGGTGCCAACGTCGTCTTGTTCGACATCGCGTCAGCGCGCATGCCGCATGTAAGCTATGCCTTGCCCAGCCCGGCTGACCTTGCTGCGGCGCAAGCGCGGATTGAGGCGCTTGGCGCGCAGTGCATGACCTATCAGGGTGATGTGCGCAATCTGGAGGATCAGCAAGCCGCCATGAGCGAAGCTGCGGACCGCTTCGGTAGCATCGACATCGTCCTCGCCAACGCTGGCGTCGGCCATGCAGGCGCAATCGAGGATGTGACGGCAGGCGAAATCTCGACGCTGTATGAGGTCAACATCGGCGGCTATATGAAGACGACACAAGCCGTCTTGCCGCACCTGCGCGCCGCTGGTGGGGGCCGGATCATCTATATCTCTTCGGGGCTCTCGCGGACAGGCAATGGTATTTTTGGTTCCTATGGGGCCACAAAATGGGCCGTGAACGGTTTTGCCAAGAGTGCAGCACTGGCCTATGGGCGCGAAAACATCATGTGCAACGTGGTGGCGCCTGGGCTGGTGCGCACACCCTTCGCCGACAATGAGGCGGTTCTACGCGCAGTTCTGCCGACCGCGGAGAACCCGACCTTCGACGACGTATCAGCGGCGATCGCATCCCGCAGCACGCTCGGCATCGGCCACCACGAGGTCGAGGATATCGCCAAAGCTGTCATGTGGTTTGCAAGCGATGCGACCAAGCGCATGACGGGTGAGGTCATGGACGTCAGCTACGGGGATGCCGCACGCAGCGTTAGCTAAGCCGAAAACACTGTGCCTCGCCGTAACCGGCGAGGCACAAAAAATTATAAGGAGTATCGATTATGTGGAACGAAGCAATCAAAGCAGGGGGCGTGGCGGTCATCACCGGGGGGGCAAGCGGCGTGGGCCTTGCAGCCGCAAAGGAATGCGCGATGCGTGGCTTTTCCGTGGTACTGGCAGACACATCAGAGCGTGAGATGGCGAGGGCTGCGCAGTCTTTGGCGGGGCAGGACGCAGACGTCAAAACCGTCAAGACGGACGTGAGCGATGCGCAGGCGGTCGACAGACTGGCCGATATCGCCTTTGACCTTGGACCTGTTGCGCTGTTGATGAACAATGCGGGAATCGCCCGACCCACGAAAACATGGGACAACGCGGACAATTGGCGGCGCATGCTTGAGGTCAACCTGTTCGGGGTTCTTAATGGTGCGCAGGCGTTCCTACCTCGAATGATCGAAGCGGACCGGCCTGCCGTTGTCATCAACACGGGCTCGAAACAGGGCATCACCACACCGCCGGGCAATCCTGGGTACAACGTATCCAAAGCTGGATTGAAGGTGATGACCGAAATGCTGGCGCATGAGTTGCTTGCCGCAAAAGTACCAATTTCAGCGCATCTGTTCGTACCGGGCTTTACGTACACCGGCATGATCTCTTCATGGCTGCCGGAAAAACCGGATGCGGCATGGACGTCGGAAGAAACCGTGTCTTATTTGGTCGACCGATTGGATCGGGGCGACTTTTACATTCTGTGCCCAGACAATGAGGTCACGCCAGAGATAGATCGCAAACGCGTTGCTTGGGCCGCTCAGGACATCGTCGAAAACCGCCCTGCCTTGTCCCGGTGGCATCCAGAGTTTGCCGAGAGATTCGTGGCGTTTGAGAAGCCGGGCCGCAATGTCCAAGAGGTCCGTGCTTCCTAGCTGAGCACTGGTTGGCACCTTGGCTGAGTCGATCAACCTGAGATACGGAGAGTGCATTTTTCTTGTGAGGTCGGCTTGGACCCTGTCGCGCGAGCCCAAACCGCGCGACTTTTTTGCGTGCGTAGCGAATGACCGGTCTGGTGAAGCTGCAATGCGGCACAACTTAACCCGACGAATATCGCTTATGGGTCGTCCGCGAGATCTTTTCAGTCGGGGCAGAGGGCAACGCTGCACTGCTTACCATGGCCGATTCGAGCCCTAAAAGCTGGATGCTGTGAGCGGTACGGATGACTGCATCGAAAAAGGCTGCCAAAAAACCACTTCGATAGCTCTGGTTCTGTTCTGAAGTGCTCAGAATGACAATCAACGTGCGCAAAACGGTTAGCTTTGCCTGTCGATCCAATCGAAGGAACGAAATTCACCTAATGAACGTACTTATCTCGAAAAGCATGCGGAGGCGGGTTTTTAGACCCTGCAGTCTACGACCGCTCCAGAGACTTTCGGGAAGGTGATCCGGAACCTCTCAATACCAGTTAACCGGTTCCCGTTTTTGTAGAGCGGAAAATGTCTGGCGCGATCTTTAGGGGCCGAACCGCTTCAACTGGTCTTGATTGGGTTTGATCAAGTACTCTCTGACAACGGGATCAAACAGAGTCTGTGAAGGGCGCACTAGGTCATCCGATATCCCACGTTGCGGAGCGTAACGATGCGGGCACCCTGTTTGCCCATCTTGCGACGCAGGCGTCCTACATAGACATCGACAACGTTTGTGAGCGGGTCTGCGTTTAATCCCCAGACGGCGTTCAGGATGCGTTCCCTGGACAGGACACGCCCCTTGCTCGTCAGGAAAAGCTGCAAAAGATCGCGCTCTTTCTTGGAAAGCTCAATCACCTTGTCTCCGACTGACACTTCCAGCGACGACCGGTCAAAAGTGATCCCTCCGCTTGAGATGACCATGTCGCTGACGTCTGCAGCATATCCCGTTGCCCGACGATGCAGGGCCTCAACCCGCGCCACGAGCTCGTCAAAATCAAAGGGTTTGGGAAGGTAGTCATCCGCGCCGATCTTCAGACCCTCGACCTTTTCCTCAGGGCCATCGAGTGCAGTCAGCATTATGATCGGCGTCTTGGATTTGCGGGCACGCAGTTTGCGGCACACGTCGAGCCCCTGAATGCCCGGCAGCATCAGATCGAGCAGCACGACATCGTAGGCATTCTGCGTGGCAAGCTCCAACCCGTCTTCTCCGTTGGCGGCGTGATCAACAGACCATCCTTCGGCGGCCAGACCCCGGCGGATAAAGTCCGCAACGCGTGTTTCGTCTTCAACAAGCAGAATATTCATTTCCGTTTCCGTTTCCGTTTCCGTTTCTGGCTTTTCTGGATGTCTGCGCTGGCAAAGCAGTGTCCCAATGCCCGTATCGTCTATTATGTCTTACCGGTCATTCCGTCCGGAGATATACCCGGGTCACGCGATTATATGGGGAGTGTCATCACAACCTGCAGACCGCCCAGGGCGCTGTCCTCTAACTCGACTGTGCCGCCGTGGGCCAGCACGATGGATTTGACGACCGGCAAACCAAGACCGCTGCCTTCGATCCCCTGACCGGACGCGTTTGAACCGCGAAAGAACCGCTCAAAGGCGCTTTCTTTTTCCTCCGGGTTCAGGCCTGGCCCGTCATCTTCGACGATTATGATATTGTCCGAGTCGTTTTGCAGGAGCGATACGTGAATTCTGGGGCCACCATAGCGCCGGGCGTTGTGCAACAAGGCAAGCACTGACTGGCGCAATCTGACTTCATCGACGTTGCCAAAAATCTTTTCGTCGGGGCTCTGGACGAGAACCTTCTGGGGAAACATCGACACCGCGTCATTCACGACCTTGAGCAAATCCAGCTCTTTTCGGTCGAGCCTGAGCTGACCGGCTTCGCGGCGTGCCACGGTCAGCATGTCATCAACGATCTGGTTTGTGTGCCTGGCGGATTCCCGTATGCGGGCCAGCGCATCCGACACATCTTCGCTCAACTCGCGTTGGGTACGCAACGTTACGTCCGCCTCGCCAAGGATAATCGCCAGAGGTGTGCGCAGTTCATGGCTGATGTCAGCCATCAGCCGCATGCGGTTTTTTTCACCCGTTTCAAGCTTGTCGATCAGTTGCTGGAGTTCTGCTGTCCGGGTTGCCACAGTGTCTTCCAGCTGTTTTTTCTGTTCCGCACGCGTGGCCTCGCGCACGGCAAGACCCTCTCCCATGTCCTGAAGAACCGCGCCCAACTCGTGAAATTCCAGACTGCCGCCAAGGGCGACAGGTTTCGAATAATCCGCCCGGCGCAGGCGTTCGATTTCCTTTTGCAGGCGGATGATAGGGTGCCTGATCTGACCATTGAATGAAAGAAGAGCCACGATCAGCGTGCCTGTTGCCAGGGCCAGCAGCGCGTAGACGATCTTTTGGTCCCGCGCCCGAAAGGCAACGGCGTCGGCCAGAACCTCCTGGGTTTCTTCCAGCTCCTCCTCCAGCGCGGCCCCGATTTTGCGGTCGAGTTCCACGTCGATACCGCCGTCCAGAAGGGCTGCAAGGCGTTCGGTCCGCAAAAATGATTCCAGGGGATCATCTGCAGAGGTAAGAGCTGCAATAGCGGTATCGACAGACCGAATGTCGGCTTCGATTTCGTCAAGCAGTTGCAGCTCTTCAAGTTCTTCCTCGCCCACCATTTCGATCTCACGCTCAATGACAGAACGAATGTCCAGAAGGTTCTGGTCGATCCTGTCGCGCAGAAAGGCCTCCGCCTCACCCCTATCGCTGTCCCCGATCAGCAGTGTGCTGACATGTTGTTTGAACAAACGGTAGAGTTTCACTTCGAGTTTCAGGTGGAGCGCATAGGATTCCTGTGCCAGTTGCGTGCGCGCGTCCCACCACCGCGATTTTTCCAGGTTGTACAGTGTCAGACCGGCCAGTCCCCCGATCAGGCCAATGACAACGACCGCATAGATGCCGAATAATGTGGTTGAACGCATGTCAGAGTGCCCCTGGTTTTGTGGTCGTGCCGATGTCCGTCGTGTCCGCCAGCAAAAGTGTTGCGGTGGAATGGTTTTGCAGCGTCGCCAGCAACTGATCCTTTTGCGGCTCAACAGACCAGCGCAGCGACGCGATGACAATCACATCCGCCTTTCCAAGCACTGCCCGCACCAGATCCAGCCTCAGCAACTGCGCTGCACACAGCCCCTTGCCGTTTTCGGCCAGTCGTTGATCAAGGCCACAAGACGCCAACAGATCCCCAAGACCGAAAGCCGTCAGCGTAGCGATGATACGCTGGTCACTGGGACGCTTGCGGTTCATCAGCGTGGCAGAGCGGCGCAGACTGCCCTGTAATCCGATGTGATCGTCGCCGATGTAAGCAACGCCGGGGCGGTCTGTCTTGCCGTCAAAACGCAGATCAACGGTTTCCGGGTGATCCAGCCCGGCGATGATCCGCGCCAGATGATGGCTGTCCGGGCCGCTTAGGCGGGTCAGGTCACCGCCCGCTGCGCTGAACGCAACCTGCCGGCCTTCAAGTGTGCCGGTCACCGCAACGCAGACCGGTGACTTTGCGCGGCGCCGGGCGCGCGGTAACGTCGGTTCGCGCAGCAGGGCCTGCGCCTTTTCCCGCGCAACACGCCAGGCGCAGTATTGATCCCAGGCAGCACCCAGGTGCTGCAGCGGCAAAGCGATCAGCGCCAGGACCGACAGGCTGGCGGCAACAGTGGCTGGAGCCACACCCAGCACGCTGGCATGCCACAGGATCGCGAGCCCCGACGCGGCCGTGCCTGCCTGCAAAAGCGCCTGCAGCCCGACAGTGCGCCCGCGCCGGGCAACCGCATCGTCGCGCAGGCGTGCGCCCTGATCGTCGAGGCGGCGCAACTCGGCATCGGTGCGCCCCATCACATCAAGCTCCGGCGCAATCGCGATCCTTTCGATCATGGAAATTGCAATACCGGCGCGGCGTTTGCGTAACCGGCGGTGCCGCCGCTCCAGATGCCATGCCGCCGCCGTCATCACCGTCAGCGCGATGGCCAGCGGCATCAGTCCCCGAACTGTCAGAGCCGGGCTGAGCGCATAAAGGATCGCGACAGCACCGGGCAGCACAACACAGGCCGACAGCACTCCGGGTAGTCCCTGCCCGAACCATAGCCGCGCGGCGGACAGATCACCGACGAAGCGCAGCGATAAGGCACCGACACGGCGCTGTTCGTGTCGTGATTTCGGCAAGCCGGCGATCCTGGCATAGAGCGCGTGGCGCAGGTCAATTGCGTAGCTCTGGCCTAGACGTTCCGCACGGCAGCCGGAAATGAACAGGCAGAGCGCCGTCAAAACGCCCGCAAGAGCCAGTTCCAGGAGTGTACCGGTCGCCAGATACGAACCCCCATGAAGCGCGGCGAAGGCATCCCGGGTGGCAAAGGCGCCCATGGCCAGTGCTGCAGCCTGCACGATACCGCAAAATACAACAAGGACCGCGTCCGTGACGCGGTCCCGTGTGGCCAGGGGTGGGAGGGGGGTCATGCGGCCACGGTTGCAGTGCGCATCAGGGGTGCGACATGCTCTGCGATGGTTGCGGGCGACCAGAGGTCTTCGCGCGTCAGGATCGGCAGGCCTGTCACCTCTGCCGCTTCTGCTGCCGCCAGCGGCGAACAACTCACCATGCCGCTGATCGCAAAAGAACCGAGGTTCATGCTGTTCAGCACTGTCTCGCCCCCCAGCGCGCTCAGCGCGTCGGGCGCTGCAAAAAGGATGCCGTCCAGCCGGTCGCGGATTTTCGAAGACCTGAGAATGGCGCGGGTTTCCTGCTGGAAGACACCATCTGCGATTTCGACGACGACAACCTCGGCACCGCGTGCGGCAGCGGTTGCAACCAGAGTGTCAAACCCGTCCTCGATACGCGCCAGGGGCATCCGGTAGGTCGTGGCCATACCGACATCTGTGAAATCGAGTGCTGGCGCGCCGCCGTCCTCGAAACTGTTGAAATCACCGAAAGCGCCGGTGCCCGTCGCCTTAACGCCAGCCACATTATACCCCGCGCGGAGTAAGCCGTGGGCAAGGCTGGACGCAGCCGTTGTCTTACCGGAATTCATCGACGCACCAAAGACACCGATGACCGTCACGGCGTGGTTCGGCGCGGTCGCGGGGAGGGCATAGGACGCGATATTCAACACCTGCCCCTGCGCGCCCGTCAGAAGGCCAAGCGGTTTCAGCCGGGTCGGATCGTCCATGGCAATATGGGACACATCTACGCGACCGGCGACACCGCCGCCTGCGACAAGGTCAATCAGGTCATCGTCGATGACAGCAGACGCCAGGAACTGGTCCGGCGCGTACCGGTCGCCCAGGCACAGGACGACAAGGTCGCCCGGATAGCTGACTGAAACACGGCGTTCGGCCAGCTGGATTTTCTTGTGGTGTCCGATTTCGGCGATTTCGCAAAGGATCAGGTCACCGGGTTTCGCCGTTGCAAAACTGGTCGAAAGACCGCGCACATCAGTGCGGTTGACGCGGCGTGTGGTGAAGGCCCATTTCGCATTGGCGCAGAGGGCGGGGGAGAGGGGTTTCATATGTGTCATTGGTTGTCTCCGGTTTGAAGCGTTTGTGTGCCTCCTGTATGAAAGCGCCCGCTGACAGATTTCCGGCAGATGGATGAACCGTCGATCTGTGATCAGGTGAACGGCGCATGAACGACCCCCCCTGGCACAAAACGCGGTCCTGTCAGTCATCATCGCCGCCCCCGTCGCTGTCTCCGCCATCACTGTCACCTCCGTCGCTTTCTCCCCGGTCACTGTCTCCCCTGTCATCATCGTCATCGTCCCGGTCGTCATCATCGTCATCGTTTTCATCACTGTCGTCGGTGTCGCGGTCTGCGTCCCGTCTTGAGTCCTGTCGCAATTCCGAAATCGTTATCTGACCGTCCTGGTTGTGATCAGACTGCGCCAAAAGCCGCGCCGCCGCGCTTGTGCCAAAGGCTTCGACAAGCTCATCCCGGCTCAGCACACGATCAGAATTGGTGTCTACAGACCGAAAGCTGGCAGATTGCGCAAAAGCAGGAGTCGATAAAGTGCAGATCAGCGGGATCAGGCACAGTTTCGCACGCGTCGGCGCGCCCGCACGCAGCCCGCGACAAAAGGTGAGATTTCTCTGCAAAGGACTGTAGCCCACGATACCCATTCTCCAGATTTACCATTCTACTCATAGTGCACATGCCTGGCCTAAGCGGATTACCTTAGTATCCGTGGATGACGCGTGATCTAATGCCAGATGAACGTCAGATGAACATTTCGGATCTTCGTCAGGACCTGCATCCCGCCTCGCAGCGCGACGGCGGCGCCGCATGACGGGTTGCCATGCCGAGCTGTCATAAAAGGTTCACAAAACTGTAACACGCGCTTCATCGCGTTTGCAGGTGTGACCCATCTGACCGCGCCAGTCTGTTCACAGAATGCCGACCATACCGGCGGCAAGAACAGATTGGTGAACATTGTGCTTGAACATCTGATAGCAAGCGGGATCATTGAACGCTTTTTCCTGAATATTGCGGCCATGACGGTCCTCGTTTTCGGCCTTTTTTATCAGCGCTATCGCGACAAGGAGCTTGTGACCGCCGCGTCCCTGTTCAATATTTTCGCGTTCGGTGTCCTGACGATCCTTGGATCGGTGGAGTTTTCGCTGGCGGCAGGCTTTGGTCTTTTTGCGATCCTCGCGCTGTTTACCCTGCGCTCGGAACAGATCACCAAGATCGAAATCAGCTACTTCTTTGGCGCGGTGGCCATTGCCGTGATCTGTTCGATCAAGGGCACGACGCTGCCATTTGTGATCGCCGTGATCGTTCTGGTGCTGCTGGCGGCCTATCTTTTTGATCACCCGCGCATCCTCAAATCAGTCGACGGCATCAAGGTCACGCTCGACAAGATTGAACCCGACGCCCTTTCCGACACCGACAAGATGCGCCGCGAGCTGTCCGACCGCCTCGGTGTCGAGGTTATGAGCTACCAGATCGTCGCCCTCAATTACATCACCGACATGGCGCAGATCAGCGTCTTCTATCGCAAGTAAATCTGCCCGAAGGAGGCTTTGACATGACCACCGATATCGCAACCGCACTGGCTTCGTTCGGTACAATCTCGCTGGAGACCCTGAACGCCAAAGCCGCCATGCTGGAACGGCTGGACAACAAATATATAGTGCCCGCACATCGTCTGCTGCCTGTCCTTGGGCGGTTCGGGGAGCTGTTTGATGTCCTGGAGATTGAGGGCAGTCGGGCATTCACCTACGCGACGGAATACCACGACAGTTGTGATGCTCAGATGTATCGGGATCACCACCAGGGGCGGCGCAAGCGTTGCAAAGTGCGGGTCAGAACCTATCTGGACGCGGGCTACAGTTTCCTCGAGGTGAAGCTGAAGGACCTGCGCGACCGTACTGTCAAAAAGCGGCTCAGGATCGAGACCACCTCGCAGGAATTGTCACCGGACGCGCTGGAATTCATTGATCGCTGCCATCAGGAGATTTACGGGACACCGCTTGGCCAGACCCTCAGACCAGTGATCCAGATGCGCTATTCCCGCATGACACTTGTCGCAAAAGAGGGCGGTGAACGCATGACCATCGATGCCAGCCTGTCCTTTCGCAACAGTGCGCACCAGCGCCATGCCGCCTCTGATCGCTTCATCCTCGAGACCAAGTCGGCGCGCGGAAATGGCGTCGCGGATAGTATTCTGCGCGGCCAGCATGTGCATCCGACAAAGCGCTGTTCCAAGTATTGCATGGGCATGGCTGCGCTCGGGCTCGTTGAACGCTACAACCGCTTTCTACCGGCGCTGAAGAAGCTTCAGGTTTTTGAGCAACCGTTGCGGGTGCGAAAATCATCTAAAACAGCGACACAGCGGTTTTGATCAGGCGCATCATCGGATCAGTAAACGCGGCAATCGAGTCTCGTATCAGGCTTAGATCAATGCCGGTAAATTCTTGAAGAGATGATCGAAGCCCGTGACAAAAGTCATCATATTTCCCGTCGTCTCCAGCAGCCTGTTCATCTTGAATTTGAAAACACCAGCCTGTCAGGACCCTCGCAGAAATGGAATCCAAACGATCAGAAAGAGATTTTGGCGCAAGTTCTGATTTCCATCGAAATGGAATTTGGTGCGCTGCTTAAACGTGCGGCAAAAGTGCAAATATGGCAAACCTTTCAATCGACCGCTTTGTCCGCATTCTGTTAGTTCGCCAGATCCCAGATTTTGCCGCTGCAGCGAATGTCCGGTAAGCGGGCTGCGGTTGCAGCATCTCGAACGTAGGTCGCAGGTCCGCAAAGGGCCGCTTCGGAGGTGATGAACAACGACACGAAAACGGATGCTGGAGTGTCCCTAAAGGCGATCAAGAGTCCAACTAGAGTGTCGGATGCGGTACAGCGAACGATTTGGTTTTCAGCACCGGTTTCATTCAAACATCGCGAGACAGCCAGCATTCTCGTGTCGGGGAATGGTTTGGGTTACAAGGTGAAAAAAGCGACAGTGTGTCTTAGTTTGATTTAGCCTGAAGCCAAAGAATAGTAGAAGAGTTGGGGCCCTTTATGTCCGATAGAGATCAAAATAATCGGAATCGTTTGGTTGATAGATTTGGTCGCCCAATAAGTGCGCCCCAAAAGAATAATTTCGCGGAAAAAGCCGAGCGCAATTGGAGGCGTATTTCTGCGACCATCATCGGTGCTAGTGCACTGGTCGGCGCAATTGTCGCATTACTTGCGAACTTCGATACGCTGTGCGAGAGGTTCTGTCCTCCGGGCCCGGAACCGGTACCCGATCTTGAGGCATTTCTAGCAGTCGACTACTGGCGAATGACAGGTGCGTATGAAGTGCCCTTCTTCCTCTTAGAAGGGCCCAACATCGCTCGCTGCGATGATCCAAACGCATTGGGCATTGATCGGGCGAACTGTGACTATAGTGACGATATCGGTGAGGTTTGGCGTACCGAGCTAAGGGATACGCTGCTGGTCGATGACGGACTACTTGACCAATCAAATATCGTTTCAGGACTGAGAGAGATTTGGTTTTCCTCAACCGGGCCGGAGGTAGTTGATGCAATCTACTGTTCGATAATGTCGATGGACGGTGGTATTGAACTCCAACTCGATCCAGACCGAGCGTTATCGCGTGATACGATAGAAACCTACCTTGGATCTGACATACGATCCGACCGGCTATATGCGCCCGTCAGCGAACCACTTGACTGCACGACCGAACACAGCAAGAGCATTGGCTATCTGACGCTAAGGCTTAGGAATGTGACAGATAGCCCAATTACAGGTCTCGAAATCACGTTCCGCAATTTCACTGCTTCCGGCCCGTTTGGCTCGGACCGAGACCAAAATGATCTGCTACTCCAAAGCATCAACTCCCACAATCCATCGAGCTTTCAGGACTGGCTTAACTCAGAAGAGAATGCTGGCGTAACCGGGATGATTGAGGCCGCCGACGAAAGCCGATCCGGACTGCCTGACCTGCTGCCCGGCCAAAGTTTATTGCTTCCGATCTACATTTTTCGCGCTAACCAGACAGGTTTTGAGGACTATTTTTATAGAGATTGGAGATTACCATACGAGATCAGTTTTCGGGCTGAAAACGAACAGACCACTGCTCCTGTCAATTTTCCTAGGCGTGATACTGCAGCCGTCGTTCGTACATTCAACGGCTGGTATCAACAATGAGGTTGGGGGTGCAGGTCAGAAGTGTTTTAGCGCGCCACAGAGGACGATTGGTCGATGGCTGCATTGTTGCGCGATCTATAAGTTAGGCTAGCCTTGAATTTTGCGCCTGCAGCGAATGTCTCTTCTGACGGGCCGCGTCGCAGCATCTCACTGACAGTTTGGAAGGCAGCTCTGGGCCGCTGGTGTCGCCGACAATAGCCGCGATTGGGTGAATGCTGCGCTGCATCCGATAGTAAATTTAGGCTCAGACCTACTAAATGCTGCACTCCGCGCGGATGACCACTATTGACCTCCAGTGGATGTAACGACCTCATATGCAGAAGACGCGTCATTGAGATGCTTCACTGCGGCTTTTCGTTCTTCTGGAAGATACCCGGCTGCGATCCGCTTAATTTCTTTTGCAACCCCGGAATAGATCGGCCCTAGGGACTCAAATAGGAAGGGTGTTGGATGAACAATGATCCCTCGCCGGTCGTCCGGATCACGTTCGCGCTTCGCCAGGTTGGCCTTCTCCAATCGGTCCAAAAGGGTTGTAACGGACCCGGTGGTTAAGCCCAACTCGGCTGCGATTGTGCTCGGCTTAACCGGCGCTTCTGCGAGCATGTTCAAACACCGCAAATCATTCCGGCTTACCCCCACAGTGTTGGCGGCCTTCATGTCCAGTCGGTCAATGCTCGTATATAATCTGCGGCAAGCTGCGACGAGGTCTTGAGGCGTCGTTTCGTCAGGAGATGGCATTTCCAATATCCATTTAGATTGACAATCAAGTTACTTGAAATAGATCATCGACCAAGCAAAACTTAAATGCAAGAACCGTGGAAATTTAGATGGAAATCGCGCTTTATGGCCTGCTGGGGCTGGTCGCTCTTATTGCTCTGTTGTCCGCGCTCGCGCCATCGAAAGTGGAGTACATCGAAGAGATCACGGTCGGTGCGCCTGTTAAGGACGTCTATGATGATATACGCCTTCAAGAGCATCTGATGCGTTGGTCAGCATGGCCGAAGGAAACCAAATCAACCTGTACCGTCGAAGGCGTGGACGGTGAGACCGGCACCAAGACAGTGTTCTTCACCAAAGGCAGACGCGTTGGGCATCAGGAAGTTGTACGTCTCAAAGAGAACGAAGAAATCGTTATAACTCTTGTTGGCCCCGGACCCCCACATAAGCCGAAACTGACATTTGAACTTCGTCCCGAGGGCGAAGGACGCACCCGCGTTCTTGCCCGCTTCGTCAATGAATTACCGCGCCCTTTCAACGCGATTTGGAAGTTCGCAGGCCTTACGAAGTGGACGCGAGAGATGCACCGCAAGGACCTGGCCGGTCTCAAAGCCTTTTCAGAGCCACCGCATCGCGATATTAACGGGGCGACTGTCGGACGGCCACCTCAAGGTGTGAATCCTTACGAACATAACAAGCAGACAGCGTGATCCGGGCATGAGGTACTTCACTCATGATTTTGTCGGCGAGATTGCCCTGCATGGCGTCGGGAAGGCGCGGGTAATCACCTACAAGGTGTTGTTCATGCCGCCGCGTTTTGAGTCCGAACTGCCCTTCAGGACATATCTGCGACTTCGCGTCGAAGGCGAGATTGCGGATGTGCCGGTACGTGGTGCATGGATGCCGGTGGGCGACGGACGGCGCTACTTCATTGTCTCGCCCGACGTCAAGGCCAACACCGGCCTTGATGTTGGCGATGAGGTCGAAATGCGGTTCCGGATCGATGATCAGGATTATGTGGATGTGCCTGCTGCTTTACAGGCGGCGTTGAACCAAGATGAACTAGCCCTGGCGCAGTGGGCTAGGCTCACTGCCGGAAAGAAGCGCATGTTCACCAATCACGTTATGTCTGCAAAGACTACACCTACCGAACAGCGGCGTGTGGACGAGGCAATGGTTGCAATCAAAGACGGGATAACACTGCGCGATTTGCAGAAGCGGAAGCAATAGCTTCAATTCGCCAAAAATGCGTGACGATTGGCACATTCGCGGCGAATGAACGCTTTTTGCTGCAACGCTGTGTCTGGGCCTTTAAGCGTGTACACCCAGTAAAAGCTGCCGTGGATCGCCGTTTGACTTGCCCACCAGATAGATGAGGTAGGGTGCGAAGAACAGGATGCCGAGCGGCGGTGCAAAGACCCCAAGCGCGATGCTCCTGCTGCTGAAGCCACCCCGCCAAGCCATCCAGATACCTGACAGAATAAGATAACAGGCGAAGTCGATATTGAACTGACCTTGCCAGCTGAGCGAAAGGATCGGCGTCAGGAAGGGCGCGATCAAGTTGATGCCGCCATTGGCAATTGCTGCCACGGTGAACGCGACGATCAGGACCGTCATGGTGATGAGGGTATAGCGAAACCCGGTCATGAATGTATTCCTTCGCGGTTAAAGCTTTTCGGGTTCGCGGGCCGCCACATCGGGCCAACGACCATCAACAGTACAAGCACATTCCAAAGCGCGTTTGGCCTCTGTCCGGATGTGATCGAGCCGAAGCTGTCCACAAAGAACCACGCAAGAGCGCCATACAGCACCGATCTGCGCACCGCTTCAGGTGCCGCGTCATAAACCAACGAGGAAAGCATCCAGATGGTGACACCCCAGCCGACAAGGAACCCACCGGTCAAGGCCGACAGGAACCGAATTTCCTCAGATGCATAGGAAGGGAACCCATCTACCGGCCAGGTCAGGATATCGAGGCCAAGACGTGCAGGCTCGTTGGTCGCGGGAATTGTTCCGAGGGTCAGAGCAGGCCCGAAGAAACCGATGACCAACGCAGATACTTTGAGCCATAGTTTATGTACTGCATGCGACGCCATGTCAGGCTCCTCCTGAATAAGACAAAGACGTCGTAGCGAAGTCAGCGGCATGTCCGCAATTACCTTGGAGGTAAGTGCACAGCAGATTTGATTGCGGTATGAAGGCCCATGAACGATTTCTCCACGATACTGAAAACCTGGCGCGCAGCGCGGCGATACAGCCAACTGGACCTTGCTATGCAGGCGGAGATTTCCGCGCGGCATTTGTCGTTCCTGGAAACCGGGCGCGCACGACCGAGCCGAGAGATGGTGGTGCGATTGGGCGAAGCGCTGGAGCTGCCGCTGGACGCGCGCAACCAAATGCTAACCCATGCCGGTTTTGCCGTGCGGTACGATGCGCGGGATTGGAATGATGAGGCGATGGCACCGATCCGGCGCGCCGTTTCGCGCCAATTGGAACGCCACATGCCTTACCCGGGTTTGGCTGTTGATCGCCTCTGGACCATCCGTCAGGCAAACGCAGCAGCAATCACGCTGTTCGCCCCTTTCGGCATTGGTGGTGGTGATAGTCTTTTGGACCTGATGATGTCTGAAATACTGCCTCAAGTCGTCGAGAATTGGCCCGCGGTAGCTCATCAGGCAGCCCTTCGCCTGCGAACCGAAAGCGCAGCGCATGGCGGCATCCCGGAGTTCACAGAAGCGATACGATATTTGACGGCTGCCGCTGCCTCACATGAACCGCCCTCCAGTCCAGTTATACCGATGATCCTGAAGATGGGAGATCAGCGGCTTTCGATGTTTGCAACGATCTCACAGTTTGGGACGCCCCAGGACTTATTTTTGGACGATTTGAAGATCGAACTCTATCACCCGATAGACGAAGCAACGGCCCAGATATTTGAGCGGCTTTCCGCGAAATAGGTAGTAGGCGTCAATCGCGCTCCCGAGGTAGGTTTCGTATCAGGTACCTACGTCCAGGCATCTGCCAAATCGTCAATTTTGTAATATTGCGGAAAGATGTCAGTTATCAGAGCCGGTATTGGTGTATCTGCAGCGAATTCACACTTTTCCGCAGATAGTGAGTTCCTTGTGTCGAGAGTTTCGCTGTTGCAGCGAATGACCGGTTTGCGGGCTGCGATTGCAGCATCTTAATCGATCGGTGAACGGCAGCAATGGGCCGGTAGCGATAGTCTCAACCGGATGAGCAAATGACTGGGATGCGGACAAAGCTACTGCTTGGGCACGTCACTGAATAACTGCTCTACCGCTAAGTGTTGGTTGGGAATGAGTAGAAGACGCTCTTCTGCAATGAGGGAAATTTATTTTGTGCAGCGTTTGCTGTTTGAGGAATCACAAGTTTCCCGCAAAAAACGCATATCTAGAGATAAGCGTGATTTGTGGCATGGGGCTATGATCCCGCTGGCTTTAGATCATGTTTGATTGACGGACAAACGGCGTCGGTTTGACGAGGCGCGGACAATGTTTTTGTCCAGACTGTTGTCTTGACGTCTGTACCGTCACCGCGGTGCGAAATTTCTAGCTACTATGGCCCTTGTTTTCTAAAGTTATCTGCAGAGAGAGGAATTCCATGAAAAAGTTACTCGTTTTCGCTTTGGGCCTTTGCGCCTTGCTCGGTACATCACACGGGGCCAAGGCACAAAGCCAGGGATCGTTTGTGGTGATCTGCAAGAATGTGTACACCAGCGATCTGGTGTCGGTGCTGGCCAGCTACATCACCACCCAACCCTACAATCTGCGGGCCCTGGAGTTTTCCAACAACGGCAGGTTCAAAATCTACGCCCATATTGACCTGGAACTTGGGTTCGGCAACACGCTGGTTCCACAGGGAGAAGCACGCCACCTGCATATCCGCGACGACAACCCGGTAGAGGACGTGCGGTGCAGCGTCTGGCGCGACATCGATGAACTGGCCGAAGACGGCAAGGCCGCCCCAGATGCGGATCAACTGGCGCGCAATCTGTCCGATGACCTGTTCGGGTCGGCGGATACCGGCGAAGGGCTGCGCTCGGGCATGTGGAACAGGCTGTAGTCCCGTGCAGGCGATATTTCGCAACGTGCTGAGAACGGAACATCGGAATATGGCCTGCCGGACTACAGGCGACTGGTGGCAATGATGAAAGACCGACGGCGGGAACTCGAACAAAGCCGTTCTGCTTCGCAACCAAACCGCAACGCGTCTTCGGGCGGAGGCCAGCAATACGCACAATGCGTCACGCTTTGCAGCCGCGCAAAACGTTGTGTCGCATGGTATGGCGGCGTCTCGGACAATTCCAGTTGTGAACAGGGGTGCCAGTCGACAAGCAGTCTGCGTGGTGTATTGGCCGGTTGGCGCAACACAATGAACGGCTGGAAGGCGCAGGGATGCCCCTACTGATGCAAAAAACCCTTTTTCATATGCGCATCGCGCTCATCGTCGCCACAGTCCTGAGTGTCGCGTTTACGTCCCAGGCCTCCGCACGTCCAGAGCTGGACTCTCAATTGTTTGTTGCTGTTGCCCAGGGTGACGTGGAAGAGGTCAAATCCCTGTTACGACGCGGCGCACGTGTCAATGCCAGAGATGAGCGAGGACGGACGCTGTTCATGTACGCTGCCGCTGCGGGGTTGCCGGAAAAAGCCGGAGTGGAAATCACTAAAGCCCTTTTCTATGTCGCCCCTACCGACCCTTTCCCTTTGAGATACAGGACCGATCTCCGGGATGCAGAAGGGCGGGACGCGCTGACCTATGCGATTGCCCACAATGCACATCCGGCGGTGCTGAAGGCGATTGTCGATGAAATGCAACGCAACGGGGACGAAATGAGCATCAACGGCACAAGCTATCGCGCCATAGCGCAGGCCGTCAACAATACTGCCGCACTGGAATATCTTGGTCCGGAACCCGTGCCGGCATTTCCCGAGGTGCACGACATCGAACTTCGCATTGTCCCCAATATGAACAGCTCTCTGTGGTCCGATGCGCAGCGCACATTGCAACGGCTCGATCTGTATTCCAGTTCCATTGACGGCAAGCCTGGCCCTATGACAAGGCGCGGTGTGATCGCTTACTATGACACGTTGTTGCGCGCGAACGAGCCTGTCATCACCGGCTATTGTGCGGATCTTAAACGGTTCATGACGGACCATGACGATGAAATTGAGAAAAGCGCGTTTCTCACCGCGTTTGATCGTGCGGGTGGGCCGGAAATCCCGATTTCGTTTCATGACCGCGACACCGGCACGCGGTTCAGGACGATCGAGGTTCTCAAGTCGAGGCAGCCCGCGAGCGACACGCCGATCAGCCTCATTCGCTGCTATTATGCCGACGATGTGCCCAACGAGAACGACTGGGCCATCGCCGCCTTCGACAACCATCTGATGCTCAGTTACAGAAATGACGACGGTGCCTGTTATCGCAGGGAAATTCTCGCGGGCGAAGAAGAACACAAGAATGGGATCGGCAATCTTGGTGGATATGCCTTGTTCGAGTTTGGCTCCTCCAAGTTTGACCTTCTGTTCAATGTGAAGATCTTTGGCTACGATCACTGCAAAAAGCGCTTCCAGGGGGTGTCCAGCGACGCGCTCCGGAACGTCAGCTGGGGCAGCTTCTAGCGCGTTCGTAACGGGCGACTTTCCGGTGCTTACGAAACCTCGTTGAGCTTCAATGCCGACATTCGACCAGAGCGCCGCATCCGGTTCTTTGGGCTCAGAGCCGCCATGTGGGGCAGCGCAGCATTCAATCGAAATGTCCTGTTTCTTTGGCGGAGGTCGGCCCATAGCGGACATCGAGGAGGACATGTCGCGAAGGTCGGCTTGGAGCCCAAATTGATCAATTCTGCATCTCGTTCAAATGACAGCTATTCCTCCGGTTCGCAGGGGTTCAATGCTTGCAC
>NZ_CANLKW010000010.1 GCF_947491795.1 uncultured Roseobacter sp. | reverse complement strand
GTAATGGCGGCGGCAACGGCGGCGGTGACGGTGGCGGCAACGGCGGCGGCAACGGCGGCGGTAATGGCGGCGGCAACGGCGGCGGTGACGGTGGCGGCAACGGCGGCGGTGACGGCGGCGGCAATGGCGGCGGCAACGGCGGCGGCGGCGGCAACGGCGGCGGCGGCGGCAACGGCGGCGGTGACGGCGGCGGTAATGGCGGCGGCAACGGCGGCGGTAATGGCGGCGGCAACGGCGGCGGCAATGGCGGCGGCGGTGGCTTCGGCGGCGGCAATGGCGGCGGCGATGGTGGCGACAACAACGGCGGCGGTGGCGGCGCCGACGGCGGTGGCCCGAACGGCGGCAACGGCTGAGCCTGTAAAACGCCCTCCCCCAACCGGGGAAGCCTTTCGAAAAACGAAAACAGCCGCGGATCATACCGCGGCTGTTTTCTTTTCGACGTCAGTTAAGGCTGTGCATTATGCCTTGATCAGCAGACCAACCCAGGCACCGGGTTTCCCGGGGTTCTGCATCCGCAGGAAGGTATAGCGCGTTTTCTTCCAGGGTTTGATCTTGTCGTTGAGGTTGTCCAGCACATAGTCACCGGTGTCAGCGCGCAGAACCAGTACCGCATGGCTGTTGCCTCGGGTATCCAGCACGGTGGTCAGCAGCAGACGTTCAGGTGCGATCCCGGCCCGGATGAGCTCTTTCTTTTTCAGCAGCGCATAGTCTTCGCAGTCACCCTTGTTTGAATAGGGCAGCGTCCAGTGTTCGGCCTTGCGGTACTGTTTCATATCGTCCACCGACCGGATCTGGCGGTTTACGCGGCGGTTAATCTTCTGCACGACTTTCAGGTCGGCCTGTGTCAGCGCCTGTTTGGAACCTGAATGAGCACAGGCCCACCCATATTTCCCACACAGACCTCTGGCGCCACTGGGGGCGGCAATATTCATCTTCGCTTTGAGGAAGGGATCGGATCCGGCAGCTTCAACGCTCTGCGGTGCGAATGTCGCGCTGAGCCCCAGTACCAGGGCCACCAGGCCTCCGGTAATAAAGCTGCGTCGATCCCCACCGATGCTGTCTCTGTTGTTACAGAATACATGAGCCATTTGAAACGCCTCGAATTGTTACGTGCCGCTCAGTCTCTTCCGGTAGATGCACTCAGACCGGAACGTCTGAACTGATCCTTGTATGGCGGGCCAGCTTGGCGAACGTTGGGCTCAATTCAGGCGCTGAGGTAACTATTCATTAAAAACCTGACACAACCGGGCGCTGCCTGAGGGCAATTGTGGCAGCGTTTTTCACGAAAACGGCTGCGCGGCGGATCAGTAAAATCAGGGATATCGTCCACTCTGAGTGTTAACGGACAACTAACGGCCACCCCATCTTCTTCTGAGCGCCCCATTCAGGGTTAAAAAGCGGCAACAATCTGCCGACACGCCGGAGCCTTATTTCCGATGATTCATGGTCTTGTTTGGCATTCCGGACAGCCTCATGCGAATCCCGCCGAGCGGGAAACACCTATAGTCCGGAGAGAAATGACAGCCAGACCCACACGGTCAGAACTGAAGCACCGGTGGCGATCAGCACAGAAGAGGCCGCGACCCGTTTTGCCCGGCCGTACATATTGGCAAAGATATAGGCATTGAAGCCCGGCGCCATGGCCGCGGTCAGCACACCCGAGCGAAAGGCGTCCCGCGGCACTTCCTGCAGGGTTCCGAAAAACCAGACAAGCGCGGGATGAATGACAAGGGCGATGCCGCAGACCATGGCGATGGCGCGCAGATCGCCTTCGGGACGGTATTGAAAGAGAACTCCCCCCAGCGCAAAAAGTGCCGCGGGAAGTGCTGCTCTGACGATCAGAGACAGGGCATCATCCACAACCCCGGGCACGGGCAGCCCTGAAAAGTTCACGACAAATCCCAGTCCGATAGCCAGCACCAGCGCATTTCTGAACATCGCGCGGATCACGGAGCGGGCCATAACCGCCGGGGACTGGCCCCGGTTGCGTGTGATTTCCATAACCGTGATACCCAGCCCGTAGCAAAACGGTGAGTGCAGCGCGACAATTGCGAAGTTGCCGGTCAGCGCGTCAGCCCCGTAAGCCCGTTCCGTGATCGGCAGGCCCAGCAGAACGGAATTGGAGAAGAGACAGCAGAAACCGATGGCCACACAGTCTTCCCACTCGCGGCCAAAGAGCACACGCGCGCCGGTCATTCCCAGAAAGAAACAGATCCCTGCACCGGCATAGAAAGAACTCAGCAGACCGGGATCAAAGGATGCCCCGAGATCCATAGAGGCGATGGCCTGAAACAACATGCAGGGGATCGCAAAATTCTGGGTAAAGCGCATGACACCGTCAATACCTTCTGTCGGGAAGAGATTGCGCCAGACAGCCACGTAGCCGAAACCAATGACCAGAAAGACGGGCAGGATGACATCGAGCAGGGTTTGCATGGGCGGGCCTTTGCGCCTGCAGGAGGAGACGGGAGCCTCCGGCGGGGATATTTATTGCCAGAAGAAACTATGGTGTGGAGAATGTCAGGGTCAGCCCGTCCCAGGCGGGTTCGACATGCTCAGGGGTTTCGGCCAGCAGCGTGGCATAGTCGAGATCAATGTGCATATTTGTCAGCACCGCGCGACGCGGCGCGACCTGATCGATCCAGTCCAGCGTTCGGGCGAGATGTGCGTGTGTCGGGTGCGGCTCGCGGCGCAGGGCATCGACAATCCAGCAGTCAAGGTTTTCAAGGTGGTGCCACTGATCGTCAGGTATCTGCGCCACATCCGGCAGGTAGGCCACATCGCCGACGCGGAAACCCAGCGCATCCATACCGCCATGTGCCACCTGAAAGGGGGTGAACCGGATGGTCCCGCCTGCCCCGTCTATCGCCACATCGCCGTCGATGAGGTTCATGTCGAGAATCGGCGGGTATGTTGACCCCTCGGCCTGGACGAATGCGTAATCGAACCGGCTCATCAGCGCGTCACGGGTCGGCGCATCTGCCCAGACCGGCAGGCGTGCGCGCATATTGAACACGATCATACGCAGATCATCGATACCGTGCACGTGATCCGCATGCGCATGGGTATAGATGACAGCATCAAGCCGGCCGGTGCCGGTGCCCAGCAACTGTTCGCGCAGGTCGGGTGATGTATCGATCAGAACGGTTGTGGTACCCTTGTCGCCGGTCCGCTCGACCAGAAGCGAGCAGCGCCTGCGCCGGTTTTTCGGATTTTCCGGGTCACAGTCGCCCCAGTGCCCGCCCAGACGCGGCACCCCGCCCGACGAGCCGCAGCCCAGAATGGTAAAGCGGGTCTGCGCCATTATGCGGCCGCCTCCCACTGCGCGGCTTTTGAAAACAGACGATCAAAGTTTCGTTCGGTGGCTGCGGCGAAATCCGCATATTGCATGCCCATGGTTTCGGCACCGCGGCGTGCTGTATGCGCGACGAAGGCAGGTTCATTGCGTTTGCCCCGGTGCGGCGGCGGCGCCAGATAGGGCGCATCGGTTTCTACCAGTATCCGGTCGGCGGGTGCGGCGGCAAAAATATCGCGCAGCCCGGACGATCGTGGGAATGCCGTGATCCCCGACATAGACAGATAAAACCCCAGATCGAGTGCCGCGCGCGCCAGACCGGCAGACGACGAAAAACAGTGCATCACGCAGGTGTAGGCGCCGTTACGGTGCTCTTGCGCGAGGATGCGCGCCATATCCTCGTCTGCATCCCGCGCATGAATAATCAGCGGCAACCCCGTGTCGCGTGCGGCATCGATATGTACCCGCAGGGAGGTTTGCTGCACATCCGCACTTTCAGCGGTGTAGTGATAGTCGAGACCCGTCTCGCCGATCCCGACGAACTTTGGATGGCGCGCCAGAGCGATCAGTTCGTCCGTGGTGGCAAGGGGCTCTTCGGCAGCACTCATCGGGTGGGTGCCTGCGGCGTAGAACACCGGATCGTGGGCTTCGGCGATTGCACGGACTGCCGGTTCATTGCGCAGCCGGGTGCAGATGGTCACCATGCGGGCCACGCCGGCGTCGCGGGCATTCGCAATCACCTCGGGCAGCCGCCCGTCGAAATCAGGAAAGTCCAGGTGGCAATGGCTGTCAGTGATCCGGGGTGTGTCGGTCATGCCTGTCGTGATGTCCTGGCCGGACCCTCACGTCAGGGGCTGGCGGTTTGGCTTACTTTGATCAGGGTATCCAGGATCAGGGCGGCGGGGTCAAGGTTCACCGCGCGGCCGTGGCGCGCGCGGGCACCGGTTTCCTGCGCTGTTTCTGCCCAGGCCCTCCCGGCAGCAGGCGTGGGCGACAGGCGGGTCAGGATCTCTGCCTCTCCCGGTGCCGCCTCGATGCCGGGTGGCGCACCGGTGGCCCCGGTGCGCGCAAGCCGCGACAACAGCAGATCCAGCAGATCAAACAGCAGGTCCCGTTTCGCCCCGGCACCGCGCGCCGCGGCAGCCTCGGCCAGTCTGACGGCGCGGCCCCTGTCGAACTGCGGCAACCCCTTCAGAAGCGCCAGAAGCTCGGCATAGATTTTCAGACCATCAAGCAGCGACAACCGCAAGGCAGCCCCCACTGATCCGCCCGAAAGCTCGGCCAGCGCATCTGACCCGCTGGTACCGGCTGCACCGGCCTGGGCCAGTGCCTGCGCCATCGCCTGCGGGTCCAGCGCTCCCAGTCGCAGGGTGCGGCATCTTGAGCGGATGGTTGGCAGCAGACGGGAAGGCTGATGGCTGATCAGCAAAAGCGTTGACCGTTCGGGTGGCTCTTCGAGCATTTTCAGCAGCGCATTGGCCGCAGAGGTATTCAGATCGTCCGCCGGATCCACAATCACAACGCGGCGCCCCCCGTCGGCTGCTGAAAGCTGAAAAAAGCCAGCAAGCGCGCGGATGTCATCGACGACAATCTCCTCTCGCATCCGGTCCGTCTTCGGATTTACGCTGCGGGTAATGGATTTCAGACCCGGCTCAGCACCCGCTGCGATGCGGCGTGCCACCGGATGCTCGGCGCTGATATCCAGCGACTGTGGCAGTTCCGGTGCGCCGAAAAGCCCGTCTTCTTCCGGGTCCGGCGTCGACAGCAGAAACCGCGCGATGGTCCAGGCCAGGGTGGCTTTGCCGATACCCTGCGGGCCGGTCAGCAACCAGCCGTGATGCAGACGCCCCATGGCCCAGGCATCCAGAAACGCCTGCTGCGCCCTGTCCTGGCCAAAAATCCGGGCCGTGTCGCGCGGGTGGGACGCGCCCTCGATCTGGTCGGGTGCTGTCATGCCAGTGCCCTGTCCACAATCTGTGCGATATCTTTTGCCACGTCATCGATACCCTGTGCGCCATCGACGATGCGAAACCTGTCGCTGAACTCTTCAGCCAGTGCCAGAAACCCTGCCCGCATGGCCGTTTGCAGATCCTCACCAAAGGCTTCAAACCGCTCATCGGCCGTCTGTCTGGACAAAGCGCGGCTCAGCCCCGTCGCCGGATCCATATCGATCAGCACGGTCAGATCCGGCTCCTGCCCGATCATCAGACTGTGCAGCTGGTCGACCACCGGGCGCAGATCACCGCGCGACAATCCCTGATACATGCGCGTGCTGTCGGCAAACCGGTCACAAAGCACGACCTTGCCCTCGGCCAGCGCGGGCAGGATCAGACGCTCCATGTGATCACGCCGTGCAGCTGTAAAGAGCAGAATTTCCGTCTCGGCGGACCAGCGGTCCGGATCGCCCTGCAGCACCAGTGCCCTGATTTCCTCGGCACCGGGCGAACCGCCTGGCTCGCGCGTGACGACAACCTGCCTGCCCTGCGCACGCAGATGCTCGGCCAGCCGGGCCACCTGGGTGGATTTGCCCGAGCCGTCAATGCCCTCGAATGTGATAAAGCAGCCGGACCCGCGCGGGGGAATTGTCACGTTTCGCCCTCGGGCCCCTGAACAAAGCGGTTGAACAGCACCAATGCAACGGTGCTCATACGGCTCACAAATCCACCGGCGGCAATGTCCCGGTCCGCGACCAGCGGGATGCGCCGCTCTTCCAGGCCGTCGGGCGCGAATACCAGCTCGGCCAGTTGCTGGCCCTTGCTGACCGGGGCCTCAATCGGGCCGTTGAACACGACCTCCGCCTCCAGCTCCGTACCCGCCCGGATCGGCAGCAATACACTATAGTCTTGCTCAGCGATCAGCCCCACCGTGGGCTCGCTGCCCATCCAGACGTCGGCATCTGCAAATTTTTCACCGCCGGAGACCATCGGACGCGCGGCAAACTGGCGGAACGCCCAGTTCACGATGGCCTGTGATTCCTGAGCACGTTCCGCACTGGTGTCGATGCCGGACACCACAAAGATCACCCGCCGGTCCCCCTGGCGCGCAGAGCCGGTCAGCCCATACCCGGCCTCTTCTGTGTGGCCGGTTTTCAGCCCATCCGCCCCGATGTTCATGGACAGGAGCGGATTGCGGTTCAGCCGGTTGCTGGGCACCCGGTTGTCAAAAGCAAACTCCGTCTCGGCAAACATCGGATAGAATTCCGGGAAATCCACCATAAGCCGGTGCGCCAGCAGGCCCAGATCGCGCAGCGACATCACATGCCCGGGCGCAGGCCAGCCATTGGAGTTAATAAAGATCGAATTGGTCATGCCCAGATCAACGGCCTTGCGGGTCATCATTCTGGCAAATCCGCCCTCGCGCCCGTCCTCGGACAGTGCTTCCGCCAGCACGACACAGGCATCATTGCCTGACAAAACGATAATACCGCGCAGCAGGTCCTCGACACTGACCGTTTCGCCGGACTGCAAAAACATGCTCGAGCCACCATAGGACTGCGCATGCTCTGAGACCGGCAGCATTTCACTCATGCTGAGCTGCCCGTCCCGTATGGCCTCGAAGGCCATGTAAAGGGTCATCAGTTTCGACATTGATGCCGGCGGCAATGGCTCGTCTGCGTTTTTGGACAGCAGCACCGTGCCGGTTGTCTGGTCGATCACATAAGCCGCACGTGCCTTTGTATCAAAAGCGGCAGCCTGCAGCGGTGCGAGAAGAAGAAGGATCAGTACAGATGCAAGACGGATCACGGCGGTGTCTCCTGCTTAAGCTCAGTTTGTCACGGGAAAGGCGTCGGCAAATCCAGCCTTTTTGACCTTTTCCAGCATTTCATTGCGTTCTGCCTCGGAGGTTGCGGGGCCGACAACCACGCGCCACAGGCTTTTGCCCTCGCGCTTCAGCTCGCTGGACCGCGCGTTCAGACCGGCATTGCTCAGCTGCGAAACCGCCCGCGCAGCATTCTCCTCGGTGCTAAGCGTCGCGGCCTGCAGCCATGGCCTGCTGAGGGTGGATGCGGGCAGCGAAGAAGATGGCAACGCCGAACTGGTGACAGGTGCGGCAGCCGCACTGGCGGCGACCTCGCTGGAGGCGGCAGTGCCTGTTTCGGCAGCGGCATCCGCCTCTCCCAGGGCTGCGGTTGCCAGGGCGATCGGATCAGCAGAGCCTGCGGGCTTATCCGTTTCAGCTGCTGCGGCCACCTCTTCTGCAGACAGCGCCGGAGCCGCAGCATTGGCCGCAACCGGAACGTCCTCTGCGCCATCTGCCTGGGCGGCAACGACCGCGTCTTCTGCCACTGGCTCAGGCGCGGGTGCCTCTACCGTTTCGCGGCGCAGCGCTGTCACATCAAGGCTGGTCGGCGCGCCGGCGAGAATATTCAATGCGGTCGCAGCATCTGACGACAGTTGCAGCCGTGGGCCGGGCACATCCCGCTCGCGCCGGAAGAGCGCGCCAACGACGAATTGCCCGTTGTCGACATTACGAATGATCACACGCTCAGGCGCGTCTGCATCCGGATGCGCGACCCAGACACCGCCCAGCGACGGGCGCCCGTCCCAAAGACCCTCTTCTTTCGCAGAAAAGACCTCCGGTGCCTCGACATCCCGTTCGGTTGCCTCACCGGCCGGGGTGGAACCCGCAGGTGCTGTGGCAGCCGGTGATGCCGTCAGACTGTCGAGGCTGAAAGCGCCGTTCTCATCACATGCTGACAGCGCCAGGACGGCGAGCAATGCAGCGGCGGACCTGCACAGGGGCGAATATAATCCGGACATGCAACTCTTGGTCATTCGGGTTGTCCTTGCCTGTTTGCCGGGGTCCGGCGCGTCTGCTGTGCTCCTTTTTCAGGAGCTTTTGCGGCATCCTAGCCGGACTTACGGTGCGAGGAAAGGTTTTGCACAGCGCTTAGGCAATAATCCCCTGCAAAAAGTACTGCAGACTCGCATCCTGTACACGCCCACGACCCGATTTTCACGGTGAACCGCTCAACCCTCTTGCAGAGCGCGCCCGCATCGGCCAAAAGCGCATAACCAGCCGGTCCGGAGGAGTGGCAGAGTGGTCGAATGCACCGGTCTTGAAAACCGGCGTGCGTGAAAGCGTACCGTGGGTTCGAATCCCACCTCCTCCGCCACAGGCTTTTCTGGAACAGAAATGCCTGCTCCCTTCAGACCGGAGACCTGAGCGGCAGTTGCATCGCAGACGCATGAGAGCGTCCAGGGTTCGAAAGATTTCCCGTTCGCTCCGACAGTTTTCGCGCTGCGGAAGATACCCCACAAGTCCAGGGCGCAGAGTTGACCGGCAATCGGTTCACCACTCGATAAGCGCCGGGGAGTTTGGTTGTTCGCTCTTTCAATCCGCCATCGCGGCATGCGCCTGTCCGACCGCGTACAAACCGGCGACTGTTCCCGAATTCTGTGTACCGGCAATAAGATGCGGCACCGGATTATGCTTCGCGTCGAACAGAAACGGGAAATTGGTGGGGGATATAAAGGGTTTCAACCGCCGGATTGTTCGACATTTACAAAAAACGGCTGTCGCCCGGCACAATGTTCAAAGAGAGCGCGTTTCAATCGAAACGGTTTTGGTGCGGATGAGAAGACTCGAACTTCCACGGGTGTTACCCCACAGCGACCTCAACGCTGCGCGTCTACCATTCCGCCACATCCGCACTGAATGGTGAGTGGTCTTTACAGCGGCACCTGCGCCTTGTGAAGAGCCATAATGCGGAAAATATCCGCCCGCACAGCCGCATCGGTGCATTTTCACCCCCGCCGCGCCGCACAGGGGGCAATTGCCAGCACCCCGGCGCCAGGTTAGACCGCGCCCATGGTGGAATGGATCATATCTGACGGGCTGACGGACTATCGCGCCGCCGAGACCTGGATGGAAGAGCGCGCCACGGCGATTGCCGCAGGACAGGCTGCTGAATGCGTCTGGCTGGTCGAACACCCGCCGCTTTATACCGCCGGTACCTCGGCGCGGGACGCCGATCTGACCGATCCGGAGCGATTCCCCGTCTTTCAGACCCGGCGCGGCGGGCAGTATACCTATCACGGTCCCGGGCAGCGTGTGGCCTACACATTGCTCGACGTGGGACAGCGCGGCCATGACGTGCGGGCTTTTGTGCAGGATCTGGAGACCTGGGTGATCCGGACGCTCGACAGCTTTAATGTGACGGGGCACATCCGTGACGGACGCGTCGGCGTCTGGGTCGAACGGCCTGAAAAAACTGCGCGCACCGATGGCAGCCCGCCCGAGGACAAGGTGGCCGCCATCGGGATCAGGTTGCGGAAATGGGTGAGTTTTCACGGGGTGTCGGTCAATGTCGAACCGGACCTTACGCATTTCGACGGCATTGTGCCCTGCGGCATCCGTGAACATGGTGTGACCAGCCTGACCGATCTGGGACTGCCGGTGAGCATGCATGATCTTGATGTGGCGCTGCGCGGTGCGTTTGAAACCGTGTTCGGGGATGTGCCCCGGGATGCGCCGGCACCGGATCTTCCGGCCCGGACCGGCTGATCAGCCGGCGGCCCTGTCCGACCTGCCCGCCTGGCAGGCCGCCACAATATCGTTCAGCAGGGCACGGTCCAGCGGTTTGGACACAAAAGCGTGCACATTCGGATCCGCCTCTGCCCGCGCGTGATCGCGCTGCAGCACAGAGGTCGACAGCATGACAATCATATGCCGCTTCTGCTCTTCGGACGGCAGGTCACGATAGGCTTCCAGAAACTCGAACCCGTTCATGCGCGGCATATTGATGTCGAGAAGAATCAGGTCCGGGGCCTCTTCGTCAGCGCTGCGCACACTTTCCAGATGCTCAAGTGCGGCCACCCCATCGGTTGCAACAGCCACCGAACGGGCCACGCCGGATTTCCCGATCAGCCGCTCATGCAGCATGTTGGTGACGCGGTCGTCATCAACCAGAAGGATCTTTGAAAGAGGTTCACTCTGCACCTGTCAGCACCTTCTCAATTGGGAAATGTGATTTTGAAAACAGCACCGCCATCCGGTGCCACAGAAAGACCGATCCGTCCGCCGATACGTTCGATCAGACATTTCGCCACATAAAGGGAGACGCCCTCTCCGGCGGGCTCCGCATGGGCACGCTGGAACAGGCTGAAGACTTTTTCGCAGTCCCGTTCGGGGTCAAGACCCGCGCCATTGTCCCGCACCTCAAGCACGGTTACGGCGTCTTCGCTGCGCGATGAGATCAGAATATCCGGTGTGCGGTCTGCCGGGCAGTAATCCAGCGCATTACAGATCAGCGCTTCCAGGATCCCGGCAGGCGCTTCGGGCATACAGCGGACCTGCGTTGCCTCAAAACTTGTGCGGACACGTGCGCCCGACCAGCTGATCCGGTCACGCAGCCGGGACATTGCCGTCTCGCAGGCCACAACCAGGCTGACGGTCTCGACCGCGGGCAACTCGCCCGAGCTGGCCTCAGCCGCCAGGACCAGCGTATCCAGCTTTTTGCGCGCCTGATCCGTGACTTCCTGCATAAGGTCGAGCGATTCTGCCTGTGCCGGCGGCAGCATCTCCTGACAGGTCATCAGATCCGCAACCAGTGACGTCATATTGGTGACCGGGCCGCGCAGGTCATGGGTGGCCACATAGGTCAGCTGTTCCAGCTCATGGTTTTTGGCTTTCAGACGCTCGGCTGCCTTTTTCTGGGCGGTGATGTCCATGGCAATACCAATGTGGCGCAGCACCCTGCCCTCGGCATCCCGGTCAAAGACAGCATCAATACTGCGCAGCCAGACAATGCTCCCCTGTCTGTTGATGGCCCGGTATTCGATCAGCCGCTGGATGCCGTCCTTACAATTGGCCAGCTTTTCCAGATACAGATCCACGCGCGCCGCTTCTTCGGGGTGGATGATCGTTTCCATCAGGCGGTCGCCCAGCGCGATTGTCTCTTCGCGGGTGTATCCCAGCAGTTCCGCGATCGACCGGTTGGAATATTCGTTGCTCTGGGTCCGGTGGTTGAAGATATACAGAATGCCCGGCACCAGCGAAACCATCCGCCTGAGAAACTCAGGGCTGTCCGCGCTGGCGGGCACTTCTTGATCAACGGGGTCCGATACGGGGGCGACGGCCATAAATTCTTCTTTCCTCGGCCGCATCGTGAACCGCGGCCCGGTTACCAACAGGAAAATGCCCTGGTGGCGTTAACAGGCGGTAAATACGCACGAAGACAGTTAAACATTTGCACAGTTTTCACAGCCGTCGCGGGTCCTGTCCGCATCCGCCGGGAAATATCTGCGGCTGCGTCAATACGATCATTGCTCCTGCCGCCAACTCCCTCTAGAAACGTCTGGAATCTCTGCGCGGCACGGGAACCGTCGTGCAGGTATAACTCACTGTCAGGAGGCAAGAGCATGGCAGACGCAGCCATCCACGGCCATGATCACCATGACGAGCGCGGCTTCTTTACCCGCTGGTTCATGTCCACAAACCACAAAGACATCGGTATTCTCTACCTGATCGTCTCCGCTTTCGCCGGATTCATTTCGGTCGCATTCACCGTTTACATGCGCCTTGAGCTTATGGAACCGGGTGTACAGTACATGTGCATGGAAGGCGCACGTATGATGGCCAGCGATGCGGCCTGTACGCCAAACGGGCACCTCTGGAACGTTCTGATCACCGGACACGGCATCCTGATGATGTTCTTTGTCGTGATCCCGGCGCTTTTCGGCGGATTTGGCAACTATTTCATGCCCTTGCAGATCGGCGCGCCCGATATGGCATTCCCCCGCATGAACAACCTGTCGTTCTGGCTCTATGTGGCCGGTACAACCCTCGCCGTTTGCTCTGTGCTGGCGCCGGGCGGTAACGATCAGTCCGGTTCGGGTGTGGGCTGGGTGCTCTATCCACCGCTGTCCACGAACGAGGGCGGGTTCTCCATGGACCTCGCGATCTTTGCGGTGCACGTCTCCGGTGCCTCCTCGATCCTTGGCGCGATCAACATGATCACCACCTTCCTGAACATGCGTGCCCCGGGCATGACACTGTTCAAGGTGCCGCTTTTCTCCTGGTCGATCTTTGTGACAAGCTGGCTGATCCTGCTGTCCCTGCCGGTTCTGGCAGGCGCGATCACCATGCTGCTCATGGACCGGAACTTCGGGTTCACCTTCTTTGATCCTGCAGGCGGCGGCGACCCGATCCTCTATCAGCACATCCTGTGGTTCTTCGGCCACCCGGAAGTCTACATCGTGATCCTGCCCGGTTTCGGCATCATCAGCCACGTGATTGCGACCTTTGCGCGCAAACCGATCTTCGGCTACCTGCCGATGGTCTGGGCCCTGATCGCCATCGGCGCGCTGGGTTTCGTCGTCTGGGCGCACCACATGTATACCGTCGGGATGACCCTCAACCAGCAGGCATACTTTATGCTGGCGACCATGGTCATCGCGGTGCCCACCGGGGTCAAAATCTTCAGCTGGATTGCTACCATGTGGGGCGGTTCTGTTGAATTCAAAACGCCCATGCTCTGGGCATTTGGCTTCCTGTTCCTCTTCACCGTTGGTGGTGTGACAGGCATCGTTCTGTCCCAGGCCGCCGTGGACCGCTACTACCACGACACCTACTACGTGGTGGCACACTTCCACTATGTGATGAGCCTCGGTGCTGTGTTCGCGATCTTTGCGGGGATCTACTTCTACTTCCCCAAAATGACCGGCCGCATGTATCCTGAATGGGCGGGCAAGCTGCACTTCTGGGCCTTCTTCATCGGTGCAAACCTGACGTTCTTCCCACAGCACTTCCTGGGCCGTCAGGGCATGCCGCGCCGCTACATCGACTATCCGGATGCCTTTGCCTACTGGAACTGGTGGTCGAGCCTTGGTGCCTTCCTCAGCTTTGCCTCCTTCCTCTTCTTCTTTGGCGTGATGTTCTATGCCATCCGCAAGGGCAAGGAAGCGAAAGAAGCCAACCCCTGGAACGAATATGCCGACACGCTGGAATGGACGCTGCCATCCCCGCCGCCCGAGCATACGTTCGAAATCCTGCCCAAGCAGGAAGAATGGGACAACAAACACGCGCACTGAAACGAGCGCTGACAACAAAAAAGGCCCTGTGGAAACGCGGGGCCTTTTGCATTTCAGCCCACCGCCGCGCGCTGGATCACCGGTAGCCCGTCACACAGGCCTCAGCCTGCCACGCGGTCCGGGGGCTGACCCAGAAAGGCCAGAAGGTCGCCAAAGGGCATCGGCCGCGCAATGTGATAGCCCTGCAGCCGGTCACAGCCCAGCCCGGCGAGCACATCTGCCTGCTCCTGCGTTTCGATCCCCTCGGCGGTTACGCCCATCTCCAGGGCAAGCCCGATCTCGACCAGGGAGCGCACCAGACGCAGACCGTTTTCACTCTCCGTTGCCTGGGCAATCAGCCGGCCGTCAATCTTCAGCCTGTCAGGGCCGATCCGCTGCAACGCCACGACCGAGGCATGCCCGCTGCCGAAATCATCAATCTCGATGGTGATCCCCATGTCCCGCAACCGGTCGAGCTGAAAGAGAAAGCCGGCATCCGCCTCTTCCAGGAAAATTGTCTCCAGCAGCTCGAAACAGACCTCGCCGGGATAGTCTCTGACCATGACCTGCACATCATCAATGCTGTTCTCGCGCACCCGGCTGGCGCTGACGTTGAACGACAGCGACGGCGACACCGGCATTCCCGGAAAGACATCGCGGCAATCATGCATCGCCTTGGTAAAGATCATGCCGTCAATATCTGCCGCCACATTCAGATCCGTGGCCACCGCCAGAAAACCGGCGGGCGACACGATGCCCTTTTCGGGATGCTGCCAGCGGGCCAGCACCTCAACCCCGACAACCACGCCTGTGACCGCATCCGTCTGGGGCTGATACCAGGGCACAAACTCCTGGTTCTCGATCGCCCGCAGGATGTCATCGGCCAGCTCCTTGGTGTGCCGGATCTCTTCCAGGTCAGACCGGTCAAACAGATCAAGACGACAGCGCCCGCCCCGCTTGGCCTTGTAGAGCGCAATGTCAGAGTTGGTCAGAAGCTCCTCAACCGAGGACAGCGGCGTCTGCGCGAGACCAATCGACGCCCCGAACCGGCATTCACGCCCCTCAAAAAAGGTTGGCCTGCCCAGCATTTTCAGCAGATCAGTGGCCAGCTGCACCGGGCGCGCGCTGCCGCAGTCGGCCAGCAACAGCACCACAAACTCATCGCCCCCGATCCGCGCCACCACATCGCCAGGCTGCACGCTGGTGACAATACGGTTGGCGGTCTCCAGCAGAACATGGTCGCCTGCCGCGTGGCCCATGGTGTCATTGATCTGCTTGAACCGGTCCAGATCGATATGCAGGGCGGCCAGTTCGCCACCCTCTTTGCCCCGCGTCGCGCACAATTCCTCAAACCGGCGGGACAGATACCGCCGGTTGCCCAGGCCCGTCAGATCATCGTGCAGCGCCTTATGGGTGATCTCTGCATTCACCCGCTCCAGCTCTTTCGTGTGCTGTTCCACCACGCGGCGCTGGCGGACTTCCTCGGTGATGTTGACGCGCAGCGCCACATATTCTCCCTTGGGCGTGCGGGAGCGGATCATGCGGTAATGCTCTCCATTGGCAAACTCCAGATCCTCTGATCCGGGGTCCAGCAGCTGCGGGGAGTAGTATTCCTCCACCCAGTCCGCTTCCCGCCCCTGTGCGGGGGCGATCAGACCCTCCCGGGCCGCACTGTGCAACAGGTCTTTCAGATGCACGCCCGGGCGCAGCTCCTCTGGCCGGGCGGACATGGACGCCGCATAGGCCGAATTCCAGATCACCAGGTGGTGGCCCGCATCATAGATCGCAAAGGGATCAGGATAGGCGTTGATCGCGGACATGAACCGTTCCTGAACCGCCTCCAGCGCCCGCCGCTGGCGCACTACCTCCGTCATATCGATGCGCAGCATGACCAGATCACCGTTCTTGCTCCGTGATCTCAGCAACCGGTGATGGATATCCCCGGCCAGCTCCAGATCCTGCACGGGCTTGGACAACTCCTGTTTGTGATGCTCATCCGAGGTCCATTGCTTTTCCTTACCGATGGCCGCCACGAACTTACCGCCTTTGATGGCGATGTTGGCGACCTCCCTGACATGCATGCCGGGGCAAAGATCTTCCGGCCTGTCCGTCATCGATTCGCTGTAAGCATCATTCCAGACGACCAGACAGTCATCCTTGTCGTAAATGGCAAAGGGATAGGGGTAGGCATCCAGCGCTGCGATCAGCCGGGCGCGCGATCTGTTGGCGGTGTCCTCCGCCTGTTTGAGCGCCGAGATATCGCGGTAGGTCGCGCAGAATAACCGCGCCTCTCCGGGTGCGCCGCCTGCATTCAGAAAAGAGATACTGGCCCAGAATTCCGTGCCATCGGCGCGGGTAAACCGCGCCTGGGCATCCACGCTTTGCTCTTCCTCCGGGGTTTGCAAAACCAGGCTGTCAAACAGCGCCAGCGTCTCCTGCAACCCGGGCGTATGGTCAAAGGAACGGCCAAGGACGTCCTGCGACATATATCCAAACAGGCGGGTAAAGGCCGCGTTGATATAAGTGACCCGCGCAGTTTCGGACCCGGGCGAAATGCGCCCGATCACAACCGCATCACCGGTCAGATCCAGATACGTTTTCTGAAGCGTCTCGAACTTCATTTCTACCCCTGTCTCGGGATCTGCGTTTTACGCCCATAGTGTTAGGGTCCGGTGAACAGGTTCTTCAAATTGTCGGGAGTTTGCAGGCCCTTGCCAGGCATCCGCCGGATCACTGGCGCGTGGCGGTGCCCTGCAACCGGGGGCCCGTCGCTGCCAGTGCGACGCGGGTACGAACCGGCATTTACCCTTTGACAACAAACCCGGGCGCACGCGCTGTTAACCCGCCCCGGCACCGCCCTTCCACCGACAAAATACCGACGTTATACCGACGTGAAACCGACGCCGGTTTTGCCTTGTACTGCTGCGTTAACGGGTGATTCGTGCCCTGTGGCCGAAATCCGGGCACCGAACGTTGCGCAAAACCGGGCGCTGTGCCGCATTGCACCCGTCAATTCGGGCGCTGTAAACTGCCCCCGAACACCCTGCCGACCACCCCCGCCGGACCGATCAGCGCAATGCCCTATCAATGGACCACAGCCCCAGGTGAAACGCCCCAGCAGCTGCGCCTCTGGCCCCACAACGCGCTGCCCGCGCGTGGCATGGCGGCCTTTGTGCTGGCCACCTTCACACTGATCTGCATTCCCGCGCTGCCGCTGCTTGGCTCGCCGGTGCTGTGGGGGCTGCTGCCCTTTCTGCTGGCCGCGGTCTGGGGCATCTGGCACGCGCTCCAGCGCAACCGCCACGCCCGCCAGATCACCGAAGTGCTGACCCTGGATGAAAGCCAGGCAAAACTCGTACGCACAGAGCCCACAGGCGAGGTCAGAGCCTGGGACTGCAACCGCTACTGGACCACGATCACCAAATACGAAAAAGACGGACCTGTACCACAGTATGTCACCCTCAGCGGCAAAGGCCGCGAGGTGGAAATCGGCGCTTTCCTGAGTGAAGAGGAACGGATAGCGCTATACGACGAACTACAGCGCGCCTGGGCCCGCTGACCGGGTCATATCCTCGTAAATCCAGACCATACGGTCCACGAACCACATCTTGCCGCCGATGCTGACAACCAGGCCAAAAAGCGTCAGCATCCCATCCTGAATCCAGAGCCCGGCGATCAGGACAATCAAACCGGCTGCGGAAACAGCGGTCAGCCACCAGGCCGCACGCAGGTGGTGTTCCGGCACCGGAACCTCGTGACGGTTCAGGAAAAACCGCTCTCCCATGACACCGCGCGACGCCCAGCTGTCCAGCGCAGCGGGCGGCGCAAAAAGACGCGGGTTTATCCACGTCCAGATCAGCGCAAGCCCCAGCGGCACCAGCGCCCACCACCCGATCCAGATCCGGCACCAGATGGCGGCGACGATCAGCGGCAGACATGAAAACCGCGACCAGACACTCCACGGGTTGGCGTGGCGTGCCCAGGCGGCATCATCCATTTTCATAATCTTTTCAGAGGCTTTGAAGATGTCCATGGCGCCTCCGGTGCAGTGCCTGTCAGGCCAGGCGGTCTTTGACCATCGGGCCCACTTTGCCAAAATCCATCTGACCGGTATAGCGGCCCTTGAGCACACCCATGACCTTTCCCATGTCCCGGATGCTCTCGGCCCCGATTTCCGCCACGGCGGCATCCACGGCGGCCACAGCCTCCTCTTCGGACAGCTGGCGGGGCAGAAACTCCTCGATCACGGCAATCTCGCCGCGCTCACGTTCTGCGAGATCCAGACGTCCGCCTTCCTCATAGGCCCGCGCGCTTTCCATGCGCTGCTTGGCCATTTTACCCAGGATGCCCAGCACCGCCTCATTGCCGACGCCGTCGTCATTTCCATCCGCACGCGCAGCGATATCCTTGTCTTTGATCGCGGCATTGATCAGCCGCAGTGTGGACAGGCGGTCTGCGGCCTTATCCTTCATCGCCTGCTTGAGTGCGGCGGAAATCTTTGTGCGCAAATCCATTGCTCTGGTACCTCTGGTGACGCCACCGCAGGGTGGCTATGCTCCGGCGCCGGACCTTAGCCAAAGGTCCCCGCACCTGCAACCACCCCCCTCAGAAACGCCGCCACGTCAGATAGACCTCATATGCCTCGTAAACGCTCTTGACCCCCCCGGGCGCGGGGACTAGTTTCCGCCAGATTTTGCCCCCGATTTCCGCCGAAAGGACCGCCCATGCAGCCCGCCGCGCCCGACCGCCCCACCGCTTGTCTGGCCCTCGCAGACGGGACGCTGTTTTACGGACACGGCTTCGGGGCGACCGGCCAGACCGTGGCGGAACTGTGCTTTAACACCGCAATGACCGGCTATCAGGAGATCATGACGGACCCCTCCTATGCCGGGCAGATCGTGACCTTTACTTTCCCGCATATCGGCAACACGGGCGTGAACCCCGAAGACGATGAGACCGGCGATCCGGTCGCGGCGGGCATGATTGTCAAATGGATGCCGACCGACCCGTCAAACTGGCGCTCCGTTCAGCATCTGGACCAGTGGCTTGCCGCCCGGGGGCGCATTGCGATGGGGGGCGTGGACACGCGCCGGATGACCCGCGCCATCCGCCAGTCCGGCGCGCCGCATGTGGCCCTGGCACATGACCCCCAGGGCAACTTTGATGCAGAGGCACTGGTCGCTGCCGCGCGCGGTTTTTCAGGGCTGGAAGGGCTGGACCTTGCAAAGGAAGTCACCTGTGCCCAGTCCTACCGCTGGAATGAAATGCGGTGGGCCTGGCCCCAGGGTTACAGCCCGCAGGAAAACCCGAAATACCGTGTGGTCGCAATTGATTACGGCGCCAAGCGGAACATCCTGCGCTGTCTTGCCAGTGCGGGTTGCGATGTGACTGTTCTGCCTGCCACAGCAACCTATGACGACGTCATGGCCCATCAGCCGGATGGTGTTTTTCTGTCCAATGGTCCCGGCGATCCGGCGGCAACAGGCAGCTATGCTGTGCCCATGATCCGGCAGGTCCTGGACCAGACGGATCTGCCGGTTTTCGGCATCTGCCTGGGCCATCAGATGCTGGCGCTGGCACTGGGCGCACAGACCATCAAGATGAACCACGGCCATCACGGGGCCAACCATCCCGTCAAGGATCATGATACCGGCAAAGTCGAGATCACGTCGATGAACCACGGCTTTGCCGTTGATGCGCAGACCCTGCCCGAGGGCGTGGTCGAGACGCACACGTCGCTCTTTGACGGCTCCAACTGTGGTATCCGCATCGATGGCCGGCCGGTCTGGTCCGTGCAGCACCATCCGGAGGCCAGCCCCGGCCCGCAGGACAGCTATTACCTCTTTGAGCGCTTTGCCAGCGCGATGGCGGAACGTGCCGCCTGAGGCCTACCCGCAGAGGTAGAAATACCCTTTTTTAACAGATCATTAACCCTGTTCTGACAGGGTCTGCCGGTATTTCCCACAAACGGGCTGGCAGATGAACGACTTCGACCTGCGTCTGGCAAAGCCGAAGGGTCGCCAAAAGAACGGGCGGCATGCACCCATCGGGACACTTCTGGTGGATGACGGCAAGATTGCCAGCAAAGATCTGCAACACGCGCTCTCCCTGCAGGGCCACATCGACGCGCCCCTGGGCGACATCATGGTGGCCGAAGGGCTTGTCAGCAAAGGCGATGTGCTCAGCGCGCTGGCCTTGCAGGCCCATACCGAAGGCGCGGACCTGGAGCTTAACCCCCCCGCGCGTGACATGGCACGCCACCTGCCTGCCACGCTGTGCCTGCGCTATGGGGTCGTGCCCTGGCGTGTCGACGGGCGGCGCATCTATATCGCAACCAGCAGTCCTGCTGCCTTTTCACAGCTTCGCCAGGCCATTGGGATCAGGGGTAAAAACCTCTTTCCTGTGATCGTTGATGAGGTTCAGATCCAGGCCCATATCAGCCGCCTCTACGGCACAGAACTGGCCGAAAACGCCACACGGCGCGTGCCTGCGGGCGAAAGCTGCCGGGACTGGGCGGCGGGCACGCGCGGCAGGCTGACCATTGCCGGGCTGATCTGCGTGCTGTTGCTCCTGGGGCTGATCCTGTCGCCGGTCTGGACCTTTACGGCGGGTGTTCTCTGGGCCGTTCTGACGCTCATCATGATCACCGTGCTTAAGGCCGCCGCTTTTGCCAGCCATCTGCTGGCCGGCCCCGCCACCAGGATCAGACCGCTGCCCGTAACCGCGGCACCCTTTCGGATGCCCCGCGTGTCTGTGCTGGTGCCTCTGCTCAGGGAAAGGGAAATAGCCGCCCAGCTTATCGCGCGGCTGAGCAGACTGACCTATCCGAAATCCCTGCTGAACGTTGTTCTGGTACTGGAGGAAGGCGACAGCCTGACCCGTGAAACGCTCAGCCGGACAGAGCTGCCGGACTGGATGAGTGTGATCGAAGTGCCGGGTGCGGGGGACCTTACCACCAAACCCCGCGCGCTCAACTATGCTCTGGATTTCTGCCGCGGCAGCATCATCGGCGTATGGGATGCCGAGGACTGGCCCGAAGCAGATCAGATCGAGCGGGTCGCCACGCGGTTTTCCCAGGCACCGGACAGCGTGGTCTGCCTGCAGGGCATACTGGATTACTACAATTCCCGCACCAACTGGCTGTCGCGCTGTTTCACCATCGAATACGCCACCTGGTGGCGGATCGTCCTGCCAGGCATTGCCCGGATGGGGCTTGTGGTCCCGCTGGGGGGCACCACCCTCTTTTTCCGCCGGGATGCGCTGGAAAAGCTGTGTGGCTGGGACGCGCATAACGTCACCGAAGACGCCGATCTGGGCGTTCGCCTTGCACGACACGGCTATCAGACAGAGCTTCTGCCCACCGTGACCCACGAAGAGGCGACCAGCCGCCCCTGGCCCTGGGTGCGCCAGAGATCCCGCTGGCTCAAGGGGTTTATGGTTACATACTTTGTGCACATGCGCCGCCCCGCACAACTGATCCGGGATCTTGGCATCAAGCGGTTTCTGGGGCTTCAGACGATCTTTCTGGCCGCATTCTCCCAGTTTGCCCTGGCCCCCCTGCTCTGGACATTCTGGATCACGCTGCTCGGTCTGACGCACCCGATTTCCGGCACCCTGGGCAGTCAGGCCGTCTGGGCCATGGCGGGCCTCTTCGTTTTCTCGGAACTGCTGACGATTGCCATGGGTATTGTCGCGGTCTCGGGCCGGGGCCACCGGCACCTGATCCCTTTTGTTCCCACTATGATGTTTTACTACACGCTCGGCACACTCGCAGCTTTCAAGGCTCTGTGGGAAATGGTGCGCTCACCATTTTACTGGGACAAGACACAGCATGGGGTGTCGCATCAGACCGACCCGAACTGATCGGGTCAGCTTTCGTCGCGGCGCAGAATGGCATCCTGTTTCAGACGCGTCATGAACGCGACCGAGATATGCTCGCGCAGGGCCTCATCCGCCGCATCCGCGTCCCGCGCCTCGACCGCGCGTACAATGGCGTCGTGCTCCTCCTGAGCGATCGCGCCCCTGCCCTGAGCCGCCAGCGAGGTTGTCGCCATCAGCGCCATGGTGCGGTGCACCAGGTCAAGCTGTTGCACAAGATAGCGGTTGTGCGAGGCAAGGTGGATCTGCTTGTGAAACCGCCTGTTGGCCCGGGCCAGGGCGGCGGGGTCTTCTGTCAGGGCGTTGTCTTCTTCGACCATGTCCCGCAGAATCCGCACTTCTTCGGCAGTTGCGTGCTGAGCCGCCAGGCGCGCGGCCAGCCCTTCCAGTTCGCGGCGCACCACATACAGCTCGGCCATCTGGTTATGATCCAGTGATGCCACGATCAGGCTGCGGCCATCCCGCGCCAGCAAAGACTGCGTCTCCAGCCGCTGCAGCGCTTCGCGGATGGGCGTGCGCGACACGCCGAAACGCTCCGCCAGTTCGCTTTCCACCAGACGGTCGCCAGGGCGGTAGACCCCAAGGTCAATCGCCTCCAGGATCATAGAATAGGCATCGGTCTGTTGTTGTTTCTGCAATGCCATAAGTATCTCTGTCCAAAGCTGTTTCAGCCACCTTAACGATCAGCAGCCCGGTGGCGCAACCCTCGCGGGGCTTGCACATTACGACCGCACCTGTATCGAGGGATCATGCCAAAGAAAGCCTTTTCTCATGTCGACACCTGGGTGTTCGACCTTGATCACACCCTCTACCCGCCCGCCGCGCGTCTTTTCGACCTGATTGAAGTACGCATGACCCGCTGGGTGATGGACACGCTTTCCGTAGATCACGCAGAAGCTGATCGTCTGCGCAAACACTACTGGGCAACCCATGGCACGACACTGGCCGGGCTGATGCGCGAACACGATGTTGACCCGGACCCGTATCTGCAGGACGTGCACGATATCCCCATGGACAGTCTGACGCCTGATCCGGACCTGGCCGCCCGTCTGCGCGCGCTGCCAGGCCGCCGGATCGTCTATACCAATGGCTGTGAGCCCTATGCCCGCAGGGTTCTGGAAGCACGCGGGCTGAGCGGCATCTTTGATGCGGTCTACGGGGTAGAGCACGCCGGGTACTTGCCGAAACCAGAGATCGAGGCCTTTGAAACCGTTTTTGGCAAGGACGGCCTCGACCCTGCGCAGGCCGCGATGTTCGAGGATGATTCACGCAATCTTAAAGCCCCCCATGCCATGGGCATGCGCACGGTACATGTGGCGGATGAATGCGGACCGGGAGATCACATTCATTTTCATACAGATGATCTTGCGGAGTTTCTGTCCAGGCTCACCTGACCGCACAGATGCGACAATGCGGCACCTGTTCCGGGTCCGCGCACGCCCCATCTGTAGCATAACGCTGATCAGGAGAGTGAAATGGCAACTGCTGAAAACCCACCTGCCCTGCCGCTTTGGCAAAGACTGTTCTATGCGATCCCGGTGATTGGCTGGGTGGCGCGGGATGTCAGTGAGGGTGATGAGAGCAATATCTGGTTTGCGCTGATCCTCTTTGTCAGCCTCTGGATGTGCTCCGCGCTGATTTTCGGATTGCCGGGCCTCTACCTGCCTGCGGTGGCGATGGTGCCTGTTATTTTTATCCTGCTGCTGATGATTACCTGGGGCTGAGCCTTCTGGTCATTGCCTGCCACGGCAGATACCCTTCCCGAAAAATGCCGGGACCTTATGACAGATACAACCTGTGACATTCTGATATCCGGCGGCGGTATCGCCGGCATGACCGCCGCAGCTGCCTTTGGTACGGCGGGCTTCCGGGTTTTGTGCGTAGACCCCGCACCACCTGTGATCCGCCGGGACGATGACGGTGCCGATATGCGCTCCACGGCAATGCTGCAACCCGCACGGCGTGTCCTTGAAGCGGCCGGTTTGTGGGAGCATCTGGCCCCACACGCAGCCCCGCTCGAGATCATGCGTATCGTCGATGCAGGCGGAGAGACACCAGAGCCGCGGCTGACAAAGGATTTCAAAGCAGCCGACATTTCCGAGCAACCCTTTGGCTGGAATTTTCCCAACTGGCTGCTTCGGCGCGAGCTGTCTGAACGTCTGAACGCGCTGGAAACTGTAGATTTCCGACCAGGCACAGGAACACACTCCCTTTTCACCCGATCGCGCGAAGCGCGGGTGCGTCTGAGCGATGGATCAGCTGTGCGCGCGCGCCTGGTGATCGCCGCAGACGGTCGGAATTCGCCTGTGCGCGAGGCCGCTGGCATTGGCGTGCAGACAAGCCGCTACGGACAAAAGGCGCTGGCTTTTGCTGTGACGCACCCGGTGGCACACAACAACGTCTCGACGGAAATTCACCGCACAGGCGGCCCCTTTACCCTCGTGCCCTTGCCGGATTTCCAAGGCCGTCCGTCTTCAGCAATCGTGTGGATGGATGACGGGCCGCTGGCACTTGAGCGATATCAGATGCCGGTCGCGGCGTTTGAAGCTGCTATGACGGAACGCAGCTGCGGCCTCTTTGGTCCGCTGACGCTGGCCTCTCACCGGACGATATGGCCGATCATCAGCCAGAAATCGGACCGCCTGAGTGCGGAACGTGTGGCCCTGATCGCCGAGGCCGCCCATGTTGTTCCGCCAATCGGCGCGCAGGGTCTGAATATGAGCCTTGCGGACACGGCCTGCCTGCTGGAGCTGGCACAGGCACATCCTGAAACCATGGGCGACAGACAGATGCTGGATGCTTACCACACCGCGCGGTTCCGCGACATCTCTCTGCGGGTGCAGGGGATTGATCTTCTGAACCGCGCCAGCCAAGTCAGCACGCCCGCCCTGCGGGACGCACGCGCCGCCGGTCTGCAGGCGCTCTATGCTGTGGCACCGGTACGCAAAACACTGATGCAGATGGGTCTGGGCGTCAGATAACCTGATCCAGCACGCGTTTCAGACGCTGCAGCGTTCCTGGCACATCATAGAGCTTGTCCAGCCCGAACAGCCCGAGGCGAAACGTTCTGAAATCCGCAGGCTCATCGCACTGCAGCGGCACACCTGCAGCAATCTGCATGCCCTGAGCCATAAACTTGCTGCCGTTCTGGATATCCGGATCAGCCGTGTAGCTGACGACGACCCCGGGCGCGCCACAGCCTTCGGCGGCCACAGAAACCACGCCTTTTTCGGCCAGCATCGCCCGCACGGCATTCCCCAGCTCCCACTGCGCTGCACACAGCCGGTCAAAACCGTATTCCCGCGTTTCAAGCATGGTGTCCCGAAACGCGCGCAGCGCATCTGTGGGCATCGTCGCATGGTAGGCATGGCCACCATTCTCATAGGCCTGCATAATGCTGTGCCATTTACCCAGATCGATTGCAAAGCTGTCCGACTGTGTCTCTGCCAGCCGCGCAACAGCACGGTCAGACATCATCACCAGACCTGCCGAAGGCGATGCAGACCAGCCCTTTTGCGGTGCGGAAATCAGAACATCCACCCCAAGCTTGCGCATGTCAATCCAGGCACAGCCCGAAGCGATGCAGTCCAGCACCATCAGCGCGCCCGCGTCATGCGCGGCCTCTGCCATCGCGGCTATGTAGTCGTCAGGCAGAATAACACCTGCGCTGGTTTCGACATGGGGTGCAAAAACAACATCCGGTTTCTGTTCTGCAATAGTGGCTGTCACCTCGTCGATCGGGGCCGGCGCAAAGGGAGAGGGGCTTGCGTTTCCTGTCTGCCGCGCTTTGAGCACGGTGGTATTAGCTGTCAGCCCACCCGTCTCGAAAATCTGGCTCCACCGGTAGGAAAACCAGCCGTTGCGCACGACCAGCACCTCTGCACCGCGCGCGAACTGGCGGGCAACAGCCTCCATGCCATAGGTTCCGCCGCCAGGAATGATAGCGACAGCATCGGCGGAATAGACGTCCTTGAGCATGCCTGAGATGTCATTCATCACCTGCTGGAACGCAGCACTCATTGAGTTCAGCGAACGATCCGTGAAAACAACAGAGAATTCCTCCAGCCCTTCCGGATCAACGTTTTCAAGCAGTGCAGCCATAGTTTCTTCTCCCTCTTTCCGGCACAGAGGTATCCCGTCGGGTTGGTCTTGGCAAAGTCTACTTATGTATACATCGGCTGCCGTGGCGGCGCTCGTGTCTCCTGTCGGAAACTCTTGTCACCCATCCTGCGCAATCGGGCCCGGTCTGCGTTCTTCAGTGAGCAGAACGTTGGCTTCCACGTCTCCGACGCCGGGCAGTGTCATGATGCGGCGGCGCAAAACGCGTTCGAAGTCTGACAGATCGCGCGCAACGACACGCAGCCGGTAATCATACAGGCCCAGAACGTGTTCGACCCGCTGCACTTCCGGAATTGCACTGACGGCGCGTTCAAAGTCCTCAAGGCTGACACGGCCCTTTGTGGCCAGCTTCACACCAAGAAAGACAGTCACACCAAAGCCCAGCTTTTCCGCGTTGAGCCGCAATTGCCTGCCCCGCAGAATGCCCGCCTGCTCCAGCTTGCGAATACGGCGCCATGTAGCCGGTTGCGACAGTCCGAACCTCCGCCCCAATGCTCCCGCGCTTTGGGTTGCGTCTTTTGCCAGTGCCAGCAAGAGAGCCCGGTCTGTTGCATCCAGATCTGTCACAGCGGCAGTGCCTCCTCCGCTTTGATCCGCGCGACCTGCATCAGTGCTTCGATATCCGCGATATGCGGCAGCGTGAGGACACGGCGCCGGTAGATATCCTGATAGTGCGCCATGTCCCGCGCGATGATGTTCAGGCGCACGTCGACACGCCCGAGGAACGTCTGGATTTCCGTGACTTCCTGAACGTCCCGAGCGGCCTCGATGAAATCGTCGAAAGCGCGGGGTACTGTTTTGTCCAGCGTGATGCGCAGCGACACTTCGACGGTGTACCCCATCGCCGCCCAGTCGATTACTGACGCAACACCTTCGACAATGCCCTCTTCCTGCATGCGTGTGATCCGCCTGGCGGCTTTGCCGGGCGTGATACCACACAGACCCGCCAGTTCAGCGGGGCTCAGCGCAGGTTCGGCCTGCCAATGGCGCAGAATGCGCCTGTCGAGGTCATCAAGCATGATTTTTACATTTTTCCATTAAAATGCGAATGAGAATATCGATTTGTACTGAATTTCATGCACGCACAACAGTATTTTCTGACTTCACTGGCTCTTATGGTGCCCGGGAAGATAAACCACGGATAAAGGAGCGCCGATATGCGCGTTTATTATGATCGCGACTGCGATGTGAACCTGATCAAAGATATGAAAGTGGCCATTCTGGGCTATGGCTCCCAGGGCCACGCGCATGCGCTGAACCTGCGCGATTCTGGCGCCAAGAACCTGGCCGTCGCCCTGCGTGAAGGCTCGGCCTCCGCCGCCAAAGCCGAAGCTGAGGGCCTGACGGTGATGGGTATCGCCGAGGCCGCGGCCTGGGCTGATCTGATCATGTTCACCATGCCCGATGAACTGCAGGCCGAAACCTACAAAAAATACGTGCATGACAATATCCGCGACGGTGCTGCAATCGCTTTCGCACACGGCCTGAACGTCCATTTTGGCCTGATCGAGCCGAAAGAGGGTATCGATGTGGTGATGATGGCCCCCAAAGGCCCCGGCCACACCGTACGCGGTGAGTACACCAAAGGCGGTGGCGTGCCCTGCCTGGTGGCGGTTGACAAAGACGCCTCTGGCCGCGCGCTCGAAATCGGCCTCAGCTATTGCTCCGCCATCGGTGGCGGCCGCTCCGGCATCATCGAAACCAACTTCCGCGAAGAATGCGAAACCGACCTCTTCGGGGAACAGGCCGTGCTCTGCGGTGGCCTCGTCGAGCTGATCCGCATGGGCTTCGAGACACTGGTCGAGGCTGGTTATGCGCCCGAGATGGCTTATTTCGAATGCCTGCATGAAGTGAAGCTGATCGTCGACCTGATCTATGAAGGCGGTATCGCCAACATGAACTATTCGATCTCCAATACTGCTGAGTATGGTGAGTATGTCTCCGGTCCGCGTGTTCTGCCCTATGACGAGACAAAGGCGCGGATGAAAGCGATCCTCACGGACATTCAGACCGGTAAATTCGTGCGCGACTTTATGCAGGAAAACGCCGTGGGTCAGCCGTTCTTTAAAGGGACCCGCCGTATCAACGACGAGCACCAGATCGAAGCCACCGGCGAAACGCTGCGCGGCATGATGCCGTGGATATCTGCCGGTAAAATGGTCGACAAAGCCAAGAACTGATTTCTGCCCGGCCCGGCTGCAACGCCGGGCCGGTTTAACGCATCCTCAGACGTCGACCGGTGTGCCGTCTGAGGCTTTGTCTGTGGCAAGTGTCGATTTCGGATTGTCGTCATCTGCAAGCCGTTTTTCAACTTTTGCCTTGCTTACCAAAGCAAAGACAATCACAGCCAGCATCGTGACAAGTGCCAGAATGACGATCAGAAATGTAAAGTCCATTGGTCTGTCTCCTCTGTTTGCTGGTGATCAACCCGCCACTGGTGCAAGAAGTTCCCTATCAGGGTTTTTCCTGTGACGGCATCGCCGCGCATCACCGCACGCAGCTGGATCATGGTTGCGATACTGGGGTTTACCTGGGGCGGTACCTTTCTGGTCACGGAAATCGCACTCGAAGGCATGACACCTTTCTGGCTGGCCGCAGGGCGCATTGCCTTTGCCGCGATCCTGATGACCGCCGTCTGGGGTCTGCGGGGCTTTCATCTCTTTGAGACCCTGCCAGAGCGCAGCGCAGTGACCGCGACCGTTGCAATTGGCGCACTGAGTTCCGCCATACCCTTTATGCTGCTGGCCTGGGGGCAACAGTTTGTCACCTCTGGCTTTGCAGGCGTTTCCATGGCATCTGTTGCGTTGATCGTTCTGCCACTTGCGCATTTTCTGGTGCCCGGCGAACGGATAACACCACGCAAAAGTATCGGATTTGTCATCGGGTTTATTGGCGTATGTGTCCTGATCGGCGGTCAGGCGCTGGAGACAACAGGTGCTGCTATGGAGCCATTTGGCCGCGCGGCCTGCGTCGGCGCCGCCAGTTGCTATGCGCTCTCGAGCATTCTGATGCGCCGGCTGCCACCTGTTGATACCATCGGGCTGTCGACCGTCCTGTTGCTGATCGCCGCTGTTATCACCCTGCCGATGGCGGTGATCAACGAAGGGCTGCCGCCGGTTCCGGATCAGAAAACCCTGATCGTAATAGCACTGCTCGGGCTTGTTCCCACGGCCGCGGCAAACCTGCTGCGTGTCTCTGTTGTCCGCACGGCCGGTCCCGTTTTCATGTCGATCACGAACTATCAGGTGCCTGTCTGGTCGGTTGTGCTGGGCGCACTGCTGCTGGGAGAGCCGCTTCCCGCTTCGCTGCTTTTGGCGATGGCGCTGATCCTCAGTGGCGTCGGGCTCAGCCAGTATGGCGCCTTTCGCAGGCTTTTCAAAAGCCGCTAGGGTACGCTCACGGCATCTGCGACCGCTTCCACAACCATATCAACCGCGCGGGTCATGACATCTGCATTCTCGTGTTCCGCCATAACGCGGACCAGCGGTTCGGTGCCTGATTTGCGGATCAGCAAACGCCCCAGACCGGCGAGATCCTTTTCCGCCTGACCGATTGCGGCCTGCACCGATGCATCCTCCAGCGGTGTCTGACCCGCAGCAAAACGGACGTTTTTCAGCAACTGCGGCACCGGATCGAAATTGTTCAGAAGCATACTGGCCGGTTTGCCCGAAGACACCATTTCCGCCAGAAACTGCAAAGCGGCCATCAGACCGTCTCCGGTTGTGGCATAGTCCGTCATAACGATATGCCCGGATTGCTCCCCCCCGAGGTTGAAGCCACCCGCGCGCATCCGTTCGACCACATAGCGATCCCCGACGCCCGTGCGCTCCAGCCGGAGGCCCTTGCCCTGCAGAAAGTTCTCGAGGCCGAGGTTGGACATGACAGTGGCAACCAGCGCATCATTGGCCAGGCGGCCCTCGGATGCCCACCGCGACGCCATCAGCGCCATGAACTGATCGCCGTCGCCGATTTTGCCTGTCTCGTCGAGGAGGATCACACGGTCCGCATCCCCATCCAGACAGATGCCGACATCCGCCCCATGGGCCACCACTGTTTCTGCCGCCATCTGCGGATGTGTCGAGCCGCAGCCATCGTTGATGTTGTTTCCGTTCGGGCCAACGCCAACCGGAATGACGGTGGCACCCAGTTCCCAGAGCGCTTCGGGGGCGACTTTGTAGGCCGCGCCATTTGCGCAATCGACCACCACCTTCAGGCCATCCAGCCGCATCTGTCGTGGAAAGGACGTTTTGACCCGCTCGATATAACGGAACCGGCCATCATCAATACGCTTGGCGCGCCCGATACCGTCGGCGGGGGCCGCGCTCACGCCTTCGGCGATGAGCGCTTCAATTTCCGCCTCGACCTTGTCAGACAGCTTAAAGCCGTCCGGGCCAAAAAACTTGATGCCATTGTCATGGGCCGGGTTGTGACTGGCCGAAATCATCACCCCCAGATCGGCACGCATTGACCGGGTCAAAAGACCGACCGCAGGCGTTGGAACCGGACCCAGAAGCAGAACGTTCATGCCCGTGGATGTCAGCCCTGCGGTCAGCGCATTTTCAAACATATACCCGGACAGACGGGTGTCTTTTCCAATGACAACCCGATGTACCGAGGAGGTTTCCCGGCTGAAGTAACGCCCCACAGCAGCGCCGATGCGCAGGGCCATCTCGGCCGTCATAGGGTGAACATTGGCCGTGCCACGCACGCCGTCGGTACCAAAAAGCTTATCCATGGGCACGTCCTGCCACGGTTGCCCGCCAGAGCGCAATGGCCTGGGCCGTCTCGGGCACGTCATGAACGCGCACAATTTGTGTCCCATGTTTCAATGCCGCGAGCGCCACGGCAATCGATCCGGGCATACGCTGCTTCGCTTGAGCCGCGCCGCCGATCGTACCAATAAAGCGTTTGCGCGACGCCCCAAGCAAAACCGGAACACCCAGCGCATGGAAAACTGACAACCGCGACAGCAATGCCAGATTATGTGCCTGTGTTTTGCCGAACCCGATGCCCGGATCAGCGATGATCTGTTCGGATGATATCCCCAGTGCGTTCAGGTGACTGATCTGTCCCTGCAGAAAATCGAACACATCCAGCACGACATCATCATAGTGCGGATTTTCCTGCATGGTGGCCGGATCACCCTGCGCATGCATCACGCAGACGGGCGTTCCGTTCCGCGCGCACAGTGGCGCAAGATCCGCATCAAAAGTGAAACCGGACACGTCGTTGACAAGAGCAGCGCCCGCGCCAAGTGCGGCAGCGGCCACCGGCGCTTTGCGGGTGTCGACGGAAAGCGGTTGCGCGATACCGGCCGCTTTCAGCGCACTGATGACCGGCACGACCCTCGCAATTTCCTCATCCGGCGGCACAAATGCAGCACCCGGCCTCGTGGATTCGCCACCGATATCGAGGATGTCCGCTGCCTGCATCGCCCGGCCAGCCGCCGTCGCGGCAGAGGCGGACCCGAGCCGCCCGCCATCAGAGAAACTGTCCGGCGTAATATTCAGAATGCCCATGATGCACGGACGGCTGAGGTCCAGGCCCGCAACCGATGCCCGTGGCCGTGTCAGCCGGTCCAGATCCCCGCGTGGGATATCACCTGCGGGGATGATTTCCGGGCTGCGTCCGCGTTCCAGAACTTCAGCATGGGTGAACCAGCACCAACCTCCGGCCAGCAGCTCAGATGTCTCCGGACGGGCCGGATCGGTTTGCGCAATCGGGCGGTAGACGACCCCCACAGGTCAGACGTGGGTCGCAGAAACTGCGAGGTGCCGCAGAGGTACCGATGTCTCCGCCGGCAGCTCTGCACCGATCACCAGCAATTCCCGCGCGTCAAAAGTGGCCGCAAACCAGGCGGCGAGAGCAACTGCATCGCGCGGTTGTGCCGAAGGTCCGTCGACGGCATCCAGAACAATCTTGGACGGTGCCCAGACGCAGGATTGTCCGTTGCGCATTGCCCAGTCCAGTTCAGTCCGCGTTGAAACAACAACGCAGCGGTCATCGCGAGACGCCAGCACCCAGGCATTCTGTTCAATCGCGAGCAGATCAATGCGCCGTTGCGCCATACGGTGCCCGGTTTGCGGAGCGGGAGTATCAGAGGCTCCGACACAAAAGATCAGCGGGCGGCCCATACCCTCTAACTGGTCTATCCAGCCTTTCAGCAACGGCGATGCAATCGCCGCATTGCTCAGGTATATCAGTTCGGGATCAGGTGTTTCGACAGCAGCCGCTCTGTCGCCTTCGACCTGGCCCCTCGACCGGACGATTTCCACGCCCAGTGCGCCCGACCCGCGGTCGAGCTTTTCAATACGGACAAATGCGCGCTCTGCCTGCGGTTCCAGCAGAATACGCTCGGCCACGCGTTCGGCCAGCGTTTCCAGCAGATTGAGCCGCTCGTCAGCCAGTTCTGTGGCAATAGCCTCAGTCACTTTGTCATAGCTCAGGATACGGTCGACATCGTCGTCGATCGGTCCGGTCAGGGGGCGCACTTCGACAACAACATTGAAACAAATGCGCTGCGTCACGCCCCGTTCGGCCTGAAAGGCGCCGATTTCCACATCCACGATATGGTCACGCAGAGATATCCTGTCCAGCGGACCATCCGGCGCTGTGGCCTCTGAACGCTCGGCAGGATGCGCAAAGGCCAGTCGTATCTCAGAACTCATTTCAGCGGCCTTTCAATGCGCAATGCGTGGCCTGTAATAGACCACGCATTGTGTTTATCAGGCCCGGAACCGTCGCGCCATGGCAGGAAAGCGTCAGTTGCTGGCAGTGCGCCATGTGTGGCGATAAAAGATATGATCACCAATCGCAGCTGTTTTGGTGTAGACCCGCGCCCAGCGTGGGCTCACAGCTGTTGTGTGATAATGGGTCGCGCCCTCGGTCAGTTTCGGGACAACACCGTCCAGCGCCAGCCGCGCCACTTTTGACACGCGCTCAAAGGCGCGGGGCTCGCGGATCACTTCTTCGTAGCCATCACAGGTATAGGTAAACTGGCACTGATACTTCTTGCCTGTTCCCTGATTGATCACGCCGCAGGCCGAAGACGGGAACCGCTCCGATTTGACGCGGTTCAGAATAACCTCGGCAACAGCGAATTGTCCTTTGACTGTCTCGCCGCGCGCCTCGAAATAGAGCGCCTCCGCCAGACAGGCCAGTTCATCACCGCCCACCGCTTCAGGCTGGGCATCCACCCAGCGCTTTGAAAACTCAACGTTGACCTTCGTCTCGGTCTGCAGGCGCGTGTCCAGCATCCGAGCTCTCGTTACCTGCTCAAGCGAAGCAGGTGCAGTTGCAGTGTTGCTTTTCACGCCCGGGCTCGAAATGCCGGGATTTGCCGCAAAAAGACCAAGGTTCAGTCCAAATAAAAACGTTAAAGCTGTTTTGCAGATTGTACGCATAACTGCGTTCCCCCACCTTAAAAGTCTGAAGGGGCTCTAACTTGATAAAAGGTTGACGTAAAGTTTACGGCGGGAAACTTGGTTAACGGGGGTTAATATTCCCGGTTTTCAACCCCAAGTGTACACAACATGTTGTGGCGACTGCCGATTTTTTTACAATATATTGTCAGAAATGGCCAATTGTGCGGCAGCTAGTCGCGCCACCGGCACCCTGAAGGGGGAACAGGACACATAATCGAACCCGGCGGCCCGGCAAAAGGCGATTGATTCGGGGTTACCACCATGCTCGCCACAGATAGAGAGCGTGATATCAGGCTGGACAGACCGTCCGCGCTCAGCACCGATCTTGAGCAGTTCTCCGACGCCCTCCACATCCAGCACATGGAACGGATCCTCTGCAAACACACCCTGCTGCACGTAATCAGACATAAACCGCCCGGCATCATCCCGCGACAGGCCATAGGCCATCTGCGTGAGGTCGTTTGTGCCAAAGCTGAGAAAAGCACAGTAGGGCGCAATATCTGCTGACCGCAGTGCTGCTCTTGGTGTCTCGACCATCACACCCAGACGGTAGTCAAACTCCCGGTCCCGTTCCGCGCGCACAGCTGCTGCCACCGCGTCGATTGCGACCTTGACCAGCTCAACTTCGCGTTTCGCAGAGACCAGCGGGATCATGATTTCCGGAACCACAGGTGCGCCCTCCACGCTGGCATCCAGCGTGGCTTCGAAAATTGCCCGCGCCTGCATCTCGTAGATTTCCGGCACCGTTACCCCCAGACGCACGCCGCGCAGGCCCAGCATCGGATTGTATTCGGACATCGCGCTGATCCTGCGGGTCACGTCAGACAGCGGCAGGTCGAGCGCTTCGGCCAGTTCTCGCTGGCCAGCGCGATCTGTCGGCAGAAATTCATGCAGCGGCGGATCAAACAGGCGGATACAGACCGGTTTGCCCTGCATGATCCGGAAGAGCTGGGTGAAGTCATCGCGCTGCATGGGCAACAAACGTTCCAGAACGGCGCGACGGTCTTCGGATGTTTCTGCAAAGATCATCTCGCGCATGACGGTCAGCCGGCCGGTCTCAAAGAACATGTGCTCTGTCCGGCACAGCCCGATCCCCTGCGCCCGGAAATTCCTGGCTGTTTGCGCGTCCGCGGGGGTGTCGGCGTTAGCGCGGATATCAATGTCGCGCAGCTCATCCGCCCACTCCATCAGGCGTTGAAAGCTTTCATCAAGCGCGGCCTCGCGCATTTCAGGCGCACCGGCAAGCACCTGACCGCTCGAGCCATCAACTGTTATAACCTCACCTTCTGAGAAAACCCGCCCGTCTTCCGCAATCAGCTGTTTCTTGCTGCGGTTAAAGCGCATGCTTGATGCGCCCACGACACAAGGCAGCCCGATACCGCGCCCGATAACCGCCGCATGGCTGGTGATCCCGCCGCGTTCGGTCAGAACAGCCGCAGCTGCATGCATGCCGCGGATATCCTCGGGCGATGTTTCACGGCGCACCAGAATACAGGGCTCGCCCCGCGCGGCACTGGCCTGCGCCTCCGTCGCGGTGAAAACAATCTGGCCGGTCGCGGCACCCGGGCTGGCCGCAATGCCGCGCCCCATAACGTCACGCCGGGCATTGGGGCTGACCTGGCGGTGCAGCAGTTCTGTCAGTGTGCGCGGCTGCACCCGCATCAGGGCCTCGGCACGTGGAATGATGCCATCTTCGGACAATTGCACCGCGATCCGAACGGCGGCCTGGCTGGATCGGGATACCCGCACACCGTCAAGAATGTGCAGCGCGCCGTTTTCCAGCACAAACTCAACCTGCATTTCCTCACGCAGCTTTTTGCGCATCAGGGCTGCATGATCTTTCAGCGTGCTGAAGACCTCGGGCGCCAGTTCTTCCAGCGACGGCCCGCGTGGATCACGGCTCAGGTATACCGCAGCCGCATCACCCCCCAGCGCGTCGCGCCCCTGGCTCTGGCTCAGATAGCGGCCTGTGATCTGCGGCAGTCCGGTTTCACTGTTGACCAGTTGCAAAACGCCCGAACCACATTCGCCGGTACCAAGGCCAAGCGCCATTTCCTGGACGACCAGACCCAGCCCGGCATCCGCAGGCGCGCCTTTGGCCTGCCGCAGCAGGCGTGCTGTTGTACCGTCCCAGGCCCGCGCCATAGACTTGAGAACGGCGGTCAGCTGTTCGGCAGGATCCGCGGGGAAAGGCTCCTCGTACTCGGCCTCGTAGGCATAGAGTGCCTCCTGCAGTCCGGCGGCACCATCCTGGCGCACATCGTCAAACATATCCGGATCAAGACGCGCGACATCGACGGCGTAGGACTGTACAAAGCGTGTGAAAATCGCAGCCGCTGCCTCATCGCCCAGCCGCGCGGCCAGGTCCGCCTGGCGGTCAGCGTTCATACCAATGTTCAGGGCAGCACCCGGCCCGCCCCAGTCCGGGTCCTCGGACGATGGCCTGACGCAAAGCAGCGCCCCGTCGGGAAACTGGGAAACGATCGCCGGGATATCGGGCATCTCACCCCGCGCAATCCGCTGCACCGCATCAAAAGACAGCGCCACAGTACGCGGCACCGGCAGATCAAGACGCACCAGACGCTGCAGGCATTTTGCCCGACCCCCATGGGTGTCGGTCGCAATGGGCGCCCTGGGCGTTACGAGTGTGGTATGCGGGTTATTCTGCACTGCGGCACCTTTATCTCTAGGGTGCAGCATAGGGTGTAAACCTTACGTGACAAGTGGCTCTGCACGCCCGAAGCCGCGCAGAGGGTTGTTTTTTAACCGTCAATCCGCGTCAGATCGGCCACTGACGAGCAGATGCCTGTAATTCGGCTGAGCAGGTTCAGACGATTACGACGCACGGTTGCATTTTCCGCATTCACCTGCACGGCGGTAAAAAAGGCATCAACCGGGGTCCGCAGAGCGGCCATAGCCGACATGGCCGCAGGAAAATCCTGCGCCTGCATTGCCGGTGTGATTGCCGTTTCGGCGGTATCAAGTGCTGCAAAAAGCGCGCGCTCCTCATCCGTTTCGGCAAATTTCACATCCGCGCCATAGGAATATTCCACCCCATCGGCTTCTTCGGCCTGTGTCAGGATATTGTTGGCGCGTTTAAAGGCCTGGATCAGGTTTTCACCATCATCCGTGCCCAGCACCTCTGACAAAGCCCGCGCCCGTTTGACCAGCAGCGCCAGATCGTCACTGCCCTCCATCGCGATACAGGCGTCAATCACGTCATGTCGGATGCCCTGGTCGCGCAGATATACTTTGAGGCGGTCGTGGATGAAAGACATCAGGTTACCGGCGGTACTCTGGGCCTCGTTAAAAATGAGACCGAAATAGACAGGGGACAAATAATCTTCAAACTTGTTAACCTCAAGAAACGCTTTGTCCATCGCATCACGATCGGCAGTTTCGGGCAGCCTTTCTCTCAATTTGTCGTACTCTTCGACCGTTTCGAAGGGATTCTTAATTTTGCCGGAGCTAATAGCGCGCTTTACCAATGTGCCTACAATGCAATTTGAAAGCACTTTAGAAAGAGAAATTCTCAGGTCATTCTCAATCACAATCCGGATGATCCCCAGCGCCGCACGCCGCAGTGCAAAAGGATCCTTGGACCCGGTGGGTTTTTCATCAATCGCCCAGAAGCCCGCCAGCTTGTCGATCTTTTCTGCCAGCGACACAGCAACCGACACAGGCGCTGTCGGCACATCGTCAGACGGGCCCAGCGGCGCATAGTGTTCCTGCGCAGCCGCTGCGATATCCGCCGGACGGCCCGACGCCTCGATGTAATAGCGCCCCATCAGGCCCTGCAGCTCGGGAAACTCGTAAACCATTTCCGAGCTGAGATCCGCCTTGGCCAGACGCGCGGCCTCTTCGGCGGCATCCGCGTCTGCGCCGACCAACGGGGCCAGGTCATGCGCAAGCCTCGCCATGCGCCCGATCAGTTCTGCCTGGGTGCCGAGTTTGTTGTGGAAGGTTACGTTTTCCAGGGCGGTCAGCCAGACGCTCATGTCTTCCTTTGCGATCCGCAGATCGTTGTCCCAGAAGAACTTTGCATCCGCCAGCCGTGCCGAGAGGACCTTTTCATTGCCCGCAAGAATGGTCGCGCCGCTGTCGGCCGTTTCGCGGTTGGCCACCGTGATAAACCGTTCGATGCGGCCCGTTTTGGGATTGCGCACGGAAAAAAACTTCTGGTGCTCCTTCATCGACGTCTGAAGAACTTCGGGCGGCAACTCCAGAAAATCATCCCCGATCCGGCCCATCAGAACAACCGGCCATTCGACCAGCCCTGCCACTTCGGCCAGCAACCCCTTGTCCTCGACAACCTCAAAACCGTTTGCAAATGCCTGATTGGTAGCATCATTCCAGATCGTATCCGCCCGCTCCGCAGGATCGAGCACCACAAAGGCGCGTTTCAGTTTTGCCGCGTAGTCGTCAAATGAGGTGACCGAAAACCGCCCGGGCGCCATAAAACGGTGTCCTGCGGTGGTGTCGCCGGCAACGATCCCGTCCACAGTCAACGGAACGGTTTCGGCACCGGCTTCATCGCTCAGAATACACAGTACCGACTGTAACGGACGCACCCAGCGCAGTGAGCCACTGCCCCAGCGCATGGATTTTGGCCAGGGAAAACTGCGGATCGTCTGTTCCAGCACCTCTGCCACGATTTCTGCGGCGGGACGCCCCTGTTTCTGGATACGCGCAAACAGCACCGGCCCTTTGGGCGTGTCGCGTTTTTCAAGATCGGCACGGGAAACACCTGCGCCGCGCAGGAACCCCTCAATGGCTTTTTCAGGCGCATCCGCGCGCGGACCTTTGCGTTCTTCGGTGGTGGTGGGGCTTTCGGCCAGCAGCCCTTCGACCGTCAGCGTCAGACGCCGCGGCGTCGAAAACGCCGCCGCCGAGGCATAGGTCAGACCTGCCTCAACCATACCATTGGTCAGCAGTTTCTTAAGGTCCTCTGCGGCGCGCATCTGCATTCGGGCGGGGATTTCTTCGGAAAAAAGTTCGATCAGCAGATCAGGCATCAGTTTGCCTCCGGTTTGGGGCATTCTTCGCCCACGACTGTGCCGTCATAGGCTTTTGCGCCGCAATCATTCAGTTCGTGCCAGATATAGCCACGACCGTCTTCGGTAATGGCAACGATCCGGTCGACACCAAAAGCAACGTTTTTTTCGCCCAGAAAGGCGAGCGCCGTCCCGGCCTGCAACTCCGCCGCGATGGCTCCTGCATCAAAGCAGTCAAACCAGTCAGGCGCATTGCGGGGCACCGCGCGGTCCAGCCCGACATAGGTTTCGGTCAGCATGGCGAGGCTCGAGGGCGTGGTGAAACAGGCGCGAAACCGTATCGGAGAGCTGTCAGCATCAATCGCCTCGATCCCTTCCGTCAGGATTACCACGGGCTCCTGGGAGGTCACCGACATCAGGCGAACCTCCTGCATGTCCGCAGAAGCCTCCTCATAGAAACCGTAGACCTGGAGATAATAGAGCGCCGCACCTGCGGCCAGAGCACTGATCATGATAACCGATCCGACAATTTTCCCGTTCATGCAGCCGTCTCCGGGGTCCAGCCCCCGGCCCGGGTCTGCACAAATGCATCCGCACATTGTTTCGCCAGCGCGCGTACCCGCCCGATGTACGCCTGGCGTTCGGTCACCGAAATCACACCTCGTGCATCCAGCAGATTAAAGATGTGGCTCGCCTTGATGCACTGATCATAGGCGGGGTGCGCCATGATAATGCGCTTGCCTGTTTTCGGGTCTACGTGTTCAGCGGACAGGATTTCGCGACAATGGGTCTCGGCTTCCTCAAAATGGCGCAGCAGGACCGCCGTATCTGCCATGTCGAAATTCCAGCGTGCGTATTCTTCCTCGGTCTGGCGGAAGATATCTCCGTAGCTGAGCGCAATGTCCGTCTGCGGATCATTAAAGGGCATGTCCATCACATGATCGACGCCCAGAATGTACATCGCAAGACGCTCCAGACCATACGTCAGCTCGCCCGATACCGGATGACAGTCATGGCCGCCGACCTGCTGAAAATAAGTGAATTGGCTCACTTCCATGCCATCGCACCAGACTTCCCAGCCAAGGCCCCAGGCACCGAGCGTCGGGCTCTCCCAGTCGTCCTCCACAAAGCGGATATCGTGCAGCGCCATGTCGACACCGATGGCCTCGAGCGAGCCCAGGTAAAGCTCCTGAAGATCAGGCGGGCTTGGTTTGATCAGTACCTGGTACTGGTAATAGTGCTGCAGCCTGTTGGGGTTTTCACCATATCGCCCGTCTGTCGGACGCCGGGACGGTTGTACGTATGCCGCAGCCCAGGGCTGCGTGCCAAGGCTGCGCAGCGTTGTCGCCGGATGAAAGGTCCCGGCACCGACTTCCATGTCGTAGGGCTGCAGAACCGCGCACCCTCTCGCCGCCCAGTAACTCTGAAGTCTCAGGATGATTTCCTGAAACGATCTGGGACTGTCTGTGGTCTTGGACATGATGCGTGCCTCGGGGGATTTCCTGCGCGCCTTACCTACGTTGACCGCGCGCGGGGGTCAATTGCGGCACAGGGGATAAATTGACCTGTGTCTTATGGTCAAAGCGGTGTTTTCCTGATTATGTATCGCCGGTATTCAGGACGCAGGAGTGTGCGGATTATGTTGCGGTTTGTTTTGGCAATTGTTTTGCTGGTGATGACCCCTTTTCAGACGGTTCTTGCACAGGGTGCCGGTAACGTCGTCTGGGTTCAGATTGCTGCGCGGCCCAGTCAGGCCGAAGCGGAAGCACGTGCCGCCGAATACGCCGAAACACTCGAGGACGTGGCCGGTTTTGACATGGGACGCGGATGGTTCGCGATCGCGCTGGGACCCTACACCGAAGAGGATGCGCGTCAGGTGCTGCAGGTCTACCGCCGCGACGGGCTTATTCCGCGCGACAGCTACATTGCGCAGAGCGGCGCATATGGCGCGCAGTACTGGCCTGCCAATGTGCCCGCGGCTGCAGATCCTGCACCCACCGCAGCCGTTACCGCCAGCCCCACACCTTCGACACCGGCAATTGTTGTCCCACAGGCTTCGCCGGCACCGGAGACCGACGCGGGCACACCTGATGCTGAAACCCGGCAGGCAGCGCTGCGCAGCGAACGCGCGCTGACAGCCGAAGAACGCCGCGGGCTTCAGATCGCCCTTAAAGACCGCGGCTTTTACAACGGCGGTATCGACGGCGCATTCGGGCGCGGCACGCGCGCCAGTATGGCCGCCTGGCAACGGGCGAACGGGGCAGACGACACCGGCGTTCTGACAACCCGGCAGCGCGCGCAGCTGATCGCACAATACAATGCCATTCTGGACGGTCTTGGGGTGCAGACCGTGCGCGACGCGACCGCCGGCATATCGATCAGAATGCCCACATCCCTTGTGCGCTTTGACCGGTATGAAGCCCCCTTTGCCCACTATGACCCCAGGCAAGACGGCGGGGCCCGTGTGCTGCTGATCAGCCAGCCCGGTGATCGCGACACCCTGGCTGGTCTTTATGTTGTGATGCAGACCCTGAGCATTGTACCGCTTCAGGGCGACAGAACTCTGACACGGGACAGTTTCTCTCTGACGGGGCGCAGCAACAGCATTGTCAGTGAGACGCGTGTCAGCCTGTCTGACGGCCATATCAAAGGCTTCACACTGATCTGGCCTGCCGGTGATGAGGCACGGCGCAGCAGACTGATCAGCGAAATGAGCCGGAGCCTGACCCGGCTGGGCGGCGTTATGGACCCCTCCACCGGTGCTGCTCCCGCAGCAGACCCTGACCTTGTGTCGGGCCTGCGGATCAGACGACCGCGCGCATCACGCTCCGGTTTCTATGTCACACCCGGCGGTGCAGTGCTGACTACAGCCGAAGCAGTACAGAACTGTTCCCGCATCACGCTGGACGGAGATCTGGATGCCGAATTGAGAGCGGTAGATGCTGTGCGCGGTATTGCGCTCGTCACCCCGGGCGAAGTGCTGTCACCTTTGCAGGTTGCGAATTTCAGCCCGATGCCGCCCCAGTTGAGCTCGGAAATTGCTGTGGCAGGATATTCCTACGAGGGCACGCTCAACGCGCCGTCCGTCACATTTGGCGCACTGGCCGATCTGAGCGGCCTGGCGGGGGAGCCGACCTTGAACCGGCTGACTGTTCCGGCGCTGACCGGCGATCAGGGCGGGCCTGTCATGGACGGCAACGGAAATGTCTTTGGAATGCTGCTGCCCCGCCCTGACAGCAGTCGCCAGTTGCCGGATGATGTGCAGTTTGCGCTGAGTTCCGCCGCGCTGTCCGATTTCGCGACACAGGCCGGTATCGATGTGAACTATGGCTTTCGCACCGATGCGCTGGCCCCCGAGGACATCGCCTCACGCGGCGCAGACATGACAGTTCTGGTCAGCTGCTGGGAGTGACGCGCTGTTCCGATATCTGCGGTGTGACGTAGATCAGCGTCGGGCCATCTGCGTCAAATGCAGCGCGGACCGCCTGCTGCAACCCGGCAAGGTCGGATGGTGATGCTGAGCGGGCACCAAAAGCCTCTGCCAGCTTACAAAAATCCGGATTGTGGGCAACCACGGCGTTTGGTGCGATCTGCGCGCGCACCATGCTGTCCTCGATCTCGCCGAGCTTGGCATTGTCCCAAAGGATAATCGGCAGACTGAGACCCAGTTCAACCGCGACCCCCAGTTCCTGCATCGTGTAGTGAAATCCATAGTCGCCGATGATCGCCATCGTCGGTTGATCACCACGTCCGATCGCGCCACCAATGGCCGCCGGCGTGGCATAGCCCAGTGTTCCAAACCCGTAGGGGTGGTGCCATTGCCCCGGATGATCCAGATCCCAGATTTCCTTGGCCGCATAGGCAAACTGGGTCATGTCGGAATAGATCATAACGTCCTTGGGCAGCGCTGCCTGCAACGCCTCGCAGACCGGCAGGATGCCTGGACGTTCGGCATCAATCTCAGCGCGCCAGCGCGCGCGTGTCGCAGCAACCTCAACGGCATCCCAGTCGGTATCGGGCTGATGCCCTTCGGCGTGTTCTGCCAGCCATCCAAGAAAGACGTCGGCATCACAACAGATGTTCAGCGCGCCGGGTTGTGAAAAACTGCCCGGATCAATATCGACGCGCACAATATCGCCTCTGGCACCCAGATCGCTGCGCCACAGGTCCGTTTCGGACAGTTCGGTCCCTACTGCAATGACCAGATCCGCCTGGGCGAGGATGCGCGCGCTGTCCGGGCGGGCAAGCATACTGCCAAGGCACAATGGATCACCCGGCGCTGCAATCCCACGCCCCGCATATGTGGTGAAAGACGCAGCCCCCATGCGTGCCAGCACAGATCTGGCATTCAGCCCCGCGTGCTTTGCACCACCGCCAAAGACAAACATCGGTTTGCGCGCGCTCAGAAAGCGGGCCAGCGATGCCTCAGCAGGAAGCTCCCAGGGGCAAACATGCCGCGGTTCTGCAGGTGCGGGGTCTGCAAGCGCCTCAAGCGCTGCAATCGGCACCTGGATGTGTTTGGAGCGCGGACGGCCCAGAGCGAATTCTCCCAGCGCCCGGTCAATCAGCGCATAGGCTGCTTCTGCCGTTCGTGCTTCTTCGGACCAGTCGCACACAGTACCTGCTGCCGTGCGCTGATCTTTCATCTGATGAAGCTGGCCGCGTGTCGCAGCTGTTTCGTCAAGACAGGAGGAAATCACCAGCATGGGTACAGAATCTGACCAGGCCTGCCCCATGGGGGTCATGATGTTACACACGCCTGGCCCGGTGATCACATAGGCGACGCCCGGTTTGCCCGTTGCCCGCGCGTACCCGTCGGCCATGAAACCCGCTCCCTGCTCGTGGCGCGCCAGAACATGGGTAATACCGGCCTCTTCGATGCCCCGGTACATTTCCTGGTTGTGCACGCCCGGGATGCCAAAGATCACATCAACGCCGCGGTTTTTGAGCATGTGCGATATCTGCGCACCCAGAGGTCTTTGCATTTTCAGTTTCTCCAGAAGTTCACCGTCAGGATGGCGTAGACCGCCAGCAGTTCGAGCCGCCCCAACAGCATGGCCACAGCCAGCAGCCATTTGGCCGTATCGTTCAGTCCGCCAAAGTTGCCCGCGGGTCCGATCCTGTCCCCCAGACCCGGTCCGACATTGGAAAGCGCCGTGGCAGCACCAGAAACGGAAGTGATGAAATCAAGGCCTGTGAGGCTGAGCGCGACGGCCAGCAGACCCAGTGTCACTACAAAGAACATGAAAAACGACATGACCGAGCTCAGCACGTCTTCGTTCACGCGACGGCGGTCGTACCGGACAACAAACACACCATTGGGCGAGCGGATCTTGCGCATCTGCATTTTTATCGACGCAAAGAGCAGCTGGTAGCGGAAAATCTTTATCGAGCAGGTCGTCGAGCCCGCGCAGCCACCAATCAGGCCAATGAAAAAGAACATCGACACCAAAAACGGACCCCACCCCATATAGTCAACCGATGCATATCCTGTGCCCGTCATGATCGAGGTGAGGTTAAACAGCGCCTGGCGCACGGAATCACCCCAGTACTGCGGATTGGTTTGCGCGAGTGCTGCCGACATGATCACGAGGAGCACGCAGATCGTCAGCAAAAATGCCAGAACCTGACTGTCCCGAAACAGAGGTCTCGACTGCCCGTTGATCAGCTGCACGTAGCGTACGAAAGGCAGAGCCGCGAGGATCATAAAGAGGGTTGCGGCATATTCATGCGGGCCGGAAAAAGCGCCAAAAGACGCGTCATAGTTGGCGAAACCGCCCGTGGACACCGTGGTCAGCGCGTGGACTGTCGCGTCAAACGCCTCCATGCCCAGCCCAAGGTACACAAGCGCGCAGACCATTGTCAGTGCGAGGTATATTGACGAAATCTGGCTGGCAATCTGTCCGGCCCGGGGAAGGATTTTCCCCATAGTATCAAAGCCTTCGGACTTAAAGATCTGCATACCACCAACACGCAGTTCCGGCAGGAACACCATCGCCACAACGATGATCCCGATGCCCCCCAGCCATTGCATGATGCCCCTCCAGAGCAGAATGCCCTTGGGCATGTCCTCAAGACCGGAAAAGACGGTGGAGCCGGTCGTTGTCAGCCCGGACATCGCCTCGAAAAAGGCGTCTACAAAGCGGGCCTCCGGCTCGCCCAGCATAAAGGGCAGTGCGCCGAAAAGCGGCAGTGCAATCCATACGGATGTTGTCAGCAAAAAGGTCTGCTGGATTGTCAGACCTTCTTTAACGCCGTTCGCGCAGGCCCCGGCGATCAGGCCACCGGATACTATTGTGATCAGTGCGGACTGTACAAAAACCGGCCAGTGGCCACGGCCTTCTGCAATGTCCACCAGCAACGGCAACAGCATGGCCACACCCAGCACGGCCACAAGCAAACCGATGACATATCCGACGGGGCGCAGGTCCAACATGAGCGCAGGGTTGGCTGCTCGCATGTCCGGTGTCAAGCATCCTGCCCGCGCACCATCAGATATCGGTCAGCAGTACTTCAGCTGTAATAAAGATCGCCGAATACGTGGCGAATGATGTCGTCACGTTTGATCCTGAGCGCTTTGAGCTCTTCATCCGACAGGGCCTGCAGCTTTTCAACAGTTTGCAGGCGCCGGTTGGCTTCGGAACTCAGTGCAACAGAGTGTGCAAGAGAGCCGAAAAAGCTGCGCAGACCCGCGAGGGAATTGTGCAGAATGTCACGGGGAGCAACGGAGTGTGTGTCGTGGAAGGCCATGGTGAACCTCTTACCTTTCAGGTGTTGTGTTACCGCCTGTATATATGCGGCACCCTCCGGATTAGAATTGCCATCTGTGCATAGCCGCCAGGCCAATGCCGCAGTGCGGCGTTAAAAATAAGTTAAAAGGCGCGCCCGTTTGGACGCGCCCTGCATTCAATGCATAAGTAACCGGGGTTCAGCCGACGTGGAAAAGCGTGTTGAAGAGCTTGGGATCAATGCTCTCGCTGGCGAAAGTCTCCCCCTCGACCAGCACGCTGACAGCATCGTGGCTATGCAGACTTTCCTGATGGCTTGCGACCACGCGGAAATCTCCGACGCGTACGTCTGACTGCAGCTGTTCGCAAAACAGGCGCGCCGCGTCCTCGACAAAAATCGGGTTGGCCGCGTTCAGTTCAGCAAAGGCCTGCTCGTCCTCTCGTTTGACCATGACCTGCGTTTCGGTGGGCACGGCCCGGCGGCAGGCATCGATCAGATCCTCAAACCACAGACAGCCTGCATTGGTGTCGATCTCGACCGAGACCCTGGCAACAGATCGCTGAGAATGCGGGGTTGCAAGCTGGCCCCTTGTGGCGCGCGCATGCTCGGACAGCTCAAGAGAGCACGGACAGGTTGAAGAATAGACATAGTCGAGGTGCATAATCTTCTTGCGCACACCCTCCTGCTCGACCAGTTCCAGCGCGATGTCATAATACTGGTAGCCGGAAAGGCCCGAGCGCAGGCTTTCCACTTTCATCGGAAAGCTGAACCGCATCTGAATGCGGGCGTCAAAGCTCTCCAGATCCGTGATGTAGTCGTCCAGCGCTGCCTCGATAACCTCAAAGCTGAAAGTCTCTTCGGCATGCTTGTAAAAGCTGCGCATAATGCGGGACATGTTGATGCCCTTTTTATCCGCCTCCAGGCTGACTGTGCCGGTGACCGACGCCTCAAGCGTCAGATCGCCTGCGTCGCGGGTATGAAAGCGGATCGGCAACCGGAAATTAGAAATGCCGACGTGCTGGATTTGCTGTCTTGCACCGCGGATCAGGCTGGACGGGCCATTCTGCAGGTCAGGCAGCGTTGACTTGTAGCCCTCGTCAACCGCGAATTCCTCCGGGTAGTCACGGGAAAAAGCAGGATACTCCACAGAATCTGAGCCGGGCACCAGTTTCGCGACAGATGGATCAAGCTCGAGGATCTCGGTGCTGCTGGCCCCTTTGGCCCATTTACGCAGCACATCAAGTGCGGCCTCGGCCTCGTCCCGGTCTGGTGTGGCGTCAAGTACGGGTGTGTGGATATTCATCGCTATGTCCCTTGTGACAACGTCGTAGCATATAGTTAGGGCGTCACGCCCCGCTTGCCAATCATACTCACTTATACGTCATTGCGGCGTCACAGGATCACTTTGTGCGCCGCAAGGCTGGCAAGGGGAAAAATTCCCGATCTGCGTCATTTCCGGCGATCTTGCAGCGCTCAGGCCTGCGCCAGTGCCGCGAGAATATCCTCGACCAGATCCTGCGTGTCCTCGATACCGACGCTGATGCGCACCAGCCCGGGCGTGATACCCAGCGCCGCTTTCTGATCGTCAGGCAGACGCTGGTGGGTCGTCGTCGCAGGGTGCGTCATGATCGTTTTCGCATCCCCAAGGTTGTTCGAGATCACGCCGATCTCGATGGCGTTGAGAAACCGGAAAGCCGCATCCTTGCCGCCTGTCAGATCAATCGAAAGAACGGTGCCCCCCCGTCCCATCTGACGTTCGACAAGCGCGTTTTGCGGATGGCTGGCAAGACCGGGAAAGATCACGCGCGCCAGTTTTTCATGTCCTTCAAGGGCATTGGCGATCGCCGTTGCACTGGCTGTCTGCGCGCGCACCCGAAGATCGAGAGTTTCCAGCCCTTTGAGCATCACCCAGGCGGTAAAGGGGCTCATCGAGCCGCCGGTGTGTTTCATGTAGGGCTCAACTGTTTTGCGGATGTATTCCCGGCTGCCCATGATCACACCGCCCAGAGCACGGCCCTGGCCGTCGATGTGTTTGGTTGCAGAATAGATAACCACATCAGCGCCCTGCGCGATGGAATCTGACCATACAGGCGTTGCAAAGACGTTGTCGACAACAACGGTCGCGCCCCTTGCGTGGGCCAGCGCCGAAACAGCCGCAATATCCACGACCTGCAGCGTCGGATTAGAGATCGATTCAAAGAACACTACCCGGGTGTCGTCGCGGATTGCGGCCTCCCAGGCTGCGTTGTCGGTGCCGTCGACGAATGTGACCTCGACACCGTAGCGGGTCAAAACCTCTTCGAGCACATAAAGGCACGAACCGAAAAGCGCCCGGGCCGATACCACGTGATCGCCCGCTTTCAGCATCGACATCAGCGCACCAGATACCGCTGCCATTCCGGAGGCTGTCGCAAATGCGTCCTCTGCACCTTCCAGGGAGGCAATACGTTCTTCGAACATGGCCACGGTAGGATTGCCATAGCGGGCGTAGATAAACTCGTCCGGTCCGGCTTCGACAAACCGTTCTTCGGCCTGCTCTGCGCTGTCGTAGACAAAGCCCTGTGTCAGAAAAATTGCCTCGGACACCTCGCCGTACTGGCTGCGGCGTGTGCCCGCATGAACGGCACGGGTACGCTTGTTCAGTTCCCTGGTCATACTTTACTCTCCAGCCCTTCCGGGCACAAAAAAACCCCCTGACGCGGTCAACGCGACGGGGGTTCCTCATCGGTGACCTTTTAGCAGAATATTTTACGTGGCCCGCAATCCGGTAACAAATCGCCACGCCAGACGGATAGAACAGCGCCACTGCCGCGTCAACACCGTCACGGTCATGTAACACATTGTTCACTCCGCTGTCGTATGTATGTGGGAGACCTCAGCCACAACATATAGAACAGAGGGCACATCATGCCGCTGCTCAGGATCAACGCAACGCCCGACGGGCTTGCGCTGCACAACAGTGTTGCGTCTGTCACAGACGCACTGACCGCCGCGGCCCTGACACCGGGGCCGGTTATCGTGATGGTTCACGGCTATAAATACGACCCTTTGCTGCCCGGGCACTGCCCGCATAAGAAAATCTTTGGTAATCGCGCCGACAGCTGGCCAGGGGCTCTGGGCTTTGGCGAAGGACGGCCCGACGAGGGGCTGGGAATCGCCTTTGGCTGGTACGCCCGCGGGCCGCTGCGCCGGGTCCACCAGCGTGCAGCACGGCTGGGCGAGAGCCTTGCGGCGATACTGTCGGCACTGCATCGCGCCAACCCGGCCCGCCCTGTTCATATCATCGCTCATTCAATGGGCGCAGAGACCGCCCTGAGCGCGCTGGCCTTCGTAAAACCGGGTGCCGTCAACCGTATGATCCTGCTTGCTGGCGCCAGCTTTGCCAGCCGCGCAAGTGCCATGCTGGACACCCCTGCCGGGCGCGAGGTGGAAGTCTTTAACATCACCAGCCGGGAAAACGACATTTTTGACCTGGCTTTCGAGCGCATCGTTCCGGCACCGGTTCCCGGGGATCTGAGCATCGGCCAGGGGATTGCCGCGCCGAACGCCACAACTTTGCAGATCGACTGCCCGCACACGCTGACCGCCCTGTCACGGCTGAACGTCCGGATCAGCCCGCCGGATCACCGCGTCTGTCACTGGTCGACCTACCGCCGCAGGGGTGTGATGCCCTTTTACAACCGGTTGCTGCGTCAGCGCACAGGCCTCAGCGCGCGGTGCCTCGCAGGAATTCTGCCGATGGCACCTGCTCCGCGCTGGTCGGGCCTGCGCGGTATTGTGACCGCACCACAGCAGTTTATCCACGCCCGGTGGCTTGCCCTGCTGGTGAAAAACCGCATCATGGCGGGATCACAAGCGCAGGAAAAACAAAATGAGCACGCCTATTGATCTGTATTTCTGGCCCACTCCAAACGGCTGGAAGATATCCATTGCGCTGGAGGAGATGGGTCTCGCTTATCAGACCCACCTGATTAACATCGGCGCGGGCGATCAGTTTGCTCCGGACTTTCTGAAAATCGCGCCTAACAATCGTATGCCAGCAATCATCGATCACGACGGCCCGGGCGGCACGCCGGTGTCGGTTTTCGAGTCCGGTGCAATCCTGCAGTACCTTGCTGAAAAGACCGGCAGCTTTGGCGGCAGCACACCACGCGAAAAAATCGCTGTTACCGAATGGCTGATGTGGCAGATGGGCGGGCTTGGCCCCATGGCGGGCCAGGCGCATCACTTTCTGAAATATGCGCCTGCGATGGATCCGCCCAACGACCTGCCCTATGCCAAGGATCGCTACCGCTCCGAAACCGGGCGGCTCTATGGTGTTCTCGACCGCCGGCTGGCCGAAAACGAATTTGTCGCGGGGGATTTCTACTCCATTGCCGATATGGCGATCTGGGGATGGGCCTCCCTGTGGGAAGGCCAGCAGCAGACGCTGGAGGACAAGCCTAACATGGCACGCTGGCTGGAAACCGTATCTGCCAGACCCGGTGTACAAGCCGGTCGCGCGCTCTATGCAGAAAAGCGGGCAGATTTCCGCAAAGACAATGCCGCACAGGATAAACTGTTCCGGCGCGACTGATCGGAACCGCAGACCCATTAATAATACCTGGCGTCTCGATTTTCTTTGCATCACAGCGGTTTTTGTCCAAAGGTCTCTCGTGTTGACGAATAAGACTGACGGGTTTGTATGTTTGAGGCTGCGCTTTCTCCGGAATATCTGGTTTATCTTGCCGGCGCGTTTTACATCGCCGGTCTGGCCATAACCAACCAGATCGTTCTGCGGCTGCTGATCCTCGCAGGCACCGGTGTTTACCTGATTTACTATTCGACAGTTGCCGACAACCCGCTCTGGCCGGCCATCTATGTCAGCATGCTTATTGGTCTCGCGAATGTGGGCGGCCTGACCAGTCTGATCGCACGGAATTCGCGGCTCGCGATTCCGGCGGCTCATGCAGATATCTACTTTGACTTTCCGCGCCTGCCACCCGGGGATTTCCGTGCACTGATGAAACTGGCGAGGCGCTATAACGTCACCGAGGACATGCAGATCACCGCCGAAGGAGACGCCGGTGACAAGCTGTACTTTATCATCAGCGGCTCAACGCTTGCACGCAAAGGCGATCAGGCTTTTGTCCTGCCGCCTAAGATTTTCATCGGGGAAATCGCCTTTCTGATCGGCAGGCCCAGCTCTGCCTCGACCTGGCTGGAAGAAGGCTGCGAGGTTCTGGAATGGCGTTTTGATGATCTGCGCCGGAAATGCGCGCGGAATTCACGGTTCAAACTGGCGCTTGAGGCGGCGATATCCGTCGATCTGGCCAGCAAGGTTGCCCGCTCGATGGGCAAGGATGCAGTGCCTGTTCAGCAGATACCCACCCCGATGGTAGAGGCCCTGTCCGGCGTGCGACGCGGTCAGGTCTCGTCGCCGGGTTCTTCCTCGATCAGATAATCCTGCAGCGCCATCGTCTGCCAGACCAGAAACACCATCAGTGCCGCGGGAAAGGCAAAGGTCTCGATTTTGACCCAGGCATCGGTGGACATGGTGCGCCAGACGACCTCGTTTGCCACCGCCAGAAGCGCAAAAACCGCGCAGAGACGGCGTGTCAGGATCATCCAGCCCGCGTCCTCCAGCGGCATCATATCTTTCATAACATAGGCCAGCCAGGACTGTCCCCGCAAAAGCCCGATGCCCAGCAAGGCGGAGAACATTCCATAGACGATCGTTGTCTTCATCTTGAAGAACCGCTCGTCATTGAACCAGGCCGTAAGCCCGCCGAAAAAGATCACCATGAAGGCAGTGAAAACCTGCATCCGGCTGAGCTCGCCGGTCAGCTTCCAGAGGATCGCCATCGCCACCAGCAGAATGGGGACAAAGACCAGTGCCGCCACAATAAAGCCGGTGTATTCAGTGTCGTTGAAGGTGAAAACATCATCGCGGATACGCAGGTAGATCAGAAAAAACAGTACAGTAGGCCCCAGTTCGAGAACCTGTTTCACAATCGGGTTTACTGGTTTTGCCACTTTGTGTTCCTGCATTATCAACCGCCCATCTCCACTATCACAGCCCCCAGCGCAATCAATGCCATGAGTGCAATACGGCGCGGCCCGACCGTTTCTTTCAGAAAAACCCAGCCAATCACAGCGGCAAAGATCGTTGAAGTTTCGCGCAGGACGGCCGCCTCGCCGACTTTGTCGAGCCGCGTGGCCATCATCACAGCGCCAAAGCTGCAAAAGGCCACCAGACCACCGAAGACACCCCGCATCATCAGCGGCCCCGGCGCAGGCCTGTCCGGCATGCGCAGCCAGCGGCGACCGGCGATGATCGGCATCAGGAAGCCGTCGATCATGAAAAACCAGGCCAGAAACGTGAACGGGTTGGCTGTGGCCCGGATGCCATAGGCGTCGTAAGTTGTGTAAAGAGCCACAAAAAGACCGGTGAGGAAGGCCAGACCCAGGGCGGCCCTCAGCGTGTCACGTTCTGCTTCCAGAAAGATCATATTGTAGACAGCCAGCCCGAAAATACCGGCCAGCAGCACCGCAACCCCCAGCCACTGAAAACCGGTAAACGTTTCGCCAAAGATCACATAGGCCCCGATAACCGTGAAGAGCGGACCCGTGCCGCGCACGACGGGGTACACCACCGTATAGGCACCCTTGGTATAGGCCCAGGCCTGGAGCAGTTTATAAATAACATGGATAGCCCAGACGGCCGCAAAGATGGGCCACATATGCGGCTCGGGCCAGGGCACGACAAAAAGCGCAAAGGGCGCGGCCATCATCATATAGGAGAAATCAATCGCGCCGCGCGTCAGCCAGGGATCATAGCGGCCTTTCTGAAGCGCGCCGAAGACGGCGTGCAAAAAAGCGGCGATCAGTGCCAGGACCAGTGCAACCTGGTGTCCGGTCGGTGTGCCCTCGATGGAGATCAGCCATTCGGTCAAGGACGGAAAACCGGGGGGATCCTCCCCCGGACCCCCGGGGATATTTCCGGCCAGAAGAAGGGCCGCGCAGGTGCAGACACCCTCATTCCTGCCGCACGCCCATCAGCGCATCCGCAAAATCCTGCGGATCAAAAGCATCAAGATCGTCGATCTGTTCGCCCACACCGATGGCATGGATCGGCAGACCGAATTTATCCGCCAATGCCACCAGGACGCCGCCTTTGGCAGTGCCGTCCAGCTTGGTCATCACCAGGCCGGACACGTCAGAGATGTCACGGAACACCCTGACCTGGTTCAGGGCGTTCTGACCGGTCGTGGCATCGAGGACCAGTAGCGTGTTATGCGGCGCGGAATCATCTTTTTTGCGGATCACCCGCACGATCTTGGCCAGTTCTTCCATCAGATCACTGCGGTTCTGCAAACGTCCGGCGGTATCGATCAGAAGAAGGTCGGCTCCATCGGCCTGCGCCCTGCCCATCGCATCAAAGGCAAGGCTGGCAGGGTCAGATCCTTCCGGCGCTGTCAGCACCGGCACGCCGGCGCGTTCCCCCCAGACCTGGAGCTGTTCCACGGCTGCGGCCCGAAAAGTATCGCCCGCGGCGATAACAACATTTTTTCCGGCAGCGCGGAACTGGCTGGCGAGTTTGCCAATCGTCGTGGTTTTTCCAGAACCATTGACCCCGACCACCAGCACGACCTGGGGCGTAGTGGGATAGATCGGAAGCGGGCGGGCCACAGGCTCCATAATGCGGGCAATCTCAGCGGCCATCAGTTCTTTGATTTCCTGAACGGACAGCTTTCGCCCGAGGTTTCCCTCGGCCATATTAGCAACCACACGCAGGGCTGTATCCACGCCCATGTCGGCTGTGATCAGCAGCTCTTCGAGCTGTTCGAGCATTGCATCATCCAAAACCCGGCGGACGACTGTTTTTGGCGCGCTGCGCCCCAGCAGCCGGCCCAGCATCCCCGGTTTTTGCGCAGGTTCTTCCGGCGTTTCATCGGCCAGCGCCTCTGCCACAGGGGCGGGGCTGCGCGGCAGGACAACGGGTTCGGGTTCGGGTTCGGGTTCGGGTTCGGGTTCGGGTTCGGGTTCGGGTTCGGGTTCGGGTTCGGGTTCGGGT
>NZ_CANLKW010000009.1 GCF_947491795.1 uncultured Roseobacter sp. | reverse complement strand
TTCGAAACGACCGGACGTCAGCGCCTCGAAGGCGCTGACGTGATCTCTGCGGATATTGGTGCTCATGCGACGATCCCTCCGGCTTTGCGGGCGCGCGCGGCATAGGCGCTGAGGGTGCCATCGGCCTTGAAGTGCAGATCCCGTTCGACGGGCAATCCGAGACGACCGCGGACGGCTCGAATTTCGCTGAGGCGTACCGAGCCGATCTCGGGATAACCAAGCCCCAGGTCGCAGAGGCCGTGCGCGATATCCGGGTCTTCCGGATCGGTTTCGGAAAGCAGCCAGGTCGCCCCGGCATCGGGGGTGAAGAGTTTCACGACAGGTTCGAAGTCGAGAGTGTCTTCGCCTGCTTCAATGCGGTCCTGGTTGGTGCGCCCGTTCGCAGCGAGCTGGTCGAGGATGGATTGTGGCAGAAGGTCCATGAGGTTTCTCCTGGATGTCGGTGTGAAAAAGGCCGGGACGGCAGACACCGTCCCGGAGGACAGCTCATTCGACGAGGTCCGGGGCATCGCCCTGCCCGTCTGGCTTCGGCTCGAAGAGAACGAGCTGGCCGGTCACGGGCGTGGCGAAGAGCTGGATGGTGAGGAAGGATTTCGCGTCGGGCTTCTGGGGGAAGGCAACGCCGATCTTGTGGAAACGGGTCTTGCCGTCCTTTCCTTCGTCGGGTGTGGTGACGGTGTAGTAGCGGGTCATGTCGATCTCCTCTCGTTTTCGATGCAAGAAGAGACCGGGACCGTCCGGACAGACTGTCAGGCGGAACTTTGCTGCGCGAGGAATGGCCGCGTCAGCGGACAGGGGAAAGTTCTGCTTGAAGAGAGCAAGCGGCGCGCGCGACCGTCAGTCGGGCCAGGTCCCGGAGATTGCATCCGGAAGAAAACGCGAGGCGATCGACCGGTCCCCTTCGTGGCGCGACATGCAAAGATTGAGGTGCGGCAGGGACGCAGCCCAAAGACGCGTCTGTGCCGAAGGACAGACCGCAGCAGAACTCCAACGGATCTGGCCTTGGCGCAAAAGGCGGGCTCGTCTTCTTCGGCTTCAGCCTAACGGGGTAGATTCGTGCATCGCTTTTGTGCCCTCTCAGGCTCTGGCCGACCTCGACATTGATGACATGGCGTTATTGGTCCGGCACCGGCTGCTCTCGCAAATCAGCCCGCGCGTCGCGAATAATTGCCCAGGACGAGTGCAGGAACAGCGCCGCGATACCGAAGGCGACGATCAGGTCCGGCCAGCCACTGCCGAACCAGGCGACAAGTCCGGCCGCGATCACCACAGCGACGTTGCCGATGGCGTCGTTGCGCGAGAACAGCCAGACCGCCCGCATGTTGGCGTCTCCCTTCCGGTGCTTCAGAAGCGGCAGAACGGCGAGGATATTGACGATCAGCGCACCCACGGCGAAGGCACCCATCAGGCCCGCCTCGGGCGTGGCCTGATTCAGGACGCGCCAAAACGTGCCAGCCACAACCCCAAGTCCCAGAAGGCCAAGGAACACGCCCTGGATCATGGCGGACCGGGCGCGCCACGTCAGGCTCCAGCCGATGGCGAGCAAGCCTAGAAACGTGATCGCCCCATCGCCAAGGAAATCGAGGGCATCCGCCTTCAGCGCCTGAGAGTCGGACAGGAAGCCGCCCGCCATTTCCACAACGCCGTATCCGAGATTCAGCGCAACCACGATCCAGAGCGCCCGACGGTAGGACGGGTCTTGGTGGGCTGGATCGGTCGAGGCGTCGTCGCCCTCAATCCGTTCGAATCCGTAGCCTGTCGCCTCTAGGGCCGGACGCACCTGCGGAAGATCGTTTTCCGCGATGCGCAGCGTCATTATGTGGGTTGCCGCCGAGACCTTGACGTTCTCCGCCGCGACGCCAGCCGACCGCGCAGCGCGCTCGATCTCGGCCGCGTCCTTCGCACAATCCATCCCTTGCACCCGCATCCGGATCGGCGCGTTCTGCTCACTGGTTCCGGGCGTGTTCATGAGATCGCCTCACCATGCCCGCGCCCGCCGAACTCGGAGGGGTCGCCACAGGCGTGTCGCGCACATTCAAGCTCCAACGTCGTGTGCTCGATGTCGAACCTGTCGGAGAGGACGGACTTGATCCGCTCCTTGATCGCGTCGGCGTCATTCCAGCGGCCCTCCTCGATCACCACATGGGCGTCGAGCGCGGCGCAATGCTCGTCCATCTGCCAGAAATGCGCGTGGTGGATACCGGTCACGCCGGGCACCCCGCGCACGGCGTCGAGAACGCCGCGTGTCTCGATATCTGGCGGCGATCCGAGCATCAGGATGCGGATGACCGGGCCGATCTCCCGGAAGGATTGCCACAGGATATAGCCCGCAATCATGACCGTCACGATAGGGTCGATCAGCCGCCAGTCGTAGAGCAGGATCAGCGTTCCGGCGAGGATCACGGCGATGGAGCCAAGCGCGTCAGCGACGTTGTGCAGGAACGCCGCGCGGATGTTCACGCTGGATTTGGACATGCGATACGTCAGCAGCGCCGTCGCCGCGTCCACGATCAGCGCGATTCCCGCGATGATGACGATCAGCCATCCCTCGACATCCTGCGGATCGGCAAAGCGCATTGCCGCCTCGTAAAGCAGGTAGAGACCGATCACGATCAGCGTCGTGTAGTTGATGAGCGCGGCGACGACCTCGACCCGGCCGTAGCCGAACGTCATGTCTGCATCTCTCGGCCGTCGCGCGATCTTGCGGGCCGCGAACGCGATAATGAGCGAGATCGCGTCGGAGAAGTTGTGCAGCGCATCGGCGATCAGCGCAAGCGAGCCGGAGATAATCCCGCCAATGATCTGCGCGACCGTCAGCCCGAGATTGACGGCAATCGCCGCGAACACCCGCCGGTCGCCCGCCTCGGGGTCTATGTGGACGTGGTCATGTGGCATCGACAGCCTCTTCACGCGCATGGTTGAGGTCGGAACGGGGCGTCAGGCGTCCTTGGCGGAAAGCTCTGACGCGCGCATTCATCCAGTGACGGATCGCAAAGCGGTAGAGCCATCCTCTGAAACGACCGAAGCTCTGGCCGTGATCCCTGTAGAAAGCGTCCGGCGTATCGAAGACGCCGAAGTTCCGAACAATACCGGTCTTCTGGATGTAGGTGTCGCCGCCGTCCCAAGTGATGGGTGGGGCGCTGAGGCAATGCGTGCCCGCGCCGTAGCCGCACAGGCTCTCGGTGCCCCGAAACGCGCTCTGCAAGGCATTCAGGAAGCCATCGTCCAGTATGAAGCCTTCGAGATTGATCCAGCCGCCGTCGCGCTCAATCTCCACCCAGGAATGCAGGATTTCGTCTGGCGCTATAGGATAGACCAGTTCAGGCACCACGCCGCGCTGCAAGCCCTTGTGGATCGTAAACCCATGCAAGCGACAGGGAACGCTGACGGCGCGCAAGAGCGCCATGAGGAGCGTGCCCTTCGTATTGCACTGGCCGTAACCGTCCGCCAGCACCTCGGAGGCCGGAATGTCGTCAGCACGATTGTAGCCGAAGGCGATATCGTTTCGCACGAAATCATAGACCGCGCCGATTCGGTCGTGCGTCGGAAGCTCTGACCAACCGCGATCTGCGATCAACGCCTGAATCGGCTTCGCCTCGAAGTCGAGAAGTGGTGTGGCGGAAAGATAGTCACGGGACATGGCAAGCCTCTGGATTCGTTGTCCCGACCAAGATAATGTCTCTAGCGACTAGAGGTTCAAGGAATATTCTGATGTTCTCCATCGGCGAGCTTTCACGACGCACCAAGGTCAAGGTTCCGACCATCCGCTATTATGAGACTGTCGGCCTGCTGACCGCGCCCGAGCGCACCGAAGGCAACCAGAGACGGTACGACCAGGCGGGTCTGGAGAGGTTGAGCTTCATCAAGCACGCACGGGACCTAGGTTTCTCGATTGAAGCGATCTCGTCGCTGATCGAGCTGCAAGACCATCCCGACCGGTCATGCCAGGCGGCAACCGATATCGCGACCGCGCAGCTCTCGGATGTTCGGGCGAAAATCAAAAAGCTCCGCGCCTTGGAAAAAGAGCTTCTGCGTATTGCCAATGGGTGTGACGGCGATGGCGTGCCGGAAGACTGCTATGTATTGGCGTCCCTTGCCAATCACGATCTGTGCCAGCAGGAGCATTAATGGGCCAAGATCGGATGTTTCTGTAAACGCCGGTTTCATTTGATCACAGAGGTTTCTGTGTGACATTCCTGCCTTGGCACGTCTTGCCGCGAGCGTCCGGCAAGAGCCCAAACCCCTGGCTGTCAGCGGGGCGTTGAATGGCTGCTTCTGCGCAGTTCGCGGATCTGGCATTTTTGAATCTAAAGTGGGGCTACGCTTCCAGAAGCGCATCGATCACTGCGCATTCAGGGGCGGCATCACCGGTGCAACGGGCGACCGTCTCTGACAGAACACGTTCAATCCGCGTAAGATCGGCGATCTTTTCCTGGACATCTTCAAGATGTGCTTCGGCAACGGTTTGAACCTGGGCGCAGGTCTGCGTCCGGTTATCGACCAAACCGAGCAAATCCCGGATTTCCTCCAGCGAGAAGCCGAGGTCGCGCGACCGCATGACGAATTTCAGCCGCCTGACGTGGGTGTCATCATAGCTTCGATACCCTTTCGCGGTGCGCGGCGGGTCCGGCATGATCCCAACCGTCTCGTAGTACCGGATTGTTTCCAAGTTGCAGCCGGTCACACGCGCAAGTTCGCCCCGACTGATAGGCTTCACGCTTCTGTTATCCATTTCTCTCAAAAAAAAACCTCTTGAGCCTGTATCAACTACAGACCGTAGAACGTGAGAAATATCCGAGCAAGGACGAATCTATGGAACAGAGTTTTACGGCGCAGACATCCGAACAAGTGCGCGAAGTTGGCGATGACACCGCAAAAGCCTGGGGCGCGACCGGGTTCGGCGTTCTGGGTGCTCTGGCGATGACGTCCTGCTGCATCCTGCCGCTCGTGCTGGTGAGTTTCGGCGTGACGGGCGTGTTCATCGCACAGCTTGGCGCGCTCTACGCATACAAATGGTACACCTTTGCGCTGAGTGCCGCGTTTCTCGGATACGGGTTTTACAAGGCCTATAAGCCCGTGGCTGCCGAGGCCTGTGCGGATGGCACCTGTTCCCGCCCGATCAACCGCAGGGTCATGCGCGCGACCCTCTGGATTGCCACCGCCATCGTCGCCGTGGCGATGGCCTTTCCCTACATCACCCCTTTCATCCTGAAATTCTGAGCAAGGATCAAACCCATGAAACACATACTGCTATCATCGGTACTGGCTGTAACCGCATTTGCCTCAGCCGCCTTTGCAGAAGAGCGCACCGTCGAGATCGCCGTCAGCGAGCTGACTTGCCCCTCCTGCTCCTTCATAGTTGCCAGTTCAATGCGCGGTGTCCCGTCTGTCCAGATCAACGACTTCGTGGACGGTCCGGAGTTTGGACATGGTATTTACAACGTGACCTTCGATGATACCCAAGCCACCGTTGAAAGCATCATAGAGGCGGTGAAGGCGAACGGTTATCCCGCACAGGTTCTCCCTGACACAGCGTCCTGACGCGGGAGGGCGATGCGATGCGCGATAACCTGATGGGCGGGCTGCTTGCCATTGGTGTTGCGGCACCGGTCATGATCGTCTGTTGCGGAGGTGGCGCGGCTCTGATCGCAGCGCTGTTTGGCGGGATTGGGGCCTGGCTGTCCGGTCTCGGCGGTCTTTCCATCGCGCTGGTGGTCGCGCTTGCGTTTCTGATCGTTCGCGAAGTCCGGCGCGCCAGCAAACGACCGGCAGAAACCAATCGCTCTCCAGACAGAAAGAACGCGACTTGACCCAAGCAACTAAGAACCCCGACCGCTTGCTGAAATGGGGGCTGGGCGGCGCGTTGTTCGCGGCCCTGTGCTGCTTCACACCCCTGTTGGTCGTCGTTATCGCCGGAGTTGGCCTTTCGGCCCTCACCGGCTGGCTCGACTACGGGCTGTTTCCGCTCATGTTTTTTAGCCTCGCTGTCGTCGTTCAGGCGCTCTGGCTGCGGGCAGGCAGTCAGGGGCCAAGCCCGAAACTCTGGGCGACGGCCCTCGCGGCTCTGCTGTCGGTCCTCATCATCTGGATCGAGTTCCGCTTTGCCGTCCGCATCACCATCGGTGCTTTCGCGGCTGTCGGCCTCTACGCCATTTTGCTCAATCGAATGAAATCCAAAGGAGCCTCGCAATGATGATGGGAGCCTGTACGGGCCTCGGCACGGTCTTCGGAATGCTTGGTATGCTGACACCGCTGATCGCCATCGGCGCGATCCTCTATCTGGTCTTGGCAAATCGGCAGACCCCGGAAATGCAAGAGGCGCATTAACATGAAAGACTTTGGCAATAATGATGATGGAAACGACGGATACGACCTGATCGTCATAGGTGCTGGATCGGCGGGCTTCTCGGCCGCGATCACAGCGGCGGACGCTGGCAAGCGGGTTGCTCTCGTTGGGTATGGTACCATCGGCGGCACCTGCGTGAACGTTGGCTGCGTGCCGTCCAAGACGATGATCCGCGCAGCCGAGGCGATCCACGGCGCTTATGCGGCCAAGCGGTTTCCCGGCCTGTCCGGTCACGCCAAGGTTGAGGAATGGAAAGTGCTGATCCAGTCCAAGGACGATCTGGTGGCGACCCTGCGCCAGAAGAAATACGCCGACCTGTTGCCGGAATATGCCGGAGTTGACTACATCGACGCCGGTCCCGCGCGGCTGGTCGAAGGCGGCGTCACCGTTGGCGGTCGCACTCTGACCGCACCGAAACTGATCATCGCCACAGGCGGGCGTCCGGTTCTGCCGACCATTGACGGGATCGAGGAGATCGGCGCACTCGACAGCACCAGCCTGTTGGAGCTTGAAACCCTGCCAGACAGCCTGATCTTCATCGGCGCAGGCTACATCGGAGCCGAACTGGCCCAGATGATAAGCCGGATGGGCGTGAAGGTCACGCTGGTGGCGCGGTCACGCCTGCTGCCCGGTGCCGAACCGGAGGTATCCGAGGCACTTGCCGATGCCTTCACGGCCGAGGGGATCACTCTTCTGACGGGTTTGAGCTACGACAGTGTGCTCCGTGACGAGGCGGACGTAACCTTGCGGGTGATCCGGGACGGCGAAGCTATCGAGGTTACGGCGGATCATCTTGTTTCGACCGCTGGCAGACGCGCCAATACTGAAGGAATGGGCCTGGAAGAGATCGGCGTGGAGACCAACGCGCGCGGCGCCATCGTCATTGGCGACGACATGCAGACTACGGTGCCGGGCATCTTTGCGGCAGGCGACGTCACCGACCGGGACCAGTTCGTTTACATGGCAGCCTATGGCGCGAAGCTGGCCGTGAAAAACGCCGTTCTCGGCGAGGCGCACCACTATGACAACTCCGTCATGCCCTGGGTCGTCTTCTCCGATCCGCAGGTGGCCGGGGTCGGACTGAGCGAGCAACATGCGCGGGATGCCGGGTTCGACGTGAAGACCTCCATCGTGCCGCTCGATCAGGTGCCGCGCGCCTTGGCCGCCCGTGACACGCGCGGATTGATCAAGCTGGTGGCGGACAGGAAGACCGACAGGCTGCTGGGTGGTCAGATCATCGCGCCCGAAGGGTCTGATGCGATCCAGACGCTGGTGATGGCGCTGAAGTTCGGCATGACGACGCAGGCTTTGGGGGAGACGATCTTTCCCTATCTCACAACCGTGGAGGGGCTGAAGCTGGCGGCGCAGACCTTCGATATGGACGTGGCCAAGCTTAGCTGCTGCGCCGGATAAAAGATCGAAGCAAGGACCGGTCTATGAGCAACATGTATGACCTGATCGTCATCGGCGCGGGCATGGCCGGAGTGGCGGCTGCGAACAAGTGCGGCGCGGCGGGCTGGCACGTGGCCATTGTTGATGCGCTGCCCTATGGCGGCACCTGTGCCCTGCGCGGCTGCGATCCCAAGAAAATCCTCCGGCGTGGAGCGGAAATCGTCGATGCCGCGCGGCTGTTGGATGGCAAGGGGATAGACCCGGCCGGGCTGTCGATCAACTGGTCCGATCTGATGGCGCATAAGCGCGGCTTTACCGATCCAGTGCCGGGCAAGATGGAGAAGGGCCTGAAAGACAACGGCGTTGAGACGTTGTACGGTGCAGCGCGGTTCACCGGCGACAATACACTCGAAGTTGACGGGAAGGCCTACGAGGCGCGCTGTTTCCTCGTCGCAGCCGGAGCGATCCCGAGGCCTGTCACTTTTGCCGGATCCGATCTGATGATCGACAGCACCGAATTTCTGAATCTCGAGGCTCTGCCCAAGCGCATCTTGTTCCTCGGCGGAGGCTTCGTGTCTTTCGAGTTTGCCCATATCGCAGCCCGAGCCGGTGCCGCGCCGGTCATCGTGGATCGCGGCGCGCGACCGTTGAAGAGCTTCGACCCCGATCTCGTGGAGATGCTGGTCGAACGCAGCGCCCACGTGGGCGTAGAAGTGCAGCGCAAAACCGAGATCGTCTCGATTTCGAAGTACGGTGCTGCCTTCGCGGTCGAAGTGACGTCGGGCAGCGAGACCAGGACCGTCGAGACCGATCTGGTTGTTCATGGCGCGGGACGCACAGCAGCGCTCACCGATCTGAATCTTGAAGCCGCCGGTGTCGACTATGGCGACAAGGGCATTGTCGTGACACCGCATCTGCAAAGCACGACCAACAGCGCGATCTTCGCCGCCGGGGATTCCGCCGATACCGAAGGTATGCCGCTGACGCCTGTTGCCGTGATCGAGGGCAAGGTCGCGGCCTCCAACATGCTCAAGGATGCCCAGACAGCGCCGGACTATGCGGGCATCCCGACGGCGGTGTTCACCGTGCCTGAACTGGCCCGGGTCGGAATGTTGGAAGAAGAGGCCACAAATGCCGGGCATGATGTCGAATTTCGTTTCACCGACACAAGCGGCTGGTATTCGAACTATCGGATCGGTGAGAAGTCCGCCGCCGCGAAGGTGCTGGTGGGTAAGTCTGATGGCAAAATCCTCGGCGCGCATCTGTTCGGCACGGAGTATGGCGAGTTGATCAACTTCTTCGGATTGGCAATCAAGCTGGGGCTGACCGCGAAACAACTCAAGTCGATGACTGCCGCCTATCCGAGCGTTGGATCGGATTTGGGATCTCTCTTGTAGGCCAATAACCGAAGTATTTGGCTTGGCGAACCGCATTCGGAGCATCGCTTTCATTGAGGCCCCCTAATCGGCGGCTTCGTTCTGATCCGGTTGCAGACCGTGCAGAAAATCCACCGCACGCTGCGCATGGGCCGCGGCCTGGAAGATGTATCGCGTGTCGCTCCGAAGACCGCAAAGCCAATGATCGATATAGGCGGCATGCTCCGGGCGCGGATCCGGCGACAATCCCAGATCGGCGGCCAGAAATGCAGCGCCCAGTTCCGCGACAAGCTCCTCTTGCGCATAGCCTTCATCGCCCCAGCGTTTTCGACCGAAACTCCGGTCCAGGCGATCGGGATGGCGGGTCCAGTGGGTGATCTCGTGACCGAGCGTCGCGTAGTAACTCTCAGGATCTTCGAAGGTCTCGAAGGGCGGCATCTGCACGTAATCCGGCTCAACGGCGTAGTAGGCCTGGGGTCCCCCGTGACGAATGTCGGCCCCTGTCGCGGCAAAGAAGGAGTCTGTAGCCGCATCGCGCTCGACTGTGTCGAGTATCGGCTCCGCGACGGCGTAGAACGCCGCGGGAAGGCCCTCGATCTGGTCGACGTTGAAGACCGTATAGCCTTTCATGAAGGGGATCGCGACCTCGCGGTCCTGACCGGCCGCGTCAGTTTCGGTCTTGCGGAAGGTGTCGGCATAGACGACCAGCTCGCCCTTTGCGCCCTTGCGCACCTGGCCGCCGAGTTCTGACGCCTGACGATAGGTCATCCAGGTCGGCGCGGCGAAGCCGTTGGCGACCGAGGCGGCCCAGAGCAGGACGATGTTGAGACCGCGATAGGCGACCCCGTTGTGCCGCAAGGGTCGGGAAATCCGCCCCGCAAGATGCTCGGCGTTCCAGGGCTTGTGCCAAGGCCGGGTCCCGGCTTCGAGATCGGCGATGATCTTCGCGGTGACGCGGGTGTAGATGTCGGGTCGATGTGCCATGATGTCCTCCTTTCGGCAGGTCCCTCGTGCGGGACGCGAAAAGGCAGGACGGACGCCGTGAGCCGACGGCGCATGGTCAACACGGGGGAGCGTCCGCGACCGGCGCGGGCAGGCCATTGCGCTGGCGGCGGCGTCTGTCACGCCCGCGCTCCCCTGCTCGCACGGGGGACCTGACGGGAGGCGCAGCTGGCAGGCGGGTCGAGGATTGATGAGCCCCGTGTCATCGGGGCTTGGGCCGCGGATTGGCCGGGAACCCAGGCGGAGACGCGCTCCTAGAGCGCGCTCAGCCAGTCGATTGCGGCCGCGAGCGGCATGGCACGCAGCCCGCCTTGCCCCGGCACGTCGCGGGTCTCGGCATAGACCAGAAGCCGCTCCGCCACGTCGAGATCGTCTGCAGCTATGTGGAACCCGCGGGTGACCTTGGGACTGGTCGTACGTTTGACCTCAATGGCCCAAAGCGCCCCGCCGGGCAATTTCAGGATCAGGTCGATCTCGGCCCCGGCCGAGGAGCGGTAGAAACTGGCTTCCGTGCCCCGCGGGGCCGCCGCGATCAGGTTTTCGATGCAGAAGCCTTCCCAGGAGCCGCCGACCACCGGATGACCGAGCAGCGCCTCGGACGTCTCGATCCCCAAGAGCGCGTGGGTCAGGCCCGCATCACGGATGTAGACCTTGGGCGATTTCACCAGCCGCTTGCCGGTATTCGCGTGCCAGGGCGGAAGCCGTCGCACCAGCATCAGGTCCACCAGCAGATCGAGATAGCGCGCAATGCTTTGGCCGGAGACACCGAGCCCCGCCGCCAGCTTTGCCGCATTCAAGAGCCCGCCCTGCTCATGGGCCAGCATGGTCCAGAACCGCCGCAAGGTTTCGGCCGGGATGCGCAGGCCGAAGCTTGGGATGTCGCGTTCGAGATAGGTGCGAATGAAATCCTCGCGCCAGGTCAGGCTGGCCCGGTCCGATTGGGCGAGAAAGCTGTCGGGAAAGCCGCCGCGTAGCCAGAGCTTCTGCAAGGCCTCCTGCCTCACTTCATCCAGCGTGAACGGCGTTAGTTCGTGATAGCTGACCCGGCCTGCCAGCGATTCCGCGCTTTGCTGCAACAGCGTATTGGAGGCCGACCCCAGGAGCAGGAATTGCCCGGTGCGGTGCCCGGCCCGCCGTCGCCGGTCGATCTGCCCCCGAAGGGCACCGAACAGCCCCGGCATCAGCTGCACCTCGTCGATGACCACCAGCTTGCCCATCTGCGCGTCGAGATAGAGATCGGGCTCCTCGAGGATCTGCCTGTCCGCGATCCGCTCCATGTCGAGATAGATCGCCTCGCGGGTTTCTGCGATATCCTGGGCCAGCGTGGTCTTGCCGACCTGACGCGGCCCGAGAAGGACGACCCCCGCCTGGGCATCGAGGGCGTCTTCGACCCGTTTGAGGTGATTGCGCACGATCATACCTTGCATTTATTCCATCTCGTGGAAGATTTGCAAGGTTTTCGAAAAGCAAAGCCCGGTCTCACGCCGCCATCTCGCTCAACCGACCGAAGAAGCTACGCTCCAGATGCAGCTCCCCTGCCCCGGCCTTTTCGACCATGCCCCGCAGATATCCGCCCGGCGAGTTGACCTCGCCTGAATGGACCTTCTCGAAGACCAAGGCAAATGCAGCCGCAGCGGCGGGTTTGCCCATCTGCTCCTGTGCGTCGATCCAGGCATGTTCCGAAATGCCGATCATCGGCCGCAATTCACCGGCGACCCGCACAAAATCGCGCCAATCACGGATGTAGCCGCCCAGATTGCGCCCCCAGGAGGTGAATTCCGGGCAGGCTTGCAATATCGTTCCCAACTCGATCCCGACCTGCGGTCTGTTGGCCTCCCCTGCCCCATTGTCCGATGCGGTCCGTGCCACAGGCGCTGACGTTGCCGGTCCGGGCGGTTCGGCCGACGCTTCCTCATTTTCTGAGGAATTACGAATTACAGGATGAAGTTGTTTTGTAATTGGTATGTGAGGTCCGGTAATGACCTCCCTGGGGTCCATATTTTCCATTTCCTTGGTCATCTCGGTACTTTGATCCACAGGTTTTGCCTCCCGCAGAAACACCTTCTCGACCCGCGACAACAGGTCAGCGAAGCGATTTGCCAGTCGCTGAAGCATGTCGGCCCCCGCGCGCGGGCCTGGCAGGCACGCCAGAAGCGCCTCGAAGGCCTGTTGCAGGCGCCGGAGCCCCGGCATGTGTTCCTGGCGCTCCAGGGCCGCCTCGAGGCGCGCCCGGATACTGCGCCGGGCAATCGTGATCTGACGCCGCAAACGCTGACAAAGCGTCCGCTCCGCCGCCAGATCGGCCGCCAGTGCCTCGAACTCTGCGACGCGGGCGCTCAAGGGGGCGAGATCGAACCCGTAGGCCTCGACAATCACACCATCGGCATCGCGGCGACCCCAGCGTTTGCCATTCGGGCTGTCCCGGAAAGTGATCACGCCGACCTCCGCCAGGCGCCGGGCGTGGCGTTTGAGCGTCGACAGGGAAAACCCGGTCCGCTCCATCAGATAGGCGTTCGACGCCCAGACGATGGGCCGTCGCCCCTCTTCCCAATCCTGGGGCTGGGTAAAGGCCGCAAGCGTATCGAGCAGAAGAAGATCTGCCGCTTTCAGCCCGATATGGGCCCCCACACGTTTCGCCGCGACAACACTGCGTGTCTTGGCAATGGAAATCTGTTCGCCGTCTCGGGCCAGCTGATCCGCGGTCCCGAGAGCCGGCGTCGGCTTGCGCCAACCGCTCTGTGTCATGCCTGTATCTCACCTCCGGTTTTGTGGAGGCAAAAGGATCCCGTGCGCCAAAACGACGTTCTTTCGTTGACAGTGATTCGCGGGAGCGGTATCCAGAAGGTGTCTAATCTATTTGGATAAGCTCTCGGGCCGGATCGGCTTGGGGGCTTTTCTTTTGCCTCAGGTCATGATGTCGATGTCTCCTCCGATTGAGACAGATACTCCGCATAGAGCTGGTCGAGGTTCTCCGAGAGAAACTCTCCAAAGCCTGCGGAATCCTTGGATGTCAGCGAGATGGTATAGGCGCGGCCCGCGCGTCCGATGACGCCCTTGATCCGGCCCTCTCCGGAGGTCCAGGTGCGCTTGGCCGGGGTGGCTTTCGCCGCCCGGCGCCGGGGTGCCCTGCCCGCCTCGGTCACCTTGCTGTGCAGAATCTCGAACTTTGTGTCGCTGTCGAGCTGGTCAAACCCCTCCGTGGCCAGGATACGGTCGGCCACCGCGACATTGCTTTTGACCGCCATCAGCTTCTTGAAGTCTTCCCAACGGTCGCGCCCGATCTGCTTGGCGGGTCCGATCGCGGCGATGACATGGCCCGGCACCGTCCCTGCCACCGACAGCATGCGCGACAAGAGCGTGCCGTCGATGGTCAGCGCCTGCTGGATCACCTCCTTGGCCTGACCGAGATCATGCAGGTTCCTGGCAAAAAGCGCCTTCTCGATGAAGGAGAGATCGGCCCGGGCCGTGTTCTCCTGGCCCTGCGCCAGCACATGGGCGACATCGTCCATCTCCTTGACCACGGCGCGGACCGGCCGTCCGAGCGCGCGCGCGACACGCACCCGGCGATGCCCGAAGACGACCATGTAACGGTTGGCGGCCTCCGGATGCGGCCTGAGCAGGACCGGCGTGTCCTGCCCGCTTGATGCGATCGAGGCTTTCAGCTCGTCGAAGGCCTCATCATCGCCGCTGAGCCGGTCATTGACGAAGGAGGCATCGATCAGGGCGGGATCGATCTCGACGATGGTTTCGCCTTCGAGAAGGCGTTTGGAGTTTTCGGCGAGACTGTCGATCGAAACCTTCATGGATTTCGAGGCACCGCGCATCGCGTAACTCGAGCGGCCCCCATCGACCGGCGGGTCGGTCGGCTGCCCGATCACGGATTTCAACAGGTCTTTTCTGGCCATGATGCCCTCCTTTTCGGGCCACGCGACCCCCCATCTGCACGGCTGTCAAAACGCATCTGCACGGCTGTCAAACTCATGGGCTTTCGCGCCCCCAGGCTTGATGCACGAGACCGGCGATTTCATCGTTGACGGCGTTCAGAGAGGTGATCGCGCGGTCATAGGTCGATCGCACGAACTGCGCCCGCTCGACCTCGTAAAGCGTCTGTTTGGTGATCCCGGCATCCGAGATCGCCGTCGATTTCACCATCTGCGATTCGAGCATCTGGTTGGGAAACATTGCCTGCAGGAAGCCGACCATCTGCTTTTGCGGCCCATCGGTGGGTTCGAACCGCGTGACGAGATAGCGGAACCATTTGAGCCGCATCTCGGCCCCGGCTTCGCGGATGGTGCGCAGGATACCGCCCAGCATCAGGAGGAACTGGCTCATCGACATCACGTCGAGCATCTGGGGATGCACGGTGATCAGCACCGAACTCGAGGCTGTCAGCGCGGTTAGGGTCAGATATCCAAGCTGGGGCGGGCAATCGATCACCACCACATCGTAGCGATCTTCGACCTCTTCCAGCGCTTTTGAGATGCGGGTGAAAAAGGCGCGGCCTTCGGAGGGGTCGCGGCTGGTGAGGGCCACCGGCGTGTCGTATTCGTATTCCTGCAGATCGAGGCTGGCCGGGACAATATCGAGGTTCGGGAAGTTCGTCGGCCGGATGACCGCGCTGATCGGCTGGCGCTCCGCGTCATAGCGCAGGGTTTCGTAGAGCGAGGAAACAGAGTCTAATTCAGGCTGAATCCCGTGCAGCGCGGTGAGCGAGGCCTGCGGATCGAGATCGACCGCCAGCACCCGATGGCCCTTGAGCGCCAGGTGCTGGGCCAGATGCGCGGCGGTGGTTGTCTTGCCGCTGCCGCCCTTGAAGTTGACGACGGAGATGACATGCAACTCTTCGCCTTCGGTGCGATGGGGCAGGTAACGGCGCTTGCCCGGACGGCCATGGGCATCGAGATAGGCGCGCAGCTCGAGCATTTGTGCTGCGGAATAGGATCGCCGCCCAGAGGCCGAGGTTTGTGGTTCCGGCCCTTTGCCCTCCAGATGCAGCTTCTTGATCGTCGACTGCGTGACGCCGAGAAAATAGGCTACTTCGGCGAGAGAAAACTGCCGCAGACCCTTCTGGGCATCGGGGGGGTATTGTTCCTGACGCAAGATATTGAGTCGATCGGAAATCAGTTCTCCTTGCTGGAGAATGATTTCATCGAAGGCCAACTCGCCTGTATCTTGCCGGAATGGTGCTGTCGCCATCCTGCCGCCTCGCCTAATATCGCTTTTATCGCGATTTCTTTCGTTAAACTGTGACTACAGCGGAAGTGTGTTATCCACAACGATTTTTTCAGCGGGCGGCAAAGCACTGCCAGATCATGGCACAAATCGGGGAGACCACAAGACCCCGCAGATTGGGGAAAAGGGACCGCAATATCTGGTAGGGTGCAGTACCGGTCCAGTCCTTACGTCTTTGCACAGAAGGCGGCAGAATTACTATAGATTATTGTTTTTAATAATGTTTCTCGATTTGCACGGCTGTCAAGAAAGGCAAATCACGATCCGAGCACATGGGCCGTGGAGCCAGATGGCTGGTGCCTGCGACCACCCATGCAGGCTTGCGCCATAATCACGGTCGTCTGCACGGAGCGAACTGGGGTCTCGCTCGGAGGATCCCGGCAAGAAACACCCCCAGCCCACCCATTGAGGAGAATCGGGCCCCGATTCTCAGGCCGAAGCCCGGGTGGGTTGGCCGGGTGTCCCGGCCAACCGCGGGTTCACGCGGCCTCTTTCGGGCCCCAGGGGATCACCGCCTGCAGGGTCGGGTCGTCCTGATGCGCCGCCTGGCCGAGATTGGCATTGAACCCATAGTCCCGGATCGTCAGCGTGAAATAGTCCGCGCCGGTCTCCCGGTTCTGTTTGCGCCAGATGCCGCCGCATTCGACGAGACGGCCGCGGGGCGAGCGTCCCAGCACCCGGTGGGTGGGTGCCATCGGATTGTCGCTGGTCACGGGTTCCACGGAGATGTCGAGATCGAAGGTCAGGGTCGAGATCGACCCGGTGCCCTTGGCGGTGCCGATCTCGGCGGCGTCAAATTTGATGCAGTTCGGGGTCATTGCGTGTCTCCTTGTCTGGTGTTGCAATGCCGGTGACCAAAGCAGGGAGCCACGGGGCAGCACCGCAGGCGCAGCGCAGCGGAGAAGGGCAGGGGGGCGCACTTTTTGACCCGCGCGGAATGCCCGGCACGGGCAGGGGAAAAAGACGGGCCCCAACCTTTGCGGCTCCCGGGGGGGCCTGCCACCGGCGACGCTCAGCAACACCGGTCGGAGACGAGCCGGACCCCCGGACAACAACAGGTGCCCGCCACGATCAGCGCCAATGGCTTGGACAGGATCTGCGTCTCGGCAACGCATGTCGCCGGAACGCAAGGACAGCACGCCATCCCGCCTCTCGCCCGGGAACTTGCTGGCCTGGCTCCGGCACCGGTCGCCGCCATGGGTCCCACGCCGCAAACCCGCGAGGCGGCGTCAACCGGTCGTCGCCCCAGGCGATCCCGTGAGAGGCCAATCAGGGTTTCGGCTCAGGTCGCAGCGGGCAGGCCACCTGTCTCAGCGCCATGCCCGGCGCGCGGGGTGCGACGCTCCCGCCCCGCCTCATGGGCCACCGGGGCGATCCACTGGCTGCAACGGCACGCCCCGGAGCTGCCGCAAGTGGCCACTCCACGCCCAACGGGCCTGACGACGCCCCCTGAGTGTCTCCCCGGCCCCTCCTGTCGCGCAGCGACCCCCGCGCGGGCAGCGCCGGTCCGGCGGCGGGGCAGGGGGCATTCCTCTGCCCCGCCGCCGGACAATTTTGGGCCATCCCGTACCCGTGCTTGACCGAGCACAAAAAAAGACCCCGCCGGAGCGGGGCCAGGTGGTCTTCCCACGAAGGAAGGCTCAGAGGCAATCCGGGACCCAGATCGCCAGCTTGTCTTTCTGCTCGGAGGTCAGCCCCATGAGTTTCTGCGTGGTTGCATCGCCGATCAGCTTTTCCAGCTTCTCGGCCTTTTCCGCCTTCTTGAGTTTGCCGAAGGACACCACGCGCGCGTCGCGGGTATCGCAGTCGAGAAAGGTGCGGAGCAGGTCGGTCAGCACCCCGGCGGAGACGCGCGAAAAGAAATTCTCCGCCGTGGGCGTCCAGTGGGCACGGATATCGGCCTTGGCCTCGGCGGCGATGGCTGCAAAGAAACCTTCGTCCCCGGCCTGATCGGGCAGGGCGCGCGCGAAAGCTTCGGTAAGGACCGCGTTGCGGGCCTTCTTGCCGCTGGCCCGAAAGGCGGCGAAGGCCTCCTCCAGATCATCGACACGGGTACCGGTCTGCCACGCGGCGGTCGGGTCGAGACCGTGATCAAGCCGCGGCTCACGGTCAAACCCATCGTCGATGCTCGGGACGTTGTTGGGACGTCCGAGGCGCAGATCAAAGAGGCTTTCGAACGACCCGGAGGCTTCCGACAGGCCGAAGGCCAGAAGATCGAGCACAAGGTCCGGCTTGGCCAGAAGGGCCGATTGCACCGCCGCCAGCCGAATCGCTTGCATGTCGGTCCTCAGTTTCTGGGAGTAGGGCGATTTCGGCGCGGGGGCAGGGCGGTCGGGGGCTGTAAGAACGCCCGCCGCGAGGGCCGCATCCTTGTCTTCGGGGCGCACCAGACCAGCAGTGATCTCCACCTTTCCCGATTGATTTACAAGGATAAGACAACCCGAGACGCGCTTCTGGTCGTCGGTGTATGAGCCGTCGAGAGTGGCCTGCAGATCGGCCAGTCGCGCCTCACCGTCCGCGTCGAGCACACCCGCCTCGCACATCTCGGCCAGCCGGTCGTAATCCTCGGCCTCCGCGTCGCTCAGATCGCCCTCGACCGGGTAGAGACGTGTCAGCTTGGCTTGGTCGATTTCATAGTAGTTGAGCCATGGCTCGCGCTTGGCCTCGGCCCAGAGCCAGCCCGCATTTGCCACCAGCGCGGCACGCGCCGCCTCGAGCCGTTCGTCAAAGAGGTCATCCAGCAGAGCCGGATCGGTGAAATAGACCGCCTGCGAAAACAGGTCCCGCGTAATCGCACCGCCTGCGGCCTCATAGGCCTCTTGGCCGACAAAGAGCGCGCGGCGGTCACTGCCGGTCACCGCTTCGGGGGTGAGCGCGGATTTCAGCTGCGCCTCCGAGATCGGCTGCCCCTTGATCTGCTCGAGAAGCGTGAGCGTCAACGCCGCATCCTCCGACAGGGTGAAGGCCTTGGCCGCGCCGAGGGTGATCTCGCCTGCGGCAAGCGCGTCAATGACCGGGGCGGGCAAGGCGGCGAGCGCCAGCCGCTGATAGACGCGGGCCTCGCTGGTGGCGAAGGCCAGCGCGATATCGGGCACCGTCGCGCCCTTGGCCGCCATTGCTCCAAAGGCGCGGATTTCATCCGCCGGGGTCAGGGCTTCACGCGCGGCATTTTCGGCATTGGCCCAGATGGCGGCTTCCTCGGCATCCTCGGTGATGCGCACCGGGACGGTGACCGGGGCAGGGGTTTCGGCCTCGGTGGCGATCTTCTGCAATGCCCGCAGGCGGCATCCGCCCGCGACGATTTCGACGCGGCCTTTCTTTGTGCGCAGGCCTGCAAGGTTCTGGATCAGTCCGAAACGGGCGATACTGGCCGCCAGCGTGTCGATATGGGCGTCCGAGACGCTCTTGCGCGGATTGAGGTCCGAGAGCGTGAGGGCGTCGAGCGGCACCAGTTCGATGCTGCCCGTGTCGGTGAGGATCGGGTCTTGCTTGGTCATGGGGAAGTCTCCTTTCGGTTTGGATGGACAGGGGCCGTCCTGCGCCCACTGGGCGGCGCAGAAAGGCCTGTGGGTGGATAGGGTGTGGGGGAAGGGGCCAAAGACGCTCAGGGCGTCTCTGAGGCGCTGTCGGGTTACCACCAGCAGGAATAGATCACGGTTGATCCGGCTTGCATTTCGGCCCGCGCCCAAGCGCAGAAGTCCAGGTCGTAGGTGCGGCAGTCGGCAGCCTGTTCGTCCTGAAACTGGTGGCCGTAGAAAAAGCCGCCCTCGCACCGGGGCAGGGTGCCGTCGGTGACGGCCTGTTCCAGGCGGTCGATGTCCTCCGGCGCGAGGATCAACTCGCCGCAGTTGAGGTCGCTGGCCGAGAGGCCGGTGCGGGCGACATAGAGGGTTTCCATGAATGTCTGCAGCTTGGAATGCTTGCGCCAGACAAAGGCGGGCACTTCCCCTTCGTCTCCGCTTTCGGGTGTCTTGAGATAGGCATATTGGTCGAGGTCCATGGTCTCGCTCCTTTCCTTCGTGGTTGGCGCGGCATGGGTTTCTTTGCATTGGCCCATTGTCCGCCTTGGGCGCGGGCCATCCCTGTCTCTGACGTTCGGAAGACCCCCGCGTCTTCCGAAGGGCAGAGCAGGGAAGGGCACAGCCCGACCTGCGGCCGGGCGGCGGCGGGACACAGGGGGCCGAAGCGGTGAAATCGGGAGGGACCCGGCGGCATCGACCGACGGGAGGCACCGGATTTCTCCGGCGGAGGCTGACGCGCCAGCGGCACCAGAGCCCCTGTTCGCGCCGTCGCCCGGATGTCAGGCGGAGGAAGAATGCAATACTGTCGGGGGTGCCAAAGCAGAGCGGCGGTATCCCCGTCGATTGACCCCATGATCGCGGGCAGGCCCGCGATTGCTTCTGTCCTGTGCCCGAAGGATCGTTACCCGGGAGGGCGGAGACAGTATTGGCTCCGGGGCATCTCATGCCCTAGAGCCTGCCCAACCGTGCGGTTGGCGGGCCAGTCAGGTCGACAACGCCGCATGCGCTTAACCGAGCGTCAGCACCATGTTGTCGGACAGGGCCAGAGGTGGAATGTGCAGGTTCTCAGGCGCGGGGCCTTTGCGAATACGACCCGCAGTATCGTAATGTGACCCGTGGCAGGGACAGAACCATCCTCCAAAATCGCCCGCGCCATCGCCAAGCGGGACACATCCCAAATGCGTGCAGACACCGATCATCACCAGATAGGCGTCGTGGCCCGGAATGGCGCGGTTCTCATCCTGCGCTGTGGCCTCGCCGGGAAGATTGGGATTGCGCGCATCGGTGTCCGGCAAGGTGAAGACCGCCTGTTCACGCGCCTGGGCCATCTCCGCTTGCGTCCGGTGGCGAATGAAAACGGGTTTTCCGCGCCAATTGACGGTCAGTTGCGTGCCTTCCGCGAGCCCGGAGATATCCACCGAGATTGTCGCCAGGGCGCGCACATCCGCCGAAGGGTTCATCTGGTTGATCAGCGGCCAGAGCGCCGCACCGGAGGCGACCACGCCCGCGCCAGCAGTGGCATAATACAGGAAATCCCTGCGGTCAGTGTCGTCGGTCGCATCCATAGCACAGCGAGTGTGCAACCTTCCCGCCCCGGAACGTCAACGCGGGTTTTGTAATGTTTTGTCCGCAACCCGGGGCTTGGCGGAGGGAAACTGTGGCCGATCGTCGGCTTAATGGTGGGGCGGTGCGCCTTTTGCCATCATGAGATGATGCTCCTGGTGATGCGCGCCGATGGTCATCAGACCGAAGAACCCAAGACCCTGTATCTGGTCGGAATCGCCATCGACGAGCAGGGCAACACCATCCCCGAGATCCTCTGTCGTGACCTCCCAACCCGTCTCGGCTGCAAGGAAAGGCGCATGGGCAGGCACCATGGCGCGAATGGCCTCGAGAACGCGCGGTGCTCCCCGGATTTCGAACCGGATACCGGCGGGCCGCATACTGCGGGTAACCTCGGCCTCCATCGTCACAAGCTCCATGTCCACCAGATGTCGCCTGAGAGCCGCGATATCGACCTTTGCCCAATCGGTGGCGGGATCGGCGCGCAGGAGCGCTACAATCTCCGCCATGGCGGCAAAAGCGGATTGCCCGGTTTCCTGCGGGCCCGGCATCGCATGCCCGGTCGCGGAATGGTTGTGCTGGGCCGCGACGGGTCCAGACAATGACAGGGCAAGCAGAAGAGCAACAAGGCGCATGGGGGGATCCTTTTGAACGGCACGATACCCATTTTTCCTAGCACGCAGGCCTGCTCTGGAATATGATTTCAATCATATGCTGCCAGAGCCCTACGACCTTCTCCCGACAACTGCGCGTCAGTCGCAAACAATTGCGGCTGGCGACGTGCTCTTTCGACAGGGTGCACAGACCCGGGGCCTCTATGTGCTGAAGACCGGGCGCGTGCATCTCGAGCGGGTTGGTCCGAATGGCGAGCGGCTCATCATTCACCGGGCGACATCCGGGACCAGCTTTGCTGAAGCCTCGGTCTTTTCGGAGCGCTATCATTGCGATGCCATCGTGATGGATGCAGGTGCGTTGGTCCGGATCGACAAATCTGCAGTCCTCGCCGGCTTCGCGAACCCGGACTTTGCGCGGGCCTATGGACGCCAGGCGGCCCAACAGGTTCAGGCGCACCGGCAGATCATGGAAATTGTCGGCATCCGACGCGCCGAGGATCGGGTGATGGCGGGAATCGTTGCAGGTCTTCTGGACGGCACCGTCATCGACTTTGCCGCGCGCCTCCAGCTGACGCATGAGGCGACCTACCGTGCGCTGCGGGCGCTTGTCGAAGCGGGTCGGGTCAACAACCCATCCCGCGGAACCTACCGATTGGCCTAGCTGTGACTGGCAAAGACCGATGTCGCGCCATCGGGCCTGACAAGCAGCGTATCAAACGTATCGCCGGCACCGGGACCGCCCATGCCGGGGGAACTCATCGGCATACCCGGCACGCTCAGCCCGCGCGCCGCCGGTTGCTCTGCAAGAAGCCGGGCGATGTCCTCAGCCGGCACATGGCCCTCAATGAAATAATCGCCCACCACAGCGGTGTGGCACCCGGCCAGTTCCGGCGCGATCTGGAGCCTATTTTTCAGCGCATAGAGGGCGTCCTGATCGACATCCTGGGCCTCGACCTGAAAACCGGCCCGCCGGACATGATCAACCCAGGCCGTGCAGCATCCGCAGGTCGGGGTTTTGACAACCTTGATGATGGGCCCGGCATCAGCCATGGCCGGGAGCGCGATTGTGGCGGCAGCGCCGGTCAGCAGAAAGCTACGTCGTTTCATGTGTCGTTTCCTTTTGAATTGCCTTCGAGATTAGCATCAGGAGCGGCACTGTCGAGGTGATCGCGGTGCGCGGGTGGTGCATGAGGCTCTGCCTGCGGCCCCATCGATTGCGTGACGTCCAAATCGTCCGCGTGGCGCTCGTCGAGGCAATCCGTTTCAAGCTGCAGGGTCACCATGTGAAACCCGTGATGCTTGGTCAGGTGCGTATAAGCGGTCTCAAGGATACGTGCAGCATCGCCGGGCTTCGCATGGCGGAGATGGGCCGAGAAGGCATGCTTGCCGCTGGTCAGGGTCCAGGCGTGGACATGGTGGACATCGAGAACGCCGTCCTGGGCGCGCAGATCAGCGGTCACGGCCTCGAGATCAGTATCCTCCGGGGTCCCTTCCAACAGAATATGCACCGCCTCGCGGATAACTCCGATCGAGGCCCAGAGGAGCACGACCCCGAAGGCCATACCAAGGATCGGATCGATCGCCAGGAAGCCAGTGAACTCGATGACAAGCGCGGTCACGATGATCAACAGGCTGCCGACGAAGGTCTGGATGATGTGCCAGAGGGCCCCGCGGGCATTCAGATCATCCTGGCTGGATTTCCACATCAGGCCGAGCGAGATCACCTCAGTGACCAAGCCACCGAAGGCCACCCAGAGCATCGGTCCCGTGGGCAGATGGATCGGATTTCCGAGCCGCATCGCCCCCATCCAGATCACCAGAAGCGCCATGCCGAGAAGAAAGCCGCCATTCACGAGCGCGCCAATGATCTCTGCGCGATACCACCCGTAACTGCGCGCCATATCCGCCGGGCGGCGCGCGATCCGCTGCGCGATGATGGCGACGAGCACGCCCCCGACGGCGGACAACGTGTGAAACGCATCTGACAGCACCGCGATCGAGCCGGTCCAGAGCCCGACGGCCAGTTCGATCACGAAGTAGATGCCGGTCAGCCAGCCAGATATGACCAGAGCTTTTCCCGACGACGGCATATGTCCCGCATGTGAATGAGTGGCCATGTCAGATCTCCTTCTTCAGCGTGCGGCGGTCGCGCCAGACCGCAAAGAGGACGGACAGGGCGGTGAACGCGCCAAGCGCCAGCGCCGTCCAGGTGGCGGTTTGCACGTCCCCATTCATGGCTTCGCTGCCGAGATGGGCGAGCAAGAAGCTGGCCGGAATGATCCCCGCGAGGGTCGCCAGGGCAAACCGCCAAAGGTGCAAGACGCTCAATCCTGCAGCGTAGCTGACCATGTCGAAGGACAGGAACGGCAGCAGTCGGCTTCCGAACACCAGAAACGTCAAGGTATTCTGTGACCCCAGAAGTCCACGTCCGATCGTCTCGCCGACAAGGCGTTCCACGAAAGGGCGCCCCAGCCCGCGCGCGAGCAGAAACGCGGCAAGCGCGCCGATCTCTGCGCCGAGCACGACGAGCAGTGTTCCGTAGGTGTGACCATAGGCGGCCCCGGCAGCCAGCGCGATCGGCGCCGAGGGGAGGGGGCTGGCCACGATCGCCAGCGTCATCAGCGCCACGACCAGAACCGGACCAAGAAGACCAGCCGCCTCGATCCAGCGCCGCAGGTCGTCGCGCTCCGGCAGATCGATATCGAGGCCCGCAAGGTCTGGACGCGCCAGGACGAGAAGCAAGAGCCCCAGAAGGGCGAGTATGACGACACGCACCATGGCCTACCTCGTATAAAGCAGCACAAGAAAGGCTGCCGCCATCAGGTCAAAGACGACGCAAAACGGGATGTACCAGTGTGGGACCCGGGCGAGGCGGACCGCATTGTGATGGGCAAGATCCCACAGCGCATGGAGCGCGAGACCCAGAGGCAAGGCTGCCCAATGCCAAAGGAGACCCGCTACGGCCGCCGCCCCAAAGACGAGAGCAACCGCCAGCTCAGACCAGAACACGGAGCGACGACCATCGGCGGCACCGAACCCGATATAGGCCCCGCCGATCAGGGCCAGTGTGACCGCTGCCAAGGCAAGCGAGTCTGCCTGTTCCAGGAGGAGGTGGGCGGGCATTGTGACCACAAAAAGCGCAAATCCGATCCACGCGGGCGCCGCCATGGTCCGGTGCGCTGATTGGGCGGGATGTTGCCCCGATATGTCTGGTCTTGCGCCTGTCATGCCGCGTCAGATGGGGCTTCCAGCAGCTGGAGGGTCAAGACATGTCAGGTCTATTGATACATATTGCGACAAACGAGGTGCGGGTCTTTCCCGAAAGAACAATCTATTCTGGGTGTTATGGAACTCAATCTAGTGAACAGTGGGCCGATCGGCCAGACGTGCCGATGTTTGGGACCCGATCGCTGATGGCGGCATCGGCGCATATTCTGGTCGTCGATGATCATGCCGAGATCCGGCACTCCGTGACGCGCTACCTGGAGAAAAACGGGCTGCGCGCGACGGGAGCCAAAAGTGCGGGCGAGATGGATGCGCGATTGAGCGAGGACAAATTCGATCTGATCGTGCTCGATATCATGATGCCGGGAGAGGACGGGCTCGCGGCCTGCGCACGGCTGCGCCGGGAGCAGCAGAAAACGCCGATTCTCATGCTGACGGCGCTCGGCGACGATGACGCTCGGATCAAGGGGCTCGACACCGGTGCCGATGACTATCTGGCCAAGCCCTTCAATCCGCGCGAGCTTCTGGCCCGGATCAACGCGATACTGCGCCGCGCGGGAGACGGATATGCACCCCATGGCGGAACATTTGCGGGCAAGCGGGCCGTATTTGCCGGGATCACATTCGATCACGACGCCAGCCATGTCATTTGCCCCGATGGCACGGTCAATACATTGACCACGGCCGAAGCAAAGCTGCTGACGGTCTTACTTGAGCGTCCTCGGGCGGTGATCAGCCGGGATGAGCTCCTGGAATTGAGCGCCGGCCGTGTCGCCGGACCATTTGACCGGACGATCGACAATCAGGTTTCGCGCCTGCGCCGGAAAATCGAACCCGATGTGCTTCGCCCCCGGATCATATCGACCGTGCGCAATGGTGGATATTGCCTGAACTGTGATGTGGAGGTCGAGGCCTGATGCGAATGGGGTTCCGCTCACAGATCGCCCTTTTGGTGGTGGTGGTCCTGTTCGTGGCGCAAGTCGTGGGTTTGTGGCTTTTTGTCGATGAACGGTCGCTTGCCGTGCAGGCGGCCATCGGCAGCGAGGCAGCCGGACGCGCGGCAAACGTCGCCCGTCTGATCGAGGAGGCACCGCCGACGTTGCATGAGGATATCGTGGCCGCGGCAAACTCGCCCCTTGTACGCTTCGATCTCGGCGACACGCCTGCTGTAACGCACACCCACCATGATGAGAACGGAGCGATCGAAGCGCGCGTGCGGGCGCTTTTGAATGATGGCTACACCCGCGATATCCGGGTCGAAGTGCATGAGATTGAACAGGGGCTGTTGCCGCTGCCGAACCTCTCCCCGGAAATGGCGGAAATGCACGCCGAGATGATGCAGGGCACCCTGGCGGCCCTCGAGATGGAGGTCTCGATCGCCATTGCCGGAGGCCAATGGCTGAACGTCGCCACCCGGTTCGAGCGGCCGCCCATACAATGGTCCTGGGCCTCCACCCTCTCTTTCGTGTTGACGGCCGCCGTGTTGCTGCTGGCGATCTTCTGGTTTCTGCTGACGCGACTGACGCGGCCACTGAATGATCTCGCCGCGGCAGCCGAGGAGTTCGGGCGCGGTGGCGGGCAAGGACCCCTCACGCCGGTCGGCCCAAATGAAGTGCGGAACCTGACGACGGCCTTCAATGACATGCAAACGCGCCTGGCTCGCTTCGTCACGGACAGGACGCAAATGCTGGCCGCCCTGGCTCATGACTTGAGATCGCCACTCACCGCGCTCAGGGTTCATGCCGAGATGGTGGAGGATGCGGAGACCAAGACCGGCATCACGGCCTCTCTCGACGAGATGCAGGATATGGTGGAAGCCACGCTGGCCTATGCGCGCGGTGTGGGACAGGACGAGGCCCTGCAACGGACCGAGATTGGCGCGTTCCTGACCGACATTCGGGACGCAACCCACGGTGCGTTGGACGTGCGCCCGGGACCCGAGGCAACGGTGCAGATCAAGCCCAAGGCACTGCGTCGTGCTTTGCGCAATCTCATCGACAATGCGGGGCGCTACGGGCGCAACCCGACCCTGACCTGGGGCGTCTCTGACGAGAGCATCGAGATTTTGGTCGAGGACGATGGGCCGGGAATCCCCGATGACCGATTGCGCGATGTCTTCCAGCCCTTCCTGCGCCTTGAGGGATCGCGCTCCCGCGAAACCGGAGGCCATGGGCTGGGCCTTTCAATCGCCCGCAGCATCGTTTTGCAACACGGCGGCGCGATCACCCTGTCGAACCGTGCAGAGGGCGGACTCCGTGCGCGCATTGTCTTGCCCGTGACTGCGCATCAAGCTGCAATGACATCTCCGTCAGAGCATCCCGAAGCGCGCGCCGAAACCGGATTTTCGGCTCGGACCAAAAAAGTGTAGCGCCGCCGTCCAACCGGCGGGTTGATACATAACCTTACAAAATTCCGGGCCTTCCTGCGTTTCGCCGCTCACTGATCTTCGATAGAAAACAAAGCGTTCGACATGGAAACGAGGCAGAGCCATGCAGGCAAGAAATCGACCCTTTCGGTCACGTCGTCAGCTGATCGGCGGCATCGGTGCGGCACTTCTGTTCGCGCCTTCGGTGCTGCGCGCAGAACCACTCGCACCGGTTCGGCGCAACGCTTCGAGCTTCAGAACCCACGATTGGCGAGACCACTTTGATCGTCTGGGCAACGGCATCATTATCGCGGACACCAATTCCCGGGCGCTTCAGCAATGGACAGCCGACGGTGAAATGTTTCTTTATCCGACATCGGTTCCAATGACAGATGAGCTGACGCGGCGAGGCTATACTGAGATCGTTTTCAAAGATCCTGAGCCGGATTGGACGCCCACGCCATCCATGCGCGAGCGCGATCCGTCCTTGCCGGCCTATATGCCGCCAGGTCCGGACAATCCGCTCGGAGTGCGGTCGCTGCACTTGACGTGGCAGTACTATCGCATTCACGGGACACACGATACGCGCAAAATTGGTCGTCGTTCGTCGAGCGGCTGCATCGGCCTCTACAACGAACATATCATTGAGGTTTACAATCGGACACCGGTCGGAACGCAGGTCAAATTGATCTGATGGGGCGTTACACGATCTTATCCGTCGCCCTTGCGGTGGTTCTTGGCATTGGCTTCTGGTGGACAGGACCAACTGACGATGACGTGGCAACGACCACGGACGACGCGTCTCGCGCCAACGGACCCATGGTCGATGTCGCCTTGCCGGAAGCGCTGTCGGCCAACGCGGAGGTCGGCAAACTGGCCTACGATGCGAAATGTGCAGCCTGTCACGGCGCAAATGCGGCCGGGCAGGACGGTGTGGCGCCCCCTCTTGTGCATAAAATCTACGAACCCAGCCACCATGGGGATGCCGCCTTCCTTCTGGCAGCCAAGAATGGCGTCCGTGCGCATCATTGGCGCTTTGGGAACATGCCGCCGGTTGAAGGTGTCACCGATGGCGATGTGAAAATGATCGTGGCCTATGTGCGTGAGTTGCAACGCGCGAATGGTATAAACTGACTGAAGAAACCGACGAAGGACGATCCGTGAAATATAGATTAGCACTGACAGTTTTCTTGGCGCTGGCAAGCACGCAAGCCCTCGCCCATTCTGAAAAGGAAAGCATGACGCCTGCAGATGGCGCCATTCTTGACGCCGTACCAGAGACGATTGGATTGCGCTTCAACGATGGGATGCGATTGACGAAAGTCGAAATGACCCATGCTGAGACGCACACCGAGGCTCTGGACCTCGGCACCCAATCCGGTTTTGTCAAAGAATTCTCGCTTCCTCTCACGCCCATGGGGCCGGGCATGTATCACATTGAATGGCGCGGGCTTGGTGTTGATGGGCACCCGATGAACGGTGTCTTCTCGTTTGAAGTGAAGTGAGCGGTGCCGGATATCTGGGGACAGGCTGCGGTTGCCACAAAGTTTTTGCTCTATCTCGGCGTCCTCACGAGTGCCGGGCTGATACTCTGTCGCCAAGTCTTTTCCGAGCAGTTGGCTGGGCTCGACCGTTTTCTACGCGCCTGGGCCGTCTTCTTTGCTCTTTTGGCGGCTGCAATGTCATTCCTCGGCTTTGCCGTGCGGGGCGCAGTGCTCATGGATGATGCTTCAGGCATGACTGATCTGGCGATCCTGGCGTTGCTCTGGGAAACGCCGCCCGGAGACGCCCTGCTGTTGCGGCTACTGGGCCTGGGGGCACTCCTGACCGGTGTGGTCTTGGGGGGGCGGTGGCTATGGGTCGCGCTCTTGGGCAGTTTCTTGGCAATCTGGAGTTTTTGCGAGATCGGTCATGTCGCCAGCGAAGATCGCCTGTGGTTTCAGAGCGTCTTGTTCGGTCATCTGATCGTTGCCGCATTCTGGATCGGCGTCCTTCTTCCGCTCCATAAGCTTTCGGGGTCTGCGGACACATTGCGAGTTGCTGCCGTGCTTGGACATCGCTTTGGACAGGTCGCATCTGTTGCGGTCCCACTCCTGCTGCTCGCTGGCGTGGTAATGACCTGGCGACTGGTTGGTTCGTTACCCGCGCTTCTCGGCACTGCCTATGGTTTGACACTTCTGGCAAAGATTGCCGTCGTGACGCTGCTTCTGGCCCTTGCGGCCATCAACAAAACACGGCTTGTGCCCGCTTTGCAGAGCGGTGAGCCCAAAGCTGGGCCGCACCTTGCAAGATCGATTTCTCTCGAATGGGTTTGTATCGGTGTCATCTTGCTTGCCACGGCTGTCTTCACCTCAATCCTAACGGTGCCATCATGACTCTTTCAAAACGCGACTTCCTTCGCATGAGTGCTGCCGGTTTGGTGTGCATGCCGAATTCACTGCTCGCGCAGACAGACATGCGCGCGGTGACAGCCCGGGTCGCAAATATACAGCTTTTGCCTGATGACTATGGAAAAACGCAGATCTGGGGGTTCGATGGTATCGCGCCGGGCCCGGAAATCCGGGTTACGCAAGGCGCGCGGGTACAGAGACGTATTGTCAATGAGTTACCCGATCCGACATCGACCCATTGGCACGGGATCCGCATCGAAAATGCGATGGATGGCGTGGCGGGTCTGACGCAGGACGCCATTCGCCCTGGGGACAGCTTTGACTACGATTTCGTTGTCCCCGACGCGGGCACCTACTGGTATCACGCGCACAACCGCTCGTTCGAGCAGGTCGCACGTGGTCTTCAGGGTGCGCTGATCGTCGAAGAGCCGGAGCCGATCGATATCGATCGGGAAGAGGTCCTGATCCTTGACGATTGGCGCATCGATCCGGAAACAGCTCAGATTGCGGATACTTTCGGGGCGATGCATGACCTCAGCCATGCCGGGCGCCTTGGGAACTACATCACAACGAACGGCGACTACAATCCCGCGAAGACCGTGAAACGGCATGAGCGTCTACGCCTGCGGCTGATCAATGCATCGAACGCCCGGATTTTCCAACTCGCGCTGGAGGGGCTCGAAGGCTGGATTGTGGCCATGGACGGGATGCCGCTGGCCACACCGCAACCCGTGGAAGGTCCATTCCTGCTGTCGTCGGCACAACGGGTGGACCTGATCGTCGACGTGACCGCAGAGGTCGGCAGCGCGGGCCATATCGTGCAATTGAGCCGTGATGAAAGCTTTTCTCAGGTGGCCTTCGAAGTGACTGGCGACGGCACACGCGCGCGGCGCGAAACGCCTCTACCCCTGCCGCCGAATGCCCATGCCATGCCCGATCTGGGATCGGCAAGGGACATCGCATTGCTGATGGAAGGGGGGGCCATGGGCGGCATGCGCGGTGCCATGATGGGCGGTCGGATGTCTTCGATGCGCGACATGATGGAGACAGGAAACTTCTGGGCCTTCAATGGCGCGGTGGGTGGCATGGATGGTCCAGCACTGGCGGAGTTGTCGCGTGGCGAAACCGTTCGGCTGAAGATCACTAATGACACATCGTTTCCGCATGCCATGCATCTTCATGGCATGCATTTTCACGAGATCGCACCCGATGGCAGCCTCGGCGCGCTGCGCGACACCACGCTGCTCGACCGGGGCGAAGTGCGCGACATTGCCTTCGTGGCAGACAACCCAGGAAAATGGCTGCTGCATTGCCATATGCTGTCACACGCGGCGTCCGGCATGATGACATGGGTCAATGTGGCATGAGAGCGATGGCTGCCATCCTCGGGATTGGTGTCCTGACGGCGCTCGGGGCGGCAGCCTATGTCTGGACCGGGTCTGCCGAAGATGTCCAAAGCGGGGTGATGCCGGAAAGCGTCGATCTCGTGGTCGGCAAAGCGCTCTACGCCGAGACCTGTGCTGCGTGCCATGGGGCCAATCTGGAGGGTCAGGAGAACTGGCGGAGTCCGGGCGCGGACGGTCGGCTGCCGGCACCTCCCCATGATGAAACCGGTCACACCTGGCATCATGCCGACCAGGTGCTGTTCGACTACACAAAGCTTGGGGGCCGAGAGGTGATGGCCGCTCAGGGCATGGAGTTCGACAGCGGCATGCCCGGTTTCGGCGACCAACTTTCCGACCAGGAAATCTGGAATATCCTCGGGTACATAAAGTCGACTTGGCCCGAGGAAATACAGGATATGCAAGCCGCGCGCACCAATGGCGTGCCGGTGAACTAGGAGAACTCTCATGAAGATCGCAATGACAATGTCTCTGGTCGTCACTTTGCTCGCCCCATTCGCGTCTCATGCTGACGCGCTCAGCGAAGACCGGGTCAAGGAATTGGTTCTGGAGGCCATCCGCGAAAACCCGGAGATTGTCCTCGAGGCGGTTCAGATCATTGAACGGCGTGAACAGGAACGGCAGGCCGCCGCAGCGGCGAGTGTCCTCTCCGAAAACCGCGATCTCCTCGAGAACGACCCGAACGCGCCGGTTCTCGGAAATCCTGAAGGCGACGTCACGGTCGTGGAGTTTTTCGACTACAACTGCCCCTATTGTCGTCGCGTGAAGCCGCATATCGAAGCGCTCTTGGACGAAGATCCCAATGTGAGGCTGGTCTATCGAGAGTGGCCGATCCTCGGAGACGGCTCGGTTTTTGCCGCGCGCGCCGCATTGGCCGCGCGAGAGCAGGGCAAATACGAAGAGTTTCACTGGGCGTTGATGGGCATGCAGGGCCGAGCCGAGGAAGCGTCCGTCATCCAGGTTGCGCAGGAAATTGGTTTGGATGTCGCGCAGCTGCGACGGGACATGCAGGCGCCTGAGATTGATGCCCATATTGCGGCGTCAATGGAGATGAGCCGCGCGCTCGGCTTCAATGGCACGCCATCCTTTGTGATCGGAGACGCGCTGGTTCCGGGGGTCATCGAGGCTGATCAGATGATCCGTCTTGCGCAGGAAGCACGCGCCGCAGGTCAATAGTTTCCTGACAATGGGCGAACGGACACAGTCAAAACGAGTGAAAGAGGTACTTTGATGGCCAAACTGACGCGTCGGCACTTTGTGGTAGGGTCTGCAATGCTCTTTTCGGCGCCGCTCGCCACGTCGATATCGGCAGCGCCCACGTCCCCGCGCGCGATGTGGGATGTCTGGGATGCGCAAGTCACACCTCCGGGTTATGACCCCTCAACTTCCAATCCGTGGGGGGTTCATCCGCGGTTCCTTCCTGTTCGGGTGGAGGCAAAGGCGGGCCTCGTGCCGGGTGACATCCATGTCGATGCCGTTGCGCGCTACTTGTACCATATCGAGCCGAACGGCAGCACGGCGATGCGCTATGGCGTGGCCATCGCACGCGGGACATTGTACGAGCCGGGTGTCTACACGATGCGGCGTAAAGCCAAGTGGCCCACTTGGCGTCCAACGGACGACATGATCGAACGCGACCCGGACCTTTATGCACAGCATGCGGAGGGGATGGACGCGGGGCCAACCAACCCATTGGGATCCCGTGCGCTTTATCTCTACGTGGGGAACCGGGACACTTATCTGCGTATTCATGGATCGCCTGAGCCGCGTTCGATCGGAGGTCGTGCGAGTTCAGGATGCGTGCGCATGATCATGGCACATATCAACGATCTCTATCCCAACGTGGAAACGGGCAAGACCGCTCACCTGTATCCGCCCGAAGATGCGATCGGCAGCTAAATGGGCACCTTGATGTTGCTCAAAGCGTCTTGACCTAGCTCACCGCCTGGCAGATTGGATTGCCTTGAGGCGTTCTGAGCGGCAACCAGGTCGCTTCGACCGGGCCGTTGTGAAGATACCAAAAGCAATTGTCATTCGGATCAAGCCGTACCTTGTTGAGGTTTTGATATGGCGCAGCGAGACCGACGAGTGGTTCAGGCAATTCGGTGAAGGCACCGTCCGCATCAACCGCCGGCGTCGTGGCACATCCGGTCAGCAAATACGCACCAAAAATCAGGCCCAACGCCTTAGAGGTCCCGTTCATCCGGCTCTTCAATCCTCCGGACCTTCTCCCAGAGCGGTCGCCGGATAACCCGCTTCCGCAAGAACCTGAAGCAGGGCAGCCGTGGAGACTGTCGAGTCGATCTCTGTCGCGTGTGCAGCCAAATCCGTCCGGATGGTTGCTGACGGGTCTGCGGCCTTTACCGCTTTTTCGATTGTAGCGACGCAATGGCCGCAGCTCATCTCTGGGACGTGAAATTTCATGGCGCATCCTTTTCTCATCAATTGGAAATAGGGATTCCAGTTGGTGGAAGGTCAAGCGTCCGTCGATGTTGGAACTGGGGTTTTTATTGCGACGGGAGCGTTGCTATTCGATGACTTGCTGCCTCCACGACAGGACTTCCCCATGAAGAAGAACATCACGCCATGTGCGCCGAGGCAAAGGGCGATTGGTGCCAGAACGCCCAAACTGTCCTGCAATCCAAAAAACGAGCCGCCTCGGACAAAGAGAACAAGCAGCGGAAGCAGCATCACCGCGCAGCACACCCACATGCCGACGTGCATCATCTTTGAATTCTGCGGCTGCTTTTCTTGATCTGACATATACATCGAACATACTCCTACCTCGGAAATAGCGCACCAATCGCTCGTGCGACAAGTTTACAAATCGATACATTTCAATCGGAAACAGGGGGTTAGAGAGACTGTAGGTTGATGCTGTGCGGGTTGAAAAAGAAATCTCCGATAAACCCCTTGAGCTTCCAGTGACTGGAAGCCCTATATCAGCCTCGAGTACGCAATCGAGGTAACATGCCATGACCGACACCAGCCAAACAACGCTCAGCATCGAAGGCATGACCTGTGCATCCTGCGTGGGGCGTGTTGAAAAGGCCTTGGCGGGGCTCGACGGGGTTTCCGAAGTCGCCGTCAACCTCGCATCCGAAACGGCGCGCCTTTCGCTGGATGATCCGTCTCGGCTTACCGACGCCACGCAGACGCTTGCCTCCTTGGGTTATCCCGCGCGGACATCCAAGGTCACCTTGAACATTGCGTCCATGTCCTGCGCATCCTGCGTCGGGCGGGTGGACAAGGCACTGGCGGACGTGCCCGGAGTGCTTTCTGTTAGCGTGAACCTGGCGGCAGAAACGGCGACGGTCGAGTATTTCGAGGGCGCCGTGTCCTTGGGCGATTTGATGGCGGCATCGGCGGCGATTGGTTATCCGGCCGAGATTGCAGAGGCGCAGGCGAGCCAGTCTCGCGTCGCACGCAAGGCAGAAGAAGCCGACGGACTGCGCCGCAGCGTCCTTTTGGCAGCAATTCTAACGCTTCCGGTCTTCATCCTAGAAATGGGCTCCCACCTTATTCCGGCATTTCATCACTTGGTGATGACGACGATTGGTCTCCAAACGTCTTGGATCATCCAGTTCGTCCTCGCAACACTCGTCCTCTTCGGGCCGGGACGCCATTTCTACACCAAGGGGTTTCCCGCGCTCTTCAAGGGCGCCCCGGACATGAACAGCCTCGTCGCCGTCGGCACCGGCGCGGCCTGGGGATATTCGGTGGTCGCAACATTTCTGCCCGGGCTGCTGCCCGAGGGGGTGCGCGCGGTCTATTTCGAGGCGGCGGCGGTCATCGTTGTCCTCATCCTGATCGGTCGCTGGCTCGAAGCGCGGGCCAAGGGCCGCACCGGCGCTGCGATTCAGGCTCTGCTGGGCCTGCAGGTCCGCACCGCGCGCGTCGTCCGGGGTGGTGACACGGTAGAGGTCGATGTCGATGCACTCGCCGTCGGCGATGTGATCCTGGTCCGCCCGGGTGAGCGGATCCCTGTGGACGGCGAGGTTACCGAGGGATCCAGCAATGTGGATGAGAGCATGATTACCGGAGAGCCTGTGCCCGTGCAGAAGGCTGCAGGTGCCGCCGTAACGGGCGGGACCGTCAACGGCACTGGCAGCCTGACGTTCAAGGCCGCACGGGTCGGGTCGGATACCACGCTCGCACAGATCATCCGCATGGTCGAGGAGGCGCAAGGCGCCAAGCTGCCCATCCAGGGCCTTGTTGACCGCGTGACCCTGTGGTTCGTGCCTGCGGTCATGGTGCTGTCCGCGCTCACGGTGGTGGTCTGGTTGCTTGTCGGACCGGACCCGGCTTTGACCTTTGCGCTGGTGGCCGGCGTCTCGGTTCTGATCATTGCCTGTCCCTGCGCCATGGGCTTGGCCACGCCCACGTCGATCATGGTGGGCACCGGGCGCGCCGCAGAGATGGGGGTCTTGTTCCGCAAGGGGGATGCGCTCCAGGCCTTGTCCGAAGTCGATGTCATTGCGCTCGACAAGACGGGGACTGTCACCGAAGGCCAGCCGTCGCTGACCGATCTGGTCACCGCCGAGGGTCTGGACCGTGACCGGGTGCTGAGCTTGATCGCTGCCGTCGAGGCCCAGTCTGAGCATCCCATCGCCGAAGCCATTGTCCGCGGAGCGCAGACAGAAGGGATCGCCGTTACGAAAGCCACGGGCTTCCGGTCGATCACCGGTTACGGCGTCGCCGCGACCGTCGACGGTCAGGAGGTGATGGTAGGCGCGGACCGTTATATGTCCCGCGAAGGGATTGAAATCGCCGCCTTGGTCGAAACGGAAGCCGAACTGGCAGGGCGGGGCCGGACAGCGCTTTATGCGGCTATCGACGGCAAACTGGCCGCAGTGATCGCCGTGGCAGACCCCGTGAAACCCGCCAGCCAGGAAGCCGTTGCAGCCCTGCACGCGCGCGGTTTCAAGGTTGCGATGATCACCGGAGACAAACGCGAGACGGCGGAGGCCATCGCGCGCGAAACCGGAATCGACCACGTGATCGCGGGTGTCCTGCCGGATGGCAAGGTCGCAGCTCTCGACGATCTGCGCGCGGGAGACCGAAAGATTGCTTTCGTGGGCGACGGCATCAATGATGCACCGGCCCTGGCCCATGCGGATGTCGGCATCGCCATCGGCACCGGAACCGATGTCGCCATCGAATCCGCCGATGTGGTCTTGATGTCAGGCGATCTGCGCGGCGTGGTGAATGCGGTTGAGGTTTCCAGACGCACCATGTCGAACATTCGCCAGAACCTCGTCTGGGCCTTCGGGTATAATGTTGCGCTGATCCCGGTCGCCGCCGGGGTTCTCTATCCGGCCTTTGGTTTGCTTCTCTCCCCGGTCTTTGCGGCGGGCGCGATGGCCCTGTCGTCGGTATCGGTTCTGACAAACGCCCTGCGTCTGCGCCGCATCGCGCCAGCCTTGCGTGAAGACAGAGACATCACCGCGCCACGGATCAGTGCACAAACCCAACCCGCAGAATAGGAGGATCGTCTCATGAACATTGGAGAAGTTGCAGAGCGGTCCGGCATCCCGCCCAAAACCATCCGCTACTACGAGGATATTGGCCTGGTTAGACCGCAGCGCAGCGGCAATGGATACCGCGCGTTTCGCGAGACCGATCTGCACAAGCTTGCATTCCTGGGTCGCGCGCGCGCGCTCGGGTTCTCGATTGAGGATTGCCGCAATCTCTTGAGCCTCTACGAGGATGAAACGCGGGAAAGCGCCCAGGTGAAGGCCATCGCTGAGGAGCACCTGAGCGCAATCGACGACAAAATCGCGCAGCTTCAGGAAATGCGCGAGACCTTGTCGCATCTCGTCGAGGCCTGCCGCGGAGACCACCGACCGGATTGCCCGATCTTGAAGGATCTTTCTGGTGACCTGAAGAACATCCGCTGAAAACGCGTTCTATTTCGGAACCCTCCAGCGCTGGAATCTTGTTTGAGAGAAAAGCGAAAGGAGTTCACATGTCAGATTCAGCAATATTAAATCACGACAGCCGCACAGCCGATTCCGCGAAATCGGACAGTCACGGCAAGTCTTCTTACGGGCGCTTCCTCGCGATGGTTGGAACGTCGACCGCTATTATGTTCGGCCTGATGTATCTGAACACCTATGCCATCGAGCATGTCTACTGGAGCGAGACACGGTTCTATATGACCTTTGTCATGGGTGCGACGATGGCAGTCGTGATGCTCCTGTTTATGTGGGGCATGTACAAAAACCTCGCTGCCAATGTCGCAATTCTCGCAGGCTCGGCAGTCCTGTTCGCCGGCGCTCTCTGGCTCGTCCGCGGCCAAGAAACCGTGCAGGATGAAAGTTGGATGAGTGCCATGATCCCGCACCATTCGATTGCAATTATGACCAGCAAGAGGGCGGAAATCACTGACCCGCGCGTCAAAGCGCTTGCTGAAGAAATTGTCGTGGCTCAAGATCGGGAAATTGCGGAGATGCGCTTCCTGCTCGCCGACATCGAAGCAAATGGTGAAGCTGGGCCAGAATGGCCATTGGGTAAATCCGATGGACCTGCAAGCGTGGCAAGCCTGACGCAGGCAACCTCGACGCCGGTCATTGCAGGCATCCGTCCTGCTCCTCTTTCGGACGCGGAGATCGAAAGCGGGCTCGGCACCGAGCCGATGTGTACGTTCGTTCGCGCCGTCAACGCCGACCCCATATTGGCGACCGATGGAAACGGGCAGGGAATCGCGAAGGTCTCCGGGTCGCTGGTGCAATTCGAAGCGACCGGCAGTGTGGCCCCTGGAGGTGTACTGATGGCCGATGGTGGCCAGATGACCGTCGCGATGAGCGATGCTGACAATGGAGAAGGCGCTACCCTTCTGTTCGAATTGACCGGTGAAACCCCGCTCGCGGTTGGCTTCATGGGATACTGGACCTGCAACAGCTAGACCAATGGAGGACATGATGCCGAAAGATACCAACCAGGCCGCAGGAAAGGCTGTTCTTTATCGCATGGTCATGGAAGACCACCTCTGCCCCTATGGATTGAAATCGAAAGATCTCTTGGAGCGCGAAGGGTATGAGGTCGAAGATCATCATCTGACGACGCGCGAAGAGACGGACGCGTTCAAGGCGGAACACAACGTATCGACAACACCCCAGACCTTCATCGGCGGTACGCGCATCGGCGGCTATGACGCCTTGCGCGAGCACTTCGGGAAAGAGGTTAAGGAGGCGGACGAGACGACCTATCAGCCGGTCATCGCGATCTTCTCGGTGGCGTTTCTCATGGCCCTGGGCCTCAGCTGGGCGTTCTACGGGTCGATACTTACCCTTCGCGCTTTCGAGTGGTTTATCGCGATCTCCATGTGCTTCCTTGCCGTCCAGAAGCTGAAGGATATCGAAGGCTTCTCGACGATGTTCCTGAACTACGATCTGCTCGCGCAACGCTGGGTGCGTTACGGCTACATCTATCCCTTTGGTGAAGCCATCGCGGGCGTTCTCATGGTCGCGGGCGCACTTGTGTGGATCAGCGCCCCAATCGCCCTCGTAATCGGGACCATCGGGGCGGTCTCCGTGTTCAAGGCGGTCTATATCGACGGGCGAGAGTTGAAATGCGCTTGTGTTGGTGGCGGGTCGAACGTGCCACTGGGATTTGTGTCGCTGACCGAAAATCTGATGATGATCTTCATGGGGGTCTGGATGCCCGCGCGCGCACTCGGTTGGATATAGGACGAGCAATGGTCCATGTCGCCAAAGTCCTGACCTTGCTGACATGCGCCGTGTTTACACCAGCCGCGGGCATCGCCAACGAGGTGATTTCTTTTGACGGCAGCTGGAAAGAGCAGGGCTTCTTGCGCCTTTTCTCGAACGATTTTGGTCAAAGGGGACGCCAGTTGGACATCCTCTCGGATGGTACTGTCTCGTTGCTCTGGCGCCCAGTTGAGGACCTCAATCGTTCGGCTGACTCTGCGCGTTGGGTCTGGCGGGTCTACGAGGGTGTCCGACCGACCAATCTTACGATCAAAGGTGGTGACGACAGAAATCTGGCAGTCTACTTCGTGTTCGTTGATCCGGAGAGGGTGGACGCGCTGAGCGGAAAGAGCGCGCGGCGCATTCTTCAAGAGGACAGCGCACGCGCCCTGATCTACGTGTGGGGCGGTGCGCACCCGACCAATGCGATATTGCCCAGCCCCTATTCGCCCCGGTTGCGCAGCAAAGTCCTCCGCCCTTCAGAGATCGGGCAGTATCGTGAGCAGGTCGATCTCGCATCAGATCATCGCACTGCGTTCGGGATCGAGCCGGGTGCCCTGATTGGATTGGCCGTGTCGGCCGACAGCGATGATACCAAGGGCAGAATCGTTGCGTCGATTTCCGATCTTCAGCTCGATTAAGCGCGTTACTCCGACGCGACACTTCGAACAGACGCTGTGTCGAGAGCGTCAAGAACTGCCTGTGGCGTCAAAATTTCTGGGAGAGCGATGCCGGAAGGCGACCCTGGCCCGAAGACAATATTGAACGGAATGCCGTAGCGGTCATATCGCTCGAGAAACCGCGCGATGTTGTCATCCGGGCGGGTCCAATCCGCCTGTATGGCGATCACAAAACCGCCGCGCAACCGCGCACGCACTGGATCCCTGTCAAGCACGAGAGACTTGTTGGCTTTGCAGGTCAGACACCAATCCGCGGTCACATCGACGAACACCGTCTCGCCTTCAGAGACGCGGCGCGCGATGCCGAGGGGTTCGAAATCCTGCCAGTGGGACGTCGCATCAACCCCTGCTGTGGTGCGGTCAGGGGTTGAGGTGAGACCTGCCCCAAAAATCGCCAGAAAAACACAGGCGCTGAGAACCGCACGCCGTACCCATTGGTTTGCCTGTGGGATTGATGCGGCGACGATGAACACAGCTGTGAGTGCCGAGATGAAGGCAGCTGCCCGCCCACCCGCCACGCCGACAAGAACGAACAAGAGCCATGCGGCTGTTGCCAGCAACAGACCGCCAAGAAGGATCCTGACCAGAAGCATCCATCGCCCGGGCCGGGGCAGTCGCGTGACCAACTCGGGACGTGCGGCAATGACGAGGTAGGGGAGGGCCAGTCCAAGACCGAGCGCCGTGAATATCACCATCACGTCCAGTTGTGTACCCGCGAGCGCAAAGGTTATCGCGGTGCCGAGGAACGGGGCGGAACACGGCGTAGCGAGGATGGCCGCAAGCAGTCCGGTGCCAAAGTCTGAGATGTACTCGGCTCTGGCATTGCTTGCACCCAGGCGGTCTTGAAGGGCCGCGGGCAGGGTTATCTCGAATGCACCGAAGAGATTGGCGGCAAAGACGGCGATGACCATGAACATCAGCGTCACGAAGACCGGATTCTGGAATTGTATACCCCAGCCGACGGATACTCCGATCCATTGAAGAAACACTAAGGCAGCCGCAAGCGCCCAGACAAATGTCAGTACCCCCAAAGCCGAAAACAGGAATCCGTTGCGCGTCATCTGCCGGGTTTGACCGGTTACCTTCAAAACAGATGTGAGCTTGATCGATAGAACGGGTAACACGCAGGGCATGACATTGAGGATCAGACCACCGAGAAAGGCGATGGCGGCCACCGCCACGACCTTCAGCAGACTCGTTCGAGGGTTCGCGCTTGAAAACGGTGGGGCAGGGGGATCTGAGGTAAGCGTGATCGGCGCCGTGATTGCACGTGCGGTGTCTGTGATCGTCACCGAAGGCTCTGCGTGCTCTTCGGTCCAGGCGTTGATCGGTATTTGTGCCCAGAGTTCCGTTCTATCGCGATCCAATCGGATATCTGGTTTGCCAAAGGTCACAAGCGGTCCGAATTCCGGGAACACGTCGACCTCACCGAACGGTGTGTCGCTCGTTGCCAAAACGATGAGAGCCGAGTCGCGCGCATCGAGGGCCGTGACCGATATTCTGATGTCGCTGTTCTCGGGTACTGCGGGAACGCGATCGGCATAAGTAGCAATCTGGCGAGCCGAGTTTGTATCGATCCCGATGCCTTGTGGAAGGGCGAGAGAAAGTTCGAAGTCATGAGGCACACAGACAGTCGAACATGTCAGCAACGACACGCGGGCACGCAGTTCCAGAGGGTGGCCGGCGTCCTCAAGTCTCGCGCGGATCGGCAAGACAACCCGACCTGAATAGCCGAAGTTCTCGATCCCGAAGGCCTCGAAACGTTCCGGCGCGGGCCAGAGGAGCTCGGCGGATTTCAGATTGGTCGAACCAGTCCAGTCGATCGCCGGTGCCAAGCCAACCTCGCCGGGCGTGCGCCAGTATCCCTTCCAGCCCTCACCGTACTCCAAGGCCAATCCGAGTGAGACGGAGGCGGCATCTGGCGCAATCCCGTCTTCGGCCGAGATAAGACGCGCGGTTACGGCGGGGTTTGAAAAGCTCTCGGATTCGGCAGCCTTGACGGCATCGGATAGGAAGATGCCCATGCAACCGAGAAAGAAGAGCAGAGGCCAAGCCCCGAGGTGAGAAACCCGGACGGTCATTTGGATGAGCATGCGGTCAACGCAATGCGCGAGGCAGGCTTGCCAAGGCCGCCTCGAGATCTGTCACCGGCAATCCGCGTGCGATCCAGCCTGGCCCCTTCGGTGATCCCAGCATGCCTTCCGACACATCGATGAAGCCCGTGTAGCCGGCTCGTTTCAAGACGCTCAAAAGACGGCCGCTGCGCCCGCCGGTGGCACAGATCAGCGCAATGGGTTTCTCGCCTGAAAAGTCGCGTGCGGCGAACAAGCGCTGCTCGAACCCGGGTTCGTGCATACTGATCGGCCATGCCTCTTTTGCAACGCCCGTTTCCACCCATTCAGGGCGCGATCGAACATCAATCAGGGATACTCTGTTCCGCGCCAATGCGTCGGCCGTCTCGGCAGCCGACCAGATCTCGCGCGTCGCGGCCGCAACGACCTGAGGCCCCACGACCCACGAAGAAGCAAACAGGATGAAGCACCGCCTATCCATCTTGCCTCCACCGTCGATTGACGAGAAACGCCAAGACTTCCCGGGGCGAGCCTTGCAGCCTATGCAGCCGTACAAACATCTCGCCAACCCTCTTCGCGTTCCAACTCGATGATCTCGCGAACCATTCTGTCGCTGATCTGACCTTGGACGACAGTGCGGCCGATCACGAGGGCCGGCGTGCCGACAAAGGCGAACACGCGTGCAAGCGCTGCACTGTCTTCCAGCTCGCGCGTGATCTCGGCACTCTCCATGTCGGTGATCAATTTCTTGCTATCGACGCCGATGTCATCGGAGAGGCGGGCAAGGTATTCCGGCGATGCTTGGAACGGCGTTGTCATCAAACGTTCGTGGAAAGCGACGTACGCGCCTTGCCGTTTCGCCGCAAGAGCTGCCTTGGCCGCAAGATTTGAGCTGTCGCCGAGGAGCGGCAATTCATGCCACGCCACTGCGATCTTGTCTGGCATCTCGCTCGTCATGTCGGCCAATCGTTTGGTTTGCACCCGGCAAAAGGGGCAATAGTAGTCCGAGAACGACGCCATCGGGACCTGGGTAGGCGTGGGACTCAGACCACCGTAAAGGGCCGAACAAATATTCTCGGAGACACGCGTTAAGGCTGCAGCTTTCTGCGCCGCCACCTCGGTGCTGTCCGCCGTGCCCAAGCCTACAAAAGGATCGAAGCCGCCTGACGTCTCACCCGCAACGAACTTACGAAATCCTTCTGGTCTATCGAGCGCCTGCAATTCCAGTTTTTCCGGCAACAATGAGGGAACTGTGCGCAGGGCGGCGTACCCTGCGATGATCGCACCGATCGTCAAAAGCGTTGACCGTTTCTTGCAATCCATCTGAAGCCTGATCTCACCGTGTCCCCCCTAAGTTCGTAGTGTGAAGCCTTGGAAAAGGTCAACTTTACAAACTGATACAATCTTTCAGCCCCGCTCCAATTGCCGCAACTTCTGAAGAGCGCTATTTCACGCATATGGTTTGGAACGCGTTCTTTTTCCTGCGATCGGCATGTCTTGCCTGTGTGTGTCTGACGATCACCGTCGTCGGAACGCAGGCAATGCCGTTTGATGGAGAGATCAGCGGCGTGGAGAGCGGCCTGCACATCGCCGCTGTCGCTTCGGCGGGAGAAGTGCCCAACCACGTCCACGCGCAACACCCCGAAAACAATGGCGAGCGGCAAGCGGACGCTCACGCAGGACACGGCGACGGGTGTCACACCGGTCTTTGCTGTGTCATGGACTACCAGCAACATCTGGATCATCGGTCTGAAGAAACCGCTTTTACAGCGCCAACACGTGTCGGATTTTCCAGGGCTCATGTATCCCGTGAGCCCCTCGTGCCCGATCGCCCGCCCCGACACTCCTGACATTTCGGTGCCCGCATGTGCGGGCTGTTTGACCGATCGATCGCTGCATCCAATGCAGCCGTCAGGAGACGATGTTTATGCGTGGAAGATACGCGGCACTTTCAGTTCTTGCCTTGGCAGCCGGCCTTGGCGGTGGGGTTTACGTTGAGCGGTTGTACCTGAATCCAGCGGTGCAAGGGGGATCTGAAGGCCCCGAGATTCTCTATTGGGTTGCGCCCATGGACCCAAATTTCCGTCAACCAGGACCGGGCAAGTCGCCCATGGGGATGGATCTTATTCCCGTCTATGCCGGACAGGAACCATCTGGTGATCCTGCCGAGGTCACACTGAACGCGGCCGAAATCAACGCAATCGGCGTACGCACGGCGGTCGCCCGCATGAGTGAAGTGCAACCTCGGATCGAGACTGTGGGTTTCGTGGGGTATGACGAACATCTGACCAGTCATGTGCATACGCGGGTAGAAGGTTGGGTCGAAAGGCTTAAGGTCCGAGCGGTCGGAGACCGCGTTGCCGGGGAGCAGGTTCTTTTCGAGCTCTTTTCTCCACTCATCGCAGCCGCGACGGGTGATCTTGTTCGCGCTGTCGAAGATGGTGACCCCCGCATTCTGGATGCGGCGCGCAACAAGCTGATGAGCCACGGTATGTCTGCCCGCCAGGTTGCGGAGATCGAGGCGGGCGGCGAATTGGTTCGCAACATCGAGATCGAAGCACCACAGAACGGCGTGGTCATCGCCCTGAATGCGGCCGATGGCATGTATCTGCAACCTGGAACGCTTGCCTTCTCTGTCGCTGACTTGTCAAAGGTCTGGCTCATTGTAGATGTCTTTGAACGTGATATTGCCCGGCTGTCTGAGGATATGCGGGCTATCGCTCGGTTCGAACACTTGCCAGGGCGCGTGTTTGAAGGCGACATCGACTACATCTATCCCGAACTCGATCCCCAAACACGAACGCTTCCTGTTCGACTGAGGTTTGACAATTCCGATGGCGTGCTCCGCCCCGGAATGTTCGGAAGTGTCAGTCTCACGCCCAACGAAAGCCGTACAGTCCTGACTGTGCCATCTGAGGCCGTAATACGGACAGGGTCGGCTGAGCGCGTCATCCTGAAAACAGGGGAGGGGACCTTCCGACCGAGATTGGTGACTGCCGGTCTCCGGGACAGTTTCGGAGAAGGCGGGCGGACAGAAATTCTTCAGGGCCTGGGTCCGGGTGAAGAGGTCGTTGCCTCCGCACAGTTCCTGATCGACAGCGAAAGCGCTTTGAGCGCAGGCTTCACGCGCATGGCGCCAACGGATGCCGACCCGGCGCGGGGCAGCGGTGTTCTCGTTGCTCTCGATCCACAGAGTCGGGTGGCAACCGTGCAGCATGACGCCCTGGAAAGCCTGGACTGGCCAGCGATGACATCCGACTTCCCGGTGAGAGCCGATGTTCCCCTGGATCGGCTAAAGGAGGGGGAGGCAGTCGCGTTTCTCGTGGCCCGTGGCGCAGATGGACTCCTGAGCCTCACCGAACTTGCGCCAGATGATGGAATTGCCGGTACCGGCACTGGGATTGCACGCGCGGTGACGTCGGATGGCAAGCTAACGCTGGAGCATGGCCCGATCCCAGAGCTTGGCTGGCCCGCAATGACGATGGACCTGCCGGTGTTGGGGGTTGATCTTGAGGCCGTGCCTCTCGATGCGCCGATCGAATTCGATCTCACGGCAGGTGATGGCGGCCTTTTCTCCGTAGTCGCGGTCCGCGCCGAGGGCACCGATCCCGAAGAGGTGGAAGCGGCTGAAACAAATGCCGCAGCGCCGATCATGGTGTCCGGCACCATCGACGACCTGGATCTGAATTCCGGAACCGCAACGATCACCCACGGGCCCATGGCTGAGATCGGAATGCCAGGCATGACCATGGATTTCCCCATCGATCCGGGCTTGGACATGGCATCGCTGAAAACCGGCGTCCAAATGACCCTCACATTTGCACGGCCGGATGGCTTGAACATGATCTTGTCTGATGTCGAGCTTAAAGCAGCTGCGGCACCGCCCATCGTGGTCTCAGGCACGATCGATAGTGTCGATACAAACGCCTCAAAGGCCACGATCACCCATGGACCGATGACCGATATCGGCATGCCTGGCATGACCATGGCCTTTGATATTGATCCGTCACTCGACGCTGCCGCGTTGATGACAGATGTGGAGATGGTGCTCACTTTCGCGCGCCCGGACGGCATGAATATGGTGCTGGCGGCGGCCGAACCTGTGGCACCGCCCATGCAGGTTTCAGGTCAAATCAACTCCATCGATGCTCAATCACGGACGGCGAACATCACCCATGGGCCGATGACCGATATCGGCATGCCCGGAATGACAATGGATTTTCCCTTGGCTGAGGAGCTCGAGATTTCCCAACTCACAGTGGGAACGGACGTCACGCTCATCCTGCGGCGCAACCCGGATTTCTCGATGACATTGATCGATGTTGTCAGTAACGGGAGGGTTACCCAGTGATCCCGGCGATCATCCGCGCCTCGCTGGCCAATAGGTTTGTTATTCTGGTCCTTGCCGCCATGATGGGTGTCGCAGGCATCTGGGCCATCCGCGAGACACCGGTCGATGCGATACCGGACCTGTCCGATGTGCAGGTGATCGTCCGCACCCCTTATCCGGGGCAGGCGCCGCAAGTGGTCGAAAACCAGATCACCTATCCGCTCGCCACATCGTTGCTGGCGGTACCTGGCGCACAGGATGTACGCGGCTTTTCCTTCTTTGGTGACAGTTTTGTCTATGTCGTTTTCGAAGATGGCACGGACCTGTATTGGGCAAGGTCCCGCGTCCTGGAATATCTTGGGCAGATCACCGGGAGCCTGCCGGACGGAGTGTCCCCTCAGCTTGGCCCGGATGCCACCGGGGTCGGATGGATCTACCAATATGCGTTGATCGACAGAACCGGCACACACGATCTCGCGCAACTGAGAACGCTGCAGGACTGGTTTCTGAAATACGAACTGCAGGCTGTCGACGGTGTGTCTGAAGTCGCAACGATTGGCGGCATGGTCAAACAGTATCAGGTCGTTGTCGATCCGAACAAATTGCGGGCCTACGATATCACGCTGACACAACTCAGGAACGCGATTCAGGCGGCAAATCGAGAGACCGGCGGAAGCGTGATCGAGATGGGCGAAGCAGAATTCATGATCCGCTCGTCCGGATACATCGATGAGCTTTCTGATCTATCCAGCGCCCCCCTAATGATCAACGAGCGTGGAGCTGCTCTGACCCTCGGCGACGTTGCTGACATTCGCCTAGGACCGGAATTGCGCCGCGGCGTCGGAGAGTTTGACGGGCAAGGCGATGCCGCTGGCGGCGTGGTCATCATGCGATGGGGTGGCAATGCCCTTGCGACCATCAAAGCGGTGGAGGCCCGCATCGAAGAGTTGCGGCCGAACCTGCCGGAGGGTGTCGAGATTATCACAACCTATGACCGGTCCGGCGTGATCGAACGCGCAATCGACAATCTCAAGAAGAAGCTGACGCAGGAATTCATTGTCGTCGTCCTGGTCTGTGCGGCATTTCTGCTGCATCTGCGCTCATCGCTGGTGATCCTGCTGTCGTTGCCCCTCGGCATCTTCGCTGCCTTCATTCTGATGAAAGCGCAGGGCGTGAATGCGAACATCATGTCGCTTGGTGGCATCGCGATTGCCATTGGAGCCATGGTCGATGCGTCGATCGTGATGATCGAGGCGATGCACAGGCGGCTGGAAAAGGAAAAGCTGACCGCAGAAAACAGGTGGAGGATCGTGCAGGAATGCGCCTCTGAGGTCGGTCCGGCCCTCTTTTACTCCCTGGCAATCATTACGGTCAGCTTTCTGCCTGTCTTTGTGCTGGAAAATCAGGAGGGCAGGCTTTTTGCCCCGCTGGCCTATACAAAGACCTATGCGATGGCCGCCGCCGCGATCCTATCGATCACACTGGTTCCGGTCTTGATGGGATACTTTGTCCGGGGCCGGATTTTGCCCGAGCGCAAAAACCCACTGAACCGATTGGTTGTCTTCCTGTATCGTCCCTTTCTGGACGCAGCCATCGCCTGGCCGTGGGCGACAACCTTGCTTGCCGGTGCCCTCGTGGCTTCAATGTGGTATCCGTACCAACGGCTCGGGTCCGAGTTCATGCCCGAGCTGAATGAGGGCGACTTCCTCTATATGCCAAGCTTCTACCCGGGAGTGTCGATCGGTAAGGCGCGCGAGGTCCTGCAGCAGACCAATCGCCTGATCGCTACAATCCCAGAGGTTGAAACTGTGCACGGCAAAGTGGGGCGCGCTGAGACAGCGACCGATCCTGCACCACTCACGATGGTGGAAACCACGATCCAGCTCAAACCAGAAGCTGAGTGGCGCCCTGGCATGACCATGGAGAAAATTCGCAATGAGCTTGATCGGACTGTGCAGATCCCGGGCGTGACCAATGTCTGGATCCAGCCGATCAAGAACCGGATCGACATGCTTGCCACCGGGATACGAACGCCCGTTGGTGTCAAGATCTCGGGTGCTGATCTGAACGTCATCACAGACATCGGGATCGAAGTGGAACGGGCCGTGTCGGTTATTGAGGGCACTGCCTCCGCCTATGCGGAGCGCCCGGTAGGCGGGCGTTTCATCGAAATCGACGTCAAACGCGACGCCGCAGCGCGGTATATGATGAGCGTGCGGGATGTTCAGGATGTGGTCCAAACCGCCATCGGTGGGATGCAGGTATCGGAATCCGTTGAAGGGCTGGAGCGCTTTCCGATTAACCTGCGCTATCCGCAAGCGTGGCGCGATAGCCCCGAACGCCTCGAAAACTTGCCCGTTGTCACCCCATCAGGGTCTCATGTGCCGTTGACCGCCTTGGCCGATGTCCGAATTGTCGATGGTCCGGGCATGATCCGATCAGAGAACGCGCGGCGCACGGGGTTCGTGTTTATCGATATCGCAGGACGAGACCTCGGCGGATATGTCGCCGAGGCGCAGAGGGTCGTGGCCGATCAGGTGCGCCTGCCGCCCGGATATTCTCTGACATGGTCTGGGCAGTATGAATACATCGAGCGGATGCAGGACCGGCTGGCGATCGTCGCCCCCGCCACGCTTATGATCATCACGCTGATGTTGTTCATGGCGTTCAATAGGGTGATTGAAGTTGGCATCATTCTCGCCGCGCTTCCTGTCGCGTTGGCAGGCGGTGTCTGGTTTCTGTGGTATCTCAGCTTCGACATTTCGATCGCCGTCCTTGTCGGCTTCATTGCCCTGGCCGGCGTGGCCGTCGAAACAGCCATCGTCATGCTGCTTTATCTCAATCTCGCTTGGGAAAAGCGACGCAAACTCGGTCAATCCGAGGGCCGCAAGCTGACACAAGACGATATCGAGGAGGCCGTCTTTGAGGGAGCTGTTCTTCGGGTGAGACCCAAAGTCATGACCGTGGCCACCATCTTCGCGGCGCTGATACCGATCATGTATGGCACTGGCACCGGCTCGGAGATCATGCAACGCATCGCTGCACCGATGATCGGCGGTATGGTGACAGCGACCCTGCTGACGCTTTTTGTCATTCCTTCCATATTCGTGATTTGGAAACGGCTCGCGCTGAAACGCGTAAACCGCGAAATCACGTCCCCAATTCAGCAGCCCGTCGATGCAGCACTGCCTGCCGAATAATCGAACGTACAAATCTCAAGAATGGAGCTTCTCATGAAGATACTGACTGCAAGTCTCGCACTTCTGACCCTGTCTGCGACAGGGGCTATCGCGCAAATGAACCACAATATGGATCATTCGAACATGCCGATGTCCGCTGAACAAATGGAGGGCGCAGTTCACGCGAAGGCCGTGATCAATTCGATCGGCGACGGCACTGCAAATGTGAGCCATGACCCGATTCCCGAGATCGGCTGGCCTGCAATGACGATGGATATGACGGTTCTGGAAAACGCGCAGATGATGGGAGAGGTGACCGATGGTGACGAGGTGACCCTGATGCTCGTCAAGGGCGAGGATGGCATGTACGCAATCGGGGCCATAATGCCGAACTGATCATGAATACGCAGTTGCCGAGAAATCGGCAACTGCGGCGCGTACTTGGAGAGGTACACCGAGTTCGACCGACGAGCTGCGTGTAGGCGAAAGGAAAGTGAATGCCGCTGTCTTCGAAACAACTTGGTTTGATCGCTGCCGGCGGATCGGCCGTTCTTTTGCTGGCTGCCTTCTTGTTTCAGGCAGCGGGCTACGCACCATGCGCGATGTGCATTTGGCAGCGATACCCTCACGCGATCGCCATCGCTATTGGCGCGCTCCTCATGGTTGGTTTGCCCATCTTACTACTACTGATGGCAGGCGCTGCCGCAGCGTTCACGACAGCAGGCATCGGGATGTTCCACACCGGCGTCGAACGGGGTTGGTGGGAAGGTCCGACGGCGTGCACCGGCTCTGGTCTTGATATGTCGAACTTGTCCGGTGCGGACCTTCTGCCCTCTGCATCATCCGCGCCATCAGCCTTGGTCATGTGCGACCAAGTCGCCTGGGAGTTCCTCAGCCTGTCTATGGCGAGTTGGAACGCGCTTTGGAGTTTCCTTCTTGCAGGGCTCTGGGTTCTGGCCTTTGCCAAAGCATGGCGCGCGTCGCGCTCACGTGAGAGCGCGACGGCAATCTAGCTCTGAAGACGCAGGATGACGGCGGCAATAGCCGTCAGACACACAGCGGCCGACAAAAAAGCGAGGAGAGCAACCGAAACCGCGCCCATGTTTCTTGGGAAGAGATCAACGAATGGTCTCAGGATTGCCGACTTTCCGGCTGCCGTAACATAGAGCGGCAGTGCACTTACCAAAGTGGCGTACAGGTAGACTCCGGATATGTTTTCAAAGAGTGCTGACCGCGCCAGTGTGGGCGCAACCACTGAAAGAGCCGTCGCCCGACTACCCCCAAACGAGCCGAACCAACTGGCGGAGAGCACATAGATGAAGGCGTGGAGAACGAGAAAGAGAGCGACTCGGATAACAAGATCGAGGAGAATGAACGACGCCGGATCACGGCCATTGGCGTCCTTGGTATTCAACACCGCAAACAGAAAGAAGCCGACGTAGTTGACGATAAAGATGACCGGAAGCCCATTCGTCAGAACCTGCCTGAGAAATCGTGATAGCGCCGGTCCACCGTCCATCAACGCCGAAGCAAATCCAGGCGCACGCATGACATAAACGAGCAAGACCGGTAGAAGCCCGATCAGGCTGAAGACCAAGACGTTCATCACAAATTTCACGCCCGGCATCTTGGCTGAGAAGAACCGTTGCATGTGAGCAGGTTGGCATGTCGGGAGGCAACAGTCGACTTTCTCCGCGACCATATATTATTTACATAATAAACCTTATCAGACTCAGAATATCTGCTGCGGCGCACCCCTGCCTCAGCCGCGACGATGGGCAAAACTTTGCCCAACAGGACCACTCCGCCTCGCTGCATGAAGTCACCATGCTATCTTATTCAACCAAATGGCGAGCTTGATCGACACCTTTAGAAACCGAAAATCACACAGTATCAGCCGCTTCATCGTCGAATGTATAGTATATTGCGTGGTTAAATACGCCACATCATGGCCGAGCTTCGGTCATGAATCTGAAGGAACGAGTAGGTCTGAATCTTCAAGATGCCCGGCGCGCCAAGGGCATCAGTCAGGAGGAATTGGCGCATCGTGCAAGTGTGAACCGCGGCTATGTCGGCAAGATCGAAAACGCCAAGTATTCCGCCTCGCTGACAACGCTCGAAAAGATCGCCCAAGCTCTGAACATCGATCCTTCGGAACTTCTCAAACCCCGCAACTAGGAGGCCGGACGACACCCTGCTCCGGGATGGCGGGTGGATGATCGTCCGCTCAAAGGCGTGCCCGTGCGCGAAGGCGTAGCAATCGTGAACGGGTCAGAACTTGTCGTCTGGCAAGAGCATCTCTGGAACACCGGCGACCGCACGCGGGTCTGGCTCGTAAGGCCCGAGGAGATTTGCGTAGTCAATATCATCGAACGAGATATCGATCTCGATAGATCCGGACCCGCCTAGTCTAGCGCGCCTTGTTCGATTGCGAGAGAACCGTTCCTGCCAACGATTTCGTGTCACTGCTGTACTTGTCGCTTTGCAGGACCTTGGAGGCTTTGTCCTCCATCGCCGCCCCCGTCTGTTTACCAGTCCCGGACTGCGCCAGCGCGGATGCCGCCAGGCTCTTGGCGGTTGCGGAGGCGTTCGGGTCGCTCAGTGTGGCCGCTGCCTGCGATGCGACTTTCCGCGAGGTGCGTTTCGTGTTCTTGCCCATGAGACTGCTCCTTAAGGCGATTCTGTTCCTGTTTTGTTTACACTCGATGGCGCGACCCGTCTATCAAAATCGTTACACTTATTTCACTTATTCCGTTTATTTCTCTTGCATGCGTGACTCCCTGGGTACATCTAAGGGGATGAACCGAGGAGAAAAACCATGGCCGATACCGCGGAAAGACCAGCCCAGAGCGGGCTTATGGAGCGCCCGCCGACCCCGGAAGAAATCGACAGTGCCGCGCATGCCGCAACGGCCATCGCCGTGGCTATGGAGCTGGACGGAGGCTTGAAAGTCTCGGGAGAGAACGGCGATCCGGTCTCCATCGCGCCAGAGGTTGGAAAACTGATCATCGAACTGCTCGGCCATGTGAGCAATGGCAACATGGTCACGCTGGTTCCGGTCGGCACCATGCTCACAACCCAACAAGCCGCTGACATGCTGAACGTATCCCGCCCTCATCTCACGAAGTTGCTCAAGGAGGGGAAAATCCGATTTGAAGAGGTGGGCAAGCACCGGCGCGTGCCTCTGATGGCGCTCATGCAATACCGGGAAGAGAAAGAGCGGCGCCAGGAGCAGGCGATGCGCGACCTTGCGCGATTGGGTCAGGAGTTCGACAACGCATGAGTTTTGTGGCCAACCCCTTCGTGGTTGTCCTCGATGCCAACGTCCTGTTTCCGTTCCGGGTTCGGGACGTCCTCTTAACGTTCACACAAGAAGGCCTGTTTCGGGCCAGGGTCACCGATGAAATCCTCGACGAATGGACACGCAACCTGATCGCGCTCAAACCACATCTCGAAGAGAGCGTTCGCCAGCAGGAAGCCGCCATCAGAGAGACCTTCGAAGAATGCTTCGTGACCGGATACCAGCCCTTGATTGCTGGTCTGGACCTGCCGGACCCGGACGACAGACACGTTCTCGCGGCGGCGATTCGATGCTCGGCACAGGTTATTATGACAGAAAACCATCGAGACTTCCCAAGCGAAGTTCTCGACGAGTATGGCGTTGAAACGCTCGGCTCGGATGACATGCTCGCCAATACCTACGACCTGTATCCATCTGGCGGCGCCCGTGCACTCCGCCGCGTGAGAAAAAGGTATGAAAACCCGCCGATGACGCCGTCCGAGTTCCTGCTCGACCTAACCCGGCATGGCCTGTCGAAACTGGCGGCGCAGGCCCGTGCCGATATCGAATACCTTTAGTTGCCGAACGACGCCTCAGTATCTGACCCAATCGGTGTAATCCATGGCGCCGTCGTAATCGCCATACTCCATCATGACGGCGCGGCTATAGAAGGTCCAAAGCCCACCCGAGCCAGGTGTCGGGATGTCCTGACCGTTTTCCGACGCGAACGAAGCCGGCCAAGGCGAATGTGAGCCGTAGACGCGCACGATGTAATGACAGTTCTTGTTTTCATGATCGCAGGATCTGATGGACCAGTCCCACTGACGTGGTTCATCGCGCGGCTCATAAGATCGACCGCGCCACCAAAGCACGCGCGTTCGGCGTAGCCATTCGTAGTCCGGTGTCGAAATATCGAGAGCATCCTCTCCACCCGGTCCGCCCAAAGCAACCGGAACGGCAGCATAGGTGCAGACCCCAAAGGGTGGCCGGCTCGGCCAGGGCGTAATCCGCCGGATCATTTCGGCATAGGCGGCTGAACACACAGCACTCGACGGAAACCCCCCGGCCATACACAGCATGATGGCGCAATCCATATCGTAGGCACGGGCTTTCTGGGCATCGACCGTCAGCCCGGCTGCCAGAACCAGTGACGCAAGGCGGGTGTGTCTCATATCGGCCTCCTGGAGTGATTAGGCCAATTCTCGCTCAAAATACGTATTGCGCAATATTATATATTGCAGAGTGATGGCTTTCTGCGGAATGCTGCCGATTGTAGAAGGACTCCCAGTGGGGGAGTCCGGTGCCGATCGCAAGAGACCAAATCTTGATTACTATTGATGGGGTGAAGGACCTCATCGGGTCGGGAGTCGACTTCCGCTGTCGGTACGAGCTTGTCGAGTTCACGGACGATGGGAAGCCCCGCTATCAGTGTGTCTACCTGCGCGAAGGAGAGCCCGAGGCGATCCTCGTCTCTACACGGTTCGGACCCTACGGACCAGAACCCCGCCTCTTCAACATCTGGCCCGGCCTCTTCAAACATCACCACGAGTTCGGCGATGGTCGCACTCTGTGTTTTGACAGCGACTACTCTATCCCCTTCGACGCTCCCGGCGGAGGTGATGATCTTCGGAGCGGACGGAAGCGTCAGAACAACTGACGGCTGGACGGTTCACGGCCAGGTAGACAAGAACCCCCCGCCCACACACTCTCAGAACTTTGCGACCACGGCCCCGTCGGATGTGCTGGCGGCCATTCATGCGACAGCTTCAAGACATGAACGCAACCGAGCCCTACGAGCACTCGAGATCAGCTCCGATGACTGGCTGGCTCTATTCCGCGCCTTGATCGAAGCTGAAAGCGCTTATCGCCCTGACGCCATCAGTGACAAAGGCGCTTATGGTCTTGGCCAACTCATGGCCGCCACCGCACGCGACCTTGGCGTAGACAGAACCGATATCGCGCAGAACCTCGACGGGTCAGCACGGTACCTTTTGGCGCAGCTGTCATCCTTCAACGATGTCGATCTGGCGCTGGCGGCCTACAACGCCGGGCCGCATCGCGTCGTAGAATACGGGGGCGTGCCACCCTTCACGGAAACACGCGACTACATCGCCCGGGTGCATCGCATTCGAGCGCGCCTTTCCGGCGCAGCCACGCAAGACCTGACCGGACCGACGATGCGCGACGCCACGCGTCCCGTCGTCGTGCTCGACCTGAAGTAAGACCTGAAACGAGGGAAACCGATGCGAAGATTGCCTCCAGGATACCTGCCTCCAATCATTGGCCTTCTGGCCTTATGGGCCTCCCCTGCCCTTGCCCAGGACCTCTCGCCCATCCAGACAATGCTCGAGACAATCGAAGCGGCGCTCACCGGCCCAATCGGCATCGCGGTCGCGACGCTCGCCGTCATCGGCACTGGCTTCATGTGCATGATGGGGCGGCTCAACTGGGGATGGTTCGCCTCCGTGGTGATCGGGATCGTCCTGATCTTCTCCGCGGGCACCATCGTTGACGGGTTTACCTGATGGCCATGCGATCCCCTCTCTTTCTCGGGTTGGCCCGCCCACCGAAATATCTCGGCTTGCCGGTCGGATATCTCGTCGTGCTCACGCTTGGCGTGGTCCTGCCCTTTATCTGGACGAAGTCACCGGTCTTCTTTCTGGTCGGCGCGCTCGCCTATCCTGTCCTCTGGTTTGTTGCCGACAAGGAACCGCATTTCTTCGAAGTTCTGCGCGTCTCTTACGGCACGGTGCGCGGCACGCGCAATCGAGCGCTTCACGGCGGAGACAGCTATGGCGCTTGACGGGATAAAATACGCAAAGCCCAGCCCGGCGGTCATTGAAACCAGCGGCACAGCCTTGGCACGCGAAAGCCATCTCGCCGAGCATTTGCCCTACGTCGCCTTCGCCAAACCCGATGTCATGGTCTTGCGGGAGGGCGATCTGATGGCCACGCTCCGTCTCGAGGGACTTGCGGCACCGACAACGCCGGACGCCGATCTTGATGCCATGAAACGCGCGGTCGCGGCCGTCATCGCGCAAACGGGCAATCTCTACGGCTTTTATGTCCATCGCATATTTGTCCCTCAGAAGCTCGCGATGCGTCCTGTACAAGGCGACGGCTTTGCAGCGGAGATCGACCGACGCTGGCAAGCTCACATCGCGCAACTTGCGCCCAAGAAACCGCAACTTTATCTGAGCATCTTGCGACGTCCGGAGATCGGGGCACGGGTCCCGCTGCTCAACGCCTTTGCCAAGCGAACCTGGATGAAAGACCGCGCGGGCCGTGCGCGGGAACTCGATGAAGTGGCCGGATTCTTCGAGACTGCGCTTGCACCTGCAAAACCCGTTCGTCTCGACAACACCACCGGCGAATGGCTCGGGTTTCTTGCCACGCTGCTCACCGGCCAATACGCCCCGATTGCGCGACCAAACGCCCCCCTGCCCCTGGGCTACGCGCTTGGGTCCTGCCGAGCGACTTTTGACGGAGATACGGCTCGGATCACATGTGGCACGACGGGCGAGACACGGTATGGGGCCCTCTTCAGCATCAAGAGCTATCCCGCGCTTACGGATGTCTCTCTGTTTGACGGTCTCGACCTTCCGCTTGATATCGTGCTGACCAATTCCTTCACGCCGATCCCCACAAACATCATGGCAGAACGGATTCAACGGATCGTTCGGCAGATGCGTGCGGCCGATGACGCGGCAGTCTCCTTGCGGGATCAGCTCATGGAAGCGGCCGATGATCAGGAAGCCGGGCGCATTGCGTTCGGCGATCATCACTTGTCCATCGCCGTCCACGCGCCCGATCAACCGACGCTCGAACAGGCCGCAGCCGAGATCAAACGTCTGGGGCAGGAAATCATGGCCGTGATCGTGCGAGAGAACATGGCCCTCAAGGCAACCTATTTTGGGCAGGCTCCCGGCAACTACGGCTACCGTGCCAGAAAGACACCGATCTCCACGATCAACTTTGCGGATTTCTCGGCGCTGCATGGATGCGTCGAAGGACGTTCGGATCGAGAGATACCGTGGGGAGCGCGCCTAACGGTCTTCCCGACGGCGGGCACCTCTGCTTACGGTTTCAACTTCCACGAACCCGGATCGCCCGAGCGCGAACCGACTGTTGGCCATACGCTTGTTCTGGGCCGCACGGGCAGCGGCAAGACCCTCACGACTGCTTTTCTCGCCGCCCAAGCGCAGCGGGTCGGCGCTCGGCTGTTTTTCTTCGACAAGGATCGCGGGCTCGAGATGGCGGTGCGCGCCCTGGGCGGTCACTACAATACGATCCTTGCCGGTATCCCGACGGGCCTCAACCCGCTGCAGACAGAGACGGATGAACGCGGACGGGCCTGGCTGTCGGAATGGCTGGCGACGCTTCTGGCGCGGGCGGGCGATCTGTCCGGAGAGCAGTCTCGGCACATTCAGAGCGCGGTGTCGCAAAATGCGGATGCCGGCCCCTCGCTGCAACGGTTTGTCTCGTTCCAGACCTTGTTCCAATCGCTCGACGACGATGGCGAGTTGCAGGCGCGTGTTGGGGAATGGGCACCGGGCGGCCGCTATGGCTGGGTCTTCGATATGCCCCAGGACAACGATGCCCTGCATATGGACGGTGACATTGTCGGATTCGACATGACCGAGATCCTCGACATGTCGACCGAACGCATGGCCGTCTTGTCCTACATCCTACGCCGGATCGAACGGATCGTGGAAGATCGCCGACCCACTGTGATCGTTCTCGATGAAGCCTGGAAGCTTCTCGACGATCCCTATTTCGCGACTAGACTCGAAAACTGGCTCGTCACCCTCCGCAAGATGAACTGCGTCGTTGTGATGATGACCCAATACCCCAGTCAATTGCGAGAGGCTCGGGTCGGCAAGACCATCATCGAGACGGTACCCACGCAGATACTCTTCCCCAACGAACGGGCGACGTCCTCCGACTACGACTTCCTGCGCGTGAACGAAAAAGAAGCCGAACTGCTGACAAGACCCACGGCAGGCCAGCGTATCGCGCTGGTGCGATCCGCAGGTGACAGCGTCTTTGTCGATGCGGATCTCACAGCACTTGGGCCACTTCTCACCATTTTGGGAGGAGGCCGATCCGCTGAGGCCCAGCTTGGCAACGACTGGCGCAGCATCCCCAACTTCTGGAGGCAGCTATGCGATTAGCTCTAATCTTTTTGGCGACGATGCTTGCCGCCTGTGAACGCTATACGGATGCCACCTCACCGTGTTTTGGCCGCGACGGCGCGCCTGCCGTGAGCAGAGCCAGTACAGAAGTTTTCTCCTTTGCGGCGCAAGGCACTAAGGACTGCGACTTCGAAGCGATCGGGCGCAGCCCATGAAACCAGCGGCCTCTCTCATTGCCATTCTGGTCTGCTCGACGCCCCTCGCCCATGCGCAAGGTGTGCCGACGCAAGACAACGCAGGGCTTGGGCAGCTTTTCACCATCCTCTCGAAACTGGCGGACGATATGGAGGCGCAGCGCGACCAATTGGGCACGGGCGAAACGCTCTCCTCGGTTCAATTCGATCAGCTTCGGGTGCTGGAGGCGATGTCAGCCGCACTCACCGGCCCAGGGCTCGACATTCGCGCGCTGGACGGAAACGCGGACTTCCCTGCGGGCGATGTCTACCCCGTTGCCGCCAATCACCCTATGGACAGCCGCCTCTTCGGGGAGGGACGCGAGACCGTCGAGATGATGATTGTGCGGGTGGCCGATGAATATGCCGGAGCGGCTGGAGTGCGGCGGGCCGGTCTTTCGGCCACCCAGTGGCGCTGCCTTTTCCAGGCGCTGATCAAACAGGAAAGCCGGTTCAGCGTCACCGCGCAAAGCCCCGTGGGCGCCTATGGCCTGACGCAGCTCATGCCGGGAACAGCGTCCGATATGGGCGTCGACCGCTACGATGTGATGGACAACCTCCGCGGCGGCGCGCGGTACATCACGACGCAGCTGAACACGTTCGGAAACATCCCGCATGCACTTGCCGCCTATAACGCCGGACCTGGCCGGGTCCATGAATATGGCGGCGTGCCACCCTTTGCCGAAACCCAAGGATATGTCAGGAATATCTCGCGGTTCTACAACGAATATCTCGCCGTTGTTGGTGGGGCGGATGCGCTCGGCACGCTCTCGCCGTCGGACCTGGCGCTTGCGGAGTACAGCAGCATCTCAGAAGCCAGTGTTTACTACGCCGCCGATAGCCACGCCACGACCGAGCAAGTCATCAATCGGCTCGCCTCGATCATCCGGCAGATCGACGAGACGCCGGACATCAAGCGGGCCTTCGAACTCAATACTTACGCCAAGGCCGAAATAGGCCGCATCCTCAACCTTCGCGTTCGTCTGATGGCTGCCAACCGTCAGCGCGAGGCAGCCCATGGCCAACATCTGGCCGCGGACCGGCTCTCTGAGCGCGACTTCATGCGCATGGGAGTCATCCGATGAAAGGAAAAACCTTCGGCACCGCCTTCGCCACGCTTCTCGCCGTCACGCCCGCAGATCAAGCCGATGCCCAGGGTGTCCCGACATTCGACAACTCAAACCTTCGACAATTGGTCTTGCAGCTCGAACACATGGCAGAGGATCTGAATGTCCAGCTGCAACAGCTCGCGACGATGCGGCAGGAGTTGGAAACGCAATTGAGCCAGCTTCTGAACCTCGAGGGCCAACTGGCCTCTCTCATCGATGGCAATGAATTGGGCCAGCTTTTTGCGACCGTCGAAGAGTTCGAGAGGGTCCGTGGCAAGCTGACAGCACCACTCGCGACAGCTGAAGCCATTTCGAGCGGTGACTTCCTGAGCGGCTTTCGACCGGGGGCGGAGCTGGATGCTGCCGTTGAACGGGTTCTGTCCGGCAGCGGGTTCACCCAAGCGCGCCTGACATCCCTGGCGACCAGCGGTGAGCCCGCAGACAATCGGATCGCGACGCAAGCCGGGTCCAGCGCGATGCTGTCGGTTGCCGCTCAGGAAAGCCATGTCGAAGCCGGGGAAAGCCTTGGCCGTCTTGAGACCATGGTGGGGCTGATCGACGACCAAGGCGGTCTGAAAGCCGCGGTCGATCTCAACACGCGCGTGACGGCCGAACTCGGCATCATCCTCACCCAGATCTGGCGTCTGGAAGCCGCCGCCGGCGTCAATGGCGGGCAGTTGGGTGTTGTTGATGCCGCAACCCTCGCCGAGGAGCGAAAATTCCGCTCTATGGAGGTGCCAAAATGATCCGAGTGGGCCCCGTTTCCCTGACCGCGCTTGCGCTGGTCTGCTTGCCGCTGACGCTGAGCGCTCAAACCTCCCAAGGTGGGTTCGAAACCATGGCGCAACCGACCGAAGACCAAACAGAATGCAAGGCCCCGCGACCGCCAAAAGAATTGGATTCGTTTGCCTATGTCAGGAATGGTTATCGCGAGATCTTGCGCATCGACGCATACCAGACGGCAATTCAATCTGATGTTTGTGGATGCCCCTTCAACGAAATTGATTGGTCACTCGTCGTCCGCATTTCCAAACAATATGTGACCTCAGACAATCCAAAGCTGCCTTTCGATGTGATCGACCTGCGGAGCCAGGCCGATGGCCTGGAAGCGGAGTTCCTCGACATTTGCGGTAACTGAATGGGAATCATCACAGACATCCTTGAGCAGGTCGATGACGCAATCGATTCCGTCGCTGAAGCCGGTTTTGTGGAGGCTGCCGGGCAAGTCGGAGACGTGCTTGGCGTTGGCTCTGTGCTCCTTCTCATCATTCTTGGCATAAGTGTTGTCACGCAGTTGCGCCCTATGACTTTTGGCAGCGCATTCGCATTCGGATTGAAAATATCTTTGATTGGAATCTTCGCTCAGAGTTGGGAAAACTTTGAAGTTATCTACCGGATCGTTTCGGACGTCCCAGAGGCAATCGGATCTCGTATTCTTGCCTTGACAGCCACTGGTGATGAAACCGGAGTCTACGAAAGCCTCGACAGCATGGTGAACCGGATCACCGCCTATGGTGACGCCATCGGCGACCGTGCGGGCTGGGTGTTTGGCGCAGTGCTCGGGGCGATTTTCTTCGTTCTGTCCGCCATCTTCGCAGCCGTCACCGCCGGGATCATCGCCTACGCGCGTATCGTTTTCACACTGATGATCGTCATCGCGCCGTTCATGATCCTGACGTCGCTCTTCAAACCGACCCAATCGCTTTTCGAAGCCTGGACACGGGCAACCATCGGCTATGCCTTGATGCCTGTGGCCGCTGCCGGAGCCGCCGGGATCATCGTCGCCATCGCTGAGTCTATTGGCGACGCCTCCGCCGACCCGGACAACGTCGAAACGGTCAGCCTGATCCTGCCGTTCCTCGTGATCTTGCTCCTTTCAGCTGGCGTGATGGCCGCCGTCCCGTTCATCGCATCCAACCTCACAGGTGTCATGGGCATCGCCTCGAATGCGATCGGCCTGACGGGATTGGCGCGACGCGGCGTAGTCAACGCTGGAGAGTATGGCGCGGGTGGTGCAGGACGCATCTTGACCGGCAGAACGCCGTACGAGCTACGACGCGAAGTGAGCGGTGCGGCCACGAAGAGCAACGAATTGATCCGCCGGACGCCTGCAGCCGCGCTCGCGCTGACAAAATCCTTTCGCAAGACATGACCCGCGCGGAGTTCGATCAGGACGCTTTCGAGGCCGACTTCATCTTTGGGCCACGCAGGCGCGAGCGTTTTGCCTACTTTGTCGCCGCTGCTGGTGTGATCATCGGTTTGGTCGGTTTCGTGGGAGCCGTTGCTTTGTTCCCGCTCAAGACGGTCGAGACCTTCGTGGTCGTCGTCGACAAGGAAACCGGCGAAATGGACCGTGTTGCCGCTGTCGAGGCGCTCAGCCTCGACGAAAGTGATGCGATCATTCAGGCTAATCTGGTCGCCTACGTGGATGATCGCGAAACCTACGACCTGACCGACGGTGAAGAACGGATCAATTCGGTCCTGCAAAGATCCGACGAAGACGCCGCACGCACGCTTCGCGATCTTTGGTCTTCAACCAATCCTGACTATCCGATCTCAGTCTATGGACGGGACGCGAAAATCGATGTGGTCATCCGGTCTGTGAACCAGGTCGAACCCGGGGTGGCGCAGGTGCGGTTCACGAAAACGCTTCGAAAACCCCGTGACAACAGGACTGTGACACGGCCCTACGTCGCTACGCTGCGCTACGAGTTTCGCCCGGAAACCCGTCAGCGGTTGCAGCAGGTCTGGGCCAACCCGCTCGGGTTTGTCGTCACGTCTTATCGTGTCGACGCCGAAACGTTGGAGAACTGAGTGATGAAGCTGCGCACCGCCCTGCCCTGTTTGCTTTTGGCTCTTGCACCTTCTCAAGTGCTTTCGGAAGCGACGCCTCAGGGTGGGCCGAAAGATATCCGCATACGATATGCGGTCTACGACGAGCAGCAGGTGTTCCGTATCGAGACGGATCTGCGGCACTCGACCACGATCCAGTTTGGAGACGGGGAGCGGTTCGAGGCTGTAATCGTGGGAGACACCGAAAGCTTTCAGGTCGATCCAATTCCCGAGCTTGGCAATGTGCTGACGATCAAGCCGCATGTCCAAAATGCTTCGACCAACATGACCGTGATCACCAACCGTCGCAGCTATGCATTCCATCTCCGGGAAGGCTCGATTCCAGGTCGCACGGGCATGTTCTTCGAAGTGCGGTTTCGCTACCCGGGCGAAGAGCGCCTTGCCACACTGACGAACGCACAGCCCAAAGGGTTCGAGGCGCCGCGCAACTACAACTACAAGATCGCCGGCGAAGGCGACTTTCGCCCGGCCACGGTCTATGACGACGGTCGGTTTACCTACTTCAGTTTTCCCGAAAGTGGACGGCAACCCGCGATCTTCAAGGCTGACAACCGCGGTCGCGAGCGCACGGTCAATTGGACCCAGAACGGCAACACCGTCCGCGTCTCCGGTGTCAACGACTTCTGGACACTGCGGCTGGGTGAAGAAGCGCTCTGCATCTACCGAGACACCTCCGCGATATACGTGAGCAACTGAGCCATGTCGGATGATCCCAACCTGAAGAACCGGCTGGATACATTCAGCAAGGCAAAACGCTCCAAACCCAGATCGGGATTCGGTGTCACTGCCCTGGCGCTCGCTCTCGGCCTCGGCAGTGCGGGCGTTGCGTATTTCCTGGCGACTGACTGGCAAGCGGATCCAGACCAACTAGAGACTTCGGATGTCGAGCCGTTTCAGAATGACGGTCTCTCAAATGGTGGTCGGCTGGAATTTCCTGCCGATGAAGCGGACCAGCGCGTGAACGATGCCCTTATCGCTGTGGAAGAAGCCCTTGAGGCCCCCGAGCCGATCCCGCCCGCGGCTGAGCCAAGCGTAGATATCCTCGCCGAACTGGCTGAGCTTCGTGAAGCACTCGCCGTTACTCAAGCCGAGCGAAACGCCGAGATTCAGTCAGCCGTTACCGAACTGCGCAGTGCTTTCGCAGATCAAGCACAAGCCCTCGAAGCCGCTGTCGCGGAGCGAGATGAACAACTCGCGGCCCTAGAACGCGACAGCGAGACCCGGCTGAACTCTCTTCAGAGTCTTCTGGAGGCGGAACGCGCGCAACGCGAAGCCCTTGAAGGGGAACGCGCCAATGACGCCCTGATCCGCGACCAACAGCTTCTCGAGGAACGTCGCAGACAGGAAGAGGAACAAAAGCGCCGCGAGGCCGAACAGCAGGCCGAACAACTATTGAGGGCCCAGATCCAGTCTCCTGCCGTGGTCTATTCGACAGGATCATCGGTCACGGCACCAAACGCCAGCGGCCTGCAGAACGGCGCACCAGGCGCAGATATCCCACTGAATGAAAACGAAGCCTATCTCAGAGGCGCGGCGCGGCCGCTTGAAATCGATGAGGCGGCGCAGATGGAGCGACCCGAACGCACTCTCGCGCAAGGGTCCGTCATACAGGCGGCACTGCAAACGGCCATCAACAGTGATCTGCCCGGAAACGTTGTCGCGGTCGTCGCGGAACCTGTCTATGCGTTTTCCGGCGACGCAGTACTGCTCCCGCGAGGCTCGCGATTGTTCGGGCAATATCGATCTGGTGTGGAAGTGAACCAGAAGCGCATCCTCATTCTATGGACGCGCGTCCTCACGCCGGACGGTACATCCATGCAGATCGCCTCAGTCGGGGGTGATCGACTCGGACGCTCTGGCCTGACCGGTTTGGTGGATACGAAGTTCGACGAACGCTTTGGAGGAGCTGCTCTGATATCGATTATCGGCGCGGCCCCCGCAGTCGCCGCCAATTCCACGGAAGACGAAGTGACCCGCGAGGTTCTGGAGGAGGTCGGCAGTGATCTCGAAGACGCGACAAGTTCGGTGATCGCCGATCAGGTCTCGATCTCGCCAACCATCTACGTCGACCAGGGGGCCATGGTAACCGTACTGGTCGATAGGGACATCGTGATCTATTGAGCGAAGCGTCCCTCCCCTCCTCGTATCTCGAGCAATACCTAGAACCCTATCGCGATTTGATCCTGCGGGACGACATCATTGAGTTGGCGATCAACCCGGATGGTAATGTCTGGATCGAACGCCAAGGTGCCCACGCCATGGAGAAAATTGACCGCACTGTCGAGGTGGCCGCAGCAGCAAATCTGGCTGCCACATTGGTTGGTGATGCGCGCGCGCGCGTGTCGCAGAAGTCGCCTTTGGTTTCAGGTAAGATCGACTACCTTGAGCGCCCGCTACGCATCCAGGTTGTTGTGCCACCCGCGGTAGAACACGGTGCTGCGATCTCCATTCGACTATTTGGCGTTGGTGGCCAGACAACCTTCGATCCTGAGTATCTGTTCGGGAAGCCGGTCTCGCTCGATGACCGGCGGCAATCGAGGCTCTCAGAAGTCGAGGAAATTGCAAAGAGCGACCTCTCCAGAGCCTTGTCGTCGCTCGTCCGCCATCGTTTGAATCTTTTGGTCAGCGGTGGGACGTCCACCGGCAAAACCACCTTCGCAAGGCATCTGCTGAAATCGGTTCCGGACGACGAGAGGCTCATCACCATTGAAGACGCCTTCGAGCTTTTCCCTGGTCAGCCAAACACCGTTTGCCTGCTGGCTGAACGCGTTCCGACATCGCAGCGGTCAACAAATGCTCTGCTACAGGCGAGTTTGCGCATGCGCCCGGACCGCATCGTTGTGGGCGAGTTGCGCGGTGCTGAAGCGCTGACATATCTGGAAGCCATCAACACGGGTCACGGCGGATCGGTGACAACAATCCACGCCGAAACCGCTGAGCTTGCGATAGACCGGTTGGCGATCATGGTCTTGCAGGCCGGGACACCTTTAACCTTCGCCGAGGTACAGAGCTACATCCGACGGTCGATAGATGTCATTGTTCAGCTAGGACGCGACAGCGGTAAACGCGGCGTCTCAGAGGTCCTGGTTGTTGGGACACGCTGATTAAACCAAACTGCAAAATTTCGGAGATTCTTTTTTCACGATTGAGTTTTTCGTACGAATGTTGTCAAGCTTTCTGCGGATGGCAAAGTGGTGAGCATGGCCTGCTATTGTTTAATATGCCTCAGCTAAGCTCTGGGGTGTTGACAGCGCTTTGTCTGCTTCTTTTTTCGAGAACTCATAAGTTTCGTCCGAATGACATTCGAGCAATCCTAGAGGCCCCAGCCCTGCATCGGATGTATAGCATTCCAGAAGCTTACGTACGATGACCGGTATCATCATGCTTTGAGGTCCAAAGTGTTTTGCATCATGCGCGCTAAGCTTCATAACCAATCCGTTTCGCAGGTCAGCAACCGAAAACTGGGTCCACATAGATCGAAACTCGCCCATGAAAAAATGCCATGCCTCAGCGCGTTCGGGATCCGCTGTCAACTGTTGGTGAATGAACCAAAGCGTAGGCACCTTGCGGAACTCAGGGTCCTTCTCGCGAAGAACCTCTCCAAAGCGTGTCAAAACAATCGGAAATCTTAGCTCAATGACACCAGATTTATGCAGCCATGAACGATACGCGGAAGCAAATGGCGCGCCGTATCTGAAGGGCTCTGCAAGCTCTTTGTCGCGAAGCGTTGGCTGTTTGAGTGCGTTAGCCAAGATACGAGACATGCGCTCTCTGTTCAATCCAAAATTACCGTGAAAAAATACAGTCACCCATTGATCCTCCGTATTAAGACTTGACGACAATCGAAGCACTCAATGCCAGTGCCCAGCAACCATGCCATCGCGAAGGCGAGCATATTCAAGAGGAAGAAAAAATGACAGAGGAGCAAAGTTCGCCAGAGCTTGATCTGAGCGCTCTGGCGTTCGAGCAGAACCACCAAACCTTTCGCGCCCTCAACCACCAGATGTGGCAAATTCCACTCATCTCCATGACGCTGACAGGTGGATTATGGTTCGGGGTGTCCAAAGTAGATGGTTCACCATTCTTTCAAGTTGCGCTGTTGTTCCTGGCAACTGTCGGCAATGCCTGTTTGTTTTTGGTGATTCAGCGTCTGCGCTACGTGATAGAGCAGACGCTCAACTGGTTAGAAACCCGTTCACCCGCAAACTTTGTTTCAGCCAAGGGCGATTGCTGGTACAACAGACCTCTGGTTGTGCGCCGGTCATTCCAGTCGATGCTCCTCCTCGCGTGTTTTACCAGCTTTAGCCTGCTGGTCATGACATGTTTTCAAATTGATTGGTCTCGGGTCGCGAATCCTATGACGAAAACTCCGGCATCCGCATATTATGACCAACACGCGTTGGACTTGGCCGACAGCTATGAAGGCATCTCGGCGGATGCTGCGCACCCGGGTCTCGCGAAGATCCTCAAGGAAGGCTTTGCAGGCGCGCGGGTGGATATTCTTGATGTAGGTGCCGGAACAGGCCGAGACTCGGCTTGGCTCGCTTTGCTCGGCCATCGGGTTGTTGCAGCAGAACCGTCGAGCTCCATGCTTCAGATCGCCCGCCACGCCCACAAAGACAGCTCCATTCAATGGGTCCGCGACGCCTTGCCCGGGTTGGACATCATTAGCAGCCATACAAGGAGGTTTGATATCATCGTTCTGAGCGCAGTTTGGATGCATATCTCCGAGGAGGACCGCCCGGCCGCTGTTTCTGCGATTGCTTCGTTGTTGAAGCCTAGCGGTTTTGTCTACATCACCCTCCGTCTTGGTCCGGCAGACGCGGCACGCTCAATTTTTGAAGTATCTTTGGATGAGCTGACTGAACTGGCAGGAAGTAACGGCTTCCAGATACAATACCTTGAAACACGCCCTGACCTCCTCGGCCGCGACGAGATCACCTGGCAAAGCGTCCTGCTATCGACTGAGAGCAAAACTTGATCAATCGGCTCTGAATAGCCCATAACGTGGCCGTGCTGGGCTAGGGAAAAAGCACAAGAAAGACACATCTGACTTCCATGTTGCGTGTGCATGTTGCACCATCGTTTCATGAGCAAGTCTTTAAGATCTCTGACCTTTCCTTCAGATGTGGATACATCTCTAGATGACATCGATCAGGTGTTAATGAATCCATGCCTTGCTCACTCAGTGTTCTATGATCGAGGTGTCGGGTACTTTACGTCGAGTTGGCTTCAACGTGTTTCAAGCGGCATAGCAGAGTTTGCGGGGAACGGCGGCAAGATGCGGCTGATCACCAGTCCAAAGCTCAAGCCCGAAGATTGGGCAGCGATCAAACAGGGTGCGGACGCAATCCAAGACGACGTCCTGCTTCAGGCACTTAGAGACGAAGTTGATGAGCTCGAAAAAAGCGCAAGTTCCAAGCCTGTTCAGACACTATCATACATGATCGCGGAAAAGCTTCTGACCATCCGTATTGCTATAACGACAGGCAAGTTGAGTGGAGACTACCATCCCAAACTTGGCATATTTCGTGATAGTGAGGATGAAGCGGTTGTCTTCCACGGTTCTCAGAACGAAACCGAGCAAGGCAGGCGCAATTTCGAGAGCTTAGATGTTTTCTTGAGTTGGGCTGACGCGCGCGACGCGTCACGTGTTCAGTCCCATCGAAACCGCTTTGAAAGACTGTGGAACAACATTGATCCGAATGTCCAATGCTTCGATATCCCCGAGGCTATACGTCGGAATATCGCTCAGTTCTACCGGCCAAAAAGCGATTCGAAAGCAAAGGTCCTCAAAGACACAAGATGGCGCCACCAAGATGAGGCAGTTGAAAGGTTTCTAGCAGAGAAGAACGGCGTGCTCGAAATGGCAACCGGCACCGGTAAAACCCGGACAGCACTACGGATCATAGACAAGCTCACAACTCGCGATCTGGTCGATACTGTCATCGTGACCATGCGCGGCAACGACCTCCTAGAACAATGGTTTCAGGCGCTTGTCACGGACTGCAACTGCAGGGTCTATCGGCAATTTGGCTCGCATCACGAAGGAGCGCGGTTTGTTGCGAGCCGCGGCAGAAGGCTACTCCTTGTTTCGCAGCACCACTTGCCGGAGTTTCTTTCGAGTGTTGAAGGGACAGCAGAGAGAACGCTGATTGTATGTGATGAAGTTCATGGATTTGGATCGCCGGCACAGGTGACCACGCTTTCTGGTCTGGTGTCACCACTCAGCTACCGGTTAGGGCTGAGTGCGACCCCTGAAAGGGAGTATGATCAAGCTGGAAACGATTTCATTGAGAACGAAGTCGGCCCCATCATTTTCAAGTTTGAAATTGAAGATGCTATTCAACGCGGTATTTTGTGCGAATTTGATTACACGGCATTAGAGTATGAATTGTCGGATGACGATCGGGCCGAAATCCGGAAAATCATCAAGCGCCACCATGCCCGTAGGGCGTCAGGTGAAGTCGTGAGCGACGAAGCACTCTATCGTGACATTTCTCGTGTGCGAAAGGTTACGATAGAGAAGTTGGAACCTTTCAATGAGCATCTCACGAGCAAACCAGAGCTCTATGAACGCTCCCTGATCTTTGTAGAAACACGCAAATACGGTGAGCTTGTGCAAAGACTTCTTATGGATGCAGGAATTGTGTTCGGAACATATTACGAAGGTGATGAAGCGCAGCGCTTGTTGGATTTTGCGAACGGGCGACTGGACTGTCTGGTAAGTTGCCACCGGCTATCAGAAGGCATTGACATTAAGTCCGTCAAGAACATCGTTCTGTTTTCTTCAGCCCGGGCGAAACTGGAAACAATTCAGAGGCTTGGTCGTTGCCTGCGTACAGATCCCAACAACGAGGAGAAACGCGCGCATGTGCTAGACTTTGTAGACTTTGGCTGTGATGACGATAGCGACAGCACAGACGTAAAGCGATATGACTGGCTGCGGAGCCTTAGCGCAACGCGAAAGGAAGAACAGTGACGAGTCCAAAAAAGAGAACCGCGAGCGAAGAAATCGCACTTGCGATTGCCGAAGCGGCGCAAGGCGTCTCGGTGAGCGTCACAGCTCAGACATCGACTGAGCGACTGCTGATTTCAACGCTGGATGTCATGCCGCCCACTCACAGGATCGAAAACACAATTGACGTCATACTTGAAGAGGACAGTTTGAGTGACAAGCAATAACGTTCTTCTTCTTGGCTGGAATGCAAAGGGGCTTCGTGGCTATTTGCGCGATGCAAAAATTGCCCTAAAACCGGACAAGTATCGTCATGTCTTAGTTCAGATGCCAAACGGAACCGGCAAAACGACAACGATGGCTCTTTTGCGCTCAGCGCTTACGGGTCAACTAGATCCTTCGCTGTCGATCTCCTCACTTCAGGCTGACCGAACGACAAAGGAGGGACACTTTGAACTTCACTTATCAGTCTATGGCGAACGGCTATCCATTCGGCTCGAATGCGATTTCGAGATGGGGCGACACTATTTCTACACAACCACCGTCGAAGCCGGACGGCAGAATGGGCACCTGCTGAGTACAGTCGACCCCGCATTGGCGGACGCTCTTGAGAGAAGTATCGAGCTGTTTGTGTTCGACGGCGAACTTGCGCAAAACATGCTTAAGGACGGTGCTGCTGCTGCGGACAGAGCTATTGAAGCCCTTTACAAGACCGATGCTTTTGAAGACCTGGTGAACAAAATTGGTGTCCTCAAAGAGAATCGAAAAAAGCTGAATAAGAATATCACCACCGCATCTGAGCAATCGGCGGTCAATCGGCTTGAACGTGAGTATGAAGAGGCCAAAGAGATACTTGCGAAACTCACGCAAGAGAAGGACGGCTTGGATCGATCTCTTGCGAAGATCGACCGTCGGACCGCAGAGATAACGGACCGCCTCGAAGAGCTCGGCCTCGAGGATCAAGCATTTAAGAATCGTCAAAAAGACATCGAAGATCGTGACCAAAAGGCGAGAAATGATATTTCGCGTTTCGCAACCGAAGCGGTTTCAAGTTTCAGATTGCCGCTAAGCCTTCATTCCCGTGTTGGAGAAAGACTTACAACACTCAACAACACATTGGAAACTAGGCGGCTTCCGCGCTCGTCAAAATCGTTCTTTGAGGAGCTCGCTACCAAGAAAAATTGTATATGCGGTGAAGAGATCGATGAGGCAAAGCGGAAATACATTCTCTCACACGCAGACGATCATCTTGGTGATGAGCAAGTCCAAGTCATTAACGATATTAAGTACAAGCTCAAAGACGGATTCGACCGCCGTTGGTTTTCTGCCGTCGTCAATGACCTTAGTGAAGCTGAGGATCGTTTGACCAGCATAGCTCAGGAACGCGCGAGGCTGGATATCGAGAAGGCAGAAGCAGGCATGGAGGAGGTCGAAAGGCTTACATCCGAGCGAGAAGCACTTCAGGCAGAGCAAGCGCGGAAGTCTCAGGCTCTGCAATTCTTGACGGAGGTACCAATCTCGATATACGAGGCTGACTGGAAGAGAAACCTTCCAGCATGCAAGGAAGAGGAAGGCAAGCGCCGTAAGGCTTTCGAAATGGCTAGCGGCAATAACCGATACTTCACAGCCGCGGACAAGTTAATTCGTGCAACTCAACGTGCTCGCAAGCTCGCGAAAGAACGGCTACAAGTGTTCGTGAAAGACCGAACAAACTCCCAACTCGAAAAAATCTTGGATAGCGAGATCATTCGTGTTTCCAGGATCGATGGCCGCCTTCATTTGGTGAATGAAGAAAACCTCCCGAAAGACAGCGCCAGCGAGGGCCAAAAACTTGCGGTGTGCTACGCATTTCTGACAGCCCTTTTGGCAGAAGCCCCGGCGCGCTTGCCGTTCATTGTAGATTCCCCTGCAGTCTCTCTGGACCTTGTTCTCCGGCAAAACGTTGGGGCTCTCATTCCCAAAATATTCGATCAATTAATTGTCTTCGTTATCTCCAGTGAGCGTGAAGGTTTCGCAGACTCGTTTGAGAAACGAACAGACACGCAGTTTGTCACTGCCTCAATCAATCAAGCTGACGGATCCGTTCTCATAGATGAAAGCAAGAGCACCTTCTTCCAATTCCAAAGCGGAGCGGTGTCCTCATGAGTTCTGAACTGGTCACACGTGCACGTGGGTTTGTGCTCCACGAAGCCGCACGCGGCTACTTTGGCTACATCGATCAAAGAATGTTCAGCAGAACCAGATCGTCAGATGCAGCGCGCGGTTCGCTTATTCTCTTTGATGCCTATTATGCAGGACTCATGCTGGGCCTCACCTACAGGAAAACAGGTTCTCCTGAGATGCTTGATCGGGCGGGCATATTCATTCAGACCTATCCGAATGAATATGAGCCGTACCGCGAGTACATTGCAGGCTTGCTCGTTGATGCAGAGGTTACTGCTCTTCATTCTGAAGATTACTCCGAACAACAGCTTGAGAAGTCGATCGCGAAGCTTCTTCAAGTCGCCTCTCCTACGCGCTTGTCCCCGGAAGGCATGCACATCCTGAATCTGTATGCCGCGGGAGGCTTTGAGCTTCTTCGTAGCAATATGGGCGCCAAGCCGTCTGATCCGTCAAATTTCTTAATTCGCTACCAAGCTTTACTCGAAAATGAAACTGGGCAGTAACTTTTGATGGAACGAGTCTCGGACCTACTCTGCCAGCGCGCGACACCGACTACCGTATCTGGTCTTTTTGGCGGAATGACTCTCTTTCGCGTGCCAGCGTACCAACGTGCATATGAGTGGACGGATGAGCAGATAGACGCCTTCATCGACGATGTTCGCAGGTGTTGGCAAAAGCGTATCAACGGTGAACGTGAGCGACACTTTTTTGGATCCGTGGTAACCGCGCCTCGAGACCCTGGCGGTCTGGTTCGCCCACGACGGGATGTGATAGACGGGCAGCAGCGGTTTGCCACTTTTCTCCTTTTCGTGGCGGCGCTACGGCAACACTGTTTGCTGGCAGCGGCCGAGTTTGGTGCGGATGATGCACAGCGCGGAACCGCCTTGAGCACAATGGCGGAAACTCTCCAGTTCCGTTTCATCATGAGCAGAGATCTCGATTTCATGGAGGCCAGGGACGTTTATCCCCTGACCTTGAATGAGACCGATGACGCCTATTTCAAAGCATTGTTGCGAGGCGATCATGTAGAAGAAGTAGCTCAATCTCACTACCTGCTAAAGGCTGCGTTTGACGCATGTTTTGCAATGCTTCAGGGGCATCGCGAGGCGACCGGGTCCACCGCGCTTGAATTCAATGCGCTGAACCAATTCTACGCCAGTGCTCTCGAAGACTGGGAAGTCGTTCATATTGAGGCTAATGCACCGGAGCACGCCAGCCTCATTTTCAGGGTGTTGAACAACAGAGGTCTTCCCGTCAGCGATTGTGATCTTCTCCGGGCAACCACCATGGAACGGGCAGAACAAAGGCTGGAACCAGCAGAGCGAGATGAGCTATCTGATGCTTGGAAGGAAATCGGTGGCATTGCCGAAAACCCCGACACCTATCTTCAATTGGCATATCAGACTCGTACGGGAAAACGCTTCAACACAGCGAGGACATCAACAGAGTTTGAAGCGATGCATTTTGAGGAGCTTTCAAGCGGTGATCTTCTCGGTGCAGCAGAGGCAAGGTCGCTTCTTCAGAGTGTGCAAACCCTGAAGACCGACATGGTAATGATGAAGGCTTTGACCGGTGGCGACATCGCCGGTGGGGGTCTGCAATTGACACCGGTCATGGCTCATCGACTGGCATTCACCCTAGGAGACCTAAAGCAGCACTGGATACTCCCCCTGGTCTACGCATCGCGAAGCCTCAATGCCGATCATCGCGAGCGACTGCTTTGTGTTTTGGAGCGGTTTGCATTCCGGTATGGGGTCTTGGCGCGCGCGCGGATTGCGGAATACGATCGCAGGATGGGGCCCATTATTACACTTCTGAACACATCGCCAGCTGACTATCGATTGCCCGAAGTCGAAGCGATTTTGACGGATCTTCTAGATAGATACGCGACCAGAGAGGCGATGGAGCGTCAATTAGATGGGCTCGAGTACGAGCGACACAAGAAAGAGTTGAAGTACATTCTAGCCATGAGCGAATTCATGTCGGCGTGGTATGATGGCCAGGCGAACGGTCGACCAACCGTTCATGCGCCCAATGTACCGATCGATATCCGCGCAATGACCCTGGAGCATATCAGTCCGCAGAACCCTGAAGAGGCAGGGGCAGAAATGCTACCTCACTTGCATAAACTTGGAAACCTTACCTTGCTCAGCCAAGATGAGAATGATCGTGCCGGAAACAGGCCTTTCGTTGACAAGAAGCCGGTCCTTCAAGGTTCTCGCCTGTCGATCAATCAGAACATCGCCGAGGAGGATAAATGGGGGGCCGAACAGGCCATCGCGCGACAAGACGCATTGCGAGATCAAGCGATGAGAGTATTTGATTTAACGTTTTGAGTTCAGGCCGCGCTGCCAACGCGGCCCCGCCTGATGTCAGCAACCGCTTGAATGAACAGTTCAGCCGTTGTCTCAATCTGTTCGTCGGTCGTGCCATAGCCCAAGCCCAGTCGAAACGCGTTTTTTGTACGCTCCGTTCCTGCACCAAACATGGCCTCAAGGACATGAGAGTCCTCTACTGATTGCGTCGAACAAGCGCTGGAGCTTGAAAAGGTGATCTGGTCGGTCAGACGTCGCATCAGCGCAAAGGGCTCAACCGATGGGATCGAAAGATTCAGAGAATTGGGAATTCGAGATGCTTCATTCCCATTCACCCATGCCCCCGTTTCTTCTACAAGTCGGCGCTCCAGCTTATCCCTCAGGTCATTGATGCTCTCAGCATCGCCGAGGCGGGATTGTCGCAATTCAAAAGCCGCCCCAAGCCCAACAATCCCGGCTGTGTTGAGCGTTCCAGAGCGAAGTCCTCGCTCCTGACCCCCTCCCCGGTTGATCGGCTCAAGCGCCACATGCGGGCGGCGCCGACGACAATAGAGGACCCCAATTCCCTTGGGACCATACATTTTGTGACCAGATAGGCTTGCAAGGTGGATGTTTGCGTCTTGAACGTCGATCTTCTCGTAGGCTATCAACTGTGTCAGATCGCTGTGAAACAGAGCACCGTATCGCTCACACAAATACCCAATTTCTGAAAGCGGGTGGCGCACGCCGGTCTCGTTGTTGGCGGCCATACAGCTTACGAGTGCCACCCCTTTTTTGAGTTCTGCCTCGAGGCGGTCCAAATCAATCCTGCCCTGTACGTCCACTGAAAGGACGATCACGTCTTCGGCTGGACTTGAATGTTTTGCCGCTTCAAGCACAGAAGGGTGTTCTGTTGCGACCGTGATAATGCGTTGGTTGTCCAATCGGCGCGGACTGGCGACCACACCTTTGATGGCGAGATTGTTCGCCTCGGTTGCGCCGCTTACAAAGACTATGTCGGCCGGTCTTGCGCCAATTCCCTTCGCGATATGTTCGCGCGCGCGTTCGATGGCTGCGGCTGCGGCTGCGCCATCAGGGTGGTCTATTGCCGAGGGGTTGCCTGTCAATTCGCGCATGGCGTCAACAACACGATCAATCACCATCTCATCGACTGGCGTTGAGGCGTTGTGATCAAGATAAATTGACCCGGGAGTCATGCCGCATCTCCTGCCAGAAGCCTTGCTGCATCAGCTGGCGAGTTTATGCGAATTGCGATGTAACCAATGCCGCGGTCGATATGGCATCTCAGGCGTCGCATTAGGTCTTCGTCATCTAATTCTGCTCCGCTTTGCCCTTGCTCGACAAGTATCAGCATTGAAAGGAATATCGGTTGGTCGGATCCAAAGAGCGTATAGGCGTTAAATTCCTGCCCATTTTCCTCCGGTGGAACCATGTCGCCAACTGGTCCTGTCTCGAGTGAGGCGGTCAGAGCCATCCGGCACAGGAGGTTCGGTGTGAGGCCGCTGCGTTGACGCAACATACGGAGACGGCCAGTTGCCTCAGTTGATACTCTGAGCTTTGTAAAATGCATCAGACTAGTTCCGCTGAAAGATCGCCAACCGGAAAAAGTGTCGTGCGTCTTGCTTCCGCGGTCGCCTCAAGCTTGTAGGTCCGTGCTACATGCGCTCCGAGGGACTTGGCTAGGGAGGGAGTCATTTCCGTATCGGTGCAAAGCAAGATTACCTGATGGCTTGCAGTTGGCAGATAGTCTCGAACAATTGCCAATCGGTGGCTTTGGTCAAGCCTTGAGAAAGGGGTGTCGATCACGATCGGCAGTTGACGGCCGCTTGTCTTTCCCAAAGCCCAAAGCATGGAAATCGCATAAATCTGCCGTTCTCCTGCAGATAAGCTGTTCTTCTCGATTGTTATTCCATCACTGCCAATCAGGCTCACGCTAAAATCCGCCGGGTCGATTTCGACGCTAGAAACCAATGATTTCTTGCGGCTCAATCGGTTGAAACAGTCAACGAACTCGGCCTTTAATCTGCTGATCCTGTCCTCGAGGAGCGCAACTCCAAAAGAAGAAAGTGCGGTTTGCGCGCGCACCGCGAGAGCGATCCCGCGCTCTTCTTGAGCCAATTTCTTCAGAGCAGCTTCCTCCGACCTGAACTTGCGCTCTATCGCTTCAATATCACGCAAAAGCCGATCTATTCCTTCGTCGCAGAACTGCAGATCACGTTCCAAACCCCCAAGGGTGCGCTCAGCCTCTTTCAAAGCGGAAAGCGCTTGTTCGGCTTGTCCCGTGTCGAACCCCTCGAGCTCCCTTTTTAACTTGGCGCGAAGCTCTCTGTTTCTGTCAAACCTGTCGGCCAAGCTTGTTACTTCTTCCTGCCGCCCATCAGTCAGACAGTCCAGACGCCGCAAAATCCAATCTGGTTCTGCCAACAGACGTGGTCCCTGCCCTCCTGCATCTCCCTTCGTCACAGCACGCAAATCATCAAAATGCTGACTGGACCAGATGTTGCCTTTCTCGTTGGGTATGCTTGATTGCCGCTCAAACGCATCAATGAAGGCGCGAATCGCGATCGCGTGAGTGCCCTGCCGCGCCTCAGTACAGGTTTGGTAAAAATGCTGTACCAATGTGGGCGCTAAACCTAGCGGCAACAGATCGTTGGCCGCGCGCTTCAGTTGCGTGCTCAACTCGGACTGGTCTATCTCTGCGCTTCGAAGTTTGGTCAGGACGTCTTCGCGCGACAGTGCCTGCCGACCACCTTCGTTGCGATAAGCGGCCTCGGATCGCTCCACCCGTCGCGCGGCTTGATCGCATTTGCTTTGCAGTTCGGCGCGAAGATCCTGTTGGGTTGCAAGCTCTTGTCTGAGGCGCTCCTGCTCGGACAGGAGGCGATCAATATTACCAGATGAATCCTGGTCTGCTCGCCGACTAGTATAGACAGTCAGGTCTGTCTGCAGCTGGTCGATAATGTCCAATCCCAGAAGCGATCGGATCGCATCTCTCAGCCCGAGGCTGCCATCGTCATCCGCGATCTCTTGTATCTTCTCGCCATCAAAAAAGAACAACTGTGAAAGACCGGGAGGCACAAGTTCTTCGACGTATTGCGCATATTCAGCCCGTTCCAGGTCAGAGATCGGGTGGCCTTCCCTAATAAGGTCAAGTGTTTCGACCACGGATTTTCCGCGGGATGACCAAGCGCGTTTGACCGTGTAGTTGACTTGTTGACCATTCTCCACGCGAACGAATGACAGCGTGATGGCGGCCTCGCGCGTTGCCGCTGTCGCACTGATTTTTCTTAACAGATGCTCTTCATATGTTGATTGTGCAGTGCGTGGGCCAAGCGCTCTGCGACCGTACAATACGAGCCGGATTGCATCGAGGAAGGTGGTTTTTCCGCCGCCATTATGCCCCAAGATGGCAACCACATTGGCACCCTCAGCCGGCACCGTCTCAAGGTCGAACGTGTGGCAACCGTCATACAGACCGACGTTCTCAAGGACTAACTCACGAAATCTCATAAGTTCGGCGCCTCGTTTGCCGCGCCTTCTTCTTCCAGCTCGGCAGCCAAATTTGCCAGAACTTCGTCCTCCGAGCGCCATTCCTTTTCAAGGATGCTTGCAATGCGCGTGTGGATCGATGACCTGCGACGCATGCCCTGAACCGAACGTTCGGCATCCAGCAGTTCGCCCATCATTTGGATTGGAAGATCGTGTTCCTGGCAAACTTGGCGCAAAATGTCGCCATCGGCGGACGAAAACTCGAAGTCGTCGGCTTCGTGCGCATGGAGTTCTTTACCGAGCACATCCTTTACAATCTGATAGGCACTATTGGCCCAATCACCCAACTCACGTCGCCAAATGCGCTGAATCTCGTGGATTTCTGCTTCATGGATCAGCGTCGGAGCAGGCTCATCTGTGACGAGATTCGCCGCCTCCCTCTGTGCTTCCAACAACCTTTTGAGCACCTCTTGGCGGAAATCGCGTTTGTAGGGCCCGGGTATCAACCCATCGCCTGAGCGATTGAGCGTTATCTTCCCAGTGCGCCTGCGGAAATCTCGCACGACTTTCTTGCGCTCTGGATCCAGCGTCTCCGCCAGGAAGTCTCTAACGTCCAAGAGCGGTTCGAGCCATTCCTCGCCGTTGTCGACCATCGCCTCCATTGCTTTGTCCTTTGTGACGACAGTGCATACCCAGCAACCAAACCGGGAGTTGCCGCAGCTTTCGGTGTTTTTATCGACCACCAGCGGGCACTCACCCGCCTGAGCGTTGCGATACATCTTGAGAAGCTGACGATTGTCAGCTCCCCACGGTGACGGCGTTTGCAGGATATAGTCCCAAACGTCATCAACCGAGAGCGCCTCAATCGGTGTGAAAACATACGCACCCAAGAGCGACGAATGCCGCGAAAACAGACTCCCCTCCAGCCGGTGAAGCGCCATTACTTGCGCGCGTGTTGCGCTTTCAGCGCTGCGAACACCAAGCACCATAACAACTTCGCCAAACTCTGCGACGCGGCTTTTTATGAATGCATTGGCAGGGTCTATCTTAAGTCGTTCAGTGCACCACCGGAAGCGACGTGATGGAGCCGGATAGCCGCGTCCTATTAGGTTGACCCAGAAGCTATCATTTACATCAGGCACAACCTTGTGAGCCGAAACCGGCATGCCCTGTGCTTTCGCTGCGTCGTTTATGCGCGTGAGTGCACTATCGATATAGTCCACAATAACGGGTGTTTCGACCAGCGTATCAGAGCTCAAGACATAGATTGGTTTTTCGCGTTCGGATTTCGGTAGTGCCTGCAGTGCGCGCCATATCATCTGCAATGCGCAGGTCGAGTCCTTTCCACCACTGTAGCCGATCACCCAAGGGCGCTTGTCGTTGCAATAGGCAACGCGAATCCGTTCTTCGAGTGCATCGAACGTAAGCGCTGCGTCAGGTTCGGTCGCCTTTTTTTCTCTACTCATGCCGCGACCTGACCTTGCGCTTCCATGGCCGCCTTCATTCTTGCTTCCAATGGCAATCCAATAGTTTCGAACAAGACAGCCGCTCCAAGAAGAACGCTCCTGCGCTGGCCATTCATGCGTGCGTCGTTCATGACTTTGCCTTCCCAGAGTTCCGCATTTCGTCTCGACCAATCCAAGGAAGAAAGCGACTTTAGCTTCTCAGGCCATTCCTGAGGATAGGCATCAATCAAGGTTCCCCCGAGGACGCCGAAGGCTTGCAGCAAAACGCCGTGGGAGTGCACCGTGTTTTGCCGAAGATCATGCGCGTTCAAGCTTCCGCCATCCAGTCTTTGCCAGTCGTCCAAAACGTCGTAGAGCGCATTCCAGAATTGTACCACGAGATCGAGCGTTTCCTCGCCAAATCTGTCTCCTGCTGGACCAACCATCCATTCATGTGCCTGCTGCAAACTGGACAATGTGTAGAGCTTGGTTGTTCGGTTTGAGAGTGATTTTTTCTCAAGCTCTAAAAACCGATTAAAGAATGGCACAATTCGAAACACGTCGACGGATAGTCCGGCGAGCGGATCCCTTTTGTCGTATAGAATATTCAGCGAATTTGATGGGCGAACGGCGTTCATATTTAAATCTGCAAACATCTGTTGACTTCGCTCAAGTCCACGGTCCGCAAAGATCACAACTGATATCGTTTCATTTTCCAAGGCTGGCCTTGTCTTCAACGCATCTTCAATTGCCGCTCTGCGGTGTTGGCCGTCATTTAGAATGATCCGCGCATCCATCGCAAAGCTGAGCGTACCAACGTTCTTCAGTGCCCCATCGTTGCCCGCTGCGGTGAATGTCAGGTCCCCATCAACTGAAGCGCAAAGCGAGGAAAGGATGTAATTGTCCCAATTCTCAGCAAGGTAATTTGCGATCTGAGGTACCCTTGCCTTTGAAAGCACCCGTTGGGCACGCAGGTCAGGCGGCAGATCATCGCCGTCGAAAATGAACAGCCTCGGCACCATTTTCATGGGGACCATAACAGTGTAGTACGCAGTACGAGACTGAACGCCCCGGATCGCCTCGAATGTCAGCTCGTTTGCCATCGCTACCTCCTAGGCTGGAAGTTAACGGACGTTAGTGTGGAAGTCTATACGCAGGTCTAAATCGTGAGCTCTGCGAGCCTAAGAAGGGTAGTTTTCTTGCCGCATCACATGGCATCATGAGCATGCAACGGGGATCATTTCCGATACAGAAGTGCAGTTGGCTACTCTGACTGATGAGCGATGCATTTATCAGAGGCTATTGTCCAATTTCGTCCCCGAGCAGTTCGTCGATGAAGTCACCTTGCTCGCGGAAGACTTGCTCCCACTTTTCTGGGACCGGGTCCTCCCGATCCAAGGTTTCCGGACGCAGCTCACCGGCGGCGTATTCATTCATTTGCGTCTGCATGGACCGCGATTGCCGTCGGCGTGCACGCTCGCTTGTTGCAGTGGATTCGAAAGACTCGGGATGGGGTGCAGGAGGAGCGGGATTCGGGTCTTCTAACCAGGGCCCTACGCCATCAACACGTGGGGGATATGGAAAATCGCGGCCCGCCTGACGATCTGACAGATTGATGAAAAAGGAATCCTCGAAGTATTTGATGCGCTGTGCACGGATCGGGTGCTGAGGTGAGGCCAGGATGATCACCTCATCGGGATCCATGGTGCGTGCCTCGGTCTCGGAGAGAAGTGGACGTTCCTCAAGACGAGAAGTCGTCGAGGTCGCGCCCAAAATGCCCTTGTTGCGACCATACATGCGGGTCACCGCCTCCCGGGTGGTGCTGCCGACGGCCGCCGAGACCTCGCGAACGGTACGCTGGTCGCGAGGCGTTATGTAGAGCTTGAGCCCTGCGCCGTTCTCAAGGCTTTCGCGCCCCTCGGGTCCGTAGATGCGATCGAGCGAGGCCAACGACTGCGCAATTATCGCGACGCGCCCGCCATAGGCGGCGAGCGAATGGATCGCCCGCTCGAGATAAGGCATCGCGCCCATTTGCTGGAACTCGTCGATCATCATCATGACCGGCCACGGCTCGTAGGGACCCGGCTCGTTCTGCCGCAAACTGGCAATGAGATCCGCGAACATGAGCCGCAGGAGCGGTGCCAGCGTCGCGATGTGATCTTCTGACACCACGATGTAGAGCGCGTGCGGTTTTTTCCTGAAGTTCGCGAACTCGAAGTCGCTTGCATCGGTTGCCGTACGGACCGCCGGGTTGTCCCACTGCTTCAGACCGGCCGTCATCAAAGCCTGGATGTTGGACGTCAGCAGCCGCGACGACGCGCTGGCCGCGTTGATCCAAAGCTCGCGCACCGTCGCTTCCCTCGCCTCTTCCGCATAGGCACTGTACTGTGCGTTCTTGTAATCCCCGCCGGTGACGATCTTGTTGACCTCGCCCAGTGTCGGTCTGCCGCGTTGGATCGCCAGAAGGCAGGCCGCGACGAATATCGATTTGCCTGCCTCGGAGAAGGTGTCGAGTGTCTTGTTGTCCTTGTCGAGGAAGAGGTCCGCCAGGATCGAGACTTCTGTGAACTGCTGGGCGAAACTGGGGGCGGCCGCGATCCGCGCGAGCGGGTTGTAGCGATGCGAACTATTCGCCCAATCGAACGGGCTGAAGCGAAAGACCTCATCGCCGTTGAGCGCCCTCAGCCTTGCCGTCTTCTCGAAATTCTCGCCCTTCACATCCAGAACCACGACCGAACCTGCGAAAGACAAAAGGTTCGGGATCACGAAGCCCACGCCCTTCCCGGCCCGGGTCGGGGCCACCATCATTACATGCGGTATGTCGCTCGCAGAGATGTAGGGCGCCTTTGACGCGGGCTTTCCCAGCTTGCCGCAGACAAACCCGGATCCCGGTGTCTGGAGCATGCCGTTCGCCTTGAGTTCACGTCTGGTCTGCCAATGTGCGGACCCGTAATCATCCCGGTCCTGCGCCCAGGTCCAGCTGAAGGCCAGAACCGCCAGTCCAATGGCCCCGAAGCCAACGGCGCCGAACGCAACCTTGAATGCCTCGGGATGCGCCGCGCGCAGACCCGCGCTCGCCGTCCAGACGGCAAACATGTCAAACTCGGCAAACCCCGTTCTCAACGCCAGTGCGAGATAGAAGCTCGCCGCGATCGTGCCGAGTGCCGTTCCACAGAGAGTCCCGACTGGCACGGCAGCCCAGAGAGGAAGCCGGGTGCTCATCAGAAGCTGATCTCATCGTCGAGATCGCGCGATAGCCCCCTGCCCCGCTGCATCTCGAGTTGGGTGTCCCGGGCCAACGCCTCAACCTTGTCCTGCTGCAAAGCGGAGGCGCGGTCGGTAAAGACCTGATCACCGGTCTCCTCGTGGGTCAGCTCGAGGAATTCCTGCGTAACCGTGATCTGATCGATCCGGTTGGGAAGCACCTCTGCCAGCACCTCGTAATTGCCGCGCCGCAGCTCCCCAAGTCCCTCCTCGCCCAGCTCCTTGAAGAGTTCGGCCTTCAGCGTGCGTTCCACGGTCTCTTCCTGAGCCTCTGACAGGCTTCCGTCGCGCAACATGTCCGCGAGGTCCTGCAGATACGGGTTTGGCCCACGGTCCTCGTCATCGATCACCTGCAAATCGTCCGATGCGCGCGACAGACCCGTCGCTATGCCGAGCTCCTTCGCGCGCTCCAGCAATCGGTCCATGAACCGATCGACTGTTTCCAACGCGCGATCTTGTTGATCGTCGCTGGCCTGAGCGAGATCGATGCCATCCTTGGCCAGAACCGCCGCCATGTCGCGGTCCACCCAATCCTGAGCAAGCCCATAGTTCATCGTCCCACCAGCTTCGATCCGGGCAGCCATCTCTTGCGGATCGAGACCGGCCCTTGCGGCATCCGCCTTCAGGGCCTCGAGGACAGGGTCCTTGCCCGATGAGAACGCAGCACTCAAGCGCCCGTCTCCGGCTCCTGGCGGATAGGACTCGGTCAAGTCACGCCCGAACCGGGCGCGCAGATCAGGGTCCGGCACCATCTGCGAGAGATCACGAACGACACCCGCCGCCTTGGTCTCAAATCCCGGGCGTTCGGTGGCATCAAGTTCTTCTGCCTTGAGCCGTAGCGCTTCGATGGTTTTCTCGGCATAGTCGATGGCCTCACCGACCGTTCGAATTGTCTCCATATCGATCTCTCCTGCGGTGAATCTGTAGGTCGTGTCCGAGCCGATTGAGGCCGCCATGCGGCGCATCGCGTAGGCCAGGTGTTTCTGATCCATGCGATCCAGCACATCGGCCAGATTGCGGTAGTCCTTGGCAAACCCTATCACCTGCGCCTTGGCTATGGCCCGCTCTTCGGGCGACAGTGCGATCTCGCGCGGCAGGCGCGCCTCGTCCTTTGCCCGGTAGATTTCTGCGATACCTGGGGCCTTCTCGAAGATGCCGCGCTCGAGCCGGGTCGTGGCCTCCAGTATCACACCGTAGCGTTCGGCGATCTCCGCCTGCTTTTCCCGCATCAACTGCGGCGACATCACGCCCTCCGCCCAACAGGAGAACCAGGTGCTGTTGGCGAGGCCCCGGTTGTTTAGAAGGATATGCGCATGCTTGTGGGCCCGGTCATCATGCACCGAGAGCACGTAGTCCCACTGATCGCCGTAATCCCCGCTTTCGAAGAAATGCTCCGCCCAATCGAGTGTGATCTCGCGTACCTGATCCACCGTGACGTCGGTCGGGAACGACAGCAGCATATGCGAGGTAAACCCGAGCTTCGTCGTGCCCCTCCAGGATTGCGCCCAGGCCTCCACGATCTCCGCCTTCTGCGCCTCGGTCAGCACGGCCTCAGCCGTCAGCGGGTTGGTCATCGTCGCGTAGGTGTAAACCGCCTTGTCGTTCACGTAAGACAGCTGGTTGCCAAGGCTCTGCTTCGTCTTGCACCCCCCTGCCCTGATCCGCTTGAACACCGCGGCGCTGCTCTCCGGCATAACCGACTTCAGCAGATTGCGCGGCGAGGCCCGGCCCACGCGCTGGTAACTGCGACCCTGCCGCCGCACTGCCAGCCGCGTGTCTATGCGCGCCTGACGCTGACCCTGGATGCGCTCCGTCTCCCAGAGCTTGCCCATGACGGCGTGATAGAGGGCGAGCGGCTCAGACATGGTCCACCAACTCCTCATGCACGTCTGACGCCTCGGGATCCGCCGCGTCCCACCCCACGCCCCGTCGCTGACAGGCCGACGCTTTCAGCGCGGCCAGATCGCGATAGGTGCGCTGCGCGAGATCATGCAGCGCGACAAGCGTCGCACGGTTCTCCGGCGACAGCGTCAGCTTTCCGCGTTGCACCGCCTTCGCCAGAATGCGGCCGCTGTCTGCAAGGTCTTGTGCCTGCCGCAACGTCTCCGAGAACGCCCGGAGATCTTCTCGCATCAGATCAAGCAGCCCACACCGCGCCCGCACAACCGCCTGCAAGGCCTGGCTGCGGCTCGTAAAGCCACGGGCGTGCCAAGCCGTATCGAAGTCGGCCATTTCAGAGGTCGCCGCGCGGAAACTCACCGTGACCGAAGGGTCTCGAACCTCCTGTCCTTCGCCCCGCTCCTCTTTGGCAAGCCGGGTCACGTGTCGTCGCGACACACCGTAGGCCTCTGCCAGAACCTTCGGCGTTTCCCCGGCATGATAGCGCCGCGCAAGTTCGATCCGCTCTTCCAGTTTCAGGCGTTTTGGGCGTCCCGGTTTCACGTCTCAGACCCCTCGGACAAAAGTCGCAGACATTTGGCATATCCTGCCAACGTCCCTCTCATTTCATCCTCACGGATACATCAATTCGTGAATCTGCGCAATTTATCATTTTGCGCATCCTGTCACTGCGCAAAATGCTGCCGAGTCGTCGAGATCAGTCTAGCACGGCCCGAAGCCCGCACTCACGCTGAGCCCAAGTGCAAAGCAATCGCACCGTGGCGCCATCGATGCGGGACCACTACTGCGGGAAGAAGAAATGCGGGCGACACGCGTCTATTCAGGAAAAAGTCCGGCGTGTCGCGCTGGTGCTTGGCGGGTCACCGGAGCGGCCCGCAAGACAATGTCAGGCCGGTCTTCCTCCGTGGTCAGTGACCACCATCGTGTCGGTCACGCTGACGAAGAGCGGCGTGATGACATATTCGCCGCCTGCGTCTTCAGGTGCTGTTACGGCGACGATAGCCGAGGCCGGCGCTCCGTCCACGAAACAGGAGAAGAGCGCGAAGTTTTCGAAACGACCGGACGTCAGCGCCTCGAAGGCGCTGACGTGATCTCTGCGGATATTGGTGCTCATGCGACGATCCC
>NZ_CANLKW010000008.1 GCF_947491795.1 uncultured Roseobacter sp. | reverse complement strand
GTGCCGGTGCCGCCGTCACCTGTGCCGGTGCCGCCGTCACCTGTGCCGGTGCCGCCATCACCTGTGCCGGTGCCGCCGTCACCTGTGCCGGTGCCGCCATCTCCTGTGCCGGTGCCGCCGTCACCTGTGCCGGTGCCGCCATCTCCTGTGCCGGTGCCGCCATCTCCTGTGCCGGTGCCGCCATCACCTGTGCCGGTGCCGCCGTCACCTGTGCCGGTGCCGCCGTCACCTGTGCCGGTGCCGCCATCACCTGTGCCGGTGCCGCCATCTCCTGTGCCGGTGCCGCCGTCACCTGTGCCGGTGCCGCCGTCACCTGTGCCGGTGCCGCCATCTCCTGTGCCGGTGCCGCCGTCACCTGTGCCACCGTCGCCTCCCGTCGCGGGATCGGCCGTGTCCTCATCGCTGTTACCGGTGCCGGCCGCAGTGCTGCCGGTCGGGTCGTCAGGGATAGTGCTGCCGGTCGGGTCGTCAGGAATAATGCTGGCCGTCGGGTTATCTGACAGTAACAAAGACAGGCCCGGGCACTGTTCGCCGGTGCCGAGAAGAATATCGACGAAATTGGGATGCTGCTGAATATATTCGATAAATCCGGATGTGACCGTTTCGCAGCCACAGAGTGCATCGATTGAAAGAGAGTCTACAGCGCCGCCGGTTGCTGCCGTGGTACACTGATTGAGAGTAGTGCCTGTTTGCTGCGCGATTGCGGGCTGCGATGCAACGACCGACCATACGGATGCCGATACAACAAAAGATGTTGTGACAAGAAGCGTTCTCAGACTCATAATTCTTCCTTTCGCAGCGCGCATCCCGGGCTGCTGTTACCACTAAACCGCCACTCTAATGCCGTGAAGATTACAAAAAGTCTACATGATGCCATAATCCAAGGGGAAAACTGGCGGAATTGTGTCAATTCGGTTCCTGATCGTGAACAGTGCAGCTCCAGAAATGATTTTGTCGAACACGAATGTGTTCTGCTTGAACTTAGCTAAAAGTGAGTCGTTCTGCGGTTCTGGTTCGTTTCGACCTGCCAAAACAGCTTTTGATCAGGTTCCTGCGCCCGGTCTGAACGTGACCAGAAAGACTTTGAAAGAACGCCAGGACAGAACGAAATGGATCAGCCCCGCGCCACGTCAGCCAGCCGTGCGAGGCGGTGCCGGTGGGACGAGCGAATGCCCGGTCTGCCAGGCATCCTCCAGCAGGGCAGCCCGCCGGGCCTCTGATCCCTTTGAGCCGCACAGCAGTTTCAACTGTCTTTGTGTGAACCCGAAGTAACCGAAAGTGCCCGACATCCACGCGGTTTCAAGCGCCGCGTGATGTCCCAGTTCTCTGATCTCTGTGGACCGCGCGCCGGCCGGGACCAGCAGAACACCTGTGCGGGGGCGCTGAAGAGACGCCTCAGGATCATTCAGCTGATCGTATGCCCACCCCCATGACCAGACCCTGTCGACCCAGCCTTTGGTCATGGCCGGCATGCCCCACCAGAAAAGTGGGAACACCATGCAGATGGCATCGGCCCGGTTGATCCGCGTCTGTTCTGCCAGGATATCCTGTGGCACCGGCGCGCCGCTGTCCGCTGCGATGTCCGCCCTCGTCCACCGCGGATCAAACCCTTCGGCGTGCAGGTCTGCCAGTTCGGTCGTGTGACCAGCCGTTTCTGCACCCGCGTTGAATTTTTCTGCGACAGCAGCAGAAAAAGACGCCGGTTGCGGGTGGTCCAGAACAGTCAGAACATGCATGCAGTTTCCCCCGCCAATTCACGGCAAGTGTTTCACAGGACGGTTTTTATTTGAAGCCACCTGCGGATTTTTCGGAGCGCTCATGCAATCCGCGCGACGGCCTGTTCTTTGTGTCAAACGCCCGCATCTGTGCCTGCTCCGCAGGTGCCGCGTCTCCTCCAGGATGCTGCACCACAAACGGCAGGGCACTCTCCCGGTTTGCGGGCCGTTAGGAGATTTCCTCAACTTATGGTAGGGTGATGGTATTCAGGAGGAGGTGGGCTATGCCGTGGGATCCTCTCGTAGAGACCGATATTGTGGCTATTCACGCCGCGCTGGTGCCGACAACACCAACCGGCGAGAATGTATTTTTTGAAGGATTTTTCGGGGAGCAGCGCGGGCGCTCTTTCGCCTGGAGATGTGACCCGGGTCCGGGCGAAGACCAGATATACGAACTGCCTGAAGTGGCCGACGATGAAGAGGGTCGGCGCAATCTTTTCTGTGCCGGTCACGCACATCTGGCAGACGGACGCTGGCTGGTTGTCGGCGGCACCCAGGTCGGCGCAGACCGACAGTTCATAGAGGACGACCAGGGGAACCCGATCCTGGATGAAGAAGGCGAACCGGTCTGGTGGCACCAGCACGGACACGGTGGCAGTGGCATCCGCGACACCTGGGCCTTTAAGCCACGCGAGGGTACCTGGGAACGGCTGGCCGATATGAACCCGCAGCCCAACAGTGTGGTTCGCGGTGGCGGGCGCTGGTATCCGACCTGTGTGACGCTGGCGAACGGTCGTGTCCTTGCCCATGGCGGGCACCCGATCGGCCGGGGCGACGATATGATCGACGACTGGCCGACACCCGGGGGGCGACGCCACAACAACAACGTCCCCGAAGTGTACGTGCCAGGCCTGAACACCTGGATGAACATGCGCGACGCAGAGCTGGAACAGGGCTTTGGGCTGGACGAGTACAACCGGATGCACCTCGCGCCATCAGGCCACGTTTTTTTCAGCACGGTCAGTAAGGTGCACGGGGATACGCGTCTTTATGATCCCTACGTCGGGACTTTTGTCAGCAACGGGTTCGGCAATCATCTGGACGCACTCTATGATGATGCCAACTGTTCGGCGGTGACCTCGTCTGTGATGTTGCCAATACTGCACGGCGATGGCGCAAATGTCTGGGTTCTGGTCGCCGGAGCGGCAGCGCCGGAGCGTCTGAACCTGGCGGCTTCTTCGCCTCAGTGGATGTCTGCAGGCAACCGTGAAGCATTCCCTGACGACCCGTCGCCTCCGCGCCGCAACAACCTGCACGGCATTATCCTGCCCACGGGCCAGGTCTTTTTCGCCTTTGGGGTGCGCAACGATACAACCGACGTCCAGTTTCCGGAAATCTATACGCCTGCCATTGACTGGTCGACGGGCCGGTATCTGACCGATGATGATGGTCTGGCACTGCCCGGCACATGGGACACACGTACGGGTGCCGGTGAACAGTCCCAGCGCAGGCGCGGGTATCATTCCTGCGCCGTGCTGCAGCCGGACGGCAGTGTCTGGGCGGCGGGCTCAACGCACGGGGCCGAAGGAGACGCGCTGACCGATCCGGATGCGTCGAACCGCGAGGAGACCATTGAGGTTTACCGCCCGAATTATGGAAACAACCGTCCCACGATCAACGCCTCGCCCCTGACGGCAGGCTATGGTGATCAGATCAGGATCACCATGGGAAGTGGCGCGGCCATGCACCGTGTGGTTCTGGTGCGCTGTGGCAGTTTCACCCACGCTTTTGACGGTGATCAGCGCTATCTGACCCTGCCGTTCAGTCAGTCGGGCGCAGTGATCACCGCGACGACGCCGCTGTCGCCCAACACCGCGCCGCCCGGTTATTACATGCTTTACGTTCTGCGCAACGAAAACACGCCTTCGGTACAGGGCAGGTTTGTCCGGATTGCACATCAGGACGCATTTGCAGTTCTGCAGATCAGCACCTATTCGCTGCTGGCTGTGCGGGCGATGACGCTGCCGGATACCGGCACTGACGAGGCCGTTTTCGAGGACGCGATAGATTTCATTTTTGAGGGCTTTCTGCCACACGAGCTGAACGTTCCCGCAGAACAGCCCGAGATCTCTTTCCGCTTTACCACGGGCGATCCGGATGTTCCCGGCATGCGTATTGACCCCGCCGCACAGGACTTTGAGGTCAATCCGACAAACAATCCCGACACTGCGCAGCGCTTTCGCTATGTTTACAATGTCGTTTTCGAGAACGAGAGCGCCTATGACACGTTTGACGACGACCAGGTCCGGTTCATCGAAGTACGCGCCACGCTGGGCGGGCGGACGATTTCCGTCAATCTGACGCTGATGAAACGTGCCAACCCTTACATGCGGGATGGTAATCCGCACTATCTCAGCGACGATCTGCGTATTCACAAAGCCAGTGTAGGTGATGTGAATGCGGTAGGCGGGCCGCAGGCTTATTTACAGGGGCTGCTGGATGCCTATGAGAACACACCGACCCCCGATGACAGTGATCAGCACCCCTTTCTGACGCTGGATACATCCCAGGAGGAAAACCCGGTCGTTCTGGAAGTGCCGCAGAACGATAACGGCACGTATAACTTTGCTATCGCACGGGTGCGCTTTCTGTCTGTGCCAGGCGAGGACGCCGAAAACGTCAAAGTCTTTTTCCGCATGTTCAACACGGTTGGCACAGCACTGGAGTTCAACACCTTTACCACCTACCGCACGTTGCAGGGCCCGGGCGGCGATGTACCGGGCCTGGGCAAACAGGGTGTGTCCATCATCTCCATGCCGTTTTTCGCGGCCCCGCGCGTGACGCCGGATCAGAGCATGGCCGATCAGCAGGACAATGTGGTCAATCAGAAGACACTCTTTGCCGCGGGGCCCGAGACGGCCTATCGCTATTATGGCTGCTGGCTGGACGTGAATACGACCGAGCCGCATTTCCCGCCTTTTCCAAAGGACGACGGACCATACGGTGAAGAAGGGTTTTTCATCGACCTGATCGAAGGCGGCGGTCCGCGTTCGATCCTGGATCACGTGCGCGGGTATCACCAGTGTCTGGTTGCCGAGATACAGTATGACGAGGATCCGACCCAGCCAGGGCAGACACCGGCCACGTCGGACAACCTGTCACAGCGCAACCTTGCTACTGTGCCGGTCGCCAACCCGGGGCTGGAGACCATCACGCGCACGGCTCAGACAACGATGGATGTGAAGCCGTCTGAGGCACCGACCGAGACATTGCTGGCCGCACAGCGCCAGACGGTTGCCTCTACCCGGCGCGGCGCCAGACCGGATGAGCTGGTTTTTGAGCGCAACAACCTGCCACCGGGCACGCGCATAGAGATCTATCTGCCGGACGTGGACATCGACGAGGTGCTGCAGCTTTCAGCGATCAGGAACGGGCCGCCGACGCTGCGCCGCATAGACGACAACACGCTGGCGTTCGAACCGGGGCCGGTGAGCTATGTCGCACTGCCGGGCGGTCGGGAACTGAACATCGCCGGTCTGATCAGTGTCACCCTGCCGCTGGGGATCATCAAAGGCCAGGTTTATACCCTGTCAGTCAAGCAGTTTTCCGGGCGCACGCTGCGCTGGGTCGGTGCCTTTGATCTTCGCATCCCGGTTGATCACGGGCCGGACCTGCTGGACGGCGAGGGACGCAAACTGTCGCTGCTGCGCTATGTATTTGAGAACATGCCCGAAAACGACCGCTGGTTTCCTGTGTTCGAGCGGTATCTTTTTGAGATTGCCGAGCGCGTACGCGGATTTGGCGGAAACCCGGAGAGCATCGATCCATCTCCGCATGGGACCGGCACGCCGGGCAGCGACAAACCGGGCGACGGGCAGGGTGATCCGAACGACGGAGACCCGGACGGCCACGACGATCCGTCAAAACCCGGAGAGGGGGATGGCATGGTCTGTTTCGAAGGTAAGATCTGCAAGGTAGAGTATGACTGTTTCGGCGATCCGCAGGTCATAGTCGTGAAAGGCTGCGGCGATGCGCATGTGCGGTTGTGCATTTCTTCCGATATCGAGGATGTCGTGCTGATGGCCTGGCGCGAGCGGTTGAAAGTTCACGTGTACTATCGGCCTTCGAGCGGGGCCGGAGGGGCGGTCAACGCGACATGTCCCTGGTCCGGCAAACCCGTGCGCGCAGATGCAACCACTGTGTTTGAAGGGCGGACCGTCGGCTTTTGCAGCACAGCACACAGGGACCGGTTTGTTGCCATCCGTGACACCGGAGACAGCCACGTAACAGCGCAGGCTGCACCTGCGCGCGCGGACACATGCCCCTGGTCGGGCCGCCCGGTACTGCGGGACGCCATTGTGCGGCTGTCCAGCGGATCTGTCGGGTTCTGTTCGCGCGCGCATCATGATCGTTTTCGTCATGCGGTGACCTATTTCCGCGAGATCATGAGCAGGCTGGACGCGGACGGGAATCCTATCGGCGCGGGCGGTCATGCAGCGCCACAGCCGGACCCGTCCGAGGACGGATCGGTTCATATTCATGATCACAGCCACTCGGGCGGATCAGGTGGGCGCGCGCGCCAGGACGTGGGCAGCATCAACAAAACCTGTCCCTGGACGCGGCGGCCCGTCAGCGCCGATGCCCTGACGACATTTGAAGGGCATGTGGTTGGCTTTAATGCAGTTGAAGACCGGGACCGGTTTGAAGCAGCCGCGGCAATTGCCGCTGCGCATTATCCACCCCGCAAAGACCGGGACAGGCATGAACACGGCGGCTATGGCGGTGATCATGACACATCGGGACATGCAGCAAACGAAAAATGCCCTGTCAGCGGCGCGCCGGCGCGTGCGGAGTATTCCGCACAGGTCAGTGGCCGGGAGGTGGCGTTTTGCAGCGCAAAACATCGCGATGACTGGACCAGCGCAGTGTCTTCGCTGCGGGCGTGTTTTCTGAAGTCAGACCCCGGGTGCGACGCACATCTCGTACGTCTGGTGCTTGCCTGCTGATCTGCGCTCACAGGGCCATCCTGAAAGGTGGCTGCTAGGGGCCATCGCCTGTGGTCGGACGCGCAGAGAGATCAGCCCAGTCAAACGGCAGGGCAGTTTCGTCCACCCCCAGAAACCATGCCATCAGCCGGCGGGTTGTGGTTTCGACCAGCTGAGAGCGCCCGCGGGTGATCGCCTCGCCAAAAAGTCCCAGAGCGATCGAGCTGTTACGCTCCAGCCCCCATTCGCTGAGCCCGCCGGGCAGAACCCAGGCAGCCAGCCCGTCAACAGCAACATAGCTGCCAAAACCCCGCAGACGTGAACGCAGCGGGCCGCTGCTGCGCAGAACAACCACGCGGTCCGGGTCCTCGCCGATCAGCGGGGCGAGCCACTGTTTTGCACCGTCATCCATAGTGGTGTCAGGATCAAAAATGCGGGTCGCGGCGATGCGGTCCGGGACCATTGCGATAACCCGCAGTGTTGGATTGGCGGTCATTCCTGCGACCAGAGCGTTCCGAAAATCCCCTGCAGGACCCGCGGCGTCGCTGAATGTTTCAGCAGCTAGCACCACCTCATGTTCGGCCTGACCGACCGCCGCATTCAGCGCAGTTGCCGTTTCTGTTGTGCCCTGCGCGGCCAGCAGGCGGCGATGGATCGCCCGGCCTCTGTGGGCCTGACCGGCTATCGCGGCTTCTATCTGTGTGATGACCGGGGCCAGCTGTGCCGGTGCCTGTGATTTCAGATCAGCCAGCGCTGTTTCGATATCCCGCAGCGCATCAAAGGTGTTCAGCGCCGCGAGGGCAGCACCGGCCTGCGCGCCCTCACCACCCGGCCCGGTGGTGCGGAGAACGGCAATTTGTGCGCCCGGGTCGTCGGGATCATCAATTGCCAGTGGCTCCGGCGCGTTTTGCACCAGATCAATGGGGTCCGGGGTTGTGATCCCTCTGAGTGCTTCTGCCAGTGCGGCCGTTGCGGGGCCCCGGACCGCCGCAGACACCTGCAGGGCTGGCATGCCGCGCACGGTTTGAAAAGGTGCTGCCAGGGCGCTGTCACCCAGCAGCCGGGAAGAGGCTGGAGCCGTGGCCAGAAGCGCGCGGACCGCAGTGGCGGCATATGTGCCCCGGTGTCGGCCAACCAGCCCGCCGCCGATGTCAAAGGTGTCCGTTTCGGTGACGGCAGCGCCGGTCATCGCGGCCAGATCCCTTACAGGTGCGGGCATCGAGGGGGCTGGCAGGCGGGTTACGCTGTGCGTGGCATCCAGCACATTTGCCAGGGTATCCGGGCTGTATCCTGCCGCCGCGTCGGGAAGGATCAGCCGGGGCGTGCCATCCGGATCGGCGATCAGGGTCTCGCCCGGGGACTGCAAATGCGGTTCGGGGTCAGTACGCCCCGCTTCTGCATGCAGCACCACCGGGGCAGACGATGCGTCGCCCAGTGGCGTGCCCGGTGCAAAAACCGGCCTTGGCCCCCGCAGATCGCGCAGCAGCCGGGGGCGTCCCGGTGCCGTCATCAGAATATCAAACGCAACGGTGGGCGGATCACCGGCTTCGGTGTATGGCGGCAGACCGGTCAGCACCAGATCCAGTGCCAGGGTACCGGCTGCTTCGCGCCACCGTCCGCAGCCATCCGGCAGATAGGCGAGACGCCCGGTTTTGGCGTCCAGGGTATGCAGATAGGCGCGGACAGCCGTGCCGGGAACCGGTGCTGCGACACCTTGTGGCAGGGCAGCAGGATCGAGCCGCAGGCTGGCCAGAAGGGCCTGACCGGTGACAAAGTCGATGCCATCCCGCGCGCCTGTGCCGGTCACATGTTTCAGGGTCAGCGTCAGATGCGCGCGCAGATCGTCCGGTACAAGATCAAGAGGCAGGTCAGCCGGATCAGGCTCTGCGGTGGGCGACCCAAAGTCCGGATCTGCAACTTCGGATGCCATATTACCGGGGCCAGTCGCCAGGCACCCGGTCAGTGCTGCGCCGAAGCCAGCGCCGGTTATGTTCAGATCCACAAGGCCGCGGGCGACCGCAATCTGGCTGGAGGGAAACTCCTGGCTTTGCGTGTTTGCGGCCAGGCCCGTCAGCAGCGCCTCGTGCGCCGTGATGCCCAGACGCAGCTGATCCCGCGTCAGAGGTGTTGTCAGCACAGCCAGTTCGGGTTGTGCAAGGTGGGTCCCGTTTGGCAGAAGGCCGGCGATCATCTGTTCTGCATCCGGATCACCGGTGTCGGGTGCGGCAAGACGCAGCGTCGCATCCTGCCCGGTCAGAGACATCAGAACCGCACCGGCTTCGGTGCTGCTGTCGCTCGTCTGTGCGGAAACACGCGCGGCAGCCTGCGGGTGCAGGGTGCCACCGGAAGATGCCATCAGATGAACAGACAGCGCATTGTCAGTCGCACAGATGTCACGGGGTCTGGGTGGCGACGGTGTTGCGACCCCTGGGATAATTTCCGGCATCAGTTCGGGATGCACTGTCACCAGAGCCAGAAACTGTGCCGCAACCATGCCGGGGTCTATGGGAAGGCCGTCGGCGTCATGCGCATAGAGCGTGCTTTGTGCGATCTGTTGTGTGTTCAGCCGCAGCAGTGTTGCCGCCGTTACCGGATCCGTCGGGCTGACAGAAACCTGTGCACCCAGATCGGGCATCACCGGCATCGGGCCTTTGAAATCGCGCGTCAGCCGTGGCCTGAATGCCGGGCCAATGGGATCAAGGCCGAGCGCCTCACCAGTATCACCAGCGGCGACCGGCGGCACGACCATAGCCCCGATTGCGGTCGCGTCGGCACCCGGCACTGCCAGTGTCAGACTTGCGGGAAAGGGCCGGTCATTCAGGGCTGCATTGTCGGTGGCGGGTGGCAGCGCCTCCCACAACTGTCGCAGACGGCTTGCGACGCCGTCGTGAAAGGCAAAGCGCGCAACAAAGATGCCGGGGGTGTCAAACAGGCGGCTGCCGTCAGCGGCCCGCAGCCTGAGAATGGCCAGCGGTGCACGCGGTCCGCTGCGGGCGTACCCCAGTGTTCCGAGCGCAGGGGCCTGCCAGATCAGCGGACCGGCGGCACCCGGGTCTGGCAGTCTGACACCCAGGTCTGCTTGGGGTGCAGGCAGGCTCAGGACCCGGTCAGGGTCACTGCTGCTGAACCACGGTCCAAGAAAGGGGGCCGAAAAACCAAGGGTCCGGATGTCAGAGAGCTGCGTCATGCCAGCGCCCCCGCGTCAACGGCTACCGGATCACTGGTGCGTCCAAGAGGATCAGAAAGATGTACGCGAATGGCCCGCCGGTCCGGGTCGGGTGGCAGAACCACTTTCATTTCCGGTGCCGTTACGCGCAGCGGATCAGTGGCCGGGGCGCCAGGCAGGGACGCGATATGCAACAGCAGCGATCCGGCCGGCAGGTCACTGACGGTGACAATCACCGCACCGGGGGTCGCGGGGTCGCGGTCAGCTGTGACAACAGGCGAGGGTGGCGGGCCCGGCGGAATGATCCGGGCCCGCGCTGCCGGCCCCGGTTGCGTCCAGGGTCCGGGTGCAGCGCCATTGAAACGGGGGGCGGCACGTGACTGCGCGCGCCACCGCCAGGTCGTGTAAGGCGTCAGCCGCGCGGTCGGGCCCAGGGTGGTTTCGCCGCGGTCCAGGATCCGCAGGGGCCAGGTTGTCGTGTCGTCTGTTAAAATGACGCGCACGGGCAGCATCCGTGCCGCATCGTCCGAATCCGCCGAACGCATCAGCCTGATTTCGTCCGGCACCGGCCCGGCGGGGCGCGGGATCAGAATTTCAAATCCGGTTTCATCCAGCATCCGGGCTTCCAGCGCCGGGGGGGCCAGCGGTTTCGGCACCGGCAATCCGAAAAAGGCAATCTGGCCGCTGGTACTTTCGATGTCACCCGCCGTGACAGTTCGTATCATCAGACAGACCAGATCGCGGGGCAGACCATTCACCGGATGACTGATCTGTGCCCCAGCAGCAGTGACGGCAACATCACCCGCGCCGGCCCAGATATCTTCCGGCAGTCTGTCTGCCACAGCTTCGGCCAGTGCGGCCCGCGCTGCCAGATCGGCTTCTGCAGCGATTGCACCGGCTGCTGCGACCAGATCGGGCTGACCGCTGCGTTCCAACCCGGCACGCAGGCTCGCTTCCTGTGCGACAAAAACCCTGAGATGAGCGACGGATGCGTGCAGCCCCGTGACCGTCAGCTCGGCGCGCGTCACGCCGTTTGCATCCGGAAACGAGAGCGGCGTCAGCGCCGGGAGCGGCCCGGGTGGTGGCGGCGGGGTTGCATCGGCTATGCTGCGCTTTGCGACGGCGTCCGGTCCAGGTGTCCCCGCGCTGTCGGTGAAAAAGGCGGTTACACGGGCCTCGCGGATTTCCCCGACACCGGGTGCGGCGGGCAGCGTTACACTGCGCGACACCGGGGGCAGACTGTCACCGTTTGCGGGCAGCTGGCCGAAGGTGATGCTAAAGCTGTCCTGTGGTGCCACGCCGATCGGAACATTGATTTCGAGCTCTGTGATTGGCAGCCCGCCCGGTGCAATCAGCCCTTTGTGCGGCGATGCGACCTCGACATCCAGAAGATCAGCACCAGCCGGTCCTGCCCCACGTCTCAGACCCAGCCGCAGTGTGGGCGCGGGCGGTACGGGACGTTCCAGAAGCGGGACAGTCAGGCCCGTGAAACCACTCCACCTGCCAAACCCGTCACGTTGCGCGATCCGGTAGGGCGTGGCTTCAAATCCAGCGCTGCGATCACTGATCCGGACGGACCCCAGGCCCAGGGGGGCCGCGCCGCTGTCTGACATACCAAAAATCGGTTTGTACCGTTCAGGCAGAACTCTGCCGTCGGGCAGGGTGGTGGCTTTGACTTCGAGCGGATTGAGGCGACGGAACGGCGCAACATCCCCCCGGTCGGCGACAAGTGCTGCACCGGGTGTCACGGTCGCACGCATGGTTATGCTGCGTGTCTGGCCGTCAGGATTGATGGGCTGAATGACGTCCACGGGTGTCACAACCGGGCGTTCTGGCGGGCTATCGGGAAGGGCCGGATCGATGAGAATGCGGGCCTCGACGGGCAGGAAACGGCCGTTGAACGCACCTGGAATAAATTTTTCGAGGACCCGGCCTGCAGGATCTAGCCGTTCTGTGGCAATCAGATCGCGCAGTGCGGCGCGGTCATCGAGCACATGCGCGGACAGCGTGCCCAGCCTTGATCTGTCCGCATCAGGTATCATCCAGATTGAACGGGCAGAAACAAGAACAGGCCCTGTCGCGGGTTCAGGCAGGGGCAGCGCGATCCGCCGGCCCAGCACCGTGGACAGGAACACGTCTTCGCAGGCCAGCATGAGTTCGTGCAATGGCCGGATCTGTCCCGTGGCGGTGCTGCCGGAGGCCGTCTGTGTCTGATCCTGGGTCAGCTGCCCGCGCTGTGGCAGAGGCGCATCGATCAACGTCATGAGACGCTGCAATGCTGCTGAAATTGCCGTCCCGGCGGTGGCCTGATGTGCGCGCGCCTCATCTGATCCGGGCGGGAACAGGGGGCCATCCAACGGTGGCATCGGTGCCGCAACAGAGGCATTGCCCGACAGCGCGGAGATTGCGGCCAGTGCGGCATTTGTGGCGGGATCTGCCCGCAGAGCGTTGCGCTCCTGGTTGCTCAGGCGCTGAGATCTGGCAAACAGAGCGTCGAGCGTCAGCGCATGGCGGATTTTGTCCCGGCGGAAAATCCCCTGCCAGATTTTTGCGTCCCACAAACCGTCTTCTGTCATGCCTGTGATCCGGTCGATCGCAATTCGCGGCCCGGGTGTTTCGATCAGCAGATAGTCAAAGCGGCGCCCGGCGAGGCTGTAGACGGATCCGTTTCGTCGGGCGGCGACCCTGATTTCGCCGCCCGGTGTTTCAATGATCCCGAACACACGTGCCTGGCCCGGAAACGTGCCGCGCGCCTGACGGATCGTCACCTGTGCTGAAACCATCGCTCTCGCGGGCAGCGAAAAGGTAACCGGTGCAAAGGACGTCACTTCCAGCCCCAGTGCGGATGCAGGTGGGACGTTCAGTGACTGCGTGAACAGACCGCTGCCGCGCCGGAAACGCCAGTCCGGCAGCGGTGTGGTCGTCACAAAGTTTTCCGGGACCAGATCGTCGAGCGGTGCCCATGTGACAAAGGTAGGAGATTGCGAAAACCCCAGCGTTTCGGATGCATCAAACCGGCAGTGCATGGCATCCGGCAGCCAGATGTCCTGACTTGCGACGCTTGCAGAAAGTGCCAGATGTGCGGGCGTGGAACGGGCGAAAATCATGTCAGACCCTCGATTTCAGCAACCAGCGGCACAGAGCGAAGCCCGCCCCGGACGTTCAGAGCGCGCGGACGGTGCACCAGGATACCATCCTGCCACACATGGCCGCGCTGAATGAATTCGACACGGAATTCCGCGTCGGCGGGCACGGCGACAGGGGTGTCAAAGGCAAAGATCCAGCGCGCGCCCTGTGCATCCCGCTGCACCAGCCGCAGCCGCGTGTCGCCTGCTGGTGTTGTCATGGAGGCTGCGTGCAGTTTCAGCCGTTCATCGCTGCGGCTGATCCCCCGGCTGTCGAACAGGACGGCCTGGCGGTTCAGTGCTTCGGGAGATGACAGACGCAGGCCCGAGAGTTTCCAGCCCCCGTCAAAGACCCAGAGGGCCTGCGCCTGCGGGAATGCAGGCGGTTCCGGGTCGAGTTCCAGATCGGCGCAGGCCTTTTCAAAAGTCAGGTCAGACGGGGCCTCATTGCCCGGGCGGGGATGTGTGCGCAGCAACAGATCAGGTAAAAGATCAGGCTCACCAGTGGACAGTCCCATCGCCGCCAGCTGCGCTTCGGGGCCGGAATACCGGGAGGTGCGGAATCTTGACTGGCCAAACTCAGTATCTTTTCCGGCAGCGTCCTGCGCAAACACATCCAGCAGGTAAGAGGCGTCAGGATCCAGCGGCACATCCAGAAGCATCGTTTCCCCGACGGTTGGTGTTCCGGTGACGCAGGGGGCCTTATCTGCAAGCGCATCCGCGAAGGCCCCGTGCCCGCCCGGCCAGATATCACGGTTTCCGCCGGTGCGCGTAAGCTGCATCTGATCAGGTGCAACTTCTGCGCCTGCGCCGCGCGGGTCGGTCCGCCGCACACGGAACTTCAGCTTTGCGCCTGACAGTTCGATAAGTTCGGGCGCAATCGTGCTGGTAAAGAGCACTGCCATCGCGTCATCAGTATAGTGCGCGCCGCGCGGATCGTCGGGCAGCGCGCGGTCAAATGCGGCACGGGCACGTTCCAGCGCCATAGCGGGCGGTGCGGTTCTGAAGGTGATGTCGATATCCGGCAGGTTCTGCGGCGCCGTGACACCGGGCGGCTGGCTGGTCGCAAAACCATCTGCAACGGTTTGTGGCGCAGTTTCGCTGTCCTCACCTTTGCGCCATATCGCCCCGCGCGATTTGATGCGGAGCCTGTACTCGCTGTCGGGAAACAACAGTGGCGGCCGCGCCTGGGGCGGGACAGTGTCCAGAACCGGGATGTCACCCGTGATCCCGGTCTGGTTGGATGTCGGGCTGCCCGTCAGAATTGCACGGTCCGCAAAATTGCCCGCGCGGCTGGTCCGGCGGGTCTGGATCGCAGTTGCGGCGTCATCCGCTGCGACGGACAGCGCTTCCAGCTTTTCAAAGGCGACCCAGCTGTGTGGCATCCGTTCCAGGAGAATTGACTTCCAGCGCCTGCCGGACACATTTGGTGCGGATTTCCATGTAAATCCGCCCAGCCCCGTCGGCCCGCCGGTCTGCCCGGTCTTCTCTACCGGCCATTCGTGGATTGCCCCCCGGTGATCAATTCCCAGGACACGGGGCTGTGGCTCGCCGGTTTCCGGCAGGCGAACGATCTGACAGACCCGGTGCAGTGTCACATCCGCGCCCAGCGGTGCAATGCGCAGAATGCGTGCTCCCGCGCGCTGGGGCGCTCTGACCATATGTGCCGTACCAAAGCGGCGCAGGCGCAGACGTTCCTGCCAGAGCTGAGCCCCCTGTTTGTTCAGGATCGAGACGGTGACGATGCCAGACTGTGACAACCTGCTGCGCGCATCAAGCTCGAACTCGAATCCTGCACCATCGGCGGGAAAACCAACATCCAGAACGTCGGCGCTGGCGCCACCAAAGAGCACGGCATTCTGCATAACCCCGGGCGAGTCCTCGATGACAAAGCCCGATCCGCGCGTCTGGTAGAGTACATCGTCCACCTGGCGCTTGGTCACTTTACGCGGACTTGGTTTCAGCTTGCGGGGACAGAATTTTTCCGGCCGCGCGTCCTCTTCGGCGGCACGTCTGGCTGCCAGATCAGATATCAGGGTGACGACCGGATCGCGTACCTGCCCGCGCAGTTCGATTTCCACGGGCAGGCTCCTGAACGGCTGATCATCCCGCATCAGGCAGGGCAGCATCAGAGCACCCTCCGGGAAGGCCGGGAAAATACCGGGTCCGCGTTCCAGATGCTCGCCCGCACGGACCGAAAAACGCGTGCCCATCATGGCACTGCGCAGGGTCGGAAGATCAAGCAACCCGTCATCGGGCAGAGCCACACCGGTGATCAGCTCAATCCCGGTCTCGGCGCCCCGCAGCACGCTCTGGCTCAGTTTCGAATATCCGCGGAACCCGGCCTCTACCGGACCGCGGCTGCGGCCCCACCACCGGCCGGGGGTGACCGGAGACATGTCGGTGCCAAACAGCGTGACCCGTTCGCGCACGACCGGATCACAAAGGCCGTCCACAACATCGTCGGCGATGGCGTCTGTCTGATCGGTGCCGCGCGAGAGATTACCCAGCCAGGGAACAGGCGTGTTTGCGAAAAGACCCAGCCGCAACGCGCGCCCGGCATCTGCCTGGCCTTCGTTGCCATCGGTCGGGCGGATAATCTCGGCGGGCAGGGGGCCGCCGGGCTGGTTCAGAACCAGATCAGAGCCTGCGGGGCCTGACAGACGGTCGAGTGCAATGCCGGTGATCTCATACCCATACCGTTCGCCGGTACTGCCCACCCAGTTTGCTTCGATCTGGCGGGGGTCCGGCGTTTTGAAATCCTGCAGGCCCCGGATCAGCGGCGTCGGGAAAAACTCCAGGTTGATGATGGAATCAACCGGAATGTCAGTCATTGCAGCCGGGTTTTCGGGGTCGGTCTCGGCGAGGATGCGGTCTGACTGATCTGTCAGGCGAATACTGCGCAAAACCCCGGGCAACTCTGTGGGACCCGGGCCGCCGCCGAAGGTTTCTTCGAGGAAAACACTGGCCTCCAGATCGAACCAGAAAAGGCTGACTGATCCTTCGATCCAGCCGCTGATCTTCAGGGCATCCGGGCTGTAGTGCAGGTCCAGCCCGGCGGAAAGATGAACAGATGCCACGAAAAAGTCGATCTCGCCGTTGACCTGCAGGCGCGCTACCACAATGAGCGGATCAAAGCCCACGCCAGCGATCATTGACGCCGAAGCATTCACGGAAAATGGCCCGAACTCCCGGTCAAACCCGATGCCGATACCAGCGCCTACTGAAAAGCCGGTCAGATCGAGCCCTTCGGCACGGTCTCCGCCGAGGTCCGGGATGCCGCCCTCACGGATCATGACAAACGCCCAGCCGTCCACATTCAGTGTGCCCGGGAAGATCGTTGCAGTGATGGCATTGCCCGAACGGTCCGGGCCACCATCGCTGCCCAGATGGATATAGAAATCGCCCACTCCAAACGGGAAATGCGCACCGATCGGAATATAGGCTTTGATCTGTCCGGGGATGGTGACGTTGCCCTCGGCGGCGATTGTCACGCCTTCGTCGTTGACGACCAGCAGCGCAAGGATGTCCGCGTCTGCCTTTGGCGCGTCTTCTTCCGCAGGGGGGGCGGAGCGGCGCTCGACCAGTTTGATATCGGCCTGAACGACAGCTTCAAGGTCGGGAAAGCCAACGGTCAGCATGCCCTTGGCGTTCAGCGAAAACCCGATGTCCGGTGTCGTCCCGAGGAGCACGCCAAAACCAATGCCGTACTGGCCGGGCTTTGGCTGGTAGCGGTCCAGCGGTCCTTTTCTGGCCCAGTCCAGTTCCCGCGCCACGATATCCGTGATTGTCTGATCTGTTGCGCGTTCCCCGTTGGCGACAAACCGGCCGGCAACTCCCATGACAGACAGCCCGGTAGACCCGACAGGGATCGGTGACGCAAAGCGGATTTCTGCCTCAAGATGCACCATCGCCGGGTCTTCGCCCCGGATCGACACACTGGCGGCTCCCGCGATCTGAGCCGGTGGAATTTCGACCGATAGGCTGCCGCTGATTTCATCGCCGAACCTCAGCGCACCGCTGGCCTCGATCACTTTGGCAATATTCAGGGTGGCGGCAACTTCGGTGATATGCACTGAAACTTCGCGCGGTGTTTCTGTCCAGCGGGCCGTCAGCCCGATGGCGTCAACTTTCAGCGGACCCAGCGGTTTTGTCGGTACGACGCGGGCTGACAGCGCGGCGGACGTGTTCTCGAACTGAACATCGCGCAGATCGACGAGATCTCCCAGAATGTTCGAAATCGTCCAGCGGCCCGAGGAGACAATCTCGACCCGGCTTTTCTGGAAATAGGCGGCAGTACCCGAGAGGTCGACCTGCGGATCATCGGGGCGCCAGTCTACTTTCACGCCAACGTCGGACCAGGCAAAGGCCACGGGTTCTGTCGTTTCTACCCTTGGGCCGTTGTTACCCAGCGGACGTGCCCTGATATTGGCTTCGGTCAGGTAATCGACGGCAAATGCAGCACGCCCCAGCGGCAGCGAGCCGGACAGTCGCGCACCGGTCCATACGATGCGTCCGTCCTGCATGGCCGTGGACAGAATACCCGCAGAGGCAATGCTGACGCCTGCGGCAATTCCGCGTGCCAATCCGTCCTGAGCGTCTTCTTCTGGCAGGGCCGGGTCGCTTTCTCCTGCTGTCAGCGCTTTGAGCAGTGCCGGTCCGAACATCGCAAAGGCGATACCGCCGGCGGTCACGTCGCCCTGGCGGAACTCCATCAGGCCTTCGGGGTGATCCGGTGCCGAAATGCCCAGCGTCACTTCTGTTTCCGCAATCTGGCGATCACGCAGTATCTGGCCCATGACCGAGAAATGCGTCGTGTCGCTGGCAGGCACACCCGGCAGCACAGTGCGTGGCAGCACCAGTTCTACCTTTGTGCGCAGCGGGATCAGATCATCACTGTCCTGATAGCGAGGCGCGTCCCAGACCATTTCCGCGCGCAGCCGCCAGGGCGTCGCCACGCCGTCTGTGTCAATATCCACCGGCTGTGGTGGCTCACCCTCGGCGCCGGGCACAAGTACCGGAACGAGGCGTGTTGTGTCCGGTGGCTGGACAGGCAGCTTTGCCCGCGCGATACCTGACAGAATAAAAGTGACATTGCGTTCGATCTGAAAGTCTTCTGACTTTATATCGGCGCGTGTGCCGATCCACAGATCGCTGTCGTCTTCTTTGCCCATCTGACCGCGCCGGGCGTAGGTCAGCGGCTGTACCTGTTGCTGCTGGTCTTTGCTGCCCTTCAGGGCCACGGCCGATGAGCCGATCAGATTTGAATAGGGTGGTTCCGCAGGATGTCTGTTGCCGTGCTCCGCCCGTCCCGTGATATCGATGTTTGGCCCGTTACTCTCGGCTTTGACCAGGTCAATTGCGGCACGGGCAATTTCCATGCCGCGCGGCAGTCGTTTGTTCGCAGAGAGTTTTTCGTTGTGTGACTTTGAGCCTTCGGGGCTGGTATGTGCCACGACAAACAATCTGGCTGAAACACCGCCCAGTTCCTGTTCGATGATCCAGTTCGCCAGCATCCTCGTGGCTTTGGCGATGGCCTTTTTTTCTGCATCCGGGTCTTTCTCAGTAGCATCCCCGGGCCAGACCTGACCCGATGTTGCTGTCACTGCGGCGCTTTTGCTGAGCCATTCAGCGGTTGCAAGCGCCTCTTTTGGTCCGCCGCTGGTCAGCCTGCCCTCGGGCACCGGTTTTATCCCGTCATTGAGCATGCGCAGCGGTTTTTGCGTGTCATACTCCATCAGAAGGACGCGTTTTTTGAGGACCTGCCTTTCTGGCAAAGCTTCCGTCGGTTCGGCCGGTGTGCCAAAGATCACCGGGACCAGCAGCACATCGCCATTTCCGACGCTGAACGTTCCGTCAGCTCCGGGCACCTGTGCGTCGGCTGGTTTTCCGCGTCCCATACCGAAAAGCGCGGCGTCCTGAATGTCCTGCAGGACTTTCTTGCGCCACACGGCGTCGGCAGAAACCATATCCGGGGTGATCCCGCGCTGTCCGATGCCATCAACGACCGTGATCCGGGGGCTGGCATTGCCCGCGTCGCGCCGTCGATTGTGCCCTGCCAGCAGGGGGCCGTCGGGGCGTGGGGTGACCAGCAGACGGCGGCTTTCCCTGTCACTGATCCTTGCAATGAGCGACACGGTTGTGCCATCGCGCCAGCCGTCCCACGAGAATGTGTCTGATGCCTCTGTGGGCTCGTGCAGCGCGGTGGCGTCTCCTTTTCCAGGCAGCGTGCCTTCTTTCCACACGGACCACTTTGGCGTTTCGGGCGGTGCATTGCCGCCCTGATCTGTGACCGAAAACCTCAGCGATGTGAGATCGGACACAGTGGCGGTGAGATAGGCGATACTCTCGATGGACGTGGTCGTGTCGCTTTCGGCATTGATCTGCCACAGGGCGGCAGGCGGATCAGCGACAGGCACAAACCGGAACGTCTGGGCGGGCACAGGAAAGTCCTCTCTCCCATCTGCGGGCGGCGTCTGTCCGGGACGTTTCAGCAGTTGGAAATCCGGCCCGTCGGCATCGCGCGATTGCCGCTTGTATCGCAGTTCGGTCTCTGCGTCGGGCAGAAAGGGGCCAAAAACAGCGCCAGGTTTGCTGTCCACGACGCGGCCACCACGCAACAGCTGCCATGTGCCCTCAGCCACCGGGCTTTGCGCTGTGATGAAGATGGGTATCGGGTCGCGGTCCTGGTCAAAAATCTGATGGTAGCGGACGGTATAGTCGCCACTGCTGACCCATTCGACGGGAAGCGATTTGTCCGCAGGTATGCTCGCTTCTGTCTGCGTGAAACGGATCGTGGCGCCACCACCGGCCAGCCGCCCGGTCTCAACCGTGACCTTGCCCTGCAGCCCTCTGGCCGTATCTCCGGTTGGCACCAGAAACTCTTCGGCGACGATGTTCAGATTGCCAAAAAGCGGAATGGAATGTGGCAGGTACAGACCGACGCGCTCCAGTCTGAAACCTGTCCAGGACGGATCACCGGCGGCAATCTGTGGCGGCGTGAACCCTTTGGATGCGTCTATCTGGACGCCGTCAACCACGATGCCAAAGCCGTCGTCTTTGGTGAAAACGGCGGCAGGCGGATCAAGGCGCAGAGACGCGACAGCCCCGGTATCATCAAAGGCACGGAACGGATCATCCGCACCGGCCAGCCCGACCTGGGGTGCAGCATCGCCACTTTGCACAATGCGGAATGCCAGATCCCCGACCAGAGCTGTGCGGTCCTCTCCGGGCAGAGCACGCAGATGCGCTGTGTCCGTGCCCCGCGCCGAAACCTCTTCGGCCGGATGCAAAGAAATGCCAAGGTCATTCGGGAGCTCAACGCGCGCTCCCGTCAGATCAATCCGCAACTCATGTGCAACGGGCGGGTTCTCCACGTCACCGTCCGGGACTGCCGTGGTGTCGCGTAGCTGGGTGAACCGCCATGACAGCGTCTCGATGCCGATGGCACGTCCGCCCAGAACCTCTTCGAGAAATTCCTTTGCCGGAAGTGTCCCACGCCAGCGCAGGAATGCGGCGGTCTCGGTCTCTTCGGCAATGTCCAGGCTGATGATTTCCAGCGAATTCGTAAACCGGGCCGGGAGCGCATTAACGGCAACTCCGCGTGAAGCAAGGAAATCAAATAGCGTCAGCCCAACGCGCATTTCGGAACTTTCTAAAATATTACCTAAGCCTAAGGGTCGCGTAACGCGTGTGTCAACGCGCCATTTTCATCTCTTACGGGGGTGCATACGGCCTGTTTCGTATGGTAACCGCCGGGCCTTGCTGGAAAACCAGTGTGCCTGGTGCCAGCGAATTTTGGTTCTCTCACGTGGTCTGATCGCCGGGCCGTGGTTCTGTTTTCCTGCATCAGCCTGACCAGCACGCAACTTCAGACCATCTTGTCCCGCGCATTTCACAACAAGCATGTGTCTTTGGTTGTGTCTCCGTCACCGGGCACTACGGTCAGGTGCTGGCATGTTTTTTCGGGCGGGCGCGAAGCCTTCTTTGATCACGCCGCGCTGCAATACCGGTCAATGAGTGCGAGCAGTTCTCCGGGAGCAATGGGCTTGGCCAGAAATCCATTCATCCCTTTCGCCTCGACGGCCATTGGGTGGTGGTAGTCTGCATCCGCCGTAACAGCCACGATCGGAACATGCCGCGGCGGATCACCGGCGTTTGCGCGAATGCGGTCGGTTGCCTCAAGACCTGAAAGCCTGGGCATGTGAATGTCCATGAGCACAAGCGCATAGTCGTCAGGCGCACGTTCGATGGTTTCGCACCCGGCTTTGCCGTCTTCGGCGAGATCCACATGCAACCCGATGTCCAGCGTTTCGATGATGGCCTTGATCATGTAGCGGTTGAAGTTGTCGTCCTCGACGATGAGAATTTTCTTTTGCCGTGTCATTTCACCACCCCGTGCGCAGAACCGCAGACTGTAATGACCGGGTGCGATGGCACCTGCGCAAACAGAACACATGCAGAAGCGTAGCACGGCAGAATGTTCAATGACAGCGCAGCTTCGACGCCGGCATTCAGTTGGTGCGGTTGCATTCAGTTCTGCGCAGGTCAGCGTTACTCATGGGAAAGCCGCACGGCCAGACCAGAGGATGTGATTAAAAAGGTTCGCAGTCTGTTAACGGAAATTTAACCAAAACCAATTTATGGTTAACGGATAAGGAATACTGGTCATGCGCGTGCTTGTGCTCGAAGACGACGAAGCTGCCAGGAGAACGTTTAGCCTGTGTCTGGAAGACGCAGGACATACGGTCGTGTCCTGTGACAGCCTGGCCTGTGCATACAAATCTCTGCGCACAAGCAAGGTAGAGCTGCTGATCCTCGATCTGTTTATCGGCGATGGTAACAGCCTGGGCCTTGCGCAATATGCGGGGTATGCTGCCCCCGATGCGGAAATCATTATCGTTACCGGATCGGGCAGATTTGCGCATGGTGAACTGCTTGCAGAGTATCCCGGCGTGAGCTGGGTCCTGCGCAAACCATTGCCTGTGGGCGATCTGGAAGCAATCGTGAATTACGCGCAGACCCGTGCGGCCTGAACACATCGTCCTTACAAAGGCCCGCGTCCCGCAGATGCGATGCCGCAAGGGCCAGCAGTGTCCGAATTGTATACTGACAGAACCAGCAGGATACTCTGATTGCCCGGATATCCAAGGTGCCCGCTGATAACCCGATCGGTCAGATACCCGGCGTCGTGCCACAGTTTCCGCCTGAGACTGTAGAAAAAGAGCGCCGGGCAATCGAACGGCTGGGGCGATTGCGGTTCGTACACTGGATTGCGATCTTGGTTTCTGTGCTGTTGACGGTATTGGTGTGGCAGTACTCCAAACGCCAGATTGAACTCAGAACTGAGGTTCGCTTTAACGTGGCAGCAGATCATGTTGCGGAACTCATCGAGGAGCGGTTGCAGAAGTACGAACTCGCGCTCTGGGCGGGTGTTTCAGCTATTCATACCCATGGAGGCGAGGTCGATCTCGCGAAATGGCGGGAGTTTTCTGAAAACCTCGAAATTGAACTCCGCTATCCGGGCATAAACGGCATTGGCGTCATCCATGAAATCAGACAGCCGGAATTGCAGGAATATCTGTCCGAACAGCGTCTGAGCCGTCCCGGTTTTACAGTACATCCGCCCCGCGAGGGGGAGGTTTACCAGCCGATTACTTTTATCGAGCCGGAGGACATCAATTTCGAGGCCATCGGGCTGGACATGATGCATGAAGTAAACCGTCGTACGACCCTGGAGATGGCACGGGATACGGCAAGCGCGCAGATCACGGGCCCGATCGTTCTGGTGCAGGATGAAAGCCGCACCCCGGGTTTTCTGTTCTTTGCGCCGTTTTACCAGAACAGGGACAGCAATATTCAGGAAGAACGGGCGGAGAACTTTGACGGGGCGGTCTATGCACCTTTTGTGGTCCGCCGGCTGATGCAAGGCGTTCTGGACAAGGACCGCAGAGACACATCTGTCCGCATCAGCGATGGTGACCAGGTTATTTATGACGAGATCAGCACGCAGGATGCGGACTACGACCGGAATTCCCTGGGGCAGAAACAGATCATCATGCCACTTTATGGTCGTCAATGGACACTGGATGTCAGGGCCGGTCTGGGGTTTCGGCAGGACAATTCCGGATTTGAATCCACGGCAATCCTGGTGGCCGGTATCGGGATTGATTTTGCTCTGCTGGCGCTTTTCATCCTGTTGTCCCGGGCGAACAGACGGGGTCTGCGATTTGCCGAAATGGCAACTGAAGCATTGGAAGCCGCCAACAGGGATCTGGACAGAGCCAGAAGGGATGCAGAAAGTGTCAGCGACATGAAGTCAGCGTTTCTGTCGACGATGAGCCACGAGGTTCGCACGCCCCTGACCGCGATCAGCGGCATCCTGGAACTGCTGGAACGCGCCGGGCTTTCGGGGAAGCAGGCGATGCTTGTCGATACTGGGCGAAAAGCATCTGACAAGCTGATCAAGCTGCTGACCGACGTGCTCGAAACCTCAAGGCTGGAGGCAAATGCACTTGAGTTGTGGGAACGCGAGGTGTCTGTGCCATCACTGATCGAGGAATGGCAACGCCTCGCCGAAGGCCTGATCGATCAGATGGAAAAAGATGTGGAAATCCGTACCGTGATCGAGGACGGCGCGCCAGAGGTCATGAGGGTTGATGATATACGCCTGTCGCAGGTCATCAATAACCTCCTGGACAACGCGACACGTTTCACAAAAGCCGGTACGATCACGATCCGGACGTTTAAACCAGAGGCGGCCGGTGACACAGCCAGAACAGGTTTTTCCGTCTCGGACACCGGCCGGGGCATCGGCGAGGGCGACCTGGAACTGATCTTTGAAAGATTCCGCCAGGTGGATAATTCGTTCACCAGGGAAACCAGCGGTGCGGGTCTGGGCCTCACAATCTGCAATGAACTTGTCAGCCTGATGGGCGGAACAATCAGCGTTTCGAGCGAGGTCGGCGCAGGCACCACTTTCGAAATCAAATTGCCGGTCAACGGCGTGTTACCTCATGACAGCACAGCGCTCTGATACGGTACTGGTCGTCGAAGACGACCCGTTCTCGCGGATTGTTCTTGCGGAAATGTGCCGCGAGCTGGGCTATGGCTGTATCGATGCGATCGACGGACAGGACGCTCAGATCAAACTGTCCGAGAATGTGGATGCAATATGCGTCGTCCTCATGGATCTGCACATGCCGGGGATCTCCGGTGTTGATGCTGTCCGCGCGATCCGCGACAACCCATCGGCAGCACTTCGGAGGATCCCCATTGTTGCGACGACTGCGGATGTCAGGTGGCATGACCCCCGGGTTGCTCTGCGCGCCGGTTTTGACGGCGTTTTGCAAAAGCCCGCAAAGCTGGACGCATTGCATGAAACACTGCAGATCTTTGCAGATGCTGAATAGATCAAAGGTACACAACGGCGAACCCGGGTGGTGGCACACCGTGCAACTGTCACTGTTTCCTCCGTGCAAGGAATGCAAACCAGGATGATTGAGACAGGCCCGATTGCGCGGATTTCCGGTCGTCCTGACGGCTCTCCTTGCGCCAGCTGTTCCCGGTCTCAGGAAAACGCTCTGGTTGTCACCTGTTTCCTGCTGCGTTTCTCCGTCATCGACAGCTGCAGGATCAAGCGGCGCAAGGGAACTCAGATTGCCAGATCGAGACGCGGTTTCCAGAACGGACGGAAGAGTTCGATTTTCGGACATCTGTCCATGACAACCTTCAATCCCGCGGCTTCGGCCATGCGCGCTGCGTCGTCATCATAGACCCCGATCTGTCCCCAGAGCACTTTTGCACCGATTGCAATTGCCTGCTCTGCAATCCCGTAGAATTCTTCTTTCGGGCGGAAAACCTCGACCATGTCCACGGGGCGGTCGATGGCGTCGAGCGACCGGCACACCGGTATGCCGCGGATTTGTGTGACCTTTGGGTTTGGATTGACCGGGATCATGTCATATCCCGTCTCATGCAGAACGCGCAGGACGCCGTAGCTGAATTTGGTCTTGTCCGCACTCGCTCCGACCATGGCAATTGTTTTCACAGAGCGCAGGATTTCCGAAAGGTAGGCCTGGGAGTAATCATAGCGTCGGTCGATATCTGCGTCGGGCACTTCAGGGCTCCTTTGGGCTGGCGATGTCCGCTTTCAACTCGTGTGGTGCGAGCGGATCAAGGAAAGGGTTGCGGTACAGGCGGTCGTGGCTGTCGACGCCGACCTCAAGCGTGCAGTCTGTCAGAGGCCGCGCCACGCAGAGCAGAACATAGCCGTCCGCGATCTGCCGGTTGTTGAGTGCGACCTGACGGCGCTGGTCAATGTCGCCCTTGGTCAGCCTGGCGGCACAGGTGATACAGCCACCGTATCTGCAGCCATAGGGCAGATCAGCGCCTTGCTCGCGCAGACTGTCGAGCAGGGGGCGGCGCGGATCAACCTGGTAGGTCGCACCCCTGCGATTTGCGACTGTGATGGTTCGTGTTCCGGTCACAGCCAGATATCACTTGTGCAGTCGCCGCCGGGATAGCGTGTTTCATGGCAGCGGCTGGGCCCGTTTGGTTCCTTGCCGAAATCGACAACAAAATCCGGGTTGATCGCCATGCCGCCATTCTCAACGTCGCAGTCGATCATGAGCATGACACCGCCCTGAGTGCGGATTTCCGGATAAAACTGGTTGTCCCAGGTCGAGAAGAGCGAGGTGGTGACATAGAGCCGTTTGCCGTCCAGCGACAGTTGGAACATCTGGGGGCCGCCCGCGACTTTTACGCCATTGACTTCCGGTGCTTTGCCCAGTAGGCCGCCCATCCAGACCTGTCCGGTCAGTCGCGGGTTATGCGGATCAGAGATATCGTACTGCCGCATGTCACCGTGCAGCCAGTTGTTGAGATAGAGGTATCTGTCATCCATCGACACCAGGATAGCAGACATCACACCAGGGACCGGGATCGGCCATTCCGGATGCGGTTCGTTGTCTACGTCGATGACTTTTTCCCACTCCCAGGAACCGGTTTCTGACTTCCAGAAGTGGATTACATTGGTGGAGAGCGCAGCCCCGCAGAAGCCGTGAGTGCTGTCAGGATCATGCAGAAACTTGACCTCAAGCGGGATCAGCCCGTCCTCGCCCAGGTACATCGTCTCGACCGGTTCGCGTTTTTCAAAATCCCACAGATGCAGGCGCCGCCCGTATTTCAGATAGCCGACCTCTTCGAGATCAAAGCCCGGCATAAAGGTGTTGGGTGCAGCCCATTCGGAACTGACCATGATGTTGTGGCGCGGCTGGTACCAGAAATCATAGCTGAAGGGGATATCGCCCATCGTGGTCTCCCAGCGGCCGACGATCTCGAACTCCTTGTTGAGATGCAGATAACCGCCCGGGGCCTCCCCCTGTGCATTTCCCAGAAACGAGATAATGATCTCGGACCCAAGACAATGTACGGTATGCGGGCCAGACAGATCAGTTTTAGACCTGATCTCGGCCCCGTCGATCACTTTGTGCAGCCGCGGCGCGCGTGGGTCTGTTGCCGTGTCGACAATGTGAATGTTGTTTGACCGGACGCCGGGCACCAGCAGATATCTGCGCGCCATGGAACTGTCGTCATGACAGGACGAACAGGCGTTCCAGCCCATGTGATGCAGTTCATCGCCGATCCCGGGCATTTCCAGCCTGTGGATGACCTGACTGTACGTCGGGCTCTCCGGATCAGCATCAACCGTGGCGAGGTAGTCCGGTTTCTGGATGCCCGTGCCGGTGTATATGGCGATGGTATAGAGCAACTTTTCGCGTGGGGCTTTGATCGCCTCACCGGGGCTTGAATAGCCCGGTCCGCAGCATGTGGCCTCCATAGGTGCTCCGCCTCCCTTGATTCTGCACTCCTTCTCATATATCGAAAAACCAATTCTTGAGATATGAGAAATTATGCATCTCGAACGGTTGACGGTCATTCTTGAGATTGTGGGTCAGAAAACCGAAGCCACGGTTACGGATATCTGTGAGCACTCGGATCTGCCCAAGGCGACGGCTTACCGTCTCGTGCAGGATCTTGTTGCCGCTGGACTGCTGGAACCGGTCGCGCGTGGAAAGTTCGTAATCGGCACACGTCTGCGTCGGATCGTGCAGGATGATACATCGGACGAAGCGCTGACCGATCTTGTCACTCCGGCACTGCGCCGCGCGACAGATGACTTCGGCGCAGCCTTTTTCCTCTCCCGGCTGCGGGGCAGGGCGGTCGAGATCATTCATGTGGAAACGCCGCAGTCTGGTGTTTCTTTTCTGCACCCGGGTCTGGGAAAGCGCCCGTTGCATGCCTGCTCATGTTCCAAGGCCATCGCAGCTTTTTCACCGGAACTGGTTCTGTCAGACAGGCTAGAGGGCCAGCTCCGGGCCTATACCGAGTTCACACTCACAAAGCTGCCTGACCTTGAGGCCGAGTTCGCAGTGATCCGCGCGCGTGGGTATGCGGAATGCGTGGAAGAGCTCGAGCGGGGGATGTGTTCAGTTGCAGCGCCGCTTTCTTTGAGGGGCGGGGGCACTCGCTTTTCGATCGGGGCCACAGGGTCCGTGCGTGTGTTTACAGACACTTTCCGTGAAACGATAGGCCAGACGCTCGTAGAGATTGCAGGCGAACTCTCGACAGAACTGAAACCGGCTGCCTGAGCCAGGACGGTCGGTATGGGCTGAAATGGTGCCGGATCCGGGGCAAAACGGGATGACCACATTCAAGTGGGTGCTCTACCTCTTTCGGATGAACAGTTCTTCGATTTCCCGGTCTCCCATCACGCCCACCGGGCGCATCGCCATCGTCAGCACGATCACAAGACCGAGCATGACACCTGAAAGGCCCAGCACTTCGGGCAGGTCAATCCCCACGACAACCGGGCCGGTTTCCAGCCAGCGGACGACCTCCAGGCCAAACGAAATTGCAAAGGTGCCCAGAACCGCGCCTGTCACGGTGCGCATGCCGCCGAAAATCAGCATCGCGAGGGTCAGGAAGACATGGTTGAAATAGAACGGGCGGGCAGAAATCGTCCCAAGGAAAAAAGCATAGGAAATGCCCGCACAGGCAATGATAAGGCTGGACAGAACCCAGGCGATGAGCCGCAGGCGGGTGACGTTCACACCCATGGCCGCAGCCCCCGTTTCGTCATCCGCCGACGCGCGCAGCATGACGCCCCAGGCGCTTTCCCGAAAGCCGCGCGAAATGAAAACAACAACCACTGCCAGGATCACAATGGATGTCAGAGAGAAAACCTGCGGAATTCCAAAAAACGCCTGATTTCCTTTGAAGATGTCCGTTCGATAAAGGAAAATCGAATGCACGATCACCAGTACTGCCAGCGTCGCGATTGTGGCCCCGGTGCCGGTCATCCTGACGATAAAGATGCCCACCAGAAACGCGATGACCCCGGTGATAACGAGGGCAAGAAGTGCGGATGTTATAGGGTCAAGCGCAAAGGCATTCAGGCCCCAGGGCGCATCGGGTAGGGCGATCTGCTTCATCGCGACGGGCGTGACACAGATGGCTGCCGCATAGGCGCCGATACCCATAAACGCGCTGTGGCTGAGGTTGGTGAGCCGGGAGTTGCCCATGAAAACCTGCAGCCCCAGGACCACGATCAGGTTCACAAATGTACTGTAGACCAGACGCAGCTGATAGTTTGAGGCAAAGAGAGATGCCATCACACCAATGGAGATCAGGATCAGGGCGAGTATGCAGGCGCCGGCAACCCCGCGTTTCTGGCCTCGGGTCAGTGTCACAGCTTGTCACCCTTTTCCCGGGCCGGGCTCAGGATGCCGTCCGGCCGCCACACGAGAACCAGAGCAATGATCCCAAAGACAAAGGCGTCCTTCAGACCGCCGTATTCCTGCGGCAGAAGCACCAGCATCGCAACTTCGACAGCCCCGAGCAGAAAGCCCCCCAGCACAGCGCCCGGAAGGCTGCCAAAACCGCCGACCACGCAGGCGACAAAGGCTTTGAGCACCGGATTGAAACCGAAGTGCGGATCCACGGACCCGCGGCGTGCCATAATGAAAATGCACGCGAGGCCAGCCAGTAGTCCCGAAATCAGAAACGCCAGTGCAAAGACCCGGTTGGCGCGTATGCCGGTCAGGCGCACCATCTCAAAGTCCAGCGAAGCCGCGCGCATGGCAAGCCCCAGAGTGGTGCGTTGCAAAAAGAGCACCAGTCCGATGATCACCACGACGGTGGTGATGGATTCAAAAATCTGCAACGAGGAAATCTGCACCCCCAGGACCATGACTGGCGCATCGAGAAAGTAGAGAGAGGTCACCGCAATCGGGCGCGGAGAGATAAAAAGCAAAAACAGATTTTGCAGGACAATCGACACACCGAAAGCTGTCAGAAGTCCCGTGGTCGGATCGGCATAGCGCACGGGTCTGAACGCCACCCGCTCCAGTGCAACGGACGTCAGCGCTGTGGCGGCGACAGCACCAATAATGATGATCAGCGGGTTTGCCGTGACCAGCGCGGCAAAGGCCACCATCGTGTAGCCGCCGACAGCGATCACCTCGCCATGTGCGAAATTGACCAGCCCCATCACGGAAAAGACAATGGCGAGACCCAGTGCAAGCAGCGCGTATTCTGCGCCGAAAGACAGCGCGTTGATGATCTGCTGTGCTGCATATTCCATCTCAGACCAGTCCCGTCAGTTTTGCCATCATGTCTTTGCTGCCACCCAGTTCCGCAGATGTTCCCTGGGCCTGGATGCGGCCATTGTTGAGCAGATACCCATAGTCCGAGATATCAAGGGCCTGCCGCGCGTTCTGCTCGACCAGCAGGATTGTCATGCCCTCCGACCGCAGCTGTGCAATCATCTGAAACACCTGGGCCACGATGCGTGGCGCAAGACCAAGACTGGGCTCGTCGAGCAAAAGGATTTTAGGTCTGGACATGAGCGCGCGGGCGATGGCGAGCATCTGTTGTTCTCCGCCTGAAAGAGTGCCGCCCGGCTGGCTGCGCCGCTCTCCCAGGATTGGGAATGTATCGAACCATTTGTCGATGTCGGCCTGAATGTTTTCGCGGTCGCTTCGGATGCCGCCACCGATGCGCAGGTTCGCTTCTACGCTGAGATTACTGAAAATCCGCCGCCCCTCGGGAGAGACCGCAATGCCGCGTCCGATCCGGTCCTCTACGGAAACTTTCGCCAGGTCTGTCCCTTCAAAGGCGATGGTGCCGCTTGCCTGTGCAATGCCGCAGATCGCTGAAATTGTAGAGGTTTTGCCCGCGCCATTGGGGCCGAGCAATGCGACGCACTGCCCACTGGCGACGCTCAGGGAAATACCGTGGACCGCCTCGATGGGGCCGTGAAAAACCTGCAGATTCTGAATGTCCAGCATGGGATCAACAGGGCACAGCGCGCGGCTGTGCCCCACTCTTTATTACCAGTCCGTTGGGACGTTGTCGGGCACGATGTTGGACACAAGAACGCGCTTGCCGCCTTCAAATCCGATAACCGGAATGGTGCGCTGTGCGTAGGTTTTTGTATCCTTGAACGAAATGCTGTCGACGGTCAGAACCGGAATGCTGTCGGCCTCGCGGATGGTTTTTGCGATTGTCGCCGGGTCCGTACTGCCGGACTGCTCCACCGCCCATGCCACCGCTTTGACCGTGTCTGCGCCGGTTGCCGGGAAAAGACCTGGAACATCGACACCGATTGCCTTGCACTCTTCGATGAAATTCACCACCGAGCTGTCGGCCTGGCTGGGGGCCAGTGTCGCAAAGAAAACCTTGTCGAGGAGCGACGGATCGTCGGTACCGATCGCATCAAGCGATGGATCGTCAAATCCGTCTGAACCGACGACCCAGGCGTCGATGCCCGCACTGCGCAGCTGCCGGACCAGAACACCCACATCCGGCATGATGGAGGAGATATAGACGGCGTCAATTTCTTCGCCCAGAGCGCGCATCTCTGCGATCTGGGGTGACCAGTCAGAGGTGCCGAAACTGAAATTCAGCGTGTCGAGCACCTTGCCACCGCCTGCTTCAATCACTTCACCGAACCAGAGCGGCGTTTTGGCCGACCAGCTGCCGCCTTCATCAGAGGTCAGCAGGACGACATTTTTTGCGCCGTTCTCCAGCGCATAGTTGGCCGCCGCGGTTGCGGTGAAAGGGTCCGGTGAGACACCTGTAAAGAAGTTGTCGACAATGCCTGCGTGCATCTCAACCTGTGTGGACTGGGGTTGAAAGATTGACACGCCATAGCCCTGCGCAATCTGTGCCACAGGTATCATCGTATCCGAGAAGGGGATTGTGCCAAGCATGACGGCGCCCTCATCCAGGAATTTCTGCGCCAGCGAAATTGCCGTTTGCGTATCTGCCCCGGCGTCCTGAACCAGAACCTCGATCATTTTGCCATCGACACCGCCGTCTGCGTTGATCATTTCGGCCATGCATCGCGCGCCCTGCCATTCAGCATAGGGGGCGTAGTCGCCTGTCATCGGGACGCCCAGACCAATTTTGATCGTGTCTTCTGCAAAGGCAGGTGTCACCAGGGCCGTACAGGCCAGCGCCGTGAGTATACTCATTTTCATTTCAATCTCCTTGTTGTTGGCAGTTATAAGTTCAGGCCACCGCGCTTACGTCGTCGCCGAGATAAGCGCTGATGACTTTTGGGTTTGTGGTAATTTCCTGAGGTGTGCCTTCGGCGATCACTGACCCCATATCCAGCACTGTGATCCGGTCGCAGAGGGTCATAATGAATTTCAGGTCATGATCGATCACGAAGAGTGCGCAGTCAGCCTGTTGCTGCACCCATTTCAGCGCGTGGCCCAGAGCTTCGGTTTCTTCTTCGTTCATACCGGCTGCGGGTTCGTCCAGCATCAGGATCCGTGGCCGCAGTGCCAGTCCGCGCACGATTTCGAGACGTCTCTGATCGCCATAGGACAAAGCGTTGGCTGGCAAAGTCAGTTTGTCGAGCAGACCGAATTGCCTTATCGCGGCTTCCGGCAGGGCGGCGCTGCCCCCCGCATAACGGGCAACATCTATGTTCTGTTCGACACTCAGGCTGGGGAAAACCCGCAGGTTCTGGAACGTACGCGCAATGCCCTGGCGGGCACGCTGATGGGCGCTCTGCCCGGTGAGCGGTACGCCGTTCAGCGTCATTGTACCGGACGAGGGCGTCAATAGCCCCGAGATCAGGTTGACCAGCGTGGACTTGCCCGCGCCATTTGGTCCGATCAGTCCGCGAACCTCTCCGGCTTCCAGCAGGAATGAGACATCGCGGACGGCATGAACGCCACCAAACGACTTGCTGATGCCCGTCAGTTCCAGCATGCGCGCTCCGGACCCGGCAGAGCAGTCTGAGAAACCGGTACCATCATACGTTCTCCAGCTCGAAAACAAGCTCTGCTGTGGTCACCTGGCGGCAGTAGCCCTTTATGGTGCGCAGCGAGTTTGCATGTCGCTCAGGAGTGTAGGTCAGGCAGGCATCCGTCACCTGAGTAACCAGATATCCCAGATCGCAGGCATCACGGATGGCGCTTTCCACACATTGATCCGTGATCAGACCGGATATGACCAGTTGCCGGACGCCCAGATTGCGGAGGACATAATCGATATGGGTCGAGATAAAGACCGACGAGGACGATTTGGGCAGAACGATCTCATCGTCTGCGGGCGCGATCTGGTCGATCACCTTACCGTCCCAGGAGCCTTTGGGAACATTGAATCCGGTTATCTTGTAGTCCAGCGATCTGTCACGACCATCAAGTGTCAGGCTTTCAATGGTCGTATACATAACTTCGATCCGGGCAGCGCGGCAGGCGGCCTGAATGGCCTGCATATTGCCAAAGACCCGGGCCTCCAGCTCGTCAAAGAACCAGCTGTAACCGGAGGCGAAATCCTGTGCCGACATGCCTTTGAACTCACCTCCCTCGCGATGGGCGGCGAAATTCTGGACATCGACAAAAAGCAGCGCGGACTGTGCCGGCACCAGAGGCAGCTGGCGGGTCAGTGTCATTGTGAAACCTCCAATACGGACCGGATTGCCGGGGTCAGCAGATCGGCCCAGCGTGTAACACCGGCCTCATCTGTCAGATGGTCGTTGCGCACTTCGATCAGTGTGTGCCGCATGGCGCGGGCTTCGGCATAGCGCGGGATGAACCAGTCGCTTGCATCATCAATCTGGTAAGGCTGGTTCAGCGCAAGCCGCAGATCAGGTGCGGCGGCGGAAATCACTTCCATCAGCCTGCCAGCGGTTTCGGTATCGCTGCGTGTCAGAAAGCCCGCATCCCAGGGACGCAGCTGTCCCTGAAAATTCTGTGTAAAGGAATGGATGGCAAAAACAGCCTGACGCGGATGAAATTCAAACGCGGCTGCGATTGCATCATTCATCGGGTCAAAAATCTCCCGCCGGCGCTGCTCTGACGCCTGGGTGTTCAGCCCGACATTGCCGGGAACGCGGATGCCGTCACTGACAGCGGGAATGGATCCTGCGCTGCCGGGAGGGCGGTTACAGTCGATCACCAGCCGGCTGTAGCGCTGCAGGATCAGCGGGCATTCCAGCCGGTGGGATACAGCGCGCGCCAGCGCTTCCGCGCCAATGTCCCAGCCGATATGCCGGTCAATTGCGCCTTCTGGCAATCCCAGGCCGTCCAGTGCCTGTGGAACGGCCCGACCCGCGTGTTCGCACAACAAGAAAATGGGAGACTGCGCCCGCGCAATGCACCATTCCACTGGCGCAGGATCAGATGCGCTGAGCAGGTTTTCCTGGCCTGACTGCCCCTGCACAGAGGCATCAATGACGTTTGATCGACTCACAACCGCTCCCTGATAATGCTGAAAGTAGACGAATGAAAATTTCCAAAGTCAAGTTTTTTGAGTTGACTGAAATTATTTTTTCATAAACGCTGGCCAGTAACCGAAGCAGGTGCCAGATGACTGTGCAGATCAGACAAAAGATTGAAAAAGCGTCCGACACATTCACCGCCGGTGAGCGCAAGCTGGCCGCAGCGATCCTGTCGGACTACCCTTATGCGGGGCTGTCATCGATCCAGGATCTGGCCGCGCGCTCAGAGGTGTCCGCCCCCTCTATCTCCCGTTTCATGGCCAAAATCGGCTTGACCGGATATCAGGAGTTTCAGCGTTCGCTGATTGCCGAGCTCAAACAGGGTGACCGCAGCCCGGTCGAAGTACACGAGCGGGGCCGCCACATCGAAGGGGATTATCTGTCAGATTTCCTGACCAGGGCCAGTGCACAAATGGCCATCGCCGGAGATGCCATCACAGAGGAGCAATTCCAACGTGTGTGTACCCTTTTGGCGAGCAGTAAACACAATGTCTATGTCATCGGCGGACGGATCAGTGACACGATTGCAGCGCATCTTTCCTTCCACCTCCGTCAGGCGCGAAAAGGCGTATTTCACTTGCCCTCTGATCCCGAAACCTGGCCCGAATACCTGTTGCAGATGAAGGCAGGCGATATCTTCTTTGTCGTGGATTTTCGCCGTTATCAGACATCGCTTGCCTCACTCGCTGCGCTGGCCCGTGATGAACGCGGCGCGCGGGTCATGCTTATGACGGACAAATGGATATCACCTGTTGCGCGTCATGCGTCGGATGTTCTGCCTGTGCCCATCGAGTCCGGTACATTGTGGGACACTTATTCCTCCGCTCTTGCCGTGACCGAGGCCATCGTGACCCGCATTGCCGAGGAACACTGGGAACATACCCGCGACCGGATCGAGAGCTGGGACACACTGCGCGTGACGACAAAGGAAACGACACAATGAAACCGATGCCCCTGATTTTTGCTGCCACCTGCGATATTGCCGGTAAGGTACGCGGCAAGGCATTTCCCGCAGACCAGCTCGACCGTCGCCTCAGCCGTGGGGTCGGGTGGGTACCTACGAACGTGCAGATCAACTGTTTTGACGGAATCGGTGACAGCCCGTTCGGCTCGCTGGGCGATCTGCTGCTCGTCCCTGATCCGGCCTGTGAGGTGAAGGTGGGTTTTGAGGGCGGCGCAACCGAACACTTTATGCTGGGCGATATCGTCACGCTGGAGGGCGACCCCTGGGCGTTTTGTACCCGGCAGCTGTTGCGAGAGGCCCTGGCGCGGCTGCACCGGCTGAGCGGTGCGCATTTGGTTTCCGCGTTCGAGCATGAATTCCAGCTCAGGGGCACCGGGCTGCCCAACGAAGGATTTGGCCGGAATGCGTTTGAACGCCAGCGGGTGTTTCTGGAAAGCCTGATGGGGACGCTGAAAGCAGCGGGTCTGACGCCGGACAGTATCATGAAGGAATACGGACCGAACCAGTTTGAGGTCGTCGTCGCACCCGGCACAGGCGTGAAATCTGCCGATGACGCGGTCATCCTGCGCGAACTGACCCGCTCTGCGGCACAGCATGCCGGCGAGGCGGCGACCTTTGCTCCGATCCTCGATACCGCATCTGTTGGCAACGGCGTACACATTCACCTCAGTTTTCGCGACGATACCGGAACGCCTCTGACCTATGATGAAAACGGCGCCTGCGGCATGTCAGGCCTGACCGACGCCTTTGCTGCGGGTGTGCTGAAATACATGCCCGCGATTCTTGCACTGACAGCACCCTCGGTTGTTTCTTACGAACGGCTGACACCGCACAGATGGTCTGCGGCCTACAACAATCTTGGTTTCCGGGACCGCGAAGCATCCCTGCGGGTGTGCCCTGTCACGTCAAGGGAGCCTGCCTCGGTCGCCAAACAGTTCAACATCGAATACCGTGCGGCGGACGCCGCTGCCTGCCCTCATCTGGCCCTTGCGGCTGTTGTGCATGCGGGCTGTCAGGGCATCGAAGAAGAGCTGCGCGCGCCCCCCGCGACCGAGGATGATCTGTCGCTGTTGTCACCCGGGGAACTGGCGGCCCGTGGCTTCACCCGCCTGCCTGAAACGCTGGAGGCCGCACTCGATGCCTTCACCGGTAGCGACACTGTCACCGGCTGGTTTCCAGAGCAGTTTGCTGACGTTTACCGATCACATAAAGAATCCGAAATCGCCCATATCGCGGACCTGGATACGGCGGGAAAATGCGCAGCCTATGCGGACACATACTAGGGATCACGAATGAAAATCGCACTTTGGCAAACGCACCCTCAGACGCAGACAGAGCGCGCGCTGGAGGCGCTGTCCGAGGCTGCGAAAATGGTTGCGGGGCAGGGCGCCGACATGCTGGTTACGCCTGAAATGTATCTGGGCGGCTACAACATCGGCGCGGAGCAGATCGCCACCCATGCCAGGCAATCCGGGCAGGTGCTGGACGGAATACAGTCGATTGCCAGAGAGCATGGCATTGCCATAGTCGCGGGGCTTGCGCTTCCGGGACATCCGCGTCCGTACAATGCCTGCGTCGCCATCGATGGCGCGGGACAGGAGATCGCGCGCTGTCACAAGACGCATCTTTTTGGCGAGGTTGACCGTGCACAGTTCACCGCTGGTCAGAGTATTCCACCCGTGTTTGACCTGAATGGATGGAAGGCCGCGCTGGCGATTTGCTATGATGTGGAGTTTCCGGAACTCGTGCGCGCTCATGCCTTGCATGGGGCCGACCTTATTGTCTGCCCGACAGCGAATATGGTGCCTTTTGACAGTGTCGCGGCGCGCCTTGTGCCCGCGCGGGCGGAGGAGAATGCGGTCTATCTGGCCTATTGCAATTACACAGGATCAGAGGATGCTTTTACCTACAATGGTTTGTCCTGCGTGTGCGGTCCGGACGGCGAGGACATCGTCCGCGGCGCGGGCGCAGAAACAATGCTTTGGGCCGAACTCGATCAGAGCGTGCTGAAACATGCGCGACAAAGACAGACGCACCTGGCGGACCGCCGCCCGGACATTTACGGAGATCTGACATGAAGCCGGTCACAGTCTTTGGCCCTGATTTCCCTTTTGCTTATGACGACTGGATCAGTCACCCCGACGGGCTGGGCACGCTGCCAGATGCCGCGCACGGATCCAGGGTTGCCATCATTGGTGCGGGTGCCGCAGGCGTGATTGCGGGCTATGAACTGATGAAACTTGGACTGCGTCCGATCCTGTTCGAATCCGGCCAGTTCGGCGGGCGTCTGCGCTCGCAACCTTTTGAGGGCGCGGACGGTGTGATCGCCGAGCTGGGCGGGATGCGGTTTCCTGTCTCCGGCACCGGCTTTTATCACTATGTCAACCTGCTGGGGCTGGAGACTGCGCCTTTCCCCAACCCTCTGACACCAGCTGCCGGGTCGACGGTTATCGATCTTCTGGGAGAAAGCCACTATGCGCAGACACTTGAGGATCTGCCACCTCTGTTTCAGGAAGTGGCGCGTGCCTATGATGCAGCGCTGGAAGAGGGTGCCAGTTTCACAGCGCTGAAGCAGGCAATCCGCGACCGGGATGTCCCCCGCATCAAAGAGATTTGGAACCCGCTTGTTTCATGCTGGGATGAACGCACGTTCTATGACTTTGTGGTGTCCTCAGAGGCCTTTCGGAAACTGTCTTTTCACCATCGGGAAGTCTTTGGACAAGTTGGTTTCGGCACCGGTGGCTGGGACAGCGATTTCCCAAATTCCATGCTGGAAATACTGCGGGTGAACGCAACCGAATGCGACGATCACCAGCGCTATGTTGTCGGCGGTGTCGAGCAGGTGCCACGTGGTTTGTGGCAGCATGCCCCGGACAAAATTACTCACTGGCCTGCGGGAACGACGCTGCGCAGTCTCAACAGTGGCGCGACACGCGCAGGTGCAAAGCGGATCAGGCGCGTATCCCCTGACGCGATTGAGGTCACCGACAGCTGGGGCAGAAACGATACCTTCAGCGCCGTTCTCGTGACCTGTCAGACACATCTTCTGACAACGCAGATCGAGACACAGGAAACGTTGTTTTCACAGGAAATGTGGATGGCACTGGACCGGACGCGTTACATGCAATCGGCCAAAACCTTTGTGATGGTTGACCGGCCTTTCTGGAAAGACAAAGACCCGGTTACGGGGCGCGATACAATGTCGATGACGCTGACAGACCGGATGACGCGGGGGACCTACCTGTTTGACAACGGCCCGGACAAACCGTCGGTCATCTGCCTCAGTTATTCCTGGATGACGGATGCGCTCAAAGTCCTGCCTTTGCCTGTCGAACAGCGCGTGGAACTGGCATTGTCTGCACTTGCCAAGATCTATCCAAAGGTCGACATCCGCAGCCACATTCTGGGGGATCCGATAACCGTGAGCTGGGAAGCGGACCAGAATTTCCTTGGCGCGTTCAAGGGTGCACTGCCGGGGCATTACCGTTACAATCACCGCATGTTCGGGCATTTTATGCAAAGTGAAATGCCGCCTGCGGAACGGGGGATTTTTATCGCCGGCGATGGGGTCAGCTGGACACCTGCCTGGGTCGAGGGCGCGGTCCAGACTTCGCTGAACGCCGTTGCCGGGATCATTGCGCATTTCGGAGGTACTCCTGCGTCGGACAATCCCTCACCAACAGATGCATATTCCACACGGGGGCCAATACGACTAAGTGCCTGAACTCCATCCGGACTGACGCCCAACAAACGGAGACTACCCATGAGCTGCAATCATACGATCCACAAACACAATCATCACCTGGGCTGGGACAATTCGATTGAACCGGTTCTCAGCGTCACACCAGGCGAGACCATTGCAGTTGAGACAATCGATGCCTCCGGGGGTCAGCTGCACGCCATGGCAACACTTGATGATCTCAAGTCTCTTGATTTTGACAATGTGAACCCGGTCACCGGACCCATCTGGGTTGATGGCGCGGAGCCGGGTGATGCTGTTGCGATCACGTTCAACGAATTCCACGCCTCGGGCTGGGGCTGGACGGCCAACATCCCCGGGTTTGGCCTGCTGGCAGATGATTTCCCGGACGCTGCACTGCACGTCTGGAACTATGATACCGGGCTGGCAAAACCTGCGGTTTTCTCGCCCTTTGGTCAGGTCGCGCTGAAACCATTCGTCGGCACAATCGGGCTTGCCCTCTCAGAGCCGGGTCATCACAGCGTGGTGCCGCCCCGCCGGGTGGGCGGCAACCTCGACATCCGCGATAACTGCCAGGGCACCACCCTGTACCTGCCCGTTGAGGTGGCCGGTGGTCTGCTGTCGCTTGGGGATACCCATGCCGCTCAGGGTGACGGAGAGATCTGCGGCACTGCCATCGAAAGTCCGATGGAAGTCGAAATAAAGGTCGACCTGATCAAAAACGCCCGGTTCGCGTTTCCGCGTCTGGAAACCTCCGGGCCGGTCACGAACCATATTGACCAGCAGGGGTACCGGGTGACAACCGGGGTCGGTCCTGACCTGATGCAATCTGCGCGCGATGCGGTGCGACAGATGATCGACTGGATCTGTGCTACTGCAAAGGTGTCACCGGTCGAGGCCTATATGCTGTGCAGCGTTGCGGGCGATCTGCGGATATCCGAGATCGTCGATATGCCGAACTGGGTCGTGAGTTTCTATTTTCCGAAATCAGTGCTGGGATGAGGCCCGCGCGCTGTTCCTGATGTTCTGTTCGGGTAAAAACTGCGCGCAACTGCGGTCCTGAGTTCTGAGACCAGCGGCCAAACCTGATATCTGCATGCATGACTGCGCAACAGGTCAGGTCCGATCCGACACACTGCTTTGATACCGTTCAAGCTCACCGATCAGTTTTTGACCGTTCGGGACACTCTCCCGCGCGGAAAATTCCTCCCAAACAGCCCCGAAGGGCAAGTCCTTGAACTCCTCGGTGATGGTCAGACGGGTTGTGAAGTCGAGCCTTGTTTCAGCGGATTTCAGGACCTCCAGCGGCGTCAGCAATGCGCGCAGCAGGGCCTTTTGCATGTTGCGTGTGCCAATCACCCAGGCGGCTGTCCGACTGATCGTGGCGTCGAAAAAGTCGAGCCCGATGTGTGTGCGTCCCAGTAGATCCGCGCTGACCAGTTCCTGCGCCATCTGCAGGATATCGTCGCTGAGCAGGATCACATGGTCGCTGTCCCATCGCATCGGACGCGAGACATGCAGCAGAATTTCGTCCAGTGACAGGGCAACCGCACTGAGTTTGTCTGCAATGTTTTCGGTCGGGTGGAAGTGCCCCATATCCAGACACAACAAGGTTCCCTTGCGGATGGCATAGCCCATGTAGAACTCGTGGCTGCCCACTGTGCAGGCCTCCACACCGATCCCGAAAAGCTTGCTTTCAACGGCATCCAGCATCCGCGTTTTGTCCTGCGGTGGTGCCAGCATCGCGTCCAGTGACGCCTCCAGCCGGGCACGTGCCGACATGCGATCAACAGGCGTGTCCTTGTAGCCGTCAGGCACCCAGATATTGTTGACACAGGGCGATTCCAGTGCTGCGCCCATTTGTGCGGCGATCTCCCGGCTCCGTTTGCCGTGTTCAATCCAGAAGTCACGTATGCCCTCGTCCGGATGACTGAGCGTGAGGTTGTCGTCGGCCTTCGCATGCGCAAAGAAGGTCGGATTAAAATCCAGGCCGATGTTCTGATCTCGCGCCCAGTCCACCCAGGGCGCGAAATGACTGTATTCTATTTCGTCCCGGTCCGGGGTCTTATCCGTGTCGAGATACATTGCATGCAGGTTCAGCCGGTGGTTGCCCGGAATCATCGAATAGGCAAATTCCAGATCCGCGCGTAATTCATCGGGCGTTCGTGCGCGACCGGGATGGTTGCCGGTTGCCTGGATGCCGCCGCCGGAGGAACCGGACTTCTGCTCAAAACCGACCACATCGTCGCCCTGCCAGCAGTGCATGGATATTGGAATGGTCTTAAGGCGTTCCAGGGCCGCTTCGGTGTCGACGCCCCAATCGGCAAAAGCTGCCCTGGCTGTTTCATAGCTCATTGTCTGTCCTATCGCGTGAAGGCCTGAACGTTGCCGGCATCGACATTGATGATGTTGCCAGTCGATTTGGAGGAGGTATCAGCCGCAAAGAAATAGCAGGCCTCCGCGATGTCCTCGGGCAGGACGGAACGTTTGAGCATGGACCGCTGGCGATACATTTCCTCAAGACCGTCTTTGTCAGTGCCATAGGTGCCGGCACGCTGTTCAAGCCAGTCGCCCTCCCAGATTTTTGAGCCGCGCAGGACAGCATCCGGGTTGACGACGTTGACCCGTATGCCCGCTCCCGCGCCTTCCAGTGCCAGACAGCGCGCAAGATGAATTTCAGACGCTTTGGCCGTGCAGTAGGCGGCCGCATTGGGCGAGGCCGCGAGCCCGTTTTTGGACGCGACAAAGACGACAGCACCGCCCATATTCTGTACCCGCATCAGTCTGAAGGCTTCGCGACTGACCAGAAAGTACCCCGTAGACAGGATGTCCATATTCTTGTTCCAGAGCGCGAGAGAGGTCTCTTCGACAGGCGCCGAAGAGGCGATCCCTGCATTGGACACAAGAATATCGACCCCACCGAATTCGACAGCTGCCTCTGCAAAAGCCCGGGCAACGGCGTCTTCGCTGGTGACATCCATGTGAACTCGGCGCACAACATCAGCGCCATAGCTGCCGGCCAGGTTTTCCTGCGCAAAAGCCAGTGCGTCCTCGTTGATGTCTGCCAGCACCACACAGGCACCTTCTGCCAGATAGCGTCGGGCAGTAGCTGCACCGATGCCACCCGCGCCACCTGTGACGAGTGCGACCCGACCGGCCAGTGATCGGGGCTTTGGCATACGCTGCAGCTTTGCTTCTTCCAGCAGCCAGTATTCGATGTCAAAGGCTTCCTGTTCTGGCAGCCCCTGATATTCGCTGACCGCAGACGCACCACGCATCACATTGATCGCGTTGACATAAAATTCGCCTGAGATCCGCGCGGTGGCTTTGTCCTTCGCAAAGGTGATCATGCCCACACCGGGTACAAGATAAACAACAGCATTCGGGTCACGCAGTGCCGGGCTGTCGGCATGTTTGCAGCGTTCGTAGTAGGCGGCGTAATCCTTGCGGTAGGCGTCTACCTGATCAGGCAGCCCGTCGATAACGGTATCAATATCCCCTGTTGCGGGGTCAAATGGTACCACCAGCGGGCGGATCTTGGTCCGCAGAAAGTGGTCAGGACAGGATGTGCCCAAAGCGGCCAGCGGCTCCATGTCCCGTGCATTCACAAATTCAAGAACCTCTTCGCTGTCGTTGAAATGGCCGACCATGTGCTGGTTCCCGGAGACAAAACCGCGGATGGCGGGCATCAGCCGCGCAGCAACCGCACGCCGTTGCTGCGGTGGCAGGCTGTCATGAACGGCTCCGCCAAAAGGCGCCACACCACTGCTGCTGTCCGCCAGCCACCCGGTTGCGACGTTGATGACGTCTATGGTCTGATCATAGCACTCTCTGGCTGTGTCAGCCCATGTAAACAGACCATGGCTTTCAAGCACCACGCCATCGGCATCAGGGTTCTCAAGACAGAAGGTTTCGAGCCACAGGCCCAGTTCGTACCCGGGCTTTTTCCAGGGCAGCCAGCCGATGCGGTTGCCGAAAATCTCTTGCGTAAGCTCTTTTGAGTTTTTCGAGGCAGCAATTGCTATGATCGCGTCGGCATGGACGTGATCGACATGTTTGCGCGGTACATAGGCATGAAGCGGAGTGTCGATGGAGGCTGCCCGCGGGTTCAGTCTGAAAGTGCAGTGGGGCAGGTAGCCCACCATTTCATCCTCAAACTCCACACCACGATAAAGCTGTTTCAGTGCCTGCAGTTTGTCCATGTAAAGAGTGGCAAAACCATCCATCCGGATCGAGCCAATGTCACCGCCTGATCCTTTGACCCACAACACTTCTACCTCTTTGCCGGTCAGCGGGTCGGTTTCCATGACCTTGGCCGAGGTATTGCCGCCGCCATAGTTGGTCACACGCTTGTCAGACCCGAGGATGTTGGAGCGATACAGCAGCAACTCTGATTCGTTTTTTCCACGCGCCGCGTCGTCGTCCCAGCGGCTTTCAAGAAGCTGAGTTTTCACTGTTTTCAACATGTTTCCTCCCGGTCGACGCCGCGCGCCCGTCGTTGATGTTCGTCATCAGGCTGATAGGAGTGCGTCGGTTTGTCAATCATTAACAATCAAAATCAATCATTAATACAAAAAAATGATTGGTAATGATCGAAACTGATTGACAGATAGCGCGAATCCCGACAGTCTGCAGGATCAGGGAGGCCAGAAATGCACGAAAAAGAACGCCATACGATCATTCTGTCAGCGGTCGAAGAACGGCCCGTTGTCACAGTGATCGAGCTTTGCAACCTGACCGGCGCGTCAGAGGCAACCATACGGCGCGATATTGCTACGCTGGACCAGGACAAGCTGCTTCGCCGGGTGCGTGGCGGTGCCGAGGCATTGAGCCCGCCGCAGTTCGTGGGGCTGGCCGGCCGGCCTTTTTCGGTGAATGAAACCATGCATATCGAGGAAAAGCAAGCCATTGCTGCCGCTGCTGTCGATCTGTGCGAGGACGGGGATGCAATCATTATCAACGGGGGCACGACGACTTTTCAGATGGTGCACCCACTGGCAAGCCGCCGGCTGCAGGTGTTTACCAACTCGTTCCCCATTGCCGAGCATCTGCTGAAGCATTCCAAGAATACGATCATGCTGTCCGGTGGCACGATCTACCGCGAACAGAACATCATCCTGTCACCCTTTGACAACGACGTGACCCGCAATTTCTGCGCCCGTCGTATGTTTATGGGCGCGCAGGGTCTGGGACCGCTTGGACTGATGGAAGCGGATCCGCTGCTGATCCAGGCAGAACAGAAACTGATCGGGCAGGCCGACGAACTGGTTGTTCTCGCCGACAGCACAAAATTTCAGCAGCGTTCCAGCCTCGTCCTGTGTCCGCTGAACCGGATCACAACCGTCATTACAGATGACCGGATAACAGACAAAGCAGCGGCCATGCTCGACGCTGCCGAAGTGACGCTGATCGTAACCCAGTCAGGGAGCGCTCAGAAAAACGTGGCCTCCTGAGAGAGGCTTGATAAGCGAACGTACTTTAGGGAGGATTCCAATGAAACGTCGCACTTTTACCACGCTCACCGCAGGGTTGAGCCTTGCAGCGGGCCTGTTTGGCACAACAGCTATGGCGCAGGACGACATGCGTATCGCGCTGGTTGTCAAAGCTCTGGGCATCGGCTTTTTTGAAGCAGCTGCTGAGGGCGCTCAGGCAGCAGCCGAGGAACTCGGCGGTGTGGAGATCATCTATACCGGTCCCACGGACACAACCGCCGAGGGTCAGATCGAAGTGATCAACTCGCTGATCGCGCAGGGTGTAGATGCGATCGCGGTATCGGCAAACGACACCGATGCGCTGGTGCCAACCCTGAAAAAGGCCATGCAGCGCGGTATCACCGTCATCTCATGGGACTCTGGCGTAGCCGAAGAGGGCCGCCAGATGCACCTCAACCCGTCCTCCAATGCGCTGATCGGTAACATGATCATCAAACTGGCCGCTGATCATCTGCCGGATGGTGGTGATGTTGCGGTTCTGTCGGCAACAACCACCTCGACAAACCAGAACATCTGGATCGAAGAGATGACCAAGGTTATGGGCAACTATCCCGGTATCAATGTTGTCTCGACCGTTTACGGGGATGATCTGGCCGACAAATCCTACCGTGAAGCTACAGGCCTCATGCAGTCGTACCCTGATCTGGATGCGATCATTGCACCGACATCTGTCGGCATCGTTGCGGCAGCCCAGGCTGTCGTGGATGCGGGAAAAGTCGGTGAGGTCAATGTGACCGGACTTGGGCTGCCATCTGAAATGGCGGGCGCCATCGAAAGCGGCGCGTCGCAGTCTTTTGCAATCTGGAACCCGATTGATCTGGGGTACTCGGCAGCCATGATCGCCCATGCGCTTGCCTCTGGCGCGGCGACTGCTGAACCTGGTGCAGAAATCTCAATCGGGCGTGTGGGGACCATCACGCTGGATGAATCCAATTCAGCCGCCATGGCGGACCCGTTCGTCTACGACGCGTCCAATATCGATCAGTTCAAGTCGATCTTCTGATCCTCTGAACTGACCTGTGACGCGGCCTCGCTGGCCGCGTCAGCACTCTCCTTTTAAAGCTGAGACCTGCAATGCTGAAACAATCAGACACCATCATGCCGTCTGAAAGAGCGACCGCAGAACCAGCGGTTCTTGCACTCAGCGGGATCACAAAGACCTTTCCCGGGGTCAAAGCTCTGTCCGAAGTATCGCTGAACCTGATCCCGGGAAAAGTGACAGCGCTGATCGGAGAGAACGGCGCCGGTAAGTCGACGGTGGTAAAGATCCTGACCGGGATTTATCAGCCAGACGGTGGCGACATACTGGTAAACGGCGTGCCCACCGCATTTCCCGTGCCACAGGCGGCCGCCGACAACGGCGTGACCGCGATCCATCAGGAAACAGTCCTGTTTGATGAGCTGTCGGTTGCGGAAAACATCTTTCTGGGGCATGCGCCCAGGGGGGCTTTCGGGCTGATTGACCGAAAAGCCATGACACGAAAAGCGGGCGAAATCCTTGATGGTATCGGGGCGGGAATTGATCCCGGCCACAAGCTCAGGGACCTTGGTATTGCCAACAAACACCTGGTCGCCATCGCCCGCGCGCTGTCAATTGATGCGCGTGTGGTCATCATGGACGAACCCACGGCGGCGCTCTCGCACAAGGAAATCGAAGAGCTCTATGAACTGGTGGAGAGCCTCAGGGCGCAGGGAAAAGCGATCCTGTTCATCAGTCACAAGTTTGATGAGATATTTCGCATTGCTGACAACTACACCGTCTTTCGCGACGGCCAGCTCATCGGTGATGGCGCTGTCTCGGATGTAACCGAGGCGGACCTCGTGAAGATGATGGTCGGACGTGATGTCAGCCAGATTTTCCCCAAGCGCACACCGGATCCTGGCGATGAAGTGCTCAAGGTGGCGGGCTACAGCCATCCTACAGAGTTTGAGGACATCGGGTTCACCCTGCGCCGGGGCGAGATTCTGGGGTTTTACGGTCTGGTCGGGGCCGGACGTTCTGAATTCATGCAGGCGCTCTTTGGCATCACCCGTCCATCCGCCGGAACCGTGGAAGTCGCCGGGACACCTGTGCAGATCAGATCCGCAGCAGACGCGGTCGGCAATGGCATCGTCTATGTTCCCGAAGATCGTGGCAGGCAGGGCGCGATACTTGATCTGCCGATTTTCCAGAACGTCACCCTGCCGTCGCTGGGACGTATTTCCGGCAAGGGATTTCTGAAACTGGCAGAAGAATTCAGGCTGGCACGGGAATACACCGAACGGCTTGATCTGCGGGCTGCATCCCTCGACACGCACGTCGGCAATCTGTCAGGAGGCAACCAGCAAAAGGTCGTGATCGCAAAGTGGCTCGCGACCCGGCCCAAAGTCATCATTCTTGATGAACCGACCAAGGGCGTGGACATCGGATCGAAGGCAGCAGTGCATGAATTCACTGCTGAACTCGCAGCCCAGGGCCTTGCGGTGATCATGGTCAGCTCTGAGATCCCCGAAGTTCTGGGCATGTCCGACCGGGTAATCGTCATGCGCGAGGGGCGCATGGTCGCCGAGCTGGCAGGGGACGATCTGCAACCTGAAACGCTTGTCCGCCACGCTGCCGGGATCTGAAGGAAACAGCATGCTGAAAAGACTTGTCACTTCGCGCGAGATACTTCTGGTCGGGGCGATTGTCCTGCTCCTGATGCTCATTTCATCGCGGTTTCCGGGCTTTATTGCCCCGGCCAACCTTGCGAATGTGTTCAACGACACGTCGCCCCTGATCCTGCTGGCGATCGGTCAGATGATTGTTATCCTGACCAAATGCATCGATCTGAGCGTGGCAGCCAATCTGGCTCTCACGGGGATGGTTGTATCCATGGTCAATGTGGCGGCTCCCGGCCTGCCGATTGTGTTCATACTCGTCATTGCCATCGGGCTTGGTACGCTACTGGGCATGATCAACGGTATTCTGGTGTGGAAACTGGCCATCCCGCCCATCGTAGTGACCCTGGGCACGATGACCATTTTCAGAGGCATTATCTTTGTCATTTCGGACGGAAAATGGGTTAACAGTCACGAGATGAGCCCGGCCTTCAAGGCTTTCCCCCGCGCCGACATACTTGGGCTCCCTGTCCTGGGCTGGATCGCCATTCTGGCAGTGATCATTTTTTCGGTCGTGATGACCCGCACGACGCTGGGGCGCGCATTCTATGCCGCCGGTGGCAACCCGCATGCAGCGACCTATGCAGGCATAAACGTCGGCAAAACACAGTTCTGGGCCTTTACCATTTCGGGTGCGCTGGCCGGGCTGACGGGATATCTCTGGGTGTCGCGTTTTGCGGTCTCCTATGTCGATATCGCAGGTGGATTTGAGCTCGACGTTGTAGCGGCCTGCGTGATCGGCGGCGTGTCCATTATGGGGGGCATCGGCACGGTCGCGGGCGCACTTTTGGGTGCGCTTTTCCTCGGCATCATCAAGAATGCTCTGCCGGTGGTGGATATTTCACCGTTCTGGCAACTGGCGATCTCGGGTGGTGCGATCATTGTTGCGGTTGCACTGAACGCCCAGGCCAACCGGGAAAAAGGCCGTATCATTCTCAAACGCGCGGAGCAGGCATCATGAGCACCACAGACCGTGTTATCCCCGACCGGCTGCGATCCCCTTTCGAGCAAAGGCTGAAAAGCTGGGAAACGCTGCTCCTGTTTGTAGCCATCGGCATCTTTGTCGCAAACAGCTTTGCATCGCCTTACTTTCTGAATGCCTGGAACCTCAGCGATGCCACCTTCAACTTCACTGAAAAGGCGATGATCGCCTTTGCCATGGCGCTGCTGATCATCTCCGGGGAGATCGACCTCTCCGTCGCGTCAATCATTGCGCTGGCCTCGACCGCCATGGGTGCAGCGGTGCAGATGGGCGTCGGTACGCCGGGGCTGGTTCTGACCGGTCTTGGTGTTGGTCTGATCTGTGGGGCGTTCAACGGGGTGCTTGTCACCCGTCTGGGACTGCCGTCGATCGTGGTGACCATCGGCACCATGAGCCTGTTTCGCGGCATCAGTTACATCGTGCTGGGCGATCAGGCGTTTCGCGGGTATCCGGCCAGCTTTTCATGGTTCGGGCAGGGGTATGTCTGGTGGGTGATCTCGTTCGAATTCGTGCTCTTTGCAGTCATCGCGCTGATCTACGCTGTCCTTCTGCACAAGACGAACTTTGGTCGCGCCGTTTATGCGATTGGCAACAATGCGACGGGAGCGATGTTTTCGGGCATCCGTGTGCAGCGGGTCAGGTTCATCCTCTTTCTGCTGACAGGCCTCATGTCCGGCGTCGCGGCGATCTGCCTGACGGCCCGGCTGGGGTCTACCCGCCCGTCCATTGCGACCGGCTGGGAGCTTGAGATTGTCACCATGGTCGTTCTGGGAGGTGTCAGCATTCTGGGTGGATCAGGCACGATCGTCGGTGTGGTCATCGCGGCTTTTGTGATGGGGCTTGTGACCTTCGGCCTCGGTCTTCTGAACGTACCGGGTATCGTGATGTCCATCGTGATCGGTGCGCTGCTGATCGGTGTGATTGCGCTGCCACGACTGTGGGCGATGTGGCGGGCCGGATGATGGAAAAGTATGCGTTTAAAATGAAATTGTTGCCCGGACGCCGGGAAGACTACATCAGACGCCATGACGAGATCTGGCCAGAGCTTGTTACTTTGCTGAAGGATGCCGGAGTTTCGGACTATTCCATCCATCTGGACGCAGAGACAAATATTCTGTTTGGCGTCCTGTGGCGCGTCGACGGGCACGGTATGGATGCGCTGCCAGAGCACCCGGTGATGCAGAGATGGTGGGCGCATATGGCAGATATCATGGATACACATCCGGACAATGAGCCGGTTGCCACACCGCTTGAACCCGTTTTCCACATGCCATGACGCAGCACGTTGCCGTCATAGATATCGGGAAGACCAACGTAAAACTTGTACTGGTCGACCGGGACAGCCTGACGGAAATCGCCGTGGTAACCCGTGCAAATACCGTTCTGCCCGGCCCGCCCTGGCCGCACTTCGATGTGCAGGGACACTGGGCCTTTCTGCTGGATGGGTTGCGGGAATTTCACGCCGCACACGGGATTGATGCGATATCGGTCACCACGCATGGCGCCTGTGTTGCCCTTTTGCAGCGTGACGGGCAACTGGCAGCACCTATCCTGGATTATGAACACAACGGGCCGGACGAGTTGTCAGAGGCCTACGATGCAATCAGACCACCGTTTTCCGAAACAGGGTCACCGCGGCTCGCTGGTGGGCTGAATGTGGGCGCACAGTTGTTCTGGCAGTTCCAGGCTGATCCCGGCCTGAAGAACAGGACAGATCGCATTGTCACCTATCCGCAGTTCTGGGGCGTTCAGCTTACAGGGCAAACAGGGATGGATGTTACGTCGCTGGGGTGCCACACCGATCTGTGGAACCCGCACCAGGCGGATTTCTCCTGTCTGGTCGAAAGGCTTGGGATAGCAAGAAAGCTCGCTCCGGTGCTCGGACCATCTGAAATCATCGGGACTATTCTGCCAGATGTGGCAATACAGACTGGCTTGCCGCCTGAGACGCCCGTCTGTTGTGGTATTCACGATTCCAATGCGTCGCTCCTCCCATACGTACTTTGCCAGGAGCCCCCTTTCAGCGTTGTGTCAACCGGTACGTGGGTGATTGCGATGTCTGTTGGTGGCAAAAACGTATCGCTTGATCCAAATCTTGACACACTGATCAACGTAACGGCCCGGGGGCATCCCGCACCATCCGCACGGTTTATGGGCGGTCGTGAACACGACATTGCAACCTGTGGCATCAGCAATGAACCCAGCCTGCAGGATGTGCAGCATGTTCTCACAAAAGGGATTATGCTGATGCCCGCGGTCACTGCAGAGAGCGGCCCGTTCAAGGGGCACATATCCGGTTGGGTCGGGCCCGAGCCAGAGGCTGGAACAGGCGGACGCGCAGCAGCTGTTGCACTTTACCTGGCTCTGGTAACTGCTGAATGCCTTTCCAATATCGGCCACGATGGGAAAGCTATTGTTGAGGGTCCCTTTGCGGGCAATCAACTTTATCTCGAAATGCTGGCCATCGCGACCGGTTCACCCGTTTTCGCTGCCTCAGGCACGACGGGTACAAGCGCGGGCGCTGCGATGCTGGTCGGCAGCCAGTCGTCAATGCTGGTGCAGAATACACAGACGATCATCCGCCCGGAACTCGCCACGCAGTTCCATGCCTACGCATCCCTGTGGCAACAGACTGTGTTGGGGCGATCACTTCGGTAGCTGTCTTTCGCAGCGGCCGATCAAAAAGTCGTTCAGGCGCTGCGTGTCTGGACCGCCCAAGGCCTCCCGAAATTCTCATCTTTTCTCAAGTCTTGACGGACAAACTATTTTCGGGCGAAACTCAAGGTCGTGCCTCAACCATTAGATGTTGCACGAATTTTTAGACGGCCAGATTTATTTTCAGTATTTTCTTCGTCCTTTTTTGAGGAATCCGACATGTTTTTGAATAGTGTCCTGCATACATTTAACACCGTTTTCAATACCGAGGCTGCGCGTAAGGCTGCAGCAGTCAAATTCGCTGATTTCATTGTTGACGGGCCGAACGCCGCCTTTGAACTGAGGCGCAAATCCATTCAGGCCGAGCTTGCCGATGCAGCACAGCATTTGCGTGCTGACTTCAGTGAAAAGCTGATAACAGCCAACCAGTTGGAACCGGTTGAGCAATTCGATGCCATTGACCGGTCGGTCGCCGAAAACTTTTCTGCAAAAGCGGAAACCGGTCTCTATTGGCATGCATTCTATCAATACCTGATCAAGGAACATACGCGCCGGCCAAGTCAGACCGTCAGTGAGGATCCGTGGCCCAGGTCGATGCCGTCCTTTGGTGAAACATCCCCGCGCACCCCTGAATTCCAATGGCGCCTGCCTGGCTTTCAGGACAGGTCAGAGGAATTTTTAGCCGCAGCAAGTCACGCCCAGTCGGCAATCAATGATCTGTGGCTGCAAAAAAGACAAGATGCAGAAGACCGTCTGAAGAAAGCTGTTCAGAAGCGCGACTCAGCCATATCAAGACTGAGCGAACTCGCTTTCGGACCGAAATCACCAGAGGCAAGCGGTAATGAAACGTCACAGGGAAACAATCTGATCGAGGCGCTGTCCACAGCGGCTGGTGTTTTGTCCAAGAAGATTGATCCGCAAATTCAGCCCGCATTGATCGAGCGCGTGTCCGAGAGGCTTGCGACAATCGACAAGCCGGATCGTGAAATTGCGTCCGGATTGGATGGAGAGAACTCAGCGAAGGCAGAAAAATCCATTCGTCTGGACGACTATGTCGATGCACCCGAAACGCTTCTGCCGGACGCGGATGTCGACAAAGAGGTGCAGACCTGCATCGAGGCAACACTGCGCACAGCATGGCATGTTTTCAGGAAATACTATTTCCAGGCATTTCTGGAAGAGCAGGAAGAGCAGACCAGGCTGGAATGGATTTGGGATCGCCTGAACTCCGGGTACCCTGTCAAAAAGGCGGATCTGACGAATGTTCAGTTTGATTCTGCTGTCTGGCCGCAGGTGATCAGCGGTTGGTACCGCGTGGTTCTGAACTCAGACGGTGTGTCTTATGTCCGCCAGGCGCGCGCAGGTGAGAACACGCCCCGCGCGCCTTTCAATCGTTGGGCGACGAACCGTGAACGCGGGGTTTCGAGCGAAGGCCTGACGCGTTTTACAGGCCCCTCTGACGGGCATGAGGGCCCCCTGACACCCGAGTACCGGTACCTGGACTGGACACCGCTCCCACACCGTGCCGTCAATCCGCCCCGGGACTTCGGCACGGAAACGGAAGAAGAACCTGATGCACAAACGCTGGATTTTTCCGTTGGGAACACCCATCAGCTCGAAGGCGAGCTGATCCGGTTCGCCGCAGAAGTCAGCGGCAAGAGCGTCGATGTCAAAGAAGATGACGCCGAAACATTCGGTCGTCTGAAAGCTCTTCAGACGGTCCTCTACCGCGACATTCTGGAACTGCCAGGGTTCGATATTATTGCAGGCTGGCTGGAGCGCCTTGCCAGCAGGATGAGCGATGCTGAAAGAGCGGCAGAGGCCGGCGCGCTGTTTGATCGTGCCAAATTCGGACTGGCAGCGAGTATTGATCAAAGTGGGTTCATTTCGATCTGTATTTCTGTCCCTGATGGGCTGGCCAGCAGTGATCTTCTTTCCAGGGATGTGGCAGATGCGCTGGCGCTCAGCGTCGCACATATCATGAAGTTCGCAGTTGATCGCGATGCTGTGGGCGATGGTGGTCCTGGTGCCGATCTGGTTGCGCGGGCTGATCAGAGCGACAAAGCAACCCCGGGGGAGGAAGCATATGATTTGCACAGCGCCGTGCTGTGGCCTGTTGCGATCCGGCGTGATGGCCCTGGGTCCAAAGCAGGAATCGTGTCGCAAAGCAGGGAAATGCTGACCACCGGTTCGCTGAGTACCGCCATGGTGGATGAAGGGTCAGAGGCGGGCCTCGTGACCGTCAAGAACGCGTTTTTTGAGGCTGACAAAGCTCTGGTTGCGCTGTCGTCCAGGTTTGGCCGGGTGCTGGACCGAAGCCTGCCGCATCTTATTCTTGCTGGTGGACAGTCCGGGGCGGAGGGTGAAGGTGGTAAGGGCAATAAGGACAGAGATGGCCTCTATGGCGCAACTGCCAACGCATGGCACAGTCTGCTGAGGCTCTTGGGTCTTTCGCCCGCAGATGCGGCGTCACAGAGAGAGTTCACAAAAGAAGATTTCAGGCTCGGCAAGAAGCTGGTTCGCCCGGCACCGCCGGATGTCTATCAGGCAATCACCCGGTTTTTCCGAACATCGTCCATCACGCTGGGCTGTGTCTTTTTGCTCTTCTGTATTGTGGCTACTTTTGTAAAGACGGACGCCTTCACGCTGACAACGAATGAATTCAGCCTGATGGCTGTTCTGTTCTTTGCAGCGTGTCTTTTGCGAATGTACGCCGCGTATGGCATCGGCCGGATCGCAAATCAGGCCGTCGAAGTCAGGCAATCTGTTTTCCGTTCACTCGGGCGCAGATACGCCGGTTTGTTCTTTTTCAACAGGTGGACCACCTTTGTGGATGTGATCGCTCTGTCCATTGTCGCGGGGGTTTGCCTGTTTGAAAACTGGCTCGATTTTTCCGGAATCCCAGGGGCCTCGACGACCGAGCATGTCACCTTCAAGGGCGTCATGTCCTCGACCGTCTGGGCATTGCCTGCAATCGGGGCTGGTCTTCTGGCTCAGGCAATCACAAACATTTACGCTACGGTAACGGAACTCAAAGAAGAAACGGGTGAACGGGTAGCGCTGGGGCGCCTGAAGTGGGTGCGCGAAAGTGCGGATACCTATAACGCGCAACTCCGCCATGTGTTTGGTGGAAAGATCGCAAATCCAAACCAGACTGCGAGAGCTTTTCAACAGATGCTCGCGCGGCTGCCAGATTTCAAAAAGGCGGAAGAAGCGCTCAACCGGGCAGAAGCGCGTGTTGAAGGCCTTGTGGCACAGCGCCGTCGCGGGTTTGTGCGCAGTTCTGCCGTCACTGTTGCCGTGATCACCTTTCTGGGCGGGCTTGGTCCGGTCAAATCGCTGAAACCTGACGAGGCGGGATCAGCCGATCTGGAAGCACGGCATGCCGTGCTGCGTCATCTGATCGGCGGGATCAACGGGCAGAACGGGGTACAGACAGCCCGTCTGGCAGATCCTGCCCGTGTTGCGAGCCTCGGCAGCAGCTATCCGCTTCTTGTGTCTGAAACAGCGGTGCCCGGCGATGTGGGGCTGTTTGGCATTGAGGAATGCACAACGCCAAAAGACACCGCGTACTGGACAGCTGAGTCGGAAGGGATCGGACAGGAGAAAAAGAAAAGGGTCAGCGCATCCCAGATGGAACTGGCTTACCTGCAGGCGCTGATGGCCTGGTGCCAGCGGGCAGAGGTGAGCCGTCTGGCGACGGAACTTGCTCTCAATGCGCAGAATGCAAGAAAAGAGCTGGACGCAAAGCTCAGTCGTATTCTGTCCACAATAAATGGCGTGGAAGGTGGAGCCTTGAAGGTCGATGTCGAAGTCGGGAACGTTGTCAAAGGCCGCAACGCAACGGATGGCCAATCGTTGGAGGAATACGTCCTGCAACAGATTGCCGGACCGGATGGCAGCATTCCTGTGGATGTAGAAGTAACTAAGGTCCTTGCACCAGGGGATGTTTCTGCGGAGGAACACGTCAGAAAGGGGATTGTCGGCCCGGCGTCTGGCGTTCCGCTGGATGTGGTACTATCACAGGTCAAAACACCGGACGGGTCCAACGCACTGGCCTATCTGCTCGCACAGATTGCGGATGAGAATGGCCGTGTGCCCGTCGATGTGCTGTTGCAAGGTGTGCTGGCACCGGATGGCTCTGATCTTTCTGAATTTATGCTTTCACAGGTCACAGCAGGGGCGGGCAAACTCAATGTGCCGGTCGGATTGCAGCCCGATGATCCTGACTTCATCGCTTTACGGCAAGCCATTGGAACACTTCAGACGGAACTTCAGAAAGAAGAAAACACGCTGACGGCCAATCTGGCTTTCGATACAACGCGGATCAGTGATGCCGTCGCCGCGCTTGGTGAGGAAGGCAGTATCGATGACCTCACGGTGACGCTGGTACCTGATGCGGGCGACTTGCAGCAACGCCTGGATGAAACCGGCCCGCTGAGTGTGACGGCGACAGTTGACCTAGAACTGCCAGACGAGGTTTCCGTTCCTGTTACGTTACAGACAAATCCTGGCCTCGATGAATTTGTCGCGCGGGTTCAGGAGGCACTGGACGGTCTGGAGATGCCTGAAATTCCCGTACAGCAGTTTGATCCGGAACAGTCACCGGACAGCGGTCTTGTCCGTCGGGGGCTGCCTCAGTGCGCACCGGTGGCGAGTTTCTTTTTCGACCAGGGCGCGCGCAGACCAGGCGATATCGTTTGTGCTGACTACGTCTGGGATGCTCAGCCTCAGTATGACAGTGGTTTTGGAACCGGCCTTGCACGCAGCCAGCTGTCGGGTTGCTCTGATTTCATCGAGGGTATCGCAGGGCTTCCTGATCTGAATGAAAAGTCTCTGTTTCTTCCTGATGATCTGACGCCGGATGCCGTATTGGCAAAGGTCAGCGACCTGGTCGCAGACAGGTTTGACGGGCTCAGAGACAAAAATACAGGCAACAGCGATCAGCTGGTCGTCGTCGGCTACGCCGACAGTACCGGCCCGCGGCATGTAAATGCACGTTTCGCCCAGGAGCGCGCCGACAGCATTGAAGCGGAGATGCTCAGTGTTATCGGCCCGTTCAGCCGGGTTTCAGCCATCGGGCGGGGGGAAGAAGCACGTCTGCCATACAGCGCTGATGGCCTGCTGTTGCGCAACGCCTTTTCGCGCCGTGCAGATGTCCTGCACTGCAAACCATTCACGGAGGGCTGAACCCCTCAAAATACCATTGCGCGTGGCGACTCAGACAAGCATTACCCTGCATTGCGCAGGTCGATTTCCTGTGTGCTGATGGTGGCAGAGAGTCACGTAGCTGCACCGAAAGATCACAATCGGTTTGTGGCGTTCGAGATGATGTTTTCGACCTTCAGGTCGATCAGCACGATCCGGACCTTCTCCTTAGTCATAAACTGCTTGTGTGTGTCGCTTCATGGATGTTTTGACGACACACTCTTCTTTGTTCTGACTGGTTCCGGGATTCTGTCTCATTACCTCTCCCTGGTGGTAAAAATGCGCGGGAGTGAACTTTGACATGTTCTTTGAATGTCGCATTTGTATGAGGTAGCAAGTGTATACATGCGGTCTGTGCGATCCATGCCGCACCTTCTTGGGGGTCGGGCAGTCACGCCCCGCTACGGGGAGGTCGATTGCAGCGGGTCTGACATGGTATCAAGCGGTCGCAACCCCGTCAGGGCGCCGGATATCCGGTTGATGTCGGCAAGGGTGGTTTCTCCGGGTACCAACCCGCACTGCAGGCCAATTATGGCCGCTGGAACGGATGTGGCGGCCCGCAGCGCTGCCTCGGGATCGACGCCCATGCTGGTGACAAGTACGCGCAGCGCGTTGGTCATGTCCAGATCTGCTCCGGCGAGTGTACCGTCTGCCAGGGTCAGCCGGCCATCGGTGCGGGAAATCTCCCTGTCATTGAGGGAAAAACGCGTATGCTCCGTTCCCGCCACGGCCATCGCATCGCTGACAAGAAAGATTTTGCCCGGTCCGGTTTTGCTTTTCCAGGCGGCACGCATTGTTGCCTGGTGCACGTGAATGCCATCCGCGATCAGCCCGGCAGAGAGCGCACCCAGTTCCAGTGCCGCGCCGACAAGACCCGGCTCACGGTTGCCCATCTGGCTCATCGCGTTGAACAGATGTGTCACGCAGGTCGCGCCGGCATTCGCGTAGGCGCAGCATGTGTTGAAATCCGCATCCGAATGGCCGAGCGAAATGATGATGCCCGCCTGGGTCAGTTTCCTGACCTGAGCGGGGGTAACACTCTCGGGTGCAATCGTGACCTTCAGAGCGGGAATGCCGGCACGGGCGGCAAGCAACTGATCAAGATCTGCGTCATTCATGGGCCGGATCAGGGCCGGGTCATGCGCACCTTTGCGGGCCAGCGACAGATGCGGCCCTTCGAGATGCAGCCCCGCGATGCCCGGAACACGCTTGCGAAGGGCTGACCGCACAGTCTCAATAGCGGCAGAGGTTTTTTCCGGGCGATCCGTGATCAGTGTGGGCAGGATCGCGGTTGAACCAAGCGACCGGTGCGCGCTGGCGATCTGCGCCAGAGTCTCAATGCATGGGTCATCGTTGAACATGACTCCGCCGCCGCCGTTGACCTGAAGGTCGACATAACCGGGTGACAGGATGTCGCCGTCCAGATCAATGACCCTGTCATCTGCGGCAATCTCTGCGTCCGGCACCATTCCCACAAACACATCATCCCGAAACCGCGCGGCTGTCGCGTCGTTCAGGTGTTTACCGTCAAAAATGCGTCCGCCTGTGAATGTGATCGTCGCAGGTGTCATACGGTTTCGGTCACTTTCCTGAGGTGGCGCGGCGTGTCAGGGTTGATACCCCGGGCACAGGCCACCGTTTCAACCATGCCATAGAACGACACAATGGCCGCAATCGGGTCGGTGAGCCAGTGATCGGTTCGCGTATGGGGCAGCGAAGTTGCTTTATTGGTTTTTGTCGACGTCGCAAAAACCTTCGCTCCTTTGTCGGTCAGCGCGTCTGCGACCTCGGCCAGGTTGCTTTCGGCGGCGTCACCAGCCGCAAAGGCAATAACCGGAAACCCCTGCTCGACGATGGAGACCGGACCGTGCAGCACTTCGGCCGAAGAATAGCTTTCGGCGTGGATCAGACATGTTTCCTTGAACTTGAGCGCTGCTTCATTTGCAATGGCCCAGGAGGGGCCACGGCCCAGCGTGAACAGAGAGCGTCCGTCCATTGCCGCAGCGGCCTCAGACCAGTCGCAGGCGGTGGCGGTTGCCAGATGGGCGGGCAGGGCCTGGATTGCGGCGATCAGACCGGCATCCTGCCTGATCTCGGCGATGAGCCACAGCCCGGCCACAAGCGAGGTGACAAAGGTTTTTGTCGCGGCAACGCTGAGTTCGGGGCCCGCGTGGATTGCCAGCGTGTTCGAGGCCACATGCGCGAGATCAGAGGCCGGATCATTTGTGATTGCCACGGTCATGCCGCCGCCTTCGGTAACGGATTTCGTCATGCGGACAATGTCGGGGCTCATCCCCGATTGCGAGACGGACAGGCACAGCGCGCCCTTTGCATGCAGGTCGACATCGTAGATGGATTTCACGGACGGCCCGACCGAAGCCATAGGACGCCGCAGTACCAGTTCGCTGGCATATTTCAGGTAGGTGCAGGCGTGATCGGACGAGCCGCGCGCGACCGACAGCAGAAAGTCCGGATCCAACTGGCGGGCAGCCGTGGCCGCTGCGCGGATGTCATCGCCCCCGTGGGACAGAAGACGGTCGACGGCATCGGGGATCTCCAGGATTTCCTGGCGCATGAGGGTGGTGTCAGAGGTCATCTGAGCTGCCTTTTCAATGAGAGAGGCGCAGTTCGGCCACGAAATCGTAGGCATCGCCGCGATAAATGGATCGGGTCAGTTCGGCGACGCGCCCGTTTTGCAGATAAGAGGTGCGCTGGATGCGCAGGCCCGCTGTGCCTTCGGCGACGTTCAGCAGGTCCGCTTCTGTCGCTTCCAGATTGATGGCGGAAATTTTCTGAACGGCACGGACCGGGCGCACACCCGACTGCGCGAGCAATTCATAGAGCGAAGTCGTTACCGCAGTCGGGTTCGGCAGGATATCAAGCGGCAGGGCGGCACGTTCCAGCGCCATTGGCCGCCCACCGGCCTCACGCAGACGGTAAATGCGCGACACCTGGTCACCCGGGGCAAGATCCAGGGTCAGCACTTCATCCGGAGAGGGCATAAAAATACCCCGTTCAAGCCATTTTGACGTGGTCTGCAGGCCGCGTTGCTGCATGTCCTCGGTGAAAGAGGTCAGTTGCGACAGCGATTGTTCCACACGCGCGACCGGTTCGCGCACAAAGGAGCCTGATCCCTGGCGTTGCTCCACAGTTCCTTCGCGCACCAGTTCCTGAATGGCCTTGCGCACGGTGACGCGGGACAGATCAGTGATTTCGGCAATCTCGCGTTCCGGGGGCAGTGAGGAGTTTGGCGTCAGGATGCCGTCCTCTATCCCTGCCTCAAGCCGCCTGCGCAACTGTACGTACCGCGGACCGGCGGACCGGCTCAGCCATCCTTCGGGGCGCAGGAACTCAGCAATGTCCATGTGTCATGTCCTTCTCCTGCGCCAGGGCAATTGCACCATCCAGCGGCTCCCCCTGCGGTTTGATGAGGTCCGTGTTCATTTCATCCGGCAGACAGGGCGCATAATGCGGACCGATCCCGCCAGCCAGGCAAACGGTCATGCCCGGCTTCCATCCCATCTGTCTGAGATCAGACGCGATGTGGTCTGCGCCCGCTTGCAAGATCGCCTGAGCAACCGTATCGCCGTTAGTGGCATGGGACGTAACGCCGGGTGCAAGAGCGCCAAAGGCGGACGGTCCCGCACTCCGGGCGAATTCAACCACGCTTTCAGTATCGCGGAACTGGTCCAACAAATCGGTCAACAATGGAGATGCCGGCGCAAATCCGTCAACCTGCCGCAAAAGCTGTGTCAGCGCATTGCGTCCGACCCATTGAGCCGAGGCTTCATCGCCCAGGGTCGCGCCCCAGCCCCCGGCAAAGCGTTCCGCGCCATTGATCTGCGCCGCAAAGAACGATCCTGTCCCGCAATGCGCAAGAAATCCGTCACCGCGTCCCAAAGCGCCCCGCAGCGCAGCGAGCCGGTCATCGGCAAAGCGCGCGTTGCGCAGGGGCAGGGCGGCGGCCAGCCGGTCAGCCACATCTGCGCCGGTCACTCCCGCAAGTCCGACAAAGGCCGGCAGGCCATAGAGTGCGTCAGCCGTCGTATCCGCCATCCGTGCCAGCGTGTCGATTCCATTCCGAAGACACCGAACAGCATTGCTGAAATCCGTTGATGCGTTGGCCGGGCCTGCTTCGGCGACGACACACCGGTCCGCACTCTTGAGTGCAAAGCGGCAACGTGTTCCGCCGCCATCGATGGCAAGGACCGGGGTCTTAATCGAATCTGTCATGTAGATACCCTTATAATACCTTTGACATAATTCAAAGCCCTAATTAATACCAAATATCTGAATTACACCGGAAAACTGCATGAATTGTGGCGAAACTGGGGCGAAAAAATAAATGGTAGACAAATGGTATTTAAAAGGTATGTTGATCTGAACCTGAGGGAGAATCGTGTGCCAGCGAAAACGACCGAACTGCTGAATGAAGGTGCTGCCGGGCTGGACAGACGTCCTCCAGCCGAGATTGCATCCCTTCTTGCGGCGGGGCAGATCTCTGCCGCGGCAACTGTTCCGCACGCAATTCACGCAATCTGCGCCGGCGCCGAAACGATGGCGCGCACAATAGCTGCGGGCGGGTGTCTGCATTACGCCGCCGCCGGCTCCTCCGGGCTTATGGCTGCGGCCGACGCGCAGGAGCTGGGTGGAACCTTTTCAATCCCTGCCGCACAGCTGCGCATTCACATGGCAGGTGGCCTGCCGTCGGGCGTTGAGATGCCGGGCGGTACAGAGGATGACACAAACGGACTTGAGGCTGCTTTGTCGGAGCTGACTGAAAAGGACAGTGTGATCGCGGTGTCTGCCAGCGGATCGACGGCTTACACCGTGACCGCAGCGCAAATCGCCAGGTCGAAGGGCGCGACAGTGATCGGGATCGCGAACAATGCGGGCTCTGAGTTGCTGAACCTGGCGGATCACGCCGTTCTGCTGGAAACGCCGCCCGAGGTTCTGTCCGGATCGACCCGGATGGGGGCGGGCACAGCGCAGAAAATAGCGCTCAACATGCTGTCCACGCTGATGGCCGTGCACCTCGGCCACGTGCATGACGGCATGATGGTCAATGTACATGCCGACAATATGAAACTGCGCGCGCGTGCCTGCGGGATTGTCGCGCGGATCGCGCGCGTGCCGGAAGCTGCCGCGCAACAAGCGCTCGATGCGGCCGATGGCGACGTCAAAACGGCGGTTCTGATGGCGGCCAGCGGACTGGCACGTGAAGCCGCCCGTGAACGGCTTACGCAAACACAAGGACATCTGCGCCCCGCTTTGGAGCGCACGGCTTAAAAACAACAATTTCGTTGCAATCTGGGAGGATACAAAAAATGACCCGCAACACGCTGAAACTGGCTCTGCTGAGCACTGCGCTCACCGCCACAAGCGCCATGGCGCAGGACGTCACGCTGACAATTGAAAGCTGGCGCAACGACGATCTGGTGCTTTGGCAGGACAAGATCATTCCGGCATTTGAGGCCGAGAATCCGGGCATCAAGATCAACTTCACTCCATCGGCACCGGCTGAATACAACGCGGTTCTGAACTCCAAACTGGATGCGGGCTCTGCCGGTGACATCATCACCTGCCGTCCGTTTGACGCCTCGCTGGCGCTGTTCGAGGCCGGGCACCTTGCGGACCTCGACGACATGGACGCGATGGGCAACTTCTCGGATGTTGCCAAATCGGCCTGGCAGACAGATGACGGCGGCGCCACATTCTGTGTGCCGATGGCTTCGGTTATTCACGGCTTTATTTATAATAAAGACGCCTTTGCCGAAGTCGGTGTCGAGGTGCCAAACACCGAGGACGAATTCTTTGCTGTGCTCGAAGCCTTCAAAGAAGACGGCAACTACATCCCCATGGCCATGGGCACCAATGACCAGTGGGAAGCGGCCACGATGGGGTACAACAACATCGGCCCGAACTACTGGAAGGGCGAAGAAGGACGCCGTGCGCTGATCGCGGGCGAGCAGAAACTGACAGATGAAGCCTGGACCGCACCCTATGCGACGCTGGCGAAGTGGGGCGCATATCTGGGCGACGGCTATGAAGCGCAGACCTACCCTGACAGCCAGAACCTGTTCACGCTCGGTCGCGCCGCGATCTATCCGGCAGGCTCCTGGGAAATTTCGGGCTTCAACGCCCAGGCCGATTTCGAAATGGGTGCCTTCAAACCGCCGGTGCAGAATGCAGGTGACACCTGCTACATTTCTGACCACACGGACATCGGCATCGGCATGAATGCCGCGACCGACAATCCGGAGGCGGCCAGGACCTTCCTTGCATGGGTCGGCAGCCCCGAGTTTGCATCGATCTTCGGCAATGCTCTGCCCGGCTTCTTTCCGCTGTCCAAAGAACCGGTAGAACTGTCCGATCCTCTGGCCAAAGAAATCGTTGGCTGGCGGGGTGAGTGCGAAAGCACAATCCGCTCCACCTACCAGATCCTGTCGCGCGGAACACCCAACCTCGAAAACGAGACCTGGGGCGCATCCGTTGCGGCCATCAAGGGCACATCTTCGCCCGAGGAACTGGGCGCTGACCTGCAACAGGGCCTCGCAAGCTGGTACGAACCACAGCAGTAACCCCTCCCGTTACTGCCTTGTCCGGGCGGCCTTTTCCGCCCGGACTTTTCAGGAGATTCCCAAATGCAACGCGCTCGTACACGCTGGCACATCGCTGTGTTCCTGGCACCCGCCGTGCTGGTCTACACCGCCATCATGATCTTTCCGCTGTTCAACACGCTGCGACTGGCGCTTTACAGCAAAGTGGATCAGGAACGGATCTATGTCGGTCTCGACAATTTCCGCACGCTGTTCTTTGATCCGATCTGGTCTGAGCAGTTCTGGAATGCACTTGGAAACAATTTCTGGTTTTTCATCGTGCACATGCTGGTGCAGAACCCGATCGGCGTGGCACTCGCCGCCATCCTGAGCCACCCGCGGCTGCGCTTTGCAGCACTCTATCGCTCGGCCATTTTTATCCCGACGATCCTGTCCTTTGTGATCGTGGGGTTCGCGTGGAAACTGATCCTGTCGCCGATATGGGGCATCGCGCCCTCGATGCTGGATTTCGTCGGTCTCAAATCGCTCTTTGCGCCCTGGCTGGGCAGGGAAGAATACGCGCTGACAACGCTGGCGCTGATCTCTGTCTGGCAGTTTGTCGGCATCCCGATGATGCTGATCTATGCCGCCCTTTTGTCGATCCCCGAGGAAATCATTGAGGCGGGCGAAGTGGATGGCATTACCGGCATCTCGGCTTTCTGGAAGATCAAACTGCCGCTGATCCTGCCCTCTGTCGGGATCATCTCAATCCTGACATTTGTGGGCAATTTCAACGCCTTTGACCTGATCTATGCCTCCCAGGGCGCGCTTGCCGGCCCGGATTTCTCGACCGATATCCTTGGCACCTTCATGTACCGCACCTTTTTCGGATTTCAGTTGCAGCTGGGCGATCCGCACATGGGATCGGCGATTGCCAGCGGCATGTTCGCGATCATCCTGATCGGTGTCTGTGTTTACCTCTTTGGCATCCAGACCCGGATGCGCCGGTATCAGATGTGAGGATGATGAGATGAACAATGCCCGCACAAACCCGTTCAATACCTGGGCCATGCATGGCGCTCTGATCCTCTATACGCTGATAGCGCTTTTCCCGGTCTTTGTGATCCTGATTAACAGCTTCAAGACCCGCAAGGCGATCTTTCGCGAACCGCTGGCGTTGCCCGATGCCGAGAGTTTTTCACTGATCGGTTATCAGACCGTGATGAAGCAGGGCGATTTCTTCCTCTACTTCCAGAACTCGATGATCGTGACGGTCGCTTCCTTGTTCTTTGTGCTGCTTTTCGGGGCCATGGCGGCCTTTGCGCTGGCGGAATACCGTTTCAAAGGGAACACCCTGATGGGGCTCTATCTGGCGCTTGGCATTATGATCCCGATCCGTATCGGCACGGTGGCCATTCTGGAAATGATGGTGGCGGGTGGTCTGGTGAACACGCTCTGGGCGCTGATCCTGGTTTACACGGCACAGGGCTTGCCGCTCGCGGTCTTTATTCTCAGCGAATTTATGCGGCAGGTGTCTGATGATCTCAAAAACGCCGCCCGTGTCGACGGTCTCAGCGAATATGCGATCTTTTTTCAGCTTGTTCTGCCGCTGGTGCGGCCTGCCATGGCGACCGTTGCGGTGTTCAATATGATCCCGATCTGGAACGACCTGTGGTTCCCGCTGATCCTGGCCCCGGCCGAGGAGTCCAAGACGCTCACGCTGGGGTCTCAGGTCTTTATCGGTCAGTTCGTCACCGACTGGAACGCGGTGCTCTCGGCACTCTCCATGGCGATCCTGCCGGTGCTGGTGCTCTATGTGATCTTTTCGCGGCAACTGATCCGTGGCCTCACATCCGGAGCCGTCAAATGACCAGTGTTCTGATTGCAGGTCTCGGCAATATGGGGCTCTCCCATGCTCTGGCCCATCACCACCATCCGTCCTCGGAAATCGTCGGGCTGGTGAACCGGTCAGAGGTTGACCTGCCTGGTGCCCTGGCCGGCTACCCGCGCTTTTCAAGTTTCGAAGAGGGCATGAAAGCTGCACCGGATCTGGTTGTCATCGCAACCTATTCCGACAGCCATGCGGATTTTGCCTGTGCTGCGATGGAAGCGGGCGCGCATGTCTTTGTGGAAAAGCCACTTGCTACCACCGTCGCGGATGCCCGCCGCGTGGTGGAGACGGCCCAAAGGCTGAACCGCAAACTGGTTGTCGGTTACATCCTGCGCCATCACCCTTCCTGGATGCGCCTGATCGACGAGGCGCGCGGCCTCGGCGGGCCCTATGTATTCCGCCTGAACCTCAACCAGCAATCGTCCGGTGCCGAGTGGGAAACCCACAAGGCGCTGATGCGGACCACCAGCCCGATTGTCGATTGCGGTGTGCATTACGTCGACGTGATGTGCCAGATCACCGACGCCGATCCTGTGCGCGTGCATGGGATGGGGCTGCGCCTGTCGGATGAGATTGCGGATGACATGTACAATTACGGCCAGTTTCAGGTTGTTTTCGAGGATGGGTCCATCGGCTGGTACGAGGCAGGGTGGGGCCCGATGATGTCCGAGACCGCGTTTTTTGTGAAAGACATCATATCGCCCAACGGCTCGGTCTCGATCACCGATGGCAACAAGGGCGCATCAGCAGATATTGACGGCCACACAAAGGTCGGCGGCATCCTTGTACATCGCCCGGGTGGCGACGAAACCATTGAAATGCCTGACGAACCCGGTCACCAGGAACTGTGCGATGCCGAGCAGGCCTATATGCTCCGCGCCATCGGGGAAAACATCGACCTGACCCGCCACATGAACGACGCTGTGCAGTCTCTGGCGATTTGTCTTGCCGCTGACGAAAGCATCCGCACGGGTCGTCCCGTATCTCTCAAGGAGCCAATCCAATGACTGCTTTGACCCTGACCAATGTGAACAAGTCCTTTGGCGATGTTCACGTGCTCAAAGACATCAATATCGAAGTTGAGGACGGCGAATTTGTCGTCTTTGTCGGGCCGTCGGGCTGTGGCAAGTCCACGCTGCTGCGGGTCATCGCAGGGCTGGAGGACGCCACTTCAGGCGAGGTCTGTATCGGCGGTGAGGTGGTCAACACCACGCCCCCTTCAAAGCGCGGGATCGCTATGGTGTTCCAGTCCTATGCGCTTTACCCGCACCTGAACGTGCGCAAAAATATGTCACTGGCTCTGAAACAGGAAAAACAGAGCAAGGCGGTGATCGAGGAGCGTGTCATGAAGGCCAGCACGATGCTGAACCTTCAGGACTACCTTGACCGATACCCCTCCGAGCTGTCAGGCGGGCAGCGCCAGCGCGTGGCCATTGGCCGGGCCATCGTTCGGGAGCCGAAGCTCTTTCTCTTTGACGAGCCGCTCTCGAACCTTGACGCAGCGCTTCGGATGAACACGCGCCTGGAGATCGCCAATCTGCATGACACGCTGGCCGCCTCGATGATCTATGTGACCCACGACCAGACCGAAGCCATGACGCTGGCCGACAAGATCGTCGTTCTGCGGGACGGGCGGGTGGAACAGATCGGCAGCCCTATGGAGCTTTATAACAATCCGGTCAATCAGTTCGTGGCAGGTTTCCTGGGCTCGCCTGCGATGAATTTCATGCCCGCCAGCTATGTCGCCGAGGGCGACCCGCGCATCCTGGGGGTGCGCCCCGAAGACCTGCGGCTGGAAAAGACAGGGGCTTTGTCCGCTGTCGTGCAGCACGTTGAACATCTGGGCGGCGACACGAATGTCATCGCGCGCGTGCAGGATACGCGGGTGACCGCCCGGCTGTTCGGACAGAATGCGATCTCTCAGGGTGAAACGGTCAGTCTGGGTGTGGCGCCGGACCGTTGTTTCTACTTTGATGCTGATGGCGGACGGATAAGCGGCTGAAAGAAAAGGCGCCTGCATCCGTTGGGACTGCAACGATCCAGCGCATCGGTGGTGACACTGTATCGGCGGTCAGCAGGGCAGTGAAACCGATGCCTCAGTCCGGGGTAGCGCATTGTGTCGGCATCGGATGACGGGTGTGGGTCGCGGCCTCTTTGCTCTGATCACGGATCGCCCGGATCGCGTCAATTTCAATAAAGTCGAGCGGTTGGTGCGCACGGATCACTCTGGCCAGAAGCCCGTGCCTGTGCACGTCCGCGAGATTGCCCGCGTGATACATTTCTGGCAGCTGAGCATCCCCCTGACATGCCCTTAACGCATCGCGCGCGCAACGCATAAGCGCGCTCTGTGCGCCGAATCGCACAAATGCGGGTAAAGGCCCGGGGACACAGGGAAAAGCGACGTCGGTATCACGTCGGTAAAACGTCGGTATTTCGTCGGTGCCCGCGTCGGTCCGGGCGCGGTTAACAGAGCGCACGGGCGGGTTTGTTGAGGAAGGGTTAAGGGCGCGAGGCGGGACGTTTCGACCCGGCCAAACGAATGCATTCTATAAGGAGACTGGGATTGCCAGACTTTTGAGGGTGCCGCCAAGGCCTGCTTCTTGCAGGTTCAGGACCCTGCGCAGCGTTCATTCAGCGAGGCTGTCCGGAACAGGGAGCTGGTTCAACAAGACCTCGGCAGTGCAGCCGTCTGAAACAAGGCGTTGCTGTGGGTTGCCCGGCTGAACCCATTCACCGCAGCTGCAAAGCTCAAGGGCTGTGCGGCGTGGTAATTATACGCTGGGCCAGTGCGGTTCCACTCTCCCGTCATGTTTCTGCCAGCGGTGCTCAGAAAGTTTCGAGCGGCCACTTGAATGTGTGTACCAAATGAGACATCTATGTCTCATGAGTAAAATCCGACCCACAACCCGGGACGCTGTCATCGAAGCCGCGTTCGACGTTTTTTCGGAAAACCAGGCGGCCTCGCTTGGCGATGTGGCACAGCGTGCCGGTGTCGGCCGGGCGACGCTCCACAGGCATTTCCCGGGCCGCCCCGAGTTGATGCGTGCCCTTGCCAGGATTGCCATGGATGAACTGGATGCGGCCGTCGAAACGGCGACAGCCGGCGCACACAGCTATGAGGAGGGTTTTCGTCTTTCCCTGTTCGCGATTGTGCCGCTGGCCAACCGCCAGTGGTTTCTGGCCAACGAAGGGCTGGAAGCCGATCCGGAGATTGCAGCCGCTTATAAAGCAAGCCTTGATGACCTGCGCCGCGATGTTGAGGCGGCAAAAAAGGAAGGTGCCTTTGACGCAGGCGTGCCGACCGACTGGATCGTCCAGGCCTACGAAAATCTTGTCTATGCCGCCTGGTCTCTCGTCCGGTCAGGAGAGGCGACACCAAAGCAGGCGGCAGAGCTGGCCTGGCGGACGCTGTCACAGGGATTGAAAGGGCAAACCTGATGAACGTGGAGAATATGGCCGTACAGATCGACGAGGCGTTCTTTCTGATCGGTGTTGCGATCCTGCTGATCGAAATTGTCGAAGTGATCTTCAGGGGCGATTTCAAAGCAAAGACATTCGCGGAAATGCTCACCAGCGCCTCGACCCAGATACCTTACCTGCTGGTCGAGACATTCATCCTGACAGGCGCATACGGGATCTACTGGGTCATTGCTCTGGGGATGCCCTGGGCAATCCCGGTCACCTGGTGGTCGCTGATCCTGGTCGTTCTGCTCGCCGACATCATATATTACTGGGAACACCGGATTGCGCATGAGGTACGCCTGCTCTGGACCCAGCACGCCGTGCATCATTCGTCGCGCGACATGAATATTGTAACGGGCGTCCGGTTTGGCCCGCTGGAAGGCATATGGTCACTCATCGCTCATATCCCGCTGGCGCTCATGGGCTTTGCGCCCGAAGCCATTGTCTTTGGGGTGATTGTGGTGCTGGCCTATCAGACCTGGCTGCACACGGAACTGATCGGAAAGCTGGGGCCGCTGGAGCAGATTCTGAACACGCCGTCTCACCACCGGGTCCACCATGGCTGTGATGACAAATACCTGGACAGAAACTATGGCGGCATCCTGATCATCTGGGACCGGATCTGGGGGACGTTTCAGGTCGAGGAAGAAACGCCGCGCTACGGGCTGAAGCGGGACTTCAACAGCCAGAACCCGATCAGGGTGTGGTTCTCGGAGTGGCCGGACCTTGTGCGGGACATCGGCCGGTCGAAAAGCGTCGGTGAAGCCCTGGCCATTCTCTTGCGGCCGCCAGGCGGGTCGCCTGAGAAATAACGACAAACCGGCGCCGCGATCCGGGCAGCCGTGGCTCCCGTTCCTGCCTGGCCAAAGGATCATTGCGACACGATCATGTGGCGTCGGGGCACCCTGTCGGCAAACGGTTGTTGTTTGCAGGAGAGGCAAGGCATCCGTCCTGCAACAGTACGCTCCATGCCGCCTGTGAAAACGGTTTGATCGCCGCAGAGGCAATGGCTGCCAGGGTCGGGATTATGGGCGCTGGTATGAACGGTCTTGCCGCTGCCGACGCCCTGGCGCGGCAGGGAATGTGCTGACCCTCTGGGATGTGCACCCGTATCGGTGCGCGCATCAGGTCAGATCACAGTCCTGGCACACCGCTCAATCCAGGCGCCAGCCGGATACATGGTACAAATGTCCGCCTGCTTGCCCGTCTGGCGCAGGCGCGCGGTTGCGGGTACGACGTCGCGGCCATCAGGTTACCGGATGTCGTGAGCTTTGACGGGCTGGACGCACAGATACTGAAATCACCGGCGCCGGGACGGTCGGGGACCGCAAGCTGAATGGCCGGAGCTTTCGGTGTGCGATCTGCAGTCTCGCGTTCGCGACGGGACCGACGGCATGGAAGATGACGATGTGATCTTCCCTGGTCCTGGCAACGACACGCTTACCGGCAGCTACAGCTGTGGGGTAACTTGTATGGGCATACCGGGAACGATAGGTTGCGCGCAACGAAGATAAAGAACTGTTGATTGATGGAACCGGAGCAGACGATCTTTGTCACCGACGCGGCACTGACACCTTTTTGTTCACAACCAGAGATGGTAACGTCACTGTTGCCGATCGTGCGAAAGCTGTGGACATAAGCCGACGCCCGGGCACGGGCGTGGGGTTTGCATCCGACACCTTCACCGTCGTACAGGCAAACCAGGGCGCGCCGGACGACGTGCACGCCTTTAACTGATTGAGCCATTCTGTTTTATGAAAGACCTTTGTGAGCACATTTTTTTTACCCATCCGCACGCACCCGGTGCAGCGGGCCCTGTTGGGAACACTGTCTGATGGCTGAGACGAAATCCGAAGGCCTGCCCGAACTCAGGCGCGCCCGTAACGCTGGTATGACACTGCTTGGGGCGGTGTTTGTGTTCAGCGTTTTCGTCAATCTGCTGATGCTGACGGGGCCGCTCTTTATGCTGCAGGTGTACGACCGGGTTCTTGGGTCTCGGTCTGAGGAAACGCTCGCGGCACTCTTTCTGCTGGTCGCGGCACTTTATGGTCTGATGATGTTGCTCGATTATGCGCGGGGCCGCGTGCTTGCGCGTTTCGGCGGGCGGTTTCAGGCGGCTCTGGATCAACGCGTTTTCGACGCTGTTCTGAAGCGTGCTGTCTCGCCGCAGGAACGTGCAGCACCTGCCAGAGGGTTGCGGGATCTTGAAACCCTGAGAACTCTTTTCACGTCTCCGGTGGCAATTGCCCTGTTTGATATCCCCTGGACGCCGTTGTTTCTGGCGGCCATCTTTGTCTTCCACCCCTGGCTGGGCTGGCTCGCCACGGGCGGTGCTGCGTTGCTGGTCACGGTCACGCTGCTGAACAACTGGCTGACCCGAGCGCGGACGCTTCAGGCCCAGGGCGCCTCATCTGAGGCTCAGAACTTTGCGGATCAGGCGCGGCGCGCCGCAGAACTGATACGCGCCCAGGGCATGCGCTCTTCTGTTTCGACCCGCTGGGGCGGCATGCGCGATGAGGCCATGCTGACCTCTCTGGGTGCCAGCGACCGGTCCGGGTTTTTCACCGCGATCAGCAAGTCCGCAACACTTTTTCTGCAAAGTGCCATGCTGGCACTTGGAGCCTATCTTGTTTTGCAGGCGGAGGTCACCGCGGGGGCAATGATTGCAGGCTCGATCATGCTAGGGCGTGCGCTGTCGCCGGTCCAGCAGGCGCTGGGGCAGTGGAGCATGGTTCTGCAGGCCCGTGCGGCCTGGAGCGCGCTGGGAGAGCTGCTGAGCAAAACACCGGCAGAGCCCGAAACAATCGCTTTGCCCAGACCGCATGCCAATATTTCCTTTGCCGGTGTTACAGTCGCATCGGCCCCTGCCAAACCGCCTGTTCTGCATGGCGTGTCCTTTTATCTGGGCGAGGGCGAGGCGCTGGGCGTTATCGGAAAGAGCGGATCGGGCAAAACCACCCTGGCCAAAACGCTGCTGGGACTGACCCCGGTGGCCGTGGGCGAGGTCCGGATCGGCGGGGCGACGATTGACCAGTATGATCCGGACACGCTGGGGTCTTATATCGGCTATCTGCCGCAGGATGTTGTGCTGTTCACGGGAACTGTCGCTGAAAACATTGCCCGGATGTCGGTCGCGCCAGATGATGAAAAGGTTGTGGAGGCCGCCAGACGGGCCAATGCGCATGAGATGATCCTGTCCCTGCCCAAAGGCTACAAAACCGTAGTGCATGGCGTTGACGGGTATCTCTCCGGCGGCCAGCGTCAGCGCATCGCACTCGCGCGTGCATTCTACGGAGATCCGGTTCTGCTGATCCTGGATGAACCCAACTCTGCCCTCGACAGCGAGGGTTCAGAAGCGCTGAACAGGGCCGTGAAGGCTTTCAAAGCCGAAGGTAAGGCCGTGGTGATTACCACACACAGACCTACGGCGATCTCGGAATGTGACAGGCTGCTGGTGCTCCAGGGGGGGCGTGTGAGAGCAGATGGGTCCCGCGACGAGGTGCTGAAATCCATGGTCGGCAATGTGGAGGATATCCGGCAAAAGATCACCAGGGAGAAGTCCGGATGAGCTCAGATGCAAAAGCCCGTGCCCTGCGCGCCCGCGGTCCGCTGACCATCGGTGTCCTGGCGCTGGTGATCCTGGTCGGGGTGATCGGTGCATGGAGCGTTCAGGCCCGTATCTCGGGCGCCGTGATCGCCTCGGGCATGATTGAGGTGCAGAGCAACAGACAGGTGCTGCAGCACCCGCAGGGCGGGGTTGTCGGCGAGTTGCTGGTGCGCAACGGTGATGCGGTGCGTGCCGGTGATGTGGTGTTGCGGTTTGACGATACCCAGCTGCGCTCTGAGCTTGCGGTTGTCGAAGGGCAGCTTTTTGAGGTTCAGGCCAGGATGGCGCGCCTTGTCGCGGAACGGGACGGGCTGTCGGATCTGACAATCACAGGGGACCTGGCCAGCCTCGCTGCAGACGCACCTGAGGTGCAGGAGCTTCTGGATGGCCAGGAGCGGCTGTTCCGGGCACGAAATGTATCACTGGAACAGAATGCGGGTCAGATCGGCGAGCAGATCGCTCAGGCAGAGAACCAGATCGAGGGTGCCTCAGCACAGCTGGCCGCACTTGAGACACAGCGTGAACTGATCGACACGGAGCTGACCGACAGCCGCTCGCTTCTGGAAAAGGGTCTGACCCAGGCGTCGCGCGTCTCGTCTCTGCAACGCGAACAGGCGCGCCTGCTGGGGGAGATCGGCAGCGTCACTGCGAGCATTGCACAGCTGCGCGGACAGATCGCCGCTCTGAACATAGAACGCCTCGGGCTGACGACCGGACTGCGCGAAGAAGCGATTGCGCAGCTGCGGGACCTGCGGGTCCAGGAGGTGGAGCTGATCCAGCGCCGCCTGAGCACAGTTGATACCCTGTCCCGCATGGAGCTGAAAACACCCGTGAGCGGCATCATCTACGGCTCGACGGTCTTTGCGCTGCAGTCTGTCGTTTCACCGGCCGAGCCGGTGATGTACGTCGTCCCGCAGGATCAACCGCTGGTGATTTCAGCAAGGATAGACCCCATTCACATTGATCAGGTGCACATCGGGCAGGAGGCGACACTGCGGTTCGCGGCGCTGGATCAGCGGCTGACGCCAGAGATCGGGGGACAGGTCACAGGGTTGTCTGCGGATGTGGTCACGGATCAGAGCACGGGGCTGTCCTATTACGAGGCGGAACTTGTGCCCGTCGCCGCTGATCTGGACAAACTGAACGGCCAGACGCTGCTGCCGGGTATGCCGGTGGAAGCCTTTATCCGCACCGCCGACCGGTCTCCCCTCAGCTATCTGGCCAAACCTCTGACGGATTACTTTGCGCGCGCTTTCCGCGAAGGGTGAGGCGTAAAGTCCTGGACTTTTTGTGCTGCAACAGAGCGGTTCTGGCAGGCGGGCAATACCAGCTGCGATCTGCGCTGATCACCTAAGAGCGGGCATTCCTGCCATAGCCATTTAACTGGCGGGTGGGTGCTCTGCTGTTCCGACCGGATGGAGGCCTGACCGTGTCGGATGTCGGAGCTCTGCATGTGGCTGCCGTTGGTGCAGGATGCAACATCCGGGCGAAGCGGGTTCAGAGCAAACGGAGAAGCAAACGCTGCAACAGATCTTGGTCGGCAAACTGTGCGGTTCCGGACGGCTGTGTCCGGACATTCGATTGTTGCGGTTCTTAACAGCCTCCCTGCATTTCCGCTCTTTTGTTTGCAGGCGCAGCGTATGGGTTCTTCCCGCCCAAGGTGAATTCGCAATTGGGTTTCTGACAGACGGGAGACCTGACGGATGCCCGGACTGAGGAAGTACGAACGTAATAAGAAGAGCGGGGGTCGTTTCGTTCAGTTGCACGAATGGCTCATGTGCTCCGAGGCCTGGAAATCCATGAAGTCCGGCCCGCGTGCTCTCTCTGTCGAAATCAAACGTCGCTACAATGGCAGGAACAATGGCGAAATCGTTCTGAGCCACAGGCAGGCGGCAGTTCTGCTCAATGCTCACAGAAACACCGTCGGGGCGTGGTTTAACGAACTTCTTGAACGGGGCTTGATTGAACTGGCGACGGGACCGTGTCTGGGTGTGAATGGAAGCGGTTCGGCTTCGCAGTGGCGTCTGACCGAAGAGAAAACATCCGATGGTTTGCCGGCAACCAGGAAATTTTGGAGCTGGTGCGGAAAGTCTGACTGATCCCCGCACAAAACACAAAAATACCGCCACACGGCCTGTGCCAGTAAGAACCTTTTTGCATGAAAGCGTCTTGCTGATCAGGACGCTTTCATCCGTTTTGGGCACAATCCCGGGCTCAAAATCTGTGCAGTATTTATATATGGCCATGGCCGGTCAGAAACTGTCCGCCACTGCCCTCGCAGGATGAAGGCAACAGGTAATGGGGCGAGGAGTCAAAAGCTGACAGGTCATCGGAAGCCCAGACCCGTCTCCCCTCATTCAGAGAATTTTTTTCCTGTGGGTGCGTTTTTTGGGACTTGTTGATCTCGCGGCCAATTCTCCTGAATTATTAAATAATAAAAACGATATGATCGGGTAAATTCAGCGATGGTGCCTGAGTATTCAGATCGATTATTTCGGGTGTGGATTGCCTGGTTCAGGATATCTTTTCGCTGGATGATGGGGGCACGTACCGGCCGCGCGCTAACCATGATTTAACTTTAACTACGCCTTTTTAACTCTGTTCTTGCGTCAGGTTGAGGCCTGATTACCCTCTCGCCATAGGGGAAATTTGTTGGATGTACCTACCGGCGGGCTCGTTGATCTCGGTGCGCGCGGCGCGGGGTATTTGGGGATTTTTTGTGGTGAGTTTTGATATGCGCGCGCTAAGCTGCGACTTTGGCGGTGTTGCGCCGAAATGCACGTTCAGGCCTCAGAAGAGACAGTCGGGCCGGGCTGTCATTCACCGTTTGCTAGCCATCGAGTTGCGTTCGGTACAACCGTGCGAAAGTATGCTGAGGGTGGTGGTTTGCAGGCTGTTCTTGCAGAGCGAGGTCACCGGTCACAGGTACGCAGTCTGATGGTGGATGGAGGAATAGGACTTTTTATGAGGCAGTGGCTACTGATTTTCTTGTTCGTTTTTGTTCAAAAGGGCCACGCAATGGGAGCTGCAGATACCAGCACCAGAGTGTTTGTTATCTCAGGTATGACTGAAGCGCAATCAGAAGCGTTTTATTCGCTAATTGAGGAGAAAAACCCAAGGATTGTTTCCTCAAAGCGACCGCAGAGTTCAGAAGAAACGGATTTAATCGTATACATGCTCGACAACTGGGATGCAGCCTCCGACGCCCCTGGTGCAAATGAATTTCCGCAGATTTTTTCTGGATTGGAAAAACTGGATGAAACGGCGGTAAGCTATAGTGCGTGGGCCACGTTTTCCTCAGGGCATTCAATCAGGTTCATCTTTTATTCTCTTAGAGATGCTGGTTATCCGCCGCTTAGGTGTTTTGCGTCCCATTTGGCTTTCGAAGCTGACCGCGCTGTGGGTCAAGACTTCAAAAACAACGCCTTGGTAGATTGCTAGAAAAGGGCTCGGTCAGATTGGTTGCCCGGCCTTTTCAAAAATCGTTCATGCGGCCTCCGTGCTGTGGGGGTTCTCGACGATGGGCCAGATATCTCTCTTCAACGTCTTGTAGTTATTTTTGATTGGTTTGTTGGGGTAGGGGCCGTCGACAGCTGCGTAGAGTATTTCGGATGCTACCGGAGCAAAGGCCCCGTGGAAGTGGTTAGTCGATTTCACAACCAGAACATGACGACGGCGGCCAATGCACAGGCTGAGAGGAAGACTTTCGGGCATCTGTCGTAGCGTGTGGCCACACGCCGCCAGTCCTTGAGGCGGGTAAAGCCGTTCTCGATTTTGTGTCGCTTTTTGCAACGGGTTTCGTCGTGCCGGATTGGGACTTTGCGGCTTTTGCGCGACGGGACGCATGGCGTGATCCCATTGTATGCAAGGGCTTCGCAATACCAATCCGCATCATAGCCACGATCCGCGAGCATGTGTTTGGCCTCAGGCAAGTCGCTCAGCAAAGCCCTCGCACCGATGTAATCGCTGCGCTGACCGGCGGTCAGAAACATTCGCAAAGGCCGACCAGGAGCGTCCGTGCGGACATGAAGCGCCGGTATACACGCGGCTGCTTTGAGGCTTTTTATTTAATTGCCCGGCAATCAGACACGGAGAAAATTATTAACTCTTAACCAGCCCCTTTTAACAATCGTCCTCCACTCCCTTGTGCACAGCCGAGGCACCATGCGAAGACACCATCGAATCGATCCTGCGAAGCTTGCAATCCGGTACGTTTTGGGGCTCGCCCTGCTTGTCCTTTTTGTGATGGGTGGTCACGGCCTGCATATCATTACCGGAAAACAAGGCGCTTTGGATGAGGAGGTTTTAAACGTCAGCGGACGCCAGCGCATGCTTTCGCAGAGGATTTTGTTGCTGGCTCACAAATATAACGATGACTCAGATGCCCGGTATGAAGCCTTGCTTTCCGAAAGTGTTGAAATTTTTACCAGTAGTCATGACTGGATCACGAGCAATGCAGTAGTCCCGGGCACTGCAGTCCATTCGCACTATTTCAGTACCACGGGTGCGAACCTCGACCAGCGATCTCTGGAATTCACAAAACTGGCAAATGAACTACGCTCTTTTGAACCTGGCTCTGCGTTGGCTCTAAGTGCAGCTGCAAAACTCGAAGAAATCGCACTTGTAAATTTGCTTAGTGAGCTGAATACAGCAGTAGCTTTATTTGAAGCCGCAGCAAACAAACGAGCTTCTACTTTGGAGCATATTCAAATCGCAGTCGTTGCAGCTACATTAGTGATTATTGCTCTGGAAGTGCTTTTGATTTTTTATCCGGCTCATCGCACGATGACCGGTATGATAAACAGGTTGCGTCATCAGGCGTGGCACGATCAGCTGACCGGATTGATCAACCGTGCAGAGTTTGTCGAACGGACCAAAAGCCTAATTGACCGCTATCCTGACGAACTTGAGAACATAATCGTACTTGGCCTCGATCTCGATGGGTTCAAACAGATTAACGACACCATGGGACACCCTGCCGGCGATCTTGTGCTCCAGAGTGTCGCTTCGACCCTGCGGGACGAACTTAACGAAATGGGCGGAATTAGCGAGGTTCACGTGTCGAGGGTGGGGGGCGACGAGTTTCTGGTCAGCTTGCATACTGACAGTACCAGACCAGGTGCTTTTGCCCTGCGAATTGGACAGCAATTGATCGATGCAGTGGAACAACCCATTGCCGTGACTACAGACGAAAGAAAGTCCCAGGATTGCTCGGTTGGGGTCAGTATCGGTTTCGCGCTGCTGTCTCAGACAAATGGTGAAATCGAAGCTGCACTGGGAAATGCCGATATCGCACTGTACAAATCCAAGCAGGGCGGAAAGGGCATAGTCACGCTTTTCGAACCCGAAATGCGCCGTCAGATTGAGCGAGAACACCGCATAAAACATGAACTCAGGACGGCAATACGTGGGTTGGAATTCCGCGCATTCTTCCAGCCTCAGATTGATCTCAACACCGGCAGAGTCGCGGGGGTCGAAGCCCTCGCGCGTTGGAAACACCCGGGCAAAGGGATCGTTGGGCCGGCCGACTTCATCGAAATGGCCGAAGAAGTAAAGTTGATCGATGCTCTGGATGGCCAGATCATTCTGAACGCTTTTCAGGAATTCAAACGCTGCCGGTCCAATGGTATTGACCTCGGAACGCTTTCCGTCAACGCGAGCGGTATGGCGTTGCGAGACCCTGAATTCTGCGAAGTTCTCAGCAAGGTTGCTGCTGCGCATGACATCGGCTCTCAACAGGTTACTGTCGAAGTTCTGGAGAACATTCTGCTGAAGGAGGATGACCCTTCGTTAGAGACGATCCGCAAACTGTCTCAGGCTGGTTTCGGTGTAGCAATTGATGATTTTGGCGTCGGTTTTTCTTCTCTTGCACGCGTGGGATATTTGAATGTTTCCGCAATAAAGATTGACCGTTTGCTTACTTCGGAGGCCGAAAGTTCAAATATGAGCAAGGTGCTGCATGCAACCGCGGCTATGGCAAAAGGTCTGAATGCCAGACTGTTTGCAGAGGGAATAGAAACAGCAAGCCATATGCAGATAATGAGGTCCATTGGAGTCGAAATCGGACAGGGCTTTTTTTGGGCTCATCCCATGAGCGCGGATGATCTGTGCGAATGGATCAAAGAGGAACACCGCTACTGTTTGAAAGTAGTATAGAGTTTCATCCTGTACGGAATAACGCGGCCGTCTGAAGATTCTGACGGAGGAGCCTGCGACAGAAAGGTTGTCGCCGCCGGATCCAGACCAAACCTTTTCCCTGTCGCGAAAAAACGCGTTAAAGAACGAAGTCGACCTTCCTCCAAGAAGGCCGACATTCAGAACTCTGCTGAACAGTCGACGCGGATTACAGGTTGTTGGAGACCGACAGTCGGGCGGTTGTCAGGGTAGTAAAAGCCCGTTCCATCGACATGCTTACCGCCCATAAACAGCAAATTCGGTGTGTCCTCACGAACATAGAGAAAGTCGTGTCAAAGTGGCGAACCTTGACTGTACCTGTTTCAGAACTTGGCGATCAGGTTCACAAAGATTCCGCTGCTGTCATAGTCGAGATCCGTCAGATCATCAGAGACGCGCCCCCATTCATAGCCAACACCGATTTTAGCGTTGTTGCCCACGTGGCGGTAGATCCCCAGCAGAAAGCCATTTTCGTCAACGTCCGTGTCTTCGGATGCGAGCATCCGTGCTTCGGCGAGTGCATCCCACTTGTGGACGACATGCCAGTCAAACCGCAAGATCGCAAGATGAGCAGTATTGTCGACAAATGTATCTGTGCCGCGATCTGCGATCTCGGACATTCGGTAGCCATATTTCCCGCCCACGCTCAGGCGCGGGCTGATGTCATAGATAGCGTCAACCGACAGCACATGACTGCGTTGAGAGGGGCCTTCCGTCGAGCCACTTGCCGTGACCTGATCCTCACCTGGCAGATCGTTGAGAAACGTGTACCGGAAGAGCATGTTCAGCCGCTCTTTATCAACGGGCCGGTACGCATAACCTACGCTGGCCTCAACGTATTCGCCGTCCCGGAAAGAAGACTGGTCAGAGTTCGAGATCAGTGCATCCATGTTGAACAGGAGTCGCCAATCACGGTTCACTTTGTGTGAATACCCTCCGGACAGCGCCCAGGTGTCGCGGTCCTGCTCCACCCCAACGCCGTCGTCCGTACGGTACTCCAGACGCAGGCGCGCGTCCTGTTTGTCTTCAAATGCATAGGCCGCACCGAACGAAACAGCATCCCGGTCAAAATCGCCCGTGATCGCATCCCGCACTCTGCCGCTCTCAACTGCGCCGGAAAATGTCCAGCGCGCATCAGGTGTGTAGTTCACACCATAGGCCCGTGTCAGTGAACGCCGATTACCAAAGAGATCCCAGTTGTTTTCGCCATAGATTTTCGTAGTCTCAGAAACCCTGTACCGGGCACCGACTGTAAACTCTTCTTCTGCGGACCCCAGCAAAGTGTCTGACCGGAAGCCGGTGCGCGTTGGATCAAGGGTGTATCCCAGGTAGATTTCGTTGTCGGCGGTCGGGCTGTAGCCCAGTCGCGCTTTTGCGCCAAAACCGCCGTCACCACCGGAAACTTCGGTGCCAAGAGACAGTTTTTCACTCAGTTGAAGCTCGAGCCCCGCGCCGAGGCGGTCGTTCCTGGCAATCTGACCGGAACGGCCGATAGTACCCTGACCATACACAAAATAGAGCTGATCTTCGTCAGGCTCATAGTTCAGTCGCAGTGCCACATCGGTCCGGCGCCCCGTGTCTGCGGAACTTGAAACCGCGTTTCTGTCCAGGTGCGCCAGGGCCGCATCTACCGACCATTTTTCATCAAGGCGATAGGACAGTCTGACTTCGGCCTCGGTACGCGCATCCCCCGTGTCGCTTTCGAAATCTTCTAAGTCAACGCCAAGGCTGAGTGCGTCGCTGAGGTCGACATCCGTTGATATACCCCACAAGGTCTGATCGCTGTTGATGTCCTCCGACAACGTCGAAAAGCCTGCTTGTTTGCGCTCGTAGTAAAAGTCGATGCTTCCCGGCACACCAAGTCCGATCTCTGTCGTGTCGAGATAGGCGTCAATGCTGTAGGCGCGCGCTTTTTGCCCGCTGCCTGTTCCAACGGTTGTGTTCGACAGTCCGCCATCGGTCGACAGCGTTCGCCCGAATCCGGGGCCTTCGGTCCGCGCGATCTCAGCCTCAACGTAGCTCTGCGCACCGAGTTGATACCGCAGATCAACACCATCCATCTTTTGGTCAGCGGTACCAGTGTTTTCGCGCATACTGGTGACGCCAACCCGCAGATCATCCGTGGCCCAGTATTCGACACGGCCACCGGTCGACGCGCCATCCAGCGTTCCTGCAACGGGTGTGTATTCATACTGTGCGACCAGATCGACATCGAATTCTCCCGAAGAGCCGCTGGAAACGAGAGAGCCATCAGACGCCGAGGAAGACAGCGGTTCGGCCAGGATCACCACGCCCTGGATATAGTCAATCTCGTAATCCACCCCTTCGGTCAGGGTGCTGGAGCTGACTGTTCTGCCTGTCACCGGGTCCGTGACCTGAACTGTAATGGTTTCAGATCCGCCGTTTATGTCCTGTCTGCTGAGAAAGTAGACCGATCCGCCTGTACCACGCAGAATGTCTCTTTGCGGCAGGGTTTCTGGCGACGCAGCATACACATTCAAGCTGCTGCGGGCATGTCCGTCCTCTGTAACTTCCATTGATTCATGACGGATTTCTGCACCGTACAACGTCCTCGTCGATGACAGCAGATCCGTACCAGTGATCCCTGCTTTGAAATCACCAAACGTAAACCGTGTGCGGTCACGTTCGACGCGCAGGTAAAAACGGCCGGAAGTGGGAGCATCATCATAGGAGGAACTGTCGTCTCCGTAAGTGGGATAGACATCATCAGGATCCAGACGCGAAATAACACGTCGCGGATCTTTTTCGTCCAGGCGGTCAAATGCCTCGTTCAGCGGGCCGTTTCCGGTGTCTACCGAGGCCGTATAGCGGTACCCGGTGACGGTGGTCCCTTTTACGAAGCCTGCTATGCGGCCATCCGCATAAGTGTCGTCGTTGTCGTCCGGGTCCCCTTCGGCAAGGTCATCATTCAGCCTTTTGCCAAAGGTCAGATCGATAAGGCCAACCCCGAAAAAGTCGTGTTCGGGGATTTCGACATTGCGGACGATCGTTTCGCTGCGGCCGTTCTCGATGATCTCAATCGGCACCTCGTAGAAGCCAGCGGGCAGAATGCGCGTTGTGACAAACCGGCCTGACGGGTCCACGGGCACTTCTTCGCCCCGGATGATCACCCGGGCCCCGGGTGCAACCTGTCCAGACGCAGTCACCCGCCCGCCACCGGTCGGGATGTTGCGCAGGCGCGTCCGGTCATCGCCTTCACCCGGCGCGACGATATCACCGCGCACGGTCTCATGCGTCTCAAAGGTTGCTGTGGTGCGGGTCAGCTCAAGCGGCTGCGTCTCGTCAAAGCGACCAGCCGCGTCATAGACCCGCAACACATAGGCAAGCTGCGACGAACCATCCTGCGGCATGGTCCAGCCAACGGTACCGTTTGACGCGACGGGCAGTTTTGCAATCGTCGGCCTGGTGCGCTGGCTGAGATCAACAATCCGGATTTCGGCCCTTTCGATATAGGCGGGATAGTTGGCAGAGGCGCGGAAACGAACCTTTTCTCCGGCGCGGTATGCCGCACGCAGGTCTGAGGTGCTGACATTCAGCAGGCGCTGTTCGTTCAGCCCGTCAAACCGCAGATCAACGTTTCTGCGCGCGTTGGCGATATCCGCAGGGCGACGCGGGTCGACGGGTGCGGGCGCGCCAGCAATCGTTTCGTTGTCAATCGAGATCGAGAAGCCCTGTTCTTCAAAGCTGCCACCGGGCGAGGTGTCGATCTTTTCGGTATTCTCGCCTGTGGGCATCGCGACCACGAGGCCAGCGTTGGCGCGGTAGCAGTCTTCGGGCTGGGGAACGACCGCGTCATAGCAGTCATCGTCCTGCGCGTCCTGAGCATGAACCGGTGCCGCAGACACAATGGTCATACCCAACATACCGGCGCTGAAAAGTGCCGCGCGCGAAACCGAAAGCAAAAGGGGAGATCTGGTCATGATACGCCCCCTCACTGGCTGCGACGGACAAGCGTCCGCTCGATGGTGAGTTTGACCTGCCCGATGTCGCGCCAGGCTTTACGAATATGTCGTTCAACGAGCCGCATCCTGTTTCGCGCTGCGCGTTCCTGCACAGGGTCAGCCGACTGTGGCAGGTGGAAAGCGATGCGCAGATGAACAGGTGTATCCGCGATTTGCCGCAACATACCGTCAAGGCCATTTGCCAGCGGTGCCGACAGCGCCAGGCGTCCGTTATCCGTCACCTCGAAACCGGCCATGTTCAGATCTACGCGAACCAGCCGCGTGAGTGCGGCCCCAAAGTTCATCTCGGTCAGTTTGCCAGGGGTCAGACGGACAACGCGCGGGTTTTCAGTGGTCATTCGGAAGCCGGTCGGCAGGGTCCGTGTGTCCAGTTTCAGAATAAAGTTCGAGCCTCGATCCTCGGGCAACATGGCGCAGGGCACATGATACCGACCGTACTGGTCCGTGATGATCGTCGTTCCATCGACACCCACCAGACGGATGTCCGGCAACCCGGGCTCTCCCTCCAGGCGACCCGCGTCTGTCAGCGTATCGCTGCTCGGAGGTGTTGAACCCGCCGGATTCTGGTACCCATCGCGGTTGCGGTCGTCAAAAACCTTGCCGATGACGTCGCCGCAGTCAAAAACAGCTTCTGGCATGATGCGGATCGTGGCTGTTGCAAAGGGCGGAATAAGCGCACCGGTCGTACGGTTGCGCACAGACGCAGTGTTGACCAACTCGCCCGGCCCCGCGCCATCTGTGACGCGGCCACGCAGCGTCAGGTTAACAGTTGTAAAGGGGGGGACCGGAACGCCAATCCAGGTAACAGTCCGGCCAGTGACTGTGGCGGTGAAGGGCGCTCCATTCAGGGTGGCACTGTCCGGCAGAAACAACAAACCCGGTGGCAGCACATCCACAATGTTGAACGAACCACCCACAACCGGGTTCTCGTTCCGGATGGTGATTGTGTACGGCACTACAGCGCCCCGGGTTACGACACCCAGCGGGGTGGTCTTTTCCAGTGTCAGGCCAGTCGCCGCTAGCGACGGCGCAATCGACAGCTGTGTCGGATCGTCGGTGGTATTCCCATCGGTGTCTATCCCGTCGTCAGAGACATCGTCGATCGTTGACGGTGCGCCAGGCACACCGGTTGGGATCACTGTGAGCCCCGATGCTGTTACCGTGTTGCTCATGCCGCCATCGGTCACATCTGCCACAGTCAGCAAATAGGTCGCCGTATAGGTGGCCACCTCGCCAATGAGCAGGTCCCCCTCAACAGAACCAAGGCTTGCAGTGTCAAAGGTCGGACCGGTGCCAAGCGGCACGGTGCGCCCTGTGAGGGTGCTGAGCGTGTCCACCAACGCCACGTTTTCCAGGTCGGTGTTGCCGGTGTTTTCCACAAGAATTGTATAGCTGACGGTATCCCCGACACCCGTGACGCCATCGCCGTTGTCCAGAACGGTCTGTGTTTTTGTCGTTTCGATCGCTGGAAGCACCCCCTGGACTACGGTCTCAACCGCCGTGTCACAGATCGGTGGGTTCAGTGCGTCACAGATCTCGTATGTGACATCATATGTGCCCGCTGGATTGCCTGGCGCCAGAGTGATCAGCCCTGTGGCCGGATCCAGCGTTACCCCGGGGTCCTCGGATACGACCGAGAGATTTACGTTCGTAAGGGTTGCCGGCTGGTTGCGGACAGTGTCAGAGGCCAGGATCGACGTTGTTGTTCCGCCGTCGCCGGTAAATGCAGGAAAGACCTCTGAAACAGCATCAACAGGAACAAGCACCGCAGTTGCGTTGTCGTCATCCGTTGTTGTCTGCGGCGCGCCGAAACCATCAATGTAGTTCCCCACGACTGTCGCTGTATTGTCGATCTGACCAGCCGTGATATCCGCCGGCGTAATCGTATAGGTTCCAACGAATGTGGTGTTGTCCACCGCACCGGGTGCAAGGCTGACAATGGGGCCAGGCGTGATCGACAGCCCCGGCAGCGGATCCGAGATTGTGATATTGTTCAGTGTTTCCAGACCGGTGTTTGTCACCTCAAAGCTATAAGTCAAAGTGTCACCCGGCACGGCGGCGGTGGTGAGGAATGCGCTGTCATCCACCGACTTGACGAGGGTAATCGCCGCTGACTGGTTGATCAGCGTCACCGTAGGTGTGTCGTTGGAAACAGTGGTGCCGGAGATATCGGTTCCGGGCGGTGGCCCCGCGGTCGGCGTACCTGTTGCAACAGCGCTGTTTTCAACGCGCCCGTTGTCCAGATCGGCCTGCACAACGCTGTAGCTGCCGGTGAAGGTTGTTGTATCTGTCAGACCCGGCGCCAGGCTGGGGATCGGGCCGCCAGAAAGAGCAACACCCGGAAGGGTATCTGTGAGCGTGATATTGTTCAGCGTTACATTGCCGGTGTTTGTTATCTCAAAGCTGTAAAGGATCACATCGCCGATCATCGTTGGTGTGCCGATGCCGCTGTCGTCGTCAATTTTGACAAGGGCCAGCGCAGGATCAGAGGCCAGAGGTGTTACCAGCGGCGTGTCATTTCCGTTGTTTGTCCCGGACGGGTCCGACACCACCTGATCGAACGGATCGGTGCCGGACGCAGTTGCCTGATTTTCCACTTCGGTCCTGTCGAGATCATCCTGGGTCAGAACATAGGTTGCGGTGAACGTACCGGTATCATTCGCGCCCGGCAGCAGGGACGGTATCGGCCCGCCAGACAACACAATACCCGGCAACGGATCTGCGATTGTAATGTTGGAAAGCGTGACATCGCCGGTGTTTGTAACCTCAAAGTTATAGGTGATCGTCTCTCCGGCGACCGGCGGGCTCGACAGCGCGCTGGTATCTGCCGTTTTGATCAGCGCAATGCCGGGCGCAAAAACAGGGGCAACCGGGGTCGGGTCATTTTCGCCCGCCTCGGTTGCGTCACCATTGCCATTCGCATCTGCGCTGGTGCCATTGTCCGAACTGTCGCTCAAAAGTGGGTTGGTCGCCGAAGTCTGTCCTGACGTCGCGCCTTCGCCCGTGACTGCGGCCTGGTTTTCATAGCTGCCACCAGACGCAAGGACCGGCGGCTGAGGCACAGTGGGCTGAACCCGCAGGCTGATGTCGATGGTACAGGTGCTGCCTGCTGCCAGGGCAAACCCGGTCGCGACGGTCTGCGCACCACTGCCGTTGAACCCCGCCTGAAGCCCGCTACATGTGCCGGAGGGCGCCGCCAGAATGGTGTAATTCCCGCGCGCAAGTGGATCGGTGGCAGGTGATCCCAGTGCCGAAAAGGTCCCGAAACGGGGTGCGGCTCCTGCGAGGGGATCCGTCACGACGATGTTATTAAGCGCCTCAAGGCTGAGATTGTCGACCAGCAACCGGAAGGTCACGCTGAAGGAACCATCAGCATTTGCGGTGGGCCCGGACTGCACCGCTTTGGCGATACCGATCCGTGCCTGCGGGATCACCGGAAACAGGTACCCTGTCGCTGCGGTTCCTGCGAGCAGGCTGATACCAGTTGTCTGTGTCGGTGAAGCCGTGGTTCCCCCGGCAGAACCCGCGCTGCTGGTGCCATCGGTCAGAAAGTCTTCTCCCGTTGCACCCCGGGTGATCGCGTAGGTGCCGGCAGGCAGGAAATCAAAGGAATAGCTGCCGTCGGCGGCTGTGGTCACAGAACGGGTGACAGTGTTGCCGTCAAAGTCGGTCCCGGTCAGTGTCAGCGGAACGCCTCCGACGCCACTGTCGATCCCGTTGATCGCAGCGTTTGAATCGAAGTCCCGGAAGACATTCCCGGACAATGACGACGAGCTGACCGTTACGGAGCCACTGTTTGTATTGTTGCCCGGAGTGGCGTCAAGCGAGGATGTTTCGATGGTCGCCGAGTTGCTGACCGCCTCTGGCAGAGATGCGACGGATGTGACTTCGACCGGCACAGTAATCTGCGCTTCAGCACCACTGCTGAAGGTCCCGAGATTACATTCGAAAGAACTCCCGCCCGCCGCTCCGGTGCAGCTGCTGAGGGTCGATGTGCCCGCGGTGACCAGAATGGTCGGCGCACCGGTCAGGCGCATGTTTGACGGCAGGCTGTCCCGCACAATTACATCGTCGGCCTCGGCCAGACCCGCGCCCGCATTGTTGCGAACCGTGATCACAAAAACAAAGTCATCCAGCAGATTGACCGTAGCCGGTGTCGCCACCTTGCTGGTCACTTCTACGTCCGCGCGCGTGCGCACTGTCGTATTTTCGGTCTGAGTGTTGTTGGCTGTGTTGTTATCAAATCCGCCGGCAACCTCGTCTGATGTCACCGACACCTGGTTGCCCACAGTGCCTTTGGACACACCGCGCGCGGTGAGGGTGATCGTCCCCGTGTCGCCCGCAGGCAGAATTGCAAAGTTACATATCAGCGTACCATTCAGATCGCCGGGCGAGGGCGCCGTCGGACAGGTGCCGCCCGCGCTGATCGTGTGTGACTGATAGTTGAGACCCGTAGCTGGCAACAGATCAGTGACTACCACATTCTCTGCAGCTGAGGGTCCGAGGTTGCGGACAAGCACAGTATAAACAGTGTCATCTCCCACCGCGACGGGGTCCACGCTTTCTGATTTGTTCACCAGCAGATCAAGATTGGGGTCGTTCACTGGGACCGTCGCAACCGCGTCATTGTTGCCGGTATCTGTTTCGGTTGTGCTGGTGCTGACGCTGGCGTCATTGTCAATCGAACTGCCCCGCGTCGCGAGGTTTGGCCGCACGATGACGGTGACGGTGCGCTGCGCGCCATTGGCAATCGTCCCGAGCTGGCATTCGATCAGGTTGTTGCTGCCTGCAAGCGTTGTCGTGTCAGGTGTCGGAGTTGTCGAGCACGCGCCCGCGGATGGCGACGCGGAAATAAAGGTGACGTCAGGCGGCAGCGTATCTGTCACTTCGACATCATCCGCAGCACTCAGGCCGTTGTTCTCGTTCTGAGCCGTCAGCACGTAAGTCAGGTTCTGGCCTGCCCCCACTGGTGAGGGCGATGCGACTTTGGTGATGGTCATGTCGGTGCGCGGATCTACTGTGAAGCCGACGCTGCTCTCGTTGTCAGTCAGGTCGGGATCGGCGATGTCCTCCGAGATGACCTCAGCCGTATTGGTCCTTGCGCCACCATCTCCACCCGGGGTGACTTCTACCACAAATGTGGGACACCCTGCGCCGGCGCAGACCGGCACGGTCAGGCCCGAGCAGGTCAGTGCAATGCTGCGTCCACCAGCTGATGGCGATACACAGGATGCGCCGGGTGCCGAAACACTGACGAGGCCGTTGCCATTACCACCGGACACATTGTTAACGAGGTTCGTCAGCGTATCGGTAAAGGTGACGTTTGTGGCCGTTTGCGGGCCTGCATTGCTGATCACAAAGGTGAAAGTCTGGGTTTGCCCCGCAACAGGCGTGGCGCTGGATGTCTTGACAACCGCGATATCGGCGGACGCGCCCGGCGTACTTGCGGACACCGATGTGCTTGTCGTGTCGTTGCCCGGGTTCAGGTCAGCGATGTTCGCGTCGGGCGAACTCACGGTCATCGAATTTGAGATCGAACCGGTCTGTGTGACAACCGTCTCAAGCGTAACGGCGGGCGTTGTGGCGCCTGCGGCAAGCGGACTGCCTGCCGTATATACACGGTCACAGGTGATCGTTGCAGGGCCGCTTACAACCGGCGCAGGCGCGCAGGTCCAGCCGCTCAGTGAAAAACCGGTCAGCTGCAGACCAGCCGGCAGATTGTCGGTCAGTACAATTGTTCCGAAAAAGTCGGCTGTACCCTCATTGCGTGCACTGATTTCAAAATCATAGGGGTTCCCTACAACCACGAGCGACGGTGTCGGTCCTGTCTTGATCGCAGCAAGATCAACTGTCGGCTCCTGAATTGTCGCTCCACCATCGTTGTCAGCATTGTTCGACGGGTCAGGATCCGAAGGTCCGGTTGCAGTGATCCCTGCCGTGTTCACCGGGTTGCCCACAGAAACGACAGTCGTATTGATCGCAATCGTCGGTAAAGCTACGTCAGCGCCCGGCCCGGAGCCGCCAACGAGCGAACAGGTCACTTGCTGACCGTTGATCGTACAGTTCCACCCACTGGCGGGCACGACGCTGTCGATTGAATAGTTCGATGGCACAGTGTCGATGACGGTCAGCCCGGACGGGTTATCGCCGGTATAAGTTGGTGCGAGGGTAAAGACGGCAGTATCGCCGACCAGGAGCGTTCCGGCCGGGCTTCGGCTTTTGTTCATTACCAGATCGCTGCCACTTGAAATTGTGGTGTCCAGGCTGTCAGTACCATTGGCCGTGTCAGGATCGGGGATCGAAGCCCCGGTGATACTTGCGACCGGAGTGACAGTGGACGATGCCGCAGCGCTGATCTGTCCATCAAAGCTCAGCTGCGCCGTAGCACCGGGCGCAACGGGCCCGGGAATGGTGCAGGAATATGTGCTTCCCCCTAGTGTGCACCCGGGTGGCGGCGATACGTTGGCCAGACCTGTCGGGATAGGGAAATCAACGATTATGTCGGACACAGAATCTGGTCCATCGTTTGCCACCACAAGATTGTAAGTGACCGTGCTGCCGGATGCAGCTGTTGTCGGCCCCTGCACATCAATCCGTGTATCAGCGCCCTGAGTGACGGTGGTCGTTTCGGAAACTGAATTGTTTGCCGGATCGCTGTCACCGGCGTCCGGAACACTTGCATTTAAAACAACGGAACCCTGCTGGGATACTTCCAGATCCAGCAAAAGTCCTACGGTACCACCGTTTGCGGGTATTGCCGGCACGTTACAGGTTACAGTGCTGCCACCGCTGGCGGGCAGAGGCGCACAGCCTGAGATGCCGCCAGTTGCGCTGAGCAGCCGTGTTGTGAGCGGCACTTCGATGTCCAGCGTTGTGGCTGGCGCATCCGCAGGACCAAACCCGTTGTTTGTGACCGTCAGGTTGTATTGCGCGGTGCTGCCAGCGGCCGTGGGATCAAACCCCGTGTCGTCAAGGTTCAGCAGCCAGTCGACATTTTGTGCCTGGGCAGCGGAGCTGAACGCCAGAAAGGCCAAGACAACCAGACTGGTAAGGTACGAAAAGAACTCCCTCCGCAGGGAGGTATACTCGGTAAGGCCTGTTGACATTGCTATCTCTTCGGAAGCTGTGTTTCCAGGACAGCTAGCAAAATTGATCCTCTAAGTCTCAAACCTGTGAACACCGGTTAACTTTTTTTCTGCTAAATCGAATTTGCCAGCCAGCGCAGTGATTTTTTTGTCACAAAATCCTCGATTTCATCGAACTTCCCATGCGCAGAAATTCAATCAGCAACAGCCATTCTGGGGATGGTTGCGTTCAAACTGCATATTTATTTTGACTACATGAACAGCACCGGCAATCCAGCGTCAGCAACTGTTTTAAGTGTACTTCTGTCCACAGCCAGAGTTCGGGTTGAAAGAGCGGGTTTATGGCATGATGTAAAACTGCTCACAAACCGCCGCGCGGCTTTCGGCCCATTTGTATTTACCGGCTGCTGTTCGCAAATGAATTCTCGCATGTTCTCGGAAGTCGCTTGTACATATACGGCCTACTGATCGACACGCGGGTCGTGGCCTTGCTGGGGTTACGCACGCGCCGTGGTCTGATTAGCGGCAGGGTCTAGGGTGACCGGATGGGCCGTCCGACTCTGCGGGCGTAGTCGTTCCGTTCCATGCTTTCTGTCAGTCGCGAACTCCTTTGGACTGTCTTCGGGTCTTATACCCCGATTGCAACCTCGTCTCTGGGCGCGTCAAACGCCGTTTTGTGTCTCAAGATGCTCCAAGCCATTCTTGCCAGTTTGTCAGCCAACGCGACGGCCAGTTTGTTGCGGTTCATACGTTCTGCCGCTTTGGTCAGCCAATCGCCGAAACTGAAATCTGGCCACCTGTTGGTGCGCATCAGAATGACCTTCGCAGCTTGAACGAATAACATTCTTAGATAACGGCTGCCCCGCTTTGTGATGCGTCCGAGGACCGTTCGCCCCCCGAAGCTGTATTGTCGTGGCACCAAACCAACTCAGGCGGCAGAGTCACGCCCTCGACCGAAGGCCTTGCCTGTTCCAATTGCGGCTTTCATTGCGTTTGAGATCATCGGGCCAATGCCAGGGATCGTCATGACGTTCACGCAATTTTCTTCGGTGCGACTGATCTGTTCGATCTCCTTTGAGACCGTTTCGATCCGATCATCATCCAGTGCGAATTGCCATAAAGACCAATCAGGATCGACCGCATGCCAGGTGATATCTCGTCCTTGCGCTCTTCCGGGATCTTCTCGAATGAGTTCTTCAAAGCCCGTAAACCTTTGCGGACCGTGATCTTTTGTTCGATCGGAAAGGCGCAGTTCTGGTTGTATCGTCGCTGTGCGTCGCGACACCAGCCGTGACCGAGCGCGATGCAGCGCCTGCAAGTCGAGTTGTTCCTGGCTCTTCTCAGGGACAACCGGCAGATTGGGGCGCAGAGCCGCTTCAGCTAGCGCCTCCGCATCGTCGTGGTCGTACTTCTGACCTTTAATGAACGGCTTCACGTAGACTGTCGGCATGATCCGGGGCTCGAAGCCCAACTTACGAAGCGTCAGGCTCACAAAATGAGCGTTCAGACAGGCCTCCATGCCAACTACGCATCTCGGTAGCTTCTCAAACGTGGCCACTAACGCCAAACGCTGGATCTGTTTGCGCATCACCAACTGCCCATCAGGGGTGAATGCAACTGTATGGAATGTGTCTTATCCGATATCGATGCCAACCGACTTCAGTCCATCGATTTTGCTATTCGCTATGCTACTTCACCTATCTGCAGGTGAAATAGGCCAAGCCTAACCTGCTGGGTGAAGCAGCCGGTACATCCCTTAGCTGACATTCAGTGCGGTATTGGAATCCTGGAACAGCAATCAACATTGCTGCCGTTCGCTTTGGTTGCTCCATCTCAGCTTGGGCGGACGACTGAACTTCAGAAAAATGCACCACTTCGCTGCGACAGTACTCACGGCGGCATTAGTGAAGAACGCAGCGCCTATGTCGAAATGGACCGCGCCTCGGGCTGGCCCTATGCCAGAAAGCCTCGCCTTGGAGCATACTTCGTAAACTTCTTTGCCACACCGTCGCACGTCCATTCTGTCGCATACCAGCGGCAAGCCGGTGTCCTATATGAAAGTCGAAAGGAAATACCTATGGACACACTCATCCTGTCACGCATCCAGTTCGGTGCAAATATCTCGTTCCACATCCTCTTCCCGACAATAACCATTGCGCTCGGGTGGATGCTGTTGTTCTTCAAGCTGCGTTATACCGCGACCGGCGCGCAGAAATGGATGGACGCCTACCTGTTTTGGGTGAAGGTCTTTGCCCTCTCTTTTGCGATGGGAGTGGTCTCTGGCATCACCATGTCCTTTCAGTTCGGCACCAACTGGCCGGGCTTTATGGAAACTGTGGGCAACATCGCGGGGCCGCTGCTGGCCTATGAGGTGATGACGGCCTTCTTTCTGGAAGCGGTGTTCCTTGGGATCATGCTGTTCGGGGCGCGCAAGGTGCCTGGCTGGCTGCACACCACCGCGACGTTCCTGGTTGCCTTTGGAACCACCATGTCCGCCTTCTGGATCCTGGTCTTGAACTCCTGGATGCACACGCCTGCCGGGTTCGAGATGCGGGATGGCGTGGCCTTTGCCACGGATTGGTGGGCGATCATCTTCAACCCGTCGATGCCCTACCGATTGGTGCATATGCTGCTGGCATCGGGTCTGACCGTGGCCTTCCTGGTGGCGGGGATCTCGGCACTGCGTCTGCTTTGGGGCGACAAAGCGGAAAGCGTGAAATCGACCCTGCGTACGGGGGTTATGCTGGGCGCACTGCTGATCCCGCTGCAGATTTTCATGGGAGACCTGCACGGGCTGAACACCAAAGAACACCAACCCGCCAAGGTCGCCGCGATGGAGGGCAATTGGGAGACCAGCACCAACGTGCCGCTTGTGCTCTTCGCGCTGCCCAATGAGGAGGCGCGGGAGAACAAGTATGAGGTCGCCATACCCGGCCTGGCCTCACTGATTTTGACCCATTCATGGGACGGAGAGGTCAAAGGGCTTAACGACTTTGTGGCACTGGACGGCACGCCGCTGCATCCGCCTGTCGCTGCTGTCTTCTGGTCGTTCCGCATCATGGTGGGAACCGGCTTGGCCATGTTGGCGCTCAGCTGGGCCGGGGCCTATATGCTGCGCCGCCGCGGAGCCAGCGATATGCCAAAGGTGCTGCTTGTGGGCTTTGCCGTGATGGCTTTCTCTGGCTGGATTGCCACGTTGGCCGGTTGGTACACGACCGAGATCGGACGACAGCCCTGGTTGGTACAGGGCGTGATGACGACGGAACAGGCAGTGGCCGATGTGCCCGCGCCTTTGGTTCTATCCACGCTGATTGCTTATCTCGCGATCTACGCAGCCCTGATCGTCGCCTATATGGGCACCATCACTTATCTTGCGTGGAAAAACTGCCGGGGCGAGCCCCTGTCCATCCGCAGCTTCCCGCGTGGCGGTGAGGCCAACGTGACCGCGATCCCCCGAGAGTAATATGAGTACTATACGATGATGCATCTGTTCGGAGAGCCAACCATCTGGCTGCCCTATACCTTCGCTTTGTTGATGGGTCTATCGATCCTGATCTATGTGGTGCTTGATGGGTTCGACCTTGGCGTTGGCCTTTTGATGCCGCTTGCTGATGAGGCCGAGAAAGACAGGCTTGTTGCCTCAATCGGCCCGTTCTGGGACGCCAATGAGACTTGGCTGGTGCTGGCGATCGGCATCCTTCTGGTAGCCTTCCCCGCAGCGCATGGGGTGATCCTGACTGCGCTCTACCTGCCAGTGACGGTGATGCTGTTCGGGTTGATCCTGCGAGGTGTCTCTTTTGAGTTCCGCGCAAAGGCCCCTATCACGCAAAAGCGGTTCTGGAACGGCGCCTTCTTTGTGGGCTCGCTGATGGCGTCTCTGTCACAGGGCTTCATGTTGGGGATGTATGTAATGGGCCTGACCTGGACGCTGCCTCATGTAGCATTCGCGCTTTTGTCGGCGATCTTCCTGACGGTGGGTTACAGCTGTATTGGTGCCACCTGGGTGATCGGAAAGACAGATGGAGCGCTCCAAGCCAAGGCGATCCGTTGGGCCAGCGGTGGTATCTGGGGCGTCCTGATTGGGATCGCAGCGATCTCGCTCGCAACGCCCTTTGTTAGCGCGCGCATCTTCGAAAAGTGGTTCAGCTTCCCTGCGATGCTGTACCTGGCACCGCTGCCCATCCTGTCCGCGATGCTGCTTGTAACGCTTTGGCGAAGCCTAAATCAGCTGAAACCGAGCCCGGATGCGAGGGGAACCTGGCGGCCCTTTGCGGCGGTGATAGCGTTGTTCACTTTGGCATTCAGCGGCATGGCATACAGCTTCTACCCTTATGTGGTGCCGGAACAGCTGACGATCTACGAATCCGCCTCTGCCCCTGAAAGCCTGATCATCATCCTTGTGGGAACACTCTTTGTTTTGCCGACGATCCTCGGCTATACGGCGCTGAGCTACTACATCTTCCGCGGCAAGGCGACAGAATTGCGCTACGATTAGCGCGTGGCGTGGGGAAGCGGCTCCCTGATCTGGAGCGCGCTGACCACAATCCGACGGATCAGCCCAGCGGACGGCAGCGCTTCCGGCCCAAAGCGCCCTAACATTGTGGCGCGAGCGCGCTGCGCCGCGCTGCAGCCCGTCGGACCGGCCGTTCGCTGCGACTGCAAATTTCAAGTGGCCGTGAACTCACACATCGCGGGACTTAGTGAGCTTTCGCTGCGGCCGCGCCAATGTCGGCTTCGTTTTCAAAACTCTAAGCTAGCGTATGGTCAAAATACCAAACCAGAACCTTTAGAATTCGATTTTCTTCATGAGCCAACGACCAATTTCAGTCAATCCAACTAAATCCAGGCCTACCAATAAACCGATATCCCATCCCAGGTGGTCGGAAGTTAGGTCATCTCCATAATACCGAGTGGTGGAGAGCAATAGCTCTCTGTCTTCAACAGATGTCGCCGCGTTGACACAAACCAAACTTTGAGTAACCAAACCCAGCTTTTTCAGCGCAAATATAGCTTCTCTAGAACTCGAAGTTTGATCCTGCTTAACGAGTTCCGGAGCGCCGTTGAGTGATTTATGGTGCCAAAGCCTCGTCCAAGAAGGCAGAGCTTCGGGTGAAAGTAACGGGTCTACGACCTGCGGCAATAATGCGATTGAAGCAGCAGGCCACATGATCAATTTCAGTGATCAGCCCTGTTTCATTTGCCACGTCAATGAACGACGACGCTGGCGCATAGGTCCCATCCGGCTGCTTCCATCGAGCCAGCGCTTCAAGGTCGATGAGCCGTGTTCGCGGAGTTGCGATCTGAGGCTGGTAGAAGGGCTCAAACGCTTCTTCGGAGAGCCCAACTTTTATCTGAGCAGCAATCCTTGCGTTTTTCACTGCCAATCCGCGCATATCTTCCTGGAAAAGGACAGTCTGATTGCGTCCCATGGACTTGCCGGCGATCAAAGCAGTGTCGGCATCCATCAACGCCTGCTCCACACCTACCGGATCGATTGGCGACCATGTCGCGAGGCCGATTGTCGCCCCGATCTGACATTGTAACCCACTGAAATCGATCGGTTCGGTAATGGCAATGCGCAGCGTTTCTGCAAAAGTCATGATGCTGTCATTGGACTTCCGGCTT
>NZ_CANLKW010000007.1 GCF_947491795.1 uncultured Roseobacter sp. | reverse complement strand
GGAAGTGCAGGCGTCGGGTCTTGAGCCTTGGCAGCGGATGCCAAAATAATGACAGCGAGCATGCACTGAATTGATTTAAGGAAAGAACGCACAATGAAGTCCATTCGTGAAACAGTCTGATAAGGTCAAAACGATCATTTAACAATTCGTTTTGTCAAGTTCGGAAAGCCGCCGTTTAGCTGTAGCGCAGCGAAAGCCCGCTTTTGTCCGCATAGTTGCCTCTCTACCGACGGACGATGTAGGTCCGCTTTAGTCGGTCCTCAGTCAGTTCCCACTACCCCCCGCCCCGCCATAAACTCGGCGAGCACCGGGCTGGCTTCGCTTTTCGCGGAGCTGAGCAGCTCCGAGCCGGCAAACGAGGCTTTCGACAGACGCACGAGCCCGCCAGTTTCTTCGATGCGATAGCAGCGGCGCTTTTGCCGCCCGCGCCTGTAGTGCGTCGCGGTGACGATTTGGCAGGTACTGCCATCAGTGAGCGTCACAGGGGCGGCGAGCCTGATCTTGTCGCCTTCGTCGTAGTCCGGGATCGAGGCCCAGTCCCGGCAGCGCTGGCGCCAGGCATTGGCGTAGCTGTCTGGGTCTTTCAGCTCGGACAGCAGAGCCAACAGGCTCAGTGGCGCGCGGGATTCGACCGGGCCAGCGCTTTCCTCCATGTCCTTGTAGCCCCAGCAGCCGTCATCGTATCGGGTGAGGAAGACAGCCCCGAAAGTAATGGAGCCATCCGCATCGGTCACATATGTCGCGTCCTCGACAGGGGTGCCGTCGAGGTTTATGACCCTTGCCGCCGCATACCAGGTTGAGCCGACCTTGCAGGCCTTGACCAGTTCGGTTTTGCGCGTGTCGCCATTAGAGGAGCAGAGCCGGGCAATCTCCGTTTTCTCATCCGCGTAGGTCTGGACGCGGCGGTCGGTGTAGAAGAGCCATCCCATTTCAGAGTCCTATCTGTCGTTGGGGAAAATTTTTGTCGCCAATGTCCCGAGAAGGCCGCAGGCCTGGCAGTGTATTGGCGATGCTTGTTTAAGAAAGGGCGCTTTAAGCCGCCCTCCGATCATCCAGTTCCATGAGCGCATCGAGCGGCACGCGGTAGGGCTGCATCGCGTCAAAATCCTCGCAATTGCCGCAGTTCTGAACGATCGCGAAGGTGTCGCAGGCATCCTTGAGAATAACCCGGAACGTGCCGCCGAGGCCCGAGGGCACTTCGTAGGTTCCGCCGATGAGATAATCCGAGGCCCGGCGCACGAAGACGCGGATGCTGTGGCCATCGGTGGCGAGGCGAATGGCCCCCTGCCCCCGGTCGATGAGCACCTGCACATCGTCGAGGATGTCGGTGTAGAACTGGCCGGTCAGATCGCGAAACGCCATGCGGCGCTGCGCCATCCAGTCGGTGTCCCGAAATGGGTTCATACCGTCGGCGAAGGCAAAAGACGGATCGGCCTGTTCGGTGGTGACGATACGGGTGGTCGTGCCATCGATGCCGTTCGAGCGCAGATGCACGCCATTGCCGACGATCAGTATCAGGGCGGGCCTGTCCACGGGTTCGTTCCAATTGGGCAGGAAGGTCTTGCAGGCGCGCGCATGGGCGATCTGCGCCGCGACAGCGGAGGCAGAGAACTTGAGAATAGCCATGGAGATGTCTTTCCGTTGGACGTGGGAGGGGCGACCCGCGCGAGCGAAATACTTCACGCGGGTCGCGTGAGGACTCAGGCCGCTTGCGCGACCTCGCTGTCAGGCTGCGGGGTTTCCGCGGTGTGCTCCGCCTCATCACAGGCGACACCGGCGGTCTGCATCATCGGCGGGCACCAGGCGGCCACGGCAGCGCGCTGCGCGTCCGTGAGCGTGGCGAAGGGCTCGGCGAAGAGCTTGTCGCAGAAGGCGACGATCTCTTTCTTGCTCGACGAAGCCAGCGTCACCGCCTCTTGAGCGAGACCCAGATCCTCGCCGAGGATCTTCAGCAGCCAGGCCTTCTTAAAGCGGTTGAAGAGCGCCGCATTCGGCGTCCAGTGGGCACGGATGTCGGGCATGATCTCGATCTCGAACGCATGCATCAGGCTGTCGCGCCGAGGATCCCGCGCGAAGCAGGACTGCGTGGTGCTGGCGGTGGCATAGGCGACGAGCTTGGCCTTCTCATCCGCATCGAGCGCGCGAAACGCCGCGAACTGATCGGCGGGCGCGCGGGTGTCATCGAGCCAGGAGATGTCCAGCGCATCATGCGCCGCCGCCACCTGCTCGAGCGAGGTCTCGTCGATCTCGTCCATCTTGGCATGGCTGCGGTATTCCTTGCGGGCATCGATCTTGATCGCCTGCGTGACACTCATGCCGCTGGCCAGAACATCACTGACCAGCTTGAAGAGCGTGAGATCGAGCGTGGCCTCGGGATGCAGTGCCATCGCGGCCCCAAGCGCCATGGCTCGCTCGGTCTTGAGATCCTCGGCCAGTGAGGCCGGGTAGCTGATTTCACCGGCGTCCGGGGCCTCCTCCGCGGTCGGGTTGGCCGAGGAGCCGCGCGCGCCTTCCTCTTTCACGGTGTCTTCCGGGCGGACGAGGCCCACATGGAGCGTGACCTTACCGGCCGACCACGACGCAATCACACCAGCGCGGGCGAGGTCCTCGGTGCTGTAGGCCTCCTGCAGATCGCGGGCTTCCTCTTCCAGAGCGTCAACGCGGTCGTAAAGCGCGTTGTAGGCACCGTCCTCGAGCCCCTCATCCTCCATCTTGAGCTGCAGTTTCTCGAGCTCGGCGGTGATCTCGTCGATGCGCTTCTGGGCGGCCTCGTCCGGCTCGATCGGGCCGGGATAGACGCGGCCATAGTCGGCCATGGTCGCATAATCGTAGCGCACAATCGCATCGGCCCAGGCGAAGCCCAGTCTCATGCAGGCTTCTTCAGCAGCGGCACTGAGCTTCTCGAGCAGGATGTTCTCGACCAACGCTGCATCCTCCAGCACGGAATGCTCTTCCAGTAGATCGGCCGCGATGACCCCACCCCGCGCTTCGTAGTCCTCGCGCACAAAGGCCCCGATATCATCGCTGACCTGCACACCGCGGGATTTGAGCGCCTGTCCGACGGTATGGGCCTGCAGATAACCGTCGTCTTTCGTGAGCGCCTCGAAGACCTCGCGCTGCACCTCCTGGCTCGGGTGTTCGGCAAAGGCCTTCATCGTGTCGAGCGTGATCACCTTTGTCCGGGCCGCGGCGCGGATGTCCGCGTGGATCAGGCCGTAGCGCAACCGGCCTTTGACGGCGGCGACGGTAGTGCCGAAGGTCTTGGCGATGGTCTCGGGCGTCTGGCCATCGACTTCCATCATCCGGGCGAAGGCCTCGAACTCGTCGATGGCATTCATCGGAGCTTGCGTGATGTTCTCGGCAAGCGACAGCGCCGTGGTGACGTCGCACTCCTCTGGCACAAGGCGGCAGTCGATCTTGGTTTTCGCGGTGAACCCCTTGGTGGTCTTGTCGGCGATCAGCTCCTTCAGGGCTGCATGGCGCCGGCCACCGGCGAGGATAGCATATTTGCCGTCAAGCTTCTGGACCAAGAGCGGCTGGAGCAGGCCCAGAACGGCGATGCTGGCTTTCAGATGCGCAATGTTCTCGGGATCATAGGTTTCCGGGGAGTTGCTGCGCACGTTGGCGGGGTGTGCAGTCAGATCGCCGATGGCGACAGAGACGGGTTTGAAACTTGTGGTCATGGGATATCCTTCCAGGTGGGTGAGGTGTGGCCCGCGCGCGCGTAACCAATCCCCGGCTTCAGGGATCACCACGACAAAAGGCCCGCTTTGCCTTTTTGAGGGGCAGCGGGCCTTCATCGTCTCAGATGTCAGGGGAAGGAGTCCCCTGCCCTTCTACCAGTCGCGCGCCAGCATGATGGTCAGCACGCGCGTGGTGGTGGCAGTATTGTCCGGGGTCTCGGCGCCGTAGCGGAAATTCGAGTCTGCCTCATAGAGATCGATTTTCCAGAACACGGTCTCGCCCCGGATCTCGACCGCCCCGAAATCATGCCAGCCTCCGGGATCATTCTCGGGCTCGAACGTGTCGAACGCCCCCGCGGCTTTCACCGCCTCGGCCATGAAGCCGTCACCAGCCTCCATAAGCGAGCGGGTGACATGCATTCGGCCCTGGATGGGCTGCGCGGGCGGCACCCCAAGGCATGCGAGCTTACGAAACGCGTCGTTCTGCGCCGCGACCACACTCTGATCCGGACGGTCTGGCTGGGGTTGAACGGTCATGGACATGGGGATTTCCTTTGAGAAGTTGAAACACCCTTCTCAAAGCCCACTTTTCCTTTTCCGACACACATCCCCTCAAGCGGCCTGGTCGACCTCCCCTGCCCCACCCGCCTCCGACCGTGCGATCAGGTAGTCACAAGCGCGCTGCGCATCGGCGGCGTGCTTGAAGATCGCGCCCTTGTCCGAGCGCAGAACGCGCAGCCAATTGTAGAGATACGCCGCGTTCATCTCGAGCGTATGCGCTGTGAAGCCGAGCGTCTGGCCAAGGAACACCGAGGTCAGTTCGGCGACAATCTCTTCGCGGGCATATGCCGTGTTGCCGAAGCGCGAGAGGCCGTAGTCGCGGTTCAGCCGATGGCGCGCCTTTGTCGCATGGGCCAGTTCATGGGCCCAGACCCCGTAGAAATTCCGCGGGTTCTCGAACCGCGCAATCGACGGCATGAAGACCTTATCCACGGGCGGCAGATAGTAGGCCTCCGTGCCCGTGAAGACGGTCGTGATGTCGATGGCGTCGAAAAACGCCTGCATAGGCGGGATGGGTTCGGAGGGCGGATGTTCAGGCGCTGGCTCCGGGTCCGGATAGAACCTCTCGGGCAAGCCCTCAATCTGGCAGGCATTGAACACGCGGTAGGATTTCTGGAAGCGGAAGATGTGGGCCTCCTCGGACTGATCATCGCTCTCCCCTTGATCATCCTCGCCGCCAGCGTCTTTCCGGCTTTGGCCGTAGTAGACAACGACAGAGGACTTCTCGCCCTTGCGAACCTTTGCATCCAAAGCATTGGCCTGCGGAAGCGTCATCCAGAAGGGCGAGCTGTGGCCCGCCATCACGGTGCGCATGGTCAGCAGGAAGTTGTTCACGCCCTGGTAGGGTTCACCGCCCACGCGCAGGGGGCGAGAACTGCCTCCTGCCGTCCAGGGCTTGCGCCACGGCAGAACGCCGCGCTCGATGATGCGGATGATTTCGTTTGTGATGACCTCGGAGGCATCGAATTTGGGCGTGCTGGATCGGGCCATGGCTGGCCTCCTTTCGAGTGTTGATGAGAGGGAGTGGCGACTAGGTTGACCGACATGGGCGCGGATCGTTGGTGATGCTTGCGCCGAGCTCTTCGACCATGTCGATGTAGGTGGTCAGCGAGACGGACCTGCCAGGGCCCCAGGGTTCAGGGTCGACCGATCCGTCCCGCGCCACCCGCGGCAAGTTCGCGAAGGCGATGACATCAGTGACGGGTCGGATATCGATGAACGGGGTCCCTCGTGCGACCGCAAGAGTGGCCAAGGGAAAGCGCTCGATCGGCGCGAAGGTCGAAACGGTGGTCCAACCGAGATGGATGAATGTCCCACCCTCTCAGCAGATCACATGCGCGTTAGGCAATAGCGCCGCCTGCTTCAGATAACCGAGATCACGCAGGACAGTCTCGCGCTCGAGCCGTTGTGCCTGCCCCGTCTGTCCGGTTCGGCGTAGTTCCTTGTGTCGCCACCACGAGGCAGCGGTGGCGCGCAACACGCGCAAGACACCTGTTTGCATGGGAATGCCCTTCATCAGGAACGGCAGACCGGAACCCGGCCCGGACCCATCTGAGGGACCCCAAAAGACCCTCATCCGTCAGTCACAAAACCCGAAGAACACTTTCACTTTCCAACCGCCAACTGGACCGCGGAAACTGACAAGGGTCCGACACCACCGCGGTTCCCAAGGACTTCATGCAGTCAGTGCCGATTGGGGTCCAAGATCGGCAAGGTATATCGGCAACCCCAGTCCGACCGCAGCAATCTTTAGCATATTGTCAATAACTTATCTGATGTTCTCGATCGGCAAAAAACGCGCCTACTGTGACTTTTCAGGCCCAAAAATCAGGATTTCCGGAGTTCAGAGCAATGCAGCGTTACGGATTAGCATGGGAAACGAAGGCTCAGCACCTCCTGACAGCTTGAATTTCAGCAATATTGCCGCTATATACCGTCAGTATCACTGTAGGAGCATAGATCATGCACATCACGAACTTTGCTGAAGCTGGGCAATTCGAACCGCGCAAGATCGCCGCGGTGCTACGCACGTCAGCAGAAGAGATCGCATTGACCGTCGGCTTGGGCAAAGACGCGTTGCAGAGGCGAACCCGCATCGGTTCGGACAAGACGCAGCGCCGCCTGCGCGAATTGGTAGAGGTGCTGAACAAAGTCGAACCCCGCTTCGGCTCGGAACTGATGGCCTATGCATGGTACCGGTCAGAGCCCCTGCCCGGCTTTGATGGGCGAACAGCCATGCAGCTGGTTCAGGAAGGCAAAGCTCAGCAAGTTCTGGAATACATCGATGCGGTCGATGCGGGCGTCTTTGCCTGATGCCGCTGAAAAATGGACGCTACTCAGGGCCGCTCTACCGCGCCCTCAATCCGGTCTATGCGCGTGAACCTCTGTCCGGACGAGGCGCTGAACTCTATGGAGGGCGCTTTAATGCCAAGGGCACCCCTGCCATCTACACCTCGCTGGATCCCGCGACCGCTCTCCGAGAAGCCAACCAGGTCGGCAGCCTGCAGCCCACGATCTTGGTGTCCTACAACGCCGACCTTGGGCCGATTTTCGATACCCGCAATCCGGGCGGACTTGACCGGTATGGCACTACAGCGGCGATGCTTGCCGACCCTGCATGGCGCATGAAGATGCTCGAAGGGCAATCGATTCCGACACAGGATTTAGCACGGGCCCTCATAGCGGATCGGTTTGCGGGGCTTCTGATCAAGAGTTTTGCGAAAGGTGCCTCGTCATCGGACTTCAACATCGTCCTGTGGGCATGGACTGACAATAAAGGTTCTTTGGAAGTGGTGGATGACGAAGAGCGGCTGTCGCGCATGTGAGTTGTGAGACTTGGTGCCGGATCTGTCCACCGCGGTGGACATCGGCGGGTCGGAGGAAAACGGATTGACTGTGCAGTATCGCCCTAGTGGAATTTGGCTCTGTAGCTTTGATGCATGTGGCGAGACCGCGCGTCATTGGGCTAGTTGCTGGCCAGACGTCCACCGCGGTGGACACTAGGCGGTTTGCATAGCAGTTTTGGACAGACGCTTGATCAAAGCCACTGGATCAAACTGGTCTTGACGTTGGCCCAAGGTGATACTGTGAAAATACGCTCCAAAGTCCCTGATGCGTTGTCCAAGTTGTAGCATGATGAAGATCGCGCATGACGTTTTCTGAGCTCCTATTGCATTCTTGGCTTTCTCGAATGTATCTGGGTGAATCCCCATCATGGGTGCAAGTGTTCGAGCATGGTTTTCAATGTCCAACCAGTTTCTAAGTCTCTCTGTGGAGAACGATGTCGCTTGATCGCAAACTGAGGTTAGCAAGTCTGGTTTCAGAGCTTCATTGCCTAGGTTGCTATCTAAATCTTTTTTTTCTTCTTCAGACTTAGATTGGTGCCGGACAGTTTGTCCGTCATTGGCGGGCAATTCTACAGTTTCTGGTGGGTCATCTGGGGTATGCAAACTCTGGCATTCTCTGTCTGTGTCTGCGAGCAGCGCGTGGTATTCAGGGAGGCTCAGCTTCCTGCGTAGAGCTTTCCGTGCGTGGTTGATGAATGTGTTGCTGGGATCATGCTCTTCCAAATGGGCGAGCTTTGTAAGGATCTGTTTGCGGGCAAATATCCGATCCCGTCGGTTATTTTCCATCTCATGTGCGATGGCGACAAGCTCGTTCGCGCGCTGGAGGAGGGGGGCTAGAGACAATCCATAGCTGATGCAATGACCGCCGGATGAGCGAACGCGGTAGCGCTTTCGGTTCGAGCTGTCATTGCGCTTGATGAAACCGAGTTCAACGAAACGGTTGATGTGTCTGCGGAGGGTCCGTTCGTCGATACCGCCGACGCGCTGGCAAATCGAGTTGTTGGACGCGAAAACCGTTTCGCCGTGGCCTGGTTTCAAGAAACTGAGCATTGCTTGAAGTGTTTGGATATGGCCAGGACGTAGACCGAACACGCTACGTGCATCTCTCAGTGCCCTGAAGATGGTCCAAATGTCGGTTTCAGCCGCAGAAATTGGACCGCGTGATGCATCAGCGCCAGCGGTTCCGATCGATAATTTTGTAAATGCCATGGTTTATTCACGACGACCGTTTGGCCCACAACTTCCCTGTCTCTTCCCAAAATTTCGCTCAGGAAAAGGCAATAAAAATCCGTCCACCGAATCGGTGACTCTTGACCGGTTTGCTGGAGGTTGCTACATCATGAGTGCTAATCGAATGATGAGGGCTCTCCAGGGGAAACTTTGGGGGGCTCTTTTCTTTCTGGTCTTCGCTTTTCTCCTCTGCTCGCGTTACTCTGTGTGGCTTGGGTTAGGACCCAGAGCCGCTCTCATTCCGCCACTGTTCGAAGAGCTGCAAAAGCGTTGCCTCCGCGCGCTCTTCGAGCCATCGGCCGAATTCTGGGTTGTCCTTCTTGGCGATCTTGATGGCGATCGTTTTCTGATCGACTGTCAGCGTTCCCACAGAGCTACCGTCCCCATCTTTGACGACGGCCGTTAGGCTGCGGTTGTCTTGCTTCTTGTTGCTACGCGCCTTGTTCGAGCAAGCCGAGTAGACTGCCTGAAACTTCTCCGCGCTTGGAGTGTCGTCGGGCAGGGCGGCAATCGCCTCTTTGGCCGTGTTCACCAGATCTATATTTTTCGAGAACGCGGCCAGGTCACCCCATTGCCGTCGTCCGATGCCATGTGCCGGCCCGATCAGCTGTACAAGCCCTTCTGGCAGTTGCTCTATGACGACGCGATGGTTGGATACGCCCTGCCGTGTCAAGCCTAGAGCATCCTGAATTACGTTTGGCTTGTAACCTGATTCCTGCATCTCTTTGATAAAAAAAGATTTCTCGATGAATGACGGGTCTAGTCGGAGGTTGTTCTCTTGGCCCTGTGCGATCAGAGATGCGTCGTCATCCAAGGTTCGAACGATCGCCTTGACCGTTCCGCCGACCATGCGGATTGCTGCAAGTCTGCGTCGGCCGTAGATGATACGGTATCTGTCCGGTTGGGCCGATGGACGGACCATAATTGGCACTTGTTGCCCATGCTTGCGAATGCTTTCGGCCAACTCATCAATACTGGAATCCTCCAGCACCAACCGATCGCGCAGACCATCCATGTCAATCTGATCGGGCTCGATGTCCCGAATGGAATTCGCGGTGATCTCGCGCAAAGAGTCGCGCAAGCCGCCAACAGATCCTGGCAGTTTTGCCGCTTTCGGCGGGGTAGGGGAGGGGGCCGCGCTCTCCTTCTCGTCCTTTGGAGGCTGATTGAAGATATTTCGGGCCATCAGCGACGCCCCCAAGCCATTTGGATTGTTTGTTCCAACTCATCGCCAACGCCGTTCACGCTGGTCAGAGCGCGATCAATCGTTTTCCTGATGAACTGGCTCGGATCAACTTCGTAGACGGTTTGCTGGGTCATACCGGCGTCCGAGATTGCTGTAGACTTCAGCATTGGCTCAGTCATGACCTGTCCGGCCAAGATCGATCTCAGGTAGCCCGCCATCTGGGTCTGAGGCCCGTCCGACGGCTCGTATCTCGTGATCAAGAACTTTACGAAGTCCCATGTAACGCGCCGGCCAATGGCTTCTTCGACAGCCTTTACCGTTTCCGAAGCAAGTTTCAGGAACTGGCTCATTGAAGCAATGTCGAGCATGCCTGGTACGACCGTTACCAGGAGTCCCGTCGAGGCTGCCAACGCCGTTAGGGTCAGAAAGCCAAGTTGAGGCGGGCAGTCGATCAGCACGATGTCGTAACTCGCCTCAACTTCCTCAAGCGCTAAGGCGAGGCGCTCCGCAAATATGGGCTGCACCCGACGGGCGAGGGCGTTTGCCGTCTCAGTTTCGTATTCCGAGAGCATTAGGCCCGCCGGAACCATATCGAGCTTATGGAAGTAGGTCGTTTGGATGACGTCGGAGAGTGGAACTTGCTCCTCATATCTCAGAGCATCATAGATTGTGCCGCCTTCAGCGAACTCGAGCTCAGGCCGAAAACCGAAAAAAGTGGTCAAACTTGCCTGCGGATCGAGATCCAAGACCAACACTCGGTAACCTCGCAAAGCATACCGTTGTGCAAGATGGATCGTTGCTGTTGTTTTTGACGATCCGCCTTTGAAATTGACGACAGATATCACCTGGAGACGATCGCCTTCACGTCGACCAGGGCGGTAGCTTTCTGCGTTCTTTCCGGTGCGCCCCAGAATATCGCGCAGCTTATCGATCTCTTGGGCCGTGTAGAACCGGTGTCCGCGGTTGTCTGTATGAACTTCCGGGAAGCTGCCGTCCTTGTGTCGGTTGCGCAGGTTAGATGTGCTAACGCGCAGGAGGCTGGCAACTTCGGTAGAACTGAAACGGCGCAGGGACTTTCGTTCTTCGGGCTCGAAAGCGATCTTCATCTGGCGATCCAAAGATTCAGCCAGATTGTCGGCAAATGCTCCGATGTCGGAAGAGCCTATGCCTTGCGCGTATCCAACGTTACGATCATCCATGTCCTGCCGCCCACTCTCGGCCTCTGTTGAGGCTCTTGGTCATTCTGACGGTGTACAGCGCGCCTGACGCGTTTTGCCGTCAGAACGGGAATGCCACGATCAAGTGAGTCCGGCAAGAAGAATCTAGATGTAGTGTGAAAGTTATCCACAGCACCAATACGTACAGTCACATTAAGATAACCGCAAGTTGTTGATTTTATAGCAATAAGTCCACAAGACCGTGCTTCAAGCCACTCATGAGGATTGTTTGGACGGTATTGGCTAAACCCATGCAACCAATGGCACAATTGACCTTCTGACGGTGTTTGGAGCGATAGATTCAGCTGTTTGAGCCTCTGCTAGTTACAGTTGGGAGTGAGCCGATTCTGATGAAATTAGGCCAAGCCGCTCCGCTCGTTCGAGCAACATTTTGACCGAAGACGGCTGCCAGCTGGCACGACCTCGAGGGGTCCGTTCGCGCATCGATTCCAGCCGGTCGCAGATCGCCTGCAGCGTGATTTCGGGGTCCGCGCCCTTGATCGCTGCGACGATAGCCGGCAGGCGGTCATCGGTTTCGCGGCGTCCGGCGCGGCCAAGCACCTCGGCAGGAAGGAACCCGTCGCGCACATATGCCTTCACAGCGCGGAGCAGTCGGCTTTGTGTCCAATGGCGATCTGGGGGCAGGGGGCCATTGATGATCCGCAGCAGGTCTTCCCAGGCCATATCCGGCCGCAAGCGGCGCACATGGGGCACCCAATCCTGCGCGGTCTCGTTGAGGCGCTCCATGTAGCCGTCCTGTCGCGCCAGCCGCACCTTGCGCAGCGCAGCGGGATCCTTGGCGCGTAGCCCAGGATTGCCACCAACGCGCCCTTTGGCGCGCGCAGAGGCAAGCCCGGCCTTTGTGCGCTCACGTATCAGCGCGCGCTCGAACTCGGCCGCGGCGCCCAGAACCTGCAATGTGAACTTGCCCTGCGGGGAAGCGGTGTCGATGGGGTCCTGCAGGGAGCGGAAGAAAGCTCCCTTGGCCTCCAGACGTTCGATCACCTCCAGCAAGTGCGACAGAGATCGCGCAAGCCGGTCGATCCGCACAACGACCAGCGTATCGCCGCTCTGGAAGCGTTCGAGCACGCGTGCCAGCACCGGTCGCGCGCGATTGCCGCCCGAGGCGTGCTCTTCAAAGATCTCGACGCAACCCGCAGTTTGCAGGGCCTCAGACTGGGGCAGGGGGGTCTGATCCTCTGTGGAAACACGGGCGTAGCCTATCAGGGGCATGAAATCGGGCCGTTTGCAATTTAAGGTATCGTTACCAAACGACCGAATGACCGCGTGATCAGAGCCCAGCGGCTTTGGTCAGATTCACGCGGAACCTGTCCCGACGGCGTTGGTATCGCCGGGTCATTTCGGCGGAAGCGTGACCAAGCTGTTTCTGGACATATCGTTCGTCGACATCGGCCGAGCTGGCCAGTCCCGCGCGCAGGCTATGGCCAGAGAACAGGGCGACGCGGTCTTTCTCGGGCAACTCCGCACGGATACCGGATTTCAGCACGGTAGATTTGATGACGCGGGCGACGTGTTTGTCCGACAATCGAGCTTCCAGCGCGCGTTCCCCGGCCCGCGATGTGCGCACAAACACCGGGCCGAAGTCGATCTTAGCAAAGTGTAGCCATTGTTCGAGCGCATGAACGGGACAGGTCTGCTCGCCGGATCCGCGGCCGATTTCGACCTCACGCCAGCCGGCCTTGGCGTTCAGTGTCAGAACGGCGCCGTCGTCGAGGATCTCGATCCAGCCGCCAGACTCCGGCGTGTCGTCCTTCCCAACGTCCAGGCTGACGATCTCAGACCGGCGCAGGCCACCAGCATAGCCCAGAAGCAGGATCGCCCGATCCCGGAATCCCCGCAGATCGATGGGGAGGGTGGCGACCATGGCCATGATGTCCTCTGGCAGGATGGCCTCCTTCTGGACCGGCGGGCGCGCATGTTTGCGTCTGATGCCAGCCAACACAGTCGCGATGTGCCGGTTCTTGCGATCAAGCGTGAGGCCACGCTGCGCGTAGTTCCAGGCGAGGCCGGACAAGCGGCGGTCGATGGTCGAAACAGAAAGAGCAGGGGTGCCGTCGGTTGGTGCAGCGAGGTCGGTCAGGTAGAGCCCGATCATCTCGGGTGACGGAGGCTGCGGCTCTGTGCCCCTCATGCGGCACCATCGGGCAAAGTGCTTCCAGTCGGCGGCATAGGCTTTGTTGGTGTTCCCGGCCGTCGAAGCCCTCGCATAGTCGCGCGCTGTATCGACCAGCCGATCAAGAGTGCCCGATCCGGCCACGTGGGCGGGGAGGGCGATCGCATCCCGGCTCGAACGACCTCTCTCGTCGTGCTCAGTACCCTCTGTCGTATCGGAGGGCGCCGGGGTCGGTTTCCCGGTGTTCAGGGGCTCATTTAGCGGTGTTGTGCTCATGTTTCTGAGCCTACCTCAGTTATGTCCGATAATGCAAACTTATTGGACATAGTGAGGAACTGTAAAGTGGGGCGGTTTCCACACTATATTGTAGCGCAAAGCGCCGAGACAGGATAGTCTTGTGGCATGACCTATGCCCGCCCATACTTCTCCGACGACACAGAGAGCCTACCCCGGATCCCGGCCTGGGTCACCTCCGGCCGTGCGGAAACCCTTGAAACTGTGGCCTTTCGGTCGGGGGCTGCGCTAACAGTGTTGGACCAGCTCGTCAGCAATGCCCAGTATGGCGTCCCTCTGAAACTGCTGGCTAACCGGCTAGCGTTGAGTGCGGCGACGGCGACCTCCAAATTGGAAGGGCGGTTGACGCGGGAGACGGATATCCGCGACGCCTACCACCTGACCCCGCCAGACGAGGTGCGGGGCCCGGACGGCGATCTTCTGGCCTTCTGGCGTAACGCAGTGCGCCTGCGGGCAGGCGGGACAGGTGAGATTGCCGACCTGATTGGGGTGGATTTTGCTGGCGCGATGGGCGGCTGGCTCGATACCGGATTGGAGCTGGCCCGGACCCATGGTCCGCTGTCGGGCTGTGTCGCGATCCTGCGCGCGGTCCTTGACGCTGACGACCGGGCGGAACGGGTCGCTTGCCTGCTTTCAGATATTGTCATGGCGCGGGCGTTAGGCTGGAAGACCGTGCTGCTGATCTCGGCGCAGTTCCTGGCCAAGGCAGCGCTGCGCGATCTGGCCGCAGACGGGCAGGGGGCCGAGCTGGAAGTGCAGGTCCCGATTCTGGAGAGCATCGAAGAGACCGTCCGAATGGCGCGAGAGCTTAGTCGTCGCGGCGGCGCGCTGCGCGCCGTGGCGCCAAAGTTGCGAGCGAAAGGATCGGATGCGGCGGTCGACCTGTTCCTGACGGAAGATGCCGTGGCCCCGTCCTCGATGCTGTCGCCGTGTATTCGCGGCACGTCGATCCCCATGACAGACCGTGCAGCGCGGCGGTTCTGCGACCGGCTGGTCGAGCTGGGCGTGGCGCGGGAACTGACCGGACGGCCGACCTTCCGGCTCTATGGGATCGCGCCATGACGACGGCGACCAGGAAACGAAAACCGGCGGACGATGGCGGCGCCGTATTTGACCGGGAGCTGGACGAGCTGCCGCAAGAATTGCGCTGGCGCGAATGGATGGAGCGGATCGAGGCCGTGCTGTTCGCCAGTGCCTCGCCGGTCGGCCGCGAGGACCTGGCGCGCGTGGTGGGGCAGGGGGCCTCGGTCGAGATGCTGATCGAGGACATCCAGTCAGAACTGGTTGGACGCCCCTATGAGCTGGCGCAGGTGGCTGGTGGATGGATGTTCCGCACAAGGACCCAGTTCGCGGATGCGATCAAGGCCGCCGCCGATCTTGGCGAGCAGCCGCTCACCTTCACCGAGATGGAGATGGGCGTGCTCTGCGCCATCGCCTATCACCAACCGATCGACCGGGCGGGGCTGGCGGACATCTTCGGCAAGGAGGTCAGCCGCGATCTGCTGGCCCGGCTGCGCTACAAGGATTTGATTACCAGCGGACCCCGATCGCCGCGGCCCGGGGCCCCACATACCTTCGTAACGACAGAGACGTTTCTGGTGACCTTTGATCTGCAGAGCTTGCGGGACTTGCCGGAGCTGGAACTGTCAGACACTTGATGTCCGAAATGTGCAATAAACTTCGGACATGTAACGCCGCCCGCTTTCAATCGGTCGGGCTCTGACTTTCAATCAGTCGGCGACTTATGAGGATTTGAGTCCCACGGGTATCAGGTTGCTACACGGCTTTGTCACCGTGAGGCATAGAATTGACTTCTATAACTCAAAAATAGTCAATATATGAGTTATAGAAAGGGGGTCTATACCTCATGGTATGGAACTGGCAGGTACCCGGTTGGCCGGATTTCCGGTATGACGAAGCAGAGCTTGCGCCACTCGAGCAGCGGTTCCTGCTGTCGTCGGGCGAAGTCCTCGGGGCCATACAGCATGTCTATTCGGCAGAACGTGATCAGCTCCGCATCGACCTGCTGAGCGATGAGGCCATGAAGACCAGCGCCATTGAAGGCGAGATGCTGGACCGGCGCAGCGTGCAATCCTCGCTTCGTCGGCACCTTGGATTGGAACCGGACAACTATCAGAACAAACCCCGAGAGCAGGGTGTGGCAGAGATGATGGTCGATGTTTACTCGACCTATGCGGAGCCCCTAACGCACTACACCCTGTTTCGGTGGCACGAGATGCTTTTGTCTTTTGACAAACGGTTGGAGGCTATCGGGTCCTATCGGCAGCACGAAGATGCCATGCAGATTGTCTCCGGTCGTGTCGATCGCCCGGTCGTGCATTTTGAGGCCCCGCCATCTGCGCAGGTTCCGGATGAGATGGAACGGTATGTCGATTGGTTCAACCGGACAGGGCCGGATGCCAAGGAGCCTTTGCCAGCATTGACGCGCGCCGGTCTCAGTCATCTCTACTTCGAAAGCATCCATCCCTTTGAGGACGGCAATGGTCAACTGGGTCGTGCCCTGGCCGAAAAATCCCTGGCTCAGAATATCGGCCAGCAAAGCCTCATCGCGCTCGCCCTCACCATCGAGCGAAAGCGGAAGGACTATTACGATCAACTTGCGCGGCACCAGAAGACGCTGGATGTCACACCTTGGCTGGCCTGGTTCGCCGACGTCGTTTTCGCAGCGCAGCAGGTCACCCTGGACCGCGTGGGCTTCTTCATTTCCAAGGCGTATTTCTACGACCGGCATCGCGAAGCGCTGAACAAAAGGCAGGCCAAGGTGATCGAGCGGATGTTCCAAGAGAGGCCTGACGGGTTCAAAGGTGGCCTGAGCGCGGAGAACTATATTTCGATCTCTGGCACCTCGCGAGCAACCGCGACCAGGGACCTGCAAGAACTTGTCGAAATCGGAGCCCTGACGCGTACTGGCGAGCGCCGCTACACACGTTACTGGCTGGAGCTTGGGCAGCCGGGTGGCTAGCTCGCGAACGGCAGCTTAGGGCCGTCCGCGCTTGAAATCGTGCATCTAATCTACAATAGCGATCCCGGCCTTCGCCATGGTTGACGCAAGGGCAGCCCGCGTGAAGGGCTTGCCAAGAAAAAGCACCCCTCCGAGTGTGTCGCTTTCTTCGGGTTCGCCGGTATCGGCGTATCCAGACATGAGAACCATCGCTATCTGTGGGTGGCTATCGCGAACTTCTCGCACAAAATCAGTCCCCCGCTGTCCGCCGGGGAGCACGACATCGGACAGGATCATTTGCGGGGCGTCTGAGGACTGACGGAGAACATCTTTAGCCTCTTCGACGCTTTCTGTCGCCGTAACGGCATAATCCAGCGACTCCAAGAGCCGGGTTACACTGTCTCGAACCGACAGGTTATCTTCTACAAGAAGGACCGTCTTGCCTTTTCCTAAAGGAAGATCATCAGATGACCCGCTATCGTCATCCTCTGGCACAATCGCTGAACGCGGCAGAAAGAGGGTTACTGTCGTCCCTTGGCCGGGGGCGCTTTCAATCGACATTGTCCCGCCGGATTGAACGGCAAAGCCATAGACCATCGACAGCCCCAGACCGCTGCCTGCGCCGAATTCCTTTGTCGTGTAGAAAGGTTCAATCGCTCTGCGTTGCGTTTCAGCACTCATACCTGATCCCGTGTCTTGAACACTGAGGCGCACATAGTCGCCGGTCAATTGAGATGGGGCCAGTTCACCGAAAGCGTTTTCCAGCTTAATCGTAATTTGTCCACCTTCGCGCATGGCATCCCGGGCATTGGTTCCAAGGTTCAGCAGCGCGTTGCTCAAAAGTCCCGGGTCCATCAAAATAGGCCATGTCTCCTCAGAGAGGTTCAATTCTACCTGAATGTCCTCCCGCAGCGTCCGCCGCATTAGTGCGGCCGTCTCGCGGATTATCTCTGACGGAAAGAGTGGCATTGGAGCCAACGCCTGCTGACGCGCAAAGGCCAAAAGCCTGCGTACCAGTTCAGCGCCACGATCAGACGATTGCACGATCGGACCGATCAGCTCTTTATCTGCAGCGCCAGATATCTCCAGAAGTTCCGCGTGACCGCGTATTGCTGTAAGCAGGTTGTTGAAGTCATGTGCAATACCGGCTGTAAGCTGACCGACCGCTTCCAGTTTTTGTGTCTGAAGCAGCCGGTCCTCATTCCGCTTCCTCTCTTCCAAAGCATCACGGCGTGCAGCATCGAGCAGTTCTGCCATGCGTTCGTTTTGAGTGTTGAGGATTGTACGCGCTTCGAATTCGGATACGAATACACGTTCATGACGCTTGATGCTTTGAGAAATTATGATCAAGAAAGTCACGGAGACGAGTGCGAACGCCCAGAAGGTCGGCATCTCGGCGGTTCGGCTGAAACCAACAAACGATCCCACAAGGACTATTCCGCAAAACGTGTAGGCAGCAGCAGGAAGTGGATAGAGTGTGATCGCACCTCCAGAAATCATGCCCGCCGCCAATGCAATCAGGAAGGACTGCAAGAGACCATCGGCCTCTGGAAGAATGATCAATCCCGGGTATGCCCAGAGTGCGCCCAGAAACGCGGCATGTATCACGCTTCGCTTGTAGGTGCGACTGGAGAGTGTCTTGGGAAAAGGTTTTCGACGTCTCATGAACTGTCTGAACATGACCCAGCCTGAAACCATCATCACAACCACCGCCCAAAAGATGGCATCGACACGGGTTTGCTTCTCAAACCAAAGGATCAAGAGCAACGACAAGGCATTTGCGATATTCGCCAACATCATTATCGGTGTGAGTCGAGAGACAGCGTAAATGCGCCTCGCCAAGACCTTGCCGTCTTCCACCAAGCCGGCTCGTTCAGTCTCGAGCGTGTGCGGATCGGGTCCGCCGGAAAAGTTCATGTGTGATCCAATAGAATATAGCACGCTTGACAGACTGCGGCGTATCGACATCAAAATACAACCCTAGAGTGACCCAAGCACCCATAGCAAGGCCGCTGTCAAATGACTCGCAAACTATCGTTGTACGCGGGAGCTTCGGGCAGAAAGTCAAACTATCCGCAGCGCATTGGCACGTTATCCGCAGACTGCGTGTTTGATCCCCAACATCGTCCACCTTCATCGAACGAGAGGCGAATCTGGGCTCACTTAGATTTTCACAAAATGGGAAGGGTTTCCTGGTCTTTGCTTTGAACGCACGCTCGGCCGCATGAACTCGTTCTGTCAGCGCACACAGCGGATGGCGGCAATGCGGGCTGCGACCGCAGCATGGCCGCTAGGTGGCGAATGTCTATTGTGGGCCGAAACTGTAGCAAGCTGCGAGATGTTTAAATGTTTGCAGTTAAGCACACACCAATTGCGAAGCAGCGTAGTGGGCAGCTGACCTGACCTCTTCCGTGAGTTCCGAGTTTGGGAGTGTACGGGCCAGAACCATACCGCCGACACATAGTGCCGCCGCTGCCAAAGCATTCTGGCGTTTGTCCGCTTCGTCATCAGGCATCGCCGTTTCCAATAGCCAAACCATCGCTGTCAGAAGCCGCTGAAACGCCTCCTGTGTCTCGGGATCAGCTCGTGCAACGTCTGAAGGCAGAGCGATCATGGGACATTGGCCTTCTATGTCGCCAAGATGCGCGCTGGATAGATATGCATCGATCATCTGCTGTGCCATCTCCGGTTTGAGATTGCTGATATCGACTCCAGCGTCTTCGCGCCACTCTGCGCCGCGGCCCATCAAGAAGCTGGATACTGCCTCACTAAAGAGCGCTTCCTTGTTCCTGAAGTGGTTGTAGAATCCACCTCGGGTGAGACCCGCTTCCTGCATCACCTGATCAATGGTGACATTTTGAAACCCATGCTGGTTAAACAGCATGCGGGCTGTTTCGACGATTTTGGCGCGTGTCGCGTCGCGGTGACTGGCACTGTAGGGCATGACGAATCCTTCCTGACGAAACTATAGCGCCTCTCAAAATATGTTCTTTAACATAAATAGATTGCTGTCATGACTTGGATCAACTCAAACAAAAAGGAGCTGCGACATGCCCAAATTTCTGCTGATCTATCACGGCAAACCCGACATCCAGAGCTCAGAAGATGGGGCCAGACATATGGCGGCGTGGAAAGCCTGGAGCGCAGGCATGGGGGTTGCCGTCACCGATCCAGGCTTGCCAGTCGGGCCATCAAAGACAATCACAGCGAACGGTGTTGAAGATCATGGCGGTCCCAATCCAGCCTCAGGAATGACGGTTCTTGAGGCGGACACCATGAAGGACGCGATCGCGCTTGCCAAAGACTGCCCGCATCTGAGCGGCACCGGCACGATCGAGATCGCCGAAGCTATGGATTTGGACATGTAAGGAACAGATGATGAATACACTCTTTGATGCCGTTCCATATCTCACCGCCTACCACACGTCGTTCCTGGTGTTGGCCGGACTGGCTTTGATGACCTTAATTCAGAACTTCGCGACCGCACCACTTTCCTTCGTGCACGAAGAGCAGGTGCCCGGTAAGCCGGTACGATTTGATCATTCAAAGCTGAGTTTCCGCGCGCTGCGCACCTACGCCAATTCTGCCGAGACGCTTCCGGCATTTGGGTGGGCATTGCTGACTGCCATCGTCGCAGGGCCATCCCCCGCGCTGGTAAACGGGCTAGCCATTGGATACTTTATCGCACGGCTTGCTTTCTGGGTGATCTACTACTCAGGGATCGGCAAACCTGCTGGCGGTCCGAGAACGATGGCCTTTGTCGCAGGCTTGCTCTGCAACATTGCACTGGCAGTCGTTGCTATCTGGTCTCTCGCAAAAATCATGATTTAGCAGCACTTCAATGAGAGCGAACATCGCCAAACATGGACACAATAATCGCTTCATCCGAGATGTGTATGTTCGATCAAGCCCGATGTTCGCGCTTGCGGCGGACGTCGGCTATGCGGGACGAAGCGCTATTTCGCTGCAAAAGGCTTCTAAGTCCGGTGATGACGCATCACGACCGACGTGCCAAGCACCTCGGTCGGACTCCAGTCATTCGCTGCGGGAGCGGGTTGATCAGACTGGGACAAAGACTGCAGACGTTCAGAACAGCTTCAAATTGAACACCTCGCTGCATGGCCGCTTCGAACCCAAAGTGGTCAATAATGCCCTGTGTTGGGATTGGCGGCGTTGAGCCTGTTGCTTCCTAGATTGCCGGACGCGCTAACGCGGACCCTTAGTACACTTTCAACAGGTTGGGCGAGCGTCTGAACCTGTGTCATGTGCTCTGTCCTCACGCCAGCAATGCATTTGCTTTAGCTGGGGTGAGCGGTTCCGGGCGGGTACAGGTTGTCGCCAAATCGATCCAACTTCGGCTGTCCGCTGAGTGCAGGATGGCCGTCATGACCTCAACAACGTGCGTTGCCAATTCCAAACTGCATCGATGCGGTCTGTTTTCGGCAATCGCTGCGGCCATGTCTGCAAGACCGGCGCAGCGGTAATTGGCGCGCTCAACCCCCTGACCGTCCTTGCTGTTCGTGACCGAAAACGGGTGGTCGCGCGGGGTGATTTCAACCGGAGCGCCGTCTTGCTCTGCCAGCAAAACCGCCCCAGCAAAGAAATTCGGATCAGGCACGTAGAGAGATGCCCTGGTGCCATAAAGTTCCATGTTCTCATGGCGATGTGCCCAGACGTCCCAGCTGGCACCAAGTGTGATCAACGCGCCGTTTTGGAATTCAAGAATCGCGTGGATATTGGTCGGTGTTTCCACCGGCACCATTTCACCATGGCGCGAACCATTGCTGATCGTACGTGTTTCGAAACTCGCCGAGGCCATCGCCGTCACGGCCTTTACCGGCCCGATCAGCTGCACCAGATTGGTGATATAATAGGGCCCAAGATCCAAGACCGGCCCGCCGCCGGGTTGGAAGAAGAAATCCGGGTTTGGGTGCCAGGCCTCCATGCCGTGGGACATCACGTGGCAGGTGCCGCCGATGATGTCGCCCACCCGACCTTCATCGATGGCCGCGCGGGCCAGTTGATGAGACCCGCCCAGAAACGTATCCGGCGCAGAAGCAACGCGCAGCCCTTTTGCGCTGGAAAGTCGGCGCAGTTCTTCGCCCTCGTCCACAGACAGCACAAAGGGTTTTTCCGAATAGGCGTGTTTGCCCGCGTTCAGAATTTTGGTGGTCACCTCAAAATGCGCTGCCGGAACCGTCAGATTGACGACAATGTCGATGTCGTCGGCAGCCAGCAGACCATCAATACTGTCCGCCCGCACCGAATATTCCTCAGCGCGCGCACGGGCTGCATCCATGTTCAGATCGGCGACGGCCCGAATGTCGAGCGATTTGAACAGCGGCGCCAGGCTAAGGTAGGAGGCCGAAATATTGCCGCACCCGATGATGCCGATACTAACAGAATTCATGTTTTATCCTTGTATTGACCAAAGGCCTGGATCGAGCGGGTCGCAAAGCGGTCCCAGTCCGAGGGATTGTCATGCTCGACCACGAACAGGTCCGTGCCGGCATTTTGCAGAGCGTCAGTGATCGATTTCCAATCCATCACCCCGTCACCCACATCGGCCCAGCCGTCCTCGTCCGTCTTTTCGCCCTCGGGGGCGATGTCTTTGACATGGGCCGTGGTGATCCGTGCTGCGTGGGATTTTATCCACTCCATTGGTTCGGCGCCGCCGCGCACGGCCCATGCAACATCCATTTCCCATTCCATCTCGGGCGCGTGTTCCAAAAGCAGGTTCATCGGCACCTCACCCCCCGCCAGCGGCATGAATTCCCAGTGGTGGTTGTGCCAGCCAAACCGATTCCCGGCATCATTGACGCGCTTGCCTACCTCGTTGAGGCGTTTGGCAAGGGACACCCAGTTGGCCGCATCCGTCCCGTCCCGCCACAGGTCTTCGGGGGCCGGGCAGATGACGCGCTGCATACCAATTGTCCTGGCAACAGACAGCGATGCGTCCAGCCCGTCTTCCAATGCACCCAGCGGAAAGAAATGGCCCGAAGGCATGGTCATGCCGTTGCTGTCCAGCAGATCCCGAAAGGCGGGCGCGTCTTCATAGACGCCGCCAAACCCTTCAACCTTGGTGTATCCAAGGTCCGCAAGTCGTGGGATCACTGTGGTCCAGGGCAAAAAGTTACGGGCAGAGTAGAGTTGGAAAGATAAGGTCATATCTGGCTCTTTCGCATAAGGTGAAAATTGGTTGGCCGGGGACTTTGCGGGGCGACTTCCTAGAGACGCACCTCAGTCGCAGCATCAAAGAGCGAGGCCCGCGCCGGATCAATTCCGATCCGCAGTTTTTCGCCCACCGACACCTGTGCTTGCCCATCCATCCGCACCCGGAAAGGATGGCCTGCGACTTCGCAATCGATCAGTTTGTCTGACCCCGTCGGTTCGATCAGCTCGACATCGACGTCAATCCGGATGGGCTCATTTTCGACCAATTCGCCCGTCACGACATGTTCAGGGCGGATGCCCAGGGTAGCGGCACCATCAACAGGGCCGCCGGATACAAAGTCATATCCCGTCAGCGGAATTGTCAGATCGCCGACTGTGAATGCCCCGTTCGTAATGGCGCCATCGAAAAAGTTCATTGAGGGGGACCCGATGAAATCTGCCACATACCTGTTCAACGGGCGGCCATAAATATCGTCGGGTGAGCCCAGTTGCATGATCTGCCCTCCCCGCATGATGGCGATGCGGTCGGCCAGCGTCATCGCCTCGATCTGGTCATGGGTCACGTAGATCATCGTATTTTCGAGCTTTTGGTGCAGGCGCTTAATCTCTACCCGCAATTCCGCGCGCAACTTGGCATCGAGGTTGCTCAGAGGTTCGTCAAACAGGAACACGTCAACATCCCGCACCAGCGCCCGTCCAATGGCCACCCGCTGACGCTGTCCACCGGACAAAGCGGCGGGTTTGCGTTTCAAGAGCGGTTCAATCTGGAGGATTTCTGACGCACGTTTCACGCGTTTGGCGATTTCAGCCTTGGGCAGTTTGGCGTTTTTCAGACCAAAGGACAGGTTCCCCTCGACGGTCATCTGCGGGTAAAGCGCGTAGGACTGAAACACCATGCCGATACCGCGCTCGGACGGTTCGGACCACGTGACGTTGGTATCGTTGATGTGGATCTGACCGGCGGTGACATCCAGCAATCCGGCGATACAGTTCAGCAGCGTCGATTTCCCGCAACCGGACGAGCCGAGCAGCACAAGGAATTCGCCCTTTCCAATCTCGAGATTGAGATTCTGAAGCACTTTGACGGCACCGAAATGCAAATCGAGGTTTTTGATTTCAACGGAGTTGTTCATGCGTTTTCAACCTTTGACCGCACCGGCGGCGATGCCGCGGACAAACAGTCTTCCTGATACGAAGTAGATCGTCAGAGGGACCAGACCGGTGAGGATCGTTGCCGCCATGTTGACGTTGTATTCCTTCACGCCCTGCGTGGAATTCACGATGTTATTGAGCGACACCGTCATCGGGTACGTATCCGGGCCGGTGTAGACGACACCGAACAGGAAATCGTTCCAGATGCCGGTGACCTGCAGGATCATCGCTACCGTAAAGATCGGCAATGACATGGGCACCATGATCCTGAAATAAATCCCCCAGAACCCCGCTCCGTCCACCCGCGCCGCCTTGAACAGCTCTTCGGGCAGAGACGTGAAGTAATTCCGGAACAAGAGCGTCAGGATGGGCATGCCAAAGATCGTGTGCACCAGCACCAACCCGCCAAGGGAGCCGTACAATCCCATTTCGCGCAGCATGATCACCATTGGATAGAGCAGGATCTGATAAGGAATGAAGGCGCCAAAGATCAGGATAGTGAAAAAGGCATCCGCCCCTTTGAACTTCCAGTTGGCGAGCGCATAGCCGTTCACCGAAGCGATGATAATCGACAGGATGACAGAGGGAATGGTGATCCGGACAGAATTCCAGAACCCGGTGCTGAGCCCGTTACACGTGAGGCCCGTGCATGCCTCTGACCATGCTTTTGCCCAGGGTTGGAACGTGATCTCGACCGGAGGGGAGAACACATTGCCCAACCGGATTTCCGGCATGCCTTTGAGCGAGGTCACAATCATCACGTAAAGCGGCAGCGCATAGTAGAGCGTGATAAGAAGCAGCGTGCCGTAGAGAAAGACATTTCGGCGTGACAACGCTTTGCGCGGTTTTGGCCCCTGTGGACCGGTCAGCGGAACAGAGGAGGTCTCAACCATGGTGCTTCTTGCCTCCGAATTCCAGAACAGCCCAGGGGATCACAATCAGTGCCACGGTCACCAGCATCATTGTGGAGGCCGCAAAACCCTGACCAAGGTTGTTGGCCGAAAACATCATGTCATAGACGTATTTGGCCGGTACTTCGGTCGAGATGCCCGGCCCACCGCCGGTTTGCGCCACGATCAGGTCGTAGAGTTTGACGATGCCGGTCACCACCAGCACGAGGGTGGTGATGAACACAGGGCGCATCATGGGAATGACGATGAAGATATATGTTTTCCATGCCGGAATTCCGTCGACGCGGGCCGCCTTCCACACCTCCTGATCTATACCGCGCAGACCGGCAAGCATCAGGACCATCACCAGACCGCTGCCTTGCCACAGCCCGGCGATCAGAACGCCGTAGATCGCAATGTCGGCGTTGTAGAGAGGATCAAAGGAAAAACTCTCCCAACCCAGATCGCGCACAATGCTTTGCACGCCGAATTCTGGGTTCAGCATCCATTGCCACACCAGTCCGGTGACCACAAAGCTGAGCGCGTAGGGATAGAGGATGATCGTGCGTATGGTGTTTTCAAAGCGGATTTTCTGGTCGATCAACGCGGCGAGGATAAAGCCGATGACGAAGACCAGAACCAGCATGCACACGCCGTAAATGGCCAGATTTTCGATTGCAACGAGCCACTTTCGGGTCGCCCAGAGACGTTCGTACTGATCGAGTCCAACCCAGTTCAGGCGCGGCAGAAGCCCCGATTTTGTAAAGCTGTATACAACTGTCCAGATTGTCCCGCCAACGAACACAAACAGTGCTGTGACAATCATCGGGATCGCTGCAATTTTCGCGGATTTGTTGCGAAACAGCTGGTTTGGGCGACCAGAAGCCACATGCCTTCTCCTTTTGACGGAAATGCCTGGAAGTGCCGGCCCGCACATCGCGGGCCAGCAAGACAAGTGGGTCAGCCAGCGGAGCCGATGATTTTCACGAACTCTTCCTGTGCCGCCTCTGGCGTCATGGACGGATCTGCAAAAAACTCTGTGAAGAGCGTTTTTAGCTGCTCATTGGTATCAGGTGTGATGAGCTGGTTCACATCCGGCAGCAGAGCGCCGGACTGCAGCAGGGCCAGACCCTTTGCCATGCAGTCATTTGCCGTCGCCAGATCGACGTCGCCACGCACCGGCAAGGACCCCTTTTTCAGGTTAAAGTTCACTTGCGTTTCCGGTGCCAGCATCAGCTTGGCCAACTCGGTTTGCGCGGCGATCTCTGCTTCGTCCTCAAGGATGGGGAAGTAGAAAGCATCGCCGCCTGTAGACAGTCTTGGGTTCGTGCCAAGACCGGGCAAACAGGTATAGTCTTCGCCCGCGGTGACTTCGGCGACGGCCATTTCACCCTGGGCCCAGTCGCCCATGATTTGGCCACCTGCATCACCCTTGATGACGAGGGCTGTCGCGTCGTTCCAGTTTTGGACTGTCGATTTGGCAGCCAGTGTGCGTGCGTCCGCAGCAGCCTGGAAGACCGTGGCCATTTCGGCGCCACCCGCGACATCCGTGTCTTTGTCGCCGTATACGCTGTTGTAGATGTCGTCAGAAACGAGGCTGGCGATCAAAACGCTGAAGGCGCCCGCTTGCTGCCAACCCTGCTGGCCCATGGCCATTGGGATCTTGCCCGCCTCTTCCAGCGCGGGTCCGGCGCTTACAAATTCGGCCCAGTTGGTTGGAACTGCGACGCCTGCGTCTTCGTACGCTTTGTGTGACAGCCAAAGCCACTGCCATGAGTGGATATTTACAGGCGCGCAGTAAACGCGTCCGTCCACAGTGCAGGAATCAAGCAGCGAGGAGGGGTTCACAATGTCTTTCCAACCCTCTGCTTCGGCGATGTCCGTGATGTCGCGCAACAGACCTGCCTCGATCAGCTCTTCAGCCTGACGACCGTGATTGAATTGAAACGCGCCCATCGGGTCCCCGCCGGTCAGGCGGCTGACCATCACCGCTCGCGCTGAATCGCCGCCGGCGATTGCCGCGTCGACCCATGTGTTGCCGGTTGCGTTGAAAGCATCGGCAAATTCACTCACAGCCGCGGCTTCACCGCCGGATGTCCACCAGTGCATTACCTCAAGTTCAGTCGCAGACGCGCCGGAAGCGGCCACAATAGCCGTCGCAGCGAGTAGTTTCGAAGTCAGAGTCACGATCAGTCCTCCCAGATTCTAAATCGTTGTAGTAATTGCTACATCGATTTAGTTTTTGCTTGCAACACTTTTTTTGCGATGGCTATGATCAGAAGATGGTCGCCATGGCAATTCACAGAACGAACGTGTTACTTGAGAATTCAAAAGGGCAGGACGGGAGCATCACCAATGAAACGTAGCGCCTCCGCGGCAGCCAGGCTGAGCGACGAAGAGTTGCGCGCGTTGGTGAATCCCGGCGAAAGGCCCACGCTGAAAACGATCGCGCGGATCAGTGGGCTGGCCGTGCCGACCGTGTCACGCGCGCTTGGCAATGCCCATGATATTGGCGTCACCACCAAGGAACTTGTGCACCGTATCGCCGATGGGATCGGCTACGTGCCAAACCGCGCGGGAGTGCGGCTGCGTACCGGTCGCACCAACGTCATCTCGCTGGTTGTTCCAGCAGACGGCGATGTATTGAACAACAATTCAAGGCTGACCAGTTCCATCGCTTACGAATTGCGCGGCACGCCGTTTCATCTGAACGTCATGCCGTGGTTTCCCGATGAAGATCCCATGCGCCCGATAAAATACATTGTCGAAACACAGTCTTCCGACGCGGTTATTTTCAACATGACCGAGCCGGAGGACAAGCGGGTGGCCTATCTGCTGAAGCATCGCTTTCCCTTTGCAACACATGGTCGGACCAAATGGAGCGCGCAGCACGCGTACTATGACTTTGACAACACGGCGTTTATGCGGGTCGCCCTGCGCCGGTTGGCGGCCCGGGGACGGAAAAATATCCTGGCGATCCTGCCTCCACTCAATCAAAACTACGCGCAGAACATGCTAAACGGGCTGGCAGATGAAAGCGCACATCTGAAACTCAGTTACCGAATTTCTCAAAACGTAGATAGTGACAAGTCGGCAGACGACATCCGCCATTGGGTTACCCACAGGCTGGAACAGTCGCCAGAGATTGATGCGGTGATCTGCACCTCATCTAAAGCAGCTATTGCGACCATTGTTGCGCTCGAAAAACAGGGCCTCGAACTGGGCAGTGACATCGACGTTTACAGCAAAGAAGTTGTTTCGCTTCTGAAGATGTTCCGGGAGAACATTATCGTCGACCATGAAGACGTCGGACAAGCAGGACGACACCTGGCAAACGCTGTAGTTCAGCTGTTGCGCACGCCGGAATTGCCGCCCTTGCAGCATCTGGAAGTTCCAATGGACGAGCAAGACTGACTACCGCTGTTGTTCGGACCAGCAGTTGATTTTCCAGATCAGCCACGCCAACCCGACTATTGTGTTGTTGTTGGTTTGGGTACCAGCGATAGCGCAAACCGCACTGCCGACCTTCAACGTTCGAAAACGCAGCGCCAGGCACGAATGGCCAGTCTCGGGCTGCCGCAACGCGGCACCGAAGCTGGTTTTGGCCGGCGGCTTTGGGTTGTCGCTCACCTGGACGGTGGCAGCTATCCGCGCTTCACGCTCGTTCGTACATCGCGCGGCATTCGGTACTAAGGGCTCGGAGCGGACGTTGGCCACACGCCACACTTTCGGCTCCTATTCTGTGCGGTCGACAAAGTCTGCTATGCGGACTGCGTCCGCAGCATCCAGACCGTTCGGTGAATGGCAGGTGTGCGCCGAAACACATCGCACATCCTCACACCGTAGCAGCGGAAAGAAACCCCGCCGATAGGTCAAAAAGGTGCTAGAAACGGGCACTCTCGGCTTCTCCGACCTCTAATTTTCTGCTGTTTTGGGACTATCGGTCGTGCGAGGGTCAGCGTCGAAACTCACGCTGTGTCTGGTCTGTCCAGCGTTTAAATGCCCGCGAAAAGGCGCTTTGGTTGGCGAAGCCGAGGAAGAATGCCTGGCGCGCGGCAGGAGCACAGTCAGTGGTGCTCCTGCTGTGCGTTCTTTATGGCATGGGCCCGTTCTTGATCCGCTGCACAAAGTTGTAGATCAGGATGATGCCCAGCAGGACGATCAGGATCCACATCAGCGCGCCGGGCCAGACAGAGCGCGGGTCGCAGAAACTGAGCACGAGCAGGGTGCCCACAAGCACCAGATTGCCGATCCACACAAAGCCGATTGTCAGGAACCGGAAGGCGATTTTATGCACGATCCCGTTGTAGAAAGACCGCCAGGTCAGCAGCAGCAGGATGGCAAAAAGCGCTATGGCCGCCAGTGCGATATAGGCGCGGTTGGGGCAGGAGAAGTCGCAGACCTGGCCCACCGTTTCGTCAAAGCTGGCCAGCAGCGGGGGCAGGCGGGGCCTGTTGAACTGATCTGCGATGATGCCGGCGATGGCGGCCGTTTCGGAGCCTGCGGGGTCGGGCACGGGCCAGAAGCCGACGCCCGAGAAGTTGTCCTTGAAATAGACGATGTCATCCTCGAACTGCGAGAAGAAGTCAGGCGCGGGGGTGTAGACCGCATTGTCCTTGACGCTGGTTTTCACGAATTCGTGCCCGCCGGGGGGCAGCACCGGGACGATGCTGCGCAGGACACTGGCGCGCCGCTCACCCTGAAAGAGACCCTGTTCCATGCGGAACCTCAGACCCTTTTTGGCGTCCGTGGTCGGACGTTCGAGAAAGAGCAGGATCTTGTCGATGATCTTGGTCGTCTGACGGTCCAGCGCCTGCGGCCCGTCGGTGTCGGCGGTATCCGCGCCACTCTCGGGCACCACCAGGGGGCTGGGGATCAGCAGCTCGTAAAGCTCGTCAAAGAGCGGCTGGTCCAGGCTCTCGCCCACAAGCGGGAAGTCAAAGGCCACATTGATGTGCAGACGGTCGCGGTTGGGCAGCGCGTCATAGAGGTTTTCCACGATCCGCACGAGGGTCTTCATCTCGGCCTCGCCCAGATTGTTGCCCTGATAGCCGTGAAAGATCAGCGTCACGCCATCGGGCTGCACGGGATCAAAGAGCGTGGGCAGGGCGGCGCGCAGGTGGCGCAGCTCATAGCTCTGGACGCGCTCGAAAGGGGCCATTTCGGTGGCGATGTCGTCGATCACATCCTCGATCGTCACGTCGTCCCACTGCATCCAGTTGCGCAGATCAAAGGCCAGATCGGCCCGGGCGCGGAAGCGGTGCGCGGAATTGACAAAGTCGCGTTTGGCGGCGCGCCACTGGTCGCGGTTGCGCAGGGTCACGCGGGAGGTGCCCTCGTCAGAAAACTCCAGCCCGTAGAATGCGACCTGACCGGTGAGGCTGAAGTCGATGCTGATGCGGGCAGGGGGCGGGGCCTCCGGATCCGGTTCGGTTCCGGCGCGCACCGGGGTCGGGGCAAACCAGAAGGGATAAAAGCCGTATACCTGCAGGTCATCCTCGAGCCGTTCGGGCACGCATTTGCACTCCGGCACCTCAAAGGGGCCAAAGGCGCGGATCACTTCGGGGTCGGTGATGTTTTTCTGGGCCTTCTGGATGATCCGTTCGGTGATAAACTGCGAAAACGGCACCTGACCGTCGATCACGGGGATATTGGCCAGCGCCTCCTCGAACAGCCGGAAGCTGGGATAGGCCACACCGCTGAGCGTCTGCAGACGGGTGGGCAGATCCATGGCGGTGGCATCCGCCACGGCGGCGCGCACATAGGGCAGGGCCAGGATTTCGTCGCGCAGGGCAGGGGTCAGCGTCCATTCTGAGGAGACCGCAGGCTCGATCAGAGCGATCTGGTCATCCACGGCGCGCTGGACCTGGCGGGCGGCGGTCTGCTCAAGGGCGGCACGGACCTGGGCGCGCATCAGTTCGGGCACAGTGGCATCGGCGATGGGCGTGGCCTTGATGGTGTCCGACAGTTCGGCGTTGTCGATGGCGCTCTCGACCGCGTCATCGGTGGCCTCTGTGACGGTGATTTTGGGCGTGGGATCGGGCGCGCCCTCTTCCTCCTCGTCGATCTCGATCAGGCCGGTGTCCGTGGGCGGTGGCACCGGCTCGGAGGCGGCGGCAAGCGTATCGGCGGCGGCGGCAACGTCTTCGCCCACCATGCCTTCCTGCACGCCCACCAGGCCCGCGCGGATGCGGTTGACCAGCTCGGCGCGGGTCGGGGTGCGGGCAGGGGCCAGTTCGGTCAGGACCGGCACGGCGGTTTCAAGCTCGGGGCGGCCCATCAGCTTGTCCGTGGCGGCAGGTTTCAGCAGAAAGGTCAGCGGCAGGGTTTCAGGGCCTGTGACCAGTTCTTCGATCTCGGCCAGCACGCAGTCGTCCAGATCCTCGGCCAGGGCCGGGCGCAGCTCCCGCCAGAGCGCCTGGGGGCTGTCAAAGCCGCCGTTGGCCACGGCAAAGGCGTCGAGCTTGGGGGTGAGCGAGACAAAGAATTCGAGCGATTCGATGTCTGTGTCGTTGAGCGCGTAATAGGTCAGCGTCTGTTCCTGCGGGCGCGGAGAGCAGGGGCCGCCGCGATAGACTGTCGAGCCGTCGCCGTCATCGTTCTGGGCGTTATAGTCGTCGATCAGGGTGAGCACAGCGGGCAGGGTCCCGGCCAGGCGGCGCAGGTGTTTGATGGTGCCGTCGGGCTCCCGCAGGTCGCCTGCGGCGATCCAGCCCAGAAAGTCATCGCTGCGCAGAACCCGCAGCGCACCAACACGGCTGGAGCTGAGCCGGCCCAGACGTTCCATGCCCTGCTGCCAGGCGTCGATCCCGCCTGCCACGGGCAGCATTTTGCACAGATCGGTTTCTGTCTTGTCCTTGAAGAGCCGCGTCAGCGTGGCCAGCGCGCGCGCCCCATCGGGATATTGTGCCAGTGCGCCGCCCGGGTCCTCGCAGACAAAGGGCTGTGCACTGCGCCCCAGCGCCAGGGTGGTCATCGCGGTGGTCCCGGCCAGCCGCAGGCCAAGCGTGCTGCGCGCCCCGGCGTCGCCCCCGGCGGTCAGGTCGAGCGCATAGAGCCGTTCGGCCCAGCCGGGGAAATTCTGTTGCAGCCGCGCGTACTGAACGGCCAGTTGCAGGGTCGAGCGCACATCATCGAGCCCGGCAGGACGGGGCACGTCGTTGCACAGATCCTCGAGCTTTCGGCGGGTATAGGCCCCCAGCCGTCCGTCCTGGAGGCGCTGGTCACTGTCCAGATAGGCCGTACGCAGACCCAGCTGCACCTCGCCGATGCTGGCGGGAATGAGCTGTTCTTCGGTGATGCTTTCCAGATCGCTGCAGGCCGCGAAAACCAGAGAAGCCATTGAAAAATATAGAAATACAGCAGACAGGAGACGGCTCAGGCAGGTCATGATGTACGTCCTTCTTTTCGCATTTCCGCCGTGATGGCGGATTTGATATCTTCGGTGGCGACCGTTTCACCCTCGCGCCGCAGGGCGCTGACGGCGGCATGTCGCACAATGTTTGCAATCGCGGCCCCCGACAGATCGTGATCGCGCGCCAGCCTGCGCAGGCTGACGTCTTCGGCCACCGGCACCGTCGACAGGGTGTTCTGCCATAGTTGCAGCCGTTCCGGCACGGTCGGGCGGGCAAAGCCCACTGCACTCTGGAACCGGCGGAAAAACGCATCATCGATGTTGCTGCGCAGGTTGCTGGCCAGGATCACCAGGCTCTGACATTCCTCGATGCGCTGCAGCAGGTAGGAGACTTCCTGGTTGGCGTGGCGGTCGTTGGAACTGGCCGTTGCGGTGCGGGTGCCGAACAGTGCGTCGGCCTCGTCGAAAAAGAGGATCCAGTCGCGTTCGGCGGCCATGTCAAAGATCAGACCGAGGTTTTTCTCGGTCTCGCCGATGTATTTGGAAACAACCATCGACAGATCGACCCGGTAGACATCGAGCCCGGTGCGCTGGCCCAGCAGGGTGGCGGTGAGCGTCTTGCCCGTGCCGGGCGGGCCATAAAACAGCGCCTTGTAGCCGCGCCCGAACACCCGTTCCATGCCCCAGTCATCCAGGATCTGGTCGCGGTTTTCCAGCCAGGACAGAATGTGCTGCAGCTGGTCGCGCACGCCTGCGGGCAGGATGAGGTCATCCCATCTCAGTTTTGTGGTCAGCCGCCGGGCCGGGAAATTCGGCGAGAAATCGGGCCGGGGCGGTTTGCCGTCGCAGAGCGCCACGACCCGGTGGACAGGGATGTCGAGGCGGCTGACCTGTGAGGGCGGTGTCTGGGTCAGTGTCACGCCCGCGCTCAGCCGCAGGGGGTGGTCGGGGTCAAAAAGCTGCATCGCGCCGATGCGTGCGGCGGTATCTGTGCCTGCAATAAGAAAGAGCGCGGTTTCCACCGAAGGGATAAAGGCGGCCCCGGCATCCGGGTGGCCGCCGAACTGCGAAAAGGCGCGGTCGATGGCGGAGTTTTTCACATAAAAGGGGTCGAGCACGGCAGAATTGACGTGCGGGGCCACAGCCAGGGCCAGCACCATGCGCGCAGAGGTGTTCATGCCGGTGCGCGCGATCAGATCACCAAGGACCGTGCCCCGCTCCTGCGTGGGCGCGGGGGGCACAGCAAAGGGCGTGGTGGTGCCGTCGAAAAAGTGCCCCAGCCGGGCTTCGATCACTTTTTCCAGCCAGCTGATCTCGCGCGAGATGGCGTCGGCATTGGCCCGGGTCACGGCGCTGGCGGCGGTGGCATCATTCATCTTCATCCTCCCGCCAGTGCACGTGACAGGGCAGCGGCATCCAGGGCAGGGTCACGGGACCGGGGCTCCAGGGCAGGCTGTCGAGCAGCATATCAAAGGGGCCGGGCGTGACGCGCAGATGCACCCCTGTGGCGTCCCTGCGCAGGGTGCCGGTGCGGCGCAGAAAGGCTTCGCGCAGCCCGTCCGGAGAGGTCGCCCCCAGCCGGGCCCAGCGGTCAATCACCGATCGCAGCAGCCCGTCCATCAGGTCACACGCGGCGGTATCAGGGGCGGTAGGCTCGGGCAGCGGCGCGCCCGGGTCGACACCCAGCAGCACCTGGTGCAGCGGATCGGGGGCGATTGTGCCTGAGGTGCCCGCGAGGTTTTGCAGGATACCGCGGGCGGCGGGCAGAGCGCCGGGATCAAGCTTTTTGCCCTGGCGCGGCAGCTCCAGCCGGTCAAAGAGCAGCGTGTAGAACGGGTGCAGCAGCACCAGCCCCGCCGTTTCGCTCACCAGCAGGGTTTCGCTGTCGCTCTGCGGGCCGGGCCGGGCGGGGGGCTGTTGCGGCGCGGGTGCTGCCGGGCGGGTGGTGTCAGTAGCGTCGGGGCCGGACGGGTCACCGCGCAGCAGGCTTTCGATGGCGTTGCGGGTCTGGGCGCGCAGGCCGGTCAGATCCGGTGCGCTCATCATCCCGAGGCGGGCAGAGACGGTGCGCAGCGCCAGGATGCGGCGGTTTTCATCCCGCTCCAGTCCCGGCAGCAGGTCACCCAGCCGGGCGGCGAGGGACTGACCGGGCGTGGCGGGCCGGGTTGTGTTGGCCAGCAGGCTGCGCATCAGCGGGAATTCGGCCTGAGGCGGATCGTCGGGCCCGCGCCCGGGCCAGAGCCTGTCAATCAGGTGGAGCGCTGCGGTCAGCGTGCTGTCGGCAACAGGCTGCGCGGCCTCGGCCACGGCTTTCAGATGCGCCAGCAGGGCCGCGTCAGACCTCGGGCGTCCTGTGTCATCGCTCTGCGGCCTGTCCGCGGCCTGGGCTGACGCAGGTGCTGTTGAGGTGGCGGGGGGCTGCCCGTCATCGCGGGCCCGATCCCCCTCCGGTGGGGTTGCCGTCGTCTGCTGTGCGGTGCTGTCGCCTGTGTCTGCGGTTTCAGGAGCCGTGTTGCGGGTGTCTGCAGTGTCGGAGGGGCCAGTGGTGCGCGACGGGTCGCCTTTGTCCGGCGCGGTGTCTGTGGCGCTGGTCCGGGCCGCCGGGGCTGCCCCGCGCGCAGGGTGTTTGCCGGTGTCATCCGCTGCGGTCTGACCTGCCGGGTCGGCGGGTTCTTGTGCCCGGGGCGGTTGCGGCGCAGCGGTTGTATTCTGTGTGGTTTCTTTGGTGGGCTGCCCGGTTTCCGACACGGCTCCCGACGGGTCCGGACCGGGTGTTTCGGTATGCAGTGCATCGCCTTGCGGCGCGGTTGCGCGGGGGGATTCATCCTGCGCCCTGCGGGCCCGCCCGGATGGCGGATCATCTGCCCGCGTGTCCCGGGCGGTGGCTGCGTCTGATGGCTCCGCCGGATCAGTGGGGGCTAAGGTGTCACTGGCTGGCTGCGCGGTCGTGGCGTCCCCGGCGGTGGTGGCCGCCGACGCCTCTGCCAGCGCGGCGTCGCCGCCATGCCCGGCCATCAGCACGCGCCGGGTTTCCGCTGCCGTCAGCCCTGTCGCGCGCAGCAGTTCGGCCAGCGGATCACCGGGTGATTCTGCGACCGTGTGGTGCCGGGTGGGGTCCGTCGCAGCAGGCTGTGGGGTATCTGTTTGCGGGGTGGTGCCGGTTTCCGGGCGGGGGGCGGAAGGTTGCGCCTGCGATGCATCGGCAGGACCGGTGGTGGATGTCTTGGAGACGTGATCCGGGCGGGGCGTCCTGTCTGCAGGGCCCGCGCTTTGTTGTCTGGCACCGCGGACTGATTGGAAAACCGCAGAAGCGTCCGCCTGGCCTGTACCTGACGCATCCGGTGTGGGCTGGGGAGCGGTCGGCTGCTCTGTCTGCGCCAGCATCTCGAAATCCAGCGGCTGATCGGACAGCAACGCGGTCAGGGCTTCGGTCAGCGCCGCAACGGGGGTTTTTGCCTGGCGGGCGAGCTGTTTGATGCGGTCGCGCAGCAGACCGGCAGCAGGGGGCAGCATGATGTGGGTCAGATGCACCAGCTGCACGGTCGTCATCCGGGTCAGGGTGTCGTGGAGTGCGACGGGGTCGGCGGCAAACACCGCGCGCAGGTCATCGCGGTTCAGGCCCGGCTGTGTCAGAGCGGCGATCCGGTCGGTCTCAGGGGAAAGAAAAAGCGCAGGAAAACCAGTCAGCTTCGGGTCTGGCTGGTGGGGGCTGCGCGATGCAGCGTCTGGCTGGTAGCCTGAAGTCTGCGCCGGGATCTGTTCTGTGGCGCGGGGTGCCTGGCGGGCAGGACGGTCGGCGGATTGCGCCGCATTCGTTGCCTGGGGGCTGTCCGTTTCTGTTTCCGTGTCTTTGGTGCCGGGGGCGAGCGTCAGTCGGCGCGATGGTTGTTGACGGCTGTCCGTAGCTTTCTGGTGGGGAGGCGGGGGCGCGGCAGGAGCGGGTCCGGTCTGTCCCTCGTGCGTGCCAGCATCCGGCCTGTCTGAACCCCGCGCCGTCGCAGGCAGCAGGGCAGGGGTTGCCACCGCAAGCCGTGCCAGAAGCCGGGCGGCCACGCGGCCCGCTTCCGCCCGGGTTAACCCGGTTTGCACCAGACTGGTAACAATGCGGCTTTCACTGTCTGCCAGTGCCGCTGGCAATACGGATGCGTATGTATCGTCACCCGGTGGCTGCTGGATTTCGCCCTCAGTGAGCGTCGGTGCGGAGGTGCCGCGCACCATCATGGCCTGCAGAAAAGCAGGCAGAGCGGGGAGGCCCGGCGGCTGCTGCAGGTCATCGGCGAGACGCTGTAAAAGGGCGGGAAGATCGGTGATGCCTGTGTCGCTGAGCTGGTCAATGCGGTCGGCAAGGGACTGGCCGTCGTGCGCTGCTGACCCGCCGGCCCGGTCGGTCGTCATGGTCGGAGCGATTCCGGGGAAGCCGTTATCGCCAGGCATCAGAATGTCGCGCAGCCGTGCCAGTGTCTCCGGGTCTGTTGTAAGGCCCGGATTTGTGGCGTTTTGGCCGGGTGTACCGGGTTGGGTTGTGCCCTTTGCGCCGGACAGCCAGCGCCGCAGAGCCCGGGCCTGATCCGGGTGCCGGTCGAGATGCTGTTTCAGTGTTTCGCTGTCGGTGCCCGGTGACTGTGCGTTCAGCCACTGGGAAAAACCGGTGATGGTCGCCTGTTCGTTGTCGGACAGCGGGGCCGCTGTGGTGATGTGGGGAGGCTGGCCTGCCTGATGTCCGGGGTCGGTCAACGCCTGACCGGCACCAGACCCGGGGATGGTCCGGCCCGCTGCCTCCTCGCCGATTCCCACACCGGTGTCGGTCTGGCCCTGCGGCGTTGCTGCGGGCCCTGCATCATTGGCCGCCGCAGTTCCCCCTGCCATCCGGCCGGGCGGGACCCGGGCGAAAGCGCGCTGCGGATCACCGGTGCCTGCACCCACAGCCGCCGCGTCCTGCAACCGGGCCTGTGTGACCCAGGGGGCCAGTGCGGTTTCCAACCTGCGGGCGAGAAACCAGCGGACTTCTGACCAGACCGGATCATCGGGCCAGTCGCCGAGGTCGATTTCAATCTGTGGCACCTGAATGTCGATGTCGCGCCAGGAGGGGCTTTCCAGCAGATCCGACAGGGCAGGCAGAATCTCGCGTCGCACAGCATCGAGCAGCTGTTCGGGAGAGGAGAGCGGGCCGCGCGGGGCGGTCACCTCGAAGTCTGCCTCGACCGTATCCACACGCGGAGAGGCCGGCGGCGCAGAGGCTATGGGGGCAGGGGCGGCCATCAGCCGGACCCGTCCCGGGGCAGGGCATGCACAAAGTCGCGCAGCGCGTAGCGGTCACCCCCCGCACGGCATTCCGCAAGGCGGGTGCTGGCGGCAAAATCGAGCCAGTGCACGCGCACGTGGATGTGCGCCGGTGCCAGCTGTTCCACCAGCGCCTCGACGTAGTTGCGAAAGCTTTGCCGGCTGCAGCGGGCTGTCCAGCCGGGCAGCATCAGGTCAGCGCTGTTTGCAACCTCGACCGGGCCTTCGCCGCGCAGCAGAATTTCCTCGGTCAGATGTGCGGCCTCGCAGGCGCGGTGCAGATGCCGCCAGGTCGCGCGCAGCCGGGCCACGGTCTGCATCGCCTCGTCCTTGTCGCGGATCACGGCGCAGCGCTGCAGGTCGGCCCCGTCGCCCGCGTCATAAAGAACCTGCCAGCTGCCGCCGGGATAGGGAGCGATGGCCAGGCTGTCGGGGTCCGTCATGCGGGCAAAAGCGGTGGTGGTGAGCGTGCCGTCCCGCAGAAAGGGCGAGAGCTCTGCGAGCTGGCCTGCGGGCAGTGGTTCGGCTCCGTCATCGGCGGGCACCAGCATGTCAAAGGGATTGAGCGCCCCGATCAGAATGATCCTGTCGTCCTCTGCCGGGGTCTCCGTCGGCGCGTCGTCGTCCAGGGTGATGCCATAGTCGCGCAGCACGCCGGTCTGGTCGCCGTCCTCTGTCAGGTCGAGATCGGTCAGAATGGCCAGTTCGGTCAGAAAACCGCCGGGGATTTCCGGCCCGGGGCCCGTAGCGCGCGCACTCATCAGCCAGGGCAGCCTAAAGAGATATTCCAGCCGCCAGGCGATTTCAAAGCGGTGCCGTCCGCGCACGGACCTGTAGTGATGCACGCCGCTGTGACGGGTGGCGGGCATTTCCGCACCCTGCAGGGCAATCAGGTAATCCAGAAGCTCCACCCGCAAACGGTGCGCTTCGGGATCGTCCGTCTGGCGCCGGGGGGCTGCGGTGAAAAGGCGGGGCAGGGCGTCAAGATCGGCGATCATGTCCCGGATCACACCGTTGATGGCCTCGCGGTATTCCGAGATCAGCGCGCCGGGGTCGTGCATCGAATAGCCCTCGGCGCGGTAAAGCCCGGGCAGCAGGCTGTCCACATGCGACTGGCCGAAACTGCGCCGCCGTCCGGGACGCATCACATCCCAGTCGGGCGCATCCACGTGATGGACCGCAGCGGCAATCGCCTCGGCCGTGATGCGGCGGTATTCCTCGCGGATGCGGGCGGGATCGAGTGAGACGGCAGCCCCGTTCAGGGTCAGTTGCAGCCGGATCTGACCGACCGAGCGGGGCAGCACAGAGTGATAATAAACCGCGCCCGAGGTATCCTTCTGAACGCCCACAGGCTGGCGCAGGGTCAGGGCCCCGATGTCGCGTACACCGGGCAGGGCGCGCAGCATGTTGAGATGTTCGCGGATATCCTCGGGGCGGGCCCCATCGGTATGCGCGGCCGCCAGCAGGCGTTCGGGTGCCTCCCAGACATCGGTGCGGCGCGCGGCTTCGTCGTCGCTGCGCACACCGCTGAGAATATCCGAGACACCGTGATAGAGGGCCGCCGCCACCGTTTCGGGCAGCGTCTCACCGGTGATCTCGACCTGACCTTCGAGCACCACGCGGATTTCCTGCGCGACCTCGACCTGGCCCAGATCGGTGCAGAGCGGGCGCGCATTGCGGTAGCGGTCACGGAAAGTGGCCACCGGGTCCGCGCTCGCGGTCACAAAATCAGAGGGGACGATAACAAAGTCATAAAGCCCGGGCCGCCGCATATCGGGCGGGGCCACAACGACGCGGTCAATGTCGGGACAGGCCCCGAACCAGGTCTGCAGATCGCGACGCTGAACCGGCAGGGTGCCCAGAACCTTGCGGGGCCGGAAAAGAGCCAGATCGTGAAAACAGAAATGCCCGCGCGGATTGGTCAGCAGATCGCGCATCGGCAGCTGCGCCTGCCAGGCCACCTGGCTCAGGGCAAAACAGGTCTGCTCCAGCAGGGTGACGCCGGGGTCGTGCAGGTTGAAATCCGTCCAGATTTCGCCCGAGGCCTGCTGGGCATAATCAACAGCCACACGCCGCAGTTCGGAGAACGCTGTATGAGGATCAGAGGTATCGGTCACAGCGCCCCCGCATCGCGGTCAGCACCTTCGCGCGCGCCGGTCATCAGGCTGTCAAACCACAGCTGGGTCAGATAATAGCGCACGACTTTGCCCTCGCCGAAATTGGCGTTGGTGCGCAGCTGCAGGCGGAAATGGTGTTGCTGTTCATCCGCGACCCAGCGCAGCCGCAGCCGGTCGGCATAGGAGCCATACATCGCCGTCTGCGTTTTGATCGAACGCCGGCGGAACAGCCAGTTGAGAATTGGGTTGCGCGGGTGAAAGGCGTTCATCGCAATGGCGTGCATCATCGAATAGCGCCCCTTGCGCGGGTCGCCCCCGGTGCCTGCGGTGATCTCGAAACACTGACAGCCGGTCATTGCCTGGGTGATGTCGTGCCATTTGCCGTCCGCTTTGACATAGGGGATTTTATGGCTGGCGACCCCGATGCGGCCCTGCATCCGGGCCACACCTGCCACGTCCAGACGCCAGTCCGGGGCCTCGCGCGCAACACCGACGCGTCCGTCGCGGGTGATCGAGAGCCCGGCGATGGCCGGATCGCCGGATGTGTCCGTGCCCGGGGCCGCGCCGCCGTCGAACTCCAGTGCGGACTTGCCCAGATCGGGCCGGAAATGCAGCGCGCCAAGCGCATCGCCATGTTCCAGCACCCAGGAGGGTTTCGGCGTGCCCAGCCCCTGATACAGGCTGAGCACCCGCAGCGACGAGCCGACCGAATTGAGCCGCAGCCCGTCTGCGTCGGTCTTGGCAAAGCCGTCATCAACCTGGTTGACGGTACTGTCGATCAGATCGCGGTATTCCGTGGCGGTGGGCAGGGCCCCGCTGCGAAAGAAGGATTTGAGGGTTGCGCGGTCTTGTTTGGTCACGGGATTGTCCTCTGGCCTACGATGAGCATGTCGCCGACGGTCAGGCTGCCGATACCGGCGGCCGCGGGCGTTTCATCGTGAATTTCTGGCAGGATTGTGAGTATGTGATCGGGTGTTGAAAGCGGCAGGCTCCAGGGGAACCGGGGTGTCAGAACCGGCCCGTAGCCACCGCCGCGCGGGTCGTTCCCGGCCTGTGCGGTGTCGAGCAGTTGATAGCTGCGGCCGTCGTCTCCGGCGAGGTGGAGCACAGAGAAATCGGTGATGTCGCGGACATAGGGCAGCCCGTTGATATGGGCGCGCAGCATATGCACATTCAGCGACCAGCCAAACCGCGCCAGCGAGCTGTCTGCCGTCCAGACCGACAGATAGCGCGCCAGATCCCGGCGCAGCATCTGGGCCATTGCACCGTTTTCGCGGTCTGCCGTGACAGAGAGTTTGGCCCGTACCTGCAGGCGTTCAAAGGTCGGGTTGACCACATCGACGGCGGCCTCTTCGGTGACATAGTCGCGCAGCCAGGCGCTGATCCGTTCCAGCGTGGCCACGTCAAAGAGCGCTGGTGCCGGGTTGTCCAGGGCTGCATCGGTTGGCGGTTTGCGCGTGACCACCATGGTGATCGTGCCCGGCGTCGGTGCGGGCGTGTGGCGGCTGAGGTGGGGCAGGCATTTGGCCATCCAGACCTCGGGGAAGGCCTCGAGCACCATGCGCTCCATGTCCCAGGGCCGTACTGCGCGGCGCCGGTGGCGCAGCCGTTCGCCCACCCGCGCGATAAAGGCGCCCGGGGGTTCGGGCGGGCGTATTTCTGCCGGGGTGGCAATTTCTGACGGTGCATTCAGGCTGGGGCGGGCAGGGGCAAAGGACCATGTGCGCGGCGTGCCAAAGTCTTTCCAGGTGTCGTCCTGCCGCCGCGCCCAGACCCCGTTGACCGCAACAGCGCTGAGCGCGGGGAAAATCTGCAGATGGGGCCGGGTGGCCACGGCGGCAATCCAGACACCGCCCGGGGGCATTTCCGGCGAATGATCTGTCGCGTCGTCGGGCAGGTCGATCACAATGAGACCAGAGCGCATCAGCCCGGCGGTGGTGTCCGAGGACAGCGCCGTTTCCGGCAGATCGGTCCAGCCTGTGGCCGACAGGTAGACCCAGCGCAGTGGGTTGGGCGCAGGCACCAGGCGCAGGTGCCCGGACTGGGCCATGTCAAAGGCAACGGCCACAGGGCCTGCGGCGTCCCGGCCCGTCAGCTGAAAAGCGACATGGCCATAGCCCATACGCTCGGGGAACAGCCGGATGCGCCGCAGCATACGTTTGGGAAAGACGCAGACCGACCCGAACGGACCGGCCTGATACACGGTCTCGCCGGCGCGCGCAGCATCGGGCGCGTTCAGCTCAATCGTGGATTCGGCGGTATAGGACAGCGAAAAGCGGCTGACTTTGGGAACATAGGGCGCAGGCGGGACCTTGCGCGCGCCCAGAGGAATAAGGCGGGGTCGCATCGCATCGACCAGTGCCATCGGGTACTGGCTGGCCAGAAAGCCGCCAGCCGTCCCGGTAAGATGCATGCGGATCATGCCCGCGCGGATCGTCTGGCGGGACTGGTATTCGCTGGCGGTCACAACGCCGGTTGCAGGGATAGAGTGTCCCGTGACCCTGCCGGTAAACTGCCAGTCCGGCAGCAGCGCGCCGGTGACCTCCTCGTTCTGAAAGAGCGGCACCGGCCCGTTGCTGACCGGTTTCCAGCCGTCCCCGCTGAGGTATTCCACGGTCAGCTCCGGCGCCGGAATATCGACGTCTTTGCCGTAGGCCTCATAATGGCTTTCAAAGCCGCCCACCGGGTTGGGCATTCCGGTCCAGCCCAGGCTGATCCCGATTTCTGTGACCGGTTTGCGGGCCATCTCGGCGCAGCCGACCTGAAAGGTCGCCCCGTCGGTTGGCTGGGGTCCAAAGGGCATAAAGGTCTGGTCTGTCACCACCGGCCCCGCGTCTGAAAAGGCCGCCAGCCGCCGCAGCCCGGTGACCTGGGTGCGGATGGTGATGGTTTCCAGCGCGTAGTCTTCGAAAAAGGAGATCGGGCAGAGCCGCGAATCTGTGGCATAGCGCAGGGCCAGGCGCGGGGCATGGTCCGGCCCGGTCAGGGCGGGGGCGCTCTCGTCAAACCGCAGGCTCAGGGTCAGTCCGCCCGCGCTTTGTTTGCGGCGGATGGGCAGCACCTGCATGATGTCGGGGCGGCGCGGACCGTCATCGGTCGTGATCGTGATGTCAAAGGCATCGCCCAGCAGGCTCTGGAACACGTCCTCGGGCGGATAATCGATGGTGCCATCAGGTTTTTGCGAAAACGCCGAAAAGATCATCGAGCTTTGCCCGTGATCCGGGTCCGCCCCTTTGCGGGCACCGGTCAGCTCCGGGCGGAAGCGGTCGACCAGCGCATAGATCTGGTCCCAGTAGTCGTTGGCCGGGAAAGGGTGCTGTTCGATCAGCGACAGTTTCACGATCCGCCCCAGCAACAGGCGCAGCTGGTCGGGGCGCTCGACCCGGCCCATCAGTACGCGGTAGATGAGCGAGACAGAAGGCGTCTGCGCATGGGCTTTCGCGTAATCCGTGACGTCACGGGTCAGCGTGTCGATGCCCGTTTCAATCTTGCCCGGCTCGAAAAGGCGCACCAGATCCGCATCTGCGGCCAGGGCCAGCCGCACATCCGGCGCATATTTTTCGGGGTCCGCGCCGAGCGGGCGGCGCAGGTCCGGCACATCGCGCGCCGTGCCCTCTGCGCGCTGTGCACTGCGGGCGCGGAAATCATCGCAGGCGACGCAGTCCGACCCGGCGGGCAGGCTGGAGCTGCGGTTCATGTGCAGCGTGACCTCGATACGGCGGGTGCCTTCGGCCAGCGACAGCATCGGAGAGCAGATATCGAGCCCGGTGTTCAGCGGCACCTCCGCCCCGCTGTCAAAGAGCGTCGCAGCGCCGGCGGCGGGCTGTGGCCCGATATGGGCGGCGCGCAGGCCGGTGATGCCGCCAAGCGCGCGGTTATAAGAGATGTCGGGGTTGGTCTCGTAGCTGAGCGTGCGGATATCGCTGATCCGCGCGGTGCTGACGGGGACGGCTGCCTCTGTGGTGAAATGCTGTACCGTGCCGTCCGGCAACAGCGCCTCCAGCCCGGCACCCTGGGGCAGATGCCCGCGTTTGGGCACGGCACCCAGACCCAGCAGCACCATCTCCGGGCTGGCCCCGGCGGGTGTCTGGCCGATGATGTCACGGTAGTAGAGCTCTGTATGGCGCTCCGGCAGCGCGTTGATCGCCGCATCCACATGGGCCGCTGTGCGCAGTTCCGCCACCAGCAGACCCAGCCCGGGGTCCATCTGACCCGAATGAATGCGGGCGTCAAAGGCCTTTTGCGCCACCGGTTGCAGCGCGGTTACCGTGTTGCGCAGCACCGTGTGGATGGCGCGCAGACGTTCGCGGGTGGCCCGTGCGGCAACGAGCGCGCCTTTGGTGCGTTCCGCCTCGCGCACAGTGTGATGCTCGCCCGCACGGCGCAGCACCACCGAGGGCTGCGCGCCGGTCAGCGACCGTACCAGAGTTGTCAGATCCGCCTCGCGGTCGAGCTGTTCGAGCTGGCGCGAGAACACGACGGGGCGTTCCATCCTGATCCGCTGCAGCCAGCCATCCAGCCGCGTGGCCAGTTGCCCGATCAGCACCAGCGCCTGGCCCGGATCCTGCTCCAGCGCCTCGGCAAAGGCGAAACCGGCATCATCTGCGCGGAAGGCCAGCAGTTCGGCATAAAGATAGGCCGGTTCATTCTGAAAAAGCCGCGCCCAGGGCGGTGCCCGGCGGGCGGTGCGCGCTACAGCAACATCCGCAGCCCCCAGACGCGCGCCCGCAGCCGCAAAAGCCGCCGCCAGACTGTCGTGCCTGATCCGGAACCGGCGCGGCGACAGGGCACGCGGCAGCCGCTGGGTGGCCAGCGATCCCGGGGTCACGCGGATGTCCTGCCAGCGGTGGCTCATGTCATCCGGCCTCCTCTTCGTCTTCGACCGCGGGCGGCAGATCCGAGAGGAACACAGCCGTCAGCGTGCCCGCATCGCTTTCAATGGCAAAGACACCACCGGCGGCAACCGGCGGGCCGGGGCGCTCTTCGGGCGCAAACTGCGAGGATTCGAAAACAGCCGTAAAGGGCACAGGTTCGCGCCCGGTTTTAAAGGGTGGCAGGGCGGGGCCGTCGCCTGTGCGCACAGAAACAACGCCCTTGCCGCTGCTGACAAAGCGCGTGCCACACAGAAAGAGGTTTTCCCAGGTCAGACTGTCAAAGGGCAGATCGGCGTCAAAGCCGCTGGCGGCAAAAGATGCCCGCCCCGATCCATAGCCCGCGCGCAGGCTGAAGCTGCCCGTGGCGCTGGTTTCCACCGGGTTGCCGTCTTTGTCTGCGGTGATCAGCTGCAGCGCAATCCTGCCAGAGAATGTGGACGCGCCTGTGGTGGGGATCTCTGCGCCCACAGCACCAGGGCCCAGCACGACCGGCCCGGAAAAGTTCTTTTCCCAGACCGAATAGGTGATGTCATAGACGTTGGGCAGGGTGTCATCGGGGCCAAAACCGCTGCGCTGCGTGGCGGTGGATTTGCGCGATCCGCGAAACACCGCGCCTTCGATCTCTTCGGGCAGGTCCGCATCGGACCGGTCGGCAAAGGAAATCTCGGGCGCGAGCCCCAGCCGCGAGCTGCGCCCGGTCACATAGACAATATCAAAGGCGAAACCCGCCGCTTCGGACTGACGCAGCAGCGCGCCGGTCATGTTCTTGTCCTTAACTTCGTTGCGGTCGCAGGACTGGGCGGGGGGCAGCCCGGTGAACCGCCCGGTGTCCTGTTCCTTGAGCACATCGGGCACGACGGGAAAGTCTTCGGGAAACACGCCGCACCCCGCCAGGGCGAGCACGGCAGCGCCCGCGCTGGTCTTTTTGATAACAGTAGTTATGGTAACTATTGCCATGTGCCCTCAGATCGCCGGTAACGGGGTATCGGACACAAGCGTGCCCTCGCGGATGTAGAACGGGTAGACCATGTTCGAGCGCGAGTTTGACTGGTCCACGGTGTAATCCAGCATCACGCCGATCCGGCCTTCCAGCCAGTCTGTCATGATCACTTCAACCCGGTGCAGAGTGACGCGCGGCTCAAAAAACAAAATGGCCTGGCGGATCGCGGTTTCGATCCCGGCCTGGGTTTCGGCGTCGTTCGGCTCGAACACATAGTCATGGATGCGGCAGCCATAGGCGGGCTGCATGATCCGTTCGCCGGGCCGCGTGTTCATCAGAATGCGCAGGCTCTCGGCCACGTCCTCTTCGGACTGGACCATCTGAACTTCTCCTGTTGCGGGGTCGAACACGGGCGGGAAATGCCAGCCGCGGCCAAGGAACCCTGGATCGTTTTCTTCCATGTTCTCAGCCCCCGATGATCACAGTTGGCGCGCCCGCGACAATGACGCCGCCATGCGCGGTTGTGTCCCCCATCCGGGCCGCAGGGCTGCCGCCGATCATCACCGTGGCCGAGCCTTTGGTGATCGAGGCTGTTGGCCCCACGCAGACACAGTTATCGCCCTGCACCGCCGCCGGAAGGCCGACAATCAGTACCGTCGCCTCACCCGGTCCGACGATCGGGCCGCCCACATGGGGCACCACCCCGTTCACTGCGGGACAGGTGTGCATATCGGTCAGTCTTGCTGCTGGTGGCATCCCCCCGGACCCCCCTCTTGTTGTCGTGTCGCTTCAGTTAATCATCACGATCGAGCCCTCGACCGTGGTCTGCCCCCCGGACGACAGTTTGGCGCTTGCATTGCCCTCGACCGTCAGTTCGGTCTGTGCCGTGCAGGTGATGTTCATGCCTTCGATGGTTGCATCCTGCGTGGCCTCTGCCGTGATGTTCTGCGTGGCCGTAATGGTAATGTCCTTGTCAGATGTGATGGCGATGCCGCTGTCGTCCATGACGATGGAATTGCCGTTCATATCCACCATGGAAAAGGTGCTGGCGTCGTCGTCCAGCGTCAGGATATGCCCGCCCGGGGTGCTGACGGTGATGATCTTTTTGTCGTCGTCAAAGGTCATCTTGAGTTCCGAGCGGGTGGTGATCGTTTTAAAGTTATTGTCCTCTTCGGCCTCGATCGGCCGCGCGGCGGTTCCGTTGTGCAGCGAGCCGACAATGACCGGCGCTTCCGGATCAGCGTTCAGAAAGGCCACAACCACCTCGTCGTCCACTTCGGGCAGAAACTGGATACCTGCACCCGACGAGGCATAGGGCTGCGCATAGCGCGCCCAGACTTCTGCGGCCGGGTCCCCGACCACGGGCAGGCGGATCTGGATGCGCAGCCGGGAATCGGGGTCTTCGGCCACAGCGAGGACCTTGCCGATCTGCAACCCGTGTACCGGCGTATTCATGGCCTCTGCTGCGGGGCTGGCAAAACCCGCGCTGTCAGACGTCCAGTCCGGCGGCAGGCCCAGCCGGCACACTGTCAGCCAGGTGCCTGTCTCTATTCTGTGCTCGACAGAGACGGCATATCCTGTGCCGCTGTAGCGTTCACCAAAACCCTTGATGTCCAGGGTTTTGCCCGGCTCAACCGTGCTGTTTCCCTGATAGGTAACCGACCCCGACACTGCCCCCAGACCTGCCCGCGTGGTCCGCGCCTTGCTCCGCGTGGTCAGCTCGGCAGATGCAATTGTTGCGGCGGTAAAGGCTGTATGTTCGCGGTCGCTGAGAACTTTGGCGAGATTTGCGGCAGTGACATTATCCGGTGTCAGCCCGGTCACGGTCGTCGAGGTGCCCGACACGGTTTCCTGTGTGATGTCGTCCCAGGATGTCGCGCTGGCCGATTTGATCATGCGCTGGGAATCAATCTCGATGTCGAGCTCCAGAACATCGGCACCCACGGTGACCTCCAGGCCCGCCGCCGCCGAGGTATCCGGCGCTTTGACAGAAACCTTACCTGCACTGACACTGATCACCTGGCCGTTGCGGTCCGCAAGCAGGCGCAGATAGTCCCAGTCGGTTGTGCCTGCGCGCAGCTTATCTGCGGCGGTATCCGTCGTGGCCTCCACATCCGCCGTCAGAGCGAAATCGCCGATGATGGCCGACATGATGTCACTGTCTTTTTGCGCCTCATAGCGCACCGATTTGCGGATTTCGGTCATGCCGATGGCCTTGTCGCGGCAATAAAGTTCAAGACGCAGACCTGTATTGCTGTCGATCCTGGCGCGGCTCGAAATAATCAGCCCCTTGAACAGCGACTGTTCCGCCCCTTCGCCGTAAAAGGCGGCAATCTCTATTTCCTTGCCCGCCACAAAGTCTGCGGCGTCGAGCTGGGAAAAATCCTCTGTCTGCAACGATCCGGACAAAATGGTGACCTGTGCCTCGGGGATGCGGTTCAGACCGCTGCGCACCCGCGCCGACGCTATAAGGATTTCGTCAGAGACGGCAGCCCCTTCGATCTTGAGGGTGATCCCGACGGGGCCTGTTGAACCTGTTTCCGGACTGTCAGCCATGATCCCTCACCTCATCGGCGGGAACCGCAGGAGCGTGTTTGGCTCCAGGTCCCGGAAATTGTCGAGATCGTTAAAGGCGGCGATTTCGAGGTACTTGCCCGCATCCTTGTAGATGCGGTGGCACAGCAGCGGCAGCGTATCGCCGCTCTGTACCCGGATCACATGCGTCAGGTCCGGCGAGCGCCGCTTGGCCTCCAGTGCTTCCTGGGCGGCGGTGCGGGCCTCGATAAAGTTCAGCTTGATCTTGGCGCGCAGGGCCGTGCCATCCGGGCTGAAAAGCGTGTAATCCACCGACATATCCGTCAGCCGGCCAAAGAACTCCTTGAGCCCGTTGCCCCAGATGATCTTGACCGCCGTGGGCTCGTGCTCGTCGCCGTCGTAATCATAACAAACGGTGCGCAGCTGATCGATCTGGTCCGCCACCGTCAGATCGGCGGCATCCGGCACCACACCTGTGCCATCCACGGTCAGCGAAAAGCTCATCTTTTCGGGATCAGCCATGGAATATTTCGGGATGGCACCCGATTTGCCCACGGCCCCGTCGCCCTTGCCCATTGTACCGGTGTATTTCAGCGAAAAGTTATGGCTGTAGCTTTCAGGATTGATCGTCGCCTCAAAGGTGTTAGCCGCACCGCTTTTGGGCTCGATCTTGCTCGCTTCAATCGAGCACCGGATGATCTTGAGCTTGGCCATGGATCAGCGCTCCCGGCTCCGGCGCGCGGCCTCGTCCATGCGCTCGTCCATCGCGCGCAGCAGATCGCGGCGCAGCTCTTCAAAAGCCTCCGTCATATCGGGCACCTGTGCGCCCGTATCCTCGCGCGCAGGCCCGAACCGGCCCCTGAGCACCAGCGTTCCGATTTCCACAGCCATCAGACCGACCTGACCAGCGTGGTATAGGCCAGTTCGATCGTCTCGACCGCCAGTTCGTTTTTCATCGCGTCAAATCCCCCCACCGTCCATTTGACCGGATAGGCGTTCCCGACGGTCCAGACGGCCACCGGAATACGCATTTGATTCAGCAACGACACCGTGATGTCCTTGGGCACGATGGCCTCGGCAAAATCGCCCTCGATGGTCGATTTGCACCACTGCACAAGACCGCTGGCCTGGGTGGACATCCCGCGCTTCAGCTTCAGATTCCCGCGCTTGGCAGGCTTCGGCAGCTGATGCACGAAACGGTTTTCTCCCCCCTCGACCACGGGCTCGGTGTCCAGACCGCTTTCAAGGCCCGAAACCTCCTGAAACGCCATGTCGGGCACGGGCGGGACCATTCCCACGAACATGACCGTAAAATGAAACGCAACAGGAGGGCTGAGCAGATCCATGTGATTACGCGTTCTCGATCACGAAACCTTCATGTGCGATCTCGATGCTCTCCACCGCGACCTCATTGCCTTCGGCCTTGAGATCCGTGCTGGTCACCTTGACCGGGAACGCGTTCTGCACTTTCCACACCATCGTGGGCGCCTGGGTCTCATCCAGCAGTGAGATCGTGATCGCCTTGCGTTTGATCACGTTCATCTGGATTTCAGCGAACCAGTCCCAGATGGCGTTGTCCTGAATGAACACGCCCTTCTTCATGGTGATGTTGCCGGATTTGATCATCCCCGGCATCTTGATTTTGGAGAACACCGGGTTGTTGCCCGCGCGGTACTCCAGAACCTCGCTTTCGATGTCGAGCCCGGAGACTTCCTGAAAGGCCAGCTCCGTATCGTCCCACTTTACCTGAAAGTGGAACTTGGGAAGCGGCCAGACCGCATTCGTCTGGGCGGAACCATCATCTGCCATATTAAATTTCCTTCCTGTTCAAAACTTATGATTTCTGCATTTGCTGCTGGAACGTGATCTCGATGAATTCCGCAGGACGCACGACCGCCACCAGAACGGTGATCAGCAGTTTGCCTTCCAGGATATCCACCGGCGTCATCGTCTCGCCCAGACCCACATGGACGCTGAAGGCATCCGTAGGCACCGCACCGGCCAGACCGCCCGCTTTCCAGACCGAAGTCAGGAAGTTTTCGATCATCGACCGGATGGTCACCCAGGTCTGTGCCGTGTTGGGCTCAAACACATAGGCTTTGGCGGCAAGCCGGATCGATTCCTCGATCATGATCATCGTGCGGCGCACGTTGATATAGCGCCAGTCGAGGCTGTTGCCGTCGAGTGTACGCGCGCCCCAGACAAGGGTCCCCTCGCCCACAAACGGCCGGATCGCGTTGATCGATTTGCCCGTTGTGGAAACGTTGAGGTTTTCCTGCTGGCCGTGATCGATATTGACCATCGGTCCGGTAACACCGGCCACAGAGACATTCGCGGGGGCTTTCCAGACACCGCGCGTGTTGTCCACCGCGGTATAGACACCGGCCATGGCAGCGGCAGGGGGCATGACGTTCATATAGGCGGCGATGGCATTCATCACATCCGTATAGAGCGGCACGGTTGCCCGCATGGTCTTGTCGATTGTCGCCGTCATCGGATCAGGCGGCGGGTTGTCGTCTGTGATGCCGTCCACAAGGACCTTGATCTCTTTGGCTTCAGACAACTCACCACCGACAACCAGCTTGTAGCGCACGGCGGTTTCCGCGCCGCGGAACTCCTTGTTGGGGGCCAGGATGACATCCGTGCCCTCTACCTTCCAGACGCCGACGCCCTTGCGGGTCACCGTTTTGTCCAGCACAGCGGCAACCGCTGCGGCCTCTGCATCGGCCACGGCCTGTTGCAGCGGCGCCAGATCAGTACCATCGGCGGCATCTGCCAGGGCCTGGCGCGCCGTCTTAACAGCGTCAGAGCCGTTTTTCTCGGCAACTTCGTCGACCGGATCCGCGCCCAGCAGGACAACGTCCTCGATCTCAACGCCCTCTTCGGCGACAGAGATTTTGACCGGCTTTTCCTTGACCACATCAGGCAGGGCAATGACGTCCGACCCGACAGACACGACAATCTTGCGCGCGGATGTTTTCACGCCCTCGTTGTCGGTGATCACCAGTTCAAAGAATCCGCCCGATCCCTCGCTGCCGTTGTGCACAAAGCGGATCTTGCCGTCGTCGATGTCCTTTTGCGTAAAGGAAAAGACCGGATCGGCTGCGGCCAGCGCCTCGGCCCCTGCGTTTTTGGCCCCGGTGACCAGCTTGCCCTTCATCTGGGCCTGCAGGGCCGTGGCGTCGCCCTCGATCATATACTGAAGCTCTGCGGCCTCGGCCAGATCGTCAGCGGCATGGATATCCGTCGACTTGAGCACCGAAATCCCGCCTTTGGTGACAGAGATCGTAAAGTCACCCGTCACCTCGGCTGTGCCAACCTTGAGGATCTCGGGCACCAGCGCCTTGTCCATATTCACCGAGCGTTTCAGCAGCGAGATGAACTTGTTGCGGCTTTCCAGCTCGATGTTCTCGAAGGTAAAGTCACGCGACTGGTACACCGCGCTGTCCAGCCAGGGATAATAGGCCGCGCCGTAATCCAGATAGTTGGCACCGACATCCATGCGGAACCGTGCAATCGGATCGCCACGTGGGCTGCGTTCGTCCAGATAGCCGCCATGCACGTCCAGAATGGCAAAGCGGTTTTTCATGGTGTAGCCGCAGTGCGCCAGCATCTGCTGCTGGACCTTGGCACCGTTCTGGCGGTTCAGGCGGGTGGTCTCGGGGATCACCAGCATCGTGGGCTCGGGCTCTTTCTCCAGACGCTTGATTGCCTTGAGCATCGCATCCGCATCAATCGGATCGGCATAGGACCCGATCGAGGTCACATAGCAGTTGCCGCCACCATTAAGGAAGAACGCCCGCATCGCCGAATACAGCGTATAGGCCGTGTTGGTCTGAACCAGTTCGAACTTTTCCGGCCCGGCAGGGCCATTGGCCGTGAACACCGCCTGAGGCAGTTCGGCGGCGGCGGCCATATCCGCATCCTCACCATAAGGCTGGCCGGTGCGCTCCTCGAACGGGCGCAGCTTGAACGAGGGCTCGGGCGCGCCCCCGAAATAGCCGTGATACTCGGACACCGATGTGATTTTCATCGGGGTCTCGTGCAGGGAAACATTCCCGTTCACTGCTTTTTCAGTATAGCCGATAAAGGCCGGAACTGCCGTGGCTACCTGCACGACAGAGTTGGGAAAGGCGCTTTTCTCGACAATGTAGACGCCGGGGGTTTTCATGACCATGCTGCGGGTCCTCCTTTAAAAGATCGATACGTAAATGTCGGATTGGATCAGTGCCCCCGCCCCGTCAGGGGTGGGCACCGTGGTAAAGAGCGGCTGCGGCGCGGGCAGCACAGGAATAAGGGTGCGCGGCCCAAAGGGGCCGGGACGCGACAGGCTGAACCGCTGCAGCGGACGCGCCCGGGCGGGCAGCGCATCGCGCGAGCGGATCACATGGGCGGGCGTGCCATCGGGCAGATCAACGGCCCCCAGCGCATCAAAGAGCACCGCGCCCTCGGTATCCTCGATGACCACCTCTTCGCTGCCCGGGCCGGTCACATGATAGGCCCAGTGCGAGGCGACGGCCTCGCAGCGCAGGGTCATCCGCCGCAGACTGCCCGCACTCAGCCCGATGCTCACCTGCGCCAGTTTCCGGCTCGACGGGGGCTGCGGCACGTCCGAGGGTCCGGCAGCACTCAGCTGCGCATTGTCCAGATGCAGCGGCAGACCGATCTGCGGCACATGCGTCCAGCTGGCCCCTTCGGTCAGCGCGATCACATCCGGGTTCTGCACATCCAGATCCAGCGTGACGCTTTCGGGCAGTTCGGTATTGTCCTCCTCGGCCACCACCAGAACGCGCGGACCCATCTGGCGCAGCAGCAGGCCCTCCTTGTCAAAGGCGGTCGGGTCTGCCGGGCGCACGGTCACCGGGGGCATGTTCGGGGCATAATAGTCGTGCACCAGTCGCAGCTGTGCAATTGCCGCCCAGGTCATCAGCTTGTCTCCCGGGGTCTGGTTTCGCCACCCGGCGCACGGATGAGCGGCACAATCGAGCGGATCGCACCGGCATCAATCATGACCGAGCGCATCTTGAACATGACCGAAGGCACATAGCGCCCCCCCAGATTGCCCCAGAGCTGGCCCACTTCCTCGACCTTCAGGTTCGAGATTTCCACCGTCAGCTGCGAAATCCCGTCCGGCATTTCCGGCACCAGCTGCGGCGTCATCACCGGGTTGGCCTGAAAAAACATCAGCGCCGCCGAGATCAGTTTGAGCCCCTCGCCATAGATCTCCGGGTCGTGGCCCGAAGCCAGCATGAAATAGACATCCAGATGCACAGGCGGCGCCTGCCCTATCTGCAGCGATCCGCGCGGACGCCCTCCGCGCGGTACAGAATCCTGCGCGATATTGGTCAGAAACAGCGTCAGCCGGTTGCGCGCCTCTGCTGTGGGTTTGCCCTCTGCGTCAGACAGCGGGCCCACGGCCACCAGATCCTCCGAGACCGAGAACAGCGCAGAAAGATGCGCGTTCAGCCGGTCACTCACGAGGGTCAGGGCCTGATCAATCACAGCGGTACCGGTCCTCCGCGCTCACAGAGGTCGACTGGGCTGGAACACTGGCGAACTGGAAGCAAGGCAGCACCTCTTACTTTCGGTGGCAACTTGCCGCAGCGTAACCAGGAGTTGATCAAAAGCAATATGAGTCCCGCCATTTTTTCAATTTTTCCGGGTACATCTGACTAATTTTCTACCTTTGGGCCAAGTTTCAGAATTGTTTTAATCAGCCCCGTGACCAGCAGACCGCTGGCCAGAAACCACAGCGAGACATAAAAATAGATGCTCAGCATCAGCTGGTCGTCATTGGTCTGCGAAATGATCGAATTGGCCCGGCCCACGATCTCGTCCGCCCCGATGACAGAGGCGGTGGCAGAGGCCATGATGATGATCAGAAAATACTGCGTCCAGGCGATCACAAAGGTCTCGCGCGCGCCGGCAGGGTCGGTTTTGCGCTGCTCGAAATAGCCACAGGACTGGTCCGAACAAAAGCCGATCACCGGAAAGAGCAGCGCCAGCGCCGCCTTGATCCACAGCGGCACCGCCATGATCTGACCGGCGATATTCACCTCGCTGGGGATCATCGATGCCATATAGAACAGCAGCACAAAGCTGGGCACATTGCGGCAGATGTTCGTGGCCAGGCGGGACGGGCCATCCAGCACCCTGACGCCCGCAAACCGCATCCGCCCCAGGATCACCCCGATCACCGTGCCCAGCGTCATCGACACCACCGAGATCAGCAGATTGATCGTGAAACCGCCCGCCAGATGCCCGGTAAAGGCCAGCGCCGGGCTCCAGGGCGCAATCAGCAGATCATAAAGATACGCCAGCAGCGGGATCTTTTCAGCAAGCGCCTGGATCATGACCGCACCATCCTGCGCCGCAGCGCTTTGAACAGCCAGACGAGGCCCAGAATGAACAGAAAGTAGAACAGCAGCAGCCCGTTCATCAGCGTGGTCGTATCCGCCCCCTCAGACACCAGCAGGTTGATGGTAGAGATAAGCTCGCCCACCGCGATGGCGCTGGCCATGCCCGCCCCCTTGACGATGTTCACACAGGCCGCCACAAGCCCGTCAAACCCCCGCGACACCGCCCCCGGCAGTAGCGCCAGCGCGCTTTTGTCCGGATGGATCGCGCGCTCGGCCTCCAGCGCATGGCTCAGGATGATCGAATTGGTGGCCCCGGCATAAAGCGACAGGATCACCACCGCGATGGCGAAAGAGCCGGGCAAAAACCCGCCCGAATTGCCCAGAATGCCGCCCAGGCCAAAGAACACGATATAAAGCTGCAGAATGGGCGGCGTCATCCGCGCCACCGTGACCAGCAGTTTCTGGGGCAGCAGCAATATGCGCCCGATCAGCCCGAAACCCGCCAGCACGATATGCATCATCGACAGGGTGACCCCCACCAGCAGCGCGCCGATAATGGCAAACAGGCTCAGCGCCAGGGTCAGCATCAGCCCGCGCTGCAGACGCTCCAAGTTATAGGGGCTGGCGGCGGCGCGCAGGTCGATCCCCGTCACCTCGTACAGGGTGACAATCCAGCCAGGCGGATCAGGATCAGGCGCGCTCTGCAGCGGGGCCTCGTTGAGACATTTATACAGATGATCCCCGGTCTCCGGATCGCGGGCACAGACCGCCCGGCCAAACTGAACCGCGCGCCACAACGCGTGTTTGGCCACGACAAAGTCACTGCGCGGGATGCCCCATTTGTCCTGCAGATCCAGAATGCGCCCCGCCGCGTGCCACTCGCCGATCATGTCCGACACGAACCGGCCCAGAGGCGCGTCTTCCTCGCCCTTTGCGACCAGAATGGCCCAGGGAGATACCAGGATCGTCTCGTCCATGATGCGGAACGTGCCGCTGGCGCCCTGCCCCGCGCCTGCCGCGGCATCGTTCTGGCTGTTGATCAGCTGCACCAGTGCCGTGTCATCAAAGGCCCAGCCGACACAGCGCCCCTGTTGCAGCGCCAGCCGCGAATCCCGGTTCGAGCTGAAATACTCCCCGTCGATCCCATAGTCTTCCTCGAGCGTGCGGTTGTAATAGGCCCCGCGCTTCAGACAGAGCTTGCGGCCCCGCAGCTCTTCCCAGGAATTGAAATCATAGCCCTCGCGGGTCAGCACCACGACACCGCTGGAATAGTAATTCGGCTGCAGCATGCCGACCTGGCGGCGGCGCTCTGCGGTGTCGCCGGTGGTGGCAATCACCACATCGACAACCCCCTGATTGACCCGTGCCATCCGGTTGGCCGAATTCACCGCCTGCAGCTCCAGTTCCACGCCCATCCGGTCGGCCAGTTCACGCGCCAGATCCGGCTCCAGCCCGATCAGCGCGCCGGCCTCGTTGCGCATGCCCCAGGGCGGATAGTCATCCTTGACCCCGACAATCAGCGTGCCGCGCTGCAGGATATGCGCCAGCCGGCTCGACACCTCCTGTGGCATTTCCGCGACCAGTTCGGGCGGCACATTCTGCGCCTGCCCCGCCTGCGGCAGCAGCGCACCCGTCAGGGCCAGTATCAGCGCCAGCGCTCTCAGCATGAGACCTCCGCGCAGATGCCGTAACCCCAGCGCGCCGGACAAAGCGGCGTCAGCAGCCCGTCGATCCAGCGCGCCGCCGCGTGGTGCAGCAGCCAGCTTTCCGGCAGCACGCTCTCGCAGCAGATGTTCTCCAGGCTGAACCCGGCGGCGACCAGCTCGCGCGTCAGCATCAGCGGATCAAACAACTGATAGTTCAGCACCACCTCCTGGCCGTCCTCTGTGCGGCGTTTATAGCGCACCAGACCGTCGCGGGCGCTGGTGGCCTGCTCCCGGCGGAACCGGCGCGCGCGGTTCGGCACCGAAATCAGCATCCGCCCCGATCCGGGCCTGAGCGCACGGCGCATCCGCTCCAGCGCATCCGCCCGCGCGTCGGTGTCGGTGATATGGCCCAGCACCCCAAAGAGACAGAGCACCAGATCAACCGGCCCCTGTTCCCGGATATACCTGTCCAGGTCTGCCGCCTCGGGGCCCAGCACCGCCAGATCCTCCCAGCCCAGCTCAGCCGCCCGCGCGCGGACCGTCTCCAGGGCGGCGGGGCTCACGTCGAAACCGGCGGCACGACCCACCCTGCCCTGCAGGCGCAGCAGATAGCGCCCGCTGCCACAGCCGAAATCCAGCACCGATGCCCCGGGCCCCAGGAACCCGGCAATCCGGCCCCACATCGTCCGGTTCGGCGCCGGATAGCGCCGGTCATAAAAACCAGAGGTGAAATACAGCTGATAAGAGGCCCGCGTCGTGGCATCGCCCGGCGTCACAGGCGGTGTATCCGTCCGGGGCCTTTCTGTTTCCTGGACGGTCAATTCGGGCTGACACTGCCGGTCCCCAGCACGTCCTCCAGCCGCTTGCGCCAGTCCCGGTTGCGCATCTGGCGGATCAGCGCCCGGTCAATCTGGCGGCGCAGATCCTCGGACACAGACGTATTGGAAATACCCCAGCCATAGGGCTCATTGCGGTACACCGTGGGCAGCACGGCCATCTGACCTGCCCAGGTGTCCTGACGGCTCAGATAGGTCAGCGCGATCCAGTCGCCCAGCACACCATCAACCTTGCCTTCAACCAGCAGATTGGCCGCCTGCCGCCAGCTGCTCACCAGACGCACCGATCCCGCCAGGTCCGGGCTGTCATCGACGGTGATATCCTCGCGCTCGGGGTCCTCGGGGTTACAGACCAGCTGACTGACCCGCAGATCCAGCGCCGCGGCCTCGGCCGTTCCGGCCTCCACATCCCCCTTGCGCTTGCCGTATTCAGTCAGCAGCAGCGCCTGGGCGGTGGAACAGTCCAGCGTGGCAATCGACATCTGCGTCAGACCGGCGGCGGGCACTTTCTGCTCTGCCCCGACCGACCCGACAAAGGCCGAGGTCAGAACACCCAGCAGCGTCGCCGACAGCGCCGTGCCCACCACGGCCAGGAAGATTTCCAGCACCTTGGCCACAGCAGTTGAATATCCGTCCCCGACCCCGCGCAGCCCGATGGTGCGGATGATCGATTCCAGCAGCGAACGCAGCCAAGTGGAGGTCCGGCTCTCTGTTGCGCTGTCACCGCCAAAAAGCAGCCAGCGGATCAGAAAGGCCATCACCAGGTTGAACGTCAGAAACAGCAGTACCGCCTGGGCGACCGTGGGGTGCAGAATGGTCTCTGCCACAATGTCCTTGGCCTGGGAAAAGTCGATGGCATTCGATGGCGGCAGCGCCAGCGCCAGGCCCGACGACAGATACTGCTGCGAGAAATCATAGGATTCCATCCGCTGCGAAGTGATCGTCAGCGGGGCGATCACCACGTCGATTCGCCCCGACACCAGCGCGATCTCCTGCCCGTCAATGGTATTACAGGCGACAAAGGTCACCTCGGGCGCGACGGCCCGGCCCACATCATCCAGCACATAAAGCGACCGCTCGACCCGCCGCCACAGATCATAGGCAAACCCAGCCGGTGCGCCGCCCGCATCGAAATAGGCAAAGGGCTCTGCATTGTCGCGCAGGGCAACGACGATATCGCCATCTGGGCGCGACTGGGGGCAGGCATGTGCGGCAGGGGCAAATCCGGTCACTGTGCTGACAAGCACAGAGAGCAAAAGCAGGGCGCGGATCATTGGTGTTCGCTCTTTTCGATGAATTATGGTTTAGATTCAACTATTTAAAATAGAAACACCGAAACTCTCACAACCCTAAGGCAAGTTTCCGCTCATATGCAAGAAAACAATTCATACGGGAACTTTTGCGCGGGGCTGATTTCACCGCCCTTGATCTGACACAGCGTCACCTCTAGCCTCGCGGGAAGTGATCACTTCGTTTTCCCTCCCACCGAATGCAGGGGCATCCCCAGGATGAGGACACGCGGCACGCAGCTGGAACATCCCCGGCAGGTGGCTCCCTCCCCTGCCCGCCCGAACGGCCTGTCCCGCAGCGCAAACGGTCTGACACAGATGCAGACCGCCGCCGATCTCAGCCCCTGGCGGCAGAAATCCGAAACCCTGCAGGCCCGGGCGCGCACACCGGGCGCGGCCCCTGCCCGCCCGCCGGTGCCCGTGCTCCAGCGCGCCGCCGTGATCCCCTATGAGGTCTGGCGGACCCGCAGCACCAAGGCCGGGATGAAACGCTCGGACATGCTGCTGCGCATCGACGAGGCGCTGATCCTCTACCAGTCTGCGGTCTTTATGGATGTCAAAACCCAGAAAGCCCGCCTCGCGGCCCTGGCCGGTAAAATCAACACCTGGATCGACGCCAAAAATACGAAATACGCCGGTAAAAAGCGCAATTCCCGCCGGATGAGCGAGGTCCGCGAGCTGCAGAACCAGGTGGCGGCCAAGACGGCCGAGCTGGACGAGGTGCCCGATGAAAGCCCCGATGTAGGCCAGCGCACCAGCTTCTCCTTCGACGTCTACAACCGCATCCGCCTGCGGGTGCAGCAGATCATGGCCGTGCCCCCGCGCGACATCAAAATCCCGGTGGCCGAAAAGATGGTGGCCGGTCTGGCCGAGATGCGCGAGCAGGTGCGCGACATCGATATCGCGCATGACCCCGTCACAACCATCTGGGATGCCTGTTCGATCCTGATTGCCCTGGGCGAGGACCGCCTGAATGTGGCCGTGGCCGCGCGCACCCGCCGGAACCACACGAAAAAGGCCCCTCTGGCCCGCTATATGGCCCGCTACAAACGCCACTATACGCGCGCCGAACAACAGATTGCCCGGCAGAACGCGACCGGCCACACCGTCGCGCCGCATGTGCTGGCCGCGATGCAGAAAACCCGCGAGGACATCGGGCTTTACAGCGCAATCGCGGGCAAGGGGAACGGCGAAGAGCCGGATTTCGACCTGCCCGAGGGCTTTGACGAATCGATGGATCTGGCGGGCGAGGCAATGAACGCGCTCGGCATGCAGGGCACCGGCGGCAAGGGCAACGAAGGGCTGGAGGACTACTGGAAAACCACCATCCCCGAGGGCGAGAGCGCGCAGAAAACCGCCGCCAAACAGATGGCAACGACGATCATGGGCGGGCTGCACAGCGCGATCGAGGACAACCAGGGCGCCATGGACAAGGTCTCGGGCAGCGCCGACATCGGGGCCAGCGCGGTGATGAGCGTGAAACTGGGCGCAGAGCTCGGGCGGCTCTTTGCCATTGTCTCTGACTGCAACCGCCGCCTCAAGACCGATCCGAAAAACAAATCCCTTAAGTCAAAGCGCGGCAAGGCCATTGCCGAGCTGACCTTTCTGTCCACCGTGGGCACCACGGAAATGCTGGGCAAATACCTCGGCGGGGCCTTCAACATCATGAAGGGCGACGGGCAGAAATTCGACTCTAACATGTTCAGCAGTGACAGTACCGACGTCTCTACGGACATGAAACTGACAGGCGATGCGGCGGGTGTTGTGCTGGGGGCCGTGGACAGCGTCAAGAACATCGTGACCATGTGCAAGAACATCTTTCAGCGCGCCAAACCGGTCAAAAATGACAGCAAATCCCTGGGCGAACACGGCCAGGACCTGTTTGATTCCGTGCACGAAATCGCTGGGGCCACCAACAGTGTGGCCAAATCATATTCCGCCGTGCGCAAGCTCTATGAACAGATCGCCGCCGGTGGTCAGATCGCTTCGGAAAACGTCGGGACGGTCACGGATGCGGTGCGCGGCACGGTGAACAACGTGCCCGTCATCCCCGTTCTGGGCCTGATCAAGGGCTGCATGGATTTCGTCAGCGAGGGCATCAAACTGGCCCGCACCGGCCACGCCGCGCACAAGGCCAAAGCGATGGGCAAAAAGCTCACCGCGCAGTTCAGCGAACCGCTCTATCTGGCCTTTATGGTCACCCGCGACAAATTCGTGAAACAGATCCACCGCGCGATCATCGACATCATCCACGCTGCCGCCTCGATCACCTCGGGCGCGCTGTCGGTGAGCGGTCTGGGGGCCGGTATCGGGGCGGCCATCGGCATGGTCTCGACGGCGGCGAAACTCACCCAGATCGGCATCCGCAAATTCAAACAGCACCGGCGGGACAAAAAGGGCGGCAAGGAAACCAACCTGGAAAAAGCCGCCATGACCGCCGATGGAGAAGAGTTCGTGAACCACGCGCTGACCCGCACCCAGGACCGGCTGGGTGGTAAAAAGAAACGCGGGCGCTATGATCTGGACAAGACCACCGCGAACAAGGAATTCCGCTATAATTTCGCCGCGATGGAGATCCTGCGCGCGCCCGAGGACGAGCGGAAATGGTTTTTTGACGCGCTCAACATCCGCCGGGATGCACAGCGCATCGACAACAACGACACGCCGGGCTTTAACAAGGAGCAGGCCAAAATGGCGCTCATTATCAAGAGCCTCAAGGAAAGGTAGACGCCTGTGGCAACGCCCGAGGAAATGGCCGAAGCGCTCGATCTGGCGGGGTTGAACCCGGTACTGATCGATGCCGCCCCCGACCCCTACCATATCGCCGTGCCCTTCCCCGGCCTCAGCGTTGAGGACGAGCCGGTGCTGCGCATCAATCTGCTCGACTCGGCAGATGGGGATCTGGAGCTGTGGCAGATGATCGTGGTGATCCCGGCCCAGGCCGTCACAGACCGGGCCTGGTCGCTGGTGCGCAATATGCTCAACACCGTGAACATGTCCCTGACCACAGGTAAGGTGCTGGCGATGGAGGACGAGCAGATGCTTTATTACACCTGCAACCACCTCGCCCCGCCCGGCGACAGCGCGCTGAAAAGCGGGCCCGCCGTGGTGCGCTTTGTGCTGGAAAATCTCGGCGTGCTCTCCCCTGCCCTCGTGGACGCGCTGAGCACCGACCCCCCGCCCGATTTCGAGGCCGCAGAACGCGCGCTGCAGGAAACCCATGACGCACTGGAAGAGCTTGCAGAAACAATTTCAACTGAGAGATGAAATTTAAATCCGGACGTGCTAGAGAGAAAGCCACCGGCAAGGACAGATGATATGGCACAGATTTTCGCATCCGAACGCAGCCAGGCCAATGCACCGGCGGCCAGGGCCACGACACAGACGCGCGACACCGCGCCTGAACAGGCGCTTGCCGGGCTCCAGGCCACCGCGGATCAGAGCAGTGCAACGGGCCGTCTGGCACAGCTGCAGAACCGCGAACGCGGCCCCGCGCAACGGATGGAGGAAGAGGCACTGCAAGGCAAATTCATCGACGCCCCCGCGCAGTGCATGGAAGAGGAGGAAGCCCTGCAGGGCAAGTTCGCCTCTGACCCTGTGCAGCGGATGGAAGAAGAAGAACTGCAGGGTAAGTTCACCGACACCGCCCAGCGGATGGAAGAGGAAGAAGCGCTCCAGGGCAAGGCGATGGACGGCGGGATGCCGGCCGGTTTGAAGTCCGGTGTGGAGAGCCTCTCGGGTGTGGCGATGGATGATGTCAAAGTGCATTACAACTCTGCCAAACCCGCCGCGCTGCAGGCCCATGCCTATGCCCAGGGCACCGATATTCACCTCGGTCCGGGCCAGGAAAAACACCTGGGCCACGAGGCCTGGCATGTGGCCCAGCAAAAGCAGGGCCGCGTGAAACCGACCACCGAAGTGGGCGGCGCGCCGGTCAATGATGATGCGGGTCTGGAAAGCGAAGCGGACACCATGGGGGCCAAAGCCGCCCAGTTCTCTGTGATGGACCGCGACAGCTGATCCGCGCAGGTGTTTTCGCGTAACCCACTGATTTAAAATGATATTGCCAAAAAGAAAGGGTAACCCACGGGTTACCCTGCTGCGTTTATCTGGTTGGACAAGGTAACCCATGGGTTACCTTCTGGCGTCACCCGGCCGGCTGTGCCGGGGTAACCCATAGGCGCTCTGTTGGAATAGTTCGGATCATGCAAGAAAGCGGACGTTGGTTTCGCCATCAAGCTGCTACCTTGAAGAAGCCTTAACATTGTGTGCCGATCCCACTGTCTTGGTCAGTTGCAACGCCGCACCGTGAGTGAGCTACTATAGATAGAGTCTCACAGGATGAGATCCACCAGCGCGATACGCAAGTCGGCCTCGTTCAGAGGCTTTTTCAGTACTGGAGTGCCTTCAAACTCGGGATCCAGCTTCTGGGTATCACCATAGCCTGTCACAAATAGGAAGGGAATGCTCCTTGCCTTGAGTTCTCTGGCCACCACCTCCGACGTTCGACCTGATGAAAGATTAATGTCGAGAACAGCGATTCCCGGCGCAAGTCTATCGAGTTTCTCGAGTGCATCTTTGGCATTCAGTGCAGTTTCTACGGTTGTGAACCCAGCCAGCTTCAACACCCGGGAAGTGTCGAGTGACACAACATAGTTGTCCTCAACCAACAGGCACTTGTGTGTAAAAACTTCGGGGGGTATGGCTGCGCCGGCGCCATGCAACGGTTCCATGTCCACGGTGACTGCTGGGACAGAAGCTGCTTCCAACAAAACATTTTCAGGTAGTTGGATCAAAGCACATACTCCTGAAGGTTTGAAGTTGACCTCTACGGTCCCGTTCATCTCAAACGGGATCGTTTTTTCGATCAAGGTAGTTCCGAAGCCTTTATTGCGCGGTGGAGTGACTACCGGTCCGCCTATTTCCTGCCAAAAGATTTCGAAACCACCAGGTACCTTCACAAGTTGAACGCGAACTTCGCCACCCGATTTCGACAAGCTACCATATTTAGCAGCGTTAGTGGTAAGTTCGTGCACTGCAAGTGCAAACATGGGTGCCAGATCAGATTTGATGCCAATGTCGTCACCTTCAATTGTGAAGCGCTTGGCTTCCTGACAATAGGGAGTAGCTTCAATACGCAGAATTTGTTTTATCGATGCGACGTTGCTCGACTTGTCCACTCCAAGATCGTGCGCTGCGGCGACGGCAGCGATGCGCGCTTCGAGGGCGCGGACGTAACTTTCGATTGATCCATTATGTTCCAGCGATTGATGAGACAAAGAGCGGATCAGCGCGAGGATATTGCGCACGCGGTGGTTCAACTCGTCAATCATTATTGACTGCTGGCGGTTTGCTTGCTTGATCAACTGTTCACGTTCCGCCGAAACAAACATGGACCAGAGATCCTCAGCAAGCTTCCTTTGTTCAATAGACCATGGTTCCGCAGTGCCCTGCACTTTCTGCACGAAAGCCGCGAAAGACCCCCGAGGGTGTAGTCTAGCCTGACCGTTCTCGACCACGATTTCTTTTTCTGGCCTGCCCGCCCATGTGACAGTTGTTGCGCGGTCTTTCCGGAAGAAGACAAACGCACAGTCGTTGGAAAGCCTTGACAGAAGAAGTCCTGCGAACTTGGGTCCTGATGCTTCAGACAGCGCGGGTAATTCTTTTGCGAGTTTGGAAGTTGCCACCACACCCACGTCGAAACCTTCGGTTGTTAGGATTTCCAGAAGACTGCCCTTTGGTGGCACGTCACCCGATTGAAGCAGAAAATTCTTGTGCAAGAGCGCCGCGCCATCCGCACCCATTGCAATTTGCAGCTCTTTGAGCAGTGCTTCTTCGAACAACTTGTCGGAAGAAATTTCAGTGGATTTTTCGCTGATGCGGCGCCGAAGATCATCGGCTTGTGCGAGTTGCTGGTGATGAAACTTCTGTCTCAGCAGATCGACTTGCAAAGCGAAGACTTCCGCAAAGGTCCGGCACAACTGACGAGTACGCTGATCCGGAATTCGCGACGAGGCATGATGGAAGGAAATCATACCCCAGAGGTCGTCATGCAGCTTGATATTGAGCGTTAATGTTGCTCTCGTCCCCATGTTGCGCAGATACTCAAAATGGATTTTGGAGCCGCCACGTAAATGGGCGTATGTCATGTCAAGGTCCGGCAGGTTTGCTTCAATAGCCTGTATTGGAACCGGCTGCGCATCGACATCGGCTATGTAGCGCATCGGCGTTTTGAGCATTATCCGCCGGGCTTGTGCCGGAATGTCCCAGGCGGGATAGTTGAGGCCCAGATAGGGCTCCAGACCGGTGACTAAAGCCTCGCCTTTGACTTGACCGTTTCCTTCCGCGTCAAACTGGTAGACCATAACACGGTCGTATCCGGTAAGCATCTGCAATAGCATCGTACTGTTCGTGAAAAGCTCTTGGGTGGTCGTTGCAGATCGCGTCTGGGCAAGCAGGAATTCGAGATCTCGCACCGTTCTCGCATCAGGTGGGGGCACTTCAGATGCTGGTTCGAACTCGAAGATTGTGCAATCGCCCGAAGCGCAGGAAGTTACTGCAAGTACCGCATCGCCGATCACAACAACGCCGAGATCGTTAGTGAATTGGCCAATTTCCTCACGTAACATGCCATTCAGAAGCGAGTGATTCGTGGTGCGGTCAAAGACCTGATCCAGGGTTTTGCCCAACAACTCCTGCAACTTGCAACCAAGCAGGTCTTCCGTATTTTGACTTGCATAAAGAATTTCTTGACTGGTTGATCCGACAGCCACCATCGCACCGTGCGGTTGAATAGCGCCTGGAATATGTACTGGTTCAGCTGCGCAGCTTGCAAGTGCAGCCTGTATCTGAGCCTCATCAAGCCGGTCTGACATTCTGCTACCTCGAAAATCTGATTTCAAACGCATTTCCCCAATTAAATTTAATCAAATATTAACTTGGTTAACAAACACTTTACGCCTGCCCGTGTGTATTTGGACACTTGTTTGAGATGACTTCATTGGCCGACCTTAGCTCGCGCTCGTACAAGCCTCGTTTGCGCGTTCTCGCTGTGGACGATGATTTTTTTGTACGTTTCCAGATCAAGGACTTCATGGTGAGCGAAGGGTTCCACTGCGATACGTGCAGCCATCCAGAAGATGCGATGGATCAATTGGCAAAATCGCCACATAATTACGGTTTAGTTTTCATGGACATCGAGTTCGGCGGAGAAGCGTTAGGTTTAAATGCCGCGCGCACCATCGCTGCCCGGCGAGACAACGGGGGGCCTTCGGTTATCGGCATTACCGGCGTCAAGTCACTCTATGACTATGAGAACAGGGCGGCTTACGGGCTGGAAGACGTGCTCGCGAAACCCTTGCATAAATGGTTGCTGATCAATCTGGCTTCTGCATATTGTGGCTAATACTCGGAGGTCTGCATTTTTAGCGCTGGGTCGCCCACCTAGTAAGGGTCTTTTGGGTGGCTGTGCGTTTGATAGCAACACAAATATAACATAAGTGGAATAGAGGGAAATACACTTAGTGCTTCAATAATATATTTTTGTGCGTATACTGAACTCCATTTTTGAGGGCTACTCGGCATGCGTCACTTTCTCAAGAAACTCCTCCCCTCCGTCGCGGTCGCTTTAACTCTCACAGGTCTTTCGCTGCCGATGTCCGCCCGAGCGCAGACATACCCGATCGATTGCGCGATCCTCTTGTGTCTTTCTGGCGGTTGGCCAGCTTCCGTCCCTTGCGCCAGAGCTCGAGCTGAATTCATCCGGCGCATTACGCCCTGGCCGGTGGAGCCGCCGCTGCAAATCTGGCGCTGTCCCATGGGAGCGTCCTTTGAGACCGCTCCAGCACTAAACAGTGCAGACCGCATCTTTGAAGCGTTCTTCCAGAACGACAGCACTGGACCGCGACAATCTTTTGCAGCACGCGAGGCCGCTGACCCAATTGAGGCTGCTTGGCGCGCTCCAGTAACCTCAGGAGACCATGTTCCTGCCGACCGGTCTCCCCGGCTCATTCAAGATCGCGCAGACATCGATATCAGTGGACCTGAGTTCAATTTCGTCCGCACAATTCGCGTGTACAATGTGTTGTTTGCGCGTCAGCAAATTACCGGGAGTGATCAGAATTGCACTCAGAGCGCACGTGTCGATTTGGGCACTTATGACAGTCAGGGAGGATTTTCCTGGCACCGTTTTTCTGACTCGGCTTTGCCGCCATCACATATCGGGCTGGAAGGATGGGGCGAAGATTGTCCGGTCATCAATCATCGATCCGTTTTCGTTGAATGGCGTGATTTCAGCGGCAACTATGGCTTCGAGCAGGTCAATTACTGAATTCCCGGCACCGATAGTTCGTAAGTGTCGTTTGACCTGTCCGAGCATCCAACCAGAGCAGTTAAACATGTTTCGCAGATGGCGTTCTAGAACGTGCGCAATCTCGTCAACAATTCGAGTACTCTTGGGTCGGAAATCGACCGGGCTTCGTCAAGAACAAGAGGATCGATACTGGGATCTATGAAATTGACCTCCCAGGCTTCTCGCAGCCATATAATAGTCAACTCTCCTGTATTCCATAGATAAACCCAACCAACTGTTGTCTCTCGATCCTCTGCAATCAGCTTCGCCAAGGGTCTCGCTTCACGTAATTCACCAATCAACTTCTTACTCACTTCACAAAACTTTGAAATGCTTTCCGCTATGAGAAGCTCTGCGCTGAAATCCGATACGGATTGGAGAGGGCCTCGGATAGACACGGAGAAGGCATACTGGGTTTGAGGAGGCCGCGGTGCTGCCGGCACGATTGGATCGTTCTGATCCTTGGGAACCGCAAATCCTGCAATATCCGCAGATCGAGCAGGATTTGACTCAATTTGACGCGGTTCCGCGTCACCAACATCTGGTTGAGACACGCGAAAAAACAACAGCCTAGATGACGAAAGTATAGTATATCGCGTGGTGAAATACCCATCATCGTGGCTCTGCCTTTGGCATGAAGCTTCGTGTAAGAGTAGGGTTGAATATCCAGGAATTACGGCGGGACCGCGGTCTCAGCCAGGAAGCGCTTGCGCATGCGGCCGAGATCAACCGCGGATACTTCGGCAAGCTTGAAAATGCCAAGTATGCCGTATCCGTCGACATGCTGGAGAAGATCGCCGAGGCTTTGGACGTCGATCCATCTGCGTTACTCAAGCCGCGATAGCAAAACACTGCCAACAAGAAGCGCACTTTACTATCTTTCCACAAAACGCAAAAACGGCCTGTACGCGTTGGTGACCGCCTGCGCTTCATGGAATGCGCGCGTGCGCTCCCGATCAAGACAGCGCAAATATGCTTGAACATCCCTGACGTATAGATCGAAATCGCTCCGAGTCAGGTCTTCATAGTCTTGAGCTGCCGCAGAATCGGTCGGAATGAACGGGGGCAGGGGCGCGATGCACGTCTCGGCATCGGCGTGATCAATCACCACCAAAGTTGCAACTATTGCTGCCAGCCCGGCACGCCGGTTCAATCCAAGATGGAAGAAATCCCATATTTTCTTGATCGTTTCCATCACGCGTGCCAATTCAGATGTTCAACGACATAACGCCGCGTCAACTAATAATATATCTTGCGGTTGAAAGTATACTTTCGTAACTCTGGGCTTCAAGTGGGAATGCCCGGGCGTTGCGCCTTTGAAGAAAGCGTGAGCCGGGCCATGAACTGGGACATCGAAGCACCTAATGTGGTTACGGAAGCACGTTTCCGCGAACTCGTGGAAAGTGGCTATAGCGCTGAAATCCTGTGCCAGGCGTCGGCACACAAGAAGGGCCCAAGTTACTACGGGGTCTGGATCATGCGTGTCGTCTCGGACGACGGCGTGGAAAAACTCCTCGTCACAGCCCGCACCCGCACGACCTATAACGACATCAAGATCCGCGAGTTCAAGACAATCACGGGCGTGGTCTCCTTCCTCATCGGGATTGGTTTCTCCCATGCCGATGTCCCGCTCGAGGAGGGCCAGCGGACAACGCACAAGCTGGCTGCAACCGACAAGGGCGGCAGCAAGTAGCCTTCTCCTTTGCTGGTTCCTGGCGGGTCCCGCCGCTGCGCAAATGGTGTTGGTCATGGAGAGCGATGGCTCTCTCACCCCGTCCCGCTCCCAGGACAACTTTGCCCGGAACTACAATGACGGTATCGGACAGGGGTCCGCTGCTGATGAATTGGCGATCCTCGGTGAAGCTGAACCAGCTATTGAACCTGACGCGTTGCATTTTGCAGCACTCGCCCGTCCAGCACCCCTCCCTCGCGTCGATGTTCTGGCGGCCATAGAGGCCACGGCTCTGCGCTATGCCGGTCATCCTGCACTGCGCCGCGCAGATCTTTCTGTCCGAGACTGGCTGAGCCTCTACCGCGCAAATATCGAAGTCGAGAGCGGCTACCGTCAGGATGCGGTCTCGAGCGCTGGCGCCATCGGCCTCGGTCAATTGATGCCTGCGACGGTGCGCGATCTCGGTGTCGACGCGCGTGATCCACTTCAGAACCTCGACGGCTCCGCCCGCTACCTTGCGTTAATGCTGGAGACGTTCGGCGAACCGCGTCTTGCCCTCGCAGCCTACAACGCCGGACCCGATGCAGTCCGCCAATACGGCGGCATTCCCCCCTACCGAGAAACCCAGAACCACGTGGCCCGAGTCATGGCCGTCATGGCCCGATTGGAAGGATCAAATTCATGAGACAGATTTCACACCTTTTCGTCGCCTCGCTCGCGCTCTTCCTCCTCGTCGCAGAGCCGGCCCTCGCACAAAGCATTGATCTCTCCCCGATCCAGAGCCTGCTTCAGGGTATCGTCGATGCGCTGACCGGCCCGCTTGGCGTCGTCATCGCCACGCTCGCCGTGCTCGGTGTTTTCTTGAGCTGGTTCTTCAACATCATCGATCTGCGCCAGGCCCTCTGGGTGCTTGTCGGCATCGCCGGTGTTGCTGCCGCACCCACTATTGTTGCCGCGGTCTTTGCCGGTGGCTGAGCGCTCGCCCCTCTTTCTCGGCCTCGTGCGGCCGCCGAAGCTTCTGGGCCTGCCCATCATGTATGCGATGGTCTGGCTCTTTTGCTCGGTGCTCTTGTTCGTCTGGGTCCAGCACATCGCCGTGCTGGGCTTAGCCGTCCTGCTCTACCCGGTGCTTTGGAAAGCTGCCGACTGGGATCCGCGCTTCATCGACGTGATGATGACGGCGCTGCAGGAAACGCCGCCCACGCGGAACCGCTCCATCCATGGCGGGGACAGCTATGCGCCCTAATACAGCCTTGGACGAAACGCTCGATCTCCGCACCATGACGCCGAACTGGTATGCGCGCGAAACCCGCCTTGCACATATGCTGCCTTACGTCAGCTTAGTCGATGACCGCACCGTGCGGACGCGGGTGAACGAGCTATTCCAGTGCATCCGGCTGGGTGGTGTCAACAGCTACACGACGGATGATGCCTATCTCGACAAGGTAACCGCGCTCTTTGCCCGCATCATCGCGCAACTGGGACCAGAGTTCAGCTACTACGTCCACAAGGTCTCCAAGGCGATCACGCCAGACCTCGAGCCTGTGCGTGAGAACAGTTTTGCCGGAGAAGTCGACCGGCTCTGGCGCGCGAAACTCGAAACCAGCGGGTTGCGCGACAAAACCTTGACCCTCACAATCATTCACCGCCCGCCCCCGAAAAGCGTCCTGCCGTTCCTGAACCGCAGCGCCCCCGATCGCCTCAAAGAGGCAACCGAGAGGCGTCTGCGTCGTCTGGGCGAGGCCGTAAGTGTATTCGTGTCGGGCTTGAGCGAGTTGAACCCGCGCGTACTTACGGCCGAAAGTGGCGAGTTGATCGGCTTTCTAGGGGCGCTGAATACCGGCCAGGAATTGCCGCTTTATCCGGCCAACACCTATGGCTTCCTGTCCTTCAATGTCGCCAATACCCGCGTGACGTTTCACGGAGATCATTTCGAGCTCTCCGAAGGTGTCGTGGGACATCGCTACGGCAAGAGCTTTACCATCGGGGAATACTCCGAGGCCACCTCCTGCACCATGTTCGACATGCTGAACCTGCCCGTCGACATGATCGTCACGCATTCCTTCACGCCGATCAATTCGAACCTCATGGCAGGCCGCATCAAGCGGCAAAAGCGTCAGATGCAGGCTTCTCAGGATGCGGCGCTGTCGCTCATGGAAGCCCTCGACATCGCCGCCGATGATCTCGAAGCCAAACGCCAGAGCTTCGGAGAGCACCATATGGTCGTGACAATTTTTTGCGACACGCTGGACGAATTGCAGACCCTCAGCGCCGAGATCGTCAACGCCGCCGCCTCCGAAGGCGTAAAAATGGTCGGCGAGCGCGTGGCGGCCAAGGCGCATTACCTCAGCCAGCATCCCGGCAACCAGCCCAAGCGCGTCCGTGCCAGTGCGATCACCAATCGCAACTTCGCGGATTTCGCGGCGTTTCATCGGACGCAGCTAGGGAAGCCTGCCGCGAAAACACCCTGGGGCAAGGTCATCACCTATTTGCCCACACCCGAACAGAGTGCCTACCGGTTTTCCTATCATGAGCAAGGTACGCCCGACAAAGAACCGACCAGCGGGCATACCCTGATTATGGGTCGACCCGGCTCGGGCAAATCGGTGCTGTCAGCGTTTCTCATGACTCAAGCCCGACGAGCAGGGGCGCGGATCTTCGTCTTCGATTACCGCCTTGGTATGGAGATGGCGGTCCGCGCCAATGACGGGCGCTATGCGTCCCTAAAAGCGGGGCAACCCACAGGCCTCAATCCCCTCTGGACGGAAACCGATAGTCGCGGCACGGCATGGCTGTCGGACTGGCTCGCCACTCTGCTTCATCGCGCTGACAAGCCGCTCATGCCGGCACAGACTAGCCGCATCCAAGAAGTCGTCCGCCAGAACGCGCAGGCCTCCAATCCGGCCTTGCGGAACTGGCGGGATTTCGCATCGCTTTTTGTGTCGACCGATGATGGCGGCGATCTGCACCAGCGACTGTTTGAGTGGACCGAAGACGGGCGATATGGCTGGATCTTTGGACAGACCCTGGAAGACACCTTCTCGCTAGACGGCGATGTGGTGGGCTTCGATCTCACCGCCATTCTCGACAGCGAGGCCGAGAAGGAACGGATGGCCGTCCTCTCCTATCTCGTCCGCCGAGTCGAACGCGAGATCGAGGACCGCCGCCCTACGATCATCATCATTGATGAGGCCTGGAAGGCGCTCGACAATGCCTATTTCGCAGAGCGGTTGTCGAACTGGCTGTTGACCGCACGCAAGCAGAACACCGTCGCGGTGATGATGACGCAATACGCCAGCCAGCTCGAGCGCACACGGACGGGCAAGACCATCGTCGAGGCTGTCCCGACGCAGATCCTGCTCCCCAATATCCGCGCCAGTGCCTCGGATTACGTCATGCTGAACCTCACGGAGAAGGAGCTCGACGTCCTTCTCAACACGGGCAGCAACAGCCGCCTTGCGCTGATCCGCGACGATCAAGGCTCAATCGTCCTCGATGCCGATCTGAGCGCCCTTGGGCCCAATCTCACGATCCTTGGCGGCATGGAAAAGGGCGAAGCGCTTGTCGGCACCGATTACCGTGACCGCCCCGATTTCTGGAAGATTTCATGACACACATTTTGTTGCTGCTCGCCGCGCTCGGCGCGCTGGCCTCCTGCGCACAGTACCAGGAACCGCAGGTCAATTGCTTCACCTTCCTCGCCTCGACAGCCCCTGTCGCTCCAGATTGCAGCTTCACGCCCCTTGGCGCGCCGGAGCGCGACATTGAAGTCTAGCCTGCCCCATATCCTTGCGCTTTGCCTGCTGCCCGGTCTCGCCCTGTCCCAGGGCGTTCCAACCAATGACAGCGGGCTGACAGTGCGCGATATCGTCGAGACCGGCGATCGTGAGGCAGACCTCGCGGTCCAGGCGGACAAGCTTGCCGTGCGCGAACTCATCGCCGAGATCGAACGCGAGCAACTCGAGACCCTGCAACGCATCCTCGATGCCCAGACCAGCTTCGGCGGTCAGGGCTTGCCGGCTATGGTCTCAGGGCTGGAAAGCGGCAGCGGGGATCCGGCCCGTTCCGCCGAGGCCGTCTATGGCAATGCCGAAATCGATCCCAACCCCGGCGGCGCACAGATGTTCGGGGATGCGGCGGAAAACATCGAGCAGCTCATCATCCGCGTGGCCCAGGAGACCAGCGGCTTTGCCGGAGTGGGCCGCGCGGGCCTCTCCCCGGTTCAGTGGCGGGCCCTGCTGCAGGCCCTCATCTGGCAGGAAAGCCGCTTCACGATTGGCGCCCGCTCGCCGGTCGGGGCCTTTGGCCTCACCCAGATCATGCCTGGCACCGCGAGCGATCTCGGCATCAACCCGGAACACTATGACAGCCCCTACCTGCAGGTGCATGGCGGCGCGCGTTATCTCGCCACCCAGCTCAACACCTTCGACGGCAATATCATCAACGCGCTTGCCGCCTATAACGCGGGGCCGGGCCGGGTATTTGAGTATGGTGGGGTGCCACCCTTCGCCGAAACCCAGCACTACGTCCAGGCCATCCCCGAACGCTATAACCTCTATCTGAGCCGCATCGGCGGGATCGAAGCGCTCGGCTCGATCGACCCCGCGCTTCTGGCCAATGCCAACCTTTCGATCACCGGGCATGGCGCGGCATTCTATGGCAACAGCTCACCCGCCGCGATCCGACAGGCCGCCTTGCGTATTGCGGATATCGTCGAACGGATTTCCACGACCAAAGATGTGCAGGAAAGCATCGCGCTCAACACCTATGCCCGTGCCGAGTTGGTCCGCTTGGTCGCTGCCCGCATTCGACTTCAAGCGGCGCGGACCCGCGTCCTCTACGCCGAGGAGCTGGCCCAGGCCAGCGCCCGCATGGCCGAAAGCGCGTTCATGGAATTCACGACCAGGGAGATAGACTAATGGGACATTTACTCATGAGAACGGCCTTGGCCACGACACTTGGGATCGGCCTGCATCTTGGCACCTTCGCCCCTGCCCTGGCGCAAGGCGTGCCCGTCGTCGATACCCAGAACATCGCGCAAAACATCCAGCAGCTCCGGCAGATGATCGAAGACGAGATCCTCCAAAACGAGCAGCTGACGCAGCTCCGCGAACAGCTTGCGACACTCACGGACCAACTCGCGGAGCTGCAACGGACCTACGAAGCCCTCACACGCCTGGCCGAACTGCCTGAGATCATCCGCACGGAGATGGAAGACGAGTTGAATGGCCTGCTCGATCAGGAGTTCGGAGACATCCTCGCCACCATTGAAGCCATCAAGACTGGAGACTTTTCAAGCCTCTCTGGCTCCGGCGCGGGCGAGATCGAAACCCAGATGGACCGGGTCCTGGCCGATCTCGGATTTGACGAAGACACGCTTTCGGAAATGGCCACCAGCGGCAATCCCGGGGCTAATCGCGTGGCCACGCAAGCCACGACTGGCGCCCTCGTTTCAGCAGCAGCGCAAAACAGCTACGAGGATGCCGGCCAGTCGCTCGAACGCGTCGACCGGCTCGTCGGACTGATCGATGACATGGACGAACTCAAGGAAAGCATCGACCTCAATACTCGCGTGACGGCGGAACTCGCCATTGCGCTCGTGGCCATGTGGCAGCTCGAAGCCGTGCAAACCGTGGGCGACGGCACCGGCGGCGTGATCGATGCAGCCACCATCGCAGAGGAACAGCGCTTCATGGACTTTACGCTGCCTGACCTGCGCGCAGATTGATTCAGGGGTGTGACGCGTGCCGCGTGAACAGGAAATCATCGAAGAAGAGCTGGTCTATGGGGCGCTGCGCCGCGAGCGGCTCTGGCAACGCCTTGGGCTCATCTGCCTGATCTTTGGCATCCTCGGATGCCTGAGCGCCGCGGCTGTCGCAGTCTTCGATGTCGATCCGCCGCCTGTAGTCGTGCCCTATGATCCCGAAACAGGCTTCGCACTCCCCGAGGCCTCGGTGGGCGCGACGTCTGTCACAGCCAACTTGGCTATTATTGAGGCGGAGGTCTTCCGCTATGTGACCGACCGCGAAGTCTACAACCAGCTCGACAATGATCTGCGCATCCGCAGTGTTCTGCGTCGCTCGGACGGTGCCTCCGAGAGCGGATTGCGCCAGATCTGGAACAGCGCCAACGAGAACTACCCGCCGACAGTCTACGGGCCGAACGCCCGGCTCGACGTGGAAATCCTCAGCATCAATCGCATCGGCAACAACCGCGCCACCGTGCGCCTGCGCAAGCGCCTGACCTCCATCAATGGCGTTCAGACCGGGCTTTTCACCGCCACGCTTCTCTTTGAGTTCCGCCCCGAGACCCGTCGCTCCATCGATGAAGTCTGGACCAACCCCTTCGGCTTCACAGTCCTCGAATATTCCATCCGCTCCGACAGATTGGAGAATTAGTTTGATCAGTAAGCTCTTTGTTGCGGGCCTATTTACCCTACTGCCAGTCTTAGCCTTAGCCGAATCCATCCCGCGCGGCGGCCCCAATGACAACCGGGTGCGCCTGGCCACCTACCAGGAGAGCCAAGTCTATCGCCTCAACGTCTCGCTCACCCATGTGACCACGGTCGAGTTCGGGGAAGGCGAGAGCATCCGCTCAATCATCGCAGGTGACACGGAGGGTTTTGAGATCGACGGCGTGCCCGGTGGACAGGCCTTCGCGATCAAGCCCGTCGCACGTGGCGTCCATACCAACGTGACTGTCTATACCAACCGCCGCAGCTACTACTTCAACGTCCAGGAGACCCGCAGTCCGACTTTTTACGTGGTCCAGTTCCGCTACCCCGAAGACAATGCACGGCCCACACGTGCCATCGCGGCCCAAGCCCCGAACTACAATTACGGTGCCAGTGCGCGCTCCGAGTTCACCCCGAGCCGCGTCTGGGATGACGGGACCTTCACGTATTTCGCATTCCCGCGGAACGCGCCGGTGCCCGCGATCTTCCGTTACGCCAATGGCCGTGAGCGGACGGTCAACACGCAGGCCACCGAGGATGGCGTCATCCGGGTCTCGGGGGTGAACCGGCAATGGGTGCTGCGGATCGGGGACGAGGTGGTCTGCATCGAGGCCACACCGCCTGCGGGGGTGGGCTCATGAGCGATACTGGAAACGCGGACCTCGAGAAACGTCTCGCCGCCCTCGAGCAAGGCAAAGGCGCAGGTTCGCCCCCTGCCCCGCGACGCTCGCCGCTGCTCGCTTTGGTCGTTGTCCTCGTGATCGGGGCGGGCGGTGCATTGCTCTATTTCATGTCCCAATCCGAGGAAGAAGAAGCCTTGCCCACAGCCACGCCGGACGTGTTCCAAAACGAAGGTGACGGGTTTGGCGCTATCGAATCCCTCCCCCCACCGGAGCCCGAAGTCGTTCTGGTCGCACCGGAACCGGTGGAACCGAACGCCGAGCTTTTGGCGCAACTCGCCGCCCTTCAGGCCCAGATCGAGGAATTGCGCAACGCGCCCGAACCGGTCGTCGCGGAAGACACGGCTGCCGCCGAAGCCATCGATGCGCTGACGGCCCAGATCGCGGCCCTTCAAGCCGCGTCAGAATCCGCACAGCAGCAGTTTCGCGATGAACTCACGGTGCGCGACCGCGAGCTGGAGCAACTCCGCATGGACCTTGAACTTGCGCAGCTCGAGGCCAATCGCCCTGTTCCCGCGCCCTTGGGGCCCACCGAGGACGAGCTGCGCGCGCGGGAAGAAGAACGGATCCGCCGCGAGGAGGAAGCAAGACAGCTCGCGGAACTTGAACGCCGCGCGGCCGAGGAACGGGCGTTTCAGGAGCGTCGTATCACCTCGCCAACCATCGCGTTTGGCAGCACCTCCGGCGCAAATGAGACGGCACTGACCGAACGGACTTTTGGGGAGGTGACGGATTTCGTGCTGAACGGCGCGCTGCCCACGTCGGTGACGCAGGCCGAAGTCATTGCCAACCCGTCCAACACCATCACCCAGGGCACGATGATCCAGGCCGTCATGGAAACCGCCCTCGACAGCTCCCTGCCCGGGCAGACCAAGGCCGTCGTTTCCGAAGACGTGTTCAGTTTCGATGGCTCCCGCCTTCTGATCCCGCGTGGTTCCCGCCTGATCGGACGTTATCGTTCTGGCGTCGATATCGCTCAGCACCGCGTTACGATCGCCTGGGACCGGATCATCCTGCCCGACAATCAAACTATCCAGATCAGTTCCTTTGGGGGCGATGAACTTGGCCGCTCCGGCGTCACAGGTTTTGTCGATACCCGCTTTGATGAGCGCTTTGGCTCAGCGGCGCTGATTTCTCTAATATCGGCTGCTCCAAGCGCCACTGCAGCAAACGTGCAGGATGAGACCACCGCGGACGTGCTCGAAGACGTGGGCGATGATCTTGCCGATGCCACGGACAGCGTCATTGGCGATTACCTCTCCATCGGTCCGGTCATCTATGTCGACCAGGGGGCCCGCGTCACGGTGATGGTCGACCGCGATCTGGAGATATTCTGAGCCCATGTCGCTGAGCTATCTCCAAACCTCGCTTGATCGGATCGACGCCGCCGCCCGCGACGATGTCATCGAGATCTGCATCAACCCCGACGGCAGCTGCTGGGGAGAATTCCAGGGCGATCACTTCATGCGGAAGCTGGATCAAAAGCTGACCGCAACAGAAGTGAAGGACCTCGGCAACCAGATCGCCTCCTCCGCCAACACAACGATGAGCAAGGACCGCCCCATCGTCTCGGTCTCGATCACCTACAAGGGCCGCCCGATCCGGGCACAGGTCATCACGCCACCTGCTGTGCTCTCGGCGATGTCGATCAGCCTGCGGTTCTTCTCGAGCCTGCCGCTCGACGGGATCGCGCTTGATTTCCTTTATGGCAAGGAACGCAAGCTTGAAGAACTCCGCCTCGAGAAAACCCGGGAACTGCGCGAAGTGGTGGCGGCGGGCGTGATCGATGATGCCCTTGCCTTCTGCGTCGAGAACAAGCTCAACATGATCGTTTCGGGTGGTACCTCCACCGGCAAGACTGTCGCCGCGCGCAAGATCCTGTCTCACGTGCCATCAGAGGAACGCATCGTCACTATCGAGGAAGCCGCCGAGCTTCTGCCGACCCAGCCAAATACAGTGACCCTCATCGCCAATCGGGATTCGGAGTTCCAGACGGCCGATGTGCTGCTCACCGCAACCCTCCGCATGCGCCCCGACCGGATCATCCTCGGCGAGGTACGCGGCAAGGAGGCCATGACCTTCCTCGAGGCGATCAACACCGGTCATGGCGGGTCCATGACCACGCTGCACGCCGAAACCCCTCAACTTGCCGTGCAGAGGCTCGCCATCGCGGCGCTCAAGACCGAGATCCCGATGACCTACACCGACGTGATCCAGTACATCGAGAATTCCATCGATGTAATCATCCAGGCCGGTCGCCACGACGGTAGGCGCGGCATCACCGAATTCTACCTCCCCGGCGCTAATGAGACTGGAGCTTCCCAATGAAGACCTTTGAATATGACATCCTCAGTTTCCCCATGACCCGCAAGACGAGTCTTGCCGACATGCAGGCCAGCCTGAACGCGAAGGGGGCCGAAGGCTGGGAGGTGGTGTCAATCAGCTCCTCGGAGTTCGCCAATATCGGGCACACCGTTTTCCTGAAGCGCGAAACCACACCTGCTGGAGCCACGGCATGAGACAGGCGCAGCACCTCGCCTTGGCCGCGATGGCCCTGAGCCTACTGGCTATCCCCGCCTTCGCCGAGCGCAATCTGGTGCCGACCCTCGGTCGCAGCTTCAACGTCTGTCCGGACCGGGCCGCCGAGCCCGTCTGGATGCAGGAGATCCCCCTGCGCCAAGCCTATCAGCGCGTGCTGGTCCAGGATATCTACCGCGCCCAAAACCTCGAGCGCGTCGTCGAGAGCGGTAGCTGCGATTGCGAGACCCGCTTCCCATCTTGGGACGCAGCCGAGGCGGTGTTTCGCGAGGTCCACGCGAGTGACGAACGATGGGAAATGCTGGAAGCATCCGACGCCTACAATCGGCGCGCCAACGAAGTTCGCCTTGAGGCCAAAGCCATCTGCGAAGCCGCGGGCAATTGGTGAGGCAGCCCTGCGATGAGCGTCGTCACCTATTTCGTTGAAACCTCCCAGGGCTATCTCGACACCGCCGCAGAAACCCAGTTCGGATCGGTCGCGGCAACGGTCGGCACGCTTCTGGTTTTGGGCACGACGCTCGTGGTGATCCTCGTCTTCCTGAACATGATCTACCAGTACAAAGCGATGGATGGCCGCACGGCCTTCTGGCTCGCGGTCAAGATCGGACTGATCGGGATATTCTCTACCAACTGGGTACAGTTCAACGCGCTTTCCGCCGCTATCCTTGCCGGGATCGACAGCATTGCGGGTGCGCTTGTCGCCTCGGTCGGTGGCGGTACCCCGGGGCCCTCTGGCACGTTCGCGGAAGAATTCGACCGGTTGATCGCCGAGTTGGGGGACTATTTGAACGCCGCTGGTTCCGAGTTGAACTGGATGGCCGGCGCCATGCTCGACATTGTCGGGGTCCTCTTGCTCTCGATTCTCGGCGGACTCGCAGCCTTCATACTCGTGGCCTCGCGTTTGATGATCGCACTTCTGATCGGGATCGCTCCAGTCATGATTTTCCTGACCCTCTTCGAAGTGACCAAGGATTACTTCGCGCGATGGCTTTCAGCACTGGTTTCCTTTGCGCTCTACCCCATCGTTGTCGCCGGCGTGTTCGCCACGATCACCGGGGTATCATCAGCCCTGATCGGCGAACTGGGCGATCCGGAAGGCGCTTCCAACATTGGCGCGCTCATCCCCTTCTTCATGATGGTGCTCATGGCCAAGGGCTTCATCATCGCAACGCCATTCATCGTCCGCGCGATCTCCGGCAACATCATGATGCCCGCCCTCTCGGGTGGTCTAGGTGGTGGTTACAACTTCGCCCGTGCCGCCATGGGCAGCCAGCAGGCCTACAACCGCTATCTGATCGGCGGTGCCAGTGGCGCCGAATACGCAGCCCTCAGGGCGCGGCAGTTTTTTGGTGTGCAGCAGATGCCAGTGCGGCAAGGCATGGGACAGACAGGTCAGGCAAGCGGCACTGGGTCACCGGGGGCCGGGTCTCAAATGCTGGCGCAACTTGCAAGACTTGGAAGGTTGGGGCGGCGATGAAGGACCTTACAAGTTTTTTCGACTTTTTTCTCTTCCGTACTGCCTGCAACAAAAGCTGTGAAATTGTCAGAATTCACTTTGAACAATGCCGGAGAAGCAACTTTCATTGTGCGTACCAGCTCGGAGTACGCAAACTGTGGCGGCAGCAGCACATATCTGTGCACGTGGTCGTTCGAAATGAGCTCATACAAAGTGTCGACATAATCCTCACTACAAACCTAGCGGCTAGTTTTATTCGTGTGAACACCCCATCCAGAGTGTTTTTTGTTCTACTGACCAGTAGATTTACGTTTTATTAGTATTCATTGCCTATCAGTTAACCACCTTTTGAGATCCACCTTATGGGGAGGTATTCCTAAATGAATAGTCAAGAAGCGTTATCGCATGCCTATTCCGTGTTGGAGGAAGCACAACTGCAAGGATTTGCCAATACAGCTATAGCGATGAGAAAAGTGATAGAGCAGATGCAAGGAGTCTTGAGTAGCTCCCAGACTGAAGACAAGCCGCACTCGATAGACCAAGAGTTCGAATGTCTCGAAGAGTAAATGTGTTGGAACTGGACCTGTCGCGTTTTCGTGCCGCTCAGGTGTAGAATCCGTTCGTGTTTCTTCCTGTTGATATGGTCGCGGTCAAGGCCTGCTGAGCGGAGCCTTCGCGTAGCTCAGGCGAAGCAGGCCGGATGGCAAGGTTGAGATTGGCATAAACGGCTGATCCTAGCCCGCAAAGCGATGTGTGTGTGGTCTTTGTGTGTTGTAGTCGATCCTCCAGTTTTCGATGACCTTCCGGGCTTCGGTGAGATTGCCGAAGACGTGTTCATTCAAGCATTCGTCCCTGAGCCTACCGTTGAACGACACCACAAACGCGTTCTGCATCGGCTTTCCCGGTAGGATGTAATGCCAGCCAACGCCGGTATCCTAGCACCATCGCAGTACCGCATGGGATGTCATTTTCGTCCCATTATCACTGACAATCATGTCCGGCTGGCCACGTCGTCGGATGAGATCATCCAGCTCGCGGGTCATCCCTGTGCCTGACAATGAGCGATCCACGACCGTCTCCAGTGCTTCTCGCGTGCAGTCATCCACGATGCACAACACCCGGAACCGCTGGCCATCCTCAAAAGCGTCAGACACGAAGTCCAGCGACCAGCGCTGATTGGCGCGATCCGGCACCAGAATAGGCCTGCGCGACCGTCTGCGGCGCACCGCCAGCCCTTCTTCACGGTACAGCCGAAACAGCTTCTTATGGTTCACTTCAAAGCCTTCCCTAGCCAGTAGAATGCCCAAACGACGATAGCCGAACCGGCGACGCTCATTCTCCAGTTCGCGCAGCCGCTTGCGCAGGTCTTCATCGCCCTGATCCTGCTTCGTATATTGAATGACTAATCGGTGAAGATCAGCCAGCTCACACGCCCGACGTTCCGACAGGCTGTGCCGGTCCATCACGTCCAACACAGCCCTGCGCTTCACATCAGGCGTCAGTAGTTTTTTTGTCGCGAGGTCCTTCAGCGCGGCGTTGTCCAACATCGCGTCTGCCAACATGCGCTTCAGTCGATTGTTCTCGTCTTCAAGCGCCCGCAGCTTCTTCGCATCAGATACATTCATCCCGCCAAATTTGGCTTTGTATTTGTAGAATGTAGCGTCGCTGATCCCGTACTTCCGACACAGCTCCTGCGCCTTAACACCAGCCTCGTACTCCTTGATCATCCCAATGATCTGTTCGTCGCTAAATCTGCGTTTCGTAGTCCATCCTTTGCTTGGACGGATTACTAGCACCTCAGTGGCCTAATTTCAGGGGACTGGGTCACTTGGTATTCTGCCCCTTTCGTTTGTCCGATCAAGCGTCCACGCCCCCTTTTTCACCCTCGGACTTGAAGCCTTGCGATGTACTTTCAGGTAGTTCGCGTCAATCGATATGGAATTATTGTCGGGTTTCCCCTGCCAGATTTTTCATGATCGCAGCAAATACTCCTAAGTTACTCCAGCGCTTCCAACGGCTATACAAAGTATTTGACGAACCATAGGCGGCAGGCGCATCGCGAACGTAAACCATTGTGATTAAAAAAGAAATTATCCATCAGAACACGCCGGTCATCAACTCTTGTACACCTAAGGCCTCTTGGAAAACGGCCGAAGACGCATCGTCTGCGCCTCTGTCAGCCAATAAAGATTACTCATAAACTCCCCAGACTTTGAGAGCTCTGGACCATGCCAGTAGTTCAACATTAAACCAATTTTTGGGACCTGAGCTTAAGGAAACTTGACCACTGTAGTTTCTCAAGAACTCAGTGTTTTCAATAGCTGTTTCGCCTCATCAGAAGATAGCGATGCTTCTTCAGCATAGGTTGCAATGACGTGCTGTAATCCAACAACCAGATTTGGTAAATTACTATCTTCCGAATATGCTCTTAAGTCGGACAGGGCAGAGAGCAGCCAATTATCTTCTTGCATTCATCTTCCTCGTTCATAGTCTACCAAAAACCGTGGACGAGAATTGGTTAAAAAACTGTAAAGATATTAGCTTTCGCGCGAACAGAGTTGTGTTTGTGCCGCACGACTTCCTTCGTCGGGTTTAGCCAAAGTATTGGACAAGAAACTGTCAATTTTTGGACACAGGGTGACCTGATCCCCTTGGAGTCCGCGTACATAGGTTAGCTCTGTGCAGGTTTTGGCCTCCATTTGACCGGTTAACATATTCGTATGGCGTCATGCCAGCGAGGCTGGAGTGAGGCCGGTTGTGATTGTAGTCGGCGCGCCTTGGTTTTACGCGCTTCCAGATTGGCAGCAGCAAATTCCTATAGTCAAACTTATTCTTTGCCCTCAGACGATCTCCCTGTTTGCACCAGTGTCGATTTCGAACAACCGTCAGTGCGGTCCTGGTGCAGAACAGACGAGTCTAGAGACCTCCAGTCACACTGTCGCCCTACCGATCGAAGGAAAGCCCAATTTAGACAGAAATTGACGGAAGAATTAACTATGAATTTAAGTTTGTGAAAGACACTTCAGCAAGATCGAAGCAACCGGCTGGGTTCTAACTCCGACATGAGAATTTCCAAAATCAGTGCAAGATCAGAACTTGGTACAGCGCTCGAAGCAAACATTTGGTTGCTTGCTGCTGCATTTTTTTTCAGTGTGTTCAGTAACTTACTGATGCTGACCGGACCTTTGTTCATGCTCCAGGTATACGACCGTGTACTGGGATCTAGGTCACAAGAAACCCTGCTCACGTTGTTTCTGCTTGTGACCATTCTTTATGCCTGCATGGCAGTTTTGAACTGCGTAAGGGCGCATTTAGTAACACGGTTTGGCTGCCGTCTGTTCTCAATGTTCAAAGAGCGGGTGTTTTTGGCAATGGTTGACCGCGCCTCTAAGCTCCCGGTGGACCTCCGTCCATCGCGCGCGCTTAAAGATCTTGAAAACGTTCGAGCATTGTTCTCTTCACAGGTAGTGATTTCGATTTTTGATGTACTTTGGACGCCACTCTTTCTGATGATTATTTTTGTTTTTCATCCACTATTGGGCTGGCTTGCAATTGCAGGGTGCATTGCTTTGATGCTTGCAACGATTCTCAATAATGGTTTGTCCCAGCGCACGCGAATAGAAGCTCAAAAGCATGGGGTGATTGCTCAAGGCTTCGCTGACCAAGCGCGTGATTCAGCCGACTATATTCTTGCGCAGGGAATGAACAAGTCGATCGCAAGAAGATGGCTCTCGGCCAGGGACAAAGCTGAAAGTTTGACTGTCCAATCCGGCGATTGGAGCGGCTTCTTCTCTTCAGCAACCAAGTCGTTCACACTGTTTTTTCAATCCGCAATGCTTGCAACAGGTGCCTACTTGGCATTGCACAACGAACTGTCAGCCGGTGCTATGATAGCAAGCTCTATTTTGGTGGGACGGGCACTTGCTCCGATGCAGCAGACGCTGAGCCAGTGGAACGTAGTCCAGCAGGCTCGAGAGTCTTGGCAAGAACTGAAAGCTCTTCTGTCAAGCTTTCCGGAAATAGTTGAGCCGGTCAAGCTTCCCCGTCCAAACGCAAATTTGAAGGTTACCGGTGTTACAGCCAGAGCTCCCACAACCCAAAAACCAATTTTGTCAAATATTTCCTTTGAATTGAAGGAAGGTGAAGTACTGGGTGTCATTGGGAAGAGCGGTTCAGGAAAGAGTACATTAGCAAAGGCGATGCTAGGAACTCTTCCGATAACTTTAGGTGAAATACGGCTGGGCGGCGCCACGCTGTCACAGTATGGTTCGGAAGATGTTGGTAGATACATTGGCTATCTACCTCAAGATGTTGAACTCTACTCCGGCTCAATTGCTGAGAATATATCTCGCTTCTTGCCGCACTCTGTATCCTCCGAAATCATTGAAGCAGCCAAAAAAGCGAATGCTCACGATATGATTCTATCACTACCCGATGGGTATGACACAGTCGTAAACGGCAGCGCTGGATATTTGTCCGGGGGCCAGAAACAGCGCGTCGCCTTAGCACGCGCACTATATGGAGATCCAGTGTTGCTGGTTCTAGACGAACCGAATTCCGCTCTAGACAGCGACGGGTCGGAAGCACTGAAACAAGCAATCAGAACGGCCAAGAAAAGAAAGCAGTCGGTGATTCTAATGACACACAGAACTAACGCGCTTGCAGAATGTGATCGATTGCTTGTCATCGATGGAGGACGAGTCATCGCGAACGGCCCACAAGCTCAGATACTGGAAACTGCATGCAATAGGAAAGACAAAACCTCTTTAGCTCCTCAGAACATACAGGCTCAGGCATAATGATGGAAAAAGAACAAAACTGGTCTGTAAGAATTCCCCTAGTTATAGGATTTACGACCACGTTCCTACTGCTTTCAGCCTCTCTGTTATGGGGCATGCATTCCAATATTTCAGGCGCTGTTATTGCTTGGGGTACAATTCAGGTGGAATCCAACCGACAGGTAATTCAACATCCGCAGGGTGGGGTAGTAAAAAAACTTTATGTAAAGGATGGAGTCACAGTAAACCCTGGAGATACTTTACTGGAGTTTGACGACACGCAAGTGCGATCAGAAGTTGCCATTTTTAAGAGCCAGCTCTATGAGATTCTGGCACGGAAGGTTAGACTAGAGACAGAGCGCGATGGCGGTTCCCGGTTTTCTATCTCAGATGAGTTGGAGGCTTTGATCCACCAAGAGCCAACCGTACAGTTACTCGTAAACGGACAGGCACGGCTTTTTAGTGCCCGCGCAGTTTCTCTGAAGAGACGCTCCGAGCAAATTGATGAAAAGATCTCGCAGACGCTCAACCAGATATCCGGTGCGAAGGCACAACTGGCATCCTTAAGAACTCAAGAAGAACTGATCAGAGAAGAACTCCGAGATGCCACGGTTCTTTTCGAGAAGGGTCTTTCCCCTGCTTCGCGGGTGTCATCATTAAAACGAGAACTTGCACGATTAACCGGAGAACTGGGTAATACGACATCTCTTATCGCTCAATACTACGGCGAAATTGCCAATTTTAGAATTGAAAAAATCTCACTGTCCAGTAGCATGAGGGAGGAAGCAATTTCTGCCTTACGAGACCTTCAGGTTCATGAGGCAGAGCTCAAACAACGGTTGCTCAACTCCACCTTTACCCTGTCCAATATGGTGGTGAGAGCACCCGTAAGTGGAATTATTTATGGATCGAAAATTCACGCTCTGCAGTCCGTCGTTTCACCGGCAGAACCTATTTTGTATATAGTCCCACAAGATCAACCTCTGATTGCTTCAACAAAGGTTGAACCCTTGCACATCGATCAAGTTTACGTGGGCCAAACTGCAACCGTGAGGCTCCCTTCACTGGACCTCAAAACATCTCCTGAAATTGAAGGAATAGTCACAAGAATATCAGCGGATGTTTTCTCTGACGAAACTTCGGGAACTTCTTACTATCAAGTCGAAGTTGAACTGCCCAAAAAGGAACTGATCAAACTAGGGGCCCAGGAACTTTTACCTGGAATGCCTGTTGAAGCTTTCATCAAAACAAATGAGCGGTCACCTATCAGCTACCTCATGAAACCGCTATCTATGTACTTTTCTCGAGCGCTTCGCAGCGAGTGATATCGCTGTTTTAGAGACCAATTTCTCCAAAATTTCCACTCAATTCTAGTTCTGTAGTTATTGGGTATGATGTGCTACCCAACGCGCCCTCGGCCGGTATCAGAGTTTCCGCCCTTTTGCCATGCTACCGGAAGTGTCCCCGCTCGGGGCTAGATTTTCGCCCTTTGATCACACAGACGGGCTGGATGCGCCTGGCAATTTCATCAGCGCTGCTGGGACGTTGTTCCCAATTGCGCTGTGCTGTCTTTCTTCATTGTAGTCTCTTCGGCCTTGAGAAGGCGATACGCTGAAGATTCCGAGATAAAATACCGCTTCTCGTCGGTACATTTGACCGCCAGTTCGCACGGTGTCAGACCTTCGTGGTCCAGCGCGCACTCGACAAAGGCTTCACGGACATCATCAGGGATGCGGTTCCAGACGGATCCGGGCCATGGAGAACGATCGGCAAGCGCATCGATCCCGCCCTCGACCCTACGCGCATACCAATCGCAGTAGGTGCTACTGGGGATGCCAATCTTCGTCAGCGTCTGCTTCACCGGCAGGTGCGAGGCTTCCACCGTACGGATGATCTCAAGCTTCTCGGATGCGGGATACCTCATGCTTCGAACTCCCCATCTATTACCTGACAGGCGAATGCTGAGCATTCTGCCGAAAGGGCCCGATCATGCTTTTTTTGAGCAGGCGGTTCTTAAGCGTTAGCTCGGCAACCACTTCCTTCAGGGCAGCCGATTCCGATTGCAGTTCCTTGACTTCGGGGGATGTCGCCTGACGAGCCATGTCCCCCCGCCAGCCAGTTCTTCCCAGCTTCAAGGAATTCCTTTGACCAGGAATAATACAGGCTTTCCGCAATTCCCTCGCGGCGACACAGCGCAGCGATGCTCTCTTCGACCCGCAGGCCCGCCAGGACGATCCTGATCTTTTCCTCGGCCGAGTAGTGCTTGCGGGTCTTGCGCTTGATGCCCCTGACCAACTTGTCAGCGGCGTCTTTCGATGTTCCGGATTTCTTGTTCATCTTCGCTCCATAATGGCTTCGATGAACCAGAAATCCTCCGTTGCTCAAACACCTAAATTTGTCCGGTGGGCGCTGACGTTACACATACGATTCTGAAAATTTACTCAAATTTAGTGCAAACCCGCTAGCTTATCATTGAAAGTTATGGGTTCCAGTACCAATGCACGTTCCTTTGTCACGAAATGAAATTGCCAGTTTTCTGAAAATCGACGAGCCTTTAGTCGAGAAACTATGGCTTTCAGGATCGTTAAGACGATCACTTTCAAACGACCTAAGAGCCAATACTGCCCTCGCTCAGAGTTCAATGTTTGACGTGTTGGAATTAGCGCTGTCTTCAGGACTGCTTGGTGTAAAGGTGAGTAAGCAAGATGCGGAAACCTGGACAGAGTTACTTTGCCGTGCATGTGACTGGGGCGACTGGTATCAGTGGAGTGCAAAACAAAAGATCGACTGCCTTACTGACTACGCTTTCGATTGCGAAAAAATATGTTCGAGTTCAATCGATTTCCGGTTCACAGCAGAAGTACTTACTGCAGCTCAAAGCCGGTTATTTGAGCTTTGTATGGCGAATGACAAAAATGATAATGCGGTGAGTTCTTCCGCACAGTAGCACTAAGTCGGGCGAACGCAATTTCGTATCCTGATGTGATGCCCGTAAACGCCCCCGATTTTGGTTAGAGTTTTCCGCATCGATTCCCTAACTGGGAGAGGAGTGGAAACGCATGAAAGCATCGAAGTTCACGGACGCGCAGAAGGCGTTCATCATCAAGCAGGCGGAGGACGGGACACCCGTCGCGGAAGTCTGTCGGAAGGCCGGGATCAGTTTGGCGACGTTTTTCAGTTGGAAGAAGAAGTATGCGGGTCTGATGCCGTCGGTGATGAATCGGCTGAGAGAGTTCAAGCAGGAGAATGCGCAGCTGAAGAAGATCGTCGTGGACCTGGCGTTGGACAAAGAGATGCTGCAGGACATCATCAAACGAAAGCTTTGAGGGCTGCCCGGAAGAGGACGCTGGTCTACGAGATACGGGCGGATTGGCGGGTGTCGATCCGCCGGGCCTGTGCGGTGATCCGGTTCGATCCTAGGACCTGTCGCTACAAGTCTCGTCGGCCCGGCGAGGCCGCGTCGGAACAGCGCATCCGAGAGATATGCCTGACCTGCATCCGGTTCGGATACCGGCGTGTGCACGTGCTGCTGAAGCACGAGGGTTGGGAGATCAATGCGCAGAAGACTTATCGCATTTACAAGGAGTTGGGCATGCAGCTCAGGAACAAGACGCCGAAGCGCCGGGTCATGGTGAAGCTTCGGGAGGATCGCGTGGAAGCAGTCAGGCCGAACGAAGTCTGGGCCATGAACTTAGTGCACGATCAACTGGCCACAGGCCGAAAGTTCCGAGTTCTCACGGTAGTGGACACCTTCTCCCTATACGTGCCGGTGCTCAATGCGCGGTTCAGTTATCGAGGTGAGGATGTCGTCGCGACCCTTGATCGCGTCTATTGGCGAATCGGCTATCCAGACACGATCCGGGTCGACCAGGGCAGCGAATTTGTCTCGCGTGATATGGAGCTCCGGGCCCATCAGCGCGGCGTCACGCTCGACTTCTCACGACCGGGAAAACCGGACCGACAACGCCTTTATCGAGGCGTTCAATGGTCGGTTCCGGGCGGGATGCCTGAATGCTCACTGGTTCATGAGTCTTGAAGATGCCGCCGAAAAGTTGGAGGCTTGGCGTAGAGACTACAATGAAGAACGACCGCACAGCGCCATCGGGCACAAGGTCCCGGCGGAACTGATGAAATCAGCGCACGAGACCAACCCGTGCAGCTGATCAAAGGGCGGAAACTCTGATAACGGCCGAGGGCGCGTTGGGTAGCACATCATACCTGAACATAGCTAACTTATAAATGAAGGACCATCGGAGGGCAGGTCAAGATTTCAGAGCGCTGGAAGCACACCAAGCCCAGCAGTTGTCGTGTCGACTTGGTCTGATCTGCCTCTTTGGCTAGTAAGCATATTCTACGGACACAGTCCGACTGAGGCGCTTTTGTCAACGCTTGTTATGTCTGACTTCCCCTTTTGAATTTGTAGCATTTTGACTTATCGTTCCCGCCTTTGATTTACGGTTTATTCAATTTTTTCGTTCAAAACACCTAAAAGTTGAACGAGAAGGTGACCATGAAGATTTTGCTTGTTGAAGACGACTTGGTTTTTGCACATTCGGTTGCAGAGGAATTCCGCAGTTTTGGCTACTCGGTAGATACTGTTCGCTCCGTATCGGACGGTATGAGTCGCATTCTTCGAGTCAACTATTGCCTAGCAATATTGGACGTTTTCGTTACCGATGGCGCAACTGTTTCACTCTCAAATTTTCTCCGGATAAGGTCTCCAAATATTCCAATTTTATCCATCACTGGAGCGACGGTCTTTGAGCACGGTGATCACAACGAAGCTATGAGCGTCGACTACTTGCTGCGCAAGCCCATTAGTCCCAAAGAAATAGTTGAGATTGGAAGTTACCTTATGGGTCCGAACTTTCCATTACCTGAGACATGTGCGTCTATGAGCCCGCCAGTTTAGGTGAAGTCTCTCGGTAATCCCCCGAAAATTAGGGGTGTGCGGAAGTAGAATTTTCTCGAAGATGAAAGAGGAGATTCTGATGAAGAAATCGAAGTACAGCGACGCACAGATCATGGCGATCTTGAAGCAGGCGGAGAACGGCGTGCCTGTTTCTGACCTGTGCCGGGAACACGGCATGAGCAGTGCGAGCTTCTACAAGTGGCGATCCAAGTATGGCGGCATGGATGCCAGTTTGATGGCCCGGATGAAGGAACTCGATGAAGAGAACAAACGGCTCAAGAAGATGTATGCAGAGAAGAGCATGCAGAACGATTTGCTGAAGGAAGCCCTTGGAAAAAAGTGGTGAGGCCGTCTCAAAGGCGTGAGATGGCCGAGTGGGCGGTGCGCTATCGATCCGCCAGCATCGCTTTGGCTTGCAGGGCGTTTAGCATCAGTGAAACGTGCTATCGGTATCAACCAAAGCTCAGCGATGAAAACGAGTTGATTGCCGATTGGCTGGTTGCGTTGACGAATGCCAAGAAGACCTGGGGCTTCGGCCTCTGCTTCCTGCATCTGCGCAACGTTAAAGGGCTCAAGTGGAACCACAAGCGCGTCTATCGCATCTATCGCGAGTTGGAGCTGAACATGCGGATCAAGCCCAGGAAGCGGCTGCAGCGCGAAAAGCCCGAGCCGCTGGCGGTGCCTGAAGCGCCGAACGAGGTCTGGTCGATGGACTTCATGGCGGATCAACTGGCAGACGGGCGATCCTTCCGGACACTGAACGTGCTGGATGACTTCAATCGAGAAGACTTGGCCATTGAGGTGGACTTCTCGCTGCCGTCAGAACGCGTGGTCCGGACATTGAACCAGATCATTGCGTGGCGCGGAAAGCCCCTGGCCATTCGTGTGGACAATGGCCCTGAATACGTCAGCGCCAAACTTCAGAACTGGGCTGAAAAAGCAGGGATCGGCTTGATCTACATTCAGCCCGGCAAGCCGCAGCAGAACGCCTATGTCGAGCGATATAACAGAACCGTCCGGACAGAATGGCTAGGGCGATATCACTTCAACAGCATTGAGGAGGTGCAGGAGCACGCCAAGCGCTGGCTCTGGACATACAACAATGAAAGGCCAAACATGGGGATCGGCGGGATGACCCCGATACAGAAATTGAAAGCAGCTTAGATTCTACCGAAGCGCCCCTCTGAAAATGGGGGGATTACCGCCCAAGTCATGGCGAAATCGCCGAGCGGCAGAAGCCGTCATCTTCCAGTGTATCAACGGCTTCTACAATCCATGCCGAAAGCACTCAGCTTTGAGCTGGAAAAGTTCGGTCACCTTCGAACGGAGAGCGACATGAACTAGCACTTGGCACGCTACGAATACACGACGCATCCAGCATGCCACCCGCCATGTTAGGGATTTGACACTCAGCCCGCTGGAGCCGTCACTCGTGTGTCTGTTGCAGCCGTCACGCAACCGGTTCTTCAGTTTGATACGACGGCGTGCGAACCTGTTTTTTCATCGGAAGCTTTGCTCCTAGTCTGTACAGTGAGTTGTTTCCGAACATCCCTTCAATTTCATCACCTGTGTAAGCAGAATGTTCCACCAGCTTCTTATATGTTGCGTGATTAAAACTCCAAAGGCCAACACTGACTAATCCATCCACTGAGTCAGATGATCCTATCACCATCGGGCTGATGCCGAGGCGCCGGTAAGTACGATGCATTCTTTTGTCAAAAAGCCCAAGAAAAGCATTGATCTCAAAATGACCCATGAATTTAGCCGCTCCGGCCAATACTGAGATCGCAACTTTTGGCGAGGCCCCTTTTGCAGAACACAAGCGCGTGCATTCCCAGACTTTCTCTGAAGCGAAAGAAATACCGGGAATAACATGATTAAAGTGCTCCTGGATCATGTTTGGAAGACTTGTTGGAAGCAACCGCATTGATCCAACATGTCTGTTTTTACCATCGGAATTGATTACATAAAATGCGTCATCCCGATCATACTCATCAATTTCGAGCTGTTCTTGCGTGACCTTCAAGCCCCACCCTAGTCGGTCAATAAACTGTATTTTTCGATCTCTAAACATACTTTTCCTAAGCTCCGGAACGTTTCTCAACTCCGCACCAGTCAAAAAATGCAACATCTTTGTCTCCACTGTTTGTTGTGGTGACAGAATCGGACGAAATCGTTGTTAAACAGTGGCTTGAAAGAACTGGCGTTTAACACCTTTTCAATGCCAGTTACCAAAGACCTAACGCTCAGCAGCAGCGTAAGTCTCTGTTAATTGACAGTGTTAACGAACCTACCAGGCGTTCCGCAATAAAACCTGCGGTGCGTCAAAGCTTTTGAAGAAATAGCCGTAACGGCTTCCTTAATATTTTAAGTATGATCTTCGTTAATGGTTTAGTAACCATGATTCCTGATTGTATGAACGAAGCTTTAACAATTCGGCGACACAGCTGTTGCGGAGGAACCACAAATGAAACATGCAACACTCTTGGAACCTGATAAAATGCTGCCTGATTGGGTCCCAAGTCATGTCTTGATCTATGTAACTTACAAGGCGCTTAACTTATCGATGCGTGAAACGGCAAAGCTGTTGTCGATACAACCGTCAACGGTTTCGCGCAATGTACGGAAAGTATCCGGCCATCTTGCTGATCCGCTTTTCTATTCCGGTGTTGATCGGCTTGTAAGTGCCGTCAGTCAGTCCAATAGTGATTCTCGTAGAGGACCAAAAGATCTCCTCTCTCGAAACAGCGGCAGTTTTTCGGAAACACCGCATACAAATCGTGTTCCTTTACGTAACCATCTGAAAAGACTGAGCGAGCCGAGTATGATACTCGCTGCATCCGAGGATCTTTCTTCTTGCGCAATTATTCACAAAAGTAATAGCGGGCAAACAAATAACTCTTGCTCCGTGGACACAGAAACGGCAGAGAAACTTGCGGTATCAGGCTTGGTCATACCCTCGCACCAGAAAACACAGAAAATACTTACATATTCAATCTCACCATATGGCCGACGAAACCTGCGTTCTGGCAATAGAAATCTAAGTATGAAAAGTAACTATCGAAGCAGCACATTCTCAGACATCAGACAGCCATTTCCCAGTTTAAGACCCGTATCGCACGGGAACTCGGTTTTGATAACTGGCGATGGATATGGGAAGGAGGCTCCGTTACAGTCTCTGGCTAGAAGGCGAGACAGATATGGCAACCCCTTCCTTACAATGGAACAGATTGAAGCAGGGAGAATTCTTCGCGAAGACTACGAAATGAACAGCCTGACGATCTCCGCTGCCGATGTCTTTCACAGTGCAGATCGCTTTAAGAGTTTTCCTCAGTCAGCTGAACTAGATTTTGTCTTCCACAACCCAGGCGAAAGATTGGAGAATGCTCTGAACTACTTGGGTCCAGTGCTTGCAGATGTAGCGGTACAGTGTTGCTGTCATTTCAAAGGCATGGAGGATATCGAAAGAGAATTCGATTGGTCTGCAAGGTCCGGAAAGATCGTTCTGCGGATTGCACTTTCACAGCTTTCGGCTTTCTATTCGGCGAATACTGCGAGAATCATTGATCCGGTCCGACCAGATCCACGGTCAGGACCTGAGACCAAAGTTTGACGGTTTCAGTAAGAGTGATTGCTGACAGGAAGACCCCGGGACATCGATCATGACGTTGCCCCCTGAAATCAGGCCATCGAGGTGCTGGTGATCCGTCCAAACAAAGGATGGACTATGAGACGCAGATTTTCAGACGAACAGATCATCGGGATGATCAAGGAATACGAGGCTGGCGTGAAAGCCCAAGAGCTATGTCGAAAGTACGGCATCAGCGATGCTGCGTTCTACAAATACAAAGCCAAGTTTGGCGGCATGAACGTGTCGGATGCCAAAAAGCTTCGGGCCTTGGAGGACGAGAACAACCGGCTGAAGCGCATGCTTGCGGATACGATGCTCGACAATGCCGCGCTGAAAGACCTCGCAACAAAAAACTACTGACGCCTGATGTGAAGCGACGGGCCGTGCGAGACGTGATGGATCGGCACGGTCTTGGTGAGCGTCGGGCGTGTGAGCTGGCGGACCTGCACAGGTCTGTCTTTCAGTATGAGAAGCAGCATGGCGGCGATGAAGCGTTGCGCAAGCGGCTGCGCGAACTGGCCAACGAACGGCGTCGGTTCGGCTACCGTCGTTTGCACATCTTGTTGCAGCGGGAAGGTATCGAAGTGAACCACAAGAAACTGTTCCGCCTCTACAGAGAAGAACGGTCAATGGTCCGTAAACGGGGCGGTCGCAAGCGCGCCCTGGGCACGAGGAGGCCGATCTTGGTGCCCGACAGGGCGAACCAGCGCTGGTCACTGGACTTCGTCTCTGATGCCCTGTCAGACGGCCAGCGGTTCCGGGTTCTGTGCATCGTGGATGACTGCACTCGCGAAGCATTGGCCACGGTTGTAGACCGCTCCATGTCTGGGCGGCGCATGACCCGTGAACTAGGCGAACTGATCCTGAGGCGGGGCAAACCCGGCGCGATTGTCAGCGATAACGGCATCGAGATGACATCTCACGCCGTCCTACGATGGTGCCAGGACACCGGCGTCGGCTGGCATTACATCGCACCCGGAAAGCCCATGCAGAACGCATTCGTCGAGAGCTTCAACGGCAGGCTTAGGGATGAGTGCCTAAACGAAAACCTCTTCGGCAACCTCGCCGAGGCTCGCCGGATCATCGAAACATGGAGGATCGATTACAACATCAAAAGACCACACACGTCGCTGAACGGACAAACACCAACCGAGTTCGCCCAATGGCTACGTTCCACCCGACCGGCTTCGCTTGAGCTCCGCAAGGGCTCCGCTCAGCCGCTCTTGACCGCAACACTACAAGCAGAAAGAAACAAGAACGGATTCTACACCTGAACGGCCCGGATCAGGGGGCAACGTCAAACCGGATCGAGATTATGTTCGGCAGTTTGAAGGATTGGCGGCGTGTGGCAACGCGATACGACGGATGTCTAAAGGTCTTTCTGTCCGCCGTCGCTCTCGCAGTGCTCGTCATGTACTGGCTATGAGTCCAGACGCTAGCACAGGTACTTAGGGAAGGACTCAAGCTTTTTTTGTAGAAAGTTTGCACCAGTTCTCGCGTTTCTCTCCGCACTCAATTGGTGTTGCAAATAAATCTTAAGCAGAGCCGCGTGTTTCTCAAGCTCGTCACGTTTCAATTGCAAATCGAGAAGTAAGGCATCAACGTTTTCGATTTTGGAAGCAAAAACACCATTGGTATCTTGGGAACGTGTAAGATCGAACACTGGCTCCAAAACGCATTCTAACACATCAAACGCTAGCCGCGCATTCGTCGATCCATGCGACAAAAGATAGGTGGAATCTATCTTTAAAGCTGCAAGGATATTACCTTCAGCAAACGCCCATCGGATTGTTACATTCACAGTTCCATCTTCTTGCTCATAACCAAAAACGCGAAGTTTTGCCAGCAGCAAGCCATCCATTACAAACACGTAGTCAGGTATGGACAATAGTGTTCCAGAACCGCCGAATTCTATCAGCACAGTCAATAGTTCATCGCTCAGATTGGCGTGGAAAAGTTCAGTGATCAGTTTGGGAGTTCTGAAGCCAAATTTTACTTTGCTATCCGCCCCGAGCATTTCCAGCGATACTACTCTCGCATCTTCAAAAGAGATACAACCGTCAACATCTGGTTGCGCATTTAGCAGTATTGAAACTGTTGAGTTGGACTCGGACATACTTCTTCCCCTCGTCAGCGGGATAGTGCAGCTTGGTTAACAAAAAGTAAAAAATATTTGTATTTTGCAAATGAGTTTTCAGCCATGCAATCAAGATTCCCCTATTTGCTATTATGTACCCGGAAGTTTCACCTGTCGGGGTGTTCATCGTCAGGCTTTCTGGAACCAATAACGGCTTAATTCAGTCGAGAGTATGGCTCATTATACGCGTTTTCCAAAATAGACTTTAGCGCTGAGACCAGCAGATTTTCTCATTGCCCCCGTTTCATCAATGACTCAAGCTCGCCGAGATCATTCACTGCGATCCCTACCCGCTTATCGCCGACCTCAACCGCCAGATCTTCGGACGACTCCTGTCCCTCAAAATCCAACTCTAACTGCCTCTGTTCCTCTTCTGGAACCGCCAGTACAACTCCTTCGGCCTTGTTAGTAGTTGCACCGTCATATTTTGGCTGGTTCAGTCGTGTGTCACCCCGGGCTGGACCCGCGCTCGCGACGTACGGCTTTTGATCTGTTCCCCTATCCGATCGCTCGAACAGGGGTATCGCCTGAACACCTACAGACAGATTGTCTTGGGATCCGATTCCCCCCGGCTGCGGGAGCGGCTGTTCTCCTATCTGCTCATCATGAATTGTCTTGAGGAATCGATCGTTGAAGTATTGAATCCGCTTCGCGCGGATCGGCATTTGGGCATCGATCACCATGACAATCTCATCGAGCGGCAGGCGCCGCGCTTCGTCTTCGGGCAGCAGGGACGTCTCTTCGGTGCGGATGGACTCGTTACGCCCTTCGAAGGGGTTCTTACCAATCGACCGCGAGCGCGTAACGACAGTCTTGGTGCTTTTGCCGACCGCCTTGCTCAGCTCCTCGACGGTCTTTTCATCCGAAGGCGTCAGGTACAGCTTCACGCCCGCATTGCCTTGCAGGGCACGGCGGGTGTTCTCGCCATAGATTTCATCGAGGGCGGGGATGGTTTGGGTCACCACGGCCAGGTGGCCACGATAGGTTCGCAGAGTCTCAATACTCTCGACCACGATCGGCATTTTGCCAAGGCGATTGAACTCATCAAGCATGATCATCACCGGCCAAGGTTCATCAGGACCGGGGTCCCTTTCCTGCATTGCCGAGAGGAGATCGGAGAAGAAGAGCCGGATGAGGGGCGCGAGCGACTTCACCATCAAAGGCTGGACGACCAGGTAGACAGAGAAAGGCTTTTTCCGGATCGTGCGGAAATCAAAGTCCGACACCGCCGTCGCCTCGTCGATGGCCGGGTTCTGCCATTGATCGAGCCCCGAGGTCATCAGGAGCGAGACGTAAGAGGTCAGCGTATCGTTATTGGTCGAGGCCAGCCGGGCGAAGATCAGCTTGGCGGCACTGTTGTCGACCTCGTGGCCGCGGGCGAAATACTCCTTCTGCTTGTTCCCGCCCGAGGCCGCGATCCGATAGATTTCGCCCAAGGTGGGGCGCTTGCGCTGGAAGGCCAGCAGGCCTGCCGCCACGAAGAGATCGATTCCGCCTTTGAGCAGCCCCTGCACCCGGTCGTTGTCACTCTGCAGGAAGAGCGTCGCCAAGAGCTGCAATTCCATCTGCTGGCGCGCGGGATCTTTCAGTTGATAGATGCGCAGAAGCGGGTTGTAGCGATGCGTGCGCTTGCCCTCCCAATCGGTGGGGGCAAAGCGATAGACCTTGTCGCCGTGGGCTGCGCGGTGTCGGGCCGTGGCCTCGAAACACTCGCCTTTCACATCGAGCGTCACGGCGGAGCCTTGCCAGGTCAGCAGGTTCGGAATGACAAAGCCCGTGGTCTTGCCGCGACCCGTGGGGGCCACGATCAGCGCATGTGGGAAGACCTTCGAGCAGATGTATTTCGCGCGGGATTTTGGAGAGCCGAGTTTGCCGAGGATAAACCCTGTCCCGGGTGCACCGAAGAACCCGTTGGCCTTCATTTCGCGCGCGCTCTGCCAATGGGTCTGACCAAACCGTGTGAGGGCCGATCCCGACAGCGCCAGACTCAGCATCATGCCGGCGGCGGCAAAGCTGCCGATGATCAGGTGGATGAGCTGGGCATCTTCGGGGCGGCGATCCAGGATCGCCAGATAGTTCTGCGCAATATAGGCAAAGTCGATCTTGGCCCCGAAGCCGAGATCCTGGTAGGTCAGCACCGCCGAGGCAATGGTATAGCCCATGGCGGCGGTCACCAGCGTTACCAGCAAAACGCCGGTCGCGATCCGCGCCTTTCCTATAGCGGCACTCAATGGACCTGTCCCCGCTGGGTATCACCATCCACGTCTGTGGTGCGATGTTTTTCGTATTCGGCGACGGCGAGTTCATCGACCACCTGGCGCAAGGCCTCCGTGTTGGCCGTCGCTGCATCCGATTGCAGGTAGACTTTGGCGACATAGAGCCGGTCGAGGCGGTCCTCGAGAACCTTGTCCAGCGCATCGGCATCGCCGGAAGTGAGCTGGCCCAATTGGCGGTCACCCAGCACCCGCGCGATCTCGCCGCGGAAGGCGTCCCGCTCCGCCTCGGTCTCGAAGGGCGCGGACAACTCCCCCGCCCGCTCATGGTCGAGGACACGCGCAATCTCGTCTGCGAGACGGTCGGCACGGTCAGACTGCGACGCAGTTTCATCGCGGGTTGCGAGGATGTCGTCGCGCGTGCCAGACCCGAGCCCGTCGCGCATCTCGGTTTCGCGGCGGACCTGATTGATGACCTCCGTGTCGCGTATCCGCGCGACGGCCACATAGGTCGCGCCGAGCCCACGGGTGAGGTGAGACGGCATGTCCGGATAGCGCGCGCGCAACTCATCTGCGACAGCGTCCGCAACGGGCATGCGTAGGTCGCGTCCGTCCATGATCCGGTCGACCTCGCGGGTGATCTCGCTGGCGCGGGCTGCATCGGTATTGGACTCCCTGTAAGGCTCAGACCGGTCAATCACATCGCCAGGGCGAGCGAGCAGATCCGGGTGTGCCTCAAGATATGCACGCTGCTCCGTCTCGATCCGGCGCTCCGCCCGTGAGACAACCTCCCAGTCCCGGTCCTCGATCTGCTGCGCGGTCAGGCCATCTGCGCACATCTCCTGACGGATTGTCCCTTCCATCGCCCGGACCGCGTCCCGGTGATGATGGAACCGCTCGTTAATCGTTTCCGCTTCCACGACCCCATCCCGGCGCAACACGTTCTCACGCTCCAACAGCGTGCCAAGTTCGACGTGCACGTCATTGAGAATGTCGC
>NZ_CANLKW010000006.1 GCF_947491795.1 uncultured Roseobacter sp. | reverse complement strand
GGGCGGCGAAAGCCGCGCAGATGATTTAATGCGCGTTTATGATCATAAACGCGCACGGCGCGCGGCAGCGATCAGCGCAGCTGATTGCGTTCGCGCAGAACACAGCCCCGCGCCTGAGGGCTCTGCCCTCGCGCTGCGCGCTCACCCGGAGTGTTTGCAGAAGGGTGAAGTTGTGGGAGGGGGCGCATGCTAGTCACCGATCATGATCGCGCGGGCGGCTATTGGGGCGCAGTATACGCTTTTTGCGCCGTCAAAGGATTGCAGGTGGTGATCGACGGACCTGTGGGTTGTGAGAACCTGCCGGTGACTTCGGTGCTGCATTACACCGATGCGCTGCCGCCGCATGAGCTGCCGATTGTGGTGACCGGTCTGGGTGAAGGCGAGATGGGTGCGGGGACCGAAGAGTCGATGAAGCGCGCCTGGGACACGCTGGACCCGGCGCTGCCTGCCGTTGTTGTGACAGGCTCCATTGCCGAGATGATCGGCGGCGGTGTGACGCCGCAAGGCACGAATATTCAGAGATTTCTGCCGCGCACCATTGATGAGGATCAGTGGGAAGCGGCGGATCGGGCGATGACCTGGATCTTTACCGAGTTCGGTATGACCAAGGGTCGGATGCCGCCCGAGAAGAAACGCGGGGAAGGTGCGCGTCCCCGCGTGAATATCCTCGGTCCGATGTATGGCACGTTCAACATGCCATCCGATCTGGCCGAGATCCGCAGGCTGGTCGAAGGGATCGGCTGCGAGGTCAACATGGTGCTGCCGCTGGGTGCGCATGTGGCCGAAATGAGAGATCTGGTAAATGCGGATGTGAACATCTGCATGTACCGCGAGTTCGGGCGCGGGTTGAGCGAGCTTCTTGCCAAGCCGTATCTACAAGCCCCGATAGGGGTCGAGAGCACGACGAAGTTCCTGCGCGCACTGGGGAACCTCGTGGGCCTCGACCCCGAACCTTTTATCACCCGCGAGAAACATTCCACGATCAAACCGGTGTGGGATCTGTGGCGGTCTGTGACGCAGGATTTCTTTGCCACGGCGAGTTTCGCGATTGTGGCCAATGAGACCTATGCCCGCGGCATCCGGCTGTTTCTTGAGGACGACATGGGTCTGCCCTGTGCCTTTGCCGTGGCGCGGACGGCGGGCGAAAAGACCAACAATGAAGAGGTGCGCGCCCTGATGGGATCGACGCGCCCGCTGATTGTAATGGGGTCGATCAACGAGAAAATGTACCTCGCAGAACTGAAAGGCGGGCACGGGCCCAGCCCCGCGTTCATCCCGGCGAGCTTTCCGGGGGCGGCCATCCGCCGCCATACCGGCACGCCTTTTATGGGGTATGCCGGGGCTACATATCTGATCCAGGAAATCTGCAACGGGCTTTTCGATGCGCTCTTCCACATCCTGCCGCTGGGCACGGAGATGGATGCCACGGATGCGACGCTGACACCGCTGCGTCGCGATTTCCCCTGGGATCCGGATGCCCAGGCGATGCTGGACCGCATCGTGGAATCGCATCCCATTCTGACACGTATTTCCGCCGCCAAGACATTGCGCGACGCGGCAGAGGCGGCAGCACTTGCCGCCGGAGACGAACGCGTGGTGCTGGGCACCGTGCGGGCACTGGACCCGGCTGCGGCCGGCATTGATCGGGAGGATCAGACATGAGCGACATGACATCTGACATGATTGACACGGGCGCTGACAACGCACCCCAGGCACCGAGCCGGAAAGCCGTAAAGGCGGAATTCATGGTCTATTTCGCCATCATCTTTGTGGCGACGCTGCCGCTGGCGACCCTGACCTGGGCGCTGCAGGCGATCAGGACCCGCAGCTTTACCGACAAGGGGCCGATGGCCCGTGCCTGGACCCAGGCCCGGATCATCACACCGATGATCTTTTCGGCCTACTGATGAACCACATCGTACACATAACGGTGGGCAAGCCCCGGTGTACGACCCGAATTCCTGGTGTGTGTGCGCCTGCCGGGATCAAGGACCGGAGGCCTGCCTACAGGGCTCTGGAGACCCTGAGGGGGCCAGCCCCCAAAGGACCCGGCCGCGGGGAACGCGGCGTCAGCATAACATTCCGGAGGAATATTTATGGCTGATAACAACCTGTCTTTCACAGGTCTAACCGACGAGCAGGCGCAAGAATTGCACGCTGTCTATATGAGCGGGCTCTGGCTGTTTTCAGCCGTGGCCGTTGTCGCTCATCTGGCAACGTTCATCTGGCGCCCGTGGTTCTAAGGGGAATTGGATATGGCAAAGTTCTACAAGATCTGGCTCATCTTCGATCCGCGTCGTGTGTTTGTTGCACAGGGCGTTTTCCTCTTTTTGCTGGCAGCGATGATCCACCTCGTCCTGCTCAGCACAGATCACTTCAACTGGTTCGAACTGGCAGCACAGTCTGCTCAGTAAAGACGGTGTCCGGCAAGGGACTGTCTGAACCGGTGCGTGAGTACCAGAAAATGCTGCGGGCGGACGAGTGTGCGCCAACCGCCCGCGGCGAACAGGACATATGACGCAATAATACGACGGCCTCCGCCTTTGCAGCGGACCGGCGTGCACCCCGGAGGCATTCCGGGCGTCTGCCCCCGAAAGCGGGGCAGGGGCAAAAGTCCCGCACACCGGCCCCGATGAGATCAGGCGCGCCGCACACACGCGGAGAATGAAGATGGCATTGCTCAGCTTCGAAAGAAAATATCGCGTCCGCGGAGGGACGCTGATCGGCGGCGATCTGTTCGACTTCTGGGTGGGCCCTTTCTATGTGGGCTTTTTCGGGGTCACGACAGCCTTTTTCGCCCTTCTGGGCACCATCCTGATCTTTTGGGGCGCGTCGCAGCAGGGGACGTTCAACCCCTGGCTGATCAACATCGCGCCACCTGATCTGAGCTATGGTCTGGGCATGGCGCCATTGCTGGAGGGCGGGCTCTGGCAGATCATCACATTCTGCGCGACCGGCGCCTTCATCAGCTGGGCCCTGCGCGAAGTGGAAATCTGCCGCAAGCTGGGGATGGGCTATCACGTTCCCTTTGGATTTGCCTTTGCGATCCTGGCCTATGTGACGCTGGTGATTTTCCGGCCGCTGCTGATGGGCGCCTGGGGGCACGGTTTCCCCTATGGCATTTTCAGCCACCTCGACTGGGTCAGCAACACCGGCTACGCCTATCTGCACTTTCACTACAACCCGGCTCATATGCTGGCGGTGACGCTCTTTTTCACCACCACACTGGCGCTGGCCCTGCACGGTGGCCTGATCCTGTCGGCCTGTAACCCTGAAAAGGGCGAAGAGGCCAAGACGCCGGATCACGAAGACACCTTCTTCCGCGACTTCATCGGCTATTCGGTCGGCACGCTGGGCATTCACCGTGTGGGTTATCTGCTGGCGATCAACGCGGTGTTCTTCTCGGCGGTCTGTATCATCATCTCCGGTCCCGTCTGGACGGCAGGCTGGCCCGAGTGGTGGAACTGGTGGCTTGATCTGCCGATCTGGGGTGAACCCATTGCAGCGGGAGGAATGTGATCATGATGTTCCCTGACTATCAGAATATCTTCACGCAGGTGCAGGTCCAGGGCACGCCCGAAATGGGCATGGACGACCAGGGCAACAACATGATGGAGGAACGGGTCGGCAAGCCGCGTTTCAACACCTTTGTTGGTCTCTTTGGCAACGCCCAGCTCGGACCTTACTATGTCGGCTGGACGACGCTGGTGGCCTTTGCCACGGGTATCGCCTGGTTTGTGATTGTGGGCTTCAACATGCTGGCACAGGTCGGCTATTCGATCCCGCAGTTTATCCGGCAGTTGTTCTGGCTGGCGCTTGAACCGCCCTCTCCGGAATACGGGCTGTCGATGCCACCGCTTGACGAGGGCGGCTGGTACATCATCGCCAGTTTCTTTCTGCTGGTCTCGGTGATGACCTGGCTCTTGCGGGCCTACCTGCTGGCACAGCAGCAGAAGATGGGGAAACACATCTTCTGGGGTTTTGCGGCGGCTGTCTGGCTTTTCCTGGTGCTCGGTCTGTTCCGTCCGGTTCTGATGGGCTCCTGGTCCGAGGCTGTACCCTATGGCATCTTCCCGCACCTGGACTGGACGACGGCCTTCTCGATCCGCTACGGCAACCTTTATTACAACCCGTTCCACTGTCTTTCGATTGTGTTCCTTTATGGCTCTGTCCTGCTCTTTTGTATGCACGGCGGCACCATTCTGGCCGTGACCCGCTATGGCGGTGACCGTGAACTGGAGCAGATCTATGACCGCGGGACAGCCACGGAACGTGCAGCTCTCTTCTGGCGCTGGACCATGGGCTTTAACGCCACCATGGAAGGTATCCACCGCTGGGCCTGGTGGTTTGCGGTTCTGACCCCCATCACGGGTGGTATCGGGATCCTGCTGACCGGCACGGTTGTCGACAACTGGTTCATCTGGGCGCAGGAGCACAACTTTGCACCCATGTATGACGGCTCCTACGGATACGCCGACTACGGCTCCTACGAAGCCTTTATCGGGAAGGAGAACTGATCATGCTGCCCAAGTGGTTTGACAAATGGAACGCGGACAATCCGACCAACGTGTTCGGTCCGGCCATCCTGGTTGGTGTTCTTGGCGGCGCTGTCTTTGCAGCGATCATGGTTGTCAGCTATGGCAACCCCGCCCAGACGGCCAGTATGCAGACAGGTCCGCGTGGCACAGGCATGTCGGTGCCCGAATACAACGTGGCCCGGCTGGCACCGGATCCGACGATTGAGGATTACTATACCGAAGAGCCCTATGTGCCCGAAGGTGGCGAGGACCTGGCCCGGGACATCTATGAAAACGTCCAGGTGCTGGGTGATCTGACCGAGGACAACTTTAACCGGGTGATGGCGGCCATGACACAATGGGTCGCGCCGGATGAGGGCTGTGCCTACTGCCACGGAGATGTGGATCTGGAGGAATACGGCAACGACGATCTCTATACCAAGGTCGTCTCGCGCCGGATGATCCAGATGACGCAGAACATCAACGAGAACTGGTCCGGCCACGTCAATGCGGTCGGGGAGGTCGGTGTGAACTGCTACACCTGCCACCGCGGCGAAAACGTGCCGTCCGAGATCTGGTTCAACATCAATCCCGTCAACGAGGCGGCGGGCGGTTGGGCATCGGTGCAGAACCGTGCCACATCGCTCAGCCAGGCTACCTCGCTGCCGTCCAACGCACTGGAAGTGTACCTGACCGACTATGAAGCGGTGAACGTGCACGATCTGGAAAGCCGTGTTGAGGGTGTACCAAATGACGAGGATGTGGCGTCCATTCAGAAGACGGAACAGACCTATTCGCTGATGAACTATTTTGCGAACAGTCTGGGTGTGAACTGTGTCTTCTGTCACAGCAGCCGCGCCTTTTACGACCCTGAACAGCATACGCCCCAGTGGGCCACTGCGCTGCTGGGCCGTCAGATGGTGATCGAGCTCAATCAGGAATACCTGATCCCGCTCGAGGCCGAATACCCCGCAGAACGCCTGGGCCCCATCTATGCGGATGCGCCCAAGGCAGCCTGCAAAACCTGTCACAAAGGCTATCAGCGTCCCCTCCAGGGCATGAATGTCATTGCGGACTGGCCGGAACTCGCGACCACCGAGGCGCCGGAATACGAATGAACGGTCGGGCGGCCCTTACGGGGTGGCCCACGTTTCAGCCTGGCACGGATCAGTGGCTTCCCTGATCCGGGCACGGGGTCTCAACACCCCGGTTCCCTTCCTGTTGGCTACAGGAACCTGGGGTCGCAACGGCCAAAACCCGGTGCGACCCCTTTTTCGGACGGCGAGAGCATGATCCCGGCAAAGATCATCCGTCCGCAGACACGGGAGATGTGCGCATGACAACCAGTGAAACTCCGACACTTGATCGTGTCGCCGGCCCCGCCGATCTGCGGGCAATGTCAGACCGGGAACTTTCCACAGTTGCCGATGAGCTGCGGGCCGAAGTGGTCGCAGCCGTCAGCCGGACAGGCGGGCACCTGGGCTCATCACTCGGTGTTGTCGAGCTGAGCGTCGCCATTCACGCGGTGTTTGACACGCCCCGCGACAAACTGATCTGGGATGTGGGCCATCAGTGCTATCCGCATAAAATTCTGACGGGCCGCCGTGACCGTATGCATACGCTGCGCCAGGGCGGGGGCATCAGCGGGTTCACCAAGCGCAGCGAATCTGATTTTGACCCGTTTGGAGCTGCCCATTCCAGTACATCCATTTCCGCCGCTCTGGGCTTTACCGTCGGGCGGGACATGGGCCAGCCGACCGGGGATGCTGTCGCCGTGATCGGTGACGGGTCAATCAGTGCCGGTATGGCCTATGAAGCGCTGAACAATGCCGGAGCCGAAGGCCGCCGCATGTTCGTCATACTGAACGACAATGAAATGAGCATCGCGCCGCCTGTCGGGGCAATGTCGTCTTATCTGTCCAGCCTGTCCGATCTCAGCCGTGTGGGTCCGTTTGGCGGGCTTGTGGCGATGGCCGAAGGAATGGAGCAGCTTGCGCCGAAGCCGGTCCGCGAGGGTGCGCGCCGGGCGCGCGAGCTCGTCACCGGGCTGGAAAGCCGGGGTACATTCTTTGAGGAACTGGGTTTTGACTATGTTGGTCCGATCGACGGGCATGACATGGGCCAGCTGCTCAGTGTGCTGCGCGCGGCCAAGGCACGCTCTACCGGGCCGGTTCTGATCCACTGTTGCACGGTCAAGGGCAAAGGGTACGCCCCTGCCGAAGGCTCGGCAGATAAATACCACGGGGTCAGCAAGTTTGACGTCGGCACAGGCGTTCAGGCTAAGGCCAGGGCGAACGCGCCGTCCTACACGGCCGTTTTCGGAGATGCTCTGACGGAAGAAGCCGCGCGCGACCCCTCTGTCGTGGCCGTCACGGCCGCGATGCCAGGCGGTACGGGCGTTGACCGCATGGCGAAACGTTTCCCCGGCCGGGTATTCGATGTGGGTATTGCGGAGCAGCACGGCGTGACATTTGCCGCCGGTATGGCCGCCAGCGGGCTCAAACCCTTTTGTGCGATTTATTCGACGTTCCTGCAGCGCGGATATGATCAGGTGGTGCATGATGTGGCCCTGCAGGGCCTGCCCGTGCGCTTTGCCATTGACCGGGCCGGTCTGGTCGGTGCCGATGGGGCGACGCACGCGGGTGCTTTTGACATTGGGTATCTGGGCGCGCTGCCGGGTATGGTTGTGATGGCTGCCGCCGACGAGGCGGAACTCAAACACATGGTTGCCACGGCGGTCGCCTACAACGACGGACCGATTGCCTTTCGCTATCCGCGTGGTAACGGCACAGGCGTGACACTGCCGGAACGCGGCGAAGCACTGGAGATCGGCAAAGGCCGGATGATCCGGGAAGGGCATGGCGAGATCGCGCTATTGTCCCTGGGAACACATCTGGCGGAATGTGAAACAGCAGCGACGCTGCTGGCGGCAGAAGGTCTGAGCGTGACGATCGCGGATGCCCGTTTTGCCAAGCCTCTGGATATGGAGCTGATTGCTGATCTGGCGCGGACCCATGCGGCACTGATTACCGTGGAGCAGGGCGCAGAGGGCGGGTTTGGCGCGATGGTTCTGCAGGCGATGGCGGCCGAGGGCCTGCTGGATCATGGCTGCAAAGTGCGGACCATGTGTCTGCCGGACCGGTTTATTGATCAGGCGTCCCCAGCCGAGATGTACCGGGATGCAGGGCTGGATGCGGAAGGGATCGTGCAGACAGTTCTGCGCACCTTTGGCCGTGATCGCAAGATCGTCGATCTGAACGCGCAGCGCGGCTAGGCATCATCCGAACAACCCGGATCATGCAACGCTGTCTGATGCTGCGGGTGTGGTGCCAGAGGCTTCAGGCGTTCAGGTCTTTCCAGCAGGGCAGCAGATCACCGGGTTCCGGTGTGGCGTCAAAAATGGCGCGCGCAATGGCACGCGATAGGCACAGTGCGGCTGCATGTCCGATCAGTGCCAGATCCCGCCCTGGCTGGTGCATTGGCTGTGCTCCGGTTGAGGCCGCGAAAACCAGATCACCATCGGAAGGACCATGCGCGGGCACAACCGCCCGGCCAATCCCGTCGTGGGCTGCAATTGCGACCCGCTGGCATTCTGCTTTGCTGAGCACGGCATCCGTTGCCACGATGGCAATCGTTGTATTGCTGCGCTCGCGGAACGCGGCCAGTTTCAGGTTGCCCGTATCGCGCCCGAGACCGCTCGAAGGATCCGGCCCCAGGCCGCCAAACTCCTGCCCGATCTCAAAAGGGGCTGCATAAAAATGTCTGTCGCCCGGAGTGGTCACGGACCCCATTGGGTTGGCCGCGACCAGAGCGCCAACGGTAATACCGCTGTCCAGCACGAGGGAGGCGGAACCCAGCCCCCCTTTGAGCGTTGCAGTAGTCGCACCTGTGCCTGCGCCGGCTGTGCCGGTGTCAAATTCTGTCGCGGCGTTCTGAAATGCGCGGCGCCCGAGCGCAGGATAGGGATTTGTCTCCCACTCCTTATCCCCGCCGTTCAGCAGATCAAACAGGATAGCGCCGGGCACGATGGGTACACGCGCGGACCCGACAGTGAAGCCGCGCCCGGCAGCATGCAGCCCCCCGGTGACGCCCTGACAGGCATCGAGACCAAAGGCCGAACCGCCCGACAAAACCAGCGCGTCGATATCTGCAACTGATTTGTCCGGTGCCAGCAGATCGGTCTCGCGCGTGCCGGGCGCGCCCCCCATCACATGCACCGAGGCGCAGAAAGGGGTTTGAGCGGTCAGGACTGTGACACCGGATCTGAGAGCCCTGTCACCGGCGTTGCCAACCAGAAGGCCCGGGACATCCGTTATGAGATTACGCGCGCCCGGGATCATGAGGCGGTTTTCAGTTGCGCGCCCTGCGGGCGCATTACATTTTTCATCTGAGTATTTCCGGAAGGGTGAAACAAGAGTTCAGATCCGCGGTTTGGGGGCCGCAGTTGCCGCATCGCCTGTGTTGGGCTCTCCCTTTGGCTCGATCAGGAGGACTTTGCATTCATGTGTTGCGCGGGGCCGGTGGGTGACGCCCTTTGGCACCACAAAAAGCTCTCCGGCACGCACTGTGTGCGCGCTGTTTTCCAGGTCCATGACCATTTCGCCGTGGAGTACGAGAAAGAAATCATCTGTGTTTTCATGCAGGTGAAAGGGGAATTCGCCCTGAAAGCGCACCACCATCACATCATTTTCGTTGTAGTCTGCAATCACATGCGGGTCCCAGTGGCTGGTGAACTGGTCCAGTTTTTCGGCAAGATTAATCGTCTTCATATGCAGCGGCCCCCGTCGACTTCCATGGCTGTGCCTGTGATCATCGAGGCCTCGTCCGAGCACAGAAAACAGGCGGCATTTCCCATATCCTGTGGGGTGGAAAAGCGGCCCAGTGGGATCGTGGCGATGAATTTGCTGCGCATCTCCGGAGTGTCCTCGCCCATAAAGGACTTGAGCAGCGGTGTCTCGCCTGCCACGGGGCAGAGCGCGTTGACCCGGACCCCATCGGGGGCCAGTTCAACCGCCATTGTTTTTGTGGCGGTAATCATCCAGCCCTTGGAGGCGTTGTACCAGTTCAGGCGGGGGCGCGGCGACAGTCCGGCGGTTGAGGCGATGTTCAGAATGGCACCTGCGCCGTTGGATTTCATATGGGGCACCAGCGCGCGGGCTGTCAGGTAAACGGATTTCATATTGACCGCGACGACACGGTCAAAATCCTCTTCTGTTACGTCCTCCATCGCGGCGGGCAAATGTGTGATGCCTGCGTTGTTCACAAAAATATCGACATGACCCCAGGCGCTGATTGCGGCCTGCGCCATGGCGTCCACAGATGTACCGTCTGCGACATCCACCTGCTGTGCGAGAGCATGATCGCCCATCTGTTCGGCCAGACCAGCGGCTGCCTGCCCGTTGATGTCGGCGATCATGACGCGCCCGCCTTCGGCTGTGAACTTGCGCACGATCCCTGCACCAAATCCGGAGGCTCCGCCTGTGACGATGGCTGTTTTACCGGTCAGTCTCATGTTGTTCTCCTCGCGTATTGAGCGTGTACCGCAGGACAAGGCGGTCATGTCCGTCGCTGTCCGGCGTGGCCGGTGCCAGACGGTGCAGATCGAACCCTTCGCGGGCCCAGAACATTTTCGCGCGGATGTTGGCGTCCAGCACGGCCAGTTTCAGCGCGGTTTTGCCTTCTGCCGCCGCAACTTCTTTGATCAGGTCCAGTGCCTGTTTGCCGTAGCCGCGCCCGCGGTACGCAGGATCGAGCAGGACCAGCCCCAGCCACCAGTCTCCGGGCAATTCATATCCGTCCGCAATGCAGATGATGCCAGCGATCTCTTCTCCCAGCATAACACAGAAATGAGACAGGCAGTCGCGCGATAATCCGGGGGGCGTTTCCTCAAAGAACTGGCGGATGTATTCTGTGTCCGGTGCGTGGCCCACCTCGAGGATCACATAGTCGCGCGCGCGCGTTGCCAGATCGAGCACATCCTCAAAAGCATCCGCGGCACTGACTTTCTTGAGCTGAATTTCAGGCACCTGAACCACTTTCTGCTGCAGGAACCCGAAGTACCGGTGCGGCTGCCAGCAGCTCTTTTGTACAGGAATGCTGTGGGTTACTGAACACTGTTTCTGTAGGCCCTTCCTCGACGATACGGCCTGACTGCATGACCAGAACCCTGTCGGTGATCGTACGCACAACGCTGAGATCATGCGAGATAAACAGCCAGGTCAGCCCATAGCTGCGACACAGATCCGCCAGCAGATCAAGAATGCGTGCTCTGACAGAGACATCCAGGGCCGAGACGGCCTCATCAAACACAATAAGGTCCGGCCGCAGGATGAGGGCGCGGGCGATTGCGATCCGCTGACGCTGACCGCCGGAGAATTCGTGGATGTAGCGGTGGGCGTCATCGGGGTGCAGGCCCACATCCGTCAGGGCGGCGCGGATTGCATCCTGCCGCCGGGCCGGGGAGAGAGGCTCTTCCAGCAGAAAGAACGGCTCGGTGATCAGACGCTCGACGGTATGACGGGGATTGAAGCTGCCAAAAGGATCCTGAAATACCACCTGCATGCGGCGGCGAATCGCGTGATCGGGCCGGCCCGCCCGCAATACCGGCGTGCCGTCCAGTTTAATGGACCCTGCATCGATCGTATCAAGGCCCAGAACGGCACGGGTCAGGGTGGATTTGCCGCAGCCGCTCTCGCCGACCAGACCAACCCGCTCGCCCTGGCAAATCTGAAAACTGACGTCGCGGACGGCTTTTGTCGGTGCCGCGCGGGCAAAAAGACCGGTCCGCGCGCCCGGGTAAGTCCTGCTGACACCCTTCAGCTCCAGCAGCGGGCGGTGCGCTTGCGCGGGGGGCAGTGATACGCGGTGGGCAGATGCTGCAAAGAGCGCACGGGTGTAGGGATGCTGCATCTTCGACAGCAGGCTCTGAGTTGCGCCTGTTTCGACGATGTTGCCGTCTTTCATGACCGCGATACGGTCTGCCATCTGTGAGACAACCGCAAGATCATGGGTGATCATAATCAGCCCCATGCCAAACTCGCGGACCAGACCCGTCAGCAGGTCGAGGATCTGCGCCTGGGTTGTCACATCCAGCGCCGTCGTTGGTTCGTCTGCAATCAGCAGCCGGGGGCGCAGTGCGATGGCGATGGCAATGACAACGCGCTGCCGCTGACCCCCTGAAAGCTCGTGCGGGTACCTCGACAAAGGGAACTGGTCCTGGGGCAATCCCACGCGTGTCAGCACGTTGGCCGCACGGGTGCGGGCCTCTGCGGCGCTGGCACCGTCGTGCAGGCGGATCGTCTCGGCCACCTGAGCGCCAATGGTCTGGACAGGGTTGAGCGCCGTCATCGGTTCCTGAAAGATCATCCCGATGTCTTTGCCACGCAGGTTGCACAGCTGTGCCTCTGACATCTCCGAGATGGTCTCGTCTCCGAGACGGATCTGACCTGACATTGCCGCCCCCTGTGGCAGCAGCTGCATTACGGCAAGGGCTGTCATTGATTTACCCGATCCGCTCTCGCCGGTGATTGCCAGGATTTCGCCCGGTGCAACGTTCAGTGACACCTGTTCCAGCACCTGCGTGCCCGCTATGTTCACGGCAAGGTTTTCGACCGACAGCAGGGTCATGTGCGCAGCCTTCGCAGGCGTGGATCAAGCTGGTCGCGCAGCCCGTCTCCGGCCAGGTTCAGACCGAGAACAATCAGGATAATGGCCACGCCGGGTACAATCGCCAGATGTGGTGCGAGCGTGACTAGGGTCTGTGCGTCGGCAAGCATCCGGCCCAGCGACGGTGTGGGCGGCTGCACACCGAGGCCCACAAAAGACAGGGCGGCCTCGACCTGGATGCCAAGCGCGAACTGTATCGTGCCCTGGACAATCAGCATATTTGTGACATTGGGCAGGATATGCTCGACCGATATACGTGTCGTGCCCTTGCCTGCAACGCGTGCCGCGAGGATGAACTCGCGCTCCCAGAGCGGCAGGGCAGCACCGCGTGTAACCCGCGCAAACACCGGTATGTTAAAGATGCCAAAGGCGATAATGGCATTGACGGCCGAAGGCCCGAAAACAGCCGTGATCAGGATCGCCATCACCAGAAGCGGGAAGGCAAAGATGATGTCATTGCCGCGCATGATGAACTCGTCCAGCCACCCCCCCCGGCGCGCGGCTGCTGCCAGCCCCAGTGGCACCCCAAGGCTGAGCCCGATGGCCAGGGCAAGGAGTGCGACCGCCACCGACGTGCGCGCACCCACCATCACCATGCTCAGGATATCGCGGCCCAGATGGTCCGTCCCCAGAAGATGGGCGGCCCCGGGTTTCTGCAGCTTTCCCGGAATATCCAGAGCGGTGTGATCGAACGGCGTCCAGATCAGCGACAGCAGCGCCATGGCGATAAAGAACCCTGAAAGCGCCAGGCCGATGATCAGTTGACGGCTCTTCATGTGCGCGACCTCAGGCGCGGATCAACAGCGGCATAGGCCAGGTCGACCAGAAAGTTGATCAGGATCACCGCAAAGACAACCAGCATGACCACGCTTTCCACGACGATCAGATCGCGGGCGGAAATGGACTGGAAAATCAGGCGGCCAAGCCCGGGCAGATAAAAGACCTGTTCGATAATAATTGTGCCGGCAAAAAGAAAAGAGAACTGCAGCCCGATGATTGTCAGCACGGGAATGAAGGCATTGCGCAACCCGTGTCGCCAGACAGCGCGCCGTTTGCTAAGACCCTTGGCGCGGGCGGTACGCATGAAATCCTCGCCCATCACTTCCAGCAGCGACGAGCGCATGACGCGTGTCAGGATGGCCGCCTGGGGCAGGGCGAGCGCGATGGCAGGCAGTGTCAGCGCATGCAGCGCCGCACCTGTTCCCTTGTCCCAGCCGGGGAACCCCCCCGCCGGAAACCACCGCCACTGGATCGCAAAGACCAGCACCAGCATCATCGCAAACCAGAAATTCGGCACCGCAACGCCCAGCTGGGTCGCCCCCATCACACCGGTATCTGCGGCATTGCCGCGCCGTGATGCTGCAAAAACACCGGCAGGAATGGCGATGACGACCGCCAGGATCAATGCGTAAAGGGCAAGCGGCAGCGAGACGCCGATCCGGTCGGCCACCATCTGTGAAACGGGTGTGCGGTACGTGTACGACGTGCCGAAATCGCCGGTCAGCATCCCACTGATCCAGGACAGATAGCGTTCTGGTTTGGTGGCATTGAGACCCAGTTCGCTGCGCAGGGCCGCAAGGGTTTCGGGCTGTGCGTTGATGCCAAGCATAAAGGATGCGGGATCGCCCGGTGCGATTTCGATCACGGCAAAAATAATCAGCGAGGCCACCGCGAGGCTGAGGATCAGGGAACCCGTGCGTTTGAGAAAATAGCGCAGCATTGCAGGCAGGTTAGGACGCCACCCGCACAGGGTCCAGAGGGGTTGTTGCGTCTGCTCAATGGTTTAGGTCTGGGGCATGGAGATACCACGGTTTATCGGGGCAGAAATTTTCCGTCATTCCAGTTATGGGCGGTGGCACCCGTTGCGGGTGCCGCGTGTGTCGACCGTTATGGATTTGTCTCGTGCCCTCGGCTGGCTGCCGCGCGGGCAGTTCATCACGGCACCCCGTGCGCGGCAAAAGGCGCTGGAGGTCTGGCATACGCCCGCCTATCTGCAAGCCCTGCAGCGGGTCGAGGCAACGCAGGTGGCCACAGAAACCGACACCAGACGTCATGACCTGGGATCTGTCACCAATCCCGTTTACCCCGAAATATTCCGCAGGCCGGCGACGGCCGCCGGTGGCTCGCTGCTGGCGGGCGAGCTGCTGCGCCACGGGGGTGTGATCTACAATCCGCCGGGCGGAACACATCACGGCATGCCGGACCGCGCGAACGGCTTTTGCTATCTGAATGATCCGGTTCTGGCGATGATCAGTCTGCGCCGGAACGGGGCCCGTCGCATCGCCTATGTGGATATCGACGCGCATCATTGCGACGGGGTGGCAGTGGGGTTTCATGGCGATCCGGAGTGCCTGATGATCTCGGTGCATGAAGAAGGCCTCTGGCCCAGAACGGGCCTGCTGGAGGATGATGCCGGTGGACCGGCGATCAATCTGCCCGTGCCCCGGGGTCTGAACGACACGGAGATGGCTTTTGTTCGGGACGCTCTCATCGTGCCAAAGGTCACTGCATTTCGCCCCGATGCCGTTGTGCTGCTCTGCGGTGCCGACGGTGTGGAGGAGGACCCTTTGGCGCATCTGTCTCTGAGCAACAATGCGCACTGGGCCGTTGTGCAGGCTCTGATGGGCCTGGCGCCCCGTTTTCTGGTCCTGGGGGGCGGTGGGTACAATCCCTGGTCGGTTGGACGTCTCTGGACAGGCGTCTGGGCCACGCTGAACGGGCGCGACATTCCGGACAGATTGCCTGCGGATGCAGAAAGTGTTCTGCGCGCCCTGACATTTGACGGAAACCGGCGGGGTAAAAACCCGCCTGAGCATTGGTTCACAACCCTGCGCGACGCACCACGGGACGGACCGATCAGTGATGTGCTGCGCGGGCGGGTCAGCGTGCTCGTACATCGGCCTGCAAAATTCGGATAATTATCTGCAACACCTGAAACTTCCCGGCTTCGCCATCCGTGGTTTGTAAGAATGGCAAGAGTGGGAGCTTGAATGTGAGACAGATTTTTAACAGTGGACTGGTGGCAGCGGTGTTGTTCGCAGCTGCGAGCGCAGTGTCTGCGGCAACAATTGTGGCGCAAAGTGAGGGCGTGCAGAACCCGGATGGGTTTGTCGGTTTCGGCGAGGTCGATATCGCGGATGATGACCGGTTTATAACCGATCAGTTTGAGGACTTTGGCGTGCGGTTTGATCCGGGTGTTTCACTGTTCACGAACAATCCGCGCCGGGCCAATTTCGAGGGTAACTTTTCAGGTAACTTCCGGTTTGGGGACAGCGGCCTCGAGAACCTGAACCCGCTGAGCATTATCTTTACGCAGACGGTTTCTGCCGCAAGCTTTGCGTCGACCAACAACAACAATAATACGACTGTTTTCTCGGCTTTTCTGGGCGATCAGCTGGTCGAACAGTTCACGACGAATGTTGTTCGACCGGGCGTCGCAATCACCAACAATATCTACGGTTTCAGCGGGATCTTTTTTGATCGCATCCAGATGGAAGTCATCAGCGGCAACCGGACAGCCGGTGTGGATTCCATCGCTTTTGACATAGCGCCCGTGCCTCTGCCGGCGTCGCTTCCGGTGATGCTTGTGGGTCTGGGTGGGTTCGCGGTGCTCAGCCGGCGTCGCAGAAAGACACCAGGCTGAAGCTTTGCCGTAACCCGTAGTTTCGGCTGTCTGGCCTGCTGCACCTTTGCCGTGCAGCGGGCCTTTCGCGTCAGACGGGCATGTTGTCGAACATCTCGTCCTGAGCTTCTTCCATCAGCATGTGGTTGATCCGGCGCAGCTTTGCCGGGACGGATCTGCCCCGTGACATCAGCGTGGCGACCACGCGCGCCACCTGTGGCTGCAGTCGCAGCCGCTCATCCGGATCTGCGGTTTCGATCTGGTCCTGTAACCTTGAAATGCGCACTTCGAGGTCGTCCATTCCTTTTTCCTCCCGAAAAAGAGTGTGAGTGTCCGACGAAACTACACCTTCAGGTAGAAAGAGTCACTGAAATCGCTCTGATTTGCCTGTTTTTCAGTCACGGTAACCAATTTGCGCAGTTATTGAGCATAGCGGTTTCAAATAGCCCCAAACCTGCGCAAATTGTTAACCAGTGTGAACGGATGCTCCTGTTACTCCGCCCAGCTCACCGCCGTCAGATCGGTTGCCTGAGTCGGTGCATTTGCCCAAAGGCCCTGCAGTTCCGCCCGTGCAACAGATGTATTGGCCAGCTGGAACAGGTAGCCGTTCACATAGTCGTCCGCGATGATCTGCTGCGCCTGACCCATCATGTCCATGCGCATATCAGGATCGGTGGTGCTGTTCAGTTTGGTGATCAGATCCTGGAACGCGGGGTTGTCATACTGGAAATAATAGTCGGGGTTGGCGTAGATGCCGATATCCATCGGTTCTGTATGGCTTACGATTGTCAGCCCAAAGTCTTTTCCGCGAAACACCGATTCCAGCCACTGCGCCCATTCGACATTGTTGATCTTTGCTGTGATCCCCACCTCTGCGAGCTGGGCGGCGATGATCTCACCACCGCGCCGCGCATAGGATGGGGGTGGAAGATAGAGTGTCGTCTCAAACCCATCCGCCAGACCGGCCTCTTTCAGCAGAGCCTTTGCCTTTTCCGGATCGTGGGCGGACTGGCCGGTCAGATCAACATAGGCCGGGTTGTGCGGTGCAAAATGCGTGCCGATCGGGGTGCCATAGCCGAACATCGCGCCATCGATAATCGCCTGACGGTCGATTGCATGGGCGACGGCCTGGCGAACAAGCGGATTATCAAAGGGCGGCATCTTGTTGTTCGTGCTCAGGATCGTCTCGCCCTCGGTGGAGCCGACAAGGACCTGAAAGCGCGGGTCCGCCTCGAACTGCGGCAGATTTTCCGGTGCAGGGAAGGCAGAGAAGTAATCCACGTCCTCGGCCATTACGGCTGCAAAGGCGGCCGTGGGATCGGAAATGAACTTGAACGTCGCGGCCTCAAGAACTGCAGCTGTGCCCCAGTAGTCGTCGTTGCGTGTCAGCTCGATGCGGTCTGACTGGACCCATTCAACAAATCTGAATGCTCCGGTGCCAATGGGCTGTTGCTTGATGTTGTCGATGCTTTCGGGCGCGACAATGACAGCATCGCCCCAGGCGAGGTTGAAAAGCATGTTTCCGTTAGGCTCAGACAGTGTCAGCCGGACAGTCAGCGGATCGATGACCTCGACACCCGAGATCGCGGCATAGAGCGCTTTTTGTGCATTCGCACTGTCCTCGGCCAGAATGCGGTCCAGCGAAAACTTCACGTCCTCTGCGTCCATTGTGGTGCCGTCGTGAAAGGTCACACCGTCACGCAGAGTGAACGTATATGTGAGCCCGTCGTCCGAAATCTCCCAGGAGGACGCCAGTCCGGGCACGACAGAGCCGTCGGCCATGAAACGCGTCAGCCCCTCGAACACGTTCGAATAGAGCACACTGTCGATGGCGCCGGCGGCAGCCGAGGTCGGGTCCAGATGCGGCGGTTCAAGCTGGAGTGCTACGGTAATGTCCGTTTGGGCCTGTGCACTCAGTCCTGCGCCGGCAAGAGCAATGGCAAAAAGGCTTGTTCGTATCGTCTGCATGAGGATCCCCCGTCTGCTGTGGCTGGAGCGAGTGTTCCAACAAACATGACGTCATTCAAGGCCTGGATTGTGTGAGCGGGCGCAGAATTCCGCCCGACCGGGGTAATTGACGGTAAAACCCTGCGTCACCAGGGGCCTGATCGCCCGTGCGGCACCTGCCCGGCAAAGAGTGATCGCTTACGCCGTCAACAACGTCTGAAGCGCGCGCCCCATAACCTGGGCACTGTCCAGCATGTCGTCTATTCCGACCCATTCGTCCGGCTTGTGCGCCAGCTCGAGAATACCGGGCCCATAAGCAATGCAGTTTTTAAGCCGCCCTATCCTGTCGATATGTTTCTGATCATAGGTGCCCGGCGAGGCCACGTAATCCGGCGGTTTGCCCATGACATCCTCTATCGCGCGGGCCACTGTCTGCACGATGGGCGCGTCGCGGTCCGTCATGCTGGGCAATACGGAATTCAGCTCTGTCAGTTCATAGTCAAAGTCAGCGCGGGTGGCTTTCAGCCCTTCCAGCAGCGCGGTTATCTCACCGCGCACCTCTTCGAGCGGTTCTTCGGCCAGAAAGCGGCGATCTATCACGATGCGGCATCTGTCCGGCACGCAATGCGCGGGCAGGCCGGTGAAATCCTCATCCTGTTCGGGCTGGCCGCCATGTATGGAGTTGATGTTCATGGTGGACTGGCGCGCGCCCTCCGGCACGACGGGCATATCGGTGCGCCGCGCGGCCATCGCAGGAAACAGCTTGTCCTCAAATTCGGACAGTACGGCCCCCATGTGGCGCACAGCGCAGTCCCCGAGAAAGGGCATGGAACCATGTGCAATCTCGCCCCTGGTTTCAATCTCGGCCCACCAGCCCCCACGGTGGCCAAGACAGATCCGGTCTTTGTTCAGCGGTTCGGGGATGATCACGTGCTGAACGCGCGCAGGGTCAAAAAAGCCTTTCCCGGCCAGATAGGCCACACCGCCATATCCGCCCGATTCCTCGTCGGCGGTGCCGGAAATCTCGATATGCCCGGCATAGTCTGGATGGATTTCGACAAAGGCTTCGGCGGCGATGATGGATGCCGCCAGCCCGCCCTTCATATCGCAGGCGCCCCGGCCATAGATTTTACCGTCACTGACGTCGCCGCCAAAGGGATCGCGCGTCCAGCCGTGTCCCACCTCAACCACATCAGTGTGGCTGTTGAAATGCACACACTCCCCGCTCCGGGCACCGGAATGCCGTGCCACGATGTTCCAGCGCGGGTACCTGTCACTGTCGCCAGGGGTTCCGGTGGCGCGGATCAGCGATGTTTCAAACCCGCTTTTCTGCAGCCGGGTGTCCAGATATTCGCAGATCAGCCGGTAGTCCTGCCCCGGAGGATTCAGCGTCGGAATGCGGATAAGGTCCTGCGTCAGCGCGATCAGATCGTCCCGCCGCGCTGCGATAGCCTGTGACAAAGGTGAATTCATACGCGCAGTTTTCAGCGCCACGCAGAGAATGGCAAGAGCGGGTTTTAGTCTGCCGCGATCTCTTTCATAGCCGTCAGCAGGGCCGTGACCTCAGCCAGGGAATTGTAGTGGCAAAGCGAGACGCGGACAGCTGTTTCCAGACCCAGCGGCGTCAGGATGTTCCCTGAATAATGATCTGCCTTGCGGATATGGGTCCGGATGCCCTGATCATTCAGCCTGCTGACAATATCCGCTGCGGGCACATGGTCGAGCGCAAAGCAGACGAGGCCCTCGCGGTGCGGGTTATCGGTGCCACCGATGATTGTAACACCCGGCAGTTCGGACAGACCGGGCAGGTTGCCAGTGCCATGCAGCATGGCGTTTGTCAGGGCCTGCTCATGTGCGTGGATGGCCTGGCCCGCGGCTTCGATCCGGGTGCGGCGATCATCGCTGTCGTTGTGGGCGGCCCCCAGCCAGTCAAAGTACGACACGACGTCAGAGAATGTGGCGTAGGCGCCGGTATCCCGCGTGCCCATTTCCCAGTTAGCGCGGGGCCCATTGTCAAGCTGCTCCAGCGGCAGGGCCGTCATCCGGTCAGAGACCCAGGCGACACCATAGCCATGACGCGAGAAGACCTTGTAAGGCGAGACAACATATCCGTCGATGTCATATCCGGCGATGTCGATACGGCCGTGACTGGCATGCTGAATGCCATCGACAAAAACGAAAGCCTGTGGGCTGACCGCGCGAATTGCAGCTGTGATGGCTGCCACATCATTGGCAATTCCGGTGACCGGAGAGGTGTGAAGGATTGTGGCAACGCGCACATCCGGCGTCATCAGCCGGGCATAGGCCCCGGGCGTCACTGCACCTGTCGCATTGTCATGGGGGACAGAGATGTAGCGTTTGCCGGCCTTTTCTGCCCAGTGCCGCGCCGCTGAGCGGGACGCGGGGTGTTCCACTGTTGATCCAATGACCGCTCCGCCATCCGGCGCGCCCATGACAGCGGTTCGGATCAGCCGGAATGTCAGTTCCGTCCCGCTTTCACCGACAAAAAACTGACCGCCAGGCGCGTTAAAAAAAACAGCCATATCGTCTTTCGCACGCCGGATCACTTCCATCAGCGCGTGCGCTGCCGGGTTATCGCGGCCCTGGTTGTCAGGGATCGCCGCGAATGTCGCCGAGGTTTCAACGGCCGTTTGCAGTGTCAGCGCGCCACCGGCGTTTTCAAAAAAGATGCGCGGTCCCTGAAACGGGCATGCCTCCACATGAGCAAACCGCCCCCGGATTTCCGACATCAGATCAGGGTTAAAAGCAGTCATTCCGGAAATCCTGTGTAGAATTGTTCCGGAACTTCTTGGGCGCACGACACGTTGGGTGTCAAGCGATGCCCGCCAATTGCGGGCGCGAAAGGAGAAAGAATGAACACGGCGACGCATAGCGACACAGAAAAAAAAGAAGAAGAAAACAAGGTTCGCGAAGCCGGAGCGATCGCGCCCAAGCTGATTTATGAAATCATCCGGCGCGAAGGCGAAGAAGAAATGTCGCGGCCAAAGCGATCACTGGTCTGGTCCGGCATTGCAGCAGGGGTGATGATCAGCCTGTCCGTTCTGGGCGAGGCCATTTTCCGCACGTATCTGCCTGATGCACCCTCGTCCTACATTATTGAAAACGCTGGCTATTCCTTGGGTTTCCTCGCTGTTATTCTTGGACGGATGCAGCTTTTCACTGAAAACACGATCACGACTGTGCTGCCGGTAATGGTGTCGCGCAGCTGGGGATCACTTCTGGCCATGCTCCGGCTCTGGGGCATTGTTCTCGCGGCGAATGTCGTGGGTGCTTTTGCGGTCGCCAGCCTGTTTGTGTTCACGCCCGCCATCGCGCCTGAGATTATGCAGTCGGTCGTTGACCTGTCTCACCATGCCACGGGCATGGGAGCCCAGATGGGCTTCTGGCGCGCCATTCCGGCCGGGGTCATTGTTGCCCTGATCGTGTGGATGCTGCCCCAGGCGGACGGTGCAGGCTTTCTGCTCATCCTGACCTTCACATGGCTGATCGCTGCCGGTGACTTTACGCACATTGTCGCCGGGTCCGTCGAGATGGCAGTGCTTATCCTGATGGGTGACCTGCTGCCCTCTGCCGCGATCAGTACCTTTTTCCTGCCTGTACTGGCCGGCAACATCATCGGCGGCACGGTCATTTTTACTCTAATGGCCTGGGGACAGGTGCGGGATGAATTGCCCGCTGCCTGACATTTTTGGAACTTTCGACAAGACTTCCGAGTTGTATCCGTGAACTGAAAAGGAGAAGTTACAATGGAATATGCAGGTGTAGGCGGATTTATCCTGTTGGCGCTCAATGTTTGGGCTATCATCTCGGTGATCGGATCTTCTGCAACCACAGGACGCAAAGTGATATGGACGCTTCTCATTCTGGTCCTGCCGCTCATTGGCTTTGTCGTCTGGTTCCTTGCCGGCCCGCGCTCGGTGCGGTCCGCCGTCTGACATGATTGCGCCACTGCGCTATCCACTGGCGACCTACAGGGCAGCCGCTTTCGCCGCCTTCGGACAGGTCGGAAGAAACAACATCAGCCTGATTGCGGCTGGTGTTGCTTTTTTTTCGATGCTGTCCCTTTTTCCGGCGCTCGCCGCTCTGATCGCCGTTCTGAGCCTGATTGCAGACCCGGCAGTTGTGGTCATGCAACTTGAGCAGTTCAAAGGGCTGATGCCCGCCGATGTTTATGACATCCTGAATGCGCAGATCGTGGGCCTGGTCAGTACCAGCTCGGACAAACTCGGCTGGGCGGGCGGCATTTCATTGTTTCTGGCGCTCTGGTCGGCGCGTGCCGGAACCGGCGCGGTGATGCAGGGCCTGAATGCGGTGTACGGAAAAGAGGGCAGGGCAACCTGGCGCCATTATGTGCGGGCTTTGTTTCTCACCGTCAGCCTCGTTTCGGTCGGTGTTGTCGCATTGTTGATGGTCGTGGTTGTTCCTGTGGCTCTGGCGTTTCTACCTCTGGGGCCGGTGGCAGGATTTACGTTGCAGGTGCTGCGGTGGACCATTGCCCTTGCAGTAATTTTTGCAGGCATCGGACTGCTTTATCGCTATGGGCCCAACCGGTCGGGTATCCCCATCGGCTGGGTGACCCCGGGCGCTGTTTTTTCTGTTCTGGCATGGGCTGCAGTCTCGATTACTTTTTCGTATTATGTCTCGCACTTCGGCAATTATAACGAAGTTTACGGCTCGATCGGGGCTGTGATTGCGATGCTTGTCTGGCTCTGGATCAGTACGTTCATTGTTCTGGTGGGTGCCGCTTTGAATGCAGAACTGGAACTGCGCCGGGAGGCGGCGCTCCAGGGCCCGCCGGCGCCGGAACCTGTAGAAACAGACAACATTTCCGAGGAATAATCAGGAACCCTGTGCGGTCTCACGCGTTGATCCGGTGAACCAATACAGGAGATTGATATGACAAGCGCATTGAACGTAGTGCCCGAATCCACCGACGTCAGCACCGGTGTCCGCGACACCGAAGCCATGGCGCAGGGTCTCGAGAATATGCTGGCGGACACATACCGTCTGATTTTCAAAACACATGCTGTTCACTGGAATGTCGAAGGACCGATGTTCTTTGCCGTGCATAATCTGACGGAAGAGCAGTACCAGGATCTTTTTGAAGCGGCCGATGAGATCGCTGAGCGCATCCGCTCTCTGGGGCAGCTCGCGCCCTCGACGCTCTCGGCAATTGTTGCCAACTCGGTTGTTCAGGACGATGAAAAACCAGCCTCTGCCGGCGAGATGTGTCAGAGCCTCGCTGCAGATCACGAGCGTATTGCGCACCGCATGCACGCGCTCATCCGCATTGCCGGAGAGCATGGTGATCCGGTGACAGAGGATCTGGCCGTCGCGCGGGCCACATTTCACGAGAAAGCAGCGTGGATGCTGCGGTCTGTTTCCAAAAGCTGACCGGAAACCGGATGTAAACAAAGGGACCCCGCTGCAAGGCGGGGTTTTTTTATGCTCAGACGGGCGTGCAAAGGCCCGGAGCTTTGAGGGTATAGATGACCCAGTGATCGCGCAGCAATGTACGTTTTGAAATGCAGACCTGGTTGCCGGGCGTTGCGGCCAACTGGTCTTCTGATGTGCGAATTCTGTGATGACGACCATCCAGATCAACGGTTACAAACCGTTCTGCCAGATCTCTGCCCGGAACCTGTTGTACATCAACAACCGGTGCTGACCGGTACTCAACCTTGTGCGCGGGAACGGAAGAGACTGCGGGAACAACGGTCACCACGCTTGCCAGAACGGTCACCGAAAAAATCCGACGGATAAGCCTTCTCATTCTGGATCCTGTCATGGCAACACCTCGCTCAGTACCACCCTGTCAGGCAGCTCTGAAAAATTGGTTAATCACCAAAACAGGCGTAATTATGATTAAAAAGTGGTGCAGCCCCGCAAGGCTGCACACCGGGGCCGCTGATCCGTCAGGTATGCAGCGTTTCAGTGCTGGAAAAGAACATCGCCTGGCTCACGGCAGAAACGACCTGATCTTCTGTATATGGCTTTGAGATCAGGAACGCAGGCTCATGTTTGTCTCCGGTCAGCAGGCGTTCCGGGAAAGCAGTGATGAATATCACAGGTCTGTCGCCGAGGCTTGCAATCAGATCGTTGACGGCGTCGATACCCGAAGAGTTATCCGCCAGCTGAATATCAGCGAGGATAAGATCGGGCGTTTCGCTTGCGCCGAGTGTCGCAGCCTCGTCGCGGGTTCTGGCCACCCCGGTCACCCGGTGACCCATTTCCGAGACGATGTTCTCAAGATCCATGGCGATGATGGCCTCGTCTTCGATGATCATGACCGAGCCGGACACCACAGAGGCCATCTCGCGCCGCGCGATGCTCACCAGCTCTTCGGCCTCTGCCTGGGTCACATCGATGATCTGTGCAATCTCTCCAAAGGCAAACCCTTCGATGGTGTGCAGAAGAAGCGCTTCGCGGCTGTCTTCGGTGAGCCGCGCGAGGTGTTTCTGCGCCCGTGCTTTGAGCCCGCTTTCCCCGGTTTCCACGGGCGCACCTGCGGAGGCCCAGATGCGGTAGAGCACCCGGAAAACACCTGTTTTGACATCAAACCCGGAGAGTACCGAGCGGTCTGCCAGAATAGCTTCCAGCGCGGCGGCTGCAAACCGGTCTCCGCTGGACTGACTGCCGGTCATCGCACGTGCAAAACGGCGCAGGTATGGCAGAACCTCACCAAGTTTCTCGCTGATGTCTGTTGGCGCAGAGGCATCGGTCATTCCAGGATTTCCTTTTTTCTGATATTTGTCGGAACCAAACGTGGAACTGTGCGTTTTGTTCCAGACAAAATGACATGTGCATGTCCCTTTTCCAGGAGAGCTGTCTCTTTATGGCCCAGTCCGGCACTGATCGTAAGCGCGAAAGCGTCATCGATGAAAATCTCAGACGCGTTTACGACGAAGCGCTTGAGGAAGGTATTCCTGATCGTTTCACCGACCTGCTGAAGGCGTTGAAAGAACAGGATCAGGCGAAGGACAAAGAAAAATGAGCACGCCGGACCCGCGTGATGAGCTGGTGGAACACCTGCCGGCGATGCGTGCCTTTGCGATCAGTCTGACGCGCAACGGGGCGACCGCAGATGATATGGTGCAGGACACAGTCGTGAAAGCCTGGACAAATATGGACAAGTTTCAGGAGGGCACCAATATGCGTGCCTGGCTGTTTACCATTCTGCGCAACACTTACTATTCGTCCCGTCGCAAAGCGCGGCGCGAGGTTGCCGATGTGGATGGTGTACACACCGAAGCGCTGGCAGAGAAACCCGCGCACGACGGTCGTCTGCAGATGACGGATTTCCGCGATGCTTTTGCGCAGCTCAGTGATGAGCAGCGCGAGGCGCTGTTGCTCGTCGGTGCCTCTGGATTTTCATATGAAGATGCCGCAGAGATGTGCGGGGTTGCCATCGGTACGATCAAAAGCCGGACCAACCGGGCCCGCCAGCGGCTGGCAGAGCTGATGCATCTGAACGAGGATGAAGCGCTGGAGCTGACGGACGAGGCGACAATGTCGGTGATCTCTGCCTCAAAGGCGGCCTCTTTCTGATCATGACCGGCGGGTTTCTGAGTGAAAACATTTTTCGCGGCCTCGCGTTCAGGATCCTTTTGTTTCTGTCGCTGGCATTGCTGCCCTTTGGTGTGATCGCGATTGTGCAGACCCAGGAAATCGCCCGGCAGGCAGAACGCAGTGCGGAGTTGTCGCTGCTGGGCCTGACTGAACAGTCTTCCAGCGCTGAGCGGACGATCATCCAGCAGGCATTTGGCACGGCAGAGGCGTTGGCCTCGGTCATCCGTGTGGCCATTGACGACCCCGAAACCTGCAATCGGTTTTTGCGGCGCTATCAGCAGGATGCGGAACATTTTTCGCTGGTAGGATTGCTGTCCGCTGATGGTGCCATGCGCTGCTCATCGGCGCGGGCGGGCGACAGTTTCCGGGACACTGCGGTTTTCCAGTCATTGCCGCAGGAGCCAGTCCGCACGATCACGCGGCACGAAGCCGGACCAATGACGCAGGAAACCGTTCTTGTACTTTTCGAGCCATTTTACTCAAACGACCGCTTTGTCGGCTGGATCACGCTGTCCATTCCAGTTTCCCGCATCCGATCATCGCAGGGACCACCTTTGCCCCTGTCGCCGTTTGATCTGGTGATATTCAACGCATCGGGAGAGGTTTTCCTGTCGGACCAGGGCCAGAAGTCCTCGGCACTCAATCTGCCGCAAAACCGCAGCCTTGCCACGCTGATCGGGGAAAAGCCCGTTGTTTTTTCTGATGTGAACCGACGCGATACAGAAAGCGTTTATGCTGTCGTGCCGATCATTCCGGGTGTCGCATATTCCATGAGCATCTGGCAGCATGACGATGTTCTGCAAAGCGCGGACCAGACCGGCCGGTTGAGCATTTTCCTGCCCGTTCTGATGTGGCTGGCGAGCCTGGTGGTTGCATTCTGGTCGCTCAATCGCCTCGCGGTGCGTCACATCAGCAAGCTGGGCAGGCAGATGCGGCTCTTTGCGTTCAACCGTGCACTGCCGCGCAAGACGATGGGGGATGATGTCCCGCTGGAACTGCAGGAAATTCAGGGGACCTTTGTCAGCATGGCGGAATCGATCATCCGCGACGAGGCCGCGCTCGAAGACAATATCCGCGACAAGAATATCCTGCTCAAAGAAGTGCACCACCGGGTGAAAAACAATCTGCAGCTGATATCGTCAATTATGAACCTGCAGATCCGCCGGGCTCGGTCCGAGGACGCACGTGATGTGCTGCGCCGCCTGCAGGATCGCATTCTCAGCCTCGCGACCGTGCACAAGAACCTCTATCAGTCCGATGCGCTGGACCGGGCGGATGCTGGCCTGCTCCTGCGTGAGATCGTAGGTCAGTTGCTGGTGATTGGCCTGCCCGCAGGATCCGGTGTGGAGGTCACCCAGGACTATGATGCGGTACACATGGATGCAGATGATGCAGCACCTCTGACGCTGCTGGTGTCCGAGGCTGTGACGAATGCTATGAAATACATCGGTGCACCTGGCACGGATCATGCTGCCACGCTGGCGGTGTCGCTGAAACAAACCGAACCGGAAACAGCAGTCTTTTCGATATCCAACAGCACATCAGGAGCACATGGGTCAGAGGGAACAGGTCTTGGCTCCCAGCTGATCAATGCGTTTGCCCGGCAGCTGAACGGTCATGTTGAGGTCTGTTTCGAGGATAATATCCACCGTCTTGAACTGACATTCCCGGTCCGGCACCGCGATCCGGGAATACGGGATTATTAACCTTTATTTGCTATGCGATCCTGCGGGCGGAACTTTTTGCCCGCGCGTCGCGTTGTACCCGTGAACCTCAGGAGAAAGGAGATCGAACCATGTCTGAAGACCCGTTTTTTTACGGCCTTGCTATTCTGACTCTGGTTGCGGTTTTCGTGTACCTGACGACACGCGGGAAAAACCGCAGCAGCGGTGAAGACTGAGGACGGCGTCAGAAACTTGGCGGCGTGCAGGCGCTAATGATTTCGCAAACCTCTTCACCGATGTTCCGAAAACGGTGGGGCAGTCGGCTGTTGAACAGATAGCCATCCCCCGGACCCAGTACGCTGACCTCCTCATCGACGGTTATCTCGATGTTGCCGCGGATGATGACGCCTGCCTCCTCGGCATCATGGCTCAGAAACTCCGGGCCGGTGTCGGCACCGGGCGCATATCTTTCGTGCAGCACCTGCAAAGCAGTTTCCTGGGAATGCCCGAGCATGCGCAGGGACAACGGCTGCCCGCCGCTCCCCTCTTTGCTCCCCGGTGCGAGCTCTGTGAACTCGCCCGCTTTGTAGAAGTATTTGCTCTGACCGGTCTCCTCGATCGTGGCGAAAAACTCGGCCATAGAGATGGGAATCGCATCAAGTAGGCTTTTGAGCGATGCCACCGACGGGCTGGTCCGGTTCTTTTCGATCAGAGAAATGGTGCCGTTCGTGAGGCCCGCACGCGCAGCAAGTTCGCGCTGCGAAAGGCCACGCTGTTTCCGGATGGCGCGAAGGCGATGCCCGATATCCAAAATAATATCCTTGCGTTACAGCGGTAAAGCGCCTGATGCGTGCCAATGATTATCCGGCTGGCCGGACATTGTCACACCAAAACTGCGGACCACTCTGAGAGTGGAATTGCCTGTCGTAGAAATGGCGATTGACAACTAAATTAAACAGAGTATCGATATTTTAAACACCCCCTACATCAGAGGACGCCCCGATGGCCACTACTGTGAAAACCCCCGCTGTGAAGAAACCGCGCAAATCCCGCGCTGCAAAGAAACCAAAGATTGAAGTGGTCGCAACGTCGCCGGACGTTCAGACCAACGCGGCACTGCTGGCACGCCGCGAAGCCGCCGTACCGCGCGGCGTTGCTTCGGCTGCCCCCGTTTTTGCGGATCATGCTGAAAATGCCGAACTCTGGGATGTCGAGGGAAAGCGTTACATCGACTTTGCCGGCGGTATTGCCGTTCTGAATACCGGCCACCGGCATCCTGCCGTCGTTGCGGCGGCCAAAGCCCAGGAAGACCGTTTCACGCATACCTCATTCCAAGTCGTGCCTTACGAATCCTATATTTCTCTTGCTGAAAAGCTGAACACGCTTGCGCCGGGCGATCATCCAAAGAAATCACTGCTGGTCACAACCGGCGCTGAAGCTGTCGAAAACGCGGTCAAAATTGCCCGCGCAGCAACTGGCCGCCCTGGAATTATTGCCTTCACCGGCGGGTATCATGGCCGTACGCTTCTGACGCTGGGGATGACCGGCAAAATCAGCCCCTACAAAAAAGATGTCGGGCCGTTCCCGGCTGACGTGTTCCGCGCGCCTTTTCCTTCGGTACGGGACGGAATAACCGTCGAGGATGCGCTGACCGGTCTGAAAAACCTGTTCCTGACTGATGCGCAGCCTGACCGTGTCGCGGCAATCATCATCGAGCCTGTTCTGGGCGAGGGCGGTTATACGCCGGTTCCGTTCGAGATGCTGCGTGAACTGCGCGCCATCTGTGACGCGCATGGCATCCTGCTGATCGCCGACGAAATTCAGGCCGGGTTCGGACGTACGGGCACCATGTTTGCCATCGAGCATTCCGGCGTTGTGCCGGATCTGATCACGGTCGCCAAATCCATGGCCGGTGGATACCCCATCGCCGGTGTTATTGGCCGGGCGGATGTGATGGACGCGATGGACCCTGGCGGTCTGGGAGGTACCTACGGCGGAAACCCGGTTGCCTGTGCGGCGGCCCTGGCGGCCATCGAGGCATTGGAAACCGAAGGGTTGCTGACCCGTTCGCTAAAACTGGGCGCGCATTTCCGCACACGGTTTGCTGAGATCGGCGCACGCACAGCGCCCTTCCGGATGTGGGACATCCGTGGGCTGGGTGCAATGCTTGCTGTCGAGTTCGTCACCGATTTTGATACCGCAAAACCAGATGCGGCGCTGGTCAAATCTGTCTGCGCGCATGCGTTGAAACGGGGCCTGATCCTTCTGGGCTGTGGCATGCACGGAAACGCGCTGCGTATCATGGTGCCGTTGACAGCATCCGACGCCATTATCGAAGAAGGGCTGGAGATCTTTGAAGCCGCCCTGGCCGAAGCGGTGGCAGAACAGGCGTCCTAACACATCCAGCGGGACGAATTGCAAAGGAAAAGGCACCCGATTGGGTGCTTTTTTTCGTCAGCAGGGCGGTGGTGCAAAACTGGCGGGGTCAGCGCGGTGCCAGCGCTTTCTGTAATCGCCCAGTATCGCGTCGTCGCCTTTGTCGCTCAGCAAAAACCCTTCGGGAAGGTAGGGGTAGGCGTCATTCCCCTCTGCCATTTCCTTGTCGCCCAGGCGCACCATAAGGTGCTGGGGCATGAACTCTCCGGGATGGCGCAGACCCGCGGCACCGGTCATTTCCCCCAGCGCCTTAAGGGTATTGCCGTGAAACCGCGCCACGCGTTCCGATTTTGAGCCAACGTCCAGCGCACGGGAGCGCATCGGGTCCTGTGTCGCAACGCCAACGGGACAATGATTGGTGTGGCAGGCCTGAGCCTGGATACAGCCAATCGCAAACATAAAGCCACGCGCAGAATTGCACCAGTCCGCCCCCAGCGCCAGTGCGCGCGCGATATCAAAAGAGGAGACGACCTTGCCCGCCGCGCCAATTCTGACCTGGTCGCGCAGGCCGGCGCCGCGCAGCGTGTTGTGAACAAAGGTCAGGCCCTCAACGAGGGGCATGCCGATATGGTTTGAGAATTCTACAGGTGCCGCCCCTGTGCCACCTTCGGTCCCGTCAACGACGATGAAATCAGGCACGATACCTGTTTGCAGCATGGCCTTTACCATGCACATGAACTCCCTGCGGTGCCCGATGCACAGTTTGAAACCTGTTGGTTTTCCGCCCGACAACTCCCGCATCTGACCGATAAACTCCATCATTTCGATGGGTGTCGAAAACGCGGAATGGGCTGCGGGCGATACACAGTCCTCGCCCATCGGAATGCCGCGGGCCTCGGCAATTTCGGGCGTGATCTTTGAGGCGGGCAACATACCGCCATGCCCCGGCTTTGCGCCCTGACTGAGCTTCAGCTCGATCATTCTGATCTGTTCCTGGGATGCCGTCACACGGAACTTTTCCGGATCAAAAGTGCCATCTGCGGCCCGCGCCCCAAAGTATCCGGACGCAACCTGATAGATCAGATCTCCGCCGCCCGCCCGGTGATAGCGGCTTACCGATCCCTCGCCGGTGTCATGTGCAAATCCGCCTTTGCGTGCCCCGGTATTCAGCGCTTCAATCGCATTGCCCGAAAGTGAGCCGAAACTCATCGCAGAGATGTTGAAAACAGATGCACTGTAGGGCTGCCTGCAATCCTTACCGCCGATGCTCACCCGAAAGTCGGTATCGTGGATTTCTACGGGCGCCACAGAGTGTGTGACCCAGGCATATCCGGAATCGTATACCCGCATGCGTGTCCCAAACGGGCGCTTGTCCTCCTGTCCCTTGGCGCGCTGGTAGACAAGGCTGCGCGCATCGCGGCTGAACGGCTCCTCGTCCTGATCGCTTTCAATCAGATACTGGCGGATTTCCGGTCGGATGCCTTCGAAAAGAAAGCGCATATGCCCCAGCACCGGATAGTTGCGCAGGATTGAATGGCTCGTCTGGCGGACATCGTGCACACCCAAAGCTGTCAGCCAGGCGAAAAACGCGAAAGGTATGAGCATCCACCATGTCCAAACCAGTGCCAGAGCCAGACTGATCAGGGTCAGGGCACCCACCCCGGCAAAAATCGAAAAACGCGTCATCGAACCTGGGTCTGGCATGAAATCTCCGGCCTTTGTGGACCGCAATGCTGCGCGCAAGGGCAGGTCAGTCGCGCAGGCATTGCAGAAATATTAAACATGTCGCGATGATCCAGCATAAGGTCAGACGGCGCAAGAAGAGAGTGCCCTGCCTCGGACGGATGCGGGACTTGCGCTGACCCGCGAACCTGCTTACGCTTGGGCATAATGGGACGCGCCGGTCAGGATAACGGGTGGGCAAGTTACACTGGTTGTGGGGAATCATCCGCTTTGGTGCGGATGACAGCATCAGGGCACCAGACAGGGAGGATCGCAGTGTTTAATTTTCTAATCACTTTTGCGTCGTCTTTGATCAGAAACCGGTACTGCCGGTGACCTGCAAACAGGCATTTGCGTCCTGGTTTGCGTTTTATCGCAACGGCAGTGTGTTTCACCTGTTTTATCCCCTGACAGATGGGCGTAAAGCATTCAGTCTGAGATGTAGTATCGGGGCAGTTTTGTGCGCCCTGACCGGACGGAGAGCTTTACGATGACCCCTTTTGCCATTGCCGGCGTGCAGATGCACGTCAACGCCCTGCAATCAAACGTGGAAGGTATGATCCAGCGTCTTGATGTGCTCATGGCACGCTTTCCATGGACACAGATGGTGCTTTTTTCAGAGCTGGCCCCCTATGGCCCGCTTGACCGTTTCGCGCAGCCACCCGAAAACGAGGCGCTGGACCAGTTCTGTGCGGCCGCGCGGCGCCACAGGGTCTGGCTCATTCCCGGCTCCATGTTCCTGCGCGATCCTGAGACGGGGCGGATTTTCAACACCTCTGTGGTGATTAACCCGGAGGGTGAAATCATCCGCCGCTACGCAAAGATGTTCCCGTTCCGGCCTTACGAGGCCGGGATTGCCGCAGGCGAGGAATTCTGCGTTTTTGACGTGCCTGAGGTCGGGCGTTTCGGGCTGTCGATCTGCTATGACATCTGGTTCCCGGAAACCACCCGCCAGCTGACTGCACAGGGTGTCGAAGTACTGTTGCACCCGGTTCTGACAGGGACGACGGACCGCGACGCTGAGCTCGCAATTGCAAGGGCAACAGCCGCCCAGTTCCAGTGTTATGTCATCGACGTGAACGGCCTCGGTGCCGGTGGTGTTGGCAAATCGCTTGTCGTGGACCCCTCTGCGCATGTCCTGCACCAGTCTGCCGGTCAGGAAGATATGTTCCCGATTGAGGTCGACCTCAGCATGGTGCGCCGCCAGCGGGAAACAGGCATGAAAGGTCTGGGGCAGGTTCTCAAGAGTTTCCGCGACAGATCAACAGATTTTTCGGTTTACGACAGAAACAGTGGAACCGACGCGTTTCTTAAAACGTTGGGACCACTGGAGATACCACAACAGGGATCACGCGCAGGGCTGCATGTTGATGTACCAGGGCAGAAAAAGGATGAAGCACCGGCATTCAAAGGGGCCGATCCTATTGTGGTTCCGGGCGCACCTGCCAATATTCCTGTCCAGAACGAGGTGCCGGGCGCAGATCTGATGAAACCGGTTGCGGGAGACGACAAACAACAATCCAGCGGATAACACCGCAGACAGGCAGAGTGGCAAAGACTGCTCGCAGCTGCGTTATGGTATCCGCACAACGGGGAACTACTGATGCACGCTACTAACGACTACGCTTCGGCGATCCAGCTTCGTTCTGACCGGTGGAGTGCTCTGCGGGAGGCAACCTCTGCCCTGTCCCGCGGGCCAAACGCCCGGCAGACAGCGTCTTTGACAAAAAAGACAGAAGAGCTTTTCAACAGTCTGTCCTTCATTGAACCCTACTGGGCATTCCCCGGTATGGCGGCCTTTGACTATATGCGGCGCCAGTTCGAGCATGGTAATTTTGAAGAACTGGCTTTTGCCATCGGGCGTGTCACCCGTGCACTGACAACCGGCGCATACCGTCGCCGTCATATTCCGCTGGAACGGGAAAGCATCGACAACGATGAGCTCGAAGATGAGGCGATGCAGTCGCCCGAAGCCCGCGCACTCGCGAAACCTTATTTTGAGGTTCTGATCGTTGATAATGTGAACGAGCATCAGGAACGCTGGCTGCGCAGCAATGTCACGCGCATGCGCCGCCCAGAAGACCCGTTCATCTACGAAGCGCTTGTCGTGCCCAGCCTTGAGGACGCGCTTGTTGCCGTCCTGTTTAATCACAACATCCAGGCAATCGTCGTACGGCCGGGTCTGGTGCTGAAATCCAAGATGGATCAGCAGATCGTGCAGCGCTTTCTGAACCGGGCAGGGGGTCAGGAAGAGATCGACAATATGGAGCCCGAAAATTACGGGCCCGAACTGTGCCGCCTGATTGACCGGGTGCGCCCGGAACTGGACGCCTATCTGGTCACCGAACGTTCAGTGGAGGATATCGCAGGGCTTGATCTTGGGATCTGCCGGCGTGTCTTCTATAATCAGGAAGACTTTATGGAACTCCACCTGAACATCCTGCGGGGTGTTCAGGCGCGTAACAAAACGCCGTTTTTCACCGCGCTGGTCGAATATTCCAAACAGCCGACGGGCGTGTTTCACGCGATGCCCATCAGCCGGGGCAAGTCTATTTCGCGCAGTCACTGGATTCAGGATATGGGGGCCTTTTACGGACCCAACATTTTCCTTGCAGAGACCTCCGCCACCTCCGGCGGTCTGGACAGCCTGCTGGAGCCGCACGGACCCATCAAAGAGGCGCAGGAACTGGCCGCCCGGGCATTCGGGTCAAAACAGACTTTCTTTGCCACAAACGGAACATCCACCTGCAACAAGATTGTCGTTCAGGCCCTTGTCCGGCCCGGCGATATCGTTCTGGTTGACCGGGACTGTCACAAGTCACACCACTACGGCATGGTGCTGGCCGGTGCGCAGGTATGCTACCTCGACAGTTATCCGCTCAATGAATACTCGATGTACGGGGCTGTGCCGCTGCGCGAGATCAAGCACCAGCTGCTGAAGCTCAAGGCAGAGGGCAAACTGCACAAGGTGCGTATGCTGTTGCTGACGAACTGCACCTTTGACGGGCTTGTCTATAATGTTGAGCGGGTCATGGAAGAATGCCTTGCCATCAAGCCGGACCTGATCTTTTTGTGGGATGAGGCCTGGTTTGCCTTTGCCCGTTTCAACCCGACGTATCGTCAGCGCACCGCGATGACGGCAGCAAACACGCTGCGCACGCGTTTCCGCTCTGATGCGCACAAACGTATGTATGAGGCCCAGCAAAGCACGCTGGAAGACGCCGATGACGAAAAGCTGCTGGATACAAGGCTGATCCCGCCACCCGATGCCAGGGTCCGGGTTTATGGCACACAATCCACCCACAAAACGCTGACGTCGCTGCGACAAGGGTCCATGATCCATGTGAATGATCAGGATTTCAAAGGCGAAGTGGAGCAGGCTTTCCACGAAGCCTATATGACGCATACCTCGACCTCGCCGAACTATCAGATCATCGCGAGCCTCGATGTGGGGCGCCGCCAGGTCGAGCTGGAGGGCTATGAATTCGTTCAGCGCCAGATCGAGGCCGCACTGTCGATGCGCCGCGCGATCATGACCCATCCGCTGTTGAAGAAATACTTCCGCGTGCTGACCGCCGGCGACATGATCCCGGACGAATACCGCCAGTCTGGCATCACCAGTTACTATGACGCCGAACAGGGCTGGACCGATATGTGGGACAGCTGGGAACAGGATGACTTTGTTCTGGATGCGACCCGCGTGACGCTGGCCGTCGGTGGTACCGGCTGGGACGGGGATACGTTCAAAACCGATATCCTGATGGACAAATACGGGATTCAGATCAACAAGACCTCGCGCAATACCGTATTGTTCATGACAAACATCGGCACCACACGGTCCTCGGTTGCCTATCTGATCGAAGTGCTGGTGGAGATCGCGAAATCGCTGGATGAACGTATTGATGACGCCAGCAAGATGGAGCGGCTGTCGTTTGATCGCCGAGTCAAGGCGCTGATGGAAGACCTGCCGCCGCTGCCCGATTTCAGCCGGTTCCACGATGCCTTCCGTGCCTGTCCGGTGACGGGCGAGGGCGATATCAGGTCAGCCTTCTTCCTGGCATATGACGAAAACAAATGTGACTATCTGGACATCAACGGATCTCTGAAGGAGGCGCTGGACGCTGGTGAAACGGTCGTTTCCGCCAGCTTTATCATTCCCTATCCGCCCGGGTTCCCCATCCTCGTACCGGGTCAGGTCATCAGTCAGGAAATCCTTGCCTTTATGCTGGCGCTGGACGTTACCGAAATCCACGGCTACCGGCCGGATCTGGGCTTGCGGGTCTTTACGACCGAAGCCCTGGACGAAATCATCGAGGCGCGCGCAGATGCGCCAAAAATCGCCCCTGCGGCGGAATAAACTAACAGAGAGGACAGCAATTCATGTCTACAACGGTTCTGAAAAACATCTCGGAAATCCGCCGCTTTTTTCATCGCAACGAGGATCCGGTCTATTTTGTCTCGGCCACGAACTTCAACCTGCTCGGGATTGACGAATGGGTGAAGAACTTCAAGTACATCTGCTACATTGACTGTTACGATGGCCGGCATCCCAACGTCTTTTGCCCGTCTGAGCAGCCGCATGCGGAATTTCAGTCCATCGAGGACATCAACAATTACCTGCTGCAGCACAAAGAGGTCATCGACTTTATCAAGCGTCGCGGCGGCAAGCCTAAGTTTGTGTTCCTGATGTTTGACGAGGAAACCGAACGTCTGGCCAAAGAGCTCGGCGGGTCGGTCTGGTTTCCCAAAGCCAAGCTGCGCACGAACATGGACAACAAAATCGAAACAGTCCGCATCGGTAACAAAGCCGGTGTGCCGTCGGTGCCGAACGTGCTGGCAGAGGTCAAATCCTATGAGGATCTTAAAAAGACCTGTGACAAGGCCGGGATCGGGCATGACCTGGTGCTGCAGTCCGCCTTTGGCGACAGCGGGCACACCACGTTCTTTATCAAGTCCGAAGCTGATTTCCGCCGTCATGAGCACGAGATCATCGGCGAGGGCGAGATCAAGATCATGAAACGGATTGATTGCCGTGGCTCGGCCATCGAGGCCTGTGCCACGTCTGAAGGCACGATTGTTGGCCCGTTGATGACCGAACTGGTCGGCTTCAAAGAGCTGACGCCATATCGCGGCGGCTGGTGTGGCAATGAAATGCTCGCAACCGCCTTTCCGCCCAAAGTGCGTGAGAAAGCGCGGGATCTGACGTTTAAGTTCGGTGAGCAACTGCGCAAGGAGGGGTATCGCGGGTATTTTGAGCTCGACTTCCTGATCGACAAGAAAACCGGTGATATCTGGTTGGGCGAGCTGAACCCGCGCATCACGGGCGCGTCGTCCATGACGAACCACGCCGCTTTTGCCCATGCGGATGCGCCGCTGTTTCTGTTCCACCTGCTGGAGTTCTCGAAGAAGAAATTCAATCTGGATGTGGATGAGCTCAACGCCCGCTGGGCCGACAGCGCCAATATCGACAGCTGGTCACAGATGGTGATCAAGCACACGGACGATACGGTCGATATCTGCACCGCGGCCCCGGAAACGGGCATCTACAAAATGCTCGAGGACGGGCGCGTGGTCTATGACCGCTTCGACTATCACCGCCGCGCAGTAGAATCCGAGAATGAGGCGTTCTTCCTGCGCATTCTGGGCCCGGGTGACTATCGTTATGAAGGTGCTGACATTGGCATCCTCGTGACGCGGGGTCGTTCGATGACCAAGAGTTTCCAGTTGAATGACCGGGCGAAAAAGTGGATCCACGGCATCAAGCAATGTGTGGCAGCCAAACCGCTGCCACAGGCAGAGGCCGGACCCGCGCTGGCGGATCCTGCCTTTAAAATCCTCTGATCCGAAAGGACAGCGCACCCAATGTTATGGCGCGCCTTTACAGAAGAAACGCCCGGTCCGAAATGGTCCGGGCTTTTCGCCGAATACTGGCCCGATTATCAGCGATGGTGGCTGAAGGAAGGTGAGACAACCCGCCCGACCTATGCCGAGTCGCGCAGGGCGTTGAAAAAGCATATGCCGGAGATCATCCCGCTCTGGGAAGAACTGTGCGAACTGGCTGGCGGCAGCGATCATGCCGCGCGCTTTTTGTCCTTTTACTGCCCGCCGCCCTACCTGGCTGGCTGCAGCCAGGCAATCTGGACGGGCAAAGAACCGGTGCTGGTGCGCAACTACGATTATAACCCAAATGCTTTCGACAGCCTTGTGCTGCGAACAAACTGGCAGGGGCGGCGTGTCGTCGGTACATCAGACGGTCTGTTTGGCATGGTCGACGGAATGAATGATGCGGGCCTCGCGATCTCGCTGACTTTCGGGGGCAGGCGCATTGTCGGCGAGGGTTTTGGCGTGCCGCTGATCCTGCGCTATGTGTTGCAGACCTGCGATACTGCCGAAGAAGCGGGCGCAGCGCTCGCCCGCATTCCGACCCATATGAGCTATAATGTCACCGTGCTCGACAAAAAGCGGCAATACCTCACTGCAATGATGGCTCCGGATCGCCCGACCGTCATCACCCATGCCGCGGTGGCCACAAACCATCAGGAAAATGTAGAATGGGTCAGCCACGCCCGGTTTACCGCCACGGTCGAGCGCGAGAGGTTTTTGTTGCAGCGACTGACACTGCACCGCGATCCCGAAGAGAAATTCATCGGCGCGTTTCTGAAACCTCCACTCTATTCAACGGCCTTCAACGCGGGTTTTGGCACACTTTATACCGCTGTTTACCGCCCGCGCCGTCAGCAGATGGAGCTGCGCTGGCCGGGGAGTACATGGCCGCTGCCGATGAACGGATTTGAGGAAGGCAGCCGCATGATCCGAATTCCGGGAGCTGCCTGAAGAACGGGCAGCACAGAGATGTCACACGCACGTTATGGTGTACTAAGGGCTTGCCAAACCGGCCCTGGTGGCAAACATTACGGGCAGAAAAACAAAATCTGGGGAGACTCCAATGAAACTCACGACCTCCGTCATTACGGCGGCCATTTTGCTGTCGACAACTGCTACGCTGACAAGCGCGGAAACGCTCCGCTGGGCGCGCGCTGGTGATGCGCTGACGCTTGACCCGCATGCACAGAACGAAGGACCCACCCACACGATACGCCACCAGATGTACGAGCCGCTCATCATCCGCGATGTCACGGGTGCTTTTGAGCCGGCGCTGGCAACAGACTGGGCACCGTCCGAGGATGATCCGAACGTCTGGGTGTTCAATCTGCGCCAGGGTGTAACGTTCCACGATGGCGCCGCATTTACCGCAGAAGACGTGGTTTTCAGCTTTGAGCGCGCCAAGCAGCCGAACTCAGATATGAAAGAGCTGATCGGCTCGATCACCGAGGTCCGCGCAGTTGATGACTATACAATCGAGATGGTCACAGATGGCCCGAACCCGATCCTGCCCAGCAACCTGACCAACCTGTTTATCATGGACAAAGGCTGGACCGAGGCAAACGACACGGTGAACGTGCAGGACTTTGAGGGCGGCGAGCTGACATATGCCACCAGCAATACCAATGGCACCGGCCCTTACGTGCTGCAAAGCCGCGAAGCTGACGTGCGCACTGTCATGACGCGAAACGACAATTACTGGGGAATTGACCAGTTTCCGATGGAAGTAACGGAAATCATTTATACCCCTATTCAGAATGCCGCGACCCGCGTTGCCGCACTGTTGTCCGGTGAGGTTGACTTCCTCCAGGACATGCCGGTCCAGGACCTGGATCGCGTGAACAGCGCCGCGGGCCTGGTGGTAAAACAGGCCCCTCAGAACCGGGTGATCTTCTTTGGTATGAACCAGGGTGCGGATGACCTGGAAGCGGACAACATTGACGGTGCAAATCCGCTGGCCGATGTGCGTGTGCGCCAGGCCATGTCGATGTCGATCAACCGTGATGCGATCCAACAGGTTGTGATGCGCGGCCAGTCCGAGCCTGCGGGCATGATCGCGCCGCCCTTTGTGAACGGCTGGTCGGCAGAGATGGACGGGTCCTCAACAACTGATCTCGACACAGCGAAACAGCTGATGGCCGATGCAGGCTATGGTGACGGTTTCACCATTCAGCTGGATTGCCCGAACGATCGCTACATCAATGATGAAGCAATCTGCCAGGCTGCCGTAGGCATGCTGGCGCAGATCGGCGTGACCGTGAACCTCGATGCCAAGCCCAAGGCACAGCACTTTCCGCTGATCACAGATGGCAAGACTGACTTCTATATGCTGGGTTGGGGTGTGCCGACATACGATTCCGAGTACATCTTTAACTTCCTGGTGCACTCTCGCGAATCCGATATCGGCACCTGGAACGGCACCGGCTTTACCGACCCGGATCTGGACGCGAAAATCAAATCGCTGGCCTCCAATACTGATCTGAGTTCACGTGATCAGGCCATCTCGGAGATCTGGGAAGTCGTGCAGGGCGAACAGCTCTACATCCCGATCCACCACCAGGTCCTGAACTGGGGTATGTCAGAAAAAGTGGGCATTGACGTAGATCCAGAGGATCAGCCCAAAGTGAAATACTTCACCATGAACTGATCCGCCCTGCGCGGCGTTCTTTTCAGCCGCGCAGACATTCGCAATCCTGCGGACCGGAGGGTTCAGCCTCCGGTCTCCAGACACAGAATGCGCCCCGACAGGGGCGCGCCGCCGGATCAGACCTGCGCTTTCAGATACAAAGGACGTCAAAATGCGATATGCACTCACAGCCGCTGCTTTTTCTGCCCTGTTGTCACAGGGTGTCCTGGCCGAGGAGTTTACCTGGGCCGCCACTACCGACCCGCAGACGCTGGACCCGCATGCGGTCAACTCTGCGCCGGTGCTCGGTTTTCTGAATAACGTCTACGAAGGCCTTGTCCGTCGCGGTAAAGACATGAGCATCGAACCCGCGCTTGCAACATCCTGGGAACCTATCGGAGAAGGCGAAGGCTGGCGCTTCAGGCTGCGCGAAGGGGTAACGTTCCACGATGGCAGCGCATTCGATGCCTCTGACGTTCTCTTCTCATACCAGCGCGCGTCCGACGAAACTTCGGACACGCGCAGCTGGTTCGCCCCTGTGTCCGGTGTCACCGTAGTCGATGACTATACCGTCGATATCATGACGACGGCTCCGAACCCGATTTTTCCGGACAGTATCGCAAACTGGATGATCGTTGATCAGGGGTGGGCAGAAACAAACAGCGCCGCCCGTCCGGACAAAGACAACGGCAACTATGCAACCCTGAATGCCAATGGCACCGGCGCGTTCCGCGTGACCGCGCGCGAACCTGGTCTGCGCACTGTACTGGAACCCTTTGACGGCTGGTGGGACACAACAGAGCACAATATCACCCGTGCCGAATTCACCCCCATTCAGAACCCGGCGACTGCCGTGGCTGCTTTGTTGTCCGGTGATATCGACCTGATCAACCCGGTCCCGATCCAGGATGCCGCACGCCTCGACGCCAACCCGGATGTGCAGGTCATTCAGGGTATCGAAGCCCGCGTGATCATGCTGGGGTTCCCGCATGAGGCAGACGCGCTTAAGTATTCCGCTGAAACCAGCGATAAAAACCCGTTTGCGGATGTCCGTGTGCGGCAGGCGATCGCACATGCTGTGAACGTGCCCGCGATTTTGCAAACGATCATGCGCGGCAGTGCAGAACCTGCCAGCCAGCTGGTCAGCCCCGCGATGCGCGGCTTCAGCGAAGCACTGGCAGAACGTGCGCCTTTCGATCCTGAAAAATCACGGGCGCTGCTGACCGAAGCAGGGTATGCCGACGGATTTTCCTTTGGTCTGAAATGCCCCAACGACCGGTATCTGAACGACGAATCTGTATGTCAGGCGGTGACGGGCATGCTGGCGCAGGTCGGCATTTCGGCCCAGCTGGATGCGATGCCGGTTCAGAATTACTGGCCCGAGCTGCGCGCGGATAACTACGATATGTACCTGCTGGGCTGGTCCCCGGGCACTTTCGATGCAGAGCACCCGGTCCGGTTCCTTGCCTCGACGCCGAACGAGGAAAAGAAGCTGGGGTCCTGGAACTTCGGCGGGTTTTCAAACGCCCGGGTGGATGAGCTGCTGCCAATGATCCAGTCAGAGATTGACGATACAAAACGTCAGGCCATGCTGGATGAAACGGCAAAAATTCTGCAGGATGAAGTGGCCTATGTACCGCTTTATGTGCAGCCACTGGTCTGGGGCACCGCAACGAATATCGAACTGACCCAACGCCCCGATAACTTCTTTATTCTGCGCTGGGTAACCGTGAACTGAAGCCCCCGCCCGCACGGCGGGCGAGGGTAACCAAGCTGTTCACAGAGCGGTTTTCCTGCCGGCCGGAGTGCCGCGCAGCCGCTCGAACAGTGCCGCAAACATCAATGCGTGGGTTACGAGCAGGACCGGCACAATGAATGTCGGAATGTACCAGGCCGACCGGAAAAACGGGATGGCATGGGCTTGTGGCAATGCGTTCAGCAGATCAACCGTACCCACGATATTGAACAGCCAGACCAGCGGCAGGGCGACGATCAGCCGGTAGTGCAGCGCAGGCAAGGCCAGCAATGCGATAACACCGGCTGCAAGGTCTCCATAACCGGCCTCCAGCGCAAAGTCCTGCGGCATGTCGGTGTGCACAACGGCAGGCACAAGAAACACCATCCCAAGGTGGCGCAGCGCGTGCGGGACAGTAAGCCAGAACAAGCCATCATGAAAATCTGTCCGTGCCAGCCATGGCCGCACCCACCATAGTCCGACCATTGCCGTCACGATCAGGCTCAGGACAAACTGCATCTGAAATATCTGTTCGGTTTCCATGTCTCATTCCTTTCTGAGATTTCGTATTTTGAGTGTATATGCACCTTTATAGGTGAAAAAATCAGCCCGTCTCTAACCTGGCAAGACGTTGGGCAAGTTGTTCGCGCCCGTCCGGGCCCAGCAGCTCCGCGGTTTTCGCCTGAACACTTTCCCATAGCGGTGCTGCTTCCGCGAGCTTTCGGCTCCCTGCCGTCGTCATGCGGACGACGCGCACGCGCCCGTCGTCATTTCCCCGGATTTCGAGCCAGCCCTCGCGCAAAAGCGGCTGCAGATTGCGGGTGAGGGTGGTGCGATCCATCCCCATTATCGAGGCCAGGCGGCTCACCGACAACTCGGGGTGGTATGCAAAAACGGCTAGCAGAGTGAACTGTGTCGATTTGATACCAGCCGGTCTCAGTGCCGCATCATAGGCTTTGCCAACAGCCCGCATTGATCTGCGCAGCTGAGCGTTCAGGCATTCGTGGAAGGGCGGGTGTGGCATTTTTCATCTCCTTTACGTGCATATGCACCTTTCATTCTGGAATTGCAAGTGGCCTGATCAAAAAGTCGAAAAGCATGATCCTGTGACCCATTATCCCCGGAAGCATCCCTTGACCCTCAGGGGTGGCCTTGCGACAACTGTACGACTACCGGAAAGGGACCCATGCTCGCCTACGTCATCCAACGCGTGTTTCAGTCGGCCATTGTGCTGCTGGTCGTGGGCCTCGTGGCCTTTTCCATGTTCCGCTTTGTCGGCGATCCGATCGACAACATGCTGGGTCAGGAACGGACCCAGGAAGATATTGAACGGCTGCGCACGACACTGGGTCTGGATCAGCCCTTTCCTGTTCAGTATTACAAATTCCTGTCAGGTGCCGCCCAGGGCAATTTCGGTGTCAGTTACCGCCAGGGCCGCCCGGTTTCTGACATCCTGATGGAACGGGCACCGGCAACACTGGAACTGGCAGCGGTATCCGGCTTTCTGGCGATATCCATCGGGATCGCGCTGGGAGTTTTCACCGCCATCCGACGAAACGGTTTTGCCGCGAATGCGATCATGTCGGTATCGCTGATTGGCGTTTCTTTACCGACATTCCTGATCGGTATCCTGCTCATTTACCTCTTTTCTGTCGAACTGGGCTGGCTGCCCAGTTTCGGACGGGGCGAGACCGTTGACATAGGGGGATGGAGCACCGGATTTCTGACATCCAGTGGCCTGCAAGCGCTGATCCTGCCGTCAATCACCCTGGGTCTGTACCAGATGACCCTCATAATGCGGCTTGTGCGCTCCGAAATGCTCGAAGTACTGCGCCAGGACTATATACGGTTTGCCCGGGCGCGGGGGCTGAAAGAGCGCGCTGTAAACTTCCGGCATGCGCTGAAAAACACTCTTGTGCCCGTGATCACCGTCACTGGTCTGCAACTCGGCTCGATCATCGCATTTGCCATTATCACCGAGACCGTTTTTCAGTGGCCGGGTGTAGGACTGCTCTTTATCAACGCGATTCAGTTCGTCGATATCCCGGTTATGGCGGCCTATCTCATGCTGATTTCCGTGATGTTTGTGGGCATCAACCTGATCGTTGATCTGCTCTATTTTGCAATTGACCCGCGCCTGCGCGCGGACAGAACGGCGGCGCACTGATGGCTGACCTTTCGACAGATACGTCCGCCAAAACTGCCGAGAAATCCCGCCTGCGCGTGGCTCTCGAAAGCGATTTCGCATGGCAGTTCCGCAAATCCCCGGTGGCCATCGTTTCGGCTGCCGTGGTGTTGCTGATGGTTTTGGCGGCCGTTTTCGCGCCACTTATTGCACCTTACAATCCGTTCGATCCGGCGTCTCTCAACCTGATGAACGGCTTTTCCAGGCCCATGACCCCCAATGCCTTTACCGGCGACACGTTCTGGCTGGGAACCGACGACCAGGGCCGCGACGTCTTTTCGACGATCCTGTACGGTATGCGCATATCGCTGTTTGTCGGCGCTGCTGCGGTTCTCTTTGCCATGGTGCTGGGGATCACGCTGGGGCTGCTGGCCGGTTATATCGGCGGGTGGACGGAGACAATCATCATGCGGGTCGCGGACGTGCAGCTGACATTCCCCTCCATTCTGGTGGCCATGCTGATTTTTGGGATCGCCAAGGGGGTTACGCCGATAGAATACCGCGACCAGATGGCCATCTGGGTCCTGATCATTGCAATCGGGCTGAGCGACTGGGTTCAGTTCGCGCGCGTCGTGCGTGGTGCCACCCTGGTCGAGAAGAACAAGGAATACGTACAGGCTGCCAGGCTGATTGGCCGCGGGTCCGGCGCGATCATGCTGCGCCATATCCTGCCCAATGTTCTGTCTCCCGTTCTGGTGATCGCGACGATCTCACTGGCCCTGGCGATCATTGCCGAAGCCACGCTGAGCTTTCTCGGCGTAGGCGCCCCCCCGACACAGCCAAGTCTGGGGACTCTGATCCGTATCGGGCAGGGTTTTCTGTTCTCTGGGGAATGGTGGATTCTTCTCTTTCCTGCGGTGACGCTTCTGGCGCTGGCGCTTTCTGTAAATCTCCTTGGTGACTGGCTGCGCGATGCGCTGAACCCACGCCTGCGATAAAGGATTTCCCAATGCGGTTTCTGAACATATTTTTTATTGTGGCCTTTGCCGGCATGGCGTCTGCACAGGACGCAGCACAGCTCCAGGCAGCAAAAGGTTTCGTTGACAGCGCGGGCCAGCAGGCCGTACTGGACAAAATGCTGTCCGTCGAACGGGTGCTCAGCCAGACAGGTCTGACCCCGGACAAAATACCCGACGGAAAAGAACCAGTCATTCGCGAGATTATTGCGGAAGAACTGGGCCAAATACGGCCCGCACTGGAAAAGGAAATGAGTGAGACCGCGGCAGAGGTATATACGGCAGAAGAAATTGCCGCACTGACCGCGTTTTACAATTCTGACGCCGGAGCTTCGGCGGTGGCCAAAACGGAGCTTTTCCAGACGCTGACACTGCGCTCTTTTGGGCCGACGTTCCGGGAAGCCCGGCAGCGCATGGCAGAGCGGCTTCAGGCAGAACTGGCAAACTGAGAATGGCCGGGCCTGTCCTCTCTATACGCGATCTGACCGTCGAAATCCCAACACGCTACGGCATTCTGCGTCCGGTCAACGGTGTCAGCTATGACATTGCCGCCGGTGAAATTCTTGGCGTCGTGGGCGAATCCGGCGCGGGCAAATCCATGGCGGGAAACGCAGTCATCGGCTTGCTCAGCCCGCCGGCCCACATTGCCGGTGGCGAGATTCTTGTGAATGGCACCCGTATTGACAGCCTCCAGGGGGAGGCAATGCGGCGTCTGCGCGGCAAAGAGATTGGCATGGTTTTCCAGGACCCTCTGACCTCACTGAACCCGCTTTTGCGTATTGGTGACCAGCTGACCGAAACGATGCTCGCCCACCTCGATATCTCGCGCAGCGAGGCAGAAAAACGGGCTGTTGCAGCGCTGGAGGAAGTGGGTATTCCCGGGGCCGCCGAAAGGGTCGACAGCTTTCCACATGAATTTTCGGGCGGCATGCGGCAACGTGTCGTCATTGCCCTGGCACTTTGCGCCGAACCCTCGCTCATCATTGCAGACGAGCCGACAACTGCGCTGGATGTCTCTGTCCAGGCACAGATCATCTCGCTGCTCAAACGGCTTTGCCGCGACCGGGGCACTGCCGTCATGCTGATCACCCACGATATGGGCGTTATTGCCGAAGCAGCCGACCGCGTCGCCGTAATGTACGCAGGTCAGCTGGCCGAACTTGGCCCTGTGCGGGACGTGCTGACCGCACCCCATCATCCCTATACCCACGGCCTGATGGGATCGACGCCGCTGGCCTCACGCGGGCGCGACCGTCTGCATCAGATCCCGGGCGCTATGCCCCGGCTTGATGCGCTGCCCGATGGCTGCGCCTTTCATCCCCGTTGCCCGTATGGCCAGGACCGGTGCAAGTCTGACCCCGGACCCCGGATTACAGACGGCGACGGGCGCGCGGCCTGCTGGTTTCCTCTGAAACAGGAGGCTGTGGCCTGATGGGTATGGTGAATATCCGCAACCTCACGCGCATTTTTGACGTCTCCAAACCATGGCTCAACCGCATGGTGGAACGCCGCGAAAAGGCCTATCTGACGGCTGTTTCGGATGTCAGCTTTGAGATCGCCGAGCGCAGCGTCTACGCTCTGGTGGGCGAGAGCGGATCGGGTAAATCAACCATTGGCAAGATGCTTGTCGGGCTGCTGGGCCCCTCAGAAGGGTCGGTGGAAATCCGCGGCACTGATCTGGCCCGCGAGAAAGACGCCGCCAAAGTTGACGCAGTCCGGCGCGACATTCAGATGATCTTTCAGGATCCTTTTGCCTCGCTCAACCCACGCTGGCGCGTGCGCGATATCATCGTTGAACCAGTTGCAGCACGTGGCGGCAACACCGAAGGCATGGCCGAACGTCTGCTCGAACAGGTGGGTCTGGCAGCGCGGGACGCGGGCAAATTTCCGCATGAGTTTTCCGGCGGTCAGCGCCAGCGCATCTGTATCGCCCGCGCTCTTGCCTCTGAGCCCAAACTGATTGTCTGTGACGAACCGACGTCGGCGCTGGATGTTTCTGTCCAGGCGCAGGTTCTCAATCTGATGAGCGATCTCAAGGACGCGTTTGGCCTGACGTATCTGTTCATCAGCCATGATCTGACGGTGGTGCAGCACATGGCGGACCGGATCGGGGTGCTGTATCTTGGCCGCCTTGTCGAAGAAGCGGATCCGGATGCGCTATTTGATGATCCCAAACACCCCTATACGCAGATGTTGCTGGCCGCAGCCCCCCAGCTCGACAACTTTGGCCGCGAAGTCCCGCCACCGACAGGTGAAATCCCCGATCCGATCAATCCGCCGCCCGGATGCGCCTATCATCCGCGCTGCCCTCTTGCCGCTGATATATGCAGCCGGGAAAGACCGGTCATGCGCGACCTGCGCGGCGCGCGCGTTGCCTGTCATATGGTGGAATGACCGGGCCGCTTGCGTCCCTGCGGGTGGTTGAGTTTTCCGGTCTGGGTCCCGCACCTCTGGCGGGCCAGCTGCTGGCCGATATGGGCGCCGAAGTTATCGTGATCGACCGGGCGACCGGCCCTGCGGACCCCACAGACATCAACCGGCGCGGCAAGAAATCGGTGGCTCTGAACCTGAAGTCGGAACAGGGGCGTGCCGCCGTGCTCAAGATCATCGGGAACGCAGATGTTCTGATCGAAGGCTTCCGGCCGGGCGTCATGGAACGGCTTGGGCTTGGCCCGGATGACTGTCCGGACAGCCTGATCTATGCGCGGATGACCGGATGGGGACAGTCCGGCCCGCTCGCCCAGACCGCCGGTCATGACATAAATTATCTGGCCCTGACAGGTGCGTTGCACGCGATGGGACGGGCAGATGCGCCACCGCCCGTACCCCTGAATCTGGTCGCTGACTTTGGTGGCGGCACGATGTTTCTGCTGTTCGGCATTCTGTCGGCCCTGTTCGAGCGCGGTGCTTCGGGCAAAGGCCAGGTCGTCGACGCCGCTATGTCAGACGGCGTTCCCGCGATGATGGGACTGATCCACAGCATGCTGGCACGCGGCACCTGGACCACGGACAGGGCCGCCAACTGGCTGGACGGAGCAGCACCATTTTACCGGTGCTACGAATGTTCAGATGGCCGGTACATCGCCGTCGGTGCACTGGAGCCGCAGTTTTATGCAGAATTTCTGCAGATTGCAGGGCTGAAACATGACGGCGACCAGAATGATCCGCAGGCCTGGCCCGCGCGCAGCGAGGAATTCGCCGAAACCTTCAGAACGCGTACCCGGGATGAATGGGCCAACCTGTTTGAAGGGTCGGACGCCTGTGTCGCCCCGGTACTGAGCTTTGACGAGGCACCGTCGCATCCGCAAAATGCACAACGCGGTGTATTCCAGGATCCGGGCGGCGTAACCCAGGCCAGCCCGGCGCCCCGGTTTTCACGCAGTACGGTGCAACAACCGCAGGCGCCTCAGGCACCCGGCGCCGCAACCGATCAGGTCCTCTCAGGTCTTGGCTATACAGCCCGGATCCTGCGGGAAATGCGCGAAGCCGGGGAGATCACATGACTGTTCTGATCGCCGGGGCCGGCATTGCCGGGCTGACCCTGGGCCTGACGCTGCATCAGATCGGTGTGCCTTTTCGCATCTGCGAAGCGGTCCGGCAAATCCGTCCGCTCGGTGTCGGCATCAACCTGCAACCCAATGCGGTGCGGGAGCTGTATGACCTGGGCCTCAGGCAGGACCTGCATGAGACCGGGGTTCTGACGCGTTCACTTGGTTTTTTCTCCAAATCAGGGCGCGAAATCTGGTCTGAACCACGCGGGCTTGATGCAGGATACGCCTGGCCGCAGGTCTCTGTGCACCGGGGGCACCTGCAGATGATGCTGTACCGGACGCTTCTCGAACGTGCCGGACCCGAGAGTGTTCTGACAGGCCACCGCGCCACCGGATACGCCGCCAGCGATACCAGTGCCACTTTAATCCTGGACGGACCAGATGGCCGAACGCGCACAAAAGGCAGTCTGCTGATCGCAGCCGACGGCATCCATTCAGCGCTGCGGGCACAGATGTACCCCGGCGAGGGCGATCCGGTCTGGGCAGGTGCCATTCTCTGGCGCGGAACAACCACAGCGCGTCCTCACAGCACGAAACCCGGCATGATCCTGGCGGGTCATGATACACAGCGCTTTGTGGCCTATCCCATCTCTGCACCGGATCCGGCGACCGGCGACGTGCTGATCAACTGGATTGCCGAGAAACGGGTACCTTCTGCGGATAGCTGGCGCCGCGAGGACTGGAACCGCGCTGCTGACAAGAACGACTTTCTGCCAGACTTTGAAACCTGGCGATTTGACTGGCTGGACGTACCCAAACTGATCCGCGACGCGTCCGAGGTTTTTGAATACCCGATGGTTGACCGTGACCCGGTCGACCGGTGGACAGACGGCACCGTGACCCTGATGGGGGATGCAGCACATCCGACCTATCCGGTCGGTTCAAACGGTGCCAGCCAGGCCATCGTTGATGCCCGTACAATCGGTGCTGCAATCGCCGAACACGGCACGACACACCGGGCCCTCGAAACCTATGAGGCACAGATACGCCCCCGGACCACCGCTGTAACCCGCGCAAACAGGGGCAGTGGCCCGGACGCCATTCTGCAAAGAGTCGAAGACCTCTGCGGGGGTGTTTTTGACGATATCGGTGATGTCATCCCGGTCAGCGAACTGGCAGAACATTCGGCAAAGTACAAAAAACTCGCCGGGTTTGATCCTGAAACACTCAATACTCAGCCCGCGATCATCGCGGCAAAGCACCAAAAGGAATTGTCATGAGCCGTATCGCCGTCGTTACCGGGGCCGCAGGCGGCCTCGGGCGTACCATCAGCACCAGACTGTCAGCCGACGGCCTGCATGTCTGCGGTCTGGACAAAGACGCAGGCGGTCTGGCGGAGATGCAGGGATCACAGTTTACGGGCATGCCAGTGGATCTGACTGACCCGGAAGCAATCGCAGAGGTCTTTGAAGAAATCTACAAAACCCACGGCGGCATAGATGTCCTCGTCAACAACGCAGGCACCTGTTTCATGTCGGAATTTCCAAACATTCCTGTGGATGAGTTTGAACGCCAGATGTCCGTGAATTTCTCCAGCGCCTTTCACTGCTCACAGGCGGCTGTCAGGCTGATGCAGGGACGTGACGGTGTGCGCAAGATCGTGAACATCTCCTCTAACGGGGCTTATAACTTTGATGTCTTTGACCCGCCGCATTACCGGGCGTCCAAAGCAGCACTCGACACTCTGACAAAAGACCTGGCCCGACGGTATGCCCGCGAGAAGATTGCCGTGAACTCCATTGCACCCGCCATGACAGAAACGCCGCTCTTTGGTGTGGTCAGTCAGGAAGTTCTGGACGCTGCTCTTGCGCAGATGCCCCATGGTCGCGCCATGCAGCCGGTGGAGATTGCGGCCTGGGTCGGCTTTCTGGTCTCGCCCGCCGGGGATGTCTCCAGCGGAAATGTGATTATTCTCAACCAGGGGCGTGATGTGCGCTAGTCGTACCAGTGGGGCGCTTTGCGCAGCGTTGACCATTGTTCCGGGCTGTGGCCAAAGATCACCATTGCATCCCGCGCCTTTGCGATCTGCATCAGCCGCGCGCCGTTTTCGATGGCCATCACCTCGTCCCATGAGCCGGCGAACCTCTCATCAATTTCCTCCGCACGGCTGATCGCATCAGAGGTCAGCAGAACCGGGCCGGTTTCCGGTAACTCAAGCAAAAAGGCCAGCTGCCCGGGTGCATGCCCCGGCACCAGGAAAACTCTGAAACCCGGTCCCGCATCGAAATCTCCGCGCACAGTAAGGTATTCTGCCAACGGCCATTCCATCGCCTGTTTTCCGGACCAGTAGAGCGGGCGGGGCAGGGCGCGTTCTGCAGCCGCGATCACAATCGGCACGTCCGGGAACGCATCCATAAAACCGACATGATCGATATGCGTGTGGCTCTGGATCATCAGATCAATGTCGCCTGTCCCCAGGCCCAGTTTGGCCAGCTGTGCGGTTGCCAGGTTTTCAGGGCCCAGCGACAGCACACGGCCAAAACCGTTCAGATCATCCTCGGTTGAGGCAGCTGCGGCATCTTCGGCGTACTTTGGTGGAAATCCCGTATCGATCAGCACCGTTTCACCGGCAGTCGTCTGCACGACATATCCGCAGATACCGATCACCCGCCCATTGGCGTGCACCTGAAAGAGGCCATAGTCCAGTATCGCCAGACGGTGCGGTCTGCCTTTCAGAAGGGGTTGCATATGATCTCCCGTCGCTTTCTGATCCGAGCAGAGGGGGCAGGGCCATGAAAGTCAAGATTCACACGTTGTTCCGGTATCTGCTGGAGACAACGGATGCCGACCCCGAAGCCATCGTCGGTTTCTCGCTGTCGCAATCGCCGGTACTGGGCGATTTTCTGGATGATATTGACCCGGCGTTACCGCTGGACTGGAACGGACGCGACTTTCGCGGTTTGCCGGAACTGCGCGCGCATGTGCTGGCGCAGGCGGGTCTGACAGGTGTCTGCGCGCCAGAGGACGTACTGATTACTGCAGGCGCGGCAGAAGCAAATTATCTGGCCATCATGCAATTGCTGCAGCCCGGCGATGAGATCGTCATCGAAACACCGGGCTGGCCTCAGGCAGGCGTGCTGGCCCGCGCGGTCGGTGCGGACATTGTACCGATCCCCCGGAGGGAAGAGGAGGCCTGGGCGCTGCCGCTTGACGCGCTGAAACAGGCCGTGTCGCCCCGCACGCGGATCATCTTTCTGAGCAACCCCAACAACCCGACCGGCCGGATGCTGGACCGCGCCGCGCTGGAAGAGGTCGTCCGCATCGCAGACAGGGTCGGGGCGTGGCTGATCGTTGATGAAGTATACGCCGGGCTCGAGTGGGAAGGGCCCCGGGCACCCTCTGTGGCCGGGATGTATGCGCGTGGGATCACGACGGGATCAGTGTCCAAAGCGCTGGGGCTTCAGGGCCTGCGTACCGGCTGGCTGATCTGCCCGGACCCCGGGCTGGTGATGGACGCTGTGATCCTGCGCGAGAACGCCTCAGAGATCATGAACATCATGGGAGAGGTCATCGCAGAGATTGCGCTGCGTCCCGCCCGTTACGCCCCGGTTCTGGACAATGCGCGCACAGCAGGCAGGGCAAATCTCGCCCATATGAACGACTGGATCGCAGCGCAGCCGGGTCTGAGCTGGGTGCCGCCGCAGGCCGGGCTGATCGGGCTGGGGCGGCTGCCAGACGGTATCGACAGCGACGCTTTCGCACGCTTCCTGCTCACCGAACCGTACCGCACATTTCTTTTGCCGGGCAGCGCTTATGACCAGCCGGGGCACATCCGTCTCGGTGTTGGCGGGGGGCAGTCTGTCAACCTCGACCAGGGTCTGGAACGCCTGAGCCGTGCGCTGGCAGACTGGCCCGGGTAGTCAGCGCAGCCCGTTGCGCGCAATAAAACCTGCAAGTTCGGCTATGACCTCTGCGCGCGCTGCGGCAATGGCTGCCGGCCCGCCGAGCGGGTCAAAGGCAGCACTCAGATCGAAGAGACCGGAACGTTCCCGCCGACCGTCCGGGACACCGACAAAGTACTGACCCGACGCGCGGAACTGACCGTCGGCGCCCGCCACCAGCCTTTCAAAACGCAGGTCCAGCATGGCATCGGCAAATGTCTCAAACGGCCAGGGGGCGGACGCAACCCGTGCACCAGTGATCTGCGCCAGATTGCGGCTGAATTCGAGGGCCACTGCACGACCGGGCGTATCCGCCCAGAGAACGGCGCCGTCACTGACAACACGGCCCGTTTCATCCTCGAGCGCGATCTCATCTGCGGCAGCATAGGCAGGCAGTGACACTTCGCGCACCTCGACGGCACGGAACGCAATACGCTGCTGGATGCCCGGGGCGACAACAGGAACGGCATAGCGGTCGGGAGCAGGGGCGCAGGCGGCAAGACCGGCAATGATCGCACAGCACACAGCGAGATATTTCATGGTCAGCGTCCTCTGATCAGCGCACTGGGATTACGTTCCAGCAACCGCGCAAGTGAAGTGATGGCCTCTGCCGCCTCCGAGATTTCCCGCAGGGCCGCCTGGGCATCCCGGCTGAGGGTCTCACCCCTGTTATAGCCCGCAATCGTCGCGCTGGCCTGATCAAACACTTCTGTGATCCGTTCGACAAGTGCAGGCAGGTCCTGGCTGGACAGAGCCACGGCATCCGCCGCCTCCCGCGTCGATTTCAGCGTCGCATTGACGTTTTCAACTGCACCGCCCTGGCGCAGTTCCGCAAGCGTAGCGTTCAGCTCGTCCAGGGCCGCACCCAGAGAGGCAGGCAGGTCCTGTGCGGCAGTCGTACTCAGGATCTCGTCGACAGACCCCAGCAAATCTGTGACCTGCTCTGTCAGCGCATCCAGCGGCAGGGCCGCCGCCCGGGCTGCAACCTCCGTCAGCTGATCCAGAAGATCCGGCAGCCCGGAGACCGAGGCCGCGACAGACGCCGCTGCGAGGTTCGCGGCATCAATCGCCGAGACGATCCGTGACACAGCCTTTTCTTCCTCCAGCTGCGCAAGCAGCGCTTCGAGACGGCCCAGAGCAGCAGTCAGTGCAACAGGGATTTCCTGAACCGACGGATCGTTCACAATACCACGCAGATCACCCAGCAGGGCGCGTACATCCTGCGGTGCCTCGCGCAGATCCGGATCGGAAACCAGCGCCGCAGCACCATCGACAAACCTGATGGCACTGTTCAGCAGATCCTCAAACGGCAGGCTGTTGATCCGCGAGAACACACCCTCAACCGTCGCCGCGGCATCTGATATCTCACTGTCGGTGGATGGCATACGGGGCAGGCCAGCCTCGGGCATCGACAGTTCCGCTGGCCGGGCATCGGCCACCTCAACCAGCTCCACTTTCAACCCCCCCGTCAGCAGACTGGCAGAGGCCAGACGCGCGCGCAGGCCTTCGGCCACGCGGGCAGAGAGGAAATCAAGCGCTGACGCGGGGCTGGCTTCGCCAGGAAGACCAAGCCGGGCAGGCTGAACACCGACCACCGCATTCAGACGGACGCGCGCATCGCCAAAGGCGGCCTCATCCACAATCCCTGAAATGCTTTCCACAGTCCCGATCCGCAAACCGCTCAGCTCAACAGGGGCCCCAAGCGCAAGACCTGAGATGTTCTCGTCAAACACAATCTGCAGTTCCAGCACTTCAACCTCGGACGCATTGAAAACGCTGTTCCGGGCGGTAACAGAATCGCCGAACACTTCAAAAACCGTACCATCCACCACCGGTGAACCACCGGAGACAAAGGTATCAAACGTAATGCCCCCGCCGACCAGAGAGGCGATGGACGAGAAATCGACCTCTGCACCGCCCGGCCCGATGGACACACTGAAACCAGAAATATCCCAGAACCGGGTCGACCGGGTAATCAGTCCTCTGTGCGGCTCATAAATCACCGCTTCCGCGATGGCGAAACTGCCCTCCCGGGAAATGCGTGCCGGTCCGACGCGCCCGACCTCGATGCCCCGGTACAGGATTGGCACATCATCAGACATGGTGCCGCCGGGGATGGTGCGCAGGGCAATCTGAAGCCCCTCATCGCCTGACTGAAACAGCGGTGCAGTAGCCCGCCCTTTGAAAGCGCTGCGGGGCAGTCCGATCTCTCCGTCCCAGGAGCCTTCTATGAAAACACCGCTCAGCACTGTGTCCAGTCCGGTGACCCCGCGCGCCGACAGCTCAGGCTGAACAACCCAGAAACTGGCACCGGCATCCACATAGGGTGCTACGTCCTTGTTTACCCGAACCTCGGCCACTACGCCTTCAAGGCCGGCGGCAAAACCAACCTTTTCGACAATGCCGACTTTCACATCCCGAAACCGTACTTCGGTCTGGCGGGCCGTGATCCCGGCACCGTTCTCGAATTCAATGGTGATCAGCGGGCCGCGCGCGTTAAACGACTGCCAGGCAACAAACAGGGCGATAAAAACAGCCGCCAGCGGGATCAGCCAGATGATTGACGCCCGTCCCACGCCGGAAGAGCGCGCAGGTTCGATGGCCACCTGGGATGGCTTGTCATTCATGCCTTTGCGCTCCTTCGCTTTGTGCCTGGACATCCCAGATCAGACGGCTGTCAAATGCCTGTGCTGCCAGCATTGTAAAGATGACCGACAGGGCAAAGAACAGACTGGCTATTCCGGGCTGGACCGCAACCAGAGTATTCAGTTGCACCAGCGACGACATGATCGCAACAACAAAGATGTCGATCATAGACCAGCGCCCGATGTATTCCACGACCTCAAACAGCAGCTGACGCTGATGCGCAGACACCGACGAAGGCCGCGTGACAGATATCGCCAGAAAGCCGATGGCCATAAACTTGGCCAGCGGGATCACGACGCTGGCAATCAGGATCACAGCCGCGACAAAGTAACTGCCGTATTCAATAAAACTGATCGCGCCGCCGACAATTGTATCCTGCTGCACCGAAAACAGCGTGCGTGTGCGCAGCATCGGATAGAGATTGGCAGGGATGTAGCAAATCAGGCCCATCAGAAGCATGGCCCAGACACGCTGGAGACTATGCGGATCCCGCACAGACATCCTGTGCCCGCAGCGCCCGCAGCGGTGCGTTGTGTCCGGCCAGACCTGTGCACACCGCCTGCAACAGACGAGACCCATATCGCGGGCGTTTATGATGCCGCCGGTTTGCTCAGCGCGTTCCATACAGACCATCTGCACAAATAGGTTTCGTTGACGATGACCAGCAGAACAAGTGCTGAAAACATCCAGAAGGCGGGTCCGAAAGAAACATCTGCAAGGTCACTGATTTTGATCAGAGCAACAGCACAGCCGATCACAAAGATTTCTGCCATGGACCAGGGCCGCAGGGCCTCGGAGACACGGAATGCCTGGCTGGCATAGCGTGCAGGCGGCTGGTCCCTGACGATCGGCACCAGCACATAAAGAGACAGCAAAACGCGGGTCAGCGGGAAAAAGACGATAAGCGCTGCTGTGGCCAGCGACAATACCACCAGCGGGCCATCACTGAAGGCAAGTGCTGCCTGCAGAACAGACACAGAGTTGGTCACCCCGCCGGCGGATATGGTGAGAAACGGAAAGACCGCAGCCGCCAGGATCAGGACAGCAATTGCAATGGACAGGGCGATGATCTGCTTGCCCGCTTTTGCGCGTGGTGTGATCAGGACAGTCCCACAGCGCTGGCAGATCGCGCGCTCGCCCGCGGCGGGCCGGGCAAGTGTCCAGGCCGCATCGCACTGCGGACAGACGATCAGATCTGTTCTGGGAACCGGTGTTTCACTCGTATCCATTCAGCGTTTCTGCCCGTACCTGAATTCTGGTTACTGATCTGCAGTATCGGCTGTCCGGGGTATGCTCTGCAAGCCCGCAGATCACGTTCACGCAGCGCTGAAGGGCAGGCGTTTCATTAACATAACCCTGATTATGGCTAGCTCAGATGCTCTCAGCCCTGTTCTGTTTCCGCCAGCGCGCCGAAAATCGTGGCCGCGTGGTCGCGCAGATAGATCTGCAGCCAGGGCGTATAGCGCTCCGGGTGCCGCGCGACCGCTGCGATCAGATCCGGAAACCGGATCCATTCCACGGCCATCACCTCTTCCGGGTTCGGCTCTATCACCAGGCTGTCGCCCGCTTCGGCAACATAGACGTCCACCACCTCATGCTCGGTCAGGCCGTCCCCGACTTCGGCGCGGTACTCCAGGTGGTGGCGGTGATCCGGTGCCAGGCCCTTGATACCCAGTTCGTCATCCAGCCGCCGGTTGGCGCAATCCAGCGGCGCTTCGTCCCATTGCGGATGCGTGCAACAGGTGTTCGTCCACAGCCCCGGCGTATGATATTTACACATCGCCCGCTGCTGCATCAGCACAGCATCCCCTTTGAGAACGAACACGGACACAGCCTTGTGCCGCAGGCCTTTGACATGGGCCTCCAGCTTTTCAACCGGTGTCAGTGTTCCGTTTACCCAGGCCGGGATCATGATCGTCATACGCGTGTCGTTGCCACAAGCCCGGTCAGATGTGCAAGGTTCTTCAATCCGATTTTCAGGTGCGCCATGGGCCGCGCCCGCACCAGTTTCTTGTTCATATAGGCCTCAAAGGTCAGGCGCTGCACGTCGATGTCATGGCACAGCGACACAAACCGTTCGCGGCGTTCATCACTGCGGTAGTATGCGTTCTGCATAGACCCCAGCACCCGGAAAACCATTTTGTGCTCTTTCATAAAGAGCTGCCGCGCCAGACGCAGATCCTTCACCCGGCCCGACGCAAGTGTGGCCGCACAGGCCGTCGCCGCGACACGGCCCCCGACCATCGCATAGTAAATCCCCTCACCCGACGATGGCGCCACGACACCGGCGGCATCACCGGCCAGCAGAACGTCTTTGCCATTGTCCCAGCGGTCCAGTGGGCGCAGCGGAATCGGCGCGCCCTCTTTGCGGATTGTCTCGCAGTCGGTCAGCCCGGAGGACTTCCGCAATGCGGCAGTTGCCTCTTTCAGGTTCACCGACGACAGCTCGGAGCCCATGCCGACGCTGGCACTGTCCCCATGCGGGAAAACCCAGCCGTAAAAATCGGGCGAGATTGATCCGTCATAGATCACGTCACAGCGTTTGGGATCATACACATCGGATTTGGGCGGGGCCTTGATGATCTCGTGATAGGCAAACACCAGTGGCACCTTGTCGGCGTCTTTCACCTCGGCCAGACCCACACGCGATTTCGCGCCATCTGCGCCGATGACCAGTTTGCAGGGCAGTTCGCGTTCCTGCTGGGTCGCCTTGTCCCGGTAAATCACAACCGGCGTGCCATCAGGCCGGTCGATCCGCACGAATGTCCCGGTGAAATAGTCCGCGCCGGCATCAGCCGCGCGCTGGCGCAGGAACGGGTCAAAATCCTTGCGGTCCACCATGCCCACAAACCCGTTCTCGATGGGAATGTCCACGTGACGCCCTGTGGGCGAAATCATCCGGGCGGTGTTCACCTTGGCCAGCAGCTGCGCATCGCTGATGTGAAAATCCTGCATCAGACGCGGTGGAATCGCACCGCCACAGGGTTTGATCCGCCCCTCCCTGTCCAGCAGCGCCACACGGTGGCCGGAGTTGACCAGATCAAGTGCTGCGGTGGCACCGGATGGCCCCCCGCCGACGACAACTACGTCATATTGCATATCATTCTCCCGCCATCATTGCTGTGCCCGCTGCCTGATTGGCGCGGGGTGTTGTCAGCCGCAGCGCAAGCACGGCAGCAATCAGAAATACAAAGCCCTCAAAAGCGAAAACGGTCCCATAGGCCACGGCATCGCTGGTCGTTATCTGGCGCATCACGTCGACCATCGCGGTGCCGATGAACGACCCCGTGCCAAAGGCAATCGCCTGTGCTGCACCAAACAGACCCATCCTCAGACCTTCACGGCCATCCCCGCCCTCGCGGGAGAGGCGCATCATGGCCCCGATGGCGGCGACGGCAAAGGCACCATTGGCCAGACCAAGTGTAAAGATATTGGGCCCCAGCGGCCAGGACGCCGCCTGGGTTCCGCCCCAGGCCAGACCAGTCAGCGCCACACCCGACAGGACACAGCCGCCGACAACCCAGAAACGGATCGGCACATGTACCCAGCGCGCCAGCAGCGTGCCGGACAAAAGCACCAGCAGCATCCCGCACAGAGCCCCGGCGTGATGCATCCCGCCCAGTTGCGTGCTCTGCCCGACGGTCAGGCCAAAGACATGGCCCGCAAAGGGTTCAAGGATCAGATCCTGGAGATTATAGGCAAGCATCGAGGCAAAGACGAAAACCGTGAAGTTCCGCAACCGCGGCGTGCTCCAGAACTCCCGCGCCACATCGCCGAAGGCCGCTTTTTCCCGGACCTGACTGATGCCGCCCTGCCCTTCCTGGCCCCAGACACCAATACAGGTAAGCGTCAGAGCAACAAGGCACACGCCCACAGTGACAGCCACCAGACGGCTGTGCGTATAGGGATCCAGCAACAGACCAGCGGTGATGCCGGTTGCCGCCAGGCCGAATATCATCATGATCCATACAAGGCTGCCCGCCGGTGCCTGGCGCGCCTCGCTCACGCGACTGGCCAGCAGAGCCAGCAGGTTTGTGCCCGCCGCACCGATCCCCAGCCCGATCAGCAGAAAGGACGGCACCGCAGCCGCGATCCCCATCCAGGCCGCGCGTTCCATCAGACCCACAGACAAGGCCGCGCACACGGCCCCCAGCGCCAGCAACGCAACACCGGCGATGATCCAGGGCGTGCGGCGACCGCCCTGATCCGCGCCATGACCGAAACGGGGACGCAGAAACTGCGTGCCGTAATAAAGAGACACCAGCAGCCCCGGCAGGATCGCTGGCAGTGCCAGTTCCACGACCATCACCCGGTTCATCGTGGCAGTTGTCAGCACAACAACCGATCCCAGTGCCATCTGCACCAGCCCCAGCCGCGCGATCCCTGCCCAGCTCAGCGGCCTCATGTCAGCCCCCGTATCGCAAAGGCCGTCACCATCATGCCGGTAATGTAAAGAAGAACACCCGTGCCGTTGTACCAGGGCGCTTTTGCCTTGGGGTCACGGAACATGATGGTCATTGCCCAGAACTGCAACGCAAGCACCGCTGCAACCGCAATGGCATGCAGGGGTCTGTCCCACAGGACCAGCAACGCTGTTACGATGATCTGCGGCACTGCCATCACAAGACAGGCAACGCGGGCCGCGCGTGCCGGCCCCAGAGTGACCGGCAGGGAATTGACCCCGGTTTGCCGGTCCCCTTCCAGCGCTTTGAAATCGTTCAGCGTCATAATACCGTGCGCGCCGATACCATAGAGCAAGGCAACAATCACAACCGGCAGCGCAGGCGCACCGGCGCTCAGCACTGCCGCCCCGGTAAACCATGGCAGGCTTTCATAGCTCAGACCCACCAGGCCCGGCCCCCACCAGCCCGAGCGTTTCAGACGCACCGGCTCTGCGGAATAGGCCCATGCGGCCAGGACACCGATCACCGTGGCCCCGAAACCCCAGGGACCCAGCTGCCAGCCAACCACCAGGGACAGCACGGACATCGCAAGCGCGATCCACAGACCCCAGCGGCCTGGTATCCGTCCGGACGGGATCGGCCTGTCGGGCTCGTTTATGGCGTCCACATGCCGGTCGCACCAGTCGTTGGCCGCCTGGCTCATCCCGCAGACAACCGGGCCTGCAAGCAGCACGCCCAGAAAAACAAGGCTCCACTGCCCTGACGGCGACACACCTGACGAAACAATACCGCACAGATAGGCCCACATCGGAGGAAACCACGTGATCGGCTTGATCAGACGCAGTGCGGCGGCTGGTTCAGGGAAACGGCGCGACTGTATGACCTGAGTGACAGACATGTGTCAACTATGGCTGACACTTCGAGTCGGTGCAAGTGGAAGAAAGGGCGCAGCCGTCAGCCGTTTTTGGCCAGCAATCCGTACTTGCGCAGCTTTACATACAGGCTCTGGCGCGACAGGCCGAGCATCTCTGCCGCCGCGACACGGTTGTTGTTTGTCAGCTCAACCGCTGTCTCGATACACATCTTCTCAACAACATCCGTGGTTTCAGCCACGATATCCTTGAGCGAGGCAGATCCCACCAGGTCCATGACCTTGCGCGCAGGCTCGGCGGGCATCTGGCCCGGACCGGCGACATTTCCGCCACCGCGGGTTGCCTCGGACCTGCTGACGTCGCGGATGATACAGCCGATTGCAGGCGCATCGCCGTCGTCCAGCCGTGTCGCAGATATTTCAACCGCAACACGGGTCCCGAGGTCATTGATCAGACGAGTTGTATAAAACCGCATCTGCCCGGACCGCTGCGGCTGGTCCGTCAGGACACCCAGGTCAATCTGACCGCGCGCAAGAAAATCGGCAAAGCTGCGCCCGACGACATCCGACAGATGCGGGGCACCCGCCAGGTCAAGAAAGCTTTCGTTGACAGACAGCACAACACCCTTGGGCGACATAAACAGCATCGCGTCTACGCCGGACCGGAACAGCGACAACATCTGGCCTGCACCGGCCTCTGCCGGTTTTCCCGCGCCCGGATCACTGCTCATGCGGCACAGCAGAACACGCTGTCCCGCCGCCCGGAAAACGACAGGCTGCAACACAACCTGCTGACCGGTCCGTGTAGCCCTCAGCGTGACCTGCCCGCCCTCTTCGGCGAGGGTTGCGTTCATCAGGCTTTCCGTCAGCTCGACACTCGAACGATCCGCGAAATGCTGGGCAAAGGCACTGCCCTGCAGAGCTTCGGCACTCAGGCCCAGCAACCCGGCAGCCGCCTCATTGGCATCCTCGATCCGCCCGGTCAGGACAGAAACAAAGGCAACCGCCTGCGAGCTGTTCGACATCAGCACCCGGTAGCGCGCGTCAAATTCGCGCCGCGCCTCATAGCCCTGCTCCAGCGCTATCTGCGCCTGAACCAGTTGCTGCTGGGTTTCCGCAATCGGCCGCAGATCGCGGCCGAGCAGCAGCGCGGCATCCTCCTGGCCAAACCGGTGGAATGTATAACGCACAGGATACTGCCAGACCGCATTGTCACTGTGGTTCAGCTCCAGGGGTTTGGCGGGAACCTCTCCGTCCAGATAGGCGCTGTGGGCTTTTTCAAACTTTGGCACAGACTCTACGGTCAGAAACTTGGTGACCGGGCGGCCTTCCCAGTGCTTCAGGTTTCCAAAGGAGTCGATGTGCGAATTCAGAACAACCGAAAGGATGATCCCTTCGGCAGAGACAACGAGCGCAATGTCAGAGGCGGCGCCAATGATGCTGCTCAGAAATTCCGGTTCGATCAGAGGGACTGCGCCGCTGCTCCAGAACGTATTTTCGCCAGTAGTCATAAACGCAGTGACGCGGCAGATCTGGCCATACAAAACGATACAGCCTCCGCCACACGCCTTGTCACAATGTCCACACCCGTCAGGTCTTTCAGTTCCTCTTCGTCCCCTTCGATCGCACCGCCCAGAGCAACAACTGTCCCGTTCCCGGCAGCGCTCCGAATGGTCTGCACCGTCCTGCGCGCACTTTCAAGTGTTTCGGACCGTGCGCAGGTAATCAAAATCAGATCGGGTGCATCCTGCATCAGACGGAATGTCAGGGAACCCGCATCCTCATCATAGGAACTGCTGACTTCACAGCCCATACGGCGCAACTGGGCGTCCAGCACGCTCGCCCCCAGAAAATGCTGCTCGCCCGCAGGGACAAGGACCAGCACATGTAAACGGCCCTGATCGGTTTTGTGGTCTAACCGCATGGTCCGGGCAGCTTCTCCGACCAGAGACTGCAACCGCAGCGTTCCGATCGTCACCTGGGCAAAGGATATGTCGTCAGCCACCCAGTCACTGCCAAGCTCTCGCGCAACGCAGGGAACATAGTTGTCGATGATATCGTCGGTGGTCACGCGGTGACCGCGTAGCTCTTCAAAAAGGTTGCCCGCCGAAAACGGGCCGGGGCACAGAATGGCGCGCATCAGATGATCCAGCACAAAGCGCCGGAGCCCGTCAGCAGACACAGCCTGCCTGTCACTGAGTACCGATATTACCCGCGTTGCGAGCGCGTCGACATGAACCGGTCGGTTGCGCCAGGCGCCACGCGGGTCAGTATGATCATCCGTCGACATGGCTTTTCCCAGGGTACTCCGGGTACAGTTCTCCCGGACTTACTTTGCGCGTCAAAGGTCTGCCCTTCCCCCATGAATGTCAAATCAAATTGACATGTTTTCCCAGAAAGACGGGCCGGATTGCGCTAAAGATCTGCGCTTTCCTCATATTTTCCACGTATTCGTTAATTTCATCTTAAAAAAGTGTCATTCCGGATTGTCATCGAAGATTCGCAAGTGTGTAAGTTATAGTTGACACTTTTCCCCAAAAGTCGCACCTTTCCGGGTAACAGCCTGCAAAAAAGGTCACCATCCGGATGCACAGCCAGAAGCCACGAAAAAGCGTCCCCGCGGGCCTGTATTCCCCAGAGGAACGCGCCCGCCGTGACGCTACGGGCTGGACCACTGTCCAGGGCATTCTGGCACCCTTGCAGTTTGTAATTTTCCTCGCATCTGTCGTGCTGGTTGTGCGCTATCTCTGGACAGGCGACGGATATATGGCTGCAACGGTCTCCGTGCTGCTCAAGACGCTGGCGCTCTACGTGATCATGGTGACCGGCGCGATTTGGGAAAAAATCGTTTTCGGTCAGTACCTTTTCGCACCCGCCTTCTTCTGGGAGGACGTTTTCTCCTTTGCAGTCATCGCCCTGCACACGCTCTATCTCTGGGGTCTGCTTTCCGGCGCGATGGACCCGGTCACTCAGATGGTCGTCGCTCTCGTGGCCTACGCGGCCTATGTGGTGAACGCAGTTCAGTTCGTGCTGAAACTCCGGGCCGCACGACTGCAGGCCGCCGCACATTCTGACACGACAGCGGGGGTCGCCGCATGAACGATCTTCCCCGCCTTCCGGTTACCGGTGGTTGTCGTGACGAGCCGATTCTCAAGCAGCGCGGGCAACGGGAGGTTTTCTGCGGTCTGACGGGAATCATCTGGCTGCACCGCAAGATGCAGGATGCCTTCTTTCTGGTGATCGGCAGCCGGACCTGCGCGCACCTGCTGCAATCCGCCGCCGGTGTGATGATTTTCGCCGAACCCAGGTTCGGCACCGCCATCCTCGAGGAAACGGATCTCGCCGGTCTGGCCGACGCACAGGCAGAACTCGACAAGGTGGTGGATCAGCTGCTGGCCCGCCGCACCGACATCAAACAGCTCTTTCTGGTCGGCTCCTGCCCTTCCGAGGTGATCAAACTCGACCTCAGCCGCGCCGCTGAGCGTATGACCGAAAAATATGCGCCGTCGGTTCGCGTGCTCAACTTCTCCGGCTCCGGGATCGAGACAACATTCACCCAGGGCGAAGACGCCTGCCTTGCTTCGATGGTGCCGGTTCTGCCGGAAACCACAGAACGCCAGCTGCTTCTGGTCGGCGCCCTGCCAGACGTGGTCGAGGAACAGGCCGTTTCCCTGCTGACACAGATGGGTATCGGACCTGTCCGGGTTCTGCCGGCCCCGCGCGCCGACAGCGATCTGGGCATCGGCGAAAACACGGTCTTTGCCCTCACGCAGCCCTTCCTGGGCGACACCCATGCCGCCCTTGAACGGCGCGGTGCGCACCACCTCGCAGCCCCCTTTCCCTTTGGCGAGGAAGGCACCACCGCCTGGCTGCGCGAAATCGCTGATGAATTCGGCGTAGACGCCGAAACCTTTGACCGGGTCACCGCAGCGCCCCGCGCCCGGGCCCGCAAGGCCATCGCCCAGGCCTCCGAAAGCCTGCGCGACAAAACAGTGTTTTTCTTCCCCGACAGCCAGCTTGAAATCCCCCTCGCCCGTTTTCTGACGCGCGAATGCGGCATGCAGGCGGTCGAGGTCGGCGCCCCCTTTATCCACAAGGGCATCGTCGGACCGGACCTCGATATGCTGGCCCAGGGGCCAACCCTTTCAGAAGGCCAGGATGTGGACCTCCAGCTGGACCGCTGCCGCAGCGCGCGCCCCGATCTGACAGTCTGCGGTCTGGGGCTCGCCAATCCGCTGGAAGCCGAGGGGCTCGCAACCAAATGGGCGATCGAACTGGTCTTCACGCCGGTGCATTTCTACGAGCAGGCGGGGGATCTTGCCGGGCTCTTCTCGCGCCCGGTCCGCCGCAAGGACCTGCTCAGAGTGGAGGCCGCTGAATGAGACCGCTTTTTCTTCTGGCCGGAAATATCCCGGGGAGCGCGAGGGGCCGGCCCCTCGCAGACGCCCGCAGATGAAGCTGACCGTCTGGACATACGAGGGCCCGCCCCATGTCGGCGCCATGCGCGTCGCAACCGGCATGAAGGGCCTGCACTACGTGCTGCACGCGCCGCAGGGTGACACCTATGCCGATCTGCTCTTCACGATGATCGAGCGGCGCGACCACAGGCCGCCCGTGACCTACACCACCTTCCAGGCGCGCGATCTGGGCTCGGATACTGCCAATCTGTTCAAAACATCGCTCGAGGAAGCCTACGAACGCTTCAAACCCGAAGCCCTGATCGTCGGCGCCTCCTGCACCGCCGAGCTGATCCAGGACGACCCCGGTGGCATGTCCGAGACCATGAATATCCCCGTGCCTGTGATCCCGCTGGAACTCCCCAGCTACCAGCGCAAAGAGAACTTTGGCGCGGATGAGACCTTCTTTCAGATCGTCCGCACCCTTGCCAGGCCCATGGAGCGCACGCGGCAGATCACCTGCAACCTGATCGGGCCGACAGCTCTGGGCTTTCGCCACCGCGATGACATTACCGAGGTTACCGCCCTGCTGTCCGACATGGGCATCAGCGTCAACGTCGTCGCCCCGATGACCGCGTCGCCCTCTGATATCAGACGCATCGGTGCGGCCCATTTCAACGTGCTGATGTATCCTGAAACCGCCGAATCCGCCGCGCGCTGGATGGAACGCGAACTGGATCAGCCCTGGACGAAAACCGTGCCCATCGGCGTGGGAGCGACGCGCGATTTTGTAAAAGAGGTCGCACAGATCACGGGCGTCGACCCCTGGCTGGACGAAAGCCGTCTGCGCCTGCCCTGGTACTCTAAATCAGTGGACAGCACATATCTGACCGGAAAACGCGTATTTCTTTTCGGGGACGGAACCCACGTTGCCGCAGCGGCCCGCGTGGCCCGTGACGAGATGGGCTTCGAAGTTGTGGGGCTGGGTTGCTACAACCGCGAAACCGCCCGTCAGATCAGGACCCTCGCCAAAGACTATGGCGTGACAGCTCTGATCACGGATGACTATCTGGAGGTCGAGCGGACCATTGAGGCGCTGCAGCCGGAAATGATCCTCGGCACCCAGATGGAGCGCCATATCGGCAAACGCCTGGGCATCCCCTGTGCGGTGATCTCTGCCCCGGTGCATGTTCAGGATTTCCCGGCACGCTACTCCCCGCAAATGGGCATTGAGGGGGCGAATGTGCTTTTTGATACCTGGGTGCATCCACTGGTCATGGGCCTTGAAGAGCATCTTCTGCATATGTTCCGGGACGATTTTGAGTTTCATGATGCCGCCGGGCCCTCCCATCATGGTGGTCACGCACCAAAACCGGAAGCCCGCGGGGGGCCAGCCCCCCAGGCTGCGCCTGCCCCCCGGGATATTTCCCGCCAGAAGAACGAAGGGTCCGGTGTCGAAGTGATCTGGCTGGATGATGCCGAACGCGAGTTGCGGAAAATCCCCTTCTTTGTGCGGGGCAAGGCGCGCCGGAATACTGAAGCATTTGCCAGCGCGCGCGGTGTCGCGGAGATCAGTGTCGACACACTTTATGAGGCAAAGGCCCATTATGCGCGATGACGCTGGCATAAAGGGGCGTCTGCCCGGCTACCGCGTCGTGATCCTGACGCTGGACAGCCATGCTGCGGGTCCTGCGATGCGGGCAATGGACCGGCTGAGCCTCGATTATCCCGGTCTGTCCCTGTCGATCCATGCGGCCGCCGAATGGGGCGAGACCCCCGGCGCCTTTGAGGCCGCGCGCGAAGCGGTGGAGACAGGCGATATTATTCTGTCGAACCTGCTCTTTCTGGAAGAACATATTGCGCGCATTCTGCCTGCTCTTGAGGCGCGGCGGGATCACTGCGATGCGATGATCGGCATTATTGCTGACGCGGCTGTTGTGCGGCTGACCCGGATGGGCGGTCTGGACATGATGGCCCCTGAATCCGGCGCGCGCCGTCTGATGAAAAAGTTGCGCGGCTCGTCAAAACCCTCCAGCTCTTCGGGTGCTGACAAAATGGCGCTGCTGCGCCGGTTGCCCAAGATCCTGCGGTTCATTCCGGGTAAAAGCCAGGACCTGCGTGCCTGGTTTCTGACCATGCAGTACTGGCTGGGCGGGTCTGACGATAATGTCGAGGCGATGATCCGGTTTCTGCTGAACCGCTACGCAAAAGGGACCGGCTGGGAAAACGCGCCAGAGGCCGCGGCCCCGGTGGAGTACCCCGACGCCGGGCTCTATCATCCGGATCTGCCCGGGCGGATCACCACAGATATCACAGCCCTGCCCACACCGGACGGGGCGCAATACACCGTTGGCCTGCTGATGATGCGGTCATATGTGCTGTCCTCTGACACGGCGCATTATGATGCCGTCATCCGGGCCTTTGAGGCCCGCGGCATCCGTGTTCTGGCTGCCTTTGCGGGCGGGCTCGATGCGCGCCCTGCGGTTGATGCCTATTTCAGAGACGCCGACGGCGTTCATATTGATGCGATGGTCTCACTGACCGGGTTCTCGCTGGTGGGCGGCCCTGCATATAATGACAACGTCTCGGCGATTGAGGTGCTTAAGGGCCTTGATGTGCCCTATGTTGCGGCCCATCCGCTGGAGTTTCAGACACTGGCGCAATGGGCCGACAGCGCGCAGGGTCTCGGACCGATCGAGACCACGATGCTTATTGCTCTGCCGGAACTGGACGGCGCGACCAACCCCACCGTTTTTGCCGGTCGTCACGGAGAGGCGGGCTGCAACGGTTGTGCCCATCGCTGTGCCAGCGTCTCTGACGCCAAAGCCATGGCCCCCTGCCCCGAACGCATCGACAGCCTCGTGGAAAAGACCATCAGGCTGGCCCGTCTGCGCCGCAGCGAACGTGCCGACAAGAAAGTGGGCATTGTTCTGTTTGGTTTCCCCCCCAATGCGGGCGCTGTTGGCACCGCCGCTTATCTGAGCGTTTTCCAGAGCCTTTTCAACACGTTGGCGCGGCTCCAAGAGGACGGATATTCGGTGGATGTCCCTGCCTCTGTTGAAGATCTGCGCGCGGCAGTCCTTGAGGGAAATGCCGCCGAATTCGGCCAGGAAGCCAATGTTGCCGCCCATGTGAGTGCGGATGCGATTGTTCAGGGCACGCCCGCGCTGGACGAGATCGAAGCCGTCTGGGGCCCGGCCCCCGGCCGCGTGCAATCAGACGGGCGCGGGGTTTTCGTGCTGGGCCGTCAGTTTGGCAACGTCTTTGTCGGTGTGCAGCCCGCGTTCGGATACGAAGGCGATCCGATGCGGCTCCTGTTCGAGAAGGGTTTTGCGCCGACCCATGCCTTTATGACCTTTTATCTGTGGCTGCGAAACACATTCGAGGCGGATGTGCTGCTGCATTTCGGCATGCATGGCGCGCTGGAATTCATGCCTGGCAAGCAGGCCGGCCCGGGCGCGCAGGACTGGCCCGACAGGCTGATCGGCGAGATGCCGAATGTTTATCTTTATGCCTCGAACAATCCCTCCGAGGCGACCCTGGCCAAGCGGCGTTCCGGAGCGGTCACCGTGACCCATATGACCCCGCCGCTGGCGCAGTCCGGGCTTTACAAAGGGCTGGCGGAGCTCAAAGACAGCCTGACCCGCTGGCGCGCACTGCTGCCCGGTGCCTGTGAACGCGAAGAGCTGGAGGCGCTGATTGCCGATCAGGCGGAAGCCGTTGATATGGGCGGCACAGCCCCTGATGCGCTCTGGCTGAAGCTGCTGGAGACCGAGGATGCGCTGATCCCGGACGGGCTGCATGTTGTCGGCCAGAAAATCAGCGACAGCGCGCGTGCCGAATACATCAGCATCATGCAGGACGCCGATGACGAGACCCGCGCACGTGTCGACCAGCTGCTGCAGGAAGAAACCGAGCTGGACGCGATTTGCCGCGCGCTTGGCGGCCATTTCATCCCGCCGGTGCCCGGCGGCGACCTGATCCGGTCTGCAGATGTGCTGCCGACGGGTCGCAATATCCACGCCTTTGATCCGTTCCGCATGCCCACAGCCTTTGCCTGTCAGGACGGCGCGAAACAGGCGCAGCTGCTGCTGGACACACATGCTACCCTGCCCCGCACGGTGGCCCTGGTGCTCTGGGGCAGCGACAACATCAAATCCGACGGCGGCCCGATTGCCCAGGCTCTGGCCCTGATGGGCTGCACGCCGCGTTTTGACAGCTTTGGCCGCCTGGCCGGGGCTGATCTGATCCCGCTGGAGGCGCTGGGACGCCCGCGCATCGATGTCATCATGACGCTGTCGGGCATTTTCCGCGATCTGCTGCCCCTGCAGACCCGTATGCTGGCCGAGGCCTCGCTGAAATGCGCGCAGGCGGACGAGCCGCCCGAACAGAATTTCATCCGCACCCATGCGCTGGCCTATATGGAAAAAACCGGTTGCGGGATCGAAGAGGCCGCACTGCGGGTCTTTTCCAACGCCGAAGGGGCCTACGGCTCCAACGTCAATCAACTGGTCGACAGCTCTGCTTTTGGTGACGAGGACGAGCTGGCAGATGCCTATGAGGCGCGCAAAAGCTTTGCCTATGGCACCGACGGCAAAGCTTCGGCCAATGCCGGTCTGCTGCAGTCACAGCTGGCCGAAGTCGATGTGGCCTATCAGAACCTGGAATCGGTTGAGCTGGGTGTTACCACCGTTGATCACTATTTTGACACGCTGGGGGGCATTGCCCGCGCGGTCAAACGGGCCAGGGGGTCGGATGCGGCGGTCTATATCGGTGATCAGACACGCGGCGCGGGCAAAGTGCGGACCCTGAAAGATCAGGTGGCGCTGGAGACCCGTGCACGCAGTCTGAACCCCAAGTTCTACGAAGGTTTGCTGAAACACGGCGCCGAGGGTGTCCGCCAGATCGAGGCGCATGTGACCAACACCCTGGGCTGGTCGGCGACCACCGGGCAGGTCGATCCCTGGGTATATCAGCGGATTTCGGAAACCTTTGTGCTGGACGCCGAAATGCGCCAGCGGCTCGCAGATCTGAACCCGACGGCGTCGAGCCGAATGGCGAACCGTCTGCTGGAAGCCAATGACAGGAATTACTGGTCCCCGGACGCAGAGACGCTGGCAGCCCTCCAGGATGCTGCCGACGCGCTTGAGGACCAGCTCGAAGGGATCGCAGCACAATGATCCTCTGCGCAACATCAGCCCGCGGGAGCCTCCGGCGGGGATATTTAAAGCCAGAAGAAGCGGGGGGTGCGCGCCCTCCTGAAAGGAAACTGACATGAGTCCACTGGACAGAACACCCCCCTCTCTGCGCGGTCAGGACGGCGAAGGCTCCGTTCAGGTCCACCAAGATGAGACCGCCAAAATCGAGGGTGCCAAGGTCTTTTCCGTTTACGGCAAAGGCGGCATCGGCAAATCGACCACCTCTTCCAACCTGTCGGCAGCGTTTTCGATGCTGGGCCGGCGGGTGTTGCAGATCGGCTGTGATCCCAAACACGACAGTACCTTTACGCTGACCGGCACGCTGCAACCGACGGTCATCGATATTCTCAAGGAGGTGGATTTCCACCCCGAAGAGCTGCGCGCGGAGGACTTTGTTTTTGAAGGCTTCAACGGTGTGAAATGCGTCGAGGCCGGCGGGCCACCGGCGGGCACAGGCTGTGGCGGATATGTGGTTGGCCAGACGGTCAAACTGCTCAAACAGCACCACCTGCTGGAAGACACAGACGTTGTGATCTTTGACGTGCTGGGCGATGTGGTCTGCGGTGGTTTTGCCGCCCCCCTGCAGCATGCGGACCGCGCCCTGATCGTGACGGCCAATGATTTCGACAGCATCTATGCGATGAACCGGATCATCGCCGCCGTGCAGGCCAAATCGGCCAACTACAAGGTGCGGCTGGCGGGCTGTGTGGCCAACCGGTCGCATGAGACGGATGAGGTGGACCGCTATTGCAAAACCGTGGGCTTTAACCGGATTGCGCATATGCCTGATCTTGATGCGATCCGCCGCTCGCGTCTGAAGAAAAAGACCCTCTTTGAGATGCCCGATGACGAGGAGATCGTCCAGGTGCGCAAGGAATACATCCGTCTGGCCGAAACCCTGTGGAACGGGACAGAGCCGCTGGCCCCTGCCCCGCTGCCGGACCGCGAAATCTTTGAACTGCTTGGATTTGACTGATGCGCGATGAGGCAACCTTTGCAGAGGCGGGAGATATCCCGGCCCGGGCGGAAAAACCGGTGCCGGGATATGGCGCGACTCTGGAACGGGTAGAGACCTATTTCGACAAAACAGCCACCCGCACCTGGGAACGGCTGACCTCTGACGCGCCGGTTTCAAAGATCCGCCAGACTGTGCGCGAAGGCCGTGACCGGATGCGCGCGCTGCTGCTGAGCCGTCTGCCCGCCGATCTGACGGGCGCGCGGGTGCTCGATGCGGGCTGCGGCGCCGGTCAGATGACCATCGAGCTGGCAAAACGCGGCGCGGATGTGCTGGCCGTCGATATCTCGCCGCAACTGGTCGAGATTGCAGAGCAGCGTCTGCCCGCCGACCTGCGTAAACGGGTCAGCTTTGCCTCTGGCGACATGCTGCGCCCGGCGCTGGGGCGGTTTGATCATGTGATCGCCATGGACAGCCTGATCTACTACACCGCCGACGATATCGGCCGCGCGCTGGCCGCACTGGAAAAGCGCACATCGCGCACCATTGCCTTTACCGTTGCCCCGCGCACGCGCCTGCTGATGGCGATGTGGTATGCGGGCAAACTCTTTCCGCGCAGCGACCGCAGCCCGGTGATGATCCCCCATGCGCACCAGCCGCTGGCCCAGGCCGCGCGGTCGCAGGGTGTGAACGGCATGCTGCGTCCGGTGGACCGGATATCGTCGGGGTTCTACATTTCCGAAGCCCTGGAGCTGCGCGCATGAAGGCACGGCTGCAGAATATGTCCCTCAGGGCGATGCCATTCGCCGATGCCGCCAGCGACGGGCTGCCGATGGACCAGTTGCTGCGGCTGTCGCTCTTTCAGGTCTCTGTTGGCATGGCCTCTGTGCTGCTTCTGGGCACGCTCAACCGGGTGATGATCGTGGAGCTTTCGGTGCCTGCGATGATCGTGGCGATCATGATCGCGCTGCCGGTGCTGATCGCACCTTTCCGGGCCCTTTTGGGGTTCCGCTCTGACACCCATAAGTCCGCCATCGGCTGGAAACGGGTGCCCTATATCTGGTTCGGCTCGCTCTGGCAGTTCGGCGGGCTTGCCGTCATGCCCTTTGCCCTGCTGGTGCTGGGCGGGGACGTGGTGCACGAGATCCCCTTTGCCGGTGAAGTCCTGGCCGCTCTGGCCTTTCTGATGACAGGTCTGGGGCTGCATATGACCCAGACGGCAGGTCTGGCCCTGGCATCCGACCGCGCAGATGATGAAACGCGGCCACGCGTTGTCGCGCTGCTCTATGTGATGTTCCTGGTGGGCATGGGCGTATCTGCCGTGATCATCGGCACGCTGCTGACCGATTTCACCTCGCTGAAACTGATCCGCGTCATCCAGGGGGCTGCCGTTGTGGGCATCGGCCTGAACCTGATCGCGCTGTGGAAACAGGAACACGTCCGCCCCATGAGCCGCGCCGAACGCGCCGCCCCGCGCCCGAAATTCTCCGACGCCTGGTCTGATTTTACGAACGGTGGTCAGGCCGGACGACTGCTTGTGTGCGTTTTTGTGGGGACAATGGCCTTCAACATGCAGGACGTGCTGCTGGAGCCTTACGGCGGCGAAATCCTCGGGCTGTCGGTGTCGGCGACCACACTGCTGACCGCGCTCTGGGCTCTGGGCGCACTGATCGGCTTTGCTCTCGCCGGGGCGCGGCTTGCACGCGGCTCCAACTCTTTCCGCCTTGCCGGGGGCGGTATTCTGGCGGGCATCTGGGCCTTTTCGCTGGTGATCTTTGCCGCGCCCATGAATTCCGACGTGCTGTTCTTTGCCGGTGCGGGGCTCATTGGCTTTGGCGGCGGGCTTTTTGCGGTTTCAACACTGACTGCCGCGATGACCATGCCGGCGACCGGTACTGCCGGACGCGGTCTGGCGCTTGGCGCCTGGGGGGCCGCCCAGGCCACCGCTGCGGGCCTGTCCATCGCGATCGGCGGCGGGCTGCGCGACTGGGTCGGCCATGCGGCCACATCCGGCCAGCTGGGCGAGGCGCTGAACAGCCCCGCAACCGGCTATTCCTTTGTTTACCATACCGAGATTGGCCTGCTTTTCGTCACTCTCGTCATCCTGGGTCCGCTCGTGCGCCAAAGTGGTCCCCTCACCCCGATGGAAAGCGACATGCGCCCGATGGGCCTTGCCGATTTCCCGACATGACCCCGTTTCAGGAGGAAACACAATGACTGGAACATTCTTTGGCGAAGTAGATCTGGCGAGCGTAACGCTCTGGCTTTTCTACATATTCTTTGCGGCGCTGATCATCTGGATCCAGCGCGAGAACATGCGCGAGGGCTACCCGCTGGAAGATGACGAGGGCAACCCGTCGTCCAACACCGGCATGTGGCCACTGCCTGCGGACAAAACGTTCAAACTGCCCCATGGCCGCGGCGACGTGACCGTGCCCAGCGGACAGACCCCCGAACGCAGCGATATCGCGCTTAAACGCACAGGCCCCGGCAACGGCTATCCGCTGGAGCCCACAGGCGATCCGATGCTCGACGGTGTGGGCCCCGCCTCCTGGGCACCGCGCCGCGATGCCCCGGAACTGGATGGCCACGGGCATCCGAAAATCGTTCCGATGTCAGGCGCCGAAGGGTTCCGCGTTGCCGCAGGCCGCGATCCGCGCGGGCTGCCGGTGATCGCAGGTGACGGTGAAATCGTCGGCAAGATCACCGACATGTGGATTGATGAGCCCGAGCAGATGGTGCGCTACCTGGAAATGGAACTGGACAGCAAATGGGGCTCGGGCACGCGCCTGATGCCGCTGACCTTTGCGCGCATCTGGTCCGACCGGGTCAGTGTTCACGCGTTGCACGGCAAACATTTCGCGACCATCCCGACAATTGCCTCTCCCCGGCAGGTGACCTGCCTGGAGGAGGATAAAATCTCCGGTTACTACGGTGGCGGCAAGCTTTTTGCCGGTAACCGTGCGGACCCGAAGATCTGAGGCGGTGATGCCTCCTGCGTCATATCGGGTAACCGGTCCGGCCCTTTCGGGGTCCGGCCTGTCCCGGGTGGCGCATTCTGAACAGTGCACAGCAAAAGGAGATACTCGCCATGTCTCATAACCCCCACGTCCACGACGATTTTGAAATCGAGCCCGTTGAGGGGCTGCCCGAAAAACCACCCGCCGGAGAGCAGATCCTCTGGCAGGGGCGCCCGGACTGGCACGCGCTGGCGGTTGATGCGCTGGCACTGAAATGGGTGGCGGGGTATTTTGTGCTGCTGGCGCTCTGGCGGTTTGTCTCTGTGTCCGATCTGCTGCCGCTGGGCCGTGCCATCGGGGCGACAGTGCCTTTCCTGATGCTGGGGGCCGTGGTCTGCGGCCTGCTCCTCGCCGTTGCCTGGGTCCAGGCCCGGGCCACGATGTACACTGTCACAGACGCCCGCGTGGTCATGCGCATCGGGGCGGCCCTGACAGTGACGCTGAACCTGCCCTATACCCAGATCGGCAATGCCATGCTCGACCTGCGCCGGGGCGGCACCGGCACGATCGCGCTGGAGACGATGGGCGACACCCGGCTGAGCTATCTGGTCTGCTGGCCCCACGTGCGGCCCTGGTATATCAAACGCACCCAGCCCGCCCTGCGCTGCATCCCCGGCGCACAGGAGGTCGCAAGCCTGCTGGCCGAGGCCGCAGAAGCGCGGATTTCCGTGCCCGTGGTCAGCCGCCCGGCGGCCACAAATGCTCTGGCGGCGGAGTAAGATCATGGCAAGCCAGACACAGCCCCGCATCCACGCCAAACCCGAAGAGCTTGTCCCGCTGATCCTTGTGCGGGTCATGTTCGGCCTGGTTGGTCTGATCCTTGTCATCGTCAGCATCGCCACCTTTACGGGCCGCGAACCGGACAGCCAGCCGCCTGCGGGCGCCATTATCGCCCAGCGGGCCATCCACCTGTCGGGCGATGCATCGGGTGCGGCCCGCGTGCTGGACGAGACCGGCACCGTGATCGCCGATTTCGCGTCGGACAAGGGCGGCTTTGTCGCCGGCATCGAACGCGTGATTGCGCGCGAGCGTGGCAAGTCGGGTGCGGATACCACCGCCCCTGTGCTGTTGCAGCTGCGCGAAGGCAACCGCCTTTCCTTAAACGACCCCGTCACCGGATGGTCCGCCGAGCTTATGGGCTTTGGCGCATCCAACACCCGCACCTTCGCCAGGCTGCTGGTCCAACCCTGAACCATTGGAGGAAGCCACCATGGGACTACTGACAAAAGAGATCGAACGGGCCCCCTGCACCGTCGAGATCAGCCATAAATTCGAGAGCCTGCACGCGCATGTGCGGTTCAACAACGGCGCTGTGATCTATCCGGGCGATGAAGTCCAGGTCCACGGCGGAGAAATCATGGCCCCCTTCGGAGAGATCGTCTCTGAAGACCGCGAGGCCACAATCATCCGCGCCAGCAAACTCGAACGGCTCTGGACCCGCCTGACCGGCGACTTTGAGATCATGGAGCTGTGCGAGTTTTCCTTCTCAGAGGAGGTCACGCTGTGAACGTCCAGAACACACCCGAAAAGTACGAAGGCAAGCACACCGCCGACGCGACCACCGTCGAAGAAGGTCTCGCCATTCAGGAAGAACAGGCGAAATACGACGACGATTTCGCCACCGAGACGGCGATGTCCAACACGCTGCTCACCCCCCGGTTTTACACGACCGATTTTGATGAGCTGGACGCGATAGATGTCTCGCCGGTGCGCGGCGAATGGGACCGGCTGATCGCCCAGATGGAGGCCGACCCCAACAAAGGCCACTTCAAAAAGAACGACGACTGGGACACCGTGGACTGGGAAAACATGGAGCCGCAGCTCAAAAAGGAGTTCATCGACTTTCTGATCTCGTCCTGCACGGCCGAGTTTTCGGGCTGCGTGCTCTACAAAGAGATGAAACGGCGCGGCAACAACGAAGACATCACCCGTCTGTTCCAGCTGATGGCACGGGACGAAGCCCGGCACGCAGGCTTTATCAATGACGCCCTGCGCGAGGCGGGCCTGCGCGTGAACCTCGGGTTCCTGACGCAAAAGAAGAAATACACCTACTTCCGGCCCAAGTTCATCTACTATGCGACCTATCTGTCGGAAAAGATCGGCTATGCACGCTACATCACCATCTTCCGGCATCTGCAGGAAAACCCCCAGCACCGGTTCCACCCGATTTTCAAATGGTTCGAAGAGTGGTGCAATGACGAGTTCAGCCATGGCGAAGCCTTTGCCCTGCTGATGAAAACCGACCCCAAACTGACAAAAGGAAAGAACGTCCTCTGGATCAAATTCTTCCTGACGGCAGTCTATTCCACGATGTATGTGCGCGACCACCAGCGCCCGGCCTTTCACAAAGCCCTCGGCGTGGACCCGGACTGGTACGCGCATGAGGTCTTTACTAAGACCAGCAAGCTCAGCGAGCAGATTTTCCCGATCACGCTCGATATCGAACACCCGCGCTGGCAACCGGGACTGGAGAAAATGCAGAAAGCCAACGCCGATCTGGCACAGGCCAAAGAGGACGGGCGCTTTTTTGCGAAACTCGGGGCCCAGGCCCGCGCCGTCAGTGCCTTTGTCTCGTTGCTGCTGATCCCTGCGAAAAAGCATCAGGTGCCTGCACAGACCCGCCTGGAGCCGGCCTATTGAAACAGCCCGCCGGCATAACCGCCGCACCTGCGGACAGGCGCGCACCCTTGGGCCATACGAGGCCCTGCGCGTGCGGGACATCCGGTCTGCGACCGGTGTCCGGCGCTCTGTGGGGGCGGGCAGTGCCGGCTGGCACACCGGGCAGGAGGGCCGCATCGTGAGCCTCTGGATCCCTGCCCTTTTTGCGCTCTTTGCCTGGTGGTTTTCCACCGGTGCGATCCTGTGGGTGGTCAAATCTGCCGACCGCCGGGGCCTGGCCGCGCGCCGCCGGGCGGTGCTGCTGGGGCTCCCCGTGCTGGGCCTTGGGGTTCTGGGCTTCTGGACCACGCTCTGGAGCAGTGATCTGCTGAGCATCTATGTGGCCTTTGTTTCAGCACTGGCGATCTGGGGCTGGATCGAGCTGGCCTTTCTGACCGGCATCATCACCGGCCCCAACACCAGCCCGCTGCCTCGCGATGTGCCCGAATGGGAACGGTTCATCCGCGCCTGGGGCACGCTGGCCTATCACGAAATGCTGCTGGCGGGCACGCTCATCGCCATGTTCCTGGCGGGCTGGGACCATGTGAACCCCTTTGGTCTGTGGACCTTTGCGGTGCTCTTTTTCGCCCGCATCTCGGCCAAGCTGAACCTGTTTCTGGGCGTGCCCAAGATCAACGTCGATTTCCTGCCCGAAACACTCGCCCATCTGCCCAGCCATTTCCGTCACCGCACGATGAACTGGCTCTTTCCGGTCTCTGTGACCGCGCTCACATTTGCCGCCGCCTGCTGGCTGGAACGCATCGCCGCAACATCAGGACCGGGCGCATCAGCAGGATTTGCTTTACTGACAGCCATTACAGCACTCGCACTCTTTGAGCACTGGATGATGGTACTGCCCATTCCGGACGAAAAACTCTGGCGCTGGATGATCCCGGCTGCCGGTCCGTCCGAATTCACGAAACCAGAAGACACGATACCTACAGGGAAAACAGAAGGGGGACATCATGGACTTTGATGCACTGTTCCAAACACAACTGGACGCACTGAAAGACGACGGCAACTACCGGATATTTGCCGAACTGGAACGCAAGGCTGGTGCCTTCCCCCGGGCGAAATGCCATGACGACGACAGCCCCGACCAGGTGACGGTCTGGTGCTCGAACGACTATCTGGGCATGGGCCAGCACCCCGATGTCATCGGCGCCATGAAAGACGCCATCGACAACTGCGGCGCCGGTGCGGGCGGAACGCGGAACATCTCCGGCACCAACCACAACCACAAACTGCTCGAGGCCGAACTGGCGGACCTGCACGGCAAGGAAAGCGCGCTGCTCTTTACCTCGGGCTATGTGTCCAACTGGGCAGCACTCAGCACCCTTGGCAGCCGCATCCCTGACGCTGTCATCCTCAGCGATGAGCTCAACCATGCCTCGATGATCGAGGGCATCCGCCACTCCCGTGCGAACAAAGTGCTGTGGAAGCACAACGACCCCGAGGATCTGGACCGCAAACTCTCTGCCCTGCCCGCGAACGCCCCCAAGATCGTGGCCTTTGAGAGTGTCTATTCCATGGACGGCGACATCTGCCCGATGCAGGAGATCGTCGAGGTTGCCGAAAAACACGGCGCGCTGACCTATCTGGATGAAGTCCACGCGGTGGGCCTTTATGGCCCGCGTGGCGGCGGCGTATCCGAGCGCGAGGGGCTTGCAGACCGCATCACCCTGATAGAGGGCACCCTGGGCAAGGCCTACGGCGTCATGGGCGGCTATATCACCGGCTCTGAGGCGCTGTGCGACTTTATCCGCTCCTTTGCCTCCGGGTTTATCTTTACGACCGCCCTGCCCCCGGCTGTGGCGGCGGCGGCCCAGACCTCGATCCGGCATCTCAAGAGCTCGTCGTCCGAGCGCAGACTGCAGCGCGAACGCGTGGCCTATCTGCGCAAACGTCTGGACCAGGAAGGTATCCCGCATCTGGACAACCCCAGCCATATCATCCCGGTGATGATCAAGGATCCGGTCAAATGCCGCATGATCGCGGACTATCTGATGCAGCAATACGGCATCTACGTGCAGCCCATCAATTATCCCACTGTGCCCAAGGGCACAGAGCGTCTGCGCTTTACGCCCTCGCCCCTGCACAGCATCGAAGACATCGAGCATCTGGTGCTGGCGCTCAAGGAACTGTGGAGACAATGCGCGATTTCCCACGCGGTGGCATAATCGCTCAATTGTGACTGTTGACTCTCGTCAGTATCTTCTACGTTGTACGGTAACAAACGTAGGAGATACCGATGACACGCACTTTTGCAGCACTGATCGCACTGAGCTTTGCAGCGCCCGCTTTCGCGGACGGCCACTCGACAGGCGACGCCGCCGCCGGCGAGAAAGAGTTTAACAAATGCAAAGCCTGCCACATGATCGAATCCGATGCGGGCGAAACCATCGTCAAGGGCGGTAAAACCGGCCCGAACCTCTATGGCGTGATTGGTCGCACAGCGGGCACAGCTGATTTCCGCTATGGTGACGATCTGGTCGCCGCAGGCGAAGCAGGCCTCGTCTGGGACGAAGCCAATCTGGCGGAATACACCAAGGACCCCCGCGCCTTCCTGCGCGAATATCTCGACGACAGCAAAGCCAAATCCAAAATGGCCTTCAAGCTGAAAAAGGGTGGCGAGGACGTCGCGGCCTATCTGGCATCGGTCGGCCCGCAAAGCTGATCCCGGCGCCGCCCGGAGAACACCAAGGCCGCTGCCCCGACACCGGGCAGCGGCTTTTTTGTGAACCACCCGGACTGACCTGAATGAAACGTACCTGCATCACTACGATCCTGACACTGGCCACCGCCACAGCCGTTCTGGCCCACCAGGGGGTCAGCAATCCGGCGGTCATGGCACGCATGCAGGGCATGACGGCCATCTCCGGGCACCTGAAAACCCTGGGTGAGATGACCAAAGGCACACGCGCCTTTGACGCCGCAACTGCGCGCGCCGCCGCAGCAGGCATCGCAGAGCATGCCGCCGCTGTCCCTGCCCTCTTCAAAGCGCCGGAAACCGATCCGAAATCAGAAGCTCTGCCCGTGATCTGGGACAGCTATGACACCTTTACCGGGCTGTCGGACGAACTGCAGGTCCTGGCATCAGAGCTGGCGCAAACCATCAGCTCTCCGGCCGATCTGCGCCCGGCCATGGGCGCGCTGGCCGCCAACTGCAAAGCCTGCCACGGACGGTTCCGGGAATAACCGGCGGTCACAGGCGCGTGTGATCGCTTGCACCGCCCGCAAAGGGCCCCACCTGACTGACACAGACATGACGCGACCGGAGACCACGATGATCCTCACACGACGCACCCTGATGGCCACAGCAGGCGCCCTGCCAGTCGCCACCCTCTTTGCGCGGGGCGCACTGGCCGCCCTGCCCCCGGTCTATATGGAACGGGGCATTGCAATCGACGGCTCCGACCCGGTTGCCTATTTCACCGAACGCAGGCCCGTGCCCGGCAGCCGCGACATCACCCTGGACTGGAACGGGGCCACCTGGCGCTTTGCCTCGGCAGAAAACCGCGACGCCTTTGCCGGTGATCCCGCAGCCTGGGCCCCGCAATACGGTGGCTACTGCGCCTGGGCCGTCAGCGAAGGCTACACCGCCTCAACCGTGCCCGAGGCCTGGAAAATCGTCGATGGCCGTCTCTTTCTGAACTATTCGCGCCGGTTCCAGCGCAAATGGGAACGTGATGAGACCGCGCGCATTCAGGCGGGTGACGCCAACTGGCCAAAGGTTCTGCAGGGCTGATCCGTCAGCGGTGCGCGCCGGGGATCACCCGGCAATGATGCGGATCTCTGACACATCCGCGTCCACATCCCGGCAGGCCGCCAGCACGCGGCGTTCCAGATGGGTTTGCACATAGGCCGCGTGAAAGCGTGACGGCGCGCGCAGCGTCAGCCGCCCCCCTGCTCTCTCTGTCCGCTCCAGCGCCGCCAGCCACGAGGCATAGGTGCCCGGATCCCCGGCATGCAGCACGGCCTGTGCCAGGGCCCATTCCGTCCCGTCTGATACCTGCGGCGCAGGCACAGTGCCCCGCACAGGCAGCGGGACAACATCCGGCGCCTCCGGCGCGCCCATGCGCAGCTCAAAATCCGGCCCGACACAGGCCCACCGGGGTGCCGTGTCCTCCAGAATGCGCTCAATGCCCAGACGGTATTCCGTCACCCTGCCCCGCGCACCCTGGCGGCGCACCACCAGCCAGCTGCGCGCCCGCAACAGCGCCATCTCGCGTTTGACCGTGCGTTCGTCCACCGACCACAGCCGCGCAATCTCGCGCTGGCCCACGGCAAGCTCATCGCGGGCCCAGTTGTATCTGGCGGTGATCAGGGTCATCAGCCTCAGCACGCGGCGCTGATCATGCTTGCCCTGCGACAGGGCAAAAGCCCCCATCGCTGTCAGCAGATCATATTTGCGTGCAGAAGCGCCACGACCCACGGGTTTCGTGGAAAGCATAGCCTGCCCTCAATTTCAGTGATGCAGGACCAGCGCTGTGGCCCTTGCTGCCTCGGGAACGGGCTGATGTGTCAGCCTCTCTTGGCGATCATCATGGCTGATCTCGCCGTTTTTCGCAATCGATGTCTGATTTGCGTCCGAAACGCCGATTCTGTCAAGTCTTTGCCTGGAGCCAGCAAGGATGCGCCCCTCAGAAAAGAAAAAGAATCCGGTTATAAGGTATTAGGGGACGCCCTGTATGTCCCCTATTTGGCTCCTTTTGTCCCCCTATTGCAAGTAGGGCGTCGCAAACTGTCCCCTATATTTTGTCCTCTGCCCTGGCCTTCTGGCCACCCTGGCGTCCGGTGGCGGGAATCAGTGCAGACCCCGGTGGCCCCTTTACCGACAGGCGTGCGGGCCTTCCCGCCGCTTCCCGCAAAAGATGATATTCTCTTTTGCTTTTTCGGGCAAATCCGCGTAAATCTGGAAAAAACAAGAATTAGCGTCCCCGCGGGGACAGAAACAGCAGACAGGCCGCGCATGTTTACGCACAAAGACCTCGCACATCTGCAGGCGCAATCCCTCCGGATGCAGGGATTCATCCGCCAGCAGACCTACAGCCCGCAGAACGAAAAGACCCTGCGCCGCTTCTCCAGCTGGGAGGTGGCAGAGCTGATCTTCCGCGTGAACCAGTCGACGATGCGCGGGCGGCTGGCCGCGGACCCGACCCTGCCCCAGGGCACGGTCGAGGCCGATGGCCGCCAGCACTGGTACAGTCTCGAAGAGATCAACGAGCTGCGCCGCCGCCTCAAGGTGAACCGCAAATCGCTGATGCCCTACCGGCCTGCGGGCAAACGGGCGATGCGCGCGGCCATCGCCAACTTCAAGGGTGGTGCCGGCAAGTCCACCGTGGCGCTGCATTTCGCCCATGCCGCCGCGCTTGATGGCTACCGTGTGCTCTGTGTCGATTTCGACCCCCAGGCCACACTCAGCCATTCGATGGGCCTGTCGGACGTGGCCGAGGAATACACCGTCTGGGGCATCATGGCGCGCGATCTCGCCGCCGAGACGGAGCGCATGAACCGCAGCGCGCAAGGAGCGGAGAGCGGCACCGCCCTGCCCCGCCGCCGCCTGCCCGCCAGCATCACCGACATGGGGCTGGGCGATCTGCGCACCACCGACTTTATCAAGCCGACCAACTGGCCCACCATCGACATTGTGCCCTCCTGTGCCAATGCGGCTTTCGTGGAATTTGCCTCTGCCCAGTACCGGCACCTCAATCCCGAATGGTCGTTTTTTGCCGCGGTGTCGCGCTTTCTCGATCAGCTGCCCGCAGACGCCTATGACCTGGTGCTCTTCGACTGCCCGCCCGCCATCGGCTACCAGTCGATGAACGCGGTTTTTGCCGCCGATATGCTCTATATCCCCTCCGGCCCCGGCTACTGGGAATACGATTCGACCACCTCCTTTATCGGTCAGCTGGCCGAAGCGCTGGAGGATCTGAGCCGGTTTTCCGGGCTTGTCCCCGCGGGGACAATGAACCTGCCCAAGGCGTTTCTGGACCTGCGTTTCCTGCTCACAAGGTTCGAGCCGAACAACGATCTGCACCGTGCGATGCAGCAGGCCTTTATCAAAGTCTGGGGGGATAGAGTGGCCGAACACCCCATCGAGATGACCCGCGCGGTGGAACAGTCGGGGCGGTTCCTGTCGTCGATCTACGAGATCGATTACCGCGATATGACCCGGGAAACCTGGCGGCGCGCCCGCGCCTCTTTTGACCAGGCCTATGCAGAATTCCGAACCCACCTGTGCACAGCGTGGGATGAGCTGGAGGATGAGCAATGAGCAAGCGACGCGTCTTTGATATCGACTTTGACGAGGCCGGTGTCCCCGCGGGGACAGAAGAACCTGCGGCCACACGACGGGGCCCCATGGCGGCGGCCATTTCGGAAAATGCCGATGCGCTGAATGCCCGCCAGACGGCCGAGGCCGAGATCCGCGCCGAGAATGACCGCCTGGCCCATGAGTACGTGGCGCTCAAGAAAAACGGTCAGATCCTGGGGCTGATTGATCCCGCGCTGATCAGCGCCTCCAAGCTGGTGCGCGACAGAATGCCCGGGCGCGACCCGGAGCTCGATGAGCTCAAGGCCTCGATCCGCGATGTCGGCCTGTCCAACCCGATCCACGTCGAAGAGGTCGAAGGTGGCTATGAGCTGATCCAGGGGTTCCGGCGGCTCAGCGCCTGGCGTGAACTGCTGGCCGAAACCGGCGGGGACACCTATGCGCGCATCCCCGCAACGCTCCAGGCGCGCGGCGTGCAGCTCGACCAGCTGTACCGGCGCATGGTCGATGAGAACCTGGTGCGCCGCGATATCTCCTTTGCCGAAATGGCGCAGCTGGCCATGTCTTATGCAGAACGCGGCGGCCATACGGTGACCACCGCGATCGAGACGCTCTATGCCTCTGCCGCGCGTCAGAAGCGCAATTACATCGGGCATTTCGTGCGCCTGCTGACGTCCCTGGGCGATGAGCTGAAACACCCCGAAAGCATCCCCCGGGCCACCGGGCTCAGCATTGCAAAACTGATCGAGGCAAAACCCCGGTTTGCGGCCCAGGTGCGGGCCGTTCTGACCAGCCAGCCGGACCGCGATGCCGCGACCGAGGTCAGCCTGCTGCGCGGGGCCGTGGCCGGTGCCGCAAAGGCGCAGACAAAACCCGGCAAGGCCGTCGCCCCCCGGTCATCCGCCCGCACGACGATCCGGCTGAACCGGCCCGAAGGGGTCGCGCGCTGCACGGCCTCGGCGGGTAAGTTTGAGGTGCTGCTGGATCATGATTTCGGCACGGTTGATCCGCGCCGTCTGGAACTGGCCGCGCGGGCCTTTCTCGACAGTCTCAAGGACCCGGGCTGAGGAAATCGCGGATGTGGCCTGCGACGGTCTCCGCGTCTTCTTCATGGGCCAGATGGCCCAGGTTTTCCAGCGGCACAAACCGCGCATCCGGTATCCGGCGCGCGGCTTTTTCCGACACAGGCAGCGGGACGGTTTTGTCGCGCCGCCCGGCCAGCAGAAGCGTTCTGGCGGGGATGTTTTCCAGGTCTGCCAGCAGGTCCTCCAGCGACCAGTGTGCCATCATCAGCAGCGTGGCATCCGCATGGTCCCTGTCGGCCACCAGACGGCGGTAGAGCGCCAGCCCGTCAGAGTCTAATTCAGAGCCTGTACTGCGGATCAGAGCCTCAACCCGCGCAGGCGAAGACGACGCCGCAGAGAACACACGCGCGGTAAAAGGCACCGCCGCGAGCATTTTCGCCAGAGCCGGAAACAGCACGCCCGCCAGCCCCTGAAAGGTATCCAGTGCGGCGTTGATCCCGATGACATCCGGGGTGTGTCCCCGCGGGGACAGCACCTGCCCGCTCAGCCGCAGGGCCAGCGCGCCGCCCGCCGAATGCCCGATGATGGCCGTGGGCTGCCAGCCCTCATGCGCGCAGAGCTTTGCGATATCCTGCGCCATGGCATCCAGGCCGCAGCGGTGCCGCGCGCCCAGCTGTGTGAACCCCTGGCCCGGCAGATCCAGGGCAATAACGCGGAAGGTTCCGGCCAGCAGCGGGATCAGATCGCGGAAACTGTGGGTGCTGCCGCCTGCCCCGTGCAGCAACAGCACCAGCGGACCTGTTCCCGTCTCCTGGAGATGCCAGCGGTGCGGGGCGCACAGAACCTGCCGCGAGAGCGCCGCATGGGGCCAGTCGCCGGGTGGAGGCCAGCGCATGGCCTCAGGCCCCCAGAGCGGCGCTCACAGCGCCTGTGAGCCGCTGTGCGTCCGCCCGTGGCAGGGCGAGGTATGGCGCGTCCATATGGGCCGCGAGCTGTTTGAGGGCGTCCTGCGGGCGGGCGGACATGTCGATGACCAGTGCGCCGATGCCTTCGGCCCGGATCAGCCCGGCAAAACGGGTCGCGTCCTCTGCCGCTGCGGCGCGGTCCGGGCTGCCATCCAGCGCCACATTGGCGCGCCCGTCTGTCAGGATCACCACCGTGGGCGACAGGCCGCGCGCGCGGCTCTGTGTGGCAAGCTGCGCCGCCTGTTCCAGACCGGCGGCCAGCGGGGTGCCGCCACCGCCCGGCAGGCTGGCCAGACGGCGTTTGGTCTGTACCAGCGACCGGGTGGGCGGCAGCAACAGATCGGCCCCGGTACCGCGGAAGGAAATCAGCGCGACATGATCGCGGGCGGCATAGGCCTGGGCCAGCAGCATCTCGACCGCGCCCTTGGCCTCGTTGAGGCGGGACATGGCGGCAGACCCCGAGGCATCCACCGTGAAAATCAGCAGGCGGTCGGATTTCTCTTCAAAGCGTTTCACACGGATGTCCGACGGGCGGATCAGCAGACCCGGTGCGTCGGGTTGCGCCTGTCTGCGCAGCGGCTGCCAGGGCGCGGCGGCGCGCAGGGTGGCCACCAGATCAATCCGCGCGGTGCCGTCGAGCCGTCCGGGACGGGAGGGCAGGGGGCGCCCGCGCCGGTTGCCCTTGCGCGCTTTGCCGGCCCCTGCACCGCCCGACCGGGGCGCTGTCCCCGCGGGGACAAGACCGGCGAGAAGGTCGGCAGGCAGCAGCGCACGCACCGCATCCACGAGGATATCACCGTCGGGCAGACTGTCCGGTTCGCCCTGCTCTCCGGGGTCGTTTTCATCGCTGTCCGGCGGCGGGGGCGGCGGTGTGTCCGCGTCCTGGGGCGTGTCCTCGGGCGCGTCATCGGGCAGCCGGGTTGCGCGCTGCGGATAGACGAGGGTGACGGCCACTTCCAGATCGGCCCCGGACAGGCTGCCCCGGCCCTGAAATGCTGCATGTGCCCGGGCCACGCGCAGAGCCGCCAGGGGTGCGCGCAGACTGTCGATGCCGAACTCTGCCGCCAGCAGCGTGAGCGCCTCCTGGTCCTGTGCTGTGGCGGTCACACAGGCCGGGTCGCAGGCATCTGTCCCCGCGGGGACAGGACCCCAGTGATCGGGCATCCGGCCCTCGGGCGCGATGAAAAGCGGCAGGCGTTCGGACAGGGCAGGGGGCAGGGCCTCGTCCGGTTCGGCCCCTTCGTCCAGTGCAATCAGACAATGGCCTGCGTCTGTGTCCATCTGCTGTGCGATCCGCGCGGCAAGGCCGGGTGGGCAGCGTTCTGCCATGGTCAGCATGATGCAGCAGGGCTGGTAAAAAAATCCTGTATTTTCAATTACTTGACCTGTTCTCAGCGTCGCGGTCAGATCCAGCCCGCCAAAAAGCTGGTCGTCACTGATGCCCGGGTGGACACGGCGCGGTGCCAGCGGGGCGAGGGCGTTCAGAACCCTGTCGCGGGCCGGGTCTGCGCGCATCCGGATGTGCAGCCCGCCCAGGCGGTGCGGGTCAAAAAGCAGCAGGCTGAGGCCGAGCGCGGCGCGGTGCCAGCTGTCGGCGGGAACACTCACCCCAGCACATCCGCGACGATGCGTTTCACCCGTGCGCCGGAGCCTGCCTCGTCCAGCGGATCGCGGCGCAGACGGTGCGAGAGGGCAGAGGGGGCAATGGCGCGCAGATGCGCGCGTTTCAGCTTGCGCGCGCCCTGAAAGGCGGCCAGCGCCCGCGCGGTGCGCAGCAGGGTCAGCTCGCCGCGCAGCCCGTCAGAGCCAAGGGCGATGCAAAGCTCGGCGCAGTCGTTCAGGATCTCGTCCGGGGTCTGGATTTTCGCCAGCTTTTTGCGGGCCCTGAGAATGGCGTCCCGCACGTTTTCGTCCTGCGGGGTCCAGGTCGCCATAAAGCCCGCCGGGTCGCTTTCAAAGGCATCCCGCCTGCGGATCACCTCGACCCGCTCGGCGACATCTGTGGGCGAGCGTACCTCGACCGACAGGCCGAAACGGTCGAGCAGCTGCGGGCGCAGCTCGCCCTCTTCGGGGTTGCCGGAGCCGATCAGGACAAAGCGTGCGGGATGGCGGATGGACAGCCCTTCGCGCTCGACCACATTCTCGCCGGACTGGGCCACATCGAGCAGCAGATCGACGATATGGTCCTCCAGCAGGTTGACCTCGTCGATATAGAGATACCCGCGGTTGGCGCGGGCCAGCAGACCCGGCTCGAAGGCCTTTTCGCCACGGGTCAGCGCGCGTTCAATGTCCAGGGCACCGACGACGCGGTCCTCGGTTGCACCCAGCGGCAGATCGATCACCGGGGTCGGGCGTTTGACGCGCTTTTTCGAGCCTAATTCAGCCCATTCGGGACATTCCGCGGTGGAGGCGGCGTTGACGGGGCAGCTTTCGACAACGGTGATGGGTGGCAGCAGGGCGGCCAGGGCGCGCACCGCAGTGGATTTGCCGGTGCCCCGGTCGCCGAACACCAGAACGCCGCCGATACCGGGGTCTACGGCGGTCAGGATCATGGCCTGTTTCATCTCGGTCTGGCCGACGATGGCGGAAAATGGGAAGGGGGTCTTCATGCAGGCAGTTCCAGATGTTTCAGGGGGCTGTCGCCGCCCCATGTGCCGCTGTCGCCGAGGATGGCAAAGCGGGCATAGAGTTCTTCGGAGAACCAGTTGCCGTCCCGCACGGCGCGGATGGCGGCGGCGTGGGGGCCGTTTGTGCGGGCAAAAGCGGCCATGGCCCCGGCGTCGGGCCAGATGGAAAAGGTGATCTGATGCAGCAGCGGCACCTCGCCGATGCCGATCTTGAAAGCGACGTTGCGGTCAGAGCCGATCATGCGGCTGATATCGGGCACACGCTGCCAGAATTTCAGCGCAATGCCGGGGCGGATCGTGGCGCGTGTCAGCGCGGCAAGGGGGCCGTCGGGCGCGCGCCCGGTGGGAAAGAACGGCTCTGTTCCCGACCAGAGGCCGCGCGCGGTGCTGGTTTCCAGAATGACGGTCCAGTCCTCGCAGGCGCGGCTGCGGTAGCGCTGGTAGATGGCGGCATCGCGGGTCTGGCGGCGGGCCGTTTCGGCGTCGGGCCAGCTGGCCAGAATGGCATAGACGGCGGTGTTGGGCAGGGGGGTAAACCCCTCGCCCGTGCCCGAGCCGCAGAGTTTCCAGAAGCCGATGCCCGGCACGCGCGGCATCGCAAAACGCGCAGCCCCCATCATGCCCAGGGCCCAGGCACGCGCAACCGGCCCGGCAAAGCGGAAAAAGCTCAGTGTTACGATCGGAGTGTCCGTCATGGCGCGCGCTGGTCTCAAAAGTGTCAACTAAGTCTGACACGCAATTGCCCAAATGGGAAGAACACAATTGTAAATCAAACTGGACACATCTACTGTACTTAATTGATGACACGTGTTGATCCCATAGAATCTGTTGCTGCCGGTTCCGGACGGAAAGACCGGGCCATTGTCATCGGCGCGGGCCTCGGCGGTCTGGCGGCGGCGATGCGTCTGGGCGCGCGCGGTTACCGGGTGACGGTGATCGACAGGCTGGATGTGCCCGGCGGGCGCGGATCGGCCATCTGGCAGGACGGGCACCGCTTTGATCTGGGACCCACAATCGTCACTGTTCCACAGCTTTACCGTGAACTCTGGGCGGCCTGCGGTCGGGATTTCGATGCGGATGTCACGCTCAAGGCGCTGGACCCGTTCTATGAGATCCGCTGGCCTGATGGCACGAAATTCACCGCCTGTCAGGATACCGACCGGCTGCGCGCCGAAGTGGCCCGCCTGGCCCCCGGGGACGTCGCCGGGTTTGAGAAGTTTCTGGAAGACAGCGCAAAACGCTACTGGTTCGGCTTCGAGGATCTGGGCCGCCGGTCGATGCATAAGCTTATGGACCTGATTGCCGTGCTGCCCACCTTTGCGCGGCTGCGTGCGGACCGGTCGGTCTATGCCCATGCCGCGAGCCGGGTCAAAGACGAAAAGCTGCGCATGGCGCTGAGTTTTCATCCGCTTTTTATCGGCGGTGACCCCTGCCACGTCACATCGATGTATATCCTTGTGGCCTATCTCGAAAAGGAATTCGGGGTGCATTACGCCATGGGCGGTCTGGCGGGGATGGCGCAGGCCATGGGCCGGGTGATTGAAGAGCAGGGCGGCACGCTGCTGATGGATACCGAAGTGGACGAGATCGTTCTGAACGACGGAGCTGTGACCGGTGTGCGTCTGAAAAGCGGGCTGGAAATGGGCGCGGATGTTGTCGTGTCCAACGCCGATTCCGGGCATACCTACAACCACCTTTTGCGCAACCACACACGCCGCCGCTGGACGCCAAAGCGGCTGGCCCGCACGCGGTATTCGATGTCTCTGTTCGTGTGGTATTTCGGCACGAAAGGTACGCGCGGCGACTGGCCGGATGTGGGCCATCACACCATTCTGAACGGGCCGCGTTACAAGGGTCTGCTGCGGGATATTTTCATCAAGGGCACGCTGAGCGATGACATGAGCCTTTATGTGCACCGCCCCTCTGTCACCGACCCGTCCGTGGCGCCCGAAGGGGACGATTCGTTTTACGTGCTCAGCCCGGTGCCGCATCTGGGCCATGACAACGGTGTTGACTGGGCCGTCGAAGAGCCGAAGTACAAGGCAAAGATGCTGAAGGTTCTCGAAGAGCAGCTGCTGCCCGGTCTGGGCGCGCGGATCAGCACCGAGGTGGTCTTTACCCCCGAGACCTTCCGCGACCGCTATCTCAGCCCGTTTGGTGCTGGGTTTTCGATCGAGCCGCGCATCCTGCAAAGCGCCTGGTTCCGCCCGCATAACATATCCGAAGAGGCGCAGGGCCTTTATCTTGTGGGCGCGGGCACGCACCCGGGTGCCGGGGTGCCCGGCGTGATTTCCACGGCAGAGGTGCTGGACACACTGGTGCCGGACCCGGAGGGCGTCAGATGATTGATCCGCAGGACCTGGAGCACTGCCGCGAGGCGATCCGCCATGGCTCGCTGTCTTTTCATGCGGCCTCGAAACTGCTGCCGGCGCGGGTGCGCGATCCGGCACTGGCGCTTTATGCCTTTTGCCGTCTGGCCGATGACGAGGTCGATCTGAAGGCGGATAAGGTCGGGTCGGTCCTGCGGCTGCGCGACCGGCTGGATGCGGTCTATGCGGGCCATCCGGAGAATGCCGCACCCGACCGGGCCTTTGCCGCGATTGTTGAGGATTTCGAGATGCCGCGCGCCCTGCCGGATGCGCTGCTCGAAGGGCTGGCCTGGGATGCAGAGGCGCGCCGATATCAGACCCTGTCAGGCGTCCGGGATTATTCGGCCCGCGTGGCCTCGGCCGTGGGGGCGATGATGTGCGTTCTGATGGGCGTGCGCGATGCCGATGCGCTGGCGCGGGCCTGCGATCTGGGTGTCGCGATGCAGCTGACGAACATTGCCCGCGATGTGGGCGAGGATGCGCTGGAGCGGCGGATTTACCTGCCGCTGGACTGGCTGGAAGAGGCCGGGATGGACACAGAGCAGTTCCTGGAGGATCCAAAGCCCACCAAGGCCGTGCGTCTGATGGTGCGCCGCCTGGTGATGGAGGCCAACCGTCTGTACATGCGGTCCGAGGCCGGGGTCAGCGCGCTGCCGCGCAGCTGCCGCCCGGGCATTTATGGCGCGCGTTTCATCTATGCAGGCATCGGCAGTCAGCTCAGACAGATGGATTACGATTCGATCTCGGCGCGGGCGCGCACGAACAAATGGCAAAAGATCGGCTGGCTGGGCCAGTCCCTGCTGCTGAGCGGGGCGAGCATGGTCATGCCGCGTTCTGCGGTGCTCTATGCCAGACCGCTGGAGGAGGTCCGCTTTCTGGTGGAGGCTGCTGCCCGTGGCACCCCGGAGACGTCGCGCAGCGATGCACTGATCTCTGTGCTGGCGACGCTGGAACAGCACAGCCAGAACAAGCGGGCCGGAGTGGCGCAAAACCGCGCGGGAGTGATCTGAGCGATGTTCTGGATGTTGTTTGGTGTCTTTCTGGTGGCCTGCCTTGGCGCAGGGGCGACAGGCGGGCTTTTCCCGCCCGGGCCCTGGTACCGTGCATTGGACAAGCCCTGGTTCACGCCGCCCGACTGGGTGTTTCCGGTAACCTGGACACTGCTTTACCTGTGCATGGCCACGGCGGGTGCGCGCATTGCCCTGGCCGATGGCGCGGGTCTGGCGCTGGCGCTCTGGGCACTGCAGATCGCTTTCAACGGTCTGTGGACGCCGGTGTTTTTCGGAAAACAGAACATCCGGCTCGGCATGGCGGTTGTCGGGTTTCTGTGGGTCGTGGTGCTGGCCTGTATCCTGGTTTTCTGGCAGGTGGACCGCATCGCGGGGCTGCTCTTTGTGCCCTATCTGATCTGGGTGAGTATAGCCTCTGCGCTCAATGCAGAGGTCTGGCGCCTGAACCCTGACGCCGCCCGCAACCCGCCCGAGACGCCGCGGTAGGCGGGAAACTCCGATTTGGAGGGACGGGGGTGGATGGCCCGTCCGGGGCCATACCGCCGGAATTCTGCGCCACAATCACCTCCCGCCGCGCGGCAACACCGTTGACACTGCTGCCCCGGGTGACTTATCGCTGACGTCATGATGAAACCGTTCTTTGCACTGCAGGACTATTACCCTCAGCTTCCATAGCTGCGGGCAATTCATCATTGTTTTTCCGCTGCCCTGACAGCGGTCAACAAACAATCGACCTTGTGCCGGGCGGCATATTCAAAGGTCGAAAAAATGAACAACAACAATAATCAGAACGCGTCGCTGGGCATCGTGGGATTTGGTGCCTTTGGCCAGCTCGCAGCCCGTCATTTGCGCCGGCATTTTGACATTACAGCTTATGACCCGTCCCCGGAGGTTGCCAAAGCCGCCCGGCACCTTGGTGTGCGTCTGTCATCCTTGAACTCAGTATCGCAGGCTGATGTGGTCCTCATCGCGGCACCGGTGTCCTCATTTGAGCAGGTTGTCAGCGAGATCGCCGTTGCCTGCAAACCCGGCGCGCTGATTGTCGATGTCGGCTCGGTCAAGGTTGGTCCCTCGGAGATTATGCGACGGCTGCTGCCGGCCCATGCAGACATCGTGGCCACTCACCCTTTGTTCGGTCCTCAGAGTGCCACGACAGGGATTGAGGGTCTGAAAATTGCGGTCTGCCCCATTCAGGGAAAACGACATGCGAGGGTGGCCGCGTTTTTACGTAAAGCACTTGGTCTGACGGTCATCGTCACGACACCTGAAGATCACGACCGGGAAGCCGCAGTCGTCCAGGGCCTCACGCACCTTATCGCCAAAGTGCTGCTGCGGATGGGACCGCTGCCGACGCGCATGACAACCAAAAGCTTTGACCTGCTGTCTGAGGCGATTTCCATGGTTCAGCATGATGCACCGGAAGTATTCGAAGCGATTGAGAAGGCTAATCCCTACGCCGGGACGGTCCGGCGACAGTTTTTTGATCTGGCAGCAAGTCTGAGTGTCGAGCAGGAAACAGCTTTGAGGTCACTGCCTGTCAGGGACACCGGACACTGAGGGCGCAGCCCTGTGCGCACAACCGCCCTTCAGTCCCAGCGCCAGCCTTTGCGGCGTGGTACTCTGACGGCCAGCATCGGTTTGAGCAGGGGCGAGCGGAAACGTTTGAGGTCCAGCGCCTCGTGCACGCCGACCGTGCGTTCGCCGTCCAGAACGGTTTCCACCGCCGAGCGGGAATAGAACGGCGCGTCCAGCATGTTGAGGGTCTGGCGCGCGCTGGCACCCGCATCGGCGCGGGTTTCGCGGGCCACGGCCCAGAGGCTGCGGCGCAGGCGCGTTTTGGGGGGCAGGGGGATCGGAAAGGCCTGGCCGTCGTGGCCAAAGCGGAAACCAGCGGCCAGCTCTGATCCGTCCAGCCGGGTCGCGTCGTAAAAGCATGTGGCCCCGCGCGATGTCGGGTAGCGGCCCCAGGTCCAGTAGCTGAAATCCTCCTCGAGCGCGCGGCTGCCGAAATTGGCGTCAAAATACCCCTCGCCCTGCCACTGCCAGCCTTTGCGGTCGATGTTCACGTCAATGCGCGAACAGGGGGCAAAGGGCCGCCAGATATGCGCGCCATCGGGTGTCAGCGGCAGCTCGACCGAGGTGATCGCAGAGGGGGTTACGGTGATTGTCCCGCGGATGCGGCTGATAACCGGCGGGCCCGACACCTCGTCGATATCGATGATCAGCTGTCCGTTTTCCCAGCGCATCATCGAGGGGCCGACCTCGAACCGGCTGGCGGTCTGGCGCAGCGCGTCCTGGCCCCGGTCGGTCATGGTGAACCGCCCGCCGGGGCCATAGGTGGCCACATTGATACAGACGTGGTTCTGAGGGTTTTTGCGCCCCGACCAGCGGTACCAGGGCGAAAAGACAGAGCCGATGAAGCCGATGACAGAGACCGCGCGCGTGCCGCAGTCGCTCAGCCCGTCGACATACCACCAGGCATAGCCGTTGGGGGCAACGGGGATGTTAAAGTTTGGGCGCGTAAGATCGCCCCGGCCGCGTGCCGGGCGGAGAGTGTCGCCATCGGCACACCGGCACCCGGGTGCGTGCCGCCCCCCGCCAGCCAGAGCCCCGGGACAGATGTCTGTGCTGTCGGGCGTTTGAGCGCGGCGGTCATTCCGTGCGGCGTCTGCCCGTAAAGCGCGCCGAGACTGTCCGGGAACATCGCGGCGAAGGTCTGCGGTGTCGTGATGGTCGTCGCGGTCGGCATGGGTGTGAAGCTCACCCCCATATCCGCCATCTTCTGCATGATCTGATGGTGCCATTCTGTGAGCTCCGTCGGGTCGTTGGGTGTATCTGTTGCGGGGGCGTTGCAAATGATCTCGAAACGCTCGGTGTCGGGGGGGGGCGTGTTCTGGCCCCGGTCTTCAGCGCAGAGGTAGATCGTCGGATTGCGCGGGATGCGGCCTGCGTGCAGGTCGTCAAATTCGCTGTCCGGGTCCGCGTCGAAGAATACGTTGTGATGGGCCAGATCGAGGCCCTGCGGTGTGGCGGCAAAGCTGTGCACCCGCGCCGAAAAGGACCGCGGCAGGGTGGCCGTTTGCGGGGCGACTTTTGTAAAGCTGTCGCCCAGGCTGCCCATGGCAAGCGCGCGCGGGTCCCCCGCATAGACCACGGCATCGGCGGGCAGCTGCGCGCCGTTCTGCAGGATGACGCCGGACACAGCACCATGGCGCTTGGCGATTTCGCTGACATGGGTGCCCAGCCGGATGTCGACGCCATTTTCGGCGGCAAGCCCGGCAATGGCACCTGCCAGCCGGTGCATGCCGCCCTGCACGACCCAGACGCCTGCGGCCTCGGCCTGCCAGATCAGTGACAGGATGGCCGGACTGAGATGTGGCGCGCCGCCGACATAGGTGGCGTAGCGCCCGAAGAGCTGTGCCAGACGCGGGTCGGAGAACTGCCGCGCCAGAGAGGTTTTCAGCGTTGACAGCGGTGCCATGTCCGGGATCAGCCCGGGCTGGCGCAGCACATGCGGCACCAGTTCGGACAGGCGCGGCTGTGGCGCCTGCATCATGGGCGCGTCAAAAGCCGCAAAGAGGCGGGCGGTGCGTTTGTGAAAGCTGCGGAACTCATCCGCCGCACCGGGTCCGGCAAACCCGGCGATGGCGGCGGCGCTGACCTCCGGATCTTCGGACAGATCAAGGCAGCTGCCATCGGGCCAGAAGTGCCGGGCGAGCGTTTCCTGCCGGAAAAGGGTGACGTGATCTTCGAGCCGCGCACCCGCACAGGCAAAAAGTGCGTCAAACACGTGGCGCATGGTGAGCACGGTGGGCCCTGCATCCACCGGGCCGGCCGCGCTGGGAAGGGTCCGGATTTTCCCGCCTGCATGGGCGTGCCGTTCCAGTAGCGTGACGGCCATGCCGCCACAGGCCAGCCGCAGGGCGGTGGCGAGCCCGGCGATACCGGCGCCGATCACCACGGCGCGCGGGCGATCGGGCAGCAGAGGGGCGGTTTCGATGCGCATAGGCAATTGTTGACTCGCAAATGCAAACTGTCCAGTATGATTTACACTTTAGTGTCGCAATAAAATGACACTTAATCTCTGAAAGGACAGGCTGATGGGCATGAACGCGCGGATCGAAACGGCAATTGCACAATCAGTTGCGGTGGGTCAGGGCAGGGGTGCCGTGCCGCCCCGGCTGGCCTCGGCCCTGGGGTATGCGACCGAACCGGGGGGTGCCAGGATACGCCCGACGATCTGTATGTCGGTGGCGCTGGCCTGTGGCGACGACCGTCCTGAAGTGTCGGATGCGGCGGCCTCGGCGCTGGAGCTTATTCACTGCGCGAGCCTGGTCCATGATGATCTGCCCTGTTTCGATGATGCGGATATCCGGCGCGGCAAGCCATCTGTGCACAAAGCCTATTCCGAACCGCTGGCGGTGCTGACCGGCGACAGCCTGATCGTGCTGGCCTTTGAAATTCTCGCGCGTCAGTCGGGGCAGGCACCGGACCGGGTGGCGCAGCTGATCATGACCCTGGCGCAGCGTACCGGTATGCCCGGTGGCATCTGTGCAGGGCAGGGGTGGGAAAGCGAGACAGAGATTGACCTGTCTGCCTATCACCAGGCCAAGACCGGCGCGCTGTTCATCGCGGCGACCCAGATGGGTGCGATTTCCGCAGGTCAGGACGCAGAGCCCTGGTTTGAACTGGGCGCACGTATCGGCGAGGCCTTTCAGGTCGCGGACGATCTGCGCGACGCGCTCTATGATGCGGAGACGCTGGGCAAGCCCGCGGGCCAGGATGATCTGCACGGTCGCCCCAATGCGGTGACGCTGCTGGGTGTTCAGGGCGCTGTCTCGCGGCTCAAGGATATTCTGGGCGGTGCGATTGCCTCCATTCCGTCCTGCCCGGGCGAGGCAAAGCTCGCCGAAATGGTGCGCATGTATGCCGAACGTCTGACGCCGGTGGCCCCCAGTGTGGCCGCGGCGCGGTCGGGCCATGTCTGATCTCAGCACCGGCTTGCCGGACTGGCGCGGCGGCTGGCTGAACCGGCTGGTCGCCCGGCCCGGTTTCCAGAGCTGGGCGAGCCGTTTTCCGCTGACGCGCGGTCAGGCCCGGCGGGACGGAGCGGTGCTGTTTGATATCGTTCAGGGGTTTGTTCAGAGCCAGGTTCTGATGGCTGTGGTCGAGCTGGACCTGCCCCGCCGGTTGCGCGGTGGTCCGCTGAGGGCGGATCAGCTGAGCCAGGCCACGGGTGTTCCTGCGGAGCGGATGACCATTCTGTTGCAGGCGGCCGCTGCGCTGAAACTGCTGCGGCGCGACCGGTCCGGCCGGTTTCATCTGGCGCGCAAGGGCGCGGCCCTGATGGGTGTGCCGGGGCTGGAGGCGATGATCCGGCATCACCGGGCCTTTTACGCCGATCTGGCAGATCCCGTCGGGTTGCTGCGCGGGCCTGAGACGACAGAGCTGTCGCAGTTTTGGCCCTATGTATTCGGCGCGCAGGGCGACATTGATCCTGGCGTGGCCGAGACCTATTCCGACCTGATGGCGCAAAGCCAGAAGCTGGTGGCCGAGGACACGCTGCGGGCTGTGTCGCTGAAAGGTGTGCGCAGGCTGATGGACATTGGCGGTGGCACGGGCGCGTTTCTCGAGGCGGCAGGCACGGCCTGGCCTGACCTGGAGATGGTGCTGTTTGATCTGCCGCAGGTGACGCCCGGCGCTGTCGAGCGCTTTGGCGCTGCGGGCATGTCGGGCCGCGTGACGCTGCATCCCGGCTCGTTCCGGGATGATCCGCTGCCAGAAGACGCGGATGCGGTGTCGCTGATCCGGGTCCTGTATGACCATGCCGATGACACGGTCGCGGCCCTGCTGGGCGCTGTTTTCGATGTGCTGCCCGCCGGTGGGCGGCTGATCATTTCCGAGCCGATGGGCGGTGGTGCCGCGCCGGACCGTGCGGGTGATATCTATTTCGCCTTTTACACGATGGCGATGCAGACCGGGCGGACCCGGTCGTCAGAAGAGATTTCGAGGCTGTGCAGCGATGCCGGATTTACCGGCATTTCCAGCCCCGCACCCGCGCGGGCCTATGTGACCCGGACCCTGACCGCCGTAAAGCCCGGCGCCTGATTTCGCCAATGTGTCCATTTTAATTGACAGTCAGTTATGTAAGTTTAAACTGACAATCAGAACAGACTATCCCGGTGAGTCTTTGACGCAGATCAAAACACGCCGGAACTGAGAGGGAGAGAGCCTTGCAAACCACCGCCGTTCTTCTGAAAGGTCCGCGGGACCTGGACGTTGATACCCTGACGCTGACCGCGCCGGGGGCGGACGATCTGGTGGTGGACATCTCTCATTCCGGGATTTCAACCGGTACGGAAAAACTCTTCTGGTCAGGTCAGATGCCGCCGTTTCCGGGCATGGGCTATCCGCTGGTGCCCGGCTATGAGGCCGTGGGCGAAGTGGTCGAGGCCTCGACCGGTTCCGGCTACCGCGTGGGCGACCGCGTCTTTGTTCCCGGTGCCAACTGTTACGACGGTGCCTTTGGCCTGTTCGGTGGTGCGGCGTCACGGGTGATCACCGCCCCGGACCGTGTGACACGAATCGATTCCACGCTGGGCCCGGCAGGCGCGCTGCTGGCACTGGCCGCAACAGCGCGCCACGCGATGGCGGGTCTGAACAAATCCGTGCCGGACCTGATTGTGGGTCACGGCGTGCTGGGCCGTCTGCTGGCCCGGCTGACAATGGCAGCAGGTGCCCCGGCGCCGGTCGTCTGGGAAACCGACCCCGACCGTCGCGGCGGTGCCACAGGCTATGAGGTCATCGACCCCGCCGAAGATCCGCGCCGTGATTACACATCTGTCTATGACGCCTCCGGCAGTGTTGAGGTGCTCAACGAACTGGTGGCGCGGGTGGCCAGGGGCGGCGAGATCGTCCTCGCCGGGTTTTACACCGATCCGATCAGCTTTGCCTTTCCGCCCGCCTTTATGAAAGAGGCGCGGTTCCGGGTGGCGGCAGAGTGGACGCATGACGATCTGGCCGCCACACGCGCGCTGGTCGAGGCAGGCAACCTGAGCCTTGACGGGCTGATCACACATACACGCCCCGCGGCGGAAGCTCCGGCGGCCTATGCGCAGGCATTCTCTGATCCGGGGTGCCTGAAAATGATTTTGAACTGGAAGGACGCGGCATGAAAGATGAGGTCCCGAACCTGAAGGATTTCGACAAGCGTTTGCGCGATGAGGCCCAGGCCGAGCCGACGCTGGAAGTCCCGCAGGGAGAGCCCACGTCCAAAACCCAGATCATCGCGATCTATGGCAAGGGCGGTATCGGCAAGTCTTTTACGCTGGCGAACCTGAGCCACATGATGGCCGAGCAGGGCAAACGCGTTCTGCTGATCGGCTGCGATCCGAAATCCGACACCACAAGCCTGCTCTTCGGCGGCAAGGCCTGCCCCACGATCATCGAGACCTCGACCCGCAAGAAACTGGCGGGCGAAGAGGTGAAGATCGGGGATGTCTGTTTCAAGCGCGGCGGTGTCTTTGCGATGGAACTGGGCGGCCCGGAAGTGGGTCGTGGCTGTGGCGGACGCGGGATCATCCACGGATTTGAACTGCTGGAAAAGCTGGGCTTTCATGACTGGGACTTTGACTATGTGCTGCTCGACTTTCTGGGCGATGTGGTCTGCGGCGGGTTCGGTCTGCCGATTGCCCGGGACATGGCGCAGAAAGTCATTCTGGTCGCCTCGAATGATCTGCAGTCGCTGTATGTGGCCAACAACGTCTGCTCGGCGGTGGAGTACTTCCGCAAGCTGGGCGGTAACGTCGGCGTCGCGGGCCTGGTGATCAACAAGGATGACGGCTCGGGCGAGGCAGCTGCATTTGCCGAAGCGGTGGACATTCCGATCCTGGCCGCAATCCCGCAGGATGATGACCTGCGCAAGAAATCCGCAAACTATCAGATCGTCGGCACGGCGCAGTCTCAGTGGGGCGATCTCTTTGCCGCCCTGGGTGACAATGTCGCTGTGGCCCCGCCGGTGCGGCCCGCGCCGCTGGATCAGGATGGGTTGCTGGGGCTTTTTGATGCCTCGGAAACCGGCGGAGATTTTGTGCTGGAACCGGCAACCGATGAGGATATGCGCGGCAAGAACGCGGCACCAAAGCCATCGCTGGAGGTGGTTTATGATGAGGCCTGATCCGGACGACCTGCCCGGGGCCAGACCCACGGAGCGCGCGCGGCATCTTGGCCAGCAATCATTGCGGATTGTCGAGAATGCCAGTGATGTGCTGACCCGTGCAAAGAAGTTGCTGGACGATATCAGCCGCGCCGAACACCGCCACTGGCAGCAGGACACATGAAATCAGAAGTCACATATGACGACGCCTCGGAGGTTGAGGTGATCAAAGGTCACCCCCATGGGGAGGTGACACGTGTGGCCACGGACGCGCCTGCGGATGCGATGGGATGCCATTCCGGTGCGGATATGGAAGAAGCGGCGCGCAAAGCCGGTCAGTCCGAGCTGCTGGACAAGTTCCGCGCGGATTACCCGGTGGGGCCGCATGACAAGCCCCAGTCGATGTGTCCGGCATTCGGATCGCTCCGGGTGGGCTTGCGGATGAAGCGGGTGGCTACTGTGCTCAGCGGGTCCGCCTGCTGTGTCTATGGCCTGACTTTTGTGTCGCATTTCTACGGTGCGCGGCGCTCTGTCGGCTATGTACCGTTCAATTCCGAGAGCCTGGTGACAGGCAAGCTTTACGAAGACATCCGCGATTCCGTGCATGAGCTGGCCGATCCCGACCGCTATGACGCGATTGTGGTGACAAATCTGTGTGTGCCGACCGCCAGTGGTGTGCCGCTGCGGCTGCTGCCCGATGAGATCAACGGTGTGCGCATCGTGGGCATCGACGTGCCGGGCTTTGGGGTTCCGACCCATGCCGAGGCCAAGGATGTGCTGGCGGGTGCCATGCTGAAATATGCCCGCGCAGAGGCCGAGGCGGGACCTGTCGCAGCCCCTGTCGGTGGCAAATCCGCGCGTCCCACGGTGGCGATGCTGGGAGAGATGTTCCCCGCAGATCCGATGATGATCGGCCAGATGCTGGCACCTATGGGCCTGGCGGCCGGGCCCGTGATCCCCTGTCGGGAATGGCGCGAGCTTTATGCAGCACTCGACTGTTCGGTCGTGGCTGCAATCCACCCGTTCTATACAGATACAGTCCGTGAGTTTCAGGCAGCAGGGCGCCCTGTTGTCGGATCCGCCCCTGTAGGACATGACGGAACAGCGGACTGGTTGCAGGCCATCGGCGAGACCTATGGCGTGTCCGCAGACCAGATCGCAGCGGCCCAGAACGCCGTGTTGCCCGCGATCAAAGGAGCGCTGGCGGCGACGCCCATTGAGGGGACGATCACGCTGTCAGGCTATGAGGGATCAGAGCTTCTGGTTGCGCGTCTGCTGATCGAAAGCGGGGCGCATGTGCCCTATGTCGGGACAGCCTGTGCGAAATCCCAATGGTCGGCCGCAGACGCAGAATGGCTTGCAGCCAAAGGTGTGAAGGTTAAATACCGCGCGTCGCTGGAAGATGACTGTGCCGCGATGGAAGCGGTTCAGCCGGACCTGGCCATCGGCACCACACCTGTTGTGCAGAAGGCCAAGGAACTGGGCATCCCCGGGCTCTATTTCACCAACCTGATTTCGGCCCGGCCGCTGATGGGTGTGGCCGGCGCGGGATCGCTCGCGCAGGTGATCAATGCGGCCATCGCCAACAAGGGCCGTATGGACAGGATGAAGGCCTTTTTCGAGGATGTGGGGCACGCCGACACCGCCGGTGTCTGGGAAGGCGCGCCAAACCTGCGCCCGGACTTCCGTGCCCAGCATCAGAAGAAACTGGACAAACAGGCAAGGGCGGCGAAAGCCGCGCAGATGATTTAATGCGCGTTTATGATCATAAACGCGCACGGCGCGCGGCAGCGATCAGCG
>NZ_CANLKW010000005.1 GCF_947491795.1 uncultured Roseobacter sp. | reverse complement strand
GGGTTCGGGTTCGGGTTCGGGTTCGGGTTCGGGTTCGGGTTCGGGTTCGGGTTCGGGTTCGGGTTCGGGTTCGGGTTCGGGTTGAAGGACTTCCGGATCCGCCCCCGTGTCAAGTACTTGCGGGCCGGGTTCTGTCGGGTCTGTCGCGGACAAAGTTTCAGAGCCGGTATCGGACCCGACCGCTTCCGGAATCAGATCCGGCGCCTTCTCAGGAGACTGAAGAACCTCGTCTGTCGCCAGGATTTCGCCCGAAGAAGGTTCCGGCGCTTCTTCTTCGGAACTCAGGCCGGGCTCCGGTTCCAGCTCCGGGCCCGGTAAAGTCTCCGAAGAAACCCCGGATCCCTTCGGTACGGGTTGCGCTGTCGCCGAGGGTTCGGGCGCAAGCGTTTCCTCGACGCCACCGTCCTCCACAATGGCTTCCAGCCCCTCGTCGATCTTTGACGACGACTTGAACAGCCGGTCCTTGAGTTTCTTGAAAAACGCCATAGCAGCGGCCCCGCCCCGTAAATTTGCAGCACCTCCCATCTAAGGGGAATTGCACCGGAGTAAAAGGCCCGCTGCGGGTATCAGATTTCGTCAGGGAAATGTTTGATGACCATGCGGATCGGATTTGGTGCCGCCTGACCCAGCCCGCAGATCGACGCATCGACCATCGCCGTGCTCAGCTCTTCGAGCAGGCCCTGATCCCACTGATCCGCCTGCATCAGTTTTACCGCCTTTTCGCAGCCCACGCGGCAGGGCGTGCACTGACCACAGCTTTCATCCTCAAAGAACCGCAGCATATTGAGCGCTGCGCCCCGCGCGCTGTCCTGATCCGACAGCACCACAACAGCCGCAGAGCCGATGAACGACCCCAATGGCTGAAGCGTGTCGAAATCAAGCGGCACATCGCAGATTGATGCGGGCAGGATACCGGATGACGGGCCGCCCGGCTGATAGGCCTTGAAGGCGTGGCCTTCTGCCATTCCGCCCGCTGCCTCAATGATATCGGTAATTGTCGAACCTGCGGGCAGAAGGTGCACACCCGGGTTTGCCACACGCCCCGAAACCGAATAGCTGCGCAGGCCCTTGCGCCCGTTCTTTTCAACCGAGGACAAAACTTCGGGGCCCTCACGGCAGATCCGCGCGACCCAGTGCAGCGTTTCAACATTGTGGACCAGTGTCGGACGGCCAAAAACACCGACCTGTGCCACAAAGGGCGGGCGGTGGCGGGGCATGCCGCGTTTGCCTTCGATGCTTTCGATCATCGCGCTTTCTTCGCCGCAGATATACGCACCTGCGCCCCGCCGCAGATCGATGTAGCCGGGTGTGACGATGCCTGCTTCTTCCAGCGCGCGAATTTCGCGGGCGAGAATTTCCAGCACGGCGGGGTATTCGTCGCGCATATAGATAAAGGCGGTTTCTGCCTCCACGGCCCAGGCTGCAATCAGCATGCCTTCCAGAAAGAGATGCGGCACACGCTCCAGATAGTAGCGGTCTTTGAAGGTCCCCGGCTCGCCCTCGTCACCATTCACGGCCAGATAGCGCGGGCCTGCGTTAGCACGCACAAAGCCCCACTTTTTGCCCGAGGGAAAACCGGCACCGCCAAGGCCCCGCAAACCTGAGGCCAGAACCTGTTCCTGCACTGCTTCCCAGTCGCCGCTTTCCCGCAGGGACTTCAGTGCGGCGTATCCACCGTCGGCCACATAGGCGGAAAAGTCCTGATACTCGGGGATGTGCGCATGCGTGTCACCGGCAGCAATCGCCACTTGCACTTTTTCGGGCGTGGCGTGATCGATATGGGCGTGCCCCAGTTCCAGCACCGGCGCTGTGTCACAACGGCCCATGCAGGGCGCGCGAAGAACGCGTACCTCTGCCGGATCCAGCCCTTCTTCGAGCGCGGCCCTGAGCTGCTGCGCACCGGCCAGCTCACATGACAGCGAATCGCAGACGCGGATGGTCAGCGCAGGAGGTGGCGTTTCGCCTTCTTTGACGACATCGAAATGGGCATAAAATGTCGCCACCTCGTAGACCTCGGCCATGGACATGCGCATTTCTTCGGCAAGTGCACGCAGATGGGCGGCAGAAAGATGCCCATAGGCATCCTGGATTTTGTGCAGATGTTCGATCAGCAGGTCAGCACGACGCGGCGCGTCGCCCAGCAGAGCACGGACGACTTCCCATGCATCATCCTGCAGCTGGCGCCCTTTGGTATGGTGCCGGCCTTTGCCCTTGCCCGATTTCCAAACGCCTTTGCGCGGGGTTTTATCTGCATTGTCCAGTGCCATCGGCGTTTTCTCCGGGTGCTGCGCATCATTTGCGGCAGCGGTTTGTGATGTCGTTCAGTGCCAAGACTATCAGCCCGGCTGGCCCAAAAATAGCGCCAAACCACCTGTGCAATGCGGCCAGAAACGACACTCCCGTGTCCGATCCGAAACTTCTGTCATTAACCGCACCCTCGCTGCGCGCTTGGAGCCGGCAACCGGAAGAGGTAAACAGACAGTTAACATGAAACCAACAACCGCCTCCTGTCTGTTCTGCCTGACCCGCCTGCCAGCTGGTGCGGCCCCGGGCGGTGTCCGGGCCGGAAGCGGCCTGGTCACTGTGGCACCGGCTGTCTATGCAGCCGACCGTTCAGGCCTGTCCGTGTCAGCAGCTGCCGGGTGGACACAGGCCGTTCTTTTGTAAATGTGAAAGGTGATGATGATGAAAAACCCCCTTGCCCTGCTGCTGGTCTGCGCGCTTTGCACAGGCCCTGGACTCGCCGCCGAAGGCAACATGAATGCCGAGGCCTTTGATGATTACACACGCGGCAAAACGCTGTTTTACGGCGAGAATGGCGCGACCTATGGCGCAGAGGTTTACATGGACAACCGCCGTGTGCGCTGGTCCTTTCTGGACGGTGAATGCAAGGAAGGCGTCTGGTACGAGGAAGCAGGCCAGATCTGTTTTGTCTACGAGGACAACCCCGATCCCCAGTGCTGGACGTTCCGCCAGAACGGTCAGGGCCTGATTGCCAGCTTTCGCAATATGCCGGGTGGAACCGAGCTTTATGAGGCAACGGATCTGAACGAAGAAATGATCTGCCTCGGCCCGGACGTGGGCGTCTGACGCTAAAAGAGCGAGCCCTGTTCGGGTGGTTTTTTCCCCGGCGTTTTACGGGCTGCGGGTTTCGCAGACTGTCCGCCAACGGTTGCGCGGCCATCGGCAAACTGGATCTCCAGGCGTTCGGCTTTCTTTGCTGATGCACTGTCTGTGATGACAACACCTGCGCTGCGGACCACCGCGAAACCGCGCTCCAGCGTGGCCTCATAGCCCAGCGTGCGCCGCAAGCGTTCTGCCGCGTCAATCCTGCTCTGCCATGCCGCAGTCTGGCGCTGACCGGCTTCGGAAAGGCGGCGGGAAACGATGTTCAGCTGCCTGCGGCGCTCCTGCGTTTCCCGGGCCAGTGTGTCAGGCCGGAACCGGCGCAGCTGAGCTTTCAGGCGCTCGTCCTTGACGCCTATGGCGCGGAGCAGCGCGGGCCCCAGACGCACCGCACGTTCGCCGAGCCGCCGCTGATCCCCCGCAACCGCCCGTGTCAGCGTCGCCGGACGCAGAGAACCGCTGATATCCGCCAGACGCACCTTGCGCTGCTGCACACCAGTCATCAGGGCAGGCCCCAGACGCGCGGCCCGCGTATCCAGCCGCTGGCGGGGGCTGTCGAGCAGGCTGTCCGGCCGGGGCAGCGCGCGCTCCAGATCCCGCAGCCGCTGACCGCGCCGGGTCAGACCGTTGCTCAGCGCCTGCCGCATCCGGGCGTCCTGACCGTCCAGCCAGGCCATCAGTTCATGGCGCACCGGCACGGCCAGTTCCGCAGCCGCTGTCGGCGTCGGTGCGCGGTGATCGGAAACAAAATCAATCAGGGTGGTGTCCGTCTCATGCCCCACGGCGGAAATGAGCGGGATATCAGAGGCTGCGACGGCCCTCGCGACAATCTCCTCGTTGAATCCCCACAGATCCTCGACCGAGCCGCCGCCCCGCGCGACGATCAGCAGATCAGGACGCGGCATTGCCCCGCCGGGCGACAGAGCGTTGAACCCGGCCACCGCGCGGGCCACTTCGGGCGCGCATCTCTCTCCCTGTACGGCCACCGGCCAGATCAGCACCTTGCGCGGGAACCGGTCGCGCAGACGGTGCAGAATATCGCGGATCACCGCGCCCTGCAGTGACGTCACAACGCCGATCACATCCGGCAGATACGGCAGGCTTTTCTTGCGCGCGGCATCAAACAGCCCCTCTGCGGCCAGAGCTTTCTTGCGCTTTTCCAGCATCGCCATCAGCGCACCTTCGCCCGCCACGGCCAGACGCTGGGTATTAAGACCGTATTTGGACTGGAAACCAGAGGCGGTCATCTTGCCCTCGGCGACGACCTCCATCCCTTCCTCGGGCATCATGCCCAGTCCCGGCACCTGGCCTTTCCAGGTCATGCACGACAGCACAGAGCGATCATCCTTGAGGTCAAAATACAGATGTCCGGAACGGGCCAGGACCACGCGCCCGACCTCGCCGCGCACCCGGACCCATCCCAACTCACTCTCCACGAGCTTTTTGACCGCACCGCCGATCTCGGAGACGGTGAATTCAGGTGTGTTTGATCCCGGGGCCGGGTTGTCGATCAGGTCCATTGCTGCTCTGGTGTTGTCGTTTGCTCGGGCGCAGCTTAGAACGCCGCAAAGCGGATGACCATGCAGATCAGGAGCGCCCCATGAACATTCTTATCCTTGGCAGCGGCGGACGTGAACATGCACTGGCCTGGGCGGTGATGCAGAACCCGAAATGCGACCGCCTGATCGTGGCACCGGGCAATGCAGGCATTGCAGGTATTGCGGAATGTGCCGCCCTCAATATCGGGGACGGCGGCGCTGTGGTGACCTTTGCCGAGGAAAACGCGATCGACTTTGTGATTATCGGCCCCGAAGCGCCCCTGGTGGCCGGTGTCGCCGACCGGCTGCGTGCAGCGGGTCTGCTCGTCTTTGGCCCGGATGCAGCAGCCGCGCGGCTGGAGGCCTCGAAATCCTTTACCAAAGAGATCTGCGATGCGGCCGGCGCACCGACCGCCGCCTATGGTCACTTTACCGATGCAGCAAGTGCACGCGCCTATGTCGAGGCACAGGGAGCGCCGATTGTGATCAAGGCGGACGGGCTGGCCGCGGGCAAAGGCGTGATCATCGCCCAGACGACCCGGGAGGCACTTGCGGCCGTCGATGATATGTTCGACGGCGCGTTTGGTGCTGCCGGAGCAGAGGTGGTGGTCGAGGAGTTCATGGACGGCGAAGAAGCCTCATTCTTTGTGCTGTGTGACGGTGAAAATGTGCTGCCCATTGGTACCGCTCAGGACCACAAACGCGTCGGCGAAGGCGATACCGGGCCCAATACTGGCGGTATGGGTGCCTATTCGCCTGCACCTGTGATGGATGACGCGGTTGTCACCGCCACGCTGGACCGGATCGTGCGCCCCACAATGGCCGAGATGGCCCGGCGCGGCAGCCCTTATCAGGGTGTGCTCTTTGTCGGGCTGATGATCGAAAACGGCGCGCCCCGGCTGGTCGAATACAATGTGCGCTTCGGCGACCCGGAATGCCAGGCGCTGATGATGCGCCTGGGGGCTCAGGCGCTGGATCTGATGCACGCCACGGCAGAGAGGCGCCTGAGCGAAATGAATGTGAACTGGGCCGATGACCATGCCCTGACCGTCGTGCTTGCCGCCTCAGGGTACCCGGGAGCCTATGAGAAAGGCTCCGTGATCCGTGGCCTGGACGGGCTGCCCGAAGATAGCCGGAGGATGGTGTTTCACGCCGGAACGGGGCGCGATGCGGGGCAGTTTACAGCACAGGGCGGGCGCGTTCTGGCCGTGACAGCCCGGGCGGATACGCTGAAAGAGGCGCAGGCCACGGCCTACGGTATGGTCGACAGTATTGACTGGCCTGAAGGGTTTTGTCGTCGCGATATCGGCTGGCGGGCGCTCTGAGCCTGCTCGGTTCGCGTGCGGATCAGGAAGTGGGCGGCGGCTCGCACACAACGCGATCATCGTTCAGAACATCAATGCGCTGGAACTCGCTGCCATCCGGGGCCGCGACCACCAGTGTGTCGTCGACCTCAAAAGGTACCCAGCAATGTGACTTCGGCGGCCGCTCATCGTCATAGGAAAAGCACACCTGCCCCTCCCGCACAAAGACCGTTCCATAGGCGCAACTGCCGTCGGAACGTGCCCAGACTGTCCTGTCGCGACGCAGAAACTGCTCCACACCAACAAGGTTCCCGCTGTAATACATCACAAAGGTCGCCGTGCGTCCGGTGACCCTGTCCAGAAAATCGTCGGCGGACAGACGATCCTGCGCCGTGGCCGGCAGCGCCACCAGCAGCACCAGTGCCACCAGTACAGCGCGCGCTACCGGCACGACAGAGCATTTTCAAAGGCGTTCGGCGCGGTTCCGTGTTCCATTGGGTCAGACATAAACCCATCGCCATCCCAGCGCAGCGCAACCAGCCCGGACCAGTTGGCAGTGGCCAGCACCATTTCAGGCCCCGCACCGCAATCGCGCAGTCCGCCCGAGATGAAATCCTCGCCAATCCGGTGATTGCTGTATCCGGCGATTGCAGCAACCTGCTGAAAAGCGCCATCCTGCCAGCGCCAGATCCGCAGGGTTTTTGCCAGGTGTGGCCGGTCGACAAAGGCGATCTCGATATGCCCGTCACCGTCCAAATCTGCAGCACCGACAGGCGCCAGCCAGCGAAACCGTGTACCGATGTTCGGTGTCGCAGCCAGTTCTTTCAGCTCGGCCCCTTGGAGACCATAGATCACAAGACGCGCGCCCAGAGCCGCGTCGCTTTCAACGGTAACAACCTCTGGCGCACCGTCGCCGGTAATGTCCCAGAGGCGCGGGGCGATATCTTCGAAAACCCGTCCTGTGGGTGCCGTGATCACATGGGACAGGGTGCGGCCATCCGTGGTGACGGACGAAACCTCGAGGGTCTGCCATTCTATGCTGTCGCCGAGGACCCCATGCGGATAATCACTGGTCGGCCCTGTATAGACAGCGTCCGTAATCCCGGAGGCTGCAACAGGCCCCGCCAGCCACAGACACAGCATCAGCAGCGCGCGGCGCGCAGATGGGTGCGGCACGCGGGACAGCAGACGCCGCGCCCCTGTGATCATCAGATCTGTTTTTCTGGCATCTGGACTACCAGGCCGTCCAGTGCGTCTGTCACCTTGAGCTGGCAGGTCAGACGGGAGCGCGCCGGATCGGGTTCATAGGCGAAATCCAGCATGTCTTCTTCCATGTCTTCCTTGGCCGGCAGCTTGTCGGTCCAGGACGGATCCACATAAACGTGGCAGGTCGAGCAGGCACAGGCACCGCCACAGTCGGCCTCGATCCCCGGAATATTGTTATCCCGCGCGCCTTCCATAACAGTCAGCCCATTGGCGACCTCAACAACATGCTCTTTGCCGCCGTGTTCGATATAGGTGATCTTTGCCACGTCTCCGGGCCCCCTTTTATGTGTCTTCGGACATGTCTACCGGGGCGATATAAGACGCGCCAGCCCGTTTTGCGAGACCGAATGATCACGTTTGCGCTGCCGCTCAGATGTTCTATATATGTTCTCATGCAGATCATTCCCTCTTATCCGCCGGCCCACCGCGGCACACGGACAGACAGATGGCCCCGCCCGCCCTCTTGTCTGACGGCTGCCCGGCTGAATGAGCCGCCGCTCAATGCCAGGATCACCGTGGCGGGCCTGGTTATTCTGCGCCAGCGTCCCGGGACGGCAAAGGGGGTGATCTTTCTGACCCTCGAGGACGAAACCGGCGTGGTCAACATCATCGTCTGGCGGCATGTCTACGAACGTTTCCGCAGGGCTGTGGTGGCAGGTCGGATGCTGCGTGTCACCGGCCGTCTGCAACGCGCCCACTCGGTAACCCATGTGCTGGCCGAACAGATCGAAGACATTTCTGCGCTGCTCGACACGCTTGTCGCCCCCGCCTGAAACCCAGCGCGCCGGGTACAGCGGGTGGCCTGGGAACATCGCAGACCGCATCCCTCTTCCGGCGACAGACCATCAGAAAAATGGCCCGTGATACCGCGCAGAGATGACGCCGACACCCCGCGTACGGCCTGCGCTCCACCGGGACACAGACCGGGACTGACTGCTGCGCAGGCCCAAAAGGGCGTGCCAGCAGGCGCATCACATGCTGCAGACCACGTAAAAAAGGCGCCCCCTTTCGGGAGCGCCTCTGTCACATGAAGAAAGCTGGCTGTTATTCAGCCTCGGCCAGCGAAAGAGCCACGAAACGCGGATCGCCGGCCCGCCGCACCAGCAGCAGCAATGACTTCCGGCCCGCTTCGCGCGCGGCTTCCACGCGCTCTTTCAGCTCGGCCACAGTGCCGATCTTGTTCTGCCCTGCCTCGACAATCACATCTCCGGGGCGCAGGCCTTTCTCAAAGGCTTCGGATGCCTCATCCACCTCTGTCACAGCAAGACCCGATACGCCTTCAGGCACACCCAGCTCTTCGCGCAGTTCGTCGTTGATCACCGTCAGGGTCAGACCCAGCATCTCTGTGCTGACCGGTTCCTCTTCTTCAGGGGCCTGGGCGACAGCCGGAACGGCACCTTCGGCCTCTTCGCGGCGACCCAGTGTAACGCGCAGCACTTTGGATTTTCCGTCGCGCATAACTGTGACGCGCACGGTTTCGCCCACCGGGCTGTTCCCGACACGGCGCACCAGTTCACGCGTATCCGCGACTTCCTCACCGGCAAAGCTGATGATCACATCACCGGCTTCCATACCTGCCTCGCGCGCGGGGCCCTCGGGCACATCTGTCACCAGTGCACCGGCAGCTACCTCGAGCCCGATCGCTTCGGCCACATCCTCCGTCACGTCCTGAATGCGCACACCCAGCCAGCCGCGACGCGTTTCACCGAACTCTTTGAGCTGGTCCACAACGCGGGTCACAACATTGGATGCCATGGAAAAACCGATGCCGATAGAGCCACCATTGGGCGACAGAATAGCCGTGTTCACACCGATCACTGCGCCGTCCATGTTAAAGAGCGGGCCACCGGAGTTGCCGCGGTTGATCGCCGCATCGGTCTGAATGTAGTCGTCATATGTGCCGCTGAGCGCCCTGTTGCGCGCAGAGACGATCCCGGCCGAAACAGAAAAGCCCTGCCCCAGCGGGTTGCCCATGGCAATCACCCAGTCTCCCACACGGGCGGTGTCACTGTCGCCAAAGGAGACAAACGGCAGCGCCTCGTCGGCCTCGACTTTCAGCAGGGCGATATCGGTGTTGGGGTCCGTGCCGATCACCTCTGCGACAAGTTCCTCGCCGTTGAAGAATTCGATCAGGATTTCGTCCGCACCTTCGATCACGTGGTTGTTCGTGACCACGTACCCGTCTTCAGAGATCACAAAACCGGAGCCCAGAGCAGAGGACCGGCGCGGGTTGTCCCCGTCATCGCCGCGGTCGCGGAAAAAATCCTCAAAGGGCGATCCTTCGGGCACGATGCCCTGGGGCCCTGTGCGCCGTGATACGACCGTCGATGTGGTGATGTTCACGACGGACGGGCTGATCTTTTCGGCCAGCGGCGCAAGACTTGCCTGCTGGGCCGCCGCCATCAGCGGGTGCAGCAGCATAAATGCCAGCGTCAGAACCGCCAGCACCAGAACGCGTGCCTGCATGTATGAAGTTATGAATGTGGACTGAGATACCGCCTTGGGCTGCATGCTTTGCCTCCTCGCTCTCTTTTCCGGCCGCACGGGCCTCATTTGCACAGGTCCCGGCAACGGGGACAACAGTGCATGTAGGGTGACATGGTTGCAACAACCAAGATGGGTCATGTCCGCAGTGTTTCAACTATGCGTTACCAAAGTGTGAACTGGTTACCCAAGTATTTACGCACCGTGCGCAGGCAAGGCCGGGTCAGACGCCCAGATGGAACGCCAGCCAGACCAGAATGGCGCCGGACACAACGACCAGCCAGCCGATCTGGCGCACCGCCGCCTCGGGCAAAGAGCGCAGAATTTCCAGCATACGCTCCACAAGCGAAGGGGCCAGCGCATAGGCCAGCCCCTCGATAATCATCACCAGCCCGAGAGCCAGAAGGAGGATGCTCACCGCTCGCCCTCTTCGGAACGGGCACCCTGATCAGATCGCAGATAGTTGAAGAACTCCGAATCCGGTGACAGCACCATCGTCGAGTTCGAGCCCTTGAGCGAGCGCTCATAGGCCGTCAGCGAACGATAAAATTCAAAGAATTCCGGATCCGCGCCAAAGGCACCCGCAAAGATTGCGTTACGTTCCGCATCTGCCTGACCGCGGATAATGTCAGCTTCGCGCGTTGCATCAGATGTCAGCTCGACCACCGTCCTGTCGGCCAGAGCGCGCACACGCTGGGCTGCTTCCTCACCGCGTGCGATCTCGTCTGCTGCCTCACGTTCCCGTTCAGCCCGCATCCGCGCAAAGGTCGCATCAAGGTTCTGTTCCGGCAGGTTGGTCTGTTTGAGACGCACGTCGACCACCTCAAGACCCAGCGGCAGGGCACGCTGGCGCGCCTGTGCGGTGATCCTGGCCATCAGGTCGGCCCGGTCTGCGGACAGGATGGTGTTTGACGTCACGCCGTCCGAACCCAGAACCTCGCGGATAACAGGGTTGAGAATGCGTTCCAGACGGTCTTCTGCACCGCGCAGACCGTTGACACCAACCGCCTCGCGGAACTGAATCACATCAGAAATACGGTACCGCGCGAAGGCATCGACAACCAGACGACGATCATCTGAGGGCGTCACCTCGGTGACGTCGGTATCCAGCGCCTGAATACGGTCGTCATAGCGCACAACTTCCTGAATAAACGGGATTTTGAACGCAAGGCCGGGGTCTTCCTTGACGGATTTGATCTGACCAAACTGCAAAACCAGCGCTTTTTCACGTTCGTCTACGATGAAGACCGAACTCAGAACGCCAACAGCGGCGATCACGGCAATCGGGATAAGAAAGTTCGTGGCACGCATCAGTTTGTACCTCCGGAATTGCGGCGCAGTTCGTTGAGCGGCAGATAGGGAACGACACCCTGCCCGCCAGTCCCGCCGGCATCGCCTTCAAGAATGATTTTGTCGACATCGCCGAGAACCCGCTCCATCGTCTCCAGATAGAGACGTTTCCGGGTGACTTCAGGCGCTTTGGAGTATTCCTCAAGCACCGATGTAAAGCGCGCGGCTTCACCCTGGGCCTCGTTGACCTGTTGGGCGCGGTAGGCTTCGGCCTGCTCAAGCTGGCTGGCGGCCTCACCACGCGCACCGGCGGTGACGCGGTTTGCATATGCGTCGGCCTGACGCTCCAGACGGTCACGCTCCTGTTCAGCGGCCTGCACTTCACGGAAGCTGTCGATCACCTCACGCGGCGGGTCCGCTTTGTCGAGGTTGAGCAGAACAATATTCACGCCGCTGTCATACTGATCAAGCGTCGACTGGATCAGTTCCAGCGCCTCATCGGCGATAAGCTGACGATCCCTGTTCAGGATCGGCGCCAGCTGGTTACGCGCGATGACCTCGCGCATGGCCGATTCAGACACCGCACGAATGGTTTCCTGGGGTTCGGCCAGGTTAAACAGATATTTCGCCGGGTCGCTGATGTTCCAGACCACCTGGAAATCAATGTCGATGATATTCTCATCCGTGGTCAGCATCAGACCGCTGTCTGTGCGTGACCCGATGTCCTCGGTTTGCTGACGCGTCACAGGCAGAACTTCTGCGGTGACCAGCGGCCATGGCGCAAAGTTCAGGCCGGGATTGCCGATGGATGAGTATTCACCAAGGAACAGTTCCACTGACTGTTCTTCGGGTGCGACTGTGTAAAAGCTGGCCATCAGCCAGGCGCCGACAGCACCGATTGCAATCAGACCAACCGTGCCGCGTGTCAGGGCCGGACCACCACCGCCCTGGCCACCGCCACCGCCGCCATTGCGGCCGTCGCCGCCTTTGCCGCCCATCAGAACGCGCAGGCGTTCCTGACCTTTTTTGACCAGCTCATCAATCTCGGGGATCTGCGGGCCGTCGTTGCGGGGTCCGCGCGGGCCTCCGCCGTTGTTTCCCCCTGATCCGTTGTTCGGTCTGTCACCGCCCGAATTTCCGCCGCCCCCCCAGGGGCCGCCATTATTGCCAGCCATTAATACTCTTTCCTTCCTCAACCGCCTCTGTGCGATAAATCCATGCCATAGGTACGACGAAACGCGCGGAATTCAAGCCGTACGCATCGGGTTCCGCATTGTCACGATCTCTTCCGACATTGTCGGGTGAACCGCAACCGTCCGGTCGAAATCTTCCTTGGTTGCACCCATTTTCACGGCGATGCCCGCCAGCTGGATCATCTCGCCTGCATTTGGTGCGACGATATGGCAGCCGAGGACCACGCGCGTGGCCTGGGACACGATCAGCTTCATCAGCACACGGTCGGGCCGTCCGGCAAAAGCCGTCTGCATCGGCCGGAAAGACGTGCAGTAGACTTCCACAGGTTCCTGCTCCCGTGCGGCTTCCTCGCTCAGCCCCACCGTGCCCATCTCGGGCTGGGTAAAAATGGCCGATGGGATCAGTTCGTGATCCACAGCTGTCGGCTCTCCTTTGAAGACCGTGTTCACAAAGGCCATGCCCTCGCGGATCGCAACGGGTGTCAGGTTCACGCGGTCAGTTACGTCACCGATGGCGTAGATCGAAGGCACAGCGGTCTGGCTGTATTCGTCCACCACGATCTCACCGCGCCGGCCCAGTCTGACACCGGCCTCTTCCAGCCCCATGTCACGGGTGTTCGGATCGCGGCCGGTGGCAAAGAGCACCACATCAAAGACCTGCTCGCTGCCATTGGTCGCTTTGACCCAGATTGGCCCGGATGTCTGACCAACTTCACGTTCGTGCGCGGTCTCGGCACGCTCACGCGCCATGCCACCCAGCGCCGCATCGCTGGCCGTCCCGGCGCCTGACAGCGAATGATCAGCATCCGCCGGGGCCATTTCCACGATGTTTGTGCCCACTTTCAGGTCGATGCCCCGCTCACGCATGGATTCAGCGACAAGACCACGCGCCTCATCATCAAATCCGCGCAGGATCTGCGCGCCGCGGTAGTATTGCGTCACCTTCACGCCCAGCCCGTTCATGATCCCGGCAAATTCACAGGCGATGTAACCGCCGCCGACAATCAGGATGGATTTCGGCAGTTCTTTCAGGTGAAAAATGTCATCTGACACAATACCCAGATGTGCGTTAGGAATATCCGGGCGGACCGGATGGCCGCCGGTGGCGACCAGAATGTGTTTGGCCGTTCTGGTCTCACCGGTGGACAGCTTTACCTCATGCGGGCCTTCGATGCTGGCCCGGGCGTCAAATGTCTCTACACCCGATCCGGCCAGCAGGTTACGGTAGACCTGTTCCAGGCGGTCCAGCTCATTGTTCAGCCTGCCCTGAAAGGATGACCAGTCAAAAGGCCCCTGTTTCAGGTCCCAGCCATAAGAACGCGCGTCATCGACCACATCGGCGTATTCAGAAGCGAAAACCATCAGTTTTTTCGGCACACAGCCGCGGATCACACAGGTGCCGCCATAGCGGTCATCCTCTGCCAGAGCGACCTTTGCGTCTGCCTCGCCTGCTGCCACGCGGGCCGCGCGCACGCCCCCTGACCCGCCTCCGATAACAAAAAGATCATAGTCGAATTCGCTCATGGCTGGGCCTTTCTGTGGTCTGTTTCAGTCCGGGCACCTGTCAGGTGCAGGAGCTTTGTTATCTGCGGGCCGCGCCGCACGGGCGCAAGCAGGGTCACCGATCTGTGATAGGCTCAGTCCACAAGATCGGCAAAAAGATTATCTGTATCGGCAAAGTCGAAACGCTCTGTGGCCACCCGGCCCTCGCTGAGATCGCGGATTTCCACACGGCCATCTCCAAAGCCGATGATCACACGGTCACAGATGTCGATGAACAGCCCGTTCTCGACCACACCGGGCATCTGGTTGATCACCAGCGCCAGTTGGCGCGCGTCCCCGATCCGTTTCAGGTGCAGATCCAGGATGTGATTGCCCTCGTCCGTGACAAAGGGCGCATCGCCGTTCATCCGCAGCGTGGTGTCACGGCCCAGAACGTCCATGGAAACCAGCGTCTCCTCCACCAGGGCCTTTGTTGTCTGCAAACCGAAAGGGATCACTTCGATGGGCAGCGGAAAGGCCCCCAGTGTACCCACTTCTTTGCCCGCATCCGCGATGACGATCATCTGGTCCGAGGCCGTGGCCACGATTTTCTCCTGCAGCAGAGCCCCGCCGCCGCCTTTGATCAGGTTCAGGTCGCTGTCAAATTCATCCGCCCCGTCGATGGTCAGATCCAGCCAGCGCGCCTGATCCAGCGTGATGACCTCGATCCCAACCTCGCGCGCCAGTTCGGCGGTACGTGTGGATGTGGGCACCCCTTTGATCTGCAGGCCCTCATCCCGGACCCGCTCGCCCAGGCATTTCACCAGCCATGCCGCGGTGGAACCCGTCCCCAGACCAACTTTCATCCCGCTTTCCACGTATTGCGATGCACGTTTTGCAGAAATGAATTTCGCTTTGTCGATCAGGGAGAGTTCGGACGTCATCGGGCAGGCTCCTGGTGCTGGCAGTCACAGGCCTTATAGGCAACAGGCGCAGGCCTTGCGAGACCCGATTTGCCATGATTCAGAGCATCTGTGCCGGCACACCCGGCAATTGATGCGTTTTTCGACGCCACCGGTCGCTTTTGCTGCGCCCGGGCCGGTGCAGATACCCTATCTGACAGGCATGACCCAGACTTATGTGCTTCACTATGCGCCCGACAATGCCTCCCTGCCGGTCCGGCTGGTGCTGGAGGAACTGGGCCTGCCCTACCGGACACAACTGGTCGACCGGAAAGCACGCGCGCAGCACTCAGCGGATTACCTGGCCGTGAACCCCGCCGGGCTGATCCCCGCGCTGGAAACACCGGACGGGCCGGTGTCGGAAACTGCGGCGATTCTGCTCTGGCTCGCCGACCGGCACGGCAGCGGCCTGTTTCCTGCGCCAGACAGCCCTGCCCGGGCGGAGGCGCTGAAATGGCTCTTTTTTGCCTCCAACACACTGCACGCCGAGCTCCGGCGGCTGTTCTACCCCGACCAGTACATCGGATCCGGGCCTGCGGATCAGGAGAGGCTCCGGTCCTTTTCCCGCCAGGCCATCATCCGGCACCTGACGTTGTTGGACCGTGTTGTCAGCCCGGGCACAGCGCCGGGCATTCTGGACTGGTATCTCGGCGCGATGCTGCGCTGGTGCGCGCTCTATCCACGCGGCGCGGATCACAGCTGGTTTGATCTCAGAGCCTTTGACAATCTCTTTCAGATGGCCCAGGGGCTGGAGGGGCGCGCCAGCACGCGGGCGGCACAGGCCGCCGAAGGTCTGGGCGCCACCCCGTTCACTGCGCCGCGCGCGCCAGAACCGCCCGAGGGGAGTGCTCTTTAGATGTTTTTGTCTGTATTCGATATGTTCAAAGTGGGTATCGGCCCCTCGTCATCCCATACGATGGGCCCCATGATGGCTGCTGCACGCTTTCTGGACATGATGCGCACCTCTCCTTTCGAATTTCACGGTCTGCGCGCCTCTCTGCACGGCAGTCTCGCCTTTACCGGCGTCGGCCACGCAACCGACCGGGCCACCATTCTGGGTCTCGCCGGATTTGTGCCGGACACCTATGATGCAGAAAAAGCCGAGGCCGTTCTGACACAGATCCGCGCCACCGGTATGATCGAACCGGAGGGGCTGGCACCGCTGCGCTTTGCCCCCGCCAACGATCTGGTCTTTGACTATGACAACGCGCTGCCGGGCCATGCCAACGGGATGATCCTGATGGCGACGGATGCGCAGGGGGATGTTACCCTGCGCGAGACTTTCTATTCCATCGGCGGTGGTTTCGTGATGACAGAGGCCGAACTGGCCGCCGGAAAGGACACAGACGACGGCGCACCGGTGCCCTTCCCTTTCAAATCCGCGGCCGAAATGCTGCAGATGTCCACAACCTCAGGTAAATCAATTGCCCAGATGAAACGGGCGAACGAGGACAGCCGCATCGGGCACGAAAACCTGCGCAGCGGGACGCGGCGTCTCTGGCAGGTGATGAATGACTGTATTGAACGGGGTCTGGCAAACGATGGCATTCTGCCCGGCGGGCTGAACGTGAAACGCCGCGCCCGGGGCATTCACCAGAAGCTGCTGGAGGAGCGCGGGATGAACCTGACCGCGCCGCATACCATCAATGACTGGATGAGTGTTTACGCCATGGCCGTGAACGAGGAAAACGCCGCCGGCGGTCAGGTCGTGACGGCCCCGACCAACGGGGCCGCAGGTGTGTTGCCGGCGACGCTGAAATACTACCTCGATCATGTGCCCGGCGCCTCCGAGGCGCATGTGGAGGACTTTCTGCTCACCGCCGCCGCCATCGGTGGCCTGGTCAAATACAACGCCTCTATTTCGGGGGCCGAGGCGGGGTGCCAGGCCGAAGTGGGTTCTGCAGCGGCCATGGCAGCGGCAGGTCTGTGTGCCGTCATGGGCGGCACACCGGCCCAGGTGGAAAATGCAGCCGAGATTGCTCTGGAGCATCACCTCGGCATGACCTGCGACCCGGTCAAAGGCCTGGTGCAGGTGCCCTGTATAGAGCGCAACGGTCTGGGCGCAATCAAGGCCGTGTCCGCCGCCTCGCTGGCCCTGCGCGGGGATGGCACGCACCTCGTGCCACTGGATGCCTGTATCGAAACCATGCGCCAGACCGGTCGGGACATGTCAGAGAAATACAAGGAAACATCGCTGGGCGGGCTGGCTGTAAACGTGCCAAACTGTTGATCCGGCGGTATTTCGCCAAACCGCCGCGCCACCGCGCACAACCACCGCTTGCAAAGCAGCGGCCCCCGACCTAGCATCCGCCAATGTCACTGGACCGTCCTCTTCTCGGCATCATGCTGATGCTCGGCTTTTGCGTGCTTGCACCTGTCGGGGATGCCGTGGCCAAAATTCTCGGTCAGACGGTGCCGGTCGGGCAACTGGTGGTGGTCCGATTTGCGGTCCAGGCTGTGCTGCTGATCCCGCTTGTCTGGCTCAGCGGGCGGGCATGGCGCATGGATCGCCGCGTCTTTCTGCTGACCATTCTGCGCACCCTGCTGCACATTGCCGGTATCGGAATGATGGTCACGGCCCTCAAATATCTGCCGCTCGCCGATGCCGTCGCAATTGCATTTGTGATGCCCTTTATCATGCTGATCCTCGGTCACTATGCACTGAACGAAGAAGTGGGCAGCAGGCGTATCGCCGCCTGTGCCGTGGGTTTTCTGGGGACGCTTATGGTGGTCCAGCCCAGCTTTGCCCAGGTCGGCTGGCCCGCGCTGCTGCCCGTGGGGGTCGCGGTGAATTTCGCCTTTTTCATGCTGGTCACCCGCCAGATCGCCAAAGAAACCGACCCCATCGGCCTGCAGGCGGTCAGCGGTGTGATTGCCGTTCTCGTCATGCTGCCGGTGTTCTGGATGTTCCGGGGCACTGACTGGACGCAGGTTCAGTTCGTGACCGTCTCCTCGATGGACTGGACGCTGCTGCTGGGCATCGGTGTTCTGGGCACCGTGGCGCATCTGTTGATGACCTGGTCGCTGCGCTACGCGCCCTCTGCGACGCTGGCCCCGATGCAATACCTCGAGATACCTTTTGCCACCGTCATCGGCTTTGTGGTCTTCGGCGACTTCCCGAACCCGCTGGCATCCCTGGGCATTGTCATAACGATGGGGGCAGGTCTCTATATCGTTCTGCGCGAGCGGGCCACCGCCCGGGCGCTTCAGGCCTGAGCAGCGCAGCAGCGACAGCGGCGAGGCTCTCGCGCGGCATCAGACACAGCATCATCGGCGCATCCATTTCCAGATGAATATCCCCCGTCGCCCGGTTCGACGTGCCCGACCGCAGCCCGGGCGCAAAATCCAGCCCGTCAATCGGCCACTCCAGCCCCTGCGACCGGCCCGTCACCGGCCCCATCGGAAAGAGCGATACCCGCAGGCCAGGCTCTGCCGCCATCCGGAACACCGGCGGGCACAGAAAAATGACATCTTCCGCGCCCAGCAGAAGCACCGGCATTTCACAGCGCACCGTCAGCGTGTGAAAAACGGACAACTGGTGATCAATACGCCCCCCGGCAAAGCCAACCCCCAGGATCAGCGGTGCTGACACATTGCGCAGGGCCTTGTCGAAATCGGTGCTGTCCTGCTCGGCGATGTGATGAATGCGCTCCGACGGCAGGCGGTCGCGCACCGAGGGGGGCAGCGAATCCATATCGCCGATCACGGCCTGCGGCATTATCCCGGCCTTCAGCGCCGCCCCGGCACCCCCGTCAGCTGCCACACAATCGGGTGCAAAAGCGCGTGTTGCCACAAAGTCATCCGCGCCCACAGGCCCGCCACCGGCCAGAATGAGCGGCAGATCGCTGATATAAAGGGGGTTTTTCATGATTGGTTAACGTCCATCAGGGAATTAGGTCACAATGTCGCCACAAAATGATCCGCAAATGATCACAGAATCGCACCGCTTTGGCACCCGTCATCTTGGTAAACAGCTTGTTTATAAAATACTGAGGACGAGCATCCCATGATTAAAAACAATAAGATTCTGACAGTCTCCTACGGCACATTTTCCTGCACCCTTGAAGGGTTCGACGACAGCTTTGACACAATGAAGGCCATTGCGGAATATTTCCGCGATCTGGCCGCAGACGACCGGTACTTTGGTGCCGAACCTCCCCAACCCGACGCAGAGATGCTGGCACAGATTGCCCAGCGCGAGCTCGCACGCCGTGTGCAGGCCAGCGAACAGGATGGCCGGATCACGCTGACCGCAGCCCAGGAGAATACCGAAGCGGCTGCCGAAGCCGCCGTGGTGGTCACTGCGGCACCCGCAGTGCAAGAGGCCGCACACCCGGTCGCACCGGAACTGCCTGTGGCAGAGCCTGCCCCCCTGGCCACAGCGCCTGCGGAAACTTACCAGGAAATCCAACCGGCGGATCCGGTGGTCGCGCCGCTGGTGCAGGACGCCCCGGAAACATTTCAGCACGGGACTGACCCCGCAGACACCGCCGCACCTGTTGATGCGCCCGCTGCGGCGGAGGCCTTTTTTGCGCAGAGCCCGGACATCGACGAGAGCTTTGAGATCGTGGAAGACAATGCGCCGCTGGACGTGCCTGCCGCTGACATTCCGCTGGCCGAACCTCTTGAGGTCGCGGAAGTCTCCGATACCGCCCGCAACGAAAGCATCGCAGACCGTCTGGCCCGGATCCGCGCCGTTGTCTCCCGCCACGATGACGAAGATGTGGTGGTGGACGAGGACTATGAGGAGGACATCCGCAGCGAAGCGCCCCTGAATGACAGTTTCCCGACCATCGCGATGCCGGATTTTCAGCCCGTGAGAGAAGAATTTGAGGACGAGGATGACAACATTGCAGCACAGACCGATGGTGATGTGATCGCCGGATTTGTCGGGCAAGCAGATGCAGACCTTTCTGATCCGGACATTGTCAAAGAAGACCAGCTGACCGGCGAAGCGCTTGCTGAAATCACGGCCTGGAGCGTGCAGCAGGAGGACCCCGTCGAAGAGGCGGATGTCCATGAAAGCCTGCAGGAGGATGATCTCTCAGCGATCCTCGACCGTATCGACAGCGACATGACCGCTGAGGCTGCCGCTGATCTGCCCGAACAACAGCACAGGGAAACGCCCGGGTCGGAAACCGTCTCTTCTGACGCGCAGACACTGATCCTGACGCAGGATGACACTGTGTCGCCGGACAGGGACACAGCACCCAAAGCGGACCCGTCAACCGCAGACAACCTGTTCGCGGGAGAGAGCGCCGATGATGCTGCAAGTCTCATGGAAGATGGCGACGTGATCGTCACGGGCCGGGTTCTCAAAGTGAACACCGAAGAGCTGAATGCAGCGCTCGAGTCCGGTGAGCTGGAAATCCTGGACGACGCAGAGGCAACAGCCACGACAGAGCCTGCCAGCCGGACATCCGCGCGGGACACTCTGCCGGCAATCGGCGATGGTGCCGACGAGGACGTCTCCCGCCTGATGGCCGAAGCGGATCACCAGATGGAAGAGCCGGAGGGTGCCACACGCCGCAGTGCCTTCTCGCACCTGCGCGCCGCGGTTGCTGCACGTTTTGCAGACAAGTCGATGGACACGGATGCCGAGGACAAGGCATCTGTCGAAAAATACCGCAGCGATCTGGCCGAGGTCGTCAAACCGCGCCGCCCTGCGTCCGAGCCTGCGGCACGCACAGACCGCCCTGCACCTGCGCAGCCGATGCCGCTTAAACTGGTGGCCGCACAGCGCATCGATGACAGCTCAGAGCCCGTCGCACCCCGCCGCGTCGCTGCCACCTTCGAAGCGGGCGATGACCTTGCACCCGACACCGGTTTTGCCGCCTTTGCCGAGGAAATGGGCGCAACACGCCTGCCCGACCTTCTGGAAGCTGCCGCAGCCTATATGGCCTTTGTCGAAGGTCAGGAACAGTTCTCGCGCCCGCAGCTCATGACCCGCGTAAGGCAGGCCGGGGGCGGTAATTTCTCACGCGAAGACGGGCTGCGCAGTTTTGGCCAGCTTTTGCGCGCCGGGAAAATCGAAAAGATGCAGGGCGGGCGTTTCGCCGCATCCCAGGAAATCGGCTATCGCCCGGACGAGCGCGCGGCAGGCTGAACCACCCCTTACCCTACCCATCAGCGGCGTGCCTCTCCGGCGCGCCGTTTTTTTTCGGGTTCCGGATCAGGAACCGCTGTCAGGACCATCCGGGTCGGCCTGGCCGATCCCCCGGAACACCGCCTTCAGCGGCACGGCCCAGAGCACCCCCAGCCCGACATAGACCAGCAGTTCCACAAAAATAGACGGTCGGTCCATCAGGTTTATTGCCGTAACGGCCACCACGATATAAAGCGGCAGGCCCACCAGCAGAATGAGCAGGGACAGCCGCCTGCGGGTCTTGTAGGTCATATCACACCTCAGTCGGCAAAAGGATCCGTGACCAGAATGGTGTCTTCCCGCTCCGGCGAGGTAGAGAGTAGGGCGACAGGACAGTCGATCAACTCTTCGACCCGGCGCACGTATTTAATCGCATTGGCCGGCAGATCGGCCCAGCTGCGCGCGCCTTCGGTCGACTCAGACCAGCCGGGCATCTCTTCGTAGATCGGCGTACAGCGCGCCTGATGATCCGCAGCCGTGGGCAGATAATCCACCCGCACCCCGTCCAGGTCATAGCCGACACAGATTTTCAGCGTGTCAAACCCGTCGAGCACATCAAGCTTGGTAAAGGCGATACCGTTCACACCCGACGTGGCACAGGTCTGGCGCACCAGCACCGCGTCAAACCAGCCGCACCGCCGTTTGCGCCCCGTAACAGTGCCAAACTCATGGCCACGCTCGCCCAGGCGCTGCCCGTCCGCATCATCCAGCTCTGACGGAAACGGCCCCTCGCCCACGCGGGTCGTATAGGCCTTCACAATGCCCAGGACATAGTCAATCGACCCGGGCCCGATCCCCACACCCGTGGCCGCCTGCCCCGCAATCACATTGGACGAGGTCACAAAAGGATAGGTGCCAAAATCGATGTCCAGCAGAGCACCCTGCGCACCCTCAAACAGGATACGTTTTCCTGCCTTTCGCTTTTCATTCAGCACCTTCCACACAGGTGCCGCATATTTCAGAATCTCAGGCGCCACGTCGCTCAGCTGCGCCAGCAGCGCATCGCGGTCCACGGGCTCTATCCCCAGGCCCCGGCGCAAGGGATCATGATGCTGCAACGCCCGGTCCACCCGCGCCTCCAGGGTCGCCGGATCCGCCAGGTCCGCCACCCGCACCGACCGCCGTCCCACCTTGTCCTCATAGGCCGGGCCGATGCCACGGCCCGTGGTCCCGATCTTGGTCCCCTTGCTCGCGGCTTCCTCACGCGCCCGGTCCAGCTCGCCGTGGATCGGCAGGATCAGCGGCGTATTCTCCGCGATCATCAGCGTTCCGGGTGTGATCTCCACCCCCTGCGCGCGGATCGTGTCGATCTCGCCCAGCAGATGCCAGGGGTCCAGCACCACACCGTTGCCGATCACAGACAGCTTCCCGCCCCGCACCACCCCCGACGGCAGCGCATTCAGCTTATAGACCTTGCCGTCAATCACCAGGGTGTGGCCCGCATTGTGCCCGCCCTGAAACCGCGCAATCACATCCGCACGTTCGCTGAGCCAGTCAACGATTTTGCCTTTTCCCTCATCGCCCCACTGGGCGCCGACAACGACAACATTGGCCATGGCGGGTCCTTTTCATCCGGGTTAAACCGGCGCCGGTATACTTCGGCGACCGCCGGTGTACCATGGACTTTTTGACCCGCCCTGCGGAAATTCCAGCCCGGCAAGGAAAGGCAGCGCTGAATTATGGACATGACAGGATTTCTGACCCGCTGGCTCTGCGCTTTCACACTGCTCAGCGTGACCTTCAACCCCACACAATACAACTATGTGCGCTGGGTGGCAGATCACGGCGGCAACAATCTGTCCGTCGCGGTGCTGGCCGGACTGTTGCTGACGGTGGGCTACATCATCTACCTGCGTGCAACGCTGCGCTCCATTGGCGGGCTGGGCATGACGCTGGTGCTGGCGATCTTTGCCGCATCGGTCTGGGTACTGCGCGATCTCGGCATCATTGATCTCGACAAACCCGGCCTGAATGTCTGGCTCGGGCTCATCGCCCTGTCGCTGGTGCTGGGCATCGGGCTCAGCTGGAGCCACGTGCGGCGCGCGCTCTCCGGCCAGGCCGATATGGACGATGTGGACGAATGAGCTCTCCCGTGCCAGACTGAGCCCATGACACACAGGCCAGACAGACCCGAAGACTTCCAGAAATTCTACTTTGCCAAAGTCGGCCTCGGCGAAGGCTGTGGCTGCGCTGAACGGGTCATCGACATGCATGAATTTGACCGCCAGGCAGGCCGCCCGCGACTGCACCTGCCCCGCCTGCCCCGACGGGGCAGCTTCCGGCGGTTCCTGCAAAAAGCCGGCCTCACCTCCCGGCCACACCGCCCCGACTGACGCCCTGCAAACGACAATCGGCACAGACACGATGCCAGGCCTGCGGACCCTGCCCCTTCACCCTTCTCCAAATACTCATGAAAAAGCCCGCCATCCCGCATACCGCCAGCCGGTGCGCGATACGGCACAGACAGATACGGGCTAAAGCTGCACCGGTGCGCCATGCGGCGTGCGCAGCCAGGCGGCCTCCCAGGCTGCCTTCATCCGGCGCAACTCCCCGGCCCCCGCCAGACCCCGCGCGCCCAGAAATTCTTCCAGGGTGTCCAGCCAGGCATTGAAATAGTCGTCGCCGCCATCCAGGTCCTGCGACAGCCCATGCCGTTTCAGCGTCGCGCCGAAAGCCTGCGCCCAGTCCGGCCAGTCGAAATGACCGGCCTCGTTCAGATGCACCGTCAGCGCAAAAAGCTGCGCGTGCCAGGGTTCGGCAAAGACGGGCCCGCGGGCACTCATGGTGTCGCCTGCAGATAGCTTTGCCACAGATCCAGCACGACCTCGTCGCCCGGATGTTCCGGATGCGCCCAGAGTTCAGAGGCCGGAAACACCACCGCATAGAGCGGCTCGGCCGCATCGCCCAGCCGGTGCGCGGAACTGTCGGGCAGCACATGTGTGCCATGACAGCGCAGGATGCGGCCCCGCGCACCCGCCGCATAGACCGGCAGCCGGGTGTGTCCCCCCTCCACAAGCGTATTTGCAGCAATCCGGCGGGTAACAACCGCGTCACCGGCCCCGAATGCGCGCGCAATTTTGCTCTCCCGGTCTGCCGGGCCGCCTGCGGCCAGCACTCCAGGTACCGCACCCGCCTGCAGCGCGCGCTCCGCCAGATCTGCGCGCCCGCCCGAAGTGCCGGCCAACTCGCTCCGGCTCAGCACACCTGTCTGCACCAGCAGATCGGCCAGCCCTGCCATCCACTTCTCGTAATAGGAAAAGCGCGCATAATCAGCGGGCGACAGACACTCGCGCGCATGGCGCGAGACATCAATATTCCACTCGCCCAGCGCGCCACAGGCCAGTGTCACCGCCAGCGCGCGAGCATGCCAGTCTTCGTGAAAGACCTCGCCCTCCGCCTCCGGGATCACCGGCCCGTCGCCAAAACGCCCGCCCATATCATGCGGGCGGGTCATGGGCTCACCGCAAGGCCGGTGCCGATCATACTGTCGCGCGTCACCAGGTCCATCAGCGCCTCTTCATCCATCCCTTCGGTGCCAGCGGGGCGCTGCGGCACAACCAGATAGCGCACCTCTGCCGTCGAATCCCAGACCCGCACCGCTGTTGCCTCCGGCAGGGTCACCCCAAATTCCGCGAGCACTTTACGCGGCTCGCGCACGGCCCGCGCCCGGTAGGCATCGGACTTGTACCATGTGGGCGGGATGCCCAGCAGCGGCCACGGATAGCAACTGCACAGGGTACAGACGACCATATTATGCACCGCCTCCGTGTTTTCGACCGCCACCATATGCTCGCCCTGGCGTCCGTAATAGCCCATGTCCGAGACCACCGCCGTGGCATCCTCCATCAGGGCCGCGTGAAAACCCGGATCACACCAGGCCCGGGCCACAACCCGCGCGCCATTGCGCGGCCCAATTCGGTTTTCATAGGTGTCGATAATGGCATCCAGCGCCGCCGGATCGATCAGCCCCTTGCGGGTCAGAACGGTTTCCAGCGCGCGCACACGCAGCGCAGGATCAGAGGGCAGAAGACTATGCGGGTGGTCGGGGTCATCATGGGGCATAGGTCATCATTGCCTGCGCCTTTCCTGCTGTCCAGCGTCGAAACCCCTGTCCCATCGACATATTTTTTACCACCATAGCGGGTAATTCTGTGCTATACTATTAGCAAGAAGTGAGTCTGCTGCGCCTCAGTTCCAGGATAACCCTCTTAGTTGCGCGCATGTGAGCACCGCTTCGCCAGACCGCCGCGCCTGCGTGGCGGTTTTCGGTGTCCGAGAAAGCCGTAACGCTTAACCGATCCTCCCTTGCAGCGCGGGGCAAACTTGCCTAGATACCCCGGAACACATGTGTGAAAGCTGCAGGTTTCAATGGAAAACGTCGTCCTCATTATCCACCTTATTCTGGCGCTCAGCCTGATCGCGGTCGTGCTGCTGCAGCGGTCCGAGGGTGGCGGCCTTGGTATGGGCGGTGGCGGCGGCGGTGCCGTCGCGGGACGTTCCGGAGCGACAGCGCTCGGCAAGGTGACCTGGATGCTGGCGATTGCCTTTATCTGTACCTCCATCACACTGACCATCTTTGCGGCTGAAAACGCGACAGGCTCTTCGGTTGTTGACAGGCTGGGTGTCACACCGCCCGCCCTGAATGATCCGGCAACACCGGCAGCACCCGATGGGGACAGCCTGCTGCCACCGGGCCCGGATGACAACGCACCGCTGGTGCCGACCCTCGACTGACCCAAAAACAACAACTTGCGGCAGGGCCGGAATTCGCAACAGGATGTTGCGGTGCGCCTTGCCTTTGCCGCGCGAATCCTGATACACTTAAGTCCCGTGGTGCTGTGAAAATTCATGGCTGAACCGGGCCACCTGATCAGGGGCCGAACCGACGCACGGGAGCTTCGACACATGGCACGTTACATCTTTATCACCGGCGGTGTGGTCTCCAGCCTTGGCAAGGGTCTGGCCTCTGCGGCCCTTGGTGCTTTGCTCCAGGCGCGGGGATTTTCGGTCAGGCTGCGCAAGCTCGATCCTTACCTGAACGTCGATCCCGGGACCATGTCGCCCTTTGAACATGGCGAGGTTTTCGTCACGGATGATGGCGCGGAAACCGACCTGGATCTGGGGCATTATGAACGTTTCACGGGCGTGCCCGCGCGCAACACCGATTCCGTCTCCTCGGGCCGGATCTACTCCAACGTGCTCGAAAAAGAACGTCGCGGAGACTATCTGGGCAAAACCATCCAGGTGGTTCCCCATGTGACGAACGAGATCAAAGCCTTCCTCGATGTGGGCGGGGATGAGGTCGACTTTATGCTCTGCGAGATCGGTGGCACCGTGGGCGACATTGAGGGCCTGCCCTTTTTCGAGGCGATCCGCCAGTACAGCCACGACAAACCGCGCGGCCAGTGCATCTTTATGCACCTCACCCTGTTGCCCTACCTCGCCGCCTCCGGTGAGCTGAAAACCAAACCCACACAGCACTCCGTCAAAGAGCTGCAGTCGATCGGCATCGCGCCCGATATCCTGGTCTGCCGCTCCGAACATCCGATCCCGGAAAAGGAACGCGAGAAAATCGCGCTTTTCTGTAACGTGCGCAAAGAGGCGGTCGTTGCGGCCTATGACCTGAAAACCATCTATGACGCGCCGCTGGCCTATCACGAACAGGGGCTGGACCAGGCCGTGCTCGACGCTTTTGACATCTCGCCCGCGCCGAAACCCGACATGACCGTCTGGCATGATGTCTCGGACCGGGTGCACAACCCCGAAGGCGAGGTCCGCGTGGCCATCGTCGGCAAATACACCCAGCTTGAGGACGCGTATAAATCCATCGCCGAGGCGCTGACCCACGGCGGCATGGCCAACCGCGTCAAGGTCCGCGTGGAATGGGTGGATGCCGAAATTTTTGACACCGCCGATGATGTCGCCCCCCATCTCGAAGGCTTCCACGCCATTCTGGTGCCCGGCGGGTTTGGCGAGCGTGGCACCGAGGGCAAGATCAAGGCCGCACAATACGCCCGCGAACACAAGGTGCCCTATCTGGGCATCTGTCTGGGCATGCAGATGGCCGTGATCGAGGCCGCGCGCAATGTGGCTGACATCAAATCGGCAGGCTCCGAGGAGTTCGACCACGAGGCTGGCAAAAAGCGTTTTGAACCGGTGGTCTATCACCTCAAGGAATGGGTCCAGGGCAATGCCAAAGTCAGCCGCAAAGTGGGTGACGACAAGGGCGGCACCATGCGGCTGGGGTCCTATGACGCGGTGCTGAGCGGAGGCTCAAAGGTCGCAGAAGTCTACGGCACCACAACCATCGACGAACGCCACCGCCACCGCTACGAGGTCGACATCAAATACCGCGACAAGCTCGAAGAGGCAGGCCTGGTCTTCTCCGGCATGTCGCCCGATGGCAAACTGCCCGAAATCGTCGAATGGCCCGACCACCCCTGGTTCATCGGCGTCCAGTTCCACCCCGAACTGAAATCCAAACCCTTTGACCCGCATCCCCTGTTCCGCGATTTCGTGCGCGCCGCCAAAGAGATCTCGCGCCTGGTCTGAGGGGGGGCAGCGCCCGCACTTCAATTTCAATCTGTCAGAATTCGCCGCACTCTGTGTTTTCAGGTGCGCCGTTTACGGTGCCGCCGCAACGCGACCGGCACCATGAGACCCGAAAGAAGAAGCAGCGCGTTGGCAGGGAGCGGCACCGTTTCGACAGGACCGACGTTGGAAATCGTACCTTTGATACTCTGCCATTCAAAACCTTGGTCATCAACGAAAATAAATTGGCCGGAAAGTTCAAATTGATAGTTGAAGTTGCCAATGAACTGGACGCCGCCTGTCATCGTATCAAAGTCAAAATTACCTGAGTACAAACGCGAAGCACTCGGTCGTAATGTTTGGTCGCTGATCGGACAGGCATGCGGACCAATGGAACACGCGAAGTAGAGATCGGAATTGCTTGACGGATCGAACGACCAGTTTTTTGAGAAATCAACTTTTTCAGGTGATCGCGACAGGTTTCTGAATGAAATTTCGCCCCTGTAAGTCTCGCCAACGACCAGTGTTGGAAAGCTCAGGACACATTGTGGATCGGGAAAACCTGGTGCGTTGCACTGGTTTTCAGAGATGGTGACATCAAATCCGATCTTGAAGATGTCCTTGCTGGTCGCCGCTTCCAGACGGATGCCGGTGCCCCCGAAACCTATCAAAATGATTGTGGAGAGCAAAAACCTGAGCATGAAAATATCCTTAAAAATTGGTTAACAGAAGGCCCACCCTGTTAACACTTCCGGACCATGGTCAAGGAACGCGGACAGAATGGCCCCCGAATACCCGCGAGCCGGGAATACACCCGCCCGATCCTCGCGAGCCGGGAACTTTTCGCACAGAGCCTGAGCAGGCCGCGTGCGATGCCGCCAGCCCCGCTGCCGCGGACGGCTGCAAGAATCAGGCACGAACGATTATCGCGCGGCGTCAACGCCCGCCTGGAACCAGGCAACCGGTGTTCAGTTTCGGGCCCGCGACCGGCACGTTCGGATCCAGTGGCGCGCGTTCCGCCGCCTGAGCACACTTCAGTCTGCCGCAGCAAAAAACCCGACCGTCCTTCAGCGCCGAACATTGCATAGATATCAGCCGCAGGATGACCGGACCCGGACGCGGTGCGTCTGGATAACTTGACCGGTGCCCGGTTTCGGCGCAGGCTGTGAGCGTCTGCCATCTGTTTGAGGAATGCCGGTTGCGGCCTCGCATGTTTGGAACATGCGCGGTTTTTTCGTGCACACCGCCTCGTCAGCTGACGGCCGTCATGATGGATGCGTGTCGTTATTTTATATGCAAGGCGGGTATTTCGGCCTGAATTTTCTGCAGGTCTCCCGTTCATTTTTTTTAAAGGAAATGGGTTAGATCGATATGACCAATACAGTTAATCTCAGAACAGGCACTGCAGGCCTGGGCATGTTAAAACCGAGCCTGGCAGCGCTTGCAATAACCCTTGTCGGGGCGACAGCACAGGCCGCTACCATGTCGGTGTTCCAATCACAGACCGGCTCGTTCGGTGCCTCGCAGGAAGCCCAGGGCGGCGCATTCGTCAGCGGCGCCGGCATTCAAACGCAGGCAGAGGGAACAAATACGACCCTGACGCGCGATGACCGGGCCGCGACGATGACCTTTGACCAGTTCGATGCTTCTTTGGGCACCCTGACGGGCGTTACGGTCAAATATTCAATCACCCAAGCCAACCGGAATTCCATTCAGCATCTGAGACGTAACTGTGAAACGGATATCGGGGGGTGTTCAATACTGGTCGATGCAAAAACGAATGTGGACTACGGCATCGATATTGCACCGTTCGAGACGGCAAGCAGAGACAGCAACCCGCCTTTGGATGTCTCGTTGAAAGCCTTCGGCTCTCTGAGCGACACAGATCCCGAACGCAGTTTCGCACTCACCGGCAGCCAGTCACGAACCTTTCCGGCTTCAACAGCGACCCGGTTCATCGGAGACGGAACCATTGACATACAGCCGATCGTCCAGGCTGTGACGCAGGTTAAAGTCAGCTGCCAGGGAAGTATCATCACAATTGACTTAAAGGACTGCAACGGCGACGTGCAGATCCGCTACAACATCTTCTACCGGGTGGATGTATTGTATCAGTACGAGGAGACTGTCGTCGCGCCGGACACTGTGCCCCTGCCTGCGGGCCTGCCATTGCTGGCAATCGGGTTGCTGGGTCTGGGTGCATTTGCGCGGCGGGGCTGATGATGCAGCGGCACATGCGCAGCACGCCAGGGCATGCTGCCTGCGCATGGGATGTTTCCGCAAACGCCCCCTTTACCTTTCCTCAACAAACCCGCCCGGGCGCTCTGTTAACCGCGCCCGGACCGACGCAGGCACCGACAAAATACCGACGTTTTACCGACATGATACCGACGTCGCTTTTCCCTGTGTCCCCGGGCCTTTACCCGCATTTGTGCGATTCGGCGCGCAGAGCGCGCTTATGCGTTGCGCGCGCGCTGCGTTAAGGGCATGTCAGGGGGATGCTCAGCTACCAGCATATGTATCACGCGGGCAATCTCGCGGACGTGCACAAACACGGGCTTCTGGCCTGGATGCTGGCCTATCTCACACGCAAGGACAAACCGCTCTCTTACGTGGAAACCCATGCGGGCCGGGCGCTTTATGACCTGAGCAGCGAGGCCGCGACCCGCACCGGCGAGGCGGCCCAGGGCATCGCGCGGGCCGCCGGATTTTTCCCGGAAGAGCACCCCTTTGCCACAACGCTTGCCCGCATTCGCGCAACACATGGGGCGCACAGCTACCCCGGTTCGCCGCTTATCGCCTGCGAGATGCTGCGCGCTCAGGACAATCTGCATCTGGCCGAGCTGCACCCGGGCGAGCACGCAGAGCTGCGCCGGGCACTGCGCGGATACAAGGTGAAATGCCACGGCCAGGACGGGTTTGAACTGGCCCATTCCCTGCTGCCCCCCACCCCGCGCCGCGGGTTGCTGCTGATAGATCCCAGCTATGAGATCAAGAGCGATTTCAACGACATACCCCGCCATATCGCGCGGTATCACAAGGCCTGGAATGTCGGCGTGATCTGCCTGTGGTATCCCATTCTGACCTCTGGTGCAGAACGCGCCATGGTCCGGCAGTTGCAGGCAGGCCACCCCGACGCGCTCAGCCACGAGGTCCGTTTTCCCCCGGCGCGGCCGGGTCACGGCATGGTCGGATCAGGCCTCTTTGTGGTCAATCCGCCCTGGGGCCTGGCAGAGGAAGCGGCGCGTCTGGCATCACATTTTGCGCAGCCCCGCCCCTGAAACGCAAAAAACATTGACCCGGGCGGGTGCCATGGCAGGATATGCACCATGCGGTATGTCCTTGCCCTTCTGCTTGTTCTGATCACGCGGCCCGTCCTTGCCTGCGAGACGCCGGTTTGTCTGGTGGATCCCGACAGCCTGGCACTGACGCGCATCATTACCTTTGAGGATACCCCCGGCAGATACGGTCCGGGCCATCCGGTGCAGGATCTGCTGGTTCTGCCGGGCGCCGTTTTTGGCGAGCGTTTTGCCGGCCAGCTCGTTGCGGCCCAGGGGGATCATGACCTGGTCTCGGGGGATGTACTCTCCCCGCTGACAGTGGTTGCCGGGGCACCTGGGCAGAACCTGTCCGTGGTTTTTATGCAGGGAAATAATGTACTTAACGGCTATGGTGTCGCCGGTTTCCCCCGCCGTCACGCACAGGGCGAAGGCGCGATTGCCTTTCTCTTTGACGAGGACCAGTCAGCCATCGCCTTTCAGCTGCGCGGGGGCGAGGCAGGCTCCGCGCGGGTCAGTTTTCTGAACCGGAACGGGACAGTCATTTCCGTACTCGACCTGCCGCCAGCAGGCGAACATGCCTTTGGTTTTGCCCGCGAGACCGGCACCGGCGACATCGCCGGCGTGCTGATCACCAACACCGATCCGCAGGGGCTCGCACTGGACAATGTCCGGTTTGGCCGCGCTCCTGATCTGAGCTAGAAAGTCACTGATGTTCGAACGCCTCTTTCCCAGACAAAAACGTGAAAAAGAACCGTTGCCCCAACCGGATGCGCAGCTGGCGCTCGGGGCATTACTGGTCCGGGTGGCGCTGGCGGACAGGCAGTACCAGGCGTCAGAAGTGGGCCAGATCGATCGCATACTCGCGGGAACTTTTGGCCTGAAACCACTGGAGGCCGCCCGGCTGCGCGCAACCTGCGAGGCATTGGAGCGCCACGCACCCGGCACGCCGGAATTTGCCGAAATTCTGCGCGCCGAAGTCGCCTATGAAGACCGCAAGGCGCTGGCTGATGCCATGTGGTCTGTGGCTCTTGCCGATGGCGAACGCGATGACAGCGAGGAGGACCAGCTGACGGCCATCGAGACAGCGCTCGGTCTGTCAGAGGCTGATATCGCTGCCGTCAGGGAAAGCGCCCTGCGCGAAAACTGACGCTGGCAGCGCCCGCACAAAGGCATTATATCCCGGATATGTTTGCAGATTTACTCAAAAGGCTGACACAGCCGGAACCCGATGCCCTGCCCGACGAGGATGCAAGGCTGGCCCTGACCGCCCTGCTCGTACGGGTGGCACGTGCGGATAATGACTACAGCGAAGGCGAGAAAAAGCGGATCGACGCTATCAACGCGCGCCGCTACGGGCTTGGCCCGGGTGCCACGGATGCGCTGCGCCGCGAGGCCGAAACGCTCGAAGCAGAAGCGCCTGATACCGTTCGTTTTACCCGCGCCATCAAGGACGCCGTGCCCTATGAGGAGCGCCTCGCCGTATTGGAAGCCCTCTGGGAAGTCGTTCTCGCCGACGGAACGCGCGCACAGGAAGAAGACGCCCTGGTGCGTATGGTCAGCAGCTTTCTGGGGATCAGCGATCGTGATTCGGCTCTGGCGCGCCAGTCCGTCGACACGCGGAGATGACGGCCAGTCTGCCGATGTACGACACGGCCGTCACAGCGCCGGCCAACGACCGTTTCTGGACGCTGATCCGCACGGGCCTCGGCGAAGGCCCCAAGACACTCGACCGCAGCACAGACCCGCATGAGACATGGGAAGACCCGGCGCTCGTGCTGTCGCAAACCTGCGGACTGCCGTACCGCAGCCGGTTGCACGACAGGGTCGGTCTGGTCGGTACGCCGGACTATGGAGTGCCCGGATGCCCGCCGGGTTATTACTGTTCGGTCCTGGCCATCCGTATCAGCGACGCTCGCAAGGATCTGCGCGAATTCCACAACAGTCTGTTGGCGCGAAATGACGCCCGCTCGCAGTCCGGCTGGGCCGCCGTTGAAGCGCATCTGTCTGAAAACAATACCGGGTTCAGCTTTGCAGGTCAGACAATTGACACCGGTTCTCACGCCGCGTCCGCGCGTGCAGTGGCCGGGGGCGATGCGGATATTGCCGCCATAGACGCCGTGACCTGGTCCCTTATGGTGCGCGATACCGAAATCACGGACGATCTGCGGATCATTGCAGTGACGCGTCCCACCCCCGGCCTGCCACTGATTACAGCAGCCAGCCGCGATGCAAATGCGCTGCGGGACATCTGCCGCAAAGCCGTGCAGGCGCTGAGCGACAGCGACAGGGACTGCCTGATGATCAGGGATATCGTGTGGATACCTGCCGGGACCTATCTGGAGGAACCCCTGCCGCCACCCGGTTGACCACGGTACGAAAAATCCACCGTCCTGACGCTGCGGAACGCCTTTCCGCGTTGCAAATGCGCACGTTTTGGCCCCTTATACCGCACTGAAACAGCACAGAGACACCCAGCCTTGACGACACAGCCTCCTGTCATCGACATCAGCAACCTGCACAAGGCCTATGGCGGGCTGGAGGTTCTGAAAGGCGTGGACATAACCGCACCCAAAGGACATGTCATTTCGCTCATCGGCTCGTCAGGGTCGGGCAAATCCACACTGCTGCGCTGCTGCAACCTCCTGGAGGACAGCCAGCAGGGCGAGGTCAGATTCAAAGGCGAGCCTGTCACCTGGAAAGGCGAAGGACACAACCGGCGCCCGGCGGACGCGGGCCAGGTGCTACGGATCCGCACCAATCTCAGCATGGTGTTCCAGCAGTTTAATCTCTGGGCACATATGACCATTCTGCAAAATGTGATGGAAGCGCCCCTGACCGTTCTGAAACGCGACCGTGACGAGGTCGAGAGCGCGGCGCGCGGATATCTGGAAAAAGTCGGCATCGGCGACAAATGCGATGCCTATCCCGCCCAGCTGTCCGGCGGTCAGCAGCAGCGTGCGGCGATTGCCCGGGCGCTTTGTATGGAGCCAGAGGCGCTGCTCTTTGATGAGCCGACATCGGCGCTGGATCCTGAGCTGGAACAGGAAGTTGTCCGGGTCATCAAAGACCTGGCAGCGGAGGGGCGCACGATGCTTATCGTGACCCACGACATGAAACTGGCCGCTGATGTGTCTGACCACGTGGTCTTTCTGCATCAGGGGCTGATCGAGGAACAGGGGCCGCCGGACAGGTTGTTCGGCGCGCCCTCATCAGAACGCCTGCGCGGGTTTCTTTCTGCAACCCAGGCAGCGTAACACCCATAAAAAAAGTAACGGGAGTATCACCATGAAGACACTGATTCTGACAACTGCAGCACTGGCACTGACCGCTGGGATGGCGCTGGCTGACGGCCACGCCAAAACCATCCGCATGGGCACAGAGGGCGCCTACCCTCCCTACAACTTCATCAATGACGCCGGTGAGGTCGACGGGTTTGAGCGCGAGCTGGGCGACGAGCTTTGCGCGCGCGCCGAACTGACCTGTGAATGGGTCACCAACGAATGGGACAGCATTATCCCCAACCTGGTGTCGGGCAACTACGATACCATCATCGCAGGCATGTCCATCACGGACGAGCGCGATGAGGTCATTGATTTTACACAGAACTACACACTTCCGGATCCTTCTGCCTATCTGGCGTTGTCGGCTGATGCCGACCTCGCGGGCGGCGTGATTGCGGCACAGACCAACACAATTCAGGCGGCTTTCATCGCCGACACCGGCGCGACACTGGTTGAGTTCGCAACGCCCGAAGAAACCATCGCCGCGGTGAAAAACGGCGAAGCGGACGCGGTGCTCGCTGACAAAGCGTTCCTCGCACCTATCGAGGCAGACGACGCGGACCTCATTTTCCTTGAGCAGGAAGAGCTGATCGGCGGCGGCGTTGGCATGGGCCTGCGTGAAAGCGACGGCGAACTGCGTGCCAAGTTTGATGCGGCCATCCAGTCCATGAAGGACGACGGTTCGCTCAACGCGCTGCTCACCAAATGGGAAATCGGCGGCGCATTCTGATCCGCTGACAACGGGGGCGGCACTGCGCTGCCCCCGTTTTTCTTTCCCGGACAGTCCAGTCTGCGAGGCCCGTAATTTTCAGTTTCTGTACAGATCCCAGTGTGTTGTCAGACTGGCCATGGATGGCCTGCTATCTGACCACCGGCAAACATATGTCGATCTACCTGTCGGTCTTTACCGTTCTGGCCCTGCTGGCGGTGACGGCCCCTGTGGCATTGATGTTTGGCTTTGGCGGCGCCACGGCGGCGCGCTCTTCTGTGCTGCCGCTGCGCTGGTTTGGAAAGACCTATATCGCGCTTGTGCGGGGCGTGCCCGACATCGCATTTTTTCTGTTTTTTGTCATCGCGCTGGATCAGGGCATTGAATACCTGCGGCACAAGGCCCTGTGCCCGGACTGGTCCGAGCCGATCCGCCAGGGCAATGACTTTGTGGTCTGTCAGGCTGCAAAGATGCCGCTGGGCAATGCACCGCAATGGGTGCACGAGACCTATGGGTTTTCACTGGCTGTCCTGACATTCGCCATCGTGTTCGGGGCATTTGCGGCCAATGTGCTCTTTGGCGCAATGCGGGCCGTACCCCGCACGCAACTGGAAACAGCCGAAGCCTATGGCATGACCCGGCGTCAGACATTCTGGCGTGTTCTGGTCCCCCAGATGTGGGTCTATGCCCTGCCCGGTCTGAGCAATCTGTGGATGGTGCTGATCAAAGCGACACCGCTGCTCTTTCTGCTGGGTGTTGAGGATATCGTCTACTGGGCGCGGGAGCTGGGCGGGACAAAGACATCCCGCTTTACGGACTATCCGCATGGCGACTGGCGGATGTGGTATTTCCTGGCGCTTCTGGTGTTTTATCTGATTTTCACACGGGTGTCCGAGGTCGTCCTCGGGCGGCTGATGAACCGCCTTACGCGCGGGCAGGCAACTGCCGGTGGAGAAGCACAAAGGAAAGCAGCCGTATGACCTGCGCCTTTCCGATGGCCATCCTGCGTGACACGACCTGTGCCCTGAGCCTGCGATCGCCCTCTTCTGAATGTACAGAGAGGACCGGATCATGAGTTGCTGGGAAACTGTCCAGGCTTACGGTCTGCGGTCCGTAGGCATCGGGGAACGTCTGCTCCCGCGAGAGGACTTTACGCTGTGCCAGCAGTTTACGCTGATCGGCTCGGGCATGATCTGGAATGTGTACTTCGGCGTTGTGGCACTCTTTTTCGGCTTTTTCTTCGCCACGGCTCTGGCAGTTGGCAAGGCATCTCCGAACCGGCTTTTCCGCAAACCTTCTGAATGGTTTATCTTTATCTTCCGCGGCTCGCCGCTCTTTATCCAGTTCTTTTTCGGGTATTTCCTATTTCTCAGCCTCAAGAGCGTGCATCCGGTTTTTGACCCGTTCACGGCCGCATGGCTTGGCGCGCTGGTAGTACTGTTTTTCAACACCTCAGCCTATTCAGCAGAGATATTCTATGGCGCGCTGCTCTCTGTGCCCAAGGGCGACACGGAGGCCGCCGATGCCTACGGCATGTCCGGCTGGCCGCGTTTCAAACGCGTGATCTGGCCCACCTCACTGCGCCTTGCATGGCCGGCTTATACGAACGAGGCGATCTTTCTTTTTCAATCCACCGCACTGGTGTTCTTTTCGGGGTTTCCCGCATGGCAGCAACGTGGTGACGCGCTTTATTATGCCAATTACTTCGCGGACAAGACCTTCAATCCCTTTATCCCCTATCCCATCCTCGCGATGTATTTCATTTTACTGACGCTCGTCGTGGTGGGTCTTTTTGGTCTGATCAATGCCCGGCTGAACCGGCACCTGCCCCAGAACGCGCGGCCAAAACTGCGTATCCGCCCCAATCTGATCCGCTGAAATCAGCGTGTTTTGTTGCCGTTGCACTGCGCCCGGAATAATTTGATCAAATTTTGCTGGCAGTCTGGCGCTGAAACAGGCATCTAAAGAACCAGACCGCAATCGCGGCGCATATTCTGGTGACTTATGAAAGACTGGCTTCGCAAACATCCACACGTCCGCACCATCCGGGTCGCGGCTTCTGATCTGAACGGACAGGCGCGCGGCAAACGCATTCCTTCACGTTTTGCCGACAAGGTCATGACGGACGGCACCCGCTTTCCCATGTCCGCACTGAACCTCGATATCTGGGGAGAAGACATCGACAACAGCCCCCTTGTCTGGGAGACCGGCGACAGGGACGGTGTACTGAAGCCCACAGCGCGGGGTTTCATGCCGATGCCCTGGCTGGACGCGCCCACGGCACTGCTGCCCATCTGGATGTATCATGAGGATGGCAGACCCTTTGACGGAGACCCGCGTCACGCACTCGCACGTGTTCTGCAGCGGTATGCCGCGCGCGGGCTGACCCCTGTCTGCGCGGTCGAACTGGAGTTTTTTCTGATCGACGATTCCGGCCGTTCGCTTCAGGTGCCCCCGTCGCCCCGTTCAGGAAAACGCCGGGTAGCCGGGGAAATCCTGTCGCTGCGCGCTCTCGACCAGTTCGATACCTTTTTCACTGATCTCTATGACGCCTGCGAAGAGATGGATATTCCCGCAGATACGGCGATCTCCGAGGCAGGGCTCGGCCAGTTCGAGATCAATCTGATGCACTGCGACGACGCGCTGCGGGCGGCGGACGATGCATGGCTGTTCAAAATGCTGGTCAAAGGCATGGCGCGCAAACACGGTTTTGCCGCCAGCTTCATGGCCAAACCCTATGAAGACTACGCAGGCTCTGGTCTGCATGTGCATTTCTCTGTGCTCGACGCTGATGGGAACAATGTTTTTGACGATGGCACGGACCAGGGCACCGACATGCTGCGCCATGCGGTCGCCGGATGTATGAACGCGATGCCCGGCTCGGCACTGGTCTTTGCGCCACATGCCAACAGTTTCGACAGGATGGTACCGGGCAGCCACGCGCCCACAGGCATCAGCTGGGCCTATGAGAACCGCACATCGGCGATCCGTATCCCTTCTGGCAGCCCTTCGGCACGCCGCATCGAACACCGTGTGGCAGGCGGAGACGTGAACCCCTACCTGATGCTGACGGCGGTTCTGGGCGCTGCAATCAACGGGATTGAGGACGCACAGGAGCCACCCGCCCCGATCACCGGCAATGCCTATGAGGCGGATCTGCCTCAGATCCCCGCCACCTGGTCGGAAGCGATCGACGCCTTTGAGGCCAGTCCGGAGATCGCGCGGATTTTTGCACCTGATCTGATCCGCAACTTCGTGCTGACCAAACGCCAGGAGCTGCAATATATGGATGAGCTGACACCGGCAGAACGGGTAAACATCTATCTGGATACCGTGTGAGGGAGGCCTGCGTATGAAGATCGGCATCCTCATGACGGGCCATCCCCCCGACAGCCTCGCGACCAATGGCAGATATGACGCCTATTTCGAACGGCTGCTGGACGGACATGGATTTACCTTTGAAGGCTGGGCCGTTGTGGATGGTATCTTCCCGTCCGGCATTGACGCAGCCGATGGCTGGCTGATCACAGGTTCGCGCCATGGCGCTTATGAGGACCACCCCTGGATCCCACCGCTGGAGACATTTATCCGCAACGTCCACGATGCAGGCATTCCCATGATCGGCGTCTGCTTTGGGCATCAGATTATCGCTCAGGCACTTGGGGGACGGGTCGAAAAGTTCGCGGGTGGCTGGTCCGTGGGCCGAACCGAATACGAGATCGATGGCCGGCAGGTGGCGATCAACGCATGGCATCAGGATCAGGTGACAAAACGCCCCGAAGGCGCCGAGGTGTTTGCCCGCACCGATTTCTGCGAGAACGCCGGGCTGGTCTACGGTGACCGCATCTGGACAATTCAGCCGCATCCGGAATACGGCTCTGATTTCATTGAGGGGCTGATCAACTCGCGCGGTCGCGGTGTGGTCCCTGACGATTTGCTGGATGGAGCGCTGGAGAAACTCAACGCCCCGACAGATCGCATGAAAGTAGCGAACACAATGGCTGAATTTTTCAGGAAAGAGAGGGCCTGATGGCCGACTGGACAGACAAACTCCCCAATGCAGCACAGGATTATCTGTCTGGCAGACGGCTGGATGAGGTAGAATGCATCATCTCGGATCTGCCCGGTATTGCACGGGGCAAAGCGGTTCCCGCATCCAAATTCGCACGCCAGGACTACTTTCACCTGCCCGACAGCATCTTTTACCAGACCATCACCGGCGACTGGGGCGAGGCTGCAGGCGACGAAGGATTTATTGAAAAGGACATGATCCTGCGCCCGGATATGGACACGGCATCAGCCGCGCCCTGGACCGGGGACTGGACGCTTCAGGTCATCCACGACGCTTTCGACCGCGAAGGAAATGCGGTGCCCTTCAGCCCGCGGAACGTGCTCAAACGTGTTTGCGACCTCTACCGGGACAAGGGCTGGAAGCCCGTTGTCGCACCAGAGATGGAGTTTTTCCTGGTTGCCCGCAATCTTGACCCGGCCCACGACATCAAACCAATGATGGGCCGGTCCGGAAGACCGGCTGCCGCACGTCAGGCCTATTCCATGACGGCGGTGGACGAGTTCGGCCCCGTGATCGACGACATATATGATTTTGCCGAGGCACAGGGGTTTGAGATCGACGGCATTACCCAGGAAGGCGGCGCGGGACAGTTGGAGATCAACCTGCGCCACGGTGATCCTGTGCGCCTTGCCGACGAGGTTTTCTATTTCAAACGGCTGATCCGCGAAGCCGCGCTGCGACATGACTGCTTTGCAACCTTCATGGCAAAACCCATCGCGGATGAACCTGGCAGCGCGATGCACATCCACCATTCTGTGTTGGATCTGAATACCGGCGACAACATTTTTTCAGCTGGTGACGGGCAGGAAACACCTGAGTTCTTCCACTTTATCGCGGGATTGCAGCGGCACATGCCCGAAGCGCTGGCCGTGATTGCGCCTTATGTGAACAGCTACAGGCGGTACGTCAAGGATCACGCAGCCCCGATCAATCTGAACTGGGGGCGTGACAACCGCACAACCGGTATCCGTATTCCGCTCTCAGACCCCACGGCGCGGCGGGTCGAAAACCGGCTGGCGGGGATGGACTGCAATCCGTATCTGGGGATTGCGGCAAGTCTGGCCTGCGGATACCTGGGGCTGACCAATGCGGAACAGCCCGCCGAGGAGTTCAAAGGCGACGCCTATGACGGCGACGGAGACATCCCCCGCGTTCTGGGCTCTGCTCTCGATCTGTTTGAAGAAGCCGAAGCGCTGCATGCCGTGCTGGGGCCTGAGTTTGCCCGGGTCTATTCCATCGTAAAACGTGCGGAATACGATGAGTTTCTCCAGGTCATTTCCCCCTGGGAGCGTGAGCATCTTTTGCTGAACGTCTGAGGCCGATCATGGACCTGCTTTATGCAAACGACCGCCAGGGCCAGTATCCTGAGAGTTGGTATGCGGCGACCGTCAGCCCGCCCCCACCACGGCCAGCGCTCTGCGGAACAATACGTGCCGACGTCTGTGTGGTGGGCGGCGGCTACACCGGGTTGTCCGCAGCACTGCATCTGGCGCAGGCCGGTCGGAAGGTTGTCCTGCTGGAGGCCCACAGAGCCGGTTTCGGCGCATCCGGCCGCAATGGCGGGCAACTGGGCAGCGGGCAACGTGTAGATCAGACCAAACTGGAAAAAATGGCCGGCACTGATGCCGCCCGGGCCCTCTGGGAATTAGGCGAGGATGCCAAGAATCTGGTTAAAGGGCTGATTGCAAAACACGATATCGAATGCTGGCTCAGGCCAGGCGTCGCATGGGCAGGGTCGAGTACGTCCGAAGTGTACGAGTTGCATGACTACGCCCATTTCCTGCGGGACCGCTATGGGTACGACCAGATAGAAACCTTTGATGCAGCAGGTTTCGCCGGCATTTGCCCCTCTCCCGACTATCGGGGAGGTGTGCTGGATATGGGGGCGGCGCACCTGCACCCACTCGCCTTTGCGCTTGGGCTGGCAAGAGCGGCAGAGGCCGCCGGGGTCACCATTTGCGAAAACACGCGCGTGACAGGCATCGCGCATGGAACCCCTGTCAGCGTGCTCACAGATGGTGGCGAGGTCATTGCTGATCACGTCATTCTGGGGTGCAACGGGTATCTGTCAGGGCTTGCACCTCAGGTCACTGCGCGGGTCATGCCGATCAATAACTTTATTGTAGCGACAGAACCGCTGGGAGACGAAGCCGAGCGTGTACTGGCCCGCGATGTGGCTGTCGCCGACAGCCGGTTTGTTGTGAATTACTTCCGTCTGTCACATGACAAACGACTGCTCTTCGGCGGTGGCGAAACCTACGGCTACCGTTTCCCCGCAGATATTCAGAAAGTTGTGCGCAAACCGATGGAAGTTGTCTTTCCGCATCTCAAAGACGTGCGTGTCGATTACGCCTGGGGCGGCACACTTGGCATCACGATGAAACGGTTCCCATATCTGGCGCGGATCGCTCCGAATGTTCTGTCCGGGTCGGGGTATTCCGGTCATGGCGTTGGGACGGCAACCCATGCTGGCATGCTGATGGCACAGGCTGTTGAAGGGCAGGCTGATGGTTTTGACACCATGGCCGCCATTCCGACCCCGGCTTTTCCGGGCGGAGGGGCGTTGCGCAGCCCGCTTCTGGTACTGGCCATGACCTCGTACGCGTTGCGTGACCGGATCGGCATCTGAGCGCCGTTACAAAAGATTCACTTGGAACGGGAATTTCTTTGATTTAGTATTTCAAAAAGTTAACTTTTGGAAATCTGAATATGCAACTTCCAGATATGCACGCCGCCGAGCCCATTCCGGACACCGCGCGCAGTGAAATCGAGCGCCTTTTACAGTCCGGTGATCTCTTCCGGTATACCGCTGAACGGGATGCGCCCGTCTCTTTACTGGAAGCCGAGTTCGCCGAGATGATGGGCAGCCGGTTTGCTTTGGCGGTTTCCTCGTGCTCGGCCGCTCTTTTTCTGTCGCTCAAAGCACTTGATCTGCCGGATAACGCGCGCGTGCTGATCCCCGGATTTACCTTTGCCGCCGTGCCCTCAGCCGTGATCCACGCAGGCTGCAAGCCTGTTCTGTGTGAGGTCGGGGAAGACTACCGCATTGATATCACCGATTTCTCTGCAAAGCTTGATCAGGGCACAGAGGCGGTAATCATCAGTCACATGCGCGGACACACGTCCGATATGGATGCCATTATGGCACTTTGTGCGGCCGCGAATGTCCCTGTTATCGAAGACGCTGCACATTCACTGGGGACCACATGGCGCGGCCAGAAAATCGGCACGATCGGCCGGGTGGGCTGTTTTTCCTTCCAGTCCTACAAAATGGTTAACGCGGGCGAAGGGGGCATCCTGATTACCGATGACGCCGATCTTGTTGCCCGCGCGATCATCATGTCCGGCGCTTACGAGCATAACTGGCAAAAGCATCCCGTGCTGCACGAGGCATTTGCCAAATGGCAGAACCGTCTGCCGCTTTACAACCTGCGGCTCAGCAACATGTCAGCGGCGCTGATCCGACCACAGCTGGAGGCCCTGCCCCGGCGAGTTGCCGACGGACGCCGAAACCACGACTATGTGGCAGCGCGGTTGAACGCGACGCGGTACTTTGACGTGCCTGACCCGCTGCGCGGAGAAGAGCGCGCCCCGGACAGCATTCAGTTCAACATCCTTGAGCTCGACACAGACACTGTCGCGGCCTTCGCGCGTGCGGCACGCGATGCGGGGGTCAAAGTGCAGGTGTTTGGTCAAAGCACCGACAATGCACGCGCTTTCTGGAACTGGCAGTTTATCGAGGATCTGCCAGAGCTTCCCCGGACCAGAGCAATGCTCATGCGGGCCTGCGATGTGCGACTGCCGGTGCGGCTGAACCACGCGGAACTGGATGCGGTCACAACCGTGTTGATGGACGCCATGAAAAAAGTGACCGGCCCGCAAAAGGCTGCTGTTGCCTGACGGCCGGTGTTACTTGAGGCGGGACAGTTTTTCCTGCAGTTCCGCGAGCTGCTTTTTGATCGCGTCCAGGTCTTCACCCTCCGCGCCGGGGCTGTCGCCAGCCCCCTCCTGCGGGGTCTGACCACTCCATCCGGCTGCGCCACCGCCCAGCCCACCTGTCATTGCCTTCATAAAGGCCTGTTGCTGCGCCTGCATCAGCTCAAAACCGGGCATTTTGGCCATCGGGTTCATGGCGTTCATTTTGTCCATCATCTGGCTCTGACCGTCGCGCAGCATCTCGAATGAGGCTTGCAGGAACTGAGGCACAACACTGCCACCCGGGGTCATATAACTGCGCACAAGATCGTTCAGCACGTCCACCGGCAGCACGCTTTCGCCGCGGCTTTCGTGTTCTGCAATGATCTGGAGCAGGTATTGACGTGTCAGATCGTCACCAGACTTGAGATCAACGATCTGAACTTCGCGTCCTTCGCGGATAAATCCCGCGATATCCTCAAGCGTCACGTAGTCACTGGTCTCGGTATTGTACAGCCTGCGGCTCGCATACCGCTTGATCAGCAATGGTTGGTTTTTTTCCGCCACAGGCCTTCTCCCCGACATCAGTGCTGCATTGCAGCTTAGGCTACTGTTTTGCAAAAAGAAAGGGCGGGCTGATGAGAGCCCGCCCCATAATATTGCGCCTTTTCAGGGAGGAGTCGGCGCAAAACTGTGTGTCGTCTTACTTGGCAGACGCTTTTTTCACGGCTGCTGTCGCTTCGTTTGTCGCTTTTTTGACGGCCGCAGTTGCGTCTTCGCTCATGTCTTTTCCAGCTGCCATCATCAGCTCGACTGTGTCCATCTGGGCTTTCTTCGCAACTTCAGCGAAAGCGGCCATGTGCTCAGCAGCTGTTTCCGAATATGCGGAAGCAAAGTCTGTTACCGCTTTTGCATAGTCTGCAGGCTCGGATTTCGCTTTGGACATTTCGGCCAGTTTGGCGAATGTGTCCTGTGCCCATTTGCTGGAAATCTCTGTGGATTTCTCTGCAGCTGTCAGAGCAACGCCGGAGAGTTTCTCGTTCAGGGTCGCAGTTGTTTTGAAAGCGTCTTCCATTGCGGATGTGTCCACGGGGAAAGAGCCCATAACGTCTTTAAACATTGCATTCATGTCTGCTGTCTTAGCCATTTCAGTATCCTTTCATCGCTTCGCGGGACCATCCCGTTTGCGTCTGAAAGCTATATACGTGCTGCACTGCAGCATTGCAAGTCTTTTTTCTGCGGTGCAGCATAAATCTGAATAGCAGGAAAACCCTATTTCATTCAGAGGGTTGCCTTGCCAGCGACATAGGTTCCCGGTGCTTCGCACAAAACAGGATGGCTCGAATCTCCCGGAATACGTGCGGGAATCTGCTTGCCCGACCGCTTTTTGAGCCATGCTTCCCAGCGCGGCCACCACGAGCCTTCGTTGAAATCAGCATCTTCAAGCCAGTCTGTGTGATCAAGGCTCAGATCGGGGTTGGTATAGTGGCCATACTTTTTGCGGGACGGCGGATTAACAATCCCGGCGATATGTCCCGACTGGGTTACGATAAAGGTCTTATCTTTTGACCCCATCTGCTGAACCCCGCGATAGCTGTCTTTCCACGCGGCAATATGGTCCGTCTCGCAGGCGATCGCACAGAGCGGCACGGTGACATCCGAAAGCTTCAGCCGGTGTCCCAGAAGTTCAAATCCACCTTCGGCCAGTTCGTTGCGCTGACACAGGCCCCGCAGGTATTGCCGTGCCATTTTGCCCGGCAGGTTCGCCCCGTCTCCGTTCCAGTACAGCAGATCAAAGGCAGGTGGCGTTTCTCCCATCATGTAGCTTTTGATGGCCGGCGTATAAATCAGGTCGTTGCTGCGCAGGAATGAGAACGTCCGCGCCATGATCACAGAAGGCAGAACGCCCTTGTCAGCAATTTCCTCTTCGATACCATCGATAAAATCATCCGTCAGGAAAGGCGTGAACTCGCCCTGATCCGAAAAATCGGTGAGCGCGGTAAACAGGGTCGCGGACTTCACGGACTTGTCGCCGCGCTGTTTCAACAGCGACAGCGTGAGCGACAGCGTTGTGCCTGCAATGCAATAGCCAACGGCGTTGACCTGTTTTTCGCCGGTGATTTCCCGGACTTCACGGATGGCCGCCAGATAGCCGTCCTCAATGTAGTCCTCTAGCCCGATGTCGGCATAGGTCGGGTCCGGGTTTATCCAGGACACCATGAATACTGAATACCCTTGGTCGGTGAGCCATTTGACCATGCTGTTCTGCGCCTTGAGGTCCAGAATGTAGTACTTGTTGATCCAGGGCGGGAATATCACCAGCGGGGTCTTGCAGACCTCATCGGTGGTCGGGGCATACTGGATCAGTTCCATCATCCGGTTGCGGTACACGACACTGCCGGGCGTGGTGGCGATGTTGCGACCCAGCTCAAAGGCATCTTCATCGGCGAGTTTCACGACGAGTTCGCCATTGTTTGCCTCCAGATCATGGATCAGGTTTTCCAGTCCCTGCACCAGGCTCTGGCCCTCCGTTTCGATCGCGCGTTCCAGCGCATCCGGGTTGGTCGCCAGAAAGTTGGTGGGCGACATCATATCGACGATCTGCCGGGCAAAGTAAGTCAGCCGGTTTTTTTCCAGCGGCTCCAGATCGCCCATTTCGTCCACCGCGCGGGTCAGGGCTTCGGCATTGATCAGATACTGCTGTTTGACAAAGTTGAAGTAGGGGTGTGTGTCCCACAGCGGATTTGTAAAGCGGCGGTCCGACGGGCCCGGATCTTCAGGCGCGCTCAGTTTGCCTTTAGCGAGTGTTTGCTGCGCCTGCACAAAGTGCTTCATCGTGTCCGACCAGTACGACATCTGATGCTCAAGCACCTTGGCCGGGTTATGCACAGCCTCGCTCCACCAGGACTGGGCTGCCCGGCCGAAAAGATCATGGCCCGGAGCATCCAGAGCCGGATTATGTCCCTGACGTGAGGTCATTACGCGGTGCAGCCGTTCCGAAAGCTCCTCAACTTTTTTGAGGTTCATCGTCATACGTTCCAGCGTTTCTCCGGCGGGCAGAGCAGGATCTTCGGTTTTGGTTGTCATATTATTCTTTCCCACATATGATGCACCTGCAGCATAAAGTCGTTGGCTTTCAGGGGGCGGGGCGGCTGTCTGTCTGGTGCGCCCGAATTATTGAAGGATACCCCTATGCGCTATATGGCCACGTACGACCTGATGGAAACCATCCGAAACACCAACCAGTGGCTCGGTGCTTCCGCCCTTGCAATGGCATCCTATCCTGCATTTTCTCTCCTGCCAAATCCGGCCATTGCCTGGACCCGCGCCTGGGGCGAGGTCACGGAACGGACGTTCCAGCGCATGATTGTGAAACCCGACTGGAATATCCCGCCAGTGCCCAGCGATGACGGGCAGGATCACGTTGTCACAACCGAGGCGATAATTGAACGCGACTTTGGCGATCTGCTGCATTTTGTCGTACCCGGACGGCCTGTTCCCAAACGTAAGGTTCTGCTTGTTGCGCCGATGTCGGGTCACTACGCAACATTGCTGCGCTCGACCGTCATCAGCCTGCTGCCCGATGCTGATCTTTACATTACCGACTGGCACAATGCGCGCGATATTCCGGTCAGCGCCGGCAAGTTCGATATTGAGGATTACACCCTCTATCTCGTCGATTTCATGAAAGAGCTCGGCCCGGACACGCATGTGATTGCAGTGTGTCAGCCCGCCCCGCTGACACTCGCCGCGACCGCATATCTGGCCGAAGAAGACCCCAAGGCACAGCCGCGCAGCCTGACGCTGATCGGTGGGCCGATTGATCCGAACGCCACACCCACAGACGTTACTGATTTCGGACACCGTGTCACAATGGGCCAGCTTGAAGAGCTGATGATCCAGCGCGTCGGCTTTAAGTATCCCGGCGTCGGGCGTATGGTCTACCCAGGCTTGCTGCAGCTGAATTCCTTTATCACGATGAACCTCGAAACACACTCGCGTGCCTTTACCGACCAGATCGGCCGGGTCGCACGCGGCGAAGCTGCAGAGCACGACAAGCACAACAAGTTTTACGACGAATACCTCGCAGTCATGGATATGACGGCCGAGTTCTATCTGTCGACCGTCGAGCGCATCTTCAAGAACGGTGAGATCGCCAGGAACGAGTTCACGGTGGCTGGCAAACGGGTCGACATCGGCAAGATCACAACCGTCGCCGTAAAAACCGTCGAGGGGTCAAAAGACGATATCTCCGCGCCGGGTCAGTGCGTCGCAGCGCTCGATCTGTGTACCGGACTGCCTGATCACAAAAAGGCCAGCCATCTGGAAGAGGGCGCAGGGCATTACGGCATCTTTGCAGGCAAAAGCTGGCGCCGGAACATCCGTCCCCTTGTGCTCGACTTTATCGATGCGAATGCGGATGCCCCGGCCAAAAAGACCCGCAAACCGGCCAACAAAAATTCCGCTGCCTGACAGGGCTACCTGAGAACCAGCGGCATCGCCATCCAGTCCCGCAGGGCCTGCGTGGTCTCTGCTGGTTGCTCCAACGGCGGCAGGTGTCCGGAATTCTCCAGCACCCTCAGGGTCGCAGAAGGCATCAGTTCAGACATAAATTCATGCCTTTTGACCGGGCACAGTACGTCATGCGCGCCACACATGATCAAGGCCGGCACTTTGCACTGACGCAGGGTTTTCTGCTGGTCACGCCGTCGCTGCAGCGCCCGTGACTGCCGGACAAACACCTCTGGCCCCAGCGCGCGCGCCATGTCCAGAACCAGATCGAGAACCGCCTTCCGGTGCGGACCCGGCGCCAGATATTTTGGTTTCATTTCCTCGCGCATCACGTCGAGCATCCGGCCCGCGCGCGCTGCAACAATCTGTGGTTCACGGTCGGCAGCAACCTGCGGTGTTTCTGCCAGTGGGTTTGTGTCCATCAGGGCGACGCGGGTGATCCTGTCCGGTGCCCGGCGCAGCAGTTCCATCGCAACAATGCCGCCCATACTCAACCCGGCCAGCGCAAACCGCTGCGGCAGCTGGTCAAGCAGGCCAGACGCGATTTCCTCGATCCGCTCGCCCCCTGTGATCGGAGCGGTCATAACAGGTATCTCAGAAGAAAGCTCTGCGATCTGCGGCCCGAACAGCCGTGCGTCGCACATCATCCCTGGCAACAGCACAAGCGCTTCAGGCATCCGGGATACCACCGTTCCAATAACACTGCTTATGCATCATTCGCCGACGCCTGAACAAAACTCTTTTCCAGGAGTCTACCCGCAGAACGTGTGTCCGCAAGGGGCACAATGCATTTCGGCAAGCTTTCAGCGCCGGATTTGATCCCAGCGGAGATCGGGATGACGCCGCAGATCAAGAAGCTCAGACACTGCCTCAAAACCACCGGCTGTCAGCGCGTCAATGCGCAAAACAGGCGTTGCCTCGCGCTGGATGCGACAAAGACCATCCGCACGGGATTGACCGGGGCAGTGCCAGCAGTGTGCCGGGGCCGCTCGGGCCCGAGGCCACATCACATATCCTCCCCCTGAGACCGACCACACTGCGGGGCGATATCCCAGAATCCGCAAAACCATCTGATCCTGAGGCCTGGCAGTCCAAATCGCACTAAACCGATGCGTTTCAGGGAAACTTTATGCCTCGGAATTGTGGAAAATCGATATACCTCGCCTGCCGTTGCTCCTGTGTTTCCACGGGCGCGTCGCCTGCACGCAGCAGCATACCCCGCGGCGCAATGTAGCTTGATATGGTCCGGTGCGGCCGCGGTCGCCAGACGAGATTGAAGGCCGCGAGTTTCGGGAAAAACCACATCTCGGAATAGGGCAGATGATCATGCACCCACCAGGCCAGGTCGCGCCAGTCCCTGCCCCGGTCGTATTGATCTGCAAACCAGGGGATGACCAGAGACGTGCCCGCGATGGCCTGCTGGCCGCTGTCGCGATCCCAGATATGGCATTCAAGCGGGTTGTCGTTGCGCGCGCAATTCAGCCGGTTCTCGTTCCCATAGCGGTTGAGATCGGCCGACCTGTACCCGGAACGGATGGCGATCCGCCCAAATGTTTCTTCTAACGGATCAAGCAGCGTCTCGCACAGGGCGCGACCGTTGGCGATTGCGAGATCCGGGTCGTCCGGAATATTTCGGATCTGATGAAAACTGCCGATCTCGGAATACAGAAAATCCCGCATGTAGAAGTGTTTTGACAGCCTGACGCGCCCAAGGGTCTCAAGGCTCCACATGCTGCGCGGGCGGCGCATCAGTACCCGTTCCAGCGAAAGGCACCGTCCTCGCGCAGGGGAGAGAAAGGATTAAAGGCCACTTCCCAGATATGCCCTTCAGGGTCGGCGAAATAGCCGTGATGACCGCCCCAGAATACATCCTGCGCTGGTTTCAGAAGCCGCCCGCCTGCGGCCTCTGCCTGGCCGAGCACCTCCGCGACATTTTCTTTGTGCCGGACGTTATGCGCGAGGGTGATTGCTCCCTGCCCAATTCCGGCAGGGTCAATGCCAATATCGTCAGCCAGTTTTTCCACGGGATAAAGACCGAGGGTCTGCCCTGTCAGATCAAAAGCGATCACCCCGTCCGGGCTTTGCGTGCGGCGCCAGCCAAGTCGTTCGTAGAACTCTGCAAGCGCGGGTATATCCCGGGCCGCAAGCGTGATCAGACTGACGCGCTGTTCCATTCAGTGATTTCCCGCCGCGTTCAGAACCTCGGTGACTGCACTTTCAATGAGACCCAGACAAGGGCCGTCGGAAAACCGATGATCCGCGTCCTTGACCAGCATCAGCCGCATGTCAGGGCAGGTTGCATGCTCGAGCAGCCGAACAGCGGTCTGTGTACTTACGGCGGTATCAGCCGTGCCCTGCAAACACCGCACCGGAAACGGAAGTTCCAGTGCGGATCTCAGAACGAGCTGATCGCGCCCGTCCGAAATCATGCGTCCGGTGATCACATAGGGCTCCATGTAGTCCGACGGGATTTCGATCCGCCCATCGCGGGCCAGATCCTCTTTCTGTGCATCTGTGAACGACGCCCAGTAGCCGTCTTCTGTAAAGTCCGGTGCGGCGGCGATCGTGACCATGCCAACAATCCTTTCGGGCATCCGGCGGGCCAGCAAAAGCGCCTGCCACCCCCCCATGGAGGACCCCACAGGTAGCACGGTGCCCCTGACAACTTCCGACAGGATGTCGAAAGTGTCCTGTGCCCAGTCTCCGATACACCCCTCCTCAAAAGTGCCCGAAGACCGACCATGCCCGGAATAGTCAAACCGCAGAAAGGCCCGCCCTGCAGACCGTGCCCAGTCTTCGAGATGCAGGGCTTTGGTGCCTTCCATATCGGATTTAAGCCCGCCCAGAAAAACAATGCAGGGGCCTTCGCCGGCGTGGTGATGATAAGCCAGTCTGCGTCCGGCCGGGCTCGCGAAAATCTGTGGGTCAGGCATAGACACCTCCATTTGCGGCAGATCATGCGACGGCGCAGAGAGCCGCCGCAACCGGATTTTTTACGTTACTATATTGTCACGTGACTGTTTAGTAACCTATAAGAATGTATGGATTCGATTTTCAAAGCTCTGGCCGACCCTGCCCGCAGACAGCTGCTCGACAGCCTGCGCGCCAGACCCGGTCAGAGCCTGCAGGACCTGACGGAGCAGTTCGACATGTCGCGTTTTGGCGTGATGAAGCATCTGGGCGTGCTCGAAGAGGCCCGGCTCGTCGTTACCCATAAGAAAGGCCGGTTTAAGTACCACTACATCAACGCCCTGCCCCTGCAGGAAGCGACAGACCGCTGGATCGGGCCCCTGCTCGAACAACCGGCGGCACGAGCGGTGATTGACCTTAAAACCCAACTCGAAGGACCACGGAAGATGACCAAACCCGATTTTATGATGCAAACCTATATCAACTGCACACAGGACGCCCTGTGGCACGCGCTGACCGATCCGGACGCCAATGCAGCCTACAACTTTGTTGCCGGAAGCTGCGAACGCGATGGCAACAAACTGGTGTTCCGCATGCCGGATAAGAACCTCATGCTTGTGCTGACGGAAACGAAGCTGACCCCCAAAACGCGCATCGAGAGCACCTTCGAGCCGCACTGGGCCGGACCGGATGTACCGCTGGAAGCGTCACGTTTTGTCTACATGATCGACCCACAGGGCGATAATTGCCTGCTGACGGTCGAGCACTACGACATTCCTGCCGGTCAGGAAGGGGTCGCAGATGGCTGGCACCGTACGCTTGCAGGGCTGAAGACATGGCTCGAGACCGGCCGTGCCGTGAAATTCTCGCACAGCGAGGAGGCATGAGATGGACAATCCGGCGCTTTCAACCGAACTCGGGATCGTTGTTATGCTGTGTATTATCGCCGCGTCACTGTGGATCCCCTACATCATCGGGGTCAACAAACACCCGCAGACCGGCGTGGACAGCTTTGCTCGACCGCCATCGCTGGAAGGGTTTCCGGAATGGGTGCACCGGGCGCACCGCGCACATCTGAACCTGCTGGAGCAACTCCTGCCATTTGCCGTTCTGGTGCTGATCGTGGATCGTGTGGACGCCTATTCGGCCGTCACGCTCTGGACCGCCATCGTCTTTTTCTGGCTGCGCATCGCACATGCCGTCGGGATGATCTCAGGCAAAGCGCGGATGCCGGTCCGGCCCCTGCTTTTCACTGTGGGATGGCTGTGCTGTCTGGTGATGGCAGGGGCCGCCTGGATGGGCTGAGCCCGCCCGCATCCGGTGCGGTTACCCGCCTACGTAGGGTGACGCGCCGGGGCGGTAAAATATCTTCTGGTTGTGAAGACGGCCCAGCAGCTCTTCATTTTCGCGCTGGTCGGCCTCAATCACCCCGACTGATTGCAGATCGGCGGGGTTTTCTTCGGACAGCGCGCGGCGCATACGGCACAGCTCGCGGCCACGGGCACGCAGGGCCTCTTCAATCAGATCCACGTCATGAATGCTCAGATCGAACGATTTGTTATAGCGTGGCATCTGGTTCCCCTCGGTGGCTGTGGCGGTGCGCCGGTATGTCGGATTTAACACGGGAAATGTCGCAGTCAACGTATTCTTGGGTATACAATGGCGGTCTGGCTGCCATTCATCCTTGACAGCCGACGCGCGCAAGGCGATGAGCGCGGCACCATAACCCGCAACCGGGCGTCTCGTAGGCGCCAAACCGACGAGGAGTGCCCCCGATGGCCCAGATCTCCCTTACTTTTCCCGACGGCAATGCACGCGAATATGACGCGGGCGTCTCTGCAGGCGATGTCGCTGCCAGTATCTCGACCTCACTGCGCAAAAAGGCGATCAGTGCGACCGTGAACGGGGCGCATTATGATCTGGCCTGGCCCATCGAGGCAGATGCGAGCATCGCAATCCACACCATGCAGGATGAAGAACAGGCAAACGAGCTTGTCCGCCACGACCTGGCGCACATCATGGCGCGCGCTGTTCAGGAAATCTGGCCGGACACCAAAGTCACCATTGGCCCGGTCATCAAAGACGGCTGGTACTACGACTTTGACCGCGCCGAGCCCTTCACCCCCGAAGATCTCGGCCTGATCGAAAAGAAGATGAAAGAGATCATCAACAAACGTGACCCCGTGCGCACCGAGGTCTGGGACCGGGCGCGGGCCGTGCAGTTCTATGAAGACAATAACGAGCCCTACAAGGTCGAACTGATCGACGCGATCCCCGGGGACGAACCGCTGCGCATGTACTGGCACGGCGACTGGCAGGATCTGTGTCGCGGCCCGCACCTGCAACACACCGGGCAGGTGCCGGGTGATGCTTTCAAGCTGATGTCGATTGCCGGTGCCTACTGGCGCGGCGACAGCGACCGCGCCATGCTGCAACGCATCTACGGCGTGGCCTTTACCGGCAAGGAAAAACTGCGCGCGCACCTGAACATGCTGGAAGAGGCCGCCAAGCGCGATCACCGCAAACTGGGCCGCGAGATGGATCTGTACCACATGCAGGAGGAAGCCCCCGGGCAGGTCTTCTGGCACCCCAACGGCTGGTCTATCTATACCACCCTGCAGGACTATATGCGCCGCAAGCAACGCGCCGCCGGCTATGTCGAGGTGAACACACCCCAGGTCGTGGACCGCAAGCTGTGGGTAGAATCCGGACACTGGGACAAATACCAGGAGCATATGTTCATCGTCGAAGTGGACGAAGAGCATGCGCGCGAAAAGGCGATTAACGCGCTGAAACCAATGAACTGCCCCTGCCACGTGCAGATCTTCAACCAGGGCCTGAAATCCTATCGCGATCTGCCCCTGCGTATGGCCGAGTTCGGCTCCTGCAACCGCTATGAGCCTTCGGGCGCGCTGCATGGGATCATGCGGGTCCGTGGCTTTACCCAGGACGATGGTCACATCTTTTGCCGCGAAGACCAGATTGAGGCGGAATGCGCCAGCTTCATCAACTATCTGTCGTCTGTCTACAAAGATCTCGGTTTTGAGAGCTTTGAGATCATGTTTGCGACCCGCCCCGAAAAGCGTGTCGGATCCGAAGAAAGCTGGGATCATGTCGAGGCCGCCCTGGAAAACGCGATCAAGGCAACCGGGCATCCCTATACCCTGGATGCAGGCGAAGGCGCGTTTTACGGCCCGAAACTCGATTTCAAACTGACCGACGCGATTGGCCGCGAATGGCAGTGTGGCACCTTCCAGGTGGACCCCAATCTGCCGGAACGGCTGGACGCGACATATGTCGGCGAGGACGGTGCGAAACATCGCCCCTATATGCTGCACCGCGCCTGCCTTGGCTCTTTTGAGCGGTTTATTGGCATCCTGATCGAGAACTCCGCGGGCAAACTGCCGTTCTGGCTGGCGCCGCGGCAGGTTGTGGTGGCCTCGATCATCTCTGACGCCGACGACTACGTGCACGAGATCGTTGCAGAACTGAAAGCAGCAGGGGTGCGCGCCGAAGCCGATGTCCGCAATGAAAAGATCAACTACAAAGTGCGCGAACACTCAGTTGGCAAAGTGCCCGTTATTCTGGCCGTGGGTGCCCGCGAGGTTGAGGAACGGACAGTGACGGTGCGCCGCCTCGGCGAGAAACAGACACGAGTTGAGCCGCTCACAGATGTAACAATTGCGCTGGGACGGGACGCGACGCCCCCCGATCTGTTGTAACATTTAAGGCAGGAGCAGGCGGTTTTCAGCTGCATTCGTGTCCCGATTGTAACAAAACACGCCTGTTCCGCTGCCAGCGCCGATATTTGCTAATCCCTTGCTAACGGTGATGTGACACACAGGCTCGTGAATGGTAACCTGGCGGCCCAAAAACTAGGTTATGCTCACAACAGGCCACGTTGGCCGGTAACAAGGGAATGTACACATGTCGAATACAATGAAATCCGTTGCAATCGCAGGTGCCGTCGCCGCAGCGCTCGTCGGTCAGTCCACCACAACTGCCGAAGCCGCCGCAAAAGAAAAATGCTATGGCGTTTCGCTTGCCGGTGCCAACGACTGTGCAGCCGGACCGGGCACAACATGCGCGGGCACGTCCACAGTCGACTATCAGGGCAATGCCTGGACACTGGTTGATGCCGGCACATGCGCCGAGATTGAACTGCCTGCCATGGCAGATGGCACACCCCGTGAAGGCTCGCTCGAAGAGCTGAGCCGCGACCTGCCGGCATAAGCCACAGGCCAACGATTACTTCAGGCGGCCGCGCGCCGCCTGAACACCTTATTTCAGCCCAGGCCGACCGAACAGACCGGAGCGACAGATGCTGGACAATTCTTCCCGTTTTGACCGCCTGCCCGATGGGCCCGGCGTCGGCTACAAACCCCAGCATTTCTCAGAACTGATGCAGGATCCCGGGCCCGTGTCCTGGATCGAAGTCCATGCGGAAAACTACATGGGCGACGGTGGCCGCCCTCTCGCGCAGCTGCGTGCGCTGTCAGAGCAGTTTGCAGTTTCCGTGCATGGCGTCGGTCTCAGCATCGGTGGTGAAGGCGCACTGGACAGGGATCACCTCGATCGTCTGAAAAAGCTTGTCGAATGGCTGCAGCCCGCCAGTTTTTCCGAACATCTCGCCTGGTCCACCCACGGCGCCGAGTTTCTCAACGATCTGCTGCCACTGCCCTATACCAACGACACGCTGACGCGCGTTGCGGCACATATCTCGCAGGTTCAGGACACGCTGGGCCGCAGGATGCTTCTGGAAAACCCGTCCAGCTACCTCGCCTTTGCCGAAAGTACGTGGTCAGAAACTGATTTTCTGACCGAACTGGTGCGCCGCACCGGTTGTGGCCTGCTGCTGGATGTGAACAACGTGTTCATTTCCGCCACAAATCTTGGGTATTCACCGCAGGATTACATCGACGCCTTTCCTCTGGATGCCGTTGGCGAAATCCATGTTGGCGGGCACGACGAAGACGCAGACGACAACGGCGCGCCGCTGCTGATAGACAGTCACGGGAAACCTGTCGCAGATCCGGTGTGGTCGCTGCTGTCGCTGACACTGGCCACATCCGGCCCGCGCCCGGTTCTTGTGGAATGGGACAATGATGTACCCCTGTGGCCCGCCCTGAGGGCAGAGGCCGTCCGGGCGGCACAGGCCCTGCAACCGGCAGGCCAATGACCGTTTCGCAGACAGAATTTCGCACAGCGCTCCTTGATCCACAGCGCGCAGTGCCCGCCGGGCTGCAGGATGCCAGTTCAGGACCTGCAGGCGCGCGGTTTTCTGTCTATCGCAACAATGTCGTTCACTCGCTGACAGAGGCGCTGGCGACGGCCTTTCCACTTGTCCGGAAACTGATTGGCAAAACGGCGTTTGATCAGGTCGCGGGGCTATATGTGCGCAGTCACCCTCCGGTTTCTCCGCTGATGATGTTCTATGGCGACAGCTTTCCGGATTTTGTAGCCGGTTGCGAACCGCTGGCGCACCTCGGCTATCTCGCTGACTGCGCGCGCCTCGATCTGGCCCTGAGACAATCCTACCACGCCGCCGATGCAACACCGCTTGCCCCTGAGGCTTTGCAAACAGGTCCCGATACGCTCATGGCGATGCACCTGCACCCTGCGCCTTCCACGCGCGTGCTGCGCTCCTCCTGGCCACTTTTTGACCTGTGGCGGTTCAACAATGTGGAAAATGCGCCCAAACCGGCGCCCGGCGCACAGGATGTATTGATCACGCGGCCTGACTTTGACCCCCTGCCCCATCTGCTTCCGCCGGGTGGTGCTGAGTGGTTCCGAGCGCTTTCAGACAATGCGTCGCTGTCCCAAGCACAGACAATCGCAACAGAAAACACACCCTCTTTCGATCTTGCCGCCACGCTCTCGCTTGCACTTTCAACACAGGCGTTTGCCGCGCTCTGACCCAAGGCCCGAACAAAGGACTGACCGATGATTTCCCTCTACAACTCCCTGACCGAACGCCTTTCCTGCGCAGACTGGCTGCTGTCTACTCTGGCACGCCTGATCTTTGCGGCGACACTGCTGTTTTATTTCTGGGTGTCCGGCATGACAAAACTGGGTGAGGGTTTCGCCGGGTTGTTCTCCCCGTCAGTCGGCGCCTATGCACAGATTTTCCCAAAAGCGATGGAAGCCGTCACATACGACGTGACCCAGTTGTCCGGCTTTCACTGGGCCGTTGTCGTCGCCGGGACATGGGCCGAGTTTATCCTGCCCGCACTGATCGTCATCGGCCTGCTGACCCGACTGTCAGCGCTGGGAATGATCGGGTTTGTGGTCGTCCAGTCGCTCACCGACCTACTGGGCCACGGCGGTCTGGCGCATAAGGAAACACTGGGAGCATGGTTTGACCGGTTCCCTGACGGCGTGATTCTCGATCAGCGCGCCTTTTGGGTATTTGTCCTGTTGGTACTGGTGATCAAGGGCGCGGGTCCGTTGTCGCTGGATGCAGCGCTGCGGCGTCAGACCTGATACCCCGGGTCACGCGTTACGTCACGCCGAGGGCTGTCTGAGTGTCACGCGTCCACCCCAGATAAAGCGCATCGCCCGTGTCAATCAGCGGGCGTTTCATCAGTGCCGGATGCTCCCTGATCAGTTCAAGGGGGGCAGTAGCCCGTTCCTGTTCGTTCAGCGAACGCCAGGTCGTTGACCGTGTGTTCAGCAGCGCATCGCCGAACTGCGCCAGCGCGCGCTTCAGAAGCGATGCCGGGATGCCCTCCGCGCGCACATCAATCAGGGTCGCCGCCGGCAAGGCTCTGATCGCTTTGCGGCAGGTATCGCAGTTTTTCAGCCCGTAAATGTGCATAAATTATCCTCGCTCAGACAGTAAGATATCCGTGATCCCCGGGGGTTCCAGGGGCTTTCCCTTGATTTTCAGACGGAATGAGCAATGTCTAGTGGGTGGGACAGGCAACAATGCAACACCTGACCCTGAAGAAGCTGCGCCATAAAACCGGCGCTGCGAAAGTGGAAAGGAGGCACGGAACAATGCCTACTGGCACCGTGAAATGGTTTAATACAACCAAGGGTTATGGTTTTATAGCCCCCGAAGAAGGCGGTTCGGACGTTTTTGTCCATATTTCCGCCGTTGAGAGATCGGGACTGACCGGTCTTGCAGATGATCAGAAAGTAAGCTTTGAGCTGACCGAAGGACGCGACGGGCGTCAGATGGCCAGCGACCTGAAACTCCTCTGATTTTCCCGGGCCGCAGCAGAGCGGCCCGCATTGGAGCGCGGCAATTACGCCGGACCTGCAACCCGCAATGCACGGGAGCAGTACTGTTTTCCGCCCTGTTCAGGTGACACCGCCTGTTGCGCAGCACCGCACGGCTGTCCGGTCGACCCACTCATTCCGGGATAACATAGAGCTCCGAGTACCCGCGAAACCGCACGCGTCCGGCCTCGGTCCGCCGGGTTATGCGGTACTGCGGCCAGGCAGCGACAAACCGTGTCACCGCAATCCTGGCCTCCAGGCGCGCCAGCGTCAGCCCGATACAGACATGCGGACCGCCCCCGAAAGCCAGATGGCGATTGGGTCGGCGGGTAATGTCAAAGACGCCCGGGTTATCGAATACTGTGCCGTCACGGTTCGCGGCACCAATACAAAGATGCAGGTTTGAGCCTGCCGGGATGTGCTCACCCGCAATCATTGCGTCCTGAACCGCGAGCCGGTTGCCAAACTGGTTGGGCGAACGCAACCGCAGAATCTCTTCTGTTGCCGTATCCGCCAGCGCAGGATTGTCTGCCAGTGCAGATCGCTGATCAGGGTGATCGCAAAGCAGAGCCAGCGCACTGCCGATAAGATTGGTCGTGGTTTCATGCCCTGCATTCAGAATGAAGATGCAGTTGTGGATCAGTTCGGTCTGCGACAAGGCCCCGTCAGCGTCACCCGCAATCAGCCGTGTGAGCACATCCGTGTCCGGATCGCCGGGCTGACGCCTGCGCCTGGCAATCAGGTCTGCCAGATATTCCGAAAAAGCCACCACAGCTGCATTTCCTGCCGCTTCCTCATCGGCACCCAGGACCGGTTCCAGCGCCCCCAGAATAGCAAGTGACCATTCCCGCAGAGGTTCGCGTTCGTCATGCGGCACGTCAAGCAGGTTGCCAATCACCTCCACCGGGATACGGGAGGCAAAATCGCGGATCATATCCGGATGCTCGGGCAAGCCTGCGATGAGCCTGTCTACTGTGTCGATCAGTGCGGGCTCCAGCCGGTGCAGCGCCCGCGGCGTCAAAGACGCTGACATGATCCGTCTCACCCGCGTATGCAGCGGCGGGTCATTGAACACCAGGCTGGTTGTATGGTGTTCGAAAAGTGGAGACGCAGCACCGAACTTTGGCTCAAAGACTGCGCGCTTGTCCGAGATAAAGCGCTCAGTGTCGCGGTATATTGCGGTCAGATCGGCATGCCGTGACACCACAAATGATCCGTCGGACTGGGCGCAGACAGGTGTCTCTGCCAGCAACGCATCATAGTGCGGGCCCGGATCATCATGAAAACCGGCAGGAAGGTCTGTCAGACTGAACATCGCCTTACTCTGCCAACAGAATGCGCGCTGTCAATTGTTGCCCCTGGCCACGGACCGCGCTGAAAAGAACCGCGAAATGGCCCAATTGATATCCATTTTGGGCCACGTGAGACAGATAGACCGGGTTTTAGACAAGTTTGTAATGAGTAATCAGGGTTTTTTCCGATGATTTTCACCAGTTTTTCCTGTTTCACCCGGTCGCGACCCTTTTTCCGGGCCCGCGCCTTTACCAGATGCCAGAGCGGCGCGGCCACGTCAGATTTTGTCGTGGTAACAGCCCTCGTGGCCAGCCTGGCCGTTGGCGTTCTGGAAATCACATCCGCCGGCGCGACGGACCTCGCCACAGATGTCGGCAATGACGTTCTGGCCAGCAAATCGCCTTCGATGATACAGGAGCGCCGGTCTTCCGGCGCGCGCAGCACGGCACCGGCAGTGCCCCCGCGTCGCCCCTCAGACACTGGTGGCAATTCAGCCCCGGCCTCAGGCGGCGGTCAGACCAATACAAGCGGCAGCACACCGCCGGCTGCATCTAATGATGATACTGATAAAACTGACACAGGGCAGCAGCCCGCTGACGATAATTCTTCGGAAAAAACAGAAGCGCCCGCCGCAGCGGAAAAGCAGCAGGAAGCGCAGACCGCAGAGAAAAAGCCCAAAGACGAGGCACCCGCTGAGCCTTCGGGCAAAAGCTCTGCAGACAAGCCGGAAACCGAACCGAACACGGCGGAAAACGGCGCGTGGGCGAACAGTCAGCATGACCCGTCCTGCTTTCGCAAAAACGGAAAACTCAAAAAACGCTGCCGCTGATCACCGTCTCAGCCCGGTCTGACACGGACCAGTTCACGCACTGCACAGGCCGGGTCCGCGGGGCGAACAGTCTGACGCCTGATTTCTGTCCATTCAGTGGGCTCAAACGCCGGGAAAACCGCGTCGGGGCTGTCAATCACCAGGTCCACTTCTGTGATCAGTAACCGGTCCGCCAGTGGCATCAGCTGGGCGTATATCTGCTGACCACCAGCCCCGTAGATCCGCGTGTATCCCGCCTCGTAACAGTCGCGGACAGCCGTGACCGGGTCCGCGCGCACCATGTCTGCAAGGCTGGTATCGCGGGAAATGATGCAGTTCAGCCGCCTTGGCAGCGGCCGCACCGGCAGACTGTCCCAGGTATTGCGGCCCATGATCAGCGCACCACCCAGCGTCTCACGCTGAAACAGCTTCAGATCCTCTGGCGCATGCCATGGGATTTCATTGTTTTTCCCGATGGCCCCGTTTATGGCGCGGGCGACAATCAGTGTCAGCACATCACACCGCCACCGGGGCTTTGATTGCGGGCAACGGATCATATCCTTCGAATTCAAAGTCCTCGAACCGGAAATCAAAAATGGAGCTGACGTCCCGTTTCAGGCGCAACTGCGGAAGTGCGCGGGGTTCGCGCTGCAGCTGTTCGTTCACCTGGGTCATATGGTTCGAATAGATGTGCGCATCACCCATTGTGTGCACAAAATCGCCCGCTTCATATCCGGTCACATGTGCCAGCATGACCTGCAACAGCGCATAAGACGCAATGTTGAACGGCACCCCCAGGAACATATCCGCAGAACGCTGATAAAGCTGCAGGTGCAGTTTTCCGCCGATAATCCGGACCTGCCAGAGCGTGTGGCAGGGTGGCAACGCCATCTGGTCCACTTCTCCCGGGTTCCAGGCCGACACAATCAGCCGCCTGCTGTCCGGTGTTTTCCGGATGGCCTCGACCAGCGTGCTGATCTGGTCGACTTCCCCGATCAGCAGACGCGCTTCGGCGTCGTCGCTTTTGGAGATCTTTGGAAAATGCCGCCACTGATGACCGTAAACCGGCCCCAGATCACCATTTTCATCTGCCCATTCGTCCCAGATCGAAACGCCGTTTTCCTTGAGATAGCCGATGTTTGTATCGCCGGAGAGAAACCAGAGCAATTCATGCACAATGGATCGCAGGTGCAGTTTTTTGGTGGTGACCAGCGGGAATCCCTCGCTCAGAGGGTACCGGCACTGCATGCCAAAATAAGAGAGCGTTCCGGTACCTGTGCGGTCTGATGAGGGTGTTCCTTTGTCCAGAACGGTACGCAAAGCGTCGTGATACTGCTTCACCTGTTTCTCCCTGCCGCCATCCGCGTTGCTTTATGCGACCACAATTAACTCAATATCCGGGGGACGCAACAGCGGCGAAACCGGGTATCCACCGCCGGCTCATCGGCTTGTGATCGCCAGGCCACTGAACCGGGTGGCAACCCTGGCGCTGCGTGTTAGGTTCCGCTGCACAACCGCGAATAAACAGGAAGGCTGCTATGACGCTGAAATATCTGCACACAATGGTCCGGGTCAAAGACCTGGAGGCTTCGATTGCCTTTTACAAACTGCTCGGGCTTGAGGAAACGCGCCGGCACGACAGCGAAGGCGGCCGGTTCACACTTGTTTTTATGGCGCCTCCGGGACAGGAAGAATGTCCGGTCGAACTCACATACAACTGGGATGGAGATGATGAGCTGCCGTCTGACAGTCGCCACTTCGGGCACCTGGCCTATCGGGTCGGAAACATTTACGAGCTGTGCCAGCATCTGATGGACAACGGGGTCACCATCAACCGCCCCCCCCGGGATGGACATATGGCTTTCGTGCGCTCGCCCGACAACATTTCCATTGAACTGCTCCAGGAAGGCGACAGTCTGGCCCCGGCAGAGCCATGGGCAAGTATGGAAAACACCGGACATTGGTGATCCGGACCGCTCTGACCGGCGCGCTGTTGCTGTCAGGTGTCTGTGCACAGGCGGCAGACTGCCGCCTGGCGCTGGTTATGGCGATGGATGTGTCGAGCTCGGTTGATGCAGCCGAGGACACGTTACAGCGCGGCGGGCTGGTTGCCGCGCTGACAGCACCGGAAGTCATCCGGGCCTTCTTTTCCAGCGACCTGCCGGTTGCTCTGGCGGTGTTTGAGTGGTCCGGGCGCTACAATCAGGAAATCCTGCTCGACTGGACGCTGATAGACAGCCCGTCAAAACTGACCGGTGCGGCAGAACGCATTGCACAAAGCAAGCGCAGTCATAACGATTTTCCGACAGCCATGGGCTATGCGCTTGGCTATGGGGCTGGCCTGCTGGAACGGGGTCCGGACTGTCTTTACCGCACGATCGACATTGCCGGCGACGGGCAGAACAACGAAGGGTTTGGTCCACAACAGGCCTATAATGCCTTTCCATTTGACGGCGTGACCGTGAACGGGCTGGTCGTAAACGGTGCGGATTTCGAGGCCGAGACAGGGCTGATCGCCTTTTACAAAGCCGAAGTGCTGCATGGTCCCGGCGCTTTTATCGAGATAGCGCAGGGGTTTGACGACTATGAGCGCGCCATGCGGCGCAAGCTGGAACGGGAAGTCACACCGCCAGTCATCGGAGCGGGCCCGCTCCCCGCCACGGGAGGATGACTGTGCGGGCCTGGCAGAATGCGGCTCTTCTGGCCCTTGTTGTGCTGCCGCAGGCCGTGAGCGCCCAATGCCGTCAGGCACTGGCACTGGGGCTTGATGTTTCCGGCTCCGTCGATCTCAGGGAATACCGTCTTCAACTGGACGGGCTTGTGACAGCGCTCAACGACGCGGAAATCGTATCGCTGCTGCTTTCAACGCCATCCGCGCCCGTCAGCATACTGGTCTACGAATGGAGCGGGCCGGAAGATCAGGTTCTGCTGGTGCCCTGGACAGATATCAGAACCGTTGATGACCTCCACCAGGTCAGTGTGACCCTTTCCCGTGTCGAGCGGCGGGCCAGCACACCCGGCACCGCCCTTGGAACAGCCGTGCTCAGAGGCCGGGACTACCTGGAGCAGAAAAAAACCTGCTGGAAACGAACACTGGACATTTCAGGTGATGGGAAATCCAACCTCGGGCCGAGACCAAGGGATGTCAAAAGCGCTGTATCATCACTGGGTATCACGGTGAATGCGCTGGTGATCGGTGCTGATGCACCGGCTTCCGGCGACCGCCGTCAGGTAGAACTGGGGGAGTTGTCGTCGTACTTCCGGGCCGAGGTCATTACCGGCCCGGATGCTTTTGTGCAGACGGCTGTGGGCTTTGAGGCCTATGCCGAAGCCATGACCCTCAAGCTGAAGCGCGAGCTTGACGGTCCGGCGATCAGTGCACTTCAGTAGATGTAGCGGATCTGATCCGACCAGTAACGCTCCATCCGCTTGAGAGAAGCGGTGATATCGTCGATACCGGCAGGCCCCAGAACACCCTTGTCCTCCAAGCCCTCTGCATGGCGCAAAAAGAGCGTTGAGACCACGTCGCGGATTTTGCGGCCCTTATCCGTCAGCTTCACCCGTACCGAACGGCGGTCAATCTCGCAGCGCTGGTGGTGCATGTAGCCCATTTCAACCAGCTTCTTGAGGTTGTAGCTGACATTGCTGCCCTGGTAATATCCGCGGCTCTTCAGTTCGCCAGCGGTTACCTCATTGTCGCCGATGTTGAACAGCAACAGCGCCTGAACCGCGTTGATCTCAAGCACGCCTACCCGCTCAAACTCGTCTTTGATCACATCCAGCAGCAACCGGTGAAGACGCTCCACCAGCGACAATGCTTCCAGATAACTGATCATGAACCCATGACTCTGACTGCCCGATGGCAGGTTTGTTGGGATCTGATCCTGAACACTCATACACACGCTCCGATTCATTCTGATTTGCACAGAAATTGAGATGGAAACGCCAATATTTCGTTAAAAGTCTGAAAAACTATCGCGCGGTGTGTTTCAGGCGGGGCCTTCTGACATCTGATCCGAGATTCGGGTGATCAGATCCGCATAAGGCCCGGGCACGTCCGTCTGGCCTGTAACCCATTGATAAAGATCATGATCATTCTCGCTCAGCAACGCGTCGTAGAGGGACAGCCCGGCGTCATCCATGGTGTCCAGGCTGCTTTCCGCAAAGCGCTGCAGGATCAGATCCATTTCTTTGATGCCGCGTCTCATCGACCGCATTTTCAGACGTTTGATGCGGTGTTCATGCAATTCGGTCATGGGTTTCCGTCAACATCGCCTGCCGCAGTTTCTTTTCCAGACGCCCCAGCTGCTCGACACGTGACAGCATATCGGCACGCAGATCGCGGATCTCGTTCAGGATGTCATGTGACCCGGCAGGCAGTTCGGTCTCTGCACCCGGCGCATCCAGTCCAACGCCCTCGCCATTGATCAGCCACATCATTGAGACATTCAGCAGACCCGCCATCATCGACAGCCGGTTCGCACGCGGCTCGCTCAGGTCATCTTCCCAGGCGCGCAGGGTAGCGACACGGACGCCCAGCCGGCGTGCCAGCTCGCTCTGGTTCATGCCTGCCGCTTCACGCGCTGCGGCCACGCGGTCGCCGAAAGTTGCAGTGTCCGGGCCATACCAGTCCTGGAAATCGTTCATTCCAAAGTCTCCTTGTCCGTTAACGCGCTTGATACATCAGGGTCTCCCCCCTAACAATGCGCCTCAGTTCTATCAACCAGAGGCCGATATGGAATTGCTTTCTGCGACACTTGCACGTGTCAAACCGTCTCCGACCATTGCCGTGACAACCAAAGCCGGCGAGCTGCGGGCGGCGGGTCACGATATCATAGGTCTTGGTGCGGGCGAGCCGGATTTCGACACCCCTCAGAACATCAAGGACGCCGCCATCGCGGCGATTGCCTCTGGCAAAACCAAATATACCGCTGTGGACGGAATTCCAGAACTGAAACAGGCGATCTGCGACAAATTCAGGCGCGACAACGGTCTGACCTACACTCCCTCGCAGGTCAGTGTGGGGACAGGTGGTAAACAAATCCTTTACAACGCCCTGATGGCGACCCTGAACCCTGGAGAAGAAGTTGTTATTCCGGCACCTTACTGGGTCAGTTACCCGGATATGGTTCTTCTGGCTGGCGGGGAACCTGTAATTGCGCCCGCGACACTGGAGCAGGATTTCAAGCTGAGCCCCGAAGCGCTGGAAGCCGCCATCACGCCGAAAACCAAATGGTTCATCTTTAACTCCCCCAGCAATCCGACGGGCGCAGGCTACACCCGGGCCGAACTCAGGGCCCTGACGGATGTTCTTATGCGTCACCCTCATGTCTGGGTTATGACCGACGACATGTATGAACACCTGGCCTACGACGATTTTGAATTCTGCACCCCTGCCGAGGTTGAACCGGGTCTTTATGACCGGACGCTGACCGTCAACGGGGTGTCCAAGGCCTATGCCATGACAGGCTGGCGCATCGGCTACGCGGCAGGTCCGGAAAAACTGATCGCTGCAATGCGCAAAATACAGTCGCAGAGTACTTCGAACCCCTGCACAATCAGCCAGTGGGCCGCGGTTGAGGCACTGAACGGTACTCAGGACTATATCGCGCCGAACAACGAGATGTTCACCCGCCGTCGCAATCTGGTTGTAGAGATGCTCAATGCCATCAATGGCATCACCTGTCCGAAACCAGAAGGCGCGTTTTACGTCTATCCGTCCATCGCGGGTCTGATCGGCAAAACCTCGGCTGCCGGAACCCTGATCGCAGATGACGAGGCCTTTGCAACAGCACTGCTGGAGGAAACCGGCGTGGCCGTCGTCTTTGGCGCGGCCTTTGGCCTGAGCCCCAATTTCCGGGTCAGCTATGCCACATCGGATGACGCGCTCCGCGAAGCCTGCACCCGCATTCAGAAATTCTGCGCCGGGCTGACGGGCTGACGGGCTGACCACACGCCGGGCGCAGTCAAAGATCACGCCAGACGTCCCGCAACGCGCACGTGTTTCTCTGGTGCGGGCCATGTGCGACCTTTGGTACGGTTGGAGTGCTTAATTGCCCGCAAGAATCGGTGGATCACTGAATAAGAGCTGAAATCTCTTCAGCTTTGTCCGCCACGGCCCCGTTACATCTAAGCTAAAACTGTCAGAAATTCATGACGGGTACAGGCACCCGCCCCCTTTGAGCCGGGCGAAGCGCATATCAATACACTGAAATTATTCGGCATTTTTTTCCTATGGCACAAACCATGTGACGGTTCTGCACGCCGAACGCGCTCCGGAAGAAATGAAAAGGCATAACAGCAAAGGCTCCGGTTAAATCTTTGTTGAACGTTTTGGTGTCCAGAGTGTCCCAGTTTTAACAAACCGGGAAATCAGCAATGTTTCATCTCACCAGAATGACGGCGATGGCCGCCGTACTCTGCGCCGCCGCACCGCTTGCGGCCGAACAGGGTGTCACTGACGACACCATCAACCTCGCACAGGTTGCCGCCATGGAAGGCCCGGCCGCTGCTCTGGGCACAGGCATGCGCCAGGGTATGCTTGCCGCATTCGAGGAAGCGAACCGAGCAGGCGGCATCAATGGCCGCATGATTTCCCTGACAAGCATTGATGACGGCTATGAACCCGACCGCTCCGTGAACGAAGTACGCGATGTCATCGCCAGTGGCGATTACCTTGCCCTGGTCGGTCCTGTGGGCACACCCACAACCAAGGCCACGCAGCCTATCGCAACCGAGGCCGGTATGCCGATGATTGCGCCTTTTACCGGTGCCGGCTTCCTGCGCGCGCCTGAGCTGTCCAATGTCGTAAACGTGCGGGCCACCTATGATGCCGAAACACAGGCCTGGATTGACCATCTGGTTGACGTCGAGGGCCTGACAGATATCGCGATCCTTTACCAGGATGACGGGTTTGGTCGCGTCGGCCTGTCCGGTGTGACCAAAGCACTGGAAGCACGCGGCATGTCCCTCGTTGCCGAGGGCACTTATACGCGCAACACAGTCGCGGTGAAATCCGCCCTGCTGGAAATCCGCAAAGCCAAACCACAGGCCGTTGTCATGGTGGGCGCGTACAAGCCACTGGCGGAATTCATCAAACTGTCGCGCAAAATGAAAATGGATGCGACTTTTGTCACCATTTCCTTTGTCGGGTCCAAAGCACTTGCAGCGGAACTCGGTGCCGATGGCGAGGGCGTCATCATCAGCCAGGTGGTTCCTCAGCCGTGGGATGCCAACCTCCCAATTGTGGCCGAATATCAGGCAGCGCTGGCAGCGCATGATGCTGCAGCAGAGCCGGGCTTTGTCTCTCTGGAAGGCTATGTTGCCGGGCGCCTGACCATCGAAGGCCTGCGCAACGCCGGTGCGGATCTGACCCGTGACAGCTTCATGAATGCCATGAACACACTGGGCACAGTCGACTTTGGCGGCATGACCATGACGTTTGGCCCCGGCGACAACCAGGGCTCGGACGATGTGTTTCTGACACGCATTGAAACGGACGGCTCCTTCACGGCGATGACGCCCGGAAGCTGACACTGATAAACGGCACCGTCCGGGCATCGCGCCCGGGCGGTATCTCTTAACAATACTTCCAACTGCCATCCCCGGAACAAGAGAGAACACGAGATGATCAACGCAATTTCCGGACTTTTCGGTTCAGTACTTGTTCGCCTGGCATTGATTTTCGGCGCGCTCGCGACAATGACAACCGCTGCAATTGTCGTGAGCTGGTTTGTGTTTCAGTCGATTGCAACCAATATGGCTGTTCTCTCAGAGGAACGACTGCCAGAGCTGACGGACAGCGCGCGGGTTGTTTCAGTGGCAGATCGTTTACGGGGCGTTTTGTCTGACCTTCTGGTTGCTGACGAGCCCGAAGATCTGGAATCGCTGAGTTTCAAAACTGCGCTCATCATGAAAGATATCCGATCTGCCGCAGAAGCTTTCGGGCCGGAAAAACGCGAGGCGTTGATTGCAAAAATTGACACTGTTGAAGCGGCACTGACGAACCTGACTGCTGCAAGGACGGCCCAGTTCCAGAGTTCAGACGGTGTCGCCAGCGCCGTTGAAGAAGCCCTCGGGCAGGCGACCGTGGCAACCGGTCTGCTCGCGGAAGCATCTGACAATGCCTTTTTTGATCTGACGATTGGCGGTGAAGAAACGATTACGGCAATTGATGACACGCTGACCGACCTGATCGAGGCTGACTTTGCGCTCTATCAGTCGACGCTCGCTGTCCGCGCTGAGGTCAATCTGATTTCGGGGCTGGCACTTGGCATGACTCAGACGCGCGATACCGCCATCCGTTCTATTTTGCAGGATCTCGGCAGTGCCGCAGACAACAGACTGACAGCACTTCTGCCTGTGCTTGCTGCGTCCGCCTCCACAGAAGACGTTGCGACAACCGTCAGTATGTCGCAAACGCAGTTCAGCAAAGCGCTGAACGGAGCCCGTGGTGCGATGCGCCCGTCTGATATCCTCTCCACCAGACAGGAGATTGATGCGGCACTCTCGTCCTCTCTGGACGACATCTATTTCGAACTGGTGATCAACAGCGACGACGCCAAAACGAACAACTCCGAGGCAATTCAGTCTCTGCTTGATGACCAGGTCGCGCGCATCCGTGCTCAGGCAGCTGTTGATTCAGCCGCACAGTCTTTTTTCGCGATGGCCATGCAGGCGGCACTTTCGCGCGACGCCATGGAACTGGCCCAGCGCGCGGATATGCTCGATCTGGCCGGTCAGCGCCTGTCAGAAGCGATGGAAGGTGTTGACGCCGAGATCACCGCACCTCTCCAGGACATTCTGCAAATTGCCGATACTGAAACAGGTATCGTGTCAATTAGAGCCGCAGCCTTTGACGCTCAGGCGAGTGCCGCCGAAGCAACAGGAATTGCAGCTGAAGCCGTACGCGATATCGCAGTGACCGTGAGCGAATACTCTCAGGCCTCCAAAAAACAGATCGAAGCAACCGCAGAACAGTTGAACGGCGAAGTCCTGTCAGCTCGGTCGCAGCTTGAGACAATCGGCCTGCTGAGTGCAGCGATCGTTCTGCTGGCCCCCGTCCTCATCTGGCTGATGGTCACACGCCCGCTGAACCGGGTTACAGCGATCACCGAACGTCTGGCGGGTGGCGATCTTTCTGAAATTGAAAACGCGTCACGCTACCGCGGAGAAATCGGGCGGCTGGCTAAAGCTCTTGAAGTCTTCCGTACCGGTGCTCTCGAACGCATTCAGCTGCAGGAAGAAGAAAAGAAACGCGAGGCCGAAATGCGGGAAGCGGAGCGCAAAGCAGAACTGGCACAGCGTGAAGCCGAGGAAAAAGAGCGCATCGCTGAAGCTGAGCGCGAGCGCGAAGCCCGGGAACGCGAAAAAGCGGAACAGGCGCGGGAAGAGGCGAGCAGAAAAGTCGCCGAGGCCGAGCGGGAAGAACGCGCACGGGAACAGGAAACCGTTGTCGGCGAACTGGCTTCGGGCTTGCAAAAGCTGTCTTCCGGAGACCTCACACACTTCATCAATGCAGAATTCCCCGGGAAATATGCCGCACTTAAAGATGACTACAATCTGGCTGTCGAAAATCTCGCCGACCTGATCCGCCGCATCGGCGAAAGCGCCGGGACAATCGACACAAGCAGCGCTGAAATCGCCGCTTCTGCCGTTGATCTGTCCCGTCGCACAGAAAACTCTGCCGCGACCCTGGAGGAGACGGCAGCGGCCCTCAACGAACTGACAAGCAGTGTGTCCTCGGCAGCAAAAGGTGCCACGGATGCGTCCGGCACAGTGGAGAAAGTGCGCGCCGATGCTGAAAACAGCGAAACCATCATGCAGGATGCCGTCACGGCAATGAGTGAGATTGAAAACTCTTCGGGAGAAATCGCCAAAATCGTAGAAGTCATTGATTCAATTGCGTTCCAAACCAATCTTCTGGCTCTGAACGCAGGCGTCGAAGCCGCACGGGCGGGAGATGCAGGCAGAGGGTTTGCTGTGGTGGCCTCTGAAGTTCGTATCCTGGCACATCGTTGCTCGGAAGCGGCGCTTCAGATCAACGAGCTGATATCGGCGTCTGCCGGGCATGTTGAGAACGGTGTCACCCTGATCGACAAAACAAAGGACGCACTGGGCACTATTCTGAAAGGCATCACAGATGTATCCCGGAATGTTTCTGACATCGCGCTCTCTGCTTCCGAGCAGTCAGGCGGGATTGCTGAGATCAACACAGCCGTGGAAGCGCTTGACCGTGGCACGCAGCAAAACGCTGCCATGTTTGAGCAAACGACCGCTGCCAGCCAGTCCCTGACCGGGGAAGCGTCTCAACTGTCCAGAACAATCTCCAGTTTCCGCGTTGCGAATGAAACGGCGAACCCGAAGGCGCACGACCATCAGGACGATGAAGTCGCGTGAACCATCCGCATTTGTAAAGAGTTCCCGTTTGTCAAAAGCACCGCCTCCGGAGTGATCACAAAGTGTCCGGGTGACGACGGCGGCGGGACCAGGCAGCAAAAAGAAACGCATGACTGAATGAGAGATCAGCCAGACCTTTGATCCGGTCCTGCGCGGGCCTCGCTGGTCGCGGCTACAGTGCACAAGATGATGCGGGAGCATGGGCCCCGCCCAAAAAACGACCGCCTATGAGCAGACAATCAGCGCACTAATACACCGACCAGGCACCTCAGGTGTTAAACAGGAAATGCAGAACGTCGCCGTCCCGCACCACATAAGACTTCCCCTCTGCACGCAGCTTGCCTGCTTCGCGCGCGGCACTCTCGCCTCCAAGGGTGACGAAATCATCGTATGCAACCGTCTCAGCCCGGATAAACCCTTTTTCAAAATCGCCATGGATCACGCCGGCGGCCTTTGGCGCCGTCGTTCCTTCCCGGATGGTCCATGCACGTGCTTCCTTGGGCCCAACCGTAAAATAGGTCTCAAGATGCAACAATTCATAGCCCGCGCGGATCAGACGATCGAGACCCGCCTCTGACAACCCCATCTCTTCCAGAAACATCCCGGCTTCATCGGGTTCCAGCTGGCTGATTTCTTCTTCGATCCTGGCCGAAATAATCACATGGGAGTTTCCCTGTGCCGCGGCCATTTCCGCTACACGGGCGGAAAGTGCATTGCCCCCGGCGGCTTCTGCCTCATCCACATTGCACACATAAAGCACCGGTTTGGTGGTCAGCAGCTGCAGCATTTTCCAGGCCCGCTCATCCTCCGGATCCACCTCAACGACCCGCGCAGGCTTGCCCTGCTCCAGCACGTCCAGCGCCATCCGGAGAAGCCGTTCCTGCTGCACCGCTTCTTTGTCGCCACCGCGCACTTTGCGCACAATGTTCTGGAGACGCTTTTCAATGCTCTCGATATCGGCCAGCATCAGCTCTGTGTCGATTGTTTCGGCGTCTGCCACGGGGTCGACCTTGCCCTCCACATGGGTAACATCGCCGTCCTCAAAACACCGCAGGACATGCGCGATGGCGTCAACTTCACGGATATTGGCCAGAAACTGGTTGCCCAGCCCCTCCCCTTTGGACGCGCCTTTGACGAGCCCGGCAATATCCACAAAAGTCATGCGTGTGGGAATAATCTGACGGGACGAGGCGATCTCGGCCAGCCGGTCGAGCCGGTCGTCCGGCACGGCCACCTCACCAACGTTGGGCTCAATGGTACAAAACGGAAAATTGGCCGCCTGCGCCGCCGCGGTCCGCGTCAGCGCGTTGAACAATGTGGATTTACCGACATTCGGCAGCCCCACGATACCCATTTTGAAACCCATGACGATGTCCTTTGTTGCTGGCGCAAGTCCTTATGACCTGCGCCCGCTCAAGACAAGTCTCATCGTCCGCGCCGGTCCTCACGGGCATGAAAGATCAGCGCCCAGGCCAGGAGAATGAACATCGGATGGGTCAGCCCGCCTGAAAAGAACAGGGCGGGGATCCAGATGATAAACACCAGGATTGCGATGATCGGGCGCCCGGTCAGCAGAATCGAAAGCGGCGGAAGCAGTATGGCAAGAAGGTAATTCATGAACCCCATATAATCACCATCCGGCCCGCGTAGAGGGGAAATCCGGATTTTTTTACCCGTGGGCAGGGCGGAGCGCGCCGGACACCGGTTTTGATGCATTGATTTCCCGGGCTGATTTGGGCATTCGGGACCAGAGATTTCCAGAAGGCCGCAGAAAATGACCCGTATCGACGCCAAGTTTGCCGAGCTGTCCCGAGCAGGGAAAAAAGCATTCGTCTCCTATGTGATGGCCGGGGACCCGGATTTTGACACCTCGCTGGAGATTGTGCGCGGCCTGCCCGCCGCCGGCGTGGATGTCATCGAACTGGGCCTGCCCTTCACCGATCCGATGGCCGACGGCCCGACGATCCAGCTGGCAGGCCAGCGCGCGCTCGAAGGCGGTATGACCCTCAGGCGCACGCTCGATCTCGCCCGCGCCTTCCGGGAAAGCGACCAGGTAACGCCGATCGTTCTGATGGGCTATTACAACCCGATCTACAGCCACGGTGTGGATGACTTTCTGAAAGAGGCCGTCAGCGCCGGAATTGACGGTCTGATTGTTGTTGATCTGCCGCCCGAAGAAGACGCTGAGCTCTGCCTGCCTGCGCAAAAAGCCGGGCTGAACTTTATCCGTCTTGCCACACCGACCACAGATGACAAAAGGCTGCCGCGTGTTGTCCGGAACACCTCGGGTTTTGTGTATTATGTGTCCATCACCGGGATCACCGGCGCGGCAGAGGCTCAGGCGGGCGATGTGGGCCCCGAGGTCAAACGCATCCGCGAGGCCAGCGGGCTGCCCGTCATTGTGGGCTTTGGTGTGAATACACCGGAAAAATCGCGCTCAATTGCCAGTGTGGCGGACGGGGTCGTCGTGGGCTCGGCCATTGTGAGCCGCATTGCTGCCGGTGACAGCACGGCCGATGTGCTGGATTTTGTGCGTACCCTCGCAGACGGGGCGCATTCAGCCTGACGGATCGGGGGTGCCAGGCCGGTCACGGTCCGCATCCAGAAAGGCGCGCAGCGCCCGCAGGGCAGGCAACATGCCCACCAGGTCCGCCACATCGACACCTTTCGAAAGACGCTCCAGATCAGGCGCCAAAGCGCGGATGGTCTGATCGCGAAACGCACGTCCCGCCGGGGTCAGCCAGACCCGCTTGGACCGCCCGTCATCCGGGTTTGGCCGCACCTCCACCAGGCCATGCGCCTCCAGCCCTTTGACCGTATGGGTCATGCTGGTCTTGGGCACCTGAAACGCGCGGGCCATCTCTATCGGCGTGCGCCCGTCGCCGCGGCGCACCAGATGACTGATCACACCGAAATGCGGCGCGATCAGACCGTCTGGCAGACGCGCCTCAAGCAGCGACCTGCTCAGTTGTTCGATAATCCCTATTTCGTTGAAAACCTCGAAACAGAGCGCGACGGGATCGTCAGCCATTCAACAGTTTTGCCTCCAGCGGCCAGCGCGGCGACGGCGCCACGCCCGGACCATAGCCCACCCGCCCGAGCATTTGAACTGTCTCGCCGGGTGCGGCCAGCAGTTTATGCGCCCGGTCGTAATGCGCGCTCATCTCGGGGTATTCCTGCAGACACTGGCTGACCGGATGCAGCGACAGCCCGAGTGCTGTGCATTTCAGGTTCAGGCGCAGCCAGGCGCGCCCGGCACCGATCTGCGCCTCGCGGCTGTTGTCCGAACTGGTCAGAACCGCATAAGCCGGCGTGGCAAACAACATTTCGTTGTAGATTTTCACACCCTCCTGAAACCCGCGGCTGTCCGGGTCAGCCTGCACCTTGCGGCTGACCACACCGGCCAGCATCAGGGTCTCCAGAAAGGGTCCGCCCAGATCGATGCCATCCGGGCTGGCGTTGATCTCTGCTTTGCCAAAACGCATCAGATCAACCGATTCCATCAGCGTCCGGGGCGTCTCCATCTCTGTCACCCAGGCGTCCCAGGTCAGGGATTTCAGCTGCACGACCTGCCTGGCATCCGTGATGATCCCGGCATATTCGCTTAATGCTGCCACGGCATCGGCCGCCAGTGCGCGCGCTTCAAAGGGTTCTTTGCAGGACCGACGCGCCAGCATATGTGCCGCAAGAGGGTCTGCCGCCCCGCCCTGCGCAAAAACCGCGCGCGCGACCGGGCCTTCTTCCCCGTCCGGCCAGAGGCTGACATCCGCGCTGTAACCCGCACCCCCTGCCGCCAGCACCATCTGTTCCAGAAAGCAGCCCAGCCCTATGATGATCTGCCGGTCAAAGGGGTCGGTTTCCGGCAGCCGTTTGTCTGTGTCCTGCCACAGCAGAACCGTGTCCTCCCCCACCAGCTCAACTTTCCAGGGTTGCAGGTTGTGTGGGTTCGGCGCCAGCAGCGCAAAGCTCAGCGCGTTTTTGCGCGGATCGGCATAGCTGCCGGCAAGCTGCCAGGGTGCGACAGCGGCCTGTGGTGTGCGCGTGTTCAGAAAGGCCGCAGCGGGAATGGCTGCCGCGACAATGGCACCGCCACCGACAAGGGACAGAACTTTTCTTCGGGACAAAGTCATCTTGGATCTCCTATTAGTACAATATCGCACCAATATAGTACAATATCGCACCATTCAAGAATTTTCTGCTCTGATTTCCGAGTTGATGGCCCGCGCTGAAATTGGTAATGAAAACTAACCAAAGTGAGAAAACCCATGCCCGTCATCACAAACATCAATGATCTCAAGCGTATTTATGAGCGGCGCGTCCCGCGCATGTTCTTTGACTACACAGAATCCGGCAGCTGGACGGAACAGACGTTCCGCGAAAACACATCCGATTTTGACCAGATACGGCTGCGCCAGCGTGTGGCGGTAGACATGACAGGCAGGACCACCGCTGGCACCATGATCGGCGAGGAGGTGGCGATGCCCGTGGCGCTCGCCCCGGTGGGCATCACCGGCATGCAGCACGCCGACGGCGAAATGAAAGCCGCGCGGGCTGCGGAAAAATTCGGCGTGCCCTTCACACTCAGCACCATGTCCATCAACTCCATCGAGGACGTGGCGGGTTTCACCGGCAAACCCTTCTGGTTCCAGCTTTATATGATGCGCGACACCGACTACGTCTCCCGCCTGATCCAGCGGGCAAAGGACGCGAACTGTTCAGCACTGGTGATCACGCTTGATCTGCAGATCCTGGGTCAGCGTCACAAGGACCTGAAAAACGGCCTGTCTGCGCCGCCGAAACTGACCCTGAAGACCATGGCCAATCTGGCGACCAAATGGGCCTGGGGCATCGAAATGCTCAGCGCGAAACGGCGCGAGTTTGGCAATATCGTGGGGCATGTGCAGGGGATCTCCGACCCCAAATCCCTCAGCACCTGGGCTGCGGAATCCTTTGATCCGTCGCTCGACTGGGACAAGGTCGCCAAGATCAAAGAGGAATGGGGCGGCAAGGTCATTCTCAAGGGTATTCTGGATGCAGATGACGCAAAAATGGCGCTTAAGGTGGGTGCCGATGCCATTGTGGTTTCCAACCATGGTGGCCGTCAGCTGGACGGCGCACTCAGCTCCATCCGTGCCCTGCCCTCAATCCTCGAGGCGGTGGGCGACCAGATCGAAGTGCATCTCGACAGTGGTATCCGCTCCGGCCAGGACGTGCTCAAGGCCCTCGCGATGGGCGCAAAGGGCACGTACATCGGGCGTGCCTTCATCTACGGTCTGGGGGCCATGGGCCAGCCTGGCGTGACCAAAGCCCTGGAGATCATTCAAAAGGAACTGGACACGACGATGGCGCTCTGCGGCGAGACCGATGTGAACCGCCTGGGCCGTCATAACCTGCTGGTTCCCGAAGAGTTTGAAGGACGCTGGCAGAGCTGACCGGTCACAAACCCACACGGCGCCGGGTGGTCATAACGCCACAATGGCGGGCCCGGCCCTCTGACCCGCTGCGCGCCGCGCGGGCGGAATGACCAGGCGGAGCGCCCGCAGATACCTCAGACGCGGCCTGCTTCCTGCCGGGACATGACCGTGCGCCCCAGCGCGGGCACCAGGGCCAGGGCCGCCAGAACCATGATCCCGCCCACCAGGATAAACCCGGCGCGCAGGCCCAGCAGCTCGGATGTCAGCCCCATCAGCGGCGGCCCCATGAAAAACGCCCCGTACCCCAGCACCGACACCCGGCTGATGGCCGCAAGCCTGGCCTTTGGGGGCACCACCCGTCCCACCAGCGCCAGCGTCAGCGGGGCAATGACAGACACCCCAAGGCCGGTCAGGCCAAACCCGAAATAGGCGACAAAAAGCCCCGGCGCGGCACCGGCAATGACCAGACCAGCCGCCGCCGCCAGACAGGCCACAACCATCAGCTTCAGCTCTGGCAGACGGTCCGACAACAGATGCCCGGCCAGACGCCCGATCCCCATGGTCAGGCCCAGGATCGCCGGCCCCATCGCACCCTCTGCCGGGCCACCGCCCAGCGTGCGTTCCAGATGCAGCGTTGACCAGCCCTCTGATGAGGCCTCGACCAGAAAGGCCACCATCACCATGCCGCCACCCAGCCAGACCAGACGGGCGGGCAGCACCGTATCCGGCACCGCGTCGCTTTTGTCTGCAAGACCCACGGCCCGCCGCTCCAGCATCACAGCGGCCAGCACCACCACGATGCAGAAAAAAGCGGTGAAAATCTGCAGCGGTGTCCATGCCAGCTCGCGCAGCACCCCGGTCAGCAGGGCGGCACCCGCGTATGTAAAAGAGTACATCGCGTGGTTCAGGTTCATCAGGGGGCGGCCCAGCTGTTCCTCTTTTTCGGACACACGCACATTGACCAGCACATCCACCACACCCGATCCGACAGCCGCCAGCAACAGCCCCAGCACAAAGGCCATCGGCCCCGCCGCCGCACCCGCAGCGGCCATGCCGCCCGCCACCAGCAGTGACGAGCCGGGCAGTGCCCATCGGCCCATCAGCCGGTCGGCCAGCGGCGCCAGCCACATCGCCGCCAGCGCCCCCATTGAGGAGAAGAGTACCAGCGTGCCGTAGACACCGTCGGATGCACCGATGGCCGCCTTGATCACCGGCATCTGGGCGAAAAACGCAGCCCACGCCCCGCCAATGACCAGAAAGCCGGCGAGTGGTTTGCGCGAGACCCGGAGATCGTTCAGAATGCCCATGCGCACCCCTCGCACGGGGCCGTGTCGCCCGCAAGCAGGGCCAGCGCAAAAACCTCTTTCCAAGGCACCGATTCCGGTCTATACGCGCGGCTTCACGCGGGGCTACAGCCTTGGAGGAGCCCCGCCCTTATTTATTGGAGAGTATCAATGGCTGGAGAAATTCCGGATCTTGTCGCTCAGGAACGGACGGGGACAGGCAAGGGCGCCGCTCGTCAGGCACGCCGCGATGGCATGGTTCCTGGTATTGTTTTTGGTGGTGACACGGACCCGCTTCCGATCAACATCCCCTTTAACGTGCTGATCAAAAAGCTGCGTGCAGGTCGGTTCAAGTCGACCCTGTTCAACATGAAGGTCGAAGGACATGACGACGTCCGCGTGATCTGCCGCGACGTGCAGCGTCACGTGGTCAAGGATCTGCCGACGCACATCGATTTCATGCGCCTCAAGCGTACCACAAAAATCAACCTCTTCATCGCGGTTGAGGTTGTGGGCGACGATGTGGCTCCCGGCCTGAAAAAGGGCGGCGTGCTGACGCTGATCCGTCCGGAAGTCGAACTGGTTGTGACAGCGGGCGATATCCCCGATCACATCACAATCGACATCTCGGAAATGGAAATCGGCGACAACATCACGATCTCCTCGGTTGACCTGCCCGCAGGGGCAAAACCGACGATTGACCGTGACTTTGTCATTGCCCAGCTCTCTGCACCTGCTGGTCTCACGTCCGCCGACGAGGACGACGAAGACGGCGAAGAGGGCGATGCACCCGAGGCGGAAGCCGACGCAGAAGAATAAGATTTCCCATCACGGGAATGACGGATACGGGGCCCCTTGCGGCCCCGTATTTCGTTTCTGCAGACCCGGTGTTATGCTGCGCTGCAATATCAGGGAGCAGACAGCGTGAAACTCATCGTCGGCCTGGGCAACCCGGGGGCCAGATACGCGGGAAACAGGCATAATATCGGGTTCATGGCATTGGACCGCATCGCGGCGGATCACGGCTTTGGCCCCTGGAAGGGCAAACATCAGGGCAGTCTGACCGAGGCGCGTTTCGGCTCTGATCGCGCGGTGCTGCTCAAGCCCGAAACCTTCATGAACAACTCCGGCCAGTCGGTGCAGGCGGCCATGCGGTTTTACAAGCTGACGCCCGGGGATGTCGTGGTGCTGCATGACGAGATCGACCTCGCCCCCGGCAAGGTGAAACACAAGGTGGGCGGCGGGCACGCCGGGCACAATGGCCTGCGTTCTGTGCATGCGCATATCGGCCCCGACTATGCCCGTGTGCGGCTGGGGGTCGGGCACCCCGGTCACAAGGACCGCGTGCCCTCCTATGTGCTCAGCGATTTTGCCAAAGCAGACCAGGACTGGCTCGATGATGTGCTTCGCGGCATCAGCGACGGCGCCGCCTGGCTGGCCGCCGGAGCCCCGGACAAATTCCTCAACGCCGTGGCGCTGCGCACAGCCCCGCCGCGCTCCGGCACCGGAAACCAGAAACCCGCCGCTGCAAAAGCTGCAAAACCCGCCAAACCCGCCGCCATAGACAAACCCGCACAGCCCCGGGCAGCAGCCCCGGACACGCCCGCACCCGACGACAGAACGGCCATGCAGAAACTGCTGGACCGGTTCCGGTGAGCCTGCAGGAGGCTTTCGCCCATCAGGCTATCAGCTGCGAACGGCTCGGCTCGCCCTTTATGGGCCGCCTGCTGAACCTGCTCGCACAGGCCTGGCCCACAGACACCGCTCTGGCGCGCAAATTTGACACCTTCACCGGTGACATCGGCCCCGCCGGCCACTCCCTGCCCCTGCGCACGGCGGGCGGTCTGCATGCGCTGGTGCTCACCGGCCAGGCACCGGAGCTGGCGGCGGTCTACCCCCCGCACCAGTGCGGCGACGACAGGCTGCGTGCGGCTGTGCTGCAGGCGCTGCACACCCACGAGGCCTTTCTGCTCGACTGGACAGACAGCCCGCCCCAGACCAACGAGGTACGCCGCTCTGCTGCCCTGATTGCCGGTGCCGCCGTTGCCGCACAGCACGCCGACCTGCCCGTGCACCTGTCAGAACCGGGCGCCAGCGGTGGTCTGAACCTGATGTGGGACCACTACGCACTCGCACTGCCGGGCCACACCACCGGCCCGGATGCCCCCGTCCTCACCCTGACACCCGACTGGGACGGCCCGCTGCCACCGCAGCACCGGCCCCGCATCGCGTCCCGCGCGGGTGTCGATCTCAACCCGCTTGATCCGCGCAGCGATGCGGATCTGCTGCGTCTGACGGCCTATCTCTGGCCCGACCAGCCCGACCGCCTGGCCCTGACACGGGCGGCGGCCTCGGTGATGGACGCGCCCATCGACCGCGCCGATGCCATCGACTGGCTGGCAACGCGGCTGGATACGGCCCCCACCGGTCATCTGCACCTCGTCCAGCACACGGTCGCCTGGCAGTATTTCCCGCAGCCTGCTCAAAAACGCGGCCAGGCCCTGATCGAAACCGCAGGGGCCCGGGCCACACCCGAACGCCCGCTCGCCTGGCTCTCGATGGAAAGCGACGGCGACACCAAAGGGGCCATCGGTGCCGCACTGACCCTGCGCCTCTGGCCCGGCGATCAAACAGTCTTTCTGGGCCGGGCGGATTTCCACGGCCGCTGGATCCGCTGGCAACACCCTTAATAAGGAACGGCACCACTATGCGCAGAATAGGAAAATGGCTGGGTCGTATCCTGCTGGTGCTCTGTCTGGCGCTCATCGCCACAGGCCTGTGGAAACGCGAAGAGATCAAACGGCTGATGGCCGTCAATTCCCTCTTTGCCCCGGACCGCATCGTGCAGAACTTCTCCAACATGGATGCAGCCTTTCTGCATGTGCCCGTGCCGAAAGGCGACGCGCCGCCTTCTGATCTGCCCCGGGGCACGCCCGCCACCATGCCCGCCACCCTGGACAGCTTTGTGCGCGACCGCCATGTAACCTCCCTGCTCGTGCTGCGCGACGGCGCTGTGGTTTTTGAGGAGTATTATCTGGGCACAGGCCCCAATGATCTGCGCATCGGCTGGTCACTGTCCAAAAGCTTTCTCTCGGCCCTGACCGGCATCCTGCACCACGACGGCACCCTGCCCGATCTCGACGCGCAGGTCACAGACTGGGTGCCCCTGCTCAAAGGGGGGGCCTATGACGGGGCCACCGTGCGGAACGTCCTGCACATGGCCACCGGCGTCACCTTTGACGAGGACTATAAGGACAGGAACTCCGACATCAACCGCATGGGCCGCATCCTGGCGCTGGGGGGCGAGATGGACAGCTTTGCCGCCGGTCTGCAGGACCGTTTTGCCCCGCCCGGCAGCGACTGGAAATACACCTCCATCGACACCCATGTGCTGGGCATGGTGCTGCGCGCAGCCTCCGGGCGCTCGCTTCCCGATCTGATGTCCGAAAAAATTGTCCGGCCTCTCCGGCTCGAACGCGCGCCCTACTACCTGACCGATGGCACCTCTGTCGCCTTTGCTCTGGGCGGGATCAACATGACCACGCGGGACTATGCGCGCTTTGGCCAGATGTACCTGCAACAGGGTGAGTGGCAGGGCCGGCAGATCGTGCCTGCCGACTGGATTGTGACCGCCACAACCGCCACCGCCCCCACCGATCCCGACCAGATGGGCTATGGCTATCAGTGGTGGATGCCCCGCGATGCGCGCCCGCGCGAATACATGGGACGTGGCGTTTACGGACAATACCTCTACATCAATGAACCAGCGGGGGTGGTTATCGTGCTGACAGCCGCCGATCCGCCGTTTCAGGACCGCGCCGTCCAGCGCGAAAACCTGGAGCTCTTTCGCGCAATCGCCGACACCCGCTGAGGAGGACCCGATGGAGCCAGATGAGAGCATCAACGTACTGGGCACGGACCTGACCGTCTGTGGCACCGACCCGCTGACCGGGTTTTTCCGCGATGGCAGCTGCAACACCTGTGCCGCGGACCAGGGCAGTCACACGGTCTGCGCCGTCATGACGGCAGAATTCCTCGCCTTCTCCAAATACGTCGGCAACGATCTCAGCACCCCGCGCCCCGAATTTGGCTTTACCGGTCTGAAACCGGGCGATCCCTGGTGTCTGTGTGCGGGCCGGTTCATGCAGGCCTATGACGAGGGCTGCGCCCCTGCCGTCAACCTCACCGCGACCCACCAGCGCGCGCTCGAAGTGGTGCCGCTGTCGGTTCTGACTGCACACGCCCTGTCAGAATAGCCCGGCCCGTGCAGCGCCCCGCCGTTCAGACATCGTCAACCTTTACACCGCGCACGCCGCATTAAACCGGGCAAACGGCCCGGACCGTACGCTGCGAACCGACGTAATACCGACGTTTTACCGACGCGATACCGACAGCGGATTTTCCATATTTTCAAGGGCTGCGGGGGCCACATTCCGCCCCGGGGCCCCAAAGACCGACACGGGCCCGGCGCACGCCGGGTTAACCTCTCCCGGCGCAGGCCAGGCAAGGTCGCTCAGACGAATCGTTCAGATGGGCGCACCATGATCCGGTTCAGGCAAATTCACCCATCTCAAACCCCAGCGCTTTGGCCACGGTAAAGATGTCTTTGTCGCCCCGCCCGCACATGTTCATGCAGATGATGTGGTCTTTGGGCAGGTCCGGCGCGATCTTCATGACATGGGCCAGGGCATGGCTCGGCTCCAGCGCCGGGATGATCCCTTCCAGCTCACAGCACAGCTGGAACGCCTCCAGCGCCTCGCGGTCGGTGATCGCCACATACTGCGCCCGGCCGATCTCGTGCAGCCAGGCGTGTTCCGGCCCGATGCCCGGATAATCCAGCCCCGCCGAGATCGAGAACCCTTCGAGGATCTGACCATCGTCATCCTGGAGCAGATAGGTGCGATTGCCATGCAGCACGCCCGGACGCCCACCTGTAAGCGACGCACAATGCTCCATTTTTTCGTTCACGCCCTTGCCACCGGCCTCGACACCGATAATGCCGACCTCCTTGTCATCAAGGAAGGGATAGAAAAGCCCCATCGCGTTGGAGCCGCCGCCAATGGCCGCAATCACCGTGTCCGGGAAACGCCCCTCTGCAGCGGTCATCTGCTCGCGCACTTCCTTGCCGATGATCGCCTGAAAATCGCGCACCATCGCCGGATAGGGATGCGGGCCCGCCACCGTGCCGATGCAGTAAAACGTATCACGCACATTGGTCACCCAGTCGCGCAGCGCGTCATTCATCGCGTCCTTGAGCGTCCCACGCCCCGAGGTCACGGGAACAACCTCCGCCCCCAGCAGGCGCATGCGGAACACATTGGGCGCCTGGCGCTCAACGTCATGCGCGCCCATGTAAACAATGCATTTCAGCCCGAATTTGGCGCAAACCGTAGCCGTGGCCACACCGTGCTGGCCCGCACCGGTTTCCGCGATGATGCGGGTCTTGCCCATGCGGCGGGCCAGAATGATCTGGCCCAGTACGTTGTTGATCTTGTGCGCGCCGGTGTGGTTGAGCTCATCGCGCTTCATATAAACCTTTGCACCACCAAGCTTTTCCGTCAGCCGCTCGGCAAAATAGAGCGGGCTGGGACGCCCGACATAGTGCGTCCAGAGGTCATTCATCTCTGCCCAGAAACTGTCGTCCGTCTTGGCTCTTTCATACTGCTCTTCCAGCTCCAGGATCAGCGGCATCAGCGTCTCAGAGACAAACCGTCCACCAAAATCCCCAAAGCGGCCCTGCTCGTCCGGACCGGTCATAAAAGAGTTGAAAAGATCATTCGCCATGGCGCACCTGCTCCCGATTTCTGGCGTTCTGCCTACCGTGCGCGGGCACAGGAAACAAGGCGTTTTGCCGGGTCCGGGGGGCGGCGTTTCCGCGCGTCCCGGCGGGGACAGGCGCCGGGGCTGCGGGTGCCAGCTGCGCCTTACTCGGCGACGGGCTCTGCAGCTTTGCCTGCGTTTTCGGCACGGTCCGCAAACTGCAGGATAATGCTCTGCCCGGCGGCGGATTCCGCGTCCGGCCCCTGATCGGACAGCAGCCCCGTCACAAAGCCAAGACCGGCCACCAGAATAGCCGCAACTGCTATGGTTGTTCTGAAAGTCATCGTACCGCTCCCTAACTGGCTGAACACAAATCACAGAACTCTGTCTGTACTTTGGTTCTAACCGCCAGAGGGTGGCCGGTATGTGAACTGGATTACGGGGCCGGCACTTTTTGTGCCGCCGACACAAATTTTCTGATCAGCTCTGCGTCTTTTTCGCCCGGTGCACGCTCCACGCCTGATGACACATCGACCTGACGCGCACCGGTCAGACGCATGGCCTCTGCGACATTGTCCGGGGTCAGCCCGCCCGCCAGCATCCAGGGCCGGATCCAGTATTTACGATCCGCCAGCAGCCGCCAGTCAAAGGCCAGACCATTTCCCCCCGGCAGTTCTGCATCCTCCGGGGGCCGCGCATCGATCAGCAACTGATCTGCCACAGCCGAATAGGTATCGATGGCTACCAGATCCGCGCTTTTGGCAATGCCGATGGCTTTCATAACGGGCAATCCATAGCGCGCCCTGATCTCGGCCACCCGCGCCGGTGTCTCGCGCCCATGCAGCTGGAGCATGTCCAGCGGCACGTTCTCTGTCAGGGTGTCCAGAAAGCTGTTGTCCGCATCTACGACCAGCGCAACCTTGGCCAGGCCCGCAGGCGCCAGCGTCGCCAGATCACGGGCGGGTCCGATTTCAACATGTCTGGGGGATTTCGGAAAAAACACAAAGCCGCAATATGCAGCCCCTGACCGGGCGGCGGCCTCGACATGTTCGGGCCGGGACAGGCCACAGATTTTTACGGCAGTTTCTGACATCATCTGATGTGTTGATCACAGTGCCCGGTCACCTGCAACCGGAATAGGCCGCGCAATCAGCCGGTCTGTTCCAGCAGCGCCAGCACCTCGTCCTTGCCCTCGTGCTTTTCGCTCCTGAGCTTGCTGACCTCGCGCTGCAGCCGGCGCAGTTCCCGCGCCTGACGCGCGGCCTCTGCGCGCTGGGTATGCTCGCGGATCCACTCCCACACAAAGCCGACCAGCAGGCCAACAACGATCCCGCCAAAGATCACGAGAAAGAGCGGCAGCTCGATCTGTGGGTTCACCGCAAACCAGCCCGCCACTTCGGCCGGGATCAGTTGCAGTGAAACCATGCCACGGTTTGCAATGGCGACGGCAATCAGCGCCGCGCCGAAAACAGCAATGCAGGCATAGCGGATATAACGCATCAGGCTTTCCCGTTCAGACGATCACGCAGCAGTTTACCGGTTTTGAAAAACGGCACATGTTTTTCCTCGACATGGACAGTGGCCCCCGTGCGCGGGTTGCGCCCGACACGCGCGTCACGCTTTTTGACAGAGAAGGCGCCAAAGCCGCGCAGCTCAACGCGGTCGCCGCGTGACATCGCGCCGGTCACTTCCTCAAAGATGGTGTTCACGATGCGCTCTACGTCACGCTGGTACAGATGTGGATTTTCGTCCGCGATCTTTTGAATCAGCTCAGACCGTATCATTGCATCACCCCCCGGGATTTTTCTGACGGCATTCTGCCGACCGTTGATCAAACTATAGAAAAATTAACGCGCCACGGAAAGTCAGCCATTTAGGCATCGGCCGGTTTTTTCCGCCAGAACACCCTGTATTTGCGCAGTTTTTCATCTTGACTTGTGACAGATGGCCTCTGTTTGCCCCTCCGGCTGTGACGCCGCAATGCAGCGGCAGTGAATGATTCGGGACCTTTGCAGCCCGCAGGCTGTCTGTCCGTAACGCGCCTGCCGCGAGCCCGGCGACCGCCTTTGACGACTTTCCTTGCGCCAGGGCATACTTCTCCCTAGGGTTGCAGAACCCCGGATGGAGGCGCATTTCAATGGAACACAAAGATGGATTTGTCGTGGCGATCGGCGCGTCGGCAGGAGGTCTCAAAGCGATCCGCGCGCTGCTGACGACACTGCCGGAACATCTGAACGCACCGATTGTCATCGCGATGCACAGCAAACCGGCCTCGCAACTGACGGAAATTCTGAAAATCCAGTGCCCGCTCAAAATCAAGCGGCTGGAGGACGCAGAGACCCTGGTGCCCGGGCAGATCTACATCGTACCGGGCGCGACACATGCGTTTTTCCGCGATGGCCGCGTCAGGCTGTCCGAACCCGTGCGCAATTCAGGGTTCCGGCCCTCTATCGACGCGCTCTTTATGACGCTGGCCGCCGAATACAAAGACAGGGCAATTGCTGTGGTGCTGTCAGGCACCATGAACGACGGCACACGGGGCGCACAGGTCATCTATGACATGGGCGGGCGGACGGTTGTGCAAAACCCCGATGACGCGACATTTGAAGGCATGCCGCGCAATGTCATTCTGTCCGATCATCCTAAAAAGATCCTGTCCGCAGAAGGGTTGGGGGAGTGGATCGCCAAAGCCGTCGGCACTACCAGCTCCGAACCCGCCTGAACCGGCAACCCGGCACAAAAAAAAGCCCCGCATGACGCAGGGCTTTCTGATTTCGGGAAGTGCCCGGAGGGAACTTATTCGTCGCCCTTCAGCGCGGCACCCAGGATATCGCCCAGCGATGCACCGGAGTCGGAGGAGCCGTACTGCTCCACGGCCTCTTTCTCTTCTGCAATCTCGCGCGCCTTGATCGACACGCCCAGACGACGGGCTTTGCTGTCCACGTTTGTGATGCGGACGTCGACCTTGTCACCGACAGAGAAACGCTCGGGGCGCTGCTCGGCACGGTCACGCGACAGATCGGAGCGGCGGATAAAGGACTTCATGCCCTCGTATTCCACTTCGATGCCGCCATCTTCGATGGCTGTGACGTTCACGGTTACGATGGAGCCGCGCTTCACGCCGCCAACCGCTTCTGCAAACTTGTCGCCGCCAACCGCTTTGATGGAGAGCGAGATGCGCTCCTTCTCGACGTCAACCTCAGAGACAACCGCCTGAACCATGTCGCCTTTGCGGTAGTTCTGGATGGCTTCCTCGCCACGTTCGTCCCAGCTCAGGTCGCTCAGGTGCACCATACCGTCGATGTCGCCGTCGAGGCCAACAAACAGACCGAACTCGGTGATGTTTTTGACTTCGCCTTCGACCTCTGTGCCCTCGGGGTGTGTTTCTGCAAACACTTCCCATGGGTTGCGCATGGTCTGTTTCAGGCCCAGGGACACGCGGCGCTTGGCACCGTCGATTTCCAGAACCATGACTTCGACTTCCTGAGAGGTCGACACGATCTTGCCCGGGTGGACGTTCTTTTTGGTCCAGGACATCTCAGAGACGTGCACAAGGCCCTCAACACCGGCTTCCAGCTCAACAAAGGCACCGTAATCCGTGATGTTGGTCACGCGGCCTGTGTGTGTGGATTCCAGCGGGTATTTCGCGGCCACCAGATCCCACGGATCTTCCTGCAGCTGCTTCATGCCAAGGCTGATACGGTGTGTCTCTTTGTTGATCTTGATGACCTGCACCTTGATCGTCTCGCCGATCGACAGGATCTCGGACGGGTGGTTCACCCGGCGCCATGCCATGTCTGTGACGTGCAGCAGGCCGTCAACACCGCCCAGGTCAACAAACGCACCGTATTCGGTGATGTTCTTGACCACACCGTCGACCGTCTGGCCTTCGGTCAGGTTGCCGATAACCTCGGCGCGCTGTTCGGCACGGGATTCTTCAAGGATCGCACGGCGCGACACAACGATGTTCCCCCGGCGACGGTCCATTTTCAGGATCTGGAACGGCTGCTTGAGACCCATCAGCGGGCCCGCATCGCGCACAGGGCGCACATCGACCTGAGAGCCGGGAAGGAAGGCCACGGCACCGCCAAGATCGACAGTGAAACCACCTTTGACGCGGCCAAAGATTGCGCCTTCGACGCGCTCTTCGTCTGCATATGCTTTTTCCAGACGGTCCCATGCTTCTTCACGGCGCGCCATTTCGCGCGAAATGACAGCTTCGCCACGCGAGCTTTCGACCTGGCGGAGGAACACCTCTACCTCGTCGCCGACTTCGATTTTGGGAGCTTCGCCCGGATCAGCGAATTCTTTCAGTTCAACGCGGCCTTCCATTTTGTAGCCTACGTCGATAATAGCCTGGCCCGCTTCAATTGCGATGACCTTGCCTTTGACAACGGACCCTTCTTCGGGCGTGTCCATTTCGAAGCTTTCTTCTAAGAGTGCTTCAAACTCATCCATCAGATTTGCCATGTGGCGTCGTTTTCCTAACTTGGTTTGTTTCCGGCCGTGCGGTTGTCTCCGCCGGTCTTTGGGGTTTCAGTTGGTCTCGGCAAGGAACAAAGAAGGGCCGGCTGAACCGACCCTGCTCATGCTCACGGTGTTTTCCCCGCCTTGACGAGGGCGCGTATAGGCGCAAATGCTGCGGTCTGCAAGCCTTTATGCGCTGTTCCGGCAGTCCGTTGCCGGCACCCGGGCACGCCTTTCGGGGTCTGCCGGGATCATGCGAAAGCCCGCGCGCGGGGGGGCAACCAGCCCCCTGCGACCGATCACATTCTGCGAGAAACACTTGACACAAACGACGCGTGCCGCATTTCTGTGCGCACAAGGGGAAGATATATGCAGCTGAATTACGTGCTGTATGCGTCAGAATTCAACAGCGACATGGGGTACAGGTCGCTGAATGCGCTGCTCGACGTCAGCCAGCGCAACAATCACCTTCATGATATCACCGGCTTTCTGCACATCGAAGACAGGGTTGTTCTGCAGTACCTCGAAGGGCCCGCCTTTGAGCTTGGTGTGACAGTGGACAAAATACGCCGGAACGCCCTGCACCGGGATTTTTCGATCCTGTCCTATGGCCCTTCCGAACGGCGTTTCTTTGACGGTTGGGACATGGCGCTGGTGGAAAGTACCACGCTGACCCTCTCTGACCTGCTCGGAAAAACCTGTTCCAGCACCCGGGAACTCGTCGAAACCGATCCGTTTGAACTGATCAGCCTCCTGTCCACAAACGCTTCACTGCTCCAGCACCGCTACAGCGTGGCCTGAATGGCGTTTTACAGCTCTTGGCCCTGGCGCAGTGTGTCCAGCAGATTCTGATAGATGCCATTGGAATCGCCGCCACCAAAGATATTGGCGCCCCCCGAATAGGTCTGGCCATAGGTGCGCGCCACATTCACCGTCTGCGCCAGACCGGACAGGAACTGGTCCTGCTCCAGCGGCGACAGGGGATGGATGAACACCCCCCAGAGCCGTCCCTGCGCCACGGCATAACGCGCATCCAGGGCACTGTCGAAATTGGCCTGCATCAGCCGCATCAGTTCCTCCGGCTCCAGACCGTCGGCCGCGCGGATCGGGATCATCGCCCGCATTCTGTCCGCGCGCACATCCGCAATGACAATGACCGGTATGTCCTGAACCGTGAATTCCATCGCCGGTCCGTGCGCCTGCGCCTCAGGATCAATCGTCAGGATAATCTGTGCCAGACGCGACAGCGTCATCGGCGGCTCTGCGGCCTGTTGGGGCGGATCAGACGGCGGCGTGGCCTCCTGTGCCGTCAGGGCAGTTGCGCCAAGGACCAGGGTCAGTGTGATCAGCAGTTTCTTCATCGTGGGCATCCTCAAAGAGTTACCCCCAAAGCTAGGCCGCCGGCGTTTCATTATCCATGCACCCTTTGGTGAACGGACTGAAACACCTTCAGGGCGCTGGCGCTGGCAGGGAACCCGCGTTATGGTCACCGGGCAGAGAAAAGGGGGCAATATCTGGAACTTACTGTAGAATCCGCCTTTTCCACCGGCGGTCTGGTCGGACATCTGTCCTATCTGCTGCTTGTGGTTTCGATGTTGATGCGATCCATTACCTATCTTCGGATTCTGGTGATCGCCTCTGCATTTGTGGCAATTGCCTATGATACGATCTGGCTCAAAGACCCCGTTGGCGTGTTCTGGGAATCCCTGCTGGTGCTGGTCAATATCGTGCAGATCTCGCGCGAGTGGTTCAGCGAAAGGCGGGTCAGGTTTACCCCCTACGAGCAAAAATTCGTTTCCTCCCGCCTGCGCGGCGTGTCAAAAAAAGATGCCAAACGCCTGCTCAATCTTGGCCGGTGGGTCGACGGCGCCCCGGGAACGGTTCTGACGACCGAAGGCGATCCGGTGCCCTATGTGGTCTATCTGGTCACGGGCCGCGTTGATATTCTGTGCTCGGATGTTCTGGTGGGCACCTGTGGTCCGGGCAATTTCGTCGGAGAAATGTCCATTCTGGCCGAGGAACCGGCATCGGCCACCGCCATCGTCGCCGAGCCCTCGCACTACTGGATTATCTCGTCCGAGAAACTGCGGGTTCTGCAGGATACCGACCCGCAGGTGTCCGGCGCGCTGGATGTTGGTATTGCGCGCGATCTGCGGCGCAAGATCATTGCTGCAAACGCCGAACGCAGCGGACAGGTCTAGCCTGTTCGCGCCCGCTCCACGGCCCCGATGGCCCGGGTGACGGCCTGGTCGATCGTCATGTCCGAGGTATCGATTGTCACAGCATCCGGCGCGGGTTTCAGCGGGGCGGCAGCCCGGTCCCGGTCGCGGGCGTCACGCTCGCGGACATCGGCCAGCACCTGTGCAGGGCTGACTTCGCTCCCCCCGGCCACCAGCTCAGCATACCGTCTTTGCGCCCGCACTTCTGCGCTGGCCGTCACGAAAAGCTTCACCTCTGCCTGGGGGCAGATCACCGTGCCAATGTCGCGCCCGTCCAGCACGGCCCCCCCTGCGCGCCGGGCAAAGCTGCGCTGAAAGTCCAGCAGCGCCGCGCGCACCTCTGGCAGCACGGCCACCCGGCTGGCGGCCTGAGCGACCTCTGGCGAGCGCAGACCGGCCCCCTGGGTATCTGCCGCCGTCAGGCCACGCGCCGCATCCGCCGGGTCCTGGCCCAGCAGCATTTTGGCACCGACTGCGCGGTAGAGCAGCCCGGTGTCCAGATGCGCGCAGTTGAAATGCGCGGCCACAGCACGCGAGATCGTCCCCTTACCGGCCGCTGCCGGTCCGTCGATAGCGATGGTGAAGGGCTCAGTCACGCGGCTCAGCCCGAGGGTTGGTTGTCGCGGACCAGCTGTGCGCCAAGGTCTGTCATCAGGGGCTCAAACACCGGGAAGGACGTCGCAATCGGCCCGCCGTCATCCACGCTGACCGGTTTTGTTGCCGCCATGCCCAGGATGAGGAACGACATCGCGATGCGGTGATCCAGGTGGCTGGCACACACCGCACCGCCCGGCACGTTGCCATGCCCCAGACCCGTGACAATCCACCAGTCCGGCCCGTCTTCCACAGTGATGCCGTTCGCGCGCAGACCCGTGGCCATCGCGTCGATACGGTCGCTTTCCTTGACCCGAAGTTCCCGGACACCGCGCATGACAGTTTCGCCGCTGGCAAAAGCCGCAACCACCGACAGCACCGGATATTCGTCGATCATACTGGCCGCCCGGTCCTCGGGCACCTCGATGCCCTTCAGGTCCGGCGAGAAACGTGCGCGCAGATCGGCCACGGGCTCACCGCCCTCGATCCGTTCGTTTTCATAGCTCAGATCAGCCCCCATGTCGCGCAGCGTGGTAAAAAGCCCCGCGCGCGTCGGATTGAGGCCGATGCCCGGCACCAGAACATCCGAGCCAGGCACGATCAGCGCCGCACAGACAGGAAAGGCCGCTGACGACGGATCACGCGGTACGGCAATTTTCTGGGCTTTCAGCTCCGGCTGACCGGTCAGCGTGATGACCCGCCCGGCATCGGTTACTTCGGTCGCGATCTCCGCACCGAACCCGGCCAGCATACGCTCCGTGTGATCCCGTGTCGCCTCGGTCTCTGTCACAACGGTCTGGCCCGGCGCATTCAGGCCCGCCAGCAGGACGGCAGACTTTACCTGGGCGGATGGCACAGGCACGGTATATTCAACCGGCACCGGGTCTGCTGCGCCAACGACCGTCATCGGCAGCCGCCCTCCCGAACGTCCGTACGCCCGGGTGCCGAAAAGGTCCAGCGGATCGGTCACGCGCGCCATCGGTCGCCCGTTGAGCGAGGCATCGCCTGTAAAGGTCGCCGAGATATCGCAGGTCGCCATTGCGCCCATGATCAGCCGCACACCGGTGCCTGAATTGCCGCAGTCGATGACCTGTTCCGGCTCGGCAAAGCCGCCCGTGCCCACCCCGGACACTGTCCAGGTGCCACCGCCATGATCTGTCACTTCCGCACCAAAGGCCCGCATGGCCCGCGCAGTGTCGAGCACATCCTGCCCTTCCAGCAAACCGGTGATTTCCGTCTCGCCGATGCACATCGCCCCCAGGATCAGCGACCGGTGCGAGATCGATTTATCCCCGGGCACGCGCGCCTCCCCCTTCAGCGGGCCGCAGGGGCGTGAGGTCATCGGGATGGGGGCGCCGTGGCTGGACATGATCAGGTTTCCGCTTGTGGGTCGTGTTTCCTGGGTGGCTTAGCGCCTCGGTTCCGCAGGGTCCAGCCCGTTGTCACTTCGGCTGTGTCAGGTCCTGCGAAAGGTCAGGTAATGCGGGCGGCGCCCCTCGCGGATGGCCTTTTGCTCATAGCGTGTCGAAATCCAGTCGTCCCAGGGGGTTCGCCAGTCTTGCGGGTGCTCTGCCAGCCATTCAAACCCACAGCGCGGCACCTGCTCCAGTGTCTGACGCACATAGTCTTCGATATCCGTCGCCACCCGGAAAATGCTGCCCGGACGCAGACAGCATGCCAGTGGCTCAAGGTGTTCCGCTGTGACAAACCGGCGGCGATGATGACGCGATTTTGGCCAGGGATCCGGATAGAGCAGAAAGGCGCGGTCCACTGATTGTGCGGGCAGGACATCCATCAGATCACGCGCATCGCCGGGGTGCACGGCCACATTGTCGACCTGAGCGCGGCGGATTTTACCCAGCAGCATCGCGACGCCGTTGATATAGGGTTCGGCACCGATGATGCCCACGTCAGGGTTCTGTGCGGCCTGATGCACCATATGCTCGCCGCCGCCAAACCCGATTTCCAGCCAGACCGGACGCCCGCCAAACAAAGCCTCTGTGTCAAGAACAGTCCGCTCGGGGTTGTCCTCCCAGCTCACCGGGCCGGGCGACAGCGACCCGAGGTCTTCCTCCAGATAGCGGCGCTGCGACTGTTTCAGCGCCTTGCCTTTAAGGCGGCCATAAAAATTCCGATGCGGGCGTTGAGAGGACTGGGTCATAAGCGCCCTTTACCGCTGGTGCGCACGCGCTGCAACACATCCGCCGCTGCTGCCCGGCGGCATCCTGTCTGCGCCAGAGGCAAAGACAGGAGAAATGTCGTGCAGCGCAGCTGCGCCGTCGGATCAGACGGCCGCTTTCAGCGCGTCCACCAGATCTGTTTTCTCCCAGCTGAACCCGCCATCTGCTTCAGGAGCCCGGCCAAAGTGACCATAGGCTGCGGTCCGCGCATAGATCGGACGGTTCAGTTGCAGATGCTCGCGGATGCCGCGGGGTGTCAGGTCGATCACCTGGCCGATGGCCTTTTCAATGGCGTGGTCTGCAACGTCGCCGGTGCCAAAGGTGTCGCAGTAGATCGACAGCGGTTTGGAAACCCCGATCGCATAGCTGAGCTGGATTGTGCATTTTTCTGCCATGCCCGAGGCAACAACGTTTTTGGCCAGATAACGTGCGACATAGGCAGCCGACCGGTCCACTTTGGTCGGGTCTTTGCCGGAGAATGCGCCACCGCCATGCGGTGCGGCCCCGCCATAGGTATCAACGATGATTTTGCGCCCCGTCAGGCCCGCGTCCCCGTCCGGTCCGCCGATCACAAAAGTGCCCGTCGGGTTTACCCACCATTCCGTATCCGGGCTGATCCAGCCGTCCGGCAGCACATCGCGGATATAAGGCTCAACTATGGCGCGGATATCATCCGACGTCTGGCTTTCATCCGCATGCTGCGTGGACAGAACAATGGAGCTGACGCCAACAGGCACCCCGTTTTCATACCGGACCGACAGCTGGCTCTTGGCATCCGGCCGCAGCGTGGGCTCGGTGCCATTCTTGCGCACTTCAGCGAGACGCCGCAGAATCGCATGCGCATAGTGGATCGGTGCGGGCATGAGTTCAGGCGTCTCGCGCGTCGCAAAGCCAAACATAATGCCCTGATCGCCCGCGCCCTCGTCCTTGTCAGCTGCAGAATCCACACCCTGCGCAATATGTGCCGACTGTTCATGCAGCAGATTGGTAATTTCACAGGTTGCGTGGTGGAATTTGTCCTGCTCGTAACCGATATCGCGGATACAGGCCCGCGCGATATCCTCGATACGGCCCATGTATTCGTGCAGGCGCTCCTTGTCCGAGAGCCCCACCTCACCCCCGATGACCACCCGGTTGGTGGTTGCGAAGGTTTCCGCAGCAACCCGCGCTTCGGGTTCTTCACTCAGAAAAGCGTCGAGCACCGCATCAGAGATACGGTCACACACTTTGTCAGGGTGACCTTCGGACACGGATTCCGAGGTGAATACATAGTTCTGTCTGGACATGATACGCTCCAATGATCAAATCGCAGCCCGTCAGGAAGCCGTTGGGCGCGTCCGGATGTGCCTACGTGCAGGACCCGCCGGGGTCAATTGCTATTTCCGTGCATTTTGTGGCGTATCGCGCCCACCGGCACGAAAAAGCAACACAACCGCTAAAGCTGACAGCAAAAGAACAACAACCGGATAATCGCCCGTGCGACTGTAGAGCGTCGGTGCCAGCGGGGCAGGCAACGGCGCGTCCAGCGCATCCGCAACCCCGAGCGGCAAATCCGCAAGGACCCGGCCCCGCGGACCAATCACGGCAGAAACACCTGTGTTTGCAGCCCTCAGCAGCGGCAACCCCTGTTCCACAGCCCGCATCCGCGCCTGCGCCAGATGCTGATGCGGCCCGGCAAAACTGCCAAACCAGGCGTCGTTTGTCACCTGTAATAAAAAGGCCGGACGCGACGGCGCTGCATTCACATCATGTGCAAAGACGGCCTCATAGCAGATCAGCGGCATTCCCATGCCAAGGTCCCCGAAATCCAGCAGCCCCGGCCCGGGTCCCGGGGCAAACCCGATCCCGGTTGCGGCCAGCGCTGTCAGCCCGATCCAGTCCGCCAGAGGCGACAGCGGCATGTATTCGCCAAAGGGCACAAGGTGATGTTTGTCGTAAACCTGCTGGCCGCCTTCCGGTCCCGAAACGACCATCGCATTGCGCAGCCGCTGCCCGTCATCGCGCAGAATGCCAAGAGCCACCTGCGCCTGCGTCACCGCGCGGATCTGTTCAAACACAGGTGCCGCATCGCGCAGCCGCCAGGGCACGGCTGTTTCAGGCCAGACCACCAGCGCCGGTGACGGCGTGCCGGGGGCCGCCGGGCGGGCTGTCAGAGCAAGCTGGCGTTCATAGAAAATGCGGACATGGTCTGGCTGCCATTTCAGGTGCTGTTCGGCATTGGGCTGCACCAGGCGCACATAGTGCCCTGTCATGACCGGAGGTGCCGCACCCGGCGGCACAAGGAGCAGCAGGAAAGCCGCGGCAATCGCCCCTCCCTGAACGGTCCGCAGGGCCACACGCCCCCGGAACAGTTCCGGCAACGACAGCGCCCAGGCAGACGCCATGAGCCACAGCATCATGCCATAAGGGCCCACCAGGGCGAACCCCTGCCCGGCCAGCACCCCGACCAGCGCCTGCGAAGGCGTGGCCCAGGGAAACCCTGTGAAAATATAGGCGCGGGCCAGCTCGGCGGCTGTCCAGGTGAACACCAGCGGCCACGTGCGGGCGGAGAGTTTCCGCGCGCCCCAGAAGGCCATCGCCCAGAAAAGTCCCAGACCCGCGCTCAGAAACACAAGGGCAAAGGGGGCCATCCAGCCGTGCCGGGCTGCATCAACCTGAAAGGGCTCTGTGATCCAGTGCAGCGCCAGAGCAAAATAGCCCGCACCGAATGCCCAGCCCAGCAATGCCGCATCGACGGGTGTTTTCTGGCACCGCAACAGCAAGAACCCGCCCGCCAGCGCAAGAAGCAGAACAACCGGCAGATCCCAGGGGGCCTGCCCGAAGGCACCCGCCATACCGGCTGCCGCTGCAAAGAGCAGTCTCACACTGCGCGGGCGTGCGGAAATCCAGCGGGTCGTCGCGCCAGCCGGGATCATTTCATTGTTCAAGAAACCGGCGCGCCGATACGTACCCGGAGCCGTTTGATCCGGCGCGGATCAGCATCGAGCACCTCGAACTCGGGGCCATCGGGGTGGATGACGACCTCTCCGCGCGCAGGCACCCGGCCCGAGAGCATAAAGACCAGCCCCCCCAGCGTGTCGATCTCCTCTTCGTCCACTTCCTCGTGGTCGGTCAGCGAACGCCCGATCTCGGCCTCAAAGTCCTGCAACGGTGTTTTGGACAGCGCCAGGTAGCAGCCGGGTTTTTCCTGTGTCCAGTAAAGCCCTTCGTCCACGTCATGCTCGTCTTCGATCTCACCGATGACCTGTTCGATCAGGTCCTCGATGGTCACCAGACCGTCCACACCACCGTATTCGTCGATAACCAGCGCCATATGCCGCCGTTCGGCCTGCATTTTGGTCAGCAGCACGCCAATGCTCATCGATGGCGGCACAAACAAAAGCGGGCGCAGCATGGCCTGCATGTCAAAATCAGCGCCACCCCCGTTAAATCCGTGATGCAGCGCAATGTCTTTGAGGTGCAGCAGACCCACAGGCGTGTCCAGCGTGCCCTCGTAGACCGGCAGGCGGGTCAGCCCGCTTTCCTTGAACACTGCGACCGCCTCTTCCAGCGTCGCGGACTGGGACAGCGCGGTAATATCTGCTTTCGGGACAGAAACGTCCTCAACCCGCATGCGTCGCAGATTGATCATGCCATGTGTCGGAGAGTGCAGGTCAGGCAATGGTCCCGCCTGCGGCTGTTCCGGCGTCTCTGCCGGGCTCAGTGCATCAAATACGCGGCTGAAAAAACCGCCGGACCTCGAAGGATCGGGGTCCGTTGATATGTCATTTTCCGGCTGCGCGCCCCGCGCTGCGTCAGAAGATCCGTCGTTGTCGCCCATCAGGTCCTTGTCCGGTCAGCAGCAGCCAATGGCTGCCTTCAGTTTCTATATGGGTCATCCAGACCCATTTTGCCAAGTATCTGTGACTCGAGCCCTTGCATCAGCGTGGCATCCTTGTCACGGACATGATCATAGCCCAACAGATGTAACAGGCCGTGAACGACCAGATGCGTCACATGATCCGCCATCGGTTTACCCGCGGCCTCTGCCTCGCGTGCACAGGTTTCCCAGGCAATGGCAATATCCCCCAGTGTCAGCGCGCCGTCAAAATCCGGCTCCGGTGGTGCGGGGTCAGCACCTGCCTCGCCGGGCGCAAGCTCCTCTGCAGGCCAGCTGAGGACGTTCGTCGGGCCGGGCTTGCCGCGAAAATCCGTATTCAGAACCGAAATGCGCGCGTCATCGCAGGCCAGCAGCGATATGCCGGCATCCCCGGGCAGCCCCAGATGCCCGAGGGTCTGCGCCGCAGCATCGCCCGCAAGCTCTTCCAGCTTCAGGCTGTTCCACCGGGCGTCCTCAATCAGCACATCAAGCATCACAGGGGGCGGTCATGATTGCGGGGTATCCGCCTCATAGGCTTCGATAATGGCTGCAACAAGCGGATGGCGCACGACGTCTTTGGACGTGAAGTAGTTGAAGCTGATCTTTGGGATGGTTTTCAGCAACCGCTCTGCATCTGCGAGACCCGAGGCCGTCCCGCGCGGCAGGTCAATCTGTGTCCGGTCCCCGGTGATCACCATACGCGATCCTTCGCCAAGACGGGTCAGGAACATTTTCATCTGCATTGTCGTCGCGTTCTGCGCCTCATCCAGAACGACAAAGGCATTGGACAGCGTCCGACCCCGCATAAAGGCAAGGGGCGCGATCTCGATCTGTTTTTCCTCGATCAGCCGGGCCAGCTGTTTGCCCGGCAGAAAGTCTCCCAGCGCGTCATAGAGCGGCTGCATATAGGGATCGACCTTGTCCTTCATGTCACCGGGCAGAAAACCAAGGCGCTCCCCCGCCTCGACCGCCGGGCGCGACAGGATTATTTTGTCCACCTGACCTGTCAGGAACATCGACACGCCCACGGCGACGGCCAGATAGGTTTTCCCGGTACCCGCAGGCCCGATACCAAAGGCCAGCTCATTCTCAAAAAGGGACTGAACATATGCTTTCTGGGCGTCGGTGCGTGGCTCAACGCGTTTTTTGCGGGTCTGTATCTCGATACGGCTGCCAATCGGCATTTCCAGCTGATCACCGTTTTCCGGTCCCGCTTCTTCAAAGGGGCCCATGCGCAACTCACGGTCCACATCGGCGGTCTCGACCACGCGACCGCTTTCCAACCGCGCATAAAGCGCATGCAGAACACGCATCGCATCCACCTGGGAATCGCTTTCACCGATCACCGCCAGTTGGTTGCCACGGCGTACGATCTGCACACCCAGCGCATTTTCAATCTGCGCCAGATTTGCATCATAGGGGCCACACAGATCAATCAGCAGCCTGTTGTCGGGAAATTCGACGACGCCGCCCGGGGCAGCAGTCAGGGTGTCGGGGGCACTCGGGTCACTTGGGGACAATAGCTGTTCCTTGCCGAAAAACTTGTCTGTTCTGACGGTGCCAATTCCCAACCCCATGCGCAAGGCGCTGTATCGTGGAATAGTGCACTGTGGCCATAAAAACCGGGCAGACCACAGCCTGCGCCCATAAATTTGCGCAAAGGCCGCTGATCGGCCCGTGAAAGAACCCACAAATCGGGGTGATCACCGGTGACGGGCGGCAAGTGAGTTGCGTTTTGCCTCAACGATTCTCACCGGAACCATATCGCCAATGGCCGCGCTGCACTGATCGATGTGAACAGCGTGCAGATACTCTGACTTGCCGACCATCTGGCCATCATGACGCCCTGCTTTTTCAACCAGGACGTTCAGATCCCGCCCGACCATACCGGCCTGGATTTCCTGTTGCTGCTGGGTGATCAGGGCCTGAATACGCTGCAGACGGTCGTCCGCCTCGGCCGGGTCAACAAGCGTGCGTTCCGCCGCGGGCGTTCCGGGCCGCGTCGAATATTTGAACGAATAGGCATAGCCGTAATTCACAGCACGGATCAGGTCGAGCGTTGCCTGAAAATCCTCTTCAGTCTCTTCGGGAAACCCGACAATGAAATCCCCCGACATCAGGATATCCGGGCGGGCGTCCCGTATTTTCCCGATCAGGCGCAGATAGCTTTCCGCCGTGTGACTGCGGTTCATCCGCTTGAGAATACGGTCCGAGCCGGACTGCACCGGCAGATGCAGATAGGGCATCAGCTTGTCGCATTCAGCATGTGCCGCAATCAGGTCGTCGTGCATGTCGTTGGGGTGCGAGGTTGTGTAGCGAATGCGCTCCAGCCCGTCGACACCGTTAAGGTGCCAGATCAGATCGGCGAGGGTCTGCTCACTGCCGTCCGCCCCGTCACCGTGATAGGCGTTCACATTCTGGCCCAGCAGGGTAATTTCACGCACACCGCGTTCCACCAGATCGCGCGCTTCCTCGACAATCCGTGTCACCGGGCGGCTGACTTCTGCGCCCCGCGTGTAAGGAACCACACAAAAGGCGCAGAATTTATCGCAGCCTTCCTGCACGGTGAGAAATGCCGAAGGGGCACGCCGCGCTTTGGGGCGCTTCTTAAGCTCTTCGAATTTGTCCTCTTCGGGGAAATCTGTATCCAGCGCCCTGTGCCCGTCGCGGACATGCTGCTCCATTTTGGGCAGGCGGTGATAGGACTGCGGCCCCACAACCAGATCCACAGCGGGCTGACGCCGCATGATTTCTTCGCCCTCGGCCTGGGCCACACAGCCGGCCACGCCGATTTTCAGATCCGGATTCGCCGCTTTGAGCGGTTTCAGTCGCCCCAGTTCCGAGTATACCTTTTCCGCGGCTTTCTCGCGGATGTGGCAGGTATTCAACAGGATCATGTCGGCCTCGCCCGCATCCTGCGTCTCAACATACCCCTGCCCGCCCAGCGTTTCCGCCATGCGTTCGCTGTCATAGACGTTCATCTGGCAGCCGTAGGTCTTGATAAAGAGCTTTTTGGGCGCAGTCATAAGGCAGGTCCGGGATCTGGAGTGTTGCGCGGCTGAGTAACAGCCCCTCTGCCAGCTTGCAATGCGTCGTCGCATAGCGGGGTTTTCGCCGACCCCTTTGGTGGTCACGCTCCGCTGGCAGATACCGACAAAGTTTTCCTGGTGGCCCGCTCTGTACTGTCACGCTGGCCTGTGGCAATCACACTGATCGACGTCAATGTCGGGGTGGACATGACTCCGCGGCACCTTCACCGACGTGAATTCAAGACTGTGATCGCGCGGGTACCAGAACGGTTTCCGCTGGCACACGCCCCGCAGATCATCATTCATCGCACCTGACTTTGTCGGTGTTCCCGAAAACACAGCACTTGCGTGCCCACAACGCGCTTGTTCAGGCGGCAAAGATAATGGTCAGGGCAGTTGCGAATAGGGGCAGACATCGTCTTCAAAAGGAACATGCCGACGGCGGAAAGGCGCATCTTTCACCACCTCTGGCTGGCTGATCCGGTCCATTCGAAAATGTCGGAAATCACACCGCAACGGATCCCAGGCAACCAGATACCAAAGCGGCGGCAGGATCAGCATCGCCTGCGGTTCCACTTCGCGCTGCGACTGTCGGCCTTTCGCGTCCCTGTACCTGAACCGCAGATGCAGACGCTGCAAAAAACCGGCCTCAAAAGCCGGCAATAAATCCGGATCGATCTTTCCCGTGTCGCTGAGGTCCTGCAGGGGCGACACCTGACCGACATAAAGACAGTCCAGAAAGCGGCGCAGATCTGCCACTTTGTCTCTTGGCAGCGCTTTTTCGATCTTGGCCAGCCCAGCATCCGCCAGGTCCGAGAACGGCAGGCTGCCTGCTGCGCGCATGGCCGCAACACTGATCAGAAGTGCGAAAACCTCTGTCACTGAGAGCCGCGCGGTTGTCTGCACTGACCCCGGATCAAGCTGCACGCCGCCACCACGCCCGCATTCTGTATGGATAACGAAACCCTGCTCCCTCAGGGCCCCAATATCGCGGATTACAGTCCGGCGGGAAGTGCCAACTTCACCGGCCAGTGCCTCGACTGTTGATGAACCGCTGCGCCGGAGGCTGCGGACAATGGCGTCATGTCGGTTCCGAACATTCATTTTTTGACCATAGCACATTCGGTGACATATTTTGTCACCGTTTTTCTTCAAACATGATCCTGCAACGGCTCAACCAGGAGAATCACCATGACCACCCCCAGCGACACGACCGCCAGACCAGAGATTTTCAACCCCGCACATCTGCACGACCCCACACCGAACGGCTACAGCACGGCGGTGATTGCACCCGATGCAGGACGCCTTGCTTTTGTCTCGGGGCTGGGCGGTCAGGATCACACCGGCGGGCTTTCCCCGGATTTTGCAGCACAGGTAGCGCAGGCCTATGCCAATCTTCAGGCCGTGCTCGACGCACTGGGGGCAACCCCGGACCAGGTTGTGAAGCTCACGGTCTATGTGGTCGACCATGACATGTCGAAACTGGGTGTGCTGACCGAGAATGTGCAGGCCATGTTCGGCGCCACCCTGCCCGCGCAAACGCTCGTTCCGGTCCCAAAGCTGGCCATCGACCCGATGCTTTTCGAAGTGGAAGCTGTCGTCTCCCTCACCTGATTGGTTTTCAACGGTCCGGTAATCCGCCGGGCCGGCAGGACAGACCCTGGCGACATGGTTATTGCAATACAGGGAACCAGTCTTCGCGCAGACGGTCGCCTTCTTCCATCCCGTGGCCCGGGAAAGGCGGTGACGTCGGCCCGGGGCGCTCGGTATAGCGGGCGTCCTCGCCGATCAGCCGCAGCGAAAAGGCCCGGCGCCGCGCCTGTGCCGTATTGCCCCGTGCGCCGTGAAGCGTCCGGAAATGAAACGCCACGGCGTCACCGGGCTCCATATCAAATTCGATGATACGCATGCCTTCGGCTTCTGGATCCGGCACGGGCATATAGGGTGCCGGATCAAAAAAGGCGTCGCCCTTTGCCCAGCGGGTAGGCAGCACGTCCTTTTCCCACAGGTGTGATCCCGCCACGCAGCGCAGTGTCGCGTCCCGCACCGGATCAAGCGGCGACCAGAAACTGACCGTCTGCTGACCGCCCACAAAATAATAAGGCCCGTCCTGATGCCAGGGGGTCGCCATTGACGTTCCAGGCTCCTTGACCAACACATGATCATGAAAAAGCTGCACGCGTTCAGACTGCATCAGCGCAGAGGCTGCCGCTGCTGCCGGAGAGCCCAGTGCGGCACGGCGAAAGGCGTCTATCCGCTGCCAGTTGCAATAATCGTCAAAAAACCGGCCGCTTTCGCCCTCCCGGCGGTTTTCCGAGGCGTAGGGGCCGGGATGTTCCATGTTCTCCGCGATACCGTTGCGCAGATCATCGACAAAATCCGCGAAAAGGCCCCGCACCAGAACAACACCGTCACGTGCGTAGTCCGCGACCATCTCCGGTGTCACGAGGGAAGCTTTCATCATACTGCTGTCAGGCTGCTGCGTCAGGTTTTACGCCGCAGACGGATTACCACATCAACCGATGCAATCTCTGCCCCGTCCGGCGCATCCGGCACCTGGGCAATAACCAGTTGATCAGAGGGTGCATCCGTCAGCCGGCCATCGTCTTCCCAGTAGAAATGCGGGTGGTCATGTGTGTTGGTGTCAAAATAGCTTTTGGACCCGTCCACGGTAACTTCCTGCACCAGGCCCACGTCGCAAAAGGCGCGCAGGGTGTTGTAGACGGTGGCGAGTGATACCGCCTCACCCTGGGCTTTGGCCGCATCGAACAAGCTTTCAGCGGTCACATGACGGTGCTGGCCGTCGCCGATGAGCAGGCTCGCAAGGGTCACACGCTGCCGCGTCGGACGCAGTCCGCCCTTTGCCAGCCAGGCCGTGCCAGTGTCGTGTTGATGCGTGTTCATCGCGCCCTCGTTCCTCTTCCCTTACATATATAAAGGTTTCTGCGAACGGTTTTCAATTCAAAAGCGGCAGTTCGCACCGGCAGGGACGTATTGTGCAGGGTGTGCGCCTGCACTTGCAGGACGGGCAAACGCGGTGCTAGAGGGATCAGAACGAAATTTCGCAGGAGCCGCAACGCAATGAGCCAGTACCCCACCAGTTTCGACAAGGACGAACTGCTGAAATGCGCCCGCGGTGAACTCTTTGGACCGGGCAATGCCCAGCTGCCCGAACCGCCGATGCTGATGATGGACCGGATCACCGGTATCTCCGGTGACGGCGGCGAACATGGTAAAGGCCATGTGGTTGCGGAATTCGACATTCAGCCGGACCTGTGGTTTTTCGACTGCCATTTCCCCGGCAACCCGATCATGCCCGGCTGTCTCGGGCTTGACGGGCTGTGGCAGCTGACCGGCTTTAACCTCGGCTGGCGCGGCTGGCAGGGGCGCGGATATGCGCTGGGTGTTGGGGAGGTCAAGCTTACCGGTATGGTGCGACCTGACCGCAAAATGCTGACCTACTACGTGGACTTCACAAAAGCGATCCAGACGCGGCGTCTGACAATGGGCGTCGCCAACGGCCGGGTCGAGGCGGACGGGGAAACCATCTACCAGGTGACCGACATGAAAGTCGCGCTGTCAGAGAACTAAGCGGGTAAAGCCCGCTGAAATGACGATGGTTCTGCCGCAGATTTTCTGCGTGGCGAGGTTCATCACGGTTTGAGTCGCGAATGCTCCGTTCAGTCGCACCCTGAAGAGTTCTGTTTTGCCCGACGGCATGACACTGTCTGACAAAAGACGCGCCATCTGCTTTATAATTTACAACAGGGATAACGGCCCGGATTCTTTTGGATTTGCTGGCCGTCAGGAAAGCGTCTGATCGATAAGCGGTATCATACGCCTGCGACATGGCGTGCCGCGTTTTTGTCCAACGCTGTAACACACGGATCAAGACACCCGGGTCCGGCCATCCTGCTGTGACGTCCAGGAAAATGTCCGACCTGCAGGAGAAAGTCCTGGGAACCTTCCGTGCTGACCACGTCTGCCTCATGGAAAAATCTTGCCAGCCGCGATGCAAAGTTGCGTTGTCTGCAAACGCCGGACAGTTGGTGACGCTCAGGGCAGGCGATGGGATTGTTCTGTATGAAAACCTGGGAACCGAATGAACCGTAGGTCGATTTGTCAGCAAAATGGGTTCCGTCTGCACTGTCTGAGCATTCAGCTGGCAGCCAGCCCGCATCGGGGCGCCCCCCCCGATCAGCGCAGAAACAGTCGTCTTCATTGGGGTCGTTCTTTGCATGAGCTGCTTTTCGAACGCGATCAAAGAACACTGACCCTATAGACCCAATACGGAACCGAGCGAACTGCCCCAGCTCTGGGAAGAGCCATAAGTTCACGTGTTCAGATAATGGTGCTCAGCAGAGGCGGAATTCTGGTCACGACAATACTTTGCATAGACATTCTGCGGCTTTTTTCGCGGCTCACAGCACGTCTGGTTGGCCGACCCGCGCGCAACTGGCAATCTCACATTGCAACGAACTTTTTGGTTTCAATGCATCGGATGGACAAGTCATGCGTCTCCGCCACGGTGCGGCCACACCGGACGGTCCCTGACCAGGAATTTATCCAGGCGGACATTGCACCATAGGCCTTACTATTCTTGCTCTGAATACAGTTGCGGTTTCGAGGGTAGATTTGCTGAACCGTTGGAACGGGAAGCTTCCATGGCAGCACTCAGCAAGCCAAAACCCGTATGACAGAGCGCCAGAGGCTGATGGAGGGTGGCACGAAAAACGGGCCACCATAATCCCACGGGCATCACATGCGGCAATGAAAGCGCCGCCATTAACGTCAAACTAATCGCTGGCAGCATAGTTTTCGGACAACGGAAGCGAGTTATGTCAGTGATACCATCACAGATTCTGGAACAGGTCCCTCTGAAATGTGCAGAGGGCCTCGGTCTCGCTCTGGCCAGCGATCAGGACGGTGCTGTCATGGTCTTCAAATGGTGCAACAAGGCATTTTCAGAAACAACAGGATATTCATCTGACGACGCGATTGGTCAGCGTGGGAAAATACTCATCGGCCCGGATACGGAGCAGGGAACACACCTTCTGATCATCGACAAACTCATGAAATGGGAACGTTTTTCCGTCATCTCGAACTCAAATCGCAAGAGTGGCGAGCCGTACAGGGCCAGGATGAGCTGGACACCACTCTCCGATCCGGAAAACGGCGATCGGTGGTGGCTTTGCTCGCTGATCGAGCTGGATTCTGCCCTGGAAACGAGCGCTCCTGCCCGGTCAGACACCGGTACAGCGCCCGACGGAGCCGTCGTGACAAAGTACTCTGAGGAAATTCTGCGTCTCGAAAAAGAAAACCGCCGCCTGAATGAACTGGCGCGCACCGTAACAAAAGAATCCAACGAGGACCCGCTGACAGGGCTCTCCAATCGCCGGCATTTTGAGGTGGAGTTCAAAGCCTGGGTCGCCGCACTTCGAAAAGGCGGTCCCGATTTCGCGCTGATTTACATTGACCTCGACCGGTTCAAACCGGTGAACGACACACTGGGCCATGACGCAGGTGACAGGGTTCTCGTGTCCGTCTCGCACATGTTGCGCCGGGTCAGCAGTGAAACAGACCTGGTGGCGCGGCTCGGGGGCGATGAGTTCATCATCATGAAACCTCTGGGCGAGAGCGCTCTGAACATCAGCGCCCTGGCGGACAGGATCGTCGAGGAAATGCGTACACCCTTTACGTTTGACGGCAAAACCGTGTCGTGCAGTGCCAGCGTCGGTGTTGCGATTGCGGATACAAAAATGTCCAGCCCCGAGCAGGTCATCGCCGATGCCGACACTGCCATGTATCATGCAAAGGCGCACGGTCGCGGACGATGGTCTTTTTTCACAGCGGAAATGCACGCAGAATCGATTGCGACAAAGCGGCTGGCAACAGAGTTGCTGGTCGCCGTGGACAGACGGGAGTTTGTCCCATTCTTTCAGCCTCTCATCGATGCCGCTACCGGCAGGATCTCGAGCGCTGAGGTGCTGGTCAGATGGCGACACCCCTCCAAGGGACTGTTGCCGCCTGCAGAATTTCTCGATGTCGCCGCAGACATGGGCATTCTCAACCAGGTGGATGAGATTGTGTTCAGCCAGTTGCGTGAGCTCCTTGAGGTGTTTGATACGTCGGAAATTGAGCTGCCCAAAGTCGCGATAAATGTTTCTGCGGGGCGTCTGACCGATCCGACTTTCATACATGACATCCGAACCTCTGGTATCAGCCCCGGGCGGCTGACCGTCGAAATACTGGAGTCTGTTTATCTGGAACGCATGGGAGATCTGGTAAGCTGGGCCATCGATGAGCTCAACGAAATGGGCGTCACCATCGCGGTTGACGATTTTGGGACGGGTCATGCCTCGGTCCAGGGGTTGCTGCACATCAAACCGGACCTGCTGAAAATTGACCGCCAGTTCATCCAGCCTATGGTTGAAAATGAAACGTCCCGGGGATTGGTGGCATCCATTGCCGCAATCGGCAAAAGCCTTGGAACCAAAATCGTCGCCGAGGGTATTGAATCAGAAGCACATGCTTATCTGGCCCGTGATATGGGATGTGATCATCTTCAGGGATTTCATTTCGGGCGCCCCATGAGCGCGGAAGATCTGCGGCAGAAACTGATCCGGACAAAAGGTCAGTTCTGGCACCCGGCACCGGACATGTCAGTGACGGCAGGTGCCGTAACACGTGGATCGACTGCCTAGCTCCCAACGTATAATGTCGTCGCCTTGCAAGCGCGGCAGGATCCCCACTTTCCGGCAATGCACACGCAGCGTTCGGGCTATGGTCCTGTTGGTTCAAGGGTTGCCCGGGGCAGTACCGCTCCAACTGAACGTTGTTTAGTCCGTGCGTTGGCGTCCACTGGTACACTCGACCTTTCATGACCAGGCGAATGTCTTTTGCGAAAACGCGCAGGACTATGGATCGGTAAGAGGACGCGAGCACCCGCGCACAGCAACGGGGTTTTCCCAGCACGACTTTGAACTCCCTGCCCCCGGCAAAAAGACAACCCCTCTATGCCTGCGGGGCTGGCAAAGACGCGACATATGCAGCCGACAAACCCCACTCTCTTCGCGTTGTGGCGTTCCTTGTCACAGCGCGGGACTGGCTACTGCATTGCTTCCAAAGCTCGGCTCAACCCCAATTGCCCCAACAACAATCCAAAACGGGCAGTTCGCCTCTGGCCGGCCGAAAAAAACAGTTGGGGTCCGCAGTTACTGGCTCCACAGTTCCGTCCGGGGATGAAACTGCGACCAGGCAAACCAGAACGCCTGATGGCTGGCCAGATCGGCCCCATTTTTGTCCACCGCCCTGATCCCGCCTGCGTCAAGCTCCAGGCGGACGTTCTCAAACGCTATCTCATCGCCCCGCTTCAATGCGACAAAAGCCGTGCTGCGCTGAAAGGCAACGGGCGTGCCCGAGGCTGTGATAACACCGATGACATCTTCATGTACCGAAAGCCGCGGATCGACATCCCCGACCGGGAAAATCGGGCCGTTGGCATCGCGGCCATTGCGGAAATCCGGATCACGGCCAAGGGCATACCGCTCCAGCAAGACAGTGGTTTCCGGATGCGCATTTTTCCATGTGCCCCAGTCGGTGGTCACGACGGTTGCCTGGCTCAGACGAATGTTTTTATCTGCCAGCGGCCCGGTCACGGCATGCCCCAGGAAGGTATCGAAAACAGAGTAGGTCTTGATATCGTACATGACCTTGTTGGACCGGCTCAGCAGTCCCGACGTGCGCAACACCGGCCGTTCAACGCCGGGAGGCAGATCATCCGTAAAGTAAGCCTGGGCGGCCCCGCAAAGGGTGCAGTAGGGAATGCCCAGATCGCGCCCGCCCAGGGTATCGTTGACCATTTCGCGCACTTCCATAATGCGCCGGGGATACGCCCTGTATTCGCCGTTCACTTCAATGCCAAAAACAACATCATCGTCCCTGAGCCACCGGGCATCCGCCGCACTGGTAACGACCGGATTGTCGGCAGCAGGGATGCAATTGCACCCGTTGTCCGTTGTGTCATAGGGACGGTCATCGATCAGCACACCGCCCCAGGAAACCAGCCGCCAGTCGATATCCCCTTCAACGAAAATCCGCTCCCAGCCAAGCACGATACCTGTGAAAATCGCGCGTTTGTACCTCAGGTACTCCGGCGGTGCAGGAATATCCCATGCGATCAGGTGATCCGTGACAACGCCCCAGCTGTTTTCAAACCGAAACTCTTTCCCGAGCAGATCGGACGCCGCATTCGTAAGCGCTTCGTTCAGCTGCTCCGACGGCACGAACCGCATCAGATCACTGATCAGCCAGACAAGACGGGGATCGCCGGATTTCGAGATTTCGGCAAGCGCCTGGGTCTGGTTTTCGTCCCACGTCGACAGCGCCACACTGTCAACAAACGCGACCCGCAGAGCAAACTGCATCCCTGCAGAGAGCGGGCCCTCCGGCACGGCGGGCGGCGGCCCAAACTCTTCAATGACATAGTCCGGCAATGTGTCGGCACTTTGTGCGTGTACCATCCCGGACAAGAGGGTGCTCAGAGCAAGAAAAATCGCCGCCACCTGAAAGCGGTAACCGGTTCTGGTTGCTGAAATCATAACGTGGCCTTTCAGTTTCCGGGTGTCCGGACCTGTCCTGTGTTCCCTGGATTCCGAGGGCCAGTATCAGCGTCCGTTCAATCTTTTACTCCCGCTCGAAACAGCGGGTCAGGCGGATGTTGCATTGTCCGCCGATCAACACCAAATCACGTTTCGATCAGAGAACGGTGATGAGCCCGCACCGGCGCGATCTGCATGTCAGGCCTGCAAGGGCCCGATCCCAGAACAGATCAGGCGCGGCGGCCGACCCAACGTCGCTCCGGTTTCACTCAGGATGCGACCACGGTGATAGAGCAATCTGCAATGCCGCCAGGGGCTCTGGTGGCTGGCACACATCCTGGTTCTGATCCCGGGCAATGGCTGATGGCAAAGACCTCGGCACCACCGGCCGCAGCTTTCAAAACATGCAGTGCCTTCAGCGGTTGCGGTCGGTGTTTACCCGCGCCCGGGCCCCAACGCCCGCGCCGGAATGCGCTCCGGCGGTGTCATCGAACCCCATTTCGGCACACAGAACGGTGACCATACCGGCAAACTGAACAGTCTAACGGCTTGCCCGTGCTGCGGCGCTGACTTACACAGGCGATGTGTTACAGAAGGAATGCGCCCATGCGCCGCGTCGTCGTTACAGGGTTGGGGATTGTCTCATCCATCGGGAACAATGCTGAGGAAGTACTGTCCTCGCTCAAGGCAGGTACCAGCGGCATCGTAGCCAGCCCCGAAATGGCAGAGCATGGGTTTCGCAGCCAGGTCGCCGGCACCCTCAAGATTGACGTGTCGGAACATATCGACAAACGCACCCTGCGGTTCATGGGACCCGGAGCCGCCTATGCCTGGATCGCAATGGGCCAGGCCATCGCGGATGCAGGCCTGGACGAGGAGGTTATCTCCAACCCGCGCACGGGTCTTGTTGCCGGATCGGGCGGCCCGTCAACATCTGCAATGCTGACGGCCCATGACGTGGTCAAAAACACCGGCGCGACCAAACGGATCGGACCGTTTGCTGTGCCGAAATGCATGTCCTCAACCGTCAGTGCCAATCTGTCCACAGCCTACAAGATCAAAGGTATCAATTATTCAATCACCTCGGCCTGTTCGACCTCTCTTCACTGTATCGGCAATGCGGCCGAACAGATCATGCTGGGCAAACAGGATGTGATGTTCGCAGGCGGCGGCGAGGAACTCGACTGGACGCTGTCGTGTCTCTTTGACGCGATGGGCGCGATGAGCAGCAAGTACAACGACACGCCAGAGCTGGCCAGCCGGGCCTTTGACGCCAACCGCGACGGGTTCGTGATCTCCGGTGGTGGCGGCATCGTGGTGCTGGAGGATCTGGAACACGCGCTGGCGCGCGGTGCAAAAATCTATGCCGAGGTCACAGGCTATGCCGCCTCATCGGACGGCCACGACATGGTGGCACCCTCTGGTGAGGGTGGCGAACGCGCTATGCGTCTGGCCCTCAGCACGCTGCCAGAGGGTCGCAAAGTCGGCTACATCAACGCACATGGTACCTCGACCCCTGTCGGCGATGTCGGCGAGGTCGAAGCGGTTCGGCGCGTATTTGGCGAAGGCAACACGCCGCCCATCAGCTCGACCAAATCCATGACCGGCCACGCCCAGGGGGCAGCCGGTGCGTTAGAGGCGATCTTCAGCCTGCTGATGCTGGACAATGATTTTATCGCGCGCTCGATCAATGTGATTGATCAGGACCCGGCGATCAGTGACGGAGAGATTGCACGGGAACTGGTCGAAAATGCGGACTTGGATTCCGTGATGACGAACTCTTTTGGGTTTGGCGGCACAAACGGATCGATGATCCTGTCAAAATATACCGGATAAGGGATTTCAGATGTCAGGTGTTCTGAGCGGAAAACGCGGGCTTGTCATGGGCGTGGCCAACGAACGCTCCATTGCGTGGGGCATCGCCAAAGCCATGGCTAGGGCCGGCGCTGAACTGGCCTTCACCTACCAGGGCGAAGCTTTTGGCAAGCGTCTTGAACCGCTGGCACAGTCCGTAGGCTCCGACTTTATGGTCGATGTTGATGTCACAGATGATGCCTCTCTGGATGCGGCCTTTGATGCACTGGGGGCGCGCTGGCCCACAATCGACTTTGTGGTTCACGCCATTGCCTTTTCAGACAAGAACGAACTGACCGGCCGGTTTCTGAATACCAGCCGGGCAAACTTTAAAAACTCGATGGATATCAGTGCGTATTCGTTTATCGAAATCGCCCGGCGCGCCCATCCACTGATGACGGAAAACGGCGGCACCCTGCTGACCCTCACCTACATGGGGTCCAACCGCGTGACCCCCAACTACAACGTCATGGGTGTCGCAAAGGCCGCTCTGGAAAGTGCGACACGGTATCTGGCGAATGATCTGGGCCCCGAGGGTATCCGCGTCAATGCGATCTCACCGGGACCCATGAAAACCCTGGCCGGTGCGGCCATCGGCGGTGCGCGCAAAACCTATAAACACACGGACATGAATGCGCCGCTGCGCTCCAATGCAACGCTCGAAGCTGTGGGCGGTACTGCCGTGTATCTCGCCTCGGACGCAGGGGCCTGCACAACCGGCGAGGTTATCCGCGTCGACGGCGGCTTCCATGTTCTGGGCATGCCACAGGCCGATAACCTCTGAGCGCTGCGGGCACCCCGGAGACAGATTTTCCACAGCTTTCCATTTTTGTGCCCAGGTCGCGCCAGAATCGCGCACCACGGTACGGCTATGGAACATAAGATGAGCATCCGTGAATACCGGCAGATCACCTGCGTTCAGCGCGGACAGAAAGCACGTTACCGCGCCCGGATGCTGATCCCCATCGCCGCCGTAATGCTGTCGACGGCGCTCTGGTCCGACCCGGTGGCCCAGCCAAAGATGCGGTTGCAGATCGAAAGCACAAAACTGATGGCACAGGTTCTCATGGATGGAGGCACCCTGCCCGAGGCCGCCGCAGCGGCGCGCAGCGCAAAGCTCCCCGATCTGCCTGGCAAAGCCAAACTGGCCGGGCTGCCCGCCGCGCGGCTGTCTGAATCCAAAGTGCGCGTTAACCGGCCCTGAGTTCTGCCTGCAACCGGGATCAGGCCGCGTCGATGCGCATCAGCTCAATGTCGAACTTGAGGTCCTTGCCCGCCAGCGGGTGATTGGCATCCAGCGTAACAGTTGCCTCGTCCACCTCGACGACCATGACGGGCATCGCCTGACCTGATGGCGTCTGCATCTGCAGTTGCGTGCCGACTTCCAGCGGAATGTCTTCGGGAATGCCATCGCGCGGGACGGCCTGCCGCATTTCCGGATTGAGCGGCCCATAGGCCTGATCACAGGGAATATCGACTGTCTTTTTGTCCCCGACGGTCATGCCGGGAATGGCGGTGTCGAGGCCCGGGATAATCTGGCCGGACCCAACGACAAACTCCAGCGGATCGCGGCCGTCTGATGAGTCAAACGTGGTACCGTCCAGAAGAGTGCCGGTGTAATGAATTGCAACGGTATCGCCCGTTTTTACCTGGGTCATGAGCTGTCCTGTCGTAGATGTTGGGGAATGTGCCGGAGGCCGCGTATCTGCGCAGGTGCTCCTGAGGTGACAGCAACCTGCCTGCGGCACCTGGCAGAGTAAAGGTTAAAATCCCTGTTTTGGTCTTTCCGAGCGGACCGGGGCGTGACAGTGTAGCGCCAGCCTCCGGGGAAGGATACGTCTCATGCCTGTCACGACCTGTGTCTTTGACGCCTATGGTACGCTCTTTGACGTCAGTGCGGCGGCACGCCAGGCCGCTGCAGAACCGGCGTTTGAACGGATCTCCGGGTGCTGGCAGGCGATTGCGGAAAACTGGCGGCAGAAGCAGCTGCAATACACTTGGCTGCGGGCCGTGGTGGATGCACACACAGACTTCTGGACCGTCACCGGTGAAGGGCTCGAATGGGCGCTGGAGCGCAATGGTTTTGACGGGGATACAGCGCTTTACGACAGGCTGATGGCGCTCTACCGCGAACTGCAGGCCTATCCCGAGGTGCCGGACATGCTTGCAGCGCTCAAGGCAGTGGGAAAAAACACAGCAATCCTGTCGAACGGATCACCCGATATGCTGGCCGCTGCTGTTGCCTCTGCCGGTGTGACTGACCTGCTGGACGACACGCTGTCGGTCGAAAGCGTTGGCATCTTCAAACCAGACGCCCGGGTCTATGACCTGGTGTGCAAACGCTTTGGATGTGACAAATCAGAGGTACTGTTTGTCTCCTCCAATGGCTGGGATGCCGGCTGTGCAACAGGCTATGGGTTCACCACGGCCTGGGTAAACCGCGCAGGCGAACCGGTGGACCGCCTGCCCTGGCGCCCGGCGCATATGATACCGGATCTGACGGGGATACCCGAACTGGCAGGCCTGTGATGGCGGAATTTGCCTCTCATGACGGACTGATTCTGCATTACTCGGACGAGGGCTCCGGTCTGCCCCTGCTCTGTCTGCCGGGGCTGACCAGGACCACCGCCGATTTTGACTATGTGATACCCTACCTGCGCGACTGCCGTATTATCCGGATGGACTACCGGGGGCGCGGACGTTCGGCCTGGGACAGCAACTGGGAAAACTATTCGCTGCCAGTAGAATGCCGGGATGTTATCACCCTGCTCAACCACCTGGGCCTCGACAGGGTCGCCATTCTGGGCACGTCGCGGGGTGGCCTGAACGCCATGAGTCTGGCCATGAGCCACAAGGACCGGCTGACAGGTGTTGCGCTGAACGACATCGGACCAGAGCTTCATCCGGACGGGCTTGCGTTTATCATGGGGTATCTGGGCCGCAACCCGGGCGGCAAGTCTCATGTCGATGCCGCACGCGGGCTCGAACGGGCGATGACCAACTTTGTCGACGTGCCCTTTGCCAGGTGGATGGAAGAGGCGGTCAAACACTACCGCGTAACTTCCTCCGGTCTCTCCATCACCTATGATCCGAGGCTGCGCGATGCGGTCGAGGCCCAGGCTGCTCAGGAAACCCCGGATCTCTGGCCGCTGTTTGATGCGCTTCAGGGGATGCCCATCGCCTGTATCCGGGGCGAAAACTCCGATCTGCTGAGCCAGAAAACCCTGCGGGAAATGCAGCGGCGCAGACCGGATATGATTGCGGCAACCGTTGTTGGACGCGGTCACATACCTTTTCTTGACGAACCGGAGGCTGTTGCAGCGCTCCAGACATGGATCAACGAACTGAGATGAACATAGACATGATCCGCGCGGCCCGGGATCGGATCGGCGCGTATATCCGGCAGACGCCTTTGCTGAACTCGCCCTTTATCGATGAAACTGCCGGCCGGCGGGTCTGGATCAAACCTGAATGCCTGCAACACACTGGCAGTTTCAAATACCGTGGTGCACGCTCGGCGGTCTCTGCCCTGCCCGCAGACGTCCGGGCCAGGGGGGTGATCGCCTATTCCAGCGGAAATCACGCACAGGGGGTGGCTCTTGCCGCGCGCGAGCACGGCGTGGATGCGGTGATTGTGATGCCAGCGGATGCGCCGCGCATGAAAATCGATAATACCCGGGCACTGGGGGGCGAGGTCGTGCTTTATGACCGCGCCGCCGGAGAAGATCGCGATGCCATCGGCGCCGAAATATCGGCGGCACGTGGTCTGACCCTGATCCGACCCTTTGACGAGCCGCAGGTCATTGCCGGTCAGGGCACAGCAGGGCTGGAAATTGCAGAGCATGCACAGACACTGGGGATCACAGAGGCCGACGTGATCGTCTGTTGCGGTGGCGGTGGTTTCTCAGCCGGTATCGCGCTCGCGCTGGAAGCCGAAGCCCCGGGCCTGCGCGTCAGACCTGCGGAACCGGCGGATTTCGATGATATGACCCGGTCGCTGGCCACGGGAACACCCTGCCGGAACGCGAAACCATCCGGCAGTCTGTGTGATGCTATTGTCTCGCCACAACCCGGTGATCTGACCCTGCCTGTTCTGAACCGACTGGCCGGACCCGGGCTGGTGGTCAGCGACGATGAAGCGCTCCATGCCATGGCGATTGCCTTCAGCCGTCTCAAGCTGGTGGCAGAACCGGGCGGCGCGGTCGCGCTGGCGGCGGCACTTTTCCGGCGCGACGAGATTGACGGCGACGACGTCATCGTCACAATCTCAGGCGGTAACGTGGATGCTGAGGTTTTTCAGGACGCTCTCAGCCGATACGCCGAATAAATCAGGGAGAAACCCATGCATATCGCAGATCTGGGCGACGTACGGCTGCACTACCGCGTCGATGGCCCGAACGACGGGCCAACGGTTGTTTTTGCAAACTCGCTGGGCACGGACCTGCGCCTGTGGGACCCGATCCTGCCGCACCTGCCCGCAGGCCTGAGGCTCATTCGCTACGACAAACGCGGGCATGGGCTGTCAACCTGCCCGCCCGCGCCTTATTCCATGGGCGCGCTTGTCAGTGACGCGGAAAAACTGCTCGACATGCTGGAGGTTCGCGACTGTGTCTTTGTCGGGCTGTCCATCGGCGGGCTGATCGCGCAGGGCCTGGCGGTCAAACGGCTGGATATGATCCGCGCGATGGTGCTGTCCAATACAGGCGCAAAAATCGGGAACGCGGATATGTGGTCCGAACGTATCGAAGGGGTTCGCACGGGCGGCATCGAAAGCCTCGCAGATACCGTGATGGAGCGCTGGTTCTCGCGGAAATTCTGCCAGACGCCCGAGCTTGAACTGTGGCGCAATATGCTTACCCGCCAGGAGGATCAGGGGTACATGGGCTGCTCTGCGGCGATCTCCGGCACCGACTTTTACGCGACCACGGCCAGTCTGCGGTTGCCGACCCTCGGCATCGCCGGAGACGAGGACGGCTCAACCCCGCCCGATATGGTGCGCGAGACCGTGGGGCTTATTCCCGGAAGCCGGTGCCATCTGATCCGCGGCGCGGGACATCTGCCCTGCGTGGAAAAACCTGTCGAGTTCGCCGAAACCCTGTCTGGTTTTCTGCGCGAGGTCGGGCATGTCTGAGGCCACCGCAACACGCCCGCCCACCCGGATCGGAGCGTAGCCCTTGGCCGCAAGCGTTTTTGACAGCTCCCTTCACGCAGGTCTCTTTCCGGCAGGTGAGACCAGCAGGCTGTTTTCCGACAGCGCCGCATTGCGCGCCATGCTCCTGACCGAAGGCGCGCTGGCCCGGGCTCAGGGCAAAATGGGGCTGATCCCGGAAATCAGCGCACAGGCCATTCAGCGCGCGACCCTTGAGGTCCAGATTGATCCGGGCGCGCTGACCGGTGGAACAGCCACAAACGGCGTCTGCATTCCTGCCTTGGTTGCCGCCTTTCGCGCGGAGATGAACGCACCGGAACATGCCCAGTACGTGCACTGGGGCGCCACATCGCAGGACATCATGGATACCGGGCTGATGCTGCGTCTGCGCCAGGCGCTTTTGCTGGCCGAGGAGGATCTGCGGCAGTTACTGACCCTGCTGGCCGATGGCGCGGAAAAACACGCGGTCACCGTGATGCCCGCCCGTACCTGGGGGCAGCAGGCAACACCCACAACATGGGGCGCTGTTCTGGCCGGATGGGGCATGCCGCTGGCCGATGCGCTGGATGCGCTGGATGCGCTGCGCGACAGCAGCCTGTGGGTATCGCTGTCGGGTGCTGCGGGCACCGCGTCAGAACTGGGCGACACCCCTGCAGCGCTGCGTGCGGCCCTGGCTGAGGGCCTGGGCCTCAGGGATCCGGGCAGAACCTGGCACACCGACAGGGGGCCGGTGCTGCGTGTCGCAGGCTGGCTGGCCGGTATCACCGCCACCCTTGGATCTCTGGGCGAGGGTCTGACCGGCCTCGCTGCCAGCGGGATATCAGAGGTGCGCCTTGCCGGTGCCGGAGCATCGTCCACCATGCCACAGAAACAAAACCCGGTGGGACCTGCAGCACTTTCCGCACTGTCCTGCCAGACGGCAGGTCTTATGAGCAGTCTGCAGATCTCTGCCACGCACCAGCACCAGCGGGATGGTGCAGCCTGGTTCACCGAATGGATGGTCCTGCCGCAGATCGTACTGGGCTGCGCCGCATCACGGGCAATCGCGCTGCGTCTGCTGGAAAACCTGGAGCCGGACCCTGCCACCATGCGCCGGGCGCTTGCCGCGAATGGCGGCGTCATCTATGCCGAAGCGCTGAGCTTTGCGCTGACAGAGCAGATGCCGCGCCCGCAGTCACAGCAGGCCGTCAAAGACCTCTGTGCAGAGGTCAAGGCCAGCGGGCGTACACTCGCCGAGCTGGCACAGGAAAAATGGCCCTGGCTGCCCGCATCCCTTTTTGAGCCTGAAACATCCACCGGCCAGGCCCCGGCGGATGCCCGCGCCTTTGTTGCCAGGGTCAGGGGCCTGTGATCCTTGCGCCCTGACGTTCTGTTCATTCTGATCACCGTGATGATCGACGCCATGGGGATCGGGCTGATCATTCCTGTGATGCCGGATCTGATCCAGGGTCTGGGCGGCGGCGATCTGGGCCGGGCGGCGCTTTGGGGCGGTGTGCTCTCTACAGCTTTTGCGGTGATGCAGTTCCTCTTTGGCCCTGTGCTGGGCGGGCTGTCTGACCGCTTCGGGCGCAGGCCGGTGTTGCTGGTCTCGCTCCTCATTATGTCGCTGGACTATCTGGTCATGGCGGTCGCCGGCAGCATATGGCTGCTGCTCGCCGGTCGGGTTGTCGGCGGTATCACGGCAGCCACCCAGTCCACGGCCAATGCCTATATGGCCGATATCTCCGGCCCCGAAGACCGTTCTGCCAATTTCGGTCTGGTCGGTGCCGCCTTTGGCGTGGGCTTTGTGCTGGGGCCGCTGATCGGTGGTCTGCTCGCAGGCTATGGCACCCGTGCGCCTTTTTTTGCGGCGGCCGCCCTGTCGGCTGCCAATCTGGTCTTTGGCTGGTTTGTCCTGCGCGAAACCGTAACAGACAGTATCCGGCGGCCCTTTGCCTGGGCGCGGGCCAACCCGCTGGGCAGCCTGAAGCACCTGCGCAAACTGCCCGGTATCGGGCCGATGCTCATGGTCTTTTTCATCTACCAGGTCGCCTTTATCGTCTATCCGGCTGTCTGGGCGTATTTCGGCAAAGAGCGCTTTGGCTGGGATCCCTCCACAATCGGGCTCAGCCTTGCGCTTTTCGGGATCATGCTCGCCATTGTGCAGGGCGGGCTGATCCGCCCCGTCATGCGCCTGCTGGGCGAGCGCGGCACGGTCATTTACGGCCACGTGTTCGACATCGCGGCCTTTATGGCGCTGGCCTTTGTCAGCAACGGCACCCTGGCCCTGATCCTGACACCACTGGCCTCGCTTGCCGCTGTAATCACACCAGCGCTGCAGGGCATTATGTCCAAGGCTGTAGGCGCGGATGCTCAGGGGGAACTGCAGGGCGCTCTGACCTCCCTGTCCGCGCTTGCCATGATCTTTTCACCGATGATCATGACCTCCACGTTTGCAGCATTTACAGCGGATGATGCCGTGGTTTATCTGCCGGGCGCGCCCTTTTTGCTGTCCGCCGGGCTGATCTGTGTGGGCCTGGCCGTCTTTGTCCTGCGCGGCGGGGCCGCGACATCAGACCGGTAACACGACACCCTTTGTCGCCTTCTGACTTGCACCCACCGTCCCGGCGCGACAGGCTGCCATGAACAGAGGCAACACGCCCGACAACAGAGAGACTGAACTATGCAGAAAATCCGGGCCGCCGTGTGCCATGCTTTTGGAGAACCCCTGGTCGTGGAGGAGATCAACCTGCGCGCCCCCGGTCCGGGCGAGGTAGAGGTCACCCTCGGCGCGGTCGCGATCTGCCATTCTGATATTTCCTATGCCGATGGTGCCTGGGGCGGTTCTTTGCCAGCTGTTTACGGACACGAGGCGGCGGGTGTGGTCACTGCGGCGGGCGACAGTGTCAATGGGCTGTCGGCAGGCGACAGCGTGATTGTGACACTGATCCGCGCCTGCGGCACCTGCGGCAACTGTGCCTCTGGCAAACCGACAATCTGCGAAACGCCCTATGACGGGGATCACGGCCCGATCACAACGGCAGAAGGCGGCAAACTGCATCAGGCCATGGCCTGCGGTGGCTTTGCCGAAAAGGTCGTGGTGGATCAGAACCAGGTGGTGAGGATCAGTCCGGACATTCCCAAAGAAGCCGCAAGTCTGATTGCCTGCGGTGTCATCACCGGGGTCGGGGCGGTGGTGAACGCCGCCGGTCTGCGCGCGGGACAGGATGTGGTGGTGATCGGTGCAGGCGGTGTCGGGCTCAACGCTATCCAGGGTGCGCGTATCGCCGGGGCGCGCCGTATCGTGGCCGTGGATATGAGCGAGGACAAACTGGACACGGCGCGCGACTTTGGTGCGACGCACGGGGTTCTGGCGACCGGTGCGAAGCCCTGGCGCGATGCCCACAAAGCCCTCGGCGGGCGCGGTGCTGATGCGGTGATCGTGACCGTCGGTGCCATTCCTGCTTACGACCAGGCGCCACGTTATCTGGGCACGGGCGGCAAGGTCATTATGGTCGGGATGCCCCATTCCGGTGCCATGTCGAGCTATGAGCCCGTGATGCTGGCCGCCACCGGCCAGGGGATGACCGGATCCAAGATGGGCGATGTGGTGATCCAGCGCGATATACCCTGGATGGTCGATCTTTATGCTCAGGGGAGACTGAAGCTGGATGAGCTGATCTCGGGCCGCTGGTCGCTGGATCAGATCAACGAGGCGATCGCAGACACCAAAACGGGTGGTGCCCGGCGCAACGTCATCATCTTTAACACCTGATCCACCCGCCCGCTGAAGGAGCCGGATATGAAACTGCGTGATCTCGATATCATCGTCACGGCCCCGCCCGCACCGGGCTGGGGTGGCCGCTACTGGATCCTGGTGAAAGTCACCACCGACAATGGCATCACCGGTTGGGGCGAATGTTATGCTTCATCGGTTGGTCCCGACGCCATGCGCGGGGTCATCACGGATGTCTTTGCGCGCCATATGGAAGGGGAAAACCCCGAAAACATCGAACGGATGTTCCGCCGCGCCTATTCTTCGGGCTTTACCCAGCGCCCGGACCTGACGGTGATGGGGGCCTTTTCCGGGCTTGAGATCGCCTGCTGGGATATCCTGGGCAAAGCGCGCGAAAGACCCGTCTGGGCGCTGCTCGGCGGGATGATGAACGAGCGCATCCGCGCCTATACCTACCTCTATCCGCAACCCGGGCACGATCTGGCGTCCTTCTGGACCTCGCCCGATATGGCCGCCGAAAGCGCCCGCGCGATGGTCGACAAAGGCTACACTGCGGTCAAGTTCGACCCTGCAGGCCCCTATACGATGCGCGGTGGCCACATGCCGGGCATGCGCGACATCAGCCAGTCCGTGGCCTTTTGCCGGGCGATCCGCGAGGCCGTGGGCGACAGGGCGGACCTGCTCTTTGGCACCCACGGCCAGTTCACGACAGCGGGGGCAATCCGGCTGGGCCAGGCGCTGGAGCCCTGGTCACCGCTGTGGTTCGAGGAACCGATCCCCCCGGACGCTGTCGAGGAGATGGCAAAGGTTGCGCGCGCGGTGCGCATCCCTGTCGCCACCGGAGAGCGGCTGACAACCAAAGCCGAATTCGCACAGGTGCTGCGCAGCGGAGCGGCCACAATTCTGCAACCGGCCCTGGGCCGGGCCGGTGGCATCTGGGAGATGAAGAAAGTCGCCGCCATGGCCGAGGTCTGTAACGCACAGATGGCCCCGCATCTTTACGCGGGACCTGTGGAATGGGCCGCCAACATTCATCTGTCGGCATCCATCCCCAATCTGCTGATGGCCGAAACAATCGAGACACCTTTCCACGACGCGGTGATCAAAGGGTCAATCCGGGTCGAGAACGGATTTGTCACACCGCCCGAAGCGCCGGGCCTTGGGATCGAGGTGGATGAGGATCTGGCCCGTGCCCACCCATATTCCGGCGACGGGCTGCATCTGCAGATGCACGACGGCCCCTGTGACTATGTGAACGGCAACGATTTTGAGGGCGGAGCCCCCGCACCGCGCGACTGAAGCACGCCGCCCGCGCCAGCTCTTGCCGGGCGCGGCCTCAGTAAGAGTATTCGGCGTAAATGCGGTTCAGATCGCCCTGCCAGTCGCCGTGATACTGCTCCAGCAGCTCATCCGCAGGCACCTTGCCTGTCTCGACACTCTCGTGCAGCGCGTTCAGGAAATGGGTCTCATCGGGGACCATGCCCCCTGCCCCTTCGCGCGCGCGCGCTTTCAGCCCGGCATGGCTGATCGCAACGGCCTCGCGAGCGATGTCGTGCAGACGAATGCCATGCACCTCGGCCTGCAGACCATCCACCGACGCGGCCACCCGCATCAGGTCGCGCGTGCCCATATCCCAGCCTTTGACCAGGTCCCAGGCCGCATCCAGTGCGGTCTGGTCATAGGTCAGCCCCACCCAGAACGCTGGCAGCGCACACAACCGCCGCCAGGGGCCGCCATCCGCACCGCGCATCTCGATGAACTTCTTCATCCGCGCCTCGGGAAAGGCCGTGGTCAGGTGATCCGCCCAGTCTGAAAGCATCGGCACCTCACCCGGCAGCGCGGGCAGTTTGCCTTCCAGGAAGTCGCGGAACGACATGCCCAGAGCATCCACGTACTTACCGTCGCGATAGACAAAATACATCGGCACATCCAGCGCATAGTCGACCCAGCGCTCAAACCCGAAACCGTCCTCAAAAACAAAGGGCAGCATCCCGGTACGCGAGGCATCCAGATTGCGCCAGGCCACCGCGCGCCAGGATTTATGGCCGTTGGGTTTGCCCTCAAAGAACGGTGAATTGGCGAAAAGCGCAGTTGCCACCGGCTGCAATGCCAGCGCCACGCGCATTTTTTTGACCATGTCCGCCTCGGACCCGAAATCCAGGTTGACCTGCACCGTACAGGTCCGGCGCATCATGACGCGGCCCATGGTGCCCACGCGCGTCATGTAATTGTTCATCAGTTTGTACCGGCCTTTGGGCATCAGATCCATGTCGTCATGGGTCCAGTGCGGGGCCGCCCCGAGACCGATAAAGCCTGCGCCGATACGGTCTGCCACGTCCTGCACTTCGCGCAGGTGGGTGTTCACCTCGTCACAGGTCTCGTGAATGGTTTCCAGAGGTGCACCGCTCAGTTCCAGCTGCCCGCCGGGCTCCAGACTGATGTTTGCGCCGTCTTTTTCCAGCCCGATCAGGTGACCGCCTTCGGTGACCGGCGACCATCCATGCCCGTCACGCAACCCTTCCAGCATCACGCGGATCGACCGTTCGCCGTCGTAGGGCAGTGGTTTCAGCGTGTCGCGGCAATAGCCGAATTTCTCGTGCTCTGTGCCGATGCGCCAGTCTTCGCGCGGTTTGCAGCCGTCTTCGAGGTACTGCGCCAGCTGATCAAATGAGGTGATGGGGCCGCCACCGGACTGGGGAATGGACATGAGGGGGATTCCGTTTCGCTGAGCCGTTTTGCTCTGTCAGGGATGGTCCGATTTCAGCGGGGTGTCAATGCACCGCACCCTGTGCAGGAATCGCAATATCACGCTGCCAGATCACGATCTGGTCATGCGCAGGGTGCTCCAGCGCACGCAGCATCTGGGCCGTGCGCAGGCCTGGCAGCGTGGCAAAGGCATCAAAAAGCGCCTCTGCGCCATCGGCATTGACCGGGATCATGAGCGCGGGCTGGCCGGGTTGTTCCAGCCGCCAGTGCGCCGGACGTGCGGTGCCATCAAGCGTCAGCCGCCGCAATTCACGCAGCGCCACAGCCCCACCGGTCAGCGGGCCGAAATAGGTGATCTGCCCTTCGTCCACATCGACTGACCCGGGTCCCGTCCCGGCTGAGCGGAACCGCGCCCGCTGCACACCGATCCAGATCAGCGCGACACCGGCGAGAAGCAGCGCGAGGGCGGGAATCGTGAGCAGCCTGCCGGGACCGGCCAGCCACCACAGACCGGTCAGCAGTGCGGCACTGCCTACCAGCACTTCGCGCCAGCGCATCAGCTGGGCTCTGGCTTCAGGGCGGATCATCCGGCCCCTCCGGCCTTGTTCCGGCGGGCAGCGAAAACGTGCAATAGCATAGTGACGGGACCTTTTATTGCGCGCGACATGGCCGCGCCGCCCTCTCTATATGGAAACGCGATGCCCGCAATGCCAGCACTTGGGCGTTGAAATGTGCAATGTCCGAGGCCCTGCGACCTGCCTTGCAAATGGCACCAGCGCACACCGGCTTTTGTGCACAGCCCGGGCAACTCCAGGCGCAGCATGATCACCCCCAGTCGCCCATGGCCTGCTGCCACAGGGTCAGCGCCGCCACCGCCGCCGTATCCGCTCGCAGTATACGCGGGCCCAGCGAGACTACATGCGCATGCGCCAGGCTCTGCAACCGGTCGCGCTCCTGTGGTGAAAACCCGCCCTCGGGCCCGATCAGCACCGCCCAGGGTCCGGGCAGGTCCGGCAGCACGCGCGCTGCGGCGGCCGCGCCTTCATCGCAGAACATGATCCGGCGCGCGCTGTCCCAGTGATCGAGGACGGACCCCAGCTTTTGCAACTCTGCCACTTCCGGCACAAAGGTTCCGCCACATTGCTCTGCGGCCTCCACGGCATGCGCCTGCAACCGGTCACGCTGTATACGCCCAGCGTTGGTGAAAGCAGTCTGCACCGGCAGAATGCGCGCTGCCCCCAGTTCCGTGGCCTTTTCAACAATGAAATCCGTTCGGGCTTTTTTGATCGGCGAAAACAGCAACCACAGATCCGGCGGCATCTGCTGAGCCTTTGTCTGATGCAGAACACACAGTTCGCCACCGCGTTTTCCGGCCTGGGTGACTTCGGCCAGCCATTCGCCGTTCTGTCCGTCAAAGACCAGAACCTGAGCCCCGGCACCCAGCCGCATTACGCCGAACAGGTAATGCGCCTGCTCCCGCGACAAAGGAAGCGTTTGCGCCTCCCCCAAAGGGTGCTCTACATAAAGCCGGATTTTTGCTGATACCTCACGTTCCATAAAGGGGACCATATGCAAGAGCACAGCCCCACACCAGATGGCACCGTCGCCGATGCGGTGAAAGACAACTGGGTCGATACCTGGGCGCCGGAGGCCACCCGGCCCTTGTTGCGGCTGAGCCGTGCGGACCGGCCCATCGGCACCTGGCTTTTGCTGTTGCCCTGCTGGTGGGGCCTGACGCTCTCCATGCTGCACGACGGGCGCGCTACCCTGCACGATTTGTGGATCGCCCTGGGCTGCGCACTGGGGGCCTGGCTGATGCGGGGTGCGGGCTGTACCTGGAATGATATCACCGACCGCGACTTTGACGGCGCGGTAGAGCGGACGCGGTCGCGACCGATCCCATCGGGTCAGGTCAGCCTGCGGGGGGCCGTGATCTGGATGTGCGTCCAGGCACTGCTGGCCTTTGGCATTTTGCTGACATTTAACCTCGCGGCCATTACCCTGGGCATTCTGGCGCTGCTGCCCGTCGCCGTTTATCCCTTTGCCAAGCGGTTCACCTGGTGGCCGCAGGTCTTTCTCGGGCTCGCTTTTAACTGGGGAGCCCTGCTGGCCTGGACGGCCCACAGCGGCACACTCGGGGCCCCGGCGGTGCTGCTCTATTTTGCGGGGATCGCCTGGACATTGTTTTACGACACCATCTATGCCCACCAGGACACAGAGGACGACGCGCTGATCGGCATCAAATCGACCGCACGTCTTTTCGGCGACAAGACCGCCGCCTGGCTGCGCCGCTTTCTTATGGCGACGGTGGGGCTGATGGGTCTGGCGGTGGTTTTTGCCGTGCAGCCTGCCGGAAACGTCCTGGCACTGGTGGTCGCGCTGGCGGGGCCATGGGCCATGGGCTGGCACCTGGCCTGGCAGCTCAGAGGCCTCGATACAGAGGACAACGCGAAACTGCTCCGGCTCTTTCGCGCGAACCGCGATACCGGCATGATCCCGCTGCTCTTTTTTGTGCCAGCCCTGCTGGTGTGATTGAAACCTGTGCCACCCGGGCGTATCACAGACATACACCCCGACCGGTATCCTGATCTGACTGAGCTTATGCGCAACACCCGCCTGCCCCTTATTTCAGCCGCCTTTGTCTGTGCCGCGGCACTGTCCCTCGTGGCAGCCAATTCCTCTGTGAAACTGGTCGAAGACAGCTCCGAGATCGGCGTGCGGCAGGCGCTCGATCTGAATGACCTCGGCTGGGCAGAGGTGGAGGCAAACGGCCTGCAGGTTACGCTGGCCGGCACAGCCCCCAATGAGGCGCTGCGTTTTCGCGCGCTGAGCCTTGCAGGCTCTGTTGTGGATTCCGCACGCGTTATAGACAGCATCGAAGTGGCCGCGGTGGCTGCGATTGAACCGCCGCGCTTTTCTGCGGAGGTTCTGCGCAACACCGCAGGGCTCTCGGTGATTGGCCTGATCCCGCAGAGCACAGACCGCCAGGCCCTGATCGACGGCTTCAGCGCCATGAGCGATCTGCCGGTGACCGATCTGCTGGAAACTGCGGATTACCCCGCCCCCACCGGCTGGGAAGACGCGCTGGCCTATGCCATTGCCGCGATGCAGGATCTTCCGCGCGCCAAGATCTCTGTCGATGCCGGGCGCGTTGAAATCACCGCCATTGCCGACAGCGCCGAGGACAAGGCAGAGATGGAAGCCCGGCTGACCCGGGCCGCCCCGCCTGCGCTGCGGATTTCCCTGAACATCACAGCACCCCGGCCCGTGATCACGCCTTTTGCCCTGCGCTTTGTCATGGACGAAGCCGGCGCGCGCTTTGACACCTGCTCTGCCGACACCGAAGAGACGCGGACCGAAATCCTCAGCGCCGCCTTTGAGGCCGGGCTGACCGGCCCGGGGCGCTGCACCGTCGGCATGGGCGTGCCCAGCCCACGGTGGGCAGAGGCCGTGAGCACTGCCATCAGCGCGCTGGCCCGTATCGGCGGCGGCACCGTCACCTTTTCCAACGCTGATGTGACCCTGGCGGCCGCCGAAGGCACCGATTTTGCGCTTTTCGAGCAGACGGTGGGCGAGCTTGAAAACGCGCTGCCGGAAGTCTTTGCCCTGAACGCCGTTCTGCCCAGACCGGAAAACCCCGACAACGGCCCTAGCGAATTTGTGGCAACCCTCAGCCCCGAAGGACAGGTGCAGCTGCGCGGGCGCATCTCCGGCGATAAGATGCGCGAAGTGGCTGACAGTTTTGCCCGCTCGAAATTCGGCTCGGACAATGTCTATACAGCGGCCCGTATTGTGCCTGGTCTGCCCTCAGACTGGCCCGCCCGTGTTCTGACCGGGATCGAGGGCCTCAGCCTGCTCAACAACGGTGCCGTTGTTGTCACGCCGGACACGCTGCGCCTGTCCGGTGCCTCCGGCAATCCCGATGCTGCGGACCTGATTACCCGGCTGATGGTCGCGAAACTGGGCGAGGACAGCACCTTTGAAATCGATGTAACCTATCTCGAAGCGCTCGATCCGGTGGCCGGGCTGCCCACGCCCGAGGAATGCGAGGCGCAGATCGCCGGGATCGTGGCCGGCAGCAAGATCAATTTCGAGCCCGGGTCCGCCACAATCGATGCCAGCGCCTTGTCGGTCATGGACGAGATTGCCGGTGTCCTGCAGAACTGCGGCGATCTGCGTCTTGAGGTCCAGGGCCACACCGACAGCCAGGGCCGCGAGGAGATGAACCTGGCCCTCAGCCAGGCGCGGGCAGAATCGGTCCTCAACGAGCTGCGCGCCCGCCGCGTGCTGACCGGATCCTTCCTGGCCAAAGGGTACGGCGAGGCCAATCCGATCGCCGACAACGGCTCTGAGGAAGGCCGTGAAGACAACCGCCGCATCGAATTCCGCCTGATCCGCCCGGAACCCGGCATCCCCGAAGGTGAATCAGCGCTGGAAAGCATCGCAGAAAACAGTGATACAGGGGCCGGGACGGGCACTGAGGAACAGGGCGATGAGCAGGACTGAGTTTGTGGTGGCAACAGCCATCATTTTATTTGTTGCCTTTTGTCTGGGGTGGTTTGCCAACTGGCTGGTGCACAGGTTCTCGCGGGTGGCGGCGGATGATGTGGCCCAGCTGGACCGGATGAGCCAGGAACTGCACGAGGCCGAGGAAACCCGCGACCAGGCCATCACCTACCTGCAGCAACGCGAGGCAGAGCTGACCAATCAGCTCGCCCAGACCGAGGCAGAACTGCGCGCCGCGATGGACGGGCTGCGTGACGCCCGGCACGAGGCCGAGGAAATCCGCGCCCATCTCAAATCACAGCAGGCGGGCTGACACCCGCCCACTGCCCTCCCGGTAAGGTGGCGCGTCAGGCCACGGTCAGATGCGCGCATTTCGCGTCATGGCTGATCTTCTGCGAGGTGCTGCCCAGCAGCGTGCCGGCGACAGCGCCAAGACCGCGCCGCCCCGTCACAATCAGATCCGCGCCACAGGCCTCGGCGCAGGCCACCAGATCATCGGCCGGATCGGTTGCGCCGATATGCAGCTGTTCCGCCGCCAGATCCTGCCCCACAACGTTTTCCTGTGCCGATGCCAGCACCTTTTCCGCGGCCTCTTTCACCTTTTCCGGTGCGGGCATGGTGGTGGCCGCATGATACCCCGCAACCGCCCCCAGGGCGAAAGCCACAGTCTCCGCCTTTGGCGTATGCACAAGGTGGATTTCCGATCCGTACTTCTGCGCCAGATCACAGGCCACGCCCAGAGCGCGGTCCGACTGTTCCGAGCCGTCAAGGCCCACAACGATACGTGTAAACATAGTCAGATCTCCCTTCGATCAGTGTGGCCCCACCTTACGGGTCCGCACCGATGCGCGGTATGATCCAGGTCAATACGCGCTACCAGCGCTCCAGAGCTGCCTCATCATCGTCTTTTGCTTCGACCCAGGACGCGTCGCCGTCAGAGGTGACTTCCCGCTTCCAGAAGGGCGCGCGTGACTTCAGATAATCCATCAGAAAGTCCGCCGCCTCAAACGCATCGCGCCGGTGCCGCGCGGCCGTGGCCACCATCATGATCACCTCGCCGGGCACCAGATGCCCGTGGCGGTGAATGACCAGAACATCCCCCAGTGACCACCGTTCCACTGCGCGCTCTGCAATGGATGTCAGGGCCGCTTCGGTCATGCCGGGATAATGCTCGATTTCCATCGCCTGCAGCTGCCTGTCACCGGTGTCCCGCACCACGCCGGTGAATGTCACAACCGCCCCCATATCGGTACGCCCGGCAGAAAAATCCGTCAGCACGGCACCGGGATCAAAAATGTCTTCCTGAACCTGGATCCGCATCGCGTCAGCCCCCGGTCATCGGCGGAAAAAAGGCCACCTCGCGGACACCCGCCAGCGGCGCGTCAAAATCAGTGAGTTCCTGATCAAGCGCCACACGCAGCGCCGAGATATCCGCGAAAGCCGCCGCATAGCGCTCCTCGCGGGCACGCAACTCCTCTACCAGCTCCTCCACTGTCTCAGCCGAAGTCTCAACCGTCTCGCGCGGCAGGCCGATCCGCTCCCGGACCCAGGCAAAATACAGAACTTCCATCAGGTCTCATCCTTCAGATGCGGCATCGCCTTTTTCAGGTAATCAACGCCGGTGATAAAGGTCAGCAGTGCCGCAATCCACAACAGGACCAATCCGACAAGCCCGGCCCACTCCATCGCGGTATGCTTCCAGCGCAGCCCCTGCAGATCCTCGACCCGGCCCTCAAAGACGTCTGCCACCATCTGCTGATCCATCCCCCAGGCCGACATGCCCAGATAATGCTCAAACACGCCCTGCGAAAAGAGCACAGCAATGGCAACCATCTGGCAGGTCGTCTTCCACTTGGCCAGCTGCGTCACCTTCAGGGTTCCGGCTGTATCGCCCAGAAACTCGCGCAGACCCGAAACAAATACCTCCCGGAAGAGGATCACAGTGGCCGGCAGCACCAGCCAGGGCGACCAGCTCGAAAAGCCGATGATCACCATCAGCGCAATCACCACCATCGCCTTATCCGCAATCGGATCCAGCATCGCCCCCAGTTTCGTCTCCTGTTTCCAGGCCCGGGCCAGATAGCCGTCTATCCAGTCCGTCAGGGCTGCCAGCACAAAAAGCACCAGCGCAAACCAGTCCGCCCAGGGCCGCGTGAAATACAAAAACATCACCGCAACCATGGGCGCGGCCACAAGACGCACAATCGTCAGGATGTTGGGCAGTGTCAGTGTCATGGCCGCACCTTACAACGCGTCAAATCCGGGCGAAAGCGGCAACCGTCACCCGCGCACACCTCCGCCTGCCTGTGTCCCGCCGGTTTCTTCTGGCCTGAAATATCCTCGCCGAAGGCCGTCCTGCCCCGGGCAGGACATTCCCGCGCCTCAGCCCTGCTCATGGAAATAGTCGTAAATCCGCCCTGCCAGCGCCGCAGAGACCCCCTCAACCGCTTTCAGGTCACTCAGATTGGCACGCGATACCGCCTTGGCCGAGCCGAAATGCGCCAGCAGCGCCCGCTTGCGTGCGGCCCCCACACCGGGCACATCGTCCAGTGGCGTGGCGCCCACGGCTTTTGACCGTTTGGCCCGGTGCGTGCCGATGGCGAAACGGTGCGCCTCATCCCGCATCCGCTGCACGAAATACAGCACCGGGTCATTGTGGCGCAGCGCAAAGGGGCGGTGGCCCGTGCGGTGGAACTCTTCCTTGCCGGCATCGCGGTCGATCCCCTTGGCCACGCCGACCATGGGAATGTCTTCTACCCCGTATTCCTGCATGATCTCCTCAACAGCGCTCACCTGACCGGCACCGCCGTCGATCAGCAGCAGATCCGGCCAGAGCCCGTCCCTGCGCTCCGGGTCCTCTTTTTTCAGCCGTTTGAAACGGCGTGACAGAACTTCCTTCATCATGCCGAAATCATCCCCGGGGGTCAGGTCCTCGCCCCGGATATTGAATTTCCGGTACTGGTTTTTCACAAACCCTTCGGGGCCCGCTACGATCATCGCACCAACGGCAAAGGCCCCCTGAATATGCGAGTTGTCATAGACCTCGATCCGCTCCGGCGGGGCGGCCAGATCAAAGGCCTCCGCCAGCCCTTTCATCAGCCGCGCCTGCGTTGCACTTTCGGCCATGCGCCGCGCCAGCGCCTCGCGCGCGTTGCGCAGTGCCCCGTCGATCAGTTCCGCTTTCTCGCCGCGTTTCGGCACCAGCAGTTCGACCCGGCGACCCAGCTTGCCGCTCAGGGCATCGGCCATCAGATCGGGGTTCTCGATCTCGTTGGACAGGATGATCTGCCGCGGCGGCTCCCGCGTGTCATAGAACTGGCCCAGAAAAGCCTCCAGCACTTCGGCCGCGTCCACATCCGCCCCCACACGCGGGTAGTAATCGCGGTTACCCCAGTTCTGATTGGCCCGGATGAAAAAGACCTGCACACAGGCCTGCCCGCTGTCCATATGCAGGGCAACGATATCAGCTTCGGACACACTCTGCGGGTTGATCCCCTGGGCTGTCTGCACCTGGGTCAGCGCTTTGATACGGTCCCGCAGGGCGGCGGCGCGCTCAAATTCCATCTCCTCAGAGGCGGTGTTCATCTCGGCGGCAAGACGCGCCTGAATGTCGGTGGTTTTCCCTGTAAGAAACTTCTCCGCATCGCGCACGGTCTGGCGATACTCTGCGGGGCTGATCCGGCCCACACAGGGCGCCGAACAGCGTTTGATCTGATATTGCAGACAGGGGCGCGTCCGGCCCTCGAACTCGGAATTGGAACAGTTGCGCAGCAAAAACACCCGCTGCAGCTGGTTGAGCGTCCGGTTCACGGCACCGGCGGAGGCAAAGGGGCCGTAATAGCTGCCCTTTTCCTTTTTCGCGCCACGGTGCTTTTTGATCTGCGGATAAGCGTGTTCTGCGGTCACAAGGATGTTGGGAAAGCTCTTGTCGTCGCGCAGCAAAACGTTGAATTTCGGCTTGAGCTGCTTGATCAGGTTCTGTTCCAGCAACAGCGCTTCGGTCTCTGTCCGCGTGGTCAGAAACATCATCGATGCGGTCTGCGAGATCATCCGTGCAATGCGCCCGGAATGGCCCGCCGGGCGCGCATAGTTCGACACCCGAGCCCGCAGATTGCGCGCCTTGCCCACATAAAGAACCCGGCTTTCGGCATCCAGCATCCGGTAGACACCGGGCGAACTGTCCAGCGTGCGCAGATACCCCTGGATCACGTCATGGCCCGTGGCCACTTCCTCAGGTTGTGTATCGGGCGAATCTGTCATGCGAACTCACGTTGATTCCTCACTGGCGCTGCACTGTACCGGCGTCGGCTGCAAGAGAGAACCTTTCCACGGTTCCTGTGGACAACTCTGCAGATAACTTCCGGGCACCGCAATTTTTTCTTTAAGTTTTGGGCGTTTCTTCGGTTTGCCTAAAAAACAGGCAGTATTTTAACTCATTGATTTCCATGGATATTTTTATTGATAGGGGCCAGGGCTTTGAAAACAAAGGCCTTTTGGTAACAGTTTTGTAACACCTGTTAATCCGGTGCAAAACTTCCCGTGCAACCAGCGGTTACTCCACCCCCAGCACGTCGGGCGTCTCCCAGCCAAGGTGCTGACCGCCATCCACACACAGCAACTGCCCGGTCACGGCTTTTGCCTCCAGAAAGTAGCCCAGAGCGGCCGTGATATCCGCCGGATCCGACCCGCGCTGCAGCACCGTGGCGCCGCGCTGGCGGGCAAATTCGTCCTCTGTCTGCCGCCCGCCGCGCAGGGTAGGCCCGGGCCCGATCCCGTTCACGCGGATGGCCGGTGCCAGCGCCTGGGCGCTGGTCTGCGTCAGCGCCCAGAGCGCGGCCTTGGCCAGTGTATATGTCGAAAACTCGGGCGTCAGCTTGCGCACACGCTGATCCACCATATTCAGGATCAGACCGGTGGCCACAGGCTCACCGTGGTCGTCACGCGCGGGCTCCAGGCCCTGGGCTGCCATTTTCTGGGTCAGTACATAGGGCGCGCGCAGATTGCTCTGCATGTGCCGGTCCCATGTCCCGCGGGTGGCGGTTTCAATTGTGTCATACTCAAAGATCGAGGCGTTGTTGACCAGACAGGTGACTGGCCCCCCGAGTACGGCGACGGCATCATCAAACAGCTTTGCCGTCTGCACGTCATCCAGCATATCGGCCTGCAGCGCATGGGCCTGGCCCCCCTGTTCCCCGATCAGGCGCACAGTCTCGAGCGCACCGGCATCCGAGGACGCATAATGCACCGCAACGTCATACCCGCGTCCGGCAAGAAAAAGGGCGATGTCACGGCCAATCCTGTGCCCTGCTCCGGTTACCAGCGCTCTGGTCATAAAGCTCTCCTGTCGTGTGTTCACTCAGCTCAGCAACAGCAGCATATAGCCGCCATAGAGGGCCGTCAGCAGAATGCCCCAGCCCCGGGTGATGTCTCTGTTGCCATAGACAAAGACGGCCAGCAGCAGCGACGCCCCCAGCATCACCCACAGATCAAACCGCAGGAATTCCGGATCGACCGGAATGGGTCCGACCAGGCTCGCAATCCCGATGATGGCCAGCAGGTTGAACATGTTCGACCCGATCACATTCCCCAGCGCCACGTCGGCCTGGCGGCGCAGCGCCGCCATGGTTGTCGTTGCCAGCTCCGGCAGCGATGTCCCGATGGCCACCAGCGTCAGGCCGATCACCGTGTCCGACACGCCGTATTCGCGCGCGATGATGGTGGCGTTGTCCACCAGCAGGTCCGCCCCCAGCGGCAGACCGATAAGACCCAGCACCAGAAACACCCCGATGCGCCAGCCCGGCATATCCGGGTCCGCACCCTCGGGCTCTTCCGCGTCGTCCCCCTTGCAGGCATTGCGGTGCTGGTGCGCATCGCGAAAAGCATCCCCCAGCACCAGCGCCAGAGCTGCAAGCAGTACAACACCGGCGATCCAGTCAAAGACCCCCCGGTACGCCAGCCCGATAAACAGCAGCGATGCGAGGATCATGAAATTATAGGTCTTGCGGGTATTGCATTCGCCGGTGTGCATCGCGGCCAGGATCGCCGGCACTCCGAGTACCATCAGGATATTGGCTGTGTTGGACCCGACCACATTCCCCAGCGCCAGACCAGGGGCACCTTCGAGCACCGCCTGGATCGAGATCAGCAGTTCCGGTGCAGAGGTTCCAAAGGCCACAATCGTCAGTGACACGATCAGTGCGGGCACCCCCAACCGCAGGCTCAGATTGACGGCACCCTTGACCAGCGCGTCCCCTGCGAGCAGCAGGATCACAAGGCCAAGACCCGACAGCAGCCAGGGCATCAGGTCGCTCATGACGAACGCCCCCCTGCACCACAGGCACAGGGCCCGCGTCCGATGCGGTAGCGCCCGCATCCCCGGCACTTTGCGTTTTTCAGCCGTTTGCCACCCAGCCAATGCATTTTACCAAACATGGCCAGAACGCCCATGAAGATGAGGAAAAGGGTGACAATCTTGAAAATCATTCAGTTACAGCCCGTACTGCGCAAAGGCACTGCGCTCTTCCACGGACTGAAGCGCATCATCCATCATCTGCGCGCCCAGGCGCGACAACAGGGATTTGCGCGCGCCATAAGAGCGGAACCGTACCTTGTCGCCAAAACGGTCGCGCAGAACGGGTTTCATGTGTCCGATCCCGTCGATCAGACCCAGCTCCACCGCGCTGCGGCCCAGCCAGACCTCTCCGGTGAAAAGGTCCCTGCCCTCTGCCAGTCTTGCGCCCCGGCGGCGGGTGACATGTTCCTTGAAGTTTGTGTGGATGTCTTCGAGCAGCCTTTTCAGGCGTTCCACATCCTCCGGCTGTTCCGGGCGGAACGGATCCAGCATGGATTTCGACCTGCCGGCTGTATAGACCCGCCGTTCCACCCCGTAGCGCGCCAGCAGCTCATGCGCGCCAAAGGAGGCGGAGATCACCCCGACAGAGCCCACAACCGAGCTGTCATCGGCAAAAATCTCGTCAGCCGCCGACGCCAGCCAGTATCCGCCCGAGGCCGCAACATCCTCGACAAAGGCAAAAACCGGCACGTTCTTTTCTTCGGCCATTCGGCGGATGCGCGCCCCGATCAGCGATGACTGCACCGGGCTGCCCCCCGGCGAATTGATCTGCAGAGCCACCGCAGCCGGTTTGCCGCGGGAAAACGCCTTGTCGATGAGGGGGGCGAGAGAGGCGTCATTCAGCGTGCCGCGCCCCGATGCGCTGATCATACCCGACAGGCGCACAACGGCCACCTCCGGGTCGGATTTCATAAAGGGTATCCAGCGTTTCATGTGACCCCATGTAGAACGCCCCAGGCACCCAAACAAGGCGCGCGGGCACAAGAGTTTTCAGCCTGCGTCTTTATTGCCGGATGCGCCAGCCGGTTCTGAAAATCCACCAGATCGCGGCGAGGCAGAGCGCTGTGAAACCCGCAATCGCAAAAAGGGAAATTCCAATCGGCACATCCGAGGTTTCAAAAAACGCCCAGCGGAACCCGGAGATCAGGTATACAACCGGGTTGAACATGGAAATCGTCTGCCAGACCGGCGGCAGCATCGAGATGGAATAAAACGCCCCCCCCAGAAACACCAGCGGGGTCACAACCAGCAGCGGCACCAGCTGCAGCTGCTCGAAACTGCCCGCCCAGATGCCGATGATGAACCCCAGCAGCGCGAAACTCACACAGGTCAGCACCAGAAACACCAGCATCGCCAGCGGATGCGCAATCTGAACATCCACAAAAAAGAAAGAGGTGGTCAGGATAATCACCCCGATGATCAGCGCCTTGGCCGCTGCAGCCCCGACATAGCCCGCCACAATCTCCAGAAAACTGACCGGCGCCGAGAGCAGCTCATAGACCGTGCCGATAAACTTCGGAAAATAAATCCCGAACGAGGCGTTGGAAATCGCCTGAGTGATCACCGACAGCATGATCAGTCCCGGCACAATAAACGCGCCATAGCTCACCCCCTCAACTTCCTGGATGCGGCTGCCGATCGCGGCCCCAAAGACCACAAAATACAGCGATGTGGACAATACCGGAGAGATCAGGCTCTGCGCCAGGGTCCGGAAAAACCGCGACATCTCAAACAGAAATATCGCCCGTATGGCCAGCAGGTTCATGGTGTCTCCTCCTCTTCGTCGCGGTGCACCAGATCGACAAAGATATCCTCCAGGCTGCTCTGACGTGTCACCACATCGCGCAGCACCAGGCCTGCCCTGCTCACATCCTGCAGCAGCTTGGTAATCCCTGTGCGCTCAGCGCGCGTGTCATAGCTGTAGGTCAGCGTGTGCCCGTCGCTGCCCAGCACCAGGTCATACCCCGCCAGCGCTTCCGGCACCGTCTCCAGAGGGGCCGAGAGCTGCACATCCAGCTGCTTTTGCCCCATCCGCGCCATCAGCGCACCCTTGTCCTCAATCAGCAGCATCTCGCCCCGCGCAATCACCCCCACGCGGTCCGCAATGGCCTCGGCCTCTTCGATGTAATGGGTGGTCAGAACGATGGTGACACCCGCGGCCTTGAGCCCCTCGACAATCTCCCACATGTCCTTGCGCAGTTCCACATCGACACCGGCCGTCGGTTCATCCAGAAACAGCAGCTGCGGCTCATGGCTCAGCGCCTTTGCGATCAGCACCCGGCGCTTCATGCCTCCTGAAAGCGCGCGGATCTGATTGTTGCGCTTGTCCCACAGCGACAGCTGCCGCAGAATACGCTCGATCGCGCCATCATTCCGGGGTTTGCCGAAAAGACCCCGCGAAAACCGGACCGTGTTGATCACCTTCTCAAAGGGCTCCAGATTGATCTCCTGAGGCACCAGACCGATCATACTGCGCGCCGCACGGTAGTCCCGGAGCGTGCAGTGCCCGCCCACTTTCACATCGCCGGATGTGGCCGTGGTTATCCCGCAAACGGTTGAAATCAGCGTTGTCTTGCCCGCCCCGTTAGGACCAAGCAAGGCAACGATCTCACCCTTCCTGATCTCCAGATCGACGCCTTTGAGCGCTTCAAACCCGTCCGCATAGGACTTGCGCAGACCCGTGATTTCCAGAATTGCTGACATGTCGCACCCTCCCAGCGCTTTCCGCTTCCCTAAAGACGACCGCCCCCAAAGAACAGCGCGCTGACGCACAGTTTACCCGGGCTCTGTGCACCTGGCCGCGAAACGCGCCCGCCGGCCCTGCGCGGCGCGTTCCCCCTTCACCCTTCCGGAAATACTCAAAATCCCGGCATCTGCCGTCCCGCTCACCCCTTGCCGGTGACGCGCTTCAGCCAGCTTTTCTTCTCAGCCTCCGGTTCCTCATCACCAGGCTCTGCCGGGCCCTCCAGCGTTTCCTGCAGCGTGGTGAAAAACTGATCCGCCATTTTTTTGGCAAAACCGTCGATGATGCGGCTGCCAAGCTGCGCCAGCTTGCCGCCGACCTTGGCCTCCACATCGTAACTCAGCGCGGTGCCGCCACCGGCCGCTTCCATTCTCACATCCGCACCACCTTTGGCAAAACCGGCAGCACCTCCCTTGCCCTCGCCGCTGATGGTCAGCGACCGGCCCGGCACCATATCCGACAGGGTCACCGCCCCTTTGAACGTGGCCTTTACCGGCCCGACCTTCTGCACCACAACGGCCTCAAATCCTTCCTCGGGCGAGCCTGTCACCTCCTGGGCGCCCGGCACACAGGCTTTGAGCACCTCCGGCGACAGCAATGCGGCGTAAACTTCCTCCGGCGTGGCGGCGATCTGGCGCGTGTCTGACATCTGCATCCGGGCATCTCCCTGTTGTTGATCCGGCCATGGCAAACGTACCCCATGCGCGCGGGGCACGCCAACCGGTTTTGCCGCAATGTCGTTTTCCGTCGCGACGGCCCCGGCAAAGCTGATATGCCCGCCGGTATGACAGACCACGCCCCGAACAACGCCGCAACCGGCATCGCCTTCGTGCTCGGCGGTGTGGTTGCGATCTCGCTCAACGATATGCTGATCAAACAGCTCTCGGGCGGCTATCCGCTGCATGAAATCGTCTTTATCCGCTCCTTTGTCGGTTTGATTTTCACGCTGTTCCTGATCCGGATGGAGGGCGGCTGGCGCATCCTGAAAACCCGCAGGCCCGTGCTGCATGCCATCCGGGGTCTGCTGATCGTCGTCGCCAATATGAGCTTTTTTGCCGCTCTGGCCGCGATTCCGCTGGCAGATGCCACAGCGTTGTTTTTTGCGGCCCCCCTCATGATCACCCTCCTGTCGATCCCGATCCTCGGCGAAAAGGTCGGGCCGATGCGCATGGCCGCCGTTCTGGTGGGCTTTGCCGGTGTGGTGATCATGCAGCGGCCCTGGGCTGATGCGGGCGAATTGCAGGCCTCGCGTCTGGTGCTTCTGCTGCCGGTGCTCGCCGCGCTGACCTATGCGCTCAACCAGCTGATGACCCGCAAACTGGGGGTCGAAAGCAAAGCCTCCGCCCTCTCGGTCTATGTGCAGCTGGCCTTTATCGTGGTGTCGGTGGCGTTTTTCCTGGTCGCCGGTGACGGACGTTTTGCCACCGGTCTGACCGATCCCTCGATGCAGTTTTTGCTGCGCGCCTGGATCTGGCCCACAGGGGCCGACCGGATCTGGCTGCTGGGGATGGGGGCGAATGCAGCCGTAATCGGCTATTGCCTCAGCCAGGCCTACCGTGTGGCCGATGCCGCCACCGTGGCCCCTTTCGAATATGTCGGCCTGCCGATGGCCGTCTTCTGGGGCTGGATCATCTTTGGCGATCTGCCGGTGTGGGAAGTCTGGGCCGGTATCGCACTGATCCTGGGCTCCGGCCTGTTTGTGTTCCTGCGCGAAAAGCAAAAGGCCCGGGTCATTTCCCGCGCCCCCGTGCGGCGGCGGTAACCGGACAGGCGTCGAAACCGCGGCTGACGGCCGTCACAGGCCGAACCATAGACGAACAGCACCGCACCGGGCGCCGCTTCGGACCCGAAAACACCCGTCAGCCCGTCTCAGAATCCCGCGTTTTTACAAAATCCCGTCGCATACCGCGCAGGGCCTCTTCGCTTGCGGGATCACCAATCCGGCGGCAGATGTCGATCGCGGCGTCACAGTTTGTAACAGCCGCCGTGATCAGCTGCATCTCCTGTGCCGGGTCATCGGTATGATTGACCAGCAGCGCCTGCGAGAAAGCCAGCCCCTGCAGCGCGCCCAGGGTCTGTACCGGAAAATCCTCGCGCTGCCATATCCCGATGGCCTCTTCGAACAAAACGACAGACCGTTCCAGCATCCCCGGCGCCTCTCCGGCATCTGCGGACCTGGAAATGTGGAGCAGCGCACTGGCCAGGTTTTTGGCCGCCCGTGCCGTTTCGAACGGCTCAACCTTACCTGCGCGGGTGTAATCCAGCGCTTTGCGATAGTTTTCAAGCGCCTCGCGCCGATGGGCCACAAGGGCCTGCCCGGTGCCGCGCTCCGCCAGGTCCATATACGCATTGCCGATGTTGATATGCAGCGTCGCACAGTAGGCCCCGGGAGAGGCGACCGCACTGCCGAAGGACAGCCCCTGCTTATAGGTTTCAATCGCCCGGTGCAGGTAAGCCTCGCCCTCCGGGCCCTTTGTGCCCTGTCCAAGGTACCGCAGCGCATAGCCCAGATCGGTCAGAAATCCGCTTTTAAAGCCCGCAGCCAGATCCCCCTCTTCCAGTTCCAAACCCAGCAGCGCGTCTCTGACATCGGTCAGTTCCTCAACGGCTTCCTCCAGAAACACCCGACCCGCCTCACCACCCGTGCCGACCCCCAGAAATGCGAGCGACGCGCCCAACGCATGCCGGCCCATGTCCCACAAAAGCGGATCGCGCTCTGCAAGGTCCTGCGTCAGGGCACCGCGCGCCATCTCGACAGAAAAGGCGGGACTGTCCCCGCCAAATCGCTCCCAGTGTTCATTAAGGACAGGCACAGAGGTAAAAAACATCCGGCGCGCCGGCCCCAGCGGATCACTGCCGCCAAAACTGTCCGCTGCCGCACAGAGCAGATGAAAGGCTTGTTCCACCTCTCCGCGCAACAGCGCATTGCGCGCCCTGACCTCTTTGGTTTCTGCCGCAATTTCGGTCTGCACATCATCAATGCGGGCCAGGTATTCCTCCACACCCTCGAAATCCAGTGCTGCGGCGGCTTCGTCGGCAGACGCCTTGAGAGTTGCGAGCTGTGTCAGCCTGTCATCAATGGCACCTGTCTGGCGCCGGAATTCCTGGTATTCCTCTGCTTTGCTGCGGATAAACTGCATGAGCTCAGACGGGCTGCAGTCCGGGTCACCACCGAACAAACCTGCAAGCGTCTGCAAGTCATCGCGCCCCAGTGCCTCGGGCTGCGACAACAGCCCGCCTGCGCCGCCGGAACGCTCCAGCAACTGCGCCAGCAGCGCCTTTTGCTCTGCCAGACCGGCCCGCAGGTCGTCCTGACCGGACTGCAGATCGCCCAGCTTTGCGGTCTGCTCCGTCTGACCTTCGGCAATGGATTCGAGCCTGTCCAGTGTCTGCCGGGCGATCCCGGGTGCCAGCGTCCCGACAAACCCGGGGCTGGAGAGCAGATCTTCGATCACCGGCGTCACACAGTCCTCAAAGAGCGCCAGATTGACCGGGTCGCCAAACTCCGACATCGCCGGGTTCGACGCGGCCTTCCCGGCCAGAACCTTCTGCATCTGCGCCATAACCCTTGCCGCAGACAACGCACCGCTGACAAAAGCCTCCTCGTCGGGCACGCTTTGCTCGATCATCTGTGCCACGACAAGCTGCCGGTCGGCCGGTTGATGCGCCAGCTTCTCCGCAAGATCCCGGCCCAGCTGATCCACCAGACCCGGCGGGCTTGTATCGGCAACCGTCTTCTTCAGGATCGAGGCGGACTGGCCGAACAGCCGCGCGCCGCTCGACAGGCCCGGGGACGTGGCAAAGCCAACCACCGCCGTCAGCAGGGAAACAGCGCTGGATGCTGCATCGATGGACTTATGCGACAAGGGCAAGGGAAATCTCCAATCCGCCCGGTCCATCGGAAAGTAAGCGCGGGTCCAAGTCAACAAGTCTGCCCTGCACCGCGCCGCACCCACCAGGGCGCGACCGTTCAGTGCCCGGTAAAGACCAGCGTCTGCAACGGCAGCAGGATCGACTGGATACGCAGCCCCGCTGCATGAACCACGCCCACCGTGTCGACCACATGCATGAAAATCCAGCGCCCCGTGCTCAGGTCGGGATCATCCAGCCGGTCATGATTGTTGGTATAGGCCGTCGCCACACAGCGGCTGCCGGGCGGGATGTCATCTGTCTGGCCCTCATAGATAGGTTCCATAAAGGCCGTGACCGTGCCTGGTGCGCCCTGAAACTGCGCATCCGCCAGCCGGTCTGACGGGCGGATCTGGCCCGCTGCAATCACGTCCTGCACATCCGTGATCACCATGGGGATCACCGTAAAAGGTTTGGACACACACATGATCTCCGCCACGCCACCGGGCCTGATCACCTGGGCGGATATCTGCGGAAAGCCTGCCTGGAACCGTCCCTGCCCGGCACCTTCCGGCACCAGAATACCCGCCGGGCGCAGCACCGGGCTGACGATATCGCCCTTGCGCAGGGTAAACTGCTCGATCGTGCCCGAGGTACCGGCATAGACGGTCAGCTTTTCGATCTCGACCTCCGCCTGCTCCAGGGCAGCTTCGGCAACCGCGCGCTGTGCGGGCAACAGAACGGAAATGGTGGCATCCACCGCGGCCACGCCTGCTTCGGCGGCATCCAGTGCCCCCTGACGGACGTCCAGTTCGTTTTCCAGGCTCTGCACTTCCTGCGCCGACACAGCGGTCGAGCCGCGCTCCTGCAGCGTCCGGCGACGCTCCAGATCCTCAAAGGTCTGCCTGTAGGCGGCGCGCGCCTGATCCAGCGTGCCGATGGCGGCAGCCCGGTCTGATTGCGCCAGCGTCAGCGCTGCATCAGCCTCGCCGATCTGGCGCAGCGCGGTTTCACGGGCCGCCTCCTGGCGGCTGCTGTCCAGCCGGAACACCGGGTCACCGGCCTGAACGCGCTGATTGTTCTCTACATAGATCTCCTCCACACGCCCCCCGGCCTCGGACAGGATGGTGACCGTCCGGAAAAACGACGCGACGCTGGAGGTGGTCGGGTGATAGTAAAAGACGATTGTGATCAGACTGATTGTCAGCATCGCACAGAGCGTGATGCCCCAGCGCAGCTCGTACCAGACGGTAAAGAAATTGATCTGATCTCCCCAGCGTTTGCCCTGAAACTGACGTCTCAGCAGATAATCCGGCAGGATCGTGACCAGCGAACAGATGATCAGTTCCAGCATCTCAGCGCTCCCGGCTCACAAGGTTCTGGAGGGACTGCGCCATGGAATTCAGCGGCGCCGCCAGATCCGGTGGCCGGAACGCGGCCAGCACCAGCGCGCCGACCCAGAAGAGATTGTTGTGCGTAAAGAGCGCCAGCATACACAGGATCGAAATCAGCTGCAGCTGTGCCGAGTTGCTCTTGTGCGCCATCCGTTCCGGCAGGGCATGCAAGGTGAAATAGGCGACACCCAGCAACAGAATGAGGCCCAGCACAAAGATGACCATGATGGTGAACAGCCCGTCGCCACCATCAGCGCTGGCAAACCAGTGCGGCAGGTGATGCGGGGCGAGCGGATGGATGTTTTCGGACATGGGCAACCTCAAAGGGGGCGTAAAATACGATCAGGCTACACAGATTCCCCGGCACCCGCTATGGGTTTCCGGGCCCTTTCTCCCCTGCACCTGTGATTGTGTCCCAGACAACCGGTGCAGCGCCCGTTCCCCGGCACGCATATACCGCCCCGGCCTGCCCCCGCGCCCCGAAACGCCACAACAAACCCGCGTGCCGGCACCCGCCGCACCGTGCGGCGCAGCAACACTTCGTGCACAAACCACAGCGACCGCTGTGTTAACCCCGCCCCGTCGGTGCCGGACACCGACGTAATACCGACGTTATACCGACGTTTTACCGACGCGGCCAAAACCCTGAAAACACGGCGTTAACCTGCCCCGCAGGGCAGATCGCGTCCCGCCCCTGCATTTCCGTTGCGCGTGCGATGGGTTAGGAGATTTTTACAACCACCTTGCCCGTGGCCTTGCGGGTGCGCAGCAGATCGAGCGCCGCGTTGGCCTCTTCCAGCGGCAGCACGTTGCTGACATGCGGATGGATCTTCCCCTCGACATACCAGTCGGTCAGAACCCGGAAACTGTCCGTCAGAACTTTTGGATTCACCCGTGTATACCCGCCCCAGTAAAACCCGATCACGGTCAGGTTTTTGACCAGCAGATGATTGGCCGGTATCTGCGGCACCTCCCCGCTGGCAAAGCCAAGCGGGATCAGCCGCGCCTCGGGCCTGCAGGCCCGCAGGGCCGCTTTGAACTGGTCACCGCCAATCGGGTCATAGACCACATCCGCCCCGCCCAGACCCTTGACGATTTCGCGGATATCGTCGGTCTCTGAATTGATCAGGTGGTGCGCCCCTGCGGCCCCCGCCACGGCCAGTTTCTCGGCCCCGCGCGCCACGGCGATCACCTCGGCCCCCATCAGCCGCCCCAGCTCCACAGCCGTCAGACCAACACCGCCCGACGCGCCCAGAACCAGCAGGCGTTCGCCCTCTTTCAGGTGCGCCTTATAGTCCAGCGCGACGTGACTGGTGCCATAGGCAATCAGAAACGCTGCCGCATGCTCATCGCTCATCTGATCCGGAACCGGCACGCAGACACTCGCAGGAATGGCCGCATAATCCGCCAGCGCATCGAACCCGCAATAGGCCGCAACGCGCTGTCCCTCGCGCAGCTCTGTCACCCCCTCGCCCACGGCAGTGATTGTGCCGCAAAGCTCCATCCCAAGGGTAAAGGGCACCTGGGGCCGCTCCTGGTAAGTGCCTTTAATGATGAGCAAATCTCCGAAATTCAGCCCGCAGGTATGCACCCGCACCACAACCTGCCCCGGGGCCGCTTCGGGGTGCGGAATATCCTGCATGCTCAGGGACTGGCCCAGTTCTGTTACCTGCATCGCGCGCATCATCTGTCTCCGCCTGAAAAATCTCTCGCGCGATGTGGCCCTTTTGCGGCCCGGATGGCAAGACCCGCTGTGCGGCGCGCCACAATCCGGTGCGGCCCGCAGATCAGGCATTGGCTGGCGGGGCCGGACATGGCAGGTTTCTGAAAGCCGATGACGCACCCGCAAGACCCCGGCACAGACCGTCAGGATACCCCGTGAATTTCACCAGATACGCCATATACTATACCGCCCCGCCCGGCGAATTCGCACACGCCGGTGCCACCTGGCTGGGCTGGGATATCGCCACAGGCCTGGCCTGTGATCCGGTCGCCGGTCCTGCTGCCGAACGCCCGGGCAAATATGGCTTTCACGGCACCATCAAACCGCCCTTTGCGCTGGCTGACGGCATGGCCCCGGGCAAACTGCAAGAGGATGCCCGCGCGTTCTGTGCCAGGCTGCCCCCTGTGCGTTTGCAGGGGCTGCACATCTCTGTTCTCGGGCGGTTTCTGGCCCTGACCCCCGTCGGCCCGACGGATGCACTGGCCGCGCTGGCAGCAGATGTTGTCCGCGGTCTGGATCCCTGGCGCAAACCGCCGACAGAGGCAGAACTGGACAAGCGCCGCAGACCTGGCATGTCAGCCGTTCAGGAGCAGAACCTGACCCGATGGGGCTATCCTTACGTGCTGGATGCATTCCGGTTTCACATGACCCTGACCGGCCTGCTGGACGCTGCCGGGCGTCAGACGCTGCAGGATCAGGCGACGGCGCATTTCCGCCCCGCCCTGCCTGCGCCGCTGGTCATCACAGACCTGAGCCTGTGTGGCGAGCGTGAGGATGGCCGTTTTCAGGAAATCTGTCGCCTGCCGCTGGCCGGTTGATGTTGCGTACAATCTATACAGATCAATGCCTTGCGTCGAATTCTCTGCGCAAACAGCAGGTCACCACGGCAGGATGACCATACCACCCGGAGCAGGCTCTTAAACCTCCCCGCCCTTTGCTCTGGTCACAGATCGATGTGCAGTACGCCGTCTTTTTCAGCCGCACGTGACTGACACAGGATGATGTTGTCCTGCCGCTGCGCCCTGGACAGAACAAAATCGCGGTGCTCCACCTCGCCTGCCAGCAGCCCGCATTTGCATACCCCGCACAGGCCGTCCGAGCACTTCAGATCCACCGGCACACCGTTGTCGATCAGCACCTGTGCTGCAGAGCTATCCGCCGGTACCTCCAGCACACGCCCGTCGCGCAACTGCAGGCGAAACGGGTGGTTCACATAGTCGGGCGTTTCGGGAACGGCAAAGTATTCCAGATGGCAGGCCTCTTCGGCAAACCCGGACTGCGCTGCGGCGTCCATCACCGCCGACATGTAACTGTCGGGACCGCAGGCGTAGACATGCGCGCCCTCTGACCGGTTCCGGAACAAAGCAGGCAGATCCGCCCGCGATCCCACGTCAGAAATATGAACCGTTACCCTGTCCGCCCAGGGCAGCGCCATCAGGTGCGTCCGGAACGCAGCCGCCTCGCCGGTACTGACAGAGTAGTGCAGCTCAAAGTCCCGCTCCTGCCGCGCCAGCGTGTGCCCCATGGCGATCATCGGTGTGACCCCGATACCGCCCCCCATCAGAAAATGCATCTGCGCAGTGGCATCGACAGGAAAATGATTGATGGGCCTGGCCGCGAAAACCCGACGGCCAGGCTGGAAAATACGGTGCAACAGCTCGGACCCGCCCCTGCCATCCCGCTCGCGCAGAACCGCAATTTCATAGTGTCGCCGGTCGGCCGGATCGCCACACATCGAATACTGCCGCAGTTTGTCGGGGCTGACGACGACATCCAGATGCGCGCCGGCTGTCCATTCCGGCAGATCAGACCCATCTGCTGCCTCAAACACATAGTGCGAGATATCCGGGGTCAGTTTCCGCACCTCTGCGAGTGTCAGCTCAACAACAGGATTGTCCCTGTCAGACCTGTATTCATGGTCCCACGGCCCCGTTTCACCCGCCGCGCGCCGTGCGCGATACTCATCCGGGGTGATCATGTTCTGATAGGCCTCGATACCCGCTTCCCGGTCCATCGGAAAAGGATAGGGTGCGGGCGGTGGTGCCAGCGGTGCGGGGTAGACCGCAAGCGTCTGATCCGCATAGCGCAGCTTCAGCCCGGGCTGCAGAGCGCGGGCATTCACCGGCTGGCGGGTCGGATGGTACCCGCCGTCCTCTGCCAGCTCGATGTCCCACCACCACTTCTTGACCGGGTTCAGACCACCCCGCGCCAGCCGGTCATCCAGACGCGCCAGCACCGGTGCCGCCGCCGGCAGTTTCATCGCGGCCCAGCGGAACGGCTTTTCTGCAAAGAGCCCCTCCAGGTTCCAGGGGCATGTTTTCATGCAGCGCCCGCACATTGATCCGCCAGAGGTGGTAATCCGGTAAGTGGCGCATTTCTGACTGTCTGACTTCCAGGTCTCGTACCCGTTGAACATCAGCTTGGGGCCCGCAGTGATGGCGCCGGACGGGCATTCCCGCGCACATTTATTGCAGCTTTCACAAAACCGCTGCAGGCCGAAATCAATAGGTCTGTCATGGGCAAGGGGCATGTCTGTCGTTACGACGCCCGATTTCAGACGCGGACCCAGAAACGGGTTCAGGATCACCTCGCCGATGCGGCTGACCTCTCCCAGACCGGACAGCAGCAGCAGCGGTGGCTGCAGCACCTCACCGTCCATCACCGTATGGGCTTTGGCCTTGTACCCCAGATTGCGGATCTGGCGGGCGACGACACCGCCCAGCAGCGAAAACCGCAGATAGGCGCGCATGGACTGGGCCACGCTGATCCAGTCATCCCCGCTGGCGCCCTCCATCGTGTCGAACCCCTGGTCGATGATCATGCTGATGGCCTGATCGTGCGGCGGGTCAATGGGTTTACCGGTTGCATCATGGCTGTACCAGGTCCAGTCCGGACAGGCCGAAAGCCCCGTCGCATCCACGCCCAGAAAGTAGCACAGCGCCTTGATGTTATCCGCATTCCGGGCCGCATCATCCGGGCGCGGGCCGGGACCTGCGGGCCCGTCCTGAAGCAGGGTCAGCGCCCCCAGCATCCGCCGTTGTGCCATCGACGGCGCGGCCTTGCGCGCATAGTGCCCGCCCGCGGCCCCCTCCTGAACGGCCTTGCCCATATCCCCAAACTGGGCACGTGCGAACATATCGGCCCGTTTGGGCACACGGGCGACGCGGCCCTCGTCGATATAGGTGGTCGGCTTGTCTGTGCGCTTCAGCGTCTCAAAGGGGTGTGGCCCGTCGCGGAAATTGCGCCGCGCATAAGGGTCCCGGTTCATGGCAGATTTCGACGTGCCCGCCCCCAGCCACCAGGACAGACCACCGGTGTCCCTCAGCGCTTCGGGCGCCAGCGGCAGATCATGCGCCAGAGGCATTGTCGTGCTGACACAGGCAACACCAAACCGCGTGCCCAGAAACGGGCAGATCAGCCTGCCCTCCTGCACCCCGGCCAGGCCCGCCGCCACCGCCGCCTGGTTGAGATCGATATCCGTACTGGTTGGCGTATGCGCACGGGCATCCCAGCCCAGCAGGCGGATGTAACTGGCCAGGACCACGGCCGTTTCGGAACTGCGCAGGCTGGCCCGGTGGTGCTGTGCATCCGCAAGCCAGTCCACGCCCGGCTCATCCGGCCTGGGGTCACGCGGCCATTCATAGAGAAAGACAAGCACATTCGGATGCCCGGTGATCGTGGTCACCGGCGCCTCCATACTGTCGCGCAGATCCGCCAGGATCACGTCAATCCCGGAGGCAAGCGTTTTCGTCTGGCGTGTGCGCAGCTCACCGGCGAGGCGGTCGATATCCGGGTTTCGCAGTGGTTCTTTCAGCAAAGCTGACTGCGGCAGCGGTCCGATGCCAACCATCGAGGCGTCGCAGAAATACCCGAAAGACTTCAGATGCTGCGCGCGGGCCAGCGGGTCCGGGTCGATTACAGCGCGTGTCCGGTTCACCAGACCATCGCGCAGGGCATCCATAGTCGCCTGATAGTCCCCCATGGCATTGACAACGGACGCGGGCTGTTCGGGCCGGTGAAAGCTGATGGGCTCCATTGCAGGCACGGCGGAGAAATCTGCGTCTCTGGTCCGCGCCAGCTTTTCCAGCGGGTAGCTGCCCAGGTGCGGCGCACGACGCGCTGCCGAAAATAGTTTTACCGACATGTCTTCATCTTCCAGGACACCGCACCGGTACGGCACGGTACACGGGGCGATGCCCGCGCGCGCCGACTGTCGTTAATCCTGCACCGAAAGACAATGCACGCAGAGCCAGGAAATATCTGGCTGCTCCCCGGCTCATCAGAATGTGATGAACCGGTGCCGGCTGTCAGCTGTCTTCGAGCACCAGATCAGAGGCTTTTTCACCAATCATGATCGCAGGCGCATTGGTATTGCCTGAAACGATCTCCGGCATGATCGAACAGTCAGCAACCCGCAGCCCTTTGATCCCGTGTACCCGCAGCCGGTCATCGACAACGGCATCCGCGTCCGAACCCATTTTGCATGTGCCGGTCGGGTGATAAATCGACGCCGTGTTATTGCGGGCCCAGTCCAGCGTGGCACCATAGTCATCAATGTCCAGGCTGGCGTGCGGCCGGTATTCCTCTGAAATCTTGGACGTCAGCGGGGCGTGACGCGCGATGGTGCGCGCGATGTTCACGCCTGCGACTACGGTCCGGCAGTCTGTTTCGGTCGACAGATAGTTGGGAATGATCTTTGGGTAGGCGCGCGGCTCTGCCGAACTCAGACGGATCTCGCCTTTGCTCTCGGGCCGCAACTGACAGACTGACATCGTAAAGGCCGAGAACTTGTCAGCGCCTTTGCCCGGATTTTCCGCAGACAGCGGCTGGACATGAAACTGAATGTCAGGTGTTTCCAGATCGTCGCGCGTTTTCAGAAACCCGGTTGCCAGGCTCGCGGCCATAGTCATTGGCCCTGCCCGGAACATCAGATATTTCAGCCCGATCTTTGCCTGACCCATCAGGCTGGATACCTCGTCGTTCAGGGTTGGCTCGTTACACTTGTATACCAGGCGCGCCTGCAGGTGGTCCTGCATGTTTTTACCAACACCCCTGAGGTCTTTCTTCACCTCGATACCGTGCTCTGCCAGTTGCTCTGCTTCTCCGATACCGGACAGCATCAGCAGCTGCGGAGAGTTGATGGCGCCGCCGCACAGAATGATTTCGCGGCGCGCGGTGACAGTGACAACACTGCCGCTGCGGTCGCGGTAACTGACACCGGTTGCGCGCCCGTCGCTGATTTCGATCCTGTCCGCCTGTGCATGGGTGACAATCCTGAGGTTCGGACGGCTGCGCGCGGGGTTCAGATAGGCAACAGCCGAACTGCACCGTCTGCCATTGCGGGCGGTCAGCTGGAAAAACCCGACACCTTCCTGCTCAGCGCCGTTGTAGTCGGGATTGAACGGATAGCCTGCTGCCTGCGCCGCGGCGACCCAGGCATCGGTGATCGGACGTTGAATCCGCATGTTGGACACCGACAACGGCCCCTGGTCTCCATGGAATTCATCCGCGCCGCGTTCGTTCTTTTCCGCCCGCTTGAAAAGCGGCAGAACGTCATCCCAGGCCCAGCCGACGTTGCCCATCTGCCGCCAGCGGTCATAGTCCTGCGGCTGTCCGCGGACATAGAGGAGCCCGTTCAGCGACGACGACCCGCCCAGCACTTTGCCGCGCGGCCATTCAATGGAGCGACCGTTCAGCCCGGGATCGGGTTCTGTCTTGTAACACCAGTCTACGGACGGGTTGTGAATCGTTTTGAAGTAACCAACCGGAATATGGATCCAGGGGTTCAGATCGCGCCCGCCGGCCTCCAGCAGAATAACGCTGTTTTTGGGATCAGCGCTCAGACGGTTGGCCAGCACGCAGCCTGCTGAACCTGCGCCAATGACAATAAAATCCGCTTCCACGTCGCGTTCCTCCATGTAGTATGAAAAAAACTCTAGGCAGAAACACAATATCATACTAGTGTTTTTTGGGACGATTAGTCTCAATAATCGACGTTCAGGGAGGAACGCATGAAAACATCAAACAACATCAATGGCATATCGCGTCGCGATTTGTTTAAGATCGCGGGTCGCTACGGCATGAGCTCGACACTTCTGGCGGCCGGTACTTTCGGTGGCGCCATGAGCGTGGCAAATCTCGCCAAAGCTGCTGAATCTACTTATGAAAAGCGCTTTGCCAAAGAAGCCAAATACACGCTGAAATTCGGCGCGTCAGGCTTCAATGCCCGCAACCTTCTTATCGAACGTGCAGGTTGTCTCGAGTTCGCCCGCGACCTCGAAAGCCGTACGGACGGAGAGATTCGCGTTGAATTCATCGGCGACAACCAGATCTGTGGTCAGACGTCCTGCGTCGAGAAAACACAGCAGGGAATCGTTGATATCTACGCGGCATCCACTCAGAACTCCGCTGGTGGCGCACCATATCTGAACGTTCTGGACTATGCCTACATGTTCCGTAACCGGGCAGACCAGTACCACTTCCTGTACTCGCCCGCGTCGCAGGCACTGCTGCGCGAGCCCTATGAAAAGCGCCACGGCCTGAAGTTCCTCTTCAGCCACGCTGAACTGCGCGGGATCCAGCTGGGTCTGAACTTTGCGGACAAACCAACGGTTACATCGATCGACGAACTTGCGGGCACAAAGAACCGTGTCACGGGTACACAGCTTGGCCGTATCGCCATGGAAGCTCTGAACCTGAACCCTGTTCCGGTTGCCTGGGAAGAAACACTCGACGGTCTGAAGCAGGGCCTCATCGATGGTGCGGAAACATGGGCCTCTGCGGTTGCCTATGCGAACATGTCCCCGGTTGTGTCCCAGTCGGTTCACCTGAACTTCTTCTGCGGTACAGAGCACACAGCCATGTCGGCTTCTGTGTTCGACAGCCTTGGCGGCGAGCTGCAGGATGCCGTGATGGAATCTTCCTATCTGGCACAGGTCCATGTTCAGGCGGCAAACGAGGTCGCGCTGATCAACACAGTTGGTCAGTCCGATCCGCAGCTTCCGAACACGATCTTCGCACAGAACGACGTGCGCAACGCGTTCCTGTCGGAAGCCGAGATCAAGAAAGCCGAAGAAATGTGCTCGCCAGAGTACCAGCCGCAACTGTGGGAGCAGTGGCGCGAGCGGCTTAACGGCTGGTCCGGTGGCCTCGATACTTATCAGGACATCTATGACGAAGTACGTACGATCCCTGGTGACACTCTGCCAGAGAACGTCGAGCCTCGCCGGTGGTGGAAAGCCTGATCCGGGCATCTGCTTAACCTGAGACCGGGCTGATCCGCGCAAAAGTGCGGGTCAGCCTTTGTCATCTCTAAAATACCGACCGGAAATGGCGGAATTCTTTAAGCGAGGGGGAGATCTTTATGTCGATTTTGGCTGAAGCGGTGGCCGTTGTTCCCGCACTATTCTCAGGCAGCTCCTGGGACATGAGGCAGGCGTTTGACGCCGATGGTATGTGGCTTTTCTGTTTTGTGGCGACGTTCGTGTGTGGATTTGTGGCACACATGTTTTACAAACTGGTGCCATTCGCCGAAAAACATCTGGAACGCGGACTTTCTGTCACGATGTACCTGATCATCGCCGGCATCATCTGCTGGGGCGTTATTGACCGGTTTGTGTTCTCGAACCAGTGGTCCGGATCGACCACGGTGCCGCCTTTCCTCTTTATGGTCATGGCCTGGTTTGCGTGTTCGTATAACGTAAAACTGCGCACCCACCTGAGCTTCAGCGAATTCCGCGCGAAAATGAGCCCGACCGGGCAGATGCTGACACTGACAATGGACGCGCTTTTGTGGCTCGGCTTTTGCTGGATCGCCATTACAACCTCGCTGCGCTTCACCGCACTTTCGGCAGACAACTTCCAGCTCGTCGACGGCGTCGATGATGTGATGAAATGGTGGTTCTACATCACTGTCCCCATCGCCTTCACGCTTATGTCTGGCCGCGTCATCGGAAACTGGCTGGAAGACTGGGACAACTACCGTTCCGGCAGCCCGATCATCAAGCAAGCCGTTATCGGGGGAGACGTATAATGTCCGACGGATCATGGATCACACTTATTTCGCTGGGCGTAACGGCGCTCTTCATGCTCGGAACGCCGGTACTTCTTGTCATCTTTTACTGGGTTATCGGCTGCAGCTTTGTCATCGGCCTGCCGTTGTCCAACACCGGCAACGAACTGATTAACGTGTTCAGCAAGGGCTTTGCGCTTCTTGCCATGCCACTCTTTATTCTGACGGGGGACCTGATCAACCAGTCAGGCATTGCCCGACGATTGTCGAATTTTGCCTATTCCTGTCTGGGGTGGCTGCGCGGGGGCCTCGCGATGGCCTCTATCGCGGCTTGCGGCCTGTTCGCTGCGATCTCCGGATCAAACTCCGCAACGACCGCCACAATCGGCTCCATGCTGCATCCGGAAATGGTCAAGGGCAACTATGATGAGCGCTTTTCGGCGGCAACCGCCGCTGCGGGTGGTACGGTCGGGATCATCATTCCGCCGTCGATCATCTTCATCGTTTACGGCTTCCTGATGAACCTGCCCATCTCCGAGCTGTTTATCGCGGGGATCCTGCCCGGAACGCTGATGGTCATTGCCATGATGCTGGTTGCATTCATCGTCTGCACCATCAACGGCTGGGGCATCCTGATCCGGCTGTCCTTCGCGCGGGTCGTCAAAACCGCCTTTGGTGCCTGGCTGGGCTTCTTTGCCATCGGCCTGGTTCTGTGGGGCATCTACACCGGTAAGTTCTCACCAACCGAGGCCGCCGGGATTACCGTTGGTTTCTGTGTCTTTGTGGGTATTCTTTGCTACCCGCTGAACAAACTGCTGGGCAGCGACGCAGACATTCCCGTCGAGGAAAAAAGCTTTATGTCGATGTTTGTCGTCGAAGGCTTCACACTCCCAAGCGTGCCGGCCATCGTATCCCGCTCTGCTCAGATCACGGGTATTCTGGTGCCGCTGATTGCTGTGTCGGTTGCGATGCAGCAGGTTCTGTCATCACTGGGTGCCAAAGAGTACATCGGCGACTTTGTCACCGGCATGGGCGGTTACTACGCGGTTCTGGCCACGGCGATGGTCATCGTGTTTATCACCGGTATGATCCTTGAATCCCTGCCCGTGACGATCATCCTCGCACCGATCCTCGCGCCGATTGCGGTGTCTGTTGGTGTGGATCCGATCCACTTTGCGGTGGTCTTCCTCGTGGGTGCTTCAATCGGGTTCATTACACCGCCCTATGGTCTGAACCTCTATGTCGCGTCCGGGGTGACGGGAGTGCCGTACTTCAGGCTGCTCAAGTTCTCCACGATGTATCTTGTATCACTGCTGATCGTCTGGATATTTGTTGCACTGACGCCAGTCACCGCCTTGTGGTTGGTTCAGTTGATGCAATAAGCAGAAGGCAAGACAGCATTGCCGGACGGAATCATGACTGAAAAACAGGACCAGATACCCACAAATCTCAGGTTACTGGTCCTGTTAGAGGAAGTGGTCAAGGCCGGCGTGCCTGTAACGCCTTCGGTGATCAAGGACGCCCTGAACCTGCCAAAGCCAACGCTGCACAGACTGTTCAACACTGCCGAGGCCGAAGGGTTCCTGCAACGCGATATTGATGGCCGTTCCTATTCTCCGGGGCCCCGGCTCCGGACAATGGCCGTCAATGCAATTTCTTCACAGCGCGTGCGTATGCTGCGCCTGAGTATTCTGCGCAGCGTCGCCGCCGAAATCGGAGAGACCTGCAACATTGCCATGCCTGACCGCGAAGGCATGACCTATCTCGACCGGATTGAAACGCACTGGCCTTTGCGGATCCAGCTGCCTGTGGGCACGCAGGTCCCCTTTCATTGTACCGCCAGCGGCAAGATGTATCTTTCCTCGCTGCGCCCTTCTTATCTGGACCGGTATCTGGAAAACGCAAAGCTGGAACGGCACGCGCCCGGCACCATTACGGACCGCGCAGCACTCAAGGCAGAGATCGAACTGACCCGCAAACGGGGTTTTTCCTGCGACAACCAGGAATTCATGGAAGACATGGCCGCGATTGCGGTCCCGGTGCTCGATAACCAGAAACGGCTGATGTCCACCCTTTCGGTCCATGCGCCCGTCCAGCGCCATTCCCTGGAAACGCTGCAGCGTTTTGTGAACCCGCTCAAACAGGCGGCAGAAAAACTCTCTGACCAGATCAACGCCTGACGGATCATTCAGTTCTTACGAATGCACTTTCCCGTTGCATGGCGTACCTGAGGCAGCCAGGTTTCGGGCCCTGCGCCGGAACGGCATCCGGGCGGGCACTGAACTCCAGCGCAGATTGCCCGCGCGGATGTCACCCGCCCGGCCCCGCAGTTAATGCGTCGTGTCAGGCCTGTCGCCAAAAACGTCGCAGAACCTGCCCACGCACTGCCGGAACCCGTCCTCGAAGCTGCCGTTCCCCGGATGCCAGACGCTTTCCAGCGAGACCACCCCATCCCAGGCCTCTGCCCGCAGCGCAGCGGCGATGGGCTCGAGCATAGGCCCCAGCTGCCCTTCGCCCAGACGCCGCACTTCCAGCGTCGCGCGCGGGGTGTCGACAAAAACATCCTTGATGTGCAGATGGCCCAGGTACCCGCCGCGCAGGGTGTCATATCCGTCCGGCCAGGCCAGTTCGTGACACCAGCAGTTGTTGGCCGGGTCCCACAGAACCTGCAGCGTATCCAGCGCATCCAGCTCATCAATCAGGCGCTTTGCGGTATGGTTTGAATTCACCATCGTCCCGTTGCCGGTTTCAACAACCAGCCTGATCCCCTCCCGCCGTGCCAGCTCAACCGCCGGTGCAATCAGCGGCGGCATGGTATCCCAGGCACCCTTCGCGACGTTCCAGACTTCGGCGCCGCCACTGCCCCAGAGGATCTGTTCCTTTTTCTGGGTCATGATCCGCACCAGCGGCGACCCGGTTACATGCGCCATATCGATCACCCTTTTCAGAGCATCCATATGCTGTGTGTGCAGCGCATCACCCGGCCGGTTTTCTGTTGTCATGCCCGCAAAGATATGGCGGGACAGGCAGGAAACCGGTTTGCCCCTGTCGCGCAACAGTCGGTCGATATCGCGGATCTCTCCCGCCGTATGATCGCCGACTTCCTTATCTCCCACAAACTGCAGTTCGGCATATTCCAGGCCAAACTCATCCATGACATCAACAGCATGACGCAGATCCCGGCTGATCCCATCACAGATCACACCCAGCTTCATGTGGCAGCTTTCCGGTGCAGTTCGGCGCCGACAATCTCCTCGATGACGCGGGTACAAACCCAGTTGTCACCGTCCGGATACTTCGTACGTCCGGCATGAAAGATCTGCATGGCAGCCGCCGCAGTGTGCAGCGGCACGCCGAGCTCTTCACCCAGGCCCATCGAAATGGTCAGATCCTTGTGCATGGTGTTGATGTGGCTGCCCGTGCCCTCAAACTGCCGGTCGATGATCTTTTCAAGCGCATTGTTGACCACCCCGCAACCGGCAGAAGAGGTCGAAAAAACATCCAGAATGACCTGCCCGGGCACGCCGGCCTTTGCCGCCAGGGCCGCCGCCTCAAAGGTGGCAGAAAACTGCGCCCCGATCAGGGACTGCAGGCAGGCTTTGACCGTCTGACCATCACCGGGCCCTGTGCCGACGCGGTGAATGCTGGCAGAGACAGCCTGCATAAAGGGCGCAAACCGGTCCAGTACGTCGTCCGGCGCTGCGGCCATCATGGTCAGCGTGCCGCTTTGCGCGCCGGGGAAACCGCCCGAAACCGGCGTGTCGATCAGATGGATACCAGACCCGGACATGTCCTGACCAATGGCACGGGCCTCGTCGGGCCGGATTGTGGCGCTCAGGATGATCGCTCCCCCCGGCTCCATACTGGCCACCAGCCCGTCTGGTCCCAGGATAACATCGCGTGCCTCGGCTCCTTTCATGACCATGACAAAAACTGCCTGCGCGTTCCGGCCAACTTCTGCCGTGCTCTGCGCGGCCCGCCCGCCCATCGCCTCAAAGGCGTCCATTCTGTCGGGTTTCAGATCCCGGCCGGTCACCTGGAACCCATTTCTGATCAGGTTCAGCGCGATCCCGCTGCCCATATCTCCGATGCCGATTATACCTGCTTTTTTCATGGCGAATGTCTCCCCGTCCAACGCGTTTCACAAGCCCCGCCCAGGGGGCGTTCAGGCGGAGATTTCACGCGTCGCGCGGCGACGTCGGGCGGGTCCGGTAGACACCCCGCTGCCCGGTTAGGTGGGCCAAGGCTAACACCGGTTTTCGGCGTCTGGCAAGATCACGCCCGACGCCAACCGATGACCGGAAAAAGTTAAGAGGTTGCCAAACAGGACCCGCCTGCGTGATGCTGACCCCCTACGGGGACACAGCCGCCCCGACGCACCCGGGACAGAAAGGAAATCACATGTCTTCTTCAATCCGCCGCACGACCGGTCAGGGCAGGCTCTACGACTCTGTGCTGGATACTGTGGGCAACACGCCCGTGATCCGGATCAACAACCTGGCCCCTGAGGGTGTCGAGCTTTACGTCAAAGCAGAGTTTTTCAACCCGGCAGCATCGGTCAAGGATCGCCTGGCACTCAATATCATCGAGGCCGCAGAGCGCTCCGGTACGCTCAAACCCGGCCAGACCGTGGTTGAGGCCACTTCAGGCAACACAGGCATCGGCCTTGCGATGGTCTGTGCGCAAAAGGGCTATCCGCTGGTTGTGACGATGGCCGACAGCTTTTCCATTGAACGCCGCCGCCTGATGCGGATGCTGGGGGCAAAGGTCATCCTGACACCGCGCGCGGAAAAAGGCTTTGGCATGTACAACAAGGCCGTGGAACTCGCCAAAGCAAACGGCTGGTTTCTGGCGAGCCAGTTCGAAACATCCGCCAACGCGGATATCCACGAGGCGACAACAGCCCAGGAAATACTGGGGGACTTCAAAGACAAGCGTCTGGACTACCTCGTCACCGGCTACGGCACGGGTGGCACGGTCACAGGGATCGCCCGGGTGCTGCGCCAAGAACGCCCGGACACAAAGATCATTCTGACGGAGCCTGCCAACGCACAGCTTGTGGGCAGTGGCATTGCCCAGGACCGGCATGACAACGGTGCCCCTGCTGTCAGCCACAGCGCCTTTGAACCGCATCCGATCCAGGGATGGACACCGGATTTCATCCCTGCGGTTCTGCAGGAAGGCCTGGACACCGGGTCCTATGACGAGCTGCTGCCAGTCCCGGGACCAGAAGGCATAGCATGGGCCCGCAAGCTGGCCGCCAAGGAGGGCATCCTGACCGGGATTTCGGGCGGGTCTACCTTTGCCATTTCTCAGCAGGTGGCGAAAACGGCTGCACCGGGCTCTGTCATTCTGTGCATGCTGCCCGACACGGGTGAGCGGTATCTGTCAACGCCGATGTTCGAAGAGATCGAAGCGGAGATGAACGCGGAAGAAACAGAAATTTCGCAATCCACTCCGGGCTACCAGATGGGCTGACCTTCGAAACCCGGTTTCGAAATTTTCAAAAACAATGCAGGATGGACAGGCTCTGACCTGCACACAACGGAACCGGACATGCACCGATCAAAACTCAGCCTCAAGTCGCTGGAGATCTTCCGCGAGGCCGCCCGGTCCGGCCAGGTGCAGACAGTGGCCCGGGAAGCCGGTCTGTCCATCAGCACCGTCTCTCATCATCTGCGCCAGCTGGAACAGGCGTTGGGGGTAACACTGCTGGATCATTCGCGCCGCCCCATGGCGCTGACAGCGGAGGGCACAGCTTTTCTGGACTATGTGGAAGAGGCCCTCGCACTGCTGCGTCGCGCGGAAAGTGCCGCGCTGACGGGTCGTTTGTCTGATGTGCGCAATCTGCGGCTGGCCCTGATCGAGGATTTTGACAGCCAGATCGCCCCTGAGCTGGCCAAACAACTGGCGCGCGTCATGCCTGATTGTCGTTTTGCACATCTGACGCGCCCCAGTCACGACATCCTGTCGCTTCTGCACAGCCGTGCCATAGATATCGGGATTGCCACGCTGCCACAGGCCCTCCCCGACGGGCTCACTGATATGCCCTTGCTGCGCGATCCCTACGTTCTGGCATTGCCTGTGGGTGCGGCAATTGACCCGCAGGATTGCATGAAAGGTGCCTGCACGTTGCCGTTTCTGCGCTACAGCGACGACCAGATCATCGGAAAACAGATCAGCACACATCTGCGCCGCCAGCGGATTGAACTGCCCCACCGGTTTCAGTTTGAGAGCAATCAGTCCCTGATGGGCATGGTGGCCGATGGCACAGGCTGGGCCATAACCACGCCAACGAATTACCTGCGCGCACGGCGTTTCAGCGAAAGGGTTACGATCCTGCCCCTGCCTGGCAAGGAATTTGCACGCTCCATCTCTCTGCTGGCCCAGGCAGACCTGGCCCCCGCGACAACGCGTCTCGTCTGGCAGCATATGCGGCGACTGATCAGCGACTACGCCATTGAACCGGCACTGCAGCAACTGCCCTGGTTGCGGGGCCGGTTTATCCTGCCAGATCCGCCCGGGATCACATCAGAAGTCTGAACCCCGACCGCATCGACGCGTCCTGCTCAGCGGTCAGATACTGTGGTCTGTGATCCCGCAGGACTTCGCGCGCCCGTTCTCTTGCGCGGCTCCACGCATCCAGAGCGCCGTTTTCCTGCCAGGTGCCCGGCGCATCGCGGTCTGCAATCGAAGGATAGAAATAGTCCCGTTCCATTGCGGCATAGGTGTGCTGGCCACCCAGAAAATGACCAGGCCCCAGCACCGCCTCGCAGATCGCTTCAAAGCCCAGGTTTTCCTCGGTCACTTCGATGCCCCGCAGCGCCCTGTAGGTGGCGGAATGCATCTCGTCATCCAGAATAAACGCCTCGAAACTTGCGCCCAGCAGGGACGCGGTCATCCCGGAACTTTCATAGATCAGATTGCCCCCGGCGAGGGCTGCGGCCAGCGATGTCATCGCCTTTTCTGCACCATACTGCGCATCGATCGCTTTGGCATCGGTCATGGATGCGGCAACCCCTGACGGCAGGCCAAGCCAGTTGCTCAGCTGCGCCGATGCCGCATTCAGCAACGCCGTTTCACCGCCCCCGCCCGCAAACGCCCCGGTGCGCAGGTCCACCACCAGCGGCCAGTTGGAAAAGACCATCGGGTGCCCGGGTTTCACCGCGTGAACCATCAGCAGCGATCCCAGGGTTTCTGCCAGCGACTGTGCCAGAAAACCCGCCAGTGTTGCGGGGGCCGTGGCGCCGGACTGTGCTGCCGTAATACAGGACACAGGGATGTTGTGCTCAAGACAGGCATATGTGACGTCCACCGCATCCTCGCCGTAGCGCATGGGCGAAATGACAGGGCTGATGTGTGCCTTGACAAAGGGACGCCTGGCAAATGCGCCGTCACCCCCGGCAGCGACATCGAACATCTGCACAATCGGAGCCACATGCCCAGGCAGCGTAAAGGCAGTTGCCACCGGTTTGGTCGTATTCCGGAGCAGCGCATAGGCTGTGTTCACATCCAGATCGAACGGGTCCGCCACATCGGTCGCGATACAGCAGCGCGTGAACCAGCTGATGTTTGTCAGACTGTCCTGCAGACGGGTAAAATCATGAAGGTCTGCCAGCGTTGACGGGCGGTAGAGGGCGGTATCAAGATCGAGCGTCTGTACCGCCGCGCCTCCCGTTCCAAACCAGACGCGGTCGCCCCCCACTTCGATGGACCGGGCCGGATCGCGGCCGTGCAGAACAAATGTCTTTGCAGCGCCGTCGATTGCATCGAGCACAAGGCTGCGCGGGAACACCAGCCGTCCGTCCGGGCCGTTTTCTGCCCCGGCTTTAAGCAGGTCCTTGCGCAGACGGTCCGGCACCTCGCCCATGCCCAGTTTCTCCAGCAGGCGCAGAGCCGTATCAAAGATCGCGTTCAGATCCGCTTCGTTCAGCGGTCTGTAGGCACCCCCCACGGGCCCCGGAGCCGCTGGGTTGAAAACCGGCGCGCGGGCACGCTGTGCTTTAACCGCAGCACGCCCTTTGCGGCGCTCGCGTTGTTTTGCCATCCCGTGCCTCTGCAACTGTTTCCACGGAAAGCTGATCCCGGCCCGAAGTAACTGGCAAGCAGGGAAGAGCGGTTCCTGCTTTTTAGAATATTACTTTCGATTTTCTGACACCCGCCGTGATCTTCTTGACCGCGCGCACCTGAATGGTCCCTTTGGCGCACCGCCGAAAACACAGGAGCCCGCCGGGAATGAAGAATACAGCAAAGGTCGTCGTGATCGGGGGAGGGATCGCCGGCTGCTCAACACTTTATCACCTCACGCAGGAAGGCTGGAGCGATGTGATGCTGCTCGAGCGCAACGAGCTGACCTCGGGCACGACCTGGCACTCGGCAGCGCAGGTGACGAATTTCGGCATGAACCAGACCATGGTCGGGCTGAAGACCCATTCGATAAATCTGTACCAGGAGCTGGCGAATGATCCGGACTATCCGATCAATTATCACCATGGTGACGGGGGCATCCGCCTCGCGAATACCGAAAAACAGATGGACGGATACCGGCATTTTGCGTCCATGGCACGCGGGATGGACGTGCATTTTGAGGTCATCGACGCCGCCGAATGTGCGCGCCGCCATCCCCTGATCTCGACCGATAATCTGATCGGCGGGCTGTGGGATCCGCTGGATGGCGATATCGACCCGGCGCAGCTGTGTCAGGCGCTGGCGCGGCGGGCGCGCAAAGCCGGCGCCGAAGTGCACCGCAACACACCTGTCACTGCGCTGCGGCAACTGGCAGACGACAGCTGGATCGTTTCCACCGACAAGGGCGATGTTCACGCAGAGATCGTCGTGAACGCCTGTGGGTATCGGGTGAATGAGGTCGGCGCGATGATGGGCGTGCACCACCCGGTGATGTCGATGGAGCATCAGTATTTCCTGACCGAGGAAATCCCCGCGATCAAAGAGGCCGGGCACCGCATGCCGCTGCTGCGCTGTCCGATCAGCGATTACTATTGCCGCCAGGAAAAGAACGGTCTGCTGGTGGGGTTCTACGAGCAGGACTGCAAAACCTGGGGCATGGACGGGATCGACCCGAACTTTGTGAATGCGCTTTGCCCCGACGATCTGGACCGCGTCACAGACGTGCTGGAAGGCGCGTTTGAACGGATGCCTGCGCTGATGGAAACCGGCATTCATACGGTGGTCAACGGCCCGATCACCTATACCATCGACGGTGCGCCGCTGGTGGGCCCCATTCCGGGCAAGCGCAACGCGTTCTGCATCATCGGATTGCGCGCGGGCCTCGGCGAAGGCGGCGGGCATGGCTGGCTGCTGGCACAGCAGATTGTGCATGGCGAGGCCTGCTATGACACCTGGGTGATCGACCCGCGCCGTTTCACCGGACATGCGAATGTCGAACTGACAGCGCTCAAGGCGATCGAGGATTATCAGAACGAGTTCCGGTTCCACTTTCCACACGAAAACCGCCCCGCCGGCCGGCCCATGAAGACGACGCCCCTGACGCCGATCCTGGCGGCAGAGGGGGCCGCGTTCGGTACGGTGAACGGCTGGGAACGGATGGAATACATCAAACCGGACCCCGATTTTCACGAAGACTATGGGTTCCGGTTCAACAATGTCTTTGATCTGGTGGCAAAGGAGGTGGCGACCGTTCAGAACGCTGTCGGGCTGACCGAGGTCAACGGCTTCAACCGGTTTGAACTGACCGGATCAGACGTGGATACCTTCCTCGACCGGATGATCTGTGGCCGCCTGCCAAAGACAGAAGGACGCGTTGGTCTTGGGTATCTGCTGAACCATCATGGCATGGTCAAGTCCGAGGCCACGGTGGCCCGGCTGCCCGGGGGGCGTGTCTGGTATGGCTCGGCTGCGGCGTCAGAATTCCACGATATGGACTGGCTGCAGGCGCATCTGCGCGCGGGTGAGGATGTGCAGATCCGTTCACTGACGAACGAGCATACGATCCTTGTGCTCGCCGGACCAAAGGCGCGCGACGTGCTGTCTGCTGTCAGCCGCGAAGACTGGTCGGCGGATGCCTTTGCCTGGCTGCATGTCCGGGAGTGTTTCATTGGCATCGCACCCGCTGTGGTCATGTCGGTCAGCTTTTCGGGCGAGCTGGCCTATGAAATCCATGTGCCGAACAACCAGCTTTATGCCGCCTGGCTGGCATTGCGCGCGGCGGGTGCAGAGCATGGCATGGGTCTTTTTGGCAGCCGGGCCGTCGAATCCATGCGGCTGGAAAAAGGCTACCTGCACTGGAAAGCCGAAATCCTGACGGAGTTTGACCCCTTTGAGACCGGCCTGTCACGTTTTGTTAAAATGGACAAACCGGGTTTTGTCGGGCGCGATGCGCTGGTGCAAAGACAGGCGGAGGGCCCGCGCAAAACGCTGGTCACGCTGACAGTCGGCAGTCAGAACGCACCTGCCCAGGGTGGAGCGTCTCTCATGCAGGATGGCATCGTTGTCGGGACGGTGACGTCTGGCGACTATGGCCACCGGACGGGCCTGAACCTGGCGCTGGCTTTTGTCGATCCGACCCTCGCTCAGCCGGGTCAGAGACTTGATCTTGATATGCTCGGAGAGATGGTCAGCTGTGAGGTGATCACGCCCTGTCCTTACGACCCGGAAATGCTGCGGGTCCGGGAGTGAGCGGAGTTCCGGGGGCGGATCACCGCCCCCGGCTGTTTCGTCAGTGCGAGAACTTCTTGATCTCACCTGATTTCAGGCGCGCGCTGTAAGACTCCAGCTCACGGCGCACCAGTTTCATCAGGAAGTAGAGTGCGAAGATGTTGACCACCGCCATGGCAAAAATCGCCGCATCCGAGAAATCGATCACAGGGCCGAGGCTGGCCGCCGCACCGATCACGATAAAGATGCAGAAGATCACCTTGAAGGTCAGCTCAGAACCTTTGCCCTCGCCAAAGAGATAGGTCCATGCTTTCAGCCCGTAGTACGACCAGGAGATCATGGTCGAGAAGGCAAAGAGCACAACCGCAACGGCCAGCACATAAGGGAACCAGCTGATACCGGACGCAAAGGCCGCCGATGTCAGTTCAACACCCGAAACACCGCCCACTGTCGCAATCGCCGTGCCCGCTTCGTTGAGCACATAGTTGCCCGTGACCTCATCAATGATCAGTTGCTGCGAGATCACGATGACGAGCGCCGTCATGGTGCAGATCACAACCGTATCGATAAGCGGCTCGAGCAGGGACACAAAGCCTTCGGTGATCGGCTCCTTGGTTTTCACCGCAGAGTGTGCAATCGCCGCAGAACCAACGCCCGCCTCGTTCGAGAAGGCCGCCCGTTTGAAGCCCTGGATCAGCGCGCCGACAAAGCCGCCCGCTACCCCAAGCCCGGTAAAGGCACCGGCAAAGATCTGACCAAAGGCCCAGCCGATCATGTCAAAGTTGACGATCAGAATGATGAGTGCCGCACCGACATACAGGATACCCATGAAAGGTACGACTTTTTCGGTCACGTTGGCGATGGATTTGATACCACCCACGATCACGGCAAAGACAACACCCGCAAAGATCAGACCGGTAATCCAGCCCGGATAGTCACCCAGGATCCCGGAAATCTGCGCGTGCGCCTGGTTGGCCTGGAACATGTTCCCGCCGCCCAGAGCGCCGAGGATACAGAAGATCGAGAACAGCACCGCGAGGATTTTGCCCCCCGGCAGACCCAGTTCATCAAATCCCTTGGACATATAGTACATCGGACCACCCGAAACGGTGCCGTCGGGGTATTCATTGCGGTACTTCACACCCAGCGTACATTCGGTGAACTTTGAGGCCATGCCCAGCAGACCCGCGAGGATCATCCAGAATGTGGCCCCCGGCCCGCCGATGCCCACGGCAACCGCCACCCCGGCGATATTGCCGAGACCGACAGTGCCCGAGAGCGCCGTGGCAAGCGCCTGAAAGTGACTGACCTCGCCCGCATCATTGGGGTCGGAATAGTCGCCTTTGACCAGCGAGATCGCATGGCCGAAAAACCGGACCTGTACGAGCCCGAAATAGACGGTGAAAACCGTGGCCGCGATCACGAGCCACATCACAATCCAGGGAAAAGCGGTTCCCGGAAACGGTGCAAAGATGAAACTCACGAAGGGGCCGGTGAACTGGGCAAAAATTTCATTGACCCTCTGATCCAGCGTCTGCGCTTCCTGCGCCAGCGCCGGGCTTGCAAGGACAGTGGCCAGAGCCCCCCCTGCAAGGTGTCTGATGTTCGTTTTCATAACGTTCCCCTTACCCTACGACGGTGACTGGCATGCTGGCGTGCATGACAAGATTACTGGTTGAGCTGCCAAATATCCGCGAGGAGAAGCCTCCCTCGGATGACCGTCCGACCACAATCTGGTCTGCTTTGTTTTCAACGGCGATGGCATTCAGGGTTTCAGCGACATCACCGTGGCGGACTTTGCCCGTCGCGGTGAAACCGTCGGATGTCAGCTGCGCCACGGCGGGTTCAACTACCCGTGTTGTCGCGACTGCAATCTCTTCTTCGCGGCGCTTGTGGCGCTGCGCGTTTTCCTCTGCTGTCTGGAAAGTGAATGGCGACCATTCAATCACGTAGACAACCAGAATTTCACAGTCTCCGATGAGCGAGGCAAGTTTCTTGCCGTAATCGAGCGCACGATTGCCCGATCCTGCTCCATCCAGACCGATAACCAGTTTTGATGGCATATGTCCCTCTTGATGTTCCCGGCGCGCTTTTTTGCGCGTCCGACGTGCCGTGTATTGAAAGGAACGAAACCACAGCACCCCAATTCCGCCCCATCTGACCAGCTTCTTCGATTTTCGCCCGCTAATGGGGCTGAATTAACGACAATTTCGATCTTTTGAACTTTGATATGAACGTTACGCAGTCGAAATGGGCTGTATTGATCAGGTTTTCCAAACGCTCATTTTTCTAGCCCTGGGGGAATCGCCGCTGATTCAGCAATTTCTGAGTGATTTTCATCTGCGTTTTTAGAACAATTACCGGATCAGGAATGATTGTCAGGAACCGTCCAGGCATGCACCTGAACTGTGCCTTCGCGTCCGCGTATCCGGACCTGAGCAGAACGCGCAGCACCAGGCGGGGTCATGACGTTCTGCATAAACTCCCCGCTTGCAACGATCGCAGCGCGCTCTTCTTTTGCAACTTCCATAAGGCGGCTTGCCAGATTTACGGTATCCCCGGAGACCGTGACCTGCTGATGGGTATCGGTGCCAAGCCGCGACAACACAACCGGCCCGCTGTGCAGACCGATGCGGCACGCCGGTGTCCCGTCTGTGCGGGCAAAGCTGTCCTCGGCCTCCAGCTTTTGCGCCAGAGCCAACGCAGCACCGATGCATGCATCAGCGGAGTGAACCTCGCCGGTCTCCGCCAGACCGAATACAGCCAGAGCACCGTCGCCCATATAGTTGAGCACACTGCCCCCGGCGCCCTCGATTTCCTCACCGACCAGAGAGTGAAACCGGCTGAGCAAGGCGCGCGTGCCCTCTGACCCCAGTTTCTGCGACAGGGTCGTGAACCCCGTCAGATCGACAAAGAACACCTGCATGTCCCTTGTGACGGGCCGCAGAAGGTAATCCGGTTCACGCGCAATCCTGTCGGCCAGCATGGGCGACTGGAAACGCCGCAGAGCGCGCACTGCCTGTTCCGATCTGTGGGCCCGGCGTCGTTCTGTGCGATAGCGCAGCCCACCGCAGGCAAGTGATGGTGGCACCGCGCAGATCAGCGGCAGGGCAGCACTCATCCAGATGCCGGTCGCAAAAAGTCCCGTGATGACTGCAAATGACCCGGCCACCAGAAAAGCAACCACAGCCGCACCGGCACCGAGCGGCAGGCAGATCAGTGCCACCATAGAGGCCGCTGTCAGCAGCACCGCGTGCCCTGCATCCCAGACACGTGTGGTATCGTCGCGCCACAGCCCGGGGCCGCCCAGCAGTTGCGACACGGTTGTTGCAATGATTTCGACGCCCGGCGTGCTGGGGTCGAAAGGCGTTGGAAACCTGTCGCCCACACCCGATGCCGTATAGCCCAGCACAACAAGCCGGTCTTTGAGGCGATCAGGCTGCGGCCCGCGCAGCAGATCGGCAGCACTTATGCCAGGGACCGTGCCCGATGGCCCAAGGTGCCGGAGCGGCAGATTGAACCCTGCATCAAGAGGGAGGCGGCGGCTGCCTATTTGCAGCGCCCCACCGTCAAAGGAGGCCTTTTCACCGCTGTAGCTCAGCACTGCGGCCAGCGCCATTGCCGGGCGTATCTCTCCCCCTGCCTCCAGCAGCAGCGGTATGTAACGCGGGATTCCGCCGGTATCTGTGGACAGGTTGACCAGCCCGATCTGTGCCGCCTGCCGGAAAACCGGTTGCGGCAACAGCACACCGGCAGTCGCACCGTCCGGCGCGCCCTCAAACCGCGCAGCACTCGCGAGAAAAGTTGGTATCGCCCGAAGTGCCTGCGCCAGCGCATCGTCGGTGTCCGGATCGCCCGCTTCGGTCAACAGGATATCGACAGCCAGCGTACGTGCACCGCTGTCTGAAATGTTCCGGATCAGACGCGCAAGGCGGTCGCGGCCCTGAGCACTCGCTGAGGACCCACCGTCGAGGGTGCGATCATCAATAGCTACCAGAACCACTGATGGTTCGGGCGTGCGCTGGCCTGTCAGACGATACCGCAGATCTGTCAGCCGGTTTTCCAGCGTTTCGGAAACCACAGGCATTCCAGACAAATGAGGCACCGCAAAAGCCGCAGCCCAGAGCAGACCCGCACAGACACCCGCCAGCAGAATCGCCGGAAAAGGGACGTTCGGCCGGGCGTCAGCGCCCAAAACGGGAAAGCAGCGCGCGCACGCGCCTGTCCGGCCAGCGGAGCGCATCAGTGAACCTGCTGTCCGACACGTCCACGCCTTGGCCCGCGCGCAGACGCACTGTTCTAGCTGCATCAGACACCCGCCGCACGCTGACCTCGCCATCTATGACAAAGACCGATGTCTGCGCTGCGGTCACCTCGACAACATAGGTTGTTCCGCGCACGGCAGCGATGGCATTCGGCGTCCGGATCTGCGTGGGGCGCGTGCCGGGCTCTACCTCGATCAGGATTGCGCCATCCAGCAGCTCTAATGTGCGTGGCGGTGCATCTCCTGGCCGCGGCACAAGCGTCAGTTCACTCCCGGGTGCCTTTTCAAGCACAAACCCGGTGCCACAGGTCAGCCTGTCAACGGCGCCGCTACCGGACGCAACACAGCCAGCGAAGGCATCCGTCGCAATTGTGCTCAGGGTGCTCGCGAGCAGTAAGGTGGTCAGCCCTGCACCGGCCCGCGCATTCTTCGACATCAACTCTGGCATACTGCACCCCCGGCCAGGAACCACACCCCAGGCGCCGTGACGCTTTCACATAAAGCTGGTTGCTGCAAGCAGCAGGGGCGCTGACCTGCTCCGCTACTCGGCCATCTGCCGGTCGACCTGCTGTTCCTCGTTGATCATCGCCTGCAGCTGGCGGCGGAACCGCAAGGGTCCTGCATCAATGGGCAGATCGATATGCGCAGAGCGCTTGTTCAGCATGCCCGCCTGCACCTCGTTGAGCACGGCGCGATCCTCTTCAAAGGCCTTTTGCACATCCTCGCTCATCATCCGGGACAGCTCTTCATCATCCGGTCGGATATTGCGCAGCTGAAACCAATAGTACCGGGTCTGATGCGCATTGGTGGGCGTCATGAAATTATAGCTGTCCATAATAAAGGTATCGTCATGCATCGGCCCGTCCGGACCACCGGTGCCCGCCGGCGTAAAGACCGCGCGGATCAGTGCGTGGCCGGGGTAGCGAACCTCATAATGCTGCAACCGGTCGCAGTGACCGTCAAAAGCGATGACCTTTTTGTAAAAAGGCGCAGGCTCATGATCCATGATCCAGCGGTGCACAATAACGCCGCTGTCGGTTCTGGTAACACGCAGGGGTGTGTCCCGTGTGCCCGCTGCTGCGAAACTGCCCTCATGCACCCAGGCCACATGGGTCGGATCGAGCAGGTTATCGCACATGAACAGGTAGTTGCACTCAAGCTCCATCGCAGAGCCGCGGTTGATACCCCAGGCCGGATCGTCGTAGTTTGGTATGTCGAAAATGTCGTCCGGATCGGCCAGCGCCGGGTTGCCCATCCAGATCCAGACCAACCCGTATTTCTCATGCAGCGGATAGGCGTGCACCCGCGCCTCGGACGGAATGCGCCCGGTGCCCGGAGACCAGACACACTGGCCTGCGCAGTCAAACGTCAGACCATGATACCCGCATTCAACCGTGTCCCCCCTGATGCGCCCTTTGCTCAGCGGCAGTTTGCGGTGTGGACAGGCATCTTCGAGGGCGACCAATTCGCCGCTCTCAGACCGGAACACACAGATTTTTTCCTCAAGCACGGTAATCTGCTGCAGGTCGCGCGTGATTTCATGGTCCCATGCGGCAACATACCAGGCGTTCTTCAGAAACATTCCGATCTCCAGGGGGTCAGCATTTGTCTGTCCTGACCGGTTTAACCCCTGTTTCCGCATGCCGTCGAGCGTGATGTCGCCGGTTAGACGCGCAGGGCACGGAAAAACGGCACCGAACTGCGAGTTGCCTTACGGAAACAGGCCGCTGCACGCCGTGATCAGGCAGGCCAAACCCGCGCAGCACGGGCAGGAGCCCGGACGTGCCAGCGCACGAAAGGTATTGCTCCGATGAACGGGCACAAAAAAGGGCGGTGCCACAATGACACCGCCCCGTCGGTTTCACACAGGCCGTCAATTACCAGGCCTGGTTCCAGTAGTCTGTGGTGACCGGCACATCCGCGTTGGCCGCAGCCTTGGCGATGGTGCTGGCCATGGACCGGATCGCAGCCTCGGTGCTGTCGGACAGACCGCTTGTGTTGGTCGTAATGGCCACATGAATATCACTCAGGTCTTCACCACTGACGGCGGTGTACCCGTCGCGAAAAACGGCCACGGTGGCATATCCGCCGCCGGTTGACCCGTTGTGGCTGAGCTTTCCGCGTGAAGTTGACCGGAATGCAGCAATATCCATACCGTCATACCCGATGGTATCCGCCAGGCGTGTCGTGATCCCCAGCACCCCCTGGGCCGACGCCGTCCATCCACCGGCCGCAAGCCCGGTTGTCGAGGCCTTGAACTCCAGCGCTTCATGCCCCGAGGACGTCCGTTTATAGGGCCATGCATCAGAAGTATCCGGACGTGCCTTCTGCGCCCGTACTTTGCCCTTGAGCCCCATGGGCCGCAGATAGCTGTTCACCGTGTATTCGCGATAGGTTTTTCCGGTCACCGCCTCGATCAGAAGCGTTGTCAGGCCCATTCCGTGATTGGAATAGGAATAGCGTTCTCCGGCAGGCCATTGCAGCGGGCGGGTTGCCAGAAAGTGTTTGTGGATCAGATCGTATTCCGGCTCGCCGTGATGCGGATACATGCGCCGGGTCGCTGGTACATCGCCACCGCCGAAAAAGCCGCTGCGATGATCAAAGAGATGCTGGACGGTGATATCCAGAAACGTGTTGCGCTGGTGTACATCATGAGCATGTCGGTAAGCATAGGGCGCCCGGTACGCGGTGAGGTTCCGGCTGTGCCCGGAGAAAGCCAGTTTGCCCGAAGACCATGCATAGACCCTGTCGTTTGCGGCTATACCCATCCCACGGATGCGGTACCGGTAGTCCGCCTGGTTGATGTTGGGTGAGGCATAGGTGCGACTGGCGAAGTAGCGGTCGAAATCAAGCGATGTCCCCGACGAAAGAGTACCATCGTCGTACCAGACGTAAACATGGCTGTTGGACTTCGCGATGGCGATACCGACGACGTCATGCATCGATTTGCGGTCTCCGTCAGTGCCTACCGGAAGAGACGCCTTTTGCGTGGGCTTGCCGTCGTCATCGAGCGGGATTGCCTGCCGCGCATCGAGATCACGCGATGTACCGATGCTGCGGGTACCGTCCTTGTACCAGGCATAAACGTGGTCATCGGGGCTGATCGCAACCGCATGCAGATCCCTGAGTTCCTTGCCTTCAGCAACACGGAAACTGCGGGGTTGCTGGTGGGCTGTCAGGTTGCCCGATGTTCCGATACTGACCGTGCCGTTACGATACCAGGCATATACCCTGTCATCGGAGGCAATCGCGATGGAAATGATCGGATTGTGCCGGTCGGTCGAGACACGCTGGACGGTATTATACCGTGTACCCAGAATACCGTTCTGGCCGTACACCTTGGTATTGGCCGGGTCCATGCCACGGGCCTGCATCGCCTGATAAAGCGCGGGGCCGGACACCACTGCCTTGGACACGGACCCGATCCGCGTCCGGTGATCTGGCTGCATCACCACGTTGCGCCCACCGGCAACCTCTGTGCGTCTGGCTTTGCCAAACCCTTTCGAATAGATCAGCCTGCCGCCCTGGGTGACAGCGACGGTCATGCCGACTATACCACCGTCCTCCAGCAGGTCCTGCAGCGGGCCGTCAATTTCGGACGCCAGCGCGGCCGGTGCGAAACCGGGTCCAGCGGAAACGGGGCCGGCAAAGGCCAGTATGGCCAGCCCCGCAATCAGGCCGCGACTGCGGATCAGGGTGCGGGTGGTGGCGGTGGAATGGTTCTGTGAAAAAAACATCTGGAAACTCCTTGTTACTGAAAATCATATTCACGCCGGATCACGCGGCCCGGCGCTGGCGCAGAACCCCCAACCCGGCCATACCGGCGAGCAGAAACGCCAGGCTGGCCGGCAGCGGTACCTGAGCCGGTTGCGGCATGTATTCTACCGCGTTGCGCTGCCGGAACCCCGTCAGCATCTCGAGCGAACCGCCGGGATCAAGGCTGATGGAAAAGAGGTAGCGCCATGTTACGTCCAGAGCGGCAGTGTTTTCACCGCCCGTTCCGGTGGCACCGGTCGCTGCGGAAAACATGAACCCGTCACTGCCGGTAATCAGGTTTTCTGCAACCGCAGCGCTGTCGCCCTCTTCGGTGACCGTGCGCAGGTACGGTGCCAGAGGCAGGTAGCCGATCTCTGCGCCAACGCCATTGCCGAATTCGTTGAAAATAGTGCCAGAGGTGCGCGCAAACCCATCCACCCCGTCATATCCTGCCGAAAAAGATGCTCTCACGTCGCCCACAATGTTGAAGGAGATCAGATCATCGCTGAGGTTCTCAAAGAGATACCCCCGTGTAATCGCATAATTGGAATGCGCAGCGGCTGCCACAGGTTCAGAAGTGATCCCGGCCCGGGCCGAGCCACTGTTCCGGACGGTCCGCTCGATGATCGAAGTCTCAAAAGGATCCGCATCCGGGTCATCAATTGCCGTCACCTCAACGTCAAATGAAGAACCTGCACCTTCGGTCCCGCCTGGCAGCGTGGTCTGATCAGATCTGCTCGCGCTGTAGGGCAGTGGCGGGTCCGAAAACGGATTACCAACGACAACATCTGTTGTAACGCTGTTAGTAGCCGTGGGGTCATCCACACTGCTTTCCGCGCCACCGCTGATTTCCAGTGAACCCGGCAGAACGGACAGGCGGATACCCTGTGGCACAGAGCCCGAATTCAGAACGTAACTGTGATAGAGCCGCAGGTCACTGTCTGCTGAAATGGGGGCTGCAAATGCCGTGCCGGCGCTCAGAACCGCAATGGAGGAAAGAGATAAAACATATGCCTTCATGACTGAAACTTTCTGTATGTGATTTGGTGCCGGGCAGATGAAATCCGCAGCCTGCGGTGATCCGTCCGGACGCCGAAAAAGCGGCGCAGGCCCAGCAAACACCGGCCTGCATCAGAAAACCGTCAGCCGGAAACCTGACGCAAACCTGACGCTCGCCGCGTCAGGCTTTGCACCCAATGACCACTGCACCCGACGTCCCACTGCGCCGCGCCGCGCGCCCCGAATGCTGCAGGCACCGGCTGCTGCCAGGTCCCACGCTTGTTTTTGACGGGTTTTTCACCCATGCTGACGAGGGTGGAACGCGGGTTCCGGGCAGATCGATGCACGCTCCGGCCAGGACTGCGTACTGTGGTGTGGGAATGCGTGCGATCGTGCCTGACAAGGTCAACATCTGTCTGAACGTGCGGCTCTATGGTGCGCCGGGTGTCCGGTTATCCGGTGCTGTCAGCGCCCAGATCACAGGTGCCCGCAACATCGCCCTGATTGCGCTGCTGGCAACTGCACCGGACATGCGGCGCAGCCGGGCCTGGCTGGCAGATACGCTGTGGTCTGACAGCACCGCTGCGCGCGGGCGTGCCAACCTGCGGCAACTGCTGCACGCGCTGCGCCAGAGCACCGGGCCCGCGCTGGATCAGCTGTTTGACAACTCTCGCGATCAGATTGCACTGCGCACAGGCACTGTAACCTTCGAAGGCTCCGACACTGACGGCGAATTTCTGGAAGGTATCGACCTGCCCGAAGAAGGGTTCGAGGACTGGCTGCGCGCTCAGCGGATCGGGCAGAACCTCCCTGCCCCGGCGGTTTTTTCTGCGACGCAAACGCATGTGCTGCCCAGAATTCTGGTGTGTCCCTTTGCAGAAACCGCAGCCGCGCAGCCCGGCGGCATCGGCGATGCGCTGTCACAGGAACTGACCGGCCACTTTGCCCGCTCCCAGCTGATTGACGCCATATCCCACTTTACCAGCCGTGCTCTGGCCGGACCAGACGACGCGCCTGCAAAGGATGCTGAATACGTGCTGACCGGCCAGTGCCGCGAAGCCAACGGACACCTGACCGTGGACGCAACCCTGATTGAAACAGACGGGCACCGGGTGCTCTGGTCTGATCGTCAGAAAATCAGATTGCGGGACTTTCTGGCCGGAGAGGATTACCTGACCAGCCAGATCGTCGGGCAGGCTTTGCGTATCATCATGTCGCGGTCTATCGCGGCAGGTTCCTGCACACCTCTGCCCGAACTGGAGGCGCACAGTCTGCTGATATCGGCGGTGGCGCTGATGCATTCGTTTGAAAAGCGGCATTTTCACCGGGCCGAAGCGCAGCTCGGCGAGGTTATCCGCCGCTGCCCCGGGCATTCGGTGCCCCGGGCATGGCTCGCCCAGTGGCATCTGTTGCGGATCTATCAGAAATGGAGCGATGACATCCCCACAGACGAGACCAAGGCACAGGCCGCTGTCCGGAATGCTCTTGATCTGAATGCCGGATGCGCGCTGTCACTGGCCATTGACGGGAACATCCAGACAATCCTCAGGCGGGACTTTGCGGCAGCACAGCAACGCTTTGATGCAGCCCAGGACATCAATCCAAGCAGTGCTTTTATTTCCCAGCTCAATGCTGTGCTGGACACTTTTACCGGTGACGGTGCCCGCGCGGTTGCTCTCACAGACAGGGCTTTCATGCTCTCGCCCCGTGATCCGCGGCGACCGTTTTTCCAGACCCTCAGCGCCGGGAGCTATGTTGCCGGAGGACGCTTTGACGAGGCGGTTGAAATGGCCGAGGCCTCGCTGCGGCACAATCCGCTGCATCTGTCGGCGCACAGGTGCCGGGTGATCGGCCTGCAACTGGCAGGCCGCGAGGCTGAGGCCCGCAAGGCCGCGGGTGAACTGATGCGTCTTGATCCGGGTCTGCGGGTGTCAGAGTACCAGCGCAACCATCCCGCCGCCCAAAGCAGTATCAGCCATATATGGGCGGATGCGCTCCGACACGCCGGGGTCCCGGTGAACTGATTTTCCCAGAAAGGTTTTTTCATGCCTGTTTTACAGTCTCTCCAGTCCTTGCAATCGCTTCAGTCGTTGCAGTCCCTGCAATCCCTTCAGTCTCTTCAATCGCTGCAAAGCCTGCAGTCTCTGGGGGCCTCAGTAACCGCGTCGCCCGTCGGCTACATTACCGCACATGACGGCATTGCCGGTCTTTGGCAGGGCAGTGCAACGCCCGTGCCACGCAATCTGGCGGATCCCGGAAACCTGAACCTCTGGGGCGCGCCCAGCCAGCAAACCGTTTTGTCAAACGAGGTGCTCAGCCGCCTGTCCTATGGCGCGGACCCGGACAGTGGCACGGCGATCATTTATCTGCTGGACCAGGCCGACCCATCGGGCACGTCTCCGGGTTTCACCGCAGCCCCGGTGGCACAGATGACAGCGCCAACACCTGAAGATTTTGCAGCGCAGGCCCGGATGGTCAGCGACTATGCCGATCTGCGGTCTGACAGGATCGCCGAAATAACGGACCAGACGGCCGGCACAATTGCCTATTTTGCCCAGATCACAGGGCTGGAGGCCGGACGCCACCGCGCCACCCTGCAACTGCTGTCACTGGCCCAGGACTGTGCGTCGCACGCGGCGCAACAAAGCAAACACATGCTGGCCTGCCACAGGCCGGTCGCGCTTTCAGCCCAGATCCAGCCCATTATTCCGACCCCGACGCACAGCAGCCTGCCCAGTGGTCACGCGACCGAAGCCTTTGCCATCGCGGAAACACTGATCCGTCTTGCGACGGCGGCACCGGATGCGGCCGCGCAGGTTATGCATATGGCGGCGCGGATCGCGGTTAACCGGACGGTGGCGGGCGTGCATTTCCCGGTCGACAGTTTCGCTGGTGCCATGCTCGGAACCGTCGTGGCCGACATCATTGCCGCGCGCGCCGGGCAGTTGGATGCGGTCCAGCCGCTGCGGTTCAACGGTGCACAGACCGGAAATGAGGACTTCTATACATCCCGCATCTGGCACGATGGTGCACGTCAGAGCCCCATGACCGAGAGCGGGACGGCGATTGTCGAGGAACAGCCCGGGCCCGCAGGCACAGACCTTTCCGCCCTGCTGGCGCGGGTCTGGACCGACGCGCTTGCAGAATGGGCACTCTGAGATGTCTGTTGAGTGGGTAGCCGACCCTGGTCTCGCGGCGTTTCATCCCCGCCTGGAGCCGGTAAGCGCCTGGCTTTTCAGGCGCAACAGCCCCTACCTGCGCACGGGAGGTGCCGCGACGGCCACATTGTTTTCAATGCCTCTGGATCAGGACGGTTTCCGTCCCGACGTAAGGGATGCATGGCGTGCGCTGAGCGTGACCAACCCTGCATCCGGGGACAATCCGGCACAGCTGGCTTTTGGCTCTGATGCTCTGGATGACCTGCTCGACCCGCTCGCAGATGATTTCGAGGACCCGCGTGTTTTCGTGTTGCCGCTGGCATCCGGTGCGCCCCTGCCTGCTGAGGAGTTGCGAAGGCGCACGGGTATCGGCTCACCGCGGTCGCGGACACCTGCCAGCCCGCTGCCGGCGCCATCCGCGATCATCGGAACAATCGACCATGGCATCAACATTTTCCACGCCAGGTTCCGGCACAGGGAGGACAGTTCACGCGTCGTTGCCGCCTGGATACAGGGGGCCGACCGGCTTGAAGACCGTTTGCCCTTTGGACGCGAGTGGCTGCAGGCAGATATTGAAAATGCTCTGAACGACACCGGCGGTGATGAGGACCAGCTGTTGCGACTGCTGGGCGACGATCCTGCGCGTCCAGGCTTCAGCCCACTGGGCTTCCGAACCAGCCACGGAACGCATGTGCTTGATATCGCAGCGGGGTTCGACCCGGACGATGCTGCCGGTGACACCCTGCCCGTGATTGCAGTCTCGCTGCCGCCGGAAGTGACGCGGGAAACCGCAGGGTCCATGCTGGCCCTGCCCTTTGCCCTTGGCCTCGAATACATCGCTGATCGCGCACGCAGACTGATGGCCCGGACCGGTGTTGTCGTGCCGGTGATTGTGAACTTCAGTCTTGGTCTTACGGGGGGGCCGCGCGGTGGCCTGCACCGGTTGGAGCAGACAATCGACCGGGTTGCCGGGCGGCACAGCGCGCAGATCGCTCAGGAGATGGGCGTTGCTGAGGCCCCGTTTACGGTTGTCGTCGCAGCAGGCAACAACAACCTGAGTGACGGGCACGCACGCAGCCTGGAGGCAGCGCAGGTGCTGACGATGGGCTGGCATCTGCAACCGGTTGATACATCGGCCAACTTTCTGGAGATCCGGCTGGCACCAGAGGCAGACCCGATGTTTGAGCCGCTCAGCGTGACGCTCTCTCTCACCCCTCCTGGCGCGGAGGAACCGATCAGCACGACCGTACTGCCAACTGCGGGCCGGACACTGCAGAACATCCGCCTGTTGCAGCGCAATGGCGCCGTGATCGGGCGGTTGTCCGTCTGGCGGCACCCGGAGGGAATAGCTGTACTGACCCTGGCGCTGGACGCTACAGACCCGGGTCGCGATATGCGCCCGGTCTCGCCGCCCGGTACGTGGGGGGTAACGGTGAACTGTAACACCACAACGCCCTACCGCATTGATGCATGGGTTCTTCGGGATGACGTGCCGGGGGGGTTTGCGGACACCGGACGCCAGAGCTATCTGACCGATACCGCCCATCGCAGGCGTGATCACACCGGCAGACTGATTGTCGAAGACGCACCGGACAGTGCCACAGTGATACGCCGCGCCGGTACACTGAACGCTGCGGCGACTGCAACCGACCAGACGCGCCGCTACAGTGTCGGGAGCCGCGCAGGCCTGGGTGCGGATGCACCCCCAGCAGAGTACTCCGCCACGGCCCTGGATAGCACTTCAGAACGTATCGACGCAGACGCGCCGGGTGACAGATCGCCCGTGCGCGGGGGCATACCGGCAGCGGGTTCAAGATCGGGCAGCCGCGTGCTGATCAGCGGCACCAGCGTCGCCGCCCCGCAACTGGTTCGCCATCTTGCCAGCGGGGTCGGAACGCTGTCCGATGCACCGGATGAAGACGCCGGACGACGGCGCGGAAGCCAACAGCTGACCGGTGCGCTGGCGGGTCTGGACGTCGGGGAGTAACGATTCCAACCTGCTGCAGATCGGGCTGAAAACACCTGGTTTACGTAAAATTCAGGTCTGATCTGTATCCGTTTCCGCAGCCATGGAAGCGGACAAAACACAGCATGCGTGAACACTGCATCCGTACATTCAAAACGACCGGTTTTGCTGCACTTCTGGTGATTGCGTGGACGTCTGCCGTCTTTGCAGACCAACAGCGCCTGAGAGTGGCGTATGAACAGTTTGTTCCCTATTCATTCACCGGCCCGGACGGCAGTGCTCAGGGGTTTTCCATTGATCTGATCACCCGGCTGGCCAACAGCGCCGGCTACGATCTGGAATTTGTCCCGTCCCCGAACCCCGCTGAAAGTATGCGGATGATAAACTCCGGCGAAGCTGACCTCACCTCCTTTCTGGCTCTGACGGAGGCGCGTAAGGAGCGCGGCCTGCCCAGTAATGCTCTGGGGTCATTTGAATTGCGGGCGTTTGTCCTCCAACGACACAGCGCCCAGACGCCTGAAGACCTTTCCGGTCTGCGGGTCGGGGTCACCGGGGGCAGCTTTGCCGTGAACGGGGCCCGTGAAATTCCGTTAGTTCAAATCGTCGAGTATGCGTATACCGATGATCTGGTCCTCCCGCTGCTGACCGGGGAAGTAGACGCGGTCGTAGGTGCCAGCGACAGTTTTCTGGGCCGGTTGCGCCAGGCCGATGTGGAACACCGCATCAGGATGCTCGATCCGCCACTGATTTCCAGCCCCGCCGGATTTTTCGCCGCCCCGGACAGACCAGAGGTACAGCAGGCACTGAACACCGCTATTCGCACCAGCCTGACGGACGCGGATCTGCGGATGATCTATGAACGATGGTTCGGGCGGTCCAGGACACTGACGGATCACCCGCTGTTCTGGTGGGCCGTTTGCGCCACGATTATGGTATTCGCCAGCCTGGCCTACTTTGGCTTGTCAGCAAGAAAACACCGGAAATATTCCGAACAGCTGCGCCGTATCAAGGCAGCCGATGACCTGCTGGTCTCTGCGCTCGACGAGGTGGCCGCTGCAATCGTAATCTATGACGAAGATCTGCGCGCCATCCATTGGAACAATGGGTTTTCCCAAAGCTTTCCCACCCTTATCAATGATCTCAAGTCCGGTATCGACATGCGGGAAATCATTGGAAAGTCTTATCGGGACGGCACTATGGTGGGCGAAGCCAATGCTGCCGACATCGATGAAAAAGTTGAGGGCATCATTTCTTCTGTCAGATCAGGTGAAAGCCTTGCACGGCAGGTAAAGGCGCGCGATGGCAGGATTTTTGAAGCAAGGGAGTTCCGGCTGAAACCCGGGCACTATGCCTCCATTCGGGTGGATATTACACGTCTGCACCAACAACAGGACACGATCGAAAAACAGACGCAAAGTCTCGAAGCCGCCAACGAACGTCTGGCAACTTTCGCAGCAATTGCGGCCCATGACCTGAAGGCACCGATCATACAGCAAAAAGTGCTGCTCAACTTTATCCGTGAGGACATGGAGGACGTTGGCATCGCAGTTCCAGAACCTGTCCTGGAGCACATGAACACAATGCATGACCTGTGTTCCGGCATGTCGGAGCTGATCCAGGATCTGCTGCTATATTGCCAGACTGACCACGCTTCTCTGGAAAAAGAAGTGATTTCACCTGATGATCTGATCGCATGCGCCGCTGCAATGGCGCATGTGCCTCCAGGTTTCTCCCTTGAAATCGAACAGGATATGCCGAACGTTCTGGTGAACCCAACGGCCTTTAAGACTGTCATGCGGAACCTGATTTCAAATGCTGCTAAGCATCATGACAAGGCGTCCGGTCGCATCAAAGTCAGTGGCTCTGTTGAGAACGGCGCTGTTTTGATCCGGATCGAGGATGATGGGCCGGGAATTCCGGACAAGCACAAAGAACTTGTTTTTGAACCTTTCAGGCGGCTGAGCAGCGCCTCGAACGGGAACGGCCTCGGTCTCGCTTATGTCAGAAAAACGGTAGAGGAATGGGGGGGCGAAGTCAGGGTAGCCGATGCAGCACCGCGGGGCAGTATTTTCTCTGTTTCTTTCCCGCACCGCGCCGCGGACATCATCCTCTTTTCTGAAGCCGGGTGATCGCGCTGGCCGTTTTCTGAATTCTTTCGCGAATGCTGTCCGGCAGGACCCTTTTTCACCAAAATGTCACTGATCCGCAGGCGAAACTCCGAGGCGGTCCCGCTTTGCGATTGATCACCAATACCTGCAATCCCCACCGCCCGGGGGCAACGTGCGCACTTTTGGTGTTGTCCGACGTCAGCGCAACAGGTCGCATGTTTGCCTGGGCCACCTTCTCCATCCAGACGGCGTCAGAGCAAAGCGTATTGTCAGACACGCAGGCTGAAATCTCTGATGAGCGCAAACCAGAAGCTTTGTTTTCATGAGTATTCGCCCCGTTGCCTTTGGTCCGGGGAATGTCGTGCCCCAGCAACGGCAAAGGCACCGCTGGTCTTGAGCGCTACCGATTGCGGAACAGGCTGCTAAAAAGTCAGCACCAAGGGCACGCGAAACCAAAAGGACAATCAGCCCCAACCGTTTTGTCCTTGTCCGGTTTTCCGCCAGAGCCATGGCGCGTCCGCCTCGGCACTGTCCGGGCTTTCTTATGCTGCAGCCAGTCCGGACAGATCTCACGCAAGCTTCAGATGGTATGATTTTGGCCGTGTCAGGTTGTGAAACCCGATTGCCGAAAGCCCTCCGCCGCGCCCTGTGTCCTTGCAGCCGGTCCAGCACAACCCGGGATCAAGATAGTCCGCCCGGTTCATGAAAACTGTGCCGGTGTCTATCTGGTCTGCAATCGCCCCGGCCCGCTGAACATCCCGGGTCCAGACCGAAGCGGTCAGTCCATAACGGCTGTCGTTCATCAGCTGTATCGCTTCGTCATCGCCCGTCACCGGCATGATGCCGACAACCGGTCCAAAGCTTTCCTCCTGCATGATCCGCATGTCGTGCGTCACGTTCGTAAGGATCTGGGGGGTCAGATACGCGCCGCCATCATCCTCGGGAAATGTGCTGATATGCGCTGTTGCACCGTCCGCAACGGCCTCGGCCGTCTGAGCCCGCACTTCATCCGCAAAACGCCGGTGTGCCATCGGACCAATCGTGGTCTCAGGATCCAGCGGGTTGCCGAGGCGATACCCCTGAACAATCGAAACCGCCCTTTCCACAAAGGCGTCAAAGTGCTGTTCGGCGACATAAATCCGCTCAATACCGCAGCAACACTGGCCGGAGTTGAACATTGCACCATCGATCAGTGTTTCAGCCGCAGCATCAAGATCAGCATCATCGCAGACATAGCCCGGATCTTTGCCGCCCAGTTCGAGGCCGACACCCGTAAACGTGCCCGCCGCGGCCTGTTCAATGGCCTGCCCTCCCCCGACCGACCCCGTGAAATTCACAAACCCAAAGGACCTTTCTGCGATCAGCGCGGACGTGACCGGATGATCAAGGAAGACATTGCAGAACACCGCCTTTGGTACGCCGGCTGCGTGGAATGCCGCAGCCAGCCTTTCCCCGACAAGCGGGGTCTGGCTTGCATGCTTGAGCACCACGCTGTTGCCCGCGATCAGTGCCGGTGCAATCGTGTTTATCGCTGTCATATAGGGGTAGTTCCAGGGTGCCACGACCAGGATCACACCATGGGGAACACGTTTGATGACCCGGCGAAAGGCCGCACTGTCCTCAATCACAATATCTGCCAGAGCGTCCTCGGCGATCTGTGCCATATACGTCGCACGTTCGCTGAAACCGCCAAACTCTCCGCCAAAACGTACAGGGCGGCCCATCTGCCAGGCCAACTCGGGCACAATCTCGTCGTTCATGGCGCCTGTGCGGGCGACGGCATCCTGTACGAGGGCAATGCGTTCACGCAGCGGGCGTGCGGCCCATGCAACCTGCGCCGCTTTGGCATCAGCAACGACTGTCTGTGCTTCCGAGAGGGAAAGGGTTGGCCGTTCCGCAAAAACAGAGCCGTCGACAGGAGATATACAGCGTATCATGTATCAGGCCCTTTCAAAGCCGCGCGCGACTTCCCAGTCAGTGACCACCCGGTCAAATTCTTCCTGCTCCCATTCTGCACAGCGGGTATAGTGGTCAATCACATCATCGCCCATTGCCTCACGCAGGAAAGCGGAACTGCGCAGCGTCTGTGTCGCGTCGCGCAGCGTTTGCGGAATGTCCTGGGCTTTCGCATCCTCATAGACATCGCCGCGCGTCGGTGGGGCCAGGTCCATCTTTTCTGTTATGCCGCGGATACCGGCGGCGAGCATGGCCGCCTGGGCAAGGTATGGGTTCAGATCCGAGCCACCGATGCGGCACTCTACCCGCACGCCTTTGGTTCCGTCACCACACAGACGGAAGCCCGCGGTCCGGTTGTCAACCGACCAGACCGTTTTGGTCGGGGCAAATGTCCCTTTGGCAAAGCGTTTGTAGCTGTTGATATAGGGCGCCAGGAAAAAGGTATAATCCGGCGCAAAGGCAATGAGGCCAGCCATGTAGTGGCGCATCACATCGGACATGCCCAGTTCCGCATCCGCATCAAAGAACACAGGTTTGCCGTCCTGCCAGAGCGACTGATGCACATGTGACGAAGAGCCAACCTTGTCGTGGTGCCACTTTGGCAGAAAGGTCGCGGCGTGCCCGTGTTGCCAGGCGATCTCTTTGATCCCGTTTTTTGCGATCGTGTGATGATCGGCGCAGTCCAGCGCATCTGCGTAGCGGATGTTCAGCTCCTCCTGTCCGGTTTCTGCCTCGCCTTTCGAGTTCTCAACCGGCAGACCCGCACCAAAAAGATGGTTGCGGATCGGTCGCATCACACCCTCTTCCTTGGTTGTCTGCAGAATGGCGTAGTCTTCGTTGTAGCCGCTGATCGGTGTCAGATCCCGGAAGCCCGATTTGCGGATATTGTCAAAAGAACCCTCAAACAGAAAAAATTCGAGTTCAGTGGCCATCATCGCATCGAACCCAAGCTCTTTCAGCCGGGCGATCTGGGTTTTGAGCATCTGGCGCGGCGCATGCGGCACCGGTTTGTGGGTATGATGATCGAGGATATCGCAAAGCACCATGGCCGTGCCCTCAAGCCAGGGCAGTATCCGGAGCGTTTTCAGATCTGGCGCCATGATGTAGTCACCATAGCCCTTTTCCCAGCTTGATGCGGCGTAGCCGTCCGGCGTTGCCATCTCCAGATCCGTCGCCAGCAGGTAGTTGCAGCAGTGCGTCTCCTCAAAGGAACTTTCCACAAAGTTCACCGCGTGGAACCGTTTGCCCATCAGCCGGCCCTGCATGTCCGGAAAGCAGGCCAGTACCGTATCGATGGTGCCGTTCTTTACGGCTTTTTTCAGATCTTCAAATGTCAGATTGGCTGGCATGTCCGGGCTCCTCTCAGAACGTGAAGCGCCCCCGGAAACCGGGGACGCCTGTTGTGTGCAGTATCGGGTTTACTCGAAGTTGTAAGGAACACCCGCCTGATTGATCACGCTGTTGTACTCCTTGAAGATGTTGACGATCTTCTGATGTACCTCGCCTTCCTGGGCGACTTCTTCCCAGAATTCCTTGGCAGCGTTTTCAACCTCGGCCCACTCTCCTGCTGGCACAGAGCGCAGAGCCAGTTTCTCGCCGTTTGCGCGCAGTGCGGCCTCACCGCCCCAGTACCACTGGTTGCGATAGGTGTGGCCCGCTTCGGTTCCCGCCATGACGACCGACTTGAGATGGTCCGGCAGTTCCGCCCAGCGTTCCTCGTTCACAAACCACGAACCGATCCAGGCACCAGAGATGTTGTTTGTCAGGAAGTAGTCGGTCACATCCGCCCAGCCGACGGTGTAATCCTCGGTGATCCCAGACCAGGCCATGCCGTCAAGTTCGCCCGTCTGTACGGCGACCTCGGCATCCTCATAGGGAATGTTCACCGGCACAACACCGAACTGAGCCAGGAACCGCCCGGCGGTCGGGAAGGTGTAGAGCTTCAGCCCGTCCAGATCTGCAACACTTGTGATTTCCTTTTTGGTGTTGAAGTTACATGGGTCTTGCCCGGCGGCAGACAGCCATTTAACACCCACTTTGGCGTATTCTTCTTCCCAGATTTCCTTCAGGCCGTACTGGTTAAAGAGTACAGGCACGTCGAGAATATGCTTGGTCGCAAAGGGGAAGTAGCCGCCGAACTGGCGCAGCGGTGTGGGTGACGCCATAGAGTCGTCATCAGAATGAACGCCGTCGATCGTGCCACGCTGGAGCGCCTGGAAAAGCTCCCCTGTTGGCACGATCTGGTCAGCGTAAAACAGTTCCACCTCAAGCTCGCCGTTGGCGTTTGCGTTGATGTAGTCGATCACCGGTTTGGTTACGTGCTCTCCCAGAGCAGCACCGGCATAGGTCTGAAAACGCCATTTGATCGCCGTCTGGGCTTTCACAATGGATGGGCTTGCCAGGGCAGCAGCGCCGCCAATACCGGCGGTGGTCAGAAACTTACGTCTAGTGGTCATGTTGATTTCCTCTCTGTTAATGCTCGCATTCATTGCCCCGTGTCCGGGGTCTCGTTGTGGTTAATTTCCGTAGACATACCCGGGCAGCCAGAGGGCGATTTCCGGAAAAGCCATAATCAGCGCCAGCGCCGCCACCATCACCAGCACAAACGGCAGGATAGAGGCATAGATGTCGCGCAGGGTAATTTCGGGCGGGGCCATCGCCCGCATGAGAAACAGGTTATAGCCGAAAGGCGGTGTCATATAGGCAATCTGCGTGGTGATCGTATACAGCACGCCGTACCAGATCAGGTCAAAACCAAGGGCACCGACCAGCGGAACATAAAGGGGTGCAACGATGACAAGCATCGCGGTGTCGTCAAGGAATGTACCCATCAGAATAAAGCTGAGCTGCATCAGGATCAGGATCATCCAGGGGCTGAGGCCCAGGCGTTCAGTAAAGAGGCTCTCAATGGCCTTTACCGCACCCAGCCCGTCAAAAACCGAGCCAAACGCCAATGCCGCCAGAATGATCCACATGAACATGCAGGAAATTCCCAGCGTCCGGCGCACAGAAGTTTCAAACACCTCACGGGTCATGCGCCCCTTGGCGACGGCCGCAACAAAGGCAGCAATGGCCCCGATGGCAGAGCTTTCCACCAGCGAGGTCCAGCCATTTACAAAGGGAACCATCATCGCAAAAAAGATGAAAAGCGGCAGCAGCCCGGCACCCAGCAGGCGGATTTTCTCTCGTGTGGGAATGTCGCGTTCCTCTGCCGGCAGAACCGGGCCAAGGGATGGATTCATACGGCATCTGATCACGATATAGATGACAAACATGGCGGCCATCATCAGACCGGGCAGCACACCTGCAAGCCACAGTTGCCCCACAGGCTGGCGGGCAATCATGGCATAAAGAACCAGAACAACTGATGGCGGTACCAGAATGCCCAGAGATGACCCGGCCTGGATCACGCCGGTGACCATCAGTTTGTCGTATCCCCGCCTCAGAAGCTCTGGCAGTGCAATCGTGGCACCGATCGCCATACCCGCCACGCTGAGCCCGTTCATGGCAGAGACCAGCACCATCAGCCCGATCGTCCCCACAGCCAGCCCCCCGGACAGACCGCCCATCCAAACATGGAACATGCGATAAAGATCGTCGGCGATTTTCGACTCCGACAGGATGTACCCCATGAAAATGAACATCGGCAGGGTCAGCAGCGGGTACCATTTCATCAGTTTGATGGCCGCCGCAAAGCCCAGATCGTACCCGCCCCGGTCACCCCAGAGCAAAAAGGCCGACACAACGGCGACAAAGCCGATGGCCCCGAAAACACGCTGACCGGTCAGGAGCATCAGCATCATTGACGAGAACATCAGAATGGCAATGGCCTCATAAGACATCAGAGTTTGACCCCCATGTCATGGCCGCGGAGCCGGAGGATGTCCTTGAGCAATTCAGACACCGCCTGCAACAGCATCAGAAAAATCCCCACCAGCATGATCGCCTTTATCGGCCAGAGATAGGGCCGCCAGACAGACGGGCTGCGTTCGCCCCCATAGCTGATCGAGTACTGAAAGCTTTCCCAGCCGCCCCAGAGCAGAAACACCAGATAAACGATCAGAAACATCACGGTCATGGCATCGATCTGCGCTTTTTTCCGGTCAGACCATTCGCCATAAAGCAGATCCATCCGCACATTGGAGCCCATCTGGATCGAATAGGGCCCACCCAGCATGTAATAGGCAACCATTGCGAACTGCGCCATTTCCAGCGTCCAGAGGGACGGGACAAAAAACGTTTTGGACACTGAAGACCACAGCAGAATGGCCATCATAATAAAGATGCCGTACATCACGACCCGACCGATGCGGTAGTTCAGGGCGTCCACGGCCCTGATGTATCTGCGCGCCAGCCCTAGCATGCATCCGCCTGAACAGCTGAGACCGCGCCCGACACCCAGTCAGCAAGCAAAGTTGCCATCCTGGCCTGCGCTTTCGCATCCGCGATCAGATCATTGCGCACTTCCAGCATCACATTCGGGCACCCGCGCGGCAAAGCGTGTTCTCTGAGCGTGTGGGTCACGCCATCCTGTGGACCGTAGGGATCATTCCGCCGGACGTCATAGGATGCGGGCGGCTGTGCAAGCAGGACATCGGCTAGCCGGGTGTCCTGGTCGTGCAGCACACCGATTTCCACGTCGCGTGTCCGGCCATGGTAGACCGGTGTAAAGCTGTGAACCGTCACGATAACCGGGGCCGTTTTCGCAGAAAGAACCGCGGACACAGCGTCTCGGAAGGGTTCATACCACGCGGAAACACGGCGGGCTTTTTCCAGGACCGTCAGGTTTTGGTTGCCCGGAACCTCGACAAGTTCGCTCCTCGCCGGCATCGCATCCTCAGCCTCCGGCGGGCGGTTACAGTCATAGACAAGCCGTGACACTCCGGCAGCAACAAGCACCGCATCCAGATGTTCGGCCATCTTTTCAGCGACAGGTTTCGCGCCCGGATCCCAGACGACATGGCCTTCCAGCGCATCCGGTGCGAGACCCAAATCTTTGAATTCAGGCGGAATAAACGCGCTGGCGTGCTCACAAATGACCACAACCTGAGACGCCGCATGACGGTTCAGAACCTCAACGCGCGCGGTGTTTGAAGTGTTTTCAGGATGATTCATTCACGCTCCCACAGATGAAAACTCTTGCCATGACGGCGCTCTGTCAACACAATTGTGAAAAATTTATCACACGCTGGTTCGCGCTGATATATTTTTGCCCGCGAAAAAGGCGTTGCTGATGGCCGACCAAAACCAGACGATATCGGACCGCATTCAGGAACGGCTGGATGATCTGACGCGGGCAGAGCGCCAGCTTGCTCTGTCCATCCTGGAAAACTACCCCGCATCCGGGCTCGGCCCGCTCACCGCGCTGGCCAAGGGGGCCAATGTCTCCGTGCCGACCGTTGCGCGGATGGTGCAAAAGCTCGGGTACAAGGGCTATCCCGATTTTCAGGCTGATCTGCGGGACGAGCTTGGTGCTGCGGCCAAGGGCCCGATTGCCAAGCATGAAACCTGGGCGGGGGCGGCTCCGTCGGAACATATTCTGAACCGTTTCACAGACGCCGTGATCGACAATATCCGCAATACATTATCGCATATCGATCCGGTCGCTTTTGATGAGGCCTGTGCACTGGTCGCAGATCAGGACCGTCATCTTTATATTGCAGGCGGACGGATCACCCATACCCTGGCAGAATACCTCTTTATGCATATGCAGGTGATCCGCCCAAACCTGACCCATGTTCAGTCCACGTCGAACACATGGCCGCATTACCTGCTGAACGCCTCCGAAGGCGATGTTTTCGTGATCTTTGACGTCCGCCGGTACGAGAACAACACGCTGAAACTGGCCGAGATGGCACGCGCGCGCGGTGCTCGGATTGTACTGTTCACCGACCAGTGGCGCTCGCCCGTTCATCGGATTGCGGACATCTGCCTGACCAGCCGGATAATCGTGCCGTCGGCATGGGATTCAGCTGCGACGACCATGTTGCTGATGGAAAGTATGATTTCTGCCGTTCAGACGCTTAACTGGGACAGCACCCGGGACCGTATGCAGGAACTGGAAGACATCTTTGACAAAACAAAGCTCTTTCGGAAATTTACCTGACAATCAGGCCCGGTTTTTGGTTCAGTTCTGATCTACGGGGCGTGACTGCATCCGACGCGCGGTTTCCGGCTCCGCACGTTTGCAGCACAGAGGTGGCAGACCACGGTCCATCAGGGACATATCTTCCAGAACCATTTCGCCCATCTGAAAAAAGGCCGCATCCATCGCGCCCGCCCGGTGTGCCGATCTCAGAAACCCTTTCAGCGACCGGACCGGATGATCCGGCGCCGGCGGCTCTTCGGGAAAGACATCGCTCGCGGCCCTGATGCGCCCTTCTTCCACCGCAGCAATCAAAGCGTCAAAATCCACAACCTCCGCCCTGGAGAGAAGGATAATCCGCGCGCCGGGTTTCATGGAGGCCAGCAATTCCCTGTCTATGAAATGACGGTTTTCCGTCGTGACCGCCGCGACCACAAAGATGAATTCCGCATCTGACATGACACTGGCAAGTGTCGCAGGCCGCACGCCATCCGCCTTCAAAAGCCTGTCCGGCAACCAGGGATCATAGACATCAATCTGACAGCCGAATCCAGTCAGCAGGCGTCGCAGCGCGCGGCCCAGATCGCCGTACCCGATGATGCCAACCCGTGCACCGCTCAGCAGAACGGCGTCAGTATTCCCATCCCCGCCCCACTTTTCCTGACCGCGCTGGAAATCCTGATCTGCGCCGCTGATGCCACGTGCCAGATCCAACGCCAGCCCCAACCCCAGTTCAGCAACAGGCATGGCAAAAACAGCCCCCGTTGTCAGCACGTGAATGCCACGCGAAAAGATACGCGCATAAGGCATATTGTCGATCAGATTGGATTCAACATTCAGCACAGCGCGCAGCCGCACAAGCCGGTCGAGCGTCCCTGCATCCAGTGCGGGCTGGCCGATGATGTAGCGCACCTGTCCCAGCATCTGATCCGGCAGTCCGGGAAGATCATCGCCGGTGGTTTCAATGATCTCATAGGCCTCATGAAGCTGCGTCAGCTTTTCAGGTGAAAAAATAAGATCAAGCGTTCGGGGAAAGGGAGCAGACAGGACAATGGGTTTCATGTGGTCACACTAGAAAAAAATTGCGCAACATCACACCCATTGACGCGCGATTGATAAAATCAGTGGCATGGCCGCTCGTTTTCCGGCACCCCGCGCGGGAAAACCTGCGCGAAACGGCATAAACCTTTGGCATAGGCCCTGCGTATTAACCCGTTTGTCCAATTCAGGAACGCCCCGTCGGTCGCCAGATGGAGGCAACCGCACAAAGGCGGACCAACACATACTGAAAGGACTGACTATGACTTTTTTCAAATCACTTGCTCTGACCGCTTGTATCGCCGTACCCGGCTACGCTCTGGCGCAAACCAACCTGGGGGACGCGGCGGGAAAAACCGGCGAGGACGTTGCAGCATATCTCACCGGGCTGGGATACAGCGTTATCGAGGTCGAGGCCGAAGATGATGAAATCGAGGTTTCGGCTCTGCTGGACGGTGTCGAATACGAAATCGAAGTCTCGTCGCAGACCGGACTTGTTATCGAAATGGGCATCGACGACGATGAAACAGAAGAAAACTGATCAAATCCCGTGCGCCAGGCCCTCGGTTCTGGCGCGCGGCCCTCGTCTGACAAAGGTAGCCTTCATGACCCGCACCACTGTTCTCTGGTCTTTGTTTGCTCTCCAGGCTGTTTGCTGCGGATACTTTCTGATGGACATCACCTGGGATCTGCTGTGGCCCCAGGCCATCAACTCACTTGCGGAAAGCGACGTCATTGAAGCGCTGGTGACTGTCGCGCTCTTTCTGGGGCTGATTTTTACCGGAAACGAGCTGCGTCATATGCTGCGCCGGCATGATCAGCTGAATGACCAGATCAGGGTTGCTTCCGGTGCCTTTGCCGATGTTCTTGAACAGCGGTTCGGGCAGTGGTCTCTGACGTCAGCGGAACAGGATGTGGCAATTCTGGCCATCAAAGGCTTTTCCATTTCAGACATTGCAGAGATCCGTGAAACGCGCCCTGGCACGATCAAGGCGCAGTGCGCCGCCGTCTACCGCAAAGCCGACGTCACCGGACGCGTGCAACTGCTGAGCGTTTTTCTGGATGACCTGCTCAGTGATGATCTGGTCGACGGCGCCCGGCGCAAAGAAATCTGAGGACAAAGATATGAAATCTACCGGATTGCTGGCCCTGGCCGGTACCGCACTGGTGCCCGCCTGGCAACTCGCTGCACTGCCCGCCACGCCCGACCCGCTTGCGCTTTTCAGTCAGTACCTGGGGCTTCTGGCACTTATCCTGATGGCATGGGGGCAGATCATGGCGACCCGATTGCCGGTCGTTGAAACACTTTTCGCCGGCCTTGACCGCGTTTACATCATTCACAAATGGGCGGGCATGACCGCAATGGCGGCACTGTTGCTGCATGACACCATTGATGCAGATATGCCCGGCACCAGCCCGAACTCTGTCGTGAACGACATTGCGGAAACCCTTGGCGAGCTCAGCCTGTATGGCTTGCTGATCCTTGTTCTGCTGTCCGTGATGACGTTTCTTCCATACCATCTGTGGAAATGGACCCATAAATCGATGGGCGCCCTGTTTATCGCCGGGTCGCTTCATTTTGCCTTGATCAGCAAGCCCTTTGCGATGGGCGATCCGGCAGGGTTGTTTACCGGGGTTTTCTGCGCACTGGGGGCGGTGGCCTGGGCTTACACAGTGCTGCCCGAGCATATGAAACCGGCTGCATCATACCGGATCACACAGCTCCAGCGGACAGGTGGTTCTCTTGCCATCACCATGACGCCAGATGCACGCGCCCTGAAGCCACGACCCGGCCAGTTCGGTCTTTTCCGCTTCACCGGCGCAGGCTTGCCCGAAGCTCATCCCTTTACCTTTTCGGCCATCGGTCCCGATGGCACCTTGCGCATCACAGTGCGCGCTCTGGGGGATTTCACAGAGTTGCTGGACGGTGCCGTGGCGACCGGTCAGATTGTGCACGTCCATGGCCCCTTCGGCCGCTTTCTTCACAAAGCGCGCCGCCCCGCTGTCTGGGTCGCGGCCGGTATCGGCATCACGCCCTTTGTGGCGCAGGCCGCGGCACTCAGACCGGGCGATCAGCCAGTGACGCTGATGTACAGTGTCCGCGACCGGACCGAGGCCCCGCATTTGTCAGAGCTGGAGGCGCTGACTGCCGCGAAAGACAACCTGACGCTTCAGGTTACGGAGACCTCCCATGGCCGCAGGCTGAACGCCGGTGACATCGCGCGGGAAATGGCTGCTCTGGGGACGGGAACACAGCTGTCTTTCTGCGGGCCGGTGGAAATGCGCAGAACACTTTTGCGAACGCTGCCTGCTGCCGGTATCTGCGCGCGCGGCATGCATTTTGAAGCCTTCGAGTTTCGGACCGGTATCGGATTTGCGCGGCTGGCGCGCTGGCTGTGGCAGCGGGCGGTTGACCGCAACGCAAAAAAACCACAGCGCCCCGGCCTGAGAGGCGCTGGTTTACAGCGTGACCTCGGCAACCGCTTTGGGGTGGTCCGTCAGAGGTTCCCAGCCGTCTTCGGTCACGATGACACTGTCGCCGACCTGAGCACGGAAACTGTCCGAGCTGACAGAGCCGTCGACGGCCAGAACCATCCCGGGCTGCAGCACGGTTTTGTCTCCGGTCACAAGCTGGGGCGCTTCCAGAAAACTGAAGCCCGTCGCACGACCGCATCGGAACGGATAATCAAAGCCAGCGCTCTGTATGACCTCGGCATAGGCCGCATGCACTGCTTCCGCGGTCACACCCGGGCGCAGTGCATCAAGGGCTGCACGCTGACTTGCCACCGCAACCTCATAAAGCGCGATCTGGCGCGGGTCCGCCGCCTCCCCAATCCAGAATGTCCGGTCAAAGCCCAGTTTGAAGCGGTGAAAATTGGTCATGCCACAAAAACACAGGAAAACAGGTTCGCCGTGCTGCATGATCCGGGCAGAGGCGCGGTGATGGGTTTTGGTTATGTTTTCACCAGAGGCCATAATCTGCAGAAAATGCGTGTTCGGCGACATATCCGCCTCGGCATAATGTGCGGCCAGCAGTTCAGCCGCCTTTCGTGTACCGGCCTGCGAAATGGCCAGAGCGACCTCATATTCCGGGACCCCCGGGGCAATGGCGGCGCGGCCCGCAGACATCATTGCATTCGCGACCTGACCCGCGTGCCGGGCCATCTGCAATTCGGCTTTGGATTTGATCATGCGCATGTCTGACAAAACCGGCGTCACGGTTGTCATCTTTTCCGGCGGGATCAACCCGTTCACAAAGGCGCGGACAGGTGGAGGCATGTGCGCTGGTTCCATGGCGACACTGTCCGCACCTGCGACCGCGGCAGGCAGTTCAGCGCGCCACTCATCCCCCATGCCATCATTCCATGCGGCGATCCGGTCCACCCGCGCCGCAGCCCTTGCCGCTGCGAGATCCAGTGATGGGGTGATCAGCAGACTGGGCCCGTCCCGGTGCACGACAAGGATCGTGGGGCGCCCGAATTCCATGTGCAAATAGTCAAAATAACCGGTCAGGTAGTAGACATTGTCGTCATCCGTGATCAGCGCCACATCAATGTTCTGCTGCGCAAGGCGGTCCCGAAATGCGTTCATCCGCTCTTCAAACATGCTCAGGCCCCTTTTCGGTTGCGGGTAATCTGTCCCGCACAAGCTGCGCCCAGAAGGCAGCACCTATGGGCAGCAGATCGTCGTTGAAATCATAGTCATCCGCGTGCAGCGGCTGACCGCAGGCGCCTTCGGTGCCGTTGCCCATCAACAGGAAGCACCCGGGCACAGCTGCGCAGAAATGGGCGAAATCCTCCGAAAAACTCATCGGCATGCACGCGCCGTCGACGTCGAGACCGGTGCGCCGTGCCGCCCAAACAACGGCCTGCACGGGCTCTTCTGAATTGATCGTTTCAATGAATTCAGTGTCGAAACTCACAGAAGCGGACACCCCATGCGCTTCAGCAATGCCGCCCGCAATCTGTTTTATCAGGGACGCGACCTTCATACGGTCCTCTGGCACGCGTGCCCGGACATCCCCTTTCAGAGTGGCATGGCCGGGCAGGACATTGCGCTGACCATCGGTCAGAAACTCCGTGACCGACACAACCGCGCCCGCACCCGGGGGCAGTTTCCGCGCCACGATTGTCTGCAGCGCCTGGACCATTTCCGCCCCGACGGTGATCGCGTCCCGGCCCACGTGCGGCATGGACGCATGGCCGCCCTGACCGGTGATGTCGATCGAGAAAAGGCTCTCGCTCGCACAGATCTGCCCCGGACGGGTGAGCACATGCCCCAGCGGTGCGCCGGGCAGATTGTGGATCGCATAGACCTCGCTGATGGGAAACCGCTCCAGCACGCCCTCACTGATCATCGCCTGTGCACCCAGGCCATGTTCTTCGTTAGGCTGGAACAGAAAAACGACGGTGCCGTCAAACCCGGCATCCTGCGCCAGGGCCGCAGCCGCACCGAGCAGCATGGTCAAATGCCCGTCATGCCCACAGGCATGCATCACGCCACTTTGTTGCGACACATATGCGTGCGTGCTTTTTTCCGTGATCGGCAGCGCATCCATATCGGCGCGCAGGCCAATCGCCCGGTTTCCACCGCCACGGCGCAAGAGGCCAACAACACCTGCCCCCTCATATACCTCGAGGCCGAGGTCTCTGAGGATTTCTGCCACCCGGGCTTTGGTCCGGGTTTCGGAAAACCCTGTTTCCGGAAACCGGTGAAATTCGTGCCGCAGTGCAATCAGATCGTGCTTGTCCATAACCGGGCGGTCTCCCTCCGTTTCCCCCGAGCCTAACGTCTGTGGTGGTATTGGCAGATACGAAAACGACCTCCGACTCAGAATTTTTCAGGACAAGGCCTGAAAGAACAAATGCGCCAGATACGCAGTGACCCTGGCAATGGCCCGCACAGGACAGGGCGGTGATAAACACCGGCTGGCCACGTATGGCGATTGCACCCCTGACAACACTGCTGTTACGCTTGCAGTCATGATTACGCCCTCCCCTCCCCGATTTGCCGCCCGACTCAATGCTTTCCGGATTGGCGCATCGGCGTACTGGCCCGGAAAAAACGCCGTGACAACGGCTGATCTTCTGGCGCGGGCAGCGACGGCCGGGTTGAACGCGGCTGATCTCAATTACCCGGATCATTTCGCCGCGGACACACCAGAGCACCTGAGCCGGGTTCTGGAGGACAACGGCATGGTGCTGAACGGCGTGGCCATGCGCTACTACACCGATCCGGGCTATAAACTCGGAGCTTTCACCCATCCGGACGCCACCGTACGGCGCGCAGCCATTGACGAGACCAAACGCGGGCTCGATGTGCTGGCCGAAATGGGCGGCAATCTCATGACACTCTGGATGGGACAGGACGGTTTCGATTATTCCTTCCAGATGGACTATGCCCAGGCCTGGGACCGCACGCTGGCCGCGATGGCAGAGGTCGCGGATCATAACCCCGGTATTGATATTGCACTGGAGTACAAACCAAACGAACCGCGTGCCTTTGCGCTGATGCCTGATGCCGCCACGACCCTGCTGGCACTGCGCGAAATCGCACGCCCCAACACAGGTGTCACACTGGATTTTGCCCACGTTCTTTATGCCGACGAGATGCCTGCTTTTGCCGCGGCACTTGTCGCACGGCATTCGCGCATTCTGGGTGTTCATCTGAATGACGGCTACGGCAAATGGGACAACGGGCTGATGGTCGGCGCTGTCCATCCCATTCAGACGGTTGAGCTGCTGGTTGAACTGGAGCGGTGCGGCTACAACGGGGCCATCTATTTTGACACCTTCCCGGATCACTCCGGCCTCGACCCTGTCGAGGAAGCGCGCACAAACATTGAAGTCGTTCAAAAACTGCGGGCAACAGCCGCCAGACTGGTTGGGAACACGGACCTGCAGAATGCAATCGCCGCGCAGGACGCGCCACGAGCGATGCGGATTGTCCAGGGTGCCATGCTGGGGTGAGCCTGCTCGTTGCCGGATCCCTGCATCTGGACGTGGTGCTCCGCGCGCCGCACCTGCCGGCCACGGACGAAACCGTTGCCGGCACATCGGTGAATTATGTTTTCGGTGGAAAAGGCGGCAACCAGGCCCTGGCTGCCGCGCGGATGGGCGCCGGTGTTCACTTTGCAGGACGTTTGGGCCGGGACCGGTTCGGGGAAATGCTGCGCGAAACGTTGCAGACATCCGGGATTGATCTGTCCCAGCTGCAAACCGACGATGGTGCCAGCGGTATGAGTGCCGCAATCGTTGACGCCAACGGGGAGTACGGGGCCGTCATCGTCTCTGCGGCCAATCTGAACATCGACGCGGACCGCATCACGCTGCCGCCGGACACGTCTCTGGTCATTTTGCAGAATGAAATCCCCGACGCTGCCAATCTGGAGATCGCCCGCAACGCGCGGGCGGCGGGCGCGCAGGTCTGGCTGAATGCGGCTCCCGCGCGCTCTTTGCCCGACGCGCTGGCCGAAAGTATTGATCTGCTGATCGTGAACCGGGTCGAGGCGGAATTCTACAGCAAGGCGGGCATCAGGACACAGATGCTCAGAACTGCCGGTGCAGAGGGTGTGCTCTTTCTGGGCGGGCACTGGCCGGCTGAAACCGTTGAAGTCGTCTCGACACATGGTGCGGGCGATATGTTCATCGGTGCACTGGCAGCGCGGGTGTCTGAGGGCATGGAAATCACCGACGCGATACCCTTTGCCCAGGCCGCGGCTGCCCTGCATATCTCTGTCCCCGAAGACCAGCGTTCAACGCTGAACCGGTCTGCCGTGGACGCCTTTCTGACAGGCTAGTCGAGGCGGTAGAACCGCGCAGCCGTGCCACCGAACACGTCCAGCCGCTGCGCGTCGTTCAGATCGGCCGTCAGCGCCTGAGCGGTCTCATACCAGTTGCCATACTCCGCCTGCAGCCGGCAGACGGGCCAGTCCGACCCCCACATAACGCGCGCCGGTCCAAAGGCTGACAGAACATGTTCGGCAAAGGGTCTCAGATCGTCCATGCTCCACCCCTCCGCCGCCTCTGTCACCAGCCCCGAGAGCTTGCAGAAACTGCCGGTCTCTGCGGCCAGACGCGACATCCCGTCGGCCCATTCCGAAAAGGCGTCCCGCCCCGCCTGCTGGTCGCGGATCTGCGGTTTCATCGCGTGGTCGATGACAACACGCATATCCGGATACCGTCCGAGCAGCGTCAGAAAGTTCCCGAGGTGACGCGGGAACCCAAGCGCGTCAAAGGAGAGATCAAGGTCGCAGATCGCGTCCCAGGCCCAGGCGATATCAGACCGCAGCATCCAGTCCGTGTCGGGAATATCCTGGATCATGGGGCGCACACCCAGAAACTTCGGATGCTCCGCCAGCCGCCGAAGATGACCCTGATGCGCCGAATCCTCAAAATCGACCCAGCCCACGACACCGCGAATGAACGGCGTGGCTTCCGCAAGGCCCAGCATATATTCGGTTTCCTGCACAGTCGCTGCGGCCTGAACCAGAACAGTGCCGCCGATGCCATGCCGCTCCAGTGTCTGTTCCAGATCACAAGGCGCATAGGCCCGGTTCAGCGTTGGGTTGTCTTTTGGCATCCAGTCATAGTCACCCCTGGCCGGTTGCCAGAAATGCTGATGCGCGTCGATCTTCATGAAGGTGCCCTTGCATCCATCAGACCCTGCTCTTTCAGATCAGCCCAGAGAGCCGCCGGGATCTCTGCCATTGCGGCTTTCAGATTGCCCTGCATTTCACTGACGCCCTGCCCACCGGGGATCACGGCGACATGTGCGGGATGCAACAGCGGGAACTGAAACGCCGCATCGACCAGTCGGACCCCGTGATCACTGCAAACCGCCTCGATAGCGTTCACGCGGTCAATGATCTCCTGCGGGGCGGGATCATAATTGTAAAACGCGCCCGGTTTCGCGCCGGTCGCCAGAATACCTGAATTATAGGGTCCCCCGGAGACGATCCCGATCCCGCGTTCCTCACAGAGCGGCAGAAAGCTGTCGAGCGCCGTCTGCTCCAGCAGCGTGTAGCGCCCCGCCAGCAGAAAGAGATCAAAGTCGCCGCGTTCCGCAAGGGTCTGACAGACTTCCCATTCGTTGATACCGCCGCCGATCGCCCGGATCAGCCCCTGATCGCGCAGCGAGATCATCGCGTCATAACCGCGCCCGGCGAAGAACTCCTCGATACGCATGTCGGAAATTTCTTTGGAGCCGTGGCTGAAAATGCACAGGTCGTGCACGTAAAGGATGTCGATCCGGTCCACGCCCAGCCTGGAAAAAGAATGCTCGAAAGAGCGCATGACACCGTCGTAGGTATAGTCATACTGCTCGCGGCGCTGAGGCACCTCGAACCACTTGCCAACGCCGGAACGATGCTCCGGGGCACAGGCCTGAATGAGACGACCCACTTTGGAGGACAAAACGTATTCATCGCGCGGTTTGTCCCGCAGGAAAGGGTTGAGGCGCGTCTCTGAAAGGCCGAGGCCGTAAAGCGGCGCTGTATCAAAATACCGCACGCCACCGTCCCAGGCCGCGTCAAGCGTTGCACGCGCATCCTCGTCTGAGATTGCCCGGTACAGGTTGCCCAGAGGGGCGGTCCCAAAGCCAAGTTCTGTAAAAGTCAGCCCGCCGTTGCCCAGTCTGTCCCAGTGTCGCGTCTTCAGTGTCATTCTGATCTCCCCCTGTATGCCTGCACAGCTTAGCGCAGTATGCCTTTACGTGAACAGGCTGGCAGTCATAAGATTGCGAGAGGAGAAGAGAATGACAATAAAATTCAATAAAGTGTTTGGTGACACAAAGCCCGTCATCGGCATGATCCATATCGGTGCCCTGCCCGGAACACCTCTCTTCGATCCTGGCGTTGATCTGCTTGGCGCAGCGCGTGCGGATCTGACGGCACTGCAGGACGCAGGCTTTGACGCGGTGATGTTTGGCAACGAAAACGACCGGCCCTATGAGTTTGACGTCGATACCGCATCGACCGCGACCATGGCCGCAATCATCGGTGCTTTGAAACCCGAGATCACAGTCCCTTTCGGCGTGAACGTTCTGTGGGATCCGATGTCCACCGTCGCTCTGGGTGCTGCGACCGGTGCCGCATTTGTGCGCGAGATTTTTACCGGCACCTATGCGTCGGACATGGGGCCATGGACGCCGGATGCGGGGCGCGCGATGCGCTACCGCGACCGGCTGGGGCGCCCGGACATGGCAATGCTCTATAACGTCAGCGCTGAATTTGCCCATTCTCTTGATGCGCGGCCACTGCCGGACAGGGCCCGCAGCGCTGTCTTTTCCTCAGTGCCGGATGCGGTACTTGTCTCCGGTCAGATCACAGGCGAGGCGGCATCGATGTCCGATCTGGAGGCCGTAAAGGCCGTCCTGCCCGATACGCCTGTGATGGCAAACACCGGCGTAAAGCATGAAACCGTGGCCGATGTGCTGCGCGTGGCCGACGGATGCATCGTAGGCTCTTCGCTCAAGGTCGACGGCGACACCTGGAACGCCATCGACCCGGACCGCGCGCAGGCGTTCATGCAAGCAGCGCGGCAGGCCCGGTCATGAAAGAGCGGATCACGCAGGATCTGCTGGACCTGATGCGCCTGCCTGGTCTTGCAGGTCATGAGGACCGCGTGCGCAGAGAGATTGCGCAAAAGCTGCGAAACGCGGGCGTTGAGAGCGAAACGGACCGCCTTGGGAACCTTGCCGCGCACTTCCCGGGCACCGGCCCCTCGGTGATGCTCTTTGCGCATATGGATCAGCTGGGCTTTGTCGTCAGGCGCATCGAAGCAGACGGGCTGCTGCGCCTTGAACGGTTGGGCGGCGTACCGGAACGCGCCCTGCCCGCGCAGGACGTTCTGCTCTGTACCGGTCCGGGCCAGGACATCCAGGGCATTATCGCGCACAAAAGCCACCATGTGACGCCGCCGGGCGAAAAGTACCAGGTCACCCAATATGCGGAGCTGTTTGCAGATGCCGGTTTTGCCTCGGCAGATGAAGCGCATCGGGCCGGCATCCGTATCGGCACCCCCGTTGTTTACCGCCCCGCAGCGCACAGGTTGCAGAACGACACAGTCACAGGTACGAGTGTTGACGATCGCGCAGGCTGTGCTGTGCTGCTGGAAATGGCCCGGCTGCTGCATGCCCGCGACGCCGGGCCGCCCGTGCATCTGGTCTTTTCCGTTCAGGAAGAATTCAACCTGCGCGGCGCGCTGCCCCTTGCGCAGAAACTGCTGCCCGACATCGCCATACAGCTTGATCTGATGCCCGCCACGGACACACCGGACGTTGCCGGACAGGGGGACATGGTACTGGGCGGCGGTCCTGGCATCAGTCTCTATTCGTTTCACGGGCGCGGCACGCTCAACGGTGTCATCCCGCATCCGGCCATGGTGCAGCTGATGGAGACGGCGGCCGCCGCAGAAAAGATACCGCTCCAGCGCAGCGCGCGCACCGGCATCCTGACCGATCTGTCATATGTCCAGCATGTGGGTGGCGGGGTTGCCTGTATCGATGCGGGTTATCCGATGCGCTATTCGCATTCCGCCCGCGAGGTCTGCGACCTCAATGACCTGGTGGCGCTGACCCGTCTGCTGGCGGCAGCACTCGGCAGGGTTGGCGCTGACTTTTCGCTCAACAGGGATGATTACACCTGATGCCACTGACTTTGGGAATTGATATCGGCACCTATGAAACCAAGGGTGTTCTGGTGGATGAAACGGGCTGCGTGACAGCCCAGGCCGCCCGCAGACATGAAATGCTGGTTCCTAGACCCGGCTGGGCCGAGCATCGCCCGGAAGAAGACTGGTGGGGGGATTTCGTCTTTGTCTGCCGTGCGCTACTGGAGCAGAGCCGTGCCGATCCGCACGACATTGTCGCCGTCGCCTGCAGTGCCATCGGGCCCTGTATGCTGCCGGTTGACGCCGCAGGGAAACCCCTGATGAACGGTGTGCTCTATGGTGTGGACGGGCGGGCCGAGGCCGAGGTCAGAGAGCTCACCGACCGGATCGGCGAAGACACCGTCATCAAGCGCTGCGGCAATGCGCTGACATCCCAGTCGGTGGGCCCGAAAATCCTTTGGCTGAAACGGCACCGCCCGGAGATCTACGCGCGGACGGCACATGTGCTGACCTCCACCAGCTTTCTGGTTCAGCGGCTGACGGGCGAGGTGGTGATCGACCACTACACGGCCGCTAATTTCTCGCCGCTCTACGATGTGGCGACACAGGACTGGACGGACGATCTGGCCGACGACATCCTTGATCTGAACAAGCTGCCGCGCCTGTTGTGGTCGGGTGACATCGCCGGCCACATCACCGCAGCGGCGGCGGCTGAAACCGGCCTTGCGCCCGGCACGCCCGTAACCGCAGGTACCATCGACGCCGCAGCCGAGGCGTTTTCTGTGGGCGTGGACCGGCCCGGCGATATGATGATGATGTACGGCTCGACAATCTTCATCATCCTGCGCACGGCAGAACGCGTGGCCGATCCGCGCATCTGGTATGCGCCCTGGCTCTTTGAGGGCGAGCATGCCTCGATGGCCGGGCTGGCCACATCCGGTACGCTGACCCACTGGTTCCGCGACCAGCTTGCCCGTGATCTGGACCCTGCCGATGCCTTTCCGGCGCTGGCCGCAGAAGCCGCAGCATCGCCCCCCGGTGCCAATGGCCTGCTGATGCTGCCCTACTTTTCTGGCGAGCGTACGCCGATCCACGACCCAAACGCCAAGGGCGCAATCTTCGGGCTGAACCTCACGCACACGCGCGGCGACATCTACCGCGCGCTGATCGAGGGCATCGCCTGTGGCACGCGGCATGTGACGGACACCTTTGCGGAACTTGGCCAGTCGCCCAAACGCCTGCTTGCCGTCGGGGGCGGGACGAAAAACGCGCTCTGGCTGCAGGCAACGAGCGACATCACCGGCATCGACCAGATCGTCTGCGAGAAAACCACTGGAGCAAGCTATGGTAATGCGTTTCTGGCCGCTTTAGCTGTGGGTCTCGTGGAACGCGGCGACATCGCAAAGTGGAACCCGGTCGAGACATCTGTCACAGCGCAAAGCGATCCGCGATATGACAAGTCATATGCGCTGTTCCGGCGCCTTTACGAGCAGACAAAGGATATCGCGGCTGAGCTGGGCGCCCTGTAGAACCTGATCGCCCTGGTCGCTGTGCGGGACCAGAGCGCCAATTCGCTTCGGCCTAACCAATGACCGCTGTTGGTCTGATTCGTTTCAGCGTTCCAGCTTTTGCAGGAGCGCTTTTGCAGTTCTTAAATCGAGTCTTGAAGGTGATTTGCCTTCGCCTTGTGAGTGATTTGGCAACTCCAACCAACGCTCACCGTCCCAATGTTTCTTGATAACCGATATCGCGCGCAGAACACTGCCTGCGGCCAACTCTGCCCTCACACTTTTTTTAACGATCTCTGGCATTGTCGCCGCCATGACATTGGATTGCGCACTATGGCGGGCGTGCGCGGCATCCATGAGGGAAAAATCAGCGTCGGACCAGATGCACCACTGCCGCATGAAAACGCTCATCTTGTCCGTCCATTGGTACGTATCGCCTGTCTGAGAGGCGTAGTCGCATTTCGCCAGTAATTTCATGACTTTGGTTGTGCCAGATGGCGCAGCAAAGGTCTCACGTGTTCCACTGATTGCGCCCCAATGCCCGATGAGATTTGCGACGAAGGCGGACAGCATGCAGGCCAAATCCTCCTTCGAAACAGTGTCAAGCGCTGCGACATGTGTACGGACAGCTTCGGAAGGAACAAGAGCCTGATGAACCGTGTAGTGTTCGCCTTGACGGTAGACGTCAACAAGGTTCAGAGCGTGGCACGCGGCTTCATAGTTCGACATCCCAATGTTGTAGATTTCACACCTGTCATCCGGCGGACCAAGATCGCGCCACAACCCTTCCGCAAGAAGACCGGCAATTTCTGCCGCAAGTTGGCGTTCGGGAAGTGTAAGCGCATGGTCCGCAATCATACAAAGTGTCCATCTCACACGAAGTTCATTGAAAACCGACCTTCTTGCTTGCTGCAGCATTTGTCACTTCGGGCTCGAAGCCGTCTTTCACTGTTACTTCACCGCCCCCGCCGCCATGCCTTTGATGATGTACTTCTCAAGGAAGATCGCGACGATTACGAGGGGCAGGATCGCGGCCGAGGACAGGGCCGCCATGGACCACCAGTTGATGCCCTGCGAGCCTGTTTGCGATGCGACCATCACCGGCAGGGTCGTGGCGTTGGTGGCCGTCAGCAAGGCAGCAAAGAAGTATTCGTTCCAGCAGAGCACGAGGCTCAGGATAAAGGCCGCGACCATGCCCGGCAGGGCGATGGGCAGCACGATCTGCAAAAACGCGCCCCAGATGCCCAGACCGTCCACCAGGGCGGCCTCCTCCAGCTCTACGGGGATGCCCTGAAACTGGTCGCGCATGATCCAGATGACGATGGGCAGCACCATCAGCGTGTAGAGCAGAATGAGGCCGACCCGGCTGTCGAGCAGCGCCAGCGATTTGTAGAGCACCAGAAACGGCAGCGCCAGGACCACAGGGGGCAGGATCATCTGACTGAGGAAAAAGAACGAGATGTCGGAGTTGCGCATGAACCCGAACCGGTAACTGAAGCGCGACAGGCCATAGGCGGCAAGCGAGCCCATGACCACCGCCAGCGTCGATGCGGAGATCGACACAATGGTGCTGTTCCAGAACCGTTTGAGGAATTCCTCGCGCACGGTCGAGACCTCGCCGATCAGACGCGGGGAGAGGCCGAGGGACTCCCAGCCTTTCCAGCGGGGTGTGAAATCCACCCAGGGGATCAGGTTGCCTTTCATCACGTCGGGGGCAAGCTTGAAGGAGGTTGTGATCGTCCAGAAGATCGGAAAGAGGCAGATCACCGCCCAGGTCAGCAGAGCCGCATAGATGGCAATGCGGCTGGCCCACCACTTTGTTTTTACGCGGTTATCTGCGTCGTGGTCTTTGAAAACGGCTGTCATGCGGGGCGCTCCATCCAGCGGCTGACCACCTTGAGGAGCAGCGTTACAAAGATCACGATCAGCACCAGATAGACCATGGCCAGCAGGGTGCCGTAGCCCACGTTCGAGCGGTCACGGTATTCGCGGAAAATGAAGCTGGTCACACTGTCGGTGGCCCCGCCCGGCCCGCCGGAGGTGACGTTGATAATGATGTCCGCGAGCTTGAGCTTGAAGATGATGCGGATCACGATGGCCGTGACCGAGACCGGGAGCATGAGCGGAAAGATCACCTCGCGGAAGCTCTGCCAGCCGGTGGCACCATCGACTTTGGAGGCCTCGATCACTTCACGCGGCAGCGCCTGCAGACCGGCCAGCAGCATGATCATCATGAAGGGAATAAAGGTCCAGGCGTCCATCGCCATGATCCAGAAGCGCGCAATCTCGGGACTGCCGAAAAAGCTGGGCTCCACACCCATTTCGCGCAGCACACGGGATATCGGTCCGAACCTGATCTCCAGCATCGACTTGCCGATCATCCAGGACACGGCCACCGGGCTGAGCATCAGCGGCAGCAGAAACACCACACGAAAGAATTTGCGCGCCCGGATCTGGGCATTCAGCAGCAGCGCGAGCCCAAAGGCGATGACATACTCCACACTGACCGCCAGCACGTAATATACCATATTTTTCAAGGCGTTCCAGTAGAACCCGTCATTCCACATCTCGCGCATATTGTCCCAGCCGTTGGGCTGCGGACCATTGGGTGAGGCGAGGTTCCAGTCGGTAAAGGAAATGTAGAGCGCAAAGAGCAGCGGAAAGACCACGAGGCTGATCACAAAGAGGGCGGCAGGCAGGACAAAAAGCGTGCGCTTGCCCTTTTCGCCGTTCACGATGACCTGGGCTGCACAGAGCGCCGTGGCCCAGAGCATATAGGCGTAAAGCACGGGCCGCCAGGTTTCAAAACCGCTTGCCACCCGGCCTGTCTCATAGGCCATCTGCCAGACCGCGAGGGCAACCACCAGCAGCGCGCTGCCCCAGACAATTGCCTTGCCGAAACGCCTGCGCGCCTCGGGGATATTGTCTGCTGTTACAGTATGGAGAAGGTCGCCTTCGGGTGCAGTCATGCGGTTGATGTTAGCGGCTGTCCGGGCGGCTGTTAAGCATGAAAGTGCGCAGGCCCGCGTGGGGGTTTCTTACCCCACCGAACGGTGGGTTTCGCGGCCAAACGCCGTCCTGGCCCGATATCCCTTGTTTTACTGGCAAACCCGACGTCGGTATTACGTCGGTAAAACGTCGGTATTACGTCGGTGCGAAGGTCGGTAAATGCCGGGATGAACAGAGCGTCCGGTCGGATGCGTTAACCTTTCCGCGCCTGCCCCTCGAAAGTTGCCGGGGCCGCGGGCCTTTGAGGCCAGGCAAAGGCTCAGACACCACGGGCAGCCACAGCCACCCGGCCCCTGTTGATCACGCAAAACGGCGGCCGGGCAGCGCCAGGACACGGGCGAATGGCAGCGCGAGCCCAAGGTATGACGCGATCATCGTGTCGTGCCGGGGCACTGTGTCCTGCATCCCGGCGATCCTTGTCCTGTAGTAGACGTCATGGCCGACGGGTGGCACCTGGTCTTTGGGCATCAGACGTGTCGGGATGATCGAAAAGGCGGCGAAAAAATGGGCCAGGACAGGTTCCCGGCACGACGCGCAGAGGCCCCGCACCAGCGGCGAGGGGCGCATGGTGCGCATCCAGTCGACCTGTTCAGGGTCCTCAAGGCGCACCTGACCCCGCCGGAGCACAAGCGCATCGGCATAGGGTGCCTGGTAGACGGACTGGCATCTGGTGCAATGGCATCGAAAGCGCAGCGCGGGCATTACGGAAACCACGGCCCGGGCCTGGCCGCATGTACAGGAGATCTGGTGGCTGCTCATCCGTCTGAGCTTATTCAGGCCGCGACCGGCGGGTCAAGCGGTCGGCGGGTTGGCGGCGACGGTCGACCGGGAGTGAACCACCGTGCAGGGTACCCTTTGACGGCTGGTTCTGTTGCGCAGCTGATGCCCTTTCCGGGGCATGCAGACATCCTGCTCGCGATGACCGTCCCTGCGCCGCATCGTCCGACGGGACGGGCACAGCCATGTCCCGCGCCGCTCGCCGGATACACTGCGTGTCGGTGCGCCTGAGAGCTATTCCACGATAAAGACCTGACCCGTCAGCGCGCCCTCCACGCTTTTGGCATAGGCAAGGCCCACATCTGCCGACGACACGGGCCGGTGACCCTGGAACCATTTTCCATAGCGCGGCGCAGAGACATCCAGCATGCCCAGGCTGACAACATTGACCCGCAGCCCACGCGACAGTTCGATTGCGGCACTTTTCACAAAACCGGCCAGCGCGCCGTTTGCCGTTGCCGCGTTGGTGCCCATGCGGATCGGGTCCCGGTCGAGCACGCCGCTGGTGAGCGTGAAGGACCCGCCATCGGCGATTGTATCCAGCCCGGCCAGAACAAGGTTTACCTGGCCCATCACTTTCTGGCGCAGCCCGACCATGAAACTGTCCTGGTCAAACGCATCCAGCGGCGCAAAGGTTGCATCACCCGCGCAGGAAACCACCGCGTCAAAAGGGGCCACCTGGCGGTGGAGCCCGCGCACCGCGTCGATGTCCGACACATCCACACGGTGGTCGCCGCCCGAACGCCCGACAGTGACAATGTCGTGCCGCGTGCCCAGTTCGCGGGCTGCGGCCTGGCCGATGTCTCCGCCTGCCCCGATAAGAAGTATTTTCATGTCAGCTGTCCTTTGTCCCTGAAGCGTGCGGTGTTGCTGCGCCGGTGTTGTGGTTTCTGCCGCTGCCGGATGGCGGGCGGATTGGCCACAAAAAAGGCGCGACCCTGCAGCCGCGCCTTTCCGTTGTTGCCGGGGTTGGGCGCTTACATGCCCAGCGAGGCCTTGTAGACAGCGATCTGGCTGTCACGCCCGATCTGGTCTGTGATCTTCTCCCATGCGGCGGCGATGGCATCCGCAGTTTCCTGGGCCGATCCGTACTGGCCCGCATAGCCTTTGGCCAGTTCATCCTCGGCCACAGAGTAGTACTGGAAGATGCCCGGGATACGGGGTTCGATGGCCGCGTTCGGATGGTTGTAGCTGTCCGCGTTAGAGCCGAGGTAGTCCTCGATAAACGCGCGGTCATAGCCTGCTTCTTCCCACTCTTCGAACTGGAAGTGCGAGTTGCGGTACGGCTGGAAGCCCGAAGGGTAGGCCGACGCCCAGAGCGACAGGTCCTTGCCGCCCAGATGGGCCGCTGCCGACCAGGCCGCTTTTTTCTTTTTCTCGTCGCCTTCAACCGTTGCCATGACATAGACGCCCCAGCCGATGTAGGCCATGTTGGGTGCCTCATTGCGCGTGTCTTCCCATGCGCCTTCGGCTGCGTTGTAGACACGTTCGGACGCGGGGTTGATGCCAAAGCCCACGACATCGCCCACGACAGAGGTGTCAGAGGTGCGCGCAGAGGAGCCCACATCGCCCCACCACATCAGCATGGAGCCGGTACCCGCCAGGAACTGCTGGAAGGCCGTGGTGCCAGGATCGGCGTTGATCTGATCTGCCGGGTATGCGCCCGCCTCGATCAGGTCCATCACGTCCTGAATGGCCTGAACCCATGCGGGGTTGTTGACCATCGGCTTCATCGTGTCCGGCTCAAAGAGCCAGGCCGGAGAGTTCGGGTGCTTGGCATAGGCTGACGCGCGGTTTTCGAGGAAATAGAACCCGAAACCACCCCAGCCTTTGAGCGGATCAAGATAGCCGTGCGCGGGCAGTCCGGTAAGCGGATCTTCCTTGCCGACCAGATCCTTGCTGACCTGGTTGATCTCCTGCCAGGTGGTCGGCACTTCGGCACCGCCGATACCGTCCGCACCGAAGTAGTCCTTGCGATAGGCAAAGGAATGGCAGTCGCCGTCGATGGACACACGGTATGTCTTGCCGTTCCAGGTGCCGACGGGCGCTTTGAGGTAATCCACATAGTCGTCCATGTCGATCTGCTCTTTGACCCAGTCCGGCATCTCGGAGGCAAGGCCCTTGCCCAGCACGTCGCCCTCAAAAGGCGCACCCATCTCGATGATGTCAAAGTCGACCGTCCCGGTCGCGATGGACTGCTGAAGCCGCGCGTTATAGTCCGCCTGTGCCAGATCGATCCAGTTGATTTTGGCGCCTGTGTAGGCCTCCCAGGGCTTCAGGAACCCGCGGAACAGGAAGTTGTGCAGGTTCTGGTTGTTGAGCCCCATAAAGGTCAGCTCGACGCCGGCGAACTCGCCCTCGGTGACATTTTCCTTTGTCGCGGCCAGACACATCTCGCCGACTTTCTGCCAGTCGCTGTCTGTCGGGGAACCGGCACCAACGCCCGGAATTTTCAGAATTTCGGCCCGGACATTTCCGTGCCCGTCCGCAAAGGCAGACTTTGGCATCATCGCCGCCGCGCCCAGTGCAGCAGAGCCCTTGAGCATCTGGCGCCGGTTCATTTTCTGCGCGGCCTTAATATAATTATAGAGTTCGACTTTCACGTGTTTCCTCCCAAGACAACAGGTGCTGGTTTCTTTGTGAGAAAGGACAAGCTCAGGAATTTATTTGTAATTTATGCAAGCTTTGTTCTGATATCCCCCACTGGAATTTCAGTATGGGCCTAATTGGACACGAGTCAACAAAAGCAAGGGGATGGGCGTGGACAGGCCCGGTGCCATTGACTAGCATCACGCAGGGACGGGTGGGAGAAATCGCTGAATGGCCGATGTAAAGATTGAGGAGATCCGCAAATCCTATGGTGCGGTCGAGGTCATCCACGGGCTGAATATTGACATTGCAGACGGCGAGTTTGTTGCCCTTGTGGGCCCGTCCGGCTGTGGCAAGTCAACGCTGCTGCGGATGATTGCCGGTCTGGAGCCGATCAACAGCGGCACCATCGCCATTGGCGAGCGGGTCGTGAACAACCTGCCCCCGTCCGGGCGGGACATCGCCATGGTGTTTCAGACCTATGCGCTGTACCCGCATAAATCCGTCGCCGAGAACATGGGGTTTGCGCTCAAGGTGGCCGGGGTCAACCGGGCGGATATTGACCGCCGGGTGCGCGAGGCCGCGGAAATCCTCAGCCTGACGGAATACCTGGACCGCAAACCGCGCCATTTATCCGGCGGTCAGCGCCAGCGCGTGGCCATGGGCCGGGCCATTGTGCGCGACCCGCAGGTTTTTCTGTTTGATGAACCGCTCAGCAACCTGGATGCCAAGCTGCGCATCCAGATGCGCACCGAGATCAAGGAGCTGCACCAGCGGCTGAAAACCACCACCGTTTTTGTGACCCACGACCAGATCGAGGCGATGACCCTGGCGGACCGTATCGTTGTGATGCAGGGCGGGCGGATCGAACAGATCGGATCGCCACTGGAGCTTTATGACAATCCGGCCAACGAATTTGTCGCCACCTTTATCGGTGCGCCATCGATGAACCTGTTGCCCGGCACCCTGAACGAAGGCCGGGTGACGGTCGCGGATCAGGTTTTTGCAGGACCGTCGGGCAGTGGCCAGGTCCGGCTTGGGGTGCGGCCCGAACACCTGATCCTGGCTGAGGATGGCCTGGAGATGGAAGTCAAAGTGGTTGAGCCCACCGGATCGGAAACCATGGTGTTTCTGAAGTTCGGCAGCCAGGACATCACGGCGGTTTTCCGCGAGCGCCACGCGTTTCTGCCGGGCGAGGTGATCCGACTGAAACCGGACCCGGCGCATCTGCATCTTTTTGATGCCGAGACCGGACAGCGGATCGGATAGCGCCTGTGCCCAGCGTCATGTGTTTCGGAGACAGCAATACACACGGCACCCGGGCAATGCGGTTCTGGGGAGACAGGCGCAGACACCCCCGCGGCATCCGCTGGCCGGATGTGCTGGCCGATACGCTGGGCGCCGGCTGGGAGGTGGTCGCCGAAGGGCATCCGGGACGGACAGCTGTTTTTGACGACCCCATCGAGGGGACGCACAAAAACGGGCAGCGGGCGCTGCCGGTGCTGCTGGAGAGCCACAGGCCCCTTGATCTGGTGGTGGTGATGCTGGGTACGAACGACCTGAAGCACCGGTTCGGCGCAAACCCCGGCGACATCGCCCTTGGGATTGAGCGGCTCGTCATGGAAATCTCCCGGTCGGACGCGGGACCGGGCAGCACTGCCCCTGGCGTGCTGATCGCGGCCCCGGCACAGGTTATGGAAACCGGGGCACTTGCAGAGATTTTCGCAGGGGCCGCAGAAAAGTCCCGGGCGCTGCCCGCCTGTCTGGCCGGGATTGCAGAGCGTCAGGGTGCCGGGTTCTGGGATGCCGGGAGCGTGGCACAGGTGGACCTGGTTGACGGCATACATCTGAGCGCAGCGGCACACAGGGCGATCGGGCTGGCCCTGGCAGGGGAAATCCGCGGACAACTGAACACCGAAGAGGAGTGAAACATGCTCAAAGGAATTCATCCGGTACTGAATGCAGATGTGCTCTATGCCCTGCGCGCGATGGGACATGGTGACGATCTGATCATTGCGGATACGAACTTTCCCTCGGACAGCGTCGCACGCGAAACCGTGCTGGGCCATGTCCTGCGGATTGACCTGCCCGCCGCCGAGGTCGTGCGGGCGGTGCTGTCGGTCTATCCGATTGACACCTTTGTCGATGACGCCGCCGCCCGCATGGAGGTCGTGGGCGAGCCGGACACCATCCTGCCGGTGATGAACGAGGTGCAGGCCGAGGTGGACGCCGTGGGCGGGCCCACAATGATCGGTGTGGAGCGGTTTGATTTTTATGACCGCGCGAAAAAGGCATATGCGGTGATCCAGACCCATGAGCGGCGGTTTTACGGCTGTTTCGCCTTTCGCAAGGGTGTCATCCCGCCGGATGAGGGCTGAGCATGGGCAGGGTAATCATACTCGGCGTCTTTGTCGCGGACACCGCCTATCGCGCAGACCGGATGCCCCGGATGGGTGAGACGATCATGGGCAACGCCTTTGCTCTGGGACCTGGCGGGAAAGGGTCCAATCAGGCCGTGGCCGCGGCTCGCATGGGGGCAGAGACACATTTCATCTCAAAACTCGGGCAGGATGATTTTGGCAAGCTGGCGCTGGACACATGGGCCGCCGCCGGGGTGACCCCGCATGCCGAGGCGTGCCACGACAGCTATACCGGGGCGGCACATATTTTCATCGAAGAGAGCACAGGCGACAACGCAATCATCATCGCTCCCGGGGCGGGCGCTCTGATCAGCACAGACGATCTGGAAGCCCGGGCGGATCTGATTGCGCAGGCGGATGTTTTTGTCACGCAGCTGGAGCAGCCGATGGAGGCCGCGATGCGCGGGCTGGAGATTGCCCGGGCGGCCGGGGTGACCACGGTTCTGAACCCTGCACCTGCAGCCCCGCTGCCGGACGGGATGCTGGCGCTCTGTGATTACGTCACGCCGAACGAAACCGAATGCGAGGCGCTGACCGGGATCGCCGTCCATACCGCCGAGGATGCGCAGAAAGCCGGCCAGGTTCTGCGCGATATGGGCGTTGGCACGCCGATCATCACGATGGGGGAACAGGGCGCATGGCTCTGGGAGCATGGTCTGGTGCCCGCCGTCAGCGCGGGCCCGGTGGTGGAAACAACCGGTGCCGGTGACGCGTTCAACGGCGGGTTTGCCGCTGCCCTCGCCGAAGGCATGACCGCAGTGCAGGCCACGATTTACGGATGTGCGACCGCCGGGTTGTCGGTGACAAAGGCCGGCACGGCACCCTCCATGCCCGACCGGGCGGCGGTGATCGCGCTGGTGGCGGCGCGCTGACAGCAGGGCAATGACAACGTCGCGGCCCCGGCGATCCGGGACCGCACCGCCACGTCAGCCTTTGTGGTGGCTTTCCTGCAGACCGTAGACCGGGGTCGCAATGCCCTCCATCCGCGCCTTGATCTGCAGAGACAGAAACTGCGAGTAGTGGCGCGACTGGTGCAGGTTGCCGCCATGGAACCACAGTGCTTCCTGCTGCGTGGGTTTCCACATGTTGCGCTGCTCGCCCTCCCAGGGGCCCGGATCCTTGGGCGTGTCAGAGCCCAGCCCCCAGACTTTGCCCACCTTGTCGGCCGTTTCCTGATCCACCAGATCAGCGACCCAGCCGTTCATGGAGCCATAGCCCGTGGCATAGACGATCAAGTCAGCCTCCAGCTTTGTGCCGTCCTCCAGAACAATGCCGTCCTCGACAACCTCGGTGACCTGACCGTGCGCCAGTTTTATTTTGCCATCGATGATCAGCTGGCTGGCCCCCACATCAATGTAGTAGCCCGAGCCCCGGCGCAGGTATTTCATAAAGAGACCCGAGCCATCGGCGCCCCAGTCAAGCTGGAAACCCGCTTTTTCGAGCCCGGCGTAGAAATCCGCGTCGACCTCTTTGATCTTGTCGTACACTGGGATCTGGAATTCATGCAGGATCGCATAGGGCAGCGAGGCAAAGATCATATCCGCCTTGTTGGTGGTCATGCCCGCGGCCACGGCCCGTTCGGAGTAAAGATCCCCCAGACCGATTTCCATCAGCGGTTCAGAGCGGACAATATGTGTGGTCGAGCGCTGAACCATCGTGACATCGACATCGTTTTCCCACAGCGCCGCACAGATATCATGCGCGGAGTTGTTGGACCCGATGACCACGGCCTTTTTACCCTTGTAGGCGTCGGGCCCGGGGTGTTTCGAGCTGTGGTGCTGGTCGCCTTTGAAGCTGTCCATACCGGGGAAATCGGGGACATTCGCCTTGGCGGACATGCCGGTGGCAAAGATCAGCTGTTTTGGTTTCAGCACGACCGTTTCACCGTCGCGGTCCACGGTGACCGTCCACTCCTTGCTGCCCTCGTCATAGGACGCGTTCTGGCAGGTGGAGCGTGTCCAGTAGTTCAGCTCCATGATGCGGGTGTACATCTCCAGCCAGTCACCGATCTTGTCCTTGGGGGCAAAGACAGGCCAGTTTGGCGGGAAGGGCAGATAGGGCAGGTGATCGTACCAGACCGGGTCATGCAGACAGAGCGACTTGTAGCGGTTGCGCCAGCTGTCGCCCGGACGCTCGTTCTTTTCCACGATGATCGTCGGCACCCCAAGCTGGCGCAGACGTGCGCCCAGCGCGATACCGCCCTGCCCACCGCCGATGATCACCGTATAGGGTTGTCTGGAATAGCCCAGTTCCGCAGCTTCGGTTTCGCGTTCTTCTTTCCAGGTGGGGCGGTGTTTGCCGGCGCCGTGTTTGGCCCCCAGCGGGCGGTCATAGCCCAGCGGCTCCTCGTGGCCTTTGAGCTCGACCATGGATGTCAGCAGGGTCCAGATCAGGCCATCACGCAGACGGATGAGCCCGTAGCCACGTGATACCCCGGTTTCAAAACTGATCCAGGCGGTGGTGATGCCGCCGTCCTCTGCCGCGGTTTCCCCTTCGGCGATTTTCCAGCCACCGGGGGCAACAGAGTCCAGCTGTGCGGAGAGCATATCAGCAATCGCCGCGCGCCCCTCCATCGTCCTGATGTTCCAGGTGAAGGACACAAGATCACGCCAGTAGCTGTCTTCGGTAAAGAGCGCGGCGGCCCCCGCGGCATCCCCCGCTGTCAGCGCTTCGTCGAGGTTTCCAAGGACCTTTTCAACTTCTGAATTGGCAGTCTGATCTAGCATATTTCCATCCCTGCAATCTTGTTTGTGGTGTATCCGGTCGAAATTACCGTGCCGTCCATTCAACCTAGACGTTAACTATTTCGCTTGGCAAGTGAATCAGAGCCGTGGGCGCACGGTACGCGGATCATGGCGAATTCACTGCGCCAAACTGTACGCTGGCGTATGTTATCAAAGCCGGGTGCAGCGGACAGTCTGAGACAGCTCAGACGTCCAGCGTCTGGCCGGGCGCAGAGTGAGCGCGGCACAGCGGCATGCCTGCCGTATCGTCTGTCTGCCCACTCCGGCCGGAAACAGCAGTTTCGCGCCGCTCTACAGCGGCTGTCCCTGTCGCGCCAAAGCCTCGGGCGGCCCACGCGGGTGCACACGGTTTCCGGTCACCGGTCGGGGCGGAAGCAGGCGATGGGCCGCCGTTGATGCGTAACTGAACCGTTCCGTTCAATTTGCGCTGGCATTGCACGGTCATCGCGCTAATGTCGGAAGGGCAAAACAACCTCCGGAAGAAGTATGACATGAAGCACATCCTGCCTGTAACTGCGTTTCTGACGGCCCTGGTCATGTCATCACAAAGCCTGGCGCAGAACGGGCCGCCGCCGGTCACGGTTGCGAAACCGGTGGTGAAAACAATTGTCGAGGACGACGAGTTTGTCGGACGGTTCGACGCGGAAGGGCAGGTGACGGTCCGGGCCCGCGTGTCCGGCTATCTGGAGGATGTTCATTTCAGTGATGGCAGCCTGGTTGAAGAGGGCCAGCTGCTCTACACCATCGACCAGCGCCAGTTCCGCACGGCATTGCGACAGGCCCAGGCGCAGATTGACGTCGCACAGGCCACTTTTGATTTCGCCGAGGAGCAGCTGCAGCGCGCGGAAGCGCTGATCGCCAACGGCAACATCGCCCAGAGTGCGGTGGATTCGAGGCGTGAGGCCTATCTCTCTGCCCAGGGTGCGCTGGAGCAGGCGAGGGCAGCCCTGGAGCTGGCCGAGCTGGATCTGGAGTATTCGCAGATCACCGCCCCGATGTCGGGTCGCATCGGGCAGACGCTGGTGGATCCCGGCAATCTGGTTCAGGCAAATGAATCGCAGCTGACGACCATCGTCTCGTCTGATCCGATCTACTTTTATTTCGATATCGATGAGCGTTATTTCCTGGCCTATGCCCGCGATGCCCGTGCACGTGGCGCGACCCTGCAGGAGGGCGGTGGCGGGCTGGAAGTTCTGGTAACGCTGTCGGACAAGAGTATTCCGCCGCTGCCGGGTGTTCTGGACTTTTCGGAAAACCGGATTGATGCGGCAACCGGTACCATGCGGGTGCGCGCCGTCCTTGATAACCCCGATGAAATCCTGACACCGGGTCTGTTCGGGCGGGTGAATGTGCCGGGCTCCCTGCCTTACGAGGGTATTCTGGTGCCGGACAATGCGGTCGTTGCAGACCAGAACCGACGGCTGGTGATGAGCGTGGATGATGCGGGCAATGTCATCCCGATCCCTGTCCGCCCCGGTCCCAGGATCGACGGATACCGCGTCATCCGCGAGGGGCTCGACGGCTCCGAGGTCATCGTGGTTGAGGGCATTGTCCGCGCCCGCCCCGGCAGTGTCGTCACACCTGAGATGACAGAGCTGCCTCTGGTCGCGGGCAACTGAGATGGGGCGCTTTTTTGTCAGCCGGCCGATCTTTGCGATCGTTATTTCCGTGATTATGACCATTGTCGGTCTGATCTCTTATACGCAGCTGCCCATTGAACAGTATCCCCAGATCGCACCCCCGTCGATTGTGGTGCGGGCAAACTATCCCGGGGCGGATGCAGCCACCATTGCGGCAACCGTCGCCACCCCGCTTGAGCAGGAGATCAACGGTGTCGAGGGGATGCTGTACCTGTCCTCCTACTCCACCGCTGATGGTTCCATGAGCCTGTCGATCACGTTTGAGCTGGGCACGGATCTGGATGCCGCACAGGTGCTGGTGCAGAACAGGGTGGCCATTGCAGAGCCCCGCCTGCCCCAGGAAGTGCGCGCACTGGGCGTAACGACAACGAAATCATCGCCCGACCTGATGATGGTTGTGCACATGCTCTCGCCTGACGAGAGCTTTGACCAGCTTTATGTGTCGAACTATGCCCGCTCGCGGGTGCGGGACCGGCTTGTGCGCCTTGATGGTGTCGGTGATCTGCTGATTTTCGGCGAGCGGGAATTTTCCGCACGGGTCTGGCTGGATCCGGACAAACTGTCGTCTCTGGGGCTGACCGCCGGGGATGTCGTCGACGCGCTGCGCGAGCAGAACGTGCAGGTTTCGGGCGGCTCTCTGGGGGCGCCGCCAAATGACAGCGGCAGCGCGTTTCAGGTGACGATCACAACACAGGGCCGGCTGGAAAGCCCGCGCGAATTCGGGCGGGTGATTGTGCGCGCATCAGAAGAGGGCCGCGTCGTCAGGGTGCGTGATGTGGCCCGCGTTGAGATCGGGGCGCGGTCTTATGTCAACAACTCATACCTTAACAACAAACCCGCCGTGGCCCTGGGTATTTTCCAGCGCCCGGGATCAAACGCGCTGGCTTCAGCCGAAGAAATCATCAGCGTCATGGATGAACTGGCCGGGGATTTCCCGCCCGGTCTGGAATACAATGTGGTCTATAACCCGACCGAGTTTATCGAATCCTCCGTCAATGCTGTGTACCAGACCCTGTTCGAGGCGGTTCTGCTCGTCGTCGTGGTCATCATCGTTTTCCTGCAGAGCTGGCGCACCGCCATCATTCCGCTGCTGGCCATACCCGTATCGCTGATCGGCACTTTCGCTGTGATGCTGGGACTGGGGTATACGCTCAACCTGCTGACCCTCTTTGGCCTGATCCTGGCCATCGGGATCGTTGTTGATGACGCCATCGTGGTCGTCGAGAATGTCGAGCGCAACATCCGGGACGGCATGACCCCGCGCCAGGCATCGATGCGCACGATGGACGAGGTCCAAAGCGCCATCATCGGCACCTCGCTGGTGCTGATCGCTGTTTTTGTACCTGCAGCCTTCGTGCCCGGGATAACCGGCCAGTTCTACAAACAGTTTGCCGTGACAATCTCTGTTGCGACGGTCATCTCGACCATCAACTCCCTGAGCCTGTCGCCCGCGTTGTCAGCGGCCATTCTGCGCCCCCATTCGACCGGTTCACCGCAAAATCCACTGGCGCGGTTCGGGGCGTCCGTCTCGGACCGGTTCAACAGGGGATTTGACAGGCTGACTGACGGATATACCGCCATCATTGCCTGGCTGGTCGGCTCCGTCCGGATGCTGGCGCTGACGTTTACCGTCTTTGCCGGACTTCTGGGCGTGACCTGGTGGATCAGCCAGGAAGTGCCGACCGGGTTCATTCCCGATGCCGATCAGGGCTATGCGATTGTCGTGGTGCAGCTGCCTGACGGTGCATCGCTGGAGCGGACAGATGCTGTGATCCGGCAGGCGACAGATATCGCACTGGAAACACCAGGTGTGACCAATGCCGTGGCCTTTGCCGGTTTCTCCGGGGCAACCTTTACCAATGCCAGCAATCAGGGCGTGATTTTCACAACCTTCGACAGTTTTGAGAGCCGCGCGGAAAGCGGGCTGAACGCCGGTGCAATTGTCGGACAGCTTTTTGGGCGGATGCAGGCCCTGCGCGAGGCCTTTATCATTGCGATTGCGCCCCCGGCCGTACGGGGTGTCGGCAATGGCGGCGGCTTTAAACTGCAGCTGCGCGAAAACGAAAGCGCGGACATGGGCCGCGTGCTGAACACCGCCTATGCGATCATGGGGGCCTCGGCGCAGTCGGACAGCGTTCAGGGGGTTTTCACGACGTTCTCTGCCGGGTCCCCGCAGGTCTATCTCGAGATCGACCGGGTGCGCGCACAGATGCTCAATGTCCCGATCGGAGCGATATTCGAGACCCTTTCGATCAATCTCGGCTCGGCCTACGTGAACGACTACAACGCACTGGGGCGCCTCTTTCAGGTCCGCGCCCAGGCCGATCAGCAGTTCCGCCTCGACGTAGAGGACATTACAGCGCTCAAAGTCCGTTCAGCGACCGGCGCGCTGGTGCCGCTGGGCACGCTCGTTTCTGTCGTTGATACTGCGGGTCCCGCGCTGGTACAGCGCTATAACCAGCAGGTGTCTGTGCCGGTTCAGGGCTCTGCCGCGCCGGGCGTCTCGACCGGTGACGCACTGATCGCCATGGAGGAACTTGCCGCATCACTGATGCCCCCGGGCGTTGATTTTGAATGGACGGAACTGGCACTGCAGGAGCGCAACCAGGGGGACACGGCAGCCTATATCTTTGCTTTCTCCATTCTGTTCGCCTTTTTGTTTCTGGCCGCGCTTTATGAAAGCTGGGCGCTGCCGGTGGCCATTGTCCTTGTGGTGCCCATGGCCGTTCTGGGCGCGCTGGCCGGTGTAATGCTGCGGGGCATGGATAACAATATCCTGACTCAGGTGGGCCTGATCGTCCTGGTCGGGCTGAGCGCCAAAAACGCCATTCTGATTGTCGAGTTTGCCAAACAGGCGCAGGAAGAGCGCGGATGCCCACCCGCCGAGGCCGCTGTTGACGCCAGTCGTCTGCGTCTCAGGCCCATTCTGATGACAGCACTGGCCTTTATCCTCGGCGTTGTGCCCCTGCTGTTGGCGACAGGTCCTGGTGCCGAGATGCGACAGGCACTGGGCACGGCCGTGTTTTTCGGGATGTCCGGCGTGACATTCCTCGGACTGTTTCTGACACCGGTGTTTTACGTGGCGATCAGAACGCTCTTTCCCGCACGCGCGCCCGCGGAATAGCCCGTCAGCGCAGACCGTACCGGAACAGTGCGGTCTGATTTAAACTGGCTGTTGTCTTGACCTCGGGCGCGGAATTGGCACAGGCTTCCCGCACTGAAACTGCGCGTGACACAGAACACGCGAAAAGGGGAATGCCCGGATGGCCGACACGGCAACTGCTGGCGCCGGGGGCGCGAAATTCAGGCTGCGCATCATGATTGCGACGGGCATGGTGATGTTCGTCTTTATCACCATGCATCTGGCAAATCTCAGCCTCGGGCTGATTTCCGTGCAGGCGATGGAGGACTGGCGCTGGATGCTGAGCGGGGTCTGGTCGTCGGTGCCGCCGCTCAAGATCCTTTTGCAGGCCTCGCTGATACTGCATTTTCTGGTGGCTCTGGGCTCGCTCTATTTCCGGAACACGCTGAAACTGCCCGCCTATGATATGGCGCAGATGGTAGCCGGGGTGCTGATCATTCCTTTGCTGGGCATGCATGTGTTCGGTGTGATGGCCATCGATGATCTGGGTCTGGAGCCAACCTATATGATCGTGCTGGGGCAGTTCTGGGTCGTCTCGCCGCTGGATGGTCTGCAACAGGTGGTGATGCTGGTGGTCGCGTGGATTCACGGGGCCATCGGCATGTACACATGGCTGCAGGCCCGCGACAGTTCCGCCCGGGTGATGAATTTCTTTTACCCGCTGGTCGTCGCCCTGCCCATTCTGGCGATGCTGGGGTATGTCGAGGCTGGCCGCCAGATCATTCCTGTCGATGAAGGCGGCGAGGGCTTTGTGCTGGAAAACGATCCCAATGCAGCCGGCCCCACGGTGGATCCCGATATGATCCCCGGCATCATTGCTCAGGCCAAAGAGCGCCCCAGACGGGCGACACAGATTTCACTGGGCCTTGTGGCGCTGGTGCTGGTGGCCCGCTGGTTGCGGGTTTCGCGGCAGGCCGGCGGACGTGTCAGCGTGACATACACCGGACGACGGCCCGCCACTTTCGAGGCTGACACAGGGCTGACGCTGCTGGAAATGGTGCGCGAAAACGATCTGCCGCACGCCAGCATCTGTCGCGGGCGGGGGCGCTGCGGCACCTGCCGTGTGCGTGTTCTGTCCGGCGCGGACGCCCTGCCTGCCCCGTCCGAGGCAGAAGCGAAAGTTCTCGCGCGCTGGCAGGCCGGTCCGGATGAACGGCTCGCCTGCCAGCTGATTCCCCGCGAGGGTGCTCTGGAAGTTGAACGGGTGATCGAGGCGGATTACTCCAACCTCAGCGAAGCGCGCACTGTCCGGGACGGTGACGCGCCGGCGGCAGCAACGTGATGGGTTTTTGGCGACTGCTTATGGCCACGCTGGCTTTGGTGTCTTTTCTGGGGACAGCCGATGCACAGGTGGTGCCTGGCACCACTCCGGCTGATGCGCCCGAGACACCGGACCCCTCCCCGAATGATGTGCGCGAACTGCTGCGTCTGCTGGGCGATCCGGGCATTCAGGAATGGCTGCAGACCAGTGCCGATGAAACCGGGCAGATTGACACCGGCCCTGTGCTGACCCTGCGCGAGCAACTCGACGCACAGCTGGCGCGCATCGCACAACGGGTACAGTCCCTGTCTCTGGCCTGGGAAATACTGCCGCAGATGCCCGCACTCATGGCCGATGTCTGGAACAGTGAGCTGTCGCATGCCCAGAAAGTCCGCTCTGCGACCTATATCCTGACCTTTCTGCTGATCGGCCTGGGGCTGGAATGGCTCTACAGGCAATATATGCGCTATCCGCTGCTGCGCATGGAACAGGCGCCCAAGGATGCGCCCCTGGAAAAGCTCACAGGGGCTGCGGTCCGGGCTGCGATCATCTTTGCCGGTCTTGGGGTTTTTGCGGTTGGCAGTATCGGCGCGTTCAAGAGCTTTGACTGGCATCCGCTGATCGAGGCGCTGGTGCTGGATTTTCTGGCAATGGTCCTGGTTTTCCGGATCGTGATGACGCTGTCGCTGTTCCTGCAGGCGCCATTCGCGCCCGAGCTGCGACTGGTCCCCTATGGCACGCCTGTTGCACGTTACCTTCATGAAACCCTGCGCCTGCTGGCCTTTGCAGTGGTGGCCGGTCTGGTGGTCTCGTTCATGCTCAACCGCGTCGCCGCAATGCGCGAGATGGATCTCGGCGGCAGTCTGGCGGCGGTGGCACTTGCGCAGACGGTGGCTGTGGCCCTGCTGGTCGTTCTGGTGACCTGGGGCTGCATCTGGACCGCGTTCCGGCGTGTCCCGCAGATGTGCGAAACGGCACCGGATACGCGCCGCCTGACATTCTGGCGGAACTATCTCATTATTCTGGTCGGCATGGTTTTCGGGCTGTGGCTGGTGGGCATGTTCGGCCTGATGTGGGCCGTTCTTGTGATCGGCGCCTCCATTCCGGGCCTGCGACTGTTGCAGTCGTGGATTGACCATTTCTTTGACCAGTCGACTGCAGCCCTGCACGACCAGCATATGGCAGAGGCACAAAGCACACTGGATGCGTTTGTGCGCGCAGAAGCGGATGGCGAACTGCAGGAGGGGGAGCCGCAGCCAGAGGTGCCGGAGTTCGCAGACCCTTATGCCACGGTCCGCCCCATCGTTCAGCGCGCCGCGCGTTTTATCTTTCTGATGGGGGGTGTGTTGCTGCTGTCCACCGCCTGGGGTGTGAACATTTTTGATCTGTCTGCCGACCGCAGCGTGCTGGGCCGCATCCTGGAAGTGCTGATCGACAGTATTGTCGCCCTGCTGCTGGCAGATCTGGTCTGGACCTGGGCCAAAACGGTGATCGACAAGCGCGTGGCGGACTATGAGCCCCCTGTTGACGGTCAGGCCCCCGGGCCAGAGGCGCGGATGATCACGCTGCTGCCGCTGTTGCGCACCATCCTGATGGTCGCCCTGCTGATCATGGTATCGCTGAGCGTTCTCAGTGCCGCCGGGGTCAACATTGCCCCGATCCTCGCCGGTGCAGGCATACTGGGCATCGCCATCGGTTTCGGCACGCAATCGCTGGTCCGGGACATTGTGGCCGGGATATTCTTCCTGATCGACGACGCCTTCCGGCTGGGGGAATATATTGAGGTTGGCGAACTGATGGGCACAGTTGAGAGCATATCTGTGCGTTCCATGCGCATCCGCCACCACCGCGGCAAAGTCCATACCGTGCCCTATGGTGAGCTGAAAAGTCTGACCAACCACAGCCGCGACTGGGTCATCATGAAGCTGGAATTCCGTGTGCCCTTTGACACGGATCTGCAACTGGTCAAAAAGCTCATCAAAAAAGTCGGTGCCGAGCTGGCCGCAAACGAGCACTACGGCCCTTCTATCCTCAGCACGCTCAAATCCCAGGGTGTGCGGCGCATGGAGGAGTTCAACATGGTCGTCGGTGTAAAATTTATGACCAAACCGGGCGAGCAATGGCTGGTGCGGCGGGACGCTTATCAGAAAGTGCGCGACATTTTTGATGCCAACGGCATCCGCATGGCCGAGCGCAACGTCAAGGTAGAGATCGAAGGGGGCGACACCCTTACAGACGCGCAGCGCACTGCCGTGGCCGGTGCAGCACAGGAAGCATCCCAGGGGCCATCGGGCCCGCCGAAACCAATCCCGGATGAGCCGTAGCAGCCTGCACGCGCTCGGAGTCTGAAGCCAGAAAAGACCTTCATTTTTTCGCGACCCGACCGCGATCTGACCCATTACACCGTTTGCGTCCCGCTGGTTTCCGATGCACCGTCCACCTGACGGAGGTAAACCTGTGTTCGTCCCGTGCGTTACACAGAGTCACCCTGTTACCTGCGAAAACCAGAGGCAGACCACCTGAAAGAATGACGTTTTGCGCCACGGCGCGACGGCAGGGAAAGATTAACCATAGCGGGCCAAAACGCAGGAATTTTCCGTTTTTTTTACCTCTCTGCATCAATAAGGGCTCACTTTTTGAAGGGGTGTGTCATGTTTGGTCGTATTTTTCTCGCTCTCGCGTTTCTGTTCGCTCTGAGTTTTTCTGCGCTCGCAGAAAGCTGGCAACTGCTTCGCGCCGATGGCAATGTGCGGATCACAACGGACGGAACCACCTGGAGCGACGCAGAGGTCGGCGCGGATCTGACCGGTGCGACATGGATCAGAACAGGCCCGCGCAGCAGGGCCATTCTGGCACGCGGGGACGAACGCATCGTGTACCGCGCAGACACTCTTGCCGCGATTTCCGTTTCCCAGCCCACGGGCCAGACCACCGAACTGACCCAACGGCGGGGTTCGGTTTTTCTGTCCGTGGTGACACAGAAACGCAAACGTACCAGCGTGGTGACCCCGCATCTGGCGGCGGTGATCAAGGGAACGATCCTTGAAGTGACAACTGATGAACAGGGCGTTTCCTCAGTTCGCGTCGACAAAGGCGTCGTTGAGGTACAGAGTGGCGGCCGCAGCGTGGACGTTTCCGCAGGCCGCGAAGCGTCATCAGGCGGCCAGTCCGTATCCGTGGGCGTTGCTGAAGTGACAAGCATTGTGCCCGGCACGGTAAACACATTCAGCCTGGAACTACGCCCGGCGCCGCCCCTGGCAGAGACCGCCGCCAGCGCCGCAGCCGCAGCGACTGCAGCAGGACCCGCCGCGACCGGAGCGTTCAGCATGGCCGAGGAAAGCCCCCGGAGCGCCGCCAACCGCAGCAGCAGCGCCCGCGAGCGCAGCAATTCTGACCGCAGCGGTAGCAGCCAGCCTGTGACTGTCGGCAAAAGCACTGCCAGCAACAACAATTCGGGCGGAAACTCAGGCACAGCAAGCGGTACTGCAAAGGCGGGCAACAACGGCAACAACGGCAACAACGGCAACAACGGCAACAACGGCAACAACGGCAACAACGGCAACAACGGCAA
>NZ_CANLKW010000004.1 GCF_947491795.1 uncultured Roseobacter sp. | reverse complement strand
GCAACAACGGCAACAACGGCAACAACGGCAACAACGGCAACAACGGCAACAACGGCAACAACGGCAACAACGGCAACAACGGCAACGCTTCCGGCGAGGAAAATCAAGGAAATAATGGCCAGGAAAACTGTAACGGAAACGGCAACTGCGGTGGAAACGGACAGGGAGGCGGCAACTGACACGTCATGCCGCTGTTCTGCGCTGCCTTGTCGTAGCTGTCCTGATTGTCTCAGCAGTATTTGCTGCTGATCGCTCCGGATATCTTTCTGTATTCAACGAAAATCTGGAAGACCTGCGATCATCCTACGCCGCACGGGCCGTTTCGCAGGATTTCGTTTTTGTGGCCGTTGATGCGACATCGGTGCGGACGGTAGGCGAATGGCCCTGGTCGCGCGGTGTTCACGCTGACATCCTCAACAATCTGACCGATGATGGCGCGCTGGACGTTTTTTTTGACTTCGACTTTGCCTACCCGGGGGACCGCGCCGGCGATGCCGCTTTTGCGGATGCTCTTGACCAGGCCGGAAATGCCTATCTTGCGGTCTTTCAGCAGACAGAACGCGCGGGAAACACCCAGCAGGTCACGAATATGCCCATGCCGCTGTTTTTCGAACGCAGCTGGCCGGCACTGGTCAATGTATTCAGCGACCAGAGAGGCACAGTCCGGTTTTACCCCTATGGTGAAATGGTCGAAGGCACTTTCATCCCCTCCGCCGCCGCCGTTCTGACCGGCACATACACAGAACGCGCCGACAGTTTTCCCATCAATTTTGCGTTCCAGCCGGATACAATTCCGGTGTTGTCGGCCGTCGATGTTGCCTCGGGTCAGTATGACCGGGACCTTGTCACCGGCAGGTCTGTTATTGTCGGCGCTTCGGCGATTGAACTGGGCGATCTTTTTGCTGTTCCGGTACACGGGATTATTCCCGGGCCCCTGGTGCACCTTCTGGCCGCCGAAACCCTGGCCGCGGACGTGATTCCGGCGACGCTTGGCTTTGTCTGGCTGATGCCTGGTTTGCTTGTTTTGCTTTTGTTTTTTCAGACGCCGGTCTTTCAAAAGCCAGTGATATTGCTGACTGCAGCCGGTTTGACGCTTGTTGCAAGCGAGGCCGCCGCCTTTACCGCCTTCAGCCGGCACGCCATTATCGTTCCGACGGCCGCGCTCTATCCGGGACTTCTGACATTTTGCTGCTGGTCCCTGCTCTGGCGGTTGAAACTGAACAGATGGGTGATCCGGCGGCAACGGCAGGAAGTTGCAAACACCAACGCGCTGCTGCGCCAGGTGTTCGACGACAGCTTTGATGCAATTGCGGTTCTGGATGCGTCCGGCGCCGTTCAGGTGCACAGCAGTTCCGCTGCCGGGCTGTTCGGATTTGACGACACCGGAAAATTGCAACTGCCGGAGCGCCTGAAAAAAGATGCGCTGGCAGCCATGCAGAACGGCGGGGACGGAACTGTGCAAAAGTACGAGCGTTTCCGCGGGGCTTCATCAATGCACCTGGAGTACACTGTGACGCCCTCTCAGACGGTTTCACTGGACCAGGGAAAGGAGCAGAAAACCCAGATCGCCACGTTGTCGATACGGGATGTCACAGAGATCAAGGAACAGCAGCGCGAGATTGCGTATCTGTCCAGCTACGATGCCCTGACCGGCGCATTGCGGCGCGCCGTCTATCTGGATTTCATGGAAATCCGCACAATGGCCAACGAGCCGTTTTCAGTGTTTGTTTTCAACCTCAGCCGGTTCAAAACGGTCAACGTGGTTCTGGGCCGGGATGTCGGCGATGCCCTTCTGCAGGAGATGACCGAGAGGCTGCAGTCAGACGCCCTGAATATCTCGGCGGTTGCCCGTCTGGGCGGGGATACCTTTTCGTGTTTTACCGAATTTGCGACTGACGACGCGGAGGCGCGTGCGTTTGCCGCCCGTCTGTGCCGCATCATAACAGAGCCCTATGTTCTGAAAAATTCAAAGGCCCGCGTCGGTGTCCGAATGGGGTTCACAAGGCTGACCTCTGACGCCGGCTACAGTGCCGCTGACGCGCTTTCCTATGCCGAAGAAGCACTGGATGCCGCCCGGCTGGAAGGTGACAGCGAACCAAGGGCCTACCATCCGGATCTTTCCAAAAAGCAGTTCCGGTCACGCGAGATCGAACGCGCCCTGGGCAAAGCCCTCGACCGGGAGGAATTTGAGGTATGGTACCAGCCCCAGCACCGGCTCAGTGATCTCGGTCTGATCGGATCCGAAGCACTCCTGCGCTGGCGGTCCGGCAGCATGGGGCCGGTCTATCCGGATGAATTTATTGAAATCGCAGAATCGACCGGGTTTATCAACGAGTTGGGCGCATGGGTGATGGAAAGGGCCGTACAGGATACGGTCTCTCTGCCCGGCGCGCTGAACGTTGCTGTAAATGTCTCTGGCATTCAGATGACCGGCGACAGCATCGTGCAGGATATCAGTAGACTCCTGACATCCACCGGGTTGCCCGCTTCGCGGCTGTGCCTTGAACTGACCGAAACTGTTTTGCTGGGCGTCGACAGCGAGCTTGTTGAGAAAATGCGCGACATCCAGTTCCGGGGGGTCAGTTGGGCGCTTGATGATTTTGGCACGGGATATTCATCACTGGCCTATCTGTCGAAACTGCCCATAGACAAACTCAAGGTGGACAAGTCCTTTGTTATGGATCTGGGATCTGATCCATCAGCCGAGCCGATACTGAAGGTTATCAGTGAATTGAGCCATGGCCTCGGCATGACGGTATTGTGTGAAGGGGTGGAAACGGAAGAGCATCTGGAATTCCTCAGACAACACCGCTACGCCGAAGCTCAGGGGTATCTGTTCGGCAGACCTATGCCGCTGTCACAGTTCAGCGCTTATGCAGAAAATGAATACCTCAAACCAGCTGCAGGCAGGCAATCCGGGTAACGCAGACCGGCGTATGCTGTGCGGTCCGCAATTCGCAACAGCGCATGCACGATCACAAAAATGTAAAGCTATTCCCCCGGCACAATTGTTTGGCGCGCGCCAATACAGGACTACCTTCTCACCAGACACAGTGCTTTGCTGAAATCCGGATGCAGGGCAGCTCATTTGATGGGAGATACCGAGATGAAAGCTGACCATTATCACCGCCGCCGCGTTCTGACAGCGGGGAGCGCCACTCTGCTTGCAGGCGCTGCGGGGCTGCTCACCCCGGCCCGTGCCGCAGGAGTTGCGCCAACACCCTCGATGCGCGGAGGGGCGAACAATTATCTTCCCGGAGCCCCCATCGTGGAACGCATTGGCGGTGGCGGTTTTTGGATGACGGGAACGGTAAGGCGTGCCGGAGACGGAGCGCCACTGCCCGGCCAGCGTATACAGGTCTGGGCGCATACGACCGAAGGTCATGAGCGGGACCCCCACAGTCACGGCGCGACACTCACCGACGCGAACGGTGTGTTCCGCCTTGAAATGCCCCAGATCGTGCCGGCATTCGGACAACCACACGGACATCTGGCCTATGACAGCGACGAATTCGAGACCGTTTTCCTGCGTCCTGTAATGTCCCGGGCCGCGGATACTTCGCTCGAAGCACATTTCGTCCTGCAACCGGTCTGATATTCGAACGGGCGTGGTCTTTTGTCTCTGAAGCGCGCAATTTTTATCTGGTCAGCCACAGTTCTGGCCATCGCTGTACCGGTCTTCGCAGCAGCAGCCAGCCCGCTCCTGGCCTGGCGCGATCCGGCCTACATCGTGGCTGGCTTTGCGGGGATCATTGCCCTCGGGCTTCTGCTTCTTCAGCCCCTTCTGGCGGGCGGGGTCCTGCCTGGCCTTGCGGGGCCAAAGGGCAGGCGCGTGCATCGCTGGACGGGTGCCGGTGCCATTGGGGCGATCATCGTCCATGTCGCGGGGCTGTGGGCCACAAGCCCACCGGATGTCGCGGATGCGCTGTTGTTCCGATCACCGACGCCTTTTGCAGCATGGGGCGTCATCGCCATGTGGGCGGCTTTTGCGGCAGGGTTGCTGGCACTTTTGCGCCGCAGACTGCGCGTACCACCAACGGTCTGGCGCAGATGGCATTTGTCACTGACGCTGCTGGTTGTAACAGGAACCGTTGTTCATGCCGTTCTTATCGAAGGTACGATGGAACCCATCTCCAAACTGATGCTCTGCGGGCTCACGCTGGCAGCTGCTATCTGGGTATTGATCAGCAAAGGGAAACGCGTTTCCCGGTAATCCAGGCAGCCGGTGGTCCCCCCTCGTCCTTCACAGATTTCAGGTTTACCGCAACAATGTCTTCTGCTTCTTGCCCGACGTGCTGCGCAGCAACGTCCTCGTGGTGGCGTACTCGCGAGAGAGTTTTACTGTCTTGAAACGTGGGGCGATTGCGAGAGACAAACGCATCGCAACCAGACGATCACGACCCGGAACACAAAAGCCCGGTGGGTTATCAACCTGTATTACATTGCGGCGGCCAACGGACACATCACCTGATCTTTGCCTTTTGGCTCACTGGCGTACAGATCCTGACCGATCATCCATCTGCCGGCTGAGATACTGGCCCGTACGACGATAGTGATCAACAAGAGCCGCTTCGGCTGCCACGGCATCGCGGTCGAGGCAGGCATCCAGAATAGCCTGGTGTTCGGCCTGGATACTGCGTTCTCCGTAACCTGCCCCCCCGGCTGCGCGGTATCGGTATCTGATATTCAGGTCATAAAGCTGCGAGCAATAGCGTTCCAGCATCGGCAGTCCGGCATTGCACAGCAGCGCCATATGGAATGCTTTGTGCGCAACCTCAAAGGCAACCGGGTTGGTTTTGCCCGCCCGGGACATATGATGGTGTCGCAGGACAAGGTTCTCCTCCCAGGTCGTATCAGCATTGGCGACGGAGGCCCGCAGCGCCATGCCTTCCAGCGTGCAGCGCAGCATCAGAATTTCCTTGAAATTGGCCTTGCTGACAGGTGCAGCGCGAAAACCGCGCTGATCAATGCGTTCGACCAGCATATCAGAGGTCAGCAGGCTCAGTGCTTCGCGCACGGGGCTGGCACCGGTGTTGAGCAGGCTGCGCAGTTCTTCGATCTTGAGCTTTTGACCGGGGGGCAATTCTCCGGTCAGGATCAGGTCGCGCAGCCGCAGATAGCATTCGCGTGTTGCTGACGTTTCTTTTCCATCCGTGGCTTTCATCACATTCATTCGTGTGGATCCTCCGGGGTTTCTGCCATCTGTTTTCCGCTGTTCAGGAGAGCACCGTACCACCGGTCGACAACCCGACCTGCAGTGTCAGCGATCCTTCGTTAATCATCCAGCGCCGCAGCACGTAACGCCGCGCACCACTTTGATGCATCGGATCGCCCTCGGCCAGCGCGCGCGCCGCGTCAAGGCTTTCGGCGCGGTAGATGATCAGCCCCATCCCCTGCATATGCGCGCCTGTCTCGTCTGACATCGGCCCCGCAAAGGCGAGCTTGCCCTCGCGCTCAAGGCGGGCCTGATAGGCGAGGTGATCCGGCAGTGCGGCTTTGACCTCAGCGGGCTCTCCGGCCGGTGTACTGTGAGCAACATAGAGCTCCAGCGCCAGAGCCCCCCGCCCTTTGGCCTCAGCTTTGTAATCTGCCCAGGCGACCATGCGTTCTCTCCCAAAATATCGATATTAATTGACTTGATCTGGAATAGTAGGCAGAAAGCATGTAAACATTCAAGGACGGCATGTATGAAATATCTGGTGGGAGAAACGTCACAGGGGACAGCTGTTTTTGCCGTCCGCGGTGACGAGGCGGTGAATCTGACGGCTCTGAACGCAGAGGTCGGCACTGATCTGATGGGCCTGATCCATGCGCCCGGTCTGATCGGTTCAATGAAGGATGCCATCGCTGCTGCACCAACAGTGCCGGTCGCGTCCATCACGCCCGCGCTGCCTGTGGCCGCCCCAGGAACGATCATCTGCATGGGTCTGAACTATACGGATCACATCAAAGAGGGCGGCTACGACATTCCCGAGTACCCGACGCTCTTTATGCGCGGCAGAAACTCGATTATGGCAGCCGGACAACCGATGGTACGCCCCAGTTGTTCAGAAACGCTCGATTACGAAGCGGAACTGATGCTGATCATCGGCAAACGCGGCAGGCACATCTCCGAGGCCGACGCGCTGGATCACGTTTTCGGATACACCGTTTTCAATGACGGATCGGTGCGCGAATACCAACGCAAGAGTGTGCAGTGGACACCCGGCAAAAACTTTGACGACACCGGTGCTGTCGGCCCCTTTACGGTGACGCCTGATGACCTGCCCGCCGGGGCATCGGGTCTGAAAATTGAGAGCCGTGTGGGCTCGGAAATCCTGCAAAGCTCCAATACGTCCAATATGATCTGGAATGTGGCACAGGTGCTGGCGACCATCTCGGAGTACACCACGCTGGAGCCCGGCGACCTTGTTGCGATGGGCACACCACCCGGTGTGGGCCACGCAAAAGAGCCAGGGCCGCGCTGGCTGATCCCCGGAGAAACCGTCGAAATCGAGATCGAGGGGATCGGCATCTGTGCAAGCCCGGTTGTTGATGAAAAGGTCGCGGCAGAATGAACGCTGCAACCGGCAAAGAGCTGGACGAACTGCGGGCGCAGGCGCAGCAGGCGCACCGCGATCTGCACCAGCGGATTGCCAGACTGTCTGACGATGCGATTGACCTGATCCTGCGGGAAGCCAGATCGCATTACGCCTGGAAGGATACCCCCGTTCCAGAGGCGCTGCTGGAGGAGATCTACGAGATCACGATCAGTGGCGCGACCAGCATGAACAGTCTGCCCGCGCGTTTCGTCTTCGTAAAAAGCGCCGAAGGAAAAGAGCGGCTGGCCAGATCGCTCAAACCCCAGAACGTCCCTAAAATGAAGGACGCGCCGGTCACCGCGATCATCGCGCACGATCTGGATTTCTGGAAAGAGCTGCCCTTCACCTTTCCCCATGACGACCGCAGGCATCTGTTTGAGGGCAAAGACAGCTATATTCAGGACACGGCGTTCCGCAATGGTACGCTGCAGGGCGCGTATTTTATGATTGCCGCCCGGGCCGTCGGGCTGGACGTCGGGGCCATGTCCGGCTTTTCGAATGCTGTCGTGGACGAGGAGTTCTTTGCCGGCACGACCCTGAAATCAAACTTTCTGTGCAACATCGGCTATGCCGACGAAACCGCCCTGTTCCAGAAACTGCCGCGTTTTTCGTTCGCGCAGGCCTGCAGTTACGCCTGAGGAGAGAGTGTCATGGCCATCCGGATGAAATCCGTCGTCACCTATAAAACGACAGCCATCTGCACGTCACATGCCCGCACAGACATTCCTGTACGGGATCTGGAAGTTGTCATCGACGAACCGCTGGAGCGCGGCGGCACCAATATGGGCCCAACCCCGACCGAGGCTGCGATGACAGCCCTGATCGCCTGCACCAATGTCATCGGCCACAAGAACGCGCACCGCCTTGGCGTCGATCTGGGATCCGTCACCATCAGCGCAGACTGCAAATTCGACCGTCGCGGCGTCCTCATGGAGGAAGAGATCGACGTGCCGTTCCCGGCCATTACGCTCACCGTAAACTGCGACACACCCGCCAGTCAGCAAGAGCTGGACCGCGTCGGCGCGGAAACATCAAAATACTGCGCCATCGCAAAGCTGTTTGAGGCAGCAGGCACGGATCTGACCGTCAACTGGGTGAAGAGCGGCTGAATACATTCAATAAAGGCCAAAAGGCCTGACTTTCTGGGAGGAAAAAACATGAAAAACCGGACCAAAGGCAACCTGCTGGGTGCCCTGCTTGCCACTGCATTAACTCTGCCCGCAGCGGCCCAGGAAACGATCTCTGCTGTGGTGATTGATGGCTACCCGGACCGTGCACTGTGGGTAAAGGAATTCACAAATTTCTTTATTCCTGAAGTGGACAGGCGTCTGGCCGAAAGCGGCAACTACAAAATGAGCTGGCAGGAAAACTATGGCGGATCGATCGTCAAACCCAAAGGCGTGCTGGAAGGTGTGCAGCTGGGTCTGGGGGATATCGGGATCGTCACGACCATTTTCCACTCGTCCAAACTGCCCAGCCAGGGGATTTCCGGCTCCACGCCGTTTGTTGCCTCCGATGCCCGCGCCATAGCCAAAGCGGTAGACGAGATTGCGCGTGAATTCCCTGCGATGAACAATGAATTTGCTGCTCAGAACCAGGTATATCTGGCCACGGGCGTTGTGCTGGATACCTATCAGCTTTTCTGCACCGATGAGGTCTCATCCGTTGCGGACCTGGAGGGCAAGAAAATCGCCGGTGCGGGCCTGAACCTGCGCTATCTGGAGGGCATCAAGGATGCGGCAGGGGTCCGCGGTGGTCTGACCGACTTTTACAATATGCTTCAGACCGGTCTGGTGGATTGCGGCATGCTCTGGCCTGAAGCGGCCAAGACTTTCAAAATCGCTGAAGTCGCTCCCTATATGCTGAAGGCAGATCTTGGCGCGGTAAACTCCAAGACAATTACCGTAAACGCGGACTACTGGGCGGGGCTGCCCGACGAGGTCAGGGACGTGCTCAGGGCTGTGGCCATCGATTACCGCGACCACGTGGCCGGCATTGCTATGGACCGTGCCGAAGCATCGCGCGCGGCCTATGTGGAACAGGGTGGCACAGTGGTCGAGGTTTCAGCCGAAGACCGCGCGGCCTGGGCCAACGCCATGCCCAATGTGGCACAGGAATGGGCAGCGAACCTGAATGAACGGGGCGAACAGGGCAGCGAAATGTTGTCTGCCTATCTCGGCAAACTGGAAGCTGCAGGTTTTACCGGGGTCCGTGACTGGACGGCGCAGTAAGATCCTGGTGACCCGGGAAAGGGCAAAGCAATGCTGAAGACCATCGTCTCTGTCCTGTCCCGGGTTGCCAATACGCTGGCCATTGCCGCCAATGCCCTGGGCACTCTGGTTGTTCTCGCCCTTGTGGCCATTCTGAATGTCGACGTGATCGCACGCGGGTTGTTTTCGGCACCGCTCAAAGGCACCTATGAAATCGTGCAGTTTTCGGTGGTGCTGATCGTCTTTTTGCAACTTGCCGACGTGGTGCGTGTGGACAGGTTGACCCGGTCGGACGGTTTTCTCAATCTGTTGCATAGCCGGAGGCCGGGCCTGACGGCTTCATTGCGACGGATCATCAACGCTCTGTCTGCTGTTTTCATGGGCCTGATTGCCTACATCACCTTCCCTGAATTTCTGCATATGTGGCAAACACAGGACTACTTTGGCGTGCCCGGACTGTTCACACTGCCCTGGTGGCCGGTGAAGCTGGTCATTACGGTGGGGACAACGCTGGCCTGTGCGATCTTTGTGCTCAAAGTGATCACCGCCCAGGACCGTCCCCGGCTGATCCGAACGCCAGAACACGACGGGCCGCGCTGATGACGCCGATTGAAATTGGCCTGATCTCGGTCATCGCGATTGTTTTTCTGATCTATTCGGGCGTCTACATTCCCGTCGCGCTGGGGATGGTTTCCTTTGTGTCGATCTGGCTGATGCGCGACAACTTCACCCTGGCGCTGAACCTGCTCAAGGTCGCTGTAGGCGACAGCGCCATGGAGTACAGCTTTGCCACGATACCGCTCTTTACCTTTATGGGGCTGATTGTCTCAAAGGCTGGTCTGGGGCGGGACATTTACGAGGTCATGACCATGCGGTTTCGCAAGGTCAAAGGCGGCATCGGCATGGCGACCGTTGGCGCAAACGCCGTTTTTGCGGCCGTGACAGGCTCCTCGATCGCCTCGGCATCGGTGTTCACCAAAGTGTCCGTACCCCAGATGATGGCACAGGACTATAACCCCCGCTTTGCCGTGGGCGTGGTCGCCGGATCATCGGTTCTGGGGATGATCATCCCACCCTCTGCCATGCTGATCATCTATTCCTTTGTGGCCGAACAATCCGTGGGTGACATGTTCCTTGCGGGTGTGATCCCCGGTATTCTGCTCGCCATTGCCTATGTCGGTGCCATCTGGTTCATGGGACGTTTCACGCCTGCCTTCGTGGGGGGCCGCGTTGTCGGGGACACCGAATGGATGACAGGTCGCGAAATCGCGTCCAAGACCCTGCCCACCGTCTTTCTGATCACGGTGGTTCTGGGCGGCATCTATACCGGCTGGCTCACCGCGGTGGAGGCCGGGGCGGCGGGCGGACTTGTTGCCCTTGTGATTGCGCTTTTTCGCAAATCGATGTCGCCCAGGGCGTTTTGGGAGGCCCTGCTGGAAACCGGCCATATCACGGCGGCCATTCTGTTCCTGATCACTGCCGCATCCATCTACAGCCGCATGCTGGGGCTGGCCGGCCTGCCAAACCAGCTGCAGGATCTGCTGGCAGGCAATGCGGCGTCGTTCTGGTCAATCATGTTGCTGTATGTCCTGCTGATGCTGTTTCTGGGCACGCTTCTGGACACGGCCTCGATCATCCTGATCGTCGTGCCGCTTTTTCTGCCACTGGCCGAGGCGCTGGATATGTCGCTGATCTGGTTTGGCATCATCACTGTTGTTGGCGCAGAGATCGGGCTGCTGACGCCCCCGCTGGGCATTTCGTGTTTCGTGATCAAATCCACGATCAACGACGACCGCATTTCCCTCAAGGACGTTTTCATGGGCGCCCTGCCCTTTGCAATTGTCATGCTCATCGTCCTGTTCATTCTGATTGAATTCCCGATCCTCAGCCTCGCTCTGATCTAAGGAGACGCCCCATGCGCAGCGTAACAAAAGACAACATCACCGATGTTTTCATGAGCTACCTCTCGGCGGACACAGACCCCCGGACGCGCGAGATCATGGGTTCGCTGGTCAGACACATGCACGACTTTGCGCGCGAAACGAACCTGACCCATGACGAATGGCGCGCGGGCATTGCATTTCTCGAAGGCTGTGCCGCGATTGAAAGCGAGGACCGGCACGAATTTGTCCTGGCATCGGACGTGCTGGGGATGTCGTCTCTGGTCGACATGCTGCATTCACGCGATGACGCCACCAGCTCTTCGGTTCTGGGACCGTTCCATGTGTCGGGGGCTCCGGCCCTGCCCTTTGGCGGCGACATGAAACGTCATTTCGGCGGGCCCGTTCTGCTTGCCGAAGGAACAATCCGGGACACAGACGGCGCGCCGATCCCGGGTGCGGAAATCGATATCTGGCAAACAGCACCCAACGGGCTTTATGCCAGTCAGGACGCCGAGCAGGATACGTTTTCGTTCCATGGTCTGATGACGGTCGGCGCGGATGGCCGCTATGCCTTTACCACTGTAAAACCGGTCGAATACACCGTGCCGTCAGACGGCCCCGTGGGCGACATCCTGCGGTCCTGCGGGCGGCATCCATGGCGCCCGTCGCATCTGCACTACATCGTCAAGGCGCCGGGCTTCAGGTCACTGGTCACCGAGATTTTCCCCGATGATGATCCCTATCTGGACGAGGATACGGTCTTTGGTGTGCGGAACGATCTGGTGATGAAATATACCGAACGCGCCCCTTCGGAGTTTCCCGAAGGCATGGCCCTGTCCGGCAGCATCACAGAGCCCTTTCTGCACGTAGAGTTCGACGTGACGCTCGCCCGCGACACCTGATCCCTTTGGCGCGGGCGGCACCGTTTCGTATACATTCCCGGTCACCAGAGCTGCATGGCCTTAATGCAGCACCCGGGCTGGTATGCCCCAGGATGCAATTGTTTTGCTGTGGCACAACACCGGATTTTGCGTGCCGGATGATACTGCGTTAGTCTTTTTCTGAATCAGTTTTTTTGATCCACCCCTTTGTTAATTTTATTTGGAAAGTTCCTTTATGGCCAGGACCACCTCCCGCAAAACCACGCGTAAAAAGACCACAGGGAAGACTGCATCTGAACCCCCCAGAACACTCGATGCAGCGCCGAAACTGGGAGACCGGATTCTGAATGTACAACGGGACGTAACCGACCTGCGCGACCGTCTTTACCAGCCTGCACTGCTTGATCTGTCGCTCACGCTGGAGCCTCCGCAGCCCACCGAAAGCCCCATACGGGATCAGGGTGGCGAAGGTTCGTGCACAGGTTTTGCACTGTCCAGCGCCATTACGCTGATGAATATCCAGCGGCACCGGCGTCTGGACCCGGCAGCAGCTGTGCCGACAACAAGTCCGCGCATGCTGTATGAAATGGCCAAGATACACGACGAATGGCCCGGCGAGGAGTACGAGGGTTCAAGCATTCGCGCCGCGCTCAAGGGGTTTTACCATCACGGTGCCTGCAGTGACGATGTGGCCCCCTACAAAGACGGCGAAAAGAACTGGCACCTGCGTGTCAGCCACGCGAGGGATGCGCGCAAGCTTGGCCTTGGCGCCTATTACCGTCTGCGCCCTGAGATCATCGATTACCACGCGGCGCTGAACGAGGTCGGTGTGATCTATGTCTCTGCAAAAATTCACCGTGGCTGGCAAAAGCCCTCTTATGACGGTGTCAAAGGCGACATCAAACCCTCGCACCTGACCGAGGGTGGCCATGCGTTTATTATTGTGGGCTATGATGCTGCGGGCTTTCTTATTCAGAACTCGTGGGGCGAGGACTGGGGCGGCTTTGACGGACGTCCCGGAATAGCCCGATGGCGGTACGAGGACTGGTCAGCAACGGTCATGGATGCCTGGGTGCTGCGCCTGTCAGTGCCGACGCCCGATGCATTTGATCTGACGGTTGCAGCACCCGCACCCGAAACCGAAAGCCTGTTTGGCAAACACAGCGTCCGGGCCCCAAAGTCAGAAGATATCGTCGGGCATATCATTCATCTGGACGATGGAAAGCTTGTCGGGACAGGGAAATACCCCACGCCGCTGACGACCATCCGGGAAACTGCCGATTTTCTGGCCGATGAAACCCAGACGGCGGACCGTGATTACCGGCATCTGATATTTTACGCGCATGGCGGTCTGAACGGGTCTGCGACATCCGCCAACCGTGTGCGCAAGATGAAGGAAGTCTTCAAGCGCAACGGCATCTACCCTGTGCACATCATGTGGGAGACCGGCTTTTTTGAATCGCTGACGGATGTGATTTTTAATTCCAAACGCCGGGCCGAGGCGCGGGTGGGCAGTGTATCCGACATCTGGGATCGCGCGCTGGAGAGTATTGCGCGGGGTCCGGGTACCGCAATCTGGCGGGACATGAAATGGGATGCGTCCCAGAGCTTCAAACCGGGCGGCGGTGGGCGCAAAGCGATCAGCACTTTGCTGCAGGGCAACGCCAAACGATCGAAGCCGCTGAAGGTTCATCTTGTCGGGCACAGCGCAGGCTCGATCCTGCTGGCCCGTATGCTCGATGCGATGGACAGCATGAACCCTTTGTCAGTGCCGGTCAGTTCCTGCTCGCTCATGGCGCCCGCCTGTACGCACGACCTCTTCCTCAGGAGCATTCTGCCCCGGGTGGGCAAAAACGATGGCGCCGGCAGTGTCTCCATGCTGGAGCAGTATAATCTGATCGATCAGCGCGAACGTGACGACGTCGTCGGACCCTACCGTAAATCGCTGCTCTATTTCGTCTCGAATGCCTTTGAGGATCAGCACAGGATGCCCCTGCTTGGCATGGAGACATTCCAGGACAGGCTGCCGGAGCAAAAAGGCTACTCGGTGCACTATGCAGGACGCGCGGCCTCGGTCACCAACAGCGAGACGCATGGCGGTTTTGACAATGACCGCAAGACGATGAACAGCATCCTGGAAAGTATTCTGGGCGACAAGCCTTCGCCTGCCAAAGGGTTTCAGCCGGAGGACGTCACAGGATACTGACGTTGTTCTGGCAGGCCAGGGCATTTCTGTGCGTCCGGCTCGCCGGGGCACTGAATGGTCATGGCATGCCCCGCGCTGGCGGGGGGCGACTCTGGGATGTTCGCCCGTTGCGGGAAAAATCTGTATCCAAAGCGGAATAGGCTGGTATCGTCCGGGAACAGAACAGACGACCTCTCTGAAAGGAGCCCCCTTTGGCCAGCATTTCCGGTCTCACCCGTTCCGCACTGCAGAGCAGACTACTGCCCCGGCTGATCTCTCTGATTGTTGCTGTGGCCATTGCCACCCCTGCCGTTGCGTGGAAGCCGACAACCCATGTGTTCATCGCTGAGCTTGCAGCGCGGGATGCGCTGGACGACGGGCATGTTGAAATCGCCGACCTGGAGACCGGAGAGGTGCGGAAATATCCCGTATCCGCACAGACACTGGAGGCGCTGGACAAAGGACGCGCTTACTACCGCGCCGGTGTTCTGGGCCCTGACGCCTACCCCGACATGGCCACGGGGCAGCAGTATATTCACCCCGAACAGCGCCTGTCGCTGGTCCGGGACGGCTCTTCGCGGTGGATCAGTTATATCTGGGACCAGTTCAGCAAAAACACCAACGAGCGGGCTTTCCGCCTGGGTTTCATCACACATGTCGCGGGTGACGTTTATGGGCACAGTTTCGTAAACCACTTCTCAGGCGCGCCCTTTACCTTTGATCCCGCGGACAATGCGATCCGCCACGTGGTCCTCGAAGGGTACATCGACAAACGCTTTCCGTCCGACCAGTTTGACACATCGGTCTTCCGGACGTCCATCCGCGGGCTGGAAGGTAAAATCTATAAAACAATGGTCGACGCCCGGCCAGGAACCCGGCTCGACAAAGAGTTGCTGCCAGCCTCCAGCCCGGCCGCCAGGCTCTCTGTGCCGCGCATTTTTTCGACGATGCGGCGGCAGCTGGATAAGGATATCAAGGCCTACTACAGCAAGAAAAAGCGTATCGAGAAAGCGATCAAAGACTGTGACTGGCTGGACTTTTCATGCTCCAAAACCTTTCTGGCCGGACAGCTTACAGCGCATGTGACGGCAAACGCCCTGCAAACGACCTACAAGGAATACTGGGTCCGTGACATTGACAGCGGGCTCAAAGCCTGGCCCGGCGTCAGCCACCAGGTTGCGCTGGCGCTGTTTTTCAATCCGGAGCGCAAAGCAGACACTGACAAGGCGGACGAAATCCTGACCGAGTATGTCGAGCTGCACCTGCTTTCTATGGCAGGCGCCCCTGATTTCATCGGTCTGAGCGCGCGCGCGATCGGCAGGATCATCGATGCAATCACCCCGGAGTTTCTGCTGGCCCCGATCAGAAAACTCAAAGAGAACCTTCTCGACACAATACTTGTCAGCGCCACAGGCATGACGAAAAACGAGCTCAAAGGCTATCTGACCCAACCGGACCGGTATTTTGACACCGCAATGCAATCCGGGAAAACGGGCGAAAAGGTCACGCTGGCCCGCTTCAACCGTGAATACCTGAAGATACAGGACACCGGCTACAATGACCCCGCAGAACGTTTCGCGGTCGACGAAGTACCTGCGATCTACAACACCCTTGTCCTGAACAAGCTGCTTTTGCTGGAGCCCGGCGTGGTCAATCAGGTGATTGCTGATCTGGGGGGGTCTGGCCGGGTGCGCAATGAAAACATCATGCTGGGATGGGTGGGAACGCTCGACGGCTCCCGGCAGTGGCGCAAGGGTATGGTCGCCGGAGACGACTGCGACACCTACAAACGGCTCTTTTACCTGTTGCCCCGCGACAGCTGCGCGCGCTGACATCTGACCGGGGCGTCTCAGTCTTTTTGCTGCGCGTCCCGGATCAGGGCGGCAAGCCGGTAAAATCCGTGCGCCATTTTTGTGTAGGGCATCAACAGGAAAAAACTCAGCACAGACCCCAGATGAAGCGCCAGCAAAACTGTCAGTGCAGGCGTGGCACCAAATGCATAAAGCGCCAGACCGCTGGCGGCCACAAAACCCAGAAGCGCGATAAATGCGGTGTCTGCACCATATGTCGTTTTGTCCGACAGATCGCCCGACGCCAGATGCCTCAGCCGCATCATCCAGACACATCCCGCTGTCAGCAGGACGCCACCCGACACACCAAAGAGCTTGGGCAGCGACAGCGGGCCGTAAGGCGCGGGCATGCTGAAACCATAGTGCATGACGGTCCCCGCACTGGTCGACGCAAAGCACAGCAGAAATCCGTACATCACGGCATGATGCGCCCATCGGCGCGCATGGGTGAACTGTTCTTCCTGCTCAAAGTTGCAGCCGTCGCCGTGCCCGCCTTTGAGGTTTCGCATCCGGCCCGCGTGACCCAGGGCCTCCTGCAGATGTGCAAGGGAAATCCGCGTACCGCCGACGTCATGCCAGTACCTGCGCAACCCAAAGGCCACTGCCATCAGTGGCAGCACAAATGCCGGGGCAAAGACGGCGACCATCGCGTTGTGCGACAGCACCGCATAAAACCCCGCACCGCCCCCGGCAGGCACCGACTTTGCCAGCAGAAAGATCAGCGCGAACCCCAGCACCGTCAGAACAACAGTGGCTGCAGCATGGCGGAAAAAGAGCGATGCGACCGGTGCGGGCCAGGCATATGCTGTCCAGCTTTCCGTGCGGACCTCTGCCAGCGCGCGCGGCAGGTTAAGGGCAAACTCGTGCGGTTCCGTGTACTGGCAGGCATAATAACACCCCCGGCAGTTATGACACAGACTGGCAATCTGCGTGATGTCTGCATCGGCAAAAGCACGCAGTCGCGTGATGGCCGGAAAGGCAGAACAGTAGCCTTCGCAGTAGCGGCATGCATTGCAGATCTGCAACTGCCGACGCGCTTCTTCCATAACCTCAGCTGACATAAGCCGCGGCCTCCCTGCCTGCAATTTGTCCAAAAACCGTGCCGATCGTCATGCCAAAACCCGCCAGATATCCCTGCCCCAGAATAGAGCCCGCCATGATTTCACCAGCGGCCCACAGGTTATCCATCCGCCCTGCTGGCCCTGTGACCCTGGCCGTCTCGTCCACTTTCAGGCCCAGGTACGTAAAGGTGACGCCGGGGCGCAGAGAGTAGCCGTAAAATGGTGGCTCACTGATCGGCCGCGCCCAGTTGCTTTTGGGCGGGACAAGGTCCCGCGTGGACAGACCATCCAGCTCAGTAGGGTGAAAATCGCCTTTCCGGCAGGCCGCGTTAAAGGCCGTGATCGTCTCCTCCAGGCGGTCCGCGGGCAGGCCCATCTGACTGGCCAGGTCTTCTATCGTGTCGGCCTGCACCGGGGGAAACACAGACGGCATAAAGAGCGCGCGCGAGGTCGCATCAATAATGGCATACCCTACCTGATCGGGCTGGGCGGCCACCAGCCGCCCCCAGATCGCATAGCGCTTTGGCCAGACGTCTTCACCTTCGTCATAAAACCGCTCTCCGTGTTTGTTCACCACAACCGAAAACGGAACGCAGTCCAGACGGGTCACAATACCGCCGTCGAATTTTGGCGCGCGTCCGTCGATTGCAACCGCGTGACACTGGGTCGGATCGCCAACGCTTTGGATGCCCTGATCCAGCAGATCGCGCAGCACCACGCCACGGTTATAGGGTGTCCCCCGGATCAGGAAGTTGCGGGCAGCAGGCCCCCAGGCGCGCGCCAGCCAGTCCGTATCTGCCTGAAACCCACCGGACGCCACAACAACTGCACCCGGTGTGAACACCTGTTCCTGGCCCTGCAGGGTCGCGCATACTTCTGTGATGCGGCCGCCGGTAACAGACAGATGGGTGACCTCGGCCTCGTACCCCACGTCGATGCCCGCGGCCTCTGCCCTGCCGTAGTAGGCGTTCACCAGCGCTTTGCCCCCGCCCAGAAAAAACGCGTTTGTGCGCGACAATGACAGCGTACCCGAAAGCGAGGGCTGAAAACGGACACCATGGGCCTGCATCCAGGCATAGGCTTCTTGCGACGCATGGATCGCAAGACGGGCCAGGTCGGCATCCGTATTGCCTGCCGTCACTTTCAGCAGGTCGTCGAAGTACTCCTCTGCGTCATAGGTGCCAGTCAGGACACCCATCGGACCCGCATGCATGCACCGGAAATTCCGTGTGTGCCGGGAGTTTCCGCCGCGGTACGGGCGGGGGGCCGCCTCCAGTACCGTCACCGATGCGCCGGTGGCACGCGCCGTCAGCGCAGCCGTCATGGCCGCATTGCCACCACCGACCACCAGCACATCCGGCTGAAGCAGAGATTTTTCAGTTTTTGACATGTCCGTTCCAAATCGATAGTCTTTCTTGTATCCAATCGGATACAAAAGGCAAGGTTTATGTCAGAAACCACCAGATCCAGCGGCCAGGCGGCATATGACGCCCTGCTTGCGGCACTGCGCAACGGTACTTTCCAGCCCGGGGCGCGGCTGCGTGAAGAAGAAGTGGGCGAGCAACTGGGACTGTCACGTACGCCTGTGCGCGAAGCTCTGCGCAGACTGGAAAGTGACGGGATCGTGGAACACAGGCCCCGGATCGGCGCTGTGATCCGGTCGCTGGGTCATACCGAAATTGTGGAGCTCTATGAAATGCGCCTGGTTCTGGAGCGGACAGCTGCCGAAATGGCCGCAAAACATGGAGCCGATGCAGAATTTGATGCGCTTGATGCACTGAATGACAGGATCGAGGCAGAACGGAGCAATCCCGCCCTGGGTGCCGCCATAAACCAGGATTTTCACCGGGGTCTTTACCTTGCAGGGCGCAACCGGTTCCTGATGGAGGCCGCAAGGGCGCTCAACAATTCTCTGCTTTTGCTCGGGCCAACCACCTATACCGATCCCGAACGGATAGACGTTGTGGTCCGCCAGCACCGTGCCATCATTGATGCCCTGCGCGCCGGAGATGCCGAGGCCGCCGGTGCAGCAGCAGAGGCGCATCTGAAAACATCCCTGCAGCACCGACTGAAAAGCTCTCTGGCGTGATCAGGGTCGGACGTACCTTTCTTATCGCAGCTGCCGGTGTTGCGCTGTTCAAAGTGACGCAGATACCGCTGCCCTGGTTGCTGGGGCCGATCTTTGCATGCCTCGCCGCAGCGCTTGCAGGCGTGCCGCTGGGCGGCGTCAAAATCATGAACGACGGCATGCGCACCGTTCTGGGCGTTGCCGTAGGTGCGACGCTGACGCCGCCGGTTCTGGCCAGTTTTCCGGCCATGTGGCCAACACTTCTCATGGTGCCCGCGATGGTCGCGATGATCGGCCTGATCGGGGTGCCCTATTTTCAGCGGTTCTGCGGCTACAGTTTTCCGACGGCATATTATGCGACAATGCCTGGTGGGCTGCAGGACATGCTTGTGTTCGGCGAGGAGGCCGGCGCGAATGTGCGCACGCTCAGTCTCGTGCACGCGACCCGGGTGCTGGTGATTGTCGTGGCGCTGCCGTTTCTGCTGCGGGGCATCTGGGAGGCAGACCTGTCCAATCCGCCCGGCGCGCCCGCCTCAACGGTTCCGGTGCAGGAGCTTTTGCTGATGGTGTTCTGCGCAATCGCAGGGTGGCGGGGGGCAAAATGGGCCGGCATGTTCGGTGCCTCGATCCTGGGTCCGCTGATCCTGACGGCTGCCGTCACCCTGGCGGGCGGGTTGCACAACCGGCCCCCGGCCGAGGCCATCTGGGCCGCTCAGTTCTTTATCGGAATGGGCATCGGCACCAAATACGCCGGTATCACGATGAACGAGGTGCGCCGCGACATCGTCGCCGGAATCGGCTTCTGCGTTATTCTGATCCTGCTGACCCTCATGTTTGTCGAGGTGATCTATGCCTTTGGTCTGGCGCCGGGGATGGAGGCGATTTTATCCTTTGCACCCGGCGGTCAGGCCGAACTGACAGTGCTTGCCCTGATCGTGGGCGCCGATGTCGCCTTTGTCGTGGCGCACCATGTCCTGCGTATTTTCGTCGTTATTCTGGGTGCACCTCTGGCCGCACGGATGTTCAGTCCAGAACCTCCGGATTGATCATGTGGATCGGCGCACCCTGCGCAAAGGCATTGATCTGCGTGAAGATATCCGTGAACTGCATGTCAAACTCGTCCTCGGTCACATAGCCGATATGGGGTGTTGGCAGGACATTGGCATGGGTCAGCAGCGGGTGTGTGCTGTCTCGCATCGGCTCCGTCTCGAAAACGTCCACAGCTGCAAAAATCCGCCCCAGGGCAATCTCCTCTTCCAGCGCGCCCGGCGCCACCAGACCCGCACGTGATGTATTCACCAGCAACGCCCCCGGCTGCATCGCGGCGAGGTCCGCCGCCGAAATGATCCCCCGCGTTGCAGGTTTCAGGCGCACGTGCAGGCTGACCACATCCGAGGTTGCGAAAAACGTGTCACGGTCTGCCGGGACCGTTTCACCAGCCGCCAGCGCCCGGGCACGCCCATCGTCCGAGCCCCACCACTGCACCTGCATCCCGATCGCCCGCGCATAACCGGCAACTGCCTGGCCGATACGCCCGTACCCATAAAGGCCCAGCGTTCGCCCCCGCAGGGTGCGCCCGACACCCGCCTGCCATGTGCCTGCCCGGACAGAGGCGACCTGCTGCGGGAGCTGGCGAAAACTGGCCAGGATCAGTGCCAGCGTCATTTCGGCAGCGGCAAAAGACGGTGTGTCCGAGTGCATGTTCGAGCACAGCAAAACCCCGTTCCGGGTACAGGCATCCACATCCACATGCGGATAGACCGACCGCTGCGAAATCAGTCTCAGGTTCGGCAACTGATCCAGAAGTGGCGCGCCGATGGTGGTTCTTTCCCGAAAGAGGACAAGCGCCTGCGCCTCCTGAACCCGGGCCGCCAGCCTGTCCGGGTCTGGTTCGTGGTCTGTCCAGACGGTGACATCATGATCTTTGAGCAGGTCAAAACAGGGCAGGTTCCGCAGCGTGTCGAACCAGTCATCCAGAATGTGAACTTTCACCGGCTTTCCGGTCCGATACCGGGTTCCAGGGCGCGCGGTGTTGCGACAAACTGCGGGCTGTCCAGAACACGCAGGGCTTCGGCAACTGATCCGCGCTGCCCGATCAGATAGTTATACTGCGCATCACAGCCCGAAACCGGTGTCGGATAGCTGCGCAACTCGTTTGTGATGGCTGTCCGCGCAGACAACAATGCCTGCCTGGCCTGCTCAAGGGTGACTTCTACACTCATAAAGGTCTCCTTTCGCCATAATTGTATACAACAGTATACCGAATTTCCACTTCTATTTTCCGACCCCTGCTGAGGGTACAAAAACCTCGCCCGACGCCAGTTTTCGGGCCGTGCGGGTCAACCCGGCAGAGATCACCTCAAAGCTGTCCCCGTCGATCCGGTAGTCCATCACAACATCCAGCAGCCCCATCGGGTGTTCGAGGCGCAGATTAACCGGCCCCCGGTCAGGAAAATCTGCAATGCCCGCGCCGACAGTGCCAGGACACAAAAGACATGCGGACAGACACTGGGAACCTGTAACAGCGAGACTGGGGTGACAGTTGGCCGGCATAAAGTAGCGCGTCAGAGCGGTTCCCCCCGCGATGGGCGGTGCGAGCAGTCCGAACTTGGGTGTGACCGATGCCGAGACATCCCCCATGCCCATCATGCGGCCCGCCTGCTGCCGGATTGCCTCCATCCGCGCATAGAATTCCCGGTTTTCGTCGAGCTCCGCTGCAGTCTCTGAGCCGGTCAGCCCAAAGTCTGCCGCACGGGCGATCACCATCGGCATCGCAACGTCCATACAGCTGACGTCGATCCCATCGATGACATCTGTGCGGTTCCCGGTCGGAAAGAGCGCGCCGGTTGCTCCACCCGTTACATCCATAAACATCAGGGCGACCGGGGAGGCTGTGCCTGGCACACCGTCAATAGCAGTCTCGCCATCATAGACCACGCCGCCGGGAGAGGTTCTGACCTTAGAGATGACACGCGCGCCCGTGTTGACGGCCCGGATGCGCACTTCGGTCTCCTCACTGGTTGCCGCAACCAGGCCCATCTCAAGCGCTGCCGGGCCGACTCCCACCAGAATATTCCCGCAGGTCGGCTTAAAGTCCACCTGGCGGTTTTCGACACCGACCTGGGCAAAGAAATAATCCACATCCGCCCAATCGTCCGGGGAGGCAGAGAGCATCGCGACCTTGGTCGTGACAGCCGCACCGCCACCGATGCCGTCGATGTTGAGCGGATGCCCGGAGCCCAGCATCGCCACCAGCACCTCTGCCAGGGCATCGCGGTCCTGGGGCAGATCGGCACGGTTCATGTAGGGGCCGCGCGACGTCCCCCCGCGCATGAACAAAAACGGGATAGCAGCCTGTGTCATGGGCATTCCTTTTCGATCATCCTGGCCTGCAATCTGCCCGCCACCGGACTACCCAAGCGGCCAGGGCAGCGTTGTGACTTCCTGCAGCAGACCTGCCGGGAAATCACGGTTCAGCAGCCCCGCCATAGAGCAGATAAAGGCGATGCCAGCTGCCGTATAGCCCGCCGCAAACACCGTACTGCGACCTGCCCTGAAGCGGATAAAGGCAAAGAGGAAGATCGCCAGTGCAAGCACAAAGCCCATGAGTGCCGTCATGATCAGAAGTGCTGCAAACCAGGCGAGCGTGGACCACAGGCCAAACCGGCTGTCCTCTTCTTGCTCTCTGTCGGCAAACAGCGCGTGGGTTTCGGGCCGGATCATCATCTGCACCAGCAGGATGACACATCCGACAATGGCAACACCGGACACAAAGCGCGGGAAAACCCTGTCTGCCGCGGCGTAGTCCGGGATCATCGCCGCATTGGTGAAGGCCACCAGCAGATAGCCCAGCACAACCAGCAGAAAGATCAGCGGCGCACGTTTCGATCCGCTCTCGACCGCACCCTCTGCCATGATGGTTTTCGCCTGGCGCAAACCAACGACGACAGAAATGACGGTGATGATGATCAGGACAATAACAATGGGCGAAAAGATGTAGTCGATCCCGTCCTCGAAACTCTTGCGGAACCGCGACTGTGCGATCTGAACGGCCTGGTTGGCATAGGTCTCTGCCGGGTTGGACAGAACAAACCCGATAAGAAACGCCGGACGCGACCAGTCAAACCGGCGCATCATGATGCCCAGCAGACCGATTGCGAAAAGAGCGACCAGATCCATGATATCCTGCCCGGACTGGAAGGCCGCAAAGGCGATGATCATAAAGAGAAAAGGTGCCAGCAGCGAGAAAGGGATCGTGGTAAGACGCGCGATACCGCCCGAGGCCGCAATACAGATCAGCGTGCCGACGACATTGGCAAGCGCCAGCAGCCAGACGATGGCATAGGTGATATCGAGGTTGTTTTTGAGCATCGAGGGCCCGACTTCGATGTTGCCCGACCCGAGCAGGGCAATCGCCCCGATAAAGATCGCCATGGAGCCTGAGCCCGGGATGCCGAACAGAAGCGTGGGCACAAGACCACCACCCTCTTTGGCGTTGTTCGAGCTTTCCGGCCCGATCACGCCGCGCACTTCACCCTGGCCGAATTTCGATTTGTCTTTCGTGGTCTGCACCGCGTGGCCATAGGCGATCCAGTCGACGACCGACCCGCCCAGACCGGGAATGACGCCAACGATGACACCGATAATGGAACAGCGCACCGACAGCCAGATATTGGCAAACCAGTCACGCACACCGGCAGACCAGCCGCCGCCCAGCGGTTTGCGGTCAGAAATGGCTCTGTCCTTGCGCAGCAGTGCCACGATTTCGGGAATGGCAAAGATGCCAAGGCCGACGATGACGAGCTTGAGGCCATCGACAAGGTAGGGCATGTCATAGGTCGCCATGCGCAGCTCGCCCGCGCTGTCGCCCTCGCCGATGGTTCCGATCATCATGCCAAGGCCCGCAGCGGCAATGCCTTTGATCGCGACACGGCCTGCAAGAATACCAACCATCGACAGACCGAAAATGGTGATCATCAACAGCTCGGGCGTGCGGAATTCCAGCACAATGGGCCGCGCAATCAGGATGAAAACCGTCAGGAACATGGCCCCGACCAGCCCGCCGAAAAGCGAAGAAGCAAAGGCAGCAGACAATGCCCGGGCAGCCTCGCCTTTTTTGGCCATGGGGAAGCCGTCCAGAACGGTTGCCTGGCTGGCCGATGACCCGGGTATCCCCATGAGAACAGAAGCAAATGTGTCCGAGGTGGGCACAACGGCCACCATACCGATCATCAGGGCCAGACCCAGCACCGGGTCCATACCGAACATGAAGGGCAGCAACAATGACAGCCCCGCAATGCCGCCAAGCCCGGGGAAAACCCCGATACACAGGCCCATGACCACCCCGAGGACCAGATATCCCAGAACGATCGGTTGCAGTATCAGGCCCGCAGCGTCGGACAGCGCAGGCAGGGCGACCGAGATCACTTCCATCACATCAGCTTTCTGTCAGAAAAGAAAACCCCGGCGTCGTTCTGACGCCGGGGATCATTGGCTCAGTTCAGCGAAACGCCATAGCGTTCCTGGAGCCAGCCTGTGACAAAGTCTTTGGCTGCCTGAGGCACCTGAGTGGCCGACGCCAGCGCACCGGTGGCGGCCTCTCCTGTCATCTGCGGGTATTTGCCCAGACGCCCGCCAGAGATTTCTGCGAAATCCGCGCGTGCCTTCACAGCTTCAAAAGCGGCTGTGTAGGTAACTTTGGCATCCTCAGAGGCACCTGCGGGCAGGAACACCATCTTTTGTGCGGGGAAACCTGCAATAAAGAAGGCCTTCCAGGCATCCCACTGCTCGCCGCTTGTTTCGCAGCCTTCTGTCGCCTCGCAAACCTCTTTGAACGTCGGCATGTCCGGGAATGTCGGGTCGCGGACGATGTTACCATCTGCGTCCAGTGCGCCCCATGACATCATCGGCACAGCTGTACCGTCTTCGACCAGAGGCGTCACACCTTTCAGGTACGAAGAAGACGTCTGATAATCGATGTTCGCCTCGCCGCGTTCAAACATCAGACGGCCGTCACCACGACCCTTGATGCCGAACACAGGCTCGACATTCAGACCCAGCATTTCCCAGGCCAGCAGCGGCACAAGGTCAAGACGGGTCGCGCCCTGGCTGCCATAGATGAAATCTGTCTCGCGCAGGGCAGAGGCATCCATCCCATCCATCTGACCGGCCAGATCCGGCGGCAGATAGGCGACACCGCCCGTGCCGGACGCCAGAACCACTTCCCAGTCGTTGTATTCATAACGCACCCGCGGGTCGCCCAGCAGATACGGGAACTGTGTAGAGCCGGAAGATCCGAAAATCAGCGTGCCTTCGCTGTCTTCGTACTTTTGCTCCTGGAACCAGTTCGCACCCTTTGTCGAGCCCGCGCCCGGCATGAACTTGACCACAACGGTCGGATTGCCCGGCAGTGCTTCGCTCAGCAAAGGTGCATAAAAGTTGGCCCATTTGGCGGATCCGCCCGTTTCAGAGAATGGAATGACCCATTCTACTGTCTTGCCGGACAGGTCGATGCCGTGACCGCCTGCGGTGGCGCCTGATGCCAGCCCTGCTGCCGCTGCCGCGACAAGACCCATCGCCACGCGGCGCGTGGTTTTCGAAATTCCCATGTTTTCCTCCCATGTAACGTGAACAGATGTCGTTCACGCCCCGTTTTCTGAGCAGGTGATTCCTGCTTCGGTGCCTCTTTGTGCCCCAGGAAGCTTGCATCAAGCCTTCATCAGGGAAAAAATACCTCATGCGGATCACACTGGTCGAAGACAACACAAGCCTGCGCAAAGGCATTACCTACCGGCTGGAGGACGACGGACATTCTGTCGATGCACTGTCGGACGGTTTGCAGGCGTCCGATTTTCTGCGGCAGGAAGACAGTGATCTGGTCATTCTGGATATTAACCTTCCGGGTCAGAGCGGGCTGGATGTATTGCACGGCATGCGCCGGCGGGATGATCCGCGCCCGGTGATCCTGCTCACAGCCCGGTCGGGCACCGAGGACCGTGTGCGGGGCCTTGATGCCGGCGCAGATGACTATCTGGTCAAACCCTTTGCTATGGATGAACTGGCCGCGCGGGTGCGGGCCCTGGCACGGCGCCGGCAAGCGGCCCCACAGCGCAGCATTCCGCTGGGAGACCTCACGCTGGGGCTGGAACCGCTGCAGCTGACCTCAGGCGAAGGCGCCGTTGAAGTGCCGCGCCGCGAACTCAGTGTTCTGGAGGCGCTGGCCGCGGCACAGGGCAGCGCGGTCAGCAAGGACCAGCTGCTGGATCACGTCTATGGCACGGGCAGCGAGACCGACGAGCGGGTCATCGAGGTCTACGTCTCGCGGCTGCGCAAGCGGCTGGCCAGGTATGATCTGCGGATCTCGGTGCAGCGGGGCATAGGTTACGCGCTCGAGCTGCCCGAATGAACCGCAGTATCTCTCTGCGGGTCCGCCTGACCGCAATCATTCTGCTGCCGCTGATGACCCTCGCCGTTCTCGCCGGTCTGTGGCAGCTCGGGAATGCCCGCCGTACCGCCGCAGAGGTGTTCGACCGCGGGCTTCTGTCCGCAGCGCTTGCCGTGGCCAATGACGTCGCCATCTCTGAGGGGGACGCGCTGTCGCCGCGGACCAGCGACATTCTCGAAAGCACGTCCGGCGGGCCCGTGTTCTATCATGTGTATGCCCCGGATGGCGTCATCGTGGCAGGCTATGCCACCCCGCCGGTGGGCATCCCCACGGACAGAAGTGAGGCCGCCCGGCCCGCATATTTCAACGCGATGTACCTCGGGCGTTCGGTCAGCGGCGTGCGCGTTCAGAACCGTACCGAAATCGATGGGTTCGCGGGTATCTTCACAACAACGGTCTGGCAGGACAGCGCGCTGCGGGCCGCTTTTGTGCGTGATCTCGTCATGCGCTCGTTCATCGCGATCTCGACGCTGATCCTGTCGCTGGGTCTGATCGTCTGGTTTGGCGTCAGACTGGGCCTGCGCCCGCTGCTTGACCTGGAAAATGCCATAGGTGCGCGGTCGGGCAGTGATCTCTCGCCGATCCGCCGGGCGGTCCCGACCGAAGTCGGTGGTATTGTCGCGACCCTGAACCGGTTGCTGGGCCAGGTATCCCAGACGATGGCGGCACAATCGGAATTCATCGGAAACGCTGCGCACCAGCTGCGCAATCCCATTGCCGGTGTGCTGTCGCTGGCAGAGGCCGTGGTTGCGGCCAGTGACAAGCGACAGGCCACCGCCCGGGCCGGGGATCTGCTGGAAGCAACACGTCACCTGGCGGATCTCAGTCAGAAGCTGCTGATGCTGGAGCGTGCTGAATCGCTGACGCCGCAGGCCGCGTTCGAGGAGATTGACCTTGGCGCTGAACTGGCCGGCTGGGTCGAAGCCGCAAAGGCCGGTATGCCGCCGGGGGTCACTCTCAGCTGGGAAGCCGACAAAGATAACCCATGGGTTACCGGTGACGTCACCATGCTGCGCGAGGCTTTGTCCAATCTGGTGGACAACGCCTTGCTGCACGCAGGCCCGGATCTGACCACCATCCGGGTCAGCGTGCGCCGCGAGGACGGGCAGACTGTCTTATCCGTCCACGACAACGGACGGGGGTTGTCTGAGCAGGACCTCTCCCGCGCCATGCAGCGTTTCGTCCAGGTCTCGGAGACCTCCGTCAACGGCCTGGGCCTGTCGATCGCGGAAGCGGTGGCCAAAGGCCATGGCGGGGAATTCAGGCTGTCCACGAGCGGTGGCGGCGGGCTGACGGCGTCCCTGCACCTGCCCACCCGGGGCGCGGGCTGACATCCAGAGGCAGCACCGGCGGCTTTGCGGTCACTTCGTCAGGCTTGACAGTTGCGAGTGATTTGCATTTACAAGAAGCAGCCTTATGTCTTCTGAAAGGAGACTGCTGATGCTGACAAAAACGTTTTCACATTCCATTGCCGCCGGCCTCATCGCTCTGTGCGCGAATACGGCACTGGCGGATGAAAAAATGAAGGTCGTAACGACCTTTACCGTGCTTGCGGATATGGCTGCCAATGTCGCGGGCGATGCGGCCGAGGTTGTGTCGGTCACAAAGCCAGGCGCGGAAATTCATGGCTATGAGCCGACACCGCGCGACATTGTCCGTGCCTCGGACGCTGATCTTATTCTTTGGAACGGGATGAACCTGGAACTGTGGTTCGAGCAGTTTCTGTCCAATATGAAAGACGTGCCCTCTGCCACGCTGACTGAGGGCATCGAGCCCGTTTCCATCGCATCGGGCAGCTATGAGGGTAAACCGAACCCCCATGCCTGGATGGGTCTCGACAATGCGCTGATCTATATCGACAACATCCTGAAGGCGTTCAGCGCACAGGACCCCGATAACGCTGCCATCTATCAAGCCAACGCCGAAGCCTATAAGGCACAGCTGCGCGAAACGATTGCCCCGCTGCGGCAGGCCGTGGCAGCCATCCCGGAGGAAAAGCGCTGGCTTGTGACCTGTGAGGGCGCGTTCAGCTATCTTGCCCGCGACTTCGGCCTCAAAGAACTGTACCTCTGGCCCATGAACGCGGACCGTGTCGGCACACCGCAACAGGTCCGGGCGGTGATTGACGGGGTCCGGGAAAACGATATCCCCGTCGTTTTTTGTGAGAGCACAGTGAACACCGCACCCGCTGAACAGGTCGCGCGTGAGACCGGTGCATCGTTCGGTGGTGTGCTTTATGTAGACAGCCTGAGCGCCGCCGACGGGCCGGTGCCGACCTATCTCGATCTGCTGACTGTGACCGCTCAAACCGTTGCCGACGGCCTGACCGCTGCCGCCGAATGACGCCTGACCCCTGGGAGCCGACATGCACACAGAACCCGATGTGACCACGATGCAGGCGACAGCGGTGCCGCCCGCCCCGGGCATATGTGCACGCGATGTGACGGTCACATACCGCAACGGGCACACGGCCCTGTGGAATGCGAGCTTTGAGATACCGCGTGGCACGGTGACGGCCCTGGTCGGTGTGAATGGTGCCGGCAAGTCGACACTGTTCAAAGCGGTTATGGGATTTGTGCCCGCAGCAAGCGGCCAGATCGAAATCCTTGGCCTGACCGTGCGCGAGGCTTTGCGCCGGAACCTTGTCGCCTATGTCCCCCAGTCCGAAGAGGTTGACTGGGCCTTTCCGGTGCTGGTCGAGGACGTGGTGATGATGGGCCGGTACGGGCACATGGGGTTTCTGCGCAGGCCGGGTCCGGCGGATCACGCCGCCGTCGACGAGGCCCTGGCCCGCGTGAGCATGCAGGAGTTTCGCCACCGGCAGATCGGTGAGTTGTCGGGGGGCCAGCGCAAACGGGTCTTTCTGGCCCGCTCGCTTGCTCAGGATGGCCAGGTCATTCTGCTGGATGAACCGTTCACCGGGGTCGACGTGAAAACCGAAGAACAGATCATCTCCCTGCTGCGTGAATTGCGGGACGAGGGGCGCGTAATGCTGGTGTCGACGCACAACCTCGGTTCGGTGCCTGAATTTTGTGACCGCACGATCCTGGTGAAAGGCACTGTTCTGGGGCATGGCCCGACCGACACCACCTTTACCCGCGAAAACCTGGAAAAGGCCTTTGGCGGTGTGCTGCGCCACTTTACCCTCGGTGGTACAACCCTGCATGACGATGACGATGGTCGTCAGGTCACCATTCTGACCGACGATGAACGGCCCTTTGTGCAATACGGCGAAAAAACACAGCGGACCGAGGACCGGTCGTGATCGAGACGCTGTGGGAGCCGTTCACCTACGGGTACATGACCAGGGCGATGTGGGTCTCTGCCCTGGTTGGCGGGGTCTGCGCCTTTCTCTCTGCCTATCTGATGCTGAAAGGATGGTCGCTGATCGGCGATGCGCTGTCCCATTCGGTCGTACCCGGTGTCGCGGGCGCCTACATCCTGGGGCTGCCCTTTGCGCTGGGTGCTTTCATTGCCGGCGGGCTTGCCGCGGGTGCGATGCTGTTTCTGTCTGAACGGTCCGGGCTGAAACCCGATGTCATTATCGGTCTGATTTTCACGTCCTTCTTCGGGCTGGGACTGTTCATCGTGTCAATCAATCCGATGGCCGTCTCGGTCCAGACGATCACCATGGGCAATATTCTGGCCATCACACCGCAGGACACACTGCAACTGGCCATCATCGGCTTTGTCTCGCTGGCGGTGCTTCTGACGCGCTGGAAAGATCTGATGGTCACCTTTTTTGACGAAAACCACGCCCGGACAATTGGCCTGAACCCGGGCAGGCTCAAGGCGATGTTCTTTGTTCTGCTGTCCGCCAGTGTTGTTGCCGCAATGCAGACGGTCGGGGCTTTTCTTGTCATCGCCATGGTCGTGACGCCGGGGGCCACAGCCTATCTGCTGTGCGACCGGTTTCCGCGCCTGATTGTGGTGTCGGTGATCATCGGATCCGTGACGTCGTTCTTTGGTGCCTATATCAGCTATTTTCTCGATGGTGCGACCGGTGGCATCATCGTCACCCTGCAGACGCTGATCTTTCTGACGGCATTTCTGCTGGCCCCGAAACACGGGCTGCTGGCCAGCCGCCGCCGGGCCCGTTCGGCTGTGACGGCGGATCGCGCGGACGCGCTGCAGGAGGCCGGGTGATGGACGTGCTGCTCCAGCCTTTCACCTTTGCCTTTATGCAGAACGCCTTTCTGATCGGGCTGATCATCTCTGTGCCGACGGCGCTGTTGTCGTGTTTTCTGGTGCTCAAAGGCTGGGCGCTGATGGGGGACGCCGTCAGCCATGCTGTGCTGCCCGGGATCGTTCTGGCGTATATTCTCGGGCTTCCCCTGCTCATCGGAGCCTTTGTCGCGGGAATGATCTGCGCGGTTGCCAGCGGCTGGCTGGCAGACAACAGCCGGGTCAGGCAGGACACGGTGATGGGCGTTGTATTCTCGGGCATGTTCGGGCTTGGGATCGTGCTTTATGTGGCGGTCGAGACGAGCATACATCTCGATCACGTGCTTTTCGGCAACATGCTGGGCATCGAAGGCCACGAAATCAGAACGGCTGGCATTATCTCCATCCTTGTGGGGGGAGCACTTGTTCTGAAATGGAAAGACCTGCTGCTGCACAGTTTTGACCCCGCCCAGGCCCGCGCTGCGGGGTTGCCGGTATACTGGCTGCACTACGGTCTGCTGGCGGCCATGTCTCTCACGATTGTCGCGACACTCTCGGCCACGGGTCTTATTCTCGCCATCGGTCTGCTGATCGCGCCCGGGGCAATCGCCTTCCTGCTGGTGCGGCAGTTCTCGACCATGCTCTGGGTTTCGGTGTTGATCTGTGCGGGTTCAATGGTCGCCGGAACCTACCTGAGCTTTTTTATCGACAGCGCCCCTGCACCCACAATCGTTCTGATCATGACGTTTGTTTTTGTTCTGGCATTTGTGCGCCGCATCCTGCTGACACGGCGCAACTCTGCTCAGAAAGTCGCGGCTGGTCACACCGGCTGACGCCGGGGAGAAAAGGCAACCGCTCGTGGACCCTGGCGCCACTGTCACTGGCCGGTTACCAGAACAGGGGCGATGCAGTCTGTGACGCCGATTTCATAATCAGATGCCGGGCGTGGCCGCCATCCCAGCATTTATCACCAGTGAATCCGCGCAGCCTGCGATGTTCCTGATTGCGCTGCCAGGGCCCGCGCCACAGCCCTTCAAGCCAGCACGACCGCGACGCCCTCCTGCCACGACTGTGTCGCCGCGTCGGCGAGCATCTGGGCGCGCAATCCGTCGTGAATATCCGGCGTCATGGCCGAGCCGTTTGTGACCGCATCCACAAAGCTGGCCATTTCCGCGCGGTATGCGGCTTCGTAGCGTTCCAGGAAGAAATACCGGGCGGGTGCGGTGCGGAAACCCGTCTCTGTCGCGGCTTCGACATTGTTTTCAAGAATGTTTGAAGCCCGCAACAGACCCTTTGCGCCATGCACTTCGACCCGCTGATCATAGCCATAAACCGCACGGCGCGAATTGCTGATCTGACAGATTTTACCGCTGGCCGTGGTCAGGGTGACCGCGGCTGTGTCCACGTCGCCGGCCGCACCGATTTCCGGATTTACCAGCGCGCTGCCAACCGCAAAGACCTGCACCGGCTCTTCGCCCAGCAAAAAGCGCGCCATATCCAGATCGTGGATCATCATGTCGCGGAAAATACCGCCTGAGCTGCGGATATAGCTGATCGGTGGCGGGGCCGGATCGCGCGACAGGATGGTGATCAGTTCCGGCTCTCCGATTTCTCCGGCGGCTAGGCGCGCCTGCAGATCGGCAAAACCGGGATCAAACCGCCGGTTGAACGCCGTCATGAACGGCACGCCTGCGGCCTCGACGGCTCTGATGCAGTCGCGGATGCGGTCTGCAGACATGTCCACCGGCTTTTCACAAAAGATTGCCTTTCCAGCCGCGGCAGCCGCGTGGATGAGATCGTAATGCGTATCCGTAGGGGTGCCTATGACGACGGCGTCGGCATCTCCCGTATCGATCAGCGCTTCACTGCTCATCACTGACGCACCGGTTTCAGCGGCGAGGGCCTCTGCTGCAGCGGGAACGGCGTCTGAGACGGCGGCAACCCTTGCACCACTCAGGCGCAAAATTGTGCGGGCGTGCACCTGACCGATGCGGCCACAGCCCAGCAATCCAATGTTCAGCACTGGTTTTCTCCCTTAAATCCGGCAAGGACCCGGCGCGTGGCCGCAACAAGCGGATCATGCGTGTCCCTGAGAATGGTCACACGGTCAAACCGCGCAGGGTCACTGTTGACCGCATCCCGCAGTGCCGCGCCAAAAGCCATGCGCAGCTCGGTTCCGACGTTGAACTTGCAGATGGCGGAACCACGCGCCAGCGCGCGGCGCTGTTCCAGCGGAACACCGGACCCCCCGTGGATCACCAGAGGCACGTCTGTCAGCTGCTCGATGGCTCGGATGCGCGGCTCATCCAGACCGCCTTCTTTGTTTTCCTGCAGATGCACGTTTCCGGCGGACACTGCCATCGCATCCACACCTGTCCCGGTCGCAAAACGCGCGGCTTCTGCAGGGTCGGTGCCTGCGGATGCCTCGCCACCTGAATACCCGACAAAACCGATCTCGCCCTCGCAGGAGATACCGGCGGCATGCGCCATATCGGCAATCGCCTTTGTCTGCGCGATGTTCTCTTCAAGCGGCAGACGCGAGCCGTCAAACATCAGGGATGTAAACCCGCTGTCCAGCGCCTCTTTGCACTCGTCAAAAGTATAGCCGTGGTCCAGATGGGCTACGACCGGCACGGAGGCGTTTTCCGCCAGGTGGCGGAACATCGCGCCCAGAACCGGCAGAGGTGTGTGCGCCCGACAGGACGGCCCTGCCTGCAGGATCACGGGCACATTCTCAGCCTCGGCAGCGGCGACATAGGCCCGCATATCTTCCCAGCCCAGCGTGACAAGACCTGCCACGGCATATCCGTCCCGCAGAGCGGGTTGCAGCACGTCTGCCAGCGTCGCGATCGTCATTTGAACTTGGCCACCATGTCCTTGATGCCCGGAATGGTTTCGACCTGATACGCATGGGTCGGCTGGAAAAACTGCACCAGGCTGCGTTGTGACAGGCCGCCCAGAATGGTGAAATAATACATCTCGTACCCCGGCATCACCGCGCAGGGGTGATAGCCTTTGTCGATGCAGATCGTGGAGCCGTCCATCAGCTGGTAAGCGTCTCCTGGTTTGCCCTCTTCACGCTGGAGAATCTGGACGCCGGAGCCATGGTTCGGGCGGAACCTGAAGTTATAGGTCTCGTCATGGCGCGTCTCGTGGGGGAGATTGTCGGTATCGTGTTTGTGCGCGGGAAAGCCGGACCAGCCGCCCTGCCCCACAGTAAAGAGTTCCGAGACCAGCAGCCTGCCCACCTTGTCGTGCTGCTTTTGCCCCAGAATATGTTTGATTTTGCGGTGCGTTTTGGTGTCATCGGACCCGTATTGCACTTTGTCGAGCTCTGCCACGCGCACGTCAAAAGGCTCCAGTACCTTATCGTATTTTGCACCGGCGATGAAGGTTTCGGTGTCATCTGAAACACAGGCAATCCGGACTTTGGCGCCCACGGGAACGTAGACGCCCTCCGGCTCGCCGTCCCATACATCCGTGCCCCGGTTGCCGAGTGCCGAAAAGGACACACCTTCGACTTCGACATCTACTGTTCCGGTCGCAGGAACGATGCAGGTCTCATAGCCCGGCACCTGGTATTCAAAGCTCTGACCTTTTGTCAGTTTGACAATGTTGAAGTAGTTCAGCGGGACCGTCGGATCCTCTGCATCCACAATCGGTTTGTTCTGGTTGTCATGGGGCGCGATATGCATTGGGATCTCCTCCTCAGGGCTCTGTTGGGCCGGGATGCGATTTCAGAAACTCTTCCAGTTCATCGGGAAAAGGCATGGCGGGGGCGCAGCCGGGGCGTGCGACAACGATGGAAGCACAGGCGGAACCGCGCAGCACGGCCTCTTTCATGGGGCGGCCCTCGGACAGTGACGCAAGGAATCCGGCCATAAAGCTGTCGCCCGCCCCGGTCGGTTTGACGGCCTCAACCGGATAAATTCCGGTCGGTATCTCATCGCCACCGGCAAAGGTGACAGCACCTTCGGGGCCTTTTTTATAGATCACGATCTGCGCGGACGACCGGGCGAGCGCGCGTGCTTTTGCCAGACCCTTGTCTATGTGCCCGGCCATAAATCCGAATTCTTCATCGTTGCCGACAATGATGTCTGCCATGGCGCCGGCACGGCTCAGAACCTCTTCGGCCACCTGTGGGGACGGCCAGGAATAGGGGCGGTAATCCACGTCGAAAATAATGGGCAGACCAGCTTTGTGCGCCAGTTCAAAGGCACGGAACGCCGCGCTGCGCGACGGCTCGGCGGCAAATACGGTGCCAGCGGTGATCAATGCGCCATATGCGCTGTAATCCACGGCCTCGACATCCGCGACGGACATCTGAAAATCGGCCGCGTTGTTGCGGTAGATGACGGACTGGTGCTCCTCTACCCGCGTCTCATAGACAGCCAGTGACGTGCGGTATTCGCCGGTCACGCGTTTTACATACCGCCGGTCAACACCGTAGTGATCGAGCTGCCCCTCGCAATACCACCCCACCGCGTCATCGGACACGGATGTGACCAGAGCAGCAGAGCAGCCGAATTTGCAAAGACCCGCCGCGATGTTAGCGGACGATCCGCCCATGCCAACGCGCATTTCGGTCGCCTCACGCACACGGGTGCCCGGCGGGTCCGGGAAAAAGTCCATCCCGACACGGCCCACAACGACAAAGTTACGTTTTTCCAGCGCAGCCTGCAGCATCACACGCCTTTCCGCTGGCGCACGCGCGCGCTTTCCCATTCTTCATGCGCGGCGCGGACTTTCTCTGATGTGGAGGTATGCGGCGTGCCGCACTCCCACCAGGTGTGGCCTTCGGTCGTCCAGCCTTCGTAGGCATCAACCTTCATCACGATGACAGAGGTTTTATCCGCAGCCTGCGCCCGTTTAAAGGCCTCGCCCAGCTCTGCCGGGTTGGCAACGGTTTCTGCGTTGGCCCCCATCGCGGCGGCATGGGCCTCAAAGTCTACGCCGAAAGCTTCCGGCACGGTGGGCGCATCCGCGATCAGGTTGTTAAAGCTTTCGTTGCCGGTGTTGTTCTGCAGCTTGTTGATTACGGCAAAACCGCCGTTGTCGAGTACAAGAATGATCAGTTTCTTGCGCGTCAGAACAGATGAATAAATGTCCGAATTCATCATCAGGTATGAGCCGTCTCCGACGAACACGACCGTATCCCTGTCAGGTTCCCGTTCGGACTGTGCAATCCGCGCCCCCCAGGCGCCCGAAATCTCATACCCCATGCAGGAAAACCCGAACTCCACATCAACGGTTCCGGCATCCAGTGTACGCCAGTTCGCAGTGACCTCTGCGGGCAGGCCACCCGCTGCCGCAACCATACGGTCCCGTTTGTGGCAGAGTGCGTTCACAACACCGATGGCCTGCGCGTAAGAGTTGGGGCGGTTGTCTCCATACGAGACGTTTTCAGCAACATAAGAATCCCAGACGGCGCGGTGCGACTGTGCCTTGCTGACCCAGCTTTCCGGCGCGCTGTATCCGGACAAGGCCGCCGCCAGGGCCTGCATCCCCACCTTTGCGTCGCCGACCACAGGCAACGACAGGTGTTTGCCTGCATCGTGGCGCGCCGCATTCAGCGAAACAAACCGCGCCTCTTTGCTGAAGGCGGTCCAGGATCCGGTTGTGAAATCCTGCAGGCGTGTGCCCACGGCCAGGATCACATCAGCTTCTGCCGCTATTGCGTTGGCGCTGTCCGAACCGGTGACCCCGACAGGGCCGATGTTCAGTGGATGCGTGGCAAGCAGATTGGCACGCCCGGCAATAGTTTCCACGACGGGGATGCGGTGCGTTTCTGCGAGGTTTTTCAGCTCGTCCACAGCGCGGGAGTACTGGATGCCGCCGCCTGCGATGATCATCGGTCGCTGCGCGGTCCGAAGAAGGGCCACCGCGTCACTGATCTCGTTTTCATCCGGCATCTGCCGCCGGATACGGTGCACCCGTTTTTCAAAAAACTCATCGGGGTAGTCGTATGTCCAGCCCTGGACATCCTGTGGCAGGCCAATGAACGCAGGGCCGCAGTCTCCGGGGTCGAGCATTGTGGCGAGTGCCGCTGGCAGCGACTGGATCACCTGTGCGGGGTGCATGATCCTGTCCCAGTAACGGCTCACCGGTTTGAAGGCGTCGTTCACACCGAATGTGGGGTCGTTGAAATTCTCCATCTGCTGCAGCACCGGGTCTGGCAGACGCGTGGCATAGGTGTCCCCGCACAAAAGCAACATGGGCAGGCGGTTGGCATGGGCCAGGGCCGCAGAGGTGACCAGGTTCGACGTGCCCGGCCCGGCAGACGCCGTGCAGAACATGAACCGCTGGCGCAGCCACTGCTTTGCATAGCCGGCGGCAGCAAAACCCATGCTCTGCTCGTTCTGTCCCCGGTACAGCGGCAGCGCGTCGCGCACGTTGTAGAGCGCCTCTCCCAGACAGGTCACATTGCCATGACCAAAGATGCCGAAACCGCCGCCGCAAACGCGCAGTTCCTCGCCGTCAATTTCAATATACTGGTTTTCAAGCCACCGGATAATGGCCTGTGCGGTCGTCAGGGTGAGAGTGTTCTGGCTGGTCATTCTCAGAGCGGTCCTTCGGGCGATTTCGGATGAGACCCATTTCGCGTCTTGCGCTGTTCAGAATCCCACGATACAAATTTTGCAACCGGTTGCAAACTGATTTTCCTGAAGGTAGCGGACGTGGCAGAAATCGGAATTGGCATTCTGGGCGGCGGATACATGGGCAAAGCCCATTCTGTCGCCATGTCGGCGGTGGGCGCGGTGTTTAATACAGCTTTGCGTCCACGGCTCGAGATGATTTGCGCCAGCACGCCGCAAAGCGCGGAACGGTACCGCGCAGCCTATGGTTTTGCGCGCGGAACAGACGACTGGCGGATTATGGTGAATGACCCGCATGTTGATGCTATTGTTATTGCCACGCCGCAGGAAACACATCGCGACATCGCTCTGGCCGCCTTTGATCTGGGCAAGCCTGTGTTTTGCGAAAAGCCTCTGGGCGCGTCTCTCGCGGACAGCCGCGACATGACTGCTGCCGCCGAGCAGGCGGGCGTGGCAAACATGACAGGCTTCAACTACATCCGTACGCCGGCAAGTCAGTACGCACGTCAATTGATTGCAAACGGTGACATCGGCGACATCACGTGGTTTCGCGGCGAGCACACCGAAGACTTTCTGGCGGACCCGGAAACGCCGGCAAGCTGGCGCACATCAGGCGACGCCAACGGCACGATGGGGGATCTCGCCCCTCATATGATCAACGCAGCACTTGCCCTGATCGGCCCGGTGACCTGCCTGATCAGTGAGGTCGAAACGGTCCATGCCACGCGGCCCGGCGGCACAGTGGACAACGATGATCATGCGCAGATGATGTGCCGGTTTGAGAATGGCGCAATGGGCCAGATGTATTTCAGCCGGATATCAACGGGGCGTAAGATGGGCTATGCCTATGAAATCACGGGTACAAAGGGCGCCATACGGTTCGATCAGGAAGACCAGAACGCACTCTGGCTGTACCGCGCAGAAGGTCCTGAGGCGACACGCGGATTTGTCAGAATTCTGACCGGGCCTGCGCATCCGGACTATGAACCCTTTTGCCAGGGACCGGGGCACGGCACGGGCTATCAGGACCAGATCATCATTGAGGCACGGGATTTTCTGCAGTCCATCGAGACCGGAGAACCGGTCTGGCCTACGTTCCGCGACGGGATGGAAGTGAACCGCATCGTCGCTGCAGCCATGGCCTCCTCCCGCGATAAAACCTGGAAAGACGTTTCCGCCTTCTGACTCTGTAAAAGGGATCCACTATGACTATCCGTATTGGCAATGCGCCCTGCTCCTGGGGCGTTGAATTTGCGGACGATCCGCGCAATCCCACATGGCAGTCTGTGCTGAATGACTGTGCGGCGGCAGGGTACAAGGGAATCGAACTGGGGCCCGTCGGCTTTATGCCCGAAGATCCGGCTGTACTGGGGGACGCACTCGCGGAAAAAGACCTTGAGCTCATTGGCGGTGTTGTTTTTCGCCCGTTCCACGACCCGAATGCCTGGGACGATGTGATGGATGGTTCGGTGCGCACCTGTAAAGCACTGGCCGCCCATGGCGCAAAGCACCTTGTCCTGATCGATTCCATTTCGGACCGCCGCGCGCCGACGGCCGGGCGGGCGGGTGAAGCCGAACAGATGGACGCATCTGAATGGGCGGCTTACCGTGACCGGATCGCACAGATTGCGCGGATGGGTACCGAAGAATACGGGCTGACGGTTGGCATTCATGCGCATGCTGCGGGCTTCATGGACTTTGAGCCGGAGCTGGAAAGGCTTCTCAACGAAGTGGAGGAGAACATCCTCAGGATCTGCTTTGATACAGGGCATCATTCCTATGCAGGTTTCGACCCCGTCGCCTTTATGAAACGCCACATCGGCCGCATTTCATACATGCACTTCAAGGATATAGATCCGGTGGTAAAGGCAGATGTGATTGCAAAGCGCACCGGGTTTTATGACGCCTGCGGCCAGGGCATTTTCTGCAACCTTGGTCAGGGCGATGTTGATTTCCCGGCTGTGCGCCAGGTTCTGCTGGATGCAGGATTTGAAGGCTGGTGCACTGTGGAGCAGGATTGCGATCCGACGCTTGACCCTGATCCGGTCGGCGACGCGCGCGCGAACCGCGAGTACCTTGAATCCATTGGCTTTAACTAAAGGACTGCTCCCATGGCAAAACTGAACTGGGGTATGATCGGCGGCGGCGAAGGCAGTCAGATCGGGCCGGCGCATCGCCTCGGCGCACAGGCGGACGGCAACTTTGTTCTTGCGGCTGGCGCGCTCGATGTGGATGCCAAAAAAGGCAAAGCCTATGCGCAGTCTCTGGGTGTAGCTGCGGACAGAGCCTATGCAAACTGGCAGGAAATGCTGGAGGGTGAGAAGAACCGCGACGACCGGGTCGATCTGGTAACGGTTGCCACGCCCAACTCGACACATTTCGAGATTACCAAAGCCTTTCTCGAGGCTGGCTTTAACGTGCTGTGCGAAAAGCCGATGACCATGACGGTTGAAGAGGGCGAGGAAATCGTCAGAACCGCCGCGGCATCCGGCAGGATCTGTACGGTCAACTATTGCTATTCCGCCTACCCGATGGTGCGCGAAATGCGCCAGATGGTTGAGACCGGACAGATCGGCAAAGTACGCCTGATCGTGACAAATTTCAGCCACGGGCATCATGGTGACGCCACAGATGCAGACAATCCGCGCGTGCGCTGGCGGTATGATCCTAGCATGGCAGGCGTGTCAGGCCAGTTTGCGGACTGCGGCATTCATGCCCTGCATATGGCAGGCTTTATCGCCGGTGACGAAGTGACAACGCTCTCCGCCGACTTTGCCTCGACCATCCCTGGCCGTGAGCTGGAAGACGATGCGATGGTCAATTTCCGCATGGCCGGCGGCACCGTCGGGCGGCTCTGGTCCTCTTCTGTTGCGATTGGTCGCCAGCATGGCTTTGACATCCAGGTCTTTGGCGAAACCGGCGGGATGCGATGGGCCTCTGAACAACCAAACCAGGTGTTCTACACGCCTTTGGGTGGCCGCACACAGATCATGGAAAAGGGCGAGGCAGGGCTGTCCGATGAAGCCGCACGTCTGAGCCGGGTGGCCATTGCACACCCCGAAGGTTTCCCCCTGGCTGTGGCGAATATCTACGTCGATCTGGCCGCTGCAATCCGGGGAGAGGCACGTCCTGCCCTGCCCACAGCCGAAGACGGCCTGCGGTCCATGGCAGCGGTCTATGCGGCCGTGGAGTCGGCCAGAGCGGACGGTGCCTGGGTGGATGCGCGACCGCCAATGCTGCGGTGATTGCGGGATTGGTTGATCAGCTGTGCGGGACAAAGCGAATTGAATGGACTTTCCGCTGAACGGCGGTTTCTCATACGCACGTAGTCGAAATCGGCTATACCTCGGCACAGCTCAGTTGTTCGGAATGCGGGAGGTTGCCATGGCTAAGAAAGAAATCGCCAACCTGATTGAAACGTATCTCCTTGCGTGGAATTCTCGCGACTTTGAAAAGATGGCTTCGCTCTTCTCTGAGCCTGCCACTTACATTGGTCCAAGCGGCAATCTTCACATTCCAAGCAAGGACGCGCTTATTTCGAAGCTGCGGCAGCAGTTTTTTGCACTCGAAGCTGAAGGTTTCGACCATACCGAGATTGAGGAAGTCGTCGTTACTATTTGCAACGAGCATGCGGCATTGGCGGAACTCAAGAACCTGCGACGACTTAAATCTGATGGCTCGGAAATCGCTGCAATCGACGCTCTGTACATCTGTGTGCTGGTGGAGGGAAGTTGGCGGCTCAGTGTTGCGATGGCTGGAGATTGCGGCTGGAATGACAAAAACGCATTGGCTGTCTGAGCCCGCACGTCTATACGAGGATGCTCCAAAAACAGCCGCTTCAGTCACACTCATGGCATTGATTTGACCGAACGCGTTGTCCTGTACCAGGAAGCTCTGGAAACAACCCAGTTTGAGCTTGGCGCATTTTGAGAGCTGGTAAAGGAATCATGCATTCATACCGGCCGCAGCATCGGACAATTCGGGCTCCAGACGGACATTCAGGCGATCAAAAACCTAACGGCCTGAGCGTCCCGCGCTCGACAATCGAACAGGGGAAAATCCGCGCTTCCGGGTAGCGGTCCGGCTCGTCCAGCATGGCCACCATCAGCTCTATGGATGAGTTTACGATCTGGCGTATCGGCTGGTGTATCGTGGTCAGGTCAATGTTCTGCCACCCGGCCATTTCCATGTCGTTCAGCCCGATCAGACCAATGTCCCCGGGCACCGAGAGACCACTTTCAGAAATCGCAGACAGGACCCCGATAGAAAGAACGTCATCCCCGCAAAAGTAAGCTTCGGCAGGTTTCGATCCAAGCAGCCGCATCATTTCGGCCCGGCCCGCATTGAATGAATACGCTTCGGCAAAACTGTGCGACAGGGTCAGTCCGCGCACCTTTTCCAGCTCGCTCATGAACCCCGAGAACCGGTCCTGCGTGGAGGTTGCGTTCTGCGGCCCGCCCAGAAACCCGATCCGCTTGTACCCTCTTTCGACCAGCGTGCGCGCGGCCATCCGACCGCATTCAACGTTATCAATACCAACAACATGCACCTGCGGCGTACTGGAATGGCGCCCGAAACTGTGCACGACGGGCACACCCGCATCCCGGAAAGCTTTTGCAAACTCGGGCGACAGGGTCGAGGACGCAACAACGGCACCGTCGACAGAATACTGCCGCAACATGCGCACGGAAGCTTCCGGATCTGTTTCGTCCGACAGATTGACCAGCAGTGGCCTCAGGCCCCGGTCCTGCAGGCCACGGGTAAAGAGATCAAAGACCTGCAGAAAAATCGGGTTGTGAAAGTTGTTAGATATCAGACCAATGAGTTTTGTCCGGCCGGTTGTCAGCGAAGACGCAAGTGCGTTTGGGCTGTAGCCCAGATCCCGCGCCGCTTTCTCAACCTTGCGCCGCATCTTTTCGGAAACCGATGCGCCATCTGTAAACGTGCGTGAAACCGCAGATCTTGAGACGCCGGCGCGCTCTGCGACTTCTTTCAGAGTTATGGCCATAGTCAGAAAAATCCCGGCCCGTATGGGCGGCCTCAAAGCACAGTTTGCACAGAGTATGAAATCGACTGAGTATTTTTGCAACCGGTTGCAAAGTAAATTCTACTGTGCTTAAGTCGACTCACAGAGGTGGCACAGGCCACTCTTTTGCCATGAAAACGGTGAAACCCGGGAGGAAACACATGACATCACTGATGAACAAGCTGGTGCTTGCGACGGCCATTGTTGCCGCACCTTTTATGACAGCACAGACCGCTGCGGCCGAAGGTGAGAAGTACATTCTCGTCAGCCACGCGCCTGACAGCGACACATGGTGGAACACCATCAAGAACGGTATTGCGCTGGCAGGCGAGCAGGTTGGCGCCGATGTTGAATACCGCAACCCGCCCACAGGCGACATCGCCGACATGGCGCGCATCATTGACCAGGCCGCGGCTTCGGGGCCCGATGGTATCATCACCACACTGGCTGACTTTGACGTGCTCAAAGGCCCGATCCAGAACGCTGTGGACCAGGGTATCGACGTGATCATCATGAACACCGGCACGCCTGAACAGGCACGTGAGGTCGGCGCTCTGATGTATGTGGGCCAGCCCGAGTATGACGCCGGCTTTGCCGCTGGTCTGCGGGCCAAAGGCGAAGGGGTGACAAACTTCCTTTGTGTGAACCACGCGATCCAGCAGCCGACAGTTGGTGAGCGCTGCCGCGGTTACGCGGATGGGCTTGGCATCGATCTTGGTGATGCAATGATGGACAGCGGCACAGACCCGTCGGAAATCAAAAACAAGGTTCTGGCCTATCTCTCTGCCAACCCTGACGTTGACGGCATCCTGACGCTGGGCCCGGTTTCTGCCGACCCGACAATTGCAGCACTGCAGGAAAACGGTATGGCTGGTGACATCCATTTCGGTACCTTCGACCTGGGTGAAGAAATCGTCAAAGGCATCAAGGCCGGCACCATCAACTGGGGCATCGACCAGCAGCCCTTCCTGCAGGCCTATATGCCTGTGGTAATCCTGGCCAACTGGGACCGCTACGGCGTTCTGCCCGGCAACAACATCAACTCCGGCCCTGGTTTCGTGACCAAGGACGGCCTGACCAAAGTTGAAGAGTTCGCCGGCGAATACCGCTGATATCCGAACTTTAAGGGGCGGCCTTCTCAACATGAGGGCCGCCCTTTTTTTCTCATTCTGCAAGCCGGGGGACACGCTATGGCAGATACAACCGATACCGATGAACGAATAAAGGAGATATCTCCTTTGCGGCAGGCGCTGATACGGCCCGAACTGGGTGGTATCGTTGGCACTGTCGCGGTTTTCACTCTTTTCGCGCTCTTTGCTTTCGACAGCGGCATGTTCAACAGCCAGGGGGTGATGAACTGGACGATCGTTTCAGCTCAGTTCATGATCATTGCCGTCGGTGCCTGTCTGCTGATGATCTCGGGCGAGTTCGACCTGAGCGTGGGATCCATGATCGGCTTCGCCGGGATGATGATCGCGGTCTTTGGCGTTGTTCTGGCCTGGCCCATGTGGATCGCCATCATCATCACGTTTGTGATCTGCTGCGCACTCGGCGCTCTGAACGGCTTTATTGTCGTCCGGACCGGGCTGCCCAGCTTTATTGTCACGCTTGCGTTTCTGTTCATCCTGCGCGGCTTTACGATCTACATCCCACAGACCATCGAACGCAAAACCATCATTGGCGGCATCCGCGATGCAGCCGAGGGCGACTGGCTTGCACCGGTTTTTGGCGGAAAAATCGGTCAGCCGCTGTTTCAGTGGCTCGGCGATGCGGGCATTATCGGTGTCTTTGAGCGTGGCTCCCGCGCCGGGCAACCCGTCGTAGATGGCATTCCCATGCTGATCATCTGGGCGCTTGTTCTGATTGTGTTCGGGCATATTCTGCTGACGCGCACGCGGTTTGGGAACTGGATCTTTGCATCCGGCGGCGATGCAGAAGCTGCACGTAATTCCGGTGTTCCTGTGAACAAGGTCAAGATTCTGATGTTCACGTTCACGGCGTTCTGCGCCACGGTTTTTGCCGTCTGCCAGGTCATGGAGTTCGGCTCTGCCGGGGCCGACCGGGGCTTGCTCAAGGAATTTGAGGCGATCATCGCGGTGGTCATCGGCGGCGCGCTGCTGACCGGCGGATACGGCTCTGTTATCGGTGCCGCTCTGGGTGCACTGATCTTTGGCGTGGTCCAGCAGGGTCTTTTCTTTGCCGGTGTGGAGAGCTCTCTTTTCCGGGTGTTTCTCGGGGTGATCCTTCTCTTTGCGGTGATCCTGAACACCTACATCCGCCGCATCATTACGGGGGAGCGCTGATATGGCTGATCCGATCATTCAGATGAAAGACATCGAAAAACACTTTGGCAGCGTTATCGCGCTGGCAGGTGTTTCGGTCGACGTCTTTGCCGGCGAGTGCCACTGCTTGCTGGGCGACAATGGCGCGGGCAAGTCGACCTTTATCAAAACCATGTCCGGTGTGCACAAACCGACCCACGGGGAGATTATCTTCGAGGGCAGACCACTCGACTTTGCCGACCCCCGGGACGCAATTGCAGCTGGCATCGCGACTGTTCACCAGCACCTGGCGATGATCCCGCTGATGTCTGTCAGCCGCAACTTTTTCATGGGGAACGAACCTTTGAAGAAGGTCGCAGGCATCAGCTTTTTCGACCATGACTATGCCAATCGGGTCACCATGGAAGAGATGCGGAAAATGGGGATTAACCTGCGCGGGCCCGACCAGGCGGTCGGCACACTGTCCGGCGGTGAACGCCAGACCGTCGCGATTGCACGTGCTGTTCATTTCGGTGCCAAGGTTCTGATCCTCGATGAGCCGACATCAGCGCTGGGTGTGCGCCAGACGTCCAACGTTCTGGCCACAATTGACAAGGTGCGCAAACAAGGCATTGCGGTGGTGTTCATCACGCACAATGTTCGTCATGCCATGGCCGTCGGAGACCGCTTTACGGTGCTGAACCGTGGCAAGACCCTGGGCACTGCAGAGCGTGGCGATATCACGCCCGAAGAACTGCAGGACATGATGGCCGGTGGCCAGGAGATGGCGACCCTGGAGGGCAGCCTGGGCGGCACCGTCTGAAAACGTCCCGTCGCCTCACGGCAGGCGGCGGGCATCCATCTGGTCCAGACGGTCGGCAAAAGTATCCGCGTCCAGGTCTTCTTCCAATGCCTGGTGAAAGAATGCCTGCTGCGTCTGCGGCGCGAGCCCGCCTGACGGTGGGTCCAGGTCCAGATTTGTGGGGAAAGAATAACCCTCTGCAACCGCAGCAATCGCCGCAGCACGCTCCGCGACGGACAGCGTACCGTTTACTGCAGCGTTGCTGATGTGCGGATACAAAAGCTTGCACATCGACGTCCGGTCCACCGTCTCCATTGCGCGCCCGAAGGGAGACGATATCTGCAACAGGTTTGCCAGTCTGTGAATATCAGACGAGATGTTTGCGCCCGCCGCATGGAAAAGCGCAGGGCTGAAGAAGAGTGCGTCCCCTTTTTCAAGCGGCAGCTGGACGCTGTTTTCCTCAAAGTACGCCCGGAAGTCTTCCAGTCGCCATGCGGCATAGCCCGGCAGATATGCCTGTGAAAACGGCAGCAGCCTGGTCGGTCCGCTTTCAACCGGCATGTCCATATGCGCGACGGCCCCCTGCAGCGTCAGTACCGGCGACAGTGCGTGTACATGCGCGGGGAACGCCGCACTGACCTCTGATGTCTGAAACCCAAGGTGATAGTCGCGATGTGCAAGCTGTGCTGCACCACCGGGATGAACAAGGTTCACCTGGGCCGTCATCTGGTACCCTTTGCCCAGCCAGGCCTCGCAGACAGCATCAATGCCCGGGCTTGCAAAGCAATGCATGAAGGTTTCGGGGTCGCGCTCACACAGCTTTTGCAGAGCATTCCAGATCCTGTCGTTTGCACCCGAGGCCGCGAAATGATCCGCGCCTTCGCCGCCGGCACTTTTTTCCGCCGCGATAATCTCTTCAAAGACCTGTGACGCCCGATCAAGCGCCCCGCTGTTTCGACAAGCGCCGCGCAAAACCAGCACGCCGGGTCCCGTCAGCAATATCCCGGCCCATTCCGCCATGAGCTGCGCGCGCGTCTTTTCATCCGCCAGATCAGCGGAGATATCATGCATCTGATAGACCGGGATGTTCTTCAGGATTTCCGCGGCGCGCGGGGCCTGTTCCGGTGTCGTTTCCTGAGCTGTCAGCGCTTTGAGATCATCCAGATTGCAGTCTTCCGGCGCGAAGTATCCCGGCTGTGCCGATACGCTGTCTTTCATTTTCAGATCTCCTGTTGCCCACAAGTTTGAACCGGGAAACCGTGACTTGGCAATTGCATAATGACCATTGGGAGTTTTATCTGAGGTGCCGCTTCACAGCACAGAATGTGGGTTGCCTTCTGGCCCTGTGAGGATCGTGATTTCTGCCTGCCCACAGTCTGCAACGGTTAAGCAACCCGAAAGATCGCGCTTTGGCATCCGGGCCGTAAGTGAACCACCGTCAACCAGCTGCCGCCGGCCCCCTCCGCACCGCATCCAGCCGTTGCAGATCATGTTCAGAGGGTTCGGCACCGGAGAGACAGAGCAGATATTGCCGTGCGCGGCCAATACGGGTTTCCCAGTCTTCTTTATGATCCAGGGCATCATACCCGATTTGCGTGAAATACAGGATACGCGCCCGAACCTCGGCCTCTTCGCCGGGATACCCAAAACCTGTAAACATCTTTGTCAGCGCTTCAAGCCGCCGGTTGTCTGACTGATCGAGCAGCGCACGGACAGACCCCGATCTGCGCGCCCAGTCCCGCACCGCGAAATCCAGACGGGTGTCAAAACGCCCCTTGCCAATCCAGGAGGCGAACACATTCACAATAGCCGACGTAATTGTATCCGCAGGTTCTGATGCACTGTCGACAATGGCTTTGGTGTTTGTGCTGCGCCAGTACTCCAGAAGATCGTCCAGAAGGTCTGCGCGGCTTTCAAAGTGCCAGTAGAAACTGGAGCGCGACGTTTCCAGTTTGGCCGACAACACCAGTACTTTCACGTTTTCTTCCCCCTCAGAAATCAGCGTATCCAGGGCAATTCTGATCCAGTCCTCTTTTGTATATCTTCTGGAACCGCGCCCGCTTTCTGATTTCTGGTTGTCGGCCATAATATTCTCCGTGCCTGCGCCGCCGGGCCGTAACGCGGGCTCCGGATGAGTCTCTGACTGGCGTGGAACGCAGGCAAAGAACGTGTCCTTTGCATATCAATCAGGATCGGGAAACTGTGCAACCCCACTCCACAGAGCATTGTTCCAAAGAACGGGCGCGATGATTCTCTAGCCCCGCGTCCCGGGTCGCAAAATTGCCTTATTCCAATTGCGGTTCCGGCGGGCTGCCCGTTGCGGTGTTTCGCGTTGGTTAACAATGAACGCAATTACGGCTGTTCTACAGCGTTCAGGCAACAAGTTCTGGTAAAAAGTGCTTAAAATCATATGGATCATGCTGTGGTGGCAATCCTGAGCGGCCTCACTTTCAACAATTTTCCTGCTTACGTTTCAATCAATCGAATATCGCGGGGGCGGTAGTGAAAGAGAGTTAAGTGATGCTGCGTGCGTGCACAGAAACGAAAGAGCTGAACCGGCAGGCGACTGTTGGCAGGATCTCTGCCTTCCGCAAAGAAGAAGAAGGAACGGTGACGATTTTCGCCACCTTCATGATTATCATGATGCTCATGGTCTGCGGCATTGCTGTTGACCTGATGCAAAATGAAATGATGCGCACCCGGGTTCAGAACACACTCGACCGCGCGATCCTTGCGGCGTCAGACCTTGATCAGCCACTGCCACCAGACGAGGTCGTAGACGACTATTTCGCCAAGGCCGGCATGACAGAATTCCTGGACGATGTTCAGATCACGCCCGGTGCCCATCTGCCTGCGACCAACTACAGAATTGTTGCGGCGACGGCCCGCACGCGGACTCCTGCGATTTATATGGCTATGACGGGGACAGACTCCCTGCCGGTTTACACCACCGGTATGGCCGAGGAAGTCATTGAGAAAACAGAGATTTCACTCGTCCTCGACATCTCGGGCTCCATGCGATTCGACGACCGCATCGGCAAGCTGCGGGTAGCCGCAAATGAGTTCCTCGCTGCCGTTCTGGATGGCCAGGCAGGCACCACAACATCGATCAACGTGATTCCCTATGCCGGACAGACCAACCCCGGGCCCATCGTGTTCAACCGCGCCGGAGGCGTTCAGTTTGCCGATACGATCACCGTGAACGGCGAGGAGCAGCCTTATGGCGGCGACGTGACCAATGAATATACCGACGACAACGGCGATACCGTAACCGAAACCAGCTACGTGTCTTACAACGACCGGTCAGCCTGTCTCGAACTGGACAGCAGCGACTTTAACAACATCGATCTGCCGTCGGGCGGATACGATCAGACTCCGCATTTCATGAACTGGGCAATCGATGCCCCCACGATGGACTGGGGATGGTGCCCGCTGAACAATACCGCCATCCAGTATGCGCAGAACAATCTGGGCAATCTGCAGGCATTCATCAACACCATGCGCCTGCATGATGGCACGGGCACGCACTATGGCATGAAGTATGCCGCCGCGCTGCTCAACCCGACGTCCAACTCGACCTTCCGGGCGCTGGAGACAGCAAACCTGGTGCCACCACAGTTCGCTGACCGGCCTGCACCCTTTACAGACACGGATACCCGCAAATTCATCGTGCTGATGACAGATGGTAAAATCACCAGCCAGCTGCGTCCGAAAGATCCCAATCATGAACTGAACCCGACCAAACACCTTGGTGCACGTTCGTCAGACCGCGAGACGATCTCCAGCGGCAGTACCAATATCAACCGCTTCTATTCGATGTGCGACAAGGCCAAGGCTCAGGGAATTGTAATCTACACCATCGCCTTTGAAGCACCGAGCGCCGCCGTTACCCAGATGCGCAACTGCGCGACGACCCCGGCATTCTCGTACAATGTGCAGGGTGTGGAGATTGCAACGGCGTTCAAGTCCATCGCCCGCCAGATCAACGAACTGAGGCTGACCCAATGATACAGCGAACCCTTACCTTTCTGAGGTCGTTCAGAAAAAAGGAAGACGGTCAGGTAGCGATCGAATTCGTGCTGCTGGTGCCGATCCTCTTCACGGCCTTCCTGTCATCCGTAGAACTTGGCATGTATTCCATGCGTCAGATGTGGCTCGACCGCGGCCTCGATATCGCTGTGCGCCAGGTGCGGCTGAACACAGGGGCAGTGCCTTCGCATGACGCGCTGAAACTGGTGATCTGCAACAATGCCGGGTTCATCCCCGACTGCACCGACAGCCTGAAGCTGGAGATGATCGTCGTTGACCCGCGCAACTACGTTGGTCTGGACGCCGATGTTGACTGCGTTGACCGGTCCGAACCGATCACCAGCGCGGATCCGCCCAACTATCAGACAGGACAGGAGCATGACCTGATGCTGCTGCGCGCCTGCGTGAAATTTGATCCCATCTTTCCGACCACCGGTCTTGGTTTTCACTATGTCAAAGACAACGCCGGACAGGCCAAAATGATGGCAACGTCGGCCTTTGTACAGGAGCCGGGTGTATGATGACCACAGTGAGAACCCTGTCCGCATTCCTTAGACGGTTCCGCCGCGCAGAGGACGGCAACGTGGCCATCGAAGCGATGATCATTCTGCCGCTGGTCTTCTGGGCCTATCTGGGAATGTTCTCGATCTTTGACGCCTACCGCCAATACACAAACAACCAAAAAGCCACATACACGATCTCTGACATGATTTCGCGCCAGGCAACCCCGCTGGATGCAGGCTTCCTGGACGGCGCGCGGGACCTGTTTGACGAACTTACCCGTGCGGTTGGCGACTCGCACATGCGGGTGTCTGTTGTCCAGTACAATGGTAACGCCGGCGATTATGAAATCGTCTGGTCCCAGGTGCGCGGAGACTTCTTCCCGCTGACCACCACCAACGTTGCCGACTGGGACGAACGCCTGCCGGTCATGCCGCACAACGACCAGATTATCGTGGTAGAGACGAGCACAGAGTTCGACCCGCTGTTTGATCTGGGCCTGGCCAACCGTGACATCAACAACTTTGTCTTCACACGGCCACGCTATGCCAAGCAGCTCTGCTATGACGTGACCTGCGGGATTATCACGCCCTATGTTGTGACACAGACTGACATCGATTAAAGCGCCGGGCCGCCTTTGGGCGGCTCCTGGCTTTCCGGTCAGTACACGGCCTCAGGCTCTGGGTTTTTTCCGCTCCGGATCAACAAAGGGTACATCTGCCACGGTCGCGGTCAGCCGTTTCATGTGACCGTCCAGTTGACCGACCTCCAGAACCGTTCCGGTCCCAGCATGCTCGACCGCCAGCCGCGCCATGGCCACAGATGTCTGCAACAGCGGCGACCGTGTGGCTGAGGTAATCACACCGACCTGACGTTCGCCATTGAATACAGGACACCCTGCGGCCGGAACATCATCGCAGTCAAAAATCAACCCTCTGAGACTGCGCCGGGGGTCTTTTGCATTTCTCTCGAGGGCCGCACGTCCGCAGAACTGCTGCTTTCGGAAATCGACCGCGAACCCCAGCCCCGCTTCCAACGCATCAACACCGGGTGCAAACTCTGCGCCCGCGGCTGCCAGCCCCGCTTCAACGCGCAGCATTTCCAATGCGGCAGACCCCATTGGTTTCAGGCCGAACGCCTGCCCGGCATCCGTCAGCGCGTCCCAGATGGTCAACGCATCAGATTCAGCACAGAAAATCTCAAACCCCAGTTCGCCGGTGTACCCAGTACGGGTGAGCAGGAATGGTGCACCGTCGCGATCATTCAGGCGGGCAATTGTCGCGCCGAACCAGCGCAGGTGTTCCAGCCCGGGCACATTCGGTTGCGTAAAGACCAGTTTTTCCAAAAGACTGCGCGAACGGGGCCCCTGCAGCGCAAGGTTTGGCAGGGAATTTCGCAGATCATGTACCCTGACCTGATAGCCTGCCTCCCGGGCCATCCGTGTCAGCCAGCGCCCGCTTTCCTCTGAGCCGCAACACCAGCGGAAGAGCTGCTGGCCGAGGCGGAACAACGTCCCATCATCAATGACTTCGCCACTTTCGTCACAGATAAGCGCATAGGTCCCCCGCCAGACGGCGAGCCTGCTGATGTCACGCGTCAGCGCGCTCTGCATCAGACGTTCCGCATCCGGCCCGATGATGTCAAACTTTCGCAAACCGCTCATGTCCTGCAAGCTTACGGCGTCCCTGCAGGCCCAGTACTCTCCCAAAGTGCCATGGGCCGGAAAGCTGACAGGTGTCCACAGATCGCGGGCTGGTGCAAAGTGTTCTGTTTGCGGCGCCAGACGGGGATGGAAGGCGGACTCGCGGCTGATCAGCATCGGAGCGTCCTCTTTTGGCCTGTAGGCAACCGCCCGCTGGATACGGCTTTCGGGTCGGTAAATCCGCACGTGGACATCGGTCGGGTTCCATCCATTGATCGGGTCAATATCGTCCGGACAGGCGGTTGTGACGCACACCAGATCATCCATCGCTTCCATCGCAACATAGTCACCTGGCCGCGAATAGCTTTCTTCGGTCATCAGGTGGTGGTGCGGGTCAATCCAGGTATTCCAGAAGAAGTTTATCGCAGGCCAGGCCGTGCGTTTTTCCACGCCGAACTGCTCCAGAGCGTGCGAGATATTATCAGAACAGTTTACGTGACCTGGGAAGCCGCGTTCTTCGTATCCGCGCGCCGTACAGGCAAGTCCAAAGGTATCGTGACGCCCGCAGGTGTCCTGAATGACTTTCAGCATCGGCACCATATTCTGGTCAAAAAACTTGTCCGCGAGGCCCGGCCCCGGAAAGGCACGCCTGACCATGCTGCGTGTTGCCGTGGCATCGATCATATGCTCGCGGCCTATATCCAGCGACGCCGCGCGAAATGCCTGAAAATCAGAACACTGCTGTCCTTCCGCATCGATGATCTGCAACACTTCGCCGCGCCGCACCTCGTACCCGATGGCGCTGGCCCGGGGAACGGTGAACTCTTCGCGTATCTCGCCCAGCGGCTCTGGCAGCATCAGCGCTCCGGCTCCGGCAGACTGATGTGATACATGCACCGTTCCGCCACCTTCACCGGAAACCAGCGCATCCGCCTCGGCTGCGTGCAATATCCAGACGGAACAGGGTGCGGTGCACTTCAGCACGACAGGCTCTGGTTGGGGGGGTACATCAGTACAGTGAATGTGGCCGTTCAGACGGCCACCCTGAGACGCTATCCAGGCAACCAGTTCGGCCGTCTGTGTTACATCGGTACTTCTGATGTCCGCGCCAGCCAGTCCCAGAGCGGCGGAGGCATCAGCGCCCGTGTCATCAAAGGCTGCAACGGACACACCATCTCCACCCGTCAGATCCAGACTGAGCAGATCGCCTGTTTTGACGTTGATACGCTGAAGGTTTCGCGGCCCGACCAGGTAACTGCGTTTTCCGGCAGCGAGAGGAAACCCTGGGAAATGACGGCCGCCGCTCAGCTTTCCAACGTTTGAAAAGGCATGGATGATACTGTGATCGCTCACGACCGCTGTCTCCGGACGCCCCTTGCCGGGGCCTGTTTTAATCGTTCGGCCAAGTGGTTTCACATGTCAACAACTGTTGCGACAAAGGCATGCCGGACAGTGATTTTATGCAGTGCAACAGGCTATTCTGTTCCCCTGACAGAAAGGTTCCGCTCGGAACCGGTCAGCCACGCGGCCAGGGTTTTCGGGACATCGCCCGCCGGCAACCGCCCGGGACCTTTCAGGGCGCACTCCCAGACCAGTGCACAACGCCAGCCAGCCTGCTTGAGCGCCGCGAGCTGGCGCGCATCACGCTGTTGATTGCCTTCAATTTTTGATCGCCAGAACTCCGGCCGCGTTGCTGGCCACCTGAACATCGCACAGTCGTGCCCATGCCAGAAACAACCGTGCACGAAAATTACTGCATGATGTTTCGGCAAAACCAGGTCGGGCTTCCCTGGCAGTCTTTTGTCATGCAGCCTGAACCGGAAACCAAGAGCATGAAGCCCGCGCCGCACGATCAGTTCAGGCCGGGTATCGCGGGCACGGATGCGCGACATGTTTTTGCGGCGCACTTCTTTGGAATGGACATCTGCCACAGCAATCAGCTTTCCACCACCAGCGCCGCAACGGCAGGCATGAAATGCGGATGCATCAGTTTTGCAACGTCTGCGAACACCGGGACCGCCACGGAATTACCGAACTGGCGATATGCCTGTGTATCAGAAACTTCGATCCTGAAACTGTCGGGATATCCCATAAGACGCGCGCATTCGCGGGGCGTCAGGCGGCGCGGGTTTTCTCCGGCGGCCCTGCTGACAAGTATCTCGGAACCGTCTTTATAATAGCGCGCCGAAAGTGTGCGCGCGATATCCCCAGGGCCTACAAGCCCAAAGCCAAACCCGTTGCCCGCCGCCCGGTGTTTGGCCGCATAGGCCTGGAGATAAGCCCAGAGCTTGTCACTCAGAACATACTTTTGCGCAACCTGCGCCTGCGATCCTTGGGTAAAGGGGCCCTCGGGGTGTTCGGACCCGTCCTCAGGGTGCAGAATATCCCGCATCCTGTGCTGACCGCGGGGCGGCAATTGCAGATCATCAAAGCTGAAAGCTGTGGCTTCGCGGAAACCCACAATCACAATTCTTTCGCGGTGCTGCGGCAGGTAATGTGCGGCATCGATCACCCGGTAGTGCAGATCATAACCCAACTCGTTTTTCAGTTTGCGTCGAATGACATCGAAAGTTCGGCCACCGTCATGACTGGTCAGATTTTTCACATTCTCCAACAAGAATGCAGCGGGTCGGTGATGTTTCAGAATACGCAGCACATCAAAGAACAATGTTCCCTGGGTTTCATCACTGAACCCGTGCGCGCGCCCCAGGGCATTCTTTTTTGAAACCCCTGCAATCGAAAATGGCTGACAGGGAAACCCGGCAACCAGAACGTCGTGCCGTGGTATCTCATGGGCATCCACGGTCGTGATGTCACCCGCCAGCGGCCGGTTATCCCGGTAATTGGTCTGGTAAGTCTTCTGCGCGAACCGATCCCACTCGGACGTGAAAACGCATCTGCCGCCAACACTCTCCATTGCGCGTCGTAAACCGCCGATGCCTGCGAAAAGGTCAATGAAGGAGAAATCTGTATTCACCGGTTACCCGCCTGTTTGTTCTGAAGTCTTTGACTGGTCCTGCCACGCGGTGGTGCACCCCCGGTCGCCCGGCGCAGCCGCTCTGACCATAATGGGATTTGAGGCCCACGGCCAGGCCGATGCCTGCACTCTCATCTCGTACCACGCGTGTTTTCTGCATGCGCCACGCCCAGACAGCGCAGAAACTCCTGCGTTTTGCGGTCGGGCTCTGGTTGTTTGCGCGTAATGGCCGAAAACCTGCTGGCATAAGCAGAGTGCTCTGGCGCGATTGGCCGGACACTTTTGTTGGCGAGAAACGTTGCCGCAACATGATCCGCCAGGTACCCCAGATAACACCCGGACTGGATCAGCAGGGACAGAGCCTCTTCTTCCTGAACCCGCGCAGCACGGCGTAATCCAAGCTTTTGGCCCGCGATCAGGTTTGGCGAATTGAATCCAAAGCCCGCATATTTCCATGCACTCAGGTCCGGCACCTCATTGTCTGAAGGTGGATTGTCGAACAACGGGTGCCCCCTGCCGCAATAGAGGGTCATGAATTCATCATAAAGCGGCTGGTAAACGAGTGACGCCGACTTGCGATGTATCGGGACAATCGCAAGATCGAGAGATCCCTCCACGACCTGCGCCTCCAAAACGTTCGGCGCATGCAGTGCAATTTCGAGGGTCACTTCAGGTGCAGAACGATCAAACAGGCGGATCGCCTCGTCCAGATGCGCGTCGGGGTTTGTCGTGGACTGATCAAAAAGGCCAAGCCGCAGTGTGCCAGTGAGCGTCTGATGAATTTCATCAACTTCAGTTTGAAATCCGTCCAGGGAGCCGAGCAGTCGGCGCGCAGACAGCAGAACACGCTCTCCTTCCGCCGTCAGCGAAAATCCGGATGGCCCACGGTTGCAAAGCCGCAAACCCAGGCGCTGCTCAAGATCCGCGATATGCCTCGAAATGGTCGAGCGCCCGATGTTCAGCTCCAACTCGGATGCGGCGAAACCACCGCACTCTGTCACAGCGACAAAAATCCGGATCAATCGGATATCAACATCACCCAACCGTCTGAGCAGTGCGCGTTTCGCCAAACCAAGGTTTCCTTTTTATGAAACTATAGTAAGCAAAGTTTCCACTTATCAAACAGGATTAATGATATAGGCTGAATTGAGGAAGCAGTTGTTCCTTTATCAGCGGCGATGTGCTTCACTTGATTAAAAAATCTGCAATCCGGCACCGTACGCTGGGGAACTGTCAGAAAGCCAACAAGGAGAAGATAATAATGGCAATTGAACCACCACTAATGGATCTGCCGATCAAAACCGCCGACAAGGGGTTTTATCGGGGGTTCAGCGTCGACGTAACGGTCGTCAGTAAGGTCATCATCAGCGTACTCGTCGTCTGGTGTATCTTCTGGCCCACGCAATCAGGTCGCGTGCTCAGCGAGCTGAACAGTGTCATCCTCAAAAATGCTGCGGCATGGTACATCTGGACAGTTGCACTTTTCGTGATCGTCTGTATCGGGCTCGCCGTATGGCCTACTTCCGCTCGCATGAAGCTTGGCCTTGATGACGACAAGCCTGAGTTTTCAAATTTCTCGTGGTTTTCCATGATGTTCGGCGCCGGTATCGGCGTGGGCATGCTGACATGGGCCGTCGCGGAACCGGTGGCCCACTTCCAGAATAACCCACAGGTGATCCAGGGACTGGCGACAGCGGCAGGCGAAGACAACGTGCGAAACGCCTATGTCTGGTCCTTCCTGCACTGGGGTGCAGGTGCCTGGGCATGCTATGCTGTTATCGGTCTTGCACTTGCCTTTTTCAGCTACCGCCGTGGTCTTCCGCTGACGATCCGGTCGGCCCTGACACCCCTGTTCGGTCGGGCCCTGTCCGGCAAGCTGGGACACCTGATTGATATCGTAGCGGTCGTTGCCACCATCCTCGGCGTCGCACAGACACTGGGCTTTGGCGTTGATCAGTTTGTTGCGGGTCTGACCCGGATCGGCGTTCCCGGCCTGGTACACGCAGAGGGCGCGGTTGATGCGGCTGGTGCCAGCATCGCAGGTACGGTGAATTTCGTTGGTATCGTTGTCGCGCTGCTCTTTATCATGGGCGCCTCCACACTGTCGGCACTCTCAGGTGTTGGCAAAGGCATCAAGTGGCTGTCGAACATCAACATGGTTCTGTCAATTGTTCTGCTGGGCTTCTTCATCATCTTTGGGGCGACCTGGTTCGGTCTGACCGCGATGTTTGTGGGCCTGTGGGATTACCTGCTGGCGCTGCCGTGGCTGAGCTTTAACGTCTACCGCTCTGACGGCGTCGAAGGTTCAGAAGCCTTCCTGCTGGCACAGTGGCAGGGCTGGTGGCCTGTGTTCTACTGGGCCTGGTGGATTGCATTTGCACCATTTGTTGGTCTGTTCCTTGCGCGTATCTCGCGTGGTCGCAGCATCCGTGAATTCGTTCTGGGTGCGATGATCGTGCCTGGCCTGATGTGCATGGTGTGGTTCTCCTGGGCCGGTGGTACAGCCATCGATCTGGAACTGAACGGCGGTGCGAATGGGGTGATCTTTGATGCCGGAAACGGCGACAAGATTTTTGCGATGACAGAGTTCATGCTCGCGCCGATCGCAGAAATACTCTCCTGGGGTATGGCTGTTCTGATCGTGGTCCTTCTGATGACGTTCCTTGTTACGTCAGCTGACTCGGCTGTTCTGATCGTGAACACGATCAACGCAGCGGGTGATGAAGGCCCAAAAGCCCGTCCACACATCCTCTTCTGGGGTGCAGCACTCGGGCTTGTTGTCGGAGGTCTGCTGTTGTCCGGTGGGACATCCGCCATCCAGACAGCGATGGTGATCGGTGCGCTGCCCTTCTCGGTCGTTATGGTTCTGATGTGCGTGGCACTGATCAAAGCGATCTGGAATGACGGCCGCCGCGAAGCTGCCGGTGTTGCGACGCTTGCAGATGCAGAAGCCACACCTGCCGAGTAATCTCTGGCAGAAAAAAATGGCGGCCCGGGCGATGTTCCCGGGCCGTTTTTCGTGGGGCGTCTAAGACGTTTCGCCAGGACGGATCTGGACCGCCGTTTCGACAACAACGGCGTCTTTGCCAGCCGGATCGGCCAGCACATTGGTGATCAGGCCCCCGGCGGCAACACCGATATCGTAGGCAAACACATCCACGGTTGTCAGTGCAGGACAGGACACCGCCGCAATTTCAAAAGCGCCAAACCCCGTTATGGCAATATCACCCGGGACAGAAACACCGCGTCGCTGACATGCCGTCAATGCGCCGAAAGCCACCGTGTCAGAGACACAGACCAGCGCGTCAAATTCGGGCAAACGGTCGGCCATATCAGCCACCGCCTGTGCGCCTTCGGACATCGAAACCGGCGCAGGTCCGATGCTCAGAACCTCTACCGTGGGAAGACCCAGACGCTGAGCGGCCCCGATCACGCCCCGGCAGCGTTCTGCACCCCGTCGGTCACTCTCGCCTTCGGCACCGAGAAAGGCGAGGCGACGACGCCCTGAGGCGGCCAGTTGTTCCACAATGCCGGTCATGGCATCGGGGTTTGAGAAACCCACAGTGTGCTGCAACGGAGCTTCGGGCAGATCCCACATTTCCACCACGGGAATATCGCGTGCCCGCAACAAGGCACGGGTTCCCGGTGAGTGATGCCCACCGGTGAGGATGATGGCTTCGGGTTTGCGCTCGAGCAGTTGCCGAACGATGCGTTCTTCGGCGTCGACGGAATAGTTCGTACTTCCCAGCAGGATCTGTAGCCCTGTTTCGGACAGCACCTCTGTCAGTCCGCGATGCGTAGCCGCAAAGTTGGCATTGTCGATGGAGGGCAGCGTGACGGCCACAAAACCGCTCTTTTGCGCGCGGAATGCCTGAGCCGTCGTATCGTATACATATCCCAAGCGGTCAGCGGCGGCGCGGATCGTGTCGCGGGTTTTCTGGCTGACGGTACCATCTCCCCGCAAGGCGCGGGACACAGTCATCGGTGAAACCCCGACTTCGCGGGCCACGTCACGCATGGTTACAGGAGCCGTCAAACAGCCGCTCCATTTCCCCTGGCCCGTAAAAGGATCGGCCCCGTCACCCCGTGATCTCCTCTTTTGCGCCGCTGAAGAACTCCATGACGGCGGCCTGATCCTCGCCTCCCAGGCCAGCTGCCGTCAACATCCTGTGCACCTCGGCGCAGAGCGCGGTCATCGGCATTGACGTGCCGGTGGCCCGTGCCAGATCCTGTACTGCATTCAGGTCTTTGACCATATTATCGATCCGGCCGGTACGGCGATAATCTTTTGTTGCAAAGCGCGGCAGGTATTCCTGTAGCAAGGCGCTGTCTGCGCGTCCCCCTTTCAGAGCCTGCGGGATTTTTTCCGCATCCACTCCGGCATCGAGCGCCAGCTGGGTGGCTTCGGCCACCGCCAGAAATCCAAGTCCACAAAGTACCTGATTGATCAGTTTCGTTGTCTGTCCTGCCCCAGGCGGGCCCATATGAGTATAGTTGGATGCGACATGGCGGAGCGCTCGGTGCGCCTTTTCCACTGCCTCTGCCTCCCCGCCCGCCATCAGCGTCAAATCGCCGGTCAGGGCTTTGGGCGCGCCGCCTGACAAGGGGCTGTCCACCCACATCAATCCCTTTTCCGCGGCCCTTTCGGCCAGATCGCGCGTGGCATCCGGTGCGATGGATGACATGTCGATGATTACTGTACCGGGCCGCGCGCCCTCCGAAATACCGCCCGCGCCAAAGACAGCGCGATCCACAATATGTGCCGCATTCAGGCTGGTGATGACAAAGTCGGCCTCTGATGCCGCCACTGACGCGCTCGCCGCGGCAACTGCGCCTTTTTCCACAAGAACGGCGACCTTTTCTGCATCGAGGTCAAACACGGCAAGCTCGTTACCTGTTTCCAGCAACCGCGTGCCGATGGCACCCCCCATCGCGCCGGCACCTATCAGTGCGATCCGTTCGCTCATTCCTGTTCTCCAATTCGTCGATTTGCGGTCAGGTGTCTGCACCTATGGCTTCCAGCGCAGCGCCGGCAACTGCCAGGTCCTGATCCGGACTGCCTGACCCTACGCCGATACCACCCAGCAATACGCCGCCCATGCGAATGGGAAGCCCGCCACCAAGGCCGGTCATTTCACCTTTGGTCGCGGCGGCAATCGCAGGTCTGACCGCTTCGGGAATAGCGGTTGTAGCGCCCCCGATGGAAGCCGCTGTGCGTGCTTTTGAGCGCGCACTTTTTCGGCTGAGAAACTTGGCTCCGGTCATGCGGATTTCACCCAGCACCTCGCCGCTGGCATCAACGATGACGATGCACTGTGGCTGCTCGATCTCTTCGGCTTTGCGCACGCCTGCCTGAAGCATCGCGAGCACCCCGGCGTGGGTCAGAACCGTGCTTTGTGTTGTAAATGCCATCAGCGTGCACCGTTCACATTCAGATACACGGAATAAAGCGAGGTTGTGCCACAGATGAAAAGCCGGTTGAGTTTCGAACCGCCAAAGCAGACGTTTGCCACCATCTCGGGAATGAGAACCTTGCCGATCAGGTCGCCGCTGGCATTCAGGCAGTGCACCCCGTCAGCAGCCGAGGTCCAGATGCGCCCGTCACGATCAAAGCGGAAACCATCAAAAACGCCCGCCGTGCATTCCGCGATGATTTCGCCACCCGACAGCGTGTTGTCAGCCGCCACTGCATGCCGGCGGATATGTTTTGGGCCATCCGCATCATGTGTAATGCCCGTGTCCGCGATATAAAGCGCGCTTTCATCCGGCGAAAACGCCAGCCCGTTCGGTTTTACGTAGTCGTCGGCGACAATGCGGATGTCGCCGGTCGCCGGGTTCACACAATAGACGTGGCAGGCCCCGATTTCACTCTCCGCTCGGTCGCCTTCATAGTCCATGAGGATGCCGTAAGACGGGTCTGTGAACCAGATCGTACCATCCGATCTGACCACCACATCGTTCGGGGAATTCAGGCGTTTGCCTTCAAAACTGTCGGCGATCACTGTAACGCTGCCATCATGCTCTGTGCGCGTGATGCGCCGTGCAAGATGCTCGCAGGTGACCATACGCCCCTGTCCGTCGATGGTATTGCCGTTTGAGTTATTGGAAGGCTGGCGGAATACCGAAACCGATCCGTCGGTTTCGTCCCAGCGCATCATGCGGTTGTTGGGAATGTCTGACCAGACAAGGTATCTTCCGGCTGCAAACCAGACAGGGCCTTCTGACCACCGCGCGCCCGTCCAGAGGCGTTCGACCCTCGCATGACCAATCAGGCATTCGCCAAATTCCGGTGCCAGCTCTTCAAATCCTGTGCCCTCGATCACCCCGAACATCTCACTGTCTCCTTTGGCCGCACCGCGGAAAAACCCGCCGTGCGGCTATCGTTACAATAAAAAAGGCGCCGGTGCGACCGGCGCCTGATCCTGGTTCAGCGTTCAAGCGCGCCGACACCGGAGAAGCGGAAAGCTTCCTGTTCAAGAGCATCGATTTCATCGGCACTCATCTGATCATGTGCAACCGTGATGCGGCCCAGGAAGACGAGCGGAAGCTCTTCTGCACGGCCTTCGAGGTCAGCTTTGATGGCTTCTGCCGTGGCAGCACCAACATCATCGCCCATGCGCATTGGCGTTGCATCCAGCTCGCCGCGACGGATCGCGTCCAGCTCAAGACCGGTGCCGCCCCAGCCGGTGGAGAAGATCTCTTTCTCTTTGCCAACCGATACCTGCGCCTCAACGCTGCCCATCGCCATAGCGGTGTTGGCGTTGTGGATGATCTTGGCTTCGGGATAGGCCTGCAGAATCAGCGATGTGCCTTCAAAACCACCTTCACGCTGGTACTCGCCATAGTGCTCATAGACAGTGGTCCAGCCACCTTTTTCCTCAACACAGGCTTTGAAATCACCTGAACGCTGATTGTCCGTGATACCGGGAATGCCGCGGTTCATGGCCATTGTCACATCGTTGCCCAGACGGCCGAGCATATAGTCACACATGGTCAGCGCACCGGCGGCCGACGAGAAATCAAACCAGGCATCGGGCTGATTTTCCAGTTCTTTCATCGGTGTATGGAATGCCCAGACATAGGTGGCAAAGCCATCATTTCCGGACAGTTTGTCGATGTTGTCAGCCTGAATGGCGAGTTCTGACGGACCAAAGATCACATAGTCATACAGATCCGCGTCCTGTTCGACCTGGTTTGCATAAGTCGACTGCAGAGAATGCTCGATCTGGCGGCTGGCGAATTCTGTCGTCTCATAGGCGATGCCCAGCTGTTCGAGGCGTTTTGTCAGCGCCAGGTAGTTACGTGCCCAGAAATCCGACGTGTCTGCAGACGGATAAATCAAAGCAATCTGAACCGGATTATCCAGCGTCCCCGCATAGGGAACAGCATCTGCGCCGACCACGGCCTGCAGTGCTTCCAGTTTGCCCTCGGCGTTCACTTCGCCCGGTACCCAGTAGTCGCGGTCCGCGATGCCCGGCAGCTCTCTGAGCGGCAGTGTTGCATGGCCGTCGGCCCAGGCAATACCAGTCGCAGAAATCGTGGCGATCAGGCTGGTTGTCAGTAATTTTTTCATTGTAGTTCCTCCCTTTGAAAATTGCGGGGACATTGATGCAGCCGGGCTTGCACGCCCGGTTTGCACCACCCCGCGCGAACCGGATCAGCCGCTGGGTACGGGCTCTCCGGCCAGAAGCGTGCCAAGAGCCAGAAGGGCAATCAGCACACCAATTATCGCTGCAGAAAACCGCAGCATTTTTTGTCCATCCGGGGTCGACAGGCCTGCAAGCAGGCCTTTTGCCCCATCACGGTCTTTCTTTTGCATCCAGGTATACAGCGCGACCGAACTGACAATGACGACACCGGACGCGACCGACTGCCAGAAAAACTCGATGCGCAGTGTCACCAGGGCGTTGATCATCATCGAGAGCAGCAGAACACCAGCAAAGGAGCCGACCATCGAGGCGCGCCCGCCAAAGAGCGAGGTGCCGCCGACGACGACCGCCGCAATGACATGAAGGTTGAAGTAAGGTGCCGAGGTGGCCTGGATCGCATTGAGTTTACCTGTCAGCATCAGCCCCCCCAGCGCGGCGGCGGCACCCATCAGCACATAGGCATAGACCTTGTGACGGTTGACAGAGATGCCCGTCAGTTCCGCGGATTCAGGACTGGAGCCGATTGCGATCGTATACCGGCCAAAGTAGGTGCGCGTCAGCAGAAAGTACCCGCCGACCATCGTGGCAATACCAATGACGACCGGAATGGGTATAAACCCGGGAATCTGCCCGCGTCCGATATCAGTAATCAGATCCGGGAACCGCGCGAGCACGAGACCCTTGGCGATCACAAGCGCCAGCCCGCGATAGACCAGATCCATCGCCAGTGTGCCGATCAGGTCCGGCACCTTGAGGCGTGTAATGATCAGACCGTTGATCAGGCCCATCAGAGCCCCGAGCGTCAGAGCAATGGGCACAGCGACCCAAGCGGGGAAATCATACTGCTTGATCAGGAAAGCCATCAGAATACCCGAAAGCGCCGCAATCGAACCGATAGACAGATCGATGCCACGCTGAGTGATCACGAAGGTCATCGCCATCGCCATCGGCATATAGAGTGCTGCATCCAGCAGAATAAGGTTGAGATTGCTCAGGCGAAAATACCGGGCCGGTTCGACCACACCCATAAACAGCAGGATAGCGAGGATCATCACCATAGGGCCGATGATTGCGATATAGGGTTCCGCCCGGTCGGCAAAACTTCTGGGGCGTTGCGGGGCTGTATCTGTAGCGCTCATTATGCGGCCTCCTCGGCACCGACGATCAGTCCGAGGACTTCCTGCGTGTTGCTGTCTGCTGTTCTGACAACGCCGACCTGCCGGCCCCTGCGCTGAACGTGGATGCGGTCTGACACCTGGAAAACATCATCCAGAGAGTGACTGATCAGAATAACCGCCAGCCCCTGATCCCTCAGCGTTTCAATCAGCTTGAGTGTACGCGCCGTTTCCTGAGGACCAAGTGCGGCTGTCGGCTCGTCCATCACAAGAACGCGCAGCCCTTCCGAGTACACGGCCCGCGCAATTGCCACAGCCTGGCGCTGACCACCCGAGAGGCTTTCTGTTGCCGCGTCCAGTGACTTGAGGCGCACCCCAAGACGGTCCATCAGAACGCGCTCCGTTTCCGTACGCATCCGTTTGTTGTCCAGGATTGTCATGCCGAACACTTTTTTGGTGAGTTCATTACCCAGGAACATATTCGCCGCAGGATCGAGGTGATCCGCCAGAGCCAGGGTCTGATAGACCGCGTCAATGCCCTGCTCGATTGCCTCGGCATGACTGGCAAAGCTCACCTCCTGGCCATCAATCAGAATGCTGCCTTCTGTGGGCTGGTAAACGCCAGTGAGGATCTTGATCAGCGTGGATTTTCCGGCACCGTTGTCACCGACAATGGCCAGAACTTCACCCGCACGGGCGGTCAGGTCCACCTCTGAAAGGGCGGTAACGCCACCGAACCTTTTGGTGATCCTGCGCATCTCGACGAGGGGAGTCTCTGCCATCATGGCCTCCGGTTGGTTGTAAAAATTCGTTTGAAGGTGGGCGGCAGACCAGAAACCGGCCCGCCGCCCGGGGAGGGTTACTTGCCCCAGATGGCCGAATAGGCTTCGCGGTAAGGGCTGTCGGGATCAAAGGCGTTGCTGTCGCCCAGCTTGGCCAGACCTTCCTGCGTCACCAGAGCGGGTGCCGTGACATAACCCGAGCAGGCCTCGCCCTGGATGGCACGGTTCAGTTCGTCCACGAGTTGCCAGCCCTGCAGGTTCAGCGGCTCGGCCACTGTGATCGCCTGGTACTGCGCACCGCGGATCCGCTGGAACGCGGCCTCCGAACCATCACCGGCTGATCCGGCCTTGGGAGAGCCTTCGCCCTTGATACCAGCGGCAGCAAGTGCGGGGCCCATGAAGTCAAAGTACAGGTCATTGATCGCCAGCGCGTGCGTCCAGCTGTCACCATGCTTTTGCAAAAGACTTGTCGTCAGCGGGCCCATACGCGTTGAGGTATCTGCAATCGGCGTATCGACATATTCCAGAACCGTGCCACCCATGGCTTCGATGGTCTCTTTGATCCGGTCCGCCTTGTCGATGGCGATCTGATAGGTGCTGTCAGTAAAGATTACCGCACCGACTTTGTCGCCGCCGTCCTCCATCGCCCATTTGGCGGCAACCTCGGAAACTGTCATCGCGTCTGTTGAGACATTTGCAAATATTCCGCCCGGTGCGTCGCAGCCGATTTTTGGGCCGGAATGCCACGCAACCATTGGAATGTCGGCTGCAACGACACCTTCGAGTGCGGCCTGCTGCTCGACTGCGTCAAAACCGTTGATGATCAGACCGTCAGGCTGCAATGCCAGTGCCTGTCCAATCGCCGCTGTACGACCCTGCACCGACCCTGCTCCGTCGAGCACGCGTACTTCCCAGCCGATTGTTTCTGCGGCTTCTTCAACACCATTGGTCACGCCCAGAATGCCACCGTTTTTCAGGTCCGCCGCCAGTACCACGATCGTTTTGCTTTCGGCGGCTTTGGGCCCCGACGTTGGTCCGTCAAAGGCGGTTTCCGCGCTGACCGGCATGCCAAGAGCTGCCATCATTGCAGTTGCTGCCATTGTGTTCAGGAATGTTCTTTTCAGCATTTTTTCCTCCCAGAAGCTGATGATTTTCATTTCTTTGCAGCACCCTTACGGCGCTGCGCGTAGCCTGCGATGCCGATGGCAACCAACAGGGTAACGCCGTTAAAGAGTGGCTCGACCCAGAAGGATCCACCAAACTGCTGGATCCCGGAGATACCGACAGCAAGAATGGCAACACCAACAATGGTGCCCCAGACATTGACGCGTCCGGGCTTGATGGTTGTCGACCCAAGAAAGGCCCCCACCAGTGCGGGCAGCAGGAATTCAAGCCCGACCGACGCCTGACCAATCCGCAGTTTGGAGGCCAGCAGAACTCCGGCCAGTGCCGTCATTGCGCCGGACGTGGCAAAGGCCGCGATTACATATTTACGGGTCGGAATGCCGTTCAGCTGTGCCGCACGCTGGTTTGCACCGATGGCATAGAGATACCGTCCGACCGGGGTGTACTCGAGCACGATCCACATGATCAGCGTGATTGCGATCAGATAGTAGCCTGTGATCGGTATGCCGAAAACAAAGGTTGTGCTGAGTGCATAAAACCCGTCAGGCAGGACACCCACCATCTGCCGCCCGCCTGTGTGCCAGAGCGCCAGCGCATAAAGCACAGTGCCCGTGCCGAGCGTGGCAATAAAGCTGTCGATCCGCGCCACTTCGACAAGCAGACCGTTAAGAAAACCGGAAAGCGCGCCAAGCATCAGCACAATTGCGACAGCTATCGGCCAGGGCAAACCCATCATGGTCTGCAGGCTGATCGCAAGAATATGCCACAGCACGATCCCGTATCCGACCGTCAGATCAATGCGACCGGCCGCCATGGGGATCATCGCGCCCAGAGAAAGCAGCGCGATAATCGCTTTGTCAGAAATGATCGCCCGCAGGTTCAGCATTGTCGGAAAGGTATTCGGCAGCAGAACAGAGAACAGAATGATCAGAAAGGCCGTCAGAATAACGAGGCCATATACCGGCAAAAGACGCATAAGACGCTTGCCCGTACTCAGCCCTTTCATTTCTGCGCGCGTCGGCTCCAGTGCTCCGGATTCAAGCGATTGCATTTGTTTGCTCCTCCCCGGAGGCGATATTCCCGGCCGAAGCCGACTGGATAAGATTTTCGGTGGTCAGACGGCTGCCGGACAGCTCATCTACTATTGCACCCTGGCTGAACACGATCGCCCGGTGGCAGATCGTTGCGATTTCCTCGAAATCCGTCGAAACAACCAGGATGCCGATGCCTTCGGCAAGAGCGCGGTTGAGAAGCGCATAGATCTCGGCCTTGGCACCGACATCGACGCCTGCGGTAGGATCTTCGCACAGCAGCAGGCGCCTTTTGGTGGCCAGCCATCTTCCGATGACGACCTTTTGCTGATTTCCCCCCGACAGGGCTTCGATGGCCAGTGTCGGATCGTTCGGCGAAAGCCCCAGATCACTGCCGATCTCAGAGGCCTGCGCAGCCTCGCGTGCCGGCATCAGCAGGCTCAGCAGGCCCCGGCCAACTGCGGCAGGGTTCAGGAATGTGTTTTCCCGGATGGACAGGTTCATCGCTACGGATTCTTCGGTCCGGTCGCGCGCAACCAGCCCGATGCCAGACGTCAGTGCCGCCTGCGGGTTGCTCAGGTCCGGCGCGGTACCATTCAGACTGACCTGTCCGGAAAACGCGGCGAGGCCGAAGAGCGCGCGGGAAATTGCCTCGTGCCCCGCGCCGCGAAGCCCGACAAGCCCGACGATCTCATTCCGTTTGAGCGTAAATGAGAGCGGCCCGACAGAGCCCACACTGACGTTCTTCAGCTCAAGAATATCCGCGCCAGGTGCTTCCTCAGATTTCATCGTGGCGCGGGTTTTCCGGCCTACAATTTTCTGGACCAGCTCTTCGGGTGTTGTGTGCGCGATACTGCGCACGCCGACCATTGCGCCATCGCGCAGGACAGCAACACGGTCAGCAATCTGAAAAATCTCATCGAGGCGGTGACTGACATAAATCATCCCGACACCCCGTTCGCGCAAAGGGCGCAGTGCCGTAAAAAGCCGCTCAACCTCATCCGCCGGCAACGAGGCTGTCGGCTCGTCCAGCACCAGAAACTCGCTGTCCACTGCCAGAGCACGGGCAATCGCCACCAGTGATTTTTCCGTCCGCGTCAGGTCCTCCACACGCGTGGTCGGATCAAAAACACAGTCCACCTTTTTCAGGGCATCTGCTGCAAAAGTCTCCACCTCTGACCACCGGATCATGCCGCCTTTGCGCGAATAGCCTAGTGCCAGAGCAATGTTTTCCGCTACGGTCATCCATTCGATCAGACCGAGGTCCTGGTGGATAAACGCAACCTTCTGGCGCTCACCAAATCCTGCGGGGCGATGTGTATAGGGCCGGCCGTCAATCAGCACCTGCCCGCCGTCCGGTGCGTGAATGCCACCCAGCACTTTGATCAGCGTCGATTTGCCCGCGCCGTTCTCTCCCAGCAGCGCGACGATTTCGCCACGACCCACCGACAAAGACACATCTCTCAGGGCATAAGTGCCCCCAAAATGTTTGTCGATGCTGTCAAAGAACAGGCCCTGTTGCAGGTGGTCTGCCATGTTTCCTCCCCATGTGGCATTTGCCGCACCCCACGCCACAGGAGACTTGATGAAAATCTGCGTTACCCGTAACGTACGCCTATCGTCGTTCTGAAGAGCGGCATAAGTCAAGAAAAAAGTTACCGGTAACGCAACTCGCAGTAGTATGGTCGATAAACTGAATAAAAACAACAAAGTAAGCCTGGCAAAAGTGGCTCAGGCGGCGGGTGTTTCCAAGATGACCGCCAGCCGGGTTCTGCGCGGCGAAGGGGGGTACTCCGAAAAAACCAGGGTAAAGGTCATGACCCAGGTGGATGAGCTCGGGTACCTTCCGAATCGACTGGCCACTGTCTTTGCAGGCGACCAGTCTTCGACTTTTATCGGCGTTTCGATCCCCGATCTGGGCAATGAGGTTTTCGCCCAGGTACTCGAGGCCATCGACCGGAAACTGGGAAGCTTTGGCCATCAGACCGTACTTGGTCTGACCCAGCACACACAGGAAGAAGAAGAAAACTGGATCCGCACAGTTTTGTCATGGCAGCCGGCAGGACTCATCCTGACCGGACGTTATCATTCCGCCCGTGCGCTGGAAATGCTGCGAAACTCGGGCATACCGGTGGTTGAAATCTGGGATCTGAACTCCAGCCCGCTCGATATGAGCGTGGGCATCAACCACTTTGACTGCGGCTTTGAGATGGGGCGTTTTCTGGTGGGCTGCGGGTACCGGTCGCTGGGGTTTGTAGGTACATCCCACGACACCGCCAACGCGGCGACAGCCCGGCTCGAAGGTTTCACCAAAGCCGTGGAAAACGGGGGCGGAAAGGTTGTTCGCCAGCTTTGCCTTCATGATACAGCCGGGTTCTATCCCGGGTTTTATGGCACCGAGCAGTTGCTGGCGTCACAGCGCGACGTGGAATGTATCTTTTATCAGAACGACTCCATGGCTTTTGGCGGTCTGCAGTATTGCGACCAGCGAGGCATGCAGGTTCCGGACGATATCGGTATCGCTGGCTGGGGTGATCTGCCTGTCGCATCCGTTCTGAAAAAAAGACTGACGTCGATGCATGTTCCACATATCCGGCTGGGTCAGGCCGCAGCAGAACAGATGATCGCACGTTTGTCCGGTGAGCCGGTCGCCAGCACGCGGGACATCGGGTATCGCCTGATCCCGGGATCAACCGTCAGGCAGCGCTAGCGTTTGTACCGGTCTTCCGCCCGATAGTAATCCTCGAACCCCACCCGTCTGCGCAGCTCATCAAAAGGCATCAGGCCAGCGGTGTGATCCCGCCCTGCCTTCAGATCAGCCAGCGTTTCTGTCATTGCGCGCATTGCCGCAGACAGGCAGGCCAGCGGATAGGCTGCGACGGCAAATCCCAGCTTTTCTAGCTCTGACGGGGGCAGTATCGGCGTCTGCCCGCCCTCCAGCATATTCGCGACAGTGGGCACCGGCACTTCGGCACAGATTGTCCGCATCTCATCAACGTCAAAAGGTTCTTCGATAAACACGATGTCCGCGCCAAGCTCGGCAAAGGTCTGTGCCCGCGCGATGGCCTCGCCCAGACCGTGGTCGCGGCGTGCATCGGTCCTGGCCTTGATGAGAATGTCTGCCCTGCCCCGCGCCACGACCGCTGCCCGTATTCTGTCAAAGGCCTCTTCGCGATCGACCACAGCCTTGCGCGCCGTGTGACCACAGCGCTTGGGCGCAACCTGGTCCTCGATCATCACGCCTGCACAGCCTGCCCGGGCAAAGCCCTCGACTGTACGCTCGACATTCATCGGATTGCCGTAGCCCGTGTCACCGTCCACCATCATCGGAATGGTAATGCCTTCCATGACATTGCGGGCCTGGTCCAGAACCTCACCATAGCTCATCAGGCCAACGTCAGGCGCGCCGATCCGGCTCACCGAAGCAGAGAAGCCGGACAGAAATGTCAGCTCAAAACCAGCCTGCTCGACGAGCCGTGCAGAGATGCCATCAAAACAACAGGGCATCATGATCATCCCATCGCGGCGCAGCAGTTTTCTCAGCTGATCCGCCTGCGGGTTTGGGTGCTGTTGGGTCAAAGTCGGCTCCCTTTGGAAAATATCGCCCTTGTCTGCACTGCGGTAGCTTCAGGCGCTTTGTCATCCTGGCAGTAAAAATCCCGAATGTCAGTGCTGGCATGACGCGGGTATTGGCCCATACCGGGTTTACATCCGGACTGCTTCTGACGGACTGTACCGGTGAACAAGACACCCACAGGCATCCTATGCATCTTTTGCCCGGCACTCAGTTGCCTTCAGGGACAACAGCACCGCAATACAACCCGGAAAATCACGGGATTGGCATTGTCCATTTCGGACCCGGCGCGTTTCACAGAGCGCATCAGGCTGTGTACACCGACGATGTTCTGGCCCGGCACGGTGGAGACTGGCGGATCTGCGGTGTCAGCCTGCAAAGCACGCAGGGCGCAGATATTCTGAACCGTCAAAAGGGGCGGTACAGCCTGACAATCCGCGGGACGGAAAAGACAGAACGGCGGATCATTGCCAGTATTTCCCATGCGCTCGCCGCAACGCGCGGAAGTGAAGCTGCTCTGGATCTCCTGGCCGGCCCGTCGATCAGAATTGTCAGCATGACCGTCACAGAAAAGGCCTATGGTATCCTGGGCACCAGCGGAAAGGTCGATACGTCGCATCCTGCTGTCGCCGCAGACCTTCGGAACCCAAAGGACCCCCGCGGTCTGCTGGGCCTGCTCGTCGCGGGGTTTGCCCGGCGCAAGGCAGCCGGATTGCCACCCTTCACCGTACTGTGTTGTGACAATCTGCCGGAAAACGGTCGCCTGATTCGGGCCGGCGTGTTGGACTTTGCAAATCGCACTGATCCAAATCTCGCAGGCTGGATTGCTGAAAACGGTGCCTTCCCATCAACAATGGTAGACCGGATAACCCCAGCCGCGACCGATGCGTTTCTGGCCGAAACCGAAAAGCAGCTGGGGGCCCGCGATAGCGCGGCTACGCAAACCGAAGCTTTCACGCAGTGGGTTGTCGAAGACACCTTCTGCAACAGTCGCCCGCGCTGGGAAGATGCAGGCGTCCTGTTTGTTCCAGACGTCGCCCCGTATGAAAACATGAAGCTTCGGATGCTGAACGGTACGCACTCGCTTATTGCCTACACCGGGTTTCTGACCGGGAAAAAATACGTTCGCGATGTCATGCAGGATCCGGTGCTGCGGGCTTTGGCCCTGGCTCATATGAAAAACGCCGCCCTCACGCTGGCTGATCTGCCCGCTGTTGACTTTAAAACATACGCTGCCGAACTGTCGGATCGTTTTGATAATTCTGCCATTGCCCATGAAACCTGGCAGATCGCGATGGATGGCAGCCAGAAGATGCCTCAACGCATTTTCGCGCCGGCCACAGATGCACTGGAGGCCGGGCGGGCGTCTGCCACTTTCGCCGTCGCGACGGCTGCCTGGATGCGGTACTGTTTGGGCCATGCAAACGGCAGGGACCACGATCTGCGCGACCCGTTGGAAGCGGACCTGCTGACCATCACCAGAAAGGCCGGCAGCGACGCTGCACAGATATTCGATGGAATTGCCGGAATACCCCGACTGATGCCCAAAGTACTGGCCGGTTCGTCAGAATGGCGCGCAGATGTGGTCAGATATCTTGGCGCAATGCTTTCGGAAGGATGCGAACCGGCACTGGCGTCAGCGCTCAAAAATATTCGTACCTGATCCGATAAGCCGCTGCTGTTTGCAGCCAAGGGCTGAACCTTTTCCGCGCTGCGCGAGGCGGTTCAGGTCAACGCAATGGGCGACTTGCAAAAAATCGGCGCAGACATCACTGAATATCGGGCACCTTCTCTGTGAGCCAGGCGATAATCTCAGCTTCGCTTTGGTCAATATCCACTGTCAGTGCCTGTTCATCTGCCTGGGGCGGCTCGAGCGTGGCGAACTGGCTGTCCAATAAAGACAGTGGCATAAAATGCCCCTCCCGCGCTGACATGCGCGACGCGATCAGGTCACGGCTTCCCTCAAGGTGCAGGAAAACCACATCACCACCGGCCCCGTTGCGGATGATATCACGGTAGCTTCGTTTCAGCGCGGAACAGCCGATAACAACCGTATTCGGACCTTCCTGCATCCGTGCTGCAACAGCTTTCAGCCAGGGGGCGCGATCCTCATCCCGCAAGGGTTCCCCCCTGGCCATTTTTGCCACGTTTTCAGGCGGATGAAGATCATCACCATCCACAAAAAATGCCCCGATGGCTTCGGCAAAGCCCATCCCGACCGATGTTTTACCACAGCCCGAAACACCCATGACCACATAGTGGCGCATCGTCACAGAGAGGCCGTGATGCCACCGTCAACAAAAACGGTGGTTCCATTCACAAAGGACGAAGCGTCAGACGACAGGAAGATGCAGGTGCCCACCAGTTCCTCCACATTGCCCCAGCGTCCCGCGGGAGTGCGCTTTTCCAGCCAGGCAGAGAATTCAGGGTCGGCGACCAGTGCTGCGTTCAGCGGCGTGTCAAAATATCCCGGTGCCAGCCCGTTACACTGCAACCCGTATTTGGCCCAGTCCGTGGCCATACCTTTGGTCAGATTTGCCACAGCCCCTTTGGTCATGGTGTAGGGCGCAATACCCGGCCTGGCGAGAGCGGTCTGAACGGAGGCGATATTCACAATCTTACCCTTGCCACGGCTGATCATGTGCCGCGCACAGGCCTGCCCCACATGGAATACGCTGGCAATGTTGGTCTGCATGAGTCGCTCGAACGCATCCGCCGGGAAATCCTCAAGCGGCGTGCGGTGCTGCATGCCCGCGTTGTTCACCAGAATGTCGATGGCGCCAGTCTCTGCCTCGAAGCCGTCCACTGCCGCACGCACCGCGTCGTGATCTGTGGCATCAAACGGCAACCGATGAACGCCTTCACCCAGCGCATCAGCGGCGTCTGCGAGTTTCTTTTCGTCCCGGCCGTTCAGAACAATCTCGGCGCCCGCATCGCGAAGCCCGCGTGCAAGCGCATGGCCAATGCCCTGCGAAGAGCCGGTAATGAGCGCGCGGCGCCCGGTCAGATCAAACAAGCTCAGGCTCATATCAGGTCTCTTTCTGCTCGACTTTCAGGGTAGGGTCAATTTATGTTACCGTTAACAAAGCTTGTCAAGTGACCCGCCCGGGTCGCGCGCTGCAGCAAAGGAACTCTCATGAAATCGGTCGTCATCCATGCCCCGAAAGACCTGCGCATCGAAGAACAGAAAGCGCCGGAGCCGGGTCCGGGCGAGGTCGGCATTGCGGTCGCAGCGGGCGGGATCTGTGGCTCTGATCTGCACTATTATAATCACGGCGGTTTCGGCGCGATCCGCGTCAAGGAACCCATGGTTCTTGGTCACGAAGTCTCAGGGCATGTTTCTGCTTTGGGTGCTGGTGTCACCGGCCTCAGCATCGGCGATCTGGTGGCCGTATCCCCCTCCCGGCCTTGTTACATCTGCAAATTCTGTATCGAAGGCACCCACAATCACTGCCTGAACATGCGGTTTTATGGATCTGCCATGCCATTTCCACACATCCAAGGCGCTTTCAGCCAGCATCTGGTCGCGGACCCGCGGCAGTGCGCGCCCGCCGGGGACCTGAGTGCCGGAGAGGCCGCCATGGCGGAACCACTGGCCGTTTGCCTGCATGCGGCCGGCCAGGCCGGTGATCTGCTGGGCAAACGCGTTCTGGTCACCGGATGCGGGCCAATTGGTCTGCTGTGTATTCTGGTCGCACGGCGTGCCGGTGCCGCAGAGATTGTGGCAACGGATCTGACGGATTTCACACTTGGGATGGCCGCGCAGAACGGAGCCGACCGGGCGATCAATTCTGGCAGCGACCCTGAAGCACTGGCAGCATATGAAGCAGGCAAGGGGCATTTTGACGTTCTTTTTGAATGTACAGGCGTCGCGCAAGCCCTTGCAGCGGCGATCCCTGCCATGCGACCGCGCGGTGTAATTGTCCAGCTTGGGCTGGGGGGTGATATGACGCTGCCGGTCCAGGCACTGACAGCCAAAGAGCTGCAGTTGCGCGGATCTTTCCGCTTTCATGAAGAGTTCTTCACCGGTGTGGAGCTGATGCGCAAAGGACTAATCGATGTGAAACCGCTCATCACCCAGAGCATCGCGCTGGAAGATGCCGTTACCGCATTTGAGCTGGCCAGCGACCGCACCAAAGCCATGAAGGCCCAGATCACCTTTGCCTGACCACGCACAGTTCTGCGCTTCCCTCTTTCCCTTTTCTACTCCCGGCGCTTAAGGTCGGATAAATGCCCGAAACGCGTGACACAACGCGCGGAAAACACAGGAGACACCCTTTCATGACAAGCGAAATCGGCCTTATCGGCCTTGGAACAATGGGTGCGGCCCTGGCTCTGAATATTGCCGAAAAAGGGTTTGATATCGCCGTGTGGAACCGCACGACCCAGGTCACGCGCGACTTCGCGGACGGGGCGGGCGATCTGGCCAGTAAAATCACGCCAACCGAAAGCCTTGAGGATCTGGTGGCAGCTATTGCAGAGCCGCGCGCGATCATCCTCATGGTGCCCGCAGGCGATCCTGTCGATGCACAGATTGATGCGCTGCGGCCTCTGCTTGGTCCGGATGATCTGATTATTGACTGCGGCAACGCGAATTTTCATGACACAAACCGGCGCGCGCGCGAGGCCACCGGCCCCTTCCTTGGCGTCGGTGTGTCGGGTGGCGAAGAAGGGGCACGGCATGGCCCCGCTATCATGGGCGGCGGCAAACGGGCATACTGGGACCGTGTGGCGCATATTCTCGAAGCCATCAGTGCAAAATACGAAGGTACCCCCTGCGCCACCTGGATGGGCGAAGAAGGGGCGGGCCACTTTGTAAAAGCCGTGCACAACGGGATTGAATATGCCGATATGCAGATGATTGCCGAAGTTTACGGCATTCTGCGCGACGGTATGGGTATGCAGGCGGCTGAAACAGGCGCTGTTTTCGACCGCTGGAACGAAGGCGTTCTGCGCTCCTATCTGATCGAGATTTCAGGCAGGGTTGCCGGTGCTGTGGACGCGGCCACAGGTGGTCCGCTGCTTGATGTTATTGTGGATGCTGCCGGTCAGAAGGGCACAGGGCGCTGGACAGTTATTGAGGCGCAGCACCTCGCGGCGCCGATCCCCGCGATTGAGGCCGCCGTGGTTGCCCGCAATCTGTCGTCGCAACGCGACGCCCGTGCGGCGGGGGAGGCGCTTTTCGGCGCGGCACCCAATCCGCTGCCGGATGGTGCGCTCAGCGAGGAAACGCTTGAAAAGGCGATGATCGCCGGCAAAATTCTCTGCTATGCGCAGGGGTTCGCGATGATATCTGCGGCGTCAGAGGCCTTTGGCTGGGAACTGGCGTTGCCCGGCATTGCACGGGTCTGGCGCGAAGGGTGCATCATCCGCTCGGACATGCTGAACGATATGGCCGAGGCGCTGACCGAAGACCCCGCGCGGAATCTTATGTTCGCACCGCGCTTTGCCGGTCACCTTAAAGACAGCCATGACGCCCTGCGTCAGGTCGTGGCGCAGTCTGCGCTGCATGGTTTGCCGACACCCGCGCTGAGCTCGGGTCTGACCTATTTCGATGCCATGCGCACACACCGCGGCACAGCAAACATGATCCAGGGTCAGCGCGATTTCTTTGGCCTGCACGGGTTTGCCCGTCTGGATGATGGCAGCACGGGTCAGCACGGACCCTGGGCGCAGGGCTGAGCGGTCCGGCCCGGTGGATATCTGGGCACTGGTGGTGATGGCTTCAGCCGCTTTTCTGATGGCCGGCTGGATCAAGGGCATCGCGGGTATCGGGCTGCCAACCGCGGCCATTGCTTTTATGACGCTGTTCACCGACCCGCGCACCGCCATTGCCCTGGTGATGTTCCCGATGATCGGGTCCAATGCCTGGCAGCTGTGGCGGGGAGGCGAAATTCTCCGCACTGCCCAAAGATACTGGCTGTTCTCGGCGGTCCTGTTCTCGGGCGTGCTGGCAACAGCCTGGCTCACACAGGATGCGGGGGACCGGTTCCTGCTGGCCGCACTCGGGATTGTGATCCTCATTTTCGTCGGTGTCAGCTGGCGCAATATGGTCCCGCCCCTGCCCGACCGCTATGACCGGGCGGCCCAGTTCGTCTTTGGCATCTTTTCGGGTGTCATCGGAGGCATGACGGCAGCCTGGGGCCCACCGATGGCTATGTATCTGGCAACCCGTCAGGTTGATAAAGACGAGTTCATCCGGGCGACCGGCTTCATGATTTTCGTCGGCAGTCTTCCGCTGTGCTACGCGTATGCGCAGCTGGGCTTTCTGACTGGCCCTCTCAGCGGTGTGTCCATTGCCATGCTGGTGCCCGCAATCGCCGGTTTTTCACTGGGCGAAATTCTGCGACGCCGGCTGACGGGGCAGGGTTTTCGCAATGCGATCCTGATCATGTTCGTCTTTTTCGGGCTTAACCTTCTCAGACGTGCCATCTGGTACGATTGACGGGTCAGAAACAGGCCTGCAGCAGTTTGGTGGTGTTCCCGCGTGACATCTGTACCGGGTTTCCACCACAGCTGGGATCTTTCAGTGCGGCCTCAACCAGCACATCAATTTCCGGATCAGTTACCCCCAGCTCTGTCAGATTGGCCGGAATACCCAGCGCGGCGTTCAACTCGCCCACGTAAGCATAAAACCCATCAAACCCGCCCGAGATGCTCAGATAGTTCGCCGCCCGCGCAAGATGCCGCCGCACTTTTGGTTTGTTGAACATCAGGACCGGCTGCATCACCACCGCATTTGTCGTTCCGTGATGCGTGTGATGTACAGCGCCGATCGGGTGGCTGAGCGCGTGGATCGCACCCAGTCCTTTCTGGAAGGCGGTCGCCCCCATGGCTGCCGCAGACATCATATGCGCGCGGGCTTCGATGTCGGACCCGTCATTGAAGGCCCGCAGCAGGTTGTCCTTGACCAGCCGCATGCCTTCGAGGGCGATACCCTGTGACATCGGGTGATAGTGTGGCGAGCAGTAGGCTTCCAGGCAGTGCGCAAAGGCGTCCATACCCGTTCCGCCGGTGATCGCAGCGGGCATCCCAACGGTCAGTTCCGGATCGCAGATGACGACAACCGGCAGCATTTTCGGGTGGAATATGATTTTCTTTTCGTGGGTTTGAGAATTGGTGATGACACCCGCGCGACCCACTTCGGAGCCTGTCCCGGCCGTCGTTGGCACGGCAACCACCGGGGCGATGGCATCTGCATCGGCCCGCGTCCACCAGTCACCGATATCCTCAAAATCCCACAGCGGGCGCGACTGGCCGGCCATAAAGGCAATCACTTTCCCGGCATCCAGGCCAGAGCCCCCGCCAAAGGCGACAACACCGTCACATCCGCCTTCTTGATATGCGGCCACACCTTCATCGACATTCTGTTCTGTCGGATTTGGATCAACAGCAGAAAAGACCGCGCGACCAAGTCCGGCGGTCTCCAGCAAATCCAGCGTCTGTGCGGTGATCGGCAGACCAGCAAGTCCGCGGTCTGTGACCAGCAGCGGGCGGCTGATCCCGGCAACGGAACAGGCTTCCGCAATTTCAGATATACGATCTGCGCCAAAACGCACGGCAGTAGGATAAGACCAGTTGGCTGTCAGGGTCATTGGTGTTCTTTCCGCATTAAACAGGCGCGTCGCCCGGGGGGTGCCATGACCGATCTGTGACATCAGCCGCTGGCGCAGTACCTCTGGCATACTGCTCTGCCCGGGTGTCGGCAAGTGGGGTGCCACTGGGAAAATCCCGCATCGGTGCAGGCTTGCGCTTTGGCACAGCGTTGTAGTTAATGTCAGGCCACAACTGCACGGGAGGATACGAGGGGTGGACCACGCGGATCAAAGACCCATCAACGGTTTGTCGCATGTCAAAGGCGCAACGGATGAGCCTTTGCTGAACCTGACCCTTCCAGGTCTTTTGGCGCAGACGGCGGGGACGTACCCTGATCACCCTGCGGCAGTTTTCAGGGAGCAGAACATCCGCTGGAGTTACCGCGAGCTGGCCGCCCGGGTCGATCAGCTGGCTGCGGGCTTCAGGACACTCGGTATTGAAAAAGGCGACCGTGTGGGTATCTGGTCGCAGAACCGCGCAGAGTGGCTGCTGACCCAGTTTGCAACGGCGCGTATCGGTGCGATCCTTGTCTGTATCAATCCCGCATACCGCCTGTCAGAGCTGGAATACGCGCTGAACAAGGCCGGATGCTGTGCAATCATCACGGCCCGTCGTTTCCGCTCGTCCGACTACACAGGTATGATCGCGCAACTGGCACCAGAGCTTGCAGACGCCGAACCCGGCAGGCTGCGGTCCGAAAAGTTGCCTGCGCTGCGCAGCGTCATCGTGATGGGCGCCGATATACCGGCGGGTATGATTGGATTTGACCGGCTGTGCCGCGAAAACTCGGATGCCTCCGCCAGCGCGCTCGATGCGGTGACGGTCACTTTGGATCCACATGACCCCATCAATATTCAGTACACCTCCGGCACCACCGGCAGCCCCAAGGGCGCTTGTCTGACCCACCATAACATCGTCAACAACGCGCATTTCGTGACCCGCGCGCTGAAACTCACGCATCAGGACAGGTTGTGCATTCCTGTCCCCTTTTATCACTGCTTTGGCATGGTTATGGGCACCCTTGGCTGCGTAACCAAAGGGGCCACTATTGTTGTCCCGGGAGAGGCATTTGATCCGCGCGAAACACTGCACGCCGTATCAGAAGAAGCATGCACCGCCCTCTATGGCGTGCCCACCATGTTCGTGAACCAGCTGGCGTTGCCAGACTTCGCTGACTTCGATCTGTCGTCTCTGCGCACCGGTATCATGGCTGGCGCCCCCTGCCCGATGGAAGTCATGCGCCAGGTGCAGTCCCAAATGAACATGACCGGCGTCACCATCGCATACGGTATGACAGAGACGAGCCCCGTTTCCTTTCAGAGCAGCACTGATGATCCGCTGGAACAGCGCGTGTCGTCTGTCGGACGCATTCATCCGCATGTCGAAGTCCGCATTGTGGATGACGATGGCAACGTCGTTCCGGCGGGTGTTCAGGGTGAGCTGCAGACCCGTGGTTATTCCGTCATGACCGGATACTGGAACGACCCGGAAAAAACCGGACAAAGCATCGACGGCGAGGGCTGGATGCATACCGGGGATCTCGCCGTCATCGACCCCGATGGCTACTGTGCGATCACAGGCAGGCTCAAGGATATGATCCTCAGGGGCGGCGAAAATATCTACCCGCGCGAGATTGAAGAGTTCCTGTACACATATCCCGGTATCGCGCAGGCCCAGGTGTTCGGCATTCCGGATGACACATATGGCGAGATTGTCTGCGCCTGGATCGTCCCGCATAACGGCGCCGGAATTACCCCGGATGAGATCAGATCATGGTGTCGCGAGAACATCGCGCATTTCAAAGTACCGGCCCATATCTGCTTCCGGGACAGCCTGCCCATGACAGTCACGGGCAAACCGCAGAAATTTATCATGCGCGATCAGATGCTCGCAGAACTGTCAGCGCAATAAGGGCATTTTCCTGCGCGGCAGGGTCAGCCGCCTCATGCTCGTAGGGGATGAGGCGGGAATGACGTGCGGCACAACCGCGCCTCAGGATCCTGTGCGTCAGACAGCACCTTCGTATTCGCCACGTGCCGGGTATGCATTGGCGATCGCAAAGTCCAAGGCACCGACGAGTTCCGAAAAATGCGGGCGCACAAAGGGCATGGTCTGCACAGACCCGTAATAGAGCGTCTGTTCCGGTGTGATCATGAACAGACCAGGCTCGGAAAAAAGAGCGGGCTCTTCGATTCCAATCGATGTTTTGCCCCGGCTGGTCGAGATGTAGAGCCCGTATTCCCGTGCTTTCGCCAGAGACAGATCATAGGCCAACCGAAGCTCTTTGGCGCCTGTCTTGTCCGCCATCTCACGCGCACGTTCTTCGCCGTCTGAACTGACCGCGATGGTTTTGACACCACGTTCGGCGAAATCCGCTGTCCGCTTTTCCAGCTCCGCCAGATAGGTCGCGCAAAGCGGGCAATGCAGGCCACGATAAAAGCAGACCACTGTGCCCTTTTCCGATCCGTCCGCAGACAGATCAAAATCACCATGGTCGAGCGTGGGCAATTTCAGGTCGGGCACTTTCTGGCGCGGCATCAGCATGAGGTATTCCTTTGTTTTAATTGATGGGCGATGTGTGACACAGGCCCGGCGGCGAGGCCAGAGACGGCGTTTCACAAACCGTTGTGCAATGTGACACCCGGAGGATGTCGCGAACAGACATGCGGCGGGGCGTTTCTGCGCATCAGATGGCGGAAACCCGGCCCCGGAAAGGCTTTCTCTATGTCGTCCCAGTTCAGCAAAATCGCGCAGTTCATCTGTAACCCCGAAGTGCCGGACAGCGCGCGCGACAGGGTGGCTCTTTTGCTGACGGACACGCTCGGCGTGGCTGCGGGCGCAACGCATCTGCCTCCGTCGCGGATCGCCCGCACCGCTGCCGCGCGGTTCCACAGCGCAGGAACAACAGACGACAGCGCGCCCATGCTTTTTGACGGCCGGCGGGTTTCCGTTCCCGGGGCCGCCTATGCCGCAGCTACGCAGATCGACAACCTTGACGCCCATGACGGTTTTAACCCGGTCAAGGGCCACATCGGATGTGCCGTGGTGCCCGCGCTTTTTGCATTTGCCGAGGCACGGCCCGATCTGACCGTGCGCGCGGCGCTCGACATTCTGGCAATGTCTTACGAAATCAGCGCGCGGGCCGGATTGTCTCTGCATGCCAGTGTCACGGACTATCATACCTCCGGCGCATGGAACGCCCTTGGTGTGGCCGCTATCGGGTGCCGGCTGCGCGATGCCGGCGAAAAGCAGTTGCGCGAAGCACTGGGCATTGCCGAATTCCATGGCCCCCGCAGCCAGATGATGCGCGAAATCGCCACCCCAACGATGCTGCATGACGGCTCAGGTATGGGGGCTCTGACCGGTTCCATGGCCGCCTTTCTGGCGCTGGACGGTTTCGAGGGCGCGCCTGCGATCACATTAGAATCGCCGCAGGCAGCACCGTTCTGGACGGATTTGGGTGAGGTATGGACGCTGGAGCAGAACTATATCAAACCCTATCCTGTATGCCGCTGGGCTCATGCGCCGCTGGACGCGCTGCGCAGCATGATGCGTGCCAGGAACCTGTCGTCAGACGATATCCGTCATGTCACAGTGCGCACCTTTGCCGAAGGTGCCGCGCTGTTTTCTGGTGTGCCGGACACCACCGGCCAGGCGCAGTACTCCATGCATTTCGCGCTGTGTACACTCATGCGGTATGGCCATGTCGGGCCGGAACATATCTCCGGCGATGCGTTGCGGGATCATGATGTGATCTCTTTGATGGACCGCATAACCGTGCAGGAGGACGACGCGCACAATGCCCTGTTCCCCGCGCAGCGCACAGCCGAAGCTGAACTGACACTGTCCGATGGCACTATTCTGCACTCCGGGTTTACAGAAGCGCGCGGCGGACCGGACACCTGGATGAGCGAAGCAGAACATGAAGAAAAATTCATGGCCTTCTGCGCCCCGGTTACAGGTGACGGCCGCGCCCGCGACATCTGGAAAATGCGCACGGCGATGCTGGACGACAGCGACATGCCTTTCAGCCATCTTTCCGGGCTGGTGACACCAGCGGTGCCGGAAAGCATGTGACTGCCTGTATGCGCAAACCGGTTCTCGCGCCATTGGTCTGTCCCTGACGGCCAGGGCTGCGAACCTGCTTGCCCCGGTGCCTCTGGCACGGATATAGCCAAGGCAGCTTTCTCTGACACAGGCGCCTCGCTATGACCTTCGACCGTTCGATCAAAATTGCCCCTTCCATCCTCTCAGCTGATTTCGCAAATTTCGGTGCCGAATGTGAGGCGATCGAAGCCCAGGGGGCCGACTGGGTACATGTGGATGTCATGGACGGCCATTTTGTGCCGAACATCACATTCGGACCGGCCACATGCGCGGCGATCAGACCCCATATCAAAGGCGTCATGGACGTCCACCTGATGATTGCCCCGGTGGATCCCTACATCGAGGCCTTTGCCAGCGTCGGGGCAGACGTCATCACCGCACATGTCGAGGCCGGACCGCATATTCACCGCACCTTGCAGGCCATCCGGGGCGCAGGAGCAAAGGCGGGCATCGCCCTGAACCCCGGAACACCTGCCGAAGCAGTGTCCGAACTGCTTGAACTGACCGATCTGATCTGTGTGATGACTGTGAACCCTGGCTTCGGCGGGCAGAAATTTATCGCGTCACAGGTGGCGAAAGTGCAGCGCCTGCGCGCGATGATCGGCGACAGGCCGATCCACATTGAAATCGACGGCGGTGTCGATCCGGATACCGCACCGCTTGTTGCGCGCGCCGGTGCAGATGTCCTTGTCGCCGGGTCAGCTGTTTTCAGAGGCGGTTCTGTCAGCGACCCCGCACCTTACGGCCAGAACATCCGCGCCATTCGCGAGGCCGCAAACGGGGTCTGGACCTGAAGCCATCAGCGCAGACGGTCACCGAGTTCCTTCAGCAGCAGATGTTTCAGCAGTTTGCCTGTCGGCGCGGCAGGCAACTGTCGGGCGAACACGATCTGCGCCGGGCGCTTGTATCCGGACAGTCGCTGCCTGAGAAACTCCAGCAACTCAGCTTCGGTCAGCGTACTGCCCGACCCGGTCTGGACAAATGCGAGCACTTCCTCATCCCCTGCTGCGGCCCGACCGATCACTGCTGATTGCATAACCTCCGGGTGCTCATTGATCGCGGCTTCCACTTCCGGCGGGTACACGTTGAACCCGCCGTGGATGATCAGCTCTTTTGAACGGCTCAGAATATGAAGGCGTCCCTGGTCGTCCAGATGTCCAAGATCGCCGGTATGCAGCCAGCCTGCGCTGTCGATTACCCGGGCCGTTTCCTCGGGCAGACGATAATACCCGGGCGTCACATTCGGCCCGCGTACCAGAACTTCGCCCAGACCGTCGCCGCCGCCTGGCACAGTTTCGTCGATACGCACCTGTACGCCGGGCAAAGGCGGGCCGGTCGAAGTGTCGGCAGAGCCCGCCGGGTTGTCCGTGATGCTTACCCCCGCAGAGGTTTCTGTCATGCCATAGCCGTTCTGCAACGCCATGCCATAAAAGGCCTCGGCCTGGCGCTTCCAGTCCGGGTCCAGCGGTGCAGCACCGCTCGACGCGTAGCGCAGGGTGTCCGATCCCAGCCGGGTGTATCCCTGTCTGGCGGTGTAATGCATCAACAGCCCGTGCATCTGCGGCACCGCCGACAACAGGGTGATCCCCTCACCCAGCGCGCGGTACAGCCTGTCCACCTCAAAACGCGGTTCCAGCCGGACAGCAGCGCCAGCCGTGACGGCAGCCACAATGACAGACGTCAGACCAAACACATGTGTCACAGGCAGAACCCCGTAAATCAGGTCATCCGGCACCATTCTGCGGAGCCTCGCAGAGGCACCTCCGCCAAAAAGCAGGTTTTCATGGGTCAGCATCACCGCCTTGGGATCACCGGTCGTGCCCGTTGTGTAAAGAAGCACCGCCAGATCCGGATAATCATCCGGCGCACCCGGATGCATTCTTGCCAGATGCATCCCGCCAAAGGGTGATGGTGCTGGGACCGCGCCCAGATGCCCGGCATGTGCGCGGGCGTTTTCTGACACTGCCGTACTGAATAGAACGAGAGCCGGATCCGCGTGCGCCAGTACACGGGAAATCTCAGAGGCTGACTGCCGCGCGTTGACGGGCACCGCCGTGACACCACTGCACCAGCAGGAAAACAAAAGCGCTACGGCTTCGGCACAGTTTTCGATGATCAGCAGGGCCCTGTCGCCCCGGCGCACCCCCTGATCGCGCAACAGCGCGCATCCGGCGAGACTGAGCGCATCGAGATCGGCCCAGGTGAGTTTTGCGCCGGTGCTGTCCGTCAGCGCAATCGCATGCGGGCGCGCGGTGACCTGACTGGCCAGCAAATGTTCCAGCCGTTCCGTCACGCAAGGCGCTCTTGTGGCACGCGCCGGAAAACGCCGGTCGCTGTAGCAATCAGCCCGCCCTCCGCATCCGTCAGCGCGCCGGAGACAAACAGCAGTTTCCGCCCCCCGCCGGCAATCTGCCCGCGTGCCGTGACCCGGCCGCTGCGCGCGGGCGCCAAAAACTGCGTATTCAGTGACACAGTCAGAAAAGGGGCTTTGCCAGTATGGTCCACGGTCAGCGACGCCGTGGCACCACAGGCACTGTCCAGCAGCATGGTGGCAATACCTCCGTGCAGAACGGCATGGCGGTTCAGATGCTGCGGTCCGATATCAAGCCAGCAATGCGCCGAGGCGGGATCGGAAACATCAATGGCGTAGCCGGCCAGCCGTTGCGTGCCGGTTTCATCGAGGATCAGGGTTTCAGGCGGCGGTAAGGGCAATGAACCGCTCCAGATGATGATCTGTGTCCCCAAACCGGTGATCGGCCATGACGATTTGTCTGGCGAGGTGACCCAGACCATATTCTGCAGTCATGCCAATACCGCCGTGCATCTGAATGCTCTCTTCCGCGATCAGACGTCCGGTGCGCCCGATCAGGTTTTTGGCAGCAGAGGCATGAAGTTCACGGACATCCCGCGATGCTTCCAGATGACCCGCCGCGAGGATGACAGCCGAGCGGGCCTGTTCCAGTGCAATCATCATATCCGCCATGCGGTGTGCCAGCGCCTGAAAACTGCCAATGGGCCTGCCAAACTGTTTGCGCGTTGCCAGGTAGTCACGGGTGAGATCGGCTGCGCTGATCATCGCGCCCAGCGTTGCCGCACAGGTGGCCGTGATCGCAGCCGCCGTGACTTCCTCAAGCACCGGGAAGGCGGCTCCGGCGGGTCCCAGGCGTGCCGCTTCACTCACGAGCAGGTTTTCGATGCTGATTTCTGCCGCGCGCCCGCCCCCGACCAGGGCAAAATCGCGCATCACAATTCCGTCTGCGCCCGAGGGCACAAGAAACAGCGAGATCCCCTCTGATGCGTCAGCTGCGCCGTCTTCACGGGCAGAGATGATCAGAAAATCTGCTGCCTGCGCGTTGACCACAACCGATTTCTGTCCGTTCAGAACAATGCCGTCGCTTTGCGGGACGGCCCGAGCGGATACAAAGGACAGATCATACCGGCCGTCCGGTTCGGCATGCGCCAGCGCGATCTGGCAGGAGCCCTCCATAATCCCGGTAATCAGCTCTTTCTGGTTGCTGTCACCCAGACGGGACAGGAGCCCGCCACCCAGGATGCAGGTTTCAGTAACCGGAGCCGTCACCCCGGCGCGGCCAAGCTCCTCAAAAACGACGGCGATATCCGCACCCAGCCCGCCGAAACCACCGTCTTTCTCGGAAAAAAGAGCGGCAAAAACGCCCAGTTCCGCCAGACCTGACCATAGACCCGCATCATATCCCGGCGGGTATTGCGCCGCATTCTGCATCTGCGGTGAATGCCGGTCGCGCAGAAAACGCCGCAGACTGTCCTGCAGCATGACCCTTTCCTGGCTGAGGTCAAAATTCACTGTCCCGGCCCCTCAAGCGACTTTGCGATGATCTGCCGCTGAATTTCATTGCTGCCACCAAAGATCGACAGTTTGCGATTGTTGAAATACTGCGCCGCGACCGGTCCCGCATCGACCGGATCCGGCAGGCCAGAGTTGCTGCCGTCTAGCGCTTCAGACCCAAAGGGCATGGCATATACACCCGCCGCGCGGCGCGCGAGATCGTTGATCTCCTGGCGGATGATCGTTCCCTGCACTTTGAGCATCGAGCTTTCAACACCCGGTGCCTGCCCTGCTGCGGCACGCGAAACAATGCGCAGGCTGGTCGTGGCCATGGCCATCAGATCGATCTCTGCCTGCGCGACCCGTGCCGCAAAATGCGGGTTCTCGGACAGCGGTCTCCCGCCAGACCGGCTGTGCCGGGCAATGCGTTTCACTGCTTCGAGGCCTGCCTTGCTGAAGCCGACACCGGCAATATTGGTACGCTCATGGGTGAGCAGGAATTTCGCACAGGTCCAGCCCTTGTTCTCTTCACCCACCAGATTTTCAACCGGCACCCCGACGTCCCGGAACCAGACCTCGTTCACCTCGGCACTGCCATCCAGCAAAACAATAGGCCGCACCTCGACGCCCGGGCTGTTCATATCGATCAGCAGAAACGAAATACCTTCCTGCTGCTTGGCCGATCTGTCGGTGCGCACAAGGCAGAAAATCATGTTGGCGTGCTGCCCGAGGGTCGTCCAGGTTTTCTGGCCGTTTACGATGTACCTGTCCCCGTCCCGCTCCGCCGTTGTCCGGAGCGAGGCCAGATCAGACCCCGCGCCCGGCTCTGAATACCCCTGACACCACCAGTCTTCGCCGCTGAGGATACGCGGCAGCCAAAAGGCCTGCTGTTCGGGTGATCCGAATTTCTGCAGCACCGGCCCCAGCATCGACAACCCGAACGGAACGACGCGCGGTGCATGTGCCAGTGCGCATTCTTCTTCGAAAATATGACGCCGGACCGCATCCCAGGCGGCCCCGCCGTGTTCTTCCGGCCAGTTCGGCGCCAGCCAGCCGCGGGCGTTCAGTTTTGCATGCCACCCTTCGTGGTCCTGCTTTGACAGCTGTTTCCCAAGCCGCACATTTTCTGCCAGAGCGGGATCCAGTTCAGCGGCCAGAAACCCACGGACTTCGCTGCGAAAATTCTCTTCGTGCTCAGAGTAATTCAGATCCATCACTGTCTCTCCCGGGCGTTCATCCGCCCTCTTCAGCCTGCCTTGTTCAGATCATCAAAAGACCGGCCTTCGCGCACCAGTTTTTCCAGAAGCGGCGCGGGTTGCCAGAAGAAGTCATCCTCCCGGGCAAAGGTTTCGATATCCGCCAGAACGCTTTTCAGTCCTGTCATATCTGCCCATTTCAGCGGCCCGCCCCGGTACCGGGGAAAGCCGTAGCCCGCCAGCAAGACCATATCCACGTCCAGCGGGCGGCGCGCGATGCCTTCGCCCACAACTTTCGCCGCTTCATTGACCATCGCGGCCATGTACCGCCTTACGATTTCCTCTTCGGTAAAGGCGCGTGGGCGTATGCCGCGCTCCGCCCGCTCCGCCGCGATGATCTGCTCCAGATTCCTGTTGGGCGCACCGGCTCTCGACCCGGCCTCATAAACGTAGAAACCAGTTCCGGTTTTCTGGCCGAAATGCCCCGCCTCGCAGAGCACATCCGGATACCGGCCTACCCGTTCGCGTGCATCACGATCCGGCGCGCGCCGCTTCCGCATCGCCCAGCCGATATCCAGCCCCGCAAGGTCCGCCACGGCAAACGGACCCATCGCAAAACCAAAGCCTGTCAGCGCCTTGTCGATCTGCCAGGGGCTGGCGCCATCCAGCACCATGTGATCCGCTGCTGTCCGGTAGGTATTCAAAATCCGGTTTCCGATGAACCCATCACAGACGCCCGCCCGCACTGACGTCTTGCCCAGCGCCTTGCCCAGCGCAAATCCGGTCGCAACCACTTCGGGCGCTGTCTGATCAGTGACAACAACCTCCAGCAGCTTCATGACATGTGCGGGAGAGAAAAAATGCAGGCCGATCACGTCACCTGGCCGGTCTGTTACCGTCGCAATTTCGTCGATGTCGAGATAGGAGGTATTCGTCGCCAGTACCGCGCCCGGGCGACACACAGCTTCGAGCTGCGAAAACACCTGCTTTTTCACCTGCATATCTTCAAAAACAGCTTCGATCACCAGATCAACGTCAGAAAGATCGTCATAGGATGTTGTCAGCACCAGCCGGTCCTGAAGCATCCCGTCATACGCTGCCTCGCTGATTTTGCCGCGTTTCAGCGCGCCGGCCAGATTACCGGCGATACGCTCCTTTGCCGCAACAGCTGCCTGTTGTGACATCTCCAGTAGTGTAACCGTCAGCCCTGCAAGAAGCACCGCTGTCGCAATACCGGCCCCCATCGTCCCGCCGCCGATAACCGCAACGTGCCGGACATCGCGGGGTTCAACGCCTTTGAGTTCCGGCAGACTGCTGACCGCGCGTTCCGAGAAAAAAGCGTGGATCATGCCCTGGCGCTGATCCGTTTCCATCAGCTCACGGAACATACGCCGCTCTTCCTTCAGACCCTCGGCAAAGGGCAGTTCGGCACTCGCCTGAATGGCCCGCACAGCCTGCGCAGGAGAAATCTGCCCCCGTCCTTTGCGCAGTGTGGCAGCATATACGGCGTCCCAGTCCAGCGCGTCATGGGGAGGCATCCTGCTCACAGGGCGCGGGCCAAGACCTGCGGCAAGCAATTCGGTGATATAAGCGAGCCCCACAGCTTCCGGATCGCCTTCCCGGACTTCGTCCAGAATACCGAGCGTTCTGGCTTCATCAGCTCCAACATGACGCCCGGAAGTGATCAGATCGACCGCTGCAGCAGCGCCGGCAACGCGGGGCAGACGCTGTGTACCGCCAGCGCCGGGCAGCAGGCCCAGATGCACCTCAGGCAGGCCAACACGGGCTCCGGGCTGTGCGATGCGGTAATGCGCAGAAAGTGCGACTTCGAGGCCGCCGCCAAGACTGACCCCATGCATTGACGCAACAACCAGCAGCGCAGAGGCTTCTATCCGGTTGCACACATCCGGCAGATGCGGGGCCTGCGGCGGCTTGCCAAACTCTCTGATGTCAGCACCTGCGATGAACGTGCGACCATCCCCCACCAACAGCACAGCGCGCACGCCTTCATCTTTTTCTGCCTTTTCAAGACAGTCCAGCATACCCGCACGCACGGCCTGCCCCAGCGCGTTTACAGGCGGGTTGCAGATCCGGATGACTGCGGTGTCACCCTGGCGGTTGTATTGTACTTCTGCGGGCATCTGGTTTTCTCCCCTCTTCTACTTCCGGCCGGCGATCAGCGCAGCGCGCTGTCCCAACCGTCTTTCCAGCGCCTGAACGATGTCGCACAGGGCGGGTCCGATCTCTTTTTCCAGCCGGTCCTGCACAACACCCGACAACCCACCGCTGGCAAAGACCACAGGCGCGCCAAAAGCCTGAGCAAAAAACGGAACCCCGACCGCCCGGACAGGTCCGGAGCGGCGGTGCTCGCGCGGTGCAATGGTGAAGCCGCGCCGCAAAAGCTGCAAATGGCCATTTTCGCGAAAACCCCTCATCCCCGGCGTCGGTGCCATCGCCTCAAAACAGTCCTGGTTCAGCGCGGACAAAAAAGCCAGACCTGACGATGTACCCATCACGGGGATCCGATGTCCGGGACGCAGGCTGAGCACGGGGCCGGGAGACGGCTGCCAGATATGGGTCAGAACCATTTCCGCCCCATCGCAGACAGCAATTGCCGTCATCGTCTCCGTCTCGTCCGCCAGGAATTGCATCGCGCCCGCGACGGACTGAACAAAGGGCATAGACAGCGATGCCGCAGCCCCCAGAGCAACTGCAGCGGGTCCCGGAAAAAAGGGGCCGTTCCGTTCAGGCTGGCTCAGATATCCCAGTTTGCACAGCGTATAAGTCAGCCGGGAAACAGTTGGTTTGGGCAGCCCTGTGCGCTGCGCGATATCCGCGTGGTAGAGCGGATCATGCGACGTGTTAAATGCCTGTAGTACAGTGAGGCCCCGCGCCAGTGTGTTCGCGAACTTACGATCTGTGCCGTGCTCTTTCAATTATGCCACGCGCATCGCAGCAGCCCGGCGCGCGTCCTTGCGGCACATGCGCTGTCAGTCTTGCTGCAATGGATGTTCGCCCACATATGTTTCGCACAGTAAAACAGCCTGTGCGTCCGGACAAGCCTCTCACCGGCGGTAGATGAAACAGCGCCCGGGCACAGCGTCCTCTGGCAGATCAATCTCGGCCAGACTGTCAAAATACATCCGATCACTCGACACCATCAGACCACCCGGCGCCAGCAAAGGCTCGATCACCGGAGAAATGCGGCGCGCAAAGTCGTCGTTTTTCTGCGCATTGTGCCCGCCGAGGTCCGCATGGATCAGCGATGCACCATCCGGGAACCGCTGCGCGGCGGCAGGCAGCGTTTCAAAGACATCACCCAGCATCACCATGTCCTGAGGCGGCGTACTGTCAGGATGCGAAGCGATGGCGCGTTCAAATACAAATATTTTCCGGTCGGGCATGATTTGGCACATGTGGTGGTATGTCCGCCCGTTCCCCAACCCCAGTTCAAAAGCAGGCCCCGCAATGTTTTCAGTCAGGCGGGCGGCATGGTTCAGGCAGGCCCGCTGCGACACCATTCGGTTGATAAACAGGTCAAGACGGCTCATTTCCGGTCCTTTTTCAAATATTCATTCTTCAGATGCATGTTTCGGGCGAAAATTAACAGCACAAAGGTTCTCACGCTTCTGTGTGCTGGACCTCAGCGCCGGAATCGCGTTGACTGTCCCGAGGCGGGTTCAACACCCGCTTTTGTGTAACGCAAAAAGGAAGTGGCCGCCCTGTGAATACCCCACTGCTTGATGTCAAAAATCTGAGCATCGGCTTCGGGTCCGCAGCACCGGTGGTCCGGGATGTGAGCTTTTCGGTAATGCCCGGTGAAACGCTGGCGCTCGTCGGGGAAAGCGGTTCCGGGAAAACAATAACCTGCCGGTCTGTGCTGCGCATTCTGCCGGACGCGGCCCGCATCTCCACCGGTGAAATCACATTCGACTGTCAGGGAAAACCCCTTGATCTGCTGACATTGCCCGAACGGGGCATGCGCGGTATCCGGGGCAATCGCATATCGATGATTTTCCAGGAGCCCATGCGGTCGCTGTCACCGCTGCACAGGCTGGGCGACCAGGTGTCTGAGGTGTTGCGGCTGCACAGGGGCATGGCGGTCACCGAGGCAAAGGGCGAAGTGCTGGAGACGTTCGAACGCGTGGGCTTTCCCGACCCCGAACGGGTCTGGCGTTCGTATCCGTTCGAGATGTCCGGCGGCATGCGCCAGCGCGCCATGATTGCGATGGCCATGGTCGCCAGACCGGATCTGCTGATCGCGGACGAGCCGACAACAGCGCTTGATGTCACCACTCAGGCGCAGGTGCTGGGTCTGATCAAAGATCTGCAGCAGGACACTGGCATGGCCGTGATCCTTGTCACCCATGATCTGGGTGTTGTGGCAAACATGGCCGAAAGCGTCGTTGTGATGAACAAGGGCCAGGTGATGGAGCGCGGCCCCGCGGCGGCGGTTCTGGGCGACCCGGCACATGGGTACACCCAAAAGCTGTTTGCGGCCGCCCCGATGATCCCGGAAGTCGCAGCCCCTGCGCGGGCCGAAAACCATGATGATCTGATCCTGGACATGCGCAGCGTGACCAAGACCTACACCATGCGCGCCGGTGGCTGGCGTGCGCCGACGGTGATAACAGCCTGTCATGAGGTGGATCTGTCGCTGCAACGGGGCAAAACGCTGGCTGTTGTCGGCGAAAGCGGGTCGGGCAAAACAACATGCGCGCGCATCGCGCTCGGGGCAGAGGTGCCGGATGCTGGCAGCGAAGTGCTTTTCCGGGCCACAACCGACGCCGAACCGCTGAAAGTCCACGCGATGTCGCAAGGCGACCGTATTGCTTTTCAGCGCCAGGCCCAGATGGTGTTTCAGGACCCTTACTCCTCGCTGTCGCCGCGCATGCGTATCCAGCAGGCGCTGACCGAACCGATGGAAATTCACAAAATGGGCTCGCGGGCAGAGCGCCGTGAAAAAGCGGCCGAAATGCTGCGCTGGGTCGGATTGAACCCATCCATGCTGGGCCGCTATCCGCATGCTTTTTCGGGCGGGCAACGGCAGCGTCTTTCCATCGCGCGCGCGCTGACACTCGATCCGGTGTTGCTGGTCTGCGATGAGCCGACGTCTGCCCTCGATGTCTCCGTGCAGGAACAGATCCTCTCGCTGCTGGAGGATATCCGTGACGGGATGGGCCTGAGCTATCTGTTCATCAGCCACGATCTGGCGGTTGTTGCGCGCATTGCCGACGAGGTTGCCGTGATGCGGCAGGGTGTCGTCGTCGAACAGGCTCCGCCCGACACGCTGTTTTATAACCCGCGCCACCCCTACACGCGCGCGCTAATTGCCGCACAGCCCGAACCTGATGTGAACCGCCCGATCGATCTCGGTCTCGTCGCAAAGGGCGCAGGCTCACCCGCCTCGTGGCCGGAAGCTTTCCGGTTTGAAGGGGTGGCGGCTCCCGCGTTGACAGAGCTTGAACCCGGCCACAAGGTAAGGTGTCATGTATAAAACACTTCTGATCCCTCTGCTGTCCCTTTTGGTCAGTCTTGCGCCCCTGAACGCCTTTGCGGCTGCCCCCGAAGTACAGGAAAGCTCATTCTGGAGCAGCGAGGTGAACAACGGCAATATGCCGCCTGTCACCGAACGTCTGCCGCTCGATCCGCTGGTCGTTGATCTCGAAGCCAAGGGACGCAGCTATGGCATCCAGGGCGGCACGCTGCGCACGCTGGTTTCGCGGTCCAAGGACGTCCGCCAGATGGTTGTCTATGGCTATGCGCGGCTGGTGGGATATGATCACAACTACGACCTCTATCCGGATATTCTGCGGGATGTCACCGTTGAGGAGGGACGCAAATTCACCCTTCACCTCAGACGGGGTCACCGCTGGTCGGACGGCCATCCTTTTACCTCAGAGGACTTCCGCTACTACTGGGAAAACGTCGCTCTGAACCCCGAGCTGAGCCCTTCCGGCCCCTCGCAGAACCTGATTGTTGATGGCGTTCTGGCCGATGTGACGTTTCCGGACGCTCATACTGTTGTCATCGAATGGCCGACACCCAATGCGCAGTTTCTGCAACTGCTGGCACAGGCCAGCCCGTTCATTATTTATCGCCCTGCGCACTATCTCAAACAGTTCCATGCAGATTTCACCGACGCCAAAACGCTGAAAAAAGCGATCAAAAAGGCGCGTGTTCGGGGCTGGGCCGCACTGCACAATTCCAAAGACAACATGTACAAATTCGATAATCCGGCGCTGCCGACGCTGCAGCCCTGGCTGAACGCGTCGAATGCGAAATCGAGCCGGCACCTGTTTGTACGCAACCCCTATTATCACCGCATTGACGCCAATGGCGTGCAGCTGCCCTATATCGATGTGGTGGAAATGACGATCGTCGGGGGCGGGCTGATCGCGGCCAAGGCCAATGCCGGCGAGGTAGACCTCCAGGCGCGCGGCCTCGACTTTCCCGATATTTCCATTCTGAAAAAGGGCGAAACCGATGGTGCCGGTTATCGCACTCTGCTCTGGGCCAACGGCGCGGCCAATCAGATTACGATTTATCCAAACCTGAACTTTGCCGACCCGGTCTGGCAGGAGATCATCCGTGACCCCCGGTTCCGACGGGCGCTGAGCCTCGGGATCGACCGGCGGATGATCAACCGCGCGCTTTATTTCGGACTTGCCAAGGAGGGCGGCATGACCGCTCTGGCCAACAGCCCCTTCTTTGATCCGGCGAACCTGTTCAGGTGGTCGATTTACTACCCGGCCAAGGCCAACGCTCTGTTGGACGAGATGGGCCTGACCGAACGCACGCCGACGGGAATCCGCAAACTGCCGGATGGGCGGCCCATGGAATTCGTTATCGAAACCGCGGGCGAGCGGCAGGAAGTGGAAAACGCTCTGGCGATTGTCACCGACACATGGCGCGAGATCGGGATTAAACTGGTCATGCGGCCACTGGACCGCGACATTCTGCGCAACCGCGTCTATTCAGGCCTGAGCATGGCCGCAATCTGGTATGGCTGGGACAACGGTCTGCCCCAGGCCTATACACCACCTGAATATCTGGCACCCACACACCAGGAGTTCTTTGCCTGGCCGAAATGGGGTCAATACTATCAGACCGGCGGGGAACTGGGTGAGGCACCGGACATGCCAGCCGCAGAACGACTGATGCAGCTGAGCTGGGACTGGGACCATACAGACGACATTGCCCGGCGCGAAGACATCTGGCGGGAAATGCTGGAAATTCATGCAGACCAGCAGTTTGGCATAGGCATCCTGGCGGAAGCGCCTCAGCCGGTTGTTGTCTCGGACCGGCTGAGGAATGTACCGGAAGTTGCCAAATGGGCCTGGGATCCGGGCGCACATTTCGGAATTCACCGGATTGATGAGTTCTACTACGAAGACCCGTTCCAGCAGCTCACCCAATGATGTTTCTCAGATACGCCATCTACAGATTTATCACGATGCTGCTCACGCTCTGGGTCGTATCGATCCTGATATTTGTGATCATCAATCTGCCCCCGGGCGACTATCTGTCTAACCAGATCGCCGAGTTGCGCGCGACAGGCCAGGCCGAAGGTGTCGCAAAGGCGGAATTCCTGCGCACCGAATATGCGCTCGACCGCCCGATATGGGAACAATACCTGATTTGGGTTGGCATGGCGCCGGGTCCCCAGGGCTGGTACGGCCTCATCCAGGGCAATTTCGGCTGGTCCTTCGAATTTGACCGGCCCGTCAGTGAAATCGTCGGTGACGCCCTGTGGCTGACTGTTCTGGTCAACCTGGCGGCGGTTCTTTTTGTCTACATGGTCGCCCTGCCGCTTGGGGTAATCGCTGCTGCTAAATCCGAGACCTGGGTGGACTATACAGCCGCTTTCGTAGGCTATCTGGGTCTGGCGACGCCGAACTTCCTGCTCGCGCTGATCCTGTTTTACTATGGCAACAAATACTTTGATCTGCCCATCGGTGGCCTGATGTCACCCGAGTACGAGGGCGAGCCGATGTCCTGGGAAAAGGTCAGGTCAATTCTGGTGCATCTGATCGTACCCACCTTTGTGATCGGCACTTCGGGTGCGGCGGCAATGATGCAGCGTCTGCGGGCGAATATGCTGGATGAGCTGAGCAAACCCTATGTGGAAACGGCCAGGGCCAAGGGGCTTGGCCCCGCAAAGCTGCTGGCAAAGTACCCGCTGCGCATGGCCTTCAACCCCTTTGTTGCCGATATCGGCAACCTGCTGCCGGCGATGGTCTCTGGCTCTGTTCTGGTCTCTGTTGTTCTGGGTTTGCAGACGATCGGACCATCCCTGCTGACCGCTCTCAAATCGCAGGACCAGTTCCTTGCCGGCTTTGTTCTGATGTTCGTGGCGCTTCTGACACTGATTGGCACAATGATCTCTGACCTGCTGCTCGTTCTGCTGGATCCGCGCATCCGATACGGGGCCAGAGGATCATGAAGAAACTCCCCGATGGGCGCTGGGTCGATGAGGCCCCATGGTCTGATGATCAGGATCTGTCCGCTCTGGAACGCTCCGACATGGATGCCCCGAACTGGGTGCTCGTCTGGCGTAAATTCAAACGCCACCGGCTCGGGCTGATCTCGGGCATCTTCCTGTTTCTGAGTTACCTGATGCTGCCGGTTGCAGGGTTTATCGCCCCCTACACACCGAACGAGCGCAGCGCAGATTACCTTTACGCGCCACCCCAGTCGATCAACCTGTGGCACGAGGGCGAATTTGTCGGCCCCTTTGTCTATCCGACCACAGCCACGGCTGATCTGGTGAATTTCCGATGGTCCTACGAGACCGACACCACAAGGCCCGTGCCATTGCAGTTTTTCTGTGAAGGCGGCCAGTACAAACTCTTTGGTTTTATTCCCTCTGACACGCATCTTTTCTGCGCGTCCGAAGGGACAACGGTTTTCCTCTGGGGCTCCGACAGGCTGGGGCGGGATGTTTTCAGTCGCATTCTCTATGGTGCGCAACTGTCACTGACCGTCGGGCTGATCGGGATCAGCGTATCCTTTGTGCTGGGCATCTTTTTTGGGTCAATCGCAGGATATTTCGGCGGTAAAACCGACTGGCTCATCAACCGCGTGATCGAGATCCTGCGCTCGCTGCCGGAACTGCCGCTGTGGCTGGCACTCTCTGCCGCCGTGCCGTCCAACTGGGGTCCCGTCGCCGTTTTCTTTATCATTTCCATCATTCTGGGGATTCTCGACTGGCCGGGACTGGCAAGGGCGGTCCGAAGTAAGTTCCTCTCGCTCAGAGAGGAGGAATACGTACGCGCTGCTGAAATGATGGGGGCCAGACCAGGACGTGTGATCCGGCGGCATCTGCTGCCCAATTTCATGAGCCACCTGATCGCGTCAGCAACCCTGTCGATACCCGCGATGATCCTGGGCGAGACTGCGCTCAGCTTCCTCGGTCTTGGACTGCGCGCGCCTGCCGTGAGCTGGGGCGTGATGCTGAACGACGCGCAGAACCTGGCCAGCATCGAGATCTACCCCTGGACGGCAATCCCGATGCTGCCGATCATCTTTGTGGTTCTTGCTTTCAACTTCCTGGGCGATGGCCTGCGCGCCTCGCTTGATCCCTACAAGGACTGAGTGCGCAGGGACCCCGGTGTGTCATGTCCGGTGCACAAGGCGGCGCGCGAAGACCTGTCTGAGCTTTTCTCTCAGACCGGAAAGGACGGAAGAGAGCAGCGGATTTGCGCTTTTGCGTTTTTGCAATCCGACTTGCAATTCTGCAAAGTGTTCGCGTTCCTTTTGATATTCCGTGAGGGTCCCGTATGGGTTAGGCAGAGGCTGGATGAGGGGCATCATGGGCGTTCTCCTTTCAGGTATGTCCGGAACTTACTGCGCGGTGCCCCGGCTCATCAGTCCCTAAAATCACAGGTGGACTTTCAAAAATGAAAAGCGGCCCCGACTGGAATGACCTTGCCTACTTTTCTGCGGTTGCGCGGACCGGCGGGCTGACCCGCGCGGCTGCAGAACTTGGGGTCAGCGCTGCGACCCTCAGCCGCCGGATGAAGGCTTTTGAGGCGCGTCTGGGGCGCAGGCTCTTTCTGCATGGAAGTGACGGGTACAGGCTGGCGCCCGACGGGCACGCACTGGCACAGCAGACCCGCACAATGGAAGACGTCGCACGCCAGATCGATCTGTGGCAGGGCCAGGCCCAGGGGCCTGTCTGCGTGCGGATTTCAGCAGGGACATGGACGGCACATGACCTTGCAGAACATCTTTCAGACTTCTGGCAGGCCAGAGATCCCTGGTTGCCCGAGTTCATGTATTGTGATCGTGATCTGGACATCGCCCGGCGCGAGGTCGACATCGGCATCCGGAACCGTCGTCCGGATCAGCCATGGGTCGCCCGGCAGCAGATCGGAGAGGTCGATTATGTCGTTTATTCCGCCAGCGAAAACGTAACAGGCTGGATCGGCCCTGCATGGGATACAGCCGTAACACCCTCTCTGCGCTGGGTGCAGGGCCATCACGGCGCAGAGATCGTCACCAAGGTGAACAGCCCGCATCTGGCCTGTGCGCTCGCACGGGCCGGGGTCGGCCGTGTCGTTCTGCCGGTGTTCGTCGGTGACCGGTTGCCCGGGCTTGTCCGCCTGTCCGACCCGATTGACGAATTGCGCAGCGAACAGTGGCTGGTTTCCCATCATGAAGCCCGCAACCAGCCGCCCATCCGCGCAGCGCTCGACGCCATCGCCGGGTACCTGCACCAGCGACCCTAGGCTGCGTCAGCGGTCGTCACCGCCCTCATCGCCATCCAGCAGGTCTTCTTCGATCTGCGCCTGAGCCGCTGCGGTAACCGTCTTTTTGTCTTCTTCGGACAATTCATCGACCTTGCCGTCCGCCAGACGCACCGTGACTTCCTTGTGGGCAAATCTGATCCCTTCACGTTCAAAGAGGGCTCGGATTTCCTCGTAGACCTTTTTGCGCACCAGCCACTGGTCACCGGGCTTTGTCATGAATTTCACGCGGATGATCATCGCAGAATCCTGCATCTCGATCACGCCCTGCGATTTAAGCGGCTGAATGAAGTTATCTCCGATCACCGGATCGTCGAGCAGTTGCACGCCAAGCTTTTTGATAAGTTTGCGCACATGCTCAACATCCGTGTCGTAGGTCACCCGCAACGGCAGCTTCATGATGACCCAGTCGCGCGAATAGTTCGTCATCACCTGGATCTCGCCAAAGGGAATGGTGTGCAGCGCGCCCAGGTGGTGCCGCAGCTGGAACGAGCGAACCGAGATTTTCTCGACCGTACCTTTGACGCCGCCAATATCCAGGTATTCCCCTTTGCGGAACGCATCATCGAACAGAAAGAAACCGCCTGAAAAGATATCGCGTACCAGCGCCTGACTGCCGAAACCAACAGCAACACCGACAACACCCGCACCCGCAAAAAGCGGGCCGACATTCACGCCAAGCTCCAGCAGGATAATCAGCAGGATCGTTACCAGCAGCACAATCAGGATGAAGTTCCGGAACAACGGCAGCAGCGTCGCGAGCCGGCTGGCGCTGCTGCCGCCGCCCTCGTCGCCCAGCTCACCCTCTTCCATATCGCCCTGCTCTTCGCGGATCTTATTGTCGATCCAGATGCGGAAAACGTGATAGACAATATAGCCGAGGAACAGAATGACCATGATATCCAGCGCCTGGGTTGCCGCCGTTTCGACCATCTGCGCGCTGTCATTGTCCCAGATGTAGAAAAACGCATAGACGCCTGCGACAAAGGCGAGAATACCCGCAACCCTGCGCGCCAGCCCTTCGAAAGTGGTCAGCTCCTGGCGTGGCCTGATATCCTGTATCTGCGCAAAACCGGTATCCGTATGATCGGACGCTTCCGCCTCATCAGCGCCGGCGGGCCCATTGGCCTCGGCCTCGTTAAGGGCTCGCAACGCCCTGGCCCGGGCAAAACTGCGCTCAATCAGAAAGTTGATGACCCCATAGACAACAATGATCGACAACAGGATGAGGTATGCGCCACCGATGAGCGGAATGGAGGACGGATTGCCCAGAACCAGATCATAAGTCAGCTCTCCCCAGGCGAAGAGTACGTAAAATATCACCGCCGGTGCCCAGACCGTCGAGAGCGTCCTGACAAGCCAGCTGAGCTCGGTCACAGGTTTACCCTGCCGGATCGCGCTGGAGATCGCACGGCGGTTGACCAGCACCATCAGAATGTTCAGCAACACCACGGCCGCAGACAGAAGCGAGGACAGGAACGCATAGACATCATAGTTCAGCCCCAGTTCTCCGATCCACACACCGAACAGAATGGCGCAGATGTCGAATCCCGCCAGAGTGTAGAGCCAGCGGTGCAGGCTCTTTGCGTCCCGCGTGGTCAGTACAGGGATACGGTACTGAGCCATGTAGGGAGACAGAATCATCCGCCACAGCACTGCAGCAAACCGGCTCATGAAATAGGCCGCATTCACAATACTGGCCGTAAACTGGATTGCCGGGTCCTTGATCGGACCCCAGATTATGGCGCCAAGCACGTATGCGACTGCCATGGAGATCAGAATACCCACAACGCCCAGGACAAAGCGGAACACCAGCCAGGGCATCTTTTCAGAGTATCCCTGCGGATTTTCACGCGTGCGGGCCACCACCCAGCTCTTGGCGATCTTTGGCCCGTAGATGTAGCGCTCTACCGCGACACCGACCCCGAACAGCATCAGGGAAAAGATGACAACTTCGGCAAACACCCAGATTTCCCCGGTGGGGCTGGTTGCACGCAGAATATAGACGACCTCGTTAAAGGCATTCGGCAGATCAAGGATCCGTTCCACCAGCGCGGTACGGAACCGCACCACAGAGTCCTGCATTTTCATAAGGCCTGCGCCTTCAGGGGTTTCAGGCACTTCACTGGTTTTGTCGGGGGCAGATGTCAGAACGATTTCGCCGTCGGGTCCGATGACCACGACCCCGACACCGGCTTCTGCGGCCTGACGCATGATCTCGGACACACGTTCCGTTTCAGCTGTATCCGCACTGCCGCCACCTGCCACAGAAAAGAGAGAGCCGACACCCTGCGCCTGTGCCGTCCCACCGCCCGGCACTGCCCCCATGAGCAACGTCATCATGGTCAGGACAAGCAGGATGAAACGCATGTGTCTTACTTTCGGAAAACGGAGTGTCGCCCGGACGGTAGGCGAGCCCGGGAACCATTGCAATCGGACATCAATCGGCAACGTTCAACTCAGTCGTGTTTTGCACCCGCCGGAAATTTATGCCAGGAAGCTGAAAACGCGGCGCTGACCGTAGACGAACTACCCGGGGAACGGCCTATGCGCCCGACATTCAATCCGACAGCTGCGGAACTTACGGCTCCGTCAGGGCGATGCCAGTCATGAATATGCATGACACATCAGGCGCGCCTTCTGAGACAGGCAGAGCCCATAACAGCGACCGGCCGCGCCGCATTATGTTCTACAGCCACGACACCTTTGGTCTCGGGCATCTGCGGCGGTCGAGAGCGCTGGCCTCTGCACTGACGGCATCAGACCCCGGTACATCGGCGATTATTCTCACCGGCTCGCCGATTGCAGGGCGGTTCACCTTTCCCGAGCGCGTGGACCACGTGCGTCTGCCGGGCGTGTCAAAACTGCCGGACGGATCTTACGTCAGCCAGACGCTTGGGCTGAACATCGACGAGACGACAGCGCTGCGGTCCGGCCTTATCCAGACCGCGATTGAACAATATGACCCCGACCTGCTGATCGTGGACAAGGAACCAACAGGGTTTCGTGGCGAACTGCTTCCCACGCTCGAATGGCTTGCCGCACGGGGCACGACACGTTGCGTGCTGGGCCTGCGCGATGTTCTGGACGAGGCCGTTGTGCTGCGTGCCGAATGGGACCGGAAAGGCGCGATCGAGGCCACCGAACAGTTTTATGATGAGATCTGGGTGTATGGCCCCCGGTCCGTTTATGACCCGACACAGGGGCTGGACCTGTCGCCGGCAACACGAGCGCGCATCCACTGGACCGGATATCTGCGCCGCGAAATTACCGATGCTGCAGATACACCGGACAACCCCTATGTTCTGATCACGCCGGGCGGTGGCGGCGACGGCGAGGCCATGGTTGATCTGGTTCTTTCTGCATATGAAGCCGACCCGACGCTGCACCCCAACGCCATTCTGGTCTACGGCCCGTTTCTGTCGGGTGAAGTGCGCGATGCATTTGACGCGCGGGTCGCGGCATTGAACGGGCGCGTGGACGCCGTGGGTTTCGATGCCCGCATTGAAACGCTTTTTGCCGGTGCTCAGGGTGTTGTCTGCATGGGTGGCTACAATACTTTCTGCGAAGTCCTGTCTTTTGATCAGCGCGCTGTGATCGTGCCCCGTACTGTGCCACGGCTCGAGCAGTGGATCCGTGCTTCGCGCGCAGAAGAGCTTGGACTGGTACGGATGCTGGACGAAAACCGCGACGGCATGACCCCGGCATCCATGGTCCGGGCGATACGCAGACTGCCCTCGCAGAACAAACCTTCTGAGGCGGGCGCTGACGGCCTGCTGGACGGCCTTGAAGTGGTGGTGCGCCGTGCCGGAGCGCTGGTGACCAGCAAATGACACAAACCACAGGCGCGCCGCTCGCAGTGGTGGTGAAAGGCTGGCCACGTCTGTCCGAGACCTTCATTGCCCAGGAACTGGTTGCCCTTGAGGAAGCCGGTCTCTCCTTCGAGATCTGGTCCCTGCGCCACCCGACCGACACGAAAACCCATCCGCTGCACGACCGCTTGCAGGCACCGGTGCATTATCTGCCGGAATACCTGCGCGACGCGCCCCTGCGGGTGCTGCGTGGCTTTCTGAGTGCCACCCGTGCGCCGGGTTTCGCGGCTGCCTGGCGCATGATCCGTGCGGATTATGCACGGGACAAAACACCCAATCGTCTGCGCCGGTTCGGCCAGGCCTGCGTCATGGCGCGCGAGCTGCCCGACAGCACACTGGCGCTCTACGCACATTTTCTGCACACGCCATCGTCTGTCGCGCGCTATGCCGCCATCCTGCGCGGTCTGCCATGGTCCTTTTCTGCGCATGCCAAGGATATCTGGACCTCGCCGGACTGGGAGCTGCGCGAAAAGCTGTCAGCGCAGAGTTTCGGCGCGGCCTTTGGCGCGACCTGCACCGGTTTTGGCGCGGAACACCTCAAAGACCTGGCCGATACACCCGACCGGGTGGATCTGGTGTATCATGGTCTCGATCTGCAGCGGTTTCCCGATCCGCCCGATCGCAGCCATCGCTCGGCAGACGCGCCGCTGGCGCTGATGTCTGTCGGGCGTCTGGTCGAGAAAAAGGGTTTTGATCGCCTGATCGACGCTCTGGCACAGCTGCCGCCCGGGCTGAACTGGCACTGGACCCATATTGGTGGCGGCACTCTGGGGGAGGCGCTGCAAAAACAGGCGCAGGAACGCGGCGTTGCAGACCGGATCACCTGGCAGGGTGCCCGCGACCAGCCAGAGGTTATTGCGGCGATGCGCGCCGCTGATCTTTTTGTGCTGCCGAGCCGGATTGCAGAAGACGGGGACCGCGACGGCCTGCCCAATGTCCTGATGGAGGCGGCCAGCCAGAAACTGCCCATCCTGTCCACACCGGTTTCGGCCATACCGGAATTCATCCGGTCAGGTGTGCATGGCATTCTGACGGATGACGCGCCCGAGAGCATCGCCACAGCGATCAGAGCATTCGCAGAAGACCCACTGATGGGCCCCACACTGGCAGATAAAGCCTATGAACGGCTGGTACAGGATTTTCGCATGGAGCCCGGCATTGCGCATCTGGTGCGGCGTCTGCGCGCCATCATGGAACCGGGCGCGTGACACCCGTCGCCTTTTACGCGCCGATGAAACCGCCGACGCATCCTGTCGCGTCCGGCGACCGGACAATGGCACAGGGCCTGATGCGCGCGCTGGATCATGGCGGATACCGTGCCGGGCTGGCGTCAGATTTTCAGAGCCGGGACGGAAAGGGCTGCACGGATACGCAGATAGCCGTCATCGCCGCCGCCGAACGTGAGGCCGAACAGCTGGTTGCCAAAGGGCGGCGCGCAGGCTGGCAGGCCTGGGTCACATATCACAACTACTATAAAGCGCCGGATTTGCTGGGGCCGGTGGTCAGCCGCGCGCTGTCGATCCCCTATGTCCTGATCGAGGCGACACGCGCGCGCAAGCGGTTGGGTGGCCCGTGGGATCTTTTTGCGCGCAAGGCCGAGGCCGCCAGCGATACGGCTCATACCATTTGCTATCTGACCGCGCGCGATGCCGAAGCGCTCCGCGCCTATGCCCCGGCCGGTCAGAAACTGGTGCACCTGCGCCCGTTCCTTGCCATCACTGAACTGCCCGATGCGTCTGATTGTACAGGCCCTCTTCTGAGTGTGGGCATGCTGCGGGAGGGCGACAAGCTGGCGTCTTATGATCTTGTCGCGCAGTCACTCGGGCGGGTGCGGCACAGCGACTGGCAGATGCAGATTGTCGGAGATGGTCCGGCCCGCGTACAGATCGAGCGAATGATGGCCCCCTTTGGCACGCGCGTTTCGTTTGCCGGTGCCCTGAGCGGTTCTGAGTTGCAAAAGGCTTACACCAGAGCGGGGCTGTTTTTCTGGCCCGGTGTCAACGAAGCCTTTGGGATGACCTATCTGGAGGCACAGGCTGCAGGCCTGGCGGTTGTCGCCCAGGATCGTCCCGGAGTGCGGGATGTGCTGGCCCCAGGCGACTATCCTGCGCAATCGGATGGCGCCCAGGCACTGGCGGACATGCTGGATCTGTATCTCGCTGACACCGCGCACAGGCTGGAACATGGCAGGCAGGCGCGCGCGCATATCGCGGAGCACCATCTGCTGCCCGCCGCCGCACGGACTCTTTCCGGGGTCCTCAGAGACGCCATAGCATGACCCGTCTTGCGATCATCCGACACGGTCACACCGCCTGGAACCGCGCAGGCCGCATACAGGGCCGCAGCGATATCCCGCTGGACGCCGAGGCTGAAGCTGCTCTCGCCGGACGGACACTGCCCGCGCCGTGGGACGAGGCCGATCTCTGTGCCAGCCCGCTGATGCGCGCGCGCCGGACAGCAGAACTGATCAGCGGGCGGGTGCCCCTTTGCACCGATGCGCTGATGGAGATGGACTGGGGCACGTGGGAAGGTCAGCAAGGGTCCGTACTGCGTGCGGATCCGGCCAGTGGTTTCAGGGATATCGAGCACTGGGGCTGGGATTACCGCCCGCCGGGTGGCGAAAGCCCGGCAGACTTGCGCGCCCGGCTCATCCCCTGGGCGGAAGCGCTGGAGACAGACACTGTTGCCGTCTGCCATATCGGCGTCATGCGGGTGCTGATGGCTGTGGCAACCGGCTGGGAATTTCAGGGGGCGGCACCCTTTCGCATCAAGCGCGACCGGCTTTATGTGATCAATATTGCTCCCGGCACCTGGTCGGCCACACCGGAACCCGTCAGACTGAACGGGCCCCAGGTATGAGAGTTCAGATCCTCGTCACACATCTGCTTGGCTCAGGGCATCTGTCCCGCGCGCTTACCGTCGCGCGCGCTTTCGCCGGGGCGGGTCATGAAACCCAGGTCGTGTCAGGTGGAATGCCTGCACCGCATCTGGACACCACCGGAACGGACCTTGTTCAACTGCCGCCGGTCAGGTCAGACGGCATCAACTTTACAACCCTGCTGAACGCGCGTGGCGAGATCGCAGACAGCGACACCTTGGCCACCAGACGGGCGACACTGGCCCACGCCCTCACCGCGTTTAAACCCGGGGTTCTGATCACAGAGCTTTATCCCTTTGGGCGCCGCGTATTGCGCGAGGAATTCCAGTCTGCGCTGACGCGGGCTGCGGAACTCGACCCGCGGCCGCTGATCCTGTCCTCTGTACGCGATATCCTGTCGCCCCCATCCACCACTGCCAAAGCCGACGCAACACACGAGGTGCTTGAGCGGTTCTATGACGGTGTTCTTGTTCATTCGGATGCGGGCGTGATGCCGCTTGAAGCGAGCTGGCCGGTGACGCCCGGACTGAACACACGACTGCACTACACAGGATTTGTCACCGGTGCGCGGCGGCCTGGACGTCACACAAACCCTTCCGGGGAAATCATCATCAGCACGGGTGGCAGCGCGGCAGCAGACCGCCTCTTTTCCACCGTCCTCACCACCGCCGAACGGATGCCCGCGCATCTTTTCAGATTGCTTGTGGCCGGGGACAGGAGCGAAGACCGCATGGTTGACCTGCGCCGCAGCGCCGCGCGAAACGTCATTGTGGAACCGGCGCGCCAGGACTTCACTGCTCTGCTGTCCGGTGCCGCTGCATCTGTTTCTCTTTGCGGATATAATACCGCGCTGGACGTGCTGCAAACCGGCGTTCCGGCTGTCTTTGTACCTTTTGATGCTGGTGGCGAGACCGAACAGACCCTGCGGGCAACGACACTCGCCCGACAAAGTAACATCCGCACACTCAAAGATGCCGAGATGACGGGTGATACGCTCGCAAAAGCCTTGCAGGACGTGATCGCGGCCCCTGCCCGCCCATTGCCTGCCGAGAATACCTTTGACGGTGCCCGAGAAACGGTCAGGCTTTGTGAAAAGCTCCGGAGCGAAAAGACATGAGTGCTGACTGGGCAGACCTGCGCAATGAACTCAGAAAACATAGCGAGATGGGCCTGACACTGCCATTGTGGTGGCGGGATGATGATGCGACAGCACAGACGCCCGCGCTCGACCAGCTTGCGCAACTGGCGGATCGCTCAGGTCTGCCTGTCCATATAGCAGTCATTCCAAAGCCTGCAGACAGCACTCTGGCGCAGGCCGTTGCAGAGCGTCCTTGCCTCATCCCGCTGGTGCACGGCTGGCAACATGTCAGCCACAGCCCGCAAGGTGCCAAAAAAGCGGAATTCGGGCACCCGCGCGCTGGTGCCGAAACGGAGTTGCACGATGGGTTGTCCCGGCTTCGTGCGCTGTTCGGGCCCCGGCTCAGACCGGTTTTCGTTCCGCCCTGGAACCGTTTTGATCCGGCCTTTGCGCCCGTGCTGGCCCGGGCCGGGTACACCTGCCTGTCAACCTTTCTGCAACGCGACGCACGCGACGCCGCCCCGGGTATCCGCCAGGTCAACACCCACATTGATCCCATCAACTGGCGCGGCGACCGCGGACTGGTCCTTGTGGAAACACTGATTGGTCAAACGCTTCAGGTCCTCCGGGACAGGCGTGACGGCAAGGCTGATGCGACCGAACCGCTGGGCCTGCTGACGCACCACCTTGTGCATACCCCCGGGGTCTGGCACTTCTCAGAGCGCTGGCTGCGCGAAATGCTCGATGGTGGTGCCGTTCCGACACCGCCTGATCAACAGGGAGATCCGGATGAGCCGTCTTGAATCCATGCGGCGCAGGCTGACCGCGCAGATCGATGGTCTGAACTGGGCTGCGGGTGAAATTTCCACTCTGGCCGGTGACGTGCTTGAACTTGGTCTGGGAAACGGCCGGACTTATGACCATCTGCGCGAAAACCTGCCTGACCGGCGCATCTGGGTGATCGACCGTGTGCTGAAACCTCACCCGTCCTGCATCCCGCCGGCAGAAGACTTTTTGCAGGGCGAAGCAGAGGCGATGCTGGCGGAACTGGCCGAGCGGGGCGCGCAGATGTCCCTGGCGCATTATGATTTTGGCTATGGTGACAAGGCCCGCGACGTCGAAGAGGGGGCACGTCTGTCGCCTCTGATTGCTCCGCTGATGCTGTCTGGCGGTCTGGTGGTGAGCCAGCAGCCATTGATAAGTTTTGAGCAGGTGCGCGGCCCCGACACCATTGATCCCGAGCGGTATCTCTTTTACCGCGTGCCCTGATGTAACGCGTGCAGGCTGTCATCATTTTTCGCGTGAACAGCCTGCGACAAAAGTGTAGAATCGCAACAGAATGCACGCTTGAAAGGACCTTCAGATGCTGAGAGCCACCCTCCTCCTGACCGTTGTACTGAGCCTCGCCGCCTGCGAGACAACCAAAGGCATCGGTCGCGACGTCCAGAACGCCGGTGAAGCGCTCGACGAACAGTTCTGAAGCTGACGCGGTCCGCCCGGCTCAGCCGTTGCGTGCCGCACAGTTCCGGCACAAAGCGGTTTCCGGCAATACGTCAAGCCGGGCGTCAGAAATGGGTTCGGCGCAGTTGAGGCACAGACCGTAAGTGCCATCATTTACGCGTCCGAGTGCCGCGTCTATGCGTGTGACCTCATCGAGTTCTGCCTGGCCAAGTGCCTCAAGCACCTCGTCGCCCTGCCGTTCTGTTGCAAAATCCTCAAGGTCTCGTGTGGGTGTCTCGTCCAGGGCCTGCCCGACCTCTACCAGGTGCCCGACCAGCTCACGCCGGCGGGACAGCAGGATGGCTTTTTGTCTCTCCGTATCCATTGCGTGTCTCCTTGTTGGACGCTGCAAACCTGACACAGGCACCGGTGTCGTGCATTGATCTGGATCAGCAACGGGGAGGCTTGGAAAAGGCGAAAGGCGCCAGGGGATCGGACCGAAATCCAGACCCGTGCCCTGCGGCACAACCTGACGCCTTCTTGAACCTTATCATCCCCCCAGAGGGCGACAGCAGGCCCAGCTTGCGAAAAGCGTTACCGCCCGTCGCCGAAACCGCCTGCATTGCTGCTGACCGTTCCCCGCATCACCCCTCCCGGCGCTGCCTTCCAACCTAACCCCTTGCGGAGTAGCAGTTTTTCGACCTGCTCCGGCGCCTGCGGTCCGTTCGTCACAACCCTTTCGGGTTCACACGATGCGACCGGTTTCCAGTGTCCGTTCCTGCTGGGAGCTGCATCATTGATCCGTCTCTCAGCGCTTGCGGCCACCGGGGCCTCTGCGTCCGCCTCTTTGTTCCGAAGACCTCTGAAGCGGTGAGACACACGATGCGCGATAAAGGGGTGTTCACGCAACATAAAAATCAGGCTTTCGCGAAATTTCTTGTGGATAAGCTGTTGATTTATATGGGGTTTTATCATGTGGATAAGGTGGGGATAAGCCGGGAATTCCCTTTGTTCCGGCCCACTTGCCGCAGCGCGGAAAAGCTGTGGACAGGCGGTTGAAACGGGTGCTGTTTTTCTACCCCTGCGCGAAGTTCTGAGCGGCCAAACGGGGCCCGGGGCCCCGGGGAGAGACTGTGCCGCAGAGAGAATCAGGGCCCATTCGAGGGGGTCGGTGGGCTGTCGGTATCACGTCGGTTTAACGTCGGTATTACGTCGGTGCGCAGCGCGCGGTGCGGTGAGAGGGTGTTAAGGGGATTGGCACCGGTCCGCGCGCAGCCCCGGGGGAAGGGGGCTTTTGAAGCTGGCGGTGATGGTTTGTGAGCGCCGGTCGACTCCGCAAAGGCTGCGCCTTCGCTCTGTCTCCCCCGCAGGTGCTACGCACCCACGCGCCCGGACCGAGGGGGTGAGTGGCGTCCCGGAAACTGTCCGGGGGACAGTTTCAGCCGCGAACGGGCGGAGCCCCGGGGGATGCTTCCAAAATGCGGCATCTTTTGTGCGGAGTGCCGCGCCCGCCCCGTGGGGGTGGGTGAGGCCTGGTCCGGCGCAGCCGGATCAAATGATCCGGGGGATCATTTGAAAGGCCGAACGCACGATCCGCAAGGATCGGGCCGGACGGAAATCAAGCGAACACTTTGTATTTGAATCGCCAGCGCCCGGACCGAGGGGTGGGACGCGAAGCGCCCGCCCCGTGGGGTGGGTGAGGCCTGGTCCGGCGCAGCCGGATTAAATGATCCGGGGGATCATTTGAAAGGCCGAACGCACGATCCAAAAGGATCGGGCCGGACGGAAATCAAGCGGACACTTAGAATTTGAATCGCCAGCGCCCGGACCGAGGGGTGGGAAGCGAAGCGCTCGCCCCGTGGGGGCGGTTCGGGCGCTGCAAATCTGAAGGATTTGCATGGAGTAACTTTTTACAGGTGCAGGCATTCAATGCTTCTTACTTCGAGGACAAATACAGCTCAACACGCGCTTTCAATTGACACTTCCACACTACCTACTTTGCCCTTAGGGAAGTTCGCGAGCGTTGCCTCAATTATTGGTCTCGCAACGCCAGCAAATGAACTACACGATCCCCGGCTTACCGAGATTGCTTCAAATACTTTCGAATTGTTCCGCGCGTCAACGATATCCACTGCCATGCCACGGGTATAAATTACACTTGTTTTAGTTCCTGTTGAGTATCCCGTTACTCCATAGGTTGGAGTGTAAGTTGTATTTGCTGAATACGAGCTTCCATAAATTGATCCAGTGGTCTGGGAACCAGAATAGCCGGTAACTCCGTATTGAGGAATGGAATATGTCGATTGGACGGTTTCACCCTCGTCGACAGCAAAGCCCAAATAGGCGATAGAACTAGCTTCGCTTCTACGTTCAGCGATAGCGATACCTTTTTCTTCCAAAACGGACCTAAAAATTCCGGCATTTGTTAGCCATTGGAGCGAACTTGCATCTTCACGGTTGTATGGGGCTATAAATACCTTCCCGACTTGTTCTATCTCTGAAATTGTAGAGTATGCTTCCACGTCGGTACGGACAGTCGTGCAGCCAGCCAAAGCCACGGCAAATAAAACTGAAAACAGCGCTTTCATGCCGCAAGCTCCTATATCCAATAAAAAAATACGAATCTGACAAGAGCTGCGAATATGCATGACCCTTGGCGCAATGATCAAGTCAATACTTTCGCTAACGCGATCTGGAGCAGGCATTTCAACCTGGTGGTCAGCAGATTGGTAGCGCAAAGCTGAAGCAGTTTCCCCCAGCCCCGCAGGGGCAGCGCCCGACCGCCCCCCCGGGCGGGCGCTTATCAGCGCGACGCCCGCGGCCGGTCGCCGCCCCTGCTCGGTTTGCAGGTGGTTGAGCGGAGGAAAGTGTTGGGGTGCCGTGTGGCGCTTGATTGATCGGCGCCGGCAGGTGATTTTGACGGGTAACAGTGCGGGATTATTGCGCCGGGTGCGCTCCATATCCCCTGTGCGGGAACGCGCATTGCTGCGCAATACGCTGCCTCCCGCCGTCTTTCATCTCAGCCCTGATGGACGGCTGTCAGCCGTCCATTTTTAACGCGGAAATAAACGCTTCTTGCGGTATATCCACCTTCCCGAACTGGCGCATCTTCTTCTTGCCGGCCTTCTGCTTGTCCAGCAGTTTGCGTTTGCGCGTCGCATCGCCACCATAACACTTGGCGGTCACGTCCTTGCGCATGGCGGACAGGGTTTCGCGGGCGATGACCTTGCCGCCAATCGCGGCCTGGATCGGGATTTTGAACATGTGGCGGGGGATCAGGTCTTTGAGCTTTTCGACCATGGCGCGGCCCCGCTGTTCGGCGCGGTCGCGGTGGACCATGGTGGAGAGCGCGTCCACCGGCTCGTCATTGACCAGGATCGACATTTTCACCAGCTGGTCCTGGCGGTAGCCGATCATCTGATAGTCGAAGGAGGCGTAGCCTTTGGTCACGCTTTTCAGCCGGTCGTAGAAATCAAACACCACCTCGTTGAGCGGCAGGTCATAGACGACCATGGCGCGCGAGCCTGCATAGGTGAGGTCAAGCTGGATGCCGCGGCGGTCCTGGCAGAGTTTGAGCACGTCGCCGAGGTAGTCGTCGGGTACGAGGATGGTGGCCTTGATGCGCGGCTCCTCCAGGTGGTCGACGAGGGTGAGGTCGGGCATGTCGGCGGGGTTGTGCAGTTCCATCATCGTGCCATCCTTCATGTGGATGTGGTAGATGACGGAGGGCGCGGTGGTGATCAGTTCGATGTTGTATTCGCGTTCGATCCGGTCGCGGATCACCTCGAGGTGCAGCAGCCCCAGAAAGCCGCAGCGGAAGCCAAAGCCAAGGGCTGCGGAGGTTTCCATTTCATAAGAGAAAGAGGCGTCGTTGAGGGCCAGTTTCTCGATGGCGTCACGCAGGTCCTCGAATTCGGCGGAATCGACGGGAAAGAGGCCGCAGAAGACCACCGGCTGGGAAGGTTTGAAGCCCGGCAGCGCGTTTTCGGTGCCCTTTTTCTCGTGGGTGATGGTGTCGCCGACGCGGGTGTCGCGCACCTGTTTGATCGAGGCGGTCAGAAAGCCGATCTCTCCGGGGCCGAGCGCGTCGATTTCGGTCATAGCAGGGCGGAAGACACCGATGCGGTCCACGTGGTGGGTGGAGTTGTTGGAGAGCATGCGGATGCGCTCGCCCTTTTTCAGCTGGCCGTCCATGATGCGCACCAGGACGATGACGCCGAGGTAGCTGTCGTACCAGCTGTCCACCAGCATGGCTTTGAGCGGCGCGTCGGGGTTGCCGGTGGGGGCGGGCAGTTTCTGCACGATGGCTTCGAGCGTTTCCATGATGCCCTGGCCGGTTTTGGCAGAGACCCGGATGGCGTCGGTGGCGTCGATGCCAATGACGTCCTCGATCTGTTCGGCCACGCGGTCACAGTCAGAAGCGGGCAGGTCGATCTTGTTCAGGACGGGCACGATTTCGTGGTCGGCCTCGATGGCGTGATAGACATTGGCCAGGGTCTGCGCCTCGACGCCCTGCGTGCTGTCGACCACCAGAAGCGAGCCTTCGACCGCGCGCATGGAGCGGGAGACCTCGTAGGCAAAGTCGACATGTCCGGGCGTATCGATTAAATTCAGGACATAGTCTTCACCGTTTTGCGCGGTATAGTTGATCCGGACGGTCTGGGCCTTGATGGTGATGCCGCGCTCGCGTTCAATGTCCATACTGTCGAGCATCTGCTCTTTCATATCCCGGTCAGCCACCGTGTTGGTGGACTGAATGAGGCGGTCAGCGAGCGTGGATTTCCCATGATCGATGTGCGCGACGATAGAGAAATTGCGGATATGTGAAAGCGGTGTCATGGTGGGGATATGGAGCGGATTGCGGGGACGGTCAAGGTGAGTTGCGAGGTTGGCCGCGCAGGGGAAATCGGCGCGGTACTGTGGGGGAAATCGTGAGAACGGGTCTTTTTGCTGCTGCCTTCGGGCTGGCGGCGTTGCTGGTTGTTCTGCTGGCAGCACTTGCGGGGCAGAACAGTCTGGCCGCGGCCCTGGCAGGCAGCGGTGAAACAGCGCGCAAACTGGTGCTGCTGACAGGGGCGGTGTACCTGATTTCGGTTGTCGTCGCCGCCAGCGGCATCAACCACCAGACGCGCTCGGCTGAAATCCTGCACACCCTGCAGCTGAAGAGCTGCCGGGCGCATTACACCCGCGCGCTGGAGCACATGCTGACCCGCGCGCGCCGCTGGGTCCGGATCCCAAAGCCCGCCACGGACCGCACACCTGTGTCCGAACTGCTGCGCACGGCCTTTACCTTTCGCCTGCTGAACCGGGCGCTGCTCTTTGCGGTGATCTACCCGCTGACCAGTATGCTGATCTACTGGGGCACCAGCGGCCAGGATGGTGTGCTGGGCCAGACAATCCTGATCCCCGCGGCCGCGTCCTGGTGGCACGGGCTGCTGGCGCTGGCGGTGATCCTGCTGATCGCGGGCGGGCCCCAATACATCCGGATGGGCAACAGATACCTGACCGGGCGGCTGGAGCCGCTGGGCGATTACATGGACCTTGCCGCCTTTGCCCTGGGGGGCACCATCCTGATGGTGATGGATTTCCCCTGGTTCACCACCACCGCAATTCTGGCCATCGGCTTTGCCCTGCTTTGGACACTGGCAGGCCATTTCGCCGGGCTCTCCGCGATCGCCGTCTCGGCGGTGATCTCGCTGGCGCCGCCGCTGGGCTTTGGCCTGCAGTGGCTGCTGCCTGGTGCGGGTGCCTTTTTCCTGGCCGCCATTGCCGCCATGATCGCAGCACTGATCTATGTGATCACGATTGACGTTCTGCGCACAGGCAACCGGCCCGGAGTGGCCGCAGGCCTGGCCCTGGGCATCCCTGCTGCTGCGGTGGTGCTGATGCTGCTGCTGGCACCCTGGAACGCGGCGGGCGAATGGCTGCCTGTGCTGCGGGTGACACTGCTCTTTCTTGTGGTGGCCCCGCTGGTCAACGCGCTCTTTGACGTGGCCAGCTATGCCGTCACCCTGGCCCTGGCCGAACGGGGCCGGCAGGGCCAGCCGCTGATCTGGGGCGCGCTGGATGCGCTGGTGGCGGTGCTGCTTTTCCTGGCCACGGGCAGCACGCTGGTCTGCGTCAGCGCGCTGATGGAAGTGCTGTCGGGCATCCGCTTTGTCAACCTGGAGCGCCTGCTGGAATCGACCTGGAACCTGAGCAAATACTGGTGGCTCTACCTCATGCTTGCCTCCACCCTGCTGCCGACGGCGGTCCATATCGGGCTGGGCGCGCTGAGCCTGCAACCGCTGCTGCCCAAGGGTCTGCGCGACACGCTGTGCACCCGCATTACCGCTGCGCGCAGGGGCGATACCCGCGCCTCGGTCACTGCCCCGTTCCGGCTGGGGGCGGTCTGGACCGCCTGCCTGGTGCTGGTTTTTGGCGGGCTGGCCCTGCTCCTGCGGCTTCTGTGGGATCTGGGGCTCGCATGGGTCGTCGTCTGGTACCGCCAGTGGCTGGACGCGCTGGTTGTCTGGGCCGGGGTTGTCGGCGGATGACCGGATTTCCGGACTGCGATTCCGTTCGTGATTGGATAAAGCGACAGGATCACCGGGCGCAGACCTGGCTGGCCTGTCGCTGCGCGATGAGGGTTCTGCCCAGAGCGAACGACCGACCCGCTCTGTGACGCAGATCACAGTCCCGCCCGGGGAATCATCCTAAACTCCCGTCACAGTTGCAACCAACAGAGGGAGGAAACCATGCCACTTACCGGTTATCTGAAGATTGACGACATCCCCGGCGAGAGCCAGCGGGTGGATCACGAAGACGAGATCGACGTCTGGGGCGTCAGCTGGGGGATTGAACAGCAGTCATCCGCTGTCACCAGCAGGCTGCGCCGCCGCGGGCGGGCCGAAATTGACCCCGTGGTCGTGCACAAACAGATCGATGCCGCCACGCCCTATCTGGCGGATGCGGTCGAGCGCGGGCGCGTGTTCCGCGAGATGACGCTGGCGGTGCGCAAGGACAGTGGCGAGGCGCATCTGGATTATCTGGTGATCACCATGGAGAACGTTCTGATCACCAGCTTCAGCTTTGCCGAGGAAACGCGCGATGGTGGCTCCGTTGTGCCCGCCGAACGGGTCGCCCTGGAGGCCGATCGCATGACGGTGAAATACGTCCGTTTGAACGACGATCATTCGGCGCATTCCGAGCATGAGGTGGAAATCGGGCGCTGAGCCCCGGGCTGTCTCCGGTTTCTGACGGGAGGTCTGTGCGTCAGCGCGCGGGCCTCCTGGAAATGTGAGTTTGCGTTCACAGGGCACACGCGTAAGGTGTATTCAGACGCCGCACCGGCGCCGCTTCCCGAAAGGCCCTCCCATGACGACATCCCTTTTCCGCACAACAGCACTCCTGCCCGCAGGGCTTTGCGCGCTGGCGCTGCCCACACTGGCCACTGCCCAGTCCGCCGGACCGGAGGTGGACTTTTACGGACACCTCAACCTTGGTGTGATCAGCGTGGACAATGGCGCCACATCCAACACCAGCATTACAGACAACGACAACTCAAACAGCCGTATCGGCCTGATTTACAAGCAGGGCACCGGCAACGGCGGCGAGTTCCGGCTGCACTTTGAAACCGCCCTGGGGTTCACCGGGTCCAGCTCGATCAGCGACACCAACGACAGTTTTGACCAGGAATACCGGCGCACGGAGATCCGCAAGTTCGAGGCGATTTACCGGTCCCCCACCTGGGGCACACTGTCCTTTGGTCAGGGCAGCATCGCAACCGACGGGCTGGCAGAGGCGGACTTTTCCGGCACCTCGGTCATCGCCTATTCCAGCCTGCAGGACCAGGCGGGCAATCAGGAGTTCCAGCTGGCTTCGGGCGGCGGTTCAGGCACAACCGTCGGTGACGGGTTCAACGCCTTTGACGGCGGGCGGCGGTTCCGTATTCACTATGAAACGCCGCAGTACAATGGCTTCTGGCTGATTGTGTCCGCCGGTGAGGAAGTCCTGACCAGCGGCAACGACGATGAGTTCTATGACATCGGCCTGAAATACGACAAGGACTATGGCGCTTATCATGTGGCCGGGCGTGTCGGGTATTCGATCCGCGATTCCGACGAGGAACTGCTCCTGGGCTCCTTTGCTGTTCTGCACAAGGCGACGGGCCTGAACCTGGCGGTGGCCACAGGACGTCAGCAGGAAGGCGATGACAGCTATTACTACATCAAGGGCGGGATCAAACGGGACTGGATCGCCGCGGGCGAGACACGGATCACGCTGGACTATTATTCGGGCGAGGATTTTGCCGTTACCGGGTCCGAATCCGAATCTGTGGGTCTGGCGGTCGTCCAGAAGATCGACAGCATCAATACCGAGGTCTACGCCAGCTACCGGACCTTCAGCCTGGATGGCACCGGCGCCGACCTGCTGGACCAGGATGTGTTCTTTGTAGGCGCGCGCTGGCGGTTCTGATTTCGGAGCGGTCCGCGCAAGATTGCAGAGCGCGGACCGTTGCGCCATAGTCACGGGGTCTTTTAACGAATCCGCGGAGCGCTGTTATGGCCCGATTTCCTGCCCTGCTGGGCCTTATGGTGCTGACCGCCGCGTGCAGCGGTGCCAATGAACCACCGGCCACCAGCCCGTTCCTGCCTGCCTCGCTTGAGGCCAGCACAGCACCACAGTTTGCCAGCGGCAAAATCAGCAATGCCTGTATGGCGCACCGCCGCAAGGCCGCGAGCCAGGCGCGGTGCGGATGCATTCAGGCAGTGGCCAACCGGACCCTGACCATCTCAGAACAGGCGCGTGGCGTGCGCTTTTTCGAAGAGCCCGACCTGGCCCAGGCGATCCGCACGTCGGATGCATCGGGCAACGAACAGTTCTGGGCAACCTGGAGCCGGTTCGCTGATCTGGCGGCGCGGACCTGCGAAGGGACCTGACGCCGGATGCAGGCTGCGTGTCCGGAGCGCATGATCAGACGCCTGCCAGCAGTCTGAGGGCCCTCCGCCACCCGCGTGGCGAAGGGTCTGTTCAGTCACAGGGCCTTGCGAAAGGTCACCTTGTCATCCCCCGCTGCCCAGAAATCGCGGATGCGGGCCGCCTCTTTATAGCCCTGGCGGGCATAGAACTGCCGGGCGCGCGCAAAAGCTGCGGTGCCTGAGGTATCGACGATCAGCAACCGCTGGTTGCCTGCGCGCAGATGCTGCTCTGCCGCCGCGACCAGAGCGGACCCCAGGCCTCTGCACTGCAGATCAGGGCGGACCGCCAGGGCCAGCATGTTCCATGTCCCGTCCGCGAATGCCTCGGGCACGGTATAGCTCAGGCCCACGGGAGCCCCGCCCAGATGACAGGTCAGCCAGAGGGCGGGGCTTTGCCCGGTAAGGGCCGGTGCGGCCATGTCCGGCAGCATATCGCCCGGGAAAAGCCCGGTCTGATCCAGCACGGCCTGCAGCGCCGGAATGTCGCCCCGGGTCGTTGGTTTTACAATTGGTTCTTTCATATGTCTGCTCCTCAGCGGTTGTCCTGCTGTGCGTTGACCGAACTGATCCCGAGCCGCGTGGCACGGTAGGGGCGTCCGCCTGTTGATTTGATGAACCGCCGTTTTTTCAGACGATCAAAAAGCCGCAGATCACAGTCGGTCAGAACATGGCCGTCCCGTGTGATGCAGCGGATGTCACGGATTTTGCCGTTCGGCAGGCGCTCAAAATGGATGGCTCCGCCCTGCGCCAGAACGTGCAAAACACGCTGTTCGTGTTTTGAGATATTCACTGGAGTGTCTCTTGAGTTGATGTCAGCCGACAAGGCTTCCGGCATCACGCGCGGAAGACCTGTGTTTCAGTGCGGCTCACCTGAGTGAACCTCAGCCGTTGGCTGCATTCTCAGACATTAAAACTCCATCGCCCCGCCTGTGCGGAACGTGGCCACCGGATAGCCCGTCTGCCGGATTTTTTCAAGATCGGGCCACGCGGCGCGCAGCCGATGTGGCACCGGCACCACGGTACGCCCCGGGGTCAGAGCGCGCGGATCCAGAATTGCAGGGGTTTTTCGGTCTCGGAGGCTTCGCCGATGTCTTTCCAGGCGAAACGCGCGGTGACACCGGCAAGCGGGCTGTAGCCGCGTGCCTGCCAGAAGCCGTCGAGGCTGCGGTAGCCTGCCGGGCGGGCCGGATGCGTGTCCGGGCGCACAACGGCGCAAAAGCAGCTGTGGGCAAAGCCCAGATCGCGTGCCCGGGCCTCGCGCAGGTCAAAAAACCGATGCCCGGCCCCCTGCCCGCGATACGCCGGCAACAGCACGCTTTCCGCGCAGTACCACAGACGGGACAGATCATAGCCCGTGCCCGCAAAGGCGGCACTGAAATCATCCGAATGCGCGCTCAGCGGCAGCGCCGTGGCCGCGCCCACAAGCCGATCTGCATCAAAGGCACCGATCACCGTGGCGGCATCGCTTTTCAGATAGGGGGCCAGGTACTGCCGTTCATAGGCCGGATCGCCATCATAGAGATAGGGCCAGTCGCGAAAGACGGCGATACGCAGCGCCGCAACATCCTCCAGCGCGGCGGCAAGCGCCGGTCCGGAGAGCTGCCGGAATGCCAGTGGCAAGGCGCGCCTCAGGAGACCTGCCGGATCCAGTCCGACAGGTTGTATCTGGTGGTGACCCGCGAAATCAGACCGTCCGTGATATCAAAGAACGATCCTGCGGGCAGTTTGTATGTCTGGCCCGTGGCCTCTGGCAGGCCCTCATCCGTGTGCACGTAGGTGCCGTTGACGGTGTATTCCGCCGCCGCGCGTTTGCCGTCAGGTGTCGAAAACACAACCACATCTGTGAGGTTCTCCCTGTAGCAGCGCGCCATATGCCCGCAAAACTCTGCAAAGGCCGCCCGTCCGTGGCGCACCGTGCCCTCGTTGACGTGATGGGCGACATCCTCGCTCACGCATTCCAGCATGCCGGGCAGATCGCCGGTGTTGAAGGCCTCGAAATACCGTTTCACGACATCAGTCATAGGATCCTCATATCATTTCAGTGGGTGGGCCGAACCGGCCGATCAGCCGGTCGCGGATCTGGTCGCGCGCCTGGCGGTAGCTGACAAGTTTGGCCTCGCGTGTCTCGCCGAGGCCCGTGGGGTCCAGGATGGGCCAGTATTCCACCTCGAGGCTGTAATAGCGCGTCAGTTCAAGCGCGCGGCGCTGGCTGGCAGGGCTGAGGGCGATGACCAGATCGAAAGAGCCCAGATCGTCGCCCCAGTTTTCCATTTCGTCAAAGCTGCGCGAGCGGTGCCGCGACAGTTCCACATCCATTTCCTGGCAGACCGCGATGGAAAAGCCGTCGATCTCCATGTCGTTGGTCACCCCGGCGGACTGCACATAGGTGCCGGTGCCATAGAGCTTTTTCATGATGCCTTCGGCCATGGGCGAGCGCACAGCGTTGTGATCGCAACAGAACAGAACCGATTGTGGCATCGTTTCCGTCATTCAGCCTCCGAAATGCAGCACGCAGATCAGCGTAAAGAGACGGCGGGCGGTGTCGGTATCCACCTCTGCCTTGCCCTCCAGGCGTTCCTGCAGCACGCGGCTGCCTTCGTTGTGAATGCCGCGGCGGGCCATGTCGATGGTCTCGATCTGGCTGGGCGGCAGTTTTTTCACGGCCTCGAAATAGCTTTCGCAGATCTGGAAATAATCTTTGACCACCTGCCGGAACGGGCCCAGCGACAGGTGGAATTCTGCCGCCTTTTCCGCGTTTTCGGTATTCACGTCAAAGACCAGCCGCTTGTCGCGGATCGCCAGACCCACACGGTAGGGGCCATCGGGAACGGCGCGCCCGTCGCGCTGTGGCAGCACAAAGGTGTTGTCCTCCAGCAGATCGAACATCGCGACCTTGCGCTCCTGCTCGATTTCCGGTGTGGGCGGCGGCAGGCCGGAATCGTCAAGGTCAATCTGGGATATACGGGACATGGGTCAGAACTCTTCGGGCAACAGGAAACCGCCACTGGATAGCGCGCGCCCTGCCCCGGGGCAAGCGCTCCCCGCCTGCTCAGTCGTTTAGTTTGCGCAGCCGTGCCGTGACCGACAGACCATGGGCCTCCAGGCTTTCGGTGGTGGCGAGCGTTTCAGCGGCCGGACCAATGGCGCGCAGTGCAGCCGGTGTCATCTGCGCAAGGGTCGTGCGTTTCATGAAGTCGAGCACCGACAGGCCTGAGGAGAAACGCGCGGACCGTGCTGTGGGCAGCACGTGATTGGGCCCGCCCACATAGTCGCCGATCGCCTCGGGCGTCCACTGGCCCAGGAATATCGCGCCCGCATGGGTGATCTTTTCCGAGAGCGCCTGCGGATCGGCCACGCAAAGCTCCAGGTGTTCCGGGGCAATCCGGTCCGACAGGGCGGCGGCGGCGTCCAGGTCGGGCACGGTGATGATGGCCCCGAAATCGCGCCAGGAGGCCCCCGCGATGGCCCGCCGCTCCAGTGTTTCGAGCCGTTTGTCCACAGCGGCGGCGACCGCCTGCCCGAAGTGCGCATCGGTGGTGATCAGAATGGACTGCGCGCTTTCGTCGTGTTCGGCCTGGCTGAGCAGGTCGAGGGCGATCCAGTCGGGGTCATTGTCCGCATCTGCGATGACGAGGATCTCGGACGGGCCCGCGATCATGTCGATGCCGACCTTGCCAAAGACGCGGCGTTTGGCGGCGGCCACAAAGGCGTTGCCGGGGCCTGTGATCTTGTCCACCGGTGCGATTGTGTCGGTGCCATATGCCAGCGCCGCAATGGCCTGGGCGCCACCGATTCGGTAGACCTCATCCACCCCGGCAAGCTCTGCTGCAGCCAGGACCAGCGGGTTGAGCACCCCATCCGGCGCGGGCACCACCATCGCCAGGCGCGGCACACCCGCCACCCGCGCCGGGATGGCGTTCATCAGAACCGATGACGGATAGGAGGCTAGACCGCCGGGCACATAGAGACCGGCGGCACTGACCGGCGTCCAGCGCCAGCCCAGCGTGGCCCCGGTGCCATCCTGCCACGAGGCGTCCTGAGGCAGCTGGCGTTCGTGATAGGCACGGATGCGCTCCGCCGCCAGGGCCAGAGCTGCGCGCTCGGCCCCGGGCACCGAGGCGGTGGCTGCCGCGATCTCTTCTGCGCTGATGCGCAGGCTGTCTGCTGTCAGGGTCAGCCGGTCGAACCTTGCGGTCAGCTCCAGCAGGGCGGCATCGCCGCGGGCGCGCACATCGGCGATGATCCCCGCGACGGTATCGTCCACGTCCGGGCTGTCCTCGCGCTTGGCAGAGAGCAGTTTTGCAAAGGCTGTTCCGAAACCGGGATCGTCTGCGTTCAGAAAAACGGGCATGTTTGACCTTTTTGTTCAGCGCCGCAGGATTTCATGCCTCCGGCGGGGATATTTCCAGCCAGAAGAAGCGGGGTTATTCCGGGTGGCCGGGCCGCGCGCGGGAAGGGGCCTGGTACGGGCGGGTGACGTCTTTGAGGGAGACTTCCAGGGCTTCGACGCGCAGCCGGATGGCACCGTCTCCGGCCAGCGTGAGCAGCACATGGCCTGCAGGCGCGTCAGTCTGCTCGAAAGTGACCGAAAGCAGCGACAGGATGGTGTCGGCGTCACGCCGGTCGATGCCGCTGGTGGAGACACCCTGCACGGTGTCGATGGCCAGCACCGTCCGGACCCGCTCGGGTGCGACGCTGTGGGCGGCCCCCTCTTCCCAGCGGAACCGGTTGAGCAGCAGACCAAAGCGGTTGCGGCGGCGGTCCCATGTCATTTCGGTTGCGGGAAACACCGCGTCCTGGCAGAGCGAGGAGATCACCTGCAGATCATCCGCGTCCAGCGCCCCGAGGTTCAGCGGTGCCTCGCGTCCGTCCTCAAACCGTGCATCTGTCATGTGTCGCTGATCCGTTCAATGCTGGCGCCCACGCCGGAGAGTTTGCTGACCACATGTTCATAGCCGCGGTCAAGGTGATAGACGCGGGAGACCCGGGTTTCGCCTTCGGCCGCCAGACCTGCGAGAATGAGCGAGACGGAGGCGCGCAGATCGGTGGCCATCACCGGTGCGCCCTTGAGCCTGCTCACGCCCGTTACGGTTGCCGTGCCGCCCTGGACATCGATCTCTGCCCCCATGCGCATCAGCTCCGGGGCATGCATGAACCGGTTCTCAAAGATTTTTTCCTCCAGCACCGATGTGCCCTCGGCCGTGCAGAGCAGGGCCATCATCTGGGCCTGCAGATCGGTCGGAAATCCGGGAAAGGGCTCGGTCGTGACATTCACGGCCTGAATGACGTCGCTGCGGCGCGTTACCGTCAGGCCACTGGCTGTCTCGGACACGCTGATGCCTGCCGCATCCAGCTTCTCGCAAAAGGCCTCGACCAGTTCGATCCGCCCCCCCAGCAATTCGACCTCGCCGCCGCAGATGGCCGGTGCCAGCATATAGGTGCCCAGTTCAATCCGGTCGGTCACGACGGTATGGGTGGCCCCGCCCAGACGGTCGACGCCGTCAATGGTGATCTCAGAGGTGCCCTCGCCGCTGATCTGCGCGCCCATCGCCCGCAAACAGCGCGCAAGATCGACGATCTCCGGCTCGCGGGCTGCATTGCTGATGACGGTTGTGCCTTTGGCCAGCGTTGCGGCCATCAGGGCGTTTTCGGTGGCGCCTACGGAGGCAAAATCAAAGTCGATTGTCCCGCCGCGCAGCCCGCCGGGGGCTGCCGCATGCACATAGCCGTCTTTGAGTTCCAGCTCGGCCCCCATGGCCTCCAGCGCTTTGAGGTGCAGATCCACGGGGCGCGCGCCGATGGCACAGCCCCCCGGCAGAGATACGACCGCCTCGCCATAGCGCGCCAGCAGCGGGCCCAGCACCAGGATCGAGGCCCGCATTTTGCGCACGATGTCATAGTCCGCCGTCCTGCTGGTGATGTCATGGCTGGACAGTGCGAGCACCTGTCCGCCCTGCAGCGAGGTCACCTCTGCCCCCAGCGAGCGCAGCAGCTCAGACATGGTCCGGATGTCCGACAGGCGCGGCGCATTGATCAGGGTCAGCGGCTCGTCTGACAAAAGCGTCGCCGGCATCAGGGTAAGACAGGCGTTTTTCGCCCCGGCAATCGGGATCTGCCCGCTGAGAGGGCCATTGCCCGTGACCAGAATTGAATCCATCGGTTTACGCGTCCTTTTTCTGCCCGGTGGGTGCCGGTGTGCCTGCCTCGTTCCCCTGTCCGTCCGCGCGCGCCCGGCTTTGTGCCTTGCGCCGGGCCAGATTCGCTTTGAGCGCCGCTTTAAGCCGGTCTTCGCGCGACTGGGCGGTTTTTACCGCGCCTTTTGATGGGGATTTATCTGCCATGCCGCCTGTCTACAGCAGGGCTCCGGAAGGGTCCAGATTAGGCTTGCACCAATGACCGATTGCGTCTAATCACGCGCCACACCGGCGCTGCTGTAGCTCAGAGGTAGAGCACTCCCTTGGTAAGGGAGAGGTCGAGAGTTCAATTCTCTCCAGCAGCACCATTTCCCAATATAGACATGTCTTGACCTCCTAACATATTGAATGGCATGGAGAATTTGGTGTTCAAAAAGCCATTTTCACGGCAGTACAGAGCTGGCTCTGCAAACACCAGACGCAGCACTATCTTCTGCAAGTTAAACCGCTTAGAATTCCATACTTTACAAGGGCTTGATAGAAATCGCATGGAGAGTTCAAACAACTCACTATAGCTGTAGCCTGTCTTGCCCGGATTCTTCAGTTTTTCACGCAGTGCGAGCTTGTCGTTTTCGAGTTTTTCGATCTTTTTCTCGTAAGCCGCCAGCACAACGGGACTCGATGCGTTCACAGCCATATCGACCAAATTCGCGATCTCTTTGTCGGCTTTCTTGATACGAGTATTCACATCGGCTGTGAGCGCTTGCGATTGCTCATTCAGCATGTCCCAACAGTGCTTGAACATCGCTTGCGCCATTGCGAATGCGCCATGCGATGGCTGAACACTTGCGAGTAGTTTTTCAAAGTCTGCCTCAATCTGATCCTTACGAATAGACTTGCCAAATAGGTCGCACTCCTTGTTTCGGCAGCGATAATAAGGGAAGCTCTTGTACTTCCCTCTCGACCAGCCCGCAGTCAGAGGCTTCTCGCAACAGGCACATGATACAGCGCCGCGCAGAGGGAAGTCGCGATTGATGTCTTTGCGCGCAGACGCATAGACGGGCGTGTTAAGGCGATTTTGAATCTTTTGGTGAGTTTCTAGTGTGATTATGCCGACGTGGTTGCCTGGGCGGGGAGATATCCCCCATTTTGGGGCTTCGACAAATCCCGCATAGACAACCTTGCTCAACAACCGAACGATAGTCTGTGGACGGATACCGCCATTAGGCATGTCTTTTGGGTATGCAGGTTGGCTTTCCAAAAAGCGACGAACTTCGGTTTGTGATGCAAACCGCCCAAAAGCATATCCTTCGAGTGCCTCGCGGACGATTGGGGCCAGAACTTCGTCCAAGACAAGCTCTTTCCCACCCCGACTGGATTTGACGTACTTGTAGCCTAGGGGCGCGCGAAACACCCAAAATCCCTGCTCAATGCGAGCAATGCTCTTTTGACGGTTTTGACGCCCCATTTGGAGGCGTTCAAGCTCGCCCGCTGCAGCGGAAATAATCTCGTTGAATTTTCCTTCCGGCGTATCTTCAAAGTTGTAGTTCAAGCACTCACGCGTGGCATTTCTTTCGGCCATCAAGCGCCGCAGTTTCAGATGGAACTCAACGTCGCGCGAATAGCGCTTAAGATCATCGAATATCACAACAAATTTTTCATGCGGGCGCGCATCCAGGTAGTCAAGTAGCGCCACCATACCTGGACGGTTCATGAAATCTCCGCCCCCCGATACATCATCAGGAAAAACAGCTTCTACGCTGTAAGATTTGGCCTCGGCGTATTGCCTGCAGCGGTGTTCTTGACTGTCGAGGCCGCTTCCTTCCACCTTCTGTTTCTTGCTGGATACTCGGCAGTAAATTATTGCCTTCTTTTGTTTTGTTTGATCGAAATTATGGTTCATATATTTTTCCTTTGCCCGCCCTATAAAGTGAGCGCACACTGGTGTTTTCTTGGGCTTGAGCGCAATTTTAGCTTAACATTTTTCGGGTTCTTTTGCCGTTTGCCGCCTCCTTAAAATCACGCTTTCCACAGATTTTCTCGACGATTTGGATTGGGTGAGATTGGAAGCCAAGCGAAGCAACAGCAAAGACGATATTCCAAACGGTCTGAACAAACTCACGTTTTTCTGCCTCAGACGCATCGAGGCCGTCCAGAAAGTGAGCAAAGCGCTCATAGTCCGCTTCGATCAGCGATCTTTCAGTCAAACGATCCGTGTCGATTTCATCAAAACTCAACCCGTCGCGCTTCTTTTCCTTCAGGTTGGCTATGATTGTGTCGTTGTTGGGAGCGTCTGTCATGATCGCTATACCTCCTTATTTAGCCGCTTGAATATCTCCTTCTCTGATTGCTCATATCGGAACAAAAGAAGAACATTCTACTTAAATTTGTTTCCCGTCAAGAAGAATCTTTGAACGACTACGGAGTGCGAGAGTGTTCATGCCCCGGAGTCGGTTGAGCTTCTTGCTTTTGACGCTGAATGTATTTTTCTCGTTCTTTTTGGCGCATCAGCTGAATACTCTCATATGCACGTTCGTCGAGCTTCGCCGCCTTTAAAAGGTCGCGTTCAGGTATGGAGTGAGTCTTCCTCCATTTGCCCTCCTTGTCCTGATACGACCGTGTTCGTTCCGTATTAAATACAGGACCGTTTTCGGTCTCATGCCGCCAAATTGCGGTTTCAAGAACGCCATCTCGATGGGACTTGACTGGACGTTTATTTTGGCTGTGCTTCTTCTGTTCTGACATGGAACATCCCCTTTTTTTGAACCTATCGTGCTGGTGAGTATTTTCGGATTTTCTGCGGCTTTGACCCGCGCGCCGCATTTAATTGCTGGCGAATGTACTCCGTTCTGGCATCGGGTTTTGTGGCACCAAACTCTTTCTTGGCTTGCTCCGAGGTCTGCAGGAGACGTCGCGCCCCAGCAGCAATTGCCGCTTCCCGTTCGGCAGCCAAGTTGGTGTGAACACTTGCTTTTACATCCCCACCAAACGTGTAATGCAAGGCCTCATTTAAGACGGGTCGCTCACGTTCAAGCCGTTTGATTGCTTCCACAGTCACTGGTTCGTTCATGCCTTCGCGGGGGAAATTATTTGGGCGCTTCATGGCCGATATCCCCTCACATACGACCACAACCCGCTGTCGCGATACTGTGGCCAGTCCGCATATCGACTGGGAGCGGGTTCGGTGATGATCTTACGGTTGCTCTGTCCGAGCCACGTTGCGACTTCCACCCGCCCAGGTTTTGAATGGAATGGATCGCGGTTGTATCTTCCGGCGTTGGATTTGGAGCGCCAGTATTGAGGAACAAAGGCGTAAAACGGACGCTCAAGCACTCCCGGCATAAAAACATATGCTCGTTCATTGGCCTCATTGATAACTTCATCAATGGTTCGCAAATCCCTCGCCATCTTGCTTTTGTGATTTGCAAGGCGGTCTTGGTGCTGCGCTGTCATAATCGCCTGCACCGGATTACCGTGACCAAATATCAGGTCGGCCATGGCCTTGGACTTTGCGGCACGCGCTCGTTCCTGTTGAACAAAATCGTCGTAGTGAAGCGTTTGGCGACCCAATTGGCGACTGACCAACGAAGCTTGCTGCACTGAGCGGATGCCCATGTAAATGATCGTTCCACAAGAATTGGGGATCACGTTGCTTGCGCCTTTTTTGAGGCGCTCAAACTGTTCAGTGGACTGCACCACGTAGGCGGTGCGAATATTGTAACCTGCTGAAATCGTTGCGAGTGACTCTGCCAATGGCCACGCACCCATCGCCGCGACCTCATTAAGAAGCCAAAATTGCGGCCTCGCAGAAACAGCGCGACGCTTGAAGACTAGCGCGCAGGTAAACAGCGCTTTCACAACGCTGTTGTTCTCCGCATATTCGAGGTCTTCCATGATCGAAACCATGGTCGGGTGAGAGTTCCCTTCGCAGAGTTGGGAAAAACAAAAATCAAAAGGCGGCGACAACGCTTCCCTTACCTGCGGGTCCATCATGCAAGCGTAGCGCCTCGCAAGTTCGTTTTTGATGCCAGCGAAACCGCCCGCGTCGGAATTGCCCTCACGCAGCTTTCGAAGATCGGCTGCGACCTGATTTATCTCGGGCTCAGGTTGTTGTGAGATTTCAAATTCGAAACTGAGCCACTCTTCGGACGTATCGCCCAGAGCCGCAATTTTTTCAGCCACTTCAGGAACTGTGACAGAGCCGTTCGCTCGTACCAATGTTACCAGCACTGCAGTGTTGATGGTTTGCGCCATGCCCTCGAAATACTGTGCCTTCGGGTCAGTGAACGGTATCCAACTTGCCGAAGACAAGAAGGCATCTGGAACCAATGTTGGAGAGGCAGCAATCAAGTGCGCATATGGGTTGATCTTACTGGAATGAAGTCCGCCACGACCTCGTGGATTGTAGCAATAGTGATGACGCCCTTGGACAACCTGCAAAGACGCGACGGGGGTATCTTGCGACTTGAAGTCAAGGTTGATGATATGGTGTGGCCCGTCTTCGTCCCCCATTGAAGCGTCAATCAACCATTTCAGTCCAAAATTGCCTTTGCCGCTGCGAGCGCCACCTACTAGACAGAGCGCGCTCTGCTGGCTACTGCGACATTCGCGACCAGCGGCATCCGCCCCGATGAATGCGCCGAAGCGACCATAGAGCCCAGCATCTTTCCTGCCACGAAAGTCTGTGAATTCAGCTGAACCGTGAGGCGCAGCGTGCGGATCAAACATGATGTTTTCTTTGCGTTTCGTCCCAAATTTTGGGAGTTAGCGCTGGGATTGGTGTTGCAGCACCAAGCCCAGCCAGGTCTTTGGTTGAAGACTGGGGCGGTCTCGCAAGTTGCTTGCGAGACCGTTCTTCGCAGCTAGATCGACTGTTTTCCGACCAATGCGCCGTAGAACCCACCGAGCGAGCAAAGACCAAACAAGGCGATCCCAAATTGGAACATGCCGCTTCCGTCGTAATTGGCCAGTCCCACGAGTGTTATGTGGCCAAACCCGAGACCAGCGATGAACATGCCAACCCGTTGCAGGGCAGAATAGTGTTTTGTAACTTTTGCCATGGTTTTTCCTTTCCTAATGGCTGGAGTTAGACTTCGTCGAAACCGAACACGCCGCGAAATATGCCGCCTGCAGCAATCAGTCCGATTACAAATGCGGCAGTGCCGCTGAACTCAAAGTCGCCATACCGGGCGATCACGACCGCGATGATCATGCCAACGACGCCGTATCCAAGGTTGGAAAAACGCTGACTTGCGGTGAGACCTTTTCTTACTCTCATGAGTATTTCCTACTCTATTGAACGAAAGACGGGGTGTGGCCAAAGAATGCGGCCACGACAAACCCGAAGATGATGAGGATCGCTATTCCGGTTCCAAAATCCGGTCCCAGTTTTCGGACGGTTACGTGTGTTAGTCGTGCCATTTTGTTTCCTTTCATGGCTTGGGAGAATGGCTCACATGAGCCGACGCGCGGCCCATGCAGACAGGGAAAAGAGCCCAGCCATAATTGCGAGCCGCAGGATGACATAGGTAGCGGGCCAGACCGCTATCTTGATGGCAAATGCCATCCACGATGCGGTCTGATGGTCATATCGGGAAACAAGCGCTTGCCAGACAGTCGGTTCTAAGACTGGATGAACCTCTGGTGCTAAGAAAACTGTCAGGCAAAGCGACGCGAGAGTGGCAACGGGGCCGAAAGCGGACTGAAGTCCACTGCTGCGATTATGGGATGCAGGATACATTGCCGACGCCTCAGTGCGCCGCAGCCAGCATCGCCACGCCTGCTGCTACAACGGCGATCATCATGGCAGAGCCCTGCAACATGCTGACCTTTTCGTCGAAGTACCAGACAGACAGCGAGATCATTAGGCCAAGCTGCAAGGTCGAGGACGCCACGGCCATGACTGCAAGACTGTTGTGCTTCAAAAGGTTCACGTAGAAAACCGCCCCAATGACATAGGCGATTATGCCAGCCGCAAAATACTCTTGTTTGTTGGGATCAGATGAAGCTCTCAGAAGCAGCGTGCCCGTCACATTAACTAGTGACATTGAAAACGTCATGACAGTAGTCGCAAGCATAGAGGTCATCATGCACTCCCTTGATTGGATCAACTCGTTGTCGAAACGAATCGATACTCCTTAGGTCATGCACTTTTGGTATATACGCTTTTTTGTGACGTCAAGTGTTAGTATATACCACTTTACTCCAGACGCTTTTCCAACCATTCGGCGAAAGCCTCTTCGAACGCCTCGCGCTTTGTCATTCCTCTACGTTCGATCTCTTTATCAACCTTCTGCGCTAGGTCAGGATCGACGCGCGAGCCAAAAGCTTTGGTAAGGCGTGGTTTGGCCCGGTTCTTTTCATGATTTGCTGGAAGGTCCGGAAAGGGTAGCTCATCGCGATTTCTGTATATTCTTTTCAACTCGTACTCAAAATAACTGGCTAATTCTTTACTATAATTGTCAAGATTACCAGATTTTATAAATTCGTCCAAGCTTGCGTCGCTAACCAATTGTAATATATATCGAAAACCTTTTTCGTCCGACGACGAAACCGAGGAAACGGTCAGATTGTTTTCTGTTCCAAATTCTTGAACCTTTGCAACAAGTGTATCAATGAACGCCTTGCCTTCTAAAGTATCTCCTGAGGTTGCAACATGAAGTGTTCCCTTTAAGCAATGCCCATCCACGCTCCACGATGACGAAAAATCGACACCGCGGGTTGTCGCAATACCTTCAAAAATCTCTACTATTTTTGAGAACGCTCGATGCATGGTTGTTGGGTTGCCTTGTATGATCCTGACTGAATATCACGCAAAACACGCAAGGAGCCAAGTTTACCATGTAAATTTTGATGCCTTTGCAAGGTACAGGCGACTTTGGTTCGCGCCCCAAAGTCGAAACGCTCACCCTGCTAGATGACTCAGGGTACTGTTGCGTTAATGCAGGCTATGCAGGAAGAGCTCGAAACGTCCTTGACGCGTCTTGGTTTTACAAAAACCTGTCTAGTTTTGGCCAAGCTCGATGGTTCGTACAAATTTCATTGTTTCTCACGGCGTTGATTGTCTATCAGTCTTAAACGACTAGGGTTTAGGGGGGTCGCCATGCAGAAAATGACAATCACAGCTGAAAAAGATTATGACCTGAGAGAAGTCTATGACCGCATTCTTGATGGCGAACTAGAAAATCTGGTTGATCTCGATGGCGTGCACGCAGGAAGCGGTGGAACGACAGTTTTTGCTGCAGGTAGCGGTCGACTGCCAGAGATCACAATATCTCTCAAAGAGCACAAATCGGATGCCGAGATCGCTAAAATCCAGGCAGCACTAAGGGAAATGTTTGGGACGCAAGCTCACATCCATATATCCACTTGATGCGTTCGAATATTGCAAGGACACCCCAGCAAGCCATAGATGGCCTTGCGACGGCATTGTTCACCCCGATCTTAGTGATATCGCTTCCCGCCATTGCAAATACGAGCGTTGCCATTGCGGCAGCAGTCGTCTTGCTTCCCCTTGTATGGTATATCAAGACGGTAGTTTATGATCCGCTGAGTATGTCAAAACCGATTGTACGCCAGGATTTTTCTGAAATTATTGGCGATGATAAAGTGAGGTTTCGAGTCGGTTCGAGAGTTGCAACCTGCTCAATCGACCTAGGTTTTCGAAGATACATAGTTTTTAATTCACAAGACTTAACAGGGCAATATCAGGACTGGAAAGCGCTGATTGGGCACGAGTACGCCCATATCAAAAATGGAGACGCCAAGTTCTTTCATTTTGTTGGCATACTCGGCGGCGTAACGTTTTTAGCAGTTTTATACTCTCTGTTCTTGGCGACACTTTTTCTATTGGACGGCTTAACTGGGCAAGCAGAACAGTTTTCGCCGCGCGGCACGATAACACTGGTTCTTGGGCTGATCGGTTTCCCAATTTTTTGCCTCTTGTGGATAAGGCAAAGCCTTCACGAGAGAGAATTTAGAGCGGACCGGGAAAGCCGCGATCTTGACGAAAAACACTTCAACGATTGGATGCGACGATACCTGCGACATGAGGTTCGAGAGAGGGTCCGCCTAAACTTAGCTATTGCTTTTCGTTGGTTCACGCACCCCAGTTTCAAAAAGCGCTCGGAAGTGCTGCAACTCCGCAACAAGGAAGTTAAGTTCCGTTTCTGGCCAGAAACACTTCGCTCATTGGCTTTTGTCTATGGCGGTTCCGCACTGAGCTATCTGGTCTTCATGAGCATTTCTTCGTACTTCGCACACAACCCCGATCTTCCAATCTGGTTCATAGCGCTGGTCTTCGCGACAATAATGATGCCAGTCCTATCCTCCTTTGGCGCCATAAGCGTCTCAGCCATGTCCGCGTACGAGCAAGGAGGTTGGCGGGCAAGCCTGAAGTATTGCGTCGCCATTGCTGGAGCTAACTGGCTGCTGCTGACGGCATTCTTTTATGCAATTGTGGGTTTGGGGCAATTTGATGCCATCACTGTTGGTGTTCCAGCAGCGCCGCCTGAACTTCGATCCGACGGCATATGGCCGTTTTTTGTCATTTTTCTCAATTTCGGACTACTTCTGTCGATGTTTACGATGGCGGCGTTTTGGCTGTTTGGACGTCTTCGCTTCAGCTTGCTTGTTCACATTGCTATTGGAACTCTGTCACTGGTTGGCGCTTTCTTGGCGACCAAACTAGAGTGGTGGTTGTTCAGTTAGTGGGCAACAGCGCTGCATACAAATGCCAAAATGTGCTACGTTAGCATCCTATGCTGCCGACCCACACGACCCGAATTGAAATCCCCAAAGACACCTTGGAAATACTCGCTGCCGAGAAATCTCGCACAGGTCTTGGCCCTGCCGCGATCTACAAATATGCAAAAGCGCTTGGTTTGATCAAACCTACCACGCGTCTCGACGCGGCGATGATCAAGGCCTGGATGCAGGGGAAGTCGCGGTCAGCTTATTCAGAAGGCCTCGAAGCTGTTATACATGCTTATCTAAGCGTGGGTTTCGAAAGCGAGTTGCCAGAAGGTGCTCACCCTAAGCAGCTTGTTCTGCTGACGGATGGCACAGGCCATGAGCTGGCAAATTTCCTTAAACAGCGCTCGTCTTCTGTCAGAGCATTGATGCTCACAGATGAAGATGCCCCCGAAGGATTAACCGCCTACAAGCTGAAGCGTTTGGCGGAAGGCAAAGAAACGCGTATTGAACTTGCCCATCTGCTCTTCTTACGAAGGATCGCACTCAGATGGGCAAACAGCAACATGATCCAGAAAGATCGCGAAAGAACCGCTGATAGAATTGAAAAAAGTAATTGTGAATAAAAGCTTTAGCGAGAGCATTGATCCTTTAATAATGATATATCAAGGTTCAAAATACGGTATGCGTGTGTTTTTCTTAAAAGCTCTCCAACTACTAATTATTGCAATCTGCGCACTTATTTTTCTACTCGATATTGCACTAGTTCTTGGCTACGAAATTAAAATTTCGGCAATCAATTTTGCCCACCTCACATGCTTCTTAACTTTAATATTGGCGTCGGTCTATGAACTATTCAAACTAGATTCAAAGCTGCTCACTTTGCCAAAACTTGCTTCAACTTATTCTCTGGGTGCCTACACCAGTTTAATGATCGTTTTTGGGTAAAAGAACCAAAGCTTACCAAACCAAAAAGAGCAAGCAAAAGCTGTAAAGCCGAGGCGGGTAGAGGAACTGCAGCGACAAGATTAGCTTCTGGGATGAAGACGCTGATTTGCCTTAACTGAACCGATGCGCCCTGAAAGCCAAGCGGATTCAACTCCCAACGTAGCTCTCTGTCTTGGCCTGAAAAATAGCTTATTGGCACGAGCGCTTGTTGCCATACTCCAGGCATTTCATAGTCGCTGATCATTGACCACAGCAAGCTGTCATCAACGTATAGTTCAAATAATGAACTTGCAGAACTTTCAAACATGTAGTCGAAACTTAGGTACTTATCCAGCTCAGCAAAATTTACGTCAGCGCCTAAAATGGCGGGTGATTGAGTAACTAGTCTAAATTCTCCTGACCCTGGAGCCACCTCATTCGCAAGCCCTTCAACGCTATAAAAACGGGTTGAGCGGTTGTTAATATTCGTCTTGCGTAGTTTCGGCAATGTTTTATTGTCGGCGGCCTCAAGCGGATCCCATTGTATGTCTGGCGACCATGTACTCAGGATCGGCGAGTTCCACTCCAAGCCTTCGCTGCCATTGAGATCATCACTAACTAAGCTGGGATAAAATTCACTTGCGATACTCGAATGACCAACATCTGCGATCCCAACCCCATTGCAAAACACGCCAACTGTACTTTTCTGGCAGGGGCCAGTACCGGATATTGGTTGACCAAATTTGAGGCCATCAAGCGGGCTCTTGACGAAAAAATTTTCTACGTATTGAACTGATCCCAGTGGTAGCTTGTTGTAAAAAAAATCACTGTGATCGTTGACCTGCTGACCAGGTTCAAGCGGTGTGTCGAGCATCGTAACTTGCTCTACCGTAACGCCAACTAAGCGATTTATTGCCTCGGCGTTCACCATTGTACCCAGGCTGTGACCGATAAAATGAATTTGTGGGTCAAACGTAGGATTGTTTGTAAGTTGCCTCGCATCAACTACAATTTTTTGAAGTTCCTCTTGGAGTCTAGCACCTGCAATTGCTGTCTGCGCTTGAGCTGCAAAGTAGTTATCAAATATTAATTTTCCAGCCAAAGGCGTTACTGCCTCGTCCCACTTATACTCAATTACTAAGGTCTCAGAGCTATTCAGTCCTAGGTCTCTTGTTTTTTGTTCAATAGCGCGGCTAATTTCTGGTAGCCCATTTGCCCGATCTTCACCTGGTTGCCAGCCATGAGTCACGACTATAATGTTTTTTGGGATAACTGGCGTTGATGAAATAGTGCCTAGCGCGAACGCACTTGTGCCACTGCTTTGGAAAGCTGCACTATACTCGTCTATTGGTCCTGGTGAACCGTCAAAACCAACCCCTAAGCGCAAGGAGGACTGTGGAAGGAAATCGTTTGTTACGTTAACTAAAGGTATGGTTATGCCGCTCGTGTCGAAAGGTGATGAGTCAAATTTGTCGTTGTAAACTGCCGCTGAGCGTGGGTTCAAAAGAAAAGATAGCAGGGGGGCGTCACGGTAATCTGACTGTTTTTTCTCAGCAAACGTTGCTAGCACTCTTCCACGAACAAATGGCTGAATTACTCCATAGGTAAACTGTTGGCCGTTGAAATTTATGTTTGCGTTTGAAACCTCTTGCTTGTCTGAAAACCTGTTGAATGCCGTTCTACGTACATTGAATGAACCGGAGACGGTTCCAATTGTTTGATTTGAGGAATCGCGCACTTCTCCTTCAACAACCCAGTGAACGGGAGAGGATTGGACAGCAAGCGTCGAAGCAAGCCAAATGACAGCAGCAGCAGTTCCGCGTTTGATCAGCATAAGTTCGTTTCCATCTACGGGCTAAAATCGCATGAACAAACGTTATTCCAAGGTTCTGACACTGTAAATGTACCATCGGAGTGATGTTTGAGCCGATAGTTGTACAGCGAATAAGATCGCATTTGATGTAAATTTTATCATTTATTTCCATAATATTAACCATATTCACACATACTTATCGCGTGACATACCGATCCGTCCCGAATGAACGAGGCACCGGACGTGTATGGGGGAGTAGTAAATGGTTGGCTTTGATGAGCATGGGGCGCTCAAACAGCAATTCAGATCGACATTGACGCTTGGAGACTTCCAAGGCGCGGCAAAGGCCTTGCTGACGCCCGCTGACGCACAAGACTACAAGCAGCACGCGACGATTTCAGACGCCATTTTCAGGAAGACCGACGACTACAACCAAGCAGGCCTCAAAGGCGGCTCGGTTGAAAACATCCATAAGACATCGGCGCTCGCGAGCAAGGATGCTCGAAACTCGCCAGAGCAAGAAGCCGTTCGCAAATCCAAACGCCAATATGATGACACCCTGTTCCTTGCGCTCCTTCAGCGCGGCGATCTCGATAACTTCGTTGCGGAGAACACTTTTAGCGGCATGTCAGACGCTGAGATCAATGATGTGGTTGCGCAAATCGAAACGGAATCCGGCCAAAGCTTCGAAGACTATGCCAAGGATATTCTTGGGGAGAACATGCCGGAGCGTCGTCCGGGCGAGTCCGATGCAGACTATAATCGCCGTGTGCTAACAGCGGTGGCCGAAGAGGTGTTGAATGATGATCTGACCTTCAAGCCTGGGTATGAGAATGACCCGATTGCAAGGATCATCCGCCGTAGCGAAGTATACAAAGAGGCGCAGGAGTTCGTAGATCGCACGAATGCTGCTGTGCCTGAAAACGCAATGGCGAATGCTGAAGCACAAGACGCCGTATCCGCAAAGGCCAATGAAGGCTATACAACCAGCCGCATTTTGGGCGAGAAGCTCGACAACCAAGAACTCTCGGGAACAAGCCGGGACGTTCAAGACGAGAAGAGAGATGCACGTATTGCTACTTCCACAAGCGGACTGGCAGGATTGGCAGCACTAAAATCTGGTTTCAACAGTCTTGCAGATGCAGAAGTTGCGGCTGCAGCTCCAGCAGCCGATGGCGCAAAAACGCCAGATGCTGCTCCCGTAGTACCAATGCAAAGTTAGCGACTAGCCTTGTGACGGCTCGATTGGCTTGTTGGTTTGGTCGCTCGCGATTTCCTTGATCAATTGCAGCTGTTTTACAACGTCAGGCATGGCCTCATAGGCCTCAAGCACTGTCTTGACCTCTGTGCCTGCATTGGTTCCGTGTATTTGATCCCCAATGTGATACGTTACACCTGTCCATTCCGAACCGGGATTTGGGCTCATGAAGTACTGTGCAGACGTGCCATGTTGTTGTTGGAAGATCGCGACAAAGGCTTGGGCGGCCTCTTCAGCCGAATTGAAGTATTCATTCGGGAAATCCTCGCCAACATGCAGCAAGATTCCGACGCCGTTATTGTTTTTAGCGTACTCGGTTGCGGCTAGGTCCGCTTCATCCAGAGCGCGCAATTCATCTGTCCAAACCGTGTCGCTGGGTTGCGCAACCGGAGTTGCTTCTTGCGCGAATGAGGCCGATGGGTTCAAGGCAGCAGCAACCGACAACAACGCACCCGTTGCTGCAGCGAAAAGTCTGCTTGTTTGTTTGGCTTGAGCCATTTGTGTCCTCGAATTCAAGTTCGTTTCGGACACACACCAACGCAGCATGTTGTTGTTCTTATGTGCTGCAAGACAAAATGTAGACAAAATCTTGCGTTTTTGCAAGTTTTTTGAAACATTCTTTCCTGTCAAGCCATCATCTATGCATTTTGATCTATCAAAAATAGCATAACGAAACGGAGCGACCCGTTTGACGCCGCGCCGCGTCAGACGACTCGCAAAAATCAGTGGAAAACCATCACGATCACACCAATGAAACTTGGTGTTCTTACTGGGATTTGTTCCAATCAAATCCGTTGGTTATTGACTATGGTATGCCTGATGAAAGTTATGAAAATACGAAGGTTTCGAGAAGCGCGTGATTTCAAAGCGTTAGCTTGTCGGAGTGTGAGCGGGAGAAAGCAAAATGCTCGACGGTCAAAACCGAAGGTTTTTGCCAGCCCCGAAAGGACGGCCCGATGAGTATTTGGCCAAGCCCGCTCTCACCCTCGACTGAACTTGGACGCCTCATTGGATACGCACGCGTGTCCACACAGGAACAAAACCTTGATCTTCAACTGGATGCACTCAAACGCGCCAATTGCGACAAGGTTTATCATGATCACGGCGTTTCAGGCGGGAAAGCCGCAAGACCTGGGCTCGATGAAATGCTGAAAGACCTGATCGAAGGAGACACGCTCGTTGTCTACAGACTTGATCGGCTCGGGCGATCCGTACAGCATTTGTCTGACCTGCTGGTTCGGCTCGACAATTCCGGCATCCAGTTTTGTGCGTTGAGCGAGGGGATCAATACCAACACATATGGCGGCAAACTAATCTATCATGTCTTTGCCGCGATTGCCGAGTTTGAAAGGGCTATGATCCGGGAACGCACTTGCGCCGGACTGCTCGCCGCCAAGGAGCGCGGCATTCGCATTGGGCGACCGCCTATCCTGAACGAAGATGCCATCATTGAAGCCCATCGCTGCATTCACCAAGACGGCAAGACATACGCGCAGACAGCCAGTAAGTTCGGCGTGTCGGAAAGCACACTCCAAAGAGGTCTGCGGCGGCTTCAGATGAACTCCCAACCATGGGTCTAATGAGTTGCGGCGACGTTTTGAGGCGAACTCCAGAGAATACCATAGTATGTTTTTATCGCTTTTTCTTGCAATTATGGGTTGAGTTTGTCCATTGTGCCGCTTCGAACTGATGCGGACAACGACATCAGACAAACAAGGCTCAAACGGTTTCGTGGGGAGGAGGTGGGCAACATGCTCACCTCTTTTTTGTGGGTGTTTCAGTCTTGGCGTAGGATACGAATACGCGTGATGGTCACGGGCTGGTATGACCAGAGGGTAGTTCCCGACTAAAGAGTTTTTGGCTTACGCAAGATGTGCGCGGCGGTAGTACCGCGCATCTTGGCGCTCGGCGTGGCCTCGCTCTAGGGGTGCGTGCCGCCCCCCGTTTCACCCCCCTGCCCAGGAAAAATAAAGGGAAAACTCTGGCTTATTATCAGGCTTTACTGTTCTTTCTGCGGCTGCAGGCCTAGGGTGGTATGAATCACCTATATGTAGTAGTTTCAGACGATGCTGAGAGACCCAAAATACAGAATATTGATACCGCTCAACAAGGCGAATGATAGCTACAGAAGCGACAAGGGCCAACTCTTTGAGAGGATCGTCAACCAGTTTCTTAGACTGCAAAACTACACAGTGAACGAACGGGTTCGCGACGTCGGAACTGAAATCGATTTGCTGTGCAAAAATGACCTGTCTGGCGACTTGGCAATCGTCGAATGCAAAACACAGTCGGAAGCATTGCCATCTGCAGTAATCAACAAGCTGCACACAGATGTCTCACTTTATGATGCGCATGTGGGGTGGATCTTTTCGATATCGGACTTGGGCAAAGAAGCAGAAGGTCGATTAACAAAACTAAACCAAAAGGAACAAAGGGAAATCTACAAGCACTTCTCGCCAAACAAGCTGGTTGAGTACCTCGTCGAAATGAATGCTCTTGTGGAACCCGCGGTCGCAACTGAAGAGACTCCGAACGAAAAGTATCTGTGCATTTTTGAGAGCCGATACATCTGGATTTTTCCAGCCTATGACAAGACCTCAGGTCAGCCTACGGCACTTCGAGCATGGGACGCAGAAACGGGACAAACAATCAATCCAAGTGACACACCTGACTTGACCGGAACTGACTTTCCTTTTCCAGAACTGGGTTGGCTGGATCACGAAACACATGACGAGGCTGTGAGCAAACAGTCTCAACCGGTTGTCGAGGTTATACCCGGTGAGGAGTGGAGTGACTACAGGCCGTCACGTCCAGACGACTTCGTGGGACGAAAGCGCGTATTGGAGGAGATAGGTGAGTTCTTTGAGCGAGTGCGCAAGGGGCAAACCAGTTCTAGGCTATTCGGAGTCAAAGGCCAGTCCGGTTGGGGCAAAAGCAGCTTAGCACTAAAAATAGCGGCGGAATTTGGTAGGCAAAATTCCATTATTGTGCCTGTTGATTGCAGAGCTGCGAAGACTTCCATTTACCCGAACTTAGTTCTGGATAGAGCTTTAAGGTTGGCCGCGAACCAGCTCTACCCAGGTCCGCTCTTCAGGCTGAATACAAAGTTTGAAGCTAACCCATTTGAGGAAGAGAGCATTGTCGAGCTCTTAGAAATGGCCAAGCAACAAGGAGTAGTGATTTGTGTGATCTTTGATCAGTTTGAAGAGATCATTCATCGCGCTGAACTCTCCCCCGTATTTGCACGGATGAAAGAGCTGGCCTTGGCTGCGGACGAATGTCGGTCGAATTTTGTGATTGGGTTTTCATGGAAGACCGATGGAACTGTGGGCTCTGATTATCCTGGATACCATCTTTGGCATTCCTTGTCGGATCGTCGGAGGGATTTTCAGATCGACAAATTCTCACGCGAGGATGCGGATCATTTCATTTTACATGCCCAGAAGGAGAGCAAAGCTACTCTCAATAAAACACTGACAAAGTTCATTATCGAAAACTATGCAGGGTTCCCTTGGTTGCTTAAAAAACTGGTGCGGCATTATCTTTCGGAGACAGTAGAACAAGGTAATACAAGAGGGGTTGGGAGCTTGTTCTCTCTCGAGAATTTGTTCCTGAACGATCTCCAAGAGGTTTCAGAACCTGAAAGAAGGGCGATCAAGTTTATTGCGCAGCATTCACCCGTTGATTTTGGGTCGACAGCTGATCGTTTTGGTGCACAAACAGTTGATGCACTTATTAGCCGACGACTGGTCATCAACACCGGCGGTCAACTTAACCTCTATTGGGATATTTTTCGTGAGTACATCCTGTTCGAAGAGTTACCACATCTTCCCAATACCTATGCTCTGACGATGTCGGCGCGGCGCATTGGCGGTATCATCAAGCTACTTCTCGAAAACTCCTCAATGACCTACTCCGAGTTGTCGGAAAGGCTCAATGTTAGCCTGTCAACTGCCGACAATACCGTACGAGACTTGGTTAACATGGGGTTGGTACGTGCCAACAGAGTTGACCAAATCATTGAAACGAGTTTCGGCAACTCAGTTGAAGCCACGTCAAAGATAAAGGAATTTTTGACAAGCCACGCGGTCATAGTACGGGCGATGGAGCTTATCTCTGCGCAACGTAAGGCAACCTTCGATGAGATTTGCTCTGCATCGAAGGAAGATTACGAGTTCATCGCGATTGATGATAAAACTCTAGATACCTACAATCGAAAAATTTTGATCTACGCGATTCACTTTGGTGTCTTAAAGAAAACGGGCAACTACTTCACCTTGAGTGATCCAGTCGACGATATCTTGAGGTCTTCTGAGAGAGTCACGAGAATCTCAGAAGTGGAACTATTTCGAGCGGCGGCTCCGCCCGAACGAGTGATAGAGCTCGTCGAAAGCCTTAGGGCTGGCGAACTAAGTGAAAAATCAGAAGCAGAAGCTTTGGGTCTCAGAAACGCCGTTTTCGCTGCAAGTACTCTCGGTCTCATATCCAGTCACAATGGCAAACTTTTACTCTCAGAAAGTGCGTCTGGACGACAGAGCGCAGCAGAAGCCGTGCGCGCTGCCACTGAAACAATTGAACCCTTTAGGAACTGCTTGCCAAACATGGCTCAGAAAGATTTGTCCGCCGATGAAATTGGGAGCTACATCGCAGATTACTTTCATCTCAATTGGTCCCCAGGTTCTTGCAGACGTCATGGTTCATCATTCAAGCGTTGGATATCGTGGCTGTCTGAAGGCTAGAAAGTGTAAACAGTACCTTTTCCAACACCTTGTTTTGAAATATGACTGTTTGCAACCAGCTCACCCAAATGCTTCTTCACAGTGTTTCGGTTGGCTCCTGTTAGCTCGACAATCTGCGCGATCTTGAGTTGACCATGCTTTTTGACGAGATCGACGATTTCGACGCTGAGCGGCGGCAATTGCTGCATAAGCAGCTTCTCTCGGTTCATCTTGATCTCCAAGCGCGCTTTTTGCTGTTGCAGCGCGCGCAGGAAGAAGATGAGCCAAGGTTGCCAGTCAGGAGCATCAGTTCGGATCGTGCCTTGTGTGCGGCGCAAGGCGAGATAGTACCCTTCCTTACTTTGTTCGATCACGGACTCAAGCGAGCTGTAAGGCACATACTCATAGCCGCTTCGGATCAGCAGCAGTGTTGTTAGGATGCGTGACAGCCTGCCATTGCCATCTTGAAATGGATGAATTTCCAAAAACACGACTGTGAAAATCGCAGCCACCATAAGCGGGTGAAGCGTTTTCTTTTCTAGTGACGCGTTTGTCCATTCCACCAGGCCAGTCATCAAGCGTGGTGTTTCGAATGGTGTGGCAGTCTCAAAAACTACCCCCACCTCATTGCCATCCGCATCAAACGCGCTCACATGGTTGGTCTGCGTTTTGTATTCGCCGCGATGCCGCTCGTCTTTTGAAGAATGGCGCAAAAGATCACGGTGAAGTTGCTTGATGTGATTCTCAGTGAGCGTGATCACGCTTGCGCTTGCAAAGACCGTTTCAATCGCTTCGGCGTATCCCGCCACTTCCTGTTCATCGCGTGTATCGAATTGTTTGATCTCGATGTTGGATAGCAATTTGTCTACATCGCTGTCAGAGAGCTTGCTGCCCTCGATCCGTGTTGAAGAGCCAATGCTTTCGATGGTGGCCACACGGCGTAGCGCAGATAAGCGCTCCGGCGCGAGTGTTCCGAGAGCCTTCCATGCGCCCTTGAATTCATCAATCTCAGCGATGATAGCAAGGATTTCGGGCGTGATATTGATCGTTTCTATGTTCAAGCTCATACCCAAAAATATATCCAAAAATACCCATAAAGGCAAGTTTAGGAAGAAAATATCCAAAACTATACCCATAAGCATCCATAAGTGGGCGCACCTACCTTGCAGGTCGGGCTTTCGTGAACCGGGCCTGTAGTCCCGGCCATCCGGCTTCAATCCCTTGCGCAAAAGGATGAGGCGGCACGCATGCCGCCACTTTGAAAGCGCATGCCCTGGCATGCTTGGAACCTGTTCTCCCAGCTTACATCAAATCCGGGAACGCCCACGGGCTGTGCGTCAATCATCTTCCGCCGCAAGCGGTCTCCCGAGAAGATAATTGACCCATTCCCGAAAAGTTTGATCGAGACGTCCCAGCCGCGCCTAAGCGCGGCTTTTTTTGGGACGCTCGCCGCTGGGCAGAGGTTCAAGCGCGGGGCTGATGGTCGGCTCTGCCTTTGATCCAAAATGAAAGCGAGATCACCATGACAACTACCCTCTACGCACAGCCTTATGACATCACAGCTCAGGGTTTCTACTTTGACACAACGGACGAGTTTGATGAGAAGGCCGCAAAACTGGTCAACAGCTCAGGCGATCCTGTCGAAGAATTTGAAATCCAGTTTATTGACGGAGAGCAGATTGACTGTGAGTTGGCAAACGCCATCAACATAAATCAAGGCAACTTTCGCGACTTTTTGCCCTGCATCGAAGCATGGCAAGACTGGCAGAAAATACTGGTAATCATTGCCGTTGGCGAATGCGGCTATGATTTTGACCCCGATGTAGAACCAGACCATCACGGCATAGACATCTACTACGTCAGAAGCATGCAAGAACTGGCGGAGCAATTTGTCGACGAAGGCCTGTTTGGCGACATCCCCGAAAGTCTGCAATTCTACATCGACTATGACGCAATCGCCCGTGATTTGTCTGTGGAATATAGCGAGACCGTTATTGCGGGTGAAAACCTAATCTATCGAGCATCTTAAGGGAGGGCGACATGACACAACTCTCTCACCAAGGATACAGCGCAGGGCACCCGTGGTACTATTTTCTCGGCGGTGCCGTCCCAACGCTCAAAGACATCAGGGACTCCGTTCTTTCTGACAATTACGAGGGCTATCTGGCAGCAGACATAAAGGCCATCGGGCGCAAATCTGAACCGCAGCGTACACGCGCCATCCGCGCCATGCGCTCTAAGCTCATCGCTGACTTAAAACGTGATGTTTCAATTTACCGCCGCTGCGTGTGGGAATTGCGGAAACATAGACGCAACCACCCCGCACCGAATGGTGCATGTTGTGCAGACATACACACATCCATGAGCCTCAAGCACAACCACATCTACAACGGCTTTGCGAACCTCAAGACATTGGACGGGTTGCCTGCACAGCAGTTGGATTTGTTTGGACGTTAGGCAGAAGGGTTGATCGCTGATTTGAACCAGACCTATTTGTATGGCCAATCGTCCTCAATCTCTTGCGGCAAGGAAATCTCGTAGCCAGCTATCTCCTTGCTTTCAAACGAATAGAAGAGCCTGACCTCAAACTCCGTGTCCACATATGTGCTGACCGCCATAACATGATTGTTCCAGTCAGCATCATCGACAGAAACGTGCACTCCGCCTTCCGTCTCACGATAAAAATCGTACTTATCCATGAAACCAGAAACTTCGATTCCGATGGTTCCACTCACTTTGATGAAAACTTCGTCGTCAGCCTTCACAAGTTCTATGTTTCCAATTTCCGCTTCGCCGACGCTTGTGATCATGACATCGTTGCTGAAGGGTACACCTTCGAAACCGAACGCAGAGTGATGAGGCAAATCATCAAGCAAGCACTTGTCTACAAAGGCCTGAACTTCGTCCGTTCCAATGTCGGGAATGTCTTCTAGCGTAGCGCCCTGTAATTGCGGCGCGAGCACATTGTCAAAGGCGTTTCTTAGCGAAGTTTGGATACTCGGCACTCGTGCTTCGACGTTGATTTGCTCTACCAGATCAGGATGCAAGACAAACTCTCCGTCGTCTCCCTTCGCACAAAAATCCTTTGTATTATTGGTCAAAAAGAGATTCGGCGCGTCATTCTCTTGTGCATTGATGCGCGCGGCAACGGTCTTCCAGACAAGGTAGTCCTTGTGACCTTCGCCACCGTCTTTGAATGGCTTTGCCCCTTCATAGGATTTTGAAACCAATTCCTTTGCAGAGACATCTGGGTACGGCGCGACTATGATCCCATTGTCTTCGATCAACTCCAAGAGCCAGTCTTCATAGGCTGAAGCTTCTGCCTCGACATCTGGTGGAGAATGTTCGAGTTCGACAAGCTGCTTTAATTCTCTGCTAGCCTTCTGATAAGCATTCGCCTTATCTTGCAGTCTTGTCGAAAAATTTCCCAATAACTCATCAAACACAACATCGGGAATAACGACTTGGACGCCTAAGAAAGAACACGCTTTCAAGAACGCTTTGGCCGAGGATGAACGGAAAAAGCGGTCATTCATCAGAATGTTCGTATCAATGAAAATCGTGGTCATAAGCACGCCACCCAAAGTGTTAAGTCTCGAAACTAGCCATAACAGCCTGTCATGGCACAGATATCAACACCACCGTGAATGCAAGAGAATGCACAGGACAATTCGTGTGACCGCCATCGACGACCGATGCTCACCCAATTTGCAAGAGGCGACTAGATCACCGATCAAAACTCGGGCCGTCTCTGTTGCGTGCTCGCCGTTTTGGTCTGGGCGATGATTGCCGCCTGCGGGCCGACCTATCGCTTTCAGAACTGAGTTCCTTAAACCGCTCTTCTAGTTGTCTCGTGTCCTTGGCAAGCTCGCGACGAATATAGGCCGCGCGCGTCAGTTCTTCTTTCTTGCGTTCGGCGACTGCTTCTTGCGCCGACATGTATTGAGCGCGCAAGCGTTCGTGCTGCGCCTTTGCCTGTTGTTCAGCTTGCGCATTTTCAAGATGGTTTTGCTGAAGAGTTTTCTTTCGCTTGCCCGTCACACGATCTAGCAGTCCCATCAAGCCTTTGCGCAAACGGGCTTCTAGTTCTCGTTTGCGCTTATCAGTGTCTGAGGCCACACGCTTCTTGAGTTCTTCCTGAGCCAAAGACTGACGTTTCTTGTTCTCTGCGTTCTGCCGCGTAAGCTGTTCAACACGTTGACGCGCGCGCAGCTTTTCTTGCTCGCGCAGTACAGCAAGACGTTTGATGGTGCGATCTGAAGCTATGCGATGAGCTTCGTTTTTAGCAGGTAGCTTCGATGGATCACCCAGCCTGTCTCGCACCTGCTTGGCTTTGATGCCAACATATTTTGAAATAGCAAAAGCTTCACCGTTTCGATCAACGGCGATGTGTCCTCTCCGATCACCTTTGGCCAAAACGAAACCGTGAGCTTCAAGCGCATTGCCAAAGGCAGCGCGGCTATCCGAGATTGCCCAGGCATCCTGAAAAATCTCCTTGGTCTTGGTCGGATCGCGCCCAGCTCGCTTGCATTGCTGCCACTCAGCTAATGTAAAGTTACGAGGATCACGTTCTTCATGCCGCACAAACCCGCGCGGCATCGTCCAGCCATGTTCGCGATACAATTCTCGCGACAAATCCTGCATCTTTCTTTTGGAAAATGACATCTGAACCGCACGCATGCTTTCGCTGTCGATACGAGACCAGACAGCATGCGCGTGTTGCCGTCCATTTTTGGTGTGAATGACAATGGCGCGAGGCTGGCCTTCCAGCCCAAGTTGTTTTTCTGCGCGATCAACGGTGTTCTCAAAATCCTGAGCAGTCAGGCTAGCTTCATGAGGTGGATTCAAGCTTAAACTGAATAAGTGCTGTTTGCACTTTGTCGCTCGCGCCATGGCGTATGACTCGCGAAACGCGGACTCGAGATCGTTGGACGCAAACCCTCGAATCTGATGAATCTGCACCTGTTCATTTTCATTCTTCATCAAGTGAAGAGCGAGGTTAGTGGCACCCCCGCGCTGGTTGCCAACGAGGATCATTGATCAATCCTTACGGAGACCAAGCGCGCGCAGCAGGTCAGACCGCATCGAAACGACTGCATCACAGGCATCAAGAATTGCGCTCTTTGTGCGTCTGTCTGTGACCAAACGCTGCTCTTCCAGTGCCAGAGAAATTGCAGCAAGACTGGTGAACACGTCACTACGTCCCAAGGCACCAAGAACACGAGCCAGCGCTTCGTGATCGTCTGAGGCAGGCTTTGATAGCCGTACAGCCGTCGCATTGCCGAAAAGTCGCTCTCGGATGTAGCCGTTCATAGATCGACCAGCCGATGCCTTGCGCAGAGCGGCAAGCTCGGCTTCGTTCAAGCGGAGGGAAATCGGGGAAGGCCGCTTTCCTTCTCTACTTTTCTTGATGGGGGCACTTTCCGCAGCAGCGGTTGTGAATTTTGAGGTGAGATAATCTGTGAGCTTTGGGCGTTTCATGGCTGCGGCTCCTCGTGATCAAGTGCCGCTTGTTCCCCCGCCCAAGCCTCAAACTCGCTGTTTCTCAGTTGATGGTTCCAGTCCTCAAAAGTGCTGAAAAGCGCTTCGATTTTTTCCCAGTCCGGCTGCTCAAAGTTTTTCTCATTGGCAGCACCATGAACCACCGAAACCGCAGCAGATCGTACCCGGGCACTGGCGAAGCGTGCCGTTTGTCCGCGCCGCCGTGCAGCGTCGCTTCGCAGCACGCATCAGACGGGCGCGCCCGGGCGGTGTTCTCACCCGGTGCGGGCGGTTGCGCGGCATCTGATCGTGCCGCGGATGCTCTGCTCCGTAAACCGTAATCCGGTCAATCGGATCGTGCGATATGTGCGCGTTGGCCGTGATACATCCGCCTGTGGCACCGCCCGCACAACGCGGCTGGCGGTTCAAAAGGGCTCCTGCGCTCCGATTGCGTCAACAGAACGTGAGCATACTTATTCTTCGCCTCCGGCTTTGGTACAGGTCGGTGGAGGAATGGTGACCCAAAATGAACTTGCGAGACCTTGAATACGTCACGGCGGTTGCGCGGCTGGGGAATTTCAGCGCGGCGGCAGGCATCTGCCATGTCTCTCAGCCCGCCCTGTCAAACCAGATCAGAAAGCTGGAAAAAGAGCTGGGGACTGACCTTTTCATCCGCATGAGCGGGGAGACACGGCTGACGGTCTTTGGCGAAAGGGTGGTCGCTCTCGCAGAAGACATGCTGACCAGCGCCCAGAGCATCAGGGATGCCGCAACCGAGTTCCGCGACCCCGAGGCGGTGCCGTTCCAGATCGGTCTGACCCCGACGCTTGCACCCTATCTGACAAAATACTTCTCGACGCTCTTCAGCGACCTCTTTCCGAATATGCAGGTCACGATGATCGAGGACCTGCCGCAGAACATGCTGCGCCAGGTCGAGGATCACACGCTGGATGTGGCGCTGGTGGCGCAGCTCAATCATAACCCGACGCTGGATTTTACCTCCATCTGGTCCGAGCCGCTGTTTCTGGCGATGCGGCGCGGGCACCCGCTGGAAACCCTGAGGTCCATCCGACCCGAAGAGGTGCCTGTTCACGATTTTATCCGCCTGCCGCATTCGTTTGGATATGAGCTGGAGACCCGTCTGCCGACCCCTGACAGGCAATCCCGTGCGCGCAAACGCTTTGATCTGACCGCACTGCGGTTCGAGACAATCTGCCGGCATATCTGCCACTCAGACGACTGCACCATCGTCTCCGCACTGGCCGCCGAGCAGTTCCGTCAGGATGCCTGGCCCCTGTCCTTTGTCCCGTTTGAGGCACCGGGCCACCTGCGAAACCTCGGGGCGGCGTCGCGGCTGAACTGTCCGCGCAAACCGCTGCTGGCAAAGATCGGGGCCTATATTCAGCGCAACCCACCCAAAGGCGTCACGCCTACATTCGAGGCGTGACGTGATGTTCATTCGATGAACGTGCGCGCCAGACGATTGCTCAGCGGCTGGGCCAGATAGCTCAATGCCGTGCGTTCGCCGGTGTTGACAAAGAGGTCCGCGGGCATGCCCGGCACCAGGTCCAGCTCTGTGATCTGATCGGGCTGATCCTGATCCAGACGCACCCGCGCCACATAATAGAACTCGCCTGTGCGCGCGTCTTCCAGACTGTCCGCCGAGAGGCTGACAACCCGGCCTGTGGCCTCGGGAACCTCGCCCTGATCAAAGGCTGACAGACGCACGCGCGATGCCTGCCCGACATGCAGCTTTTCGATATCAGCCGTGCTTACCCGTGCCTCGACAATCAGCGGCTGATCCACCGGCACGATGTCCATGATCGGGTCACCCGGACGGACCACGCCGCCCGCGGTAAACACCGTCATCCCGACCACGCGCCCGCTGACAGGGGCGGTGATGGCCACCCGCTTCAGCCGCTCCGTTGCGCCGAGATACTGCGGCACGAGCGTGGCCTGCAGGGCTTCGACCCGGGCAAGTTCGGAGGAGGCGCTCTCATCGCGCAGGCTCTGGGTGCCGATGGCGGCGAGCTGCAATTCGCTGATCTGGTTGCGGGCCTGGATTTCCTGGGTCGCAAGCGTGGCATCAACACCGTTGAGCCGCTCGGCCTCGACCCGCCGGGAATTGACACGCGCGGCGGCAACAAGGCCCTTGTCGAGCAGGGTCTGAAGGTTCGCCACTTCCTGCAGGGTGATGTCCAGCTGGCGCGTGTTGGAGGCGCGCTGCGCCTGCAGGCCGCTCACCTGATCTTCAAGGTTCGACACCCTTTGCGCCGTCAGCGCGGTTTCCGCTGTGCGCGAGCGCCGTTCCACATCAAAGAGCAGCTTTTGCGTCCGGTAAGCCTCGGCCCAGTCGGACGGCTCCATCGCCACACTCAGCGACGCGGCCACATCCTGGCGGGTAAAACTGTCACGGCCTTCCAGCTGCGCCAGCAGGCGCGCGCGGCGCACCATCAGGTCGCCCAGCTGGCTTTTGATCACATCCAGATCGACGCCCAGATCAGTGCTGTCCAGTTCCAGCAGGGTCTGCCCTGCCTCGACCAGATCACCGTCGCGCACAGCAATGGTTCTGACGATACCGCCTTCCAGATGTTCGACCGTCTTGCGGTTTCCTTCGACCACGAAAGACGCAGGGGCAACAACCGCCCCGTCGAGTTTTGAGGCCGTGGCCCAATAGACGGATCCGCCGATGAAACCGGTGACCGTCAGCACGCCAAGGACAATAAACCCCAGGATGCCCGTGCGGGCGGTTTTTGTCTGAACGCGGTTGTAATCTTCGAGGCGCAGAGTGCTTTGAAGGGACGGGTTGGAGAGTGCGGGGGTCATTGAGGCGCTCCTTGTTCCATAGGCTGCTGAGGCGTACGCGCAGCGAGTTGTGGGGATTTTGTCGGGGCAACCTGGCCCGGCTGACGCGGGCGCAGGATGTCTTCCTTGTCGCCAAAGCCGGATTGCATGCCCTTGTTCAGGGTGAGCACCTTGTTGACTGCCTCCAGCGTGCTGGGGCGATGGGTCATCACAAAGGTGATGGCACCCCGCGCGCTGGCAGCACGGATCGCATTGCGCAGGGCAAGCTCGCCCTGCCCGTCGAGATCCGAGTTGGGCTCGTCCAGCACCAGGACAAACGGGTCATTGTAAAGCGCGCGGGCCAGTGCGATGCGCTGGCGCTGACCACCCGACAGGTGAAAGCCGTTGCCGATCTCGGTGGCATACCCGTCGGGCAGGCTGCTGATCAGACCATGCACATCCGCCGATACGGCAGCAGCCAAAACTTTGGCATCGTCGATCGAGGTCGAGAACCGCGCGATGTTTTCGCGGATCGTACCGTCAAAGAGCTGCACGTCCTGCGGCAGATAGCCGATCAGCTGCCCCAGCTCTTCGGGGTCCCATTTGTCCATGGGCGTGCCATCGAGGCGGATCGCCCCGCGCTGCGGCGCCCAGATACCCGCCAGCATACGCGCGAGCGTCGATTTGCCCGACCCGCTGTGCCCGATGACCGCCACGACGTCGCCGGCAGAGAGGCCAAACTCGATCCCGCCGATGGTCGCGTTCTTTGCCAGAGGTGGCCCCGCCTGGGCAATCGCCGCGGTCAGGGAAATCTGCGGGCGCGGCATGGCCAGGCGCTTGTCCGGCGCAGGATAGGTCTCTGACAGGGCGCGCAGGCTTTTGTAAGAACCACGGGCTGCCAGAAACGTCCGCCATTGTCCGATCAGCTGGTCAATGGGGGCCAGTGCACGGGCCAGCACAATGGTCGCGGCGATCATCACACCGGCGGTGGCCTCTCCGGCCACGGCCAGCGCGGCCCCGAGACCCAGCATGCCCGATTGCAGCGCCATCCGGATGGTTTTGGACATCACCGAAAAACCGGCCAGCCCGTCGGCCACGCGGGATTTCAGGTGATGCGCATCATGTTGCAGAGCTGTCCAGCGACGGGCGAGATCACCAGTCATACCCATCGCATGGACGAGCTCTGCATTCTGCTCACTGGAGGTGAACAAACTGTCGGACCTGGCGCGCGCGCGGGATGCATCCTGCATCACGTCCGAAGACCGCGCATTGTTGATCAGGGCCATAAGTGTGAGAAGCAGCGCACCGGCAAGGCCGAGCGCGCCGAGGTAGGGGTGCAGCAGGTAAAGCACCCCGAGATAGAGCGGAATCCAGGGCGCATCAAAAAAGGCAATCAGCGCAGGGCCCGAGATAAAGTCGCGCAGACCGTTCACGTCCGCTGCCGGATTTTCGGCGGGCGGTTTGCCCTGCACACGGCGGCGCACAGAGGCCTGCAGGATGGGCGCGCCGATCTGCAGCTCAAAGCGTGCGCCCAGACGGCCAAGGATGCGCATGCGGATCAGATCGAGCAGGCCGGTGACGACAAAGACACCCCCCAGAAGGACAGTGAGGGCGATAAGTGTATCGACATTCTGGCTGGTCAGGACCCGGTCATAGACCTGCAGCATGTACAGCGGTCCGGCGAGCATCAGGACATTCAGAATCAGGCTGAAGAACCCGATGGCGGTAAATCCGGGGCGCAGCGCGCGCCAGGCGGAAGTGACGGTGGATTTTTTCTGAAACATGGGGGTGATCTCTTTTCAGGGTGAAGAGGTGGCGACACGTGCCGCCACCCCGGGGATTTTACGATTAAGCGATGAAGTCGTCGTCGAGCAGGTCGGCCTGGCTGACCCCCTCAAGCCGCACAGAGGCGTCCGAGGAGAAGCTCAGCACCGCGTCGTCACCGTCCTGGGTGACCTGCAGGCTGTCTGCAAAGTCCGGGCCAAAGTCGGAGAAATCCAACCGGTCCACGCCCACTTCGAAGTCAGCGATGGTGTCGGTGCCAAAGAGCCCTTCGAAGACGAAGGTGTCCGCTCCTTCGCCGCCCAGCAGCAGATCATCACCGCCCTGGCCGTTCAGCAGGTCATCCCCGTCCTCACCGCGCAGGGTGTTGGACTGGTCCGAGCCATTGATGACATCGCCATCGTCCGAGCCGATCACGTTCTCGATGGAGCTGAGCACATCGACCTCGATCTGGTTGTCGATGACATCCGGGCCGACGATGCCCGTGGGCGCGCCTGCATCAAGGATACCACCAGCATCCACCAGTGTGTCCTGCAGGATCGGGCCGTTCACGCCAGCCGGTGCATTGTGCACGTGGATGGCCGATGCCCCGCCGGGAACAGGCGTCTGCAGGTCAGCTTCGTTCAGACCCACAACGCTCAGCTCGGAGGAATAGAGCACCTCACCCGCCTCGTTGAAGGAGATCGTGATGGTCCCTTCACCGGTGGCCGCACTGTCGGACGTTGGCCCCGGCTCCTGGCTGGCATCAAGCGATCCGGCAAGCTCGATCACCCGGTTATGGCCCGTCCCGGTATCGCTGACAATCGTCAGCTGACCGCGGATTTCACCGCCCGGGAACTCGCTTGTGTGGACGTTAAAATAGAGATTGCCTGCCTCAGCCGCCGCAACAAACGCAGCACCGTTGCTGACAGCCTGATCCCTGACCGACACGTTGAACCCTGTGTCACGGGTGGCCGTACCATTCCCGTTTGCACCAAGGTCGACCCTGACCGCCACGTCCAGATCCGAGAAATCCGCCGTGTCGATACCGTCGCCGCCTTCGATGAAGTCATTGCCCAGGCCACCGACGAGCACATTGTCGCCGCTGCCTGCGATCAGAACATCATCGCCCGCGCCGCCATCGACGACACCGTTGATCTGACCGAGGTCCACAACGATGTCGTCTCCGGCACCAAGTAACACATTACCATTTACAACACCCTCGTCGTCGTTGACGAAAGTCACATCACCTGCTTCGCGCGCATCGATGGCATTCACCGTACCGGTGATCTCGCCCTCGTTGATAATCGCACCCAGCAGGTTCAACCCACCATCGATCCGGATACCGGCGGCGGCATCACTGTCCGAAGACCCGGCAATGACGCCTTCGTTCTGGACCAGACCGGCAAAGTTCGCGTCTTCCTGGTTGCTGAAGAGACGCAGGCCGTCACCAACTGTGTTGCCCTGGGCCGCGTCGCCGCGCCCCTCGAAAACACCCTGGTTAAAGATGGCCGCCGATACGACATCACCTGCCACATCACCGGTCTGCAGTGCCACGGCAGAACCGTTGTTGCCGGTTCCCGCATCCACAAGCCCGGTGTTGGTGAACGTGTAGTTGTCCGCGGTACCATCGGCATAGACGGTGCCGTTGCGCTGATCGCCGGTGCCCAGAATGGCGCCGGAGTTCTCGACCGAGAGACCAAAGCCATCGATGTTGAGCGCACGGCTGTCTGAGGACACGATACCGGAGTTGACGAACGAACCGCCCGTGTGGTCACCGGTGCCAAAGTACACACCGTTCTGCACACCCGCGATGGTGCCCGCGTTGGTCAGCGTGCCCTGGAAGTTCACGCCATTGACGACGCGCAGACCGGCAACAGTGCCATTGGCCCCTTCGGACAGAATTGCGCCGGAGTTCGTGATGGTCGCATCCGTCGTACCGGTATTGCCGACATTGCCGATGCGCACACCGTCGCCTGCAAGACCTGTGCCAGCGGCGGCATTACCACGGCCCTGGATCAGACCGGCGTTCTCCAGCGCAAAGCTGTTTGCACCATCCGCGGCCCCCCCGATCTCTGCACCAAAGCCCGAGCCCTGGTTGCCTTCGCCGGCATCGATTGTGCCGTTCGCCAGGTTGGAGACCGAGAAGTCATCCGCCGTGCCATCTGCATAGACAGTACCGTTGCGCTGATCACCTGTACCCAGGATGTCGCCACCGTTGATCAGGTCAACGCCAGTGCCGTCGATGTTCACCGCGCGGCTGCCGGACTGGATCGTGCCAAAGTTCAGAACGTCCAGATCGTGCTCGCCCTCGCCAATGTAAAGACCGTTGCGCACGCCCTCGATTGTACCCGTCGAGGTGTTGAGAATGCGGCCCTCGGCAGCAACACCATCCGCGATGCGGATACCGCCCGCCGTGCCCTGATTGCTCTCAGAGGAGATCAGGCCGCTGTTGACGATGTCTGTGTCGGAAACAGCGCCCTCAGCACCGTCGTCGATGCGGATACCGTCACCGGCACCGCCTGTGTTTGCAGCTGCCTGGCCACGGCCCTGAATGGTTGCGCCAAAACCATTGAAGATGGTGTTGGAAACCACATCACCGGCCTCGTCACCGACCTGCAGCGAGATACCGGCACCGTTGTTGCCGTCGCCCGCGTCAATCGTGCCGCCGGTGAAGTTGGAGATGCTGACGTCTTCGGCCGTCGCGTTGGTATAGATCGTGCCATTGCGCTGATCGTCGGTGCCGACAATGTCGCCAAAGTTGCGGACACTGATGCCCTCGCCTTCGATCTCGACGGCCCGGCTGTCAGAGGAAATCACGCCGCCCCGGAAATTATCAAGCGTGCCCGAGCTGTTCGCGCCGCTGAATTCGACACCGTTCAGTTCACCGGCGATGCTGCCAAAGTTGCGGATGTCCGCACTGGCGCCGTCGGTCACTTCGATGCCGGTCGCGACGGCACCATTGGCGTCAATGTCGCCCGAGCGAAAGTTAAAGACCTGCGCGTCTGCGCCCTCTACGGATACAGCCGCATCGGCGTTGTTGGTCTCGACCTGGCCAAAGTTCAGGAACCGGGCAAAGTCATTGTCCAGAATAAACGCAGGTGTGTTTTCGACCACGACACTTTGAAAAAAGCTGTTGGTCAGGGTTTGTCCGTCACGGACGGTTTCCTGGGCCAGTGACGATGTCGTCAGCAATCTGGCGCGCAGGCTGGCAAGAATTTCGGAAAGCATTTTTTTGAGCTCCGCATAGGGTTGATCTGCAGCGGAGATCAAACCGGACTGTCGGTCTCTCCGCCGCTTAACCATGTGCGCAGGCTGGCCGGCCTTTGAAATTCTTGCTCTGAATGGGGTCTATAACCTTTGGAAATACTCACGGGTTGTGTGATCACCGGGCGCGCGACGGGCCTGAAAACAAGGCTTTCCGGCGCTGAAAACCCGGGGCGCGGTTTTATGCGATGACGCCGTTTCACGAAACCGTGGCGCATCGTCATCGAAACTGCAGCGCGCGGACGGTTTTTACATCCCGGGCGGCGGCGCATATCCACGGGCGAGGCCGTTGGCCGCGGCAGAGCCGATTCTGCGGGCTGGTTTCTACCCCCGCGCCCATGGCCTTTTGGCATAGTGTCCGTCAACCTCATCGACCCCGCGGCCACCGGCGGCATAGCCCATGCTGTGGCCCCGGGGTCCGGAACCAGACCTGTTTCGCGGCCTGGGTCATCTGGTGACCCTTGTCTGGCCTCGCCCATGCCTGATCGGACACCTTCAGACCCGGTTATGGTCGTTGTCAGTTCACGGTGGCGCATTCACAGAGCACAGAAGCCTGACAAGTTGTGCCTCCAGCCCGGAAACCCGGCAATCCGTCGGTTTTGGCAAGGGGTATGACACGGCAGGGTCTCAATGTGCGGCCTGATCATCGGCAGCGCCCTTTTTGGGGTCATTTGCTACACGGGGCGAAAAAACGCCCTATCTGCCGCCCATGCGCTTTCTCCTTGCCCTGTGCCTGTTTGCGGCCCCCGCCACCGCCTGGGAATTTACCCCCGGTCTGCCCTGTGTGCTCAGCCACCGGACCCCGGCAGCAGAGATCGAGCTGACCTATGATCCGACAGGGCCGCTTTATACCGTGACAGTGCGGCAGGCGGATCCGTTTGATTCAGCACCCGTCTTTGCGATGCAGTTTGACGGCGCACTCCCCATCAGCATCGCCACAGACCGCCACATGCCCTCGCGCGACGGTCGCTCGGTGACAGTCACGGACCGTGGGTTCGGAAATGTGCTGAACGGGCTGCAGTATAATGAAACGGTGACCGCCACGCTGGGATCAGCGCGGCTGGACTTTGCGCTCGACGGGGCGGCAGAACCGGTCGCCGCGTTCCGTGCCTGCCAGCCAGAGGCCGGTGTCTGACCGCTCAGAAATCAAAAATGTCTTCGAGAAAGCTGCTGGCACGCTTTTTCTTTTTGTAGCCGCCGCGGTATTCGCCGCGCGGTTGCTGCTGAACGGGCGGCGGCGCACTGCCCGCGCTGCGGTCAATGATCTTGTCCAGCTCGCCCCGGTCCAGCCAGACACCACGGCATTGCGGACAATAGTCAATCTCCACGCCGCTGCGTTCGGCAATGACAAGTGTGGATCCGTCAACGGGGCATTTCATGGCTGGTTCTCCTCGGGCTGTGTGACCGTGGAGATAGGGTCGCGCGCCGCCTTTTTCATCCCTGATAACGATAAAATCCCACCTGTTCCGGTAACCATTTATTAACGCCCGTTAACCATGTTGTCCGGCGGAAAGGACTGCGATGAAACCTCTGCTGATGGCTCTGGTGATCTGCCTTGTGGGCGGGCAGTCTGCCCGGGCCGGAGCCTGGCTGCGCGAGGAAGGGCGCGGGTTTTCGTCGACCTCTGTCACGGCCACGCAGGACCGCGATTTCTCCGGCAGTATCTATCTGGAATACGGGCTGACGGCGCGGCACACCCTGGGCGCGGATATCAGCCTGGGTCTCGACCGAACGGGGCAGCAGAACGGTTCGGGCGTGGTGTTTTTGCGCTTTCCCATCGGCCCCACCGATGGCACCCACCGCTTTGCAGGCGAGGCGGGCCTTGGGGCACGCTATACCAACGGGATATTCTCACCGGCACTGGAGGCCGGGCTGAGCTGGGGACGCGGGATCAAATGGCGCGACAGCTGGGGCTGGGCAGCTGTGGATGCGAGCATCAATATCCCCCGCGCGCCCGCAAAAACCCGCACCAAGATCGACGCCACATTTGGCATGCCCATCGCGAAAACAGTCAAAGGCATGATCCAGTTGTTCAACACTCTTGAGGATGGTCAGGTCTTTTCAGATCTCGCGCCCTCATTGCTGTGGCAACCGCGCGGCGGGGCCTATACGCTCCAGATCGGCGCGGAATTTACTGTTTCCGGCGGGGGCGATGATGCGCTGAAAATCGGGATCTGGCGCGACTTCTGAGGCTCAGGCGTTCATCTCCGAGCTGTCGAGGATCTGCACGCCGTTGATGCGCCAGCCCTCCGCCGTTTCCAGCATCCTGTAATCCAGTATATGCACCGTGCCCTGTTCGTCCGTGATCATCACACGCTGCCAGAAGGCGCCACTCTCCTCGCGCAGCTCCAGAAACCGGAACTCAGAAAACCGCCAGACCATGGGATAGCCCTGGGTGACCATACGCTGGAAATTCTGCGGTGACTGGAACAGGCGCTGCAGGTTCGGGCTGGCAAAGGTAAAGGCGCGGTCGAAATCATCCGCCTGAAACGCCTGCAACTGCCGGTCAATCGTGGCCTCGATATCCGCAGGTTCGGCCTGGGCCGAAAAGGCCATGATAACACTGGCGATGACCGCAAAGATCCCTGAACGCATGGCATATCTCCCCTGATGCACCTCTCAGGGTAAGTCACGGCAGGCGCGCGGCAAGAGTTTCAGGCGTCTTTTACCAGCTCACCGGCCAGTGCGGCATCAATCAGCGCCACCGTTTCGGCCACACCGTAAAGCGCGATAAAACCACCGAACCGGGGCCCCTGGCTCGCGCCCAGCAGCACCTCATAAAGGGCCGTGAACCAGCCGCGCAGCGGGTCAAACCGCTCGCGCCCGCAGGCATAGACAATGGATTGCAACGCTTCGTCATCAACCGGGCCATCACAGGCCGCCAGCAGCGCGCGCAGATCCTGCAGCGCCGCGCGCTCGGTGTCATCAGGCAGCCGGTATACCTTGCCGGGCTTCACGAAATCGTTGAAATAGCGCACGGCAAAACCCGCCGCCGCGTCCATGTCCGGATTGTTTTCCGGATTGGTTTCAGGGGCATAGCGCTGAATAAAGCCCCAGAGCTGTGATTTGTCCTCGGCCGCTGACACGCTCGCCAGATTGAGCAGCATCGAAAACGGCACCACCATATTCGACGCAGGCACGTCGCCCGAATGAATGTGCCAGACCGGATTATTCAACTGTTGAACTATATCCTGTCCGGGGTAGGCGCGCAGCTGCTGGTGGTATTCATCCACCGCTTTGGGGATGACATCAAAATACATCCGCTTGGCGGTTTTGGGCTTTTGGAACATGAAATACGACAGGCTCTCAGTGCTGGCATAGCTGAGCCACTGATCGATTGAAATTCCGTTGCCGGAGGATTTGGAAATCTTCTGTCCGTTTTCATCAAGAAACAGCTCATAGCTGAAATGCTCAGGCTTTTTGCCGCCCAGGATCTCGCAGATCCGGTCGTAAATCGCAGTGTTGGTGGCGTGTTCCTTGCCATACATCTCGAAATCAACGCCAAGTGCTGCCCAGCGCGCGCCGAAATCGGGCTTCCACTGCAGCTTGACGTTTCCGCCAGTCACCGGCAGCGTCCATTCGCGCCCGTCCTCATCATCAAAGGTGATGGTGTAATTGACCGCATCGACGTTTTTCATCGGCACATAAAGCACCCGGCCGGTTTCCGGATGGATCGGCAGGAAAATCGAATAGGTCTGCTGACGCTCCTCGCGCAGCGACTTCAGCATCACCTTCATCACGTCATCATAACGCTCGACCGCGCGTTTCAGCACCTCATCGAACTGCCCGGAGCGGTAAAATTCGCGCGCGGAATAGAACTCATAGTCAAACCCGAAAGTATCCAGAAACCGCCGCAGCATGGCGTTGTTGTGATGGCCAAAGCTCTCATGCGTGCCGAAAGGGTCCGGCACGTCCGTCAGCGGCTTGTGCATATGTCCGGCCAGCATCTCCTGTTGCGGCACGTTGCCCGGCACCTTGCGCATCCCGTCCAGATCGTCCGAAAAACAGATCAGCTTTGTGGGGATGTCGGAAATCTGCTCGAACGCGCGGCGCACCATGGTGGTGCGCAGCACCTCGCCAAAGGTGCCGATATGCGGCAGACCACTGGGGCCGTAGCCGGTCGAGAAGAGCACATAGCCCTTTTCAGGCGGCGCCTTGGCATAGCGTTTGAGCACCCGGCGTGCTTCCTCAAAAGGCCATGCTTTGCTGGTCATCGCGGCGTCACGGGTCTCAGACATCATCCACTCCGGGGTTTTGCCCTGCGCCCCATGCGCAGGGTTTTGCCCGTCCCTATTGCCTTGGCCCGGTGGCGTCAATAAATTGGCTGCATTCCTGACCAGTGAAAGCAAACCCCCGTGCCCGACAGCCCAGCCCACGCGTTTAACGCGCAAGACAGTCTTGTTGCCCTGATGATCGCCGTCTCCGCCTCTGATGCGGATATCCGCACGGCGGAACTGGTCAAGATCGAGGCGGCGGTCCAGATGCTGCCGATCTTTGCAGAATACGATCCCGACCGGATGAGCGTCGTCAGCCAGGTGGTCTTTGATCTCTTTGAGCAGGAAGACGGGCTGGACGCGCTTTTCGGCCTGATCCGCGAAGCCCTGCCCGAGCGCCTGTTTGAAACCGCCTATGCGCTGGCCTGCGACGTGGCCGCCGCCGACGGCACCCTGGGCGAGGCGGAACTGCGCCTGCTGGAGGAAATCCGCTATGAACTGGCGCTCGACCGTCTGCACGCTGCTGCCATCGAACGCGGTGCGCGCGCGCGTCACCTGACCTGACGCCCGGCCTGCGGATATGAAGCCAAAGTACAGCCCCGTATTTTCACTGAGCTGGCTGTACTACGCACCTCCTGCCCTGCATGTGATCGGGCAGGTTTATCTGGGGTTTCTCTATCCGGGCGTGATCACGCTGATCGCCGTCTACTGGACAGAAATCACCCGCGCGCTCTGGCAGTATCTCGCGGGTTTTATCCACCTGGACGTGACAGGATACGAGCGGATGCTGGATTCGCTCACGATGTCCGTGCTGTTGCTGACAGCCGCGCTCGGGGCGCATCTGCGGCGCGATCATATCAAAGACGACGACCCGCTGCGCGCACGGTTGCGGCGCGGCGACTGGCCTGGCTGGTGGGCCATTCTGCGCGTGTCTTTCTTTCTGGCCGTTATGATTCTGGTCTTTTCTTATCAGACGGGGAGCAACTGGCGTTTTCTGTTCTTTGCATCCGCTGTGGTCTTTGTGTTTTCCTGCCTGGTTCTGTCGCTGTATTTCTCCTACCGGCGCACGACGGCGGCGAACGATGCGTTTTTTGCCCGTCTGCAACGAAATCTGGTCTTTCTGTGTGGCTTTCTGGCCCGGGCCATTCTGTACTGGGGCGTGCTGTTCGGGCTCGGTGTCGTTTGGCTTTCGTTTTCCGGCAGCGTTATCAGCGAGGCGCTCTTTATAAATCTGCTGTTCGGTTCCCTGGCGGCCTGCATTCTGATTGCGCCCGCACTTTATTTTACAATCGGCTATCCAAAAAAGCAGATCATGCTGTCGGATGGCGAGAAAATCGCGGCCTTTGCGCTCATGGTCGCCATGATGATCGGCATGCTGTTTCCCTTTATGTCAGGCTTCCAGGTTCCCCAGGACGAACGGGGCAGGTTGTACAGCTATCTGATTTTCGCGATGCTCATCGTTTTCCCCGTCTCGGTGATCGTCTGCATCCGCACCAACTGGAATATCATCCCGCATATCCTGATGCTGGCTGCGGTCCTGATCCTGATTGATCAGACGCTTGGTTTTGCAAAAACCCTGATCGAAACCCACACGACCGTGCCTGCCGGCTGATGACCCGACGGACATCTGACCGGCCCTTGCGGACCGTCGCGGTCAGTCTGCGACTTCCGCCGTCCGTTCGTTGAATTCCGCCCCCCAGCGCATGATCAGCTGTCGCTGCAGACGGCGCGCGCGGCTGGCCCAAGTGCGTCCGCCAGGCGGGCGTTCGCGCTGTGCCCGTGTCAGGCCCGCGCGGATTTCCTCATCTGCGGAAAAGAAGGCAAAGACCAGTTCGCGCCCGCCGGTCGAGGTAACATAGCCCGCAAGGCCCGAGACAAAATTCAGCGTGCCGGTCTTGGCATCGGCCTGCACCGGGTGGTCGTTGATGGTGCGGCCCTGCGCATCGAGCAGTTTCACCGGTTTGAGCAGCGGGCGCAGCAGCGCCGCATGACCCACCGCGCCAAGGCCGCGCACCATATCCGCGGCACTCACCCGGCTGGTACTGCCCAGGCCCGAATGATCGGCAAACCCCGGGACCTGCATGCCCAGCACATCGCGCGCCCAGGTGTTCATTTCACTCGCCGATGCGGCCAGCGTCCCGACCCGGCCCACGCGGGCATGAGTTGCGGCCAGTCCGACCATCTCTGCCGTCAGGTTGGTCGAGAACTTCAGCATCGACTGCAGCACATCGCTCAGTGGTGCGCTTTCCACCGCTGCCAGTTCGCGCGCCTCCGGCAGGCTTTGCAGCACAGCGGCCGGTTTCAGGACAATCCCGTTAGCGCGGGCCAGCGTGGCAAAAACCTCTGCCGCATAGAGCCCTGGACGGCGCACCGGCAGCCAGCGCGCACCCTCCCGGCCCAGCGCGCCGCGCGCCACGGTCCAGTTGTCGCGCCCGCCCGCGTCCTCATAGGTATAGACGGGCTGCGCGCGGTCCTGAACGGCCATGCGGGCAATCATCACCTCGGGGCGGTATTTGCCGGCCCGCGCATCCATCGTGATGGTGTAATCACCGGAGGCCCGCTTCCATTCAAAATGCACCCGGTTGAAATTCAGCGCGATGCCCGAAACCGCCGGGTTGTAGCCCACGTGATCCGGCTGTGCGGGGTCAATCGAACGCACCGACAGCACCGGCCCTTCGTGCACGACAAAACCGCCGCGCACCTCGCGGATACCGGCCTCTTTCAGCCGGGTGGCCAGCAGCGCCAGATCGCGGGTATCAAGCGTGGGATCACAGCCGCCCGCAAGGATCAGATTGCCCTCCAGCATGCCGTTTTCGACCGGGCCGGTGCCCAGCAGACGCGTGCGGAACCGGTGATCCGGCCCCAGCGTATCCAGCGCATAAAGCGCGGTAATGGCCTTGGTCACACTGGCCGGAGCAATGCCCGTGGCAGGTGCGCGGGATTCCAGGATCTCGCCGGTGGCGGCATCCGCCACGGCAAAGGCAATCTCACCACTCAGCCGCGCTTCGCGCACCAGCACATCCGCTGCGGGCAGCTTTGGCCCGCCGCGCAGCACCGGACGCGGCGAGGTCAGCAACTCGCCCGCAAGGCCCGGCGCGCCAAACCCGGCAAGGGCTCCGGCCAGCAGGCTGCGTCGTGTCAGGTGGGGGGCAGGTCTGTGTCGCATCGCGCCGAGTAAACCCCACCGCCTGCCCGGGCACAAGCACCCGCAGCTTCACATAAAGTTCGAATTTGTGATCAATCCGTCCAGCCGCCCGCCGCCCGGATCGCAGAAGACGACTGGCTGCGCATCGGCACATTCACAAAACACCAGGCCGGGGCCTCTGCCCGGGCCAGCAGATGGCTGGCATGGCCCGCTATCCGGCAGGACCGGTAGCGCCGCGCGGCCGGGCTGGTACGGGCCGAAATCCTGTCGCCCGGACGGGCCAGAACACCCACGGGCACCGATTGCATGATATCGTGCCAGTCCTGCCAGCGGTGCAGCTGCGCCAGGTTATCCGCCCCCATCAGCCAGACGAACCGCACCCCGGGACAGCGCGCCTGCAACCGTTTCAGCGTCTGCGCGGTATAACGCGTGCCCAGTGCGGCCTCGATATCTGTGACCGTAACACGCGGATGATCCATCAGTGCGCGCGCGCGCGCCATGCGCTGGTCCAGCGGGGCGGGGCCACGGGCTTTCAGCGGATTGCCCGGGCTGACCAGCCACCACACACGGGTCAGGCCAAAGCGTTTCATCGCCTCCAGCGTGATGTGCACATGCCCGCCGTGCGCCGGATCGAACGACCCGCCCAAAAGCCCGATGACCTGCCCGGGCCGCGCATATGGCATCACACGCTGCATGGCCCCCGTTTGACGGCAAATACCGCGTTCTTTCAATGCAAATCAGCCATGCAGATCAAAACAGGCAGGCCCTGCGGCACCTCGCGGGGTCAGTGACCCGGCGCAACGGCTCAGCGTTCCTCGCGCCGGCTTGCGGCATCCGACAGGTCCGGCAAACGCTCCAGCGGATAATTCGGATGCAGCTGCCAGAACCCGTCTGCCCCCTGTTCCAGCGGGCGCAGCGTGCCGCCGGGAAAGGCGCGGGTGCGCAGTGTCAGCACAATATCCGACAGCACCGCCGGGTTGTTGCGGAAATAGGAATGCCCCGTTCCGGCAATGTTTTCCGCACGGATGAAAAACACCAGCTCCGCTTTGCCCAGGCGCGCGATATCCTGTGGCGTCAGAGTCTCTGCCGTGGCCGAGCCCAGCCGGGGCACATTGCCCAGAAAAGACGACAGCCGCAGCGCCCCGTCCGTGGGGTTGATGTAGATATTGATCTGCTCAAAGGCTTCGGAAAACCGCTCGGCCTGCAAGCGCTGGCGCACCACGCCGGTGTCCAGATCGGCAGCGGCCAGGATCAGCGTGCCGGTCTTCATTGCGGTTTTGGGCAGCTTTCCGCGCCCCCGGTGGTAAATCACCAGCTCCCGCAGCGCCTTGGCCATCACATCGGTCCCGCGCGAATGGGCCACGATGTCGATATCCTCAACCTCGGGCATTTCGGCCAGCAGACGCAGCATTTCCTTGGCATGAAAAACGCTGAAATCACCTGCCTCGCGGTCGCGGAAATAGCCCAGCAGGCCCGCATTGCCCGCAGGCCAGGTAAAGGCGATGGGGATGCTGCCCCGCCCGGTAAAATGCCACAGGTTCGCCAGCGAGGTGACCGAACTGGTAAAATCATTGCGCACGCCGTGGGTGAAAATCAGGATGCGCCGGTTGCCCGTCCGGGCAATTTCCGCGCGCACAGCAGCCTTAAAGGCCTCGCCGCCTGCGTCGTACTCCGCCTTTTGCTCCGGATCAAAGATCAGCTCACCATCGGTGCGCTCTGTGGCCAGGGGTACCTCGCGGAACCGCACGACCTCGTCGATGCGTTCAACTTCCAGGCTGGACAGGCTGCGCTTGCCGTCCTGGTGGGTCCGCGCCACCAGATCGTCCCAGTCCGCGGCACCGAAACGCACGCGGGCCGTACCAAAGGCCATCGATTCCGACCGCTCCAGCCCATAGCTGACAGTGCCATCCGGCCCGGGCTCCGGGTTGCGCCCGGTGACATAGAAAATACGCGGCGCGGTGTTGCGCAGCGGTACAGGCACCGTGTCGGTGGGATAGTTTTTACCGGTGGCATAGAGGTTCGGCGGCGGGGCCAGAACCGCATCGCGGATCCCGCAGGCGGACAGCACCAGCACCAGCCCCAGAACGAGCGCTGTCAGACCATTCATACATCCCCCCGGTATCACATCGCGACAACCGCTAACATGCTCTGCCCCTTTTGCAAAATCACATTCCGGCCCTGTGGCGGGTCCGGCGGGTCCGCGCGCGGCACTACTGGTTGTTATAGAAATCCGACTGCCCGTCGTAGTAGCTCATATCGACCTGATGGTTGTCGTACTGCTGGCGGTAATACGCCTGGTCGTTCAGGCTCTGCTCATAGTCCAGGTGGTCCTGTTCGACAAAAGCATCATGGTCGGCACAGGCACCGCAGATGCCCCCGGCTGTCGCCGCCCCGCAGCGCGCGCAATCGGTTGCCCCGGTGATCACCTGCCCTGCGGGCATCACCTGCGGGCCGGCCTTTTCTGCCATGCCGGTGGGGTTGCCTTCCTCTGCACTGGCCGTCTGCAGCTGCGCGTAGACCGTCTTCATGCTGTCCCAGACGGTCAGCAGCTGGCCGAGATAGACTTTGTTGCCCTCGACAAACACCGCCTCGACCATATCCGGCAGCCAGGCGCTCAGACCGCGCTTTTCGCCTCGGATATAGGCCTCCGTGGCATCGATCTGGCTCTGAACATAGGCGATGAACCCCTCCGAGAAAGCATCGCGCCAGTGCGCCCGCATCAGCCTGCGCCGCTCGCCCTCGGGCAGTATCAGCACCGAGGTCAGCATTTCCTGATAGGTCATTCCCCTCTCCCCCCTGTCCGTGTCTTTGTGCCGGTCATCCCCCGGCACCTGCCCGCGCCGCCCGGGCTACAGGCTGGCATAGACCGCCTTTTCATACGCCAGATAGGTCTGCGCAAAACGCTCTTCGGCAAAGGGCAGCGACTGGGTCATGATCACGGCGGCAACGCCCGTGGCGGGATCAATCCAGTAATGCGTATTGCACACCCCTGCCCAGCTCAGCGTACCGGCGCGCCGCGCCTCCGCAATGTCATCCTCAAAACGCACAAAGGCAAAACTGTGGGTGGTGCCTGCGGGCAGCTCCACATCCGCCGTCAGCGGCGGGGCCTCGGACACCATGGTCCGGAACGTCAGCCCCTGCATCTGGTCGGCAGTCATCAGCGTCCAGGCCTCCTCTGACAGAATACGCGCACCATCCAGCGCGCCCCGGTTCAGCACCATGCGGATAAACGTCAGATAATCGGGTGCGGTGGAATAGAGCGCATGCCCCATCCCGTAAACCTCCGGTTCGGGCGGTGGCGCGATGTCAAAGGGTGCGAATGTGCCGTCCTCGCCCCGGATAGACACCTGCGCCAGACGCGCCGCCAGCGCGCCGGGTTCAAAGGCGGTGTCCGACATGCCCAGCGGATCAAAGATCTCCTCCTGACAAAAGGCATCGATCCGGCGGCCATCCACAGCCTCGACCACCTGCCCCAGCCAGTCAATCCCGGGCCCGTAGCCCCAGCGCGTGCCCGGATCGCTCATCAGCGGGTTCATCAGACCCGCGTGCAGCCCCGACAGGATGGGGGCTGCGCCGGTCACCTCCAGATACTTCGCCATATCCGCGTTCCAGAATTCATACTCCAGCCCGCTGGTATGGGTCGCCAGATGGCGCAGCGTCGCGGTGGTTTTCGGCGCGCGCAGACGGGGCGTATCGCCGTCCCAGCCCTCCAGCACCTGCAAATCGTTCCAGGCGGGCAGAATATCCGCCACCGGCGTGTCCATCGACATTTTGCCGCGATCGATCAGGATCATCGCCGCCACCGATCCCACCGCCTTGGTCATGGAGAAAATGCGAAACGCCGTATCCTCTGCCGCCGCGCGCCCCGGCGCGGCCTCGCCCGCCGCACCCGAATAGGTCACACCGCTGGCATCGGCCGCCATCGCCACGGCAAAGGGAACATCCCCCGCCGCCACTGCATTCTGCAGCACTGCATCCATCTTTGACATTCTGTCCTCCCACCGTCTGTTCCCACCAGTCTCCACCGGCGGTTGCACTGCGTCAACAGCGCAGAACGGGCGGGCATCCGCTGTGCCGCCCGCCCGCTCTGTGGGATCAGACCTTTGGCGCGCGCGTTGGCGCACCCGTTGCCAGCCCCCGTCACCCGGCCCGCCGGAGCCGCCCGGTCATCCGCAGGCCGTCACGGATGTTCAGCCCCATCATGATCAGATTGGCACCACCGGCGATCAGCTCAACCACCTGAACCGTATAGAATGCACCATCAAACGCCCCTGCTGCGGCCTTACCCGCCAGAAACCAGGCAGAGGGTAGCAGAACAATCAGACCGTTGAGCGCGATGACCGGCATCCGTGTTTTCTTGGCCCGCGTCAGCCGGTCTTTGCGCCGGCGCCCGAGGGACATGCCCGAAGCACCGGCAATGATCATCGCCGGTATCAGAATATACATCCCCCGCAGGATCAGCGCTTTGACCCCGGCAACGGTCTCATGGCCTGCAAAAAGCTCGGTGGCGACGGTCGATGTCCAGAAAGCGAGGATCATCAGAAATCCGATGCTGCCTGCTGCGGCGTGAAGTTTTGTTTTCATGGTTTTCCTCCAACCTGTCTTTGACTGACAGGGTCTTCAGGCCGTGCAGCAGTTCGGCACAGCGATCTTTTCAAACAGATGGGGCGATGTCACAGCGCTCGACGGATAGTGGCCCAGATGCTGCTGAAACTCCGGGTTTGCAAAGGCGGTGCGAAAATCCGCAATACTGTCCCAGACGGCGTAATTCAGGTACATGCTGCCATCACCGACAGCCCTGTGCAGCTGGGTGCTGATATAGCCCGGCTGCTTTTTCATCCACTGCGCATCGCCCGCCCAGGCCTCGACCAGAGCTTCCTGGTCAGCAGGATCGACCGTAAAGAGATTGACAAGAACAACGGGCCCGGCATCGGTGCCCAGCTGCTGTTCGATGGGAAATTCAGGGTCAAGTGGTTTGATGTTGACCATTTTCGGTGCTCCTTGCGTGGCGCTGCAATTTGGTGTCATGTTGTCATAATTCGGGACCACAAACCATATTGACAACACGTTGTCAATTAAAAGGAGGCGCTATGGCAGCTGAAAAACGGACCAGAGAGGGCGAGGCCGTCACCGCGCTGATCCTGGAGGTGTTCCGGCTGAACGGGCGTCTGCTGCTTGCGGGGGACCGGCTCGTCTCCGACCTTGGGCTGACCAGCGCACGCTGGCAGATCCTCGGTGCGATTGCCTATGCGGAGCAGCCGGAATCCGTCGCCTGGCATGCCCGAAGCCTCGGTGTTCACAGACAGGGCGTGCAGCGGATCGTCAACGAGATGCGCAAAGAGGGCATCGTTGATTTCCAACCAAACCCGCAGCACAAACGCGCCCACCTCGTTGTCCTGACAGCGCAGGGGCAAAAGCTCTACGAGGCCGCCATTGCCCGGCAGAACCCCTGGGTGAATGACCTGTCACAGGGGCTGTCCGCCGCAGAGATCGCGGCCGCGCACAAAGTGATCGGTCTTCTCAGGGCCCGTCTGCAGCAAGCATCGGCACAGCAGGAGGAAAACCCGGGCCAGGGCTGAGCCGCGCGCAGCCCGCAGCAGCCCTCTTTCCAGTCCCGCACGTACCACAACACCCCACAGGCGCTTCGTGGATTGCTCCCCTGCCCGCCTCCCGGTATCAGAGGGCAAAACAGACACATCCGCACCAGGAGCATCCCCATGGCCGCATATCAGTACGTTTATCACATGTCCGGCGTCTCAAAGACCTACCCGGGTGGCAAGAAATGCTTTGAGAACATCCACCTGAATTTTCTGCCGGGGGTGAAAATCGGCGTCGTGGGCGTCAACGGCGCGGGTAAATCCACGCTGATGAAGATCATGGCCGGTCTCGACACCGAATTCCAGGGCGAGGCCTGGCACGCCGAGGGCGCGACTGTGGGCTACCTGCCGCAGGAACCCAAACTCGACGAGAGCCTCACCGTGCGCGAAAACGTCATGCTGGCCGTGGCCGACAAAAAGGCCATCCTGGACCGCTATAACGAGCTGGCGATGAACTACTCGGACGAGACCGCCGACGAGATGGCCGAGCTGCAGGACAAGATCGACGCCGAAAACCTCTGGGATCTCGACAGCCAGATCGACGTCTCGCTCGAGGCGCTGCGCTGCCCGCCCGATGACGCCAGCATCAGCGATCTGTCCGGTGGTGAGGCCCGCCGTGTCGCGCTGTGCAAACTGCTGATCGAGGCGCCCGATATGCTGCTCCTCGACGAGCCGACCAACCACCTCGATGCCGAAACCATCGCCTGGCTGCAACAGCACCTCATCGACTACAAGGGCACGATCCTGATCGTCACCCACGACCGCTACTTCCTCGATGACATCACCGGCTGGATTCTCGAACTCGACCGCGGCCGCGGCATTCCCTACGAAGGCAACTATTCCGCCTGGCTCGAACAAAAAGCCAAGCGTCTGGAGCAGGAAGCCCGCGAGGACAAGAGCCGCCAGAAAACCCTCGAACGCGAGCTGGAATGGATGCGCCAGGGCGCCAAGGCCCGCCAGGCCAAATCCAAGGCCCGGATCAACGCCTATAACGACATGGCCGAACAGTCCGAACGCGAAAAACTCACCCGCGCGCAGATCGTCATCCCCACCGGCCAGCGTCTGGGCTCCAAGGTGATCGACGTGACGGGCCTCTCCAAGGCCATGGGCGACAAGCTGCTGGTCGAAGGGCTCGACTTCTCCCTGCCCCCCGGCGGCATCGTCGGCGTGATCGGCCCCAACGGTGCGGGTAAATCCACCCTGTTCAAAATGCTCACCGGCCAGGAACAGCCCGACGCGGGCACCATCGAAATGGGCGACACGGTGGATCTGTCCTATGTCGACCAGTCCCGCGATGATCTGAGCGCGGACGAGACCGTCTGGCAGGCGATCTCGGGCGGGGCCGAACTGATCCAGCTGGGCGATGCAGAGGTCAACTCCCGCGCCTATTGCTCGTCCTTCAACTTCAAGGGCGGCGACCAGCAGAAAAAGGTGGGCCTGCTGTCGGGCGGTGAACGCAACCGCGTGCATATGGCGCGCCTGCTGAAATCAGGCGGCAACGTGCTCCTGCTGGATGAGCCGACCAACGATCTCGACGTCGAAACCCTGCGCGCACTGGAAGACGCCCTGGTGGATTTCGCCGGCTGCGCCGTGGTCATCTCCCACGACCGTTTCTTTCTGGACCGGATCTGCACGCACATCCTGGCCTTTGAGGGCGAGGCCCATGTCGAATGGTTCGAAGGCAACTTCGAGGACTATGAGGAAGACAAGAAGCGGAGACTGGGGGACGTTGAGCCGAAGCGTATGAAGCATAAGAAGTTTGTGCGGTAGGCAATCGAGTGTAACATCCCAAAATGGAGATTCTGCTCAAAATCTTTGATCTAGTTGGCTCAATACTTCCGTCACTTTTTCAACGGTTCTCGGACGAAAAATTGAACCGACGAGTGCTTCAGCGGCTAAAGGAAATGCTCGACGACGAAGATCATTCACTAAGACGATTTGATACTTTGTTACATGCGGTAGCAGTGTACGACGATGAGCCAAAGAAGCTGCGCGAGGCCCTAATTATGGCTGGAGCTAGGCGCTACAAGAATACCAAAAATGAAGAACTATGGGGATTTCCACATCGCAACAAAAGCGCACCATCTTTGGAGCGCTATCCATTCGCAAAGATGGGCGCCGTCGTTTCGGCCGTTGGCGTGGTTGGAGTCACTGTTGCCACTTTTCTGAATTTGTCTGGGTTTGAACCCGACATAGCAGCCGACAAAACTGAACCGACTTTAGACTATTTATGCATGGAAGACGGCAGTGAGGTTTCGCCCGGCAGATGCTTTCCAGCAAAAAACCAGACCTCCATTCCACGCGACGTGAGAATTGCTTTGTATATTCACTGTAGGGTAACCAGCAATGGGGTGGATCAATACACCTCAAATTGCTGCGACCATCTGACTCAAAATGATGGATTGCAACTAGCAGTTTGTAACGGAAGAGAAGCACTGCCATCCGGTTTAGAAGCTGCGATTGTATTATCGAATTTCGCAAGTATAGAGGATCTCATCGCCGAGTATGCTCGCTAAGGAATGAAAACCTAGCCGCAGGTCGGAGGCCGTCTTGCAAACTGTCCGGTGGACAGCTTGAGGCCGCAGAAGGCGACAGCCCCGGGGGAGACGCAGTCGCCCCCGCCGTCGCACCAAAGGTGCGCCAGCTTTTGACGGCACGCCTTCGGCGTGATGGGGCACTGAGGGGCGGCGAAAACGCGGGGCGTTTGCGCGGTGCCCACCCACAACCCTATTGAACCCCCGGCACTTTCCCGCCACGCTCTGCTCTATGAAACCAACACCTCTCCTGCTCGCCCTGCCCCTCATCGCTGCCTGCGCCACCGGGTCCGGCCTTTCAGGCACCTGGAACTTCACGGCACAGTGCACCGCCGACAGCCCGACCGGCGCGGGCACCGTGACAGCTGTCGCCCACCTGCGGGAAACAACGCCGAACGAATTCACGGGCACCTACCGCAATGACCTGGGTCAGACCGGGCAGATCACCGCCAAACAGGACGGCCCCCGCATCTTTGGGCTGATCGACTGGGACAACGGCGGGCGCACACGGGCAACGCTGACCCGGGCGGACACAGCGGAAATCTACACCAACCCTGATGTCGAAGGATGCAGCGTCACCGCCACCCGCTGAGCCCTCTCCCGCCTCTCCCTCCAGCATACCGGGAACACACCCCCGGCACTCGCCTCAGGGGTCAGCCAACTGCACAAAATTTACGCATCATTTCAGATTGCTACAGCCTGTTTACCAGCAAATGGCCATCCGGTTGCACCCGGCGCCGCAACATGAAATGACGCTTAACATAATATTAACAAGGGGAAGAAACGTTATGAAGTTTGTGACAACACTTATGGCCGGCGCACTGTTTGCCGTGTCCTCCATCGCCGCCTCGGCTGCAACGCTCGATATCGATCTGGGCGACGCGACCATGGGTGCCGCAGGTGCGGGCACTGCCACGCCCCGGGAACTGGATTACATCGGCTTCAGCCTGGACACGCCCGAAGGCTATTTCCTGGCCGAGATCGACATCACCTTTTTCAGCAATGTCGGCAGCAACCTGGACGAGACATTCGGTCTTTACTCCGATGGTATCCTGATCGCGCGCACATCCAACTTTCCGCTGAACCGCAGCGGCCAGGGCGCGGTGCTGTCCTTTGACAGCCTGCCGCTCGAAAACGCGCTCGGCAACGGCGACTATGTGCTGGCCTTTGGCGGCGCCAAGTCGAACTTCACGACGAACCTGTCGGAGGCGACCTCCTCGGCCAACTTCGGGGACGGATCCTACACGGTGAGCATCGACACGCGTCTGGCCCCTGTGCCGCTGCCTGCGGGCGGTCTGCTGGTGATCAGCGGTCTTGGTGCTCTGGCCGTCGCACGCCGGAAAAAGCGCCTGTCCTAATGCGCATCACCAACGCGTCACGCGAAAAACCGGGGTCACACAACGCTGCCTGAAATCACAGATTTCAAAGCATCACTTGACGCGCGATCTTTTGGGTTTTCGTCAGACGCTGTGGGTGACACAGTCAAAACGGCGGGCAGATGTCCGCCGTTTTTCGTTTGTGGCGCTGCAGCAGGGTCACTCATTGCCCACATGTTCGCCCCAGCCGGGGCGCTCGCCCGTGACCTTTTCCTCGGCCAGCAGATCCGCGCGCCGCTCGGCCAGGGCGCGCTCCTCTTCCATCAGCCCGGCCATTTTCATCGCCAGCCAGGTGTCCAGAATGCGGTTGATGCGCTGCTGATAGCCTTTGCCCATCGCGCGAAAGAGCCTGGCCACAGACCGGTCCAGATAGAGCGAAACCTTCACCTTCGGCTCATGGGTGTCGATATCCGCCTCGATCGTGTGCCAGGCCTCGGGCGCCTCGGCGCGCAGCCGGTGCAGCGGCACGGCGTCCCCATCGGCACGCCACAGGTGATAGATCAGGCGCTGGCGGGCCAGCAGTTCGGATTTGGTCATGGTGGCCATCGGCGGGGCTCCTGTCGTGTCGCAGTGCGCGCCCGACCCCGGGGCCCCATGCTCCCCCGGGATGCGACCGGTTCCGGGGCACGCCAGGGTCAGGTCAGCGCGAAAGCCCAGTCTGCCACAGGCCCGTTACAATCCTCTGACCGTTGCGTACGCCGCGCACCGACGTAATACCGACGTTTTACCGACGTAATGCCGACAGGCCCCGGGGCCCCGCTCAGAGCAGCGCACCGGCCCAGAGCCCGAGGCCGAAAACCGTATGCGCAATCAGCCCCAGCGCCCTTGCTTTACCCGGGTTCGGCGTGCGCGACGCGGCCATGCCCAGCCCCAGCCCGGGTTGCAACAGGAACCACCCGAACCCCAGCATCAGGATCGAAAACACCCAGGCCGGCACCAACGTCGGTGCCGCCGTCCAGGCCGGTCCCATCAGCAGGGCGAGCGCGATGCCATAAGCCACGCCCACCGCATAGTGAAAGCCCCAGCCCAGCGCCTTTTCTGCTGTCACCGGGGCCGCCCGGGCGATGTCATCATGGAACAGAGTGCCGCGCGGAAGATGCGCCACCCAGCGGCCCACCATCGCCCAGTTCGTCACCGGCAGGCCCGCCACACGCGCCAGCAGCAGCGCCCAGAGATCCAGCGCCACCGTCGCCACCAGACCCATCACCACACCCGTTATCACCAGACTGTCCACTGCACCCGCTCCCCTGTCCGCTGGCCGGAAACTGACACCCTGTGGCACAAACCACAAGGCATCTGAAAACCGGCTGCAGCACATAAAAAGACGGGCCGGTATGCGTCACCGGCCCGCCAAGGATACAGGTCATGCGCAGGAAGAGATACGCGTGACCGTCTTCAGAGTGCGTCCCCTCCGGGTGTCACCAGGCACCGGGAGCCGGAATGCGGGAGTAATCACATCCATGGACAGGTTCAGTTAACCACGATCCCACCTGCCGATCTGTAACCCAGGTCACATATCGGTCGAATTTTATCAATCTGTGAGAGCCCGTAACTGTCTGATCAGAAAGCGTTCTGCAATCATGACCCCGTGTTTGTCAGAGTGGAGGCCGTGCTCTGTGGCAGACCTGTCGGAGTCCCGCCACATTTGTGACACCGTTCCCCCTTTCTTTCCGCATCAGCAGGACGCAAAGGAGTGATTTCAGATGGCAACAGTCTCGGCTCTCATCGGCGGCATTCTGGGCTTTTTCTCATTCGCTGCGGCCCTGATTTTTACGGACGCGGGCTTCATGCAGGCGCTGACCATCTATCTCTTTGTCGGGATGGGCGTAACCTTTACCCTGATCACTGTGGCAACGCTGACAGCCCGCGGAGACAGGCGTGCCGACACCGCCCGTCTGCAGCCTGTGCGCGCCACCGCCGGAGCATCATCTCTTCCAGCAGAATAAGCCAGGTCGCCGCCGCAACGCGGTGCTGCACCACAAACTGAAAACGCCGCACACGGGGGCGCGGCGTTACATCATTTCACCCGGCAAGAGTTCGGTTCAGAGCAGAACCCGCCAGATCAGCAGGCTTGGCACCAGCATCGCAAAAAGGATGCAGAACAGCTTTGCGCCATGGCTGATTTTGCCAAACGCCCCTCCGCCCATCGCGCCTTCTCCGTAGTTCAGCGCACTGCCCATCACGGCATAGCCGCGGGCCTCGCGCCGTATGCGCTGTGCCTGGACAGAGGCCATCGCGCGGCGGTTCACCTCTGCCTGGCGTTCCTTTTCGGTAAGCTGGCTGTCCAGATTTTCCATATTACTCATGTTGTCCCTCAAACTCCCTTGGCTGGGAGTCCAGATGGGGTCTGAAAGCTTAAAGTCCAGTGTACAGGGAATAAAAAAGGCCGGCGCAGCGGCCGGCCTCTCTCAGAACGCCTGAATATTGCTCAGTTCAGCGCCTTGTCAGTGATGGCATGCGTCCAGGCGCCCTCAGGTGCCTTCGAGATCACAGGGTCAGAGCCGCCGGACAACAGCGATGCAACGGTCCGCTCGTAGTCCGCCGGGTCCAGCGCGCCGTTGCTGCCCGCCGTCAGTTTCGCAATCTCGCCCATCATACGCTTCTGGTGCTTTTCGGTCTGCGCCCCGCTGGCATCGTTGTCCAGAACGATTTCCGCTGCCTCGTCAGGGTTCGCCTCGGCATATTTCCAGCCCTTCATCGACGCCCGAACGAACCGGACCATCTTGTCCTCAAACGCCGGATCAGCAAGGTTTTCCTCAAGCGCATAGAGACCATCCTCCAGCGTTGCCACACCCTGGTCCTCATACTTGAAAACGGTCAGATCATCAGGTGTCAGACCTGCATCAATCACCTGCCAGTATTCGTTGTAGGTCATGGTCGACACACAGGCCGCCTGGCCCTGCAACAGCGGGTCCACGTTAAAGCCCTGCTTGAGAACGGTGACGCCGCCATCACTGCCATCTGTGGCAATGTCGAGCTTGCTCATCCAGCTGAGGAACGGGAATTCATTGCCGAAAAACCAGACGCCCAGCGTTTTGTCTGCAAAGTCATCTGTACTGGTCACGCCTGCATCCTTGCGGCAGGTCAGCATCATGCCGGACGACTTAAAAGGCTGCGCGATATTGACCATGCCGAGCCCCTTCTCGCGCGCGGCCAGCGCTGCGGGCATCCACTCAACGGTCACATCCGCGCCGCCACCGGCCAGCACCTGTGTCGGTGCAATATCCGGGCCACCCGGCTTGATGGTCACGTTCAGGTCCTCTTCCTCGTAAAACCCTTTGTCCAGTGCCACATAGTAGCCTGCGAACTGTGCCTGGGTGACCCACTTCAGCTGCAGTGTTACATCATCCGCCGCCTGGGCTGTTGCGCCCCAGAGACCCAGCGCCGCACCTGCGGCCAGTGTTGTTATGGTTTTCATCATACTCTCCTTTGTTGTCGTATTCTGGTTTTTGTTATCGTCTCTGCGACGGGTGCCAGAATGTCACCGCCCGTTCCAGAAGGGCAATACTGCCGTAAAACGCCGATCCCGCAATCGCGGCCACAACAATCTCGGCCCATACGAGATCAAGCGCAAGCTGTCCGACAGATGTCGATATCCGAAAGCCCATGCCCCGGATCGGGGAGCCGAAAAACTCGGCCACAATCGCCCCGATCAGCGCAAGAGTACTGGCGATCTTCAGCCCGTTGAACACAAAGGGCATCGCCGCAGGCAACCGCAGTTTGAGCAGTGTCGTCCAGTATCCGGCACCGTACGTCCGCATCAGATCCCGCTGCATCGCGGAGGTGTCGCTCAGACCCTGCACCGTGTTCACCAGCATGGGGAAAAAGACCATCACCACGACAACGGCCGCCTTGGACTGCCAGTCAAAACCGAACCACATGACGAGAATAGGTGCCATGCCAATCACCGGCAGCGCTGCCACAAAATTCCCTACAGGCAGCAGACCGCGGCGCAGAAAGTCGTACCGGTCCACCAGAATGGCCACCAGAAAAGCCGATCCACAGCCGATGGCGTAGCCGCTCAGCGCGCCCCTGATCACTGTCTGCACAAAGTCCTGCCAGAGAATGTCTGTCGAGGCGGCAAAGCGCGCGGCAATGGCCGACGGAGCAGGCAGCAGGACCGGACTGATCTCAAAACCATGCACAATCCCTTCCCAGACCGCCACCAGCGTCAGGCCGAATACGACCGGTATGGCCAGCGACACAGCCCGCGTCGGCGGCAGCGCTGCCAGACGGGTGTTCAGCCACCAACCCCCTGCCCAGACCGCAAAAGCAAAGACCAGCCAGCCCATCACAGCATCCCCATGCGCCGCAGGGTGATGCGCTGGATCAGACCAATCAGCCCGACCAGAACCGCCGCCAGCGCTGCCGCCATCAGCAGGGCCGACCAGATCTGGATCGTCTGCCCGTAATAGCTGCCCGCCAGCAGCCGCGCGCCCAGCCCCGCCACTGCACCTGTGGGCAGTTCACCCACAATCGCCCCCACCAGAGACGCCGCCATGGCAATCTTCAGCGAGGTGAAAAGGTACGGCATCGAGGAGGGCAGCCGCAGCCGCCAGAAGGTCTGCTGCGGGCTCGCATTCCATGTGCGCATCTGATCGAGCTGCATTGCATCCGGACTGCGCAGCCCCTTCACCATGCCCACCACGACCGGAAAGAACGACAGATACATCGAAATCATCGCCTTGGGCAGCAACCCCGATATGCCCACCGCATTCAGCACCACAATGATCATCGGCGCAATCGCCAGGATGGGGATCGTCTGGCTCGCGATGACCCAGGGCATAATGCTCTTGTCCATCGTCCGGTTGTAGACAATGCCCACAGCCAGCGCGATCCCGAGCCCGGTGCCCAGGGCAAACCCCAAAAGCGTCGCGCTCAGCGTGACCCATGAATGATAGATCAGCGACCGTTTGGACGTGATCTTCTTTTCCACCGTGGTTTTCCAGATTTCTGCCCCCACCTGATGCGGCGCGGGCAGTTTTGGCTTCTCCTGGCTCCAGGTATCTGCCACCAGGGTCTGCGTTGTCAGTACCTCGCCCGACCGCGTCGCCTTGTCCCAGGCCCAGGGCGCATTCAGCCAGACCGCCGCCGCGTACCACAGCACGAAGATGCCCAGAACCACTGTCAAAACGGGTACAACGCTACGCATGCGCCCTTCCTCTCCACCAAAGCCAGCGGGCCACCGCAACTGATCCCGGGAACACCAGCGCGACCCTCCGCATGCGTCCGGCAGCATCCGCGCGTTGGTTTGCGGGCCTCTCCCAGCAGCGCAGGTTGCGATCATCACCCAATGCCGCAAGACACACGACAGCCGCCAGTGATCCAACCACGGCAAACAAAAAGGAAACGCAGCGCATGATCACCCGCGCCCATCCCGCTTCACCCTTCGGCAAATACTCCCCCCGGAGGGCCGGGCTGCCACAGATCCAGGCTCAGTCATCAATATGCCCCGCCCGCAGCCCTTCGCGCACACGGTGCGCCACCTCCAGAAACGCCGGCGTGTCGCGGATCTCCAGCGGGCGTTCCTTTGGCAGCGGGCTGTCGATCACATCCGTGATCCGGCCGGGGCGCGGGCTCATCACAACGATCTTCGTGCTCAGATAAACCGCCTCGGGGATCGAATGGGTCACAAAGGCAATGGTCTTTTCTGTACGGGCCCAAAGCTGCAGCAACTGCTCATTCAGATGGTCCCGCACAATCTCATCCAGCGCCCCAAAGGGCTCATCCATCAGCAGAATATCCGCATCAAAGGCCAGCGCACGGGCAATCGACGCCCGCTGCTGCATGCCGCCTGAAAGCTGCCAGGGAAACTTCTTCTCAAACCCGGCCAGCTCCACCAGCTCCAGAACCCGCGCCACCCGCGCATCCATCTCCGCGCGGTCATAGCCCATAATCTCCAGCGGCAGCCTTATGTTGCCACCAATCGTCCTCCAGGGGTAAAGCCCTGCCGCCTGGAACACATAGCCATAGGCCCGCGCGCGGCGTGCCTCCCCGGCACTTACCCCGTTTACGGTGATCGACCCACCGGTCGGATGCTCCAGATCCGCCATACAGCGCAGAAAAGTCGTCTTGCCACAGCCCGACGGCCCGATGAAACTGACAAACTCGCCTTTGCCGATCTCCAGACTGACGTCTTTCAGCGCATGCACCGGCCCGTCATTGGTCTGGAACGTCAGGTCCAGCGAGTTGGCCAGAATGACCGGTGGCGACACAGAACTGATCAATTCAGGTATACGATCATGGCGTCGCCTTCCGCATGAATGTCAGCAACAAAAGATTTCAGTTCGGCCAGATATTCACTGACATAGTTTTTTTCATCCTCTCCGAACGCCTCATCGAAAAATGGGTAAACATCCGCCTCCAAAAGCGCAGCGGGATTGATGCTATCCACCCATTCGCCCGCTGTTTTCAAAGAAAGGAATTGGTGGATTTCAAAGACGTCACGCACTCCAAAACCGCGAGCAGGCCCATAACCTACGTCGATCTCGCCGATCTCTGCACCGTTTAAAATGAAACCGGCAGGCAGGTCTTCTTTCCCATTGCTATCGGTAAATGCAAAGTGAATGGCACCCCAAGATTTGTCGAGGTCAAGGAATGCAGATTCCGGCGCAGGCTTCAAAATACGCTCGGAATGACCAGGCGCAGACATCGTTTTATTTCTTAAAAACCGGGCAATCCAACCCTGCTTCTCCGGTTCTTGCTGTGTCAGGTCTTCACCATAAATCACCATGCCGATTTGTCCCGGAGATCTGAATAGCAATTCAAGGTCTTTCGGGGCAACTCGCAGAACACTTCCAATCATGCTCACTGAATGCGCTTTCTTTTTTGAACCAACTAAATACCCGCCGGTATGTTCAGCGGATCACGCTGGATCATCTTCGGCGCGTTCAGCGCTTTCCACTTGCTCAGCGCCGCGGCAGCGGACGAAAACGCAGGCCGCGGAATAAACCGCCCGCGCCCCGGATTGGGTTGCGAATTCTGCCCCCAGGCCCAGATCACCTCGCCCCGGTTCAGCGTATAGCGGCTTTGCGCCTTCACCTCAAAACCCTCAAATACATTGTAGTCCAGCACGGAATGATGATTGGCCGGACTGATCGTCCTGGTAATCTTCGGATCCCACACCACGATATCCGCATCTGCGCCTTCAACCAGCGCTCCCTTGCGCGGGTAGATGTTCAGGATCTTCGCCACATTGGTCGAGGTGGCCGCGACAAACTCATTGGGCGTGAGCCGCCCGGTCTCGACCCCTTCCGTCCAGAGCACCGCCAGACGCTCTTCCAGGCCATTCGAACCATTGGGAATGATCCGGAAATCATCCCGGCCCGCGCGCTTCTGCTCGGTGTTAAAGGCCGCATGATCCGTGGCCACAACCTGCAATGATCCCGCCTGCAACCCGGCCCAGAGGCTGTCCTGATGGTCCTTTGAGCGGAACGGTGGCGACATCACCCGCCGCGCCGCGTGGTCCCAGTCCTTGTTGAAATACTCGGATTCGTCCAGCGTCAGGAACTGAATGAGCGGCTCGCCATAGACCCGCATGCCCTTCTGCCGCGCGCGCCGGATCGCCTCATGCGCCTGCTCACAGGACACATGCACAATATAGAGCGGCGTACCGGCCGCATCCGCAATCATTATGGCCCGGTTCGCGGCCTCACCTTCAACCTCCGGCGGACGCGAATAGGCGTGCCCCTCAGGACCGGTGATCCCCTCGTTGAAATATTTCTCCTGCAGCGCTGCCACCACATCGCCGTTCTCCGCATGCACCATCGGCAATGCACCCAGCTCCGCACAGCGCTGGAAAGAGGCAAACATCTCATCGTCCTCCACCATCAGCGCGCCTTTATAGGCCATGAAATGCTTGAACGAGTTCACGCCCATATCTACGGCGTCCTTCATCTCGTTAAAGACAGTCTCGTTCCAGCCGGTGATCGCCATGTGATAGCCGACATCCGAACAGATCTGCGGCGCGGACTTGCGGTGCCACTCGTTAATCGCATTTTTGATCGACCCGTCAGCCCCCGGCAGACAGAAATCCACGACCATTGTGGTCCCGCCTGCTGCCGCAGCCCAGGTCCCACTCTCGAAGGTTTCCGCCGCCGTGGTCCCCATGAACGGCATTTCCAGATGCGTATGCGGATCAATCCCGCCCGGGATCACATAGGCCCCTTCCGCATCGATATACTCATCGCCCGACAGGTCTTCGCCGATCTGGCTGATTGTCTCGCCCTCAATCAGCACATCGGCCTTCCAGGTCCGGTCCGCCGTGCAGACCATCCCGCCTTTGATTACCTTGCTCATCTTACATCTCCCATCTCAGCGGCCGGTTTCTTCTGGCCTGTAAATATCCCGGGTGAGGCCGCAGGCCGAGGGCAGAGCCCTCCTCAGACCGACGAAAAACACCCCAGCGCGGACCCGTGCACACCAATGTCCAAAGGTCCGAAACCGCTCTCCACACAGAGCGAGAAATACCCCGCAAGCGGCATGTAGATCACCCTGTAATCCCCGTCTCCGTGTGTCACCGACCAGCACTTCCGCGTAAGCCCCCCCGAAAAACTGACGGTTACTTCTTTGGGTGATCTCAGCATCTTCCGCATGTCACCTGCTGTCTGGCGCAGTACCGGATCATCCGTGGCCTCTGCCTCCGCAAGCTCTGCCTCAATCAGCGCGGATATCCGCTCCGCCAGCGACAGACCGGCATCGATCACCCGACAATCTCCGCTGTCTCCACCACAGCATGCAACAGAACATCCGCGCCCGCCATGGCCCAGTCCTTTGATATCTCTTCGGCCTCGTTGTGGCTCAGCCCGTCCACGCAAGGACACATGACCATCGCCGTGGGCGCCACCCGGTTGATCCAGCAGGCGTCATGCCCGGCACCCGAAATCAGGTTCATGTGACTGTACCCCAGCCGTTCCGCCGCAGTGCGCACCGCCGTGACACACCCTTCGTCAAAGGCAACCGGATCAAACCCGCCGACCTTCTCAAACTCAACGGCCAGTTCCATCTCATCACAGATTTTCTGCGCCTCAACCCGCAACCGCGCCTCCATGTCCTCAATCACGCTCAGCTCCGGCGAGCGGAAATCGACGGTAAAAACAACCCTGCCCGGGATCACATTGCGCGAATTAGGGTAGACATCGATATGCCCCGCCGCCCCCACCGCATGTGGCGCGTGGCTCCAGGCGATCTCATCCACTTTCTCCAGCACGCGCGCCATGCCGAGACCTGCGTTCCGGCGCATGGGCATCGGCGTCGAACCGGTGTGGCTGTCTTTGCCTGTGATCGTCACTTCGGTCCACGAAAGTCCCTGACCATGGGTGACAACGCCGATATCTTTGCCTTCGGCTTCCAGGATCGGTCCCTGTTCGATGTGCAGCTCGAAAAACGCATGCATTTTCCGCGCACCAACCTCTTCGTCGCCCCGCCACCCGATGCGTTTTAACTCGTCGCCGAATTTCCTGCCCTCGGCATCCTCGCGCGCGTAGGCCCAGTCCTGCGTATGAATGCCCGCGAAAACGCCTGATGAGAGCATCGCGGGGGCATAACGCGTGCCCTCTTCATTGGTGAAATTGGTGACGACGATGGGGTGTTTTGTGCGGATGTTCAGATCATTCAGCGTGCGGATGATTTCCAGACCGCCCAGAACCCCCAGAACGCCATCATACTTTCCGCCCGTGGGCTGTGTATCAAGGTGGCTGCCGACATAGACCGGCAGGGCCTCAGGATCCGTACCTTCGCGCCGGGCAAACATGTTGCCCATCTGATCCAGCCCCATGTCGCACCCGGCGGCTTCGCACCAGCTCTGGAACAGGGCGCGGCCCTCGCCGTCCTCGTCGGTCAGCGTCTGGCGGTTGTTTCCGCCCGCCACGCCAGGCCCGATCTGCGCCATGTCCATCAGGCTGTCCCAGAGCCGGTCGGGATTGATTTTCAGGTTCTGTCCTGGCGCCGTCATGGCCGGGCCCCTCCCTTGATTGTACTTGCCTTTCCGGCAAGAAATTTTACCATTTGGTAAAGCTACGATTGCGGCTGAGGTGGTCCAAGTCAAGACTTCCTTTTGCACGGCGATGCTGTGATGCTTGGCCTATTGAAAGCGCTGCCCTTTTTTGCGGCAGGGCGGGAACCGGAGGACCTGTTGACCGTCAGTACCGACAGAAAACCAAGCCGCATCCAGATGCGCAACCGGCGTCGCATTCTGGATGCCGCCCTCGAGGTCTTTTCACAGCACGGGTACCGGGGCGCGACCCTGGACCAGATCGCCGAGAGCGCCGGGTTAAGCAAACCGAACATTCTTTACTACTTCGAAGGCAAGGAAGAGATTCATATCACCCTGCTCAACCAGTTAATGGAAACCTGGCTTGATCCTTTGGTAACACTTGACCCGCAGGGCGATCCGCTGACCGAGATCCTGAACTATGTGCACCGCAAGCTGGATATGGCACATGAGTTCCCCCGCGAAAGCCGGCTTTTCGCAGGAGAAATCCTGCAGGGCGCGCCGCGTATGGCGCCGCACCTTCAGGCCGGTTTACAACCGCTTTTCGACGAAAAATGCGATGTTATTCAGAAATGGATGGACGCCGGGCATCTCAACTCCGTGGATCCCAGGCACCTGATTTTCTCGATCTGGGCCACAACCCAGCACTATGCGGATTTTGCAGCCCAGGTGCGTGTTCTGCTGCACGACGACCCCGGCGCACAGGCGGGAGCGGCTGAATACCTCACGGCGCTGTTCACGCGGCTGCTGAAACCTTAGGTTCTGTTAACCAACAATAAATTCAGCTGCGTTCATTAACTCCCCGGTAACATTTACACCCTTTTAATGGTTATCGGTGGCGGGCTTCGAATTTGAGAGATGATCGGAGCAAGAAATGACAGCAATTTCCCTGATTAATCCCTATGCCCCGCAGCCCGTGCAGGGCCAGGGATCAGACAGCGCCTACGCGCTGGCTTCCTCGCAGCCTGTATCGCAGTCCAGCGCGGGCCGCGAAGCAGGCACATCGTCGGATCAGTCCGGATATGGTGCAGGTAACGGCACAGGCACAGGTGGTGCCCAGCTTGAGGCGCTTCTGGCACGCGGACGGGACCGCATGGAAAGCACGGATGCAACATCTGAGTCCGTGGTCGAGGCTCAGGCCAAGGCCGATGGTGCAACTGAGTTCCTCGAACGCCAGGCACGCCAGCAGATCGAAGCCCGCGCGGCCGAGGCTGCCCGTGCAGCAGACAAGGCCGCTGCGCGCGCTGCTGAGGCAAAAGCCGAGGCGGATGCAGCCGCAGAGCCGGAATATGTCATGCCCAATCCGCTGCCCACCGCGCCTATCCTCAGGAGTGAGGACGTCTGAAACCGGCGTTATTCGGCCGCACGTGCCGCCGGATTATTGGGATGCGTCGTCCAGTTGGCATAGTCCGCATCGACCACACTGCCGGTGCGCGGGTCGATCTGACCGGCAGCCATCGGCTCCATGGTGATGCAGCCTTCGACGGGGCAGACATTGACGCAAAGATTACACGCCACGCATTCATTGTCTTTGACGGTGAAAACGCGGTCGTCTGACATAGCAATCGCCTGGTGGGAAGTATCCTCGCAGGCCGCGAAACAACGGCCGCAGGAAATACACAGGTCCTGACTGATCTTCGCTTTGGCGACGTAATTCAGGTTGAGGTACTGCCAGTCGGTCACGTTCGGCACAGCCGCACCCCGGAAATCATCGATACTGGTGTGACCCTTTTCATCCATCCATTCGGACAGGCCGCTGATCATTTCCTGAACGATCTTAAAGCCATAGGTCATCGCCGCCGTGCAGACCTGCACATTACCACAGCCCAGCGTTATAAACTCTGCCGCGTCCCGCCAGTTCGTGATGCCACCTATGCCTGAAATGGCAATGCCGCGCGTCTCGTCTCCACGCGCGATCTCGGACACCATCGACATGGCAATCGGCTTGACGGCCGGACCGCAATACCCGCCATGAGAGCCCTTGCCGTCAATCGAGGGTTCCGGAGACATGGTGTCCAGATCAACCGAGGTGATTGAGTTGATCGTGTTGATCAGGCTGACCGCATCCGCACCACCCGCTTTGGCCGCAGCCGCCGGTTTGCGGATATCGGTGATATTGGGTGTCAGCTTCACGATCACAGGTTTGGAATAATACTGTTTGCACCAGCGCGTGACCATTTCGATGTATTCCGGTACCTGGCCCACAGCAGCGCCCATGCCCCGTTCGCTCATCCCGTGCGGGCATCCGAAGTTCAGCTCAATCCCATCCGCGCCGGTCTTCTCGACCAGCGGCAGGATCGCCTTCCACGCCGCTTCCTCGCAGGGCACCATGATCGACACCACGACCGCCCGGTCGGGGTAGTCAGCCTTGACGCGTTTGATCTCCTCCAGATTGGTAAAGAGATCGCGGTCCGTGATCAGCTCGATATTGTTCAGCCCCAGCAGGCGCCGGTCCGCACCGTAAACCGCTCCATAGCGCGGCCCGTTCACATTTACGACCGGTGGCCCTTCAGAGCCGAGGGTCTTCCAGACCACACCACCCCACCCGGCCTCAAAAGCACGGCGGACGTTGTATTCCTTGTCTGTCGGCGGCGCCGAAGCCAGCCAGAACGGGTTGGGGGATTTGATCCCGATGAAATCGCTTGTCAGATCGGCCATTTTGGTCCTCCGTCAGTCCGGCGCTCAGGCCATCAGTTTCGCGTGAATGTCCAAGGCGGCGTCGCGCCCCTCGGCCACGGCTGTGACGGTCAGATCATCACCCCCCGCCGCACAGTCGCCCCCGGCCCAGACACCATCGAGCGAGGTGCGTCCCTGCGCGTCCACGCCGATCTTGCGCCCGTCAAGCGCGGGCAGGTCATCGCCATCCAGTGTTTGCCCGATCGCGCGAAAAACCTGGTCGGCGGCCAGACGCAATGTCTCGCCCGTCGGCGCCATGTCATCATCCACATAGTCAAATTCAATCTCCCGCACCGCACCGTTGCCATGAATGGCCTTAGGTACCGCATGGGTGACAATCCGCACACCTTTGCTGGCGGCCAGATCCTGCTCAAAGACACTGGCATTCATCCGGTCCTGGCCGCGCCGGTAGACCAGTGTCACATTCAGCGCGCCCAGCAGTTTGGCCTGAACGGCTGCGTCAACAGCCGTCATGCCCCCGCCGATGACCACCACATCACGGCCAACGGGCACGCGGGCCACGTCCCCCGCCTGGCGCAGATCTGCAATAAAATCAACAGCATCCAGAACGCCGTCTTTGCCGTCGCCGTCAAGACCCAGCGTATTCACACCGCCCAGCCCCATGCCCAGAAAAACCGCGTCATAGTCAGCGCGCAGCTCCTCCAGCGTCACATCGCGCACCAGGGCCTGATCATTGCGGATTTCAATCCCGCCGATCTGCAACAGCCAGTCCACTTCGTCCTGTGCATAGCCGTCCACGGTTTTGTAGGTGGCGATACCATATTCGTTCAGACCGCCCGCTTTGGGCCGTGCATCAAAGACCACTACATCGTGGCCATGCATGGCCAGCCTGTGGGCGCAGGACAGACCCGCAGGTCCCGCCCCCACCACGGCCACTGTTTTACCAGTGACCGCAGCACGGGAGAAAGGATGCACCCCCTGCGCCTGCAGGTGGTCGGTCGCATAGCGTTGCAACTGTCCGATCAGCACCGGCTTGCCTTCGGCCATTTCACGCACGCAGGCCTCTTCGCATAGCTGTTCGGTCGGACAGACACGGGCGCACATACCGCCCATGATGTTCTGGCTCAGAATGGTTTTTGCTGCCGCATCCGGCGTGCCCGTGGCGATCTGTCGGATAAAGAGCGGGATATCGATGTCTGTCGGACAGGCGGTAATGCAGGGCGCGTCGTGGCAGAAGTAACATCTGTCCGCAGCGACCAGCGCCTCATGGGCATCCAGCGCCGGGTGAAGGTCTGAAAACCGGCTTTCATACGCATCGGGTGCAAGCCGTCCAGCGGCAACGCCCGGTGTATAAGCATTCTGCGACATAGCGGATCCCTGATTTATCTGTTTTCAGGAAAACGCTCTCACGTATTTATTTTTTTATCAACTGGTAAAATTTATTTCGGGCGAATGCACCGGTGCGGTGATCAGAAAACAGGCAACTCGCCGTTGGCGGGAATTTGCCGAAGCCTGCTCAACAATGACGGTTACATTAATTTCACTTGATTTTGACGTAACGCGACCCAAAGTAAAACGCGCGACGAGAAGACTTTCGACCACTGCTCCCTACGGCTCAGTACCTCGATCTTATTCCACCGGGCCACGCTGCCGCATTCCGCGGGCAGGCATTTTAAGGGAGACACGGATATGGCTTCTGGCACCGTGAAATGGTTTAATTCAACTAAAGGCTACGGATTTATTGCGCCCGACGGCGGCGGCAAAGACGTTTTTGTGCACATCTCGGCTGTGGAACGCGCAGGCCTCACAGGTCTGGCGGACAACCAGAAAGTGACATTTGACATCGAAGCCGGCCGCGATGGCCGCGAAAGCGCGGGCAACCTCGCACTGGCGTAACTGCCACGAATACTCCACGACCTGACGGGCGCACTCTGCGCCCGTTTTTTATGGGGCGGTCTTCTCCACGAGGGACAGCACCCGCGGGCCAAGCGCTTCAACAATCCGCGCGACGCCTTCCGCATTCGGATGAATCCCATCGGGCTGCATAAACGCCCGGACAGAGGCCGGATCACCGTCCGCAACCTGCAGGCCCTCAAAGAAATCCGGCGCATAGAGCGCCCCCGTCTCGCGGGCCAGTTCCGGATAGATCGCGTCAAACGCTTCTTTGAATGCAGGTCCGTAATTGCCGGGCGCCTGCATGCCCACCAGCAGCACCTCGACCCCCGCACTGTCAGCCGCCGTCAGAATGCCCTCAAGGTTGGCGCGGCTGACACCCGGATCAATCCCCCGGAGCAGGTCATTGCCCCCAAGCGCCACAATCATCGCGTCCACCTCCGGTGTCAGCGTCCAGGCCGCGCGTGACAGACCGCCCGCGGTAGTGTCCCCCGACACGCCCGCATTGATCAGCCGCACGTCAGCCCCCTGCGCATCCAGCCAGGCCTGCAGCTGCGGCACAAACCCCTGTTCAGCGGGCAGACCGTACCCCTGGGTCAGGCTGTCACCCAGAGCTGCAATCACCGTCTCTTCGGCCTGCGCTGCCGTAGCCGTCAGAAAAGCGGCCAGAACCATTACCTTGCGCATCTTGATCCAGTCTCCATATGCCACAGGTATACCGCTCAGAGGCGCCAACGCATGACTGATCAGATTTTCTCTCTTAAAGATGCGGCTTTGTCGCTGGATGGCAATGCGGGCCGGGTAGATATCCTGCACGGCATCTCGCTTGAGGTTCACAAAGGCGAGAGTGTCGGGCTGGTTGGCCCGTCGGGGTCCGGTAAATCCTCTCTTCTGATGCTGATGGGGGGCCTTGAGCAGGCCACCTCCGGTCAGGTACTGGCCCTCGGACAGGATCTCACCGCGATGAACGAAGATGCCCTGGCCCGATTCCGGCGGGATCACATGGGCGTGGTGTTCCAGTCCTTTCATCTGATTCCGACGATGACAGCACTGGAAAACGTCGCCACCCAGCTGGAGCTGGCAGGCGACCGCGATGCCTTTGACAAAGCCGCCGCTGAACTGGAACACGTGGGTCTTGCGCACCGCGCTGATCACTATCCCGCCCAGATGTCCGGCGGTGAACAGCAGCGGGTGGCTCTGGCACGCGCCGCAGCACCCCGGCCTGCGATCCTGCTCGCAGATGAGCCGACCGGCAATCTGGACGGCGCCAACGGCACGGCGATCATCGACATGCTGTTCGGGCTGCGTGACCGCCACGGCGCGACCCTCGTTCTGGTCACCCATGCCCGCGATCTGGCACAGCGCTGCGACCGGGTGATCCGTCTGGCTGACGGACGCATCGCGCCGCTGGAACAGGCCGCCGAATGAGCCTGCGCCTGGCTGCAACCTTTGCCCGGCGGGAACTGCGCGGCGGTCTGCGCGGGTTTCGCATCCTTCTGGCCTGCCTGGCGCTTGGCGTTGCGGCAATCGCCGCCGTCGGCACCGTCCGCACCAGCATCGAGGCTGGTCTGGCGCGCGAGGGCGCGGCCCTGCTGGGCGGTGATGCCGAGCTTGACTTCACCTATCGTTTTGCCAGCCCGGAAGAGCGCGCCTGGATGGAGGGCATCGCCACCACCGTCTCTGAAATCGCGGATTTCCGCTCGATGGCTGTGGTGGGTGACGTTCGCGGTCTGACCCAGATCAAGGCCGTCGATGACGCCTATCCGCTGGTGGGCCGTGTGCTTTTGTCGCCCGATATCCCTCTGGATGCGGCCATCGCCGACCAGAACGGACTGCCCGGTGCCGTGACAGAACGCGTCCTGGCGGATCGTCTCGGGCTTGATGTCGGCGACCGCTTCCGTCTGGGCACGCAGGAGTTTGTTCTGACCGCTCTGCTGGAACGGGAGCCGGACAGTGCGGCAGGCGGCTTTGCGCTGGGGCCCCGGACCATTCTGCGCACCGAAAGCCTCGCACAGTCCTCTCTTCTGGAGCCGGGCACACTTTTTTCGACAAAATATCGTCTGATCCTGCCGCCCGGGACTGACCTCGCCGCACTTGAGGCAGAGGCAAACGGCCGCTTTGCCCAGACCGGCATGCGCTGGACCGATGCCCGCAACGGCGCGCCAGGCGTGTCTGAATTCGTAGACCGTCTGGGCGCCTTTCTGATCCTGGTGGGCCTGTCGGGCCTCGCTGTGGGCGGTGTCGGCGTCTCCTCTGCCGTGCGAGCTTATCTGGCCGGAAAGACCGAAGTGATCGCGACCCTGCGCACGCTGGGCGCCGACCGGCACACGGTGTTTCTGACCTATTTCATCCAGATCGGTGTGCTGTCTGTGGCCGGGATCGCGGTGGGCCTGACACTCGGGGCGCTGGCGCCGCTCGTTCTGTCACCGCTGATCGAAGCGCGCCTGCCCATCCCGGCAGCCTTTGCCATCTACCCGCAGCCCCTGTTCGAAGCCGCGCTTTACGGCATCCTCACTGCCTTTATCTTCACGCTCTGGCCGCTCGCCCGCACCGGAGAAATCCGCGCGGCAACGCTCTTTCGTGACGCACTTTCCGGCGGGCGGCTCCTGCCCGCGCCAGAGTACCTGTTGACGACAATTCTGGCTCTGGCCTGTCTGCTGGGGCTGGCCGGGTTCTTTTCCGGCACCTGGTGGCTGACCCTCTGGACCGCCGGTGGCATTGCAGGTGCCCTGGCCCTGCTGACCGGTGCCGCACTGCTCATCCGCCTGTTGTCCCGGCATGGCGCGCGCTACACCCGTGGCCGCCCGGCACTGCGGTGGGCACTGGCGGCGATCTCGGGTCCGCGGGAAGGTGCCACATCCGTCGTGCTGTCGCTGGGTCTGGGCCTTTCCGTCCTCGCCGCCGTCGGGCAGATCGACGGCAACCTGCGCAATGCCATCACCGGCAATCTGCCAGACGTGGCCCCCAGCTACTTTTTTGTCGACATCCAGAAAGACCAGATGCAGGGCTATACCGCGCGTCTGGAAAAGGATCCGGCCGTCAGCCGCGTTCAGTCCGCACCCATGCTGCGCGGTATCATAACACGTATCAACGACCAGCCTGCGCGTGATGTTGCAGGTGACCACTGGGTCCTCGATGGTGACCGTGGTGTGACCTATTCAGGACCGATGCCCGAGGGCACCAGACTGACAGCGGGCACCTGGTGGGACGAGGACTACACCGGACCACCCCTGATCAGTTTCGCCGCCGAGGAGGCCGCCGAGATGGGACTCATCCTCGGGGACGCGCTGACCGTGAACATCCTGGGGCGCGACATCACCGGCACCATCACCAGCTTCCGCGAAGTGGATTTCTCCACTGCAGGCATCGGCTTTATCCTGGCAATGAATCCTTCAGCCCTGGCAGGCGCACCCCACAGTTTCATCTCCACCGTCTATGCAGAAGAAAGCGCAGAGGCGCAGATCCTGCGCGATCTTGCAGGCGCATACCCCAACATCACGGCGATCCGGGTGCGGGACGCGATTGACCGGGTAGCAGGTGTTCTGGCCGGTCTTGCCGCAGCCACATCATACGGCGCGGCAGCAACCCTTCTGACCGGATTTCTGGTCCTGATCGGCGCTGCCGCCGCCGGAACCCGTGCGCGGGTTTTCGAGGCCGCCGTGCTGCGAACCCTCGGCGCAGAAAGGCGGCATATCCTGACCAGTTTTGCCCTCCGCTCCGCTATCCTCGGCCTGTGCGCCGGTCTGGTTGCTCTGACGGCAGGCATCGCGGGCGGCTGGGCCGTCAGCCGGTACATCCTAGATACTGATTTCCACATAATCTGGTCATCCGCCCTGGCTGTTATCGCCGGCGGCGTCGTCGCAACACTGCTTGCCGGTCTGCTTTTTGCTGCAGGGCCCCTGAATGCGCGTCCGGCACAGGTTCTGCGCGACCGCGAGTAATTTTTTTCATGCCTCCGGCGGGGATATTTATCGCCAGAAGAAACAACCCTTCGTTAACCATATAACGTTACCGCAAAACTGCGGTACAGGCGGGGACGCCGATGGCCGTGCCAGGAGAAGCGCAGGCTTTTCTCAACGGGATGTGGTCGAAACCGCATCCCGTTTTCTTCTGGCCGAAAGTATCCCGGGGGAGGCCTGAAAGGCCGGGGGCAGCGCCCCCTATTCAGCAGCCTCCGCATAGTCTTCCATCGGCGGGCAGGTGCAGACGAGGTGCCGGTCACCGAACACATTGTCCACGCGGTTCACAGGGGGCCAGTATTTGTCCACCCGGAAGGCGCCCGGCGGAAAACACCCCTGGTCCCGGCTGTAAGGACGATCCCAGTCGCTCACCAGGTCTTCGACAGTGTGGGGCGCATTCTTAAGCGGGTTGTTCGCCTCGTCCATACGGCCTGCTTCGATCTCGGCAATCTCGGCACGGATCGCCAGCATCGCATCACAGAACCTGTCCAGCTCTGCACATGTTTCGCTCTCGGTCGGCTCAACCATCAGCGTCCCGGCCACAGGCCAGCTCATGGTTGGTGCGTGGAACCCACAGTCGATCAGGCGTTTGGCGATATCTTCGACAGTCACGCCGGCGCTTTGCTCAAACGGGCGTACATCAATGATACACTCATGCGCCACGCGTCCTGTTGGCCCTTTGTAAAGCACATCAAACGCCCCTTCGAGCCGCTTTGCGATGTAGTTCGCATTCAGGATCGCCACACGCGTCGCCTGGGTCAGGCCCTCGCCCCCCATCATCAGGCAATAGGCCCAGCTGATCGGCAGCAGAGAGGGAGAGCCATAGGGCGCCGCGGAAACCGGCCCTTCGCCGCCACCCGTTTCATCATGTCCCGGCAGATGCGCAACCAGGTGTTCTTTCACCCCGATAGGGCCCATGCCCGGCCCCCCGCCGCCATGGGGAATGCAGAACGTCTTGTGCAGGTTCAGGTGGCTCACATCCCCCCCAAGATCGCCGGGCCGGGACAGGCCCACCATGGCGTTCATATTGGCCCCGTCGATATAGACCTGGCCGCCATGCTCATGGGTGATCCGGGTCACATCGGTCACAGTCTCTTCAAACACGCCATGGGTCGACGGATAGGTGATCATACAGCCTGCAAGGTTTTCGCTGTGCTCTGCCGCTTTCGCGCTGAAATCCTCCAGATCGATATCGCCGTTTGCGGCGGATTTCACCGGCACCACTTTCCAGCCCACCATCTGGGCGGAGGCGGGGTTCGTCCCATGTGCGCTCATCGGAATGAGGCAGATGTTGCGATGACCCTGCCCCTGGCTGCGATGCCAGGCAGCAATCGTCAGCAGCCCGGCGTATTCACCCTGAGCACCGGAATTCGGCTGCATCGAAATCGCGTCATACCCTGTGATATCGCAGAGTTTCGCGCTCAGATCCGCGATCAGCTCGGCATAACCCTCTGCCTGATCAGCGGGCGCGAAAGGATGCAGCAGGGAAAACTCCCGCCAGCTCACCGGCATCATCTCGGCGGCTGAGTTCAGCTTCATTGTGCAGGATCCCAGCGGAATCATCGCACGGTCCAGCGCCAGATCCCTGTCCGCAAGACGGCGCATATAACGCATCATCTCAGTCTCAGCCCGGTTCATATGGAAAATCGGATGCGTCAGGTAGTCAGACGTACGCAGCATCTCCTCGGGGAACCGGTAATCCGGTTTGAAATCCCGGTCCTGCTTTACGATCCCAAACGCGCGCCAGACCGCCTCGATCGTGTCGGGGCGGCAGCGTTCATGCATGCTGATGCCCACGCGCGTTTCACCGACCCGGCGCAGATTGATCCCCTCATCCACTGCAGATTTCATCACAGCCGCCTGCAGCGGGCCCACATCCACGGTGATCGTGTCAAAGAAAGCCTGCGGATCGACACGAAACCCGGCCTCTTCCAGCCCGCGCGCCAGCCGCACCGTCTTGCGGTGAATGCGCTGTGCAATCGCGCGTAACCCGTCGGGGCCGTGAAAGACCGCATACATCGAAGCCATGACCGCCAGCAGCGCCTGCGCTGTACAGACATTCGAGGTCGCCTTTTCGCGCCTAATATGCTGCTCGCGCGTCTGCAGCGACAGCCGGTATGCGCGGTGCCCGTGGCTGTCCACCGACACGCCCACAATCCGGCCCGGCATTGCGCGTTTTATGGCATCCCGGCAGGCCATGTAGGCCGCATGCGGTCCGCCATAGCCCTCGGGCACACCAAACCGCTGGGTCGAGCCCACAGCAATATCCGCCCCCATCGCGCCCGGCTCCTTGAGCAGGGTCAGCGCCAGCGGGTCTGCAGAGACGATCCCGACAGCCTTGTGCTCGTGCAGCGCGCGCATCAGATCCGTGAAATCATGCACATGCCCATAGGTGCCGGGATACTGAAAAATAGCGCCGAACACGGCCGAGGCATCCATCTTCACCGGGTTCCCGACAATCACCTCGATCCCCAGAGGGGCCGCGCGCGTTTTCATCACCGCGATATTCTGCGGATGACAGTCCCGGTCCACAAAAAACGCCTTTGCCTTCGATTTCGCGGTGCGCATCGCCATGGTCATCGCCTCGGCACAGGCGGTCGCCTCATCCAGCAACGAGGCATTTGCCACATCCAGCCCGGTCAGATCAGTAATCATCGTCTGAAAATTCAGCAGTGCTTCCAGCCGCCCCTGACTGATCTCAGGCTGATAGGGCGTATAGGCCGTGTACCAGGCCGGGTTTTCCAGAATGTTCCGCTGGATCGCCGGTGGCGTGACCGTCCCGTGATACCCCTGACCGATCAGCGAGGTCAGCACCCGGTTCCTGCCGGCTGTCTTGCGCATATGCTCCAGCACTTCGCGCTCGGATTTTGCCTTGCCGAAATCCAGCGGCTCTTTCTGCCGGATCGCCGCCGGAACCGTATCGTCGATCAGCGCCTCAAGGCTGTCTGCCCCCACCGTTTTCAGCATCGCCGCCATTTCATCGGGCGAGGGGCCGATATGCCGGCGGTTGGCAAAATCATAGGGCAGATACTCGGTCGGTTTATACACCATGGGTCACAGTCCTTTGCGCACGTCAGTTTCTTCTGGCCGGAAATATCCCCGCCGGAGGCTCCCCGGCAGGCAACACCCGCTAACTGATGAATTTTTTATAGCCAGCCTCATCCATGAATTCGTCCATCTGCGACGGATCGCTGACTGTCATCCTGAAAAACCACGCCTCCCCCTGCGGGTCGTCATTGACCATGGCCGGGTTGTCGGTCAGCGCTTCATTCACCTCGGTGATCTCACCGTCCACCGGTGCCAGAATGTCACTTGCGGCCTTGACGGATTCAATGACAACAACCTCGTCGTCCCTGCTCACCATGGTGCCCACATCAGGCAGTTCCACAAACACCACGTCGCCCATCTGTTCGGCTGCATGGATGGTAATACCCACCACCATTTCGCCGTCCTCTTCGCGCAGCCATTCGTGCTCTTCCGTGAATTTCATCTGTTGTCTCCTGTCGGTTATCTTTTGAAATTTGCCGCCACAAAAGGCAGCTCTGCAATGCGCACGGGCAGACGCCTGCCGCGCACCTCGCCCCAGAGCGGTGTTTCCGGCTGCGCATGGGCGCTCTGCACATAGCCCATGGCCACAGGCCCCCCAACGGTCGGGCCAAACCCACCCGAAGTGACCTGACCTACCTGCACACCGCCCTCAGCGGCATCGAATATCTCAACCCCGCCACGCATAGGCGCGCGGCCCTCGGGAAGGATACCAACCCGCAGCGTGGCAGAGCCTGACGCAAGCCGCTCCAGAACCACCTCAGCGCCCGGGAACCCGCGCGCGCGGGCACCCCCCGCACGGCGTGCTTTCTGAATGGCCCACGGCAAACCGGCAGATACCGGATCGGTGCCGCTGTCGATATCATTGCCGTAAAGACACAGGCCCGCCTCCAGCCGCAGACTGTCCCGCGCGCCAAGACCAATGGGCATCACCGCGTCCTGCGCCAGCAACAGACGCGCCAGCGCTTCCGCCTGATCTGCCGCCACCGAAATCTCGAACCCGTCCTCGCCGGTGTACCCGGAGCGCGAGGCCCAGACCGCGATCCCCCCCAGCGCCAGATCCGCCACATCCATGAACCGCATGCCCTCTGCCCGGGCGTCCAGACCGGCCATCACAGCGCCCGCCGCGGGCCCCTGCAGGGCAATCAGCGCCCGGTCCTCCAGCACCTCGACGGAAACTCCCTCAAGATGCGCCTGCATATGCGCAATATCAGCCGTTTTGCAGGCCGCATTGACCACCACCAGCAGATCATCCCCACGCCGGGCAAACATCAGATCGTCCTCGATCCCGCCCGCATCATTTGTGAAAAATCCATAGCGCTGACGCCCGTCACCAAGGCCCAGCACATCCATCGGCACCAGCGCCTCAAACGCCAGTGCCACGGCCTCCCAGGACGCGCCCGACAACACCACCTGACCCATATGGCTGACGTCAAACAATCCCGCCGCACGGCGCGTGTGCTGATGTTCCCCCATCACGCCCATGGGGTACTGCACGGGCATGTCATAGCCTGCAAACGGCACCATCTTTGCCCCCAGCTCCACATGCAGCGCATGCAGCGGTGTTCTGGCCAAATCGCCCATCAGGCATCTCCCCGTTTCCGGCCGATCTGGTCTGCTGAGACACACCGGCATTCCCGGCACGGCCCCCGGCCGCGCGCTGAATGCCCCCTCTGTCACTTGGCCTGAGATCGTTATCCCTTCGGCGGATGCATCCTGCATCACTCTCCAGAGTTCGTTGCCCGCACGGTCCTTGCGCCTGAGAGTTTCCGGGGCGGTTGCTCCTTCGGCACCGGGTCGGACCCGGTTCTCCCATGCAGGCAGGCTGACCCTATGCCAGTGACAACGCAGCGGTCAAGCGCCCTTGTGATCGTCAACACTTAATGCTTGATTGAGCGCGATCCGATCAGAGAGGCAGGCATGAGCGATCCGTTTTTCTTTGGCTATGGCAGCCTGGTGAACACTAAAACACACAGCTATCCCGATCCGCTGCCCGCGACCCTCAGGGGCTGGCGCCGTGCCTGGGTGGCAACGCCGCGATTCGGCGTTGTGCTGCTGACCGGCGTGCCCGCACCGGGGCATGCCATCGACGGGCTGATCGCCGCCGTCCCAAATGCAGACTGGGCAGCACTTGATGCGCGCGAAGCCGGCTACAGACGTCTCAGCGCACAGGAAAACATCCATCACGCACACCCGGCTGATCCGGAAATTGCCGTCTATGCGGTACCGCGCGAAAACATCCTGCCCGGGAACAACCACATGATCTTGCTCAGCTATCTGGACGTCGTGGTTCAGGGCTTTGACGAGGTTTACGGCGAGGACGGTGTGACCCGGTTCTTTGAAACCACCGACGGGTGGGATACCCCCGTCATAAATGACCGGGCCTCACCGGTCTATCCGCGCGCCCAGTTGCTGACCCCGCGCCAGACCGCCCTGGTGGATCATCATCTCGACCGCCTAGCGGCGCAGGTGAAGCAGCGACATCAGACGGCCCTGTCGCCCGAATTCTGACGGGGACACACCGGCTGCGGCCACGTCGCGTGGCGCGTCCTGCATCAGACGGCGTGCCAGACCCCAGGCCAGCAGGCCAAAGATGACCCCCGCCAGCGCCTGGCCGATCAGCACGCCCGCCGCCCCCATCGTGGCCGAGCCCAGCCAGACCAGCGGCACCATACCGATCGTGTTGCGCCCCCAGTTCAGAAAGGTCGACCAGAACGGATGGCCCAGGTTGTTGAACCCGGCGTTTGCAACAAAAAGCACCCCGTTGAAAAAGAACAAAAGCGAGAGCGGCCCGCAAAACAGATACACCAGCTCGCGCGTGATCCCCGTGGCCGCAAAAAGATCGGCAATCGGCGCGCGCAGCACAAAAAGCAGCGCAGAAACACCCAGCACAACAATCGCCGAAAACTGAATGGCGGCACGAAACCCACCCCGCACACGTTCCATATCGCGTGCGCCGAAATTCTGCCCCAGTATGGGGCCCACCGCCCCCGACAGCGCAAAGATCACAGCAAAGGCCAGCATGCTCAGCCGCCCGGTGATCGCCATGCCCGCCACCGCCGCCTCGCCATAAACCGCCATGGCGCGGGTGACGATGGCCTGACCCACCGGTGTGGCCAGCTGCGTCAGAATGGCAGGCACGCCGATGGCCGCAAAAGGCACCATATCGCGCAGCATCGGGCCCGGGCGCGGCACCGTGATCCCGCCATAATGCCGCAGGATCGGCACCATCGCGGCCCAGGCCATAACCACCCGCGCGGCAACAGAAGCCAGCGCCGCACCGGTCAGATCAAGGCCCAGCCCGAAAATCAGAATGGGATCCAGCACCGCATTGGCAACGCCGCCCCAGATCGTGGCCATCATCGACCGGCGCGCATCCCCGTGCGCCCGCAGGATCGTCCCGGCCATAATCCCGATCACCAGCAGGGGCAGACTGGGCACAATAATCTGCAGATACCCCACCGCCAGATCGGCAATATCGCCCCGGGCACCCAGCAGCCCCACCAGAAAATCAAGATGCAGCCAGACCGGCACGGCAAACAGGATGCTCAGCAACGTGCCGGCCACCAGCGTATTGGTCCGGCGCTGCTCTGCCAGCCCGGCATCCCCCTGTCCCAGGGCCCGCGCCACCAGCGCGCCCGCGGCAATCGACAGCCCGATGCCAAAGGAGGTTGTGAAAAACAGGATCGTGGCCGCATAGCCCACAGCCGCGGCCAGCTCCGCCTTGCCCAGCATGGCAATGAAAATCATGTCAATGAAATCAACCGCAAAGATCGCCAGCAAGCCCAGCGAGGCTGTCAGCGACATCACCGTCACATGCCCGAAAAGGCTGCCCGTCAGAAATTTCGCCGCAGGCTCAGCCACAGCCGCACGCCCGTTTCACCCTTCCCAAAATACTCCCGCCGGAGGCGTCCCGGACACATCCTGCTGCGGACAGGCGCGTCATTCCCGCGCCCGGACCACCTGCAACAGCGGCATCAGCGCCGACATATCAGGCCCATGCGCCTGGCCCGTAAGCGCCTTGCGCAGCGGCATAAAGAGCCCGCGCCCCTTGCGCCCCGTGGCCTCTTTTACCGCCGCCGTCCAGGTGCCCCAGGTCTCCCCGTCAAAGGGGCCATCGGTCAGCAGCGCCATGGCCTCGGCCACAAAGGCCGCATCCTCATCGTCAATCACCGGGTCCGCTCCGTCGCGCATCATTTCCCACCAGGGGCCCAGATCGCCCAGCGTGCTGATGTTTTCGCGGGTCACGGCCCAGAACTGTTCTGCCATGTCGTCGGGCACGCCCGCGTCCCGCACCGCCTCTGCCACATCGGCCAGCGGCAGACCGGCCAGATAGCGCGCGGTCAGCGGGAACAGGTCGTTCACATCAAACTTGGTCGGCGCAGAGCCGAACCGCCCGATGTCGAACCCGTCGATCAGATCGGCCATCTCTGTCTGCAGCTCAACCGGATCGCCTGATCCCAGCCGCGCCATCAGGCTCAGCAGGGCCGCAGGCTGCACGCCTTGCGCGCGCAGATCACGCAGCGCCAGCGTGCCGAGCCGTTTGCTCAGCGCCTCGCCCTGCGGGCCGGTCAGCAGCGAATGGTGGGCAAATGTCGGCACATTGCCCCCCAGCGCTTCGATGATCTGGATCTGCGTCGCCGTATTGGTCACATGGTCAGAGCCACGCACAACGGCTGTGACACCCATCTCGGTATCATCCACGACACTGGCCAGGGTATAAAGGATCTGCCCGTCACCCCGGATCAGCACCGGATCAGAGACAGAGGCCGCATCAATCGAGATGTCACCCAGAATACCGTCGTTCCACTCAATCCGCTCCTGATCGAGCTTAAACCGCCAGACACCGTTGCCGCGCCCGGCGCGCAGCGCCTCCCGCTCAGCCTCTGACAGCGCCAGTGCCGCACGGTCATAAACCGGTGGCTTGCCCATGTTGAGCTGTTTTTTGCGCTTCAGGTCCAGCTCGGTCGGCGTCTCAAAGGCTTCATAGAACCGGCCCATCTCCCGCAGCCTGTCGGCTGCCGCGTGATAGCGCTCCAGCCGTTCGGACTGACGCTCGGTACGGTCCCAGTGCAGGCCCAGCCATTCCAGATCACGTTTGATCCCGTCAACATATTCCTCTTTCGAGCGTTCCGGGTCGGTGTCATCGATCCGCAGGATGAAGGTACCCCCTGCCTTGCGCGCGATGAGGTAGTTCATCAGCGCCGTGCGCAGGTTGCCGATGTGGATATAACCGGTGGGCGACGGGGCAAAACGGGTGGTGGTCATCTGGGATCTCCTGTTGGCGCGGTGTTGTCACAGGGGGGGGCGATTGTCCAGTAATCCCCTCAGGTCGCTGACACCGGCCATGTGGCGGCCAGATCCTCTGTACCGGCCTGGATCAGCTCACCCAGTACGTCCATGTCGACATCCTCCAGCCGCTTCAGATAAAGGCAGGATTTGCCTTTGGTGTGTCTGCCCAACCGGGCCAGAACCGGGCTGAAATCAGTGTAACCCGGCATGATGTATATGGTCAGCTTTGCCCTGCGCGGCGCAAAACCTGTCGCCAGCCAGCTGCCGGTGCGGCCTGATTTATACGTATAATCATACCTGCCATACCCCAGAATATCGCCTCTCCAGAGCTGCGCTGCCCAGCCCGTCCGTCTGCGAAAGAGCGCATCCAGCCGGTGCGCTTCATCCCGGCGGGCGTCCGGCCGGACCGCTTCCAGAAACGCCGCCGGTGTCAGGTCAGCTCCCGTCAAAATGCCCTCCTCGCGGAAAAATGAACGTCCTGGCACAGGAAATCGATGGGCAATCCCGTGCCGCAGCCTATCTCAGCGACAGTCTTACAGGAAAGGATACCAGAAATGTCTGATCAGTTCAGCTTGTCCCGCCGCGCAGCCCTCACCGGGGCTGCCGCTCTGCCACTTGCCGCCGCTACCGCCGGCATCAGCCGCGCCGCAGCCCCGATGATGGGTGCCACCATGGCCCCGTTCCAGCGTCTGAAGGTCGGCGAATTCGACGTGACAACCCTGCTGGCGGGCTCCCGCGCGGTTGAAGGGCCACAAAACATCTTTGGCATGAACGTCGATGCCGAGACCTTCAACGCGGTCTCTGCCGAAAACAACCTGCCCGCCGACAAAACCCAGTTCTTCTTTACACCCACCGTGGTGAACACCGGGTCCGAGCTGGTGCTCTTTGACACCGGCCTTTCCGGTGCGGGCACAACCGCAGCCCTTGAGGCCGCAGGCTATACCGCGGATCAGGTGGATGTGGTCGTGATCACACACATGCACGGCGACCATATCGGCGGCATGACAGGGGAAGACGGCACGCTGACCTACTCCAATGCGCGCTATGTGACCGGACGCGTGGAATTTGATACCTGGGCCAAACAGGACAACGATAATTTCAAAGCCAAGATCCAGCCCTTTGCCGACCAGTTCACCTTTCTTGAAGACGGCGGCGATGTCGCCTCCGGCCTGACAGCCATGGCAGCCTTTGGTCACACGCCGGGTCACATGGTCTATATGGTTGAAAACGGCGGTACCCAGCTGGTGCTGGGCGCTGATTTCGCCAACCACTATGTCTGGTCACTGGGCTATCCCGACTGGGAAGTGAAGTTTGACATGGACAAGGCCGCTGCTGCCGCCACACGCCGCCGCATCCTGGACATGCTGGCCGCCGACAAGACCGCCTTTGTGGGCTATCACATGCCCTGGCCCGGCGTGGGTTACGTCGAAACCCGCGATGACGGTTTCAAATATGCGCCGCACAGCTACCAGCTGATGCTGTAACGCACCCTGGGGCGGCTCGCTCTCAGAGCCGCCCTGACTGCCGGAACTGCTCCCAGGCAAAACGCACAAATTCCGTGCGGAACGAATGCCCGCCGTCAAAGAGGCAGAACTTCATCATATCCCCCGACGGATTATCCGCCTCTTCGCAGGCCAGATCGCCATAGCGCACAGGGCTGCTGAACGCGCCATACGCGCCATATCCCTGATACATCGCCAGCGCCTCGTCGACCTCCCCCTGTTTGGTCGGACCGATAGCGCGGCCTTCCAGCGGCACCGTGCGGTCGCTGCTGCCGTGAATGTGGATGATGCTGGCCACCGGTCCCGCACAGGTCTCCGGCGGCTCCAGCCAGAAGGTACCCGCAATCGGCGCAAAGGCGGCAAAGCTGTCACTGCGCGCACAGGCCAGGTTCCACACCAGCATGCCCCCCGCACTGAACCCTGTGACCATGATCCGCGCGTCATCTATGGCGAATTGCTGTGCGGCATCCGCCAGCACGCTGTCCACATAGGCGAACTCTGACGCGCCATCATTGTCCATGTCCCGCGGATGGTTCGGCAGCATCCAGCTGCCCCCGTCCGCGTTCAGCGCAATCAGGGCCGCACCCAGATCAGAGACCGCGCGCCGCAGGGAGCCGTTGCGCATCACCCCCGCTGCCGTGCCGCGATAGCCATGGGCAAAGACGACCACCGGCACCTTACTGGTACCGTCATGCCCCTCGGGCATCGCCAGGCGGTAGCTGCGCTCACCGACCATACAATCGCTGTCCTGCCCGCAGGCAAGGGCACTTCCGGCGGTCAGGGACAGGGCCAGAGCGGCAATGGTTAAACGGAACATGAGATCTCCTGACAGCGGGGTTTTCTGCAACCTGGAGTGATGGCGCGCCCGCGCCAACTCACAATCCCGTGCTCAGAGCGGTCAGGACGGATCGCGCCAGCGGTTCACAATCGGATAGCGCCGGTCGAGCCAGAAAGCCTCCTTGGTCAGGCGCGCACCCGGTGCGGACTGAAACCGTTTGTATTCAGAGATATAGATCAGATGCTCGACCTTTTTGGCCACGTCGCGGTCAAAGCCTGCCGCCACGCAGTCCTCAATGGACCCCGCCCTGTCCACCAGGATTTCCAGCATCGCATCCAGTTCCGGGTAATCGGGCAGGCTGTCACTGTCTTTCTGGTCTTCGCGCAGTTCGGCAGAGGGCGGCTTGTCGATGATCTGCTGCGGGATCACCGCGCCCGCAGGGCCCATCATCCAGTCGCGGTGATTGGCATTGCGCCAGCGACAGGTCTCGAACACGCGGGTCTTATAGAGATCCTTGATCGGGTTATAACCGCCCGCCATGTCGCCATAGATCGTGGCATAGCCCACCGCCACCTCGGATTTGTTGCCGGTGGTCAGCAACATTTCGCCGAACTTGTTGGACATGGCCATCAGCAGCAGACCGCGCAGACGCGACTGGATGTTTTCCTCTGTCAGGTCCGCGTCGCGGCCTTCAAAAAGCGGCGCCAGCGTCTTTGTGATCGCCTCGCGCCCCTCCGAGATCGGCACATAGTCGTAGTGGCACCCAAGCGCTTTGGCGAGCGCTTCGGCATCGTCCAGTGAGCCCTGGCTGGTGTATTCCGACGGCAGCATCACACAGCGCACGTTTTCCGGGCCCAGCGCATCTGCGGCAATGGTCGCGACAATGGCGGAATCAATCCCGCCCGACAGGCCCAGCAGCACCTTTTTGAAACCTGTCTTGCGCATGTAATCGCGCAGCGACTGCACCATGACGCGGTAATCCTGCTCATAAGGCTCAGGGCGTGACGCTTTTTCACCCTCGACAATCCGCCAGCCTTCGGGCCTGCGCTCCAGATCCACATGGGCAATCTGCGCGTCAAACACCGGCATTTTGAACGCCAGCTGCCCGCCGGGATTCAGACCAAAACTCGCGCCATCAAACACCTGATCGTCCTGCCCCCCCACCATGTTGAGGTAAATGAGCGGCAGTTCCGTCTCGACCACGCGGGCCACCATGTGATTGAGCCGCGTGTCAAATTTGCCCCGGTAATAAGGCGAGCCGTTGGGCACCAGCAGAAACTCCGCGCCGGTTTCCGCCAGGGTCTCGGCCACGTCCTCGTGCCAGGCGTCCTCGCAGATCGGGCTGCCCACGCGCGAATTGCCCACCGAATACGGCCCGCCCAGCGGCCCGGCGTCAAAAATGCGGACCTCATCAAACACCGTCTCATTGGGCAGGTGATGTTTCAGCACGGTGGACGCAATGCGCCCGCCCTTGAGAATATGATAGGCGTTATAAAGCTTTGTGCCCTCGACCCAGGGCGCACCAATGGCCAGCGCGGGGCCGTCGGCACAATCTGCTGCCAGCGCCTCCAGATGTGTCGTGACATCCAGCTGAAAGGCCCGGCGCATCACCAGATCCTGCGCGTTATACCCTGTCAGAAACATCTCTGGCAGGGCAACCAGATCGGCCCCTGCCGCCTTGCCCTCTGCCCAGGCCTTGCGGGCCTGATCCGCATTGCCGGCCAGATCGCCGACTGTCGGGTTCAGCTGACCCAGGGTGATACGAAAACGATCTGCCATAGTTCCCGGCCTTTTGTGCATGAAAGCGTCATGTAGCAGATCACACCGCAGAGAAAAGCCCCGGCACCGCCGATGCGGCAAAAGGGCGTTGCGACTGACCGGCCCAGCGATTAGGTTTGGCACCGTGACGCGCGGGGGCCAACCCCGCCGAATTCAACCTGTTGAGGTGAGCCATGACACTGCGCCGACTGAGCCTTTGCCTTGCACTGCTGCCCCTGCCTGCCCTCGCGCAGGAAGGTGAGGTCCTGACCAAGCAATATGATGACGGGGGCGTCTACGAGGGCACCTTCCGCGGCGGCGTCCAGCACGGCACAGGCACCTACAAGCTGCCCAACGGATATGAATACACCGGCCAGTGGATCGACGGCGAGATCAAAGGCGAGGGCATTGCCCGGTTCCCCAACGGCTCGGTCTACGAGGGCAGCTTTGCCAAGGGCAAACCCGAGGGCTTTGGCAAGATCACCTTTGCAGACGGCGGCACCTACGAGGGCCAGTGGGCCGGCGGCGCGATCATGGGCGAGGGCGTGGCGCTCTATGCCAACGGCGTGCGCTATGAGGGCGGCTTCCGCGACGCGCGCCATCATGGCAAGGGCACCATGCAGAGCCCGGGCGGCTATGAATATACCGGCGACTGGGTCGAAGGCGCCAAACAGGGCAGCGGCAAAATCACCTATCCCGACGGGGCCGTCTACGAAGGCCAGATCGCGGACGGCAAACGCGAAGGACAGGGCACGCTCACCATGCCGGACGGTCTGGTCTATGTGGGTCTGTGGCGCGACGGCCAGATCGACGGCTCGGGCCGTCTGACCCAGGCCAACGGCGACATCTACGAGGGCCAGCTGGTCTCGGGCCGCCGCGAGGGCACGGGCCGTGTAACCTATGCCAACGGCGACACCTACGAGGGGCAGTTCAAGGGCGATCTGCGCAACGGCCAGGGCACCTTTACGGCAGGCGACGGCTATACCTACACCGGCTCGTGGGTCGAAGGGAAAATCGAAGGCGAGGGCCGCGTCACCTACCCGGACGGATCGGTCTACGCGGGCACCTTCTCTGACGGGCTGGCGGATGGCACGGGCATGATCACCTATCCCGACGGATCAACCTATGACGGCACCTGGAAGGCCGGTGTGATCGAAGGAAACGGCAAGGCCACCTATACCAACGGCGTGGTCTATGAGGGCGGTTTCCGCGATGCCCGCAACCACGGCCAGGGTGTGATGACCTATGCCGACGGCTACCGCTATGACGGGCAATGGGTCGACGGACAGCGCCAGGGCACCGGCACCGCCACCTATCCGGACGGCACCGTCTATACCGGCGGCTTTGATCAGGGCCAGCGTCACGGCACCGGCAAAATCACCATGCCAGGCGGGTTTACCTACGAGGGACAATGGATCCAGGGCGAGATCGAGGGCCAGGGCATTGCGACCTATGAAAACGGCGATGTCTACGAAGGCACCTTCAAAGCGGGCAAACGCCAGGGCACGGGCACAATGCGCTATGCCACCGGCGAAGAGGCCACGGGCGACTGGGAGAACGGTGCGCTGACCGAAGGCGGCTGAACGCTCAGACCCGCCGCGCCTGCTCCAGAAAATCCGACAACAGATCGAACACCAGCCTGATCCGGCGGCTGGTGTGCAGCTCGCGGTGGGTCACCAGCCAGGTGGGAAAGGTCACCGGGTCCATCTCCGGCAGGACCGGCACGACCTCCGGTGTCATCGCCCCCACATCCTCTGACATGATCGTCACGCCAAATCCCTGCCGGACCAGTTCCCAGGCCACGATGCCACTGGCTGACCCATAGCGGAAATTGCCGCGCGTCAGTTCCAGGCCAATTCCCTTCATATACCCGATCATCTGGTCGGTGTCGGTAAAGCTGATGAACCGGTGCTGCGAGAGCGCCTCCAGCGTGCCGGGCGTGCCGTGACGCGCCAGATAGCCCGGGGCCGCATAGAACCGCGCCGTCGAGGTTCGGACCTTTTTGGCAATCAGATCAGGCTGTTCCGGGCGCACATGCCGCACCGCGATATCCGCCTCGCGCCGGATCAGATCGCGCACTTCGTTCGAGGCCACAAGATCGATCTCCAGATGCGGAGCTGCCGCCTCAATCCGCTTCAGGGCGCGGGGCATCAGATAGGCCGAAAAGATATCACTCGCCGTGATCCGCACCAGCCCCTCCACCGCCTGGGACTGACCAGAGGCTGCAAGCGCCACGCGGTTGGCCGCCACCTCCATGGCGCGCGCATGTTCCACCAGATCAAGCCCGGCCCGCGTCAGCGCCAGCGTCCGGCCACCCCGCTCAAACAGCAAAAGCCCCAGATCCGCCTCCAGGGCTGAAATCTGCCGCCCCACGGTCGGCTGCGTCAGGCCAAGAGCCCTCGCAGCACCCGACAGGGAGCCCGCATCCACCGTCGCCAGAAAGGCGCGGGTCTGATTCCAGTCAAAACTGTAGGGCGGTTTTTCCATGCATTTATGCATACCACCTGGTCACATTAACGCAATTTCTTTCACCATTCGCATATGTCAGTTTGTGGATATCCAAGGAGATCCGCCATGACACAGACCGCTTTCTGGGACAGAATCGCCCCCAAATACGCCCGTCAGCCCATCCGCGACGTGGAATCCTATGAATATACCCTGGGCCGCACACGCAGCTATCTGGGCCCGCAGGACCGCGTGCTGGAGCTTGGCTGCGGCACCGGGGCCACCGCCATTCTCCTGGCAGAGAGTGTGGCGCGCTATACCGCCACCGATGTGTCCGCAGGCATGATCGCCGAGGCACAGGTCAGACAGAGCCCGGACACCCTGGACTTTGTGACCGCCGCCTGGTCCTCGCCGCGCCTGCTGGACCGCGAGTATGACGCCGTGCTGGCGCTCAACCTGCTGCACCTGCTCCCGGACCTCGCGACAGTTCTGCGCCGCGTGCACACCCTGCTGGAACCGGGTGGGCTGTTTATCTCCAAGACAACCGTCGCGCCCGCGGGCAGGGCACCGCTCTGGTTCCCGCTGCTGCGCGCCGCCCTGCCGGTTCTGCGCCTCTTTGGCCGCGTGCCCTGGGTGGCCTTCCGTCCGGCGGCAGAACATGACGCGCTGATCGAGGCCGCAGGGTTCCGCATTGTCGAAACCTTCGACGGCACCGGCCAGATCCCCAGCCGCTACATCGTCGCGCGTAAAATCTGAGCCGCTTTTCCCTGCGGGACGGCGGGCGGGGCGTCGGCGCAGCCGCGCGTCGTCCCGCTGGCCCGCAAAGGTTAACAGACACGCGCCGCCCCCGGCCCGGCCGGGCATGATACCGACCTGTGCACCGACGTAATACCGACAAAATACCGACGTTATACCGACGTTGGGTTTTGAACAAAAACAACGGCTTACAGAAAAACGTCCAAAAACGCACCGACGCGGGCGTGCGGTGCACCAGGAAACCGGCGCAACACCCGCTCCTCCGCGCGGCCACACCTGCGCTCAGACGGTCTCCCCCGCCTCAAGACGTTTCAGGAAATCATCCGCCTCGCGCAGCACCGTTTCGCGCCGTTCCGCGTCCATCCTGTCCCAGGTCCGGTACATGTTCCCCATGCGTGGATTGCCCTCGAACCGGTCCCGGTGCCGGTCCAGAAAATGCCAGTAGAGCAGGTTAAACGGACAGGCTCCCGCGCCCGTCTTTTTGCTCACCGAATAGCTGCAGTGTTTGCAGTAATCCGACATCCGGTTGATATAGGCCCCGCTGGAGACATAGGGCTTGGAGGCGATCACACCGCCATCGGCAAACTGGCTCATCCCCACCGTGTTGGGCGCCTCGACCCATTCAAAGGCATCGGCATAAACAGCCAGATACCATTCGTGCAATTCGGTCGGGCTGACCCCGGCCAGCAGGCCGAAATTCCCTGTCACCATAAGGCGTTGGATGTGATGGGCATAGGCCTCCGCGCGGGTCTGCTCCACCGCTTTTGACAGACAGTTCATGCCCGTCTCCCCGCCCCAGTACAGCGGGGGCAACGCCCGGTCATGCCCCAGACCGTTACGCGCAGCGTAATCCGGCCCCTCCAGGAAATAGATGCCCCGCACATATTCCCGCCAGCCGATGATCTGGCGGATAAACCCTTCGGCGGCGTTGATCGGCACATCGCCCGCCGCCCAGGCTTCTGCCGCCGCCTCGCAGACCTCCAGCGGGTCCAGCAACCCGATGTTCATGTAGGGAGAGATCACCGCATGATAGAGAAACCGGTTGTCGTTCAGCATCGCATCCTGAAAGTCCCCGAACTTCGGCAGCGCGTGTTTGATGAAACGGGTCAGTGCCCGTCGGGCCTCGCCCCGGGTTGTGGCAAAGTGAAAGGGTCGCAACGCCCCGAAATGATTGCCAAAACGCGCTTCCACCAGGTCCAGGACCTCCTCCGTCACCGCGTCCGGCGTGAACTGCATCGGCCCGCCGAAATCCACCTCGTCAGGTGCGGGTTTGCGGTTGTCGTGATCATAGTTCCACTTGCCCCCGGCGGGTTTGTCACCCTCCATCAGCAGGCCGGTTTTGCCCCGCATATCGCGATAGAAATACTCCATCCGCAGCTGCTTACGCCCCTCCGCCCAGGCCTCAAACTCCTGATGTGTCGCAATAAATCTGTCGTCCTGCAGAATGCGCACTTTGAGGGGTGCGTGTTTCAGTGCCGTGATCAGCCGCCATTCACCGGGCTCGGTGGCCAGCACTTCATCCGCGCCCGTCTGTTCCGCACGCCGCAGCAACTCTCCCACGATAGAGCCCGCGTTGTCCGTATCGTCCAGCTCCGTGTAGGCGACCTGCCAGCCCGCCTCCCGCAACGCACTGGCAAACTTACGCATGGCCGCAAAGATCAGCGCGATCTTTTTGGGGTGGTGCCTGACGTAAGAGGTCTCATCCGCAACCTCTGCCATAACGACCGTATCGCTGTCCCGGTCGGCCGCACCCAGCGCGCTCAGGCCTTCCGACAGCTGATCGCCCAGGACCAGAACAAGACGGATCACCAGGGCACCTCTTTTCCCGCCCAGTCATAAAACCCACCCGTCTGAGCAGGCGTCAGCCCCTCCATGACGCGGATCAGGTTTTCTGCAGCTTCATCTGCCGGGACTGCCGGATGACGGCCCAGGTATTTCTCGGTAAAGGGCGTCGCGACCGTGCCCGGATGCAGCGCCACGCAAATGCTGTGTCTGTGGCTGCGCGCCAGCTCAATCGCCGCCGTATGTACGATCTGGTTCACAGCAGCCTTGGCGCTGCGATAGCTGATCCAGCCACCCATCCGGTTGTCCCCGATTGATCCGACCCGCGCCGACAGGACCGCCACCATGGCAACACGGTCGCGCGGCAGCAGGTCAGCGGCATGGCGCAGCACCAGCGCCGGACCCAGCGCATTCAGCGCGAACTGACCCATCATGGCTTTTGATGTTACTGATTTAACGCTCTTTTCCGGGACGGCGCCATCTGTCTCCAGCGCACCGGTCGCCACAAAAATCAGATCAAACGGCCCCTGCTGCGCGCCCACCAGCGCTGCGACCGAAGCCTCATCCGTCACATCCAGCCCGTCCCGGGAACGCGACAGCGTCACCACCTCATCGCCCCGCGCACGCAGGGCCGCTGTCAGCGCAGCGCCGATCCCGCCTGAGGCACCAATCATCAGAATACGTCTCATCCCCGGCCACCTAGCCGCCGGACCCACAGGTTCAAGTCGCAACACCAGAAGGCCGCGAAAAGCCTCTTTCCATTTATGGAGCCTGCGGTATAACTGCGGGCATGAGACCAGCTGCTGAACATATGTTCCCCGCGCGCACTCTGCCCGCCGCTGCAGCGCTGCTGCTAACGCGCCTCTGAGCGTGCCCTTCGGCGCGCCCGCTCAGAGGGATCGCCCGCGCGCCAGGACATCAAAGCAGATAACGAAAGAATTCCGAAATGACTGATACAGCCGGACAGGACCGCGTCCTCATTTTTGACACCACCCTGCGCGATGGCGAACAATCGCCCGGCGCAACCATGACCCACGCCGAAAAGCTTGAGATCGCCGGGCTGCTGGACGAGATGGGCGTCGACATCATCGAAGCCGGGTTTCCCATCGCCTCTGAGGGTGATTTCGCCGCCGTCAGCGAGATTGCAAAGCAGGCAAAAAACAGCGTAATCTGCGGGCTGGCCCGCGCACAGCTGGGCGATATCGACCGCTGCTGGGACGCCGTGAAACACGCGGAAAAACCCCGCATTCACACCTTTATCGGCACATCGCCGCTGCACCGCGCGATCCCCAATCTGGACATGGGTCAGATGGCCGAGCGCATCGAGCAGACCGTGACCCATGCCCGCAACCTGTGTGACAATGTGCAGTGGTCGCCGATGGATGCCACCCGCACAGAAGAGGATTATCTCTGCCGGGTTGTGGAAATTGCGATCAAATGCGGCGCCACCACGATCAATATCCCCGATACCGTCGGCTACACAGCGCCGCGCGAATCCGCGGAACTGATCCGCATGCTGCTGGAGCGGGTGCCCGGCGCCGACACCATCACCTTTGCCACGCACTGTCACAATGATCTTGGCATGGCCACGGCGAACAGCCTGGCGGCGGTCGAGGCGGGCGCGCGGCAGATCGAATGCACCATCAACGGGCTGGGCGAACGGGCAGGCAACACCGCACTGGAAGAGGTCGTGATGGCCCTCAAAGTGCGCAACGACATTATGCCCTATCAGACGCGCATCGATGCCACCAAAATTATGAACATCTCGCGCCGGGTTGCGACGGTGTCCGGTTTTCCGGTTCAGTTTAACAAGGCGATCGTGGGCAAGAACGCTTTTGCCCATGAAAGCGGTATCCACCAGGACGGGATGCTCAAGAACGCCGAAACCTTCGAGATCATGCGCCCCGAGGACGTGGGCCTGACCGAGACCAATATCGTCATGGGCAAACACTCCGGGCGCGCGGCGTTGCGGTCCAAACTGGAAAATCTCGGGTTCGAACTGGGGGACAACCAGCTCAAGGACGTGTTTGTGCGGTTCAAGGAACTGGCAGACCGGAAAAAGGAAATCTACGACGATGACTTGATCGCGCTGATGCGCACCTCGTCTGACCCTGAAAACGACCGGATCCAGCTGAAATCCCTGCGTGTGGTCTGCGGCACCGACGGCCCCCAGCAAGCCGATATGACGCTCGTGGTTGATGGCGCTGAAAAGTCGACGACACAGACCGGTGACGGCCCTGTGGACGCCTCGTTCAACGCGATCAAGGCGCTGGTCGAGCACAGCGCACGTCTGCAGCTTTACCAGGTGCAGGCCGTGACCGAAGGAACAGACGCTCAGGCGACCGTTTCGGTACGCATGGAAGAGGAAGGCCGCATCGTGACCGGTCAGTCGGCGCATACGGATACGGTGGTTGCCTCTGCGCTCGCCTATATCCACGCGCTGAACCGCCTGCTGGTGCGACGCGAAAAGGGCGGCAGCGACCGGCCCGAAATCAGCTACAAAGACGTCAGCTGACGGTGAATCACCCCTCTGACCGGCCCGTTACCGGTCAGAGGAACTCTCGAAAATCTGCTGCCGAGACGTGCAGGACTGTTTCTGGCTGCGATACAATCGCAACGAAACAGCAAGATGATGCCCAGATCATCGTTAACGCCTCTTTCACCATGTCGCGCCTAAGCATATAACACCTGGCAACCGGGCCTTTCAGGGCCAGGACCAATGACATTCGGGCAAGGCTGACACCTCATGGCACTATTCGACAGTTTTCGGGGTCTGTTTTCATCAGACATGGCGATTGACCTCGGCACAGCGAACACGCTGGTTTACGTCAAAGGCAAAGGGGTGGTTCTGTCGGAACCTTCCGTTGTGGCCTACCATATAAAGGACGGCGTCAAAAAGGTTCTGGCGGTGGGCGAGGATGCCAAACTGATGCTGGGCCGGACGCCCGGCAGCATCGAGGCGATCCGCCCGATGCGCGAAGGTGTTATCGCGGATTTCGACACCGCCGAAGAGATGATCAAACACTTCATCCGCAAGGTGCACAAGCGCTCGACCTTTTTCGGCAAGCCCAAGATCATTGTCTGCGTGCCCCATGGTGCCACACCTGTTGAAAAACGCGCGATCCGCCAATCGGTCATGAGTGCCGGGGCCCGCCGGGCGGGGCTGATCGCCGAGCCCATTGCCGCCGCTATCGGGGCCGGCATGCCAATCACCGACCCCACCGGCAATATGGTTGTGGACATTGGTGGTGGTACGACCGAGGTCGCGGTCCTGTCGCTGGGTGACATCGTTTACGCCCGCTCTGTCCGCGTCGGCGGTGACCGGATGGACGAAGCGATCATCAGCTACCTGCGCCGGCAGCAGAACCTGCTGGTGGGGGAAACCACGGCCGAGCGGATCAAAACCTCTATCGGCACCGCGCGGATGCCCGATGACGGCCGTGGCACATCGATGCAGATCCGTGGACGTGACCTGCTCAACGGCGTGCCGAAAGAAATCGAAGTGACCCAGGCGCAGATCGCCGAGGCGCTGGCAGAGCCCGTCCAGCAGATTTGCGAAGCTGTGATGACCGCGCTGGAAACAACGCCCCCGGATCTGGCTGCTGATATCGTTGACCGTGGCGTGATGCTGACCGGTGGCGGTGCCCTGCTGGGTGATCTGGATCTGGCACTGCGCGAACAGACCGGTCTTGCGGTCTCTATCGCAGATGAATCGCTGAATTGTGTGGCGCTTGGCACCGGCAAAGCGCTTGAATACGAAAAACAGCTGCGCCACGCGATCGACTACGAGAGCTGAGCAGCCCCCGACCAACACCCCCGACAGCGGCAGGACTGCCCTGCCTGAAACGGGGCAGGAGACCCGCCGCTGATGGCCCGCGACCGCACCCAGAGCAGTGATTTCACCGGCCCGCTGCGCCGGCTGCTGATCGCAGTGCTCGTGCTGTGCCTGCTTGGCATTTTTCTGCTGTGGCGGATCGACAGCCCGCGTGTTGAACGCTTTCGCGCGCAGATCACTGACCGGTTTGTGCCCGGTTTTGACTGGGCCATGGCGCCGGTGACCGGTGTTGTCAGCCTGCTCCGGGATTTTCAGAGCTACCAGCGCCTTGCAGAGCAGAACCAGGAGCTGCGCTCCGAACTGCGCCGGATGCAGGCCTGGAAAGAGGCCGCCGTGCAGCTGGAGCAGGAAAACGCCCGCCTGCTCGATCTGAACAATGTCCGTCTGGACCCGCGCCTGACGGTGATATCCGGCGTCGTGCTGGCCGACAGTGGCTCGCCCTTCCGGCAATCGGTGTTGCTGAACGTGGGCGCACGCGACGGCATCGTAGAAGGCTGGGCAACGATGGACGGGATCGGGGTCGTGGGGCGGATTTCCGGCGTCGGTCGGAACACATCGCGCGTGATCCTGCTGACAGACGCCTCGAGCCGCATTCCGGCTGCCATCCAGCCGTCCGGCCAGCGCACGATCGTCGCGGGCGACAACACCCCTGCCCCGCTGGTCGACTTTCTGGAAAACCCCGATCAGGTGCGCCCCGGCGACCGGGTTGTCACCACCGGCGACGGGGGCGTTTTCCCTTCCGGTCTGCTTATCGGACAGGTCGCGGCGGATCCCGGCGGCACGCTGCGCGTACGTCTGGCGGCAGATTACGAACGTCTCGAATTTCTGCGGGTGTTGCGACACCATGGGAATGAACCCATCGATGACAATCCGCAGGTCATTGGCCCCCAGCTGCCCGTGATCGTAACAGAGGAGGTCATCCAGTGACCGACGCCCCTGTTACAAAACTGTGGAGCATGCGGCTGACCTTTGCCTTTCTGGTCTGTGTGATCCTGTTCTTTCAGTTGCTGCCACTGAACCTGACGCCATCGCGATGGGCCGGGCCTGACCTGCTGCTGGCCTTCGCCTGTGCCTGGTCTGTCAGGCGGCCTGAATATGTGCCGGCCCTGGGCCTCGCGCTGCTTTTTCTGCTTGCCGATCTGTTGCTGCAGCGGCCACCCGGTCTCTGGGCGCTGCTCGCACTGCTGGGGTGCGAAAACCTGAAATCCCGCGCGCGCGCCGTGCGGGATGGGACCTTTCCCGGCGAGTGGCTGACCGTTTGCGTTATGATTGCCGCCATCAGCATCGCGTACAGGCTCGGGCTGATGATCACGCTGGTTGACCCGCCCGCGCTTGGCCTGTCATTTTCACAACTGGCCATGACGCTGATCTGCTATCCTGCTGTTGTGGCGGTGACCCATACGCTTCTGGGCGTTCGCAAATCAGCGCCGGGAGATCCTGATACAGCCGGAGGGTTAAGATGATTACGACAGACCCGGGCGGAGACAGATCATGAAACGCACCCGCGCTGAAACGGATGACACTCATCGTAAACTGTCGCGCCGTGCCGCATTGCTCGGTGGTGCGCAGCTTGCTTTTGTTGGCGGTCTGGCTGCCCGGATGCAGTTTCTCCAGGTCGATCAGGCCGATCAGTTCCGCCTGCTGGCCGAGGAGAACAGGATCAACATCCGGCTGATACCGCCGTCCCGGGGAGAGGTGTTCGACCGGAACGGTCTGAGCCTTGCCCGCAACGCGCCTTCTTACCGTATTGTCATCGTGCGCGAAGACGCGGGCGACGTTGACGCCGTGCTGGAACGCCTTTCGCAGATCATCAAACTGGACGCAGAAACCATCACCCGCGTGAAAGAAGAGATGCGCCGTTCCGCGCCGTTTCTGCCGGTCACGATTGCATCGGATGTCACCTGGGATGACATCAGCCGGGTGTCTGTCAACGCACCTGCTCTGCCAGGGGTCACGCCGGAGGTCGGGCTGAGCCGGATTTACCCGCAGGGTTCTGATTTTGCACATGTTCTGGGCTATGTCGGGCCGGTATCCGACTATGACCTTTCCAAGATCGAGGACCCCGAACCGGTTCTGATGATCCCGCGTTTCCAGATCGGCAAGGTTGGTGTGGAAACCAAGCTGGAGCCTTTGCTGCGGGGCAAGGCCGGTGCCAAACGGGTCGAGGTAAATGCCACCGGCCGCGTGATGCGCGAACTGGACAGGCGCGAAGGCATCCCCGGGTCTGATCTGCAACTGACCATCGATGCCAAGCTTCAGGGCTATGTTCAGGCGCGCCTCGATGGCGAAAGCGCCAGCGCTGTGGTCATGGATTGCGAAAGCGGTGACCTGGTGGCCTGCTCCTCGGCACCAACATTTGATCCGAACCTTTTCGTACGCGGCATCTCCTCCAGGGACTACGGCGAACTGACCGCCAACAAATACCGCCCTCTTGCGAGCAAAACCGTACAGGGCGTTTATCCGCCCGGCTCGACGTTCAAGATGATCACAGCCATGGCCGGGCTGGAGGCCGGGCTGATTGGCCCCGATGACACCGCCTATTGCCCGGGGCATCTGGAGGTCTCCGGTCGCCGGTTCCACTGTTGGAAGCGCGCAGGCCACGGCTGGGTTGATCTGGAAACGTCTTTGAAACGGTCCTGCGATGTTTACTACTACGATCTGGCTGTGAAGGTCGGTATCGAGCGCATTTCGGATATGGCCCGCAAATTCGGCCTGGGCATCAAACATGATGTACCGATGTCTGCAGTGGCCAAAGGCCTGGCTCCAGATATGGAGTGGAAGGCCCAGACCTACGGTCAGAGCTGGCGCGTGGGCGATACCGTCAACGTGTCCATCGGCCAGGGCTTTATGCTGGCGTCACCTATGCAACTTGCCGTGATGACGGCCCGGATCGCGACCGGACGTGCGGTGGAGCCACGTCTGATCAAATCCGTAGATGGTGTCGAGGAACCGCTGAAAGGGGGGGAGCCACTGGGGATCAACGACAATAACCTGCGCAAAATGCGCAAAGCGATGTTCGAGGTTGTGAACGACCGGCGCGGTACGGCCTATGGCTCCCGGATCATAGAGGAAGAAATGCGCATGGCCGGCAAAACAGGCACCAGCCAGGTCCGCAACATCACCGCAGCAGAGCGGCGTGCCGGGGTTATCCGGAACGAGGACCTGCCCTGGGAGCGGCGCGACCATGCGCTGTTTGTAAACTTCGCGCCTTACGACAAGCCGAAATATGCGGTTGCGGTGATTGTCGAACATGGCGGCGGCGGATCCAAAGCAGCTGCCCCGATCGCGCGCGACATCACCCTGCAGGCGCTTTATGGCGGGCCACCCCCGGTCGAGGCCTATCCTGCCAAGGACCGCGAACGCATCACAGAACAACAGGAGCGTCTGCGCGACGCCCAGCCTCTGGTCTCGGTACCCGGACAGGATCAGGCATGAGCTATCTCGAGTATGCCGTCAAAACCGCGCCCACAGGGTTTCGCAAGATTTTCCATCTGAACTGGGCGGTGGCGCTGTTGCTGGCCTCTGTGGCCGGGGTCGGATTTCTGATGCTCTATTCCGTTGCAGGCGGCTCCTTCAGCCCCTGGGCGGAACCACAGATGAAACGCTTTGCCGTGGGCTTTGTGATGATGATCATGGTGGCTATGGTGCCGATCTGGTTCTGGCGCAGCCTGTCGGGGCTCGCGTACCTTGGCACTCTGGTTCTGCTGGTCGCGGTTGAGCTTTTCGGCACGGTCGGGATGGGCGCACAGCGCTGGATTGACCTTGGATTTATGCGCCTTCAACCCTCTGAGCTGATGAAAATCACCCTTGTGATGTTTCTTGCTGCTTACTACGACTGGCTGCCTGCCAGGCGCATTTCGCACCCCTTCTGGGTGTTGCTGCCGGTCATTCTCATCCTGATACCTGTCTTTCTGGTCCTGCGACAACCGGATCTGGGGACGTCTATCCTGCTGCTCGCAGCGGGCGGCGGGCTGATGTTTCTGGCTGGCGTGCACTGGGCGTATTTCGGCGCGGTCATCGCCAGCGGGATTGGTCTGGTTACAGCTGTTTTTCAGTCGCGGGGGACATCCTGGCAACTCCTGAAAGACTATCAGTACAGGCGCATCGATACGTTCCTTGATCCCAGCTCCGACCCGCTTGGCGCGGGCTATCACATTACACAGTCCAAGATCGCACTGGGCTCTGGTGGCTGGACCGGACGCGGCTTTATGCAGGGCACGCAAAGCCGTCTGAACTTTTTGCCGGAAAAACACACCGATTTCATCTTTACCACCCTGGCAGAGGAATTCGGTTTTGTCGGCGGGCTGTCGCTGCTGGCGCTCTACGCGCTGATTATCGTGTTCTGTGTCTGGTCTGCCCTGACAAACAAGGATCGTTTCTCCTCGCTGCTCACCCTGGGCATCGCGCTGAACTTCTTTCTGTTCTTTGCAGTGAACATGTCGATGGTCATGGGGCTGGCCCCGGTCGTCGGCGTGCCTCTGCCGCTTGTGAGTTTCGGCGGCTCTGCGATGCTGGTTCTGCTGCTGGCTTTTGGCCTGATGCAGAGCGCACATGTTCACAGACCCAGATAGGACCGCCATGCCCCTGAACGTTCTTTTCGCGGCCACAGAGGACCGCTGGTCCACCTACGAGCCGACCCTGCTTGCCGCCTTTCGGGATGCTGGTCTGGACGCGAGGCTTGCGCTGGATATCCCACCGCAGGATGTTGACTATATCGTCTATGCCCCGAATTCGGAACTGCAGGATTTCACGCCCTACACCCGCACCAAGGCAGTGCTGAACCTCTGGGCGGGTGTCGAGGCCATCGTGGGCAACAAAACCCTGACGCAGCCGCTGGCGCGGATGGTGGACCCGGGCATGACGCGGTCGATGACCGAATGGGTAACCGGGCATGTGCTGCGCCATCACCTTGGCATGGACCGGCATATCCTGGATCAGAGCGGCGCGTGGGAGCCTGTTGTACCACCGCTGGCAGAAGAGCGCCGCGTCTGCATTCTCGGGCTTGGCGCGCTCGGAACATCTGTGGCCCGCACACTTGTTTCGCTGGGGTTCGACGTCAGCGGCTGGAGCCGCAGTCCCAAAAGCATACCCGGCATCGACACCTTTCATGGCGACACCGGTCTGGACGCCGAGCTTTGCCGGGCTGAGATACTTGTCCTGCTTCTGCCGGATACGCCTGCGACCGAGAACACGCTGGATGCACGCAGGCTGTCCCTCATGCCCAAGGGTGCTTTCATCATTAATCCGGGCCGCGGGCCGCTGATCGATGATGATGCACTCATCGGGGCTTTGGACAACGGTAGCATTGCCCATGCTACGCTGGACGTTTTCCGGGTGGAGCCGCTGCCTGTGGAGCATCCTTTCTGGGCGCACCCGAGAATCACAGTGACCCCGCATATCGCCGCGGAGACACGGGCCAGAACGGCCTCGGAAGTGATCGCTGAAAACATACGCCGGGGCGAAGCAGGTGAGCCCTTTGTTAATCTGGTGGACCGGGAACGCGGCTACTGAGCACCTATTCTGCCGCCAGGCCCCGCCCTTTCAAAAGCGCGTCGACACCGGGCAACCGCCCGCGGAAGGCCGTATAAAGCTCGGCTGCGTCACGGCTTCCGCCGGTGGACAGGATATGCTTTTCAAGCGCTTCTGCGCGCCCGGGATCAAAGGCTGATCCGGCCTCCTCAAAAGCAGCAAAGGCGTCGGCGTCCATCACCTCGGACCACATGTAGCTGTAGTACCCGCTCGAATATCCGTCCCCGGCAAAGACATGCGCAAAATGCGGTGTTGCGTGTCGCATGGTTATGGCGGCGGGCATTCCGAGCTCCTCAAGGATCTCGCGCTGTCGCTCCATCGGGTCGGACGGGGCCGGGCCATCGTGGAACGCCAGATCCACCAGGGCGGAGGCCACGTATTCCACCGTCTGGAACCCCATATCAAAATTGGCGGCCCCCAGAACCTTGTCCAGCATATCGGCTGGCATCGGCGCGCCGGTCTGTGCATGGGTGGCAAACTCTCCCAGCACTTCAGGCACCTCCAGCCAGTGTTCGTACAGCTGGCTGGGCAATTCGACAAAGTCGCGTGCAACAGAGGTGCCAGAGACGCTTTCATAGGTCACGTCAGACAGCATCTGGTGCAGCGCATGGCCAAACTCGTGAAAAAGCGTGCGCGCGTCGTCATAGGACAAAAGCGCCGGATCGCCCTTGGCAAAGTTACAGACGTTGATCACGACCGGGCGCTGCACATCCGGGAAACGGGACTGTGAGCGCATGGCCGAACACCAGGCACCCGAACGCTTTGATCCGCGCGCGAAATAGTCGCCGATGAAAACCGCGATGTGCTCGCCGTTGCGCGTGACCTCCCAGGCGCGGCAGTCGGGGTGATACAGGGGGACATCCAGCGGGCTGAACTCCACGCCAAAGAGGCGCGACGCACAGGCAAAGGAGGCATCTATCATCCGGTCCAGCTGGAAATAGGGTTTCAGCGCAGCCTCATCAAGATCGTGTTCGGCGGCGCGTCTTTTTTCCGCATAGTAGCGCCAGTCCCAGGGGGCCAGCGCGTCGTTCACACCATCGGCTTTCATCATATCCGTCAGTACGGCCGCGTCCGCCTCTGCCTGTGCACGGGCCGGCTCCCAGACCGCCATAAGCAGATCGCGTACGGCGCCGGGCGTTTTGGCCATTTCCGTTTCCAGCTTGTAGGCCGCAAAGGAGTCGTACCCCAACAGCCGCGCCCGCTCCTCCCGGAGCGACAGGATTTCAGCCGCGATGCCACGGTTGTCTGTCCTGCCGCCGTTTGCGCCTCTTGCGGCCCAGGCGCGAAAGGCTGCTTCTCTCAGATCGCGGCGGGGAGAAAACTGCAAAAACGGCACGATCAGCGAACGTGACAGCGTAACTACAGGCCCATCGGCACCCTTTTCGGACCCGGCAGCGCGCGCAGCGCTTACAACAAAATCGGGAAGTCCCTCCAGATCGGCCTCTTGCAGCCGCATGAACCAGTCCCGCTCGTCGGCGAGCAGGTTCTGGATGAACTCCGTACCCAGGACGGCCAGACGACCTTTGATCTCTTTCATACGCGCGTCGGCATTTCCGGTCAGCGCGGCACCCGCACGCACGAAACCACGGTGGCTCAGCATCAGAACGCGCGCCTGTTCGTCTGTCAGCGCCAGACTGTCGCGCTGTTCCCAAACAGCCGCCACCCGGGCAAAAAGCTGTTTGTTGCCGGAGATTTCTGAAAAATGCGCAGACAGCATGGGCGAAAACTGTCTTTGCAGCTCTTCGCGGTCCGGGTTGCTGTCCGCGCCTGCGACGGTAAAGAACACGGACAGGACACGGTCCAGGTCACGCCCGGCAGCTTCCAGCGCTTCGATAGTATTGGCAAAACCCGGCGCTTCCGGGGACGCAGCAATGGCATCGGTCTCCGCCTTATGTGCGGCCAGCGCCTGCTCCAGAGCAGGGGCAAAATCCGCATCGGAAATACGGTCAAAGGGAGCGATCTGAAAAGGCGTTTTCCAGTCGGCGAGCAGTGGATTGGTCATCGTGCAGGTCTCCTTTGAAGGTCTGGTCAAGAGTGCAGTATACCCGCGGCAACCGCCATGCGGAAATTGAGTGCGCGCCCCGTCAGCCGGTGCCACAGACAGGGCAGGTTGCCCGGCGTTTGACAGCAATCTGGCGGCTCTCGCCATAGAGCGCATCATAGATCAGCATCTGGCCGCGCAGCGCCGTCCCTGCACCGGTGATCAGCTTGACGGCCTCGACCGCCATCATTGCGCCGATCACGCCAGGCAGCGGGCCGATCACACCGGCCTCGGCACAGGACGGGGCCAGTTCCGGCGCAGGTGCGGTGTCAAAGATGCAGCGGTAACATGGCGCATTCTGTGCCGGATCAAAGACGCTCAGCTGTCCTTCCCACTGGCTCAGCGCACCGGATACCAGCGGAATGCCTGCACCCATGGCTGCTTCATTGACCAGATACCGCGTCTTAAAATTGTCTGTTCCATCCAGCACCAGATCATATTCTCCAAACAGATCGGTCGCGATGTCGGCGCTCAGACGCCTGTGATAGGGGCGCACGGTCACAAAGGGGTTCTGCGCCTCCATTTCTGCCTGTGCAGAAAACACCTTGGGCATGCCAATGGACGCGTCTTTGTGGATGACCTGGCGTTGCAGATTGGCGTTTTCCACCACATCGTCGTCAATGACACCGATGGTGCCGACACCTGCTGCGGCCAGATACTGCAAAGCCGGTGCGCCAAGGCCGCCCGCACCTATCACAAGAACCCGCGCCTCTTTCAGCCGTTTCTGCCCCGCGCCACCGATTTCCCGCAACACGATATGGCGGGCATACCGGTTCAGTTCTGTTTCACTGAACAGTGGTGCGCGGCCCTGCGCGGGCTTCTCTGCCTCTTCCGCGACCGCAGCCCGGGACCGCAGACGCCCCAGAACCCTGCGGTATCCATATACAATCAGAGCAAACCCACCGACGATCAGCCAAAGAGCGGCACTTTCCCCGGTGGCCGCGCGCAGCGGATGTCCATCGGGCAGAACAAGATGCAATGCCAGAACTGCCACGTACAACAGACCGATCATCGTGAACCGCGCCTGACGCGGTGCACCCATCAGGTGACCGATTCCCCACAGGGTTGCCGCAAGTGACAGAACAAGGACCATCAGCTGCCTCCGGTCGAACCGAAACCGCCCTGGCCGCGCGCGGTATCCGACAGGCTGTCGCTGAGCACAAACTCCGCCTGCACCACCGGAGCCACCACCATCTGAGCGATCCGCATGCCATGGGTAATCTCAAAATCCGCATTGCCTGAATTCATCACGATAATGCCGACCTCGCCGCGATAGTCACTGTCGATTGTCCCAGGGCTGTTGGGCAGCGTAACACCGTGTTTCAGCGCAAGACCGGAACGCGGGCGGATCTGCACCTCATAACCCGTCGGGATTTCCATACGAAAGCCTGTAGGGATCAATTGCCGCGCGCCGGGCTGCAGCAGGACCGGACCCTGCGGCAGACACGCGCGCAGATCGGCACCGGCGGAACCAGCGGTCTCATAGGCAGGCAGGGGCATGTCCGCACCAGCAGCGGACGCAGTCGAAATACGGATCACGGTCACTGGCAGGCTTTCCACATAGTGTCAGGTCCGGTCTGCCAGGGCATCAGCAATGCGGTCAGCCAGACGGTTTGCAACGGCGGTTTTATCCATACGCGGCCAGGTTTCCGCGCCGGCTGCGTCAATAACAGTGACTGCGTTTTCCGACCCGCCCATAATGCCGGTTTCCGGTGAGACATCATTCGCGACGATCCAGTCACAGCCTTTGCGCGCGCGTTTTGCCGTGGCATTTTCCACCACATCGTTTGTTTCCGCGGCAAAGCCGACAACCAGCTCCGGGCGTCCGTCCTGCAAATGCGCCACCTCGCGCAGGATGTCGGGGTTTTCCGTAAACACCAGCACGGGCAGGCCATCCTTCGATTTTTTGAGCTTTCGGTCACTGGCTTCGGCCATACGCCAGTCCGCCACTGCGGCGGCAAATATCGCAACATCAGCGGGCAGCGCTGCGGTGACAGCCTGCTGCATTTCCAGTGCGGTTGTGACCTTTATAACCTCAGCGCCATCGGGGGGGGCCACATCCGCCGGGCCGGTCACAAAGACGACCGAAGCACCACGTGCCATCAGCGCACGCGCAATCGCCGCGCCCTGCGCGCCCGAGGACCTGTTGGCAATGTAGCGCACCGGATCGATTGGCTCATGCGTGGGCCCGGACGTCACCAGGATGCGCTTGCCTTTCAGCGGGCCCACCGCGAGGCGGGTGCTGATCGCATCAACAATTTCCAGTGGCTCAGACATGCGGCCCGGCCCAAACTCGCCGCAGGCCATGTCGCCCTCTGCCGGGCCCGACACCGCGATACCATCCGCCTGCAACTGCACCAGATTGCGCTGTGTGGCGGGGTGTTCCCACATCCGGACATTCATCGCCGGTGCAATCAGTACCGGTGTGTCCGTTGCCAGCAAAAGCGTGCTGGCCAGGTCACCCGCCAGGCCATGGGTCATTTTCGCCATCAGATCCGCCGTTGCCGGCGCAACGACAACCAGATCCGCCACCCGGCTGAGCTGAATATGACCCATCTCCGCTTCATCGGTCAGGTCAAACAGATCGCGGTACACCCGGTTTCCGGCGAGCGCAGAGACCGACAAGGGTGTCACGAACTGTTCCGCCGCTTTGGTCAGGACAGGAGTGACTTCTGCCCCGCGCTCGCGCAACCGCCGGATCAGATCCAGGGATTTGAAGGCTGCGATACCACCACCGATGATCAGCAGGATGTGTTTTCCGGCCAGCATAAGACGCCTGCTCCTGAATGCTCCTGCGGGACCTTAAAACGACAGACCAGGGACCGCCAGCCCTGGCGACATCATCTGAAGGCCTCGCAGGGATCTCCCCGCTCGACGGAGGGCGCGTAACGGATCACGTCAAAATCGCCCGGCGGCGGGGCCGAGCCCTCTTCGCCCTGCCCGAGTGATACGATACGGGCCTCCGGTTTCACCCGCTCCAGGTACACCGGCATGCCACGGTCGCGCCGCGCATGGCCGTTGCCGGTGATGACCACAACCGGGCCACCGGTCAGTTCCAGAGCGCGCACCGTTTTCTGGGCGAGGCGGGCATCGCGGAGCCGCTGAAAGTCCACCATAAAGGGCAGCATCGTTTCGGGCAGGGCGTCGCAATGCGCGGCCATCTGCTCGGCTTCGCGGCTTGCCTGTTCCTCTGATGGCAGGGGATCAGTCAGACCGTATGCGCCCGCCCCAATGCCAAAAACAAAGGCGATCCCACTTTCTCTGACCTGACGGGCCTCGTCACGCGGCACACCCGCTCCAAAAACCCGCGCATCAGGGGCAGCGGCAAAGATTGGATAATAGAGCGAAAACGAAGGCCAGCCGCTGTCCTCCCAGCCGAACAGGGCGGACAGCCGGTCTTGATCTGCGCCAGGTTTGTGCCGCGCGGCCTGATTGGTGGTCAGCATTTCGAAAACGATTGCACGCGGCGCGACCTCTGCCACAATCTCGGCCTGGCGGGCATGGTGATGCGGGTTGTCGTGATACTCGCCCAGAATGATCACGTCGCCCACAAATGAGCCCGCTGCCAGAGGCAACGGGCTGAGAGACAAAAACGCCAGTAAAGTCAGCAATCTCATGCGAGGAAGTGGAAGACTTCCCGCGACTGCCCCTCGAGCGATTTGCGCATTTTGCCAAATGCTGCGGCTTCGAGCTGACGCACGCGCTCTTTGCTCAGGCTGAGTTCCTGACCGAGGCTTTCCAGGGTGCGCGGCGCGTCGCGCAGTTTACGCTCCCGCACGATAAACCGCTCACGCTCATTAAGGTCGTTCATAGCGTTAAGAAGCCACGAGCGCAGTTGCTCTGTGTCATGGCGGTGCTCAACCGTTTCGGCGGCCTGCTCGCTGTCGTCTTCCAGCGCGTCGATCCATTCCCGGCCTTCGTCCTCGGTCGACTGGGTCGCGTTCAGTGAATAATCTGACCCGGAAAGCCGACCTTCCATCATCTCAACATCATGCAAAGGGACCCCGATCTCGGTCGAAATCATCTGGCGCAACTGGTGACGATCCAGCGTTTCGCCCGCAGCGGCGGTTTCCCGCTCCAGTCTCGCCTGCACCCGGCGCATGTTGAAAAACAGCGACTTTTGCGAGGACGTCGATCCGGTGCGTACCATGGACCAGTTGCGCATCACATAGTCCTGTATAGATGCTTTGATCCACCACACCGCATATGTTGAAAAGCGGACGCCCCTGTCGGGATCGAATTTATCCGCTGCCTTCATCAGACCCAGACCTGCTTCCTGAATCAGGTCGTTCATCGGTGCGCCGTATCGTTTGAATTTGGACGCCATCGAGATCGCAAGCCGCATGTAGGCCGTGATCAGTCTGTGAAGTGATTGTTCGCAGCGCTCGTCGCGCCACGCATAGGCAAGACGCAGTTCAGTTTCCGCGTCCAGAAGTTCTGCTTTCATCGCAATGCGGGAAAGAGACATATCCCTTGCAGTATCCAAAGCCATAGCGACATCTCCCAGTCAGATGAAGCACACCTTGCCGTGTACAATTGATATAGATACGCACCATACACGCGATTGGTTCACCGCAAAGGTTTATAAAATGTTGCCAAAACTGACATTCGTCCTAGGCGGTGCAGCCTCCGGAAAATCTGTCTGGGCTGAAAACCTTTTGTTAACCAGCGGTTTAGAACCTGTTTACCTTGCAACGTCGCGCGTTTTTGACGACGAAATAAAATTGCGAATTAATGCCCATAAATCGCGAAGACGTGATGAATGGCGCAATTTTGAGCAGGATATTTACCCCGGAGAGGTCCTGGCCACCTGCGATCGGGGTCAGGGCGTGCTGATCGACTGTGCCACGATGTGGCTGACAAATGTGATTCTCGACGACATGGATATCCTGGCAGAACGAGACCGGCTGCTCCGGGACATCGCATCATGTTCTGCATCCGTTATCGTCGTCTCAAACGAGGTTGGCCACGGCATTGTGCCCGAAAACGCCCTTGCCCGGCAGTTCCGCGAAGAACAGGGCCGGCTGAACATCGCACTTGCCGCAGCGGCTGATCTGGCAGTTCTGGTGACGGCCGGGCTGCCGCAGGTTCTCAGGGGAACACTGCCATGACCACCTGGCACTGGGTGCGCCACGGGCCGACACATCAGAAGAGTTTTGTCGGATGGCGTGATGTGCCCGCCGATCTCTCCGACACAGCACAGATCAGCAGGCTGAGCCGCCACCTGCCGGACAACGCACTGATCGTATCCTCTGACCTGGTGCGCGCATCCGCAACAGCAGACGCCGTTCAGACCGAGCGCCGGCGCCGGCTGCCGCATGAGCCTGATCTGCGCGAGATGCATTTTGGTGTCTGGGATGGCATGCACTTTTCAGATGTGGCCGACCGAGACCCTGATCTGAGCCGGCGTTTTTGGGAAGAACCGGGTGATATCGCAGCACCAGAGGGTGAAAGCTGGAACCAGACGGCACGTCGCGTCGATGCTGTGGTCAGGCGCCTGAATGCGGCACACCCCGGCGCGCAGATCATCGCGGTGGCCCATTTCGGCGTTATTCTGACCCAGCTTCAGCGTGCGCTGCGCGTTGATCCATACGACGCCTTGGCCCAAACGATCGATAACCTTTCGGTGACGAGCATCACCTGGGACGGAGAAAACGGTAAGACAGGTGTGATCAATCACCTTCCGTGATCTGACAGCGCACAATTGAGCATTTGCAGCTGACGAAACGACCGTATTAGCCTGAGTGCATGACATATGACCTTTATATCGGTGATCGCACTTTCTCCAGCTGGTCGCTGCGCGGCTGGATGATGCTCGAAAAATTCGGACTGAGCTTCAACACACATCTCGTCGGGCTGTACACCGGGACGATGGCCCACGACCTTGCCCCACTGGCACCGGCACGGTTGGTTCCTGTCCTGCGAACCCCCGAAGGGGACGTGGTTACAGAAACTATGGCAATGGCGGAAACGCTCGCGGAAAGGCATCCCGAGGCGCAGATGTGGCCCGGCGATGCGGTCGCGCGCTCAAAGGCGCGCTCCCTCTGCGCGGAAATGGCAACAGGTTTCCACGCTCTGCGCACAGCCTGTCCGATGCAGCTGGAGCACGTCTGGGACGGTTTCCAGCCCGATCAGGCAGTTCTCCGAGATCTGGAGAGGATCCAGACCCTGTGGGCCTGGGCCGGTGGCGGCGATGTCTCAGAAACGGACTGGCTGTTTGGCCGTTACAGTCTTGCAGACGTCTTCTATGCACCGGTTGCCGCAAGAATTGTCGGCTATGACCTTCCTGTGTCTGATGGCGCACGGGCGTATTGTGACCGCGTGGTCGAGGATCCGGCATTCAGGGCCTGGCGGGCCGAGGGGCTGCAGAAAACATATGACCCGCATCCCTATCCCATGGACCTGCAAAAGCGCGCATGGCCTGTCTGAGCCTGGCTGTTAACCCTTCCGTAACGGTGGTGACAGTAGCGTTAACCACGAATTGCCGGTTGCGGGGGTCACATGATTACGCACACACATTCTGCGGCTTTCCGCGGTGTCGAGGCCTGCCTCGTACAGGTTCAGTGTTCGCTGACGCCCGGATTGCCGGGCTTCAGTATTGTCGGTCTGCCTGACAAAGCCGTCTCAGAGGCGCGCGACAGGGTGCGTTCAGCGCTTGCCAGTATGGCCATCGCCTTTCCGGCAAAAAAGATCACCATTAACCTCAGCCCCGCGGATCTGCCAAAAGAAGGCAGCCATTTCGATCTGCCGATTGCCCTGTCTCTTCTTGCCGCGATGGAAATTGTGCCTGCAGACACGGTCAGGACCGTGATTGCTCTGGGAGAAATGTCGCTGGACGGCACGCTGGTGCCGGTGGCTGGCAGCCTTCCAACCGCCATGACAGCATCGGAACACGAGCTGACGCTCCTGTGTCCGGCGGCGTGCGGTCGCGAAGCGGCCTGGGTCAGCGGTGCCACAGTCATCGCGCCGAAATCGCTGGGTGATGTTGTGCGTCATTTCAGTGGTCAGGTGCCGATCAGCCCTTCTGTACCGGGCGAAGTGCTGGAACCGGGCACCGATCTGGACCTGCGGGACGTCAAAGGGCAGGAACGCGCGAAACGCGCGCTCGAGATTGCTGCTGCGGGACGCCATCACCTGCTGTTTGTCGGGCCGCCTGGCTCCGGCAAATCCATGCTCTCGCGTCGCTTGCACGGCATTCTGCCGCCCCTGACACCGCAGGAGGCGCTGGAGACCTCGATGATCCATTCGGTTGCCGGGCTTCTGGATGCAGGCGGCATCTCCCGCGCACGGCCTTTCCGGGATCCGCATCATACGTCGTCTATGGCGGCCATCATTGGCGGCGGACGTGTCGCCCGACCGGGAGAAGTCTCGCTGGCGCATAACGGTGTTCTGTTTATGGATGAATTCCCCGAGTTTCAGCGGAACGTTCTGGAAACCCTGCGTCAGCCACTGGAAACCGGTGAAGTGATGATTTCCCGTGCAAATGCGCATGTCCGTTACCCCTGCAGATTTATGCTCGTGGCAGCGGCCAACCCCTGCCGCTGTGGATACATGACCGATCCCGAACAAGCCTGTGCCCGGGTTCCGGAATGCGGCGCCGATTACCTGGGGCGCATCTCCGGCCCGCTGATGGACCGTTTCGACCTGCGTGTTGAGGTGCCCCCTGTGAGCTACACCGATCTCAATCTGGCCAACACCGGGGACAGCTCTGCCGACGTGGCCGCGAGGGTCGCAACGGCTCAGGCGGTACAGGCGGACCGCTTTTCGCAAAGATCAGACATGCGCTGCAATGCCGATGCCGCAGGCGAGGCCCTCGAAGAGATCGCAACGCCCGACAGCGAAGGGCGTGATCTGCTGGTGCGCGTCGCCGAAAAGTTCCGGCTGACAGCACGCGGTTACCACCGTGTGATGCGCGTGGCCCGAACAATTGCGGATCTGGACCGGTCAGCAGAAGTGCGACAACCTCATATTGCCGAAGCGGTCGGTTTCAGGCTCATCACCCCTGTCAGAACCTGAAACCCCGCATCACCCGGCAGCCCGGCGTTCAATCGCTTCCCAGATCCTTGCCGCAATATTTGTACCGTCAAAACGCTCAAGCTCCTGGATGCCCGTTGGCGAGGTAACGTTTATCTCTGTCAGATAGTCGCCGATCACATCGATCCCCACAAAGACCTGGCCCTTTTCCTTCAGCAACGGGCCAATGGCGGCGCAGATTTCCAGATCGCGTTCGGTCAGCCCGGTTTTTTCAGGCCTTCCGCCCACATGCATATTCGACCGTGTTTCTCCCGCAGCAGGCACCCGGTTGATGGCACCAACCGGTTCGCCATCCACCAGAATGACGCGTTTGTCGCCGTTGGAAACATCCGGCAGGAACTTCTGCACGATCAGCGGTTCTCGCGAAAAACCCGTAAAGAGCTCATGCAGCGATGTCAGGTTCCGGTCATTTGCGTCCAGCCGGAAAACGCCGGCCCCGCCGTTGCCATAGAGCGGCTTCAGAATGACGTCCCCATGCTTTTCCTTGAAGGCTTTGATCGTGTTCAGGTCGCGCGCAATCGTCGTTGGTGGCGTCAGATCAGGGAAATCAAGCACCAGCAGTTTTTCCGGATAATTCCGCACCCAGAATGGATCGTTCACCACCAGCGTCTGCGGTGCCAGCCGGTCCAAAAGGTGCGTTGAGGTGATATAATGCATGTCAAAGGGCGGGTCCTGACGCAGCCAGACCACATCGAAATCGGCCAGATCAACTTCCTTTTCAGGTCCAAGCTCAGCGTGGGATCCCTGAACACGCTGAACGCGCAGGTCGTGGCCGCGCGCCGTGACCCTGCCTTCCTGCCAGGCCAGATGATCCGGCGTGTAGAAAAACAATGTGTGGCCGCGCGCCTGCGCTTCCTCTGCGAGGCGGAACGAGCTGTCCGCGTTGATGTCCACATCTGCGATGGGATCCATCTGAAAGGCGATTTTCATTGCCGCTCCCCTTTGTTGCCGCACCTAAATGGGGCAGGAAACGCGCCAGCGCAATGGGCCGTCCTGAAAACTCAGTCTGCGCCGAAAGCGTTGGGAATAATTCTCACACCGCCCCGGCTGTCCACAAGGGCCGCATCAAATCGCATATCCGAAAGAAGTCCATCCGGTTCGCGCGCGGCAAACTCCTGTGCCGCCGACATGATACGGCACATCTGGGCTGCGTTTATCCGCAGGGCTGCAGTGTCAAAAGACCGGCTTTTCTTTACTTCCGCAAAAACAAGAACACCGTTGCGGCGCAGGATCAGGTCAATCTCACCAGCTTTTCCCCGCCAGCGTTTCGCGACCACATCCCATCCACGTTTCTGATACACCCTGGCGACAGCATCTTCGGCGGACAGGCCCGCTTCGTACCGCGTCCGGCCTTTCGCATTTTCTGCCACAGCTGCGGGCATCGGCTATTCCTTTGAGAGGGCCAGCGCCATCTGATAGACCTGACGGCGGGGCTGATCATGGGCCTGCGAGACCATGTCGACCGCGTCGCGCATCGACATTTTCTGCAAAGCCGCTTTGAGATCTGCTTCTAAGCCCAAAGTACTAACAGGACCCGAACGGCTGCGGTCCACCAACACAACAATCTCGCCCTTGACCTTTGCGTCGGCATAGTCAGTTGCCAGCGCCCCAAGCGTGCCCCGGCGTACTTCTTCGAACTTTTTGGTGAGTTCACGGCAAACAGCAGCCTCACGCGCCTCTCCCAGAACCGACGCCGCATCTGCGAGCATGGCAGACAGCCGTTTGGGGGATTCGTAGAATGCCAGCGTCCCTGGCACCGTGCTGAGGTTTTCCAGCGCTGTGCGGCGGGCCGCCGCTGCGGCGGGCAGAAACCCGGCAAAGAAGAATGCATCCGTGGGCAGACCTGCCAGAACAAGGGCCGTCAGAACAGCCGAAGGACCCGGCGCTGCCGTAACAGCCAGACCGGCAGAAACCGCGTCGCGGGCCAGACCAAACCCAGGGTCTGCAATCAGCGGCATCCCCGCCTCGGAGGCATAGGCAACAGACTTTCCGTCGCGCACCGCCTCGAGCAGCGTTGCCGGCACGCCACTACTGCTGTGATCATGCAGAGCCACGATGCGCCGCCCTTCCAGAGGCACGCCGTGAATGTCCATCAGACGACGCAGACTGCGCGTGTCCTCAGCAGCGAGCACATCTGCCGAAGCCAGCACATCCAGTGCGCGCAGCGTAATGTCACGTGCCGTTCCGATCGGCACGCCGACAAACCAGACACCCGCGGACAGGGTCACTTTTTGGAAATTCAACGCTGGACCCGCCTTTCGTGACGTCTATGATTGCCGGAAATCTGTGCAGAACGCACAAAGACCGGAGTATTGCTTATGTTTGCTGTTTTCCCTGCCACCCGCAAGCTGTTGGCGCGGCTGTTTCTGCCGCTTGCCGCTCTTGCCCTTGCCGCCTGTGAGCCCATTCCCGGCGGGTTGAACAGCGGCGCGTCGATAAACACGTCCAAACCTGTCCCGGTAGCACTTCTGGTACCGGCCGGTTCAGGCAACTCCACAAACGATATTCTTGCGCAAAGCCTTGAAAACGCGGCCCGCCTGGCGATGCGTGATCTCAACGGCGTGCAGATCGACCTCAGGGTGTATCCGACAGCCGCTGATGCGGGCACTGCCGCAGCGGCAGCCGAACAGGCCGTGGACGACGGGGCAAAAATAATCCTCGGTCCGGTCTTTGCCGGACCCGCCAATGCCGTGGGGGTTGCGGTCGCGGATGACAATGTCAACGTGCTGGCCTTTTCCAACAACGCAGCAATCGCCGGGGGAAATGTCTTTATCCTCGGTCAGACCTTTCAGAACACCGCCAACCGGATGACAGCCTTTGCGCGGGCTCAAGGCAAGAGCCGTTTTGTGATCGTGCATGGGCAGGACTCCGCCGGTAATCAGGGCCGCGCTGCGGTTCAGAGCGCAGTTACAGCCCAGGGAGCAACCGTAGCGGGCAACGTCAGCTACGCCCTGTCCCAGCAGGACGTGATTGCCTCTATCCCGACCATCCGCGACACCGTGCAGTCGACAGGTGCCGACGCCATCTTTATGACGACCGACACTGCAACCGCTCTGCCACTGTTGTCACAGCTTCTGCCAGAGGCGGGAGTTTCCAGCGCAACGGCACAGTTCATCGGCCTGACACGCTGGGACATTCCGCCCCAGACGCTGAGCCTGCCCGGTGTCCAGGGCGGCTGGTTTGCCGTGCCGGATCCAGGTGCTGCCAGCCTGTTCAGTGGCCAGTATCAGTCGGCGTATGGGTCCACACCGCACCCGATCGGCGGTCTCGCGTTTGATGGAATTGCAGCCATCGGTGCATTGGTCAGCCAGGGCAAAAGCGACGCCCTGACCCGCTCGGCCCTGACACAGGGCGCAGGGTATCGTGGCGCCAGCGGTGTTTTCCGCCTGATGCCCGACGGGACAAACCAACGCGGACTGGCCGTGGCAACAATAACCGATGCGCAGGTGCAGATCCTGAGCCCTGCGCCCCAGAATTTCGGTGGTGCCGGATTTTAAGGCAGACCCATGAGCCTCACTGAACCGCAGCCAAGTCCTGCGGAGAACCCGGAACTGATCTGCCCGCCGGAGGCGGTGTTCGACAGCGCGCGCATTCATGCGGCTCTGCAGGCCGCTTTTGAAGAAGGACAGTCTCCCGCTGATGTCAGATCAGCGACGGTCGCCCTGCTGCGCGAGGCGCAGAAAAACGGGCGCGACGCAATCGCTGAGGCCTTCGCGGCCCGACCCTTCGACGCGCGGCCAATGACACGGGCCTATACCTGGCTGACGGATGAGCTGGTGCGCATGGTGCTATGGGTAGCGACAGATATTCTGAACGCCAAACCCAACCCTACGTCCGGTGAGCGGCTTTCTGTCATCGCGGTTGGCGGATACGGGCGCGGTGAAATGGCGCCTTTTTCGGATGTGGATCTGCTGTTTCTGACGCCGTACAAAATGACGGCCTGGGCCGAGAGCGTCATTGAAACCATGCTCTATATGCTGTGGGATCTGAAGCTCAAAGTGGGCCACGCCAGCCGGACAACCCGCGAGTGTCTGCGCCTGGCGGGCGAAGATTTCACCATTCGCACCGCGTTGTTGGAACTGCGGTATCTCGCCGGTGATCGCGCGCTCGCTGATGAGTTGTCGCAGCGCCTGCGCGATGACCTGTTCAAGGGGTCCGAGCGTGCCTTTGTTGAGGCCAAGCTCGAAGAGCGGGAAGCGCGTCACAAACGACACGGCCAGCGCTATGTGGTTGAGCCGAACGTCAAAGAGGGCAAAGGCGGGCTGCGCGATCTTCAGTCCCTTTACTGGATCGCCAAATACGTGCACGGGGTCGAAAACGCAGCCGACCTGGTCGATCTGGGCGTCTTCAGCGCCGACGAGTTCAGAACTTTTGTGCTGGCAGAGGATTTTCTGTGGGCAGTGCGCGGGCATCTGCATCTGGCCAGCGGACGCCCCACAGAACAACTCACCTTTGACATGCAGGTACAGATTGCAGACGCCATGGGCTACAGCGATACGTCCGGCAGGCGCGGGGTGGAGGTCTTTATGCAGGCCTTTTTCCTGCACGCCACCGAAGTCGGTGATCTGACCCGTATTTTCCTGACCAAGATGGAAGCCGATCACGTTAAGGCCGATCCGCTGCTGGAGCGGATTTTCCGCCGCCGGCCGCGCACGCGCGCAGGCTACAAGGTCGTGCACAACAGACTGGCCATTGCCGACGATGCCGCGTTTCTTTCAGACAAACTGAACCTGCTGCGCGTCTTCGAGGAAGCTTTGCGAACAGGTATGCTGATCCACCCGGACGCCATGCGGCTGGTCAAGGCGAACCTTGATCTGATTGATGACGACATGCGCACTGACCCGGAGGCACGCCGCATTTTCTTTGAGCTGCTGCTGCGGCACGGCAATCCGGAACGTGCGTTGCGGCGAATGAATGAACTGGGGGTTCTGGGGACATTCATTCCCGAATTTGAACCCATCGTCGCAATGATGCAGTTCAACATGTACCACGCCTATACCGTGGACGAGCACACGATCCAGTGCATCAAAACCCTGAGCCAGATCGAGCGGGGCGACCTCGAAGAGGATCTCCCGGTCGCATCGTCTATCCTCAAAGATGGCGTGAACCGCAAAGTGCTCTACACTGCGCTGTTGCTGCATGACATCGCCAAGGGCCGCCCGGAGGACCATTCGATCCTCGGCGCACAGATGGCCCGCAAAATTGCGCCCCGTCTTGGCCTGAACAAGTCAGATACGGACACTGTTGAGTGGCTGATCCGCTACCACTTGCTCATGTCGGACATGGCACAGAAACGGGATATCGCAGATCCGCGCACAGTACGGGAGTTTGCCAAGGCTGTTCAGACGGTGAAACGTCTGGACCTGCTCTGCGTGCTGACCGTCTGCGATATCCGGGGCGTCGGGCCCGATACCTGGAACAACTGGAAAGCTGTTCTGATCCGCGCGCTCTACCGGCAGACCCGCAAAGCGCTGGAGACGGGGCTCGAAGACCTCAACCGCGAGAACCGCGGTGCCGAGGCCAAACGTGCCCTGCGCGAGGCCCTGACCGACTGGCCGCGCAAAGACATCATGGCGGAAACAGCCCGTCACTATGATCCGTACTGGCAGGGTCTGCACGTCACGGCCCACGAAACCTTTGCCCGTATGCTGCGCGACATCAAAGAAGACGAGATCGCGATTGATCTGCACCCGGACGAAGACAGGGATGCGACACGGGCGAGCTTTGTCATGGCGGACCACCCCGGCATCTTTACCCGGCTTGCCGGGGCGCTGGCGCTGGTCGGCGCCAATGTCGTGGACGCGCGCAGCTACACCACCAAAGACGGCTACGTCACGGACGCCTATTGGATCCAGGACGCTGACGGTAACCCCTATGACGCCTCGCGCCTGCCCCGTTTGCGCAAGATGATTGAGCGCACATTGCATGGTGAGGTTGTCGCCCGTGACGCGCTCAAAGACCGTGACAAGGTCAAAAAGCGCGAGCGCGCCTTCCGTGTTCCGACCCATATCACCTTTGATAATGAAGGATCGGAAATCTATACGATCATCGAAGTTGATACCCGCGACCGTCCCGGCCTGCTCTACGATCTGGCCCGGACGCTTGCAGCATCGAACGTCTATATCGCCAATGCCGTAATCGCGACCTACGGCGAGCAGGTCGTCGACACTTTCTACGTCAAAGACATGTTCGGCCTGAAATACCATTCTGAGAGCAAACAGCGCACCCTCGAAAAGCGGCTGCGCGCGGCCATTGACGAAGGCGTTGAGAGGGCAAAACGGTGAAACCGATCCGCCTGATGTCGGGTTTTTTCACTGTGGGTGGCTGGACGCTGATGTCCCGCGTTCTGGGATTTGTCCGGGATGCGATGATCCTGGCCTTTCTGGGCACGGGCCCGTTGTACCAGGCCTATGTAGTTGCCTTTCGCCTGCCTAACATGTTCCGCCGCTTCTTTGCAGAAGGCGCGTTCAACATGGCCTTTGTGCCGATGTTCTCCAAAAGGCTGGAAGGAGATGAGAATCCCGATGGCTTTGCCTCGGAGGCCTTTTCCGGGCTGGCCGCTGTCCTGATCGGGCTGACCCTGCTGGCCCTTGCGGCAATGCCCTGGCTGGTCTTCGGTATCGCGTCGGGATTTGCCGGGCAGAAAGAATTTGATCTTTCCGTGAAATTCGGACGGATCGCCTTTCCATACGTGCTGTTTATCTCGCTGGCCGCACTGCTGTCGGGCATGCTCAATGCATCCGGTAGGTTTGCCGCAGCGGCAGCAGCACCTGTGTTGCTGAACATCCTTCTGATCGCCGCCATGGCTGGTGCGGCCTGGTTCGGGGGAGATGTCGCGCGCGCTCTGATATGGACCATACCGCTGGCCGGTGTTGCACAATTTCTGCTGCTCTGGCGCGCTGTACGTCGTGCCGGGTTTACAATCTCGCCACGTCGCCCGCGTCTCAGCCCCGACATGCGCAACCTCATCCGCGTTGCCGTCCCTGCGGCCCTGGCGGGGGGTGTGGTTCAGATCAACCTGCTGGTTGGCCAGCAGGTCGCCAGTTATTTTGACAAGGCCGTCGGCTGGCTCTTTGCTGCAGACCGCCTGTACCAGCTGCCACTGGGTGTTGTCGGCATTGCGGTTGGTGTGGTGCTGCTGCCGGATCTGTCGCGCAAACTGCGCGCAGATGATGACGCCGGCGCACGCATCGCTCTGAGCCGCGCGGGAGAGATTTCACTCGCGTTGACCATTCCGGCCGCGTTCGCCCTGGTGGTGATCCCCCTGCCCCTCGTGTCCGTGCTGTTTGAGCGGGGGGCTGCCACAACAGACGACAGTGCCGCGATCGCCAGTGCAGTTGCCATCTATGGCCTCGGGCTTCCTGCCTTTGTGCTGCAGAAAATCCTGCAACCGCTCTACTTTGCGCGCGAGGACACCCGCAGGCCGTTTCACTATGCTGTGGTCTCCATGGTCATCAACGCGGTAATGGCCATCGGGCTCGCTCCTGTGATTGGCTGGCTCGCCCCTGCGATTGCTACCACCTGTGCTGCCTGGGTTATGGTGCTGTTGCTGCATACCGGTGCCCGCCAGTATGGTGACGTTGCCCGCTTTGATGACCGTTTCCGGCGACGGATCTGGCGTATGGTTGTAGCCTCTGTGGTGATGGCAGTGGTTTTGTGGGTCTCGGCGGCAGCGCTTAACCCGTTTTTGGGCATGGCCTGGTGGCGTGCGCTTGCGCTGGCCGTGCTGATCGGAATTGGCATGCTGGCGTACTTTGGCACAGGCCAGCTGATGGGCGCTTTCCGCCTGTCGGAATTCCGTCAGGCGTTTCGTCGCGGCTGATCAGTCCCGCCGCAATGCACGGATCAGACGGGTCATTCCGCCTGGGACGAGCAGCGCAGAGGCAACAAAACCAAAGGCAAATCCCGCCAGATCCGCAACCCATTCCGTCGATGGCCCAAAGAACACACCCCAGATCAGTTGCAGGCCCATCAGCATGGCAATCAGACTGAAGGCCCTGAGCTGCTGTTCTCCTGCAATGCTGAGGCTGAGCCACATGACAAAGGAATATCCGCCGATCAGACCGTAGACCGCCGGAAAGCCCCCGACGATCCAGGCCGGATCATTCAGCAGCAGCCCATAAATCAGCGCCCCAAAAACCGCACCGCCAAAAAACAAAACGACAACGGCAGGCTGGCCCAGCGTTTCCCCCACCATTTTGCCCAGTGCCAGTGTCAGCACGATGGCGAAAAGAGCCGACGTAAAACCCGAATGCACAAAGCTGTAGGTGATGAACCGCAGCATATGTTCTGGCAGCCAGCGACCGTTCAGGACCATCCAGTCAAAGATATCGCCGGAAAATGCATACTGTTGCACGTAGGCCAGCCGCCAGCCCACAGCCTCCGGCCCGCCGATCAGTCCGGCCGCGCCAAGCGAGAAAAGCGCTTCGGGTATGGCCATCGCCAGAAACAGCAGCACAACGACCGGCGGCAGTGGATTTACAGGAGGGGCTTCGCGGTGGTCATCCATAGGTCCGGCATTCCTTGACGATACTGTGCCTCATGGGTAAGCCACGCCAACGCTTTATGCCAGCCGAGAACGGAGTCCGATCATGACCACCCCGCAATTCACCCCGCGTGTCTTTTCCGGCATTCAGCCGTCGGGCGGTCTGACGCTGGGCAATTACCTTGGTGCGATCAAAAGGTTCGTACAGATGCAGGAAGAGGGTATGGAGACCGTCTATTGCATGGTCGACCTGCATGCCGTCACCGTCTGGCAGGATCCGGCCGATCTGGCAAAGAACACGCGTGAGCTGGCGGCCGGGTTTATTGCCAGCGGGATCAGCCCGGAGAAATCTATTCTGATCAACCAGAGCCAGGTGCCGGAACACGCGCAGCTGGGCTGGGTGTTTTCCTGTGTCGCGCGCATGGGCTGGATGCAGCGTATGACCCAGTTCAAGGACAAAGCCGGCAAAAATGCGCAGAACGTATCTCTGGGCCTTTTCGGGTATCCGGCGCTGATGGCAGCCGACATTCTGATATACCACGCAACACATGTGCCGGTGGGCGAGGATCAGAAACAACACCTTGAGCTGACACGTGACATCGCGACCAAGTTCAACCATGACTACGGCGTAGATTTTTTTCCGATCACAGAGCCGGTGATCGAGGGCGCCGCCACGCGCGTTATGAGCCTGCGCGACGGATCCAAAAAGATGTCCAAGTCTGATCCGTCAGATGCCAGCCGCATCAACATGACCGATGGTGCAGACACCATCGCGAAAAAAATCCGCAAGGCCAAAACCGATCCCGATGCATTGCCTTCCGAGGCGGCAGGTCTGCAAGACCGGCCCGAGGCGCGCAATCTGGTGAATATCTACGCCGCGCTGAGCGAACAGAGCGTGGATGCGGTTCTGGCGGATGTGGGCGGTCAGCAGTTCGGTGCTTTCAAGCCACAGCTGGCGGAACTGGCTGTCTCCAAACTGTCCCCGATTTCGAATGAGATGGCGCGGTTGATGGCCGATCCCGGCGAAATCGACCGTATTCTGGCGAAAGGCGCGGTTCAGGCGCGGGAAATCACAGCGCCGATCCTGGCGAAAACCTACGAGATTATGGGAATGGTGCGCTAAGCCTTTCGGAAACTGCGCACCAGAAATGACAGGCGGATCGGTCTGGCGGTCTGCTGCCATGTGTGCAGCTGTACGGCATCCGCCGCGTTGATTTTTGCGCGCGCATCTGAGATTACCAGCACGCCTGCGGTAAAGAACGCTGCGCTGAACGAGAAAATGCCGTTTGCGCCCGTCATATACATGCCCGACAGGAAAGCCCGGGAATCCGGCGTAAAGAGGCCGCTGAAAAAGAGGCTGAGCGCCAGCGCCATGCCCGCAGCACTTACGATCAGCACGATTGTCAGACGCCGGGCCCAGCGAAACGGGCGTAATACCTGCAGCGGGTTGTCCCGGTCCTGCCCGTAGTGAAGCCAGATGCCCAAAGCAGCGCCAAGCAGCCCGGACAGGGCGACAAAGAAGAAGGCGGTCCACATAACAGCAACACACAGAACCAGCGCCAGGCAGAGCGACACCCTGCCGGTCTGTCCGGAATTCATGACTTTGTGGACCAGGTCAGATGGTGACGGGATGTTTTTGAAACGTGTCATTTCCTTAGCCCCTCAGAACAAAGGATAAAATAGCACGCCAGGCGCATTCTGTCTTACAGTTTTCCCGTCAGAGGCGAAAATCTGCCGACGGCTTCTCTGAATTTGCACACAGCCGCTGCGCTGTACTGCATCTGGCATTGCTTTGAATGCGCCCTTACCTCTGTGCTCAGAACCGGAACCGAAAGGACAAAAGCATGGCTTCACCGTCTCATCCCAGCGTCGGGCATATCCACCTGAAGGTTGCCGATCTTGACCGTGCAATTTCCTTTTACCGGGACGTTCTCGGCTTCGAGGTCACGCAAAGGTATGGGGATCAGGCGGCCTTTCTGGGGGCCGGAGGATATCACCACCACGTTGGTCTGAACACATGGCACAGCAAGGCAGGTCCGGCACCGGCGCCCGATGCCACGGGGTTGTATCACGGTGCATACCTGTACCCGGACCGTGCTGCACTGGGCGCCGTGATCAGGCGGGTTCTGGCTGCGGGTTACGCCCTCGATGGAGCGGCGGATCATGGTGTGAGCGAGGCCGTGTATCTGCGCGACCCGGACGGCAACGGTGTTGAGCTCTATCGTGACCGCGCGCCTGCAGATTGGCCACGTGACGCGCAGGGCGGGCTGGCCATGGTCAACGACCCTCTGGATGTGGAGGCCCTCATCAGTGAGGCGGACTGATCCCGGGTTCTGCACAATGGACAAAACACTTTCACCAGGCCAGTTTCCCCCCAAACGGAGAACGGGGGCACGACCATGACCACAGGGTTTTTTCATGACGAAAGGTGTTTCTGGCACGCCGGTGGAAATTATGCCTTTACCATTCCGCTGGGCGGTCACGTGCAGCCTTTGGCGGCAGGCGGGTTGCCGGAAAATCCGGAAACCAAGCGCCGTCTCAAAAACCTGATGGATGTCACCGGCATCACAGCCGATCTGTCCATGCGCAGCGCTCCGGCGGCGACCCGCCAGGACATGCTGCGTGTACACCCGGCAAGCTACCTGGATGCGTTCAAAGAGATGTCTGACGCAGGCGGCGGAGAGATCGGCCGCGCCACCCCCTTTGCCCGGGGCGGATACGAAATTGCAGCATTGTCTGCGGGCCTTGCCAAATCCGCAGTTGCGGATGTTCTGCGCGGCGATCTGACCAATGCCTATGCGCTGTCGCGTCCGCCGGGGCATCACTGTCTGCCGGACTTTCCCAACGGGTTTTGCCTGCTGGCCAATATCGCCATTGCGATCGAAGCTGCACGCGCAGAGAACCTTGCACGCCGGTTTGTCGTTCTCGACTGGGATGTGCACCACGGCAACGGAACCGAAGCAATTTTTTATGACCGGGATGATGTGCTGACCATTTCGCTGCACCAGGAAGGCAACTACCCCCTGGATACCGGTTATGTGACCGACCGGGGAGAGGGTGCAGGACACGGGTATAACGTCAACCTGCCGCTGCCTGCCGGAACGGGCCACACCGCCTATCTGCACGCTATGGAAAGCGTTGTGATCCCGCAGATCACTGCATTTAAGCCCGATATCATTATCGTGGCCTGCGGTTTTGATGCCTCTGCGATTGATCCGCTGGCGCGGATGCTTGCGACCGCCGATACATTCCGGCAGATGACCCACCAGATCAGGGAAGCCGCCGAAACACTGTGCGACGGGCGTCTTGTCCTGGTGCATGAGGGCGGGTATTCGGAGGTTTATGTGCCATTCTGCGGACATGCGACCCTCGAAGCTCTTTCAGGCAGTGCGGTCACTGCGCCCGACCCGATGGCGCATGCCCTGAACATCCGCCAACCCGGGCCACGTTTCGATGCCTTTCTCAGGTCCGAGATCGATCATCTCGCCGGTCAGCTCTGAAGACACGGAGGATTTTGAATGCCAGCACCCAATCCAGGCGCCACCGCGTTTTTGCAGACACGCCGCTCGCGACCGGCCAAAACGCTGCAAATGCCCGTTCCGGATGCGACACAGATCGCCGCGCTGCTGGAAATGGCCGCGCGCACGCCGGACCATGGCAAGCTCGAACCCTGGCGCTTTGTCGTTATCGAACAGCCCGCAATGGCGCGACTGGCCGGGGTCGTCAGCGATCGGGGTGCCGCGCTCGGCCTTGATGCAGAACAGATCACGAAAGGGCGCAATCAGTTTGATCAGGGGCTGCTGGCCGTTGCGGTCATAGAAGTGCAGAAACCCTCGGAAAAAATCCCCGCGCTGGAACAGACTTATTCTGCCGGCGCTGTTTGTCTCGCTCTGCTCAACGCAGCCCTGGCGGCAGGATGGGGCGCGAACTGGCTGTCTGGCTGGCCCAGCCATGACCGCGGGTTCATGACGGATGCTCTGGGCCTTGCAGCGCACGAGCGGATTGCCGGATTTATTCACATCGCAACCGAGACAACCGCCCCGCCGGAACGCCCGCGACCAGACACCAAAGCCATCACCAGCTGGATGGACGCATGATACTGGACGCCTTCTTCCGGTCCCTGGGGCAGCTTTCTGATCCCAGATTTCGAAGGGTTTTCCTGACGGGCATCATCCTGACGCTTGCACTGCTTATCGGTACGTCGGCCGGATTTGTATGGCTTATCGGCTGGATTGTCGGCGAGGAAACGACGCTTCCGCTGATCGGCGAGGTCCGCTGGCTGAATGATCTTGCCAGCTGGGGCTCGGCGCTTTTGCTCGCAGTGTTGTCCATCTTTCTGATGGTGCCTGTCGCCTCGGCCATTACGTCAATGTTTCTGGAAACCGTGGCTCAGGCCGTCGAGGATGAACATTACCCGCGTCTGGGGCCCGCAGAGCGTGTCCCGTTTGGCGACGCTCTGCGCGATACGATCAACTTTCTCGGAGTTCTTGTGGGTGCGAATATCGTCGCCCTGATACTGTATGTATTGTTTGCACCCTTTGCGCCCTTTATTTTCTGGGCGCTGAACGGCTTTCTTCTGGGCCGGGAATACTTCACTCTGGCGGCAATACGCAGGGTTGGCCGCACGAAAGCCCGCGCGTTGCGCAACCGTCACAGTATCCGGATATGGGTGGCCGGGATCCTGATGGCCGTGCCACTTTCAATCCCGTTGCTGAACCTGCTGATACCGATCCTCGGTGCCGCGACCTTTACCCATCTGTTCCATCGGCTGGCGCCTCAGGCGCCATATGACCGTACCAGTCCAGATCCCTGACAGAGACTACTTCTGACAGAATGATCCCGGCGACAATCGCCCAGACTACGAGGCTGATGGCTGTCGTAAGCTTTGCCTTTTTGCCCAGGTTGTGAACCTCCGGCGCTCCGGCATGTGTGCCAGGTACAATCTCCCCCAGATCTCCCTGGGTTTTGACGCGGAACGGCAGGATAATCAGAAATGTCATCGACCAGATGACAGCAAAGAGTACAAGTGCGGATGTAATGCCCATGCTGCCTCTCAGACCTGCTCAAGTTCTACAAGACAACCATTGAAGTCTTTGGGGTGCAGAAACAGCACAGGCTTGCCATGCGCACCGATCTTTGGCTCGCCGGTGCCCAGCACCCGGGCACCGGTTGTGACCAGATGATCCCGCGCTGCCAGAATATCCTCCACTTCGTAACAGACATGGTGAATGCCACCCGAAGGGTTTTTGTCCAGAAAACCCTGGATCGGGCTGTTTTCTCCGAGCGGGTACAACAGCTCAATCTTAGTATTTGGCAGTTCGATAAACACAACGGTAACCCCGTGATCCGGTTCATCCTGCGGCGCACCGACACGCGCGCCAAGCGCCGTGCGGTACTGTTCCGACGCGGCCTCCAGGTCAGGGACAGCGATGGCGACGTGGTTCAGGCGTCCAATCATGTTCGGCTCCGATAAATATCTTCTGTGCGTATATGCTGCGCGCGGGACTGCTGCGCAAGTGACGCACCGCCGCAGGCAGGCGAACACGCATTAACCGGCTGTTAGTCATGTATGCGCCATGCTGAGTCGCGACCCCGAGTCACCTGCCTGGAGACCACAATGGACAAAACAGACCCTTTTGCACCGGTAATTCCGACGCCGACGGCCCTGCGACCACTGTTGGGACTGACCGTACTGGTGATTGAAGACAGCCGGTTTGCCTGCGAAGCAATGCGCCTTTTGTGCCTGCGCAGTGGCGCGCGTATCCGTCGTGCGGACTGTCTGAAGTCGGCCCGCCGACACCTGCAGGTCTATCGCCCGTCGGTGGTGATTGTCGACGTCGGTCTGCCCGACGGCAACGGCCTCGATCTTATTGCAGAACTGACGCAATGCGACCCGCGGGTGGATGTTGTGCTTGGCACTTCGGGCGATCCTGATGCGCAGGCGCAGTGCATGGCATCCGGAGCAGACGGATTTCTGGAAAAACCGATTACCTCTTTGTCGGTTTTCCAGCAGGCCGTTATCGCCAACCTGCCACCCGACCGTCAGCCGGCAGGGCTGCGCGAAGTTTCCGACGATCAGATCAGTCCGGACATCATGGCGTTTCAGGATGACATGGCACATATCGCCGGCGTTCTGGATGATCAGTCGGACGATACAACACTGGATTATGTCGCACAGTTCCTGGGTGGGGTTGCGCGGTCAGCGCGCGACGATGGCCTGGAAAAAGCCGCCGCTGCGATCGCCGCTAAACGCGCGGCCGGAAAGTCAGCTGCATCAGAAGCCGCACGACTATCCGAGCTTATCCAGCAGCGCCTGACGCGCAAGCTGGCCATCTGAGCCAGGGCCGTCAGCCTCTCAGTATCGGATCAGATGCAACCCTGACCGGCGCCGTAAGCGTGGCCAGAGATGTCACCTGATGTCCGTTTTCATCAAAGTTCTCCGGTGACAGCCACGCCCTGTATGCCAGATCCAATGCTGGCCACTCCGCATCAATTATCGCGAACCAGGACGTGTCGCGATTGCGGCCTTTGACAACCGTCGCCTGGCGGAAAACACCCTCAAAGCTGAAACCGAGCCGCTCTGCGGCTCGACGCGACGGAATATTCAGCGCGTTGCATTTCCATTCATACCGCCGATAGCCGTTTTCGAACGCCCAACGCATCATCAGATACATCGCCTCCGTCGCTGCAGGTGTTTTCTGCAACGCCGGACTGTAGTTGATGTTCCCAACCTCGATCGACCCGTTGGCCGGATCAATCCTCAGATAACTCGCCACCCCTTCCCACCTGTTGGTCGCAAAGTTGCGAATCGCGAAAAAGAGATGGCCGGGTGTGCTGACCGTCGCGCGTATCCAGCTGTGGTAGCCGTCGTAATCTGCAAAGGGGCCGTAGGGCAGGTAATCCCAGACTGCGTCCGCATCATGATAGGATTCAAAAAGCTCCGGCCCGTGCACATCGGGATCGAGCGGCTCCAAATGAGACCATCGTCCGGACATAGTCTGGCGCACAGGTGCGGGTGGCGGCGTCCAGTCGGGAACCACAGCGCCGAACTGCGGTGCATCAGTTTCTGTCATCGCCACCGCCCCCTGTCAGATCGTCTGTTACTCCTGCGGAATCACCCGTAGCCCAAGCTCCATCAGCTGATCGCTCATGGGCTCTGAGGGTGCCGCCATCATCAGATCCTCCGCACGCTGGTTCATCGGGAACAGGATCACTTCGCGAATGTTCGATTCCTCGGCGAGCAGCATAACGATACGGTCAATACCAGCCGCGCAGCCACCGTGCGGGGGCGCACCATATTGGAAGGCGTTGACCATGCCGCCAAAGCGTTTACGCACTTCTTCTTCACCGTATCCGGCAATTTCAAACGCCTTGAACATGATCTCGGGCCGGTGGTTCCGGATCGCGCCGGACACCAGTTCATAGCCGTTACAGGCCAGATCGTACTGATACCCCAGAACCTCCAGCGGATCGCCCTGCAGCGCTTCCATGCCACCCTGCGGCATCGAGAACGGGTTATGTTCGAAGTCGATACGCCCGGTCTCGGCATCTTTTTCATAGATCGGGAAATCAACGATCCACGCGAATGCAAAGCGGTTTTCGTCCGTCAGGCCCAGTTCGGCGCCGATCACGTTCCGGGCTTTACCGGCCACAGCCTCGAATGTCTTTGGCTTACCTCCGAGGAAGAAGGCAGCATCGCCGACACCCAGCCCCAGCTGCTGCCGGATTGCTTCAGTGCGCTCTGGTCCGATGTTCTTGGCCAGCGGGCCCGCGGCTTCCATTCCCTCACCCTGATCGCGCCAGAATATATAGCCCATACCAGGCAGGCCCTCTTTCTGGGCAAAGGCATTCATCCGGTCACAGAATTTGCGGCTGCCGCCACCAGGTGCCGGTATTGCACGGATTTCGGTGCCCTCCTGCTCCAGCAATCTGGCAAAGATCGCAAAGCCAGATCCGGCGAAATGTTCGGACACCACCTGCATTTTGATGGGGTTACGCAGGTCGGGTTTGTCCGAGCCATACCAGAGAGCCGCATCTTTGTAGGAAATCTGCGGCCATTCCTGATCCACGGTTTTACCACCACCAAACTCTTCGAAAATGCCGCTCAGAACCGGCTGAATGGTGTCAAACACATCCTGCTGGGTCACAAAGCTCATCTCCAGGTCAAGCTGGTAGAAGTCCGTGGGCGAGCGGTCTGCGCGTGGGTCTTCATCGCGGAAACAGGGTGCGATCTGGAAATAACGGTCAAATCCGGACACCATGAGCAGCTGCTTGAACTGCTGCGGGGCCTGCGGCAGCGCATAGAATTTTCCGGGGTGCAGGCGGCTGGGCACCAGGAAATCGCGCGCGCCTTCGGGGCTGGATGCTGTTATGATCGGTGTCTGAAACTCGCGAAAGTTGCTGTCCCACATCCGTCGGCGAATTGAAGAGACAACATCCGAGCGCAATGCCATATTCTTTTGCATCTTTTCACGGCGCAGATCCAGGTAACGGTACCGCAGACGTGTTTCCTCCGGGTACTCCTGATCGCCGAAAACCTGCAGCGGCAACTCACCTGCCGGGCCAAGCACTTCGATGTCGCGCACGAAAACCTCGACAGCACCTGTCGGGATTTTTTCGTTCACGAGCGACGCGTCGCGTGCTTTGACTTCACCGTCGATGCGGATGCACCATTCAGCACGGACTTTTTCGACTTCTGCAAAGACGGCACTGTCCGGGTCGCACAGCACCTGAGTGACACCATAATGATCGCGCAGGTCGATAAACAGAACGCCCCCATGATCCCGCACACGGTGCACCCATCCGGACAGGCGGACGGACTGGCCAACATTTTCAACGGTCAGGTCGGCACAGGAATGGCTGCGATAGGCGTGCATAGGTATCCCTCCGGGGGTCAGATTTCGCGCCAGATACACTCGCTCGCGCGGCAGAAGTCAAGGTGATGCGGGCTGCGGCTACGGATAATTCAAACAGAGCAACAGGCTTTTGGTGATGTGCCGTCATCTGGCCTGGAAAGAGTACGGTCACTTCCCGGAAGAATAGCTTTCCAGATCGAACTCGCGAACGCCCCTCAGATAGCTGAGTGCCTGGGCCCGTTTGCGGCGCGACAGCAGCGTCAGCGGCGACAGCAGTTTCGCTGTCGCCCGCAGGTAGGCCTGCAAACCCGGAGCAGATTTACCGTGCTTTGTTTCGACATAGATCCGTGACTGGGCAATCAGATAGGCCTTGAGTTGCGCTGTCGCCACGGAGCCTCCAGACGATTTTCCGCCCAGATGCATCAGTTTTGCCGCATGCTCCAGACGCAGCTTTCCACCCGCCTGCTGCAAGCGCACAGACAGGTCATCATCCTCGTGGTACAGGAAAATCGTTTCATCAAATCCACCGATCGCCTCGAACGCCGCCTGCCTGCAAAACAGTGCCGCACCGTGCAGCAACCGGACCTCAACGCTCAGATCATTGTCCGTCCCACCATAAGACCTGGGCGTCCAGTCACGCCGGGGCAGCAGTGCCGAGCGGCGGTTCAGCCGGATACGCCCCCTGCTGTTCAGAACCGCAGGGTTGAAGGCAACGGCTGCGGGATGCGCATCCGCAGCCTTTACCAGCAGCCTGCAGCAATCCGGCGTCAGCGTTGCATCGGGGTTCACAAAAAAGATGAACTCCCTTGTGTTGCCGGCAGCACCGGCATTGCAGCCGGTGCCAAAACCCCGGTTCTGTTCCAGACGGATCAGGCGCACGCCTGCTTCTTCAACGATCCTGCAGGTGTCATCGGTGCTGTTGTTGTCGGCGACGACGACCTCGACACCCTCTGGGACACTGTCCAGAAGATTACCGATCACGCCGGCGCTGTTGTAAGTGACCGTCGCGATGCGGATACGGTTGTGCATGGGTCCTGCCTGGAGGTTCAGCTGCGCAAAATATGTTTGGCCGCCGGTTCGGGAACCGGTGGCGCTGGTGGCTCTTTATGCGGTACCGGAACCGACGGTTTCCCGGTCCTGCTCAGGCACATTCAGCGTCGACCAGGTATCGTCCTGAGGCGGCGCGGGCGGAGTTTCGCAAGCGCGGCGATGGATGTTTACCTTGGCAATAAAATTGGCCGAAATGGGCGCTGTCACAAAAAGAAAGCCCATGATCAGCAGTTCATGCAGCGACCCCTCGGCAAACGTAAACGAGTAGATGACCGATGCCAGCAGCATGGCACCGACACCGACGGTGCCGACCTTGGTGGGTGCGTGCAGACGGGTCATGGAATCGTTGAATTTCAGCAATCCGATAGAGCCAACGAGGGTAAAGCCCGCGCCGATAAGCAGGCAAAGGGCCGCAGCCCAGGATCCGATAACTTCCGGTATCATTCGATGATATCCCCCCGCAGCACAAATCGTGTGTAGGCAACCGTGGATACAAAGCCGAGCATGGCGATGATCAGGGCGACCTCAAAATAAATGCCGGTCCCCTGAGAAATTCCGAGCAATACGATCAGGCCGATGGCATTCACCACCATCGTGTCCAGCGCCAGGATCCGATCACCGGTGTCGGGGCCCACAACCAGCCGGATCATCGCCAGGATCTGGCCGATCACGACCGAAACAAACGCTATCACAAGCGCGATGTCCAGAAAATCAGTGGCGGGATTCATTGGAAAATCTCCTTGAGGCGGCGCTGATACCGGTCGTTTATTTCTTCACGAACGGCATCAGGATCATCTGTGTGCAATACGTGAACCAGCAGGCTGTGACCCTCATCAGACAGGTCTGCTGACACAGTTCCCGGGGTCAGGGTGATCGTACCGGCCAGCAGCGTGATTGCTTCAGGCTCGCGCAGTTCCAGCGGGATAACGATCCAGGCAGGTTTCAGCCTGGAATTGGGGACGGTCAGTACGATCCAGGCCACCTGAACATTGGCCACAAGGATATCCCATATCACGATAATACTGTACCGGATCATGCGTCCCATGTGGAAACCGCGCGGTGATTCCGGCCACCAGACAGAGGTTATCCAGGGGATAATCACGCCCAGAATCACACCAAAGACAATCATGCCAGCAGACACATTGTTCTGCAGCAGGGTCCAGACCACAGCCAGCAACAGCGTCAGAAGCGGGTGTGGCAGCAGCCAGCGATAAGCTTTGCTCAGCATGTCAGTGGCCCTCCTTTGGCTTGCTAAGTTTGCCCGGTGTTTCCAGAACGGTCGAGATGTAGGTATCGGGCGCGAAAAGTTCCGCCGCGATGCCAGAAGTATAGCGGTGCACGGGACCGGCAAAAACGGTATGTGCGACCAGCAGTGCAAGGAGCCCGCCCACAGCGGCATAGGACAGTACCGTCGGCGTGGTGGGCTCAGGGGCTTCGGGATCCGGTTCAATACTGCGGCACTTCCAGAATACGACGCTGCCGGCACGGGCAAAACCGACAACGCTGATCAGGCTGGAAATCAGGATCACTGCCCAGATCCATGCCACGCCCTGAGCGTCGAAGGCTGCATTCATGACCAGCAGCTTGCCCAGAAAGCCCGACAGCGGCGGCAGCCCCGCCATCGCAATTGCCGCCGCAAAAAACATCATTGCGGTAACTGTTCCCCCGGCGACGGGCGGCTGTGGCGTAAGCATCAGGTCGCGCCGTCCGGTACGGACCAGATCCGAAATCAGGAACAGCGCACCGGCGGCAAGCGTCGAGTGCACGATATAGTAAAGGGCCGCAGCGATGCTGACAGGGGTCAGAAGCGAGATCGAGATCATCACCATGCCCATGGATCCGATGACCGAATAGGCGACAAGCCGGTTCAGCTCCTTTGCCGCAAGCACACCCACCATACCAATCGCCAGTGACACAAGCGCGGCGGGCATCAGCCAGGTTTCATGCAATCCTGCAGTGATCTCCAGATCCGGATGGAAAACTATCGTATAGACCCGGATGATCGCATAGGCGCCAACCTTGGTCATGATCGCAAAAAGAGCCGCCACAGGGGCGGGCGCTTCGGCATAGCTTGATGGCAGCCAGAAGTGCAGCGGGACAAGCGCCGCCTTGATTGCAAACACCAGTAACAGCAAAACGGCAGCCACCCGGATACCCACTGTCTCTGCCGGGTCAATCAGGGCCACGCGCTGCGCCAGATCGGCCATATTGAGTGTCCCGGTTTCGGCATATATCGATCCCAGAGCAAACAGAAACAGCGTCGAGCCCAGCAGATTGAAGAGCACATACTGCACCCCGGCGCGCAGTCTTGCGTTTCCGCCCGAGTGAATCATCAGCCCGTAGGACGCGATGAGCAGAACCTCAAAGAAAACAAAGAGGTTAAAGAGGTCACCGGTCAGGAATGCACCCATGATGCCCATCAGCTGGAACTGATAGAGCGCGTGGAAATGCCGCCCCCGGTCATCCCAGCCGGACCCTATCGCATAGAGCAGAACGAAAAGTGCCAGGACAGATGTCAGCAGCACCATCATGGTGGACAGCTTGTCGCCGACCAGGACGATACCGAAGGGTGCTGCCCAGTCACCCAGCTGATAGAGCGTGACCGTACCGTCAGAAGCCTGCCACATCAGGCCGGCAGCAACCGCAATCAGCGCAAGCACACCCGCAACAGAAAACACACGCTGAATGCCCAGATGGTAGCGCGCGGCCAGAACGATGAACGGCGCCATCAGGGCCGGAATAACGACGGGTGCAATGATCCAGTGAATCATGTGGCGTCCCTCCCGCCCTCAGAGGTGGGATCGGCCGGATCATCCACATGGTCATCGTCTGACCCCAGATAGGCCCCCAGCGCAATCATGACGACCACAGCCGTCATGCCAAAAGAAATAACGATGGCCGTCAGAACAAGCGCCTGCGGCAGCGGATCTGTATACGTTTCGACACCTTTTTGCAGGATAGGAGGTGCGCCGACGGTCAGGCGCCCCGAGGCAAAGAGAAACACGTTCACCGCATAGGTGAGCAGCGAGATGCCCAGAATGACCGGAAACGTGCGCAGGCGCAGCATCAGATAGATGCCCCCTGCCGTCAGTACGCCGATCGCAGATGCTACGAGAAGTTCCATGTTACGCCTCCCCCTCTGCTGATGCCGGATCATCACGCGACGGGTCGATATCCATCGGGTGTTCGCTGTCGCGCACATGCGCACGCCGCGCCAGGCGCGAGAAGCTTTCAAGCGACAGCATCACGGCACCTACGACTGCCAGAAATACACCCAGATCAAACAGGGCCGCTGTTGCCAGCTCAAACTCCTGGAACGGGGGGATGCGCACGTAGGTAAAGTCTGAGGTCAGGAAAGGTTTGGCGACAAACCAGGACCCGATGCCCGTCAGACCCGCGATCAGCACACCGGCGCCGATGATGCCGTGGTAGGGATAGCGCAGACGCGCAGAGGTCCAGCTGAAACCACTGGCCATGTACTGCATCACCACGCCGATCGACACGATCAGGCCCGCGATGAAACCGCCACCAGGTTCGTTATGCCCGCGGAGGAAGATGTAGAAGCCGACCATAAGGACCACAGGCATGATCACACGGGTCAGCACCACCATCATGGTCGGGTGCATATCGCCCGCCAGCGGCTTGTCCGGCTTGCGGTTGAGCAGCCGGGCGCGCACCGGGCCGGACAGCAGCGTTTCAGTCAGCGCATAGATCAGCAAGGCGGCAATCCCCAGCACGATGATTTCGCCATAGGTGTCAAAACCCCGGAAGTCGACCAGGATGACGTTGACCACGTTGGTACCGCCACCGCCCTTGTAAGAGTTCGCCAGGTGGAACTCGGAGATCGGCGTCGCGATGGCATCGCGCATCAGGTAATGGAAGGACAGGCCCATTGTTGCCAGCCCACCGGCAACAGCGACAACAGCGTCGCGGGTTCTGCGCATGGCATCGCTTTCAACCGGCGTGTGATTTGGCAGAAAGTTGAGCGCCAGCAGCAGCAGAATGATTGTCACGACCTCGACGGTGATCTGCGTCATTGCAAGATCGGGCGCGCTGAAGAAAACAAACCCCACAGACACCATGAGGCCCGCAATGCCGATCAGAACCAGAGACAACAGGCGGTTGCGGTGCTGGAAGACGAGCGCAACAGTCGCAGCCACCAGCATCAGCCAGCCCGCGATAGGCACAGGACCTGCAGGCTGCATCGTGCGCGTCGCTTCACCGACCGTGCCCGTGGCCCACGCATGATATCCTGCAGCAATCACGGTAATCGCCATGATCGCGCCATAGCGCGAAAAGGCGCCGTTGTGCAGCCGGTGGCTGAACCCCTGTGCGGCGGCCACAACGCCGGCAATCAGCCCTTCAAAGATTGTTTTGGCCTCTGGGCGTGGAGCCGCATCCCAGAAACGCAGTGCCGGGCGGAACGCAAACAGCAGCAGAATGCCGCCCGCAACCGCGGCCATGGACATAAACAGCGCGGGCACCAGACCGTGCCAGATTTTGAAGTAGGCTTTGGGGACAGTCGCGGTGTCGCCCAACACAGAAGCCGTAACTATTTTGACAAAGGGTTCAGCAAGGAAAGGAGCGACGCCGATGACAACGACCAGCACCACAAGGATTGCGGGCGGCAGCCACATCCCCGCACCGGGATCATGCGGCTTGGCCGGATAATCGTCGCGCTTTGCACCGAGGAATGTGTGCGCAATCAGGCGGAATGAATACGCCGCTGAAAAAAGCGAGCCGACAACGGCCAGCGCCGGCACCAGCCAGTGAGACCCGAAGAGCACCGTGTGATGTGCCTCTTCCAGCATCATTTCCTTGGACAGAAAGCCATTGAGCAACGGAATACCCGCCATAGACAAGGCCGCAATTGTCGCAATCACAAAGGTAATGGGCATCAGGTGACGCAGGCCACCCAGTCGTCGGATGTCCCGTGTATGTGCTTCATGATCCACAATACCGGCGGACATAAAGAGGGCCGCCTTGAACGTCGCGTGATTGAGAATGTGGAAAACAGCCGCCATCGCGCCAAAGGCCGTGCCCGTCCCCAGCAGCATTGTGATGAGGCCCAGGTGGCTGACAGTGGAAAAGGCAAGAAGCGCTTTGAGGTCATGCTTGAAGAGCGCAATGACCGCCCCCAGAACCATCGTCACGAGACCTGCCGTGGTCACGATCATGAACCATTCCGGCGTGCCCGACAAAACCGGCCACATCCGGGCCATCAGAAAGATACCCGCTTTGACCATCGTGGCGGAGTGCAGATACGCCGACACCGGCGTGGGCGCGGCCATGGCATGCGGCAGCCAGAAGTGGAAAGGGAATTGAGCAGACTTGGTAAAACAGCCCAGCAGGATCAGGAGAAGTGCCGGCAGATAGAGCGGGCTGTCCTGGATCAGTTCGCGGTTCTGCAGAATAACGCTCAGATCATAGCTGCCTGCAATCTGGCCCAGGATCAGCATGCCACCGACCATCGCCAGCCCGCCCATGCCCGTAACAGTCAGTGCCATCCGTGCGCCCTGCCGCCCTTCGGGCAGATGCTTCCAATAGCCGATCAACAGGAAAGACGACAGCGAGGTCAGCTCCCAGAAAACCAGCAGAAGCAATATGTTATCGCTCAGAACAATGCCGACCATCGCGCCCTGAAACAGCAGCAGATAGGTAAAGAATTCACCCATATTGTCATCGCGTGACAGATAGAACCGCCCGTATGTGATGATCAGCAGCCCGATCCCAAGGATCAGCAGCGCAAAGAAAAAGCCCAGCCCGTCGAGCATAAGCGTGAAGTTCATGCCCAGAGCAGGCAGCCATTCTACCCCCGTCTGTACAACCTCGCCCGCAAACACGGCAGGTGCGTTGGTCAGCAGTCCGATAAAGGCTGCGAGCGACACGGTGAAGGTAACACCTGCACAGGCCTGACGCCCGGCGGAATTCATAAGTCCCGGCAGCAATGCACCAAGGAAGGGAAGGGCAACGATAAGGAAGAGGGACACGCGAACTCCTGATCTGCAGGCCTTTGAAAGTTCATACCTAAATGTGCCACTTTCCGCCTGATCTCAAGGGAAACCGACAATAACTGTCACGTTTTACGCGAAATCTGCACGACAAAGCGGGTTTGCGCGCGGTACCGGGGAATCTTACCGTCCGTCGCCCGAAGGCAGCACCTGGCCGTAAATCAGCGTTTCAGGCCCGCTTCCCGGATCTGGCTGAGAGTCTGTCCCGGTGTAAGTGCTTCGGCGGACACTCTCAGATCGAGCACGGCACCGCTGTCCGACGCCAGCGCACGTTCGAAAGCACCGGCAAATTCGTTCGTCGCGGAAACGGTTTCCGAATGAAACCCGTAGGCCTTGGCCAGGGCCACAAAATCCGGGTTTTCCAGGGTCGTCCCGGACACCCGTTCAGGATAGAGCTTTTCCTGATGCATGCGGATCGTCCCATAAACTCCGTTGTTGAGAATAAGGATAATGGGGCAGGCACCGGCCTGGGCTGCGGTGCCAAGCTCCTGACATGTCATCTGAAAGTCACCATCACCGGCAAAACAGACAACGGTGCGTTCCGGGTGTGCCACCCTCGCCGCGATTGCCGCCGGTACGCCGAAACCCATGGCACCCGACTGCGGAGCAAGCAGCCGCTGTTTTGGACCATACCGAAAAAATTTGCCCGGCCAGGCTGCGAAATTCCCGGCGCCGTTCGTCAGGATGGCATCATCAGGCAGGCGGTTCCGCAGATGTGCCATCACAGTGACCATATCAATCGGGCCCGGCTGCTGCGGTGCGTTTAACCCTGTCTCATAAGCCTCACGCGCCTGCGCTCTCCATGTGCGTCCGGTGACAGTTTCGGCGCAGCCTGCCAGTGCTTTTGAAAACGCGTTGGGCCCCGCATGTACTGCAACATCAGGAGCATAGATTTTGCCGAGTTCCGCATCTGAGGTATGCACATGAAAAAGCGTCTGCGTCGGGACGGGCACCGAGAGAAGCTCCCAGGCGCCGGTTGTCATCTCGCCCATGCGCACATTAAGGGCCAGAATGACATCGCTTTCGCGGATCAGTTTCTGCGTTGCCGGGTTCATGCCGACACCTGCCTCGCCGGCATAGCAGGGATTATGGTTGTCGAACTGATCATGAAACCTGAACGCCGCAACAACAGGAATGTCCGCGCTGGTGGCAAAGTCTTCCAGCGCCGTACGGCCCTGCTCGTGCCACCCCTGGCCACCGGTGACAATCAGCGGACGCTCCGCCGCGATCAGTCGGTGCGCAATGTCAGATACCGCAGCGGGCGATGGTTCAGGTTCCGACACTCTGACCGGTGCGACCAGCGCCGGAACGTCTGACCAGGCCGACAGTACGTCCTCTGGCAAAGCGACCACGACCGGGCCGGGCCTGCCGGAGACTGCCGTCGACCAGGCACGCGAGACATACTCCGGAATGCGGCTGACATCCGGGATCTCTGTCGCCCACTTTGCAACCGTGCCGAAAAAAGCGCGGTAATCGATCTCCTGAAATGCCTCGCGATCTCTGTCCGCAGTACCGACCTGCCCGATAAACAGCAGCATGGGCACGCTGTCCTGCATTGCGGTATGTACCCCGATGGACGCGTTGGTGGCCCCCGGCCCGCGCGTTACAAAGCAGATACCGGGCGTGCCCGTCAGTTTGCCCCAGGCCGCCGCCATAAAGGCGGCGCCACCCTCTTGCCGGCAGAGCGTGAAATCAAAGGCACCTGCGGTGTCGTGCATGGCATCGAGAGCTGCAAGATAGCTTTCACCCGGGACACCAAAGCTCTGGCGCGCGCCCATTCCCATCAGACATTCGATTAAAATCTGTCCGCCGTGTCGTTGTGTCATATCCGTGCCAGTCTGCGATCCGTTTCACCGGGACTTAAACACCGCTCCGACATCGGGTCGAGAGCAAAGCGGTGATCACAGCAGGCCCAGGGGCGTTTTCGCCGCAGCGCGCAGGCGGCAATTCCGGTCAGAGGGCAAGATCTTCAAGCATTGTGGATTTGGCATAGTCAGCCTTGTCCGCCCTTCGCCTGACCCGCCCGCCTTCGATCATGACGAACCTGTCCCCAAGGCCATAGGCGAAATCAGCATTCTGCTCGACCAGCACAATTGCCATATCCCCCCGATCGCGCAGCAACTGCAGGCAAACGCCGATCTGCTGGATCACGTTGGGCTGAATGCCTTCGGTCGGTTCATCCAGCAACAAAATGTCAGGCCGGGTGATCAGAGCGCGCGCAATGGCAAGTTGCTGTTGCTGTCCGCCGGACAGATCGCCCCCTCTGCGTCCCCGCATGTCCTTTAAAACCGGGAAAAGCTCAAAGATATCATCTTCGATGCGACGCTCGGCCACTGGCAGCAGAGCAAATCCGGTTTCGAGGTTTTCCTCGACGGTCATCATCGGGAAAATCTCCCGGCCCTGGGGGACATAGGCGATGCCCGCACGCGCAGAGACAACGGCGTTTCCGCAGCCAGCAGGTTTTCCGGATGCCTGTACATCGCCTGCCGACCAGGGGTGGCGGCCCGCAATTGCTTTGAGCAGGCTGGTCTTGCCGGTTCCGTTGTTGCCCATTACCGCCGTGATCTGTCCGCGCGGAGCATCAAACGAGACATCATAGAGGATCTGGCTCTGGCCGTAGTGCAGGCTGAGACCGGTGACTTCAAGCATTGGAACGCCCCAGATATACATCGATAACCGCCTGATCAGCGGTGACGTGATCAAGGCTCCCCTCCGCCAGCACCGAACCTTCGTGCAGCACTGTCACCCGGCAATCGAGACGGCGGACGAATTCCATGTCATGCTCTACCACAACCACCGCGCAGGTCTTCGCAGCCTCGCGCAGGATATCGGTGGTTTTTTCCCGCTCTTCGACGGTCATCCCTGCGGCGGGCTCATCCACCAGCAGCAAGCGCGGATCCTGCGCCAGCAACATTCCGATCTCAAGCCATTGCTTCTGACCGTGGCTCAACTCACCTGCAACGCGCATCAGGGAATCCGAAAGGCCGATCTCGCCTGCGATTTTGTCAATGCGCGTGCCGTTCGCCGCGGTACGCCGGTGCATCAGAACGGCAAACGGGCTGCGCGGATTTTTGAGCGCCATCGCCAGGTTCTGCCGGACTGTCTGAGTTTCAAAAACTGTAGGTTTCTGGAATTTGCGACCGATCCCCTGCATGGCGATCTCACTTTCGGACATTCCCAGCAAAGAGATGCTCCGCTCGCCCCAGATCACATGGCCTTCGTCTGGTCTGGTTTTGCCGGTTACGATGTCCATAAAGGTGGTTTTGCCCGCGCCGTTCGGGCCGATGATCGCGCGCATTCCGGTTTCGGGAAACTGTACAGACAGGTTGTTAATCGCCCGAAAGCCGTCAAAACTGACCGACAGGCCAGAGACCTCAAGAAGAGTACTGTTCATGGTTTTTTTACCAGATAGTCAAAGAGGCCACCGATGCCGCGCGGGAAAAACAGGGTCACCGCCACAAAAGAAAGACCCAGCAATACCAGCCACCAGTCTGTCCACTGAACTGTGTAGAAACCCAGGTTAATTGGTGGCGCGCCGCCGCCGGTGAACCAGCTGGACAACAGGGAAACAAAAGCCGCACCGATCACAGCGCCATAAAGACGCCCGCGACCGCCGATCGCCACCCAGACGGCCAGGTAAATTGAGGCGATGGGCGCGATCTCACCCGGGTTGATGATCCCGGCCTGGGGATAATAAAGAGCACCGGCAATGCCCGAAACGATGGCCGTGACCGTAAAGATGAAAAGCTTGTAGCTTTCGACGTGATACCCCAGAAACCGCACCCTTGCCTCATTGTCGCGAATGCCCTGCACCACGCTGCCCATCTTGCCCGAGACCACCCAGGCAAAAAACACATAGCCTGCGGCCAGTGCGGCAGCCGAAGCCCAGAAAAACACAATTGAAACCGCCGACTGCGGGGTGGTTTCGAAGCCGGGGATATTCTGCAGGCCGGACAACCCGTTGTTGCCACGCAGACCGGAGTCGTTCTGAAAAAGATAGAGCGACAGCGCCAGTGTCATCGCCTGGGTGAGAATGGACAGGTACACACCGGTGACGCGTGACCGGAACGCCAGCCAGCCGAATACCAGAGCCAGCAGTCCGGGCACCAGCACCACCATCAGCAACTGCAGTAACAGACTGTCGGCAAATGCCCAGATGAGTGGGAATTCGGAGCTGCCCACGACGCCGAAAATCTGGTTGCCGATAGCATCCGATATTTCCTGCGGTGTCGGAGGAATGACCTGTGTGCTTAGGCTTTCGAGAACGATGGTCTCTGTCCGCGCGTACATCAGCCACATCCCGACGGCATAGCCGCCAATCCCGAAAAAGGCGAAATGCCCAAGGCTGAGAATGCCGCAGTACCCCCAGACGACATCCATCGCGATCGCGATCAGACACAGGCACAGCGTCTTGCCGAGAGTTTTGACAAAGGAGGTTGGGATGACCCCTGCACCGGTAAACTCGGACAGCACAGTGATCACCAGGGTGAAAAGCCCCAGCGCCGCCAGAAACCACAGAACAGATGGGTTTTGAGCAATAAAGGATCTGCGCATGATATCAATCCGCCGCCGCCCGGCCTTTGAGCGCGACGATGCCCTTTGGCCGGAACTGAATGAAGAGAATGATGAAAAGGATCATGTATGTCTGGGCCGCCAGGGTGTTCGACGGGTTCAGCCACTCGATGCCCTTTTGCAGGAACCCGATCATGGACGCCCCGGCAAGCGTGCCCCAGACATTGCCAACACCGCCTACAACGACCGTCATAAAGGATTGTACGATGTAATCGGCCCCCATCTCGGATGTCACTTTCGCATAAAGGCCAATCGCAACGCCCGCGATCCCTGCGATGCCCGACCCCAGCCCGAAGGTCAGCATATTGATGCGGTCCGGGTTGATCCCCATGCTGGCGGCCATGCCCGGATTCTGGGTCACCGCGCGGACCTCCAGCCCAAGCCGCGTGCGTTTGAGGATAAACAGGATGAGCGCCAGAAAGAGCAGAGCCAGAACAAAAATGGCTATACGGATATAGCTGATCTGTATCGCGTCCGACAGAACCCAGGCACCATCCAGCCAGCCGGGAGACGTCAGCGGACGGGCCTGGGTACCAAAGATATTTTTGGCCAGCTGCTGGAGGGCGATGGAGATGCCGAAAGTGGCCAGCAGGGTTTCCAGCGGCCGGTGGTACAGATGACGGATCACAAGGCGCTCCATCGTGACACCCGCGCCGAAAGTCACGGCAAAAGCCAGCGGCAGGGCAATCATGATCGACAGCGTATAATCCGGCACAAACAACTGGACGACGTATCCGGTATAAGCGCCCATCATAATGAATTCGCCGTGCGCCATATTGATCACCCCCATCACCCCAAAGGTGATCGCCAGACCGATGGCAGCCAGAAAGTAGATCGATGCCAGCGACAGGGCATCAAGGCCCAGGTCAATGGTCTGCTCCCACCCGACGCGCGCCGTGACGGAGGCGAGTGCTGTTTCCGCAGCAGCTGTTATAGCCGGGTCGGCCTCGTCGTACCGCTCATAGAAAATGTGCTCGGACAGAGCCGTTTCCCGGTCCGCGGCAGTAACAAGCGGTGGCACCAGGCCCTCAGCGGCGAGCTGTATATAGGCGCGTCCACGTTGGGCGTCATTGTCCAGCTGTGCAAGCGGCACCCCCCCAGCGCGACCGTCTTTCACGTTCTGCTCGAGCCCTGCGCGTATTTCTGCAGGCGTAACCACCGGCGGTGCCAGCCCGGCCTCGACCAGCCGCAGGTAAAAGGCATCGGGCGCGACAAACGGGTCCAGAACCCGCGCGATGTTGCCATCCGCCTCGCCCGCCGTGACACCCTCTTTGGTGCTCAGAATGCGGTTGAGAACACTGCGCGCCTCCACGCTGGTATCTTTTGACAGACTTTCGATGGCAGCGATGCGCACATCTGCAGTGTCACCAAACTGCGCCGACAGAAAATTCGCCAACTGCACTTTGCGCGCCCGCAGGCTGTCTTCGGTTTCCGTTTCTACCGAAGCCTGCAGCGGTGCCAGTTGCGACGCTTCGGGACGGCGCGCTATCGCTTCAAGCGCCGCTTTGCGTCGTGCCGGGTCCGGATCGGACAGCTGAAACTGTACAAGTGCGGTACCGATGACACGGCGCACCCCGCCGTTGGGTTTGATCTGGAGAAAACCGTCTTTTGCGATGCTGACGGTCTCGCCGGTGTCCACGTCCCGGATCTCCAGCGTGTCGCCATCAGCGCGCGCGAGGAAAAACAGCCCGTCCGGGCCACGCCAGACGTTTTTCTCGGCCCACTCCTCAAGGAACACGGTCACCTGCGGCAGACCAGAAGCGACCAGATCATCCAGCAGAACACTGACACTGCGCCGCGAGGGCTTGGCCACTTCGTCAGCGTGAATTTGCAGGATGTCCTGCAGATCACCGGCCTGAACCTGCGGCAGCACACCACAAAAAACCGCGATGGCGAGGAGGATACGGCGCATAGTGTCAGTCTTTCAGGGAAATTCAGGTCTTGCGGACAGGAGCGGGGCCATCAGACGACAGCCCCGCCGCATGAGATCAGTAGTTCGAGGTCAGCTGAACGCAGGTCTCGGTTTCCATGTTGTACATACCGCAGCCCAGCTCTTTCCAGTCAGAAGTCAGAACTTTGGAGGCCGGCAGGAAGTCGGTCCATGCGTCGCCGGGTACTTCAGCCGTTTTCGAGATGATGTCGAACTGGCCGTCCGCCGTGATCTCGCCGATCAGCACCGGCTTGGCCAGGTGATGGTTTGGCAACATGACAGCCGTACCGCCTGTCAGGTTCGGGAATTCCTGACCGTACATGGCGTCGCGCACAGCATCCACATCAGTTGTACCGGCAGCGGTTGCCGCATTGACCCACATGTTAAAGCCGATGTAATGCGCCTCCATCGGGTCGTTTGTCACGCGGTCAGCACCAGCGAATTCTTTCCAGGCGTCAATGAATTCTGCGTTCGCTTCTGTTTCTGCAGACTGAAAGTAGTTCCAGGCCGCCAGGTGGCCCACCAGGTTGGACGTATCAAGTCCCGAGAGCTCTTCTTCGCCTACGGAGAATGCGACAACCGGAATGTCATCCGCAGACACGCCGGCGGCTGCCAGCTCTTTGTAAAACCCGATGTTGGCGTCACCGTTGATGGTGGAAATCACGCCTACCTGTTTGCCATCCTCGCCCAGTGCGACCACGTCGGCCACGATTGTCGCCCAGTCGGAATGACCAAATGGCGTGTAGTTTACAAAGATGTCATCCTCTGCAATGCCGTTGTCTTTGAGATACTGCTCGAGAATGTTGTTCGTGGTGCGCGGATAGACATAGTCCGTTCCCAGCAGCGCGAATTTTTCCACGCCCAGTTCTTCCAGATAATAGTCTACAGCCGGGATCGCCTGCTGGTTGGGAGCAGCGCCGGTGTAGAATACATTGCGCGAGCTTTCCTCACCTTCGTATTGCACCGGATAAAACAGCAGGCCGTTCAGTTCCTCGATCACCGGCAGCACGGATTTACGGGAAACGGACGTCCAGTTGCCAAAGATCACGTCAACCTCGTGAACCGTCAGCAGTTCACGCGCTTTCTCTGCAAAAAGCGGCCAATCAGATGCCGGGTCGACAACAACAGCCTCAATCTCGCAGCCAAGGACACCGCCGGCAGCATTCTGCTTTTCGATCAGCATCAGCATTGTGTCTTTGAGCGTTGTTTCGGAAATCGCCATTGTGCCGGAGAGGGAGTGCAGCACCCCTATCTTGACCGGATCCGCGCATTCGGCAGCCGCGATACCTGTCGAAGCAAGCAGCGCGGCGGTTACATATGAAGTGAATTTCAGTGAGTGAGCCATCTGGAAAAAAGTCCCTGAATGAGCTGCGATGCCGGCAAAGTGCGGTTGGCACTATTGTCACCGGTCCAACTGGTATAGTCAGAACCCGCAGCAGTTTTGTTGCAGTCGCGCGGTGGTCAGGATCTGCCAGGATCGTCCATCGCGCGGCGTTTCAGCGCCCCTAAAGGCCGCATCAGTTGGACCCGCGCCCAAAGATTCTGCCACTTAATGCGTCACAAATTCGTTTCAGAGCGACCAAACGCCCAATTGCGCGCCGGAATTGACGAGATGCGCTCAATTATTGGACGGAACGTAAAGTGCGGTTTTCAGCAACCGTTAACCGAACGGTGTCACCGCCCATGTGATCCGCAGAATGCGTGCATCTGTGTCTCGCAGGCGTTCAGCATCGGAATGCACCCGGGCCTCGTTCCGCACATGGATCACCAGCGCGGCAGGTGTCCGGCTGGCAGGCAAAAACTGGTGCTGCGTCAGATGGACCGCAAAGAACGGGAAATCACTTCGGCCCGTCACCCATTCTTTGTCGAATTCGGTATAGCTCGGACTGCAATCACCCGGGGCGCTGGTGATTGACCTGACAGGCGGGCTAGACTGCAGGCATCCGGTGACGCATCTGCCGCGCTGGATGCGCAAAGCAATTAAAGGGTCTGCCTCTGTCTGCTAACGCGGACGAAGTACTTCGGATCAGAATACAAGGAACACGGAAAATGAGCGTTTTTGATGAGGATCTGTTTCTGCAGGGGCTGGAGCAGCGCAAGGCAACGCTCGGCGCTGAGTATGTCGAGAATAACCTGGCCGCGGCGGATGAGTTCACGCGCCCCTTTCAGGAGGCCATGACCGCCTGGTGCTGGGGTTTCGGATGGGGCGATGAAGTGATTGACGCCAAAACCCGTTCTATGATGAACCTGTCGATGATCGGCGCACTGGGTAAAATGCAGGAATGGGAGCTTCATCTGCGCGGCGCGATCAACAATGGTGTATCCAAAGAAGAAATACGCGCAATCATTCACGTCATCGCCATATACTGCGGCGTACCACAGGGCCTTGAATGTTTTCGCGTCGCCAAAAAGGTTTTCGCCGAAGGCTGACCGCCCGGACCGCTGGCCCGGGCAGCTTTCCGTCTACACCAGTTCAGCGTCGGTCATGATTTCGACCAGCGCGGGGCCCTCAACGGCCAGGGCACGTTCGATTGCATCCGCGATCTCATCCGTTTCTGTGACTTTTTCACCGTGCCCGCCGCAGAGCCGTGCAAAGGCTGCAAAAGACGGGTTCTGCAGATCCGTTTCCCACACAGGCCATTCCCCGGAACGCTGCTCCTTGGAGATTTTGCCCAGTTCGCCGTTGTGCAGCAGGATGTGCGTTATATCCATGCCGTATTTTACGGCGGTGGTGAACTCCATCGGGTACTGGCCGAAACCACCATCGCCGGATATCGAAATCACTTTGCGTCCCCGCAGGCTGTCGATGTCCTGCGTGGCAGCCCAGGCTCCCATGGCCGCTGGTAATCCAAAGCCGATTGACCCGAGATACCCGGACATCAGCACCCGCTGGGAGCCCCTGGTCTCCAGATAGCGCCCGAAGGAATAGGTGTTGTTGCCAACGTCCACCGCAAAAATCGCGTCGTCCGGCACAAGACGGCCCAGGGCTTCGAATATCGCAAACGAGTGAATGCCCTTACCGTGTTCCTCTGACAGTCGGCGGCTTTTTTCGTCCCGCCACATCCGCCAGCGATCTGCCAGTTCTGCTTTCTGGTCCTCGGCCTCTGCATGCGGCTTGATGTCTGGCACGGCGGCATCGCAAAAGGCCCCGATCTCACCCCAGACAGGCACTTTGACCGGGCTGAATTTACCCAGCTGCATCCGGTCATAGTCGACCTGGATAATGTTCTCTTTCAGCGCGATGCCGGTGTGGTTGGAAAAACTTGCCCCAAAAGCCACCAGCACATCCGCCTCGTTCATGAACCAGCTGGCAATCGGTGTGCCGGAACGGCCCAGAACGCCTGCGCCCAGCGGATGGCTGTCCGGCACCAGCCCCTTGGCTTTGAAGGTCGTGACTACGGGGGCGCCGATTTTCTCTGCCAGAGCAATGATCTGATCACGCGCCTCATAGGCACCGTGACCCACAATGATCATCGGGCGTTTGGCGCTGTTCAGCAACGCAACCGCGGCGTCCATATCCTCCTGCGACGGGGTGACCCTTGTGCCACCCATCCGGCCATCAGGCGTACCGGCCTTCTGATCTGATGGCATTGTCTGCATGTCATCGGGGAAAATCAGATGCGAGACATCCTGGTGCACGATGGCGTTTTTGCAGGCAAGCGACATCAGCTCCGCGTGATTGGACGTGCTGAGTGCCGTCTGCGAGAACCGCGACACGGCCTCAAAAGCAGAGGCCAGATCAATGTCCTGAAATGCGCCCGGCCCGAACACCTGGGTCTGAACCTGACCGGTCAGCGCCAGAACCGGCGCACGGTCAACCTTGGCATCCCACAGACCAGTCATAAGGTTCGTGGCACCGGGTCCGGCAATCGTCAGACAAGCTGCCGGTTTGCCCGTCAGCTTACCATAGGCAGATGCCGCAAAGGCGGCAGCGCCTTCGTGCCGGATGCCGTAATACTTCAGCTTTTTATCCGCGACAGCCATACGGATCGCGTCCGCCAGCCCCAGGTTGGAGTGCCCGACCATGCCAAAGACCGACTGCACACCCCAGTTGACCATGGTTTCGGTCATGACGTCCGTCGTTGTCCGTTCATGCGGTGGCTCAGGCTCGATGCCCACAAAGATCTCACCCTCGCGGATGTCCAGCGGGTACATCTCCTGGCCTGTATCCTCGTGACCGCCGGGTGGCTTGCCGGTCAGCGGATCAAAATCCCAGCCATGCCAGGGACAGCGGATCCAGCATTTGTCATCGATGCCTTTCTCAATGGATCCTTCGCCCAGCGGACCCCGCTGGTGCGGGCAATGATTGTTCATGGCAGCCCATTGCCCGTCGAAATGCACAAGACAGATCGACGTTGTCCGGGCGGTCACTGTTTTCACACGCCCCTCAGGCAGATCGTCAATATGGCCGACAGAGATCCAGTCCAGATTTTCTTTGTTCATTGTCTCTCTCCTTATGCCACGCCGCCAAAGGCGACACCCGAGATATCAGCCATGTCGCGTTTCCAGGTCGTCAGATCATCCGCATTGAAACCTTTCAGGTGATCGTGCCCGCAGGCCCGGGCCATGACCTGCATCAGCTCGACGCTCGCGCTGAAAAAATTAGCCAGCTGTGCCGCTGATTTATCCGCAATCAGACGATTGACCAGATGGGGTTTCTGGGTCGCAATCCCTACCGGACAGTTGTTTGTGTGGCAGGCCCGCATTGCCAGACAGCCGATCGCCTGCATGGCCGAATTGGAAACCGCAATGGCATCTGCACCCAGCGCCATCGCTTTGATGAAATCCGCCGGTTTTCGCAGCCCCCCGGTGATCACAAGTGTCACATCCGCACGGTCCAACCGGTCGAGATGGTGTCGCGCGCGCGCGAGGGCAGGAATTGTCGGCACCGAAATATTGTCCCGGAAGATGATCGGCGCAGCACCTGTGCCACCGCCGCGCCCGTCCAGGATGATATAGTCAACGCCGACGGCGAGGGCGGCATCGATATCTTTTTCTATGTGCTGAGCGGACAGTTTGTACCCGATAGGGATACCGCCGGTCCGGTCGCGGACCTCATCCGCAAAATCTCTGATCTGCGCCACATCCGTCCAGTCCGGAAAGCGCGAGGGCGAAATTGCAGCGGTACCTGGTTCCAGATCACGCACCTCGGCAATCTTGCCCTGCACCTTCTCGCCCGGCAAATGCCCGCCCGTTCCTGTTTTGGCACCCTGCCCCCCTTTGAAATGAAAGGCCTGCACTTTGTCCAGTTTGTCCCAGCTGAACCCGAACCTGCCGGACGCCAGCTCGTAAAAATAGCGGCTGTTCTCGGCCTGCTCTTCGGGCAGCATGCCGCCCTCACCCGAGCATATGCCGGTACCGGCGAGTTCCGCGCCTTTTGCCAGCGCAACCTTTGCGGATTCCGACAGCGCGCCGAAACTCATATCCGACACAAAAAGCGGGATCTCAAGGCGCAGAGGCTTTTGCGCATTGGGTCCGATCACCACATCTGTTCCAACCAGTGCGTCATCAAGCAGAGGCGGTTTGTGCAACTGAGCCGTGAGCAACTGGATGTCATCCCAATCGGGCAGTTCCGCGCGTGGCACGCCCATCGATTCAACGACGCCGTGGTGGCCGGTTTTTGTCAGGCCGGATTTTGCATAGCCCTGTATCAACCCTGTGTAGGGTTCTTCGGATGTGCCGTGGCTGGGGTCTGCATAGAGCCCAAGATAGGCATCACGGTTGTAAGGTTGCGGATTCTCATACCCCCAGGCGTTTATTTCATCGGCGTCAACACAGATGTCGTCGCCTTCAATCCATGAGGTGAATTTTGGCAGCTTTTCGTCATTGGCATAGGCAGACACACCGCTGTCGAGCCGGTAATCCCAGTTGTGCACACCACAGATCAGATCATTCCCGCGCACATGGCCATCTGACATCAGCGCACCACGGTGCAGGCAACGCCCGTAAAAAACCGAAACCTCTTCGTCAAAGCGGACAACAACCAGATCAACCTCGCCGACGAGTGCGTATTCGGGTTTTCGGTCGGCAAGCTCGCTGAGCCGGTAGATAGATGTCTTGTTCATACGGTGTCCTTCTGTGGAGTTTTCTGTCCGGGAATTGCGAACCAGCATGACAAACCGCGCACACGGTGCTGGCATTCTGATCCTGTTCTGGTCGCACCACGGGCCTTTGAAACGGCCCGGATTGCGCGCTGCAGCCTCCCGGTATTGCACTTCTGCATGCGACCTTGCCCCGGAATGCTGCCACAGAGCCAATCACAATCCAAAAGAATTCTGGCATCGTTCGTTTTCGCCCCGGCAACCCCCATGCCCGCAGTGCCATACCACCGGTTTTCAGCGGCCATGTTGGGGCCTGCGCCCACCTGACCGGACAAAGAACTAGAAAAAATTGAATATCCAAGCAATAATCAACGCATAGTTGATAATTTTCAGAGCATTTTTATGGCCAGTTTTTCCTACCAACTCAAAGAATCCCTGTTTCGCATTGTCGAAGCGATACCGCCCATCGCAGATTTTGCGAACAAATGGGCGATTAACCGCGTGGTGAAGCGCGCAAGGTTCCGCCCCCATCCGCTGAGTACGCGTCAGGGATATGTCTCGTGGCCGGGTCTGACGGATCGCCGCTGGAGCGGGCGTCACCTCCCGCCGAGCCCGCGCGAAGACGCGCCTGACCCCGAAGCACTGGCCGCACTTTTCCGGCGCCGGGACGGACATCAGCGTCTGTGTCCGAAATCCACATGTCTCTTTCCGGCCTTTGCACAGTATCTGACGGACGGATTTATTCGTACCGAGACAGAAGATCTGACAGCCGCCGATGAAACCGCCGATACAAGGCTGAAACGAAACACGTCAAATCACGAAATAGACCTGTGCCCGCTGTATGGTCGTACCGAAGACCAGACGGATGCGCTGCGCCTGAAATCCGGCAAAAAAGGGATGAAAGGGCGGCTGCGCTCGCAGATGATCGGCAGGGAGGAGTTTCCGCCCTTTTTGTACAAAGACGGTGAGGTTGATCCGGATTTCGCAGTGCTTGATCCACCGCTTGGCTCCAGCGACATTGATGACGCCCGCCGCGCGAAACTTTTTGCGGTTGGCGGTGACCGGGTAAATTCAGTGCCTCAGGTCTCTATGATGAACACGCTTTTTATGCGTGAACACAACCGCCTTGCGGCCGAGATAGAGACCGCACATCCGGACTGGGATGACGACCGGATTTTTGAAACAGCGCGCAATACCGTTGTGGTGATTTTCATCAAGATCGTGGTCGAAGATTACATCAATCATATCTCGCCGCTGCCGTTCCATCTGCGTGCCGATCCGTCGGTCGCCTGGGACGCGCCGTGGAACAAACCGAACTGGATCACGACCGAATTCAGCCTGCTGTATCGCTGGCACGCGCTCATTCCGGACCAGATCCGGTGGGGTGGAAACCTGCATCCTGTACATGAGACCTTCATGAACAATGCTTTGCTGATCGACGGTGGTCTGACGGCTGGTTTTGCCGACATCAGCGCCACCCAGGCGGCCGAACTCGGGCCGCGGAACACCGCCGAACCGCTTTTGCACATTGAAATATCCTCCATGAAGCAGGACCGTTTCTGCGAACTGGCGAGTTTCTCCGACTATTGCGACTACCTGGGCCAGAACCGGCCGTTTTCATTTGAGGACATTTCCTCTGATCCCGAAGTGGCCGGCATGCTGCGCGAGTTTTATGACAAACCGCGTGACGTAGACTTTCATGTCGGCCTGTTTTGCGAAGACAGGGTGACCAACAGTCCGCTGCCAAACATCATTCTGCTCTTTGTGGCTCTTGATGCTTTCAGTCAGGCACTGACGAATCCCTTACTGTCGCGCCATGTCTTCAAACGGTCCACATTTTCCGGTCCCGGATGGGACACAATCGCGAAAACGGGCTCAATAAGGGATGTTCTCGAGCGGAATTCGGCCTCCGATCTGACGGATGTGTTTGTCGGATTTACCCGCCCGGAATGGGAGCCCGAATAACCACAGACCGCCTCCGCTCCTGGCTCTCGATCTTCGTTTAAAACATACATGAAATCGTCTTTCAGGCGGGCGGTTCTCTGACCGTCCCGACAGCTGCACGCCATTCTGGAAAAACACGATTTCCGCGCGCGTGCGGCTGCTGTCTCCCGGAAAACGCGAAAAATCCCTTGCCGAAACCGGTTTCGGAGATCAGCCTGATTCCCGGGAGGACAGATTTTTGCGAACGGCTCACGATCATCCGGCGAAAAATACGGGGGCAAACCGCGTAACGATATCCGATGTATCGGACGCACTCGGGCTGACCAAATCCACTGTTTCACGTGCTCTGAATGACTATCCCGATATCGCCGAAGGAACCCGCCTCAAAGTCCGCCGCATGGCGGAAAAGATGGGCTACAATCCACTGAGTTTCGCGCAGGCGATCCGAACCGGTCTCAGCCGTTCGGTCGGGCTGGTTATCCAGATGGCCGATCACGATGCGCACCGCCCATTTCTGGCCGAATTTCTGGCCGGCGTGTCGCAGGGCGCCAGCGCGCACGGCTGGACCCTGACGCTGGCCGCGGCCAATGACCCGGCGCACACGCTTGAGACTTTTTCCAGAATGATCCGCGACAGAAAGGTCGACGGTTTCATTGTCCCGCGGACGCTGGTGCATGATGAGCGCATCGATCTTCTGCGCGAAAAGCAAATCCCTTTCGTGCTTTTTGGCAGAACTGCAGACCCGCGTGACTGTGCGTGGTTCGATCTGCTGGGTGAAGACGCAATGCAGGACGCTGTCCGCCGCCTGGCACACCTGGGGCACAGACGGATCGGATTTATCAACGGCGGCCTGAAATATAATTACGCGGCGCTCAGACAGGATGGTTTTTTGCGTGGCATGAGGGACGCAGGTCTCAGCGTGGATGATGAACTGCTCGGCGACGATGCGGTGACAATCGCAGAAGGACAGGCAGAGGCGACGCGCATGCTGATGCTGGACAAACCGCCAACCGCCTTTGTCTGCGCTGTCGATATGGCAGCCCTCGGCGTCTATCGCGCGGCGGCATCCTTCGGCCTGAACATGGGGTCAGATGTGTCGACGCTGTCGTATGATGGCATCCCTGATGGCGCACATGCGACGCCGCAGCTGAGCACATATGCCGTGAATTTCACACAGTCAGGGAGCACCCTTTCCAGCCTGCTGATCCGCAGGGTTCTGGGCGAAGAACCCGGCAATCTGCGCGAGACGCAACAGGCAGATTTTCTGGACCGGGGGTCGGCAGGTCCGCCTGCCCTCAGTCCTGATGACATCGCGGCACGCGTTGCTCAACACAGATCATAAACAGAAATCCAATGGGAGGATAACGATGAAACTGAACCATAAATCCATACTGCTGACGGGAGCCGCCATGGCGCTGTGCCTGTCTTCGGTGGCTGCCAGCGCGGAATCTATACGTTTCTGGACAACCGAAGAGCAGCCCGAACGCCTGGCACGCCAGGAACAGATGGCCGCAGATTTTGCCGCCGCCAGCGGACATACAGTGGAGGTCATTCCGGTCACGGAATCCGACCTCGGCACGCGTGCGACAGCGGCCTATGCCGCCGGTGATCTGCCGGACGTCATCTACCACCCGCTGCAGTATGCACTGCCCTGGGCTGACGCTGGCATTCTTGACACGGACGCCGCAACGGACGTGATTGAGGCTCTGGGCGAAGACACCTTTGCGCAGGGTGCGCTGAATATGGCCGCGACTGCTGATGGTTTCGCATCGGTGCCTGTGGACGGCTGGACGCAGATGCTGGTCTATCGGGCCGACAAATTCAAGGAAGCCGGCCTTGCGCCACCGACGACATATGCAAACGTGCTGGCCGCGGTTGAGGCACTGCACAACCCACCGTCCATGTATGGTTTTGTTGCCGCGACCAAGGTCGATGAAAACTTCATGTCTCAGGTGCTTGAGCATGTATTTCTTGCCAATGGTGTCTCCCCTGTCGGCCCGGACGGCGTAACAGCCCTGGATGAGGCGGCCACGATCGAAGTGCTTGAGTTCTACAAAGCAATCGCAGAGGCGTCCCCCCCGGGCGATCTTTACTGGGACCAGTCCCGCTCGCTCTATTTCTCCGGGAATGCAGCCATGATCATCTGGTCCCCGTTCATCCTCGATGAACTGGCCGGCCTGCGTGACAGCGCTCCGCCCACGATCAACGATGATCCGACAACGCGCGATCTTGCTGCGGCAACTGGTATTGTGACGAACTTCTCGGGCCCATCCAACCCGGATGGCGCGGCATGGGGCGACATCCGTTACTTCGGCATCACGTCTGACGCTTCAACAGACGCAGCCATGGAGTTCGTTCAGTACTCGATGAATGATGGGTATGGCCAGACCCTGGCGATTGCCCCCGAGGGTAAATTCCCGGTCCGCCGCGGCACGTCAGAAGACCCGGCCGAATTCTCCAAACTCTGGGCGACCCTGGATGTTGGCGTCGACCGCAAGGCCCCTCTGGGTGATCTTTATGACCAGGCGATGATCGATGAAGTTGTCGGCGGTCTGGACGTTGCCAAGCGCTGGGGTGTTTCCGACGGTCAGCTCGCTGTTGCGTCCAAGATCATCAACAGCCAGGTGATCAACAGGCTCGTCCGCGAGTTCATCGACGGTGAGCGCGACGCCGCGGCAACGGTTGCCGAGCTGAACGCCGCAATCGCGGGCGTCCAGTAAACGACCCCGCTCTCCGGGAGGCGGCGGCAGCCGTCGCCTCCCTCAAACTCAAAAATCAGGATAAACCATGACTGATGCTGTTCCCCCCAAGGGCACAGGGCCACTTGCGCGTCTTGAAGCGCGTCTGGCCTGGAGCCTGCTGGCACCAACGATCACAGCTGTTGCACTGGTCGTGGTCCTGCCTCTTCTCGCAATTTTCTGGATCTCGGTGAAACCGGTTTCCCTGTCTGACCTGCGCCCTCCTGAGATGGTTCTGCGTGAGGATATCCGGGGTGACACTGATACTGCAGGGGACGCCGCAAACATCCGCTACAGGCTGCGGAATTCCTCTCAGGAACAACCGATTGCCAATGTGACCTTTCGCGATGTCATCCCCGAAGGCCTGACGGTCAATGAACTGGACACACGTTGTACGCTCGACGGGCGCAGTCTGGAGTGTGATCTGGGCGACTGGGAGGGGGGGCAGCGCGAACGGCTTATGATCCCGGTCACTGTAGGACAGGCCTTTATCGACAATGGTCTCCGCCCGCAGGACAGCCCTGCCGACATTACCGGCAAAAGCTCCAACGTTCTTACAAACACCACATTCACTTTTGACAACTTTGCCCGTGTTTTTGACGGCGACGAGTTCTGGGAAGTGCTCTGGGTTACACTGTTTTACACCGTGTTCGGCACAATCGGCGCGCTGTTGTTCGGGCTGTTCGCCGCACTGCTGCTCAACAAATCGTTCCGCGGTCAGGGTATTCTGCGGGGCCTTTATCTTTTTCCCTATGTCTCCCCGGTGATCGCCGTGGCCTTTGCCTGGATCATCCTGTTTGACCCATTTTCAGGATCGGCCAACGCGTTGCTGGTGCAGATGGGCGTGACGCAGCAATCGATCAACTTTTTCGGCGAGCGCCCCCTGGCGCTGATCATGGTAACTGTGTTCGAGGTCTGGCGCTATTTCCCGCTCTCTTTCCTGTTCATCCTGGCCCGGATGCAAAGCATTGACACCGATATGTATGAAGCCGCCGATATGGATGGTGCCTCTCCGTTCCAGCAGTTCTGGGCACTTTCGGTTCCGCAGCTTCTGGGCATTCTCAGCGTATTGTTCCTGCTGCGCTTCATCTGGACGTTCAATAAGTTCGACGACATTTTCCTGCTGACCGGGGGCAATGCCGGGACACGGACGCTGACCGTGAATGTCTATGAGCAGGCATTTGCCATCTCGAACATCGGCGCCGGTGCGGCGGTGGCCGTGGTGATCTTTGCCTGCCTGCTGCTTTTCTCGGTCTTTTTCTTCAAATTTATCAGCCGGGAGGAAGGGCTATGAACGCGCTGCGTCACGGATATATCACAGCGCCTGTGCTGGGCGTTCTGTGGCTCTTTGTGATCGCCACAACGGTGGCCGTCGCCATGAGCTTTGCGACAGGGTCCGCCTTTCGCCCATCAGGTACCGGCTCGATTTTCTGGGGTGTCCTGGCCGGATTTGCCTGCATCCGCGGAAAGGTCTGGCAGCCGGTGGCAGCCGCTGCTGTAATCACGGTTGCCACCCTGTTCGGTTTTGGACCGATTGTCATTGGCGTCAGTGTTTCTTCCTTCTCGGCTTTTGTTGGCGCCGCAGCCACTGCAGGGTTCTGCGCTCTGGGGCTGTGGATGATGCTGGACGATGTCGTTCCCGGTGCGATCAACCGCCATGTCTTTGAGGCGTCGGTCATCCGGTTCCTCACGGGGTTCGGCTATATCTTTTTCACGGCAATCGTGCTGATCCCCTTTTATGTGATGGTTCTGACCAGCCTGAAAAACCAGTCAGAACTGATCCAGAACCCGCTCGATTTTTCTATCGAGTTCTCGCGCGGGGCAGAACTCTTTCGTTCCTACGTGGAACTCTTCAGTCAGTTTAACTTCGGCACATACCTGCTGAACTCTTTCGTGATCTCAGTGCTGACGGTGTTCATCACGCTGCTCTTTGCCATACCAGGGGCCTATGCAGTCGCGCGTTTGCGGTTCCGGGGCCGGGCGGCATTCTCACGCTCTATTCTGCTGATCTACATGGTGCCAATGATCGTTCTGGCACTGCCTATCTACATCGCCTTTTCCATGACGGGCCTGCGCAATTCCATGATCGGTATTGTCATGATTTACCCGGTCACGACCATTCCGGTGGCACTTTACATGCTGCAGGGATACTTCCGCGGCCTGCCCGGAGAAGTCGAGGAAGCCGGGCTTATGGACGGTCTGAACAGGCTGCAGGTGATCTGGAAAATCACCCTGCCCCTGTCGCTTCCGGCCATGGCATCGGTTTCGCTCTATGTCTTCATGATCGCCTGGAACGAATTCCTTCTGGCGTTTATGTTGCTGGACGATCCCAGCAAGTTCACCCTGACGCGCGGCATCGCCTCTCTGAATTCCTCTGAAATTCCGCGACAGCACCTGATGGCGGGGTCGGTGATTGCCACAGTCCCGATCATGGCAATTTTCCTCGGCCTTGAACGGTTCATGACCAAAGGCCTGACCGCCGGATCGGTCAAAGGATGAGACATGCAGCGTGTACCTCAATCACAGCCAAAGCAACGGGGCCCGCAGTGCGGACAAGCAAAAGGACTGAGCCATGACTGAACTCACAGAACGCGCCCGCAATATTCTGCGCCAGAATGACAAAGGGGGTTACACCCTGCCCACCCATGGTCTCTATCCCTACCAGTGGAACTGGGACAGCGCCTTTGCCGCCTGGGGGTTTTCCACATTCGATCCTGCCCGTGGCTGGCAAGAGCTGGAAACCCTGGTCTCGGGCCAGTGGGAAGACGGAATGATACCGCATATCCTCTTTCACCGTCCTGACCCGGGGTATTATCCGGGACCGGATGTCTGGCAGGGGCGTGGGCCTGTCCCCTCTTCCGGCATCAGCCAGCCGCCTGTTGCGGCCTCTTTCATGGCCAAAATGCTGGCCGCTGACCCGACGGGAGAAGCCCGGGCACGCGCCATATGGCCACGGCTGCGCGACTGGCACGCCTGGTTCATGCGCTGGCGTCTTGATCAGGGTGCCGTTTGTGTCACGCACCCCTGGGAAGCGGGCCGCGACAATGCGCCGGACTGGGACCCGGCGATGAAGGCAATCGACCCCAGCAACGTCGGTGAGTACACGCGGCGGGATACCAGCCATGTCGACCCTGCCATGCGTCCGACCAAGTACGACTATGACCGATACATCAGACTCGTGCAGATTGGCGTGTCGGTGAACTGGGACCAGGAGAAACTGCTCACGCTCAATCCATTCCGCGTCGCTGACCCGACGATGACTTTTACACTGTTGAGGGCACAGCGCGATCTGGCGGCAATGGGCCGGCGCTTCGGCGAGGATGTCAGCGAGATCGAAGAATGGATCCGCGTTCTTGAAGGCGGCGCGGAAACCCTGTGGAACGAAAACACCGGAGGGTACGACAGCCGCGATGTCCACACTGGCAGGTTCAATGGTGTTCTGAGCAACGCCTCGGCCCTGTGCTGGTACGGCGGTATTGATGACGCCCGGGCGCGCCCGGCGCTTGAGCGCATGCTGACCTCGGCTGAGTTCGGCCTCGCAAGCTTTGACCCGGATGCCGAAGGATTTGAGCCTTTGCGCTACTGGCGCGGGCCAACCTGGCCGATCATGAATTACCTGGTCGGTTCCGGGCTTGAAGAACAGGGACACAATGATCTGGCGCAGCGCATCCGGCGCGACACCGCGCGCCTTATGGAAATGAACGGTTTTGCAGAATACTACGATCCTCACAGCGGCGCGCCCGCAGGCGGAGGGTCCTTCACATGGACGGCGGCAGTCTGGCTCGGATGGGCCGGACAGCCGCCCGAAACACGCCAGGGAGCCGCATAATGTCATCCATAGCACTCAGATCCGTCGAAAAATGGTACGGCGAGGTTCAGGTCATCAAAGGTGTAGACCTCGAAATTGACGAAGGAGAATTCATCATCTTTGTCGGCCCGTCAGGCTGTGGCAAATCCACGCTGCTGCGTATGATCGCAGGTCTTGAGGAAACATCGCGCGGTCAGATCATGATCGCCGACCGCGACGCCACCGCCGAGCCACCGAACAAACGGGGGCTGGCCATGGTTTTTCAGAGCTACGCCCTTTATCCGCATATGTCCGTCCGCGATAATGTTGGCTTTCCGCTCAAATCAGCAGGCCTGCCGGCGGAGGAGATAAAGGAAAAGGTCGACGAGGCCGCCAGAGTTCTGAAACTGGACGCATACCTTGATCGCCGCCCCAAAGACCTCTCCGGCGGGCAACGCCAGCGCGTGGCGATCGGCCGTTCAATTGTGCGGGACCCCACGGCGTTTCTGTTCGATGAACCGCTCTCTAACCTGGATGCGGCACTGCGCGTGGAGATGCGCTACGAGATCGCAAAACTGCACCAGACCCTGAAAGCGACCATGATCTACGTGACGCACGACCAGGTCGAGGCGATGACGCTGGCGGACCGCATTGTGGTTCTGGACGGTGGCAAAATTGCCCAGGTCGGATCCCCGCGGGAACTTTATGAACGGCCTGCGAACCTCTTTGTGGCACAGTTCATCGGATCCCCGCGCATGAATGTCTTTGCGGCCGCGCACGTTTCGGGGATTTCGCTGCCGGGCGGCGCTGATCAGATTGGTATTCGTCCCGAACACATCGCGATGACAGAAAGCGGCGGCGGAAACATCGACGGCACAGTGGATGTGCTTGAATACCTCGGTGCCGATACGTTTGTGGTGATGGACTGTGGCGCAGCGGGACGCATCACGGTTCGCATCGCCGGCGATACAGATCTGAAACCCGGAGACGCCTGCGGACTGGCGTTCGAAAGCGGCCGCAGCCACTTTTTCGGACCTGACGGCCTCGCCGTCTCAACGGCGCTCTGATCCCGGTCAGTTTCCGGCCAGAATGCCGTAGTGCTCAGGCCGCCGGTCCCGGAACAGTCCCCAGGCATTCCGGGACCGGCGGACGGCATCCAGATCCACTTTGACACAGGCGTGACCGGGCACTTCACCCATATCACAGAGCTTGTCACCGGTTTCATCTGCAATAAAACTACCACCATAAAACGACAGTCTGTCGCCCACTTCTTCAGTTCCGATCCGGTTGCTGGCCATAAGGACGGCCATATTTGCTGCAGCATGGCCCTGCATTGTGCGTTGCCAGTGCCCCAGAGACTGCACCTGGGGTGCGCGCGGCTCCGAGCCGATGGCTGTCGGATAGAGCAGAATATCGGCCCCCATCAACGCCATCGCCCGCGCGGCCTCAGGAAACCACTGATCCCAGCAAATGCCTGCGCCAATACGCCCGACAGCTGTGTCCCAGACCCGGAAACCACTGTCTCCGGGTGTGAAGTAGAACTTCTCCTGGTATCCCGCGCCGTCCGGGATATGGGTTTTGCGATAGGTGCCAAGAACTTCGCCCGTTGCGTCAATCATGGCCAGAGAGTTGAAAAACTGCCGCTCTGTGCGCTCGAAGAAGCTCAGCGGCAGCACGACACCCAGTTCACGGGCCAGAGTGGCGAAACGGGCAATCAGCGGGTTGTTTTCAAAAGGTGCGGCGAGGTCCAGGTGAATTGGGTTCTGTTCGCTGCAAAAGTACTGGCTTTCGAAAAGCTCCTGCAACAATACCAGTTGCGCACCATCATCTGCCGCTGCCCGGACAAGGGCTTCTGCGGCCTGTACGTTGCTCTCTCTGTCAGGGCTGCACACCATTTGTGTGACCGCCAGTGTGACAACTTTCATGTCTTTTCTCCCCGGGGTTGATGGTGTCCGCCCGTCATAGCAAATCCCGCAGCAACGCAAATAGCTCACGCTGGGATGTGATGTTCAGTTTTCTGTAGGTGTTTCGCCGGTGCACCCGCGAGGTTTCATGCGAGATTCCAAGGACAAGCGCCGCTGATGCGTTCGAATGCCCCTGTAACACCAGGCCGGCAATCTGGGTCTCCCGGCGTGTCAGGCTGACGCCCAGACTTTCCTCCGCCCGGGCTCCGATAATGCGGTCCAGTTGCTGAGGTTCTTCTGAGCGTCTGTCTCTGGCCGACCTTTGCTGACGAAAGATGCAATAGATCTGCAACAGCTCCAGCAGGACCGGGCTGTGATGCTCCAGGCATCGTAACTCGCGGCGGCGGTACGGTCCCGCCTTGTCCAGGCGGCTGAACGACAGATGCGCAACAGAGCCGCCCGGCAGCGGTGCCAGCAGGCCGACCTCGTCGCACAGCCGTGTCCGACGATAGTATTGCAGATAGTAAGCGCTGGAGAAAAAGCGGTCAGGTGCGATTTCGGACAGACGGTATAAGCCGCCACCCTCCGGCACGCTGTCATACCGGTAAAACGGGTCAAGGCGGTATGCGCCCCCCACATACTGGGACATGGCATCTTTGTGCAACGCTGCATGCGGCAGCCAGGAGTTGAGAATTTCCGGTGGTCTGCCCTGATCAAAGCGAACGATCAAAAAAGTATCAAACCTCAAACGACAACGCATTAACCTTTTGAAATGGTTAAAGAAGCTGTCATCCTGCGCGTGGGCCATTGCAAGGCGCAGGCGTTGGATGTCATCGAAGGTCAGTTTTTCTGGCACGAAGTAACCCTTAAAATACTGCTTTCTTACAAAAAATAACCCTGAAGGGGTATTTTACAAAAGTGGATTCAGAATAGTCTTGAGAACAGGACGGATTGAATTGCCCAAAACCGGGCGAAAGCAGGTGTCCGTACATTCGGTGGGGGCCAAACGTGAGCATTGCAATCAGCGCTCGGAATCTGAAGAAGGTCTACCCGGGCCAGCCCCCTGTGACCGCACTGGCCAATGCCAGTATCGACATTCCGGACAATGAATTCTTTACGCTGCTGGGCCCGTCCGGATGTGGCAAGACAACATTGCTGCGTCTGATCGCCGGTTTCGAGCACCCAACGTCCGGCTCGCTGGACATGTTCGGACAAAACCTGCTGGACGCACCGCCGCACAAACGCCCGGTCAACACTGTCTTTCAGAGCTATGCGCTTTTCCCTCACCTGACTGTCGCGCAGAATATCGGGTTTGGTCTGGAAATGCTTGGCAAGCCAAAGTCGGAAATCCGCGCAACCGTGGATGAGATGATGGCCCTCGTCAAAATGACCGAGATGGCCGACCGTCAGACCAGCCAGATTTCAGGCGGTCAGCAGCAGCGTGTTGCACTGGCGCGTGCTCTGGCCCCCAGGCCACGTGTCCTGCTGCTGGACGAGCCCCTGAGTGCGCTGGATTTCAAACTGCGCAAAGACATGCAACTGGAGCTGAAACGACTGCAGACGGAAACCGGGATCACGTTTATCTTTGTTACCCACGACCAGGAAGAAGCCCTGACAATGTCGGATCGCATCGCGGTAATGAACGCAGGCGAAATCCGCCAGATCGGCGGACCACGGGATATCTACGATCATCCTGCCGAACGCTTTGTGGCTGATTTTATCGGTGATACCAATTTTCTGCCCGCCGCGATCCTCTCGACAGAAGGTCAAAGCGCAAAGGTCCGCCTGGCATCCGGACAGACGGTTTCTGCACGGCTGCCCGCCCGTGACGCACCGGCTGGCAAGGTGACCCTGGCCATCCGGCCCGAGCACGCGACCTTTACGTCCGAGGCGGATGGCCTGGTGACAGGAACGCTTGCGCAGGTCGTCTACTTTGGAACGGACACGCACTTTCACATCACCCTGGATGACGGCACAGCTTTCGTGCTCCGCCGTCAGAACAGTTCCGACACAGGACCCGGGCATTCACAGGGCGACAGAGTGGGCATTCAGTTTGCCCCGGATGTCGCGCAGGTTCTGAAGGACTGAAGGATGGCGGATTTGTCGGATACAGCAGCAAGGCGGGCGTCACGGGTACGCTGGATGCTGCTGGCACCGGCACTGACTATCCTGCTGCTGGCGGCCAGTGGGCCCCTGCTGATTACACTGGTCTATTCGTTCCTGACGCCCGGGGCATATGGTGGCGTGGAATGGCAACTTTCATTTGATGCCTGGTTCAACGTCATCATGCAGCGTGACATTTTTGATGAAACGCTCGGCTGGTCGGACGCGCACCTGAGTATTTTCTGGCGGTCGGTCAAACTGTCCCTTTTGACAACAGTGGCCTGCGTTTTCTTTGGATTTCCAACGGCCTATTTCATTGCAACGCGACCCAAAAAGCAGCGCGACCTGTGGATGCTGCTGATCATCATCCCGTTCTGGACGAACCTTCTCATCCGCACCTTTGCCGTCGTCGAACTGATCCGGAACGAGGGAACGGTGAACTCTGTCCTCATTGCACTTGGCATCATTGATGAACCCATCCAGATGCTTTTTACAGAATTCTCCATCGTTCTGGGCATGGTTTATGTTTACCTGCCACTGATGGTGCTGCCGCTTTATGCATCCATGGAACGCCTCGACTTCAGCCTCATCGAGGCAGGCTATGACCTCTATGCTACGCGTCTGCAGGTGCTGCGCCGGATCATCCTGCCACTTGTCAAACCAGGCCTTATCGCTGGCTCCATCCTCGTTTTTGTGCCCTCGCTCGGCGCTTACGTCACACCGCGCGTCATGGGCGGCGGCAATCAGCTGATGATCGGCAATCTGATCGAGTTGCAGTTCGGACAGGGGCGCAACTGGCCCCTTGGTGCCGCTTTGTCGATCACTCTGCTGGCCGTGGTGATGATCGCCCTGCTCGCCTATGTCCGTGCAGCAGGCAATGAGGAGGTGCGGCATGGCTGATCGCGGCTTTGACGTGCGCAGACAGACCGGCTTTACAACCATCGCACTGGCCTGCTTTGTGCTGCTCTACCTGCCCATTATCCTGCTGGTGATCTATTCGTTCAACGCCGGTGCATCCATCGCGATCTGGGAAGGGTTTTCCTGGCGCTGGTACCAGTCAGCCTGGGCAAATGAACAGGTTCAGGAGGCCACAGTCCGCAGCCTGATCATAGCGGTCTGGGCGTCCGGTATCTCGACCTCTGTTGCCGTTCTGGCGGCACTTGCCACAACCCGCACGCCGCGATTCCGTGGACAGAGCGCTGTTTTTGCCATGATCAACCAGCCCTTGATGGTTCCGGAAATAGTTACCGCCGTCGCACTGCTGATTTTCTTTGCGATGATCAAGGTTGCCACCGGCTACACCGGTCTGTTTTATCTGATTATCGCGCATTCGGCCTTTTGCATCCCTTTTGCCTATCTGCCAGTCCGCGCACGGTTGCAGGGTATGGATCTCAGTCTCGAACAGGCTGCTGCTGACCTCTATGCGTCCCCGTTTCAGGTATTCCGGCGGATCACTCTGCCCCAGCTCTGGCCGGGTATTCTGGCGGGCGCAATGCTGGCTTTTGTGATCTCTCTGGATGATGTGGTGATCACAGAGTTTGTGAAATCCGCAGGCCAGGATACGCTGCCCACCTATATGCTGGGCCAGCTGCGCCGTGTGGTGACGCCCGAGATCAACGCAATTTCCACTGTCCTTCTGGGCATATCGGTGACGATGGTCATCGCCTTCACAGTTTTAAGTAAAATCAGAAACTGACAACCAACCGGGAGTTTAAAATGAGAAAGACAATGACAGCGCTGACGCTGGTACTGGCGGCCCCCGCCTTTGCCGAAGGTGAGCTGAACATCTATAACTGGGGCAACTACACGTCGCCCGAGATGATTGAAAAGTTTGAGGCCGAAACAGGCATCAGCGTCACCATTACGGATTATGACAGCAATGACACCGCGCTGGCCAAGATCAAAGCAGGCGGGCATGGCTTTGACATCGTCGTTCCGTCGGGCACCTATATCCCGATCTTTGTCGGCGAAGGCCTGCTGCTGGAGAGCAATCCGAACGAAATGGAGAACTTCAAACACATGGACCCGCAGTGGGTCGATGTAGATTTCGATCCGGGCCGCAAATATTCGGTTCCATGGCAGTGGGGTACGGTGGGTGTGACGGTCAACACCGCCGTCTATGACGGCGACATCAACACGGCCGCCGTGATTTTCGACCCGCCGGAAGAGCTCAAAGGCAAGATTAATGTTGTGCCTGAAATGAACGACGTGATGGGCATGGCCATTCATTATGTCGGTGGCGAACAGTGCACCGAAGATCGTGAAGTCCTCAAAAAGGTGCGCGATACCCTGCAGGCGGCCAAACCACACTGGCTGTCCATGGACTATGGCAACATCGAAAAATACGCCAAGAACGACCTGTCCGCCGGTGTGAACTGGAACGGTGCGTCGTTCCGGGCGCGCAACCAGAATGCGGATATTGCTTTTGGCTATCCGCAGGAGGGTTTCCCGGTCTGGATGGACAACGCGGCCATTCTGAGTGACGCCAAAAACGTTGAGGAGGCAAAAACCTTCCTCAATTTCATCATGGCACCAGAAAACGCGGCGATGCTGTCGTCTTTTGCACGCTATGCAAATGGCATCAAAGGGTCCGAGGCCTTCATGCCTGAGGATATGAAAACAGCGCCCGAAGTCGTTGTCCCGGACGATCTGAAGGGGGCGGCTTACGTATCCAAAACCTGCACGCCAGCGGCAACCAAACTCTATACTGCCATCTGGACTGAACTGCAGAAGTAACACAACAATGCGACCCTGCCTGGCGGGGTCGCACTTTTCCGTAAGGCCCCTGGCATGACACCTGACATCATCATCCTTAACGGCGCGCTCATGACCTTTGACGACGCGCATTCTGATGCAACGGCGCTGGCTGTTCGGGGCGGCCAGATCACGGCCGTCGGCAGCGATACAGAAATCAGTGCCCTTGCGGGTGAACACACACGGAAAATCGACGCGGGTGGTGCCACGGTCCTGCCCGGGTTTATTGACAGCCATGTGCATCTCTTTGGCGGCTCAGTCGAACTGAGCTGCCTGAACCTCTATGGCCTTTCCGGGCTGGAAGCGATGAAGTCTGCCATCCGACCATATGCATCCGCCAACCCGGATGATGACCTCGTATTCTGCGTCATGGCGGACTACGACATCCTGGGCACCGGCCACACGCTGACCCGCCACGATCTGGACCAGATTCTGAAAGAGCGCCCACTTGCCATGTTTGCCCCTGATCACCACACGGTCTGGGCCAACACCGCAGCGCTGCGCAAAGCTGGCCTTCTCGAAGGGGGTGAGGTCGATGCCGGATCAGAAATCGTCATGGGCGAGGACGGACTGGCAAACGGTGAACTGCTGGAGCCTGGTGCCTACGGGCCGGTCCTGGACATGACGCGCCATAAAGGGCGCGAAATGCTTGGCCTGACCACCGGCAAGGATCCCGTTCCGCCGGCAACGCCCGCCGAGCGGGAAATGGACAAAGATGTTATCGAAAAAGGCCTGCACCATTGCGCGGCCCAGGGCATCACCAGCCTGCACCTGATGGATGGTAACACATATCAGCTGGAGCTTCTGAGCGAACTGGAAGCCGAAGGACGTCTGGTCTGCCGGTGCGAAGTTCCTTTTCATTTCAAAGGAACCGACCCGCTGGAACGACTGACCCGCGAAGCACCGGAAATGCGCGCGCGGTTTCAGGGAGACAAAGTCCGCTGCAATCACCTGAAAATGTTTATTGATGGCGTTGTCGAAAGCGGTACCGCTTTGATGCTGCAACCCTATCCGGGCGACATGGGCGCAGACGGCAACACCGGTGACGAGGTTTTCACCCAGGCGCATTTTGTCGCCGCCTGTATCGAGGCAGATCGCCTGGGCTTTCAGATCGCGGTTCACGCCATTGGTGACGCGGGTGTGCGCCGCACCATCGATGCCTATCAGGCCGCCCAGGAGGCAAACGGAAAACGCGACAGCCGCCACCGGATTGAGCACCTGGAAGTCATGCACCCCGATGATATCCCGCGGCTGGCAGAGCTTGGAATTGTTGCCTCTATCCAGCCCGGTCACGCGCCCTGCGGGCATATCTTTCCCCCCGGCGCGGTCGGTCAGTACCTGCATGACCATCAACTGGCCGGAGCCTATGCCTGGCAGGACATCCGGCGCAGCGGTGCGCGGGTCATATTTTCAACGGACTGGCCCGTCATACCGGTGGACGTGATGCCCAATGTCAAAGCGGCTGTGGCGCCGCTGGATCTGGGAGAGGGATGGCCCGATCAGACGCAAAGCCTGACCGATACGCTCGCAAGCTACACTAAAGACAACGCCTGGGTCGAATTCCGCGAGGACCGCAAAGGCTGCCTGAAGCCCGGCATGATGGCCGATATCGCAATAATGAGCCACGACCTGACGGCGCTTGCGCCCGAAAACGTGACGGATGCTCAGACCGTCATGACGATTTGTGATGGCCGTGTCACCTATGAACGCAGTGCCGATGCGACCTGACGGAAAAACCGGGAGCGTCTGAGCCCGTTTGCGCACCGCCGCTGAGCGGGCAACGGGCCCCTGTTTCAACGCCCCTGCTGCTACTCCAGCGGCAGCCCAACGTAGTTCTCTGCAAGGCTCTGCTGTGCCGCTTCCGAGCCGCACAGATAGTCAAAATCCGCGCGCTGCATCCGCTTTTCAAAGGGCGAATGCGCCGGGAACTGATGCAGCAGGTTGGACATCTGCCAGGAAAAGCGTTCGACCTTCCAGACCCGTCTCAGAACGGTCTCTGAATAGGTGTCGATGTAGTGGTCATTGCCATTGCTGTAGTGTTCCGCCAGCGCCCGCGCCAACAACCGCACATCAGCAACCGCAAGGTTCAGGCCCTTCGCCCCGGTGGGCGGCACGATATGTGCCGCGTCACCCGCAAGAAAGAGACTGCCCCAGCGCATCGGCTCGGCCACGAATGACCGCAACGGCGCGATACTTTTTTCAAAGGACGCTCCCCGGCGCAGTCCTGAAGCGATATCGGGACCAAGCCGTTTTTCAAATTCATCCCAAAAGCGCGTGTCCGGCCAGTCGTCAATCTGATCGCCCGGATCGCACTGGACATAACACCGGCTGCGCGTTTCGGATCGCATGGACGCCAGTGCAAAGCCGCTGGCATGATTTGCATAGATCAGTTCGTGGCTTACAGGTGGCTGGTCCACCAGAATACCCAGCCAGCCAAAGGGGTAAACACGCTCATATGTCCTGAGAACATCGGTCGGAATCGCCTGGCGGGACACACCATGGAAACCATCACAGCCTGCGACATAGTCACATTCCACCGTCACCCGGTCGCCGCGGTGCCCAAAACATACCAAAGGTCTGTCTGTTCGCAGGTCACTGAGCGTCACGTCCTCAACATCAAAGAAAAACTGCTGGCCATCGGCAAAGCGGCTTTCAAACAGGTCCCGGGTGATTTCCGTCTGGCCATATACCATCACCGGTTTGCCGGTCAGCGCACGCAGGTCAATCCTCAGCCGGTCACCGTCAAATGCCAGCTCAAACCCGTCATGCGGCAGGCCTTCCCGGTGCAAACGATCTGCCACCCCGGCCGCTTCCAGCGCGTCGACGGTTCCCTGCTCAAGCACACCAGCCCGCACCCGGCCTTCGATATAGGCCCGGTCCTTGCGGTCAATCACGACCGTATCAACCCCCGAACATGCCAGCAGCTGGGACAGCAAAAGCCCTCCGGGGCCCGCGCCGACAATGCAGACAGATGTTTTAACCGTATGTTCCAGGCGACGTTCCTCCCCTTGGCGTGACACAAAAGTCTAGGCCCGAACACGCACGGGAAAAATGGATTTCTCTGGCAAAAGATTGCACTATCCGATCACCACACCATTTGTGAAACAGGCCGGACGCTCATGACTTTTTCCATACCTTCTTATGATTTATACGGAAATCTTCTGGCTGGCGGCAACGCGGATCCGGTGCATCACGAAACCATCCGTGATCGCAGCAGTCTGCACGATTGGACTATCCGACCTCATACCCACAAGCATCTGGCGCAGTTTTTCGTGCTGGAGACGCCGGGTGTACGGATCAGACTGGCCGATACGGAATACGCTGCGCCGTCTCCGGTTGCCTTGCTGATACCCCCCGGTGTCCCGCATGGGTTTCATTTTCCAGAAAATATCGAAGGCGATGTTCTGTCGATCAGAATACGGTCACTGGACACCGACACAAGAGGGAGGATCGAAGTCCAGGCGACCACGGGCGCTTTACTACAGACGCCAGAAGACACGCAGAAGTTTGAGGATATCCGTGTGCTGACCGCCCAGGCGCGGCGGGCATTTGCGAGCATCGACGCGGATCGCGAACCCCTGCTTTGCGCACTGGCGCGTGTTCTGGTGCTGTATATGACATCAGGTCCTTCGCGCGCCATCACAGCCAGCAAAATCCCGCGCCAGGAACTGACCCGGCACGAAAAGCAGGCACAGGCCTTTTGTGACTCAATCGAGCAAAACTTCCAGGAACAACTGACCGTCGAGGACTATGCCCGCGCACTTGGTGTTTCTCCACCGCACCTGACGCGTATCTGCAAAAAATATCTTGGCGTTCCGCCGAACGCCATGATCCGGCAAAGACGGCTTGTTGAAGCCAAAAGGCTGCTGGAGTTCACTCGCCATACTGTTGCAGATGTTGCCCCCAGATGCGGCTTCAGAGACCCGGCCTTTTTCAGCAGGGCATTCAGACAGCAGACAGGGATGACGCCGGGTGCATACCGCGCGCGGAAGGATACCTGACGCTCCGCTCTGGCAATGACCCTCGGAGGTCAGCGCATCACAAACGGGTCCGGGATCGGATCATCGCTGGTGCGCAGCCAGACCGTTTTGACTTTCGTATAATCCAGTGCGGCCTGAAGTCCGCCCTCGCGTCCGTGCCCGCTCAGACCGTGGCCACCGAAAGGTGCGATCGGGCTGACGGCCCTGTACGTGTTGACCCATACGATACCTGCGCGAATGCCCCGGATCATCCTGTGCGCCCGGGTGAGATCCTTGGTAAAGACACCCGACGCCAGTCCAAAATCCGTGTCGTTTGCCAGCGCCAGAGCCTCGGCTTCTGTGCTGAAACTGACCACGGACAGAACAGGGCCGAAAAACTCTTCTGTCAGGCATGGCGCATCCGGCGTTTCTGAGCAGTCGACAATCGTCGGTGGAAAATAATTGCCTGACCGTTCCAGCGCGCTTCCCCCTGTAATCACACGGGCACCCGCAGCTACGGACCGCGCAATCAGATCGGACGCCCTCTGAACCTGGGTCGGCGTACAAAGCGGCCCGACTTCTGTGGTCATATCGTCGGGCGGACCAATGACAATGGCTTCGGCTTTTTCTTTCAGCCGCGCCAGAAACTGGTCCTTCACCGAGGCCTCGATCAACAGGCGTGATCCCGCAACGCAGCTTTGTCCGGAGGCCGCAAATATACCGGAAATCTGCGCATTGACCGCGCTCTCGATGTCAGCATCTCCAAAAACAATAAAGGGAGATTTGCCCCCCAGTTCCAGTGATGTCGATGCCAGATTTTCCGCCGAATTCCGCACAATATGGCGGGCCGTCTCCGGTCCGCCCGTAAATGCCACATGGTCTATGTCCGGATGGCTGCTGAGAACAGCGCCGCATTCGGGTCCAAACCCGGTGATCACATTCAGAACGCCCGGGGGAAAACCTGCCTGATCGAAGATACGCGCAAACTCCAGCATGGGCGCGGGCCCGTCCTCGGAGGCTTTCAGAACGACCGTGCAGCCAGCGGCAAGGGCCGGGCCGATTTTAACGGCGGACAAAAACAGCTGCGAATTCCAGGGTACGACCGCCGCAACAACACCAACAGGCTCGCGCCTGAGCCAGACTTCCATGTCGGGCTTGTCGATCGGCAGATGCGCGCCTTCGATCTTGTCTGCCAGCCCGGCATAGTACCGAAAATACTCGGCGACATAGGCGATCTGGGCAGAGGTCTCCCGAATGATCTTGCCGGTATCACGTGTTTCAAGCTCAGCCAGCTTCGGCGCATTCTCAGCGACAAGGTCCGCCAGGCGAAACAGCAGTTTTCCGCGCGCCGACGCTGTCATTTCCATCCAGGACGGAGAGAGAAAAGCCTCCCGCGCGGCCAGGACGGCGGCATCAACATCCGCACCCCGCGCCTCGGGCATCAAAGCCCAGGGCTCGCCTGATGCAGGATCACGGCTTTCGAACTGAGCTGATCCATCCGAGAACACGCCGCCGATGTACTGCTGAAACTGCTGCATTTTCTGCTCCTCAGGCAAAGGCCGGCATGACATCAGAGATAAAACGCTCCAGCGATGCTTTCTTGCGCTCAAAACTCATACCGCTGTCGATCCAGAACGCATATTCATCGTAGCCCATATCCGCATAGGTGCCGATCCTTCGGATCGCCTCTTTTGGCGTAGCGATGACATTATCACGCAGCATCGCCTCTGGTGAGTAAAACGGATGGGACGCGATTTCGGCATCTGTCAGCGGCGCGATCAGACCCTGACTCACAGGGCGTTCGTTTTTGAACCAGGCCCCGAAATAGCAGTAAAAACGGTTTATCTCTTCGGCGGCCACCTGTGCATCCGCCGCGTCAGACGCGATGTAGGTGTGGTTCAGCAACATAATTTCCGGGCGCGGAATATCCGGAAATTTTGCACAGGCGGCTTTGAATGTCTCCATGAGCTTTGTGATCTCTTCATCCCCCTGCCACAGCGGCGTGACCTGGACCTGACATCCATTGGAGACGGCGAATTCATGGCTGTTGGGATCACGCGCCGCAATCCAGATGGGAGGACCGCCGTCCTGCACAGGTTTTGGTGAGGACGTGGTGGCCGGAAAACTGTGATACTCTCCCTGCTGTGCATAATCACCCTGCCACAGCCCCTGGAGCGCCGGAACAAGCTCGCGCATGCGCAGCCCTGCGTCCCAGGCATCCATCCCGGGCACCATGCGTTCATACTCATAATTGTAGGCACCCCGCGCGATCCCAAGCTCCAGCCGCCCGTCTGTGATCATATCCGTCATGGCCGCTTCTCCGGCGAGGCGAACAGGGTGCCAGAACGGTGCAATCAGCGTGCCGGTGCCCAGCCGGACATTTTTTGTCTGCCGGGCCAGATCGACCAGATTCAGAAACGGGTTGGGGGCAATGGTAAAATCCATGCCATGATGCTCGCCCGTCCAGACCGCATGCATGCCCCCCTGATCCGCGATTTTCGCAAGGGCGATAAAGTCATCATAGAGCGCACGCTGGTCCTGATCCGGCGAGATACGCTCCATATGCACAAAAAGCGAAAACCGCATCTGCCTACCTTCCCTGCTCAACCGGGCGAACTTCGCCGCTGTTCTGGTTTCCATAGTAAATTCCGAACTGACCCAGTTCAGATTCCCGCGCCAGACGTTCAAGCATTGTCAGAATGGCCGGATCGGTTACGTCATCCAGAACACCCGGTTTCAGCGGGACAAACGCGCCTCTCTGAGGCTCTCCCTCTGCGGCCTGGCACAGAAAGGATATATGCTGGCGCCCGCGCTCCGTGTCTTCGAATACGGAATAAACAAATCCGGGATCAGCCGGGACCCCTGTTGCAGCTATCAGGCGGCGCACTGCGGCAGATGCGCCGTCTTTGGTGACTGCACATTCTGGCAGTCCCACGCCGCCCGCACCGCTGTCGACCAGCAATACCGTACCGTCTCTGACGATCAGCGCCGAGACGACAAGCCCCGCAGCATTCCGGAGCATTTCTGCCTCTGTCGACGGGGTGACGTAGGTGCCGCGCACATACCCCAGCCCGGGCGTTGTAGTGCTGTCAAAGCCCCCGACTTCCCCGATCAGAATAACGTGATCGCCCGCATCCACCGTCTGCCTCAATGAGCAGTCAAACCAGGCGGACACATCATCGAGAACAGGCGAACCAACGGGCCCTTTGCGCCATGTCACCGCTGTAAACCGGTCATCGGACGGGCGTGCAAATGTGTTGGAGATGTCGGACTGGCCTTCTGAGAGAACGTTGACCCCAAAGCCGGACGCATTCACCAATGCCGCGTAATTCCCGGATGTCTTAGCCAGGCAAACCAGAACGAGCGGCGGATCGAGAGAAACCGACGTGAATGAGTTGGCCGTGAACCCCAATGGCACACCCGATGCATCCTGAGAGGTGACCACCGTGACCCCGGTCATAAACGTCCCGAAAGCATTGCGCAGGGCGCGCGGATCAAGGGCGGTCATTGCATTTCCTTTTGGCGAAGAGGTCGGTTGAGCCATTCAACGAGATACTCGTTCACAGCGTCGGGAGCAGTCAGATTGATCATGTGCCGGTGTCCGGGAATAACGGCGCACTGGCCGTCCTGAACCACTGCGGCCATCCGGGCTGACATTTCCGGGGTAGAATTCGGGTCACCCTCACCGGTGAGCGCCAGAAACGGACAGTCGATGCCAGACAATGCACCAGCATAGACAGCGTCGCCCTTGGCAAAGGCGCTGTAGGCGGTCGCATAGCCGCCCGGCTCAACAGAACCCAACCAGGCCGCGACGCATGTGCGTGCTCTGACTTCTGCAGGTGTATTTCCGAACCAGCGGTCCAGCGGTATTTGCATGTCTATGGTTCCGGCGCGGATTTCTGCTGCCCGGGATATCACCGCGGCGCGCGCCTCTGGATTTCTGCGGTAAACGCCGTTGAGCAGAGCAACACGGCGCGTCAGCTTTGGATGCTCTGCAGCAAAGCCCCCTGCGATCAGCGCCCCCATGGAATGACCGACCAGGTTGACCGGACCTGCTCCAAGGGTTTTCACCAGGTCGTGGCACCAGCGGACAAAATCCGACAGATCGCTGTCTTCGGGCAAAGGATCACTGCCACCATGTCCCGGCATATCAACAGCAATCACGCGCCAGTTCTTCTGCAAAGCCTTTTTCTGCGGTGCCCAGGCGCACGACTGCATGCCGACACCGTGAATAAGCAGCAAAGGTTCTCCTTCACCGGCCTGGCGCAGGGCTACCGTGCGACGGCTCTCAGACAGCTGCAGGGTTGTCAGCGTCATGGCCAAGTTCTTTCAGGTCCTGATAGCGATCACCGATACGGTGGTGGGGCCGCCCGCCAATCGAAGCACCCAGGGCAATCAGGATTTCATTTGCGGCCGGTGCATCAGCGACTGAGGTTTGAATGGTCAGATAATGCGAGCGTCGTCCCCCATCGTGTTTGTCCATCAGCGGGATCATAAGCGGCGCATTTGCCGGACCACGCGTATTGCAAAAAGACAGGTAGGACTTTGCACCAACCGCATTTCTGTAGTGATTGCCAAAGTGCAGCGTGTGGATCAGGGCGGATGCATGTTCCACTTCGCCGTCCAGTCCAACGATCGCAGATTTTCCATACCCTTCGACAACGTCCCCCCCGCCCGCGGCATCCAGCACCATCTCCGTGAGAAGCGCGCCAAGGCCAGGGGCGCAGTCACGTATTGCAGGTGCCAGATCTTCAACAAAGCCCTGGCCCGCCCAGGGGTTGCGGATCACCGCCATTGCCGCGATCAGTTTCAGCGGCTGTGGCGCGGACTTTCCTCCTTCGATGAAGGTTGTCTCGACATGAAGAAGTGTCTTTCGGATCTCGGCGGCCATGGGTGTCTTTCATGTGGGGTGTACCTGAGTATTTTATGGTATACCATAATACCATATGTCAATATCAGTTGTTGAGACCTGCCTCTATTGCTAGGAAGCCACATGTCCGAACCAAAGCAGTTGTTGCAGAAAATCGAACAGGCGCCGCAGACGCTGCGGGATCTCGTCCAGACGCGCATGCGTGAAGCGATCATTGACGGGCATTTCGCACCGGGAGAACGGCTGGTAGAGCGTCCCTTGTGTGATCAGCTTGGTGTCAGCCGGACAGTTGTGCGTGAAACGATCCGCTATCTGGAGGCCGAGGGCCTTGTCGAGATTATCGCCAACCGAGGCCCTGTTGTCGCGACGCTCAACTGGAACCAGGCCCGGCAGATTTATGATGTGCGCAGACAGCTGGAAGGCTCGGCCGCAGCAAAAGCTGCAGAAAAAATAACACCCGATTTTGCCAAAAAACTTACCCGCGCCCTGGAGCGCCTGGAAGCAGCACTGGGCGATACGGCCCGTTCCAGGCTCCTTCGGGAGACCTCAGCCTTTTACGAACTGATTTTCCAGCAGGCAGGCCACACAGTCGCATGGGAAATTGTACAACGACTGAACGGTCGTATCAGTCGCCTGCGCGCAATGACCATTCCCGCAACAGACAGACAGAAGCCGGGGATCAGTCATATGCGTGCCATTCACGCGGCGATTCTCAGCGGAGACCGCGAGAGCGCCCGGATGGCGGTCGAGACGCATATCGCCGATGCGGCACAGACGGCAGAGCGTTTTCTGGGCGATGCCAGCTCAACCAAAAACAATTACTGAGACACCATTTTCAACTTGGTGACACGAATTGCGCCGGGCAAAGTCAAGCACCACCTGAGATTTTTCGGTTTGCTTCAGTCCTCGCATCCGAAACTGAGGTGGCTTCTAAGCGAAAGAGCTCGACCCGAAACCTCGGGAATTTCAGTGGGCTGGGTGCCCACAAGACATATCAAACTACTCCCGAAGCACTGCGAACCATGTTCTGTTTGCTGTTTGAAAAATCTGTCGTTACCCGCCATTTTTTGCGATTGGGATATTTCATAAAATCGCAGCCTCCAAGGCCGACAGATCCACTTCAAAGTCATCATGAGCGGTATCTCTATAACCCATACGTGGGCTGATCAGATAAGACAGATTTACAGCTGACGACCGTGCAAAAGCATCCCAATAGGGGCACACAAAAAACGGATGATCGGAGGTAAGAACAATCGCGTGTGTTCCACCTCGCATCCAGAGGATATTCGAGCAGGTTGCACCGGACGGCGCAACAATTTGTTCAGCAGAAGAAAACATCTCTATCTGGTCCAAAGCACTTACAGTGGCGAGATCAATCTGAGTAAATTCGTGTCTAGCTAACAGACTCGCTACGTCTTCCTGATTGACAGGAATTCTCCAGCTCCTGTTCCGCACAAGATACAGCTTTTTCGGGAACTCGCGACCCGACTTTGGTACCCGCGCCTCAAGTTCGGACACCATCGCCTTGATCAAACCGGCTGGAACAAACATGGAGGCGTGTGAAGGGATACATTTTTCACTTTCCACATTGCGACTTACATCGGAAGGGTAGGTCAGCCTGCCAACTCTGTAACAAACCCCATCTGTCATGCGAATGACCGGCCTTTCGGAAGCGCGTACGAGATCCAAAAGCGCGTAAAGGTTTGGATGTAACCCATCTGTAATCAAAAGAGGGACCGATTTATCATCAGTCATTCTCTCGAACAGATAAAGCCGCGCCAGTATCTCGGAGATCCAGTGAAAATAGTTATGCTGATATTCACAAGTCAGGTGCACACCAGCTGGAATCCACTGTTCGGCATACTCCAACGGGTCAACTTCCAGCAGACCCCTTTTGTTGATGGACATCGACTTGTCTTTTGGCGGGCTGCGAAAGTGGCGCTGACCGAACACTAACTCGTCACTGCACGCCATCCCATCCTTGGTCACAACGATCCGACTGCCGCGTATTACCCTGGCGTCCTGGAACTCCGCGATGTAGGGACGAGGATTGCTCTGCAAACGGCTCCACGCCTCGTCCTCATCTGAAACGGCATGGAGAGAGCGAATGAATAGGCCAACGGTATCGCGGTCCACCAGGATATCGTCCGTGGCAGAACAATACGACCAATCATCCTAAATCTGGAAACGCTGCTTTGGGGCCGAGAAACGCGCCCATTTACATCGAACGACATTTATGAATCTTCTCATAGATGCAATACTATCAGAAGGTTCCAGGCCCTGTGCCGAAAGGGTCTGCGACCGGAGCTGTTGGACAATTGCCTTTAGAAACCCCTGCTCTTCTTAAGCCTGTGAAACTTACTTCGTATTTTCCTCCTCAGTGGGCCTTTGTGCCAGAACTTACTTTTAGAATTCGATCCTGAGCTAAACACGTCCAAACTCTCCAGTTGGCTGAACGGAGCCCTGGTCAGATCCGAAAGACGATACGGTTGCTGTGGAACCAAATCTGGCACGCCGAAATCACCGGCACAAAATCTTTCCAACGAAACGTTTGAAGCATTGTTTTCAACAAAGAAATTACGTGCAGCACTTGACAGTGCTCCCAGAGACGCCTTGTCCAGCGATTTGAGCACTTTTACAAAATCAGCCGGTTTGTACCAACTCGGCTGACTTGGATCTACAAAATCACCGGCCTCAGGCAAACTGGGTTTGCCGGCTCGATGATTGATACTCGGAATACCGCAAGACATGACTTCAACGCCAATTCGAGCAGAGCATACAGGGAACGGTGCGATAAAAATATCGACGCCCTGCTGCAGGAGACTTTCTCCAAAGTTATCTGCCCACGGAATATGTGTGAACTGATCCGCTCCGATCCCGGCTTGCTTCATCCGGTTTTCGATGTCAGCGATTGCGGCATCCGGCAAGGGCCCATAGTGCAAGTGATGAGCGTCGAGCTCCTTCATAATCCGAACGATCATTTCGTAGTAGGAGTATTGGTAGTCACTGTCGACTTTGTAAGCTCTGGCCGCAGCAGAAGCGGTTGTGAAACGCTTGTTCCTTCGAGGTTCATACTTTTCGATCGGACTGCGATCTGTAAAAAACGGTGCGAGCAAGCCCAGTTTTTCACGCCGAACGGTCGGCGCAAGAGCAGTCGCCTGACTGTTATTTTTGACGACAACAGTGTCGATTACACTGTTGTGGACACCCAGTGACAGACCATGATCATAAACAAAATCAAAAACCACCTGCCGAGCAAAACCCTTTTGAAGTGCCGCGAAACCAATGACGTCGTGGTGGGTCAGAAACGGGTAAATCCGATCGGCAGCCTCGGACAACAGTTCTTCCTGTAAAAACTCAATGACCGCCAGGGGAGGGAGGGAAGTATCCGCGCTAACGTACCGAACCGACGGATGACTGAAATACTCATCAATAACACTTACGGAGGTTTCGATCTTGCCCGTTGACACAATCGCCACTTCAAAACCACGGACTGTAAGGGCGTCAATGATTTCTGAAACTTCTCTGAAAACACCGCCTCCTCCGGGCACAAAACCGGACACCAGGATTACCGCTCTCTTTGCGTTGTATTTCCGATCGGCGATTCTGACAGCCCGTTTTGCTGAGACCACACATCCAATCGTCTCAACCATGCTGTCCACCAACGGCAGGGAGTACATGCCGCGGAATGCGTAGTCTTTCACACTTGGGTGGAAAACCCCAGCCGCTGATTTTCCACAGGTTTCAATAAGTTTCCCGAGTGTTCCACGATCCGGAAGTTGCGGGGGTTTTCCTGCCGCGCGTGCATAGAACTGTTGTTGTTTGACTCGCTTTTTTTCCAGCAAGGTGAATTCGACACATGTTTCGTCACGCACGACATACTTTTGGAGATCTTGCAGGATGTTGTTGTTAAGGTCAGCTTTGCTCTGCTCATCCAGACCGGACCAGATACCGTTTCCGTGGATCACATAAACACTCATGACCTTGCTCATGACGTAAAATGGCATTTTCCAATTGTACGCATGGAAGAAGAAGAAGGCGGTGTCTCCCCGCATTGTATCCAGGGAAAAGAATTCAGGCAGACCGCTTTCTATGCGGCGAAACAGGCAACTCGACGTATGACAGTAAAATTCGAGTGCACAGCATTCGAGGTAGTTGAATACTGTGTCCTGAGATACTTTCGGAATCGCATAAGCAGAGCCATCTGATGACACGCACAGCGTATTATGCCCGACGCCAAAATAGTCGTCATTTTTCTCAAGAAACTCTGCCTGGTACTGTAGCTTATCCCAGTTCGTGAAGTAGTCGTCCCCATCGAGTACATGGATATATTTTCCGCGCGCACGGTTGTAGGCGGTCAGCACTGACTGCCCTTTTCCAACGCAAACCTTGTTGGAAACAACCACAACATTGTCACAGCTTTCGGCAAAGCTCTTGGCTATTTTCAGCGTATCATCATGCGATCCATCATCGACGATGATTATTTCCGTAGGGAAGGTTGTTTTTTGGTAGATGACAGATTCCACAGCGCGGGCCAGCGTCTTGTCCTCGTTGTGAGCGGGGATGACCACAGATACAAGCGGTGAGGAGTCTTCCATTGCGGGCGCTTTCTGAAAATAGCTTTTTGCGATGTGCGTTACCGTGCACGCAGTCCGCGTACGTTCTACCCAAACTTGTGTCAATACCGACAGGCACTATAGATTCGCCCAAGGTTTCAGATTGCCACTTGAAAAACGTCCGGCATTGTGGCCGACACGAATGAACCTGCGGCTGTTGTTCGATCTGTCTGTGAGCCGGCAGTTCGCGCACTCACTATGGGATTTGCGTTTCCGATGCTAAGAAATTTTCTCCCGAAACCAAGAGGCTGACTTCACCCAACTATTTTCGTTGCGCTCCAAAAACCGGAAGTACAACGATCGACTACATCCTCGAACGACATCGGGACATCTGCGCAGCACATAGAAAAGAACCAAACTTTTTCTCAACCGATGATAACTATGAAAAAGGCGCCAAGTCGTTCTGGTCAGCTCACTTCCCACATTACAAACAGGAACGTATTGCAGCGGATTTCTCCGCCGTATACATGATGCGCTGGGCTTACAAAAAGAGTCTCTCGCGAAATTTCCAGGACTGATCACCCGGAACCGAGTTTTTTTCAGCACTTGCATCCGACATCCGCTCGCATGGCATCGGTCTCACTACTTGTACTGGGTCAGAAACGTTGACGGTTTTCGTTCCATGGCACCGTTAAACAGTACTTTTGCGAGTTATCTCGATGAAAAGCTGAGTGTTGGAGCGTTGGACACATTTCTGGAACAGCTGAAGATGCTGAAGATGCTGAAGATGCTGAAGGAAACATACTCTGGCCCAGAAGAGCGGGGAAACCTGCTGGTGCTAATCTATGAACAGGATGCAGCCGCTGATATCTCAATTGCATACCAGAAAATCTGCAACTTGCTGTCCGTTGATCCGGCGAACTTTGAGCCCATATTTGGAATCCAATCAAGAGAACGTATCGAAAGTACAGCAAACGTAAGTAAATGGATCGGATCGGGTACTTTTGACCAAATCAGAGCGAACAGCGCTTACTTTCCGGCCATATGTAAGACCCAGACAAGTGGCATAACGCAAAATGGTGAAGTGTTCTCTAAGGGAGACATTATGGTCGAACGGGATGCTTCCCACCTCACCGTAATTCGCAATCCGGACCTTCATACTGAACGCAGGTTTCTAAACTACTATGAAACCGTTTCAACTGAGTTGACGGCCTATGAGTTCAGCGCTCTCACTGAAAGGCATTTCAGTAAAGCTCTGGTCGGCTTTCGGGAACAACTGAACGACGAACTGAGTGAATGGCACCCTGACTTAATGCAAATGCCAAGAATTGAAAGTGTTATTCCGTATCCAGCCCCATTTCTATGGGCCACTTTTCAGCAAGGTTTCTGGAACTGGCGGGCGCATGTTTAGGGCCTGATGAGGT
>NZ_CANLKW010000003.1 GCF_947491795.1 uncultured Roseobacter sp. | reverse complement strand
CCTGGATGCGATCGCAGCCGGTGAGCAGTCGGAGGGTGTGACGTCTGACCGTGTCATCAAGTCAGGCGTTCCCGCCGACTGGTCAGAACAGCGCGCAAAGTTCGCGAAGCTGTAAGCTGAGACCTTCCGCAATCCCTCAAACCCGTGCCGTCGGAATCGCAAACAGAGACGAGGGCCTGAAACTGGCCCGATCTGCATTCAAGTGCGGGTCTCTGTTGGAAACCGACTGTGCCAGGCGCCCGAAAACACGCCAGAATCAAGCGGCAAGTGCTCGGCAGTCAGAATCTCAGGAGTGGGTGGCTGGGATGGTAGGATTCGAACCTACGGTACACTGTACCAAAAACAGTTGCCTTACCACTTGGCTACATCCCAACGTGACGCGGTAATTAAGCCGATGTGATGCAACGTGCAAGACCCGTTTTCCAAAAAAGACTTAACAAAAGTTACCCCCGGCACCGGCGCTCGGGCCCGTCGGGCAGCCCCGGTTCAGGCCGTTACGTCTATCAGCACCGATCCGGCGCGTGCGCCGCCTTCGACGGCCTCATGCGCTTTTGCCGTCTCTTCCAGAGGAAAAATCTTATCCGTGGGGCAGTGCAGTGCGTCATCGGCCACACATCTGTGAAGACTTGAAATGCATTCCGCCCGCTCGGCTGCAGGAAGAATGTAGATCAGGCTGATGTCGACTTTGACCGCTTTGAACAACAACGGACCGAAAGGTATCTCAGGGGTCATATTCAACGCAGAACCATAGACCGCAATTGTGCCATTGGGCGCGATGACCTCTGCGCTTATCCCAATGTTTGCGCCAAACTCAACTTCGACGATGCGGTCAACCCCGCGCCCGTCGTTTGCGTCGTGTATCTGCGCGGCAGCATCGGCGGCGGAGTAGTCGATCACGGCATGCGCGCCGGCATCTCTGCACCTCTCGGCGCCTGCGCCCCTTGCCGTCGCGATGACGTGCGCGCCACCCCATCTGGCGAGCTGAACTGCCAGGTATCCAACTGTTCCCGCACCGCCCTGAATCAGCAGGGTTTTGCCCTCGACCGACCCGCCGCCAAAGACAACCTGCGCCGCTGTCAGCCCTGGAATGCCCATGACAGCGCCCTGTTCCCAGGTCATTTGCGCAGGCATCGCGACGGCCTGTTCTGCGGGCAGGGTGATCGTTTCTGCAGCCGTACCGTGCGCGCGTTGCCACTGACCATTCCAAATCCACACCTTCTGTCCAATCCGGCCGGGATCGACACCATTTCCCACGGCTGTCACCTCGCCGGTTCCGTCGCTGTGGGGGATGATCTGCGGAAAGGGAGGTGTCGTGACGCCGGGCCGCGAGCCCGCGCGTGCTTTTACATCGGACGGGTTGACGCCTGAATACTTCAGCGCAACCGACACTTCGCCGGGTCCGGGGGGCGTACTGTCCAGCGAGCCCGATGTGAGCACGTCAGCGGCACCGCCAAATCTGTCATATGTAACTGCCCGCATTTTCGTCCCCTGCACTGCTTTGCGGCGAAGGCTAGATCAGCGCGCAGCGGCGCGAAAGCTAAAACAGCAGGTTGGCCGCAAAGGGCCCGGTCAGTCCCTGATTTCCTGCGGGCTCACACCCCAAAGGTGATCCTTGCGCGCCCATCCGCGAAACCCGCCGGAGCGCAGCTGACACCAGGTGTCGCCACACTTGCCCAGGCGCGCGATGACGCCCATCTCAAGTGCTGCAGCAACCGGGGCATCTGCATCCGGCCGCTGGTGCAGTGTCAGCATGTCGTGCTCTACGATAACTGTGCGAACGCCCGACAGCAGGGAATAGTGGACCCAGCCGCCCTGACCCTCGCGGTCTTCCACTCTGCGCCAGTGTCCGTGCTCGGCAGTGATCTGCAGCGGCATATCCCGTCGTTTGAATACCCAGTCGATACGGTGTGTCAGGGACGGGCCGCGACGCACGTTGCCTTCGGATGCTTTCATCGAGACATAGCGCGGCAGCGGCAGATTGGTCACCGGGCCGTTCTGTGTCGCCAGTGCGGCCCCGGCACATATCACGGATGCAAGCAGGCCGGCGCAAATCCGGCGGAGAATTCTGATCATCAAAACAGCCTGTAATTCGTAATTTGCTCATAAGATGGCGCGGGGTTCTTGTGCCTCGTCACCAGTTCCGTCACCATGCCATGAAAACAGTGTGCACGCCAAGTCCTGGGAGGCTCCGAATGTCAAAGCCGCGGTTGAGTGTTGTCGTTACGCGACGGTTGCCCGAAGCAGTCGAAACCCGCCTTTGTGAGCTTTTTGATGTAACCCTGCGCGACAGTGATGCGCCAATGACCCGGGATGAACTGGCCACGGCGGTGCGCAATGCGGATGTCCTTGTGCCCACCGTAACAGACGCCATTGATGCGGCGCTGATCGGGCAGGCGGGCGAACGCCTCAGACTGATCGCCAACTACGGTGCGGGCGTGGACCATATCGATGTGGCAACTGCCCGTCAGCGGGGCATTCTCGTCTCGAATACGCCCGGTGTGCTGACGGATGATACAGCGGACATGACCATGGGTCTGATCCTGTCTGTGCTGCGCCGGATGCCCGAAGGGCTTGCAGTGATGCAGGCGGACGAATGGGACGGATGGGCACCCAACGCTTTTCTGGGCGGCCGCGTCGGTGGCAGGCGGCTGGGCATTCTTGGAATGGGCCGGATTGGTCAGGCGGTGGCGCGCCGGGCGTCTGCGTTCGGGATGCAGGTGCACTATCATAACCGTCGCAGGCTGCGCCCCGAGCAGGAAACAGCGCTGGAAGCGACATACTGGGAGAGCCTCGATCAGATGGTGGCCCGCATGGATGTTATTTCGATCAACTGTCCGGCGACGCCGTCGACCTTTCACCTGATGAACGCCAGACGGCTGAAACTGCTCAAGCCGGAGGCCGTAATCGTGAACACTTCCCGTGGTGAGGTGATCGATGAAAACGCGCTGACAAGGATGCTGCGTGCAGGTGAGATCGCTGGCGCGGGACTGGATGTGTATGAACACGGCACCCAGGCAAATCCCCGCCTGCGTGAGCTGAAAAATGTGGTACTCTTGCCGCATATGGGATCGGCCACCCGCGAGGGGCGGATGGAGATGGGCGAGAAAGTCATCATCAACATCAAGACCTTTGATGACGGTCACAGGCCACCTGATCAGGTCGTGCCATCCATGCTTTGACGGATTGATTTCTGAAAGGACAGACGATGCGAATTTTTCTGACGGCTTTTGCACTCCTTGCTTTTACTGCCGCGCAGGCGCAACAGGCCGCTGATGCGGTTCAGCCGGAACCCGCAACACAGGGTGCTTTTGAGGCGCTGTCCCCGGAAGTTGCAGCAGCGTTCGACGCCAAGGCTGCCCGGCAGCCGGTCGAGGCAGGGCAGTGGATGGTCGCTGCGGCCAATCCTCTGGCGGTTCAGGCCGGTGCACAGATGCTGGAACAGGGCGGCACGGCTGCTGACGCTCTGGTCGCCGTTCAGGCGATGCTGGGTCTGGTAGAGCCGCAGTCGTCTGGTCTCGGGGGTGGTGCGTTCCTGGTTTATTACGATGCAGAGACAGACACGCTTACGACGCTGGATGGCCGTGAAACTGCGCCACTGGCTGCGACGCCGCGTCTTTTCCAGGACGCCGAGGGCGAGCCGCTGAAGTTTTTCGACGCAGTTGTCGGCGGGCTGTCTGTCGGAACGCCGGGGACGCCGGCGCTGATGGGCGAAGTGCATGCGCGGTGGGGTGAGCTGGACTGGCAGAACCTGCTGACACCTGCCATCGAACGCGCCGAAGAAGGTTTCTCGGTGTCGCCGCGTCTTGCCGGTCTGATTGAATCAGATGCGGAGCGCCTGGGCCGTTTTCCTGAAACCGCCGCCTACTTTATGCCAAACGGCGCGCCGCTGGCCGTGGGCGACACGCTGATCAATGTTGAATACGCAGACACTCTGCGCGCCATGGCGCGCGGAGGTGCTGAGGCATTCTATACCGGTGACATCGCCCAGGATATCGTGGCCACAGTCCAGTCGGCCTCCGGTAACCCCGGCGTTTTGTCCACTGTGGACCTCAGCATCTATGAGGTCAAAGAGCGCGCACCTGTCTGTGTTGTATACCGCGCGCATGACGTCTGTGGGATGGGGCCGCCTTCCTCTGGTGCTCTGACCGTGGGGCAGATCCTCGGCATGCTGGAGGGCTATGATCTGACGGCTGGTCCCGCGGATCCGAGTGTTCGCCGGTTGATCGGAGATGCGTCGCGTCTCGCATTTGCGGACCGCGGCCGCTATATGGCCGACAGCGATTATGTACCCGTGCCCGCTGCAGGTCTTGTTGATCCTGCCTATCTGGCAGAGCGGGCTGCACTGCTGGAGGGAGACGGCGCGCTGGCCGAAGTCGGTGCTGGTGCACCTGCTTTCGATCACGCGCTGAACTATGCGGATGACGTATCCATCGAACTGCCGTCCACGTCGCATATCTCTATTGTGGATGCTGCCGGAAACGTGGCGTCGATGACAACAACCATCGAAAACGGTTTTGGCAGTCGCCTTATGGTCCGCGGTTTCCTGCTGAACAACGAGCTGACGGACTTCTCCTTCCGTTCGCACAGCGAAGGTGTGCCGATCGCGAACCGCGTAGAGCCCGGCAAGCGCCCGCGTTCATCGATGGCACCTACAATCGTGATGAAAGACGGCGCGCCGGTGCTGGCCATCGGCAGCCCGGGCGGCAGCCGGATCATCGGGTATGTTGCAGAGAGCATCATCGCCTATCTCGACTGGGGCATGAACATTCAGGAAGCCGTTTCGGTGCCGCATGCGGTCAGCCGTTTTGGCACATATGACGTTGAACAGGGTACAGGGGCAGAAGCGCTGTCTGAACCCCTGTCCGGTATGGGTTTTGAGGTGAATGCCCGTGCGCTGACCTCAGGTTTACATGCAGTTGCGATCGGAGAAACACTTCAGGGCGGGGCAGATCCGCGCCGCGAAGGGATCGCGCTGGGGCGCTGAGCGTACGTCCGGAGGAGACAGACTTGGTCGAAATTGCATCTTTGCCCCGTAACGAACGCGGGATTGAAACAGTTGTGGGAATTCTCAAACAGCAGTTCGGGGAGCGCCTGCAGACCGGGCAGGCGATCCGTGAACAGCACGGCCATACCACGACCTGGATCGAAAACCAGGCGCCGGACGCTGTTGTTTTTCCAGCCGATACCGAAGAGGTTTCGGAACTGATAAAGGTTTGCGCCACACACGATGTGCCTGTCATCCCCTATGGAACCGGCACCTCGCTCGAGGGGCATGTGAACGCGCCTGCCGGCGGTATCTGTATCGATCTCAGCCAGATGAATGCAGTGATTGAGGTCAATCCCGATGATCTGGATTGCCGCGTGCAGCCGGGCGTGACCCGCGAAGATCTGAACGTATATCTGCGCGACAAGGGGCTGTTCTTTCCGATTGATCCCGGTGCCAACGCCTCGCTCGGGGGCATGGCCTCGACCCGCGCTTCGGGCACGAATGCCGTTAGGTACGGGACGATGAAGGATAACGTGCTTGCGGTCGAGGCTGTCATGGCGGACGGGCGGATCATCCGCACTGGCACGCGCGCCCGGAAATCCTCTGCCGGATATGATCTCACGCGTTTGCTAGTGGGCAGCGAGGGTACTCTCGCGGTGATTACTGAAATTACACTGCGTCTTTACGGGATACCCGAGGCCATCAGCTCCGCGCGCTGTTCGTTCCCCTCTGTCGATGCCGCCTGCAAAGCTGTGACGGCTGTGATCCAGTATGGCGTGCCTGTCTCCCGTATTGAACTGCTGGATGAAACTATGGTCCGGGCCGTGAACGGATATGCGGCACTGGGCCTGCCGGAAACGCCGTTGTTGCTGTTGGAATTTCATGGCACCGAAAACGGTGTGCGTGAACAGGCTGAAATCTTTGGCGACCTGGCAGCAGAAGTGGGGGGCAGTGGATTTGAGGCGACGGCCAGCCCGGAGGAACGCACCCGTCTGTGGAAAGCCCGGCATGAAGCATACTGGGCTATGCTGCAATATCGGCCCGGCGCCAAGGGTGTGGCCACCGATGCCTGTGTGCCGATTTCAAAACTGGCGGAATGCGTCACAGCCGCACAGGATCGCGCCGCTGAGCTGGGTTTGATCGCCCCTATTGTCGGTCATGCAGGCGACGGGAATTTTCATGTGACTCCGCTGGTTTACATGGATGATCCCGAAGAAGTGGCCAAAGCGCGCGCGTATGTCAGCTGGCTCAGTAATCTTGCAATTTCAATGGGTGGAACCTGCACAGGCGAGCATGGTATCGGTCAGGGCAAACAGGCCTATCTGAAAAAGGAGCTGGGGGATGCCACGGTGGTTATGAGCGCAATAAAAGCCGCGCTGGATCCGGCCAACATCATGAACCCGGGCAAGATACTGGCAGGCGATGACTAAAAAGCTTTTGACCGGTTTTCTGGCGGTGCTGGTTCTCATAGCTGGGACAGGTAACGCTGCAGCACAGGACGTCATATACGATGTACGGGTCATTCTGAACTGGTCGGAGGACACCGCACTCAACCCGCCCACCGATGCGCACTGGTCCCGCCTGATCGCCTTTGCGCATTCGAAAAGGTACAGCCTTTTCACAGACGGTGACACGGCGTCCAGCGGGCTGGCGCTGGTGGCTACAAACGGCCGCACAAACGTGTTGGAGGCCGAACTGAGCGAGGCTTCCCGTCGCAACCGCGCCAGAGCGCCGGTGGTACTGCCCGGCACCCCTGGTGGTCGTGCAGAATTTGTGTTTGAGCTGGCGCTGTCAGAGCGGTTTCACAGGGTTTCTTTTGCGACCATGCTGGCGCCCAGCCCGGACTGGTTTTCGGGTATTTCCGGCGTTTCCCTGCGCAACGAAACCGAATGGTTCGATGAGCTGTCACACCCGCTATGGGTATGGGACGCGGGCGCTGACGGCGGGCCGGATTACAACAGTGCAAACGATCCGACACAGCCCCGCCAATCCGTCAGGCTGCTAGCGCATCCGGACTTTTTGCGTGCAAGCGGCCTGCAACCCGTAGGCGAGGTTGTTTTCACCCGCCGTCCCTGACAGGCCAGAGGCGCTGCAGAAGGTCGTTTTTGCGCGCTGTGCGGTCGGCTGGGCCGGGCGCGGACCGCCCTGCTTTTTCTAGAAATGTCACAGGATTGCAGGACGAAGGATTCGGGTCATGAAAACCGAAGTGAAAGCACTTGTTGTCGGCGGCGGCGCTGTCGGAACTTCCATCGCATATCACCTGGCCCGGGCCGGCTGGGACGATGTTATGCTGCTGGAACGCGACGAACTGACCTCTGGCTCAACATGGCATGCGGCGGGTCTGCTGCCCTATTTCAACATGTCCTTTGCGACCACGCATATTCACGATTATTCCATCCGGTTCTATAAAACTCTGGAAGAGGAAACCGGGCTGAACGCGGGATTTGCAGTTGTCGGCAACCTGCGCATGGCACAGACCCAGGAACGTATGGATGAATACATGCTCTATGCGTCGACGGCCGAAACCTGCGGTGTTCCGTATCAGTGGCTGACGCCGGACGAGATCAAAGCCAAATGGCCGCTGATCCGTACCGCGGACCTTAAAGGCGCGCTTTATCATCACACGGACGGTTATATAAACCCCGCCGATGTGACGATGGCGATGGCCAAGGGCGCGCGCCAGCGCGGCGTGATGGTCGAACGCAAATGGCAGGCAGATGCATTCCACTGGAACGGTACACACTGGGAAGTCACAGCCACGAAAATGGTCGAGAAGGGTGGCAATCTGGTGCCCTCTGAAGAGCAGATTGTGATTACTGCGGAACACGTAGTGACCGCGTCCGGCAATCATGCGCAGCGCACAGCAAAGATGCTGGGTCTCAAAATTCCTGCGATCCCGGTAGAGCACCAGTTTATCGTGATGGATCAGGACCCCGAGCTGGTCAGGTTCCGCGCAGAAGGCAATGTCGAGCACCCGGTCATCCGCGATGCTGATGCGCAGTCTTATGTCCGCGAAGAGCGCGGCGGCTGGATTCTGGGCGTCTACGAGAAAAATGCGCCTGCACGTTTTGAATATGGCGTGCCGGACAGCTTTCGTGCGGACCTGTTCCAACTCGATTTGGAACGGATCGAAGAGCAGTATATGGCGATGATCCACCGCGTTCCCTCCTGTGAGGAAAGTGGCCTGAAAGACGATTTCAACGGCCCGATCTGCTACACACCTGACGGCAACCCCCTTGTTGGTCCTGCACCGGGCCTGCGCAACATGTGGCTGGCCGAGGGCTTTTCTTTTGGCATTACAGCGGCGGGTGGCACCGGGTATTACCTGGCGCAGCTGATGGTCGAGGGTGAGGCCAAAATCGATATGGCCAGCCTTGATCCCAAGCGTTATGGCGACTGGATGACCACAGAATTTGCAGCGCGCAAGAACGAGGAATGCTACGAACACGTCTACATCCTGCACCACCCTGACGAGGAACGCCCTGCATGTCGCCCGTTGCGGACCTCACCGGCCTATGACCGCCAGGCCGCCCGGGGCGCGCAGTTTGGCTGGGTCAATGGGTGGGAACGCCCAAACTATTTCGGGCCGCTTGATGCACCGGAAAATTTTGACCACGACGCACGTTCTTTCCGCAGGGGTGGCTGGTGGCAGTATGCCGTCGAAGAGGCGAAAGCCGTGCGTGAGGGCGCTGGCCTGATTGATGCCACCGCCTTTACCAAACATCTTGTACGGGGGCCGGGTGCGACGCAATTTCTGGACTGGTTCACCTGCAACAAACTGCCCTCTGTCGGGCGGATAAATCTGACCTACGCGTTGACGGACCATGGCACGACACGCACGGAATACACGATTGTGCGCCTGGCGCAGGATGAATATTACCTGGTCAGCGCTGGAGCATGGACGGCCTATGACGCGGATTATCTGCGCAAAGCTATCGAGGATAAATCGCCGGAGTTCGGATACATCGAATGCCACGATGCGACCACGCAATGGGGTGTCTTTGCCATTGCCGGTCCCAGATCGCGCGATGTGCTGAACGAAGTCGTCAAAGACGCCGATCCGTCCACGGTGCTGTCGAACAAGCGGTTTCCCTGGCTGACGATGCGCAATATCGAGCTGGGGATGTGCCCGGTGCGCGCGATCCGGGTTGCTTATACAGGTGAGCTGGGCTGGGAGCTGCACCACCCGATTGAGATGCAGAACTATCTGTTCGACCTGCTGGAAAAAGCGGGTGAAAAGCACGGTATGAAACTGGTGGGCGCGCGGGCTCAGAACTGGCTGCGGCAGGAGAAGTCGTATCGCGCCTTTGGCACTGAACTGGGCCGCGACGCGACACCGCTGGAGGCCGATCTGCCGCGCTTTGTCGACCTGTCCAAGGATTTTCACGGCAAGGCAAAGCTGGAGGAAACAGGTGTCCGGGCAAAGTGCTGCACGCTGCTCATCGATGGACCAGCGGATGCTGATCCCTGGGGGCGTGAAGCGCTTTATCATGGGGACGCGCGTGTTGGCAGGCTGACTTCGGGGGGGTATTCCGTCGCCTTTGGAAAATCCATTGGCATGGGTTACGTGACGCCCGATCTGGCCACACCGGGCACAAAGCTAAAGGTTAAAATGCTCGATCGGCTGTGGGATGCGGAAGTGGTCGAGGACAGCCCCTATGATCCGAAAAACGAACGTATTCGCGTCGATGGCTAACGTGTCGCAACAAAGGCGAGGTTGTTGGCTGGCATTTCCTCACAGGTAATGTCAGCGGCACCTGCCTCAAACAGCCAGGCTCTTACGTCAGCATCATTTTTGTACCCGATCGCCGGGTCTGCGCCGCGCAGGTCAGCATCAAAGCGGGCGTCCCCGTCGCTGGTCAGTTTGCCATCACGCCGAAACGGGCCGTACACCACGAACCGGCCTGAAGGCGCCAGTGCGGACAGGGCCTGGGCAAGCAGTATCCTTGTCGCCGGTGTCGAAATCAGATGCAGCAGGTTCACCACCACGATCAGGTCGCGGCCTGGTACGCGCTCTGACCAGCCGTCCTGCGTCGCATCCAGCATTGCGGCCGGGCGCAGGTTTTTCAGGCCACTGTCAACAGCATAGGCATCTATGCTGGCCATCCGGTCGCGCGCAATCTCAGTGGGCTGCCAGTCCAGTGCAGGCATTGCCCTGGCAAAGGACGTCACATGTTGCCCGGTCCCGCTGGCCAGCTCAAGCGCGCGTCCTTTGGCCGGTGCGTGCCGTGACACAAGCTCGGTCAGTGCCATTGCATTACGCATGGCCGAAGGCGCATGCATTTTCACGCCCGTGATCGGCGTTGCGACGCTGGCACTGGGGGGCAACCTGCGGTCTCCGCTCATCGCAGACGCTCCGGGCGCAGGGCCGCTACGCTGGCCGGATCAATCCCGGGGGGGCGTCCGAACACCAGATCGGCAACCAGCCGCGATGCAGCAGGTGATGTCTGAATACCGTATCCACCCTGGCCTGCGCACCAGACAAAGGTCTGCTCGTCAGGGTCCGGACCCAGCACCAGTGTCCGGTCGGGCGCAAAACTGCGCAGACCTGCCCAGTTTGACAGCATCCGGGTTACTGGCTCGGTGACCATGTCCTGGTAAAGTGCAAGGCCCTCAGCAAGTGTCATGTCATCCGCCCAGGCGTCATGCGGCTCGACCGGGTCCTCGTCGGCGGGAGAGACAAGAAGCGCTCCGGCATCGGGTTTTGCATACCAGCTCTCGCGAACACCGAAGAACACTGGCCAGTGGCTGACATCCTGCCCGCCCGGTGCCGGAATGCGCGCCATAGACCGGCGGTGAGGCACAATGCCCATCGGTACGACCCCCGCCATTCGAGCGACAGTATCCGCCCATGCCCCAGCTGCGTTGACCAGAATGTCGGCGTCATATTCATCGTCGCCGCAGCGTACTGTCCATCCGTCCGTGCGGCGCGTGACAGAGGAGACGCGCCGGTTTGTGACAATTTCGCCGCCCAGTTGGCGCAGCCGCCGTGCAAATCCCTGCAAAAGCCTGTCGGTGTCAATGTCCTGTGCATCAGCGTGATACCCCGCGAGGTTAACGCGCTCAGGATCAAGAACCGGGACCATCCGGCAGGCGTCCTGTGTTGAAATCCGGTCCAGCCCCATGCTGGCGATGTCGTCCGCAAAAGCTGCAGCATCTTCGTGCCGCGCGATAATCATCAGCCCCCGTGGGCTGAGATAACCGCCGTCGTGGGTGCTCAGGTAATCCACACTGGCGCGGTTCAGAGCCTGCACCGACGCAGCGCCGTAGTTTTGTTCAATCAGTGCGGCAGAACGCCCGGACGCATGATAGCCTGTGCTGCTCTCTGCCTCCAAAACCGTTACGTCGGCATCTGCCGCCAACTCTGCTGCTGCAGACAGTCCGGCAATTCCGCCCCCGATGACGACAATCCGTTTCACGTCTGTTCTTCGAGCCGGTCCGTCGCAGGGGGAGGTGTCGGGCTGAGCGCTGCGAGCTTTGCATAAAGCGCTGCGTCCATTTCATGGTCCAGAGCGGCGAGTGACGGCTCCAGCTGCTCTGTACTGCGCGCCGAAATGATCGGCGTGGGGCCCATCGGGTGCGCGGCGGCCCATGCGACGGCCAGAGTTGCAACATGCGTGCCTTCTTCCTCTGCGATCCGGCCCAGATCAACAGCTGCCTGATGCATCCACTCCGGGCCATATCGCTTTGCATAGCCTGCATCTTCGGTCAGCCGACCGCCTGCACCAGCAGCGTATTTGCCCGTGAGCAGGCCGCCGCCCAGTGGCGAATAGGGTGCGCAGGCGACAATCTGATCGGCGCACATTGGCAGGATTTCCACCTCTGCCTGGCGTTTCACCAGGTTGTACATGGGCTGCAGAATGTCGACGGTCACGTCAAATTCTGCGGCAATCCCAATCGCTTTGACCACCTGCCAGGCGGCAAAGTTGGACACACCGATGTACCTTATCTTTCCGGCAGCCTTCAGATCGGCAAGCGCTTCGAGGCTCTCGCGCAGGTCGGTGTGCGGATCAAACCGGTGCATGTAAAGAACATCCACCATGTCCAGACCCAGCCGCTGTTGCGACACCGCAAAACTGTCATGGATGTTTTTGCGCGATCCGCCACCGTTATAGGCGGCCTTGGTCGCGATCAGCAGTTTGTCACGCCGGTCACCTATCATTGAGCCCAGCAATTTTTCAGACGCGCCGTCGTTGTAGACATACGCCGTATCAAAGTGATTGATGCCCGCGTTATAACTGGCCTCGAACATGTCGCGTGATGCGGCCTCATCGGCCCGTCCGCCAAATTGCATCGTTCCAAAGGCCAGCCGGCTGGCAGGGGTTCCGTCGGGTGTGGTCAGTGTTTTTGTCATACCGTCAGAAGTGGCATGAGGGCCGCGACCATGCAATGCTCATCTGATACTGCAATATTCGGAGCAGAAGATGATCGTTACAGACAGGAAAGAGCTGGAAGGTACAGCACGTGATGCGTCCGGTCCGGGCTGGACCAGTATGCGTTTGCTGGTGAAATCGGATGGCATGGGCTTTTCCATGACCGAGACAGAGGTTCTGCCGGGCGCTGATCTGGAGCTGCAGTATCAGCATCACATCGAGGCCTGTTACTGCATTTCAGGCGAGGGCACAGTGACCGACCATGCAACGGAAACTGAACATCGCATCGCGCCGGGTATTCTGTATGCGCCGGATAAACATGACAGGCACCGGGTTCGGAACGATCATGACGTGCCGCTCAGGCTGATCTGTGTTTTCTCACCGGCCCTGCAAGGCGATGAGGTGCACGACCCGGATGGGGGCTATTCCACAGAGGGATGATCCGGCACAAGGGCTGTTACAAACCGGGTGACTTTTTCCCTGCTCATCTCGCAGGGAAACAGACGGCGCCCGGTTTTCAGCCAGTAGAAATTGAGGCTGATGTAGTCAGAACCACCCAATTCCTCAGCGACCAGTTTGACAGAGCGGCCTTTGTTAAAGAGCGTCTTGGTGAATATGTACCGGCGACCGTGAGCGTGTCCTGTATGCGTGCCGACGGGCAGGGCAGACAGCGCATCAGCAAAGGCGGTTGCATCGTCCCCGCTCAGGATTTTTGTCCTATTCTGGGTTCGGTTCCGGCCCGCAACCGCGCTATGTTTGCGCGGTGCCGCCAGAAGATCAGCACAGCGAGCAAGACCGCCAGCCCGATCGCATCGCCTGTATCCAGGAAAGCCATGAGAGCCGGTGCCGACGCAGCTGAGACAAGTGCACCCACAGATGAAATGCGTACCGAAAAGGCACCGATCAGCCAGGCCAGACAGCAACCCAGTCCGACGGGGAAGCTGATCGCCAGGACGATGCCGAGAAATGTCGCGACACCCTTACCGCCTGCGAATTTCAGCCAGACGGGATAACAATGGCCGAGCATTGCGGCCAGGGCTGCCACCTGAGCGGTATTTTCTCCACCCATTGCGCGTGCGGCGAGGACCGCAACGGCCCCTTTTCCGCCATCCAGCAGCAGCGTCAGTGCTGCCGCTTTTTTGCTGCCTGTGCGCAGTACATTGGTGGCACCTATATTGCCCGAACCGATTTCCCGCAGATTGCCAAGGTTCATCACCCGAGCCAGCACCATGCCAAAGGGAACGGACCCGAGCAGATACCCCGCAACCGCCCAGAAGGCGAGCAGGCCAATGGTGCTTTCAATCGCTGGCATCATGTTTTTTCAAACACGCAGGTGCCTCCCACATAGGTCGCCAGGACCCGGCCCTGCATTCGCGCGCCGTCAAACGGTGTGTTGCGCGACTTGGAGCGCAGTGTTGAGCGATCCATCAGAAAGGGCGCATCCGGATCGAACAGCACCAGATCCGCCGGGGCGCCCGGCGTCAGCCTGCCAGCATCAAGCCCCAGCCGTTTGGCCGGGTTCAGAGACATGGCGCGCCACAGAACGGGCAATTCGATCAGTCCGGCGTGATAGAGGCGCATCGCAGCAGGAAGCAGTGTTTCAAGGGCCACCGCGCCGGATGCGGCCTCCTCAAAAGGCAGGCGTTTGCTCTCCTCGTCCTGCGGGGTGTGCATTGAAGAGATGATATCGATCAGTCCGGTGCGAACGGCGTCGACGACGGCCAGCCTGTCCTGTTCGTCCCGCAGGGGCGGTTTGATCTTGAAGAACGTTCTGTAATCCGCGACATCCAGCGCATTCAGGGTCAGATGGTGAATGGATGTTCCAGCGGTGACGTCCAGGCCGTTTGCCCGGGCGCGTTCCAGCGCGGGAAGGGCCCTGGCGCAGGTCAGCTGATCTGCGTGGTACCGGGCGCCGGTCATTTCCACCAGCGACAGATCTCTGTCCAGCGCCATGCGCTCGGCCATCGGCGATACAGTGGGCAGCCCCCGCAGGGAGGCGAATTTGCCGGACGTTGCAGCCGCCCCCCTGCTCAGGCCCGGATCCTGCGGGTGCGCGATGACCAGGGCATCCAGCGAACGCGCATAGGTCAGAGCCCGCGAAAACACCCTGGTGTCTGCGATCACGCGGTCGCAGTCAGTAAACGCAACAGCACCGGCATCCAACAGGAAACCGATTTCCGTCATCTCACGGCCTTCGCGCCCTTTGGTCAGGGCGGCCATTGGCAATACGTTGACAGGTGACGCTTCGTTCGCACGGCGTGTCACGAATTCCAGCGTTTCCGGGCTGTCGATAGCCGGTGTTGTATCGGGGCGGGTCACCATTGTTGTGACACCGCCTGCCGCGGCGGCCAGTCCGGCGGAACGGTAGCTTTCCTTGTGCCGCTCGCCCGGCTCACAGACTTTGACGCCGATATCGACAATGCCGGGGGCAAGGTACTTCAGGCCACAATCAATGATGCGTCCTTCTGCCGGTGGCGAAACACTGCCTTTGGCAACGTCGGTGATACGGCCGTTTTCGACAGTCACTCCACCGGTAACAACCTCGTCGGTTTCCGGGTTGACGAGACGTGCGTTCAGAAATGTCAGCCTGCTCATGCGATCAGGCCCCCACCCAAACCATCAGCCCAACGATCGCAAAGGCTATGATCAGGGCGATCATGGCAACACGGCCGGACATTTTCGGATCTTTTGGTTCGTTCATCCGCCCATCTTTCGTGTTTTCATGTCAGCAACCACCAGAGGCCAAGAACGATCAGGATCGCGATGGCGATAACCACCATAATGCTGCCCGCAGCGCCCTTTGCAGGTGCCATCGGGACGACACCGGGAACGCCGGTGTAGGGCATTGCGCTGTCCGCCGTGAGAGATCCGGAGGAATACCCGGGCCTGAATTCCGCATAGCTGCCGATCAGCGCGACATCTGATCCGGGCTTCAGCGTTGCGGCGGCGCCTGCAAAGCTGTCGGAAAAAAGCAGGAGAATATACCCCTCCAGCGCGTCCAGCTTTGCACGGTCCGGCGTCAGATCGTTTTCTGAAACGGCATAGCCTTCGCTGAGATAGGAGGCGAGCCCGACCCCAGCCAGATCGGCTGCCGGGAAAATCTCTGTACTGGCAGTGTTCAGGTGCGGATCACCCAAAAGGTCCCGTGCCAGATCAGAAACCGGCATATGTGCCAGATCTGCGCGTATCGTGTCGACGGGCCGGTTGACCGCAAAAACACGGATCGTCGCGGCCTCACCGGCTGGGACGGTTATTACATTGCTCATGCAGCACCTTCGCGCATCAGTCGCAGGTTGCGGGCCAGTAGATCCATGGCTGCCATACGTACTGCGACGCCCATTTCCACCTGATCCTGAATGACCGACCGGTTGATATCGTCCGCGATGGTGCCGTCGATTTCAACACCGCGGTTCATAGGCCCCGGGTGCATAACAATCGCATCCGTACGGGCGTAGGAGAGTTTTTCCGCATCCAGCCCGAAACGGTGGAAATATTCACGCTCGGACGGGATAAACCCCCCATCCATGCGCTCTTTCTGCAGCCGGAGCATCATGACCACATCGACGTCCTGCAACCCCTTCTTCATGTCGTCGAAAACCTCGACACCAAACTCTGAAATACCCGATGGCATCAGTGTGGGCGGGCCAATCAGGCGGATCCGGTTTTCCATTTTGCCCAGCAGCATGATGTTCGACCGGGCAACGCGGCTGTGTGCAATGTCGCCGCAGATTGCAATCGACAACCGGTGCAGGCGGCCTTTTGCGCGCCGGATGGTCAGCGCATCCAGCAGCGCCTGCGTCGGGTGTTCGTGGCGTCCGTCTCCGGCATTCAGCACGGCACAGTTCACCTTCTGCGCCAGCAGATCGACCGCGCCGGAATGCGGGTGGCGCACCACAAGCAGATCAGGATGCATGGCATTCAGTGTCAGGGCTGTATCGATAAGGGTTTCGCCCTTTTTCAGGGAACTGGCCTGCATGGCCATATTCATAACGTCCGCCCCCAGACGCTTTCCGGCGATTTCGAAACTCGCCTGCGTACGGGTCGAGTTTTCGAAAAACATGTTGATCTGAGTCAGCCCGGCCAATGCGTCCGCGTGTTTGTCCGGCTGCCTGTTGAGCGACGCATACTGATCTGCCAGATCCAGCAAAGCCGTTATTTCCCCTGGGCGCAGAGCTTCGATTCCAAGCAGATGTCGGTGCGGAAACGTCATGACGGCAACCTTTGGCGATTTTTCACCTTATAGGGACGCGGAGACGGGCGGGCAAGCAGGCTCATCCGGCGATTCCGTCTGTTCAGTCCTGTTGGCAGAGGCGTTAAGGTGCCCGCATGGAATCAACAGATTTTCATCATGCGCTGGCGCTGTTGGACTGGCAGGTGGAACTGGGTGCGACAGAGGCCATCTGTGACGCCCCGGTGAATTGCTATGACTTGCCGCAAACAGCAGCGAAACCGGCTGCCGCCAAACCAGCCGCGGAAGCGTCAGCAGCGGCACCTGCGCAACCGGGCAAACCGTCAGTAGACGCTGTCGCTGCGGCACAGAAAGCTGCCGCCGCTGCTGATACGCTGGAGGCTTTACGTGCAGAGATGCAGCAGTTTGAGCACTGTGCCCTGAAAAGAGGCGCCCGCAATCTGGTGTTCAGTGATGGTGTGGCAGGTGCGCCGGTGATGATTGTCGGCGAAGCCCCGGGCCGTGATGAGGACAGAGAAGGCCGGCCATTTGTCGGTGCTGCGGGCCAGTTGCTGGACCGTATGTTTGCGGCCATCGGCATGGCGCGCACAGATACCGTTGCTCCGGTCTATATCACAAACGTCCTGCCCTGGCGGCCGCCGCAGAACCGTGATCCGTCTCCTGAAGAAATCGCAATGATGCGCCCATTTCTGCTGCGGCATATTGCACTGGCACAGCCGAAGGTTCTCGTCGTAATGGGCAACAACAGCGCCCACGCCCTGTTGGAAAAACGCGGCATCACGCGACTGCGTGGCACCTGGACGGAAGCCGCCGGCGTACCGGTCATGCCGATGTGCCATCCCGCTTATCTGCTGCGCACACCATCGGCGAAACGCGAGGCCTGGACCGATCTGCTGGAAATCAGCGCGCGGATTGCAGATGACGGAAGCCACCGAAACTCAGGAAAGTGAGGTCCGATGAGCCGGATTGACGAGAGCAAAGACTTTATCCCGGTGCGCATTGCGGTTCTGACGGTGTCAGACAGCCGTGATCTGTCGCAGGACCGGTCCGGGGATGTTCTTGTCGCGCGTCTGCTTGAGGCGGGCCATGAGCTTGCAGACCGCCGTATTCTTCCTGACGAACGAAAGGATATTGCCGCACAGTTGAGCGCCTGGTGCCGCGACAGTGCAATTGATGTTGTCATTTCGACGGGTGGCACCGGGCTGACGGGCCGCGATGTCACGGTCGAGGCGCACCGGGATGTATACGAAAAAGAAATTGATGCCTTTGGCACGGTCTTTACCATCGTTTCGATGCAAAAGATCGGCACCAGTGCCGTTCAAAGCCGTGCCACCGGCGGCGTGGCCAATGGCACCTATCTTTTTGCGCTGCCGGGCAGTCCGGGTGCCTGCCGTGATGCCTGGGACGAGATTCTGAAGATGCAGCTCGATTTCCGGCACCGTCCCTGCAATTTTGTGGAAATTCTGCCCAGGCTGACAGAAAGTCAGCGACGGAAATAGGCTTTTGCTTCGTAACACCCTTGTGGGTTGGTATTTTTTTCGGGCCCTCTAGGTTATAGTGGACAGGCTCAACCTCCTGGAAATGCGAAGCACATGCGGTTTTTGAGACAGAGTATGATCGGATTTTTCCTGGCGTCGATGACGCTGGGCATGCTGGTTTTTGCCGGTCTGATGATACGCGACGCGCTGCAGGTACGGTTTGCAGATGCGCCGCCATCCGCAGCGCCACGCGAACGTGTGTTCGCCGTCACACTCACCAGAGCCGAGCCGGGCAGGGAACAGCCCGTGCTGCGCGCTTTTGGCGAGATTTCGTCGCGGCGGACGCTGGAACTTCGGACCGCTGTTGCGGGCAGGATAATTTCGCTGTCTGAGGAATTTGAGGACGGCGGTTCGGTCTCCGAGGGCGATGTTTTGTTGCAGATCGATCCGCGCGATGCCCAGTCAGAGCTTGACCGGCTGACTGCCGATCTGGAAGACGCCCGTGCCGAAGTGCGCGATGCCGGACGCAGCCTGGGGCTGGCGCGGGAAGAGCAGAAAGCAGCGGCAGACCAGGCCGACCTGCGCGCGCGGGCATTCGAGCGGCAGTCTGATCTGTCAGGAAGGGGCGTGGGCACAGCCGCCGCTGTTGAGACCGCAGAACTGGCCGCAGCGGCGGCGCGCGCGGTCGTGATTTCGACGCGCCAGGCCGTGACGCAGGCAGAGGTCCGCATAGATCTGGCAGCCACACGTCTGTCGCGCGCGGAAATCGCCCTCGAAGACGCCCGGCGCAGTCTGACGGACACCACAATAAAGGCACCGTTTGACGGTGTTCTGAGCGAAACTGCCGTGGTTGCAGGGGGGCTGGTCAGCGTCAACGAACGCCTTGCCGATCTCATCGACCCCTCCGACCTGGAGGTCGCGTTCCGTGTTTCGACGGCGCAATATACCCGCCTTCTGGATGCTGCGGGGGATCTCATCCCGGCCTCTGTGACTGCGACGCTTGACGTCACGGGCGCAGATCTGCGTGCGGTCGGGTCGATCACCCGTGTCAGTGCAGGTGCTGCCGAGGGTCAGACCGGGCGGCTGATATTTGCGACACTTTCGGACCCCCGCGGTTTTCGCCCGGGCGACTTTGTGACCGTCACAGTTCAGGAACCTCCTCTGGACGGTGTGGTACGCCTGCCAGCCGCAGCACTGGGGGCTGCAGGCGATGTACTGGTGATGGGAGAAGACAGTCGTCTGATCTCGGTGCCTGTCACGCTTCTGCGCCGGCAAGGGAACGAGATTATCGTATCCGGTGAGGGCCTTGAGGGACGTGATGTGGTCAACGCACGCACGCCGCTGCTTGGCCCCGGTATCGCGGTACGGCCGCTGGACACTGCTGCCGCACTCGAAGAGCAGGCCGCTGCCGTGTCTGAAAATATTGAACTAACCGATGAACGGCGTGCGCGCCTTGTGGCCTTTGTGCGCGACAACGGGGAAATGCCGGAAGCGGCGCGCGCGCGCGTGCTTGCGCAACTGGCTGAGACCCGGGTGCCTCGCAGGGTCGTGCGCCGCATTGAAAGCCGGATGGGCGGATAGACATGCGCGGGCTGCAGACGATCACCCCATCGGGCATTCTGTCTTACTTCACCCGCCACCGGACGGCCGCCAACCTGTTACTGGTCGTGCTCCTGCTGTCAGGGCTTGTGTCACTGCCCAATCTGCGTGCGCAGTTTTTTCCCGATGTGGTGCGCCAGGCGGCATCTGTCACGGTAGAGTGGGAGGGCGCCGGGGCCGAGGAGGTGGACCGCGCCGTTGTTGATCTGATGACGCCGTCACTCATGGCAGTGGACGGGGTGGAAACCGTGACCTCCTCTGCCAAGTCCGGGCGCGCGTATCTCTATGTGGTGTTTGAACCTGACTGGAACCTGGAACGTGGCATCGCAGATCTGCGCATCGCTGTAGATGAAACAACCGACCTGCCAGAGGCCGCTGAGGAACCCGAAGTGCGCGCAACCGGCTGGCGCGACCGGGTGACCAATGTTGTTATTCATGGTCCCGTGGATGCCTACCAACTGGGGCTCTTTGGCGATGAACTGATTGCCATGCTGTACACGCGGGGTGTTACGCGAACGACGCTTCAGGGGGTTGCGGCGCCGCAGACAGTTGTCGAAGTGCCATCGGTGAACCTGGTGGCATACGATCTTTCGATGGCCGAAATTGCGCAGATCATCGCGGCAGAGGTTGATACCGATCCTGCCGGTGATGTGTCTGGAACCAACACGCGCGTTTCCACAGGCTCGGAAAAACGTGCAGCCGATCAGATTTCGGGTATCGTACTGCGGACAAACGAAGACGGTTCGCAGCTGACCCTGGGCGATGTTGCCACGGTCAGCAGGCCCGGCCCCGATCGCGATCTGAGCTTTTTTGTAGGCGACACCCCCGCTGTTTCGCTGCGCATTGACCGATCAGTTCAGGGCGATGCGATTGATATCCAGAAATCGGTGGAAGAGGCAGTCGCGCAGTTGCAGATGACCCTGCCCGAAGGTGTCACCGCAGAACTTGTGAACACCCGCTCAGCGGCAATTTCCGCCCGTCTCAGCATGCTGATTGATAATGGTCTGACGGGGCTTGCTCTGGTCGTGACGCTTTTGTTCCTGTTTCTGAACGCCCGCACGGCGTTCTGGGTGGCTGCGGGCATCCCGGTTGCGATGCTGGCGGCGCTTTCGATCATGTATATCGGTGGGCAGACACTGAATATGATCACGCTTTTCGGCCTGATCATCACGCTGGGGATCGTCGTTGATGATGCCATTGTCGTGGGAGAGCACGCAGATTACCGCGCGCGGCACCTGGGCGAGCCCCCCGTTGTTGCAGCCGAAAATGCAGCCCGCCGCATGGCCTTGCCGGTGCTGGCTGCGACGCTGACCACGATTATCGCCTTTATGGGGCTTGCTGCGATTGACGGATGGTACGGGCGGTTTGTCAAAGATATCCCGCTTACGGTCATTGCGGTTGTCACAGCATCGCTGATCGAATGCTTTCTGATACTGCCCAACCACATGTCCCACGCGCTTGCGGCGCGGGCAAAAGAGCGCTGGTATGACTGGCCAAGCCGCCAGGTAAACAAGGGATTTGTGTGGTTCCGGGAAAAGCTGTTCCGACCCTTCATGGCAGGTGTGATCACCTGCCGGTATGCGGTAATTGCCGGAGCCATTCTTTTGCTGGCCAGTCAGATTGCTGTTTTTCTGCGCGGCGACGTGCAGTGGCGGTTTTTTAACGCGCCGGAACGCAGTGTGCTCTATGGAAACTTTGCCATGGCAGAGGGTGCGTCGCGTGCAGATACCGTCGCGATGATGGGCCTTCTGCAGAGTGCGCTCGACAAGGTTTCCGCGGAGTACGAGGAAGAATTTGGTGTGGCGCCGGTGACGTCCGCCGTCGCCAGGATTGGTGGCAACGCGGGCAGAGGTCTGTCAGGTGCTGAGGGCAAGGATGGCGACCTGCTGGGCGGCATATCCATTGAACTGACGGACGCCGATCTGCGCCCCTTTACCAGCGGCGCCTTTGTGTCTGATCTGCAGAAGGCAGTGATCCAGCATCCGCTGGCAGAGGTGGTGAGTTTCCGGCGCACCCGGTCCGGGCCGGAAGCGGACACGCTCGACATCGAACTCTTTGGTGCTGATGCGCAGACGCTCAAAGCCGCAAGTCTCGACATTCAGGCCGCTCTGAGCAGTTTTCCTGAGGTTTCGGCACTTGAGGATACGCTGGCATATGACCGCGAAGAGCTGATCCTTGATCTGACGGCGCGGGGCAAAGCGCTTGGGTTCACAAGCGACGCTCTGGGCCAGACGCTGCGCAACCGTCTGGGCGGGATCGAGGCCGCAAGCTATCCCGAAGGGCGACGCAGTGCCGAAATACGCGTGGAACTGCCCGAAAACGAGCTGACAGCAGATTTTCTGGAAAGCACTCAGCTGCGCACGCCCGAGGGTCTCTACGTCCCACTGACGGATATCGTTACCGTGCAGCGGCGTGCGGGTTTCAGCGAGATCAAGCGCTACAATGGTGTGCGCGTGATCTCTGTCAAAGGAGATATCTCGGAGGACAATCCGGCCCGCGCCAATGAAATCCAGCAGACACTGCAGGACGAAATTTTGCCCTCCGTGGCCAGCGAACGTCAGATCCGCTACAGGCTGGCTGGCCTTGCCGAGCAGGAAAGTGCGTTTCTCAGCGGTGCGCTGAACGGTCAGATTCTGTGCCTTGCGGGCATTTACCTGGTGCTGGCCTGGATATTTGGCAGCTGGTCCCGCCCGGCAGTCGTTATGGTCATCATTCCCTTTGGTCTGATCGGGACGATCTATGGGCATGTCGTCTGGGATGTGCCGCTGAGCATGTTCACGGTTGTGGGCCTGCTGGGCATGACGGGTATCATCATCAACGACTCTATCGTTCTTGTGACCACGATCGACGAGTATGCGCAGGAACGCGGGTTGATCCCCTCGATTATCGATGGCGCTGCAGACCGGCTCAGACCGGTTCTGCTGACAACACTGACAACAGTTCTGGGCATGGCGCCGCTGCTTTACGAGAAAAGCGTACAGGCGCAGTTCCTCAAACCGTCCATCATCACACTGGTATACGGCCTGGGCTTTGGTGTCGTACTGGTGTTGCTGGTGGTGCCCGCTCTGCTGGCCATCGGGCATGACCTGTCCCGGCAGATTGCAGCCATGCGCCGGGGACTGCGCGCACCCGTTCGGGGTGTCAGGGTCAGTTTTGCGATGCTGTGGAGTGTGATTGCGGTCTGGGCATGCGCAACACTGGGGATGGTTGCATGGCGGGACGCCCTGCCAGAGGTGATGCTGCGCGCTGTCCCATTCATTGCAGGGCTTGCACCGGTTACGGCGGCGTTTGTGATATTTGTTGCGGGATGTGCCGTGATTTCGCTGGTGGCTTATGTTACTGCTGCGGCCTGGCTTACTGTGCGCCGCCGTCCGCTTCAGCCGGGTGTACAGCCCTGAATATCAACGGCATGGCTGCTGCCCAGCACCGTGATCCGGATCGCTTTTCGGTCAAGTGCAATTGCCCCGCCGTCCGCATGGATCATTTCTGATACTGCGACGACGCTGTTTCCGTTGCGACGGGTGTCCGCTTCGCTGACCCAGACCCCCGGAACACCCGGTTCAATCACTGCGACTTCCTGGCCACCGGCAGAGGGCATAGACACACGCGCTTCGAGCCTGATGCCATCCTCGGTCGGCTCCACCCGGCATGTCGCAGAGGTCACACCGGCCTCTCTGGCGGAATAGGGCATCTGGGCCAGCGCTGCAGCAATTGCCGGAGTCGGGCGGCTTGCGTCACTGTCCAGCGTGGCCTCGAATTCGAGTTCATATGGCACGCAGATGTCTGAACAGACGCCAAGGTCCATGTCGACAGACAGCCTGACAGGTTTACCCGGGCTGCGGGGAGTAATTGTCAGCGGAATAATCAACTCATTCTCGTACCCGATAGACCGCATGCCATTCTGGTCGAATACGCTTGGTGCAGGCCAGGAAATGCCGACCGAAGAAAGATTGGAAGATCCGGCCCAGTCGAATGCAGGCGGGATACCAGCGTCGCCCGGCGCGCGCCAATAGGTCTTCCAGCCTGGCGCCAGCGACAGATGCAGCGCGGCGACCCGTGTACCGTCGGTTTTCACCCAGCCGGGCAAGACCTGTGCTGTGACCGGTTCTTTGAAGCCGGACTGCGCAGACAATGGTCCGGCCATGCCAAGGCTGATGAGGGCAGAGAACAGAATTGCGTTTTTCATGCTTCCGATATGCGCCCGATGCGCTGAAATGCCAAGTCACGTTAAGGTCAGCCATGTTTCGCCGTTTTTGCCCCGGTGCGGGACTTGCGCCACAAAGGGCAAGTCGCCATGGTTGAGCTATGACGGGGGCACTCAACTCAGAAAACGGACTGCATCTGGCTGGCAGGTTGCTGGTGGCCATGCCGGCAATGGATGATCCGCGTTTTGAGCAGTCCGTTGTGCTGATCTGCGACTATTCGCAAAAGGGCGCGATGGGCCTGATCCTGAACAAAGTCACCGATGATATCCGTATGAGCGATGTGCTCGATCAGCTCGAGATCGAACCGACAGAAGAAGCCAGATCCATGCCTGTGCATTTTGGTGGGCCGGTCGAGACGGGTCGTGGTTTTGTGCTCCATTCAGGTGATTACCAGTCCGCACTGCACACGCTTGCGGTTCCGGGAGGCTTTGGGATGACCGCCACGCTGGATATCCTGGAAGAGATCGCAAAGGGCGAGGGACCCAAACGGGCACTGATGATGCTGGGGTATGCAGGCTGGGGTCCCGGGCAGCTGGAGAGCGAGATCGCCCGCAATGGCTGGCTGATTGCCGAAGGTTCACAGCGGCTGGTGTTTGGCACCGCCGCCCGGCTGCAGTGGCTTGAAGCACTCAAAACTATGGGCGTTGACCCGGTTTTGCTGTCAAGCGAGGCCGGTCACGCCTGATGTCTCAGCGCGGGGCGGCAGCCCGCCGCAGCCTGTCGTTGATGGCGCGGCCAAGACCATGCTCCGGGATCGGCGCTACGGCGATGGGTTTGCCCGTTCGGTCCAGCTGATGCAGGCAGTCAAAAAGCCGGGTGGCGGCTTCTGTCAAGTCGCCCCGTTCTGACAGGTTCAGATCGCAGTCCATCCGGCCAAAACCGAGCATTACTTCGCCTGAAACGGGCGCACAGGCATCAAGCCGCAATGGCGCGCCCGGCGCATAGTGCGACAGTAATTGCCCGGGGCTGGTGATAGCTCCCGCTTCCGGCTGGCCGGGCATCTCTCCCAGCACGCGCGCGAGCTCTTCGGTTGCCAGCCCGCCCGCGCGCAATAGCAGCGCTTGCGGATCGGTGGCCACGATCGTGCTTTCCAGGCCAACGGTGCAGGGGCCATCGTCCAGTACCGCCGCGATTTTTCCTCCAAGTCCCGCCATCACATGGTCGGCCCGCGTGGGGCTGATACGTCCGGAGGGGTTTGCAGAAGGTGCCGCGACCGGGCCCCCAAAGGCCTGCAGCAGTGCGCGGGCGGCAGGATGGGCAGGGACGCGGATGGCCACGGTCGGCAGCCCCGCTGTGACCAGCGATGCCAGCCCATGACCCTCGCGCAGCGGCAGAACCAGTGTCAGCGGACCAGGCCAGAAATGTCGCGCGAGAAGGTCCGCTGTATCGCTCCAGTGAACGTATTCCTGTGCCTGCTGCGTCCCTGCCACGTGCACGATCAGCGGGTTGAAAGCTGGCCTGCCCTTGGCCTCATAAACGGCCGCCACAGCCGTTCCGTTGCGCGCATCCGCACCGAGGCCGTACACCGTCTCGGTGGGAAAGGCGACGGTCAGGCCGCTTTCCAACAGGGAAGCCGCACGCGCAATGCCTGCATCATCTGCCGTCAGCATTTGGGTTAAGCTCTGGTTCATCTGACTTCGTGACGCCGCGTTCTGGTTGCCGCCCGGGCAATGCCGTTCCATGATCTGGATCACGCCTTATAAGCTGCCGTGCGACTTGCCAAGCCAGCGCGCAGCGATGCCGGAGACCTTTCCATGACCTATACCGCGCCCGTGGATGATTTCACATTTCTTTTTGACCATGTCGTCGGCTTTGATCGCGTGACAGAGACAGAGCGTTTCGCAGAAGCGACACCGGACATGACCCGCGCCATCCTGACCGAGGCGGGACGTCTTTCCGAAGACGTTCTGGCACCTCTTCAGCGTCCTGGGGATCTGCATCCGGCGCATCTGGAAAACGGCGTCGTGCGCACGTCGCCGGGTTACGCAGACGGCTGGAAAGCGATAGCAGAGGGCGGCTGGATTGGTATTTCGGCTGATCCCGGGCATGGGGGCATGGGGCTGCCGATAACCCTTGCCTCAGCTGTGAACGATATGATGAGCGGGGCCTGCCTGTCGCTGCAACTTGCGCCGCTGATGAGCCAGGGGCAGATCGAAGCGCTGGAGCACCATGCCAGCGATGCAATCCGGGCGCTCTATCTGCCGAAGCTGATTTCGGGAGAGTGGAGTGGTACGATGAACCTCACCGAGCCTCAGGCGGGCTCTGACGTGGGTGCCCTGTCGACCAAAGCAACCGATAACGGTGACGGCACCTATGCGGTGACCGGCCAGAAAATATACATCAGCTGGGGTGATCACGACGCGGCAGAGAATGTCTGCCATCTGGTGCTGGCCCGGCTGCCGGGTGCGCCGGCGGGCACCAGGGGGATTTCCCTGTTTCTCGTGCCCAAGTTTATCCCGGATGATACCGGGGCGCCGGGCAAGGCAAACGGTGTCCGCGTGGTCAGTCTGGAACACAAACTCGGCTTGCATGGCTCACCCACCGCGGTGATGGAATATGACAATGCCACCGGCTGGATGATCGGAAAGGAACAGGGCGGAATGGCGGCCATGTTCACCATGATGAACAATGCCCGTCTTGGTGTCGGTGTTCAGGGTATCGGCGTGGCCGAGGCTGCGTTTCAGCATGCACTGGCCTATGCGACGGAACGCAAACAGGGTCGCAGCACCGTGTCAGATGGCACAGGCACAATCCTCGATCATGCGGATGTGCGCCGCATGCTGATGAGCATGAAGGCGGATACATTTGCTGCGCGCGGTATCGCGCTGAGCTGCGCTGTCGCAATTGATATGGCGAATGCCACCGGAGAGGACCACTGGAAAGCCCGGGCTGCTCTGCTGACACCTGTCAACAAATCCTTTGGCACCGAGACTGGCATCGCCGTCAGCGACATGGGGCTGCAGGTACATGGTGGGATGGGCTTTATCGAGGAAACGGGTGCGGCACAGTTCTGCCGGGACGTGCGGGTGACCGCCATTTACGAAGGTACCAACGGTATCCAGGCGATGGATCTTGTGGCGCGCAAAATGATGGACGGGGGGGATGCAGCGTTCAGGCTGCTCGACGAGATCGAAGCCTGCGCAGAAGAGGCCCGCAGCAGCTTTCCCGACCTTGGAGATGCCGTCTGGCAGGCCAGCGAAACCTTGCGTGAAACCACAGAATGGCTGGTCAGCGAAGAGGACATGACCACACGTTTTGGCGGCGCGGTTCCTTACCTGCGGGCATTTGCGCGCGTTCTGGGCGGATGGGTGCATCTGCGTGCGGCACTTGCTGGCAAAGACACCGCCCGCGAGAAACTGGCCCGGTTCTACATTCTGCGTCTGCTGCCGGAACACGCCGCTCTGCTGGCGCAGGCGCGCAATGGCGCCGGTGATCTCTACACCCTCAGCGCGGATGAACTGGCCGCCTGATGCAGGATCAGTCGCCGGAACCGCTCAGATATCCCTGGCAGGAAGCCCCCGCAGAGGGAGAGGCTGTTGAAGTCGCACAGGGTGTGCTGTGGATGCGGCTCCCGCTGCCGATGAAACTGGATCACGTCAATGTCTATGCGCTGGATGACGGCGATGGCTGGACAATTATTGACACCGGTTTTGCCTCGCGGCGTGGCAAAGAAATCTGGAAAGCTCTGATCGCCGGGCCTCTCGGCGGGCGTCCCGTGAACCGTGTTGTCGTGACCCACCATCACCCGGATCATGTCGGCCTCGCTGGCTGGCTGATGCAGCAACAGAGTGCAGAGTTGCTGACCACACGCACGGCATGGCTGATGGCGCGCATGCTGACGCTGGATGTGCAGGACGTACCAGCACCCGAAGCGCTGGAATTTTTCCGCAGGGCAGGCATGGATGCGGAAATCCTGGAAAAGCGCAGAACGGAGCGCCCGTTTAACTTCGCCGATGTCGTGGCGCCACTGCCACTCGGCTACACGCGGCTGGAACAGGGCGATGTGATCCGCATGGGCGGGCGTGACTGGGACGTGCATATTGGCAATGGTCATGCGCCCGAGCACGCAACTTTCTGGAGCCGTGACGACAATCTCGTTCTGGCGGGGGATCAGATTTTGCCGTCAATCAGCCCGAACATCGGCGTCTACCCGACAGAACCGATGGCCGATCCTGTCGCGGACTGGCTGGAGGCCTGCGAGCGTCTGTCACAGCTGGCCCGGTCCGATCATCTTGTGCTGGGGGGGCACAAGCTGCCCTTTACCGGCCTGCCGGTAAGGATGCGGCAGCTGATCGACAACCACCATGGCGCGCTGGCGCGACTGCTGGATTTTCTGGATACGCCAAAGGCCGCCGGAGAGTGCTTTGCGCCACTCTTCAAGCGGAGCATCGGCGAAGGTGAATATGGTCTGGCGCTGGTTGAAGCCGTCGCACATCTGAGCCATCTTTATCAGGAAGGGCGTGCAACACGCAGCCTGCGCGATGATGGTGCGTGGGTGTATCAGCGCAAAGGATAAGTAATGGGCGACGAAATCAGGACATCCGCAGAAGTACGTGAGGCGGCTGTTCTGGCCGGGCTGCACGAAGTCCATACCCGTCCGGACGCGCAGAATGCGGGAGACCGGCCTGTCCCCAAAGCGCTGTCCGCCAAACCGGCGGAACAGAAATCTCCCGCGCGGTGGGCCTATGAGCGCATCATCGTCTACCTCAAAAATTTCGAAGAGGAACTCGACAACACCCAGGAAGTGGCGATGGGGTTTGCTGGCGGAGACACCGGCGTCCTGCGGATCGAAGGCATGGGGTATTTTGACCCTGACATCGTAACCTTTTATGGCAGTGATGAAAGCGGCTCCCGGATGCAACTGATCCAGCATGTCAGCCAGTTGAACGTCATGCTGCGCGCTTTGCCCGTACCACGTGAACGCGAGGCACCTCAGCGTATCGGGTTCCGTCTGGTTGAGGACCTTGAGGCTGGCGGGAAAACTGACAGTGATGATGCCACCTGATCGGCTGGCTGCCTCGTGCCCCGGGCATTTGCGCGCATCAGGGCGCAATGCGGGTGACAGCGGGTTTCGAATCCATTAGGGCTTGGGCGGAAACGTTTCAGACACGGGGACTGCGGCAATGGCAGAACACAAACACGGCGAGATGGACACCGAAACGCAGGAAAAAACCTTTGCCGGTTTTATGGCCTGGACCAAATGGTCGGTCATCGTCATCATCGGTATCATCATCTGGATGGCGATTTTCATCACCTGACATAAACGGCAGGCAGGTCCGTCCAATGCGCATCCTGGCAGCACTGATGCTTGTTCTTCTGGTCGCGGCCTGCGCGGGCCCGCGTCCGGATGAGGCCTCAGCAGAGCGCATTGCGGCTTCGGTTTATGTGCCGCCGGGGCCACCGAAAATCACCGTTTTTACCATGGTCAATAACCGGACCGGCAGTGGCGGGCACACAGCCCTGATGGTCAGTGGTTCGCAGCAGGTTATTTTCGATCCCGCCGGATCCTTTCAACATCCCGACATCGCCAGGCGAGGGGATGTCATGTACGGGGTGACGCCCGGGTGGGTGCAGGCCTACAAAAGCGCACATGCCCGCAGCACCTACCACGTGGTATCCCAGGAGTTTACCGTTACGCCGCAACAGGCAGAGACGGCCCTGGCCCTCGTGCGTTCACGGGGCGCTGTGCCGGGATCATTCTGCACCAATGCGACCTCTGACATCATGCGGAAAATCCCGGGTTTCGAGGACGTCGATCATACGTGGTTCCCGGTGCGCCTGATGGAGCAGTTGGAGACGCGTCCCGGTGTGGTCACGGATCGGTATTACGAAAACGATGCAGGCGATGTCCGCGACGGTATCGCAGGCGCACAAATCTGAGCAGGTCAGCCCACAAGTGCGAGCATGGCGAAAAGCGAAACGGCACCGGAAATCAGTGCCGCGAAGACATTCCGTGAAAAATAGCCGACCAGCAGCGTGACGCAGGCTGCAGTCAGGCGTGGCAGATCAGGCTCACCGCCTGTCGCGGCGGGCCAGACTACCTGCGGGGCTACGAGCGCTGGCAGTACCGCCACAGCTGTATACCGCAGATGGCGCAGCAGCCAGGCTGGCATGGGGCGGTCTCCCACCAGGCCGATGAATGTAAAACGCAGCAGATAGCTGCCCAGTCCCAGCCCGATAATGACCGTCCAGAGGGTAATGCTGTCGATCATCTGCCTGCCCCTCTTGTCGCGAACCACAGCTCGGCGCGGGCACCGGCCATCATGCCCGCAACGCCTGCAATCACCAGGCCCAGTGACCACGGTACGCCGGCGGCCAGCAGGCTGACGATGATTGATACAAACGCCGCGATGATATGGGCGGGCGTCCGCAACATAGGCGCAACGAGGGCCAGGAATGTGATGGGCAGCGCGAAATCCAGCGCAAAACCCTGGGGGATCTGTGCGCCCAGCAAAGCGCCCAGAACAGTGCATCCATACCAGGTCGGCACGACCGGCAGCACCGCGCCGGCAAAATAGCGGATACGTTCCGGTACGCTCATATCAGGCCGTTCTTCATACTGCGCGATGGCGCAGGCATAGGACTGATCCAGTGTGAAATAGGCAACGATCGCGCGCTGCCACAACGGCGCTGCACCGATCCAGGGCGTCAGCGATGCAGAATACATTGCCATGCGCAGATTGACCGCAAGCGCCGAGGCCAGAACGATGACTGTGGGCGCTTCTTCTGTCATCAGTTGCAGGGCGGTGAACTGCGCAGCTCCCGCAATCACCACAACTGAAAAAACAAGTATTTCCAGAACGTTCAGCCCGGCCTCGGTGGCCAGCACACCGAAAAGCACCGCAAAGGGCCCGACAACCAGTACAAAGGGCGTACCGTCGCGCAGCCCCTTGCGAAACCAGTCTGCCGGTACGGGTGTTTTCGATGTGGTGATAGGCATGAGATGCTTTATAAAGTGACGCGCGAGACCTATCGCAGCGACCGGGGGGATGCAATTGGCACGGATTGAAGACAGCAGCGACTATCTGATCGCCCCTGATCCGGGTGCGGCGCGGCTGACCCGGGCGGTTACCGGCACAGACCAGAACGGCACCGAAATAGACGCCAACGTTGTCGAGGAACGCCCGCTAACCATTTTTCTGAATGCCCAGGAAGTCGTAACGGCAATGACCATCGGTGACTATCCTGACTATCTCGCACTGGGTTTCCTGCGCAATCAGGGCATGCTCAGTGACGCAGACGACATCACCGGCGTCGACTATGACGAAGAACTGGAAACAGTCATCGTACGCACTGCCCGTCAGACCGACTACGAAGACAAAATGCGCAAAAAAACGCGAACGAGCGGCTGTGCCGTCGGCACTGTGTTCGGAGATATGATGGAAGGTCTTGAGGGCGTCATTCTGCCACAAACACCTGTGCGCACCTCTTGGCTCTATGCTCTGAGTGCGCGGATTAACCGGACACCATCGCTTTATCTGGAAGCCGGTGCGATCCATGGAACCGTGCTGTGCCAGGCGGATCGTCCGCTAGTCTATATGGAGGATGTCGGGCGCCACAACGCGGTTGATAAAATCGCAGGCTGGATGCTGTCCGAAAAGATCAGCGCGGACGACAAAATCCTTTATACGACGGGTCGCCTGACGTCGGAAATGGTGATCAAAACCGCCATGATGGGTATTCCTGTTCTCGCATCGCGCTCTGGTTTCACGGCGTGGGGTGTCGAGATTGCCCGCGAAATGGGGCTGACTCTGATCGGGCGCATGAAAGGCAGCCGGTTTGTCTGCCTGTCGGGAGAAGACAGACTGGTGCGTGATGCTGACCCGGGTCAGGTCCCACAGGAACCGCCGCGCGCCGGTCGCAAGGGGGCCGCGTGAAACAACCGCTGGGCGTTATTCTGGCCGGGGGCCAGGCCACCCGGATGGGCGGTGGTGACAAAGGATTGCTGCGACTGGGTGGGCAGCGTCTGCTTGATCACGTGATCGAAAGGCTTGAGCCCCAGGTTGCCGGGCTGGCGCTGAACGCGAATGGTGATCCGGCCCGGTTCGCGGATTTTGCTCTGCCTGTTCTAAGCGACAGCATCGACGGATTTGCCGGGCCACTGGCAGGTGTTCTGGCCGGTCTGGACTGGGCAGCCGGGCAGGGCGCGGACACAATCGTGACCGCCGCGGCGGACACCCCCTTTTTCCCGGGTGATCTGGTGCCGCAGCTTCTGCTGGCTGCCGATGGTATGGAAAACCCTCTGGCGCTGGCCGCAACGCCTGATCCTGAACGGGGCATTGTGCGCCATCCGACATTCGGGCTCTGGCCGGTGGCGCTGCGTCATGATCTGCGCGCGGCGCTGCAGGGCGGGTTGCGCAAGGTGGTCATATGGACGGACGGCCACAACGCGCAGCAGGCTGTATTCCCCGTGGCCGGGCTCGATCCCTTTTTCAACGTGAACACGCCGGACGATCTGAGCCGTGCCGGAGAGCTGCTGTGAAGGTATATGGTGTCGTTGGCTGGAAGAACGCAGGAAAGACCGGGCTGATGGAACGGCTGGTCACCGAAATCGCGGGCCGGGGTTTTTCAGTTTCAACCGTGAAACACGCACATCATGTCTTTGACGTGGATCACAAGGGCAAAGACAGCTACCGGCACCGCCAGGCCGGGGCCAGAGAAGTTCTGCTTGCCTCCCGCCGCCGGTTCGCTCTGATGCACGAACTGCGTGAAGAGGACGAACCCACGCTGGATCTTCTGCTGGCGAAACTGGAACCGGTGGATCTTGTTCTGATCGAGGGCTACAAACGCGATGCACATGCCAAGATCGAGGCCTTTCGCGCAGAGCCCGGGAATCCGCTGATCGCTGAAAATGACACAACGATCAGGGCGGTGGCCAGCGACACACCGCTGGACACTGACCGGCCGGTTTTTAATCTCAATGATACCGCCACGATAGCTGATTTCATCCTGGCAGAGGTCGGCCTGTGAGCGCCTTTGACAGTTTTCTGGTAGTCGACTGGTCGGGGGGTAACGACAAAGGCCCCAGGCCCTGCGCAGATGCAATATGGGCCTGTGTTGCCCGTGGCGGGCGCAGCGAAGAGCCGTTGTATCTGCGCAACCGGCAGGTTGCCGAGACCTGGCTTGCAGACTTCTTTGAAACCGAACGAGCGGCGGGTCGGAGGGTGCTTGCGGGTTTAGATTTTCCCTTTGGGTATCCGACCGGCTTTTGCCGCGCACTGACCGGCACGGACAATCCGCTGGCGCTCTGGGACTGGTTCGAGACGCAGATTGAGGACGCACCGGAGAGCAATAACCGTTTTGATATTGCGGGCCGGATCAACCGCGAACATGGCGGCAGGGGGCCTTTCTGGGCCAATGCCCTGAAGCGGGATATTGAGGGGCTACCGCGTAACAAACAGGACTATCACAATCCTTTCACCGACAAACGACGTGCTGAGACCAAAGCCCCGGGTGCATTTACCTGCTGGCAGATGGCGGGCGCGGGCGCAGTTGGCAGCCAGGTGATGATGGGGTTGCCGGTTCTGGCTCGTTTGCGCCAGCGGTTTGGTGCAGCGGCGTGGCCGTTTGAGCCGTTGGATGCGGATATTGCACTGGTTGAGGTCTGGCCCTCGCTGACGCTTGGCAAAGAGCCGGCGGGGGTGATCCGGGACGCATGGCAGGTAAGCGAAACGGCCCGCGCGCTGTCCCTGCTGACGCCGGATGCCCTGTCCCGCATGCTGTCGGTCGATGCGCCTGAAGAAGGCTGGATCCTTGGACTGGGTTGTGAAGAGGAACTGCGCGCCGCCGCGTCGCTGCCGCCTGTGCTGACCAACAGTTGTTTTGCTTTGCCGCCAGGGGTGCATTGGACGCCCGTGGCGGACGCGCTCGCGCATCTGCGTTCCAACCTGGCGCCGGTGACAGCCAGAAAACGCGTGGCTGTTGCTAGTGCAACTGGCCTTGTTACAGCAGAGCCGGTCGAGGCACAGCGCAGCAACCCGCCACTGCCAAATACGGCCGTTGATGGCTATGGATTTACCGGGGGAAGGGAAGAGGGCGTGCACCGTCTGCCCCTTGCCACGCAACGCGCGGCGGCGGGGGATGCGCCTGTGGACCTGCCGCAGGGCACGGCGATGCGGGTTCTGACCGGTGCGGCACTTCCTGCGGGCGTGGACACGGTTGTCCTGCAGGAAGACGTGACCGTCACAGATGGATTTATCTCCTTTCGTGGCCCGGTGCGCACAGGCTCCAACACCCGCAAGGCAGGTGAGGATGTGGTCGCAGGTGACATAGCCGTCCCGCAGGGTCAGCGCATTGGCGCGCCGGAGGCTGCATTGCTCGCGGCGACGGGTGTGCAGCATGTGACCGTGCACGACCAGTTGCGCGTCGCGGTCCTGTCCACTGGCGCTGAACTTGTCGAGGCTGGTGATACGGCTGGCGACGGGCAGATATTCGATGCCAACCGTCCGATGCTGCTGGAGTTGATCCGCAGGATGGGACACAGCCCCGTTGATATGGGCCGGGTTGATGACGACAGGGCCGCGTTGCGCGCCAGGCTTGATGCCGCTGCAGAACAGGCAGATGTGATCCTGACCAGCGGTGGGGCTTCTGCCGGTGATGAAGATCATGTTTCTGCCCTGCTGGAGGAAACCGGCACAATGACAATGTGGCGGATCGCAGTAAAGCCGGGCAGGCCGCTTGCCCTGGGCCTGTGGGACCGCGCGCCTGTTTTTGGCCTGCCAGGCAATCCGGTCGCAGCACTTGTCTGTGCGCTGGTTTTTGCGCGCCCTGCTATAGCGGTTCTTGCCGGTGAAACATGGCCCGAGCCGCAGGGTTTTGACGTTCCGGCAGCATTCCACAAAAGCAAAAAGGAGGGGCGTTCGGAATATCTGCGCGCGCGTCTCCGGAACGGTGCTGCAGAAGTGTTTCCCTCAGAAGGATCGGGCAGGATCAGTGGGCTGGCCTGGGCGGACGGTCTGGTCGAATTGCCGATGGAGGCTGCAGAAATCGCGCCGGGCACATCTGTCCGCTACATCCCGTTCAGCAGTTTCGGACTCTGATCACCCTCAGTCGAAAGTCCCGGCAACACGCCCCAGCAGCATAAAGGCCCGCGCCGTCCGGGTTTCAGCCAGTGCAGAGATCTCGCCGTCCGTGGCATCTTTCTCAAAGACTGCAAATGTCTTATCGAAAAGCCGCAGAAAGTGATGTGCGGCATCCCGGAAAATCGGGTCCTGTTTCATACGGCCTGCTGTCAGCGCGAGTGATGACCGATCGCGTATCCCACCAAGTGCGGCAATCGGGCGTCCACGCAAACCCTGTCCGAACTGGCGCCAGATTTCCGGTCGCGCACGGTCAGGGCGCAGATCATCCATATAGATGCCATCCTGGCTGAGCAGGGTCAGGACATCCTGTGCCGCCTGAATAAGCTGTGAAGAGGGCCGGTCGCGCAATGCGCGCCTCAGTGCTGCAAAACCCGCCTCGTCCTCTGCGGTCTCAGGGAAGTTCAGCGCCCGGATGAAGTCCTCACGCGCCAGTGGCGGGGCAAGCTCTCCCACATCTGTGCCGAGCGCCAGAGCGGGCTGGTCATCGGATGCAGCATTCTGTTCAGAAGACGCTGGTGCCGGGGCGCGGTCCTGATCACGCCGCGAGGTAAAGGTGGCCAGGACCGTTTCAGTGTTGCGGGTGGCTGCGGCGATCTCATCCAGACGCCGCGCAACTGTTGCCGGCTCCGGCCCCATCGCACCGCTCTGGTTCTGGGTGATATAGGCCTGGCGGATCGCATCGATCGCTGTTTGCAGGCGCTGGCTCTCCTCGCGCATCACCCGGCTGGAGCGCGCGGCCGTAGCTGCGACCCAGATCATGCCAACGGGCATAAAAACCGCCAGCATGATCATGATGAAACGCAGACTGCTGCCCGTTGTTTCTGCCGCCGCAGGATCAGACGGTGCAAAAATGAAAAACAGTATGGCTGCGAGCAGCCAAAGACCTGACAGCGCCAGCGCGATCACCTCGATATCGGTGATGCCATCTGTGCCGGGGCGATCGTAGATGCCCAGAGGAGTTGGCCGGCTGTGCGCCGGAATATCGTCTTCTCTATCAGTGACATCTGACATCGCTGTGCATCCTGTCAGGCGTAAACGATTTTGAGAACCTCATAGGATTTCTCACCGCCCGGTGTGCGTACTTCTACGCTGTCGCCCTCTTCTTTGCCAATAAGGGCGCGGGCGATCGGCGATTTGATGTTCAACAGACCCTTTTCGATGCTGGCCTCATGCTCTCCGACGATCTGCCAGGTCTTTTCCTCGTCTGTGTCCTCATCAACCAGCGTAACAGTCGCGCCGAATTTGATGCTGCCGGAAAGTTTCGCGGGATCAATGACCTCGGCAAGACCCAGAACCCCTTCGAGCTCCTTGATGCGCCCTTCGATAAAGGACTGCTTTTCGCGCGCGGAGTGATACTCGGCATTCTCCGACAGATCCCCGTGTTCGCGGGCTTCTGCAATGGCCTTGATGATCGTCGGGCGCTCTACTGACTTGAGCTGTTTGAGCTCGGCCTCCAGGTCAGAATGCCCCTGGCGTGTCATTGGTATTTTGTCCATGTGCGCGATCCACGAAATACTGCGGCCCGCCGGTGGTGCCGGGGGCCGCGAGGGTAAGATTCTTAATAACTGAACTCAGGGCGTTGGGAATTGCAAGAGGAGTCGTTACCCCGCCGCCGTGATCCTGTCCTTTGACGGAGCCGTAAACGAAGGGTCAGTCGTATTGGACAACTTCATATTCAATGCCGTCATGATCGTGGAAATAGAACCGGCGGCCAGGTTCATAATCCCCATGATTGCCAGCGGTAAAGCCCGCGGATGACACGGCCTTTTCCATCGCGTCAATGTCCGGCACAACGACGGCCAGATGGTTCAGGCCACCGCGTGTTGAATAGCTTGTCTGCTTTGCCTGTGTCTCACCGGCGGGCTGATAGATTGCCAGATAGGATGTATCTGTGCCCACGTGAATGGTCCGGCCACTGTCCAGGCTGGGCCCCTGCCAGCGGATTTTCCAGTCAAAAAGATCGCACATCCACGCAGCTGTTGCATCCGCATCCGAGACGGTGACGTTTGCATGTTCGAGTTCGATGGTCATGGTTTTTCCTTTCAAAAATGGCTTGCCTGCATGCTTTGTAATTTCTAAACCTAACTTTAGGTCAAGGGATTTTTTTGGTCATGAATGATGGTCTGAGCATTGGAGCACTGGCACGCCGGACAGGTCTGGCGGTCTCCGCGATACGATACTACGAAGCTCAGGGTCTGATCCGGCCCTGGCGCAATCCCGGTGGCCAACGCAGGTTTCAGCGGTCTGATCTGCGCAGACTCAGCTTTGTGATGATTGCTCAGCAGTTCGGTTTTACCCTGCCGGAAATCCGCCAGGAGCTTGACCGTCTGCCGGGCGGACGCACACCAACAAAAGCAGACTGGGCAAACATCAGCGCGACTTTTCGCACCCGGCTGGATCAGAAAATCGAAGCGCTGGAACGGCTGCGGGACAACCTCGATGGCTGTATCGGTTGTGGATGTCTCAGCCTGCCGGCCTGTGCGCTTTATAACCGCGAGGACAAAGCCGCAGCCGCGGGGCAGGGGCCGCGGTATCTGATGGGTGACCGGCCGGAGTGAGCGCATAGTGAACAGATGTGCCGGAAATACGCGCCGTCAGCGCAAATCATGCAATTGTGACGCCCGGTTGTGATTGCATTGACCGGGCGCGTGGTTTAGCCAATCGCGAACGATTATTGCGCCGGTGCAGCCAGACCGGCAACTTACACGAAAAGGGAGCTGATCGATGTCCGACAACCAACGTGAAGCAATGGAATACGATGTCGTCATCGTCGGCGCAGGACCTGCCGGTCTTTCCGCAGCGATCCGGCTCAAGCAACTGGATGCGGACTGCAACGTCGTGGTGCTCGAAAAAGGCTCCGAAGTGGGTGCGCATATTCTGTCAGGCGCAGTGCTTGATCCTGTCGGGCTGGATGCGCTGATCCCGGACTGGAAAGAAAAAGGTGCGCCACTTAACGCCCCGGTGCGCGAAGACAACTTTTATATGCTCGGTGAGGCAGGCAAACTGCGGATCCCGAACTTCCCGATGCCACCGCTGATGAATAACCACGGCAACTACATCGTCTCTATGGGCAATGTCTGCCGCTGGATGGCGGAGCAGGCCGAGGAAATGGGCGTGGAAATTTTCCCCGGCATGTCCTGCTCCGAGCTTGTGTATGGCGATGATGGCGAGGTCAAAGGCGTGGTTGCCGGAGAGTTCGGCAAGAACCCGGATGGCAGTCAGGGCGACAGTTATGAACCTGGCATGGAACTGCACGGGAAATATGTTTTCCTGTCCGAGGGCGTGCGCGGCAGCCTGTCCAAAGAGGTTATCAGCAAATACAATCTGAGTGACGGCTATGAGCCGCAAAAATTTGGCCTTGGGATGAAGGAAATCTGGGAGATCGACCCCGCCAAACACCGCGAAGGCACCGTGACCCATACCATGGGCTGGCCGCTGGGCAGCAATGCCGGCGGCGGGTCATTCATTTATCATCTTGATAACAATCAGGTCTATGTCGGATTTGTGGTGCATCTGAACTACAAAAACCCGCATCTGTTCCCCTATATGGAGTTCCAGAGATTCAAGCACCATCCGATGGTCGCAGAGCTGTTGGACGGGGGCAAACGCGTCGCCTACGGCGCACGGGCCATCAGCGAGGGCGGTTATCAGTCGATGCCCAAAATGGTGGCACCGGGTGTTGCGCTGCTGGGGTGCTCGGTGGGCATGGTCAACGTGCCCCGCATCAAGGGCAACCACAACGCGATGCTGTCGGGCAAAGCTGCCGCCGAGGCGGCCATCGCAGCGATTGCAAATGGCCGCGCCTCGGATGAACTGACAGAATACGAGACCGAAGTCCGTAACGGTGAAATTGGCCGTGATCTGAAAAAAGTGCGCAACGTCAAACCGCTGTGGTCAAAGTACGGACTGACCGCCAGCCTGATCATGGGTGGTGTGGACATGTGGACAAATACAGTCGGGTTTTCCTTTCTGGGTACGCTGTCGCACGGGAAATCCGACGCAGAAGCGACCGAGGAAGCCTCAAAGCATACGCCTGTCGACTATCCGAAACCTGATGGGAAACTGTCTTTTGACCGGCTGACCAACGTCGCGTTTTCCTTCACGAACCACGAGGAAAGCCAGCCGGCGCACCTGCACCTCGGCGATGCGTCTGTTCCTGTTTCAAGCAATCTGCCAAAATATGCCGGCCCTTCAGCACGCTATTGCCCTGCCGGGGTCTACGAGTTTGTAGAAGAAGAAGGCAAAGACACACGCTTTGTCATCAACTTCCAGAACTGTGTGCATTGCAAGACATGCGACATCAAGGACCCGGCGCAGAACATCACCTGGACAACCCCGCAAGGTGGTGACGGTCCCAACTATCCGAATATGTAACCAACCGGGGCAGCGCTGGCCGCTCCCGCGCCGCGCCAGGCATTGCGCTTGTATGCGAAACTGATAGCCTGACGCGGCAGTAGTCAGAAAAGGTCCGGCATTATGCGTTTTCTTCTTCGCCCCTTGGCCGCAGCCGCGGTCAGTCTTATGGTTGCCGGGCCGCTGGCTGCACAGTCTGTCGCGGGTCCTTATCTGGCGGCCCGTGTGGCGGCAATGGAAAGCAATTTTGAGCAGGCAGCCGCCTATTATACCCGGGCACTGGCGCGTGATCCGCGCAACACGGATCTTATGGGGAGTGCTTTGCTGGCGCAAATGGCACTGGGACGGGTCGACAGGGCCCTGCCAATTGCGCAGGCTCTGGAGAGCGCGGGCGAGCGCAATCAGGTGGCCGAACTGGTCATCAAAATTGACATGATCCGCAAAGGTGCCTGGGATACGCTGACAGCGCCCGTTGAAGAGAGCCGCGGGATAGGGCCGCTTGTCGACGGTCTGCTGCGCGCCTGGGGCTACATGGGGAAAGGTGAGGTCAGTCAGGCGCTTGCCGCTTTCGAGGACATACGTGCCCAGCCTGCGCTGGAGGGGTTTGCGCTGTATCACGAGGCCAACGCGCTGGCATCCGTGGGTGACTTTGAGGGCGCAGAAGCCATCTTCGCAACCGATGCCGCCCGTGCTGCCCTGCAGACCCGCAGAGGGGTGCTGGCACGTGTCGCAGTTCTGTCCCAGCTGGAGCGCTTTGACGAGGCGCTGGAGCTTGTTCGGACAATGTTTGCCGGTGCCACGGACCCGGAGATCGATGTGGTGGTCGCGTCGCTCCAGAGCGGCACGGTTCTGCCATACAGCCAGGTTGCTTCTGTCCAGGACGGTTTTGCCGAGGTGTTTTTCTCGGTCGCTGAAGCGCTGCGCGGGGAAGCCGGGGCAGAGTTCACGCTGCTTTATGCGCAGGCTGCGCGCATTCTGCGCCCTGATCACGTGGATGCACTGCTGACGACCGCTCAGCTGTTTGAAAGCCTTGGACAATACGGTTCAGCCATCGAAGTTTACCGCGAAGTGCCAGCAGAAGACCCGGCTTACCATGCTGCAGAGCTGGGGCGCGCTGCTGCCCTGCGCCGGTCTGACCGGCCTGATGCCTCTGTTGAGGTGCTGGAACAACTCGCGCGCAGCCATGGTGGCATGGCGACAGTTCAGTCGGCCCTTGGCGATGCTTACCGCCAGCAGGATCGCTATGCTGAGGCGGTGAAAGCCTACAATGTGGCTGTTGATCTGGCAGAGGAAACCGGCGCATCCAGCTGGTTTCTGCTCTATGCCCGGGCAATCTCGAACGAGCGGTTGGGCAACTGGGACAGCGCAGAAGCAGATTTTCGCGCAGCATTGGAAATCAATCCGGGCCAGCCTCAGGTGCTGAATTACCTTGGGTATTCTCTCGTCGAAAAACGGGAAAAGCTGGACGAAGCGCTGGATATGATTGAACGCGCGGTCGCGGCAAGCCCGGACAGTGGGTACATCATCGACTCGCTCGGCTGGGCTCTTTACCGCCTGCGACGGTTTGAGGAAGCAGTTCCCCATATGGAGCGTGCGGTAGAGCTGATGCCTGTTGACCCTGTGGTGAATGATCACCTCGGGGATGTTTACTGGGCGGTCGGCCGGACCCGCGAGGCGGAGTTCCAGTGGGCCCGTGCGCTGTCATTTGTCGATCTTGAAAATGTGTCTGATGACGCAGACCCGGATCGTATCCGGCGAAAGCTTGAGGTGGGGCTCGATCAGGTTCTGGCCGAAGAAGGTGCTGAGCCGTTGACGGTCGCCAACGACGGATGACAGCATGTGCGCCTGTCCGCGCCTTTGCTCCTGCCAAAATCAATCTCGCTCTGCATGTGACCGGCCAGAGAGCTGACGGTTACCATTTTCTGGATTCGCTGGTGGTGCTGGTGGATGTTGGTGATAATTTAACTGTTAAACCATCTTCAGAAACGACGCTGCGCATCAGCGGCCCTAGTGCCGGTGGCATTCCGACCGACGGGTCAAACCTTGTGCTGCGCGCCGCGGCTCTGATGTCCTGTGACGCAGAAATTACCCTGGAAAAGCACCTCCCTGCAGAAGCCGGTATCGGTGGTGGTTCTTCTGATGCTGCAGCCTGCCTGCGTGCGCTTTCACGTATGTCCAACCAACCGCTGCCAGGGCGCAATGCTCTGCTGGCACTGGGCGCGGATGTGCCCGTCTGTATGGTGAATGGCCTCAGCAGAATGCAGGGAACAGGGGGACTGGTCTCGCGGCTTGGGGCAGCACCGGACTGGCCCATGATCCTCGTCAATCCGCGGGTTTCAGTGCCTACCCCCGTTATTTTTCGGGAATTGGCGTCCAAAACCAATGCGCCACTTTCCGGGGGTTTTCCGGTGGGTGCTGACCCTGCGGACCAGATGCGCTGGCTGTGCGCACAGCGAAATGACCTCGAACCTGCCGCTATTGCCCGGGAACCTGTTATAGCCGAGGTTTTGGAGATCCTGCGCGCTCAGCAGGGGTGCCAGCTTGCCCGGATGTCAGGGAGCGGGGCCACTTGTTTTGCCCTGATGCAGTCGTCTGAGGATCGCGATTCCGCGACAGCGTATCTGCGACAGGCCTTCCCGGACTGGTGGGTCGTACCGGCAAACCCCTGCTCTGACAGTCTTTTCAGTTAATCCGTTCTACGACGTAATCAGCCAGATCTGCCAGCATGGTCTTTACAGTATGGTCTGGCAGTGGCCCGAGTGCTTCCCGTGCACGGGTTGCCCAGCCACGTGCGGCCGCCGCCGTGTCCGTCAGTGCGTTGTGCCGGTGTAAAAGATCCAGCACAGTGTCCAGATCGCCTTCTTGCTGGCGTCCTTTCTCGATCGTACGTACCCAAAAGGCCCGCTCCCCGGCATCCGCGCGGGCCACGGCCTTGATAAGGGGCAGGGTCAGTTTCCGCTCACGGAAATCATCACCGATGTTCTTGCCCGTCGCGCCGCTGTCACCCTGAAAGTCCAGCAGGTCGTCCACAATCTGAAACGCGATACCCAGCGCATCACCATAGTTGTAGAGCGCCCGTACATGCGCTTCGGGTGCGCCGGCAATCACTCCACCGACTTCGGTGGCGGCTGAAAAGAGCGCCGCCGTTTTGCCGCGTACAACCTGCAGGTAAATGTCTTCTGTCGTGGCCAGATCCTGGCTTGCGGTCAGCTGCAAAACCTCACCCTCGGCAATGGTGGCAGAGGCATTGGAAAGAATGTCCAGCACCCGAAGTGAGCCTGTTTCCACCATCAGCTGGAAACTGCGCGAAAACAGGTAATCGCCGACCAGCACAGAGGATTTGTTGTCCCACAACAGGTTGGCCGTTGGGCGGCCGCGCCGTTGACCGCTTTCGTCTACGACGTCGTCATGCAGCAGCGTCGCTGTATGGATAAACTCAACGGTGGCCGCCAGATTGATGTGAAACGGGCCCGAATACCCACACAGATGAGCTGCGGCAAGCGTCAGCATGGGGCGCAGGCGTTTGCCGCCTGCGTCGACCAGATGTGCAGTTACTTCGGGAATCCTCGGCGCATGTTCAGAGGCCATCCGCGTTCGGATCAGCGTGTTTACCGCAGCCATATCTTCGGCCAGAAAGGCGGCCATTCTGTCATGCGGTTTCTGCGAATTTTCGGTCTTTTGCATAACTTCCCCGGCAGTGAGGCTCGACACGCGCCGATCCTGCCCTTACATCCCTGATATGAAGGAACTTTTGCGCAGCACCGACCCCACGATCATCGCTTTCGCCACCGCCCTTCTTCAGGGGGAGGATATAGCTTGCTTTGAAATGGACGTAAACATGAGCATTCTCGAAGGCGGCATCGGAATCTTCCCGCGCCGCCTTATGGTGCGCACGGATGATCACGATGCTGCGATCCGGGTCATGCGAGACAATGAAATCCCGCTTGGACTGTGACGGACGATCTGACATGCGACGCCTTTCTGGGCGGCAAACTCCACCTGTATCAACCGCGTAAAGGCTACCGCGCGGGGATTGACCCGGTCCTCCTTGCGGCAACGGTGCCTGCCAAAGCCGGGGATACCGTTCTCGATCTGGGTTGTGGGGTCGGAGCGGCGGCGTTGTGCCTGGGCGCGCGTGTGCCCGGGCTCGAACTGACCGGCGTAGAGATTGAGCCTGAATACGCTGAGCTTGCAAGGCGCAACGGCGGCGGGTCTCTGGAAGTTATCACGGCAGATATCGCAGACATGCCGCTCGCACTGCGCCAGCGTCAGTTCCGGCATGTGATCGCAAACCCGCCATATTTCGATCCGCGTGTACGGCGTGCGAGCCAGAACACCAAACGCGAGAATGCTCTGGCAAGTGGGACACCACTGGCAACCTGGGTCCGGATCGCTGGAAAACGACTGGCACCGGGCGGCATGGCCCATTTCATTCACCGCTGCGACCGTCTGCCAGAGATACTGGGCGCGATGGAGCATGACTTGGGCAGCGTCGAGGTTTTGCCGCTCTGCGCACGCGCAGGACGCCCACCCGAGTTGGTTATCGTGCGGGCCCGAAAATCAGGACGGGGCGCGTTTTGTCTGCACGCGCCGCTGATTCTCCATGAGGGCGCACGCCACGAAAAAGACGGCGACAGCTATGTTCAACCTATACGTGAAGTGCTCAGAGAGGGCGCATCGCTGCCATTCTGAGCCAAATTAAGACATTTTTAACCTGTTTTGTGCCCATGCTGCGGGTGCGGCGTGACTTGTCCCACGGGGTGTGGTCCAATTTACGTGTCGAAAAATGGAGGACTGAATGAGCTTAACAGCACATGTTGACCAACTGAAAAAGAAACATGAAACCCTCAGCGAGGCAGTGGAGCAGGCGCAGCGCGCTCCCGGTATCGACGACCTCGAAATTGCAGATCTCAAAAAACAAAAACTGAGGCTGAAAGAAGAAATCAGCCGACTCACCAACTGAGAAACCAGCGGGCGCATGCGCGGTGGCGCAGCGCCCCGATCACGACCCCGGAACGTTCAGGATTGTCAGTGCTTCGGTGATATGCGTGGTTTTGTCTATTTCCGCCAGCATCCACTCTCTGAACGCAACGATCTGTGCCCGGTTCTCAGAACCATCGGGGCACAGAAACCTGAAACGGGCGCCGGTCGGGATCGCTGTGCCGTAAGGCATCACTAACCGTCCCTCGTCGATGTCCTTTACCACCAGCGCGCGTCGCCCGAGCACCACACCGACACCTGCCAGAGCCGCATCAACGGCATGATCCGCCTGGCTGAACCGCGGGCCATGGTGCGGGGCAAAATCGATGCCCATAGCGCGGAACCAGGCCGTCCAGTCGCACGGCGGGTTCAGGAAATTGATGGAATCGTCAAAAACCAGCGGGGCAGACGTCAGGCTTTCGGGCGTCGGAAAGCGGGCCGCCAGTGCCGGGGTCATGACCGGTGCTACCCATTCATCTGCAAGAGGCAGCGAGTACATGCCGGGGTCACCCTCTGACCCGAACCGGATGGCAACATCGATCCCATCCCGGGCAAAATCCATTTTCCTCAGAGAGGCCGAGAACCTGAGCTCGATCTCCGGATGCGCCTGGGCAAACTCGTACAGTCTCGGCGCCAGCCATTTTGCTGTAAATGCGGGCCCAGCCGTTACAGTAAGCGTCTGCTCGTCCTGAAACCGTTGAGCTGATCGCCAGCCTGCGGCGAGCGAGGCAAAGCCATCTGCCACAGAAGGGGCCAGTGCCGCGCCTGCTTCGGTCAGCTCTACCGCGCGGTTCAGTCGACGGAACAGCTGCGCGCCCAGATGCTCTTCAAGTGATTTGATCTGAAAGCTAAGCGCGGCGGGCGTGACGGACAATTCGTCCGCCGCTTTGGCAAATGACATATGGCGTGCGGCGGCATCAAAAGCGCGCAGGGCGGTCAGCGGGGGCAGGCGATCACTCATGATCACTTAAGTATATCTTAAGTGAAGCGTTGAAAAGTCTCGTTTGTCAGTTTTGTTAGCGACTGCCATATAGGGTTCAGTTCAGAAACACTGGTATCCACCGAAAAGGAAACGACATGCTTGAAGCCACAACAAACCCGATCGCCCGCACAGCGATGCAACGTGCCCACGAAGAACGCGCTCAGGCGATGCGTGACGCATGGCGCTGGTTGTTTGCCTCTTCTTCCCGCTGACTGACTGCAGCTTTCTTACGGGATGAAAAAAGGGCCGGCTCCTGGTGGAACCGGCCCTTTTGCATGCAGTGGCGTCAGATCAGACGAAGAACTGCGCGCCGTTTGCGGAAATGGTCGAGCCATTGATGAAGCCCGCATCGTCAGAGGCGAGGAACGCCACGCAGCGGGCGATCTCTTCGGGCTCGCCCAGACGGCCTGCGGGGATCTGAGCGATGATGGATTCGCGGACTTTTTCAGGAACAGCCATCACCATGTCAGTGGCGATATAGCCTGGGCAGATCGCGTTGGCGGTAATGCCGGCACGCGCGCCTTCCTGTGCGAGTGATTTGACGATCCCGAGGTCACCCGCCTTTGTGGCTGCATAGTTCACCTGAGCGAACTGACCTTTCTGTCCATTAATGGAGCTGATCACGATGATCCGGCCGAACTTGCGTTCACGCATGCCGGGCCATACCGGGTGGATCGTATTGAAAACACCGGTGAGGTTTGTGTCGATAACGTCATTCCACTGATCAGGGGTCATTTTGTGGAAAGGCGCATCGCGTGTGATCCCTGCGTTGGCAACAACGACATCGATTGGCCCCAGATCGGCCTCCACACTCTCGATGCCTGCTTTGCTGGAATCGTAGTCCGCAACATTCCATTTGTAGGTTTTGATACCGGTTTCATCGGTAAACCTGGCGGCAGCTTCGTCGTTGCCGGCATAGGTGGCGGCGACGCTGTAGCCTGCGTCTTTCAGAGCGCTGGAAATTGCGGCGCCGATTCCGCGGCTGCCTCCGGTGACAAGTGCGACTCGCGACATGGATTGTTCTCCTGTTTTTTCGGTTTGGGATACAGCGGGTGTTACCGCGCGCTGCGAAAGAGCGGGCGGGACCCTTTCAGGTCACCGCCCTGGATGTATCAGGGACGCTCAAGGCACATGGCCACGCCCATGCCGCCACCGATGCAGAGAGTGGCGAGACCTTTTTTGGCGTTACGGCGCTTCATTTCGAAGAGCAGTGTGTTCAGGATACGCGCACCAGAGGCGCCGATCGGGTGGCCGATCGCAATGGCGCCGCCGTTCACGTTCACAATTTCAGGGTTCCAGCCCATGTCCTTGTTCACTGCGCAGGCCTGGGCGGCAAAGGCTTCGTTGGCCTCTACAAGGTCCAGGTCTTCGGCCTTCCAGCCCGCCTTTTCCAGCGCCTTGCGGCTTGCATAGATCGGGCCTGCGCCCATGATTGACGGGTCAAGGCCGACAGTGGCATAGCTCGCAATGCGCGCGAGCGGCTCGATGCCGCGTTTTTCGGCCGCATCGGCCGACATCATCAGTGCTCCGGCAGCGCCGTCATTCAGACCCGACGCGTTGGCTGCCGTAACAGACCCGTCCTTGGTGAAAGCGGGGCGCAGTTTCTGCATCGCTTCCATGGTCGCGCCATGCCGGATGTATTCGTCCTTGTCGACCACGATGTCGCCTTTGCGGGTCTTGACGGTATAGGCAAAAACCTCGTCGTCGAATTTCCCGGCCTTTTGCGCGGCTTCTGCCTTGTTTTGCGAGGCAACCGCGAATTCGTCCTGCTGGTCACGGCTGATCTGCCATTTCTCAGCGACGTTTTCTGCCGTCTGACCCATATGATAGCCGTTGAAGGCATCCCACAATCCGTCGCGGATCATCGTATCGATGTACTTCATATCACCCATTTTATGGCCGGCACGCAGCGGGGCAGCATGGGGCGAGAGTGTCATGTTTTCCTGACCACCAGCCGCAACGATATCCGCATCGCCAAGCTGGATATGCTGGGCGGCCAGCGCAACAGAGCGCAGACCGGAGCCGCAGACCTGGTTGATTGTCCAGGCCGAGCTGGCCTGCGGCAGACCGGCGTTGATGTGCGCCTGACGGGCAGGGTTCTGGCCTTGCGCCGCAGTCAGAACCTGACCAAGAATTGTTTCGGAGACTTCCGATGCATCCACACCGGCGCGCTTTACGATCTCTTGCAGCATCGCTGCGCCGAGATCATGGGCGGGTGTGTTTGCGAAAGACCCGCCAAAGCTGCCGACGGCAGTTCTGGCAGCCGATGCGATTACGACGTTCGTCATGATGTTCTGGTCCTTTGCCATTTATCCGGGCGGGCCCGGTGAAACAGCGCAGAAACGGCGTTGCGGACCCCCATACTTCCATACGGGGGTGCATACGAAATGGCAAATCATGCGGCAACATGACGTCCGGTCGCACCGCCTGGTCAGCCGGTTTGCACTGCGTGCATGGCTGGGAAAAGCGTCAGACGGCTTTCTTCAGCCGTGGCTCGGCGAGCCAGTGAGGCTGTGTAATGGCAGCACCAAAATGATACCCTTGCAGACAGTCGACGCCGAGGCTTGTCAGCATGTCCGCGTCTTCCTCGTTTTCGACAAACTCTGCAACGGTCAGCATGTCGAACTGCCGGGCAATCGACACGAGCGCCGACGTTATGACCTGATTGTCCGGGTTTTGTGCTATGCCCTGCGCGAACTGACCATCTATTTTGACAATATCGAAATCAAAATCCCGGAAGTACCGCAAAGCAGTATACCCGGCGCCAAAATCGTCCATCGCAAAGCTGATACCGCGCAGCTGCAGGCTGTGCATGAAACCGGCAACACGTTCAGGTACCGTAATTGCCGAGGATTCGGTGATCTCCAGCACCAGCCGCTCGGCAATCAGTTCGTTACGCGACAACCACTGCTCAAGTGTGCGGTCCCACGCGGTGTAGCCGATGGATCGTGCAGACATGTTGATTGCAAGACGCAGATCCGGGTTTTCGTGCAGGGTGCGCAGGCCAAGACCGAGCGCGAGCGTATCCAGCTGACGCCCCATCTCGTGATCCTCGACAGCGCCCATGAAATCACCCGCCGGAATGATGCGTCCACTGTCATCCAGCACACGGATCAGCCCTTCGTACATGGCGACGCAGGTCTGATCCCGGGCCTGCATGATCGGCTGGTATGCCAGCAGGACCTGTTTCTGCCGGATCGCCCGGGCGACCATTTCAAGGGTTTCGCGGTTCTCGCAGGACGGGGAGAAACTGAGGGTTGCGTCGGTCCCTGACAGCAGGTTTTCTATGATGCGTTTCTGGTTGCCGGGCATTATCATTCTCCGTGTCTGCTGCGGGAACACATTTGCACCGCAGGTCCTAAAGCCGCGTTAATTTTCGCATTTTGTTCTAATTTTATCTGTGCTCTGATCTGAGGTGGATTGCAGGTCACGGGAGGAGGCGGAACCTATGGAAAGATGTGGCTGGGCAGGGCCCGAACAGATCTATCTGGAATACCATGACACCGACTGGGGCGTGCCAGAGTATGACAGCCGTGCGCTTTGGGAAAAGCTGATCCTCGATGGGTTCCAGGCCGGGCTGAGCTGGATCACCATCCTGAAAAAGCGTGAGAACTTCCGCGAAGCCTTTGCCGGATTTGATCCTGATGTCATCGCGACCTGGGGCCCGGATGATGTGGACAGGCTGCTTGGCAATGCCGGCATCATCCGCCACCGGGGCAAAATTGAAGCCACCCTCTCAAACGCGCGGGTCTGGCAAAAGATTGAGGCGCGGGAGGGTTTCGACACGTATTTATGGAACTATGTCGGCGGCACGCCGGTTCAGAACAGCTGGAAGACGCTGGCAGAGGTGCCGGCTTTCACAGCCCTGTCGGAGCAGATATCTAAAGATCTGAAAAAGGAGGGGTTCCGCTTTTGTGGCCCAACGATTGTCTATGCCTTTATGCAGGCGGTCGGTATGGTCAACGATCACCTGACAACCTGCCCGCGACACACAGAGGTAAAGGCGCTGATCAGGCGTTGACTCCTGGCTGGGGCTGCGTATAAGCGCGGCCTCATTGGTGTTGGTGGCCCCCGCAAGGGGTTTCCTGTCAGTCCGGCCAAATCCGGAAAGAGGACAACGCCCTTCGAAACCTTAAACGAAGGAGATCAGCCGTGACAAAACGCACGTCTGCCAAGTATAAAATCGATCGCCGTATGGGCGAAAACATCTGGGGTCGCCCCAAATCCCCTGTGAACCGTCGCGAATATGGCCCCGGCCAGCACGGTCAGCGCCGCAAGGGCAAACTCAGCGACTTTGGTATCCAGCTGCGCGCCAAGCAAAAGCTCAAGGGCTACTACGGCGACCTGACCGAAAAGCAGTTCCGCCGCATCTATGCCGAAGCTGAACGTGTCAAAGGCGATACCGGTGAAAACCTGATTGGTCTGCTGGAGCGTCGCCTCGACGCGGTTGTGTACCGCGCCAAATTCGTGCCGACTGTTTTCGCAGCGCGCCAGTTCGTGAATCACAAGCACGTGCGCGTAAACGGCCAGATCGTTAACATCCCCTCTTACCGCGTGAAAGAGGGTGACGTGATCGAAGTCCGTGACCGTTCCAAGCAAATGGCCGCACTGATCGAAGCGACACAACTGCCCGAGCGGGACGTGCCGGACTACATCGAAGCCGACCACTCCAAAATGGCTGCCAAGTTCGTGCGCACACCGACACTGGGCGATGTGCCTTATCCGGTGATGATGGAACCAAACCTCGTGGTCGAATTCTACGCGAAGAACTAAGCCTCTTCGCGACACTGAAGAACACCAGAAACCGCGCAGATCGCTGCGCGGTTTTTTTTATTGCGCAGGTATGCTGCACGCTGAAAAGCTTGTTCTATGGCACTCAAATGACTGAAAACCGCAACGCCCTGCCAGCTTCACTCCTCGTCGTATCCTCCGGTATCCTGTGGGGCATTTACTGGCTTCCCGTGCGCAGCCTCCAGACCATGGGCCTTTCAGGGGCCTGGGGAACCGCTGCAGTCACTCTTTGTGCGGTGCTGGTCATGCTGGTCGTTACGCTGTTACGGGGGAGCCGCCTGCGCACAGAATCATACACAGGGATCTTCTGGGTGGGCCTCGGCGGCGCGTCCTTTGCGCTTTATTCCATCGGGTTTGTCTATGGCCGGGTCGCCATCATCATCCTGCTGTTTTTCCTGACACCGGTCTGGAGCACACTGATCGGGCGTTTTGTCATGGGCTGGCACACACCAATAATGCGTATACTCGCGATTGTCGTGGGCCTTGTGGGGCTCGGTGTCATGCTCGGCGCTGGTGGCGAAGCGCCCATTCCGCGCAATGTTGGCGAGTGGTTGGCCTTGGTCTCTGGAATCATGTGGTCAGTTGCAACGACCGGCATGCGGGTTCACACGGATCTTGAACCGGCAGACGCCACACTTGTCTTTGTGGTGGGCGCCTTTTGCGCCGCCCTGCCGATCGCTTTACTGCTCGATCCACTGCCCACTGCAATACCGTTCCAGAATTCAGCAGCGGTTGCGGGGCTGGCTCTGCTGACCGGCGCTTTGTGGTGGAGCCTGTTTGTGGTGGGGTTGATGTGGGCAACCGTGCGGCTCGAACCGGCGCGGACCGGTATCCTGTTTATGTCCGAAGTGCTGGTGGGGGCGGTTTCCGCGGCGGTGATCGCGGGCGAATACCTCAGCGCGCTGGAAATGACGGGCGGGGCGCTGGTGCTTCTGGCCGGGGTGCTCGAAATTCAACCCTGGCGTCGCACGCCGGTATCTGCGCGAAACTGAACCGGATGACCGCGCGTTTTTCCGCCCGCAGCGGCGCTGTTGGTGGTGGCACTCGCCCGGAACGCCCGATAATGTCCGCCCGACAGGAGACATGAGAGATGACCACAGCGCTTCGCCCGCAGCCCGGCATTATGGACATCGCCCTTTACCAGGGCGGTGCCTCAGAAATTGAGGGCCAGGACAATCCGCTCAAGCTCAGCTCGAACGAAAACCCGTTCGGCTGCAGCCCCCTGGCAAGTGCTGCCGTCAGTGCAGCAGCGCTGGGGTTGCACCGTTACCCGTCGACCGACCATTCACCGCTGCGCGCGGCTATCGCGGAGGTGCACGACCTGCCGGTGGAGCGTATTATCTGCGGCGTAGGCTCGGACGAGCTGCTGACCCTGCTGGCAATGGCCTATGCAGGTCCGGGCGACGAGGTTCTCTACCCCGAGCACGGCTTTTCGATGTACCGCATCTTTGCCCTGTCCGCCGGGGCCACGCCGGTCACCGCGCCAGAGACGAACCGCTGCGTGGACGTTGATGCGCTGATTGCGCGTATCACGGACCGGACGCGGCTCATCTATATCGCCAATCCCGCCAACCCGACGGGAACTGCCCTGGCGGCTGACGAACTTTCCCGCCTGGCCGGGGCTGTGCCGGAAACCTGCCTGCTGGTGCTCGACGGTGCTTATGCAGAGTTCTCAGACGGTTACGACGGCGGCGCGGGCCTTGTTGACGCGCATTCCAACGTGGTGATGACCCGTACCTTTTCTAAACTCTATGGGCTGGGTGGCCTTCGGGTCGGATGGGCCTATGCCACGCAGGAAGTGATCGACGTGCTCAACCGGGTCCGCGGTCCTTTTAACCTGTCGAACATTGCTCTCGCCGGGGCCGAGGCCGCCATGCGCGACCGTGCCTTCGTGGCGCGCTGCCTGACGGACAATGCAGAGCAGCGGACGCGTCTGACAGGCGGGCTGCGGCAGTTGGGGATTGGTTGTGATGACAGCGCGGCAAACTTTGTGCTCGCACGTTTCGCGGATGAGGCAGAGGCACTGGCAGCCGATGCGCACCTGAAATCCTGCGGCATCCTTGTGCGTCTCGTGAAAGGCTACGGTTTTCCCGAAGCGCTGCGCATCACCGTCGGCAGTGCACAGGACGTCACCCGCGTGCTGGACGCACTGGCAACATTCCGGGGAGCGACATGAGCGTGATTTACAACCGTGTGGCGCTGATCGGTCTGGGGCTGATCGCCTCCTCGATGTTCTGGGCGATGAAACGCAAGGGCCTGGCGGGCGAGGTCACCGGATATGCCCGCAGCCGGCAAACCCGGGATACCGCGCGGCGGATCGGTCTGTGCGACCGCGTCTGCGACAACATGGCCGAGGCGGTTGAGGACGCGGACCTGGTCATCCTCGCCGTCCCTGTGGGTGTTATGGGCGATGTCGCCGCGGAAATCGCGGGCGCGCTGAAACCGGGTGCGACGGTGACCGATGTGGGTTCGGTCAAGCGCGAAGTGATCAACGCCGTGCAGCCGCATCTGCCCGAAGGTATACACTTTGTCCCTGCGCACCCGCTCGCCGGCACAGAGCATTCAGGCCCGGAATCCGGTTTCGCAGAACTCTTTGACGGGCGCTGGTGCCTGCTGGTCCCGCCCGAAGACACAGATCGCGCGGCTGTCGACCGGCTGCGCCGCTACTGGGAGGATCTCGGCAGCAATGTCGAGGAGATGGAGGCGGATCACCACGACCTGGTCCTCGCCGTGACCAGTCATGCGCCGCACCTGATCGCCTACACGATGGTCGGTGTCGCAGACGATCTGCGCCGCGTGACCGACAGCGAAGTGATCAAATACTCCGCCGCGGGTTTTCGTGATTTCACCCGGATTGCTGCCAGTGATCCGACCATGTGGCGGGATGTGTTTCTGTCCAACAAAGATGCCACGCTGGAAATCCTCGGGCGCTTTACCGAAGAGCTCTTCGCGCTTCAGCGGGCCATCCGCACAGGCGATGGCGCGCATCTGCATGACTATTTTACGCGGACCCGTGCCATCCGGCGCGGCATTATCGAGGCCGGCCAGGACACGGACGCGCCTGACTTTGGCCGTGGTGCGAAAAAACCGTGAGGCTGATCCGGGTCGTTGCTCTGGGCTGTCTGCTGTTCGCGGGGAATGCTGCAGCAGCGGCTGATACGTCGCCGCGCCCAAAACCGCGCCCGGAAACACCCGCGCCCGTGACCCAGCCTGCACCTGCTGCAGCACCGGTTCTGCAGGTGTTGCGACCGCTCAAACGCCCCCGCAGCGTGATACGCAAGGGGCGCCAGGCCGCTTTGCTGCGCGAACGCGGCGCCATCTGCGGAAACCCGGATATCCAGGGCGAACCCATCGGGCGTGTCAGCTCGCCCACAAGGGGATGCGGCATTGAAGAGGCCGTGCGCGTGCGCTCTGTTTCCGGCATCTCTCTCAGCCCGGCATCTGTGATGGATTGCCGGACCGCGCAGACGCTGAATTTCTGGGTCACAGAATCCGCCGTGCCGCGCCTGCGCAAAACAGGTGGCGGCCTGCGCGCGATGCGGGTTGTCGGGCATTATGCCTGCCGGACCCGCAACAACCGCTCCGGCGCGCGGATCTCTGAGCACGGAAAGGGCAAGGCGATCGACATTTCAGGCTTCCGCCTGCGCGACGGCTCCGAGCTGACAGTGCTCAAAGACTGGGATTCCAAACGCGGCTTTAAACCGCTGAAAAACATGCACCGCGATGCCTGTGGAATTTTTGGCACGGTGCTGGGCCCTGAATCGGACCGTTTTCACCAGGATCATTTTCACTTCGACACGGCGCGCCACGGCGGCGGCTCTTATTGCCGCTAGCGCAGGATCAGGCGCGGGGCCGGGCCGATTGGTATGAACCCCAGCGAAACCAGCCCTCCGCTCAGTGTCAGATCCAGATCCAGCGCATCGGGGTTGCCGCTGAGCCCGGCGAATGTCTCCAGCGTGCGCGTAATCTGTGGCACCAGCGCCGGGGGCAGCGTTCCGGCACGCGCGGCCAGCGTAATGATGTCGCGCCAGTTGCGGACCTGAATGCTCAGGCTGCCCTCGGGAATGCCGCCCCCGTCTACTGTCAGATCGGCGGCGAACCGGATCAGCAGGTCTCCCCAGACCGCTTCGGCCCGCTCCAGATGAATGTCCCGCGGTTGCGGGCGTGCCTCTTCCAGGGCGGAAATACCCCAGGGTCTGTCAAAAGTGATATCCGCATCCAGCCGCAGCGCGTCAAAGGTCACCGGCCAGTCTGCGGGTACAAACAGCGCATCGCGCAGCACAGATCCTGGCCGGAACGCAGCTGCATCGAACGACAGGCTGTAGCTCGCGGCCGTCTCAGGTGACTGTTCCATCACAGCTGTCAGCGGGCCACCGGACGCAAGATCCCCAGCGGCAATTGTAATGCCCCAGCCTGCGGCCTCCGCTGCAAGCTGCTCCAGCTCCAGTGCCGCACCCGGACGCAGCCGCAACCCGGCGGTGGCATCAACCGTGGTCAGCTGTGCGCGGCCTTCGGGGCTGGCCAGAGTGACCCCGTCATCCGGCAGCTTCAGCGTAACGTAGCCGGGCCACCAGGCCGCAGCCGTAAATGTGAGCCCTGGCGCTGAAAAAGCGGCCCCTGTGTCGGGGTCTGCCAGAACGGGTGTCTGCAAAGCGGCAATGACCGACAGTGGCCAGCCGGACAGTCCGATACCGCTCAGCTCTGCCTGCCAGCCTTCGGCGCGGCGCTCCTCAAACCAGGTGTCGATGCTGTTTCGCAACCCAAATGCGGTTATGCCCCACCAGACCGACCACAGCCCCGCGGCCACCAGTGTTATCCAGACGATCCGTCGCATTACCGCCCCTTTTCCTTTGCCTCGATTTGAGGTTTACGCAAAGCATGCAAGGAGAACCAGCGTCATGACCATGTGGGTATTCGGATACGGCAGCCTGTTGTGGAACCCCGGGTTCGAGGTGGCCGAACAGGCCATTGCGACCCTGCCGGGGTATGCGCGCTCTTTTTGCATGCATTCGATCCACCACCGAGGCACCGAAACAGAACCAGGCCTGGTGCTGGCGCTGGATGCGGACCCGTCGCATGCCTGCGAAGGGGTCGCTCTGGCAGTTGCCGCGGGAAAAGAAGCGAAAACGCTCGCCTACCTGCGGGAACGCGAGCTGATCTCCTCGGCCTATCTGGAACGCGAGCTTGAGATTGATCTGCACGACGGGCGGCGGGTTACCGCCGTGGTCTACGTGATCAACCCGGACCACGTGCAGTACTGTGGCGGTATGCCTCTGGAAGACCAGGCGCAGATCATCGCGCGCGCACGGGGCGGCATGGGGCCGAATGACGAATATCTCTACAATACCGCCAGTCACCTGGCAGAGATCGGCCTGCATGATCCCGATCTGGAATGGCTCAGCCACAGGGTCCGCGCGCTGACGTCATAATTCCTTGGCGCTGCCTGTCCTTTTCAGGTTAAACTGCGCGCAGAGCAGAACAATAACGGTCAGGAGCGAAGGGCGCATGGCGTTACCGGACCAGGAAATCAGACCCGTATTCTCACAGCCCTGGCGGCAGATTTCGCTGATGCTCATTGCACTCAGCCTCTCCGGCTTTGGCGTCTTTCTGGCGCTGCCGCGCGTTCTGCCTGTCTTTGAGGCAAACCCCTATCTGAACGGCTTTATCGTTGTTGTGTTTATCATCGGCGTTTTCGCCTGTTTCTATCAGGTGTTCCAGCTGATCGGCTCTGTGCGCTGGATCGAACGTTTTGCAACCGACACGCTGGATTCCAGCGTCAAGGCACCGCAGCTTCTGGCACCGCTTGCCGCACTTCTGCGCCAGCGTGGGGCCCGGATGCAGGTAAGCGCCTCGTCGACCCGGTCCATTCTGGATTCTGTGGTCAACCGCATCGAAGAGGCGCGCGAGATCACCCGGTACATCGTCAGCATGCTGATTTTCCTGGGTCTGCTGGGCACGTTCTACGGCCTCGCGACCACGGTGCCGGCTATCGTGGAAACTATCAGCGGGCTGGCCCCCCGGGACGGGGAGGGCGGTGTCGAGGTCTTTAACCGGCTGATGAGCGGCCTTCAGACCCAGCTGGGGGGCATGGGCGTGGCTTTTGCCTCGTCACTTCTGGGGCTGGCGGGCTCGCTGATCGTCGGGCTGCTGGAGCTTTTTGCGGGCCACGGTCAGAACCGCTTTTACCGCGAGCTAGAAGAATGGCTGAGCTCGATCACCCGCGTCGGGTTCTCCTCTGGTGAGGAAGCCGCGGCGGACGGCAACGTCATGGCCGTCGTCGTGGACCACATGGGCGAACAGATGGAAGCGCTGCAGGGCATGTTCCTGAATGCTGATGCACGGAATTCCGCCGTCGAGGAACGGCTGGGCGCTGTTGTGGGCGCGATTGAGCATATGGCGCAGCGTATTGAGGGGGCGGACCCCACCAATTCAGCGCTTGAGCGGGTGGCTGCGGGTCAGGAACGGCTGATCACCCTTATTGAATCCCAGGGGCAGGGCGGTGACGGCATCGATGCTGAAAGCCGGATGCGTCTGCGCTCTATCGATGTACAGATGCTGCGCATTCTCGAGGAAATCTCGGCCGGACGCCAGGAAAGCATGGCCGAGTTGCGCCGTGATATCGCAGGTCTGGCCGAGGTGCTGCGCGCGCAACGCAGCCGGCCGGTCCCACGGCGACCCGGCGGAGAGAGCTGAACATGGCTCTCTCGCGGCGCACCGGCACCCGGTTTCAGGCCTCGATCTGGCCGGGTTTTGTCGATGCCATGACCGGCCTGTTGCTGGTGCTGATGTTCGTCCTGACCATTTTCATGGTGGTGCAGTTTGTTCTGACAGAACGGATCACCGGTCAGGAAAGCGAACTGGACCAGCTCGCAGGCGAGGTTGCAGCCCTGGCCCAGGCGCTGGGTCTTGAGGAACAGACAAATGAAACACTGCGTGACAGGGTCGGTGCGCTGGATGCCTCGCTCAGTGACGCGGAAAGCCGGATCGCGGCGCTGACGGCGGACCGCGATGCGCAGGTTGCCGCGCTCGAGGCGGCCCGCACTGAGATCACCGGTTTTGAAGCACAGGTTGCCGCACTGATCTCCCAGCGGGACAGCGCGTTAGGCAATGTCGTGGCCCTGGAGGATGTTCAGGAAAGCCTTGAGGCAGCGCAGGCGGAGCTTCTCAGTGAACAGGAAGCGCTGAACCTGGCCCTGGCCGCCGCGCGCGATGAGGTGGATGCTCAGGAGGAGGCGGCCCGCCTGGCCGCGGCGCAGCGAGAGGCACTTGATGCGCTGGTCGCCGATCTGCGCGCCCGCAACGAGGCCGCCGACAGCCAGATCTCGCAACTGACAGGCGCGTTGGACGAAACCCGGCAGGCCCTGTCCTCTGAGGAAGCCGTACGGCTTGCCGAGGCCGCCGCTGCCGAAGCACTGCGCGAACGTTTGGCCAATGCAGATGCGGAACTCACCGCTATGACACTCGCGCTCGAGGCGCAGCGCAAAGAAGCAGAAGACACCCTGACCCTGCTGGCCGCTGCCCGCGCGGCGGAGGCTGACCTCGACCGCGCCCTTGCCGCTGCTCTGTTGCGTGCGCAGGGCCTGGAAAGCTCCGGCGCTGAAACGGCAGAAGCCCTGGCGATTGCCCGGGCGCAGGTCGACGCGCTGCAGACCAGCACGCGGGACCTGGAAAACCGGCTGCAGGCGGCAGAAGCACAGCTGACAGAGGCGCAGGCAGAGGCCGCGCGTCTGGAGGCAGAGCGTCTTGCAGCCGAGGCCGAGCTTGCGGGTGCGCTCACAACCGCCGCGACCGACCGCGAGGCCCTACGCGCTGAACTGGCCCGCGCGCTGGCGGCGCAACTTGCCGCCGAGACGCTTGCCGAGGATACCAGCACAGAAGCCGACCGCCGTGCAGCACTTCTGGCCGAAGCCCGCCGTGCGCTGGCCGATGAGGAAACCATAAGCGCCGAGGCGCAGCGTCAGACCGAACTGCTGAACCAGCAGGTGGCAGCGCTGCGCACACAACTGGGCGGTCTGCAGGCGCTGTTGGATGACGCAAAAGAACGCGACGCGGCCCAGCAGGTACAACTGCAGTCTCTGGGTTCGGATCTGAACACAGCGCTTGCCCGTGTTGCGGCCGAGGAACGCCGCCGCGCCGAGTTGGAAGAGGCGGAGCGCCGTCGGCTTGAAGAAGAGGCCGCGCGCCTTGCCGCTGAAGCCGAGGATCTGGAGCAGTACAGATCCGAATTCTTTGGCCGGCTGCGGGATGTTCTGGGCCGCCAGGAAGGCGTGCGGATCGAAGGCGACCGCTTTGTGTTCTCCTCTGAGGTTCTGTTTCAGCCTGCGCGCGCCGACTTGTCCGCCGAAGGTCAGCAGGAGATCGCAAAAGTGGCGGAGATCATTGCCGCTGTGGCGGGCGAAATCCCACCGGAGATTGACTGGATCATCCGGGTGGACGGTCACACAGATAACCTGCCTCTGTCAGGTTTCGGTGCTTTTGCAGATAACTGGGAACTCAGTCAGGCGCGGGCCCTGTCCGTCGTGCGCTATATGGTCAGCGCGCTGGGTATTCCGCCAAACCGGCTGGCGGCCAATGGTTTTGGCGAGTTCCAGCCCGTGGCCGAAGAGGACACCGAAGAAGCCCGGGCACTCAACCGGCGCATTGAACTGAAATTCACTGAAAAGTAGCAGGTTGCCGGATTTTCTAGACGGTTGCAGGGCGCCGTGCATGAAATCTGTCGCGGTGATGCATCTGCTCTGAAGTACAGAATGTCTGATCAATGCCACAGGCAGGCAATCGGGCTGCAAGCGGTGGAGAGGTTCACGATGCGATCCGAGCCGGATTGCATATGCCAACGCCGGGCGCTCGCTGGGTCAGCATCCGGTTTGAGCAAGGTTGGCCAAACCCCCGAATATCTGAATCCTGGGATTCCCCGCCACAGACCGTTTGAGCAGCCGGAATGGCAGCGTTTCTCTGAGCAAACCTCTGGAAACGCCGAACCTCACCAACGCAGGCCCCGGGCTGCATTCCGTCAGATTGCTTGTCAGGTCTTCCAGGGGTGGGAATCTCGGCCCGATTTTACGCAACCCGGCGTTCTCCGGGCACTGGGACCTGTTTCACAATACGCAGCACACGCTGTCAAAAAACGTCCCTGTTCAGGTTTGCAAAACTTCAGGTGACCAGGAACGAAAAAGCCCCGCCGTTTCTGGCAGGGCTTTGTCCGTTTTGGTTATTCCGCTGTCAGCAGCGGCGGCTTGTTGCCCGACAAACGCGGCTTGTCGGGTCCCTCGATCTTCAGATCGATCTCGCCGGCTTTGACACCGACGCGGACGACACCGCCCTTGGCCAGCTTTCCGAACAGCAGATCCTCGGCCAGTGGTTTTTTGATGTGCTCCTGGATCACGCGGCCCAGAGGACGCGCGCCCATCTTGCTGTCATACCCTTTGTCAGCCAGCCATTCGGCTGCGGGTTTGGTCAGTTCAATGGTCACATTCCGATCCATCAGCTGAGCTTCCAGCTGCAGCACAAATTTTTCGACCACGCGCAGGATGACCTCTTTGGGCAGTGGCGCAAAGCTGATCACCGCATCCAGACGGTTGCGGAACTCCGGCGTGAACGTCCGTTCGATCGCGGCTGTATCTTCGCCTTCGCGACGGTCCCGGCCAAAGCCGATTGCCTCTTTAGCCTGTTCGGCAGCACCGGCATTCGACGTCATGATCAGTACGACATTCCGGAAATCCACAGTCCGGCCGTTGTGATCGGTCAGTTTGCCGTGATCCATCACCTGCAGCAGGATGTTGTAGACATCCGGGTGCGCCTTTTCCATCTCGTCCAGCAGCAGCACACAATGCGGATGCTGGTCGACACCATCCGTGAGCATGCCGCCCTGGTCAAAGCCGACATAGCCCGGAGGAGCGCCAATGAGACGGGAAACTGCGTGTTTCTCCATATACTCCGACATATCGAACCGCAGCAGTTCCACACCCAGCGTATCGGCCAGCTGTTTTGCCACTTCGGTTTTGCCAACACCGGTGGGGCCGGCAAAAAGATAGTTGCCGATTGGTTTTTCAGGCTCGCGCAGACCCGCACGGGCCAGTTTGATCGCCGAGGAAAGCGCCTCAATTGCCTTGTCCTGGCCGAAGACCACGCGTTTCAGCGAGCCTTCCAGATCTTTCAGAACCTCAGCATCATCCTTGGAGACGTTTTTCGGCGGGATGCGCGCGATTTTGGCGACTACATTCTCGATTTCTCTGGTGCCGATGGTCTTGCGACGTTTGGCCGCGACCACCAGATGCTGCGCGGCACCGGCCTCGTCGATCACGTCGATGGCACTGTCCGGCAGTTTGCGGTCGTTGATATAACGCGACGCCAGTTCGACACTCGTCTTGATCGCATCGGCGGTGTATTTCACCGAGTGGTGATCCTCAAAATAGGGTTTCAGACCCCGCAGGATTTTCACCGCATCCTCGACCGACGGCTCATTGACGTCGATTTTCTGGAACCGGCGGCTCAGCGCGCGGTCTTTCTCGAAATGCTGGCGGAACTCCTTGTAGGTTGTGGAGCCCATGGTGCGCAGTTTGCCACCTGCAAGCGCAGGTTTGAGCAGGTTGGAGGCATCCATCGCCCCGCCCGATGTGGCGCCTGCACCGATTACCGTGTGGATTTCATCGATAAACAGAACCGCATCCCTGTGATCTTCCAGCTCGGAAACAACGGCCTTGAGACGTTCCTCGAAATCGCCGCGATACCGTGTGCCCGCAAGAAGCGCGCCCATATCCAGCGAATAAATCGTGGTCTCGGCCAGAACCTCGGGTGTTTCACCGGCGACAATCTTGCGTGCGAGGCCTTCGGCAATTGCCGTCTTGCCCACGCCCGGATCACCCACCAGCAGGGGGTTGTTCTTGCGGCGGCGGCACAGCACCTGGATGCAGCGTTCCACCTCTGAATCGCGACCGATCAGCGGGTCAATGTCGCCCTCACGGGATTTGGCATTCAGATCCACGCAGTATTTCTCAAGCGCGCTCTCTTTTTTCTCGCCTTCGGTGACGCCCTGGGCTTCTTCCTCGGCTTCGGGCGCACCGGACACCGGGCGCTGTTCGCCATAGGCGGGGTCCTTGGCTACGCCGTGGGCAATGAAATTCACCGCATCATAGCGTGTCATGTCCTGCTCCTGCAGGAAGTATGCGGCGTTGCTTTCGCGCTCGGCAAAGATAGCGACCAGGACGTTGGCACCTGTCACTTCTGTGCGGCCCGAAGACTGTACATGGATCGCGGCGCGCTGGATTACCCGCTGGAATGCAGCGGTGGGCACGGCTTCGGAGCCATCCACGTCGGTAACCAGATTGCTCAGGTCCTCGTCGACAAATTCCACCAGTGTGGCACGCAGATCGTCGACATCGACGCTGCAGGCCTTCATCACGCGGGTTGCGTCCGGCTCATCAATCAGAGCCAGCAGCAGATGTTCGAGCGTTGCGAATTCATGCCGGCGCGCATTGGCCAGCGCCAGCGCAGAATGAATTGCCTGTTCCAGTGTGGTCGAAAATGAAGGCACGGTCAGTGCTCCTTCTTATCGGGGTCGGTGGGAAGGCTGATTTATGCCAGCCCCTCATCCAACCATAGCCTCGTAGTATTAGAGTTTGGTTGATCATGTCCCGGCTTCAAGTTTTTTCTGCTCAAATGCAGTCACAAATTGTGTGAAGCCGTCATGCTGGTCACGATACAGGCGTCAGAATGCGTCCTTGCGGGCGCGGATTTCAGCGAAAACCCCGGCGTCTGAAGCGTCTGTCATGCCCAGACGACTGCGAATGCCGGGGTCTGAAGCTCTCAGAAACGGGTTGGTCGCCCGTTCGAGAGCCAGAGTTGAAGGGACAGTGGGAACCCCGGTGGCCCGCGCCACCGTGATCTGCTCATTGCGTGATATAAGTTCAGGATTATCGGGATCAATGGTTAATGCAAACTTAGCATTCCCGGCGGTGTATTCATGACCTGAGCATACAAGCGTGTCAGCGGGCAGCGCCATCAGCTTTGTCAGCGACCCCCACATCTGCTCCGCCGTCCCCTCAAAGAGCCGCCCGCAGCCCAGAGCCATCAGACTGTCTGCCGTAAAAACCGTATTCGCTGCCGGTATATAATAGGCCACATGCCCGACCGTGTGGCCGGAGACATCCATAACGGCAACGGTGTTACCTGCAAATTCCAGCGTGTCGCCGTCGGCCACCTGCACATCCAGCGGTGGCAGCCTGTGCGCGTCCGCGGCAGCACCTGTCACGCGGGCAGGGTGGGCCGCAAGCACCTCCCCCAAACCCTGAACGTGGTCATCATGGTGGTGCGTGATCCAGACATCCGACAGCGTCCAGCCCCGGCGCGCCAGCTCGGCCAGGATGGGACCTGCCGCAGGAATATCGATCAGCGCGGTGTCGCCGGTGCCTGTGTCATGCAGCAGAAAGGCGTAATTGTCGCTGAGACACGGGATGGTAACGAGTTCGAGGGCCATGGTCATTCTCCTGCACATTTGCGACACTGCCGCCTGAACAGTGACCCAACATGAGACCGGCTGCAATGCATCTGGACGTCCAGGACCTGCGCAATTTCTATTACCGCTCTGCTCTGGGCCGGGCCGCGCAGGCCAGTCTGAGGGGCCGGATGCTGGAAATCTGGCCCGAAGCCAAGGGTCAGACGGTCGTCGGATACGGCTTTGCCGCCCCGTTGCTGCGCCCTTATCTCAAGGATGCACGCCGGGTGATGGCGCTGATGCCGGGGCCGCAGGGGGTGATGCCCTGGCCGCCCGGGCTCAACAATGTCTCTGCTCTGATCGAGGAAACCCACTGGCCCATCGAGACAGGCCATGTGGACAAGCTGGTACTGCTGCACGGGCTGGAAACCTCTGAACGGGCCTTTGATCTGCTGGAGGAATGCTGGCGCGTGCTGGGGCCGGGGGGGCGCGCGCTCTTTATCGTGCCCAACCGTGCGGGGCTCTGGGCGCGGCGGGACCGGACGCCCTTTGGGTTTGGCAGGCCCTATTCACCGGGGCAGCTGGAAACACAATTACGCAAACATCAGTTTCTGCCAGAGCGTCACCTCGGGGCGCTTTACCAGGTGCCTTCCAGCAAACGCTGGTGGATGAAGTCGGGCGCGGCCTTCGAGAACATCGGACGGCGGATGCCCACGATGATGGCGGGTGGCGCTTTTATGGTCGAGGCCACGAAACTGGTCTATCCGCCCAAAGGCAAAGTGGAGAAATCGCGCCGCCCGAGTGCCGTTGGTGTTATGAAGCCCGCGGCCAAGCCGGTCTGACAGACGGGCAGGCCGTATCTGCGCGAAATGCCCGATTTTCCGGCATGGGAATCGGGCAGATGGCGGGATATTTCAGCATTTTCGCGAAGTTTCTGACCTGCCAAACCGTCGCACCTGTGCCAAGGGTCTGAAAACATGGGGAAACACCTCTCTGACGGGTTAACGATCATATGTTGCGGGGTCTGATCACGTCTGTTACATCACCGCTGATTTCGACGTCTTGACTTGATTCAAGCCGCGCCAACAAGCCTGGTGACGCGACTATTTCGCATATCCGGGGCCAGAACATCGGAAGGGTGGACGTGTCAGAACCAGCTTCGATTTCCACAGGCATTGCGACACGCTATGCAACCGCGATCTTTGAGATCGCAAACGAGGACAAAGCCGTAACGTCGCTGGAGGCGGACATTGATGCGCTTCAGGCCGCTCAGGCCGACAGCTCTGATTTCAACGCGCTGATCCACTCGCCGGTCTACACCCGGGACGAGCAGGGGGCCGCGATCACGGCGATTGCTGCGAAAATGGGTCTTTCAGCGACCATGGCCAATACGCTGGCCCTGATGGCGCAGAAACGCCGTCTGTTCGTGCTGCCGCAGCTGCTGACGTCTTTGCAGGCGCTGATCGCAGAAGCCAAAGGCGAGGTGACCGCCGAGGTGACCTCGGCCAAGGAACTTACGAAAACGCAGGCGGACAAGCTTGCCAAAACGCTCAAAGCCTCCACAGGCAAGGACGTCAAACTGAAAACATCCGTCGATGACAGCCTCATCGGCGGTCTCGTCGTCAAAGTTGGTTCGCGCATGATCGATACGTCGATCCGCTCGAAACTGAATTCCCTCCAGAATGCAATGAAAGAGGTCGGATAAATGGGTATCCAAGCAGCAGAAATTTCTGCGATCCTGAAGGACCAGATCAAGAACTTCGGCCAGGAAGCCGAAGTGGCCGAAGTTGGCCGCGTGCTCTCCGTCGGTGACGGTATCGCGCGTGTGTACGGTCTGGACAACGTGCAGGCCGGTGAAATGGTCGAATTCCCCGGTGGTATCCAGGGTATGGCGCTGAACCTCGAGTCCGACAACGTCGGTGTGGTTATCTTCGGCTCCGACCGTGACATCAAAGAAGGCGACACCGTCAAGCGCACGAACTCGATCGTGTCCGTTCCGACAGGTGACGAACTGCTGGGCCGCGTTGTTGACGGTCTGGGCAACCCCATTGACGGCAAGGGCCCGATCAACGCGAAAACCTCTTCGCAGGCAGACGTCAAGGCGCCGGGCATCATCCCGCGTAAATCCGTGCACGAGCCAATGGCGACAGGCCTCAAGGCCGTCGACTCCATGATCCCGATCGGCCGTGGCCAGCGTGAGCTGATCATCGGTGACCGTCAGACCGGCAAAACAGCCGTGGCCCTGGACGCGATCCTGAACCAGAAATCCTACAACGATGCTGCCGGCGACGATGAGGGCAAAAAGCTCTACTGCGTTTACGTCGCCATTGGCCAGAAGCGCTCCACTGTGGCGCAGCTGGTGAAAAAGCTCGAAGAAACCGGCGCGATTGACTACTCCATCGTGGTCGCCGCGACCGCGTCCGAGCCCGCACCCATGCAGTTCCTGGCACCCTATGCCGCGACAGCCATGGCCGAGCATTTCCGCGACAATGGCCGCCACGCGCTGATCATCTATGATGACCTGTCCAAACAGGCCGTGTCTTACCGCCAGATGTCCCTGCTGCTGCGCCGCCCGCCGGGCCGCGAAGCCTATCCGGGCGATGTTTTCTATCTCCATTCCCGCCTGCTGGAACGCTCTGCCAAGCTGGGTGATGCCGCCGGAAACGGCTCGCTGACGGCTCTGCCGATCATTGAAACCCAGGGCGGTGACGTGTCGGCCTTTATTCCGACCAACGTGATCTCGATCACCGACGGTCAGATCTTCCTGGAAACAGAACTTTTCTACCAGGGTATTCGCCCGGCTGTGAACACCGGTCTGTCGGTGTCCCGTGTGGGCTCCTCGGCGCAGACATCCGCAATGTCGTCGGTGGCCGGTCCGGTGAAACTGTCGCTGGCGCAGTACCGCGAAATGGCGGCCTTTGCACAGTTCGGCTCTGACCTCGACGCCTCTACCCAGCAGCTGCTGGCCCGGGGTGCCCGTCTGACCGAGCTGATGAAACAGCCGCAGTATTCGCCGCTGACCAACGCGGAAATCGTCTGCGTGATCTTTGCCGGTACAAACGGCTTCCTCGACAAGGTGGACGTCAAGGACGTTGGCCGGTTCGAGGCAGGTCTGCTGGCGCATATGCGCTCCAAGCACAACGACGTGCTGGAATGGATCACCAATGAGGATCCGAAGATCAAAGGCGATGCCGCCGACAAGCTCAAAGCAGCGATCAGCGACTTCGCCACTGACTTCGCTTAAAAGGTAGGCCCATGCCAAGTCTTAAGGACCTGAAAAACAGGATCGAGTCGGTCAAATCGACCCGCAAGATCACAAAGGCCATGCAAATGGTCGCCGCGGCGAAACTTCGCCGCGCGCAGGAGGCTGCCGAGCAGTCGCGCCCCTACACGGAACGTTTCAACGCGGTGATGGCAAACCTTGCCGCCTCCGTGGGCGGCTCGGATTCCGCACCCAAACTGCTGTCGGGCACCGGCAGCGACAAGGTGCAGCTTCTGATCGTCATGACGTCCGAGCGCGGCCTGTGCGGTGGTTTCAACTCGAACATCGCCAAGCTGGCCAAGACCCACGCAGCAAAACTGCAGGCCGAGGGCAAAGAGGTCAAAATCCTCACCGTCGGCAAAAAAGGCCGCGACCAGCTGAAACGCGATTTCGGTTCGCTTTCTGTGGGCCACGTGGATCTCACCGAGGTCAAGCGCGTGGGCTATGCAGATGCACAGGGCATCGCCAAAGACGTGCTGGCACGTTTTGACGGTGGTGAGTTTGACGTCGCCACGATCTTCTATGCGAAGTTCGTGAACGTGGTCAGCCAGATCCCGACAGCACAGCAGATCATCCCCGCCAAATTCGAAGCAGCGGAGGGCGATGAGGCCTCCACGCTCTTTGATTACGAGCCGGACGAAGAGGCGATCCTCGCCGATCTTCTGCCGCGCGGCGTGGCGACACAGATCTTCTCTGCTCTGCTGGAGAACGGTGCCTCTGAACAGGGTGCGCGGATGTCTGCAATGGACAACGCGACCCGCAACGCTGGCGAGATGATCGACAAGCTGACCATCGAATTTAACCGTTCGCGTCAGGCTGTCATCACCAACGAGCTGATCGAAATCATTTCCGGCGCGGAAGCGCTGTAAAGAACAAACCGGAGAAACGACATGGCAAATGCAGTCGGCAAACTTACACAGGTCATCGGCGCGGTCGTCGACGTCCAGTTCGAGGATCACCTGCCGGAGATTCTGAACGCGCTTGAAACAGACAACAACGGCAACCGCCTGATCCTCGAGGTCGCACAGCACCTCGGCGAGAACACAGTGCGCGCCATCGCGATGGACTCCACCGAAGGCCTCGTGCGCGGTCAGACCGTGACCGACACAGACGGTCCGATCTCGATCCCCGTGGGCAACGCCACACTGGGCCGTATCATGAACGTTGTGGGCGAGCCTGTGGACGAGCAGGGCCCCGTCAACGCAGACGAGCGGCGCTCCATCCACCAGGAAGCCCCTGATTTCGCGTCACAGTCCACCTCCTCCGAAGTGCTTGAAACCGGCATCAAGGTGATCGACCTTCTCGCCCCCTACGCCAAGGGTGGTAAAATCGGTCTCTTCGGCGGTGCGGGCGTGGGTAAAACCGTTCTCATCATGGAACTGATCAACAACATCGCCAAAGTGCACTCGGGTTACTCCGTGTTCGCGGGCGTGGGCGAGCGGACCCGTGAGGGCAACGACCTCTACCACGAGATGATCGAATCCAACGTGATCGACCCCGAAAACCTCGAGAACTCTCAGGTGGCTCTGGTCTACGGTCAGATGAACGAGCCTCCCGGAGCGCGTATGCGTGTGGCTCTGACCGGTCTCACACTGGCAGAGCAGTTCCGTGACCAGTCCGGTACCGACGTTCTGTTCTTTGTGGACAACATCTTCCGCTTTACACAGGCGGGCTCCGAAGTATCCGCTCTGCTGGGCCGTATTCCATCCGCTGTGGGCTACCAGCCGACACTGGCCACCGACATGGGTGCGATGCAGGAACGGATCACCTCGACCAAAGCGGGCTCCATTACATCTGTGCAGGCCGTCTACGTCCCTGCGGATGACCTTACCGACCCTGCGCCTGCGACATCCTTTGCGCACCTTGACGCGACAACGGTTCTGTCCCGTGCGATTTCCGAGCTGGGCATCTATCCGGCTGTGGACCCGCTCGATTCCACATCGCGTCTGATGGACCCTGCCGTTGTCGGCGAGGAGCACTATCAGGTGGCCCGTGACGTACAGGGTATTCTGCAGCGCTACAAATCGCTCCAGGACATCATCGCGATCCTGGGGATGGACGAACTCTCCGAAGAGGACAAGCTGACCGTGGCCCGTGCCCGGAAAATCCAGCGTTTCCTCAGCCAGCCCTTCGACGTGGCCAAGGTCTTTACCGGCTCTGACGGTGTTCAGGTCCCGCTGACCGAGACCATCGAAAGCTTCAAAGCAGTTGTGGCCGGCGAATACGACCACCTGCCCGAAGGCGCCTTCTACATGGTTGGCGGCATCGAGGAAGTGAAAGCCAAAGCCGAGAAAATGGCGGCCGACGCCGCTTAAGGAGCCTGAACAATGGCAGATACAGTCCAGTTCGACCTCGTCTCACCGGAACGCCGCCTCGCCTCTGCGCAGGTGACTGCGGTGCAGATCCCGGGTGCCGACGGCGACATGACAGCGATGGCGGGCCATGCGCCCACCATCACCACGCTGCGCCCCGGTGTGCTGAGCGCCGAAGGGCCGGACGGCACCACGGATTACGTGGTGACCGGTGGCTTTGCCGAGATCAGCGCCGAGGGTATCTCGGTTCTGGCCGAGCGTGCGATCCCCAAGGCCGATATGACCAAAGCGGACCACGATGCGATGGTGAAAGAGGCCGAGGAAGCGCTGGCAAACGCCAAAGAGGCCTTTGCCAACGAACCCGGTCCCGTAGATGATGCAGCCAAGCTGCTGGCCGATATGGTGGCCGTGGGCGATCACATCAGCGTCTGACACGTCGCGCGATATCCAGTACATTTTCGAAAGGCCCCCGGTGCGGGGCCTTTTGTGCATCCGGCGGCAGCTATGGCGGCTGGCGAAATACCCAGGGCATGACACACCGGGTTAACTTTCCTGGTTTCAGGCGGCCTCGCGTGATCCTGGGTTTTGGCAGGGCACTTCACAGTGTTTCGACTTTACCCTGAGGCGACAGATCCTGCTAGCCGCGTTCGACCATGGAAAGACCGCGCTGTGCCAGGCCAGTGTTACTCCGAAGCGCTGACACTCTGCGGTTTCTGCGCCCTCAGCCATTTCAGAAACGTGTCCAGTTGCGCAGAGGTACGGCCCGGTACCGTCACGATGTGATACCCGACCCCCTGTTCCTGGAGCGCGCAAAGGGCCACCAGTTGCCCGCTTTTCAGTTCGCGCTCAACCAGGGATCGCGGCTGGAACGTCACCCCGAGGCCCGAAACAGCCGCTGACAGGGCCAGTTCATTGGTATTCAGCATGGTCACTTTGACCTGATCCAGATCGACACCCTCGCGCTCGATGGTCCGGCGGCGCTCCATTACCTGCGTGTCCAGCAGCCAGGGCAGATCAAGCAGATCATCCAGACAGGTCACCCTGCGCCCCGCGATCAGGTCCGGATGCGCCAGAGCCGTGTAATCCGCCCGCGTCAGCAGTTCAACGCTGAGACCCGGCCAGTTCCCGTCGCCATAGCGGACCGCCACATCAAACCCGTCCCGGCGCAGATCGATCACAGTCGTGGCGGGGCTGATGCTGATCTGCACATCCGGATGCGCGGCCCAGAACGCCCCGATCCGCGGCATCAGCCAGCCCGCCGCAAAACCGGGTGTCACGCTGATGGTCACAGGCCGCTCTGCACCGCGCTGGCGCAGCTCTGCGACTACCTCCCCGATCTGGCCAAACCCCTCCGCAAGCCCGGCGGCCAGCTGGCGGCCTGCATCTGTGGGGGCCACACCGCGGCCCTCGCGCACCAGCAGGCTCTCGCCAAACTCCTGCTCCAGGGCGCGCACATGCTGGGCGATTGCCGCGTGCGTCACGTTCAGTTCCCGCGCCGCCGCACTCAGGTTCTGATGCCGTGCCGCTGCCTCAAAAGCGCGCAGCGCAGCGAGGGAAGGGATGGTACTCCAGTTCATATCTATAATCTTAACTTACATATTGAAAAGCGTATTGCTTTGCTGTGATCCGGTTGATGCCACTATGTTGGGTGCCAGTACAGAAATCAAGGAGACTGATATGTTCGGCATACTTTCACATACTCTGAAGACAGCAACCCGCCAGGACGTCTGGGGGCACCGGGGGGCACTGCCCGAGCAGACCGGACTGATGTCCGAGGTGGAGCGCCGGACAACCGGCGCGCGCGGACGCTGGAAAGCACCGCAGAGCTGGGTGCGCCGCGGCCGTTGAGCCCTGTGCACCCTGCCCGGGCGCAAAAAAGCCACGCTGGTCCTGCGGGGCTTTGGTGTCTGGTTTCGGGGTGTTCAGGTGTATCTGCGTCTGCCCCGGCCCCGGTTTTCGGGCGGGCCCGGCATCTCGGCCGGGTCTTCTGCAAGACCGGGGATCTCTGTGTCCATCTCCTGCCATTGTGAGGCAAGATCCCAGCCGGTGATCTTTGGGCGGGTGGGGATGATCTCGTCGGGGTGCAGCAGAGCCGTGTCGATCAGCCCCTGGCGCGAGGCGACCATGACGGCCTGAAAGATCGACTTGACCCCCAGTTTACGAATGACCTGCATCTGCAGGGTCTGGGGGGATCCAAAGGAGCATTTCATCTCCAGTGCTGCTGCCGGGTCCTCGTTCATCGCGACAAGCCGCAGAAACCGGATTTCCTCGGGCGTCAGCGGCGCGGAATTCGAGGTGCCCACCTGCGAAAAATACACCAGCGCGTCACAGACCGCATGGGCCAGCAGATGCAGATCCTCGCGGAACATGCGGAACTGGCGGCGCGCATAGTCCGGCGTTTTCACGGTGTTCAGCACCACAGCCGCCACCAGGCCTGTGTGATAGCTGACTTTGAAAATTACGCCGTTACAGCCGATGTTATGGGCCTCTGCGGCGCGCAGATACCGCAGCGGCGCATCATGGGTCGGCACAAGCTCGTCCAGAAAGAGCTCATGCTCCTGTGAGGTGATCCCGCCGATCACCGGATCATCCTCGGACAATCCCAGCCGGTTATAGTCATCCCACCAGGCGGCGGGCAGGCTGGAGATCACACGCCGCGACAGGCAGGATTTGCCCTCGCTCAGAATGATCAGCGTGGCATCGTTGAACCCGTATTCCTGGGGCATGCGGCCAAAGACGGCGGCCACCTGATCCAGGGTCTCGGCTTCGTCAATCTCGCCCATGATCTCGTCGGTCGCCCTGTGACGCGGCAGCACACTGGCCCCCTGCGCCAGCCTGTCACGTGCAGCGCGCAGCTCTTCGACCTTTTCGGCGCCCAGATCGGCGCCCGTTGCAATAATATCGTCCAGCAGTTCTGCGTACCAGTTCATCCACTTACTCCACTGAAACTATGTATCCCGTGCGGTTCGGAACGCTGTTGCTCTGTGTTCCGCACCCTTCTGATTTAGAGCGGAATTTCCTAAAAGGATGTTAAGTTCATTGTAAAATTGGTCGAAAATTCAGTGCGTAAACAGCGCGACTTTACCTAAAATTTGATTCAATTCTGCACCTGAGCCTCCCCGGTCAGGTTAACCCGCTGACCAGCACGCGCGCTGCAGGCGGCGACAGGTTCCGCCCCGAAAACCGGCGCACCCGCCGCCAGGTCGCGCCCCGGCCGCAAGCTGTCGCAGCAGGTCTTGAGACCCGGGCGGAATGGTCCTAGGAACAGGCGGGACAGATACGCCGGGGAGGGTGCGACATGGCAAAAACAGTGGTCAACAGCTGGAACGAATGGGACCCGCTGAAACATGTGATCGTCGGGCGCGCGGATGACTGCCACATCCCGCCCGAAGAGCCCGCCCTGGATGCCAAAGTGCCTGAAGACAGTGACATGCGCGGCCAGTGGGGCCGCCGCCCGCAGGAAACCATCGACCGCGCCAACGAGCTGCTGGACAACTTTGCCGCACAGCTGCAGGCGCGCGGCATCCGGGTCGACCGGCCCACGTCGATTGACCATTCGCTGCCCGCCACAACCCCGGACTTTCATACCGAGAGCCAGTTTGGCTGCATGCCGCCGCGCGACGTGCTGCTGACCGTGGGGTCCGAGATGCTGGAGGCCACGATGTCCTATCGCTGCCGCTGGTTTGAATACCTCAACTACCGCCCGCTGATGCAGCAGTATTTTGATGAAGACCCGAACTTCCGCCATGAAAGCGCGCCAAAGCCACGCCTGACAGATGCGGATTACCACCCGGACTATCTGAGCGATAAAATCGGCGTGGAAAAGCGCCTGCAGTGGGCGGCAGAGAAATTCTTTGTCACCACCGAGGAAGAGCCGCTTTTTGATGCCGCCGATGTGCTGCGCTTTGGCCGCGACCTGGTGGTGCAGCACGGATTTACCACGAACCTCAAAGGGATCGAATGGCTGCGCCGGCATTTCCCCGAGCATCGCGTACATACGGTGAACTTCCCCGGTGACCCGTATCCGATCCACATTGATGCGACATTCACACCCCTGCGCCCGGGCCTGATTCTGAACAACCCACAGCGCCGTCTGCCGGACGACCAGCGCGGTATGTTCGAGAAAAACGGCTGGGATATTGTCGATGCCGCACAGCCTGCGCACAACACGCCCCCGCCGCTGTGCTATTCTTCGACCTGGCTCAGCATGAATGTGTTGGTGCTGGACCCGAAAACCGTCTGTGTTGAGAAATCAGAAGTCTACCAGGCCGAACAGATGGATAAACTGGGTATGGAGGTCGTCGAAGTGGAACTGCGCGACGCCTATGCCTTTGGCGGCGGGCTGCATTGCTGTACAGCTGACGTCTACCGTGAAGGCGACTGCCAGGATTATTTCCCGAATATGTGAGGACGCGATGAACAAGCGCAGATGGACGACATTCTTTGAGGTGCTGGGCTCGGGTCTTGCGATCCTCTATGCGCTGCTCATTGCCTCGAACACCGGCAACGAGATCACCGGCTTTGCCCTGCTGCTGGCCTCGGCGCTGCTCTTTGCGGGCTGGGCGGTGATCGACAAACGCTGGGCCTTTCTGGTGCTGCAGTTCTTTTACGCGACCTCTGCCATTATCGGGCTGATCCGCTGGTCGTGAACCCGCTCTGATCCAAAGGACTGCCCCGCGCGGGCGCGCGGGACAGACGCCATGCCCCGGGCCGCGTGAGAACACGCGTCCGGCGCTCCGCGGCAGGGGTCTGCGGGGATGGCATGCACCGGTCGCAGCGGTAAGGGAGCGTTTGGAAACAGCCCGTTTCAGCCACCGCGCGGGACACACCGACAAAAACACCGACGTAATACCGACGTTTTACCGACGTGATACCGACCTGCGGTTTTGCCATGTTTTACAGGAGGTTTTCCCGCGTGCTGACCCGGGGCCCCACCACCGTGTCCGCTGTGTTGCGCGTACGCTGCGTTTACTCCGCGGCATACATCCCGTCATAGATCGGGCTCAGCGTGTCCGCCTCAAAGAGCGAAGAGACCGAGGTGCCGTTCCAGATGTTCAGGATCGCCTGGGCAAAGACCGGCGCTGTGGGCACAACGCGGATATTGGCAGCCTCTGTGACGGATTTGGTCGGCGCAATCGTGTCGGTAATGACCAGCGACTTCATGACCGAGGCCGTGACACGTTCGACCGCGGGGCCGGACATGATGCCGTGGGTGATATAGGAGTGCACTTCTTTGGCACCGTGCTCCATCAGCACCTCGGCGGCCTTGCAAAGCGTCCCGGCGGTGTCGCACATATCGTCCACAATCAGGCAGATTTTCCCCGTCACATCACCGATGACTTTCATTTCCGCAACTTCACCCGGCTTTTCGCGGCGTTTGTCCACAATGGACAGGGGCGAGTTGATCCGCTTGGCCAGTTCGCGCGCACGTGCCACGCCGCCCACGTCGGGAGAGACGACCATCAGCTCGTCCATCCGGCCCTTGAATTCTGATTTGATATCAAGGGCAAAGATCGGTGAAGCATAAAGGTTGTCCACCGGAATATCAAAGAAACCCTGGATCTGAGCCGCGTGCAGATCCATCGTCAGGACCCGTTCGATACCGGTGCCGACCAGCATGTTGGCGACCAGTTTGGCCGTAATCGGTGTGCGGGCTTTGGTGCGGCGGTCCTGGCGGGCGTAGCCGAAATAGGGCAGAACGGCTGTGACCCGCGCGGCCGAGGACCGGCGCAGCGCGTCGGCCATGATGAGCAGTTCCATCAGATTGTCGTTGGCAGGGTTCGAGGTGGACTGCAGGATGAACATATCCTCGCCGCGCACATTCTCGAACACCTCAACAAAGATCTCACCGTCGTTGAACCGCTCGACCCGGGCATCGACCAGCCCCACCTGCATGCCCCGGTGCATCGACATGCGCCGCGCGATGGCCTGGGCCAGCGGCATATTTGCATTGCCGGAGATCAGTTTTGGTTCGTGAAGCTGTGGCATGGGGGAGGGGTCCTGGAGCAGAGGCACGGGAATGTGACAGATTCGTGATGTTGACTCCACCTAACACGGCCTTACCAATCGGCAAAGAACCCAGACCCAGCAAGGAGCCGCAAAATGGCGCATATCGACCTGTTTTTCTCAACCATCTCTCCTTATGCCTACCTTGCCGGGAACCGCGCCGAAGAGGTCGCGCAAAAGCATGGTGCCACAATCACCTATAAACCGCTGGATATTATGGGGTTGTTTTCCCGCACAGGGGGCACGCCGCCCAAAGACCGGCATTTCAGCCGCGTGGATTACCGCGCACAGGAACTGGTGCGCCAGGCCAGAAAACTGGATATGCCGTTCAACCTGAAACCGGCATACTGGCCCACGAACCAGGCGCCTTCGGCCTATGCGGTGATCGCGGCGCAGAACGCCGGTGGCGGGGATATGGGCAAGCTTTGTGCGGGCATTTGCCGCGCCGTCTGGGCCGAAGAGAAAGACATTGCCCAGGACGATGTTGTGCGCGCCTGCCTGGAGGCTGCAGGGTTTGACCCGTCGCTCGCGGACAGCGGTATGCTGGTCGGGGCGGAAACCTATGCGGCGAACCTCGAAGAGGCTGTGGAGCGGGGCGTATTCGGCTCACCCTTCTACATCACGGATGGGGACGCACGTTTCTGGGGGCAGGACCGCATCGACGACCTGGACGCGCATCTGTCCGGAAAGCTGTGACCGCACATTCCGGGGCGCGGGTATGGGGTTCGGGTCCATACCCGGCTCTGGCCATCCACTGTACGCTGGGACATTCGGGCATGTGGCGCGGGGTTGGCGAGCATCTGAGCGACCTGCTGACCCTGTCCGCCTTTGATCTTCCCGGCCATGGGCGGGGCCCCGCATGGGACGGCACCACAGATCTGCACCGCGCCTGTTGCGATACCGCGCTGCCGTATCTGACCGCACCGCTGCACCTGATCGGTCATTCGTTTGGGGCCACGGTCGCGTTGCGGCTGGCGGTCGAAAATCCGCAGATGGTGCGCAGCCTGACCCTGTTCGAGCCGGTATTCTTTGCCGCACTGAACGAGACCGGGCAGGCACATCTGGCAACCCATATCACGTCCGCCATACCATGGACGGAGGCGATAGAACGCGGGGATTTTGCCCTGGCCGCAAGGCTTTTCAACCGCCAGTGGGGGGATGGCACGCGCTGGGTAGATATCCCTGAAAAGTCACAACATTATATGACAGAGCGTGTTCATATGGTGCCGGCCCAGGCACCTGCGATCTTTGACGATAATGCGGGTCTGTTACGGTCTGGTGCCGCTGAGCGGGCAGATATGCCTGTGATGCTGGTTCGTGGGGCGCGAAGTCTGGAAGTCACCGGCCACATCAATCACGCGCTGGCAGAGAGGCTGCCTGACGCGCATGAGGTGACGATCGAGGGTGCCGGGCATATGGCCCCTGTTACCCACGCCAGAGAGAGCGCAGAAGCAATCCGGTCACTGGTCGAAATGACCGAGGAACGTGTCAATCTGCGCGGTTGTCACTGACCAGTCACAGACAAGGCGCGCCTCTAGCATCTCTTCGGGGTCATCGCCCTCCAGCTCGCCTGACCAGATGTAATAGACCGCTCCGGCGTTGTGCAGCGCGCGGTGAATGCGGCGCGGAAACGCGGCAAAGATCATGTTGGCCTGCGGTTCATGCACAAATTCTGCCCCTGCAGACCGCAACCCTGCGATCAGATGCGCGGCATTCGCATTCGCCTGGCGCGCGGTGTCCAGCCAGAGATCGTTTTCCAGGTATCCCGCCATTTGCGCCGACAGATAGCGGTGCTTGGAAAAGAGGTGCGCGCCCCGTTTGCGCCGCAGCTCAAACTCCCAGGCCTTGTCCGGATCGAACAGGATGACCGCTTCTACCCCCAGGCAACCGTTTTTTGTGCCCCCAAAACTGACAACGTCAACGCCGGCCTTCCAGGTCATCTCCGCCGGGGTGCACTCCAGAGCCACCATTGCATTTGCAAACCGCGCGCCATCCAGGTGCACGGGCAATGCGTATCTGGCCGCCACATCAGTCAGCGCGCGCAGCTCTTCCAGGCTGTAAATCCTGCCGCGTTCTGTCACCTGAGTGATCGACACAGGCCCGCGCTGGGGGCCATGTACACCGCGCGTGTTTTCAGAGCGGATCGCCGTTTCCAGCGCGTCTGCAGTCATCTTGTCGCCGCCGCGCACAAGGGTCAGTTTGGCCCCTGAAAAGAACTCCGGCGCGTTGCATTCGTCCTCGTGCACATGGGCCACCTCAGAGCAGAACGTCGTCTGCCAGGGCGCGCAATAGCAGGCCAGTGCCAGGCTGTTGGCGGCGGTACCTGTTGCCACCAGATAGACAGCGGCCTGATGTGCCTCAAACACCTCGCGGATTTTGGCGCGCACGCCCTCCATGATCGGATCAGCACCATAAGGCAGGGCAAAGCCGGTATTGGCATCTGTGACATGCTGCATCACCTGAGGGTGCGCGGCACCGGCATTGTCAGAAGCAAAATACATCAGGTTGGTTCCTCAATTATATACTCTTCCCACTCATCTTCGGGAATGTCGAACTCGCTGAGTGTGATGCCCCGCACAGAGACCCCGGCGTCATGTACCGAGCCGGGCGTGCCGCTGATCAGCGGATGCCAGTCATAGAGCGGTTTGCCCTGCCAGAGCAGCCGGTAGGCGCAGGTTTCAGGCATCCAGTATGCGTGGCTGTCCAGATTGTCGGGCTTCAGGACGATGCAGTCAGGCACAAATTGGTGACGAACATCATATTGCGCACAACGGCAGCTGTCATCGTCCAGCAACCGGCAGGCGATGCGCGTCAGGGCGACATCCCCGCTGTCCTCATCTTCCAGTTTGTTCAGGCAGCACTTGCCACAGCCGTCGCAGAGTGCTTCCCATTCCTGCTGGTTCATTTTCGCCAGTGGCTTGCGCTCCCAGAAGCGCGGCTTCAGCCCGGTGCGGTTGATTGGATCTGTCACAATGCCGCCAGGATATCGCGGGCGCGGGCACTGTCGGCGTCCATTTGACGGATCAGCGCGTCAAGCCCGTCAAACTTTTCTTCGGGGCGCAGGTAGTCGACCAGAGCCACAGACAGGGGCGTGTCATAAAGATCGCCCTGGAAATCAAAGATAAATGTTTCCAGATTCGGACGGTTTTCACCGAACATCGGGCGCACCCCCATAGAGGCCACACCGTGATAGCTGCCCTGATGCGGGCCGCTGAGCACATCGGCCAGAACTGCATAGACACCAAAGGCGGGCGGGTGCAGTCCGTCGATGGACATGTTCGCCGTCGGATACCCCAGTTCCCGTCCGCGCTGTTCACCGCCGATCACCGGCCCCTCGATCCGGTGCCAGTGCCCCAGCATCGCGGCTGCCTCACGCGGCGCACCACGGCTGAGCGCTTTGCGAATAGCTGTTGAGGAAACGGTGGTCTCTGCCTGTGCGACAAGCGGGGCAATTGTGACGCCAAATCCCATCTCTACGCCAAAACGCTCCAGATCTGCCGCCGTGCCAGCGCGCCCCCGCCCAAAGCAGAAATCCGAGCCGACGATAACATGGGTAAGACCAAAGCCGTCTGCGATCACACGGCGGGCGAACTCTTCCGGTGTCAGCGCGGCCAGAGCCGCGTTGAAATTTATCTCATACAGCATCTCGACGCCCAGTTTTTCCAGCCGGCTGGCACGGGCTTCACGGCTCATCAGGCGGAAAGGAGCGGCGTCGGGTGCGAAATACGCGCGCGGATGCGGATCAAACGTGACAACCCCCAGAGGGGCGGCGGGCGCTGCGCTGCGCGCCAGATCGATCACTGACTGGTGGCCCAGATGCACGCCGTCAAAATTGCCGATAGCTGCGGTGGCACCGCGATCTGCCGGGTCAACATACTGGTAGTCACGCAGGATCTTCATGCTTCCTGGTTAGCCGCCGCAGCTAACGGGTGCAAGCGGTGCGCGCCGGAAAGCAGCGCTTCCGGTCAGTCGAATTTCCGCGAGGGCGCCATGACAGTGGCTTCGCCCACCAGCACCTTTTTCCCATCAACCAGGCACTGGCATTCCATTTTCACACGGCGGCGCGAGGGTTCGATGTCTGTAACAGTGACTTCGGCATGCACCAGATCGCCCGGGCGGACAGGTGCGAGGAATTTCAGCGACTGGCCGAGATAAACGGTGCCGTGGCCTGGCAGCTGTTCCCCGATCACAGCTGAAATCAGACCGGCGGTGAGCATTCCGTGGGCAATACGCCCTTCGAATATGGTGTCGCGGGCGTAGTCATCGTCCAGGTGCACCGGGTTCCGGTCGGTTGAAATCTGCGCGAACATCTCAATGTCCTCATCCGTCACGACCTTTTGCAGGTAGCGCGACATGCCCATTTCGATGTCTTCGATACAAATCGTTCCGCGGGGCAGATTGTCCAACATGATGACCCTTCCGGTAATTTTCTGACACTTACGCCATTAAAGTTGAAACTTTATTACTTTGCGCACGCAGAAAATCAAGGGGAAAGTATGTCAGCGAAGGTGTCCTATTGTGTAGGTCGGATTGGACATTTCTTTTTGAAGGTAAGAAGTTAGCGAATCCGGGTCAGGCTGGTCGGAGGTATTTGTTTCTTCGGCAGCCAGACCACCCGAGATAAAGAGCGAATCGATATCCTCGCCCATTGCGCCCGCGATGTCGGTCAGAACTCCGTCACCGATGGCGAGAATACGGTCGTCGGGCACCGGAGTGCCGAGCGCCGCCAGTCTGCGCCGCGCGAGATCATAGATGGGCGGATGTGGCTTGCCGAAGTAAAGGCTTTCGCCGCCCATCTCGCTGTACAGACCTGCCAGCGCACCCGCGCACCATTCACGCACATCGCCGCGATCAACAACTATGTCAGGGTTTGCGCAGAGCAGTGGCAGTCCCATCTGTTTTGCCATCAGAAACTGTGGTCGCATCACGTCAGGGTCGGCCAGGCTGTCGAAAGGTCCGGTGCACACCATGCCTTCGGCCTGCTCCAGTTCCACCCGTTCGATGGTCAGGGGGTTTTCAACCACCTGGAGCGGTTCAAAGAATTTCAGGTCGGTTGGCGGCCCGATGTGCCAGACTTTTTGCCCCACGACGCCCCGGTACATCGCGGAACGTGCACTGTCACCGGACGTTGCGATGGTATCCCAGGTGTCATCAGGAACGCCAAAGTGTACAAGCTGCTTTTTTACGCCAGCGCGCGGCCGCGGGGAATTGGTGACCAGTACCACCCTGCCTCCACCCGCCCGGTACTCCCGGAGCGCTGATACCGCGCCCGGCAGGGCTTTTACACCATTGTGCACGCATCCCCACAAATCGACGAAGAGCGCATCATACTGCTGTGACACTTCAGAGAGAGCGGAGATGATACGGGTCATGCGAGCACCTTTTCAGAAAACAGACTGCTGCGCGTTCTATGCCGCAGAGACCGGCGGCGCGCCACCCCCATGTCGGGCTGTCAGTTGCCGACGCGCTGAAAGAACCGCGGTGTTTCGCGATCAGATGACATTTGGAAGCCGGGCCAGTCCACGTCTGGCATCGCAGTTGCAGCAATCAGAATGAAGATCACCCCCAGCCAGGCGACGGGCACGAGATCCAGCATCAGCCGGAATGGTTGCTTTGTGGTTTTGTGACGGTACATCCGCTGCGCAATTTTGGCACCAATCCAACCGCCAAGAAAAGCGAGTGTCAGCAGGCTGCGTTCGGGAACACGGCGGCCACCATCTGTAGCGCGGATCTTATCAGCCCGGAACGCAACGAAACTCACCAGATTGATGATCACCAGGCCGGCAGAAACAAGGATTGAACAGCTCATAAACCGGGTCTGGAATGGAAAAATGGCGCCACAGGGGCGCCATTCGGAATTTCAAAGGGCAGAGGTATGAGCCTCAGACTTTCAGATTGGGGATGATCTGTTTTTTGCGGCTCATGATACCGGGCAGAACCACGGTATCGCCGCTGACTTTTGCGTCAAAGCTCTGTTCTGCAACTGCTTTTACTGTGTCATTCGGGACCAGCAGCGTTGCCTCTTCGTTCAGAATATCCACGACAAAGAGCAGAACCTCGTCCGCGCCGTCCTCTTTTGCGACACCCGGCATCGCATCCATCAGCGCGCCCTTGCGGGCGAGTACCTGCGCGGGCGACGTGGTTTCCAGAACAGAGACACGGAACTGTTTGCCGCCAACGCCGTATTCCTTGCTGTCCATGCGCAGCAGTTCGGCTTCGGAGAATGCGGACACGTCCGACTTGGCAGCAAACATTTCAGCGGCATATTCGCTGATGTTGATATCGAGCGCCTGTGCCAGATCCCATGCAATGGCCTTGTCTTCGTTGGTTGTGGTCGGGCTGCGGAACTCCAGAGTGTCTGAAAGGATGCAGGAAAGCATTGCGCCTTTGATATTGTCGGGCATCTGCGCCAGATCCTTACCGATCATCTTCCACATGATCGTCGCCGTACAGGCCAGAGGTTCGATACGGATATCGATCGGCCCTTTCGTCTCAAGACCACCCACCAGTTTGTGGTGGTCTATGATCTGGCGGATGTCCGCGTCATTAATATTGTCTGGAAGTTCGGCGGGGTTGTTCGTGTCCACGATGACAACAGGTGCGTCCTCTGCGAGTTTGCCAAGAACGCGTGGCATGGTCAGCCCCCAGCGCTCGAGCATGAATCTGGCCTCTGTGTTCGGCTCTCCCAGCAGAACGGCTTCGGCTTCTTCACCTTTGATCTGGCTGAGATACCACGCCCAGATGATAGGTGAACCGGTGCTGTCAGTGTCCGGGGATTTGTGGCCGAAAACAAGCGTTGTCATAATATCCGTTCCTGATGATGCGTCATATTTGCGGGCCTTATAACATGGGCGACTGCTGTGTCACCCCCTTCAATGCTGCAGTGCGGCATTGTGGTAAACGCAAGGGGGTGGTTGCAGTTCCGGCCCTGTTGCGTACAGGATCAGGCCGACCGGTTCCGGGGCAGAAGTGATGGCAAAGGCGAGCGAGACGGATCTTTATCCTCCTGTGAAATCCTTTCTTGAGGATCAGGGATATGTGGTCAAATCCGAAGTGGGTGCGGCGGATGTGGTGGCGCTGCGCGGTGGTGAGCCGCCCGTGATTGTTGAGCTCAAGCTTGGGTTTTCGCTGGCGCTCTTTCACCAGTGTATCGCACGGCAGGCGACCACGGATGACGTCTACATGGCTGTCAGCCGGCAACCCGGGAAGCGGTTCGCCCGTGCTGTCAGGGACAACACGGCAATGGCCCGGCGTCTCGGGCTCGGGCTTCTGACGGTGCGCCTGTCAGATGGTCTTGTGCAGGTACATTGCGATCCGGGGCCTTTTTCGCCGAGAAAGTCAAAAAAGCGGACCGCCGCTTTGCTCAGGGAGTTTGCGAGACGAACGGGCGATCCGAATGAAGGGGGGCAAACCCGCCGGGGTCTGGTGACTGCCTACAGGCAGGATGCCCTGCGGCTGGCGGTCTTTCTGTTTGAGGCAGGTGCCAGCAAAGGGTCGGATGTTGCGCGAGAAACCGGCGTGCCCCGTGCGACGCGCATGATGGCGGACGACCACTATGGGTGGTTTGAACGCGTCGACAAAGGAATTTACGGCCTGACACCTGCCGGGGCTGAAGCTGTGGCCAGTGGCGGTGATGTGTTGGGCGCGGTCTGAACGTCCACCGGACGATTCCGAAAATTTTTGCAAATGCTCTGGTTGACAGGCTCGGGCGCCTTCCTTAGCTAAGGCGCGTTAGCACTCGCCTGTGGTGAGTGATAACGGACCGTCTGCCAGAGAGTGCGGCGGTTCTGAATGGGAGAAACTTTGAGCCTCAAGGAGCTGCAAAGATGGCATTGAAACCGCTTCATGACCGCGTGCTGGTACGCCGCACGGAAAGCGAAGAGAAAACTGCTGGCGGACTGATCATCCCCGACAGCGCAAAGGAAAAGCCCTCCGAGGGCGAAGTGGTGGCTTGCGGTGCAGGCGCACGCAAGGACAGCGGCGAGCTGATCGAAATGGCCGTAAAAGCTGGTGACAAAATTCTGTTCGGCAAATGGTCCGGCACAGAAGTGACACTCGACGGCGAAGAGCTGCTGATGATGAAAGAAAGCGACATCATGGGGATCATCGAGTAAGCGCACCCGCTGCTCTGAACCTTTCGCTGATTTCAAACTGATATTTCTCAAGAGGAGAAGACAACATGGCAAAAGAAGTCAAATTCGACACAGATGCCCGTAACCGTATGCTCAAGGGTGTGAACATCCTGGCAGACGCGGTGAAAGTGACGCTCGGCCCGAAAGGCCGTAACGTTGTTCTGGACAAATCCTTTGGCGCTCCGCGCATCACCAAAGACGGTGTGTCCGTGGCCAAAGAGATCGATCTTGAAGACAAGTTCGAGAACATGGGCGCGCAGATGGTCAAAGAAGTGGCCAGCCGCACCAATGACGAAGCAGGTGACGGTACAACAACCGCAACCGTTCTGGCCCAGGCCATCGTCAAAGAAGGCATGAAATCGGTTGCAGCGGGCATGAACCCGATGGACCTGAAGCGTGGTATCGATCTGGCAACAACCAAAGTGGTTGAAGCAATCAAATCCGCATCCCGTGAAGTCAACGACAGCGCAGAAGTTGCGCAGGTCGGCACCATCTCTGCAAACGGTGAAGCTGAAATTGGTCAGCAGATCGCAGACGCGATGCAGAAGGTTGGCAACGAAGGTGTTATCACCGTTGAGGAAAACAAAGGTCTGGAAACAGAAACAGACGTTGTCGAAGGCATGCAGTTCGACCGCGGCTACCTGAGCCCTTACTTTGTCACCAACGCCGACAAAATGACCACAGAGCTGGAAGACTGCATCGTGCTGCTGCACGAGAAAAAGCTCTCCTCGCTGCAGCCAATGGTTCCGCTGCTGGAGCAGGTCATTCAGTCGCAAAAGCCGCTGCTGATCATCGCAGAGGATGTTGAAGGCGAAGCACTGGCAACTCTGGTTGTGAACAAACTGCGCGGCGGTCTGAAAATCGCAGCCGTCAAAGCACCTGGTTTCGGCGATCGCCGCAAAGCCATGCTGCAGGACATCGCGATCCTCACAGGCGGTCAGGTCATCTCCGAAGATCTGGGCATGAAGCTTGAGTCCGTCACAATGGACATGCTGGGTTCGGCCCGGAAAGTGCAGATCACAAAAGACGAGACAACCATCGTTGACGGTGCCGGCGAGAAAGCCGAAATCGAAGCGCGTGTTACTCAGATCCGCACCCAGATCGAAGAAACCACTTCCGATTACGACCGTGAAAAACTGCAGGAACGTGTTGCCAAACTGGCAGGCGGTGTTGCTGTGATCCGCGTCGGTGGCATGACCGAAGTCGAAGTGAAAGAGCGCAAAGACCGTGTGGACGATGCTCTGAACGCGACACGTGCCGCTGTTCAGGAAGGTGTAGTCGTGGGCGGGGGCGTTGCTCTTGTTCAGGCGGGCAAAGCACTCGACGGCCTCGAAGGCGTGAACAACGACCAGAACGTTGGCATCAACATCATTCGCAAGGCAATCGAATCGCCGCTGCGTCAGATCGCCGAAAACGCGGGCGTTGACGGTGCGGTTGTTGCTGGCAAAATCCGCGAAAGCTCGGACGTTACCTATGGCTTTAACGCTCAGACCGAAGAATACGGCGACATGTTCGCTTTCGGTGTGATCGACCCGGCCAAAGTTGTACGTACCGCGCTGCAGGACGCGGCATCTGTTGCTGGTCTGCTGATCACTACAGAAGCAATGGTTGCTGACAAGCCCTCCAAAGAGGGCGCAGGCGGCGCCGGTGGCGGCATGCCCGACATGGGCGGCATGGGCGGCATGATGTAAGCCACCCGGCATCCGAAATGAGAAAAGGCTCGCCTGTGTGGCGGGCCTTTTTTATTGTACGGGTATGGTTGGGCAGAGGCTAAGCCGGTAGCTCGACAATGCGAGAGTAGGTGCCCAGCATCTGCAACGCATGTGAGAGGGTCTCGCCCGGGTTGTCTTTGACGAGGTATCCGGCAACATTCTGACTATAGGCAGACTGAATGTCATGCGGCATATCAGATGTTGTGAAAACAAAGACAACGAGCCGGCGCAGCGTTGGGTCAGCACGCACCTCATCCAGAAACTCCAGACCGTTCATGCGCGGCATGTTCAGGTCCAGCGTTACAATGAAAGGTGGAAGCGTGCCGTTGGCCTCTGCAGCCTCGGATCGCAGAATTTCCAGCGCTTCCTCACCGTCCCGGGCGACAATTGTCCGGTTGACGATCTTGAGTTTTTTGATCGCACGCTCCAGTGACATGATGCTCACCCGGTCGTCATCTACGAGCAGAAAGGTCGCTTCTTTGGTGTGCTGTGACATTCACCAGTCTCCCAGGTAATCGTATTCTGTTTCAGCGCGGCATGCGCATGTGCCATCCGGCGCGGCATGGAAACGCCGCAGGGAAAAACCGAAGCCGCCGGATGTCGATGTGCTGATCCCGGGCCCCCGAAGTCAAATGAGTATAAAACGATAAACCTTTACGGATTATTTCCAGCGCCGCACTTGCTGTCCCTGACACCGGACGTTTGCATCATGGTTGCAGGCAGGACCCGTGCTTTGGCAGATGGTCAGACCTCCACCGTTAACCGAGTATTCAATGCTGGCTGATATCAGCCCGGGGACAAAGTATCAGAGGTCCGTTTCATGAATATTCCCAAACTGCAGTCTGATACCGGATCCGGTCCGGACGCAGCAGCAGACTTTTCGTCCTCAAAAGAGTTTGAAGACTTTGTATATCTGATCAGCCATGACGTTCGTAACTCAGTGCGCGCACTCATTGAGCTTCCGCAATGGATCGAAGAGGACCTGGTCGAAGCCGGTTTTCGTGTTGAAGGACCGATAGCCCAGAATATTGAACTGATGAACCGGCACACCGGACGCCTTGACCGTATGCTCGTGGACTTACTGGCTTTTTCCCGTGTCGGACGGATGCAGGAAGTTGTCGCTGTTGATCTTGGGGAAGCATTGAACGAGGTGCTGGATGAGGTTTCGATACCCGGCAGTTTTGAGATCACGAGCGCTTTTGACTGTTCTCACATACATGTAGGTGAACGCGATATCCTGACGCTGCTGACTGCGCTGGTTTCAAACGCAGCTAAACACCATGACCGGGAGGCCGGCAAAATTACCGTTTCCGCGCACGGGGAGGGAACCGTGACAGTCCTTTCCGTGCAGGATGACGGGCCGGGGATTCCAGAGAATTTCCACAGGCAGGTCTTTGATGCCATGACGACACTGAAGCCGCGCGATGAGGTCGAAGGCAGCGGTATGGGGCTCGCCATCGCACGGAAGATCGCGCATCTGTACGGCGGTTCGATTTCCATTCTGTCAGACGCGACAGAAAGAGGCACAACGGTCAAAGTTGTGTTCCCCGGTGTCCGATCGGGCACCTGACCATGCAACACATTTTGAATATTAGTCGGCTTAGCGGTCCGGAAAAGAACTTTCCGGCCGGACAATGGAGAAGAAAACATGAATGCTGCTGTCGCTCGCCAGCCTGCGCTCCACCGTATTTATCCGAGACCAATCGCTGTCGTCATTATTGATGACAATCAGGCCGACAGACTACTGCTTCAAAAATCACTTGAAGGCACCGGGCTCCTGGCACAGGTGACAACCGTGAGTGACACCCGAGAGCTGAAGCAGGTGATGCGGGAAGAAGCAGTGGATGTTGTTATCGTTGACTATCACTTGCCCGATGTGCGCGGCGACAGGGTGGTTTCCGCACTCAGGGATTTTCCAGTGTCCGCAGGATGCGGGTGCATTCTGGTGTCTTCTTCTCCGGAGCTGGCTGCATCGTCAAACCCGGAGCTCGCAGTTCTGGACAAGAACAGCCTGACCCCCTTGTTGATGCAGGACGCAGTACTGACAGCGATGTCTGACGGTAAGCCCAGTCGCACGTCGTTCTGCAGACCTGATTTCCATGGCAACGAGGACATCCTTGCTGATAGCGCGACAGCACAGGTTTTTTTTCGCGGCGCACTCCCGGACCCTGAACTGAAATCAGCGACTTTGAACGGTGCCAGAAGTGTGAGCCGCCCGCCCCTTGGCAGCGGAACAGACAACGGATAAGCCCGCTGAATGCGTCTTGTTCTCCTGACTTCCGTTACAATGATCGCCTTTGCGTCGAATTCTCTGCTGACAAGAATGGCAGTGGAATCCGGCGCCGCCGATCCTTACAGCTTTGCAGTGCTGAGGGTTTTGGCCGGGGCCAGTGTGCTGGCAGTGATCATGATCTTGTCCGGACGCGATATCGTGTTCAGCCCGGCAAAACGTTTTGTGGGAGCCCTCAGTCTGGCTTCCTACATGATAGGGTTTTCTCTGGCATACCTTACACTCGACGCAGGACTTGGCGCGTTGATCCTGTTCGGTGTCGTTCAGATTTCGATGTTTTCGCACGGCGTGATCAAAGGCCAGGGGCCAACAGCCCGGCAGTTCACAGGCGCGGGTGTCGCGTTTTGTGGTCTGCTTGTGGTGCTTTGGCCCGGTGCCGAAAGTCAGACCGATCTGACTGGCGCATTGTTGATGATTGTCGCAGGAGTCGGCTGGGCGGTTTACACGATAACAGGGCGCTCAGCAGTTGATCCGCTTTCTGTAACAGGCGCAAATTTCATGCTGTGCCTGCCACTGATCATTATCCTGCTGGCCGTTCCGGACAGGCAGGTAACCCTGAATGGATACCTGCTGGCACTTGTATGCGGTGGGCTGACGTCGGGCCTTGGATATGCGCTGTGGTATCTCGTGCTGCCGCAACTTCGCCAGAGCATCGCTGCGGTGGTACAACTGAGCGTGCCGGTCATCGCAATCGTTGGCGGAGCACTTTTTCTGGGTGAGGCCATAGCGTTTTCGACACTTGCTGCATCAGCAATGGTTCTTGGAGGCATCGCCCTTGCGATTACATCACAATCGTTTCCAGCGCGTCGTAAATAGCCGGGCCATCTTCGGAAAACGCTGCCTGCGCCAGGCTGTCGGGTTTAACTCGCAAATCGCCCAGCTGATCCTGACGCGCCCAGATGTGACGATCGACAATGTCCTCAGGATCCTGCCAGTTACTGGCAATTTGCGCATCTCCTGTAACCGTGCACCTGAAGAATATTTCAATCTGATGAAACCCGACGCGGGGATCATGAAATTCGTTTATCAGACAGGGCGCGCCAACGGACACATGCAGGCCGGTCTCTTCAAAGACCTCCCGTTTCAGGTTGTCGGGCAGGCTGGCACCAGGTTCCGCCCCACCACCCGGCGCGCACAGAAGATCGCTCTTGCCGCCCGGCCAGGCGTTTACCAGAAGAAGGCGGTTTTCATGTACGATAACGGCGCGCGCGGCAATTCTGGGTGATTTTGTGGGCATTTTAGAATCTTCCAGCAAATTCGCGTGACGTCATTCTTTTTTAGTTCTGTGATCAGCCCTATCTCATTGCGTATGAAAGTTCATGGCATAATTCTTGCCGCAGTCTCCCTGCTCTGGGTCTTTGCGGCGCCTGTTCAGGCACGTTGCGTGGTCCTGCTGCATGGGCTCGCCCGGACAGAATTCTCATTTGCACTGATGGAAGCCGCACTGGCCGGCGAGGGCTACGAGGTTGTGCGCCCGGGCTATCCATCGACCAAAGCGGAAGTTCAGGAATTGGTACGCCGCACCGTTCCCGACGCGGTGGCATCCTGCGGGCCGCGCGAGAGCGTGGATTTTGTGACCCATTCTATGGGCGGAATTCTCGTGCGTCAGTGGGCCGCCGCGAACCCCGATGCCAGAATTGGCCGGGTCGTCATGCTGGCACCACCGAACCAGGGCAGTGAGGTTGTGGACGTTCTGGACGATATCGAGGCCTTTGACTGGATCAATGGCCCGGCAGGTGCGCAGCTGGGGACAGGTCCGGACTCGCTGCCCAGAAGGCTGCCGCCGGTGACATTCCCACTGGGTGTGATCGCTGGTGATCAGTCGCTCAACCCGTATTTTTCGTCGCTGTTGCCGGGCCGCGATGATGGCAAGGTTTCCGTGTCGTCCACCCGTGTCGCGGGGATGCGGGATCACATCGTATTACCGGTCACACATACCTTTATGATGAACAACCCGCGCGTCATCGCGCAGACAGTCGCATTTCTGAAAACAGGTGAATTTGATCATTCCCTCAGCTGGCTTGATGCAGTACTCAGCCAGCTGGGCTGCCCGGATGGCAGCTGTGTGCCAGGGGTGGGGACGGTCATTGGCAAACCTTGATCTGAAATCTGACAAAATTCTTGGGCCTGCAGGTTTAGAACCGGGTGTCCTTTCAGTTCACGAGGGCCGGATCGCGCCGGATACCACCGGGCGCGTGGTAGACCTGAGCGGATACATTCTGCTGCCAGGAATTATCGACCTGCACGGCGATGGTTTTGAGCGGCACCTGGCCCCGCGGCGTGGCGCAATGAAACAGATGTCAGAAGGCCTGATTGCGACAGGGGCTGAACTGGCAGCAAACGGTATCACAACGGGTGTTCTGGCCCAGTTCGTCAGCTGGGAAGGCGGCGTCAGGGGGCCGGAATTTGCCGCGCAGGTTTTTGAAGCCATCCGCGATACCGCGCCAGCACTTGTGACGGACATCCGCGCGCAGCTGCGCCTCGAAATCCATCTTCTTGAGCTCTATGCAGACCTGCCTGATCGCCTGTCAGACTGGAATGTCGACTACGTGGTGTTTAATGACCATCTGCCGCATGATCGTCTGGCAGAAGGCCGAAAACCACCGCGTCTGACAGGGCAGGCGCTCAAAGCCGGGCGCAATCCGGAAAAGCACTTTGAAATGTTGCTTGATCTGCACGCGCGCCGCGCTGAGGTCCCTGCAGCGCTGGATGCGCTTTGTCCCCGGTTGACGGCACAGGGTGTACGCCTGGGAAGTCACGATGATCATTCGGCCGAAGGGCGCATTGTCTGGCATCAGCGTGGCGCGCGGATCGCGGAGTTTCCGGAAACCGCAGAAGCCGCAGAAGCCGCGCGGGACGCGGGTGACACAATTGTCCTGGGCGCGCCGAATGTCGTGCGTGGTGGATCACACAAGGGTAACGTCAGTGCTCTGGATCTGGTATCGATGGGACTATGCGATGCGCTGGCCTCGGACTATCATTACCCCAGCCCACGGCGGGCCGCACTATTGCTGGCGGACAGTGGTGTCGTCAGTTTTGCTGAAGCCTGGCGCATGATCTCTGAGGGTCCGGCCCGGGCACTGGGTCTTGAAGATCGCGGAACACTGGAACCGGGCATGCGCGCGGACATCGTTATTCTGCACGAAGAGACACGGCATGTTGCGGCGACGCTCGCAGGCGGGCAGTTAAGCTATCTGAGCGGTACGATCGGAGACCGCCTGTTCGGCTAGCGCGCTTCAACCGGTCACGCGGTTGACGTGACCCATCTTCCGGCCTTTTTTGGTCTCTGATTTTCCATAGAGATGCAGAGCAGCACCAGCTTCGCGGGCAAGAGCGGGGACCTTGTCCATGTCATCGCCAATCAGGTTTTCCATCACAACATCGGAATGCCGGGTGCCGTCGCCCAACGGCCAGCCGGCAACCGCGCGGATATGTTGTTCGAACTGATCGACGGCACAGCCGTTTTGCGTCCAGTGACCGGAATTGTGTACGCGCGGTGCAATCTCGTTCACGATCAGGCCCTGCGGCGTGACAAAAAGCTCGACGCCCATGACGCCCACATAGTCCAGTGCGTTGAGAATTCTGGCCGCCAGCAAAACCGCATCCGTTCGCTGTGCGCTGCTCAGCCGGGCAGGCACAGTGGTTGTGTGCAGAATGCCATCGCGGTGAACGTTTTCGCCCGGATCAAAGCAGGCAACCTCACCCAAAGCGCTGCGCGCGGCTATGACAGAGACTTCATGCGAGAAGTTCACAAATCCTTCGAGGACTGCGGGTTGCCCGGCCATGTCACTCAATGCGCCCGTCGCGTCATCCGCCGAGCTGAGCCGCGCCTGACCCTTGCCGTCGTAACCGAACCGGCGTGTTTTGAGGATCGCCGGGATACCCGTCTTTGCAATCGCCTGCTCCAGCGAACCCATATCAGACACTTCCGCATATGGCGCCACCTGCAGCCCCAGATCCTGCAGGAAATTCTTTTCTGTCAGGCGGTCCTGGCTGACACGCAATGCTTCACGGCCTGGACGGATCGGCACAGTTTTCTCGATGATGTCGAGTGCTTCGGTGGGAATGTTTTCGAATTCATATGTGACCACGCTGACACTTTGCGCGAAACGTTCCAGCGCGCCTGCGTCGTCATAGGCAGCTGTTGTCACAGTCTGTGCCACATGACCGGCCGGGGCGTCGGAGCCCGGCTCAAAAACATGCGTCTTAAAGCCGAGACGCGCCGCGGCGACAGACAACATGCGTCCCAGTTGCCCACCGCCCAGAATGCCAATGGTTGCGCCGGATGGCAGGGGGCTATTCATCGACGGGGATCTCCGGAATAGAGGCAGACAAGGCTGCACGCCAGTCTTCCAGCCGGCCTGCCAGAGCCTGATCCTGCAAGGCCAGAATACCAGCTGCCATCAGGCCGGCATTCTTTGCGCCGGCTGCACCGATTGCCATGGTCGCAACAGGGTAGCCGCGTGGCATCTGCAAAATCGAATAGAGGGAATCGACGCCGGACAGGGCCTGCGTCTGAACCGGCACACCGATCACCGGCACGCGCGTCTTGGACGCCATCATACCGGGCAGGTGGGCCGCGCCACCTGCACCCGCGATAATCACCTGAAGCCCGCGGTCGACGGCCGTTTTGCCATAGTCCCACAAACGATCCGGCGTGCGATGCGCCGATACGATGCGTTTTTCAAAGCTGATGCCCAGCGTGTCCAGGATCTCTGCGGCCTCGGACATTGTGGGCCAGTCGGATTGACTGCCCATGATAATCCCGACGGAAACTGATGTCATGAAAAGGCCCCTTACGCCCGTAACCTGCGAAGCGGCACTATAGCCAAAACCGTAGGTCAGGCAATGATATCGGGCGTCAAGCGATCTTCAATCTGCGCGATAATGTCTTTGAGCCTCAGTTTGCGTTTTTTGAGACGTTGCAACGTCAGCTGATCGCTGACCGCTTTGTCCGCGAGGGCCTGAATAGCTTCATCAAGGTCCCGGTGTTCGCGGCGGAAAACCTCCAGCTCCACGCGCAGCACCTCATCGGTTTTCATCGACAGATCCGAGGGAGCATTCATGAAGGTATGATTCCAAGATTTCAGCACCCCCATCATAGGCCTTCATGTCCTGAGCGCCTAGCCCTTGCGTCATCACATTCCGGCCCCCATATTCCTGTCAGGAGTCGCCGTAACGGGGCTTTTAACAGACTGTCGCTTGACCACAGAGGACGTGTCGCATGACGAAAATGACCCTGGGATCCTATCCCCATATGCTGGGCTTTGAGCAGCTGGAACGCCTGCTTGAGCGTACCGCCAAGTCCGGCAACGAAGGCTACCCGCCTTTCAATATCGAACAGACATCTGATTTTTCCTATCGCATTACACTGGCGGTGGCCGGTTTCGCCGAAGACGACCTCTCGATCACCGTTGAGGACAGGCAACTGGTTATCCGCGGGCGTCAGAATGATGACAGTGAGGGCCGTGTGTTTCTGCATCGCGGCATCGCAGCGCGCCAGTTCCAGCGCAGTTTTGTCCTGGCCGACGGCGTGGATGTGGGCGAGGCGGTGATGGAAAACGGGCTGCTGCATGTCGATCTGACCCGCGCGAAACCGCAAAAGGTCGTGCAGACAATCAATATCAGGAAGGGCTGAGCTATGACCGACGCATTTGAGACAGCGCCACAGGAAAGCCGGATTGTCTACGTCAAGACCGTTGATGTGGCCGAGCTGCCGGATGAAGTGCAGGGCCAGGTCGAAGGATTTGAACAGCTCTACGCAGTACATGACAGCGAAGGGCAGCAACTGGCTCTCGTGGCAGACCGGCGTCTGGCGTTTCGCCTCGCGCGGCAAAATGACTATGCGCCTGTCGCGGTGCATTGACGCCCGCGCCTGATCCGCAAATACATGAAAGGCCGCTGATCACAGCGGCTTTTTTTTGAACCGGGAGGCGATGAGGTGCAGTTCCGTTTTGATTGGGTGGATGCCTTTTCGGACCGCCAGTTCGGTGGCAATGGCTGTGCGGTGGTGCATGAGGGCGCTGGTTTGTCCGATGCAATGTGCATGGCCTACGTGCGCGAGACATCCCTGGTGGAATGCACCTTTACCGGGCCTTCGGACGTTGCCGACCTGCGTGTGCGGTATTTTCTGGCAAGTCGCGAAATCCCCTTTGCGGGCCACCCGACAATCGCAACTGTTGTGGCACTGCGCCAGCGGGATATGATCCCCGACGGAGAGCTTGTGCTGGAAACAGGCGCGGGGCTTGTGCCGGTCATTGTGCGGGGTAACGACGTGCAGATGACGCAGATTGCGCCGGAGTTTGGTCCATATGTTCCGGAGACGCTGGTTGCCGCGGTAGGAAGCATTGCACCCGAAGACATCATTGCGCCGCCCCGTATCGTTTCAACGGGGCTGCCATTCTGTATCACACTGCTCCGGAACCGCGACGTGCTGGAAAGCCTGCAAATGGACGCCGGGGCGCTGCGCCGGTTGGCGGATCACCTCGGCCAGGAGGATGTCGACATGATGGAGCCGTTCTGGGTGACACTGGAGGATACGCCTGCGGGGGCCTCGACGCTCAGTCGTCTGTTACTGGCGCCACCCAGCCCTCCCGAAGATCCGTTTACCGGCTCTGCCACCGGCGCAATGGCGGCGTATCTCTGGGCGGGCGGTCATATCGCTGCCAACAGTTTTACGGCGGCCCAGGGTGATGGCATGGGCCGCCCCGGCCGCGCAGGTGTCGAGGTCCTGGGGCCGCGCGATGCGATTTCAGGCGTAAAGGTCAGCGGCTCCGGTGCTGTCGTCATGTCCGGGACAGTGACCTTTCCGCAAGGGATTTAGGCAGCAAGGCGCAGTGGCTCGGATCGGCGCAGCACGATGGGCAGGCCTCCCTTGGGTTTTGGGATCGGCATCCTTTGCCATTCAGGGGCACCGTGGGGCAGCACGATGTGATGGTCCCGCAACAGCGTCGCCACAAACAGCTTTACCTGCATGGTGGCAAAATGCATGCCGATACATTTGTGGGCGCCGCCGCCGAATGGTGTCCAGGCAAAACGGTGCACCCGGTCTTCTGCGCGTTCCGGCGAGAAACGGTCCGGATCAAACTCGGTTGGGTTGGTATAAAGCTCCGGTGACAACATAGTGACGCCCGGGTTCAGCGCGAGCGAAGTACCTGCCGGGATATCATACCCGTGCCAGTGAAAGTCGCGCAACGCCATACGTGGAATGAACGGGACAGGTGGCACAAGGCGCAGCGCCTCGCGGAACACCCTGTCGGTATCGGTCATCCTGCCAAGTGCGTCTTCGTCCAGTGCGCCGTTCCCAAGTGCCGCGACCTCGGCAGAAATGCGGCGCTGCCAGTCAGGATGTGTGCCCAGAGCCGCCATCATGACGGACAGCGAGGTGGCGGTTGTGTCATGTGCCGCCATGATCAGCAGATTGAACTGATTGAGGATTTCGTCCTCGCTCCACGCATTGCCGTCATCGTCTGTGGCAAGACACATCTGCGAGAAAAAGTCGTCTCCCCCCTTTGCGCGACGCTCGGGGATCAGAGTGCGGAAAGTCTCGCGCAGAAAGTCCCTGCCGCGGACCCCGTGCCACATCGGCGTGAACGGCAGCGGTTGCCGGATCGGCGTCACAGACGCGCGGATTTCGTCTGTGATGGCGCGGTTGATGCGCTTCGCCAGATCCCCGTCCAGCGGCAGCCCCATGAAGACGGCACCACCAACACGCAGCGTCAGATCCTTGATTGCGGTGTAGAAGCAAAAGGGCTCGTCTTTGGGCCAGGTGGTCAGCAGATCGCGCATCGTGGCGGCCATCCGCTCCCGGTAGTCACGGATCGCCGATGCGCGGAACGCCGCGGTCATGATCCGGCGGTTCTGCCGGTGATGGTCAAAGTCCTGCAGGATCAGCCCGCCGGGATAAATGAGTTTCAGGGCGTCCCACCCGCCCTCTGAGGAAAAGTTTTTTTCCTTGTCCATCAGGACATATTCAAGCGCGTCGGGGCCGCACAGATTGACCCGCCAGACGCCCAGCATTTTCGTTTTGTACACATCCCCGTAGCGGCTGATGTAATCCTGCTGCGTGCCATAGCTGTCGCGTGCGATGGTCAGTGTGTGGCCAATGATGGGCGGGGCCTTGGGGCCGGGAATGTGGGAAAGAGCGGCTCGGGTGGGCATGGGAGACCTCGCATGAAACGGACAATGGCAGCACCCGACAGGGCACAGACTGCTTTATCCATCTGCAAGGTTGGGAGCGGCTTAACCCACCGTACGCACGCAACACCCCGGCGCTGCGGCCTTATTCTGCAGCACTTTCCGCAAGGACGGCGGTCTCGTCCGCTTCATTCTCTGCCAGAAACCGTTCCGCTTCGAGCGCTGCCATACACCCCATGCCCGCCGACGTAACGGCCTGGCGGTATTTATGATCTGTCAGGTCGCCCGCGGCAAACACTCCGGGAATGGAGGTTTCAGTGCTGTCTGGCTTTGTGACGACATAGCCGCCCATATGGGTTTCAAGCACGTCAGCAACCAGTTCATTGGCGGGTGCATGGCCGATTGCCACAAAAACACCCTTTGCCGGGATTTCGGTGATTTCGCCTGTTTTGGTGTGTTTCACGCGCACCGCTTCCACGCCGAGCGGCGCGTCTGTTCCGACAACTTCGTCCAGTTCATGGAACCACAGCGGTTCGATCTTTGGGTTTTTCATCAGCCGGTCGATGAGGATTTTCTCGGCCCGCAGTTCGTCGCGGCGGTGGATGAGTGTAACCTTTGACGCGAAATTTGTGAGGAAAAGGGCTTCTTCCACGGCGGTGTTGCCGCCGCCGATCACAACAATCTCCTGCCCGCGATAGAAAAAGCCATCGCAGGTCGCACAGGCGGACACGCCAAAGCCTTTGAATTTCTCCTCGGACGGCAGACCCAGCCATTTCGCACGTGCGCCTGTCGCCAGTATGACAGCATCGGCAATATAAGTCGTGCCGCTGTCACCCGTCGCGACAAAAGGCCGATTGCTCAGATTCAGGTCGTTGATGATGTCCCCGATGATCTCTGTACCCATTGCCTTGGCATGTGCTTCCATCCGCACCATCAGATCGGGGCCCTGAACCTCTGTATCGCCTGGCCAGTTTTCCACTTCGGTCGTTGTGGTCAGCTGCCCGCCCGGTTCAATGCCCTGTACCAGAATGGGTTCCAGCATCGCGCGGCTGGCATAGACGCCTGCGGTGTATCCCGCAGGACCGGACCCGATGATCAGAACGCGTGTTTTCCGTGTGTCGCCCATTGAATCCCCCAAGAATCTGGCACTGAGTAGCAGACCCGATATACAGATCGCGGCGGCGCTCTTAAACCCCTGCTGTCATGGCGTTTACTGCAACTCCGAATTGAGCGATTTGGAAAGATAAGAAATAATGTTGCGCAACTGCGAAACATTATTGCGCATACTTTGGCGTATGCTATAACTTCCGCAAAATGAGGGGGCTTTATGGCTGGAACGCGGCTTGATCCGATTGATCGAAAAATTCTGGCTGAATTGCAGGCTGACGGACGCATGACCAATGTTGAACTGGCGCGCCGTGTTGGCATCTCAGCGCCGCCTTGCCTGCGCCGTGTACGCACGCTCGAGGAATCCGGGTACATCAGAGGGTATCACGCGGAGGTTGATGCCCGCGAACTGGGGTTTGAGGTCCAGGTTTTTGCGATGGTTGGCCTGGCCAGTCAGGCAGAGGCAGATCTGACCGCGTTTGAGGACCGGTGCCGTTCGTGGCCGCTTGTGCGGGAATGCCACATGCTGAACGGCGAGGTTGATTTCATCCTGAAATGCGCGGCACCCGATCTGTCAGGATTTCAGAAGTTTCTGACAGGCGAGTTGCTGACGACGCCAAATGTCGCCAGCGTCAAAACATCGCTTGTCATCCGTGGGGCCAAGGACGAGCCGGGTGTACCATTTGATGTTCTCGAGGAACGGCTGGCATCTGACAGCTAAGCCGCGGTCAGGTCCTCGTCACCGGGATTAAAGCGCATAAACCTCACAGCACCAAATGCACCCAGTGTGTCCATATGTGGAAAGAGCGTCATAAAAACATCGCTCAGGGTTTGTGAGACATTGCGCAGCGGGTCGCGCCCGGGATGATAGCTTTCCACCTCCAGTCCAGCGGCAATTATTGCTGCATGGCGCCGAAGTGCGATATGAAACAGGCGTACGGGCGTGGGGGGCGACATTCCGATGACGTTGACGCCGTCAACAAATGCACTGGCAGGTGTCATAACCTGCTGACCTTCCCGCCCGCCAGACATGCCCGGAAGCGGCTGCAACAACCGGGCGCCCGCGCCGAGACTGATGAAACTGTCGGGACGACTCACCCCGAAACTGTCGGCTACAATGCGCGTCAGCGGCATCTTTGATGCGTTCTCCGCAGGCGCAAAGACGGCGGATCCGATCCAGGTGATCTCGCTCATTTCACCATCAGACGTCAGGACCCGGTCTCCTGGCTGAAGATCTTCTATTGATGCCTGTCCGGTATCGGTCTGGATCAGTGTCCCTTGGGCAAAGGCTGAAAAGGCCGCATCGAACAATGGCATCGCCGGCACTCTGCGTTGTCCGACGACCATGCTGCCATCCTCGCGCAGCGCAGCAATGTCGACAATGCGGGCCCCGACAGCGGTCTGTTGTCCGGTTCTGCGCTCTGGTCGCAACGCGCGGTCACCACGGTGCGTGGCGGGGGGATGGTTCAGGGTCATGCGATCACCTTTATCAGGTTGGTCACATCCCGTGCCGGCCCCCACCGACGATCACGGAAAGGACGATTTAGTGTTCTTTCGTGTTTTGGGTTCGGGTAATTTGCCCCGCCGCAGTCCATTCTGTCAAAAAAATCAGAAAACTGTTCGGTGCGCAGGATCAGTTGCGATCATTTTCCGGCATTGTTTCGTTCGCAGAACGGGTTTTGTCACAATCCGGGTTTTGCCTGTGCCAAAGAAAAACCCTCCCGCAACTCGGTGCGAGAGGGCTTTTACGGACAGTAAAACCTCCAGGGACAGAGGGGTTCAGGCGGACCTTTTCAGAGGGGTCTGCCCGGTTTTGCGACGTGCAATGAAAGCGGCGCGATGTCCACCCCGCGACCAGGGCAGCTCTGCGCTGCTGGTAGCGGCTGTTCGGATGACCGAAGCGATGAAGTGTGCGTTCGTTTTCATTATCGCGTCCTGCTCGATTATCTGCGATTGGGCCTTTTGCCTCTTGCTGACCACTAATCTGCCCCTTCATTCCGGCGGCATTTTGGCATTGTCGCAAAAAAAGAAAAAATATTCCGGGGCCCCGGGCTGCAATTTTGAACGAATTGCCCAGGTTTGTTGAAATTCTTCAGAGAATTGAATTTATTAGGTAAAACCCGAACCAAAGCGCAGTCTTCGGCGACAATCGAACACGCTGGCACGGATTGTTCAGCGAAAATCAGGCGATTTCGCGGCGGTAAGTGCCTTGTTCCTGCCAGTATCCGTTCGATTTCAAAGCGCTATCGCGGCGATCAGCCTGCCATAGTCAGCTTCGCGTGCATGTGTGCTCCGTCGGTAGGAGAAAAACCGGTCGGGATCTGCGTAGGTGCAATGCCGTGTCCACTCTGCAGAGCCGATCCCGGCCGCGCGCAACCGGTACAAGCCGAATGCGGGCAGATCGAAATGCATCCTGTCGCCTTCTCCGTTGGCAAAAAAGCGGGTGAAGTCTTGGTCCTCGGCGATGAAGGTTTCGAAAAACTCCGGTCCAACCTCATATGCAGCTTGTGAAATGGAGGGCCCGATCACGGCGCTGATACTGGCACGGTCTGCCCCGGCAGCCACCATGGCATCGACGGTTGCTTCCAGAATGCCATCCAGCGCGCCGCGCCATCCTGCATGCGCTGCTCCTACAACCCCCGCTCTGGTATCGGCAAACAGCACAGGCTGGCAATCGGCGGTCAGAACGGACAGAGCGATGCCGGGCGTCGACGTAACAAGACCGTCTGCTTTTTGCTTTTTCTCTGATGGTGCATCCACTGTGACCACAGTTGCCGAATGCACCTGATGCACGCCGACCAGATGATCCGGGGCAACTTCCATGGCAGCAGCCACCCGCGCCCGGTTGATGGCGACGATTTCGGTTTGATCCGAACTGCCTGTGCCGCAGTTCAGCCCCTCGAATACGCCCGAGGACGCCCCGCCCCGACGTGTGAAAAAACCGTGTCTGACGGCGGAAAGGGCGTCACTGGTCAGAATTTCGAGTGTCATGCATCCAGTCCCGGTGGCGGAGAGCCATTTTCGGGAAACAACCCGAGAACTTTGAACAGGTTTCCCATTTCCTCCGGGTGCGTCAAGCGGCGATGTGCAGCGATATGCTGCTCAAGCGCGTCACCGCTCAGTCCGGCAGCCAGGGCCCGCGCGCGTGCTGTAATCCCAAGGCGTTCCAGAAAAACGCCCTGTGGCGTCGGTTTTGTATGCGCGCAGGGTGCGGCAATACTCAGTGCTTCGAAATCCACATGAGCGGTAATGTCGGCAGTGCCCGGAGCCGCAATCGGATCGGCGGGGTTGTGGTCCTGCAGGGCCTGCAGGGTGTCGCCCAGGCTGTGCCAGTCGCCATAGTCAATGATCAGTGCAACGCCGCCGTGCTCGGAAATGCGGCGGCCCACCATCTCGGCTACTGGGGCGGCGGCGGGGCAGTATTCCACGATATCGCCCGGGGCGGTATCGTCCAAACGGGCACTGAGCGCGGGCTGTGGCAGTTCCGGCCCGAGCCCAAAGGACAGTCTTCCGTTCTGCAGCCCGACCTGCTGTTCGCGCCAGTGAGCGTCGCTACGGTGAAACTGTCTTATGGGCAGGGCATCGAAAAACTCATTTGCCACAAGAAACAGCGGGGCCTCCGGCAGGGCGTCACAACTCTCCAGAAAATGCAGATCAACGCCTGCGATGGTCTCTCGCTGAACATTGCGCAGTCTGTCCGAGGCCTCGATCAGTGTCACCCGGGCTGCATCTATAAACCCTGGCACCTGACCCGCGGCACGCAGAATATCGGCCATGAGCGTTCCGCGCCCCGGACCTGCCTCGGCCAGTGTAAAAGGAGAGGGACTGCCCTGATCGCACCACGCCTGTGCCAGCGCGAGGCCGATCAGTTCACCGAACATCTGGCTGATTTCGGGCGCTGTCACAAAATCTCCCGCGCGTCCGAAAGGCTCGCGGGTCACATAGTAGCCGAACTCCGGATGCAGCAGGCATTCGTGCATGTATTCGGCAACAGAAATCGGACCGTCAGCGGCGATACGCGCTTTCAGCAGATCGCTCAGGCTCATGTCGTGCGCCGTGCCCGCTGTATCAGCCACAGACCGGCCAGTATCATTGGAAGGGACAGTATCTGACCCATGGTCAGCCCCCAGCCGCCGATATGCCATGCCAGACCCAGCGGATTGCCGGGAGAGACAAAATGCGCGTCCGGCTGGCGCACAAACTCCACAACAAAGCGGGAAAGCCCGTAGCCTGCGAAAAACGTCCCCGCGACGAGGCCCGGGCGATGCAGCGCCCCGGATCGCCAGACCATCCAGATCAGCAGCGCGCCCAGAACAACACCTTCCAGCCCCGCCTCATAAAGCTGGGACGGGTGCCGCGCGCAAAGACCAGTGACATCGGGGCAGAACTGCGCGTCCGGACCGGGAAAAACAACGCCCCAGGGAAGATCAGTGGGCCGGCCCCAAAGCTCTCCGTTGATGAAGTTGGCCAGCCGCCCCAGCAACAGACCGGGCGGCACGCCAAGCGCAATCGCATCTGCAAGGCCCGTCATCGGCAGGTTTTGCCGCCGGGCATAGAGAAATGCAGCGACCACAACTCCCAGCAGACCGCCGTGAAAGGCCATGCCCCCCTGCCAGACAGCCAGGATTTCACCGTGATTTTCCAGGTAGTAGGCGCGCTGATAAAAAGCCACATATCCCAGTCGGCCACCGATGATCACCCCCAGGATGATCCAGGTCAGCAGGTCCTCGATCTGGGTGGGTGTCACAGGGGGGGTCTGGCTGCGCCACAGGGCGGGCCGGCGCAGCGCCGCGATAACCAGCCGCCAGCCGATCACGATGCCCACGATATAGGCCATCGCGTACCAGCGCAGGGCCAGTTCAAACCCGAAAACAGAGATGGAAAAGATTTCGGGGGATATGTCTGGAAACGGGATCACTGCGTGCATGCGCTCAATTGCCCGCGCCGGGATGCGGAAGTCAACCTTGCAGGCGCCTTCAATCGACCCCATATTAGCTGTGCAGCACAACGGAGACATGGCATGCAGACGCGCAACAAAATGTTCGACGACATTTCACAGCTTATGACCAACGCAATGGGTGTGGCTCAGGGCGCGCGGGAAGAGGCCGAGACGGCGATGAAAAGCCTTGTGGACCGCTGGCTCGCGGACCGCGATTTCGTTACCCGCGAGGAGTTCGACGCGGTGCGCAGCATGGCGCAGAAAGCCCGCGAGGAGAACGAAGCGCTGAAGGCACGTCTCGACGCCCTCGAAGCCAAAGGCTGACCGCGTCGCTGCCAGACAACCAATAGCTCATGCGTTAATCCAAAATACCCGGCCAGCCGGTGAACAAATTCTTTACCCCCGTGCCAAGTGTTAACGGTTGCGGAGATTTTGGGCCGATTCATACGATATCCACAACTTATTGTGTTAACCCGCAATAAAAGGGGTTGTCACACTGGCGCTGGCACAGCACCATATCCTGTATGGGTCGAGGGGATCGCCCCGATCCATAGCGCAGGCACCTGGTTCCTGGGGGCGCACCCTGCCTCCATCGCCAGAGCGACAAAAGAGGTGTATCTATGGCCCTGTCCGAGCAGTATCTGGAAGAAGACATTCACCCCATCGACATCGTTGAACATCTGGCAGCCCATCACGAGTGGGATTTTGACCGGATTTCCGACGAACAGATTGCGATGGCCGTTGAGGGACAGTGGCGCACTTACTCGCTGACGCTGGCCTGGTCGGCCTATGACGAGACACTGCGGATGATCTGTACATTCGATATGGAACCGCCAGAGGAAAAACAAGCACAGATCTATGAGCTGCTCAATCACATCAATGACCAGTGCTGGGCGGGTGCATTCACCTACTGGGACGAGCAGAAACTGATGGTCTACCGCTACGGGCTGGTTTTGTCCGGTGGCCATGTGGCAAGCGCGGAGCAGATTGATACCATGATCGGCGCGGCGGTGATGAGCGCCGAGCGTTACTATCCGGCGCTGCAACTGCTGGCATGGGGAGACCGGACCCCCAGCGAAGCGCTGCAGGTGGCCATTGCAGAGGCCTACGGGCGCGCGTAAACCTGACCCCCGAAGACAAAGTTAATTGGGGGTCTCATGAACAAAAGCCGGATTGCGCGCCAAGGACTTGTGCTGCTTGGATGCGGAAAGATGGGATCGGCCATGCTTCAGGGCTGGCTGAACCGGGGCCTGCCACCTGCATCGGTTTTTGTCAGTGATCCGTTTCCGTCTGACTGGTTGCAGGGCACGGGCGTCCACCTGAACGCAGAGCTGCCGGAAAAGCCCGCCATTGTGCTGGTTGCGGTAAAGCCGCAGATGATGGCAGATGCGCTCCCCTCCCTCAAGGCCATGGGCAATTCAGACACGGTTTTTGTCAGCGTCGCCGCGGGGATCACGATCCGGTATTTTGAACAGATACTTGGCGCGCAGACACCCATCGTACGCGCCATGCCCAACACACCTGCTGCAATCTCTCAGGGGATCACAGCGATTGTCGGCAACAGCGCAGCCGGGACGCGGGCAATGGAAGAGGCCGAAACGCTGCTGAGCGCTGTCGGGGAGGTCGTCCGGCTCCAGACAGAGGCGGATATTGATGCCGTGACCGGTGTCAGCGGTTCAGGCCCGGCCTATGTTTTTCACATGATTGAAACGATGGCTGCCGCCGGTGTGGCAGAGGGTCTTTCCCCTGAACTGGCAATGAAACTGGCCACGGCGACAGTGGCCGGTGCGGGCGCTCTGGCGCGCGACGCAGATGTTGGCCCGGACCAGCTGCGCGTCAATGTGACATCACCCAACGGCACGACACAGGCGGCACTCGAAGTGCTGATGGATGCAGATAACGGATTTCCTGCTTTGCTGAAACGCGCAGTAAAGGCAGCAACAGAAAGATCAAGAGAGCTGGCAGATGGCTGAGATTACATTCGATGATTTTATGGCAGTGGATATCCGCAAAGGCACTGTGCTGCGCGCCGAACCATTCCCGGAGGCTCGCAAACCTGCGCTCAAAGTCTGGATCGATTTTGGGACGGATATTGGCGAGAAAAAGACCTCTGCCCAGATAACGGCGCACTATGACCCGGAGACGCTTGTTGGCAAACAGGTGATGGCGGTGGTGAATTTTCCGCCCAGACAGATTGGCCCGTTTATGTCCGAGGTCCTGTTGCTGGGGGTTGCCGATGAGAACGGAGAGGTCGTGTTACTGAGCCCGGACCACCCGGTGCCCGACGGAGGGCGGATGCATTGACCCGGATTTTCATGAGCCGCCCGCTGCCGGAACGTGTCCAGGCCGCCGCCCGCGACAGGTTTGATCTGACCGTCCGTCCTGAAACCGGTCCTCTGAGCACCGAGGAAATGCAGGCAGCGCTGCGCGATTTTGACGGTGTCGTTCCGACGCTGGGTGATTTGTTTTCTGCAGAGGTTTTTGCAGCCGTGCCTGATGCGCGCTGCAGGGTATTGGCCAATTTTGGAGTGGGCTACAACCATATCGATACAGATGCAGCCCGTACCGCGGGCATTGCCGTGTCCAACACGCCTGGTGCTGTGACAGACGCCACGGCCGACACGGCCATGACGCTGATGCTGATGAGTGCGCGTCGCGCAGGCGAGGGCGAGCGCTTGGTCCGCGCAGGTGCCTGGGAAGGCTGGCATCCGACGCAGCTTCTGGGGATGCACCTGGGCGGCAAAACGGTGGGCATTGTCGGAATGGGGCGCATCGGGCAGGCCATCGCCAGGCGTTGTCATGATGGGTTCGGCATGAAGGTGGCCTATCACAGCCGGTCGCCCAAAGAACTGAGTTTTCCGGCGTCCCGTGCCGAAAGCCTGAAGGCTCTGGCCGGGTCAGTGGATGTGCTGGTTCTGGCCGTTCCAGGCGGCGCTGAGACGCATCATCTGATCAATGCAGAGGTTCTTGCGGCCATGCGGCCGCATGCCCATCTGATCAACATCGCGCGCGGCAATGTCGTTGAAGAGGCGGCCCTGATCGATGCATTGCAGACCGGGCGCATCGGCGGGGCGGGCCTCGATGTCTACGAGTTCGAACCCTCGGTCCCGGAAGCGCTCAAGAGGCTCGAGAATGTGGTGTTGTTGCCGCATATCGGGACGGCGGCACTTGAGGTTCGCGAGGATATGGGACTGATGAGCGTCGACAATCTGGTGGCGTTTTTTGACGGTAAACCACTGCCGAACGCTGTCTAGCCCGTGTCGCCGACGGCTTCCCGCCAGTGTCGGCGGCACAGAGAAATATAGGTTTCGTTCCCGCCGATCTGCACCTGAGCACCATCGCGCAGGGCCTTGCCGTTGGCATCCATCCGGACGACCATCGTGGCTTTTTTTCCGCAGTGACAGATGGTGCGCACTTCACGCATCTCATCGGCAAGAGCGAGGAGAGTTGCAGAGCCGGGGAACAGCTCGCCGCGAAAATCGACGCGCAGTCCAAAGCACATCACGGGCACCTTCAGATCGTCAACCGCGCGCGCCAGCTGCCAGACCTGGTCGCGTGATAAAAACTGTGCCTCATCCACGAAAACACAGGCCATCGGACCTTCTGCCTGGCGCAGCCGCAGCCGCTCAAACAGATCGTCCCCTTCTTCAAAGGTATCCGCCGGCTGACCGATGCCAATGCGCGAGGCGATCTTGCCGTCACCGGCTCTGTTGTCGAATCGCGCGGTCAGCAGATACGGCACCATCCCCCGTTCCCGGTAGTTGTGCGCGGCCTGCAAAAGCACTGTCGATTTGCCGGCATTCATGGTGGAGTAGTGGAAGTAGAGCTTGGCCATACACTGCTTGATAGGCCTTGCCAGCGGGGCTCGCAAGCCGCCGGAAGGGCAAAGGGGAGCAGCTGCGCAACATCCGGCGGGGGCCGGACTGTTCTCCCGTATGAACAGAGCGCAGCGCTGCTCCTACCAAATTACCGGCTGCGGGAAGCCGGCCACTCATAAACCCCCAGTACACGTGGGTGCGTTTTTATAAATGACATTTCCCTGCCATCCGATTAATGGGGAAAGCCAGAACAGATTTCTCAATGGTTTTCTGGCTGATACGGGTGGGGAAGGTGAACTTTATGACTGCGATCGGGCGATATCTGAAAAAACATACCGAGGCTCTGGTCAAGGATGTGGGCATTGAGCAGGCCTGCCGGGTGACCGGAAAGTCCAAGGCGACGCTTGGCCGCTACTATTCAGATCACGACGAACATGCTGACCGGTTCATGCCCATCGAGACAGTTGCGCTGTTGGAAAAGGCGTCCGGGTATCCGCATGTCACCGGGGCGCTGGCCGAGCTTTCGGGCACGTCTCTCCAATACGATGAGCGCCGCCCGAATGAAGAGCGGCCCGGGGGCGTGAACAGCGATGTTATCGCGTTAAGTCAACGGTTTGCGATGCTGATGGCTGAATATCAGCAGTCTATGGAAGACGGCAAAATCACCATCAACGAGGCCAAACGCCTGCTGAAAGAGACCACGATGCTGCAGCAGGTTCTGGTCGATATGAAGCTGCACCTGGAGCAGGACCACGGGGGCGCCTGAGGCGGGTTGCGGGCTTATCCCCGCCGGCGCAACAGGACCGATCCGACGGAGTATCCGGCCCCGAATGAGCAGATCAGGCCGATGTCGCCGTCGGCCATGTCATCGGAATATTTTGAAAACGCGATAATCGAGCCCGCCGAGGACGTATTGGCGTAATCCTGCAGGATATTCGGCTGTTCCTGAGGCGCGGGCGTGCGGCCGAGCACTTTTTTTCCGATAAAATCGTTCATAGTTTTATTGGCCTGGTGCAGCCAGAGACGTTTGAGATCCGCAGCACCGGTGCCGACGCCCTGCATATGCGCTGCGATATGTTCGGCAACCATGGGCAGCACTTCTTTGAACACCTTGCGGCCGTTCTGCATGAACTGCATATCGCGCCGATCCACCATCCCTGCAGGGCGTGAGCGGCGTAAGTATCCGTTATTGTTGCGGATATTGTTGGAAAATTCGGTGGCGCAGCGGGTCGAAATGATCTCGAAAAACGCGCCCGTTGCGTCTTCTGCGCGCTCGATCAGGGTCGCTGTGGCCACGTCGCCAAAGATGAAGTGGCAGTCCCGGTCGCGCCACTCCAGGTGGGCGGAGCAGATCTCGGGGTTGATCACCAGAGCCCGCCGGACAGAGCCCGCGCGGATCATATCCGCCGCGGTCTGAATGCCAAACGTGGCCGAGGAACAGGCAACGTTCATGTCAAAGGCAAAACCGCCCGCACCCAGAAGCTGTTGAATTTCCACGGCAATTGCGGGGTAGGCGCGCTCCATATTGGAGGCCGCACAGATCACCAGATCAACATCGCGGGCGTCAATGCCCGCCTGTGACAGGGCCCTGTGCGCGGCGTCCATACCCATTTCAGCCATCAGTGACGGTTCGTCATCACTGCGTTGGCGCAGCAGGGGGTGCATCACCTCCGGATCCAGAACACCTGTTTTATCAATCACATAGCGCTGTTCGATGCCCGATGCCTTGAGGATGAATTCCTCGGACGAATACTCTTTGGCGCTCACCGATCCTGCGGCGATGTCGTCCGCGTGTTCCGCGTTGAAAAGGTCCACATATGCGTTGAAGGCGGTGACCAGTTCCGCGTTGGTGATCACGTTTTCAGGGGTGAAAACGCCGGTTCCGGTAATGGCAGGTGTATGCATGGCTCATCTCTCCCAGGGTGTGCCGTTCTCGCCGGAAGAGGCCCGCGTCGTCAAGCCACAGCCGCGAAAGTGACGCAGCGTCCGGCGGGGCCAGAGCCGCCGTCGGTGCCGGGTCGGTATCGCGTCGGTATAACGTCGGTATTACGTCGGTGCGGCGCGCACGGGGCGGTTACCCGGTCTTAACGTACGGGCACCGAGTAAAGCACGTATCCGTCACGCCGCGCGACCTCGACCGCGCCGGTGTCGATCACGAACACGCCGAGGTTCTCTGCATCCTCGGGACAGCCCACCAGATCAGCGGCGTCATCAAGGAACTGGTTGGTGAAATCATCCTCGCCCACGCGGCGGCAGATATCGCCCTTGAACCGGTAACCGTCGCCGAAAAGCGGCAGAGACCCGGTGACGGGTTCGGGGGCAGGGGTGCAGGCAGCGACGAGGGCTGCACAAATAATGGCGGTGACAAAACGCATGCTGTTGCTCCATCAGTGAATGGAATGCAGTCTATGCCGAACGGGGGCTTGTGTCCAAACCGGATGACGCCGGTGGCGGGTGTGTGCGGGACTTGCGAACATGTCTGCGTTGGCCCGATGGCTGCTTCGGGATCGTTCAGCGAGCGGTCATCTTGGAACCCTCCGGGCTCGAACCCATGACCCTGACCTTTGCAGCAAATCACGCATATTGGTGGAGCTTTCTCAGTTTCAGTTCAAAACGACCGCTCCACGCGGATCACGATGATCAGGTCTGGTTTTTCCTTCGCAGTTGTAAGGTCCTGGGGAAGTGTGCGCAGTTTCGAATTCCAGTGCCCGCGATAATGGACCTCTTGAAAAGCAGCGTTGATGTAAGGCGCTACAGAGTTCGTGAAGGAATCACCGATAACCCATACTGTCTGTTCGGATAGTGGCGCATTGTTCATCACAATCTCAGTGCGGCCAAAGGACGTTTCCGGTTGGTGCTCCAGAGGCAGGGATTCCAGATCTGGCTGGCTGGCCCATTCGATTTGCCAATTGTCGCCGGCGGTGACGGGAAAGCCCGCAAGATCAGAGATTCCTACCAAATCACCTGAGTACGGCGTGCTGGCTTTAAAAGATACTTCAGGAACGGGCAAGCCGATGCGGTCTGCCAATACCGAGAAAGCCCGAAACGCACCCTTGTCGTTCCAGTGCGTGTCAGTTCTGTAGTACAACAATCCTGCGCTTTGTTTGGTGCGCAGCAAGTCTTCGGTTGGATCAACCACAGTCAAGTTTGCAATGGCGTCCAGGCGCTCAGAAAAGTAACTTACGTAGCGCCGCTCAGAAGGTTCGATCCCGACGGGGAGATATTCCGGGTAGATGGTTGATTTATTGGGGCTGATCAATAACGCGACCCGAGATCCCGCTGTTTCGGCGGCTTCAGCCAGGTTTGCGAAAAGAGTTGTCTCTTGCTCAATGTTCGCCGGATCAGGAGGAGAGGCAAGCTTCAGTTTGGCAACTGTGTCGTCAAACGCATTCCCCAAAAACAGCCAGTCCTCCTGACCCTGATACCATCTCGAAGATCGGCCATAAATGTGTTCAGCCCCCGGGCGTTCGACGAGCAGCTTTTCGAGCGTGTGCGATTCCGATAAATCCGTCCGACTGATCAACAGCCCCGCTGCACCCACCAAAATCATAGTTCCTGTCAAACCGACTGTCTTCAGGTGGGCGTTCCGGTGTCCAAACCGCAAGGGTTTTTCAACAAACCTTACTGTGAGCCAGGCAAGAAGAATCGCCAGAACTACCGCGACAATGCGTGCATCCCGATGCGGAGGTTCACCGCTTTCGACAATTTGGAGAAATGACAGAATTGGCCAGTGCCAAAGATAAAGTGGATAACTGATCAACCCGAACCAGACCGCAACAGGGTTCATCATAAATATCCGATTGGACCACGCCGCTGCTCCCGCTGCTATGGTGAGTAAGGTGCCGCAAACCGGAACGAGGGCCCAGGTGGACGGGAACGGCGCGTTTGAGCTGATCTCTGCGAAACCGTAGATCAACAGGCAAAGCCCACCCAGAGCCATGATGTTTTCGGTAAAGGCGATCTTTCCACGCTCAACAGAGAACGGCACAATCCGCGCGATACATGTGTCTATGCGCTTCCTGGCGAGATCCAGTGCGTCCCGCTTATACAGCGTCAGCCAGGCAAGAATGCTGCCACTCAAAAGTTCCCAGAAGCGACCAAAAGGCCAGAAAAAAACCTCGGTCGGGTTTGGCGTCACAAAGCGCATATTGAAACAGAACGATGCAACAGCAACCAATAACGTGATCCATATGAGATTGAAGTGTTGCCGCCAGGCCAGCCACAAAACAACCGGCCAAAAGATATAAAACTGCTCTTCGACGGCCAGGCTCCACAAATGAAGCATGGGCTTGGTATCCGCGGCTGTGTCGAAATACCCGCTTTCGCTCACAAGAACGAAATTGACGATGAAGGCCGCGCCGCTGAAAAGATGCTTTCCAAGTTGCTGGAGCTCTTCTGATATCAGTGCGAACCAGCCAAAAATGAGAGAGCTGACCATCACAAGAATGAGGGCTGGAAAAATCCGCCGGATGCGTCTTTGAAAGAAGTCCAGAAAAGAGAACTTATCTTCGTCAAGGCTGGTGAAGATGTGGGCCGTGATGAGATAACCACTGATGACGAAAAAGACGTCAACCCCGGTGAAGCCACCGGGTAAGCCGGCCGGAAAGGCGTGATACGAAACAACCGAAAGGACAGCAAAGGCTCTCAGCCCGTCTATTTCAGCCCTGTAAGCGGTCTTTTCAGGTTCTATTGACGGCAAAGGTTTTCCACACTTTTTGCTACATTGGAATTTTCGCGTTTTTCTACTGACGCTGCAGATCGTTTAAGCCGCATTTCTTTTCGAAGTCGACAGGGCTTTTGCGTATTCTGATTGTGTGTGTCATCTGCATCTCTGCAATGATCAGCCCTTTTAATCGCCAGGTAGTTTGCAGGAACACACCGTTTTGACGGGCCCGAAAAAGTTGCAGACTGATGCTTCCACAAATCCTCTTTCAAAATCCAAGTGGTTTTTAGCGTTCTGCCGCCATCATGCCAGCAGACATGAGCCAGGGCGAAGAGGCCCTGAAAAGAGGGTGCCCAGCGGTACTTGGCTGAAAGGCCTGTTTGCCGCCCTGCATCGGCAGAACACTGCGTTCAACAGCCGGAGGCGTGTGCTGTTTGTGCCCCTGCAGTGATTTCCCCAACATCGCCGTCAGCCTGTGTCGCATTGCGAGAGGTTCGGCATCTGAACCAGACGCCAGGGGCGCGCGCGGTTTTCTGTTGCAGAGCGCGCCGGGGCGGATGGATGGGGTCTTTGACCGCCCGGGCGCATCTGGCCGCATCATTCCAGGCCGGATATTTGCGGCCCCGTTCCGGCCTGTGACCTGTGGGGCGGCCGTGACGGGCCCCGGCCACCATGCCGCAGGGCAGGCCGCGCGCCCCGGATGGAACGCGGGCCGGTCCCGGGTCAGGCGGGCAGGGGCATCAGCGTTTTGTCGCCTTGCGCGACATGCTGCGGGGTGCGGACGACCGTCTGCCGGGCTTCGAGCACTTCGGCAAACTCGATCAGGTTCTCGACCCGTTTGGTGTTATGCGGAAAGGTCGAGAGGGCCCGGACCAGCCAGGAAAAGAACCCGTGTCCGTGGCGCTGGCCCTGTTCCACAAAACCCTCGATGCTGACCCGGTTGGCCAGGCTGTTGCCGACGGTCATGCGCATCATAGCGTTGAGTGCTGCGTCGAGATTGCCGTTGATCATGGCCAGACCCATCTGGTCGCCCGAGAGCTGCGTCGAACGTTCATAGGGATAGAGCAGCAGGTTAAAGATCATCAGTCTTTCGACCGACGACAGAACGGCCTGGAGCCACATGAAGCGGTACTTTTTGGTGGCAAGCGCGCCCACAAAGCGGCCGACGACAAAGCGCATCTGCGCGTCGCTGTCAGGTTCGGAGAGTATGCCGGCATTGATCATCAGATATTTGCGCCGCAGCAGCATGACGAGTTTTGCGTTGAAATCGCCCTCGTCAACGACAAAGGCGATGACCTCGCCCTTGTAGCCAAAGTACTCTTTGGCGTCCTGGACCGCGCGGATCACTTCGGGGAAATTCTGCTCGGAACACTCGATGGAGTTGTTCAGGTGGTTGGCCGCAAAAAGACGCACAGCGAACCAGAGGGTCACAATAACCGTGGGGATCACAATCAGGGCAATGCCCGAGGTGGCCATAACGATCACGGACCCGATGATGACAGCAGGGACGAGAACAAAGAGTGTAAGGGTAAATCTGAAGGCTTCAGACGGGTGGCGCAGCGCTTTGAATTCCTGGGTAGACAGACTCATGACGACCTCCAAGTCGGTTGTGATTGTCTGAGCCTGCTCCCTTTAAAGTGGAAAGTCTGTGAACTACTTCACCCTTGCAGCGATTTTACCCCGACATCGCCGTCGGCCTGGGCGCGGATCGCCAGAGCTGCGGCATAGGAACCGGCAGCGGTGGTGAAATAAGGGATGCGGTCATAGAGCGCGATGGAACGGATGGATTTGCTGTCCTCGACGGCCTGGGTGCCCTCGGTGGAGTTCATCACCAGCTGGATGTCTTCGTTCTTCATCATATCGGTGACATCCGGGCGGCCCTCGTAGACCTTGTTCACCGTGCCGCAGGTCAGGTCATGTTCGTTCAGCCATTGGGCCGTGCCGCGGGTTGCAACCAGGGTAAAGCCCTGCTCCAGCAGGATTTTTGCAGCTGAGAGCATGTCATCTGTCTTGTCCGCATCCTTGATCGAGATAAAGGCGCAGCCGGAAGTGGGCAGCGGGTTGCCTGCGCCCATCTGCGCCTTGAGGAAGGCGCGGGGGAAGTCACGGTCCCAGCCCATGACCTCGCCCGTGGAGCGCATTTCAGGCCCCAGGATCGTGTCCACGCCCGGGAAGCGGGCGAAGGGCAGAACGGCCTCCTTGACCGAGAACCAGGGCATGTCCGGGTCGGCAAGGGTCATCGGATCGCCCAGCGGCAGCACGGCCTCATAGGCGGCATCGGCGTCATAGGGTGCGCGCAGCGGGAAGTTGCTGAGTGGCTCGCCGGCCATGATGCGCGCGGCAATCGAGGCGATGGCCGAATCGGTCGCCTTGGCCACAAAGGGCACGGTGCGCGAGGCGCGCGGGTTGACCTCGATGAGGTAGATTTCATCGTCCTTGATCGCGAACTGGATGTTCATCAGACCCACAACGTTGAGCGCCCGGGCCAGTGCCTCTGTCTGCTCTTTCACCCGTTCGATGATCTGCGCAGAGAGCGAGTAGGGCGGCAGGGAACAGGCGCTGTCACCGGAGTGCACGCCGGCCTCTTCGATATGCTGCATGATCCCGGCGACATGCACGTCCCTGCCGTCACAAAGCGCGTCGACGTCGAGCTCCACCGCGCCGGAGAGATAGTTGTCGAGCAGCACCGGGCTGTCGCCCGAGACGACCACAGCAGAGGTGATATAGCGCTCAAGGCTCGCCTGATCGCGCACGATTTCCATCGCGCGGCCCCCCAGCACATAAGAGGGGCGGATCACCAGCGGGAAGCCGATGTCCTTTGCAATCTCCAGCGCCTCGGCGTCGGAATGAGCGATGCCGTTGTTGGGCTGTTTCAGACCAAGACCCTGGACCAGCTGCTGGAAACGCTCGCGGTCTTCGGCCAGATCAATCGCGTCGGGTGTCGTGCCCAGGATCGGGATGCCCGCGTCATGCAGCGCGTTGGCCAGCTTCAGCGGTGTCTGGCCGCCAAACTGCACGATCACGCCGTGCAGGGTACCGTTCTCCTGCTCGGCGCGCAGGATTTCCATAACGTGCTCAAAAGTGAGCGGTTCAAAATAGAGCCGGTCGGAGGTGTCATAGTCGGTTGAAACGGTTTCGGGGTTACAGTTGACCATGATCGTCTCATAGCCCGCATCGGTCAGCGCGTAGCAGGCGTGACAACAGCAGTAATCGAACTCGATCCCCTGGCCGATCCGGTTGGGGCCACCGCCCAGGATCACCACCTTGTTGCGGTCGCTGGGGCGCGCTTCGCATTCGACCTCGCCAAAGACGGGTGCCTCGTAGGTGGAGTACATATAGGGTGTCTGCGCCTCGAACTCGGCGGCGCAGGTGTCGATGCGTTTGAAAACAGCCGTCACGCCCAGATCGGTACGCGCGCGGCGTACGGCGGTTTCGGTCTGACCGGTGAGGGCGGCCAGTCGGGCATCGGTAAAGCCCATCATCTTGAGCCGGCGCATGGCGGTTGCATCCTGGGGCAGCCCGGCGTCGCGCAACCCGCGTTCGGCCTCGACGATCTCGCGGATACGGGCCAGGAACCATGGGTCAAACATGGTCACGCCGTGGATCTCATCATCCGACAGCCCGTGCCGCATGGCCTGGGCGATGGTGCGCAAACGGTCGGGCGTCTGCTGGCTGATCGCTTTGACAATGGCGGCCTTGTTGGCGCCGTCACTCTCCCAGTGGGCCACGCCCACGCCGTCAATGTCGATCTCGTCAAATCCGCTCAGGCCCTCTTCCATCGAGGCCAGTGCTTTCTGCATGCTCTCGTGGATGGTGCGGCCGATGGACATGGCCTCGCCCACGGATTTCATCGCAGTGGTCAGGTTCGGCTCGGCGCCGGGGAACTTCTCAAAGGCGAACTTGGGGATCTTGGTGACCACATAGTCGATGGTCGGCTCAAAACTGGCAGGGGTCACCCGCGTGATGTCGTTGTCCAGCTCGTCCAGGGTATAGCCCACGGCCAGTTTGGCGGCGATTTTGGCAATCGGGAAACCGGTGGCTTTGGAGGCCAGCGCCGAGGAACGCGACACACGGGGGTTCATCTCGATCACGACCATACGACCATCGACCGGGTTCACGGCCCATTGCACGTTGGAGCCGCCGGTTTCCACACCGATCTCGCGCAGCACGGCGATCGAGTGGTTGCGCATGATCTGGTATTCCTTGTCCGTCAGCGTGAGCGCCGGGGCCACGGTGATGCTGTCGCCGGTGTGCACGCCCATCGGGTCCACGTTTTCAATCGAGCAGACGATGATGGCATTGTCAGCCGTGTCACGCACCACCTCCATCTCGTATTCTTTCCAGCCCAGCAGCGATTCATCGACGAGAATCTGACCGACGGGAGACGCATCCATGCCCGACCGGCAGATCGCCTCGTAGTCATCGCGGTTGTATGCGACGCCGCCACCGGTGCCGCCCATGGTGAAGGCGGGGCGGATAATCGCGGGCAGGCCGACCTCTTCCAGAGCTTCAAGTGCCGCATTAATGCCGGCGGCCAAGTCTTTCTTTCCATTGGCATCTGTGGGAGCAGTGACAATGGTGGCCTTGGGGTTTTCGATGCCCAGCCGGTCCATCGCCTCGCGGAAGAGTTTGCGGTCCTCGGCCATCTCGATGGCCTCGCGTTTGGCGCCGATCATCTCGACGTTGTATTTGTCGAGCACGCCCATTTCCTCGAGCGCGAGCGAGGTGTTCAGACCGGTCTGGCCCCCCATGGTCGGCAGCAGCGCGTCGGGGCGTTCTTTTTCGATGATCTTGGCGACCATTTCGGGCGTGATCGGCTCAATATAAGTGGCATCCGCCAGACCGGGGTCGGTCATGATCGTGGCGGGGTTGGAGTTGACCAGGATGACCCGGTAGCCTTCCTCGCGCAGCGCCTTGCAGGCCTGTGCGCCGGAGTAGTCGAATTCGCAGGCCTGACCGATCACGATGGGCCCCGCTCCGATGATCATAATCGACTTGATATCGGTTCTCTTTGGCATGGCGCGGCCCCCTGTTGATCAGACACCCCCATGTGTCCAAATTGTCCTGCGTTATAGGCATGAGAACCCGCTGCGCAAGGGGGAATGGGCGATTCCACAGGTCTTTGTTCCGGCGGCGGGCCGGGGGTGGCGTCAGCCTGCGAGAAAGGTGCGCACCGCTGCTTCGAAGGCGCGCGGTTTTTCGGCGTGCAGCCAGTGACCGGCACCTGGCAGTTTTGCAAAATGTGACTGCGGAAAGAGGCGTTTGATCTCTGGCCTGTGGTCGCGCTGGACATAGTCAGACAGGGCACCGGACAGAATTAAGGTGTCACCTTCAAAACGTGCGTCAACCTGCGGAAAGCCAAGGATTTTGTCCATCTCTGCCGCGAGTGTATCGAGATTCAGCCGCCATTTTTTGCCTGGTACATCCAGCGACTGGGTAAAGAAGCTGCACAGGGCAGGCTCCACACCCAGTTGGGCCAGTTGTGCCTCTGCCTCTGACCGGCGGGTGACTTTGGAGAGGTCCACAGCGCGCATGGCATTGATATACTGGATCTGGCTGTGGCCGTAAGAGACGGGCGCGATATCGGCAACGATCAGGCGCGCCACCAGGTCGGGCCGGGTCAGCGCCAGCAGCATTGAGGCCTTGCCCCCCATCGAGTGGCCAACCACATGCATAGGCCCCCCCAGATGGGCGATCAGCTCTGCCAGATCACCGGCCATATCCGGGTAGGAATGGCTGTCCGTGCGCGGGCTCATACCATGATTGCGCATGTCCGGTGTGATCACGCGGAACCGGTCGGACAGCCGTTTGGCAATCACACCCCAGTTGCGCCCGGAGCCGTATAGCCCGTGGACAATTATGACGGTGGGCGCGTCCGGCGCGCCGGTCTCGGTGTAGTTCAGCATGAGCCCGGAGGTAGCGGATTTTGCCGCCATGCGCCAGTCTGGCTGGTCTGAGACGGTCCGTAATAAGATTTTGTTAAGGTTTGCACACTACTCACAGTCCGGGGGCGCTGACTGAGCAAGAAGGCGCGAGGACCTGCCCGTATCATGAATAAAAACTTTATCGGCCGTCTGGGCGAGACACCAGAGCAGGAAGACCGCGACCTGTTCCGCACCTATGGCGGGCCGATCAGGGTGGAGATCGTGCCGGGGTTTCACCGATCCGGAAAATACCTGTTTCTGGCGCGGGCCTTTTTTCAGCAGGACAAAGAGATTGTGACCCTGTTTTCCGGCCGCCGGGCGCTGGACACCGGCCCGCTGGCGCAGACGCTGCAGGCGCTGGAAAGCCTGGCCGCGCAGCGCGCCGCGGCGGAGCGCCGCCCCGCACCGCCCAAGGATGCCATCCGCCTGCCTGTGCAGATCAAAGGGGCCTGGCAGCACCAGTATTATGCCGATGACGACGGCGAAGAGGTCAAGATTTTCCAGCTTGTGGTGGCCCGCTGGGGGTTTACGGACCTGCAGGGACAGTCACACCAGTTTGGGGAATCGCCCGCCTGCGACGTGAAGTCGAGCCGCCGGGTGAAGTCGCGTATGCTGCAGCCGCGCGAGATCGACGCCCTGCCGCGTGAACGTCACCCCCGACCTGCAGAAGGCTGAGGTCTGTCACCAAAAAGGCCCCGCACAAGATATGCAGGGCCCTTTTTAAGAGGGTATTCAGGTTCTAGTGATCAGAGGCCGGGATACATCGGGAAGCGCGCACAGAGCTCTTCGACCTCGGCCTTTACCTTGGCCTCGACGGCTGCGTTGCCATCTTCGCCATTGGCGGCCAGACCGTCGACCACTTCGATGATCCAGTCTGCAATCTGGCGGAATTCCGGTTCACCAAAACCGCGTGTCGTGCCCGCAGGGCTGCCCAGACGGATGCCGGAGGTGACCATCGGTTTTTCCGGATCAAACGGTACGCCGTTTTTGTTGCAGGTGATATGCGCGCGGCCCAGGGCCTTTTCTGTGGCGTTGCCTTTGACGCCTTTGGGCCGCAGATCGACAAGCACGACATGGGTGTCGGTGCCGTGCGTCACTGTGTCGAGGCCGCCTTTGATCAGCTGATCACTGAGGGCCTGGGCGTTGGTGATGACCTGCTGGATGTAGCTTTTGAACTCCGGACGCAGGGCCTCGCCAAAGGCCACGGCCTTGGCCGCGATCACATGCATCAGCGGTCCGCCCTGAATGCCGGGGAAGATGGCCGAGTTGAATTTTTTGGACAGATCGGCGTCATTGGTCAGGATCATGCCGCCGCGCGGGCCGCGCAGGGTTTTATGCGTGGTGGTCGTGGCGACATGGGCGTGCGGGAAGGGCGAGGGGTGCTCGCCCGCAGCGACCAGACCGGCGAAATGCGCCATGTCCACGTGCAGATAGGCCCCGACGCTGTCCGCGATTTCGCGCATCTTTGCAAAGTCGATCTGGCGGGGGATTGCAGAACCACCGGCGATGATCAGTTTCGGCTGGTGCTCTCTGGCCAGGTCTGCGACCTGATCATAGTCGAGCATATTGTCCTGTTTGCGCACACCATATTGTACCGCGTTGAACCATTTGCCCGACTGGTTGGGGCGCGCGCCGTGGGTCAGGTGGCCGCCTGCATCCAGCGACATCCCCAGGATCGTATCACCGGGCTGCAGCAGCGCCTGGAAAACCCCCTGGTTGGCCTGGCTGCCGGAGTTGGGCTGCACATTTGCAAAGTCACATGCAAAGAGTTTGCAAGCCCGTTCGATGGCCAGGTTTTCCGCGACATCCACATGCTGGCAGCCGCCATAATAACGCCGCCCCGGATAGCCTTCGGCGTATTTGTTAGTCATGACCGAGCCCTGAGCTGCGAGCACGGCGGCGGAGACGATATTCTCGGAGGCAATCAGTTCGATCTCGTCGCGCTGGCGTCCCAGTTCATCGGTGATGGCGCCAAAGATTTCCGGATCACGGTCGGCGAGGCTTTCGGTGAAAAATCCGGGTGTGCGGTGCGGGGCATTCATGAGGCAGTCTCCCTGGCAAAATAGCAGATATGCGCGCCTCATACCCTAATCGCTCCTCCGGCAAAAGGCGGTAAAGCGACGCCCTGCCGCTTTGCGGCGGCATTGCCCGCGCGCATCGGAAACCCCTGTCACCCACCCGGTGGCTGGGCACTGGTCATGGCGCGCCATATGTGCTTGTTTCAGGGAGAAAATCCTGATGGGCGAAAGACCATGCCAGACAAAATCGCCTTTACTGCCAGCCGCGCTGAAGTGGCCCAGACCGCCCGCGCGGCGCTTATCACGCGCTATGGCAACGTGGCCCCCGAGGATGCAGAAGTTATCGTGGCGCTGGGCGGCGACGGCTTTATGCTGCAGACGCTGCATGCCTCGCAGCAGCTGGATGCGCCGGTTTATGGCATGAACCGGGGCACCATCGGCTTTCTGATGAACACCTATTCCGAGACTGACCTGCGCGACCGGCTGGCCGCCGCCGAAGAGGCAGTGATCAACCCGCTGAGCATGCGGGCCACGCAGGCGGATGGCACGGTGGTCGAGGCCCTGGCGATCAATGAGGTCTCGTTGCTGCGCGCGGGCCCCCAGGCAGCCAAGCTGAAGATCACCATTGATGACCGGCTGCGCATGGCCGAACTGGTCTGTGACGGGGCGCTGGTCAGCACGCCCGCAGGTTCGACCGCCTATAACTATTCGGCCCATGGCCCTATTCTGCCCATCGGCTCGGAGGTGCTGGCGCTGACCGCCATGAGCGCCTTCCGGCCCCGGCGCTGGCGCGGCGCGCTGCTGCCCAAGGATGCCACGGTGCGCTTTGATGTGCTGGAACCGGAAAAGCGCCCTGTGATGGCCGAGGCCGATGCCAAATCGGTCACCGGTGTGGTCACGGTGGAAATCCGTTCCGAGCCTTCGGTGGCGCACCGGATCCTGTTTGACCCGGGCCACGGGCTGGAGGAACGCCTGATCAACGAGCAGTTCACGTGATTATCACGCCCGATCTGGCAGAGCCGGCACAGCGGGGCCTGTGCACCGATTGCGGCCTGTCGCGCATGAAAAACGCAAAAGACTGCGGGCGGGCCTGCCAGTTTATCGCACCCGATTATCCAGCCATGGAAGAGCAGGTGCACGGGCGGGCGCGTCGGGAGGGAGACGAGCGGTTTTTCGGGCCTTTTCACGCCATGCACCGCGCCCGCCTGACCCCGGCCACCGAGGGCGCACAATGGACAGGGATCACCACAGCGCTGGGCGCGCAACTGCTGACGGATGGGGCTGTGGAGGCGGTGCTGACCATGGTGCCCGACGCCCACGACCGCTGGCGGCCGGTGCCTGCCCTGATCACCGACCCCGAGGGCATGGCAGCAGCGCGGGGCATGCGCATGGGATATGCGCCGCTGCTGGCGCTGCTGGAGGAGGCACAGGCGCGCGGGTTTTCGCGGCTGGCCGTGATTGGCATTCCCTGTCAGATCTATGCGCTGCGCCGGCTGGAGAAACAGTTGGGGCTGGAGGCGCTTTATGTGATCGGCACGCCCTGTTCGGACAATACAACAACCGAGAACTTTCACAGCTTTCTGGCGCTGCTGGACGAGGATCCGGACAGCATCACCTATCTGGAGTTTCGCGCCGATTACCGGGTTGAGCTGCGCTATGCGGATGGGCGGGTGCGGTTCATTCCGTTTCTGTCGCTGCCCATCTCGGACCTGCCGCAGGATTTCTTTCCGCTGACCTGCCGGACCTGCGTGGATTATACCAATGCGCTGGCGGATATCACCGTGGGCTATATGGGTGGCGAGGGCGATCAGTGGCTGCTTGTGCGCAACGCGCGGGGGGCCGAGATACTGGCGGCGCTGGGGGACCGGATTGTCCTGAGCGCGCCGGGATCTGCGGGAAAACGCGCTGGTGCTGTCAAAGGGTTCATCGCCAATACGGCACGGGCCGCAGGCGGGTTGCCGCTGCGCCGGATGCCCGACTGGCTGCGCCCGGTGGTCAGCTGGCTGCAGCCGCGCACCGGACCGCGGGGGCTGGAATTTGCGCGTGCCCGGCTGGAGATGAAAGCGGCGGAAACGATCCTGCACCTGCGCCGGCAGATGCCCGCCCGGGTCAAGAACATGGTGCCGGGGCATGTGTGGGATATTGCCGCCCCTTATGATCTGACACCCGAACCGGGTGAGAGGCGCGACGATTCCGCCCCCTGACGGACGCCTCCGGTTTTTCTGCGATTTTTTTGGAACTCTTTGCTCTGCGGACACGTTGTTGTGGCAAGAGCATGTGATGCGCATGTGCCTGGCTCAACTGAGACACAACGACGAAGGAGAGACCAATGAACTGGGACATCATCAAAGGCAACTGGTCGCAGATGACCGGCGAGATTAAAAGCAAATGGGGCGAGCTGACAGAGGACGAGATTTCCGAAGCCAGCGGTGAGCGCGAGAAATTCGTGGGCCTTGTCCAGGAAAAATACGGGCTTGCCAAAGCCGACGCCGAACATCAGGTCGACGAATTTTTCCGTAGTGTGAAAAACGCGGCCTGACCAGGCGCGATGTAAAAGAGTAACGAGTATCAGCGGGCGGCCTTTAAAGGGTCGTCCGTTTTTTTATGAGCCCTCGGCGCTGAGATAGCCGCGCAGGATACGCGCGGTTTCTCCGACGCTCAGCACGGGCGGCAAAAGTGTGAGCATGTCGCCCTGTGCATCGAGCAGATGCACGAAACTGCCATGTGAATAGATCCAGCCATATTCAGGGTCCTGAAACAGCGGCTCCACCTCGACCGAAAAGGCATCACGGGCGGAAGCAAGCTGAGCGTCTGTGCCGGTCAGCCCGATGAAATCCGGATGGATTGCGGCCAGCGGTGCGCCCATGGTGTCGACCCTGTCCTGATCCGGGGCCACGGTGATCATCACCGGGGTGACCTGGATCCCTTCGGCGGCCAGGGTGTCTACCACACCGGCCATCACCGGCAGGGCCGCCGAACAGATGTTCTGGCAGTTGGCATAGCCGAAAAAGAGCAGCTGCGCGCGGCCATCGGGATCGGCCTCGGTCCTGGTCTGGCCGTACTGATCGGTCAGCTCATAGGGGCCGCCGATGTCAAAAGGCAGCGGCGTACCGGTGCCGCCGGTCGCCGCGCTGGCACCAAGCGCGCCCGTCAGTGCCAGCGCCGCCAGCCGCATCAGAAGTTCTCCTCGGCGTAAGCAGCGTCTGCCTCCGGGCCCAGGCCCAGATATCCCTCGCGCCCGATCACCTCTTTGACGCGCGGGTCACGACGGAACCAGGGTCCTTTGCCTTTGGCCTCCGGGTACTTTTTCGCCCACTTCTTTGTCCAGGTGTTGGCCTTGATCCAGTCGGCGTCGCCGGCCTTGATGCGCTGCACAAGGTAGACGTTGTTCACCGCCAGATCCTCATCCTCGATCATCAGCCCGTCGACCTCGACCGTCTGGCCGCAAAAGGGCAGCAGTTCCTCGGCAGCACCGGTAAAGGCGGGCTGGCTGTTCTTCATCGGCAGAACCAGCACATCATCGGCGCTGCGCACAAGACCGAGCTGGCGGGTTCCGGCACCACAGTCGGCGGGGCAGTCGCCGGTCAGCTCGCACAGAACATCCACGACGGTCGCCTCAAACCGGGCGGGGACCTCTGCATAGAGGTTCCAGGTTTTTGCTTCAGAGCCTTCGGAGAAATCCTGGGCTGTGACGGGGCTGGCCAGCAGGGCCAGCAAAAGGGCTGTTTTTCTCATTTGTTCGGATCCGGAAAGGAGAAGGGGGGAACGGTGCCATAGTCCTCGTGGGTCATGTTGGCGATATCCAGGTCACTGACGACTTCGCTGACCACCAGATAGTTCAGACCGTCGCGTTCATAGAGCATCCCATCGGCGGTGACGGTGTGTGCTGCCAGGCTGAGCTGGGTGTCGCCGCTGGCAGAGCCCGCGTCCTGTTCGATTTTGAGCACCATATAGACGGTGCCATCCTCGGCCAGAAGACCGACGGGAATGCCGCCCGCCGAGCACCAGAGTGCGCAGGTGTGATGCGCAGAGCCGACCACCGCGTCGGGGCCGCCCATCACGCCGGAGTAATAGCACCAGGTGTCGATGATCTCTCCCGTGACCTGAATGCGCGTTCCCTCGGATGCCGAAACGGGCAGGGCGAGGGGCGCCAGCAACAGGCCGAGGGCCGCTTTGAAAATTCTGTGCATGGAGGCTCCTTTCTGATGAACCCAGCCTGGCGGTGCCCCGGTCACCGGTCAACACAAATGGTGGCGCGGCGCGATCACGTTTTTCGGATGTGGGGTGCCGGGCCGCGCAGGGTCAGTCCAGCGTGAAGAGTTCCTGGCGCTCGGCCACGCCCCGCAGCCGGTACTGACCCAGAGAGACCAGATCGTTGCGACGGGTCAGCAGTGGCCGTGCCACAGTGGCGGAAATCACGATGTTCTGGTCCACATGGGCGCACATGCCCGAAAGCCGCGCGGCAGTGTTCACCGCCGGACCAATCACCGTGAAATCAAGCCGTGTGCGCCCACCGATATTGCCATAGAGCACTTCTCCGCTGTGCAGGGCGACGGTGAAGCCGGTTGCGGTCAGCCCCTTGTCGCTGCGCTGCTTGCTGATCAGGGCCAGCTCTTCGCGCAGAGCCACGGTGGCCTGTACGGCACTGGCACCCGCATCCTCATTTGTGGTCACGTCAAAGATCGCCAGCATGCCGTCGCCCATGAATTTGAGCACGTTCCCGCCGTGGTTCTGGACCACATCAACCGCCACGCCGAAATAGTCGTTGAGCATGGCGATGATGTCGGGGCCGGACAGGGTCTCTGACAGCCTCGTGAAGCCCGACAGGTCAAAGTAGCAGATCACCGCATCCAGGCGCCGCACAGAGCCGCGCAGAATGTCACCCGACAGCACCCGCGACCCCGCATCGCGCCCCAGGTAGATATCTGCGATATCACTGGCCATGCGCCGGTTGGCACCGGATTTCAGTGCCAGTTTGAGCACCGGCAACAGCTGCCGCAGGGCATCCGCCTGCACGTCGGAAAAGCCGTCCGGACCATCCGATGTCAGCGAGATCAGGCTGCCTTCGGGCGGGCTGTCCGGATCGACCGCCAGGCTGTCGCCGGGATCATAAAAGAACGTTTTCAGGGCCAGATATTCTGTACCGCCCTGTGCGCGCAGGTCGTCAAAGACCTCAAACTCCATATCGGCGGGGGTATCGCGCAGTGACACGCGCAGTTCAGAAATGTCATGGGCGAGGAGGTGATAGAGGGGGCTTGCCAGCCAGTTCCCGCGCAGCTCGTCGGTGTGTTCGTAACTTTCCGAGACTATCCCGTCCTGGCGGTGCCACCGGTGCGAAAGGCTGCCGTATTCGGGGTGGTGAGCGCGCAGCGTGACATGGGCGCGCATCAGCGGGATGCCAGCGGCATTCACGCCGGTGCCGAATGTTTCCAGAATGTCAGCGAAATGCGCGCCGGCAAGGCCCATCCGGACCAGTTGCGCAGCGAGCACGGTGGTATCTGCTGTGTCATCTCTGCCGGGGACAGTGTCCATCGCTTTACCCTCGGGGCCTGTCGCTGTGGTGCCCGGGCAAAGAATATGGGGTGTGTCGGGGATGTCAAAGGCCGGACCCGGTACTGAAAAGGGCGCCCCCTGTGAGCGCCCTTTCCCTGTTTTGTCGGCCCTGTGCGGGTGGTCTCAGGCCGTTTTGCGTTTTTTGCGCCCCATCGCGCCGAGACCGGCAACACCGGCGATCAGCATCCACGCGGCTGCGGGCAGCGGCGTGGGGATCAGGTCGGCGTTGATGTCGCCTTTGCCGCGTTCGCGGACAGACCATGCAGGCACGGACTGTGCTGCAAAGGCCGAAGCCTGCTGGTCAGGTGCGCTGATCAGCGTGTAGTCATACCACAGCGACAGACCCAGCGCGCCATCCAGCAGCAGCGCATTGGCGCTGGCACCGGCCTGTGTCTGGTGACCGCTGTTGTTGGTCAGCGCCCAGGCATAGCCCGCCAGATCGCCGGTACCTGTGATCGTGCCCATGTCCAGGTTGAAATAGTCCCAGGCGGTCGGGTCCAGATCACCGGCAGCAATCAGTTCTTTGGTGTTGTCGTCATCACAGCCCTGGTCGATCCTGCCCAGGAACTGGCAGTAGGCACCTTTGGGTCCGGGGCCGGAGCGGGTGAAGCTCAGTTCGAAATCAAAGGTCAGGCCTGAAGCGCCCGTGTTCTTTGCCGATCCGGTCATTGTGGCTTTTTCGCCCTCGACGACAAAGCGGCTCTGCCGGTCAGCGGACCAGTGGATGCTGACACCGCTGCCGGTCACGTGGTTGCTGTAGAAAGTGCGCGGGTTCGACGCGGCACCGATGTTGTAATCCGTCAGGTAGTAGACATCATCTACGAGGTTTACTGTCCCTGCGAAGGAGGCCACGGGCGCTGCAAACAGCAGAGCGGCGGCGGCAATAACACTTTTGTATACCATTTATTTCCCTTACTTCGTCCCATTTTTGACATTTTTATGTAAATGCAAAAGGACTGGTCGGGCGCGGGGAAACAAGAAGTTTACACAGCGGTAAACAAAAACGTGAACGGATTTCCACCGGGGCGCGAAAGGGGTGTAAACAATGACGCGGGCGATTGAGGATTGGCGCCGAAACCGCGCCAATCCCCGAAAGCCCGGGGTGGTCTGATCGCTCTGGGCAGGGCCTGTTTTCAGCTTTCCTGCGCGTAGCCGATGGTTTTGAGGGCGGCGCGGATTTCATCCAGAATGGCCGGATCATCAATGGTCGCGGGCATTTTGAAGTCCTGGTTATCGGCGATTTTGACCACCGTGGCGCGCAGGATCTTGCCCGAGCGGGTTTTGGGCAGCCGGTCCACCACCAGGGCGTTTTTGAACGCGGCCACCGGGCCGATCTTTTCACGCACCAGCTTCACGCATTCGGCTGTGATCTCGTCATGTGGGCGGTTCACGCCTGTGGTCAGGCACAGCAGTCCCAGAGGCGACTGGCCCTTGAGCGCATCCGACACGCCCACGACGGCGCATTCGGCGACATCCGGATGACCGGCCAGGACCTCTTCCATGGCACCGGTGGACAGGCGGTGCCCGGCCACGTTGATCACGTCGTCGGTGCGCGCCATGATGTAGAGATACCCGTCCTCGTCGATCATGCCCGCATCACCGGTCTCATAATAGCCGGGGAACGTCGTCAGATAGCTTTTGCGGAACCGTTCGGTGGCGTTCCAGAGCGTGGGCAGCGTGCCGGGCGGCAGGGGCAGTTTCACGGCGATGGCACCCAGTTCTCCGGGTTTCATCGGGTGTCCGGCCTCGTCAAGGATCTGCACGTCATAGCCGGGCATGGCCACGGTGGGTGAGCCGATCTTGACGGGCAGCGCCTCGAGCCCTGCGGGGTTGCCCGCGATGGTGTAGCCGGTTTCGGTCTGCCACCAGTGATCGTAAACCGGCACGTCCAGAATGTCGCCCGCCCATTCGATGGTGTCGGGGTCGGCCCGTTCCCCGGCCAGATAAAGCGCGCGCAGGCAGGACAGATCGTATTTCTGCCGCTCCAGCCCTTTGCGGTCTTCACGCTTGACGGCACGGATGGCCGTGGGGGCGGTGAAAAAGCTGCGCACGTTATGCTCAGAGATCACGCGCCAGAATGTGCCGGCATCCGGGGTGCCCACGGGCTTGCCCTCGAACACAACCGTGGTGTTGCCGTGAATGAGCGGGCCGTAGCAGATATAGCTGTGCCCCACGACCCAGCCCACATCTGACGCAGCCCAGAACACATCACCCGGATCGCACTGATAGATGTTTTTCATGGTCCAATGCAGGGCTACCAGATGGCCGCCGGTGGGGCGGACCACGCCCTTGGGCGCGCCGGTCGTGCCGGAGGTATAGAGGATATAGGCAGGGTGATTGCCCTCCACCGGGACACAGTCCGCAGGCGTGACACCCTGCCGGGCTGCGTGCCAGTCCAGATCGCGGCCGGGGATCAGCTCTGCGCGTTCCTGCTCACGCTGCAGAATGATGCAGACGTCGGGTTTGTGATCGGCCAGTTCAATTGCGCCATCGAGCAGGGGTTTGTATTTCACCACCCGCCCGGGCTCCAGCCCGCAGGAGGCAGCAAGAATGGCCTTGGGCGTGCAGTCATCGATGCGCACGGCCAGTTCATTGGCAGCAAACCCGCCAAAGACGACAGAATGGACGGCACCGATGCGCGCACAGGCCAGCATCGCCTCCAGCGCCTCGGGCACCATCGGCATATAGACGATGACACGGTCACCCTTGCCCACACCCTGAGCGACCAGCGCCCCGGCGAGAGAGGCGACCCGGCCTTGCAGTTCCGCAAAGGTTATGGTGGATTTCGCTCCGGTGATCGGGCTGTCGTAGATAATGGCGGCCTGCGTGCCGCGCCCGGCGGCCACGTGCCGGTCCACCGCGTTCCAGCAGCCGTTGACCATACCGTCGGCATACCACTCATAGAGACTGTCCCCGAGATCCGTCAGCGCCTTTTGCGGTTTGCGGTCCCAGTCGATGGCCTCTGCGGCCTGCATCCACCAGGTTTCAGGATCGTCCAGGCTCGCCCGATAGGTTTCACGGTAATTCACGGCAGTCCCTCCCCCGGTCGCATTGCTGGGGTATGGTTACGCCCTGGAACGGGTCGCGCGCAAGACCTGCGTCAGTTTCACGCGGCCCGCCGGGTCTGTGCGCTGTCGGGGGCGATTTCGCGGCCAGATGCCCGGCGCTGCGGATCAGCGCAGTGAGTATTCGCGCAACCCGGTGCGCACGGCAGACTGGCAGTCCCCGGGGCTGTCCGGGATGCACAGGTACCAGCGGTTCAGAACCTGTACATGCGATGTGGTATATGACCTGCCGCCCTGATCGATGGTCTGGGTGCGCAGCAGATAGTCGTCGCCCTCAAACCGGATGGTCGATGTTTCCTGGGACGTGACCGTGCCACAGGCCGCCAGCAGGAGCATCGTCAGGACGAGGGCATATCTGGAGCGCATTCGGTTTCCTCCGCCGGGACAGCAGTTTTGTACTACTGAAGGTAGCGGATGCGGGGGGTCTGGCAACCCCTCGCACATTGCTTTGGCCTGCCGGGCGCGAAAGATGCACAGTCAGGCAGCAGCTGTCCGCCTGAAACGGGATCAGCCGTAGACATCCACCGGCGTGCCGGCGATGGCCGAGACGTTCAGAAGGCCCCGCGCGGTGATCGAGGGGGACACGATATGCGCCTTGTTCCCCATGCCCATCAGAATGGGGCCGACTTCCAGCCCGCCGCCTTTCATCTTGAGGATATTGCGCACACCGGAGGCCGCATCTGCATGGGCAAAGACCAGCACATTTGCGGCGCCTTGCATGCGGTTTCCGGGCAGAATGCGGTCGCGCAGCTCGGGATCGAGGGCGGTGTCGATGTTCATCTCGCCCTCGTAGCAGAAGTCATAGTTGCCCTCGTCCAGCAGGCGGATCGCAGCGCGCAGGCGCCCGCCTGTGCCCTCGCCCTTGTTGCCGAACTGGGACTGCGAGCAGAAGGCGATGCGCGGTTCAATGCCAAAGCGGCGCACGTGGCGCGCGGCACCGATGGCAATCTCGGCAATCTGCTGCGGATCGGGGTGCAGGTGGACCTGGGTGTCGGTGACGAACAGGGGGCCGTCCTCCAGGATCATCATCGACAGCGCGCCGACCGGATGCAGGCCGTCCTGGCCCAGCACCTGATTGATGTAATTCAGGTGCCAGGTGAATTCGCCAAAGGTGCCGCAGATCAGGCTTTCGGCCTCGCCGCGATGCACCATAACCGAGGCGATTGCGGTGGTATTGGTGCGCATGATGGCGCGGGCCAGATCGGGCGTGATGCCGCGCCGCGCCATGAGGTGGTGATAGGTTTCCCAGTAGTCGCGGTAGCGCGGATCGTTTTCGGGGTTCACCAGATCCACGTGTTCACCCAGTTTTATGGTCAGGCCTGCCCGTTCCAGGCGGCTGTTGATCACGTCCGGGCGGCCGATAAGGATCGGGCGTTCCACTGTTTCCTCGAGCACGGCCTGGGCTGCGCGCAGCACGCGTTCGTCCTCGCCCTCGGCAAAGACAATGCGGCGGGTGGCACTGCGGGCGGCGGCAAAGACGGGGCGCATGAAGAGGGCCGATTTGAACACCGAGCCGTCGAGTTTCAGACGGTAGGCCTCCAGATCCTCGATGGGCCGGGTGGCGACACCAGTTTCCATTGCGGCCCGCGCCACCGCCGAGGACACAACCCCCACAAGGCGCGGGTCAAAGGGTTTTGGGATCAGATAGTCCGCACCAAAGGTAAGCTCTTCACCCTGGTAGGCAGCGGCAGCCTCGGCCGAAGTGGTCGCACGCGCCAGCTCGGCAATCCCGTCAATACAGGCCAGCTGCATCTCGTCGTTGATCGTGGTCGCACCGACATCCAGCGCACCGCGGAAAATAAAGGGAAAACACAGGACGTTGTTCACCTGATTGGGAAAATCAGACCGGCCCGTGGCGATAATGGCGTCTGGTGCCACTTCGCGCGCGAGATCGGGCAGGATTTCGGGTGTCGGGTTCGCCAGCGCAAAGATGATCGGCCTTTTGGCCATCTTTCTGACCATGTCCTGGCTCAGCACACCGGGGCCCGACAGCCCCAGAAAGAGGTCCGCGTCCGGGATCACATCACCCAGGGTGCGCAGGTCAGAGGCCTGGGCAAACTCCGATTTGATCGGGTTCATGTCCACCTCGCGGCCTTCGTAGACAAGACCGTTGATATCGCACAGCCAGACGTTTTCGCGTTTCACCCCCATTTTGAGCAGCATGTTCAGACAGGCAATGCCCGCCGCGCCCCCGCCGGTCGAGACGATTTTGATGTCTTCGAATTTCTTGCCCGCCACATGCAGCGCGTTCTTTACGGCGGCACCGACAACAATGGCGGTGCCGTGCTGGTCGTCGTGGAACACCGGGATATTCATGCGTTCGCGGCAGATCCGTTCAACGGTAAAACAATCCGGCGCCTTGATGTCCTCAAGGTTGATGGCTCCGAAGGTAGGCCCGAGCGCGCAGACGATATCGGCGAGTTTTTCGGGGTCGGTTTCATCGACCTCAATGTCAAAACAGTCGATGGCGGCGAATTTCTTGAACAGAACAGCTTTACCTTCCATCACCGGTTTGGAGGCCAGCGCCCCGATGTTTCCAAGGCCCAGCACTGCGGTGCCGTTGGAGACAACGGCGACAAGATTGCCGCGTGCGGTATAGCGGGCGGCAGCCGAAGGGTCTTCTTTGATCTCCAGGCAGGCCTCTGCCACGCCGGGTGAATAGGCGCGTGCCAGGTCCCGGCCATTGGCCAGCGGCTTGGTGGCGCGGATTTCCAGTTTCCCGGGTTTTGGAAATTCATGGTAGTCGAGGGCCGCCTGGCGCAGGTTGCTGGTGTCGCTCATGGAATGTCCTCTCCCGTATTTCCGGATATGGTTCAGCCTTAAACGACCCGGGCCGGAGCGCCAAGGCGTAGTTCGCCGGCAGAGGCCCGGGCGGCGCAATTGTGATCAGAGCGCGCGGGGCGGCCTGTGACCGGCTGAGGGGCGCTGCCCCTCAGACACCCCGGGATATTTCCGGCCAGAAGAAGGGGCACGCTCTTGTCAAACCCCGGGGTGCGGCGCAGTCTGCGCGCATAACTGCGAGGGTGATATGGCTGAGATCAGAGCCGAGGTGTTGCTGCCGACAGGTGATCTGCGGAAAGACATTCCGTTTTTTACCAAAGTGCTGGGGATGCGGATGGATATGATCTATCCGGCGGATGACCCGTCGGTAGCTGTGTTTTCAGGCCATGGTCTGCGGGTGCGGATCGACAGGGATGCGCAAAACCCACCCGGCGTTCTGCGTATACTGACGGAAGATCCGGACAGGTTTGCGGAAGGTGCGCGCGGGCTGACCGCCCCCAATGGCACCCGGGTCGAGATTGCGCCGCTGCACGAGCCCCTGGTGATGCCGGAGACGGTGCACAGTTTTGTGGTGCGCCGTCTGGCGGATCAGGCGCCCTGGATCATCGGGCGTGCTGGCATGCATTACCGTGATCTGATCCCCGACCGGCTGGGCGGGTCAATCATTGCGAGCCATATCCGTATTCCCGACGGCGGGCCGGTGTCGGATATGGTGCATTACCACACGGTCGGGTTTCAGCTGATCTTTTGTTACCGGGGCTGGGTTGATCTGGTTTATGAGGATCAGGGAGAGCCCTTTCGCCTGCAGGCGGGCAACTGTGTGATCCAGCCGCCGGAGATCCGGCACAGGGTGCTTTTTGCATCAGACAATATCGAGGTGATCGAGATCGGTGTGCCTGCGGAGCATGTCACTACAATCGATCATGAGATGGAGCTGCCCAACGGCCCGCCAGACCCGGCGCGTCTGTTTCAGGGTCAGCGGTTTGTGCACCACCGGGCAGAGGAGGCGGTCTGGGCACCGTTCCGCATTCCCGGTTTTCTCAGCCGCGACACCACGATTGCGGCGCATACCGGCAATGTGGCGGGTGTGCATGTGGTCCGGCCCGGGGAGGGAGAGGTGCCTGCCAGTGTGCACGATAGTGACATCCTTTTTACCTTTGTCATGGAGGGGCGGATGACCCTGAACGCAGATGGCAGGGCGCCGCACAGCCTTGAGGCAGGGGATGCCTTTGTCATCCCACCCGGTATGGCTGTTCGCTATGATGATCTGAGCCCGGATCTGGAACTGCTGGAAGTTTCCCTGCCGGGGGTTTTTGAAACAACGCCCGTTCAGACCGTAATTTAACACCGCGCCCTTGCAATGGCGCGCGTCGGGCGACAGGCTGGGGCCTGGAACTTGTGACAGGAGACATCGCCATGACCCTCAGAGAGGCGGCGACAGCCGTGCGCAACAACGCACATGCACCCTATTCGGGTTTCCGGGTCGGCGCGGCGGTACGCGGCGCTTCGGGGACCGTTTATGTTGGCTGCAATGTCGAGAATGTGGCCTATCCCGAAGGGACCTGTGCTGAAGCGGGTGCCATCGCCGCCATGGTCGCTGCGGGTGAGACGGAGCTGACAGAGGCCTATGTGATTGCCGGATCGCCGCAGCCGGTGACACCCTGCGGCGGGTGCCGTCAGAAACTGGCGGAGTTTGCAGGCGCGGGCGTTGTGGTGACCATGGCGACAACCGGCGGACAGGAGCAACAGACAACCGTGGGCGACCTGCTGCCCGGTGTTTTCAACAGCGCGCATATGGCGGGCTGAGATGAGCGACGCGCGTTCTCTGCTGGGCCGGTTACGGCATGGGGTGCCGCTGACGCCGGCAGATCTGCGATGGATGGCGCGGGGGCTGGCCGACGGATCGGTCAGCAACGCCCAGGCCGGGGCATTTGCCATGGGCATCTGCGCGCGTGGTCTGGACGAGGCAGGCCGCGTGGCACTGACCCTTGCCATGCGCGACAGCGGCCAGGTACTCGCCTGGGATCTCGACGGGCCTGTCCTGGATAAACATTCGACCGGCGGTGTCGGTGACTGTGTGTCGCTGCTGCTGGCACCGGCGCTGGCGGCCTGCGGGGCATATGTGCCGATGATTTCGGGGCGCGGCCTCGGGCACACCGGGGGCACCCTGGACAAGCTGGATGCGATCCCGGGTCTGATTACTCAGCCGGACGAGGCGCGGTTTCGTCAGACAGTTGCGGCGGCGGGCTGCGCGATCGTGGGTGCCAGCGCTGGTATCGCTCCTGCGGACAGGCGGCTTTATGCGGTGCGGGATGTAACCTCGACCGTGGACAGTCTCGATCTGATCTGTGCGTCCATTCTGTCCAAGAAACTCGCAGGCGGACTCGACGGGCTGGTGCTGGATGTGAAAACCGGCAGCGGTGCTTTCATGAAAGACACTGATGCAGCCCGTGATCTGGCGCGCGCGCTGGTCAGTACCGCCAATGCTGCCGGGTGCCCGACGACGGCTGTGATCAGCGACATGAACCAGCCGCTGGTCCCTGCGCTGGGCAATGCGCTTGAGGTGGCAGAGGTGCTACACGTTCTGACAGGTGAGGTGCGCGGCCCGCTGATCGAGATATCTGCCGCTCTGGGCGGTGTGTTGCTGTCCAACGCCGGGCTTGTATCTGACGTGCAGGCCGGGGCGGATGCCATTGATGCCGCTGTACGCGATGGCCGTGCGGCTGAACGGTTTGCAAAAATGGTGGCAGCGATGGGCGGGCCTGTTCAGTTCCTGGAAAACCGGGCCCGTTTTCTGCCCGAAGCGACTGTCATCCGCGAGGTCCGGGCAGCACAGGACGGGTTTGTCGGGACAATTGACGGCGAGGCGCTGGGGCTTGCGGTTGTGGCCCTGGGCGGCGGGCGGCGTGTCGAGACGGACCGCATTGATCCGTCGGTCGGGCTGACCGGTCTGCTGCGGCTTGGAGACCCGGTTGCGCGGGGTCAGCCGCTGGGTGTTGTACACGCTGCGCGCCCGGATGCCGCCGATGCCGCCGCAGCCGCGGTGCGCGCCGCAATGCGTATAGACGATACCGCGCCTGCGATGCTCCCGGCACTCATTCACGAAAGGATTGACTGATGGGCCGCGCTTTTCTGGTTGTGATGGATTCCGTCGGGATCGGGGGCGCGCCGGATGCGGACCAGTTTTTCAACGGCACGCGCCCGGACAGTGGCGCTAATACCCTGGGCCACATCGCCCGGGCCTGTGTTGCGGGCGAGGCAGAGGAGGGGCGCAGCGGGCCCTTGCAGATGCCGTGTCTGGACCGGCTGGGGCTGGGGCGGGCACTGGAACTGGCCAGCGGTTTAACCGCGCCGGGACTGGGCCAGGAGCCTGAAGGGCAGTGGGGCGCGGCCACCGAAGTCTCGCGCGGCAAGGACACGCCCTCGGGTCACTGGGAACTGGCCGGTTTGCCGGTGCCCTGGGCCTGGTACTATTTTCCGGATGAGACACCGGCGTTTCCCGCTGATCTGGTGGCGCGCGTCTGCGAGATTTCGGGCGCGTCCGGCATTCTGGGCAACTGTCATGCCTCTGGCACGACCATCATCGCAGAACACGGTGCGGAGCATATCCGGACCGGGCATCCCATCTGTTATACCTCCGCGGATTCCGTGTTTCAGATTGCTGCGCACGAAGAATACTTCGGGCTGGAGGCCCTGCTGGACCTCTGCGCGCGGCTGGCACCGTCCTTGCATGAAATGCGCGTGGGCCGGGTGATTGCACGTCCGTTCAGGGGCACGCCCGAGACGGGGTTTGAACGCACAGCCAACCGGCGCGACTATGCCATACGGCCCCCGGCACCGATCCTGACGAACTGGGTTCAGTCGGCAGGCAGAGCGGTTCATGCTATTGGAAAGATTGGTGATATTTTCACCATGGAAGGGATTGATGATGTCCGTAAAGGTCCCGATGCGGTTTTGATGCAGCATCTGGCGGATGCGGTCAAAACGGCGGAGGACGGCAGTCTGACCTTTGCGAATTTTGTGGAGTTTGACAGCCTGTACGGACACCGGCGGGACGTGTCAGGCTATGCGCGCGCGCTGGAGTGGTTCGACGGCGAAATTGCCCGGATCGTCGATTCCCTCAGACCCGGGGATATCATGGTGCTGACGGCAGACCATGGTAACGATCCGACATGGAGCGGTACAGACCACACCCGCGAGCGTGTGCCGGTTCTGGTTGCCGGTGCCGGGCAGGGCGCGCTGGGGCAGATGGGCTTTACGGATGTGGCCGGTCTGGTGGCCCGGCATCTGGGTGTTGCGGTTCCGGCCTGATCACCGCGCCTGTCTCTTGCGGGACTGCCCCGTTCAGGTCTAAAGGAAATGAAACCTGCAAGGAAGAAATCATGTCCGATCATCTGACCGTCGTTGACCATCCGCTGGTCCAGCACAAACTCACCATCATGCGGGACAGGGAAACGCCGACAGCTGTTTTCCGTCAGTTGCTGCGCGAGATCAGCCAGCTGCTGGCCTATGAGGTGACGCGCGGGCTGCCGATGACAACAAAACAGATCGAGACGCCCATGCAGGCGATGGATGCGCCGACGCTGGACGGAAAAAAGCTCGCGCTGATCTCTATTCTGCGCGCGGGCAACGGGCTGCTGGATGGTGTGCTGGAGCTGATCCCCTCGGCGCGTGTCGGGTTTGTGGGTCTCTACCGGGACGAGGAAACGCTGCAGCCGGTTCAGTATTATTTCAAGGTCCCCGAGGGGCTGGACGACCGCCTTGTGATCGCGGTGGACCCGATGCTGGCGACAGGCAATTCCTCGATCGCGGCCATTGATCTGCTGAAAAAAGCCGGTGCCACGAACATCCGCTTTCTGTGTCTGCTGGCCGCCCCTGAGGGAATCGCCCGTATGAAAGAGGCGCACCCCGATGTGCCGATTGTAACGGCAGCGGTGGATGAACGCCTGAATGATATCGGTTACATCGTTCCGGGCCTCGGGGATGCAGGTGACCGGATGTTCGGGACCAAATAACCACCCGCACCGCTGCGCTGTGGCGGCTCTCATCTTGCTAAGCCGCCCGTGTTCGGGCATCGTCTCCACATCTTGTGGGGGCAATGATGAAAATTACCAGAACTGTTGCGGTCTGTGGTGTGGCGCTCTGCCTTGCTTTCTCTGGAGCAGGGGTCAGCGCGCAACAGAGCGTGCAGCCGGGTGAACTGCCGCCTGTGTCGTTCACCGGAACTCAGTTTGTGGACAGCACCGGATGCGTTTTTACGCGGATCGGAATTGATGATGCTGTTCGCTGGGCACCGCGCGTTGACCGCAACCGCCAGCATATCTGTGGCCGTGCGCCAACCTTTGCGACGGCGGCAACAGCTGCCCCTGTCACAGAAAATGTCATCATCCCGCGCGGCACCGAAGTGGTGATCGAGGTTCCGCAACTGCCCCCGGCCAGCACACAGGCTGCCGCCGCCCCGGCCCCACAGGTGCAGGAGGCTCCCGCTCAGGCCGAACCGTTGTCTGTTGCCGCCGTTGCTGCCGCACCCGTGACAGCCCCGGCTCAGGTCACCCGGCCCACGCCCCGGCCGGTCCGCGCAATGGTGCCGGTGTCGGCAAAGAAACCTGTGACACGCAGCGCACCTTCGGCGCCGGTGGGGGTCGTGGTCACGCCAGAGACCGCATCAGAGCTGGGTGTTGGCGACAGGGACAGAGTCCTGCCGCGCCATGTCTGGGCAGAGCGCCGCGATTACCGGCCGGTGAAAGTGCCCAAAGGATACCGCAAAGCCTGGACGGATGGCCGCATGAACCCGCGCCGCGCCGAACAGACGCTGGAGGGACACCGCAAAATGCAGCAGACCTGGTCGCTCACAGCGCCGATGCGTGAACGCGACAGCGACAGGTGATCGCCCTCAGCCGCCGCAGATCCCCTGGAGACGCAGCCAGTCAGCATCGCTGAGCAGGGCGACCGTCTGCCTGCCCGACATCGGGTCTCCCTCGACCAGAGGCAGGACGGATTCGCCTGTAATATCTATGGCATAGGCATAGGGGGTGCTGCGGACAGAGGCCGCGTCAAAGGCTTCGACCAGGCCGTCCATCGGTGGGGTGCCGCGCTCCTGTGTCAGCAGCTGTTCGGCGTATCCGTCCAGGATTTCGCCTTCAAGCCGCCCGGTGGTCAGCAGTCGGAAACTCGACCATGTCCCGGTGGCTTCCAGCAGATCGCGCAGCGGGTCGGAGCGGCGCGCCATCGTATGCTCGGCCAGCGCAAAGCCTGCGGCGACATCCGGCTCCTCGTAGTCCTCGACGAGGGCGCGGTCCATCAGGATCCTGCCGCCAGGCAGATGCAGGCTGGTGCCGATGATGCCCGGCATCAGGCTGATCGGTCCGGTGCCCAGCCGCGCGCGCAGTTTGCTCAGCGCACGTATGCCTGCCGGATCCGAACAGGCCGGACCGGTCATGCGTTCAATGCGGGTCATCAGCGCGGCACCGATTTCCGCGCGTTTCACCCCGGGCACGACGCTGACAGTGTGATTGACCAGCGCGCCGGGCAGCCAGAAGACAGCGAGCGCCGCGACCAGCGCCAGAGATACCGCCATTCCGACCCAGCGCAGCCGGCCCGGCCTGGGCCGCCCGCGTTCCACCGCGCGGCGCAACTGTTCAATCGCGTCGATCATCTGGGCTTCTGACGGGTCCAGTTCAAGCGTCTCACCCGGATCGCCATCAGGGTGAAAGACCGCCGGGCGCTTGCCGGGATTGGCGCGCCGGATTGCAGCCAGCGACCAGTGCGTGACGGGCCGGTCCTGCATATCGGCAATGGTCAGCGTTGCCTCGCCAATCGAGACCACCACCTCACGGCGCTGGTCCTGTAGCGACGCGCGCCACAGACCGCTTGCTTCGATCCTTGCGTATTTCGTCAGAGCCGTCATTGCGGATATGTCTGCCCGTTCCCACTCGCAGGCAGTCTAGCACCCGCGCGGCCTGTGCGAAACGGCAATGCCGCGCCGCGTCAGAGAGTTTTGGCCAGTTTGCGCAGTTCGAACTTTTGTATTTTGCCGGTCGAGGTTTTTGGCAGTTCCTGAAAGACGATTTGCTTTGGCGCTTTGAACCCGGCAAGCGTCTGTCTGGAAAAGGCAATAAGTGCCGCGGCATCGCCGGCAACCCCGGGTTTCAGCTCGACAAAGGCGCAGGGCACCTCGCCCCATTTCTCGTCGGGTTTTGCCACCACAGCCGCCAGCAGAACGTCGTCGTGTTCCATCAGCACGCCCTCGACCTCGACCGAAGAGATATTCTCCCCGCCCGAGATGATGATGTCCTTGGCGCGGTCAGCAATCTGCATGTAGCCGTCATCGTGCTGGACGGCCAGATCGCCGGAATGAAAGTATCCACCGGCAAAGCTCTCGCGCGTTGCTTCGGGGTTCTTGTAGTACCCCTTCATCACTGAATTGCCGCGGATCATAATCTCGCCCTGTGTTGCACCGTCCCGGGTGACCTGCTGCATCTCCCCGTCCAGAACGGTGATGTCCTCCATCATCGGAAAGGCCACGCCCTGGCGCGCCTTGACCGCAGCGCGCGCGGGTTTGTCCAGCGCGTCCCAGTCCTCGCCGCGCCACAGGCATTCGGTGACATGGCCATAGGTTTCCGTCAGGCCATAGACCTGGGTCACATTGAACCCCAGTGCCTCGATCTTGGACAGGGTGGCCGGCGCCGGTGGCGCGCCTGCGGTAAAGACCTCGACAACGTGATCAAAGCTGCGCCTGTCGGCTTCTGTGGCATTCACGATCATGTTCAGCACAATTGGTGCGCCGCCGAAATGCGTGACGCCTTCGTCCGCGATGGCGTCATAGATTGCCCCTGCGGTGATATCACGGCAGCACACGATTGTTCCGCCCAGCATGGGCATCATCCATGTGTGGTTCCAGCCGTTACAGTGAAAGAGCGGCACAATGGTCAGGTAGACGGGCCGCAGGACCATCTGCCAGCTGACCACCGTACCCATCGTCATCAGATAGGCCCCGCGGTGGTGACAGACCACGCCCTTGGGCCTGCCTGTGGTGCCGGACGTATAGTTCAGCGACAGGCTTTCCCATTCGTCCCGGGGCATGATCCAGTCAAACCCTGCATCCCCCGAGGCCAGGAACTCTTCGTATTCGGGGTGCCGCCCGGTGGCCGGGTAACCGGCGGCCGGATCGGCCACCTCGATGAGCAGAGGCGGTGTTCCATCCATCCGGGCCAGCGCCGCCTCGGCCAGGTCCAGAAACTGCGTATCGACAAGCACAACCCTGGCCTCGCCATGGTCAAAGATATAGCTGACCGTATCCACATCGAGCCGCGTGTTGATCGTGTTCAGCACCGCGCCACAGGCGGGCACACCAAAATGTGCCTCGGCCTGCGCGGGCAGGTTGGGGATCAGGGTGGCGACGACATCGCCCGGGGCCACACCGCGCGCTGCCAGTGCCGAGGCAAGGCGGCTGCAGCGGGCATAGTATTCCGCATAGCTCACCCGGTGCGCGCCGTAGATCACAGCCGTGCGACCGGCAAAGACCCGGGCCGCGCGTCTGAGATGGGACAGCGGCGTCAGCGCCACATGATTTGCCGCGCATTTTTCCAGCCCGGTCTCATCGCTCATCCAGCCCATCGTCTCTCTCCCCAGCCGATATGATCACAGCATTTTCCCGCCGCGTCGCACAGGATATTGCTTTTGCGCGGATTGAAAAGACTGTGTCTGCGTTTTCGCCGCAGACCGCGACTGATTTCGCGGCAATTGGAGCACAGTGAGAAATACCTGAGACATCGCTGATCTCTTAACGCATTGAAATCCCTGATTTCAGTCAGCGTTGAGTGATTCAGGTTTTCGCACTGTGCTTCAGGCAGCAGAGCATGAAAAAAGGGGCCGCAAAGCCCCTTTCTTCGGATCATATGTCAGATGCCTGTCAGGCGGCCGCGGCATTCGCTCCGAAACGTCCGTAAAAGCTCTGGTTTTTCGCCGCCATCTCGCGCAGCAGATCCGGGCAGGCAAAGCGCGCGCCAAAGGCAGCGGTCAGCGCGTCGCAACGCTCTGCCGCATAGGCCGAACCCAGCATGTCAAACCAGCTCAGCGGCCCGCCGGACCAGGGCGCAAAACCCCAGCCCAGGATCGCGCCCACGTCCCCTTCACGAATGTCCATCAGAACTCCCTCTTCCAGCGCGCGCACGGCCTCCAGCGTCTGGGCAAAGAGCAGACGATGCTGCACATCAACCAGATCGGGCTGCTCGTCGGATGTCGGGTACTTCTCTGTCAGGCCTTCCCAGAGCCCCTGGCGCTTGCCTTTTTCGTCATAGGCATAAAAGCCTGCGTTGCTCTTGCGGCCCAGACGGCCCTCTTCTTCGAGCCAGAAGATTACCTCATCGGCAAAGTCGTCATAGGCCTCGCCCATCCCGGCTTTGGTCGCACGCGCGATCTTGGCACCCAGATCGATAGAAGTTTCGTCGGTCAGCTGCAGCGGACCCAGCGGCATGCCCACCAGTTTCGCCGCATTCTCAATAAGCGCAGGCGCCACGCCTTCTTTCAGCATCCGCACCCCTTCGTTCACGTATGGCAGGATGCAGCGGTTGGCATAGAAGAACCGCGCGTCATTGACGACGATCGGCGTCTTGCGGATCTGGCGCACATAGTCGAGCGCTTTGGCCACCGCGCGGTCGCCCGTGCCCTTGCCCTTGATTATCTCCACCAGCAGCATCTTCTCGACAGGCGAGAAGAAGTGGATGCCAATGAACTGCTCAGGACGGCCCGAGGCTTTGGCCAGATCGGTGATCGGCAGGGTCGAGGTGTTGGAGGCAAAGATGCAGTCCTCCGGGATCACCGCCTCGACCTTTTGCGTCATCTCGGCTTTGACTTTCGGGTCCTCAAAAACCGCCTCGATGATCAGATCGCAGTCTTTGAGCGCATCGAGGTCAGTTGTGGCCGTGATGCGCGACAGCAGCTGTTCTTTCTTTTCCGGCGTGGTCTTTTTGCGCGCGATGCCTTTGTCGGCAAATTTGGCCGTATAGTCGCGGCCCCGGTCGGCGGCTTCCTGCGTCTGGTCGATCAGCACGACCTCAATGCCCGCCTGAGCAGAGACCAGGCTAATGCCGGCCCCCATCATGCCAGCCCCCAGAACGCCAAGTTTTTTCACGCGCTGGTCGGCCACGTCTGCCGGGCGCACAGCACCCTTTTCCAACGCCTCTTTGTTGATAAAGAGCGAGCGGATCATCGCCTCGGAGGATGGATTCATCAGCACAGAGGTAAACCAGCGCGCCTCGATCTTCAGGGCTGTGTCAAAGGGCACAAGCGCGCCTTCATAGACAGCCGACAGCAGTGCTTTTGCAGCGGGATAAACGCCCTGGGTTTTGCCATTGACCATCGCAGAGGCCCCGACAAAGGTCATGAAACCCGCCGGGTGATAGGGCGCGCCGCCGGGCATTTTGTAGCCTTTGGCATCCCAGGGTTTGACCAGATCGGCATCTTTCGCCGACAAAACCCAGGCGCGTGCGTCGGCCATCGGGTCGTCAGATACCTCGTCAATGAGGCCCGCAGCCCTGGCTTTTGCAGGGTCCACCAGTTTACCTTCCAGCAGGAAGGGCGAGGCCGCCATGGCACCCATTTTGCGGGTCAGGCGCGTTGTGCCACCCGCACCGGGAAAGATGCCGACCATAATCTCGGGCAGGCCGATTTTGGCCTTTGGGTTGCTGGCCGCAAAAATGCGGTGGGTCGAGAGCGGGATTTCCAGACCAATGCCCAGGGCTGTGCCGGGCAGCACGGTTGCCACCGGCTTGCCGCCCTTCTGAGTTTTCGGGTCCATGCCGGCCAGTTCGATTTTACGCATGATGCGATGGGCGTTCATGATGCCGTCAAAGAGACCTTTGGCAGGGTTGTCACCGGCCATCTCTTTCATTTTTGCAATGACATTCAGGTCCATGCCACCTGCAAAGCTGTCCTTGCCCGACGTGATGATAATGCCCTTGACGGCCTCGTCGGCCAGAGCGTCATCCACCAGCCCTTCGAGCACGTCCCAGGCATCGAGGGTCATCACGTTCATCGATTTATGCTCGACGTCCCATGTGATGGTTGCGATGCCATCGGCATCTGTTTTCATTGTAAAGTCAGTCATTTCACGTCTTCCCTTTTCCCGGGCGTTGTCTGTTCATTTCGATGATGTTGTCAGTCGCGCTGTCATTCTGAATATCTGAGGCGCGGCCGCTCCAGTTCAGATGTCCCATCGCGTGCATGATTTTGGTGATGTACCAGGCCCCGTCGTGGCGACGGAAGGTCATTGCACCTGTCCAGGGGGGCACGACATAACGCGCACCGCTGATCACATGCGCGCGGTAGGTCGCGAGCATCAGGTCCTGGTCCAGCATTTCTGCGGTGCGGATCACCCGGGTTATGTCCGTCACATTATGGATGCTGAACTCCTTGCGGTAGATCGCAAAATCCTCGCGGAGGTGTTTGGCATCTTCTATGATGGTCTGCCCCTGACGCGTCTCGACGACCAGCGGCAGCAGATACGAGTTCTGCCACTCCTCAAAAGCGCCATGCAGCAGTGTGCTGTCCGCCTTGTCCAGCATGGTCTGGACGACGCGCCGCAGCCGCAGCTCTTCCGAGGTGTCCTCGCGCTGAAACTGTGTGAAGTCGCTGTGCGGCAAAAGCTGTCTGTCCTCAGCGCTGATCGTGCTGATATCCTTGGTGATCTGCCAGTGCCCCGCAGGATGCAGATGCAGAACCCATTTAACGGTGTATTCCGGCAGGGCGGTCCCATCCGCCTGATACATCACCGTGTCATGGTAGCCTGTGATCGTGTCCGGCTCTGACAGATAGGCAAACTGACAGACCTGGGCCATGCGCACGACATTTTTGCGCCGCAGGGCACCGACGAAATCGGCAAACCCCACAGCAACATCACGCTCGTTTTCGTGTACCAGAGTGCCTTCGGCGGTCGTCATCTTAAACGGCACACCAAAGACTGTCGACCAGGACCGGTAATCGTTGTCGAAAACCGCCTGTGCGAGCCTGTCCAGCACGGATTGATATATGGCCTTGGCGTTGTGCATGCCCCGCGTCAGACCCTTTCGATGATCGTGGCGGCACCCATACCGGATGCAATACAGAGCGTGGCAAGCCCGACTTCTTTATCCGCGCGTTCCAGCTCATCAAGCAGTGTGCCGATGATCATGGCACCGGTCGCCCCCAGTGGGTGGCCCATCGCGATCGAACCACCGTTGACGTTGACCTTAGAGTGATCCACGTCAAACGCCTGCATGAACCGCAGCACCACCGACGCAAAGGCCTCGTTGACCTCGAAAAGATCGATGTCTTTGATGTCCATGCCATTGTCGGAAAGGATTTTCTCGGTCACGGGCACGGGGCCGGTCAGCATGATCGTGGGGTCGGTGCCGATCTTGGCGGTCGCACGGATGCGCGCACGCGGCTTCAGCCCGTGTTTTTCGCCAAACTCTTTGGAGCCGATCAGCAGGGCCGCTGCCCCGTCCACGATACCGCTGGAGTTGCCTGCGTGGTGGATGTGGTTGATCTTTTCCAGGTGCGGATATTTCATCAGCGCGACCTTATCAAAGCCGGGCATGACCTCGCCCATCGCCTGGAAGGCCGGGTTCAGACCGCCAAGGCTCTGCATATCCGTCTGGGGACGCATGTATTCATCGTGATCCAGAATGGGCAGACCGTTCTGATCGCGGATTTCGATCACGGATTTTGCAAAACGGCCATCATCCCAGGCCGCTTTGGCGCGGCGCTGGGATTCAACGGCCAGCTGGTCAGCATCATCCCGCGTGAACCCGTATTCCGTTGCGATGATGTCGGCGCTGATGCCCTGGGGTACAAAGTATTTCTCCATCGCGAGCGTGGGATCGACAGCGATTGCCGCCCCGTCCGACCCCATCGCAACACGGCCCATCATCTCGACACCGCCGGCGATATAGCCGTCACCGGCGCCGCCCCTCACCTGGTTGGCCGCGAGGTTCACAGCTTCCATGCCCGAGGCACAGAAGCGGTTGATCGCCAGCCCCGGAATGCGTTCGTCCAGATCAGAGGCCAGCACGGCCGAGCGCGCCAGGCATCCGCCCTGTTCCATCACCTGAGTGACATTGCCCCAGATCACATCCTCAACGGCGTGACCTTCCAGGTTGTTGCGTTCTTTCACGGCGTTTAGGGTCTGGGCCGAAAGGCGCAGCGCGGTCACTTCATGCAGGCTGCCATCTTTGCGGCCCTTGCCACGCGGGGTGCGCAGCGCGTCATAGATATAGGCTTCGGTCATTTTCTTCTCCTAAAGGCGCCTGGTGCGCCTGTCTTGTCAGGTCCGGTCCGCAGGGGAGCCGGGCATCAGGTCGTAGGGATGTTTCCATCCCGGCGTTTCAGAAATGCGGGTGAGCCAGGCGTCGATGTTGGGCCAGTCGGCCCGGTCAAAGCCAAAGGGCTCGGGGTAAAAAAGATAACCACAGCAACTGATATCGGCGTTGGTCAGCCCATCGCCCACGATCCAGTCGCGACCCTCAAGGTAATCGTTCAGCACTGCATACGCGGCTTTGAGCCGCCCGAGCTGGAACCCGATTACCTCCTGCGGGCGTTTGTCTTCGGGCAGGAAATTCATCAGAAACCGGGTCATCCCGGCGGCAGAGCTGAGCTTGTGGTTGTCCCAGAATACCCAGCGCAGGATCTCTCGCCGTTCGTGCGCATCTTTTCCGCCGAATTTACCTGATTTCTCGGAGACATAGTCCTGAATAACGCCCGACTGGCTGAGCCGGATACTGCCATCCACCAGAACCGGCGCCTCGCCCATCGCATTCACATCAGCGCGGTATTCCGGGCTGCGGGTCTCGCCACCGAAAAAATCGACTTTGACGGCTTCCCAGTCCAGGCCGGAAAGCTCCAGCGACAGTGCCGCCTTGTACGCGTTACCGCTTTCCCCGAAGCAATAGAGTTGGATGGTCATAAAATGGCGTCCTTCTGAGCGGGCTGTCAGGCCGGTATCTGAGTATTTTTGGAAGGGTGAAGCGGCATTCCGCACCGCCCTGAACGATTTGTTAACCCTGATGCGGGCAAATTCTGTTCACGGTACAGGCTGGAGAGCCGATGACCGTGAAGGGTGAAGGCGCTTCGGCCGGGATGGCCAACGCCCAGAGGCTGAAGTGTCTTCGCGTCTTCACCTTTCTGAAAATACTCCCGCCGGAGGCTGCCGCCGGTTTCCCAAAGTGCTGACCTGCGTGCTTTCACAGTGACCTCCCGATCAGCTCTTTCATAATCTCGTTGGTCCCACCGTAGATGCGTTGCACCCGCGCGTCAGCCCACATTTCCGCGACGGCGTATTCCTGCATGAAACCATAACCGCCGTGCAGCTGAACGCATTCGTCCAGTACCTCGCCCTGGGTATCAGTCAGCCAGTATTTGGCCATCGCGGCCTTTTCCACGGTCAGCGCGCCCTGAAGGTGCTCGGCCATGCATTCATCCAGAAAGGCCCGGGATACGGCTGCTTTGGTTTTGCACTCAGCCAGTTTGAAACGGGTGTTCTGAAACTGCGTGAGCGGTCCGCCAAAGGCTTCGCGTTCTTTGCAATATTCGATTGTCCGCGCCACGGCACCTTCCATGGCGCCGACAGCGCCACAGGCAATGATCAGGCGTTCCTGTGGCAGCTGCTGCATCATCTGGTAAAAACCCTGGCCTTCGGAGCCGCCCAGAATATTTTCGGGCGGGATTTCCACCTCGTCAAAGAAAAGCTCAGATGTGTCGGCCGCGTGCAGTCCGACCTTGTCCAGATTGCGCCCCCGTTTGAACCCGTCAGCTCCATCTGTTTCGACAACTACCAGCGAGACACCCTTGGACCCTTCGGAGGGGTCGGTTTTGGCCGCGACGATGATCAGACTGGCATGCTGCCCGTTGGTGATAAAGGTTTTCTGCCCTGAAAGCTTGTATGCGTTTCCGTCCTTCAGTGCGCGGGTCCGGATGCGCTGGACATCCGAGCCGGTTGAGGGTTCGGTCATGGCCAGCGCACCCACCAGTTCGCCCGACGCCATTTTTGGCAGCCAGCGTTTTTTCTGGTCCTCGGTGCCATAGGCCAGCACGTAGTGGGCCACGATGCCGGAATGAATGCCATGTCCCCAGCTTGCCAGATTGGCGCGGCTGGCCTCGATCAGGATGGCGGCCTCATGTCCGAAATCACCGCCCGCGCCGCCGTATTCCTCGGGCACCGAGGGGCACAGCAGCCCGAGTGCGCCCGCTTCGCTCCAGGTGCTGCGGTCCATCTCGCCCTGTTTGCGCCAGGTCTCGAAACGCGGCGCCCATTCATTGGTGATAAACTGTGCCGTCATCTCCGCAATCATGCGGTGTTCGTCGGTCATCCAGGCAGATGGGCTGGTATTCATGGTGCTCCCCCGGGCTCTGTCCGTCAGATCAGCGCCTGCGCGCGTCAAGTTCTGCATTAGAGAGCCGCAGCCGGTGGCCAAAGCTCTCCGCGTCAATCACGCTGTCGAAGTTCTCGAAAAGAAACGACAACGCTTCACCTTCGTCCAGCCCGGCCTGTTTGGCGAGACGTTTCAGCCTGCGGTACCCGTCTTCTGTCATGGCGACCGGAAAACGGCGGGTCAGGCGGAAACGTTTTGGCATCCGGGCTCCTCAGAACGTCTGGCACAGGCGCGGGTCTTGCCCGCGCCCCGCCTCAGAAGTTGGCCGCATCCAGCGCCATGACCGTGTCCGCACCCGACTGGATGCGCGACAGGTGCAGGGCGGTGCCGGGCAGCTGGCGTGCCATATAGTACCGGCCCGTATGCAGCTTTGTCTCGTAGAACGCCACGTCGGATGCACCGGCAGCCAGAGCGTCGCGTGCTGATTTGCCCATTTTCGCCCACATCAGGCCAAGGCACACGTGACCAAAGAGGTGCATGAAGTCGTAAGAACCAGACAGCGCATTGTTGGGGTTTTTCATGCCATTCTGCATGAAGTACATACCTGCGGCCTGCAGATCCTTGCTCGCAGCCTTGAGGGGCTCGAGGAACTGAGCGTCAAAATCTGCGTCCTGTCCCGCGTTGTCCTTGATGAAAGACTTCACCAGATCAAAGAAAGCCATCACGTGCTTGCCGCCGTCCTGGGCCAGTTTCCGGCCCACAAGATCCAGCGCCTGAACGCCGTTCGCACCTTCATAGATCATCGCGATCCGGGCGTCGCGGGTATATTGCGACATGCCCCATTCCTCGATGTAGCCGTGTCCGCCATAGACCTGCTGCGCCTTGATGGTCATGTCGTAGCCCTGATCGGTCAGGAACCCTTTAATCACCGGGGTCAGCAGGGAGACCAGACCATCGGCATCCGCGTCCTTGCCACGGTGCGAGGCGTCGATCAGCGTAGAGGCCCAGAGGAGAAACGCGCGCCCGCCTTCGGCAAAGCTTTTCTGGTCCATCAGCGAGCGGCGGATGTCGGGATGCACGATCAGCGGATCAGCCGGGCCATCGGGATTTTTTGTGCCGGTCACATCGCGGCCCTGCAGGCGGTCCTTGGCATATTCCAGGGCGTTCTGATAGGCGACCTCGGCCTGGCTGAGACCCTGCATGCCGACGCCGATACGCGCTTCGTTCATCATGGTGAACATCGCGCGCATGCCCTTGTGCTCTTCGCCCAGCAGAAAGCCGGTGGCACCGTCATAATTCATCACGCAGGTCGAGTTGCCGTGGATGCCCATTTTCTCTTCGATCTTGCCCACGGCCAGATCGTTGCGCGCGCCCAGGCTGCCATCGTCATTGACCATGAATTTCGGTACAATGAAGAGCGATACACCCTTGATGCCCTCTGGCGCACCGGTGATCTTGGCCAGCACCAGGTGAACAATATTGTCGGACATGTCGTGCTCACCGGCGGAGATAAAGATCTTCTGCCCGGTGATTTTGTAGCTGCCGTCGTCCTGCGGTTCGGCTTTGGTGCGCATCAGACCCAGATCAGTGCCACAATGGGGCTCGGTCAGGTTCATCGTGCCGGTCCAGTCACAGGCAACCATCTTTGGCAGATATGTTTCTTTCTGTGCCTGGCTGCCGTGCGCCAGGATCGCCGAGGCCGCGCCATGGGTCAGGCCCTGGTACATCGTAAAGGCCATATTGGCCGAGGAAAACATCTCGCCCACGGCAGTGCCCAGCACATAGGGCATGTTCTGACCGCCAAACTCTTCGGGCATGTCCAGACCGGGCCAGCCGCCCTCTTTCACCTGATCAAAGGCCGCTTTGAACCCGGTGGGCGTGCGGACAACACCGTTCTCCAGGCGGCAGCCTTCGGCGTCGCCCACAACATTCAGCGGGGCCAGAACGCCCGCGGTCAGCTTGCCGGCTTCTTCCAGGATGGCCGATGTGAAATCAGCCTCAAGCTCGTCATAGCCCGGGATGTCCTGGCCGGTGACATTCAGCACATCATGCAGCACAAACTGCATGTCTTTGGTGGGCGGGGTATAGCTGGGCATCGGTTTCTCCCTGATACGAAATCGGTCGTGTGTTGGTTATTCTGCGGCCCGGGGGGCCTTGTTCATCGAAGCAAGCATCTGCTCGCCCCATTTCAGCTGGTCGCGCAGCTCGTCGATTGCGTCATTGAGCGCGTCACGCTGCTCGACAAGGCTGGACAGCCGGCGCTGCGCCACGTCAAATGTTGCCATCATCTGGGTGCGCTGCTGGTCGCCTGCGTCGTAAAGATCCAGCAGCTGACGGATTTCCTCCAGGCTGAACCCAAAGCGTTTGCCACGCAGGATGAGTTTGAGCCGCGCGCGGTCACGGCGCGTGAAAAGACGTTTCTGGCCCTCGCGGAGCGGGAAAAGAAGCTCTTTGGATTCGTAAAACCGCAACGTGCGCGGCGTGACATCAAAGGCGTCACACATCTGGCGGATGGTCATATATGTTTCAGGCATATGCTTTTCTCTCGTGGCGACGGAATACGCCTCAGATAGTCGGTGGAATATCTGCTACAACATCGGCTCACGTTTACGTAACCCGAACGTTGCGTCACTTTGAAAGCGGACTTTACGGCAGGCTGTTTTCGGCCGGTCTTTGCCGGTTGCGGGATTTGTGCTGAGATCATGCAGGGGATTCGCGCAGCGGATCATGATGGGGGAAAGCAGTGTCCGGCGAGGGGTCTCTGAACGCGTTTGTGTTGCTGTGCCGCGAAACGGACAGGGTGTCCGTGCTGTGGCATCATACCCTGCACTTTCTGCAGGTACGCGGCATCGAAATGGTCAGCTATCACAGCGACCATGCGGATGCGCCTTCAAGTCAGCCGCTGGGCATTGTCACCGAAGGGTTTCCGGAGCGCTGGGTGTGCCAGTACATCGAAACCGAACTGCACCTGATTGACCCGATCCCGGAACTGACCGGCATGATTGCGCGCCCGTTTTTCTGGAGCGAAGCGCCCGCACTGACCCGGCTGAGCGAACAGGGTGAGGCATATATGCAGACGCTGCTTGGTTCCGGCCTGGGCGACGGTGTTGCGATGCGCGTGCACGGGCCCAACATGCGCAATGCCTATGTCGGTATGGGGTTTGGCCGCCAGCGGCCCGAACTGGCCCCCGGCATGGTGTTCGAGCTGCAATGCGCCGCACAGATTGCCCATCTGCGCTACTGTGAACTGACCGAGAGTGCGCATGCCAGCGCCGAGACCCTGTCACCGCGTGAACATGAGGTTCTGCGGTGGATCGCGCGGGGCAAGAGCACTTCTGTCATCGCCGAAATCCTCGGCATCTCGCGGCACAGTGTCGACACCCTGACGCGGCGCATCTTTGAAAAGCTGGAGGTCAACGACCGCACCACAGCCGCCATCCGGGGGCTGGGATCAGGGCTGTTGCACTTTCACGGCGGGCAGGTGGTCTGACACTGTGTTTGTCGCGCAGGTGCGTGACAGACGTATCGAGCCACAGCTTTTATGAGACCGCATCAGTATTTTGAGCGAGTGATGCAATGCCCATGAACAATATCTCCGGCACAAATGCCGGATCTCCCGGTCAGCCCGACGGCACAGACCTGTCGGAAACCGAAACGCCTGTGCAAAAGCTGCGCCGGGCCGCGCGCCTGACCGAAACGGCGGCCTACGAGCTGGCCGGGTATCAGCCGGGAGAGCTGGTGGCCCAGTTGATCCTGATGGCAGCAGCCCTGGAGCGTCTGTCGCAGGCCGTCGAAAAAAGCGACGCGGGTGACGCGGTTACTGGTTGAGCGAGGCTTCTGTGGTGTCGCGCAGTTTCTGCAACTCGGCCATGGCCTCTTCCAGCTGGGCCTTGTCCTCTGCCAGTTGTCCAAGCTGCTGATCGGCAAGGTCAATCCAGGCGCGCATCTGCGCCTCGTTGCCCTCATTCTCGTAAATCAGCAGCCACTGGCGGATATCTTCGAGCTGAAAGCCGAATTTCCGCCCGCGCAGGATCAGCTTCATCCGGGCCCTTTCGCGGGGTCCGTAAAAGCGTGACCGGCCTTCGCGGTCCGGCTGCAACAGCTCTATATACTCATAGTATCTGAGGGTGCGGGGCGTCACGTCGAAGGCCGCGCACATCTCTTTGAACGTGAGACGATCTGATGTCATCTTTTCTCTCTCCCACGCCAAACGTAGGCCGCGTTTCAGCCAAGCGCAACTCCTGCTCTTGATCCTGGTGTATGTCTGCGCTGATAAAGGGGCAGGGGCCGCGCGGCGGCCGGAACAGAGCAGGTAAATCATGGCATCAAAGACAGAAATCGCCCGTCAGTTCATCGAGGCGATTCCCCACAGCAGGGCGCTCGGCATGCAGCTGACCGAACTGAGCGATGGCGTGGCGGTTATCGAAATGCCCTATGACAGCCGTCTTGTGGGCGATCCGGAAACCGGTGTGATCCACGGGGGGGCTGTGTCGGCCCTGATGGATACCTGTTGCGGGGCCGCGGTTATGAGCCATCCGGCCAACCCGGGCGGTACAGCGACCATTGACCTGCGCATCGACTATATGCGCGCGGCAAAACCCGGTCAGCGGATCACAGCACGCGCCACCTGCTATCACGTCACGCGGTCGGTCGCCTTTGTGCGCGCCACAGCCACGGACGAAGATGCGGACAACCCGGTCGCAGCGGCAACCGGTGCCTTTACCGTGGAGGGCAGCCGATGAAATCCCCCCGCCGCCCGCCCGAACCCGTCCAGGTGATCAAACAGCGCCGCGATGCGACGCTGCGCGCGCTGGTGGACGGCGTGCCGTATATCCAGTTTCTCGGCATCCGGTTCGAGCGCCGGGGCGATGAACTGACCGGCATCCTGCCCTTTGACCAGAAACTGATCGGCAATCCGATGCTGCCCGCCATCCACGGCGGTGTCACAGCCGCCTTTCTGGAGGTCACGGCGATCATCACGCTGAGCTGGACCTATCTGTGGGAGGATGTGGAATCCGGCGCAATCGATGCCTCGGGGCTCGAGACCGACGGCCTGCCGAGGTTGCCAAAAACAATCGATATTTCAACCGATTACCTGCGATCCGGCCTGCCGCGTGATGCCTATGCCCGCGCGCGTATCATTCGCTCGGGCCGCCGCTATGCCAGCGTGCATGTCGAGGCCTGGCAAGACAACCGCGACCGCCTCTTTGCCCAGGCCACCGGCCATTTTCTGATGCCACAGCCGCGTGACTGACACCGCCGCTCAGGCAAAGGCCGCGGTCAGTCACCGCCGGGTTCTGAAAATCGCCCTGCCCATCGTGCTGTCAAATGCCACCGTGCCGATCCTCGGCGCGGTCGACGTGGGCGTCGTGGGCCAGATGGGCGAGGCCGCTCCCATCGGGGCCGTGGGTCTGGGCGCGATAATCCTCTCGACCGTCTACTGGATCTTTGGCTTTCTGCGCATGGGCACGGTCGGGCTGGTGGGCCAGGCGGACGGGGCCGGCGACAGTGCAGAGGTCTCTGCCTGGCTCACGCGCGCCCTGCTGGTGGCGGGGGCGGGCGGGCTGGCGCTCATCGTGCTGCAACCACTGATCTTCTGGGGGGCCCTGACGCTCGCACCGGCCAGTGACGAGGTCGAGAGCCTGGCGCGCACCTACCTCAGCATCCGCATCTGGACGGCGCCGGCCGCCATTGCCGTCTACGCGCTGACCGGCTGGCTGGTGGCGATGGAGAAAACCGCGGGTGTTTTCTGGGTCCAGCTGGTGATGAACGGGGTCAATATCCTGCTCGATCTGCTCTTTGTGCTGGTCTTTGACTGGGGTGTTGCGGGTGTAGCTTCGGCCACGGTGATCGCCGAGCTGACGGGTGCGGGCCTGGGGCTGTGGTTCTGCCGCAGCGCCTTTTCGCGGCCCGACTGGCGCGACTGGCCGCGCATCTTTGACCGGGCCAAACTGATCCGCATGGCGCTGCTGAACACCGATATCCTGCTGCGCTCTGCCATGCTGATGATCATCTTTTCGTCTTTTGTCTTTCTTGGCGCGCGGTTCGGTGATGTGACCCTGGCCGCGAACGAGGTCCTCATCCAGTTCATGTATATCACCGCCTATGCGATGGATGGCTTTGCCTTTGCGGCAGAAACCCTGATCGCACGGGCCATCGGGCGCGGTGACAGGTCCTATGTGCGCCGTTCGGCGCTCGTGACGTCGACCTGGGGCCTGGTCATCTGCGTCAGCATGGGCCTGGCCTTTGCCCTGTCCGGCGGTTGGATCATCGACCTGATGGCCAAGGATACAGATGTGCAGGACACCGCGCGGGTCTTTCTGCCCTATATGGTCGCCGCGCCGTTTCTGGGCTGTGCAGCCTGGATGCTGGACGGGATATTCATCGGGGCCACCCGCAGCCGCGATATGCGCAACATGATGGCGCTCAGCTTTGTGATTTACTGGGCGGCGATCCTCATCCTGCTGCCTGTGCTGGGCAACCACGGGCTCTGGCTGGCGCTGCTGATCTCCTTTGTCGCGCGGGGCATCACGCTGGGTCTGCGCTACCCGGCGCTGGAGCGACAGGCCGGAAACTGACCGGCGCGCCCCCTTGCGTTCTTGCACAAATGCAACTGTCCTGCGGTCTTTTCCACAGGGGGGCGCGGCGCAAATCAGTTGTTAACGCCTTTTTGCTAAAACCGTACCGCATTTAATGCACGTGGGAGATGGCCGTACCTTGAAGGAGGCGGCAAATGTACACGAATTGCACGACGCGTCAGTTGGGCACCGCTCTGCTGGCACTGATTTTCACACTGCTGACGTCAATGAGTTTCGCGCGCGACGCAGGACATCTGCGCTATGCCTCGGGCCAGGCAGATATCAATGATCCCACCCGGGTCGATATCGCGCTGGTACTGGCTGCGGATGTTTCGTCCTCGATCAGCTCGTCAGAACGGCTCTTTCAGCGCGAGGCCTATGCCCAGGCGCTCCGCGATCCGCGCGTGGCCGCTATGGCGCTGGGGGGCGGGGCGGGGCGTGTTGCCATCGCCTATATGGAATGGAGCGGCAAGCGCTATCAGCGGGTGCATCTGCCGATCCGGGTGATGTCGACCCATGCGGAAATGGTTCAGTTTGCCGATGACATCATGGCCATTCCAGACCGCGCAAACGATCCGATGTATCTGCAGCCCACGGCTGTGGGCGACGCGCTGCTGGCGGCAGAAACAGCCATGTCTGCGCTGCCGGTCACTGCGCGTGACTACATCATCGATATCTCCGGCGACGGTGTGATCAATGACGGATCCGCCATCCTTCAGGCACGCGAACGCCTGCTGGGCATGGGGCTGACGGTCAACGGCCTGCCGATCGAGGTCTCTGCCGGCGCACCGTCTTTCGAGGAGTCTCCCCAGCAGCGGGTCACCCGGTTTTACGCAGACTGCGTGATCGGCGGCCCTGGTGCGTTCCACCTGGTGGCGCGTGGTTTCGGGGATGTGCGTGAAACGCTGATCATGAAACTGATGCTCGAGATGGCGCAGCTGACCCCGACGGAAAAAAGCCGGATTGCCACGGCCTGGAATGCCGGTGATCTGGGCCCTGTCGCACGGGTTATTCCGGCGGTTGTGCTGCAGCTTCAGCCGCAACAGCAGGAACGCAAACGCTCTGTTGACTGTGGTGACCGCCAGAGCAATGCGCAAAACCCGTTTCGCAGCAACAACTGACCCATGTGATCAGAGCCAGTTATCCCGCCCGGTTCCCCGGGCCTCGGCGACGGATGAAAATCCGTCGTCTGCCAGCCGCTGGTCCAGATCTTCCAGGATGCGCGTAACCAGCGACAATCCGCCAAAAACCAGCGCCGTATAGAGCTGCAGCGCCGAGGCCCCTGCGCGGATTTTGGCATAGGCCTGCGCCCCGCTCGAGATACCACCCACCCCGATCAGCGGAATGTCACAATGCGCAGACAGCTGCGCCAGAACCCGGGTCGACCGCTCGAACACCGGCTGACCGGACAGGCCGCCCGCCTCGGCGCTGTGGGCACTTTTCAGCCCTTCGCGCGCCAGCGTGGTGTTTGTCGCGATGATGCCGTGCACACCCGCAGAACGCGCCACTGACGCGATATCGCCGATCTCTGCAGGGCCGAGATCGGGCGCAATTTTCAGGAAAACCGGCGTGGTACCGCGCACCGCCATCACCCCGTCCAGCAGGGCCGCCAAAGCTTCCGGCCCCTGCAGATCCCGCAGTTTTTCGGTGTTGGGCGAAGAGACATTGACCGTCGCAAAGGCAACATGCGGGCGCATTTTCTCCATCACCTGCGCGAAATCCGCAGCCCGGTCCGTGCTGGTTTTGTTAGCGCCCAGATTGATGCCCACCGGCACGGCGGCAGGGGCCTTTGCCAGACGTGCGGCGATGGCCTCCATCCCGTCATTGTTGAAACCAAAGCGGTTGATCGCGCCCTGATCCTCCGTCAGCCGAAAGAGGCGGGGCTTTGGGTTTCCGGGCTGATCAAGCGGCGTCGCCGCCCCCACTTCGACAAAGCCGAAACCGGCGCGCGAAAGGGCGGGAACAGCCTCGGCGTTTTTGTCAAACCCGGCGGCCAGGCCCAGCGGGTTATCAAGGGCAATCCCGGCGAGATCCGTGCGCAGCCGGTCGGAGGTTACAGGCCCCGGCCCGCGTGCCAGACCTGCGTTCAGCGCCCGCAGCGCCAGAGCATGCGCTGTCTCCGGGTCGATGCGCCGCAACACGCGCAGACCAGCCTGTTCCAGCAGGTCCTTCACAGTTTGTCCTGCGGCGTTTTCGGGCTCATGCCTCAGAAATCCCCAGACCCGGCGGAAAGACATGCTGCCCACCGGTCAGCGGCAAGGGCTGGGCCCAGGCCACGTCTGACAGGCGCAGCACCCGGTAGAGATGCGGAAAAAGCTGCCCGCCGCGCGACGGCTCCCACTTCAGGTCATCGCCCAGCCGATCCGCTTCAATGCCCAGCAGCATCAGCCCGTCCTCACCGGCAAAATGCCGGGCGGCGGTCTCAGCGGCCTGCTTTGCGGTCGAGAAATGAACATACCCGTCGGCCACGTCCACCGGGGCACCCGTTGTTTCGCCATCGGCACGCAGCTGCGCCCATTCGCTCTCGCGGAATATCTTGTAAATCTCCATACCGCCGCTCATGCCCTGTGCCCCGCGCCCGGTCAAGAGGCAGGGCAGGGCGGCTGACGCAGGGGCAGACCGCCTTTGAACCAGAGAGGCTTTGACACCCTGGCAAAGCCGCGCCACCATGACGCAATGCGTTTTCTGAGGGGTAAAATGATGAAACGATTCCTGACCGCCACAGCCGCCCTGGCCGTGACATCCGGTATGGCCGCGGCTGATTACAGCCTGACCATCCTGCATACCAACGACTTTCACGCGCGCTTCGAGCCGATCAGCAAATATGACAGCGGCTGTTCTGCCGAGGACGATGCCGAGGGTAAATGCTTTGGCGGCTCCGCGCGTCTGGTCACAGCCGTGGCCGAGGCCCGTGCCCGCAGCAATAACTCCATTCTTGTAGACGGCGGTGACCAGTTCCAGGGCACCCTTTTCTACACCTATTACAAGGGCGCGCTGGCCGCCGAGATGATGAACAAGCTGGGCTATGACGCCATGACCGTGGGCAATCACGAGTTCGACGATGGCCCTGAAGTGCTGCGCGGCTTCATGGACGCGGTGGATTTCCCCGTTCTGATGTCCAATGCGGATGTCTCGGGCGAGCCCCTGCTGGCCGATACGCTCGCGAAATCCACAGTGATCGAACGCGGCGGCGAAAAGCTGGGCCTGATCGGCCTGACGCCCGAGGACACAGACGAGCTGGCCTCGCCCGGTCCCAACATCACCTTCTCTGATCCGGTGGCCGCCGTTCAGGCCGAGGTCGACCGGCTCACCGCCGAGGGCGTGAACAAAATCATCGTGCTCAGCCACTCGGGCTATGGCACCGACCAGCGTGTGGCCGCCGAAACCACAGGTGTTGACGTGATCGTCGGCGGGCACTCCAACAGCCTGCTGTCCAACACCAATGAACGTGCGGTCGGCCCCTATCCCACGATGGTGGGCAACACGGCCATCGTTCAGGCCTATGCCTACGGCAAATTCCTGGGCGAGCTGAACCTCACCTTTGATGACGCGGGCAACATCACCCAAGCCGCAGGCGAGCCGCTGATCATCGATGCCGCTGTGACGGCGGATGCGGACACCGCCGCGCGCATTGCCGCCGCTGCCGCACCGCTCGAGGAAATCCGCAACCGTGTGGTGGCCGAAACCGCGCAGGAAATCGTGGGCGTGCGCGAAGAATGCCGGGCCGTGGAATGTGCCATGGGTAACCTGATTGCAGATGCGATGCTCGACCGGGTGAAAGACCAGGGCATTGATGTCGCCATCCAGAACGGCGGGGGCATCCGCGCCAGCATCGACGCGGGCGAGGTCACGATGGGCGAGGTGCTCACCGTGCTGCCGTTCCAGAACACGCTCAGCACGTTCGAGGTGACCGGCGCCACAATCGTCGCGGCGCTGGAAAACGGTGTCAGTCAGATCGAAGAAGGCGCGGGCCGCTTCCCGCAGGTCTCCGGCATGAGCTTTGCCTTTGACGCGGCACAGCCTGCGGGCAGTCGTGTCAGCGATGTGATGATTGGCGGCGCGCCTGTAGACCCTGACAAGCTCTATGGCGTTGTGTCCAACAACTACGTCCGCAACGGCGGGGACGGGTACAAAATGTTCCAGGACGCGCAGAATGCCTATGACTTCGGTCCTGATCTGGCGGATGTGACGGCTGAATTCATCGCAGCCAACGCGCCCTACACGCCCTACAAAGACGGGCGGATTACCAAAAAGTGACGCGCCCGTGCGCCACGCACCGACGTAATACCGACGTATTACCGACGTGATACCGACGCCGCACGGACGGCCGGAAAACGCAAAAAACGCCCGGGGGACCCCCCGGGCGTTTTTCATGTGGCAGAGCCGACCAATGAGCTTTATTCATAGGTTATGTGCGGACGTTTTGCGATAACCCTGCCCAGTGACGCCATGGCGCAGCTCTTTTCAGCCCGGCCTGACAATGATCTGCCAGAGGTGCCAGACTACAATGTCTGCCCGACAACCGGCATTCATGTTGTCACCGGCGGTGCGGATGTGCCGCGTCGTCTGACCATGATGCGCTGGGGATTTCTGCCGCGCTGGTACAAAAAACCAGCGGGCGGGCCGCTGCTGATCAATGCGCGCGGCGAAACCATTGCTGAAAAACCGGCGTTTCGCGATGCGGTGCGTCACCGCCGGGCGCTTGTGGTGGCAGATGGCTTTTACGAATGGACAAAAACGCCCGATGGCGCGCGCAATCCCTGGTATATCGCACCGGCTGACGGTGGCCCTATGGTGATGGCGGCTGTCTGGCAGGAATGGACCGGGCCAGAGGGTGAAACCCTGCGGACCTGCGCCGTGGTCACAACAGCAGCCAACCCGAAAATGGCCACGATTCACCACCGTATGCCGGTGATTCTGCGCACAGAAGACATCGCGCTCTGGCTTGGAGAAGAAGGGCACGGGGCCGCCGTTCTGATGAAGGCCGCACCCGAAGAGCATCTGACCTTTTACCGCGTGGCCCGTACCGTCAATTCCAACCGGGCATCAGGGCCGGAGCTGATCCGGCCATTGTCAGACGAGGCGGCAGCAGCAGAAAGCTGACCCGGTCTCAGTCCTGTTGCGGTGCGCTCAGCGGTTTCAGCTCGCCCTGTGCAAAATGGCCGGCGTCATCTTTGAATATGCCGGTCATTTCATCCGTGACGGCAATGACCAGTTCCTGCCCTTCGGGCATCTGCGGTGTCTCCCAGAGGCCCTCAAGGTGGCGCACACTGTGCGCCGCGCCGCTGACATTGACAAAGCGGACATGATCGCCCGCGGTAACCTCCGTCACGACCGGAAAATAGGTGCCCGCAAGGATGAATATAACGTGTTCGCGGACCTCCTGCGCTGCTGCGCTGAATGGGGCCAGTCCGAGGAAGAACAGGGTAACAACAAAAACAGATTTAACTCGCAAAACAAACATCCTCAGACCAGCCCCACCCAATCAGCAGATGAGTTTGTGATAAATTTGAATTGAGACTGAATTGGGCCAGGGCAATGGCTCACACGCGGCATTCCGGGTGCATACAGAGTGTTTCTGTTCCGGCTACAATATTCAAAATAAACAGGTTTTCTCGTTATAGGGGAAAGCCGGCGGGTGCGTTGTCACGGGCTGGTTTCCGCCGAGAGCCAGTCGCAGAAGGCCGTGAGTGCCGCGTCCGTCTCCCGGCCTGCGGGCCAGACCAGATAATAGCTGCCGATGCTTTCTGTTGTATGGCGCGATGCCAGCGCAAGCTGTTCGCTCTCCAGATAGGGTTCGGCAAAAAACGTGGGCAGCAGCGCAATGCCCAGCCCGTGGATGGCGGCCTGGGCCATGGTGGAAAACTGGTCAAAGACCATGCCGCCTGCGGGGTCCGTTGTGACCCCCACAGCGCGGAACCAGCGCGCCCACCCGCGCGGGCGGGTGTCCAGGTGCAGCAGATCATGTCTGAGCAGATCCGCGGGGTCATCTGCGGGTCGGGCAAAAAGTTCGGGCGCACAGACCGGGACGACGGTCTCGGGCATCAGCGGCAGGTAATGTACTCCCGGCCAGTCCTCGCGGCCAAAGTGAATGGCGGCATCAAATGTGCTGCCCCGGAAGTCAAAAGGGGCCAGCCGGGTCGAGAGGTTCACGGTGACTTCGGGATGCTGCCGGGCAAAGTCGCGCAGACGCGGGGCCAGCCAGTGCATCCCGAAGGCCGGCAGGATCGACAGGTTGAGTGTCCCGCCCGACGCGTCGGTCTGCACGCCAACAGAGGCCCGTGCGAGGCTGGCCAGAATGGTCCGGACCTCTTCTGCGTACTTTGTACCGGCGGCCGTCAGGGTCAGGCCACGGCCTGCCCGTTCCAGCAGCCGGACATTCAGCTGGTCTTCCAGCGCGCGCAGCTGGCGGCTGACCGCACCCTGCGTCAGCGAAAGCTCAGCGGCGGCCTGCGTCGCACTGCCCAGCCTTGCAACAGCCTCGAAACACAGCAGCGCAGAAACGGAGGGCAGAAACCGGCGGGGGGCAATCATATGATTTTTCCTCATACATCACGCGACAAAGCATCGTTAGTCATTCCCGCGTTCTTTTGCAATAATGCCCCAAACGCAAAACCTGCTGATTTCGTCGAAAGGAAAAGTCATGAATGCTGAAGCCCCGCTGCTCAAGGCCAAGGACGCACCTGATCTCGGTGCATTTGACTGGACCGATCCGCTGCGTCTCTCCGACCAGCTGGAAGAAGATGAACGCATGATCCGCGACAGCGCCCACGCGTATGCGCAGGAAAAGCTGCAACCCCGTGTTATCAGCGCCTTTGCTGATGAAACGACAGAGCCGGGCATTTTCCGCGAAATGGGCGACATGGGGTTGCTGGGGGTGACCTGCCCCGAGGAATATGGTGGGCTCGGTGGCTCTTACGTGTCGTACGGCCTCGTCGCGCGCGAGGTGGAGCGCGTTGATTCCGGTTACCGTTCCATGATGTCGGTACAGTCGAGCCTGGTGATCTATCCCATCTATGCCTACGGCTCGGAGGCGCAGCGCCGAAAATTTCTCCCCAAACTGTGCTCTGGTGAATGGATCGGGTGTTTTGGCCTCACGGAACCTGACGCTGGCTCCGACCCCGCCGGGATGAAAACGCGTGCCGAGAAGACGGCGAACGGCTACCGGCTGACCGGGTCCAAGATGTGGATTTCAAATGCACCGATCGCGGATGTCTTTGTCGTCTGGGCCAGGTCAGAAGAACACGGTGGGAAAATCCGCGGCTTTATTCTGGAAAAAGGCATGCCGGGGCTGACCGCGCCGAAAGTTGGCAACAAACTGTCGCTGCGCACCTCTGTGACAGGTGAGATCGTAATGGAAGGCGTGGAAGTGGGCGAGGACGCTCTGCTGCCCAATGTACAGGGCCTCAAAGGGCCATTCGGGTGCCTGAACCGTGCGCGTTACGGGATCAGCTGGGGCGCCATGGGTGCCGCCGAATTCTGCTGGCACGCGGCACGGCAATACGGGCTCGACAGGCACCAGTTCGGCAAACCTCTTGCCGGGACACAGCTTTTCCAAAAGAAACTGGCGGATATGATGACCGAGATTTCGCTGGGACTGCAGGCTTCGCTGCAGGTTGGCAGGCTGCTGGATGCTGCCAGTGCAGCACCAGAGATGATCAGCATTGTAAAACGTAACAACTGCGGAAAAGCGCTTGAGGTGGCACGTCACGCGCGGGATATGCACGGCGGCAATGGGATCTCGGGTGAATTCCAGGTCATGCGCCACATGATGAACCTTGAGACGGTCAATACCTACGAGGGCACGCATGACGTACATGCGCTGATCCTTGGGCGGGCACAGACCGGTATTCAGGCGTTTTTCTGACCTGCCGAGCGATCTGGTGGAGCGCGATGATTCGGGTGCAACCAGGTCTGTACCGGTAATCTGATCAGCTCGGAGCGTCGCCCGGTAACCCGGACGGCGCCTGAAAAACGGGCAGGTACCGGAACAGCCATGGCAAGTACTGCGCGGCAATTCCGGGCGCTTGATGGCACGGGTTCCACCTCAGGTTTTCCGAACCGCAGACGCCGCATCACCCGGGCACATTTTCCATAGTCTGTTGAGGTAATGTGATGGTACGGCCTAATTACGCTCTCCGCCACAACCTGGGGGGCTTTGCCACCTGAGTAATCTGAGATCAAGCTTCAGCAGCGGGTTGATTTTCCGCCCCTGCCGCTGATTTTTGCACACGTGTGCAAAAAAGCCTTGCCAACCGTTAACACCGTTGACTAGCGTTGGTTAACACCCGCAATCCGTGGGCTCGTGTCAGTGGGGGCAATATGGCCGAAATTCAACTGCGCAACGTCAACAAACGCTGGGGGAGCTTTGTCGGTGTCGATAACTTTGACCTGACAATCGAGGATCAGGAATTTCTGGTGCTGCTGGGCCCCTCAGGATGCGGCAAGACAACGACCATGCGCATGATCGCTGGGCTGGAAGATGCCACAGAAGGTGAGATCATAATTGACGGTCAGGTCGTCAACGATCTCGATCCGAAAGACCGCGATGTGGCGATGGTTTTCCAGTCTTATGGTCTCTACCCGAATATGAATGTGTACGAGAACATCCGGTTTCCGCTCAAGGTGCGCAAAGTGCCGGACAGCGAGCATGACGAACGTGTTCGCCGTGCCTCTGCGATGGTCGAGCTGGACGATTTCCTGCACCGCAAACCAGCCGAGCTTTCGGGCGGGCAGCGCCAGCGTGTGGCTCTGGCCCGTGCCATCGTGCGCGAGCCCAACGTGTTCCTCATGGACGAGCCGCTGTCCAACCTTGATGCCAAGCTGCGCGTTTCCACACGCGCCCAGATCAAGAACCTCAGCCACGAATTGAAAGTAACGACCGTATACGTAACGCACGACCAGATCGAGGCGATGACGCTTGCAGACCGCGTTGTGGTGATGAAGCAGGGTAAAGTGCAGCAGGTTGGTACACCCACCGACATCTACGACAATCCCGCCAACACATTTGTTGCCAGTTTTATTGGCAGCCCGGCGATGAACCTGATGGACGGCGACATCAGCAACGGGACTTTCACAGGCAAGAATGTAGAGATTTCGGGCCTTGCAGCGTCCGATGGCGCCGTCACGCTGGGGTTCCGCGCGGAGGATGCAACACTGGCAGAGGCGGGTCAGGGCCAGATCAACGCCCCCATCTACACCATCGAGCTGCTGGGCGATGCCACCATGCTGACAGTCAGGGCAGGCGGGCAGCTTGTCTCGGTGAAAGCGCACAAAGAATTCCGGGCGGAAATCGGGGACATGATCTCCTTTTCCGTACCGGTCAGCATCTGTCACCTGTTCGACAGGGACAGTGGGGCGCGGATCTCTGCGTCCTGAACAGATCACGTCCCCGGCAGGGGGCCAACAAAGGGTGCAGTCTTGCAAGATGCACCCGCGTAAACGCAACAGGGAGTTTGCATATGTTTTTGAAAAGAATTGCTCTGGCGGGCGCTGTCTCGCTGATGGGGAGCGCTGCTTTTGCAGCGTGTTCCTATGAAAATGAAGTGCCGCTGAAATCACTTTCGGCCGGGTTTGAAGCATGGAAAGCCGTGACAGATGCAATGGGCGAGTGCGGAAATTTCCAGGCTGAGCTGGATCAGGAATTCCGCACCAAACAGCCCGCGGCATTCGAGGCAAATCCCTCGCTCTACCAGATCGGTGGTGTTTCCAACGGAACAATCACGCCGCTTCTGAACGCGGGCACCATCCGCCCACTGGACGATCTGGTCGCCAAATATGGCCAGAACCTGAGCCCGAACCAGCTGATCCGCATCAACGGCGAAATCATGGCCGTGGCGATGATGGTGAACACACAGCACCTGATGTACCGCTCTGATATTCTGGCGGATCTGGGCATCGAAACACCCACGACATGGGATGAGGTTTTTGCTGCTGCGGACAAGATCCAAGAAGCCGGTGTTGTAGACTATCCGCTTGGTGCGACCATGAAATCCGGCTGGAACCTGGCCCAGGAATTCGTAAACATGTACCCAGGCCACGGTGGCAAATTCTTTAACGACGACAACACGACCGCCGTAAACTCAGACGCAGGTCTGGCGGCACTGGCGACCATGAAAAAGGCCATGGCTTACACCGATCCGGAAGTGCTGGTCAGCGACTCCACATATGTGCAGCAGCAGTTCCAGCAGGGCAAAATTGCCATGGCAAACCTCTGGGCCAGCCGTGCCGGTGCGATGAACGACGAAGCTGAAAGCCAGGTCGTTGGCAAGGTTGCAATGTCCGCGGCACCCCGGGCCGTGGCCGACGGTGCACCTGCTACAACGCTGTGGTGGGACGGTATCGTGATCGCGAAAAACATCACCGACGAAGAAGCGGATGCTGCGTTTCGCCTGGCGATGGAAGGTCTCGACAAGGAGATGGTCGAGAGTGCCAACGACGCGGCAATCTGGCTGGTGAACGGCTATTCACCGACGGACATCGCAAAGGGTGCGATTGAAACGGCAACTGCCAATCCTGCGCCTCCGGCCTATCCCTCTACGACGCAGATGGGCCTGCTGCACACGGCACTGGGCAACGTGCTGCCGTCCTTCCTGACAGGCGAACAGGACGCTGCGGCGACGCTTGCGGCAATTGAGGAAGCCTACACCACATCGGCCAAAGAAGCCGGTGTGCTGAAGTAAGACATACCGCCGGCCGGGATGTCCCGGCCGGCGTCGCCAACCCGGGGCGTTCTGCGAAACCAGACCATGGGCTGGTTTTGCAAAACTGCCCGGATGATTTGCAAACCGTGCTGCCGCAAGGAGTAACCCCATGAAGTTCAAGACATTTGCAGCCTTTGTCGGCCCGTCGGTCTTTATGATGATACTCTTTATCGCGGCACCGCTTATCAGCGTGTTCATTCAGAGCTTTCAGGTGACCCAACCGATCCTCCAGCAGGTTGAGGTAGAGACCTGCACGCCTGGGTTTCTGACACAAACCTGCACGACCGAGATCAAGACGGTGCCAATCCTCGGTGAGGATGGCAAAACCATGACGCAGACATCATGGGTGGGTTTGCAAAGCTACAAGAACGTTTTGCAAATGGACAAGGTCTGGGCGGCGATTGGCAATGGCAGCTGGAATGAGATCATGCAGATCGATTTCTGGAAGGCATTGCGGTTCACGCTTTCCTTTACGCTTCTGACCCTGCCGCTCGTCGTCGGAGTGGGGCTTGCCATAGCACTTGCGGTGAACAATGCGGCGCGGGCTATCCGCGGACCGATCATCTTTATTTCGTTGCTGCCGTTCATCATCACCCCGGTGATCGGGTCGCTGTCGATTTACTGGCTGTTTGTCGGTGACGGCATTCTGACCGCGATGATGGAACGCTGGACCGGCACAAATATCTCGATGTTTGCACAGGCCTGGACGATCGAACTGCTGATGTATTTCTATCGCGTCTGGCATGTCGCCCCATTTGCTTTTGTGATCTTTTACGCGGGCCTGCAAACCGTCAACATGGATACTCTGGAGTCAGCGGTGATTGACGGTGCCAGCCGCTGGGAACGCCTGCGCCACGTGATTGTGCCGCATCTGATGCCGCTCATCATTTTCATCGCCCTCATTCACCTGATGGATTGCTACCGTGTGTTCGAAGAGATTGTCGGTTTCCGCAGTCAGGCGCATGTCATTTCGCTGCAATGGCTGACCTATGACTTCATGACACCGGATGACGCCGGCAACCGGGCGATCAGCCGTGCCTCGGCCTCGGCCATGCTGACCATGATCGGGATCGTCTTTCTGCTGATCCTGCCACTGCGCCGCACATGGCGTGACCACAAAGGGAGCGCACACTGATGTCTACGCCCAAAGCCATGCAGCAGTCATTCGCACTGCGGTTTTCTTCCGGCGCTTTCCTTGCCTTCTGGTGCCTGCTTGCGGCCTTTCCGATCTTCTGGATCGCCGTGATGAGCTTCAAATCGCCTGTTGACGCCTTTGCCGACAGTCCCTGGGACGTGATCACGGGCCCGGCGACCCGGGCCGCAGGGCACGGCCTGTCGGTGATTGACATCATTGCGGGTCTCGCTGTCCTTTACTTTGCCATTCGCTGGGCTTTCACGCGCCTGCCCGGGCTTGTGCAGCAGTACTGCCCGCCATCGCTGATTGTGCTGGGGTGGGTCTTTGGTGCCGTTTTATACGCTGTTGCATTTGTACTGATCTTCTTTGGCCTGCTGCCGCTGGTGCTCGGTGCACTGAACAGCCTGCTGGGGCCTCTGGGAACACCCGTGCTCGGCCTGACCACCGAACACTATGTGTCTGTCTGGGCAGAGAATGAGTTTTACCGGAACTTCCTGAACTCAATGCTGGTGACGGCAGGCGTCGTGACCATTTCGCTGACGGTGGGCACACTGGCCGGATATGGCCTTGCACGGTCGGGCTCTGATCTGGCTTTCTGGCTGCTGATCCTGGCCCTTGTATTCCGTGCTCTGCCACACTCTGTGCTCGTCGCGGGCTACCTGCCGGTTTTTATCAATTCCAGCGAAATCCTGCGGCCCATCCTCGGCGATGGTGCGCCCACGCTCTATGGCCAGCCCTGGGCGGTGATTGCGGCGCTGGTCGCCATCAACCAGCCATTCACCATTTGGATGTTGCGCAGCTTCTTTCAGAACATTCCGGCCGAGCTTGATGAGGCCGCCCGCGTTGATGGATGCAGCCATTTCCAGGCTTTCCGACGGGTGATTATGCCGGTGATGTGGCCGGGCGTTATCACGACAGGTCTTTTCAGCTTCCTGCTGGGCTACAACGATTTTCTTGTAACGTCGCTGCTCCTTGATGCGCAGAACCAGACGATGGTGCCGGCCATTGCAGGTTACTTTAACCGCGAAACCACCACGACCGATCAGGTCGAGGCTGTGGCCGCTGCGGTCTCTATCACAGCACCGCTTTTCCTGCTGGTCATGGTATTCCAGCGGCAGATTGTGAGCGGTCTGACAGCAGGGGCGGTGAAGGGCTGATGAGCAGAAACGCCAGATCAGGGCGGATGCAGCGCCACCCGGCACTGAACAGGATGCCCCGCGATTTCATCGGTGGGACACGCGGATAAGCAACGCGTTCCCAACCTGATGAAGAAAGGAGGGTCCGGATGAAGGGCTCCAGACCAGAACAGGCCGTGCTGAGCAAAGACACGGACATGAGCAAGACAGACGAAACCCGCGCCGTGATCGAAGGCATGGTGGACGGGCTCAACGATCATCGCATCGACGATATCGGATCGTTTTTTGCCGAAAGTTTCCGCTGGATGGGCAATCAGGGCTGCGGCACGAAAAACGGTCTGCGCGAATTCCAGGACAACTGGCAGCGCCCTTTTCAGGCGGCGTTTTCCGACAAGGTCTGTGTGGATGAGGCGCGTCTCTATATGGGCGAATGGGCAGCCGCCTTTGGCCGCCAGGAAGCAACCCATTCCGGCACTTTTATGGGGATCGCACCGACCGGCAGGCGGGTTGAGATCCGCTACATGGATTTCTGGAAAGTAGAAGAGGGGAAGATCACCGACAACTGGGTGATGGTGGATTTCCCGCATGTGCTGGCCCAGCTGGGTCATGATGTTTTCGGAGGCGAAGGCTGGGAGGCCTTTGATCGCGGCGAGAAAACCCCGCCGCGCCCCGGTCAGTGAGGAGCAGGAAGAATGGCAATTGAGTATCTCAAGCGCGGCAAATCGGATGCAGAACGCGCGGATGATGATGCAAAGACCCGCGCGGCGGTCGAAAGCACGCTGGCAGATATCGAAGCCCGCGGCGACGCGGCTTTGCGCGAACTGAGCGAGAAATTTGACAACTACTCGCCAGCTTCCTTTCGACTGAGCCAGGAAGAGATCGACGCGCTGATTGCGCAGCTCAGCCCGCAGGAGCTGCACGATATCGAATTTGCCCAGGCGCAGGTCCGCAACTTTGCCCAGGCGCAGCGCGACAGCATGCTGGATATCGAGGTCGAGACGATGCCAGGCGTGATCCTTGGCCACAAAAACATCCCCGTGCAATCCGTGGGGTGCTATGTGCCGGGCGGCAAATTCCCCATGGTCGCCTCGGCGCATATGTCCGTGGCGACGGCCAGCGTGGCCGGTGTGCCGCGCATCATCGCCTGCACGCCGCCGTTTAAGGGCAAGCCAAACCCCGCGGTCATCGCCGCCATGCATCTGGGTGGTGCGCATGAGATTTATGTCATGGGGGGCATCCAGGCCGTGGGCGCCATGGCCATCGGCACCGAAACGATTGAGCCGGTGCATATGCTGGTGGGGCCGGGGAACGCCTTTGTCGCCGAGGCCAAGCGGCAGCTTTTTGGCCGTGTGGGCATCGACCTTTTCGCGGGCCCGACCGAGACGATGGTCATCGCCGACGAGACCGTAGACGCCGAGATGTGCGCGACCGACCTGCTGGGCCAGGCCGAGCACGGATATAACTCTCCCGCTGTGCTGCTGACCAATTCGCGCAGGCTGGCCGATGAAACCCTGGCCGAGATCGACCGTATTCTGACCATTCTGCCCACGGCTGAAACGGCGCGGGTCAGCTGGGACGAATATGGCGAGGTTATCCTGTGCGACACCTGGGAGGAGATGCTGCAGGTGGCCGACGATATCGCGTCAGAGCACGTGCAGGTCATGACAGAACGCGACGACTGGTTCCTCGATAACATGACCTGTTACGGCGCGCTTTTCCTTGGGCCCCGCACCAATGTGGCGAACGGTGACAAGGTGATCGGGACAAACCACACGCTGCCAACCAAAAAGGCCGGTCGGTATACCGGCGGGCTCTGGGTGGGTAAGTTCCTCAAAACCCACAGCTATCAGAAAGTGACGACCGATCAGGCCGCCGCCGAGATCGGCGCCTATGGCTCGCGGCTCTGTATGCTTGAGGGGTTCGTGGGGCACGCCGAGCAGTGCAACCTCCGGGTCCGTCGCTATGGCGGTGTGAATGTGCCTTACGGCGAAGGTGCACCGGCAAAAGCGGCGGCGGAGTAACTGCCGGTGGACAAAAACCAGCGAAACAAGCAGACGGCGCTGCGACTGTGGTCTCTGCTGGACAGAGACCCCGCCGCGGCACTGTCGATGCTGGAACATCTGTCGCACTGGCAGGGGCCGGAGCCTTTCGGGCGGATGAACACAGCGGCAGAGGTGACAGAAACCGTGTTCGCGCCACTGCGGGAGGCGATCCCGGATCTGGCCCGCGAGACACATATCCTGATGGGCGGGCAGTCCTCTGCGCATGAGAGCGGGGAGGGTGACGGCGCATGGTGGGTTGCAGGGACGGGATACTACACCGGTGGGGCGGCAAAGCCTGCTTTTGGCATTCCGGCAACCGGTCACGATCTGCGGATCCGGTGGGGTGAATTTCTGTGCTTTGATGCCGGGGGCGCGATCATCCGGGCGCAGACCATTTGGGATTTTGTGGACTGGTTTGACCAGATCGGTCTGCCGGTTTTGCCTGCACCGCGTGGGGCCGCGCATGTTTATCCCGCGCCCACCGCATATGATGGCGTGCTGACAGGGCATCAGAACCTCGATGAGACACGGCAGACACTGGCGTTTGGCCGCAACTTTATTTTCGGCGGGCTGAACAGCTTTGACGAGAACGACCTGTCCAGTATGGGAATGGCCCGGTTCTTTCACCCGAACGTCAAATGGTACGGGCCCGGTGGCATAGGCGCCTGCATGTCGTTGAAAGAATTTGAGGTTTATCACCAGCAGCCCTGGCTCATTGCCTTTCCGGACCGCAAGGTCATGCACCTGGAAAGCCTCTTTGCCGAAGACAGGTTGCTGGCGGCCTCGGGCCCGATGGGGGTCGTCGGATCGCACGGGGGCACCTATCTTGGGCATGCGGCGACGGGCAGTCCGATTGAAGTTTCAGGCCTCGATTTCTGGCTGCGCACAGGTGGTCAGTTCACGGAAAACTGGGTTTTCGTGGATATGGTGCATCTCTTTGCGCAGATGGGCGTCGATCTTTTTGCCAGGATGCACGCGCAGGTAAATACATGACGACCGACAGACATACCCGAAACAAAGAACTGATCGCGCCGCTGCGGGCGGCACTGTATGATTTCGAGCCGGATGTGCTGCGCCGGGTTCTGCATGACATATGCGCACCGGATGCGGTGTTTCATCTGGCTTTTCCCTTTGAAACCATCCGTGGTGTCGACGCCTATGTCGAAGGTGCCTACATGCCGCTGCTGCGTGCTGTGCCTGATCTGGAACGCCGCGATTTTATCGTCATGGCGGGTCCGACGCCCGAAGGTGCTGACTGGGTCGGATGCGGTGGTTACTATTGCGGAACATTTGCCGCGCCCTGGCTCGACGTTCCCGCCACCGGTCACATGATGCACCTGCGGTTTCACGAGTTTTACAGGGTCGAAGACGGGCGCATTACCGAAATGCAGGCGCTCTGGGACATTCCCGAAGTGATGATGCAGGCGGGTGCCTGGCCGATGAGCCCGTCGCTGGGGCGCGAATGGCATGTCCCTGGCCCTGCCACCTGTGACGGGCTGGTTCCGGGCCCATCAGACGAAGCAGCCGCCATGCGCTCCTGTGAGCGTATTGTCGATATGCTCAGCCACATGAAAAAACATCCCTCAAAAGGCGGGCCGGAGGTCATGGAAATGGACCGGTTCTGGCACCCGAAGATGTCTTGGTACGGACCCTCGGGTATTGGGACAGGGCGTGGCGTCAGCGGCTTTCGCAACTGGCATCAGATCCCGTTCCTGAATGCGATGCCCGACCGTGGCCAGTACCTTGATGAGATCGAATATCATTTCTTTGGTGATCGCAATTACGCCGCTGTAACGGGCTGGCCCAATATGGTGCAGTCGATCACAGAAGGTGGCTGGCTGGGGATCGCGCCACCGGACAAAAAGATCACGATGCGCAGTCTGGACTTCTGGCGCCTCGAAGATGGCCGCATTCGCGAAAACTGGGTCATGGTCGATCTGTTGCACATGTATGATCAGATCGGGGTCGACGTACTGGCCCGTATGCGGGAGTTTAACAAGGCAAGACATGGGTTTGATCCCGAAACCGGAGCAGCGCTGTGAGCAACCTACCCAGAACACCCGCATTCGATCTGACCGGCAGGCGCGCGCTTGTCACCGGCGCATCATCCGGCATCGGGCTGGGATGCGCCGTTGCCCTGGCAGAGGCCGGTGCGCATGTGGTCTGTGCCGCCCGGCGGCCCGGTCCGCTGGAGGAAGCCGTCGGGGCCATGGCATCCGCTGGTCTTTCTGCAGAAGCCTTGCCGCTTGACCAGACGGATCTTGTTACACTGGCGGATGTGTTTGAGCAGCCCTTTGATGTGGTGATTAATTCGGCAGGCCTCGCGCGTCACTCGGCCGCGGTGGAGACGACGCCCGACGACTATGACGCCGTGATGAACGTCAACCTGCGCAGCGCGTATTTTTTGTCTGCATATGCGGCGGATGCGCTGATGAAAGCAGGAAAGCTTGGATCCATCATTCATATCTCCAGTCAGATGGGGCACGTGGGTGGTGTGGACCGTGCTGTCTACTGCGCCTCAAAACATGCGCTCGAAGGCATGGTGAAATCTATGGCGATTGAGTGGGGCAAATCGGGTGTTCGCATCAATACGATCTGTCCCACATTTATCCGCACACCGCTCAGCCAGGTCACTTTTGACAATCCGGAACGGCTCGCCTGGATCATGGACAAAATCAAACTCCCGCGTGTCGGAGAGGTCGAGGATGTAATGGGTGCTGCTGTATTTCTGGCATCAGACGCCTCTGCTATGGTGACAGGCACGTCCATGCTGATCGACGGCGGCTGGACCGCCGGATGATGGTACCGCAGCGGCACATAAAACGGCGGGGCCCCTTTCATGGGTAAGGTGACCTCTCTGGAAGTGGCCGAAAAAGCCGGGGTCAGCCGTTCGGCTGTCAGCCGTGTGTTTACACCGGGTGCATCGGTCAGCAAGCGGACCGCGGACAAGGTACGCCAGGCCGCAGCGCAGCTTGGCTATCGCCCGAATGTCCTGGCCCGCTCGCTGATCACCGGCCGCAGCCGCATCATCGGGCTCGTGGTCGCCTATCTGGAAAACCAGTTCTACCCTGAAGCAATTGAGCGACTGTCCAAAGCGCTTCAGGCCGAAGGGTATCACGTGCTCGTATTCATGGCGTCCAATGATCACGAGGCAACGCAGAGCGTGATCGACGAGTTGCTGGACTATCAGGTGGATGCGATCGTCGCGGCTTCTGTTGGCCTGTCGAATGATCTGACTGATCGCTGCGAAGGTCTGGGCATCCCGATTGTGCTTTTCAACCGCCACCAGTACGACGACCGGCTGTCCAGCGTCACCTCTGACAATGTTGCGGGTGGCCGCAAACTGGCAGAGTTTCTGGTCGCGGGCGGGCACCGGCGGATTGCGCATATCGCCGGTTGGGAAGGTGCCTCGACACAGATCGACCGTGAAACCGGGTTTGTCGCAGGGCTCAAAGACGCCGGTCAGACACTTTATGCGCGGGCGGCGGGTGATTTTAACTTTGAAAAGGCCCGCGCCGCTGCGCGCGAAATGTTCTCGGGTACAGAACGGCCCGACGCCGTATTCGTCGCCAACGACCATATGGCCTTTGCCGTTATGGATGTTCTGCGCTTCGAGCTGGGGCTCCGAGTGCCGCAAGACGTATCAGTTGTGGGGTATGATGATGTGGCACTGGCCTGCTGGCCCAGCTATGACCTGACGACAGTACGCCAGCCCGCCAACCGTATGGTCGCCGAGACGGTCAGCGTTCTGCTGGACCGCTTGTCAGACCGGGAAACGGCACCGAGGCGCATTGCGCTGGACGGTCCGCTGATGATCCGCGGCTCTGCCCGCACAGCAAAGGAATAATGCCCGTGAAAGGTTTCGATCCGAAATTCAGGGATTTCCCCGACTACATTATCGGGATCACCAAAGAGATCTGGGAAGATCGCGGTATTGCGACACTGCACCGGTACTACTCAGAAGATATCGTGGTGCGCACGCCTGCTTCGGTGGTCATCGGCAACCAGAATGTCATTGGTGCGACCATGGCGACACTGGCAGAGTTTCCGGACCGGACCCTTTTGGGAGAGGACGTGATCTGGTCGGGCACGCCGGAGGAGGGGATGCTGTCATCCCACAGGCTGCTGAGTACCGCGACCCATGCGCGGGATGGTGTCTACGGCAAGGCCACCGGCAAGCCGCTGGTCTACCGCATTCTGGCGGACTGTCATGCCATCAATAACCAGATCAACGATGAATGGCTGATCCGGGATCAGGGGGCGATTGTCCGGCAGCTGGGTGTGGACCCCAGGCAGTATGCCGCTGATCTGATCGAAAAAGAGGGTGGCCCGGAGAAATGTGTGCAGCCTCTGAGCCCGGCAAATGATCAGCCCGGCCCTTACAAAGGGCGCGGCAATGACAATGAGTGGGGCCAGAAACACGCGGATATCCTGACCCGGATCATGGGTGCTGATATGGCCGCCATCCCCGCAGAGTATGACCGCGCAGTTCATGCCCAGTATCCCGGGGGCATGAGTGTGCACAGCCATCCGGCGGTTGATCAGTTCTGGATGGGGCTGCGTGCTTCTTTTCCGGATGCTGAGTTCCGCATTGATCACCAGATCGGACGTGACGATCCGCTGATGCCGCCCCGAGCAGCGCTTCGCTGGTCTCTGACCGGAAAACACAGCGGCTGGGGCACGTTCGGGGCACCGACCGGAGCGGATATCTATCTGCTGGGCATCTGCCACGCCGAATTCGGGCCCTGGGGTCTGCGACGCGAATACGTGATCTACGACGAAACGGCGATCTGGAAACAGATCATGCTGCAAACCGGCTGAACGGCCGGATGACCTGAACCGCACTGAGAGAGATGACATGACACCCGCCGAAATGGAATCCCGCATCGTCCGATATGGCGATCTGAAACCCTGCAAGACCGCCTTTATTGATGCGCATACGCCAGGCAGTGACCAGAAAGAAAACTTTACGATTATCGGTGGCGGCGTTTCAGAGAGCCCGGATCAGCACGTACACATCGCTGTTCCCCACGGCTTCAACATCGGTGCCGCAGGCCAGCCGCCAAGATGTCGTAACAGTCTGCACAGTCACCGGACGGCTGAGGTGTTCTTTGTTCTGTCCGGGCGCTGGCGCTTTTTCTGGGGCCGGTGGGGCGATGCGGGCGAAGTCATTCTGGAGCAGGGTGATATTATCAACATTCCAACGGGCATTTTTCGGGGGTTTGAGAACATCGGCCAGGACTATGGGATGATCATGGCGATCCTGGGGGGCGACGACGCCGGTGGTGGCGTGATCTGGGCTCCGCAGGTGATAAAGGACGCGCAGGCCCATGGGCTCGTGCTGTCAGAACAGGGCAAGCTCTACGACAGCAAAAAAGGCGAGGCACTGCCAGAGGGCGTGGGGCCCATGCCGGTCCTGACAGACGAGGAGCTGAAATCTTACCCTGAACGCTCAGCCCGCGATGTGGTTCCGGGGTATGTTGCCCGCTACTGGGATATGGTCGCGCTGGCCGACAAAAAGCCGGTAAAGGTAATCGGGGCAGAGGGCATTCTGCGCGACCGTCCGGGGTTTGAAGTTGATTTTGTCACGCGCGGTTCCTCGGTCCGGACAATGCACAGTCATGACCGGCCATCTGTGCTCATGCCGGTTCAGGGCCATTGGCACGTAACCTGGGAAGGCGGCAGCACAACCCTGGCCCCGGGGGATACGATGTCTGTGCCCGAAAATCTGATGCACACGGCCTTCCCCTCGATGACCGGAGCAGCAGGTCTGTATCATATCGTAGCGACAGACGACCCGGCAGGTGCGACCTGGACAGAAAAATGAACGTAGTTCACGAAAAGTCTTGATCGGCGCCATGACATCAGTTATCTGAATTGTGAACAATGTTCACGAGGTAAGAAATGTATACGATAGCTGACACAGACATGCTGGTCGAAGAGAGCGTGATTTCGGAAAAGGCCGCCGGCATCATCAAAGAAAGGGCGCGCGGTGCAATGGTCGCGCTGGCCATTAACGCCGTTCTTTGTACAGGTATTCTGTTTGCAACTTTCGGACTGATATTCTGGCTGGCAGATGCCTTTGCCGTTGCGGTATCCGGTCTGATCCTGGTGACCGCCGGTGCGCTGGTTCTGCGCAAAGGAGCGTTGCTTTATGCAATGTTCGGCAATGCGGCAGCACTGATCGGTGCGGGTATGCTGATTGGCGGTGCCGGGTTCGAGCTGACGGAAAACTTCAGGTATATTGCCGGTCCGGTTATGGCACTGGCGGGGGCGGTGCTGGTCTGTCTTGCGGCGTGGGCGCGCGCAGGCCGGCACGTCAGCACAGCATTTCTGAGCGGGTCGGTCATGCTTATGGCTCTGGCGCTGCATCTGACCGGAGCGGGTTTCATGGTCTGGGACGCGGAAATGTCCGGCCTGCCGGTCTCGGCCTTCTGGCTCTATTGTGCTGTGCTTGTTGCCGGGGCCGGGTGGCTGACAAACGTGCGGCTGGTTTCAGCACTCGCGATTGTTCCTTTCGCCCAGATGCTCGACACGGGAACTCTCTATTTCCATGCGGCATATGTTTTTTATTCACCCGAGGCGACGCTCTCCATTCTGCAGATGACCCTGCTTATCGTGACCATGCTCTGGCTTGCACAACGGATGCCCGAGCGGCTGGCCCGGCATGCGCGCATCCATGTGATGATGGGGTTTGTTGTGGCGAACCTCTGCGCTCTGGTTGGCAGCCTTTGGGGGGATGTTGTCGGCGAAACCGTCTGGGGGCCTGGTGCGCGGTGGTCAAACAGGGGGCTTGCCTATCAGGAATGGTCTGACCTTGTTACGGCTTTCCGCGCCAGCGCTCTGGTCATCAGCGAACACGTTTTCACAATCCTCTGGGCCGTGGCTCTGGCGGGGATCATGTTTGTGGCCGCGCATAAAAATCAGCGGGGACTGTTCAACGCGGCGGTGACCTTTGCAGGTATTCATGCCTATACACAGATGTTCGAGACCTTTTATAGTGAGCCACTGGCCTATGTCATTGGCGGGTTTGCAGCCATACCGCTGGCCTGGGGAATGTGGCGCCTGAACATATGGTTTCTGCAGCGGTCGCCCGCGCAGGCCTGAGACAAATACCGGATCCGCGATGGCGCGGGTCCGGACCAGCAAGGAGAACGACATGGTTAGAACTACACACGTAGGCAGCCTGCCGCGGACGCAGGACGTCGTGGATTTTATCTTTGCGCGCGAGCGGGAGGAGCCGTTTGACCAACAGGCATTTGATGCAGCTATGACCGCTGCCGTATCCGAAACGGTGCGCCGACAGGTCGAAGCGGGCGTTGACATCGTCAGTGACGGTGAGACCTCCAAAATCTCCTATGCCACATACGTTAAGGACCGCTACACCGGGTTTTCCGGAGACAGCAAACGCAATGCCCCTGCTGATCTCAAGCAGTTTCCATCGTTTCTGAAACGTCTTGCCGACGAGGGTGGTACACCGCAATACGCGCGCCCGATGTGCACCGGGGAAGTGCGCTCAAAAGGCCAGGGGGAGCTGGAAAAAGACATAGCCAACCTCAGGGCGGGCATGAAGGAACATGGCGCTGAACGCGGCTTTATGAATGCGGCCAGTCCGGGTGTGATCTCTCTGTTTTTGCAAAACGAACACTATGCAACCCGCGATGCCTATCTGGCCGCTCTCGCCGATGCCATGCGCGCGGAATACGAGACCATTGTCGCTGCCGGTCTTGATCTGCAGCTGGACTGCCCCGATCTCGCCCTGTCGCGCCACATGCTGTTCAATGATCTCAGCGATGCAGAGTTTCTCAAAATCGCGGCCGGCCATGTCGAGGCGCTGAACCACGCTCTGGCCAATGTGCCCGAAGAGCGGGTGCGCATCCATATCTGCTGGGGCAATTACGAGGGCCCGCATACCTGTGACATCGGCATGGACAAAGTGTTCGAGACGCTGATGTCCGCGCGTGCGCGTTATGTCCTCTTTGAGACCTCAAACCCGCGTCACGCGCATGAGTGGACGGTGTTCCGTGACCGCAAAGCGGATATTCCGGAAGGCAAGGTGCTGGTGCCCGGGGTGGTGGATACGACAACCAATTTTGTGGAACATCCCGAAGTGGTGGTCCAGCGGATCGAACGGTTTACGGGTATCGTCGGCGCTGATCGGGTGATCGCGGGATCTGATTGCGGCTTTGGCACTTTTGCCGGATTTGGCGCGGTTGATCCGGAGATCGCCTATGCGAAGCTTGCGGCGCTTTCAGAAGGCGCGCGTCTGGCGTCGGCCAGGTAAGAACAGGCGACCGTCGGGATTGCTGTAGGGATCATCGACTGGGAAATCCCGGGACATAGTCCGGGAAGTTTAGGCGAACTGTGCCCGGATTGTTTGGAAAGCTACAACGCACCACCCGGCCAGTGCCGTTCTGACCGGGAAAACCAGACGATGGTTGGGAGGCATCGGGCCGGTGCAGGAAAAGCCTGTGGTGCGCGTTGTGGTGGCGTCGGCCATAACTGGCTGGTGGGGGGCGCTTGTTTGGCCATCAACTCCACCTTGATGTCAGGCCAGCGTATCTCCCGTCCCGGCCATCAAACGACGCAGCATGAAGGCGAACTGATCTGTCTCAGCCTCCTCCAGGCGATCCTTGAACAGATAGCCCGCACGTTTGGAAAAGGTCGCAAGAGCGTCAGACAGTTTTTCCCTGCCTGCGTCTGTGGCGACCACAAAAACCAGCCTCGCATCACGCTCATCGGTCTCCCGGCCGACCAGGCCAATTTTCTCCATTGGAGCCGCCATGCGCGTGATCGTTGATGCGCTGACGTGCATCCGTTTGGCGAGATCGACGCGGGACAGGCGATTGGCCGTTGCACGCTCCAGATGGAGCAGCAGAATAAATTCGTTCACAGAAATACCGTGAACAGACGAAAACTCGCTGGCCAGTCCGGCCCGGAAGTCGTCTGCGACCTGGAGCAGGCGAAGTGCGTTGGTTGTGTGTTGATCAGTCATAGAGTTTATCTATTGCGAATCGATTGCGTATGCAAGCATATTGCACGATATTATCTGATCACTCCAACTCTGAGACAGGCATCTGACATGAATTTCGAAACCCTATTCTCCCTCGCCGGTGTCATCTCTTTGACCGGCTGGCTTTTTCTGTTGTTCTCGCCGCTGTTTCCAAAGTTGTCAGACCGTATCGCGGGAGTGATCCTGCCGGTCTTTCTGTCACTCATTTATTTCGGTCTCCTGATCTGGCCTGCTCATGAAAAAGGAGGCGGTTTTGGTACACTGGCAGACGTGATGGAGCTGTTTTCGTATGAGCAGGCCGCACTTGCTGGTTGGGTGCACTTTCTGGCCTTTGACCTCTTTATCGGGGCATGGGTCTGTCGCACAGCGCGCATGGAAGGCATACGCTTCTGGTTTGTGGCCCCCTGTCTTCCTTTGGTTTTCATGTTTGGCCCGGCAGGCCTGCTCGCATTTCAGGCAGTGCGCGTCTGTCGCAACCGGCTGACACCGGCGCCGGGTTGACGGGGGCGAACCGCCGCTGCCGTTCCACATAGTAAACCTGGTGCACGCGACACTTACCCGTACAAAAAAGGGCCCCGCGCGATGCGCAGGGCCCGGATTTTCCAGCAGTGCTGCAGTTATTGCGGAATATCGCCTTCGATGCCTTCGACATAGAAGTTCATTCCGGCAAGCGTTCCATCGTCTGCAACCTCGCCATCCGCAAGGAAAGCAGAACCATCCTGCTTGTTCAGCGGGCCGGTAAAGGCGTGATAGGATCCATCGGCCAGAGACGCCTTGAGCGCCAGAGCTTCGGCTTTGACATCTGCCGGTACAGCGTCAGAGATCTCGCCGATGCCAACCATGCCGGCACCGATGCCATCCCATGTGTCTGTGCTCTCCCATGTACCGTCAATCACTGCCTGGGTGCGCGCGATGTAGTAGGGCGCCCAGTCGTCGATGATGGAGGATACGCGCGGGAAGGGCGCATACTGGCCCATGTCAGAGGCCTGGCCGAATGTCACAACATTCCCGGCTTCCTGTGCGGCCGCCTGGGGCGCTGTAGAGTCTGTGTGCTGAAGCACGACATCAGCGCCCTGTTCGATGAGAACCTTGGCGGCATCCGCTTCTTTGGCAGGATCGAACCAAGTGTAGGCCCAGACGATTTTGAACTGCACATCGGGGTTGGCTTTGCGTGCATGGATAAAGGCAGAGTTGATGCCGCGGATCACTTCGGGGATCGGGTAAGAGCCGATGTAGCCGATGATGTTCGATTTGGTCATCTTGCCGGCGATGTGGCCCTGGATTGCGCGGCCCTCGTAGAAACGCGCGGAATAGGTCGAGACGTTGTCTGCGCGCTTATAGCCCGTGGCGTGTTCGAATTTTACATTCGGAAACTTCGCCGCCACGTTGATCGTCGGGTCCATATAGCCAAAGGACGTGGTGAAGATCAGATCGGCACCGTCCAGCGCCATCTGCGTCATCACACGCTCCGAATCCGGGCCCTCGGCCACGTTTTCCACGTAGACCGTATCGACTTTGTCGCCCAGTGCTTCCTCGACCGCGAGGCGGCCCTTGTCGTGCTCATATGTCCAGCCGCCGTCGCCGATCGGGCCCACGTAAACAAAACCGACTTTGGTCTTTTCGTGGCCATCAGCATAAGCAGCGGCACCAAGGCCAAGTGCGACCGCGGCGCTTGCCAGAAGTGTGGTGAATTTCATGTTCAGGTCTTCCCCATGTTAATTCGCCCCGTTTTCCGGGGCGTTGATTGGCCTCTATCCGGAGGCATGGAATGGCCGGCCCAGTGAGCCGGGTGCCGCGCTTTTATCTGCAGAAAGAATAACAAGCACGACGATGGTGATCAGGTAAGGGGACATTGCCAGATATTCCACGGGAATGGCAACGCCGGCACCCTGCAGATTAAGCTGCAACTGCGTGATTCCGCCAAAAAGATAAGCACCCAGAAGAACCCGCCAGGGCTTCCAGCTAGCGAATACCACCAGGGCGAGCGCGATCCAGCCGACACCTGCTGTCATGCCTTCTGTCCATTGCGGAACGCGTATCAGGCTGATGTAGGCACCACCCATTCCGGCGCAGGCCCCTCCGAACATAATCGCCAGCGTCCGCACACGGATAACTTTGTACCCCAGCGCGTGAGCTGCGTCGTGGTTCTCGCCCACGGCGCGCAACACAAGGCCCGCGCGGGTGAAGCGCAGCACCGCCCAGACCGCCGCAACGAGCATCAGGCCAAAGTACAGCACAGGATCATGGCCAAAAATGATCGGGCCGATCACTGGGAGATCTGAGAGAAAGCCAAAGCTGATGTCCGGCATCGAGGGAGGTTTGACGCCGACATATCCCTGCCCCAGCAGGGCCGACAGGCCGAGCCCGAACAGTGTAAGCGCGAGGCCGGAGGCAACCTGGTTTGCAAGTGTCAGTTGCGTGAGCAGGGCAAAGAGCAGGCTGAGAACGGCGCCGCCCGCGGCGGCAGCCACAAAACCGGTTACGGGTGATCCGCTTTCCACGGCAACGGCGAATCCGCAGATAGCGCCGATGATCATCATACCCTCGACCCCGAGGTTCAGAATACCCGCTTTCTCCACGACCAGCTCGCCGGTGGCCGCCAGCAGAATGGGCGTGGCTGCACTCATCAGAGCGGCAATCAGCAGAATGGGATTGATTGCGGACAGGTCCATTATGCGGCCTCCGTCCGGCCTGTGCGCAGCCGGTAATTGGTAAAGAGATCAAAAGCCAGCAGGAAAAACAGAAGCATCCCCTGGAAAACCTGGATTGCAGCAGCGGGCAGGCCCAGCTGGCTTTGCGCGATATCACCGCCGATATAGGTCAGCGCCATCAGCAGACCCGCCAGCACGATCCCGATGGGATGCAGGCGGCCCAGAAAGGCGACGATGATGGCCGTGAACCCATAGCCAGTGTTGAAATCAATGGTCACCTGGCCGGACGGCCCGGAGACTTCGAAAAGGCCGGCCAGTCCCGCCAGCATCCCGGATGTGCCAAGGCAGAACAGGATCAGCCGACCGGGATTGACGCCCGAGAATTTTGCGGCGCGCGGGGCCTCACCGGTGACGCGGACAGCAAATCCGAGGCGGTGACGCGTCAGAAGAACATAGGCAAAAATCACGGCGATCATCGCAAAAACCACGCCCCAGTGCATGCCCGATCCGGTGATCAGTTCGGCGTTGTGCGCCGAAGGGTATTGCTGGAGGTTGCGGCTGCCGGGAAAGCCGAAACCTTCCGGGTTTTTCATCAGTCCCAGCGACATAGAGGCCAGAAACTGCTCAGCCACATAGACCAGCATCAACGACACCAGGATTTCATTCGTGCCAAAGCGAACCTTCAGGACCGCCGGGATCATTGCCCAGATCCACCCGCCGAACGCGCCCGCAAGCACCATTGCGGGAAAGATCAGCGCGCTCTCTGCCGGATAGAAGGCCAGGCCGACACCAGCCCCGAACAGCGCACCCATGATGTATTGTCCTTCGGCGCCGATGTTCCAGATGCCCGCACGGAAGCCGAGGCTGAGACCTATGGCAATGAGCACAAGGGGAGCACCCTTGATCAGCAGTTGCGGGCGGTAAAAAAACGAAAATTCGCCGAACAGAGGCTGCCAGAAAATCGTCAGAATGGACTGTATCGGATCCTTGCCCAGCACGGCAAAAAGCAGCCCGCCGAAAAAGAATGTTGCGAGTACTGCGAGCAGCGGCGTCGCCCAGGCAAAGGCCCGGCTGGGCTGGGGGCGTTTTTCAAGCCGGATCACAAGGCGGCTCCTTTTCTGTGGCGTTTACAGCCATTGCTGGTCAGCTCAGACATGCGCCACCTCCATGCCATGTGCACCGCCCATCATCAGGCCGATCTGCTCGACGCTCAGGCCCTGTGCCGGCAGCGGCTCTGACAGCCGGCCTTCGTTGAGGGCTGCAAAACGGTCTGATATCTCCATCAGTTCGTCGAGGTCCTGACTGATGACAATCACAGCCGCACCGCCCGTCGCCAGATCGAGCAGTGCCTGACGGATGGCGGCTGCGGCAGAGGCATCAACACCCCAGGTCGGTTGATTGACGACCAGAACCTCGGGCCGTTGCAGCACTTCGCGTCCGATCACAAACTTCTGCAGGTTCCCGCCCGAAAGGGACCGGGCCGCATTGCCGGGGCCGGGCGTGCGCACATCAAAGGTGCTGATGATGCGTTCTGCGAAATCCCGTGCTGCGGGCCAGTTCAGAAAACCATTGCGCACCAGCCCCTCGCGCTCGGCCCCTGTCAGCATCGCGTTTTCGGTCAGTGTCATATCGGGTGCGGCGGCGTGCCCCAGACGTTCCTCCGGCGCTGCCAGAATGCCGAGGCGGCGACGTGCATCCGGCCCTGCAGTACCGATATCAGCCCCCTTGAACGCGATCATGCCAGCAGGCGATATCATCTCGCCGGAAAGGGCAGCAAGCAATTCGTCCTGACCGTTACCTGCAACGCCGCCGATGCCCAGAACCTCTCCCCTGCGCAGCGTAAGCGTAATGTCCCGCAGCGGCATGCCAAAAGCAGAAGGTGAAGCGCGCGACAGGCCGGACAGTTTCAGGACCGGCTCGCCCGGAGAATGCCCTGCACGCGTTGGTGTCGCCAGCACTTTGCCAACCATCATCTCGGCCATATCGCGCGCAGTCGTCTCACGCGGGACGCAGGTGCCTACGACCTTGCCCAGCCGCAGGATGGTGGCAGCGTCACACAGCGTGCGTATTTCCTCAAGCTTATGGGAAATATAGAGAATTGCGGTGCCTTCACTGCTGAGTTTACGCAGTGTTTCGAACAGAATTTCCACTTCCTGCGGAGTCAGAACAGAAGTGGGCTCGTCCATGATCAGCAGTTTCGGCTCCTGCAGAAGGCATCTGATGATCTCGACCCGCTGACGCTCACCTGCGGAAAGATCACCGACGGTTCTGTCAGGCGCGAGCGGCAGGCCATAGGTGTCAGAAACCTGGCGGATCTGCTCTGACAGCGCGCGCATGGCGGGCGCATTTTCCATCCCCAGCGCAATGTTCTCGGCAACGGTCAGCGCATCGAACAGCGAGAAGTGCTGAAAGACCATACCAACGCCTGACGCGCGCGCCGCGCGGGGCTCCGCCGGGGTAAAGGCCTCGCCCCGCATGCGCATCTCGCCCTGATCCGGTTTGACCAGACCATAGATCATCTTGACCAGTGTGGATTTTCCAGCACCGTTTTCGCCCAGCAGGGCGTGTACCTCGCCGGGCGCGATTTCCAGAGATACGTCATCATTTGCGACAACGCCCGGATAGGCTTTGGTCAGGCCCGAAAGCGACAAGAGGGCAGTCATGCAGAGTTTTCCAGTCTTTCCACGGTCAGGACGCGGCGGCGGTGCAGGTCTGTTGCGACGCCCAGGGCGATTTCCTGAGGATGTTTTCCGAGCGCAGGCTCTCCGATCGGGCAGGTGATGCCGGCGATATGCTCTGGTGTGTGCCCCAGGGCCGCGAGCCGTTTGCGAAAGCGTGCCCATTTGGTGGCGGACCCGATCAGGCCCGCAAACCCAAATCCGTGCAGCAACAGCTGGTGACAAAGCTCCAGATCAAGCGCATGCGAATACGTCAGGATCAGGTGCTCGGCTGCCGAAGGTGCATATCGCACGAGGTTCCGGGGTGTTGCGGCTGGCAGTTTCTGCACACCGGGGGGAATGATGTCCGGGAACCGATCGTCGGCCGTATCGACCCAGGTAATGGTGACGTCGGGCAAAGGAGCCATAACCGACACAATGGCGCGACCCACGTGCCCTGCGCCCCAGATCCAGACATGTCGTGAGGAGGCCGTGACCGGCTCGACCATCCATTCACCGATGAGGGCGGGCTCCGGGCGCTGACCAGCATTGCGCATCTGAGCCAGTATTCTGCGCACCTCAAGCGGTGCAGCGCCCGAACCACGCGCTACCACATCTGTTGGCAGATCAAGAGCCTCCTGCAGCGTCCAGATCTCTGTCAGCAACTCCACAGCGCCGCCACAGCACTGTCCCATGTCCGGACCCAGCGCGTGTTTGGTGCGCCCGGACCTGCCAGTGTCCAGCATCTCCCGCGCGGCCCGGGCTGCGGAAAACTCCAGCTCTCCCCCGCCGATCGTGCCCGACTGACCGGTCTGCCAGACCAGCATGGAGGCACCGGTTTCGCGCGGGGTGGATCCGGCAACACGTGCGACCACAACACGGGCCACGCGCCCTTCACGACGACAGGCAGAGATCAGGCCCTCGCGGTCAAACGACATCGCCTTGTCCTTTCCCCCGGGCACGGGCCACGGCTTTCAGAACAGCCTCTGCGGTCGCGGGGGCCTGAAGGTCCGCGTAGTTATTGCCGCAGGACTGCACCGCATCTGCCAGGGCAGACCAGGCCGATATGCCCAGCATAAGCGGTGGCTCTCCCACGGCTTTGGACCGGTAAATGGTTTCCTCGCTGTTCGGGGCATTCCAAAGCCGGACGTTGAAAACATCCGGCCGGTCGGAGCAGGCGGGTATCTTGTAGGTTGATGGCGCATGGGTGCGCAGCCCCCCCTGATCATCCCAGACCAGTTCCTCGGTCGTCAGCCATCCGGCGCCCTGGACATAGCCACCCTCGATCTGCCCGATGTCCAGATCCGGGTTCAGCGACGCGCCCGCATCGTGCAGCAGGTCCGCGCGCAATATGCGGTTTTCGCCGGTCAGCGTATCTATGACAACCTCGGTCACGGCGGCACCATAGGCAAAATAGAAAAACGGTTTGCCCTCTCCGCGGATACGGTCCCAGGCGAGACCGGGTGTTTTGTAAAACCCGGTGGACGACAGGCTGATCCGCGCTTCATAGGCCATTTTTACAACATCAGCAAAAGGCACCGAGGCTTGTCCCACCGTGACCTGGCCATCCACGAAAACCACATCCGAAGGATCAGCCTGATGTCGCTCCGCCAGCATCTTTGCCAATCTGTCGCGTATGGTGTCACAGGCCGCCATAACGGCCATCCCGTTGAGATCGCTGCCCGAAGACGCGGCCGTGGCAGAGGTGTTGGGCACCTTGCCGGTGTCCGTGGCCGTAATTTTCACCGCAGACATTTCCACTCCGAAACGGTCGGCGGCCACCTGGGCCACTTTCTGAAACAGGCCCTGGCCCATTTCCGTCCCGCCATGGTTCAGGTGCACCGATCCGTCCTGGTAGACGTGCACGAGCGCGCCTGCCTGATTAAGATGCGTCAGCGTAAAGGAAATGCCAAATTTCACCGGCGTCAGGGCGATCCCTTTCTTAAGGACCGGGCTGGATGCATTCCATGCTGCTATCGCTTCTCTGCGCGCTGCATAGTCGCTGCTTGTCAGCAGGTCCCGGATCATGTCCGGCAGGATAAAATCTGTAACCGCCTGGCCATATGGGGTGCGGTCACGTGCGCTGCCCCCTGTTTCGTAGAAATTCGCGCGCCGGACTTTCAGCGGATCCAGTCCAAGATGTGCCGCGATATGATCCATCACGCGTTCAATACCGACCATCCCCTGCGGGCCCCCAAACCCGCGAAAGGCCGTGGCGCTTTGGGTATTGGTTTTCAGCCGGTGGCTGGTAATGCGCACAGCAGGCAGGAAATAGGCGTTGTCCGCATGCAGCATAGCGCGGTCGGCAACGGGCAGAGACAGATCCTGCGCCCAGCCACACCTTGCCCAGTGCGTAAAATCGATCGCGCTGATCCGCCCGCTGTCGTCAAAACCGACGTCATAGGCGATGCGGAAGTCATGGCGTTTTCCGGTGATGATCATGTCATCATCCCGGTCATAACGCATTTTGCAGGGGTGTCCTGTCAGTCGTGCGGCCACCGCACAGGCCACCGCAAGCGCGTTGCCCTGACTTTCCTTGCCACCAAATCCCCCACCCATGCGGCGTGTTTCGACCCGGACCGAATGCATCGGCACACCCAGGGCATCGGCTACCTTGTGCTGGATTTCCGTGGGATGCTGTGTCGAACTCAGGATATGCATATCGCCACCTTCAAGTGGCAGAGCGACTGCGGCCTGGCCTTCGAGGTAGAAATGCTCCTGGCCCCCGATTTTAAGGGTGCCCTGAATGCGCTGTGGTGCTTCTTTCAGATCAGCCGCAACGTCGCCGCGCCCGTAAATGCGGGGTACTTCTTCAAACCGGCTGTCTTCCGCGATGGCGTCGTCTATGCTCAGGATGGCTTTGTGCCCTGTGATGGCAACATCACCCAGCCGGGCAGCGCGGCGTGCGGCAAGGTGGGAGGTTGCCACGACCAGAAAGAGTGGTTGCCCAAGGTAGTGGACCTGATCTGTGGCCAGCAACGGCTCGTCATGCGCCGAAGGCGAGACGTCATTTGCAAAGGGCAGATCGGCGGCGGTCAGAACCGCCACGACACCCTCTGCTGCGCGTACGGCGGCAAGGTCAAGCCTGTCTATTGTACCTGCAGCAACGTCACTGATCCCGAAGGCGAGATGCAGAGCGCCGGCGGGCAATGGCACATCATCGGTATAGCGGGCCTCGCCTGTAACGTGCAGCCGCGCTGCATCATGGGGCAGTGATTTCGCCACGCTCATGACCGCACCTCCAGCACACTGGCAAGACTGCCGCTGTCCTCAAGCCAGTAGCGTAACAGCATGTTCTGCGCTGTTTCCAGCCGGTATCCGGCGCTGGCCCGCATGTCAGACAGGGGTGTGAAGTCATCAGCAACGGCTGTCATGGCGGCCTGAACGGTTTCTTCTGTCCAGCGAGCGCCGAGCAGAACGGCCTCTGCTTTGGCCGCGCGTGCGGGCACACCGGCCATGCCGCCGAAGGCGATCCGCGCCTCACGCACCAAGCCGTCTTCAACACGAACAGACAGACACCCGCAGACAGCAGAGATATCCTGGTCAAAGCGTTTGGACAGTTTGTAACACCGCAGCCGGTCGGTCTGTCGTGGAATGGTGATGCGTTCGACAAAGGCGCCGGGCGCACGGTCCTGTTTGCCATAGTCCAGAAAGAAATCTTCGAGGGCCAGACTGCGACGTTCCGATCCGTTGCGCAGATGCAGCGTTGCACCCAGAGCGATCAGGGCAGGCGGCCCGTCACCGATGGGCGAGCCATTCGCGATGTTCCCGCCAATAGTTGCTGCATTCCGGACCTGGACGGACCCATATCTGCGGATCATCGCGGCGAATGACGGATGCAGCGGTTCCATGGCGGCTTCCAGTTCCGACAGCGTGGTGGTCGCACCAATCTCCACCTGATCGTCGTTGACAGTGACACCGCGCAGGTCCGAGCAGCGGTTCAGGAATGCGACCGGTCCCAGATCGCGAAACCCCTTGGTGACCCACAGGCCGACATCTGTCGCGCCCGCGACGAGTGTTCCATCGGGGTTTTCCGCGTACCACGCAGCAAGCTCATCGCTGTTTTCCGGTTGCGCATGGGGCGCGACGGTCTGCGGGCAGGCGGCAGGCGCCTGGTCGTGCATGTGCTCGGGCACCGGACTGTGGGCAGTAGCATCAGCGGCGCGAATGATCGGCGCATATCCGGTGCAGCGGCACAGGTTACCGGCCAGTTCCGTGTCATGATCCCTGCGCCCGTTCAGATGCGCGGCGGCCATTGAAACGACAAACCCGGGGGTGCAGAAGCCGCACTGTGATCCGTGGTGGGTAATCATGGCCTCCTGAACCGGGTGCAGGGAGCCATCGGGTGCCGAAATACCCTCGACCGTGCGTACGGCCCGGCCATTCAGTTGCGGCATAAACAGTATACAGGCGTTCAGTGTCTGCGCGCCCGTATCATCGGTGATCATAACCGTGCATGCGCCGCAGTCGCCCTCATTGCATCCTTCCTTTGTGCCCGTCAGTCCGCGCTCCTCGCGCAGCCAGTCCAGCAGCGTCTGGGTTGGCGCGACATTTGTCAGCGCCACTGTTTCTCCGTTCAGGCGAAACGTGATGTTCATTCGGTCAGATCCGCCGCGGTACCATAAGCCCACAGTGAGGTCCGATGTTCGATGCGGCGTAGAACGTCGGACGGGCGATATCGACAGTGAGGCTATCGGGCGACGATGGCCCTTGGCAAGGGAAAACGATCCGGCAAATCTGCGACCTGCCCGGCTGCTGTGAAAAATTCATCACCTGATCGCATCGGGCCACTGGTGGGAGACGCTGCTCTCGCATAGCCTTGCGCAATGAGCACTGATCCCCGATTCATCCACCTTCGCACGCATTCCGAGTATTCACTGCTGGAAGGGGCGTTGAGGCTGAAAAAGCTGCCTGCTCTGTGCCGCGAAAACGCCATGCCCGCGATGGCACTGACCGACACCAACAACATGTTTTCCGCACTGGAGTTTTCGGTTGCCATGTCGGGCGCGGGGGTGCAGCCAATTCTCGGGTGTCAGGTTGATGTCGCCTATCTCGCGGCCCGCCCCGGAGACAGACCCCCGGACCCGGCACCTGTGGTGTTGTTGGCACAGTCAGAGGCCGGGTACGAAAATCTGATGCGTCTGAACTCCTGTCTTTACGTCGACAAGGGCGGTCAGCTGCCGCAGGTCACTCCGGAGGAGCTGGAAAGCTTTCCGGCGGATGTGATCTGTCTGACCGGCGGACCCGATGGGCCGGTAGGCCGGCTGCTGCGGGCCGGGCAGTTGCCAGCCGCACAGGCGCTGATGGACCGGCTCAAAGCTATCTATGGAGACAGGCTCTACGTCGAACTGCAGCGACACCCGGGCGAGGACGGACAGCCGGAGGCCGAACGGCTGACAGAACGTGGGTTCGTCGAAATGGCTTATGCGATGGATCTGCCGCTGGTTGCTACAAACGACGTGTATTTCCCGGATGCAAAAATGTACGAGGCGCATGACGCGCTGATCTGTATCGCCGAAGGGGCCTATGTTGACCAGCAGGACGCACGCAGGCGTCTGACCCCGCAGCACTATTTCAAAAGCCAGGCAGAGATGGCCGCCCTTTTTGCGGACCTGCCAGAGGCCATTGAAAACACCGTCGAAATCGCCAGGCGCTGTTCTTTTCAGGCCTATCGCCGTGATCCGATCCTGCCAAAGTTCGCCGATGACGAGATCGAGGAACTGCGTCGCCAGTCCCATGAGGGGCTAAAAAACCGTCTCGCCGTCATTCCACATGCTGTGAGCGTCGCGGAATACGAGAAACGGCTTGATTTCGAACTGGGCATTATCGAAGGGATGGGCTTCCCGGGCTACTTTCTGATCGTTGCCGACTTCATCAAATGGGCCAAGGACGAAGACATTCCGGTAGGCCCGGGCCGGGGCTCGGGTGCCGGATCGCTGGTTGCTTATGCGCTGACGATTACCGACCTTGATCCGCTGCGCTACAACCTGCTGTTTGAGCGTTTTCTGAACCCGGAACGGGTGTCCATGCCCGACTTCGACATCGACTTTTGCATGGACCGGCGTGAGGAGGTCATCCGGTACGTGCAGGACAAGTATGGCCGCGACAAGGTGGGGCAGATCATCACCTTTGGTGCGCTTTTGTCAAAAGCTGCCGTACGCGATATCGGGCGTGTACTGCAGATGCCCTACGGTCAGGTGGACCGTCTGTCCAAAATGATCCCGGTCGAAGGTGTGAAACCGGTCAGCATCGAAAAGGCGCTGGCAGACGAGCCACGCCTGCGCGAAGAGGCGCGCAACGAGGAGGTCGTGGCGCGCCTGTTGGAATACGGCCAGCAGGTCGAGGGGCTTCTCCGGAACGCCTCGACCCACGCTGCTGGTGTGGTCATCGGCGACAGGCCGCTGGACCGGCTGGTGCCGCTCTACCAGGACCCGCGCTCGGACATGCCCGCAACTCAGTTCAATATGAAGTGGGTCGAGCAGGCCGGCCTGGTGAAATTCGACTTTCTGGGCCTGAAAACCCTGACCGTCATTCAGAACGCGGTGGATCAGATCAAAGCCTCAGGCCGGCATCTGCATATCGCCGCTGATGGTACGGAACTTTTTGAACCGCCCGAGGGGCTGATCGACGACATAGCCACCATCCCACTGGATGATGAGGCCTCTTACAAGCTTTATGCCAGTGCCAAAACAGTCGCCGTGTTCCAGGTGGAAAGTTCGGGCATGATGGATGCCCTGAAGCGCATGAAACCCACCTGTATCGAGGACATCGTGGCGCTTGTTGCGCTCTATCGGCCCGGTCCGATGGAGAACATCCCGACCTATTGCGAGGTCAAGAACGGGCAGCGTGCGCTGGAATCCATTCACCCGCTCATCGACGATATTCTGAAGGAAACTCAAGGGATTATCGTCTATCAGGAGCAGGTGATGCAGATCGCCCAGGTCATGGCCGGTTACAGCCTTGGCGGGGCTGATCTGCTGCGCCGCGCGATGGGCAAGAAGATCGCCGAGGAAATGGCCAAGGAACGCCCCAAGTTCGAAATGGGCGCTGTGGCTAATGGGGTCGACAAGGACAAAGCCCGCGAGGTTTTCGACCTTCTGGAGAAATTCGCCAACTACGGCTTTAACAAATCACACGCGGCGGCCTATGCGGTGGTCAGCTATCAGACGGCCTGGCTCAAGGCCAATCATCCGGTGGAATTCATGGCCGGCGTGATGAACTGCGATATCCACCTGACCGACAAACTGGCGATCTACTTTGAGGAGGTCCGCAAGCAACTGGAACTGCCCTGGGTGCCGCCCTGTGTGAACCGGTCAGATGCGACTTTCAAAGTGGTCGACGGTGCTCTGGTCTACGCCCTGGGTGCTCTGAAAAACGTCGGCACCGAGGCAATGAAACTGATCACCGAAGGCCGTGGCGACAAACCCTTTGCCACGTTGTTTGATCTCGCGCGGCGGGTCGATCTGAAACGGGTTGGCAAACGGCCGCTTGAAATGCTGGCGCGATCCGGTGCGTTTGATCAGTTGGATGGCAACCGCAGGCGTGTCTTTGAAGCACTTGATTCCCTTGTGAATTATTCCGCGGCGATCCACGAGCAGCGCGCCTCGGACCAGGTGTCACTGTTCGGAGAGGCGGGCGACGATCTGCCCGAGCCGCGCCTGCATCCTCTGGACGACTGGTTGCCCGCGGAACGTCTGAGCGAAGAGTTCCGGGCCGTGGGCTTTTATCTTTCGGGCCATCCGCTGGACGACTACATGGGGCCGCTGAAGCGCAAAGGTGTTCTGACCCTGGATGAGCTGACGTCGAAGGCCGAGCGCGCGCCGCTGGTGGCAAAGCTGGCCGGAGTGGTGGCAGGCAGGCAGGAACGCAAATCTGCCCGGGGCAACCGGTTTGCCTTTTGCCAGATGTCCGACACGACCGGCGCGTTTGAGGTCACGCTTTTCTCGGAAACCCTTGAAAAATCACGCGAACACCTGGAAACAGGTGCCAAGGTTGTTGTCACGGTCGAGGCGAATATGGAGGCCGATCAGCTCAAGCTGCTGGGCCGTTCCGTGGCGCCGATAGACACGGTTACGGCGGATGCGGGCGGCATGGGATTGCGGGTGTTTGTAGATGAAGCTTCTGCCGTATCTGCTGTTGCCAGCGTGCTCGAGGGCGCTGCAAACGCGGTGCGCGGGGCGGGGCGCGGCCCTGTTCAGCTTTGTCTGATGCACCCCGATCTGCCGGGCGAGGTAGAGGTTGATCTGGGTCAGGATTTCGCCGTCAACCCGCAGATCAAAGGCGCGATAAAATCCCTCAGCGGGGTTCTCGAAGTCGAGGATATCTGACCTGATTGGCTGCGTCGGTAAAACGTCGGTAAAACGTCGGTATTACGTCGGTGCAGACGTCAGTAGTGCGGCGGGCGCTCGTCGCCCACAACGATACCGCCGGTGGCCTGAGAGTCTCGCTCCCCTTCGCGCTGCATCAGCATATGCACCCGCCGTGTCAGCGTCGCGATCTCATTTTCCTGGCGCGCAACAATATCCGACAACTCGTCGACCGTGCGGGTCAGGTGGGCGATCTGTTCTTCCAGTTTCCGGGTCATCGGTGTCTCTCCTGCGGCGGCATGCCCTAGCACGGGCGGAACCTGCGGGAAAGAGGCACCCGCCGCGCCTTGTCTCAGCCTGCCCCATCCGCTAGACCCCGCGCGAAACCTGGCACAAAGGGAATCCCATGGCCAAGCCCAAGAAAACCCCGCGCCCCAAGGCAGAGACGCCAAAGGGCTTTCGTGACTATTTCGGTGCCGAGGTCACTCAGCGCACCGAAATGCTGCGCAGGATTGCCGGGGTGTATCATCGTTATGGGTTTGACGCGCTGGAAAGCTCGGGCGTGGAAACGGTCGAGGCGCTGGGGAAATTCCTGCCCGATGTGGACCGGCCAAACGAGGGCGTTTTTGCCTGGCAGGAAGACGCGGACACCGACAAGCCGGGCGACTGGCTGGCGCTGCGCTATGACCTGACGGCCCCGCTGGCGCGCGTCTATGCGCAGCACCGCAATGACCTGCCCACCCCCTACCGCCGCTATGCGATGGGGCCGGTCTGGCGCAACGAAAAACCCGGGCCCGGGCGGTTCCGTCAGTTTTATCAGTGTGATGCGGATACGGTGGGTGCACCGTCGGTGGCCGCCGATGCCGAGATCTGCGCCATGCTGGCCGACTGCCTGGAAGAGGTTGGCATCCCGCGTGGTGACTATGTGATCCGGGTGAACAACCGCAAAGTTCTGAATGGCGTGCTGGAAGTGGCCGGACTGGCGGGCGATGACAAAGAGCGCGAGCGCGGCATCGTGCTGCGCGCGATCGACAAGCTGGACCGGTTGGGTGTTGAAGGCGTCCGCGCGTTGCTGGGTGCGGGCCGTAAGGACGAGAGTGGGGATTTTACCGAAGGAGCCGGTCTGAGCGAGGCTCAGATTATCCCGATTATGAATTTCGTCGGCGCAAGCGAGCATGTGGACAATCGGTTGTTGGAGAAGGCGAAAGCGATGCCCGGGATCGCGAACCTAGTTGCTTCCGCGGCACGACTCGCGGGTGACGACTACCAAAGGCAAGTATTCGCGGAATTTCCGGAAGTGCTCGAAATGCGGGTGCGTGAGACCGTGAGTGTTCTCAAGGATCTCATTTTGGGCTCAGATGTCGGGAGACAAGGCGTAGATGAACTCGAACAAATTGCGTCGCTCCTCGAGGCTGCAGGCTACGGCCCGGACCGTATCGTCATCGACCCCTCCGTCGTCCGCGGCCTGGGGTATTATACCGGCCCGGTGTACGAGGCTGAGCTGACCTTTGATATCGAGGACGAAAAGGGGCGCACGCGCAACTTTGGCTCTGTGGCAGGCGGCGGGCGTTATGACGATCTGGTCAAACGGTTCACCGGCCAGGCCGTGCCTGCGACGGGCGTGTCCATCGGGGTTGACCGTCTGCTGGCCGCGCTGCAGGCCAAGGGGCGTTTGCAGGCAGACACGGCAGGCCCGGTGGTCGTGACCGTGATGGACCGCGACCGCATGGCGGATTACCAGGCGATGGTGGCAGAGCTGCGCAAGGCGGGTATCCGGGCAGAGGTTTACCTGGGCAACCCCAAGAACTTTGGCAACCAGCTGAAATATGCAGACAGGCGTGGCAGCCCGGCGGCGGTGATCGAAGGTGGCGACGAGAAAGAGCGCGGGGTCATCCAGATCAAGGACCTGATCCTGGGTGCGAAAATTGCTGAAAGCGCCACGCTGGAGGAATGGAAAGACCGGCCCAGCCAGTTTGAGGTGCCGCGTGACCAGCTGGTGGAAAAGGTGCGCGAAATTCTGGGCGCGCACGGTCTGGACGAGGGCACAAAATGATAAGCCGCGCGCAGACCCTTGCGCGGGCCGCGTCTTTGCGGGCCGGTTTTGAGGCTGCGGGTGCGATACCGGCTGAGACCCCGGTGTTGCAGCCTGCGGACACGCTGCTGGACCTTTACGGAGAGGAAATCCGTGCGCGTGCCTATGTAACGTCGGACGCGCTGCGGGGCGAGCAGATGCTGCGCCCGGATTTTACCGTTCCGGTCGTGCAGATGCATATGGCCGGCGGAGCGGAACCTGCGCGCTACACCTATTCTGGCGAGGTTTTTCGCCGTCAGGAACACGATCCGGACCGGGCCAGTGAATACATCCAGGTGGGATACGAGGTTTTTGACCGCACAGACCCGGCGGCTGCGGATGCCGAAGTGTTCGCGCTTTTTTCAGATGCTGTCAGCGGGCTGAACCTGCGGTCTGTCATGGGGGATATCGGCTTTCTGATGGATGCGGTGCAGGGCCTGCGCACCACGGATGCGCGCAAGGCGGCGCTGCAACGGCACATCTGGCGGCCCCGCCGGTTCCGCGCGCTGCTGGACCGGTTTGCCGGGCGCACAGAAATCAGCCCCGCCCGGGCAGCGCTGCTGTCGGGAGAAGCGGCCCTCTGCGAGGCACCGCACACCGGGCGGCGGACGGGGCAGGAAATTGAGACGCGCATCGCGGCCCTACGCGCTGATGCAGCCGCTGATCCGCTCTCCGCTGAAGAAGTCGGACTGCTGGATGCACTGCTGAACGTGCGCGAAACACTGCCCTTTGCGCTGGAGCAGCTGCGTGATCTGGCGGTTGATCTGACCTCTGTTGCACCTGCGGCAGAGCGCCTGGCCGCGCGCACGGAGGCTCTGGAAAAGCGCGGGGTGGATGTGGCCGCGCTGCCGTTTGAGGCAAGCTTTGGCCGCACGTCCATGGAGTACTACGACGGTATGGTTTTTGGCTTTTTCAGTGCCGACCGTCCTGACCTGCCGCCTGTTGCGACAGGTGGGCGCTATGATGCGCTGACCCGCAGGCTGGGTGGTGGCGCAGAGATACCGGCGGTGGGCGGTGTGCTGCGGCCGGGTCTGATGCTGGAACTGGAGGGCGCTCTGTGACCGTCCGGCTGGGTGTGCCGTCCAAGGGGCGGCTGATGGACAAGACGTTTGAGTGGTTTGCAAAGGCGGGGATAACCCTGTCACGCAGTGGCTCTGACCGGGAGTATGCCGGCGCTGTGGGCGGGATCGACGGTGTATCGCTGGTCCTGCTTTCGGCCGGAGAGATACCGCGCGAGCTGTCTGCCGGGCGGCTTCATTTCGGCGTGACAGGCACCGATCTGATCCAGGAGAAACTGCCGCTCTGGGAACAGCAGGTCGACCCGGTGCAGGAGCTGGGCTTTGGCTTTGCCGATCTGGTGCTGGCGGTGCCCCGCGCCTGGGTCGACGTGGACACGCTCGATGATCTCGACGCCGTGGCGGCAGCTTTCCGGCAGCATCACGGGATGCGGCTGCGGATCGCCACGAAATACCACCGGCTCGTGCGCGAATATCTGCGTCAGGGTGGCGTTGCAGACTATGCGCTGGTCGACAGTCAGGGCGCGACCGAAGGGACCGTCGCCAATGAGACCGCCGAGGCCATCGCGGACATTACCTCCAGCGGTGAAACCCTGCGCGCCAATCACCTCAAAGTGCTGTCAGACGGGCCGGTGCTGCGCAGTCAGGCGACGCTCTGGCGCAGCCGGGTTGCAGATTTGTCCGACGCTGACAGGCTGGTGGCGCGGGAACTGACGGAACGCCTGACCGCAGGCTGAGTTCTGCTTCAGAGCACGCCGATCTCGGCAAGTGCGCGGTTCAGCTCGACCGGCAAGGGTTCTTCATCGCTCCGCCCCTGCGGCAGATCGGGCGGTGCGTCCGCAGGGTGCAGATACCGCCACCCCTGAAAGGGGCGTTTCAGGCTGGTCTGTGTGCGGACGAGTTCTGGGTCCAGTACGATCGCGCAGCGCCGGATACCGTCCTGGCCGATGTATTCATCCAGCCGTTCTATCCGCTGGCGGCACTGGATGACCCCTTTGATGACCCAGAAGATCGACCCGCCATTGAGCACCTCGGCCTCGCGGCGGGGCCACATGCGCGTGACGTGGCGCGGCAGACCGTCCGGCGCCTGCGCGCGTTTTGTGGCCTGCCAGTCCGCCAGTCCTTCGATATTTTCAGTCCCGACAGACAGTTTGATCAGATGAACGGACTTATCCACAGGTTACCCACCGCATTACGCACAGAATCTCAGAGTCGCTACTATATACGGTAATGCGGGCGAGGTCTGCTTCAAGTTCTTGTGGAATACGGTGCGATTCCAGGTTAGTCTGGGTTTCCTTCCTGCACACCGGAGATACCTGTCGATGACCCGCTTTGCCGCCCCTATTGCCGAACAGATCTGGGATATGAAGTACCGCTTCAAGGACGCTGACGGTACGCCAAAGGATGTGACTGTAGAAGACACATGGCGGCGCATCGCACGGGACCTTGCCAGCGTCGAGAAGGAGCCGGAAGTCTGGGAAGACCGGTTCTATGCGGCACTGGAAGACTTTAAGTACCTGCCCGCAGGTCGCATCACCGCCGGGGCCGGCACGGCGCGCTCGGTGACACTGTTCAACTGTTTTGTCATGGGCACGGTGCCCGACAGCATGGGTGGTATTTTCGACATGCTGAAAGAGGCGGCCCTGACCATGCAGCAGGGCGGCGGCATCGGGTATGACTTCTCGACCATACGTCCCAAAGGGGCCGATGTGCACGGTGTGGCGGCTGATGCTTCCGGCCCGCTGTCCTTTATGGATGTCTGGGATGCCATGTGCCGCACGATCATGTCCGCAGGGTCGCGCCGTGGCGCGATGATGGCAACAATGCGCTGTGATCACCCGGACATCGAGGATTTTATCGCGGCGAAATCTGACCCTGCCCGGTTGCGCATGTTCAACATGTCTGTGCTGATCACTGACCCCTTTATGGAGGCGGTCAAAGCCGATGCGTCCTGGGATCTGGTGTTTGAAGGCAAGGTTTACCGCAGTCTGCAGGCGCGGGATCTGTGGAACCGGATCATGCAGGCGACGTATGACTATGCCGAACCCGGCGTGATTTTCATTGACCGGATCAACGCGGCCAACAACCTGAGCTATTGCGAGACCATCGCGGCGACCAACCCCTGCGGCGAGCAGCCGCTGCCGCCTTATGGCGCCTGTCTTCTGGGATCGGTGAACCTGTCGCGGCTGGTCACGGATGCCTTTGAAAAGGACGCCGCACTGGACGAGGACGCGCTGGAAGACCTGGTGGCCGTGGCCGTGCGCATGATGGACAATGTGGTGGACGCCTCAAAGTTCCCGCTGGAGGCGCAGGCCCGTGAGGCGCAGGCGAAACGGCGGATTGGTCTTGGGGTCACCGGACTGGCGGATGCGCTGCTGATGGTCGGTCTGCGGTATGGATCGGACGAGGCGGCGCGTCAGACCGGACAATGGCTGCGCCTGATCGCCCGCGCCGCCTATCTGGCGTCGGTGCAGCTTGCCAGGGAGAAAGGCGCGTTTCCGCTGTTTGACGCAGAAGGATACCTTGCCTCGGGCACTATGCAGATGATGGATGAGGACGTGCGGGAGGCCGTGCGCGAACACGGTATCCGCAACGCGCTGCTGACCTCTATCGCGCCCACCGGGACCATCAGCCTGTATGCGGGCAATGTCTCGTCAGGGATCGAGCCCGTCTTCGCCTATGCCTATACCCGCAAGGTGCTGCAGAAGGACGGATCGCGCACCGAAGAGGAAGTGGTCGATTACGCAGTGCAGATGTGGCGCGAGAAATTCGGCGATGCCGACCTGCCGGAGTATTTCGTGAACGCGCAGACACTGGCCCCGGCAGAGCACGTCAAGATGCAGGCAGCAGCCCAGAAATGGGTGGATTCGTCTATTTCCAAGACGATCAACTGCCCGGAAGACATCGGGTTTGATGCCTTTAAGGACGTTTACATGCAGGCCTGGGATACGGGCTGCAAAGGCTGCACGACCTACCGGCCGAATGCCGTGACGGGGTCTGTGCTGAGCGTGTCGGAGGAGAAAAAGCCGGTTCTCGGATCCGCAGCAGAACGGCTAAAATGGGCACAAGAAAATGCTGGATTTGACACTCAAAAAGCTGCCGCAGACAAACTTGGTGTTGCCAGAAGTCGGTACGCGAATTGGACGACGGGTATGCAGGATCTTTCCAAAGAAGGAGCAAAACTAGCTGCTGAGCACTTCGGTGTCTCTGCCGGCTGGCTCCTTTTCGGTGAAGCGGAAACCGCCCCCGAAGTCATCACCACCTCGGACGCCGAACCGCAGCAGCCCCACGGCGACGTCATCTATATGTCCGAACCACTTGACCGGCCGTCGGAACTCGAAGGCAACACCTACAAGGTCAAATGGCCAGACAGCGAACATGCGCTTTATATCACCGTGAATGACATTGTGCTGAACGGTCACCGGCGACCCTTTGAGGTCTTTATCAATTCCAAGAATATGGAACACTTTGCCTGGACGGTGGCGCTCACGCGGATGATCTCTGCCGTGTTCCGGCGCGGTGGCGATGTGTCGTTTGTGGTGGAGGAGCTGAAGGCGGTGTTTGACCCGCGCGGCGGTGCCTGGATGCAGGGCAAGTACATTCCGTCGATCCTGGCCGCGATCGGTGGGGTGATCGAGCAGCATATGATCGCGACCGGATTTATCGCGGGCGAGGGAATGGGTTTGAAGAGCGACCCGCGGGCGCAGGTTGTGGGCCTCGAAAACCAGCGCGGTCAGGCCTGCAGCAGTTGTGGTCAGTATGAGTTGCGGATGGTCGAGGGATGCATGACCTGTGGATCATGCGGGTATTCCAAATGCGGCTGAACCCAGCCGTCTGTATCTGACCGCTCAGGAACCAGACCCACCGGTAAGATGGCGCACCATCAGGCGGATCCGCGCCGCCTCGTCATCATCGCTGGGGGCACCGATGACACTGTGCTCAAAGCCGGCGGCGGTTTTGCGGCGAATGGTCCAGAATGTCTGCCCCGGCCAGAGCGCCATCAGGACAATCGAGCTGAAAATCAACAGGAATGCAGCGCCTGTGTCGAGGCCAATGTTACCCGCGACCGTCAGTTTGTGCAGCGGCAGCATGATGACAACTGTCCACCCCAGAGCGCTCAGAAAAAGCTCGGTCAGGCCACCGATATAAATTCGGGCCACATCTGCTCCGCTCATCTGTGCCCCTTTCCTGACATTCAGCTCTGTGGGCCCATTATGCGCGGGGAGTGAAAATTTTCGGTAAACGCACCCGCCCGTTGCTGCTGGTCTTTGGGTCTCCTCTGATTTACCCATTTGCCTGAACGCGCGGCGCGCGACTGCCCGGAAAAGGAGCCAGATCATGTCCCATCCTGAAAAAATGCAGGCGGCGGTGCTGACCGGCCATGGTGGCCCTGACATGCTGCAGGTGCGCAATGACTGGCCCGTTCCGGTGCCGGGATCTGACGAGGTACTGATCCGCGTGGGCGCCTGCGGGATCAACAATACCGACATCAACACGCGCACCGGCTGGTATGGAAAATCTGCAACCAGGGGCACCGGCGACGGGCAGGACGCGGCGGATGACGCTCCCAGCTGGGGTGGTGCGCCACTTCATTTTCCGCGGATTCAGGGGGCAGATGTCGTGGGCGAGGTGGTCGCGGCAGGCAGCGATGCTGATCCGTCGCTGACCGGGCGCCGGGTTATGGTCGACTGCTGGCTGCGGGACTGGAGTGATCCGATGGACCGCAGCAAAACAGGTTATGTCGGGTCCGAGTGTGATGGTGGTTTTGCAGAGTTTATGGCGGTGGATCACCGCAATGCCGTGCCTGTGGACAGCCCGATGTCCGACGCGGAACTGGCGACTTTTGCCTGCTCATACAGCACGGCAGAAGGGATGCTGACCCGCGCGGCGGTCACAACGGATGACACCGTGCTGGTCACAGGCGCGTCGGGCGGTGTCGGCTCTGCGCTGGTGCAGCTGGCACACCGCCGAGGTGCCCGGGTCGTCTCTCTGACAAGCGAGGCCAAGCGGGAACAGGTCGCATCGCTGAATCCCTCTGCCATCCTGCCGCGTGCGCCCGACAACCTCGGTGCGGCTCTGCAGGAAGCGACCGGACGGGACACCGTTGATGTGGTAGCTGACATCGTTGGGGGTGACGGATTTGCCGCGCTGATCGACGTACTGGCGCGGGGTGGGCGCTACACTTGCTCGGGCGCGATAGCCGGCCCCATCGTTTCGCTGGACCTGCGAACGCTCTATCTGCGGGATCTGACCTTTACCGGCTCGACCGTGCTGCCGCCGCAGGTTTTCCGTGACCTCGTTGGATACATCGAACAGGATGAAGTGCGCCCATTGCTGGCGCAGACATGGCCTTTGTCGCAGATCGGTGCGGCGCAGGAGGCATTTGTCGCCAAAAAACACCTGGGCAATCTGGTTCTGATACCCGGCGGCTGATGCGGTCTCCGAACATGTGAAAGCCGGGGGGGATGTCCGTACGTCTGATACGAACAGGTTTTGCCCGCTTTTTGTAGAAACCGCCGGCACCCTTTGCAGGCGGTGTGACCGGTTGCCCGGCCTGCTTTTTGGAACCGCAGGAAAAGCGCAGATCACTGACCAAGAGATGGGCTATGGGGGCTGAGATAAAGCCGGGTTAGCCGGGGTCCTTTGTCATCTCAGAAATGCATGGTGTGGCCAGGGGCTCTCTTTTTTACCGGGCGTGCGTATCCGCACCCCGTGGTGGTGAGGCGCGCAATGACACTCTGCGCGCTGACGATCTGGCGCTGGCGTGTGACACCAGAGCGCTGTCACGACGACAGGTTTGGCAGCCAATCACGGCTGCGCGTGAGTTTGGCCGGTATAGGTTCTGATCCCTGGATCTGCGGCTGTAATGCATGCCGCCAAAAAACGGCTGCGCTGCGGCGGGCGGCGTAACAGGGTCAGCTGCCGCCGTCTTCTCCGAGGATCGTGGCCAGAATGGCTTTGGCGCTGTCTGACGACCAGTCCGCATCCCCGCGCAGACGGGCAATCTCGCGTCCTTCGGGATCGATCAGGACGGTGATTGGCAGGCCAAATATGCCCATCTGACTGGCCAGTGCCTGTTTCGGGTCCTGGTGGCGCGGCAGGTTGGAAATCCCGGTTTCCTCAAAGAATTTCTGAATGCCCGCGGGCGAATTCCGACCGGTTGCGATGGTCAGCACCTCGAAATCGTCGCCACCGAATTCGGTCTGCAGCTCGGACAGCATCGGCATCTCTTTGCGACAGGGCGCGCACCATGTCGCCCAGAAATTCAACAGCACATACTTGCCCCGCCACGCCTCGAGCGATGTCTTGCCCGCGCCGTCTGCCAGATCAAACTGCGCGTCCGATGTGGCCTGGGGCACCTCGTGGATCACCAGCTTTTTCATGTCGCCCTCGCGCAGGAGCGCTGCGGCGTCCAGATCGGCGCGAACGGCGGTGCCGCCTGTGATTGCGCCGAGTGACAGGGCCGTATAAACGAGCGCAGAAATAAGGTTTTTCATATCCCCTCCGGAGGGTTCAGGCAGATGACAGATTCCAGCGACACACAAAAGCCCGGCGGATCCAACGCCATGTGGGGTGGCCGTTTCTCAGCCGGGCCCGATGCGATCATGGAAGCAATTAATGCCTCGATCGGATTTGACCAGCGGATGGCGGCACAGGATATCGCAGGCTCGCGCGCGCATGCCGCAATGCTGGGGGCGACAGGCATCCTGGAAGCTAGCGATGTTGAGGTCATCAGGGAAGGCCTGCTCACGGTCTTGTCAGAGATCGAGGCCGGCGATTTTCCGTTTTCCTCAGCGCTTGAGGATATTCACATGAATGTGGAGGCGCGTCTGAAAGACATCATCGGAGAGCCTGCGGGACGTCTGCACACGGGCCGCAGCCGCAACGACCAGGTTGCCACGGATTTCAAACTCTGGGTCCGCGATCAGTTTGATGCCTGCGAGACGGGCCTGCAGGCGCTGATCCGCGCGCTGCTGGATCAGGCAGAGGCCGGTGCCGACTGGGTGATGCCCGGGTTTACCCACCTGCAGACGGCGCAGCCGGTGACCTGGGGCCACCACATGATGGCCTATGTGGAGATGTTCGGGCGTGATCTGAGCCGCGTGCGCGACGCGCGGGCGCGCATGAATACCTCACCGCTGGGCGCCGCGGCCCTGGCCGGCACATCCTTTCCGATTGACCGTCATATGACAGCCGAAGCGCTGGGGTTTGATGCCCCGGCGGCCAATTCACTGGATGCCGTCAGTGACCGTGATTTCGCGCTGGAATTTCTGAGCACGGCCAGCATCTGCGCGATGCATCTGAGCCGCTTTGCCGAAGAGCTGGTGATCTGGTCCTCGGCCCAGTTCCGCTTTGTCACGCTGAGCGACCGTTTCTCGACCGGCTCGTCAATCATGCCACAAAAGAAAAACCCCGATGCCGCAGAGCTGATCCGCGCCAAGGTGGGCCGGATCTTCGGGGCCAACACCGCGCTGATGATGGTGATGAAAGGGTTGCCGCTGGCCTATTCCAAGGACATGCAGGAAGACAAAGAGCAGGTCTTTGACGCCGCTGACAATCTGATGCTGGCGCTGGCGGCGATGACGGGCATGGTGACGGATATGACGGCAAACCGCGACAGTCTGGCGGCGGCGGCGGGGTCGGGTTTCTCGACGGCAACCGATCTGGCCGACTGGCTCGTGCGCGTGCTTGGCCTGCCTTTTCGCGATGCCCACCATATCACCGGCAGCCTTGTGGCATTGGCCGAATCCAAAGGCTGCGACCTGCCGGATCTGTCGCTGGACGAGATGAAATCCGCCCATGATGGCATCACCCAGGGCGTCTTTGACGTGCTCGGGGTGGAAAATTCGGTGAATTCGCGTACATCTTATGGGGGGACAGCCCCTGCGCAGGTCCGCGCACAGGTCGCCCGCTGGAAGGAGCTGATGGCATGATCAGATTGACCGGAGCCGCCCTGATACTGGGTCTGCTGGCCGCCTGCGGCGCCGACGGTGAACCCGTCCGGCCGACCGTGAATGGCGGTGTGACCATCTCGAACAGTGGCATCTATCCCAGTGCCAGCATCGGCCTGGGCCGCGGCCCCGTCTCTGTGCGGGTGGGCCTGTGATACGACTTTGTGCGCTCGTCGGCCTGTGTGTTCTGCTGGCGGCCTGTACCCGGCCTGCGCCGGTTGATCCCACGCTGAAACCGATCCCGCGCGATCCCGCGCCGCAGACAGGCGTGACCTTTTCGGGTGATGCGCGGTTTGGCGTCTCAAAGGGGCTCTAGTCAGCATGCGCTACGTTTACCTGGCCCTGGCCGTCTGGGGCACCATCCATCCGATGAGCTGGTTCATCGCCTGGTTCAACGAGAACGGCTATGACCTGATGGCCATGGTCGATGCCTGGCACGTCAACGCAGCCACCAGTGGTCTGGTCTGGGACCTGACCGTGGCCGCCACGGCACTGACAGTCTGGATCATCGCGGAAACTGTCCGCACGCGGTACTGGCGCGGTCTGATCGCCATCCCGGCGACATTCTGTATCGGGGTCAGCTGCGGGCTGCCGCTCTATCTTTTTCTGCGTACATTCCGTGACGCGCGGCAGGCGTAACTGCGCGGGCAGCTTTGTCCGTTCGGTACGTCGTGCCCCCGCCGGAGCGGCAATCTGCATTGATCTGCCCCGCGATTCATGGCTAAAGCGCGGACATGGATCATTTTCTCTATAAAAACGGTGCGCTTTACGCCGAGGACGTCCCGGTTTCTGCGATAGCAGATGCTGTAGGAACCCCTTTCTACGTCTATTCCACAGCCACTCTGCTGCGTCATTTCAAACTGTTTGACGACGCGCTTGAAGGCGTCGACCACCTGGTCTGCTACGCCATGAAAGCGGCGAGCAACCAGGCGATCCTGAAAACGCTGGCACAGGCCGGAGCAGGTATGGATGTGGTCTCCGGCGGCGAATACATGCGCGCCAAAGCCGCCGGTGTGCCGGGCGACAGGATTGTCTTTTCCGGTGTCGGCAAAACCGCCGCCGAAATCCGTCTGGCGCTGGAGGGCGGCATCCGCCAGTTCAACGTGGAATCCGAGCCGGAGATGGTGGTGCTGGATGCCACGGCGCAGGCAATGGGCAAAGTGGCCCCTGTAACGATCCGCATTAACCCGGATGTGGATGCGAAAACCCATGCAAAAATTGCCACGGGTAAATCCGAGAACAAGTTCGGCATCCCGATTTCGCGCGCGCGCGAGGTCTACCGCTTGGCCGCCTCCATGCCCGGGCTCGAAGTGATCGGGATCGACGTGCATATCGGCAGCCAGCTGACGGAGCTGGCCCCGTTTGAACTGGCCTATGAAAAGGTTGCCGAGCTGACCGAAGTGCTGCGCGCCGATGGGCATACCATCCGGCGTCTCGATCTGGGGGGCGGTCTGGGCATTCCTTATGCCCGTGACAACCAGGCGCCGCCGCTGCCGTCGGACTATGGCGCGATGGTGCGCCGCAAACTGGGGCATCTGGGCTGCGAGATCGAGATCGAGCCGGGCCGTCTGATCGCTGGTAACGCGGGGTTAATGGTTTCTGAGGTAATTTATGTCAAATCTGGTGAAGACCGTGACTTTCTGATCATCGACGGCGCCATGAACGACCTGATCCGGCCCGCGATGTATGAGGCATATCACGACATCGTACCGGTAAAGGAGACCGCGGCAGGTGTGGAGCAGGTCAGGTATGACATCGTGGGCCCTGTCTGCGAATCCGGTGACACTTTTGCGCGCGCGCGTATGATGCCGCCGCTGGCCGCCGGGGACCTTGTCGCATTCCGCTCGGCGGGCGCCTATGGCGCGGTAATGAGCAGTGAGTACAATTCCAGACCTCTGATTCCCGAGGTTCTGGTCCATAACGATCAATTTGCGGTTATTCGCCGACGGCCGACCTTTGACGAAATGATAAATCGGGATACCATTCCTGAATGGTTGTGATGGCACAGAGTGCCCGACCCGCCCGCTGGAGAGGTACCGATGTCATCTTTTTCCCGTCACGACGCAGATAAAACACTGTTGTCCCTGCGCTGGCCTCTGCGGCTGACGCATCTGGGGATGATCTCGGAACAGCTTTTGCGCAGTTGCTGGCCGCTGATGACTCTTGTGCTGACGGTGCTTGCCGCGCTGATGCTGGGCGTGCAGGACGGTGTGAGCGTCGAGGTCGTCTGGGGCGGTGCCGTGTTTGCCGTGCTGGGGTGCGTGGCTGCAACCGTCTATGCCCTGAGAACGTTCACAAAACCCACAAAATCCGAAGCATTGGCCCGGCTGGATGCCAGCCTGCCCGGCAGGCCGATGCAGGCTCTGCTCGACACGCAGACCATCGGCCAGGAGGATGCGGCCTCTGCCGCTGTGTGGCGCGCGCACCAGGCCCGGATGGCCGCGCGGGCGCGCAAGGCCGAAGCGGTGCCCGCCGATCTGCGCATTGCTGACCGCGACCCTTATGCGCTGCGCTATATGGCTGTTTTGTTCTTTGCCGTTGCCTTGTTGTTCGGATCCATCTGGCGGGTCGGCACCGTTGCCGACATGGCCCCGGGGGCTGGTGGTCTGGCGGGTGGTCCCGTCTGGGAAGGCTGGGCGGAAAGCCCGCGCTATACGGGTAAACCAACGATTTACCTTAACGATATTGACGCCGGAACACTGGAAATCCCCGAAGGCAGCCTGATCACGCTGCGCCTTTACGGCGAGATTGGCGCGCTGACCCTGTCAGAGACAGTTTCCGGCAGAACGGAAGTGCCGCCCGCTTCTGACCCTGCACAGGATTTCACCGTCACGCGCGACGGCGAAATTGCGATTATGGGCCCGGGCGGACGCAGCTGGCAGGTCACGGTTATTGCCGATGAGCCGCCTCAGATTGCGGTCCTGTCCGATCCGACAGCCTCTGCCATGGGGGAAATGACCCTGCCGTTTGAGGCCAGCGATGACTATGGCGTCGAGGCGGGAGAGGCCACTTTTACTCTGGATCTGGTGTCGGTTGACCGGCGCTATGGTCTGACCATTGATCCCGAACCGCGCCCGGATCTGGTGGTGCCACTGCCGACGCCGATTGCAGGCAACCGCGCCGCGTTCGAGGAAAACCTGATCGAGGATTTCTCGGAACACCCCTGGGCAAATCTGCCCGTGCAGGTCAGCCTGCAGGCGCTGGATGGTGCAGAACAGACGGCAGTAACAGACCCGCGTGCCATCGTGCTGCCCGGACGGCGGTTTTTTGATCCGCTGGCTGCAGCTGTGATCGAGGCGCGGCGTGATCTGCTGTGGTCGCGGGGAAACATGACCCGCATTGCGCAGGTCCTGCGTACCGTGACCTATGTTCCCGACGATGTGTTCCGCAGCCAGACCGACGTGCTGCGTCTGCGCCAGGTGATCCGCCAGCTGGAGACGCATGCCAGACACGGCATGAGTGACGAAAAGCAGAACCGGATTGCAGAGGAGCTCTGGGACCTGGCGCTGTTGCTGGAAGAGGGCGATCTGGCAGATGCGGCAGAACGCATGCGCCGCGCGCAGGAGCGCCTGAATGAGGCGATTAAAAACGGCGCCTCAGATGAGGAAATCGCTGAGCTGATGCAGGAGCTGCGCCGCGCAACCGAAGACTATCTGCAGCAGCTGTCCCGTCAGGCACAGCGCCAGCAGCAGGAACAGCAGAACGGCCAGCAACAACAGCAGGGCGAACAGCAGAATTCCATGCAGATGACGCAGGACGATCTGCAGCAGATGATGGACCGTATCCAGGAACTGATGGAGCAGGGCCGCATGGCCGAGGCACAGCAGGCGCTGCAGGAGCTTCAGCAGATGATGGAGAATATGCGCGTCACCCAGGGCCAGCAGGGCCAGGGCGGTCAGAGCGCAGGCGAGCAGGCGATGGAGGGCCTCTCAGAGACGCTGCGCGAACAGCAGGGTCTGAGCGATCAGGCCTTCCGCGATCTGCAGGAGCAGTTTAATCCCGGGGCCCAGGCCGGTGAAAGCCAGGGCAACGAGGGGCGCAATGGCGGTCAGGGGCAGGGCCAGAGCCATGAGGGCCAGCAGGGCCAGGGTCAGGGCAACGGCGACCAGAACGCCCAGCAGGGCGCACCGGGCCAGAGCGGTGACGGGGATGCAGAAGGCAGCATTGCAAACCGCCAGCAGGCCCTGCGCGATGAACTGCGCCGCCAGCAGCAGAACCTGCCGGGTGCGGGCTCTCCCGAAGGCGACGCTGCACGTGACGCGCTGGACCGTGCAGGCCGTGCGATGGAAGGGGCAGAAGAGGCTCTGCGCCAGAACGATCTGGCAGAAGCCATCGACAACCAGGGTCAGGCGATGGAGGCCCTGCGCGAGGGCATGCGTGCGCTGGGAGAGATGATGGCCGAGCAGCAGCAACAGCAGCAACCGGGGCAGGGCGCACAGGAATCAGATCGCCGCGCAGATAACCGGGATCCGCTGGGACGCGAAGCCGGTAACTCAGGCGCAGACGGAGACAACAGCCCGCTGGCTCTGAACGATGATGCCTATGGCCGGGCCCGCGAGTTGCTGGATGAGATCCGCCGCCGGTCCGGTGAGGCCGCGCGTCCGGAAGTGGAGCGTGATTACCTCAACCGTCTGCTGGACCGTTTCTGATCGTTAGCGGGTGTCCTGAAGCGCCCGCTTACTGGCTGCTGGAGACAGCGACATCATCCAGCCAGCTCAGAATGGCCGCGACACGGGCATCCAGCCAGACCCGACAGTCGTCGATCACCGCCACATAGGTCTGCAGAGCATTTTCCAGCTGCGGCAGGGCTTCGGCGATCTGCGGCGCATAGACATAGACCAGCGCCAGAACGGCCACCAGTGCCACAACCAGCACAAAGCCGCGTCTTGAGCTGCGTTTCTCCAGCACTTCTGCCTGAGCGGTCTGGCCCGGATCTCCGCCCGGGCCGCGATCGCTGTTCGAGCGCAGGGTGGAATTAATCTCTTCGATGTCCGGCAGCAGATCACGACGCGAGCCCGCAATGGCAGCGGCAGCTGCGGCGGTGCCCTGTGTGGCGTCACGCGCCTGGGCATCTGTTTTTCCGGACGCGTCTTCCTGCATCCCTGCCGCGTCAGAGCGGCGCGCGGCGTCGTCGCCTGTGCCGGCTTCGGGCAATCCGAGGTCTGGCTGGGTTTCCAGCGCATCGGGCAATTCGTTGCGGCGCGCGCGGGCTTCCAGCTCGGCTTCCTCGCGCAGAACACTTGCAACCGCCGGATCGACCCGGCGCTGCACCGGTTCCGGCGGTGTCCGGGGCGCTGTATCTTCCGGTTCGGATGCCGGTTCATCCGGCAGGGCGGCGGCCAGCTGCGGCGCATCCTCCTGCGACAGGCGATCCGGCGCGGTTGCCACATCCTCTTCGTCGTCCTGTGGGGCCGCTAACTCTGCAGCCTCGGCTTCGGCCAGCGCGTCAGGATGGTCCTGGAACCATGTCTGACCACAGTTCGAGCATTGCACATCGCGCCCTTCGGGTGGCATCACCTCGTCGGGCACTTCGTACTGGGCGTCGCAATTCGGGCATATCAGTCGCATGGATAAACCTGCTTTTTCATAACCTCGGACCACTTTTTTTGGTTTTGCGTTATCTTAGGCTCTTCGTGTCTCTGCGAAAAGTGTTATCTGGTGTTTAAGCGGGCAAGTGATGCATTGAAACCAGACCTGTGCTGAGGCACAACAGCGCCTGTACGTGATCGGAGGCCCTGTGATCAAGCTGGACAACGTCGCCTACAGCTACGGCGGTGGTGCACTTTTATCTGACATAACCATGAGCTTTGCTCCGGGGTCATTTCATTTTCTGACCGGTCCTTCCGGGGCGGGCAAGACCACCTTCATGAAACTCTGCTACGGGGCGCTTTTGCCCACCACCGGTCAGGTCTCTGCCTTTGGCGAGGACATGGCGGGGTTGGAGCGTGACGGTGTGGCGCTGATGCGCAGGCGGGTGGGTGTCGTGCACCAGGACTGCCAGTTTCTCGATCATCTGAGCCTGTCGGAAAATATCCTGCTGCCCCTGCGCGCCGCGGGCCGGCAGACATCGGAAGCAGAAGACGATCTGCGCGAACTGATGGCCTGGGTGGATTTGACACACCGGGCGGATGCGCTGCCACCGGAACTCTCGGGCGGAGAGCGCCAGCGCGCGGCCCTGGCACGGGCGGTGATCATGTCGCCGGACGTGGTACTGGCCGATGAGCCGACAGGCAATGTGGACTGGGAAATGTCCCAGCGCCTGCTGCGCCTGCTGACCGAGCTGAACCGCATGGGCAAAACCGTCCTCGTTGCAACCCATGACCTGAGCCTGATCCGCGCAGCCAAGGCACAGGTCCAGGCCCGTGTGCTGCGCATCGCAAATGGCCGGGTTCAGCAGGCGGGGGCAGATCTGTGAGCCTGGCAGACGATCTGATCATGCTGGTCCGCGGCGACGCACAGTCTGACCGCGTGGTGCCGCCCTCGGGCTTTACCGCGCGACTGACGGTGTTTGCGGCAGCCGCGATGGGGTTTCTTGCGGTCTTTACGCTGGCTCTGTCGGTGGCGGCCGGGCGTCTGGCGGACAACTGGGGCAGTGAACTGGCGCGGACCTCAACCGTGCGCATCACTGCACCTGCAGACCAGATGCCGGCCCTGCAGGCAGAGGTCGCGGCCATATTGGAATCCACCGCCGGGGTCGACAGCGTCCGCACGCTCAGCACAGCGGATCAGCAGGCGCTTCTGACGCCCTGGTTTGGCAGCGGGCTGGATCTGTCGGCGCTGCCGCTGCCTGGCCTCGTCGAAATTACGCAGGCAACTCAGGGCTTTGACGCCCAAGGCCTGCGCCTGCGACTGGAAGCAGAAGTACCCGGCGCTGCTCTGGATGATCACAGTCAGTGGCGCGCGCCCCTGGTTGCTGCCGCAGAACGGCTGCGCTCGGTGGGCTGGATCAGCGTGCTGCTGCTGGGGCTGACCTCGGCTGCGATGGTCACCCTGGCCGCCAATGCCTCGCTTGCAGCCAACGCCCAGGTCATCCGCGTGCTGCGCCTGGTGGGTGCCACGGACAGCTACATCGCCCAGGCTTTCGTGCGGCGGTTTACACTGCGCGTGTTGCTGGGCGCTTTTGCGGGGGCTGCTCTGGGCATGGTAGTGCTGCGCATGATGCCTGCGGCCACGGATATGGCCGGATTTCTGTCCGGCATCGGGTTTGAGGGCGCAGGCTGGCTGCTGCCTGCGGTCATCCCGCCGCTGATGGCGGCTGTTGCCTTTGTGGCGACCCGCATTGCGGCCCACCGGGCGCTGAAGGAGTTGGCATAGTGTTTCAATACATCCGTTCTGTCCTGTTCATCACACAGATGTACATTGCCATGCCCATCATCGGCATCGGGCTGCTGCCCTGGGCGCTTTTCAGCAGACGCGGGGCCTATGCGGCCTGCAAGGGCTATTCGCGCTGGGTCTTCTGGACCGCGTCCTGGATGGTCGGCATGAAATGCGAAGTGCGCGGTACACCGCCCGAAGGCGAGGCGCTGATTGCGGCCAAACACCAGTCTTTCCTGGATATCATGATGATTTTCACGGCCCTGCCAGCGGCCAAATTCATCATGAAAAAGGAAATTCTGATGATGCCCATTATCGGGCAGTACGCCCGGATGCTGGACTGTGTGGCAGTGGACCGGGGCAAACGTGGCAAGGCCATCGACAAGATGGTTGCCGATGTGGAGGCAGGCCGTGCGCAGCCTGGACAACTGATCATTTATTCGCAGGGCACGCGGGTGCCACCGGGCAAAAAGATGCCCTACAAAGTCGGCACCGGGGTGCTTTATGAGCAGCTGGGACAGCCTGTGGCACCTGTCGCCACCAACGTGGGGGTGCTCTGGCCCAAGCGCGGCCTGTTGCGAAAACCTGGCGTTGCTGTGGTGGAGTTTCTGCCCGTGATCGAGCCGGGCCTGTCGCGGGACGTCTTTATGGAGCAACTGGAGCAGTCGGTCGAGGCACGCTCGGACGCGCTGATGGCTGAGGCCGGGTTTGAGGCAGCAAAAGATGGCTGAGAAAATCACAAGCATTGACGCACTTGAAGCGCTCTATGGTACGCCGGGCGCGCCGTCCCTGCGCAAGGTGGCGCGGCAGATGACGCCGCTTTACCGCAAGTGGATCATGTCCTCGAAATTCTGCGTGCTGACTACCGTGGGGCCGGGAGGCACCGATGGCAGCCCGCGCGGGGATGCCGGACCAGTGGTCACCGAGCTGGATCCGGGCACGCTCGCGATGCCGGACTGGCGTGGGAATAACCGTCTGGATTCACTGCGCAATATTGTCGAAGACGGGCGCGTGTCGCTGATGTTCATGGTGCCCGGATCGAACAATGTGGTGCGCGTGAACGGGCAGGCGTGGCTGACAGAGGATGCAGACCTGCGCCAGCGGTTTGCCCGCGACAGGCACCTGCCCGCGACTGTTATCGTGATCGGGATTGCAGAGATCTATACCCAGTGCGCGCGCGCGCTGATCCGCTCGGGCACCTGGTCGGGTGCGGATGAAAGCGGTGGGTTGCCGACGGTCGGGGAAATCCTCGCCGAGCAGACCGACGGTGAAGAGGGCGGCAGACCCTATGACGAGGCCTGGGCCGACCGGGCCGCAGGCACAATGTGGAGCTGACAGCATTGGGGCCGCGCGGCGCGTGTCGCCAACGCGCAGCACCCAATGCCCCGCCGTTACATGTGAATAGGTCCGTCACCACAGGCGAGGGCAGCCTCGCGCACCGCTTCGGAATAGGTCGGATGCGCGTGACAGGTCATCGCCAGATCCTCGGCTGAGGCACCGAATTCCATTGCCACACAGATCTCGTGAATGAGATCGCCCGCCGCCGGGCCGATGATATGCGCGCCCAGAATGCGGTCGGTTTCCTTGTCCGCGATGATTTTCACGAAACCATCCCCGGCAAAGTTCGCCTTGGCGCGCCCGTTGCCCATAAAGCTGAATTTGCCGACCTTATAGGCACGGCCCTCGTCTTTGAGGGTTTCCTCGGTCGCACCGACGTTGGCCACCTCGGGGTGCGTATAGATCACGCCGGGGATCACACCATAGTTCACATGGCCATGTTTTCCCGCAACCTGTTCCGCGGCGGCCATGCCTTCGTCCTCGGCCTTGTGTGCCAGCATCGGGCCGTCAATCACATCGCCGATGGCATAGATGCCCTTGACGCTCGTTTCCCATTTGTCGTTCACGGCGATCTGTCCCCGGGGGGACATTTCCAGCCCCAGCGCGTCAAGACCCAGCCCTTCGGTAAAGGGTTTGCGCCCTGTGGCGACCAGAACCGCATCTGCTTCGATCACGTGTTCGCTGTCGTCCTTGCGCATCTTGTAATGCACTTTTGCCCTCGTCTTTGTGGCCTCGGTCTTTTGCACGGCGGCCCCCATGACAAAGGTAAGGCCCTGTTTTTTCAGCGTTCTCTGAAATGTCTTCTGGATCTCGGCATCCATGCCGGGGGTGACCACGTCCAGAAACTCCACCACGGTCACCTCGGTGCCCAGACGCGCATAGACAGAGCCCAGCTCCAGCCCGATCACGCCCGCACCGATGACCACCAGCTTTTTGGGAACCTTGCCCAGTTCCAGCGCGCCGGTGGACGTCACGACAACTTTTTCATCCACCTCGACCCCTGGCAGAGAGGCAGGCTCCGAGCCTGAGGCGATGATGATGTTTTTGGCCTCATGCACCTCATCGCCAACTTTGACCCTGCCAGCTTCAGGGATCGATCCCCAGCCTTTCAGCCAGTCTACCTTGTTCTTTTTAAACAGAAATTCGATGCCCTTGGTGTTCTGGCCGATGGTGTCTTCCTTGTAGGACATCATCTGTTTCCAGTCCACAGTAGGGCTTTTGCCCTTGAGGCCCATGGCCGCAAAGTTATGCTCGGCCTCATGCAGCATATGGCTGGCATGCAGCAGCGCCTTGGAGGGGATACAGCCCACATTCAGGCAGGTGCCGCCCAGGGTGTCGCACCCCTCGACACAGGCAACTTTCAGACCCAGCTGCGCGCAGCGGATCGCACAGACATAGCCGCCCGGACCTGAACCGATGATGATGACGTCATAGCTGGCCATTGATAAATTCCTTTGTTTTGCGTGTCTGTGGTGCGTCAGTTTTACGTCGGTACAGCGTCGGTATTACGTCGGTGCGCGGCGCACGCTGCATCAGGGGTCTGTTCATACAGTGGCATCAAATCAGGGCGGCAATCAACATCACTGTTGTTGCCATGAAACCCGCAAACCAGATCAGCGACCGCCAGGGCACAAGGCCAAAGGCATAGGCCGGCACGTAAGCCAGGCGTGCGGCCAGGTAAATCCAGGCACAGGTGGACGTCAGCGCGGTGGACTGACCGGACAGGGTGATCACGAGGCAGGCGATGGAAAACAGGATCAGCCCCTCGAAGTGGTTGTTCAGCGCGCGGTTCAGCCGGGCGGTGCGCGGGCTCATCTGATCGGCGAGCGGTTTGCCCCCCATGCGGTCCGTATCGCGCGGCGAGAGCGTTTTGGCGGTCCCCAGTTCCAGGTTTGCCGGGATGGCCATCAGCCCGAACTGCGCCACCTGCAACAGGGCGGCCAGGGTCAGCACAGTGAGTTCAGGGGTCATCGGGTGGCCGTCCTGTCATGTTCCGGGGTCTGGTCTGCGCGGGTCAGAGTGCGAGAAAGTAGAGCAGTGCGGTGGCAAAGAAACCGACCGTCCAGGCGAGGCTGCGGATGCCCGTGATGCCAAAGGCATAGGCCGGCAGATACACAAGGCGCGCAATCAGAAACGCGGTCGCGGCGAGCATTGTCTGGCTGCTGTTTTTCTCGGCCATTTCGATCAGCAGTACGGCAGGCGCAAAAAGCACCATGGCCGTGACCGAATTGGCCAGCGCGCGTTCCAGCCGCGCGGCGATGCCGGAAACGGTGCGCCCCTCGTCGCGGCTGCCCAGCAGATAGCCCATGCCAAGCTGCGTCAGAGCGCCGGTGGCCTGCAGCAGAAGCGTCAGCAGCACCAGCAGGCCATAGAGGGCCAGAATTGTTGTTTCGGTCATGTGTCCGTCCTTTCAGGAGGCATTGCGCCGTGCCTCTGCGTCATGTTCTTCTTTCAGGCGGATCATCATCCGGATGTCCCGCACCGCCATCACCCGGGCAAAGTGAAAGAGTATGAGGCTGAGCACGATGCCCGGCACCTGGTAGAGCGCGCCGCCATAAAAGCCGCCTGCGGCCAGCACGATCAGTTTTGCGCTCCAGGAGATCATCATGATCATGAAGAGCCCGCAGAAAAACTCCACTTTGTTATCGGTCTTGCGCAGCAGTTCGCGCATGAAACCGCTCTTGTCGTCGCGGGCGGCCATCAGCATCTGCAGCCGCCGCTTTTTCTGCTCCTGCGTGACATAGACCGGTGCCATGGTGGTGATCAGTTCGCCCACCGCATAGGCGGCAAAAACAGACAGGAACAGGATCATGCCCGCGCCGATACTCGACAGCGGTTCAATGGTTTCCTGCGCCCAGCCGATGATGGAAAAACTGTCCAGCCCGTTCAGATCGCCGTGCAGCTCGATCGCAGCATAGATCCCGACAAACCCGATGGAGACCACGGAGAAAACCCGTGGCCATTCCTTGGGGATATGGTCGAGCAGCTGCGACACCGGCTCAGAGATCCATCAGAAGCCGGCGCGGATCCTCCAGCGCTTCCTTGACCCGCACAAGGAAGGTCACGGCACCTTTGCCGTCGACAATGCGGTGATCATAGGACAGGGCCAGATACATCATCGGGCGGATCACCACCTGGCCGCCGATGGCCATGGGGCGGTCCTGGATTTTGTGCATGCCCAGGATGCCCGATTGCGGCGGGTTCAGAATGGGCGAGGACATGAGCGAGCCGTAGACCCCGCCGTTGGAGATGGTAAAGGTGCCGCCCTGCATCTCGGCCATGCTCAGTTTGCCGTCACGGGCGCGGGCGCCTTTTTCGGCGATGGCCTTTTCAATGGCGGCAAAGCTCATGGCGTCCGCGTCCCGGATCACCGGCACCACGAGGCCCGTGGGGGTGCCTGCGGCGATGCCCATATGCACAAAGTTTTTGTAGACGATGTCGGTGCCGTCGATCTCTGCGTTGACTTCCGGCACCTCTTTCAGCGCGTGGCAGCAGGCCTTGGTAAAGAAGGACATAAAGCCCAGCTTGACCCCGTGCTTTTTGAGGAACAGGTCTTTGTATTCATTGCGCAGTTCCATCACGCCGGTCATGTCCACCTCGTTGTAGGTGGTGAGCATGGCAGCGGTGTTCTGGCTGTCCTTGAGGCGGCGTGCGATGGTCTGTCTGAGCCTGGTCATTTTGACCCGCTCCTCGCGGGAGGCATCGTCAGCGGCGACAGGGGCGCGTGGTGCAGCAGGGGCTGCTGCCGGAGCAGGCGCGGCAGAGGCGGCGGCCACAGCGGCGGCCACGTCCTCCTTCATCACCCGGCCATCGCGGCCCGAACCTGTGACCTGATCGCGGCTGATCCCGGCCTCGGCCATGGCCTTTTTGGCCGAGGGCGCATCCTCGACATCTGCACCACCCGATGGGGCGGCAGCAGGGGCCGGGGCAGCGGCAGGCGCCGGGGCGGGGCTCGCGGCAGCCGCGCCTTCACCCTGTGCCATCACACCCAGTTTGCCACCAGCCTGAATGGTTGTGCCTTCGGCTGCCGTGATCTCGGTCAGCGTGCCTGCTGCCGGGGCGGGCACCTCGACAGAGACCTTATCGGTTTCCAGCTCGCAGAGCATTTCGTCCTGGGCCACGGTGTCGCCCACTGCCTTGAACCAGGTGCTGACAGTGGCCTCGGTGACGCTCTCGCCCAGGGTGGGCACCATGACGTCCACGGTGCCGCCCGACGGCGCGGCGGCCGCCGGGGCGGCCGGTGCGGGTGCAGCGGCGGGAGCAGCGCTCCCGGCACCTGCGCCTTCGCCCTCGGTCAGCGTGGCCAGCAGCGCGTCCACGCCAACGGTCTCTCCCTCGGCGGCGACGATTTCGGCCAGGGTTCCGGCGGCGGGCGAGGGCACCTCGACCGTGACCTTGTCGGTTTCCAGCTCGCAGAGCATCTCATCCACGGCAACCGTTTCACCGGGCTTTTTGAACCAGGTGGCCACAGTGGCCTCTGTCACGGATTCGCCCAGCGTGGGCACGCGTACTTCAGTGGTCATGGCTTACTTCCCTTCAATGGTCAGCGCGTCGTTCACCAGCGCTGCCTGTTGTGCTTTGTGCTGCGAGGCCAGGCCCGTGGCGGGCGAGGCGGATGTGGCGCGGCCCACATAGCGGGGCCGCGGATGTTTGGCTTTGATACGGCCCAGCACCCATTCGATGTTGGGCTCGATAAAGGTCCAGGCGCCCTGGTTTTTGGGCTCTTCCTGGCACCAGATGACCTCTGCCTGCTTGAAGCGTTCCAGCTCTTTGACCGCGGACTGCGCCGGGAAAGGATAGAACTGTTCGACGCGCAGCAGATAGACATCGTCAATCCCGCGTGCATCGCGTTCTTCCAGCAGGTCGTAATAGACCTTGCCCGAACACATGACGACGCGTCTGATTTTCTTGTCCTCGACCAGCTTTGTGTCGGAATTGCCCTGCTGGGCATCGTCCCACATCAGGCGGTGAAAGCTCGATCCGGTGGTGAACTCATCGGCCCTGCTGATCGCCATTTTGTGGCGCAGCAGCGATTTGGGTGTCATCAGAATGAGCGGTTTGCGGAAAGAGCGGTGGATCTGCCGGCGCAGGATGTGGAAATAGTTCGCCGGCGTTGTGCAGTTGGCCACGATCCAGTTGTCCTGCCCGCACATCTGCAAAAACCGCTCCAGCCGCGCGGATGAGTGCTCGGGCCCCTGGCCCTCGAACCCGTGCGGCAGCAGGCAGACCAGACCGGACATGCGCAGCCATTTGCTTTCGCCCGAGCTGATGAACTGGTCAAACATGATCTGTGCACCATTGGCGAAATCACCGAACTGCGCCTCCCAGAGGGTCAGCGCATTGGGTTCAGCCATAGAGTAGCCGTATTCAAAACCCAGCACGGCATATTCGCTGAGCATCGAGTCGATGACCTCATACTGCGCCTGGCCGGTTTTGATGTTATTGAGCGGGTAGTAGCGCTCTTCGGTGTCCTGGTTCACCAGCCCCGAATGACGCTGCGAGAACGTGCCCCGTGTACTGTCCTGGCCTGCCAGGCGCACCGGGTAGCCTTCGGTCAGCAGCGAGCCAAAGGCCAGCGCCTCGGCGGTCGCCCAGTCAAAACCCTCGCCGCTGTCGAACATTTTCTGTTTCGTCTCCAGCAGACGCCCGACTGTTTTGTGCAGCGGATAGCCCTCGGGCGCGCTGCTCAGCGCCTTGCCGACCTCCTGCATTGTGCCTTTGGAAATGGCCGTCTTGCCGCGCTGGTATCTGTTTTTCTGTTTGTCCAGATGTGACCACTTGCCATCCAGCCAGTCGGCCTTGTTGGGGCGGTATTCCTTGCCCGCCTCAAACTCCTCGCTGAGGTAGGCCTGAAAGGCCGCTTTCATGTCCTCGATCTCGCCTTCGGGCAGCAGACCGTCGCGCACCAGACGCTCTGTATAGAGGCTCAGCGTGGTTTTATGGCCCTTGATCTTTTTATACATGACCGGGTTGGTGAACATGGGCTCGTCGCCCTCGTTATGGCCAAACCGGCGATAACAGATGATGTCGATCACCACGTCCTTGCGGAACTTCTGACGGAATTCTGTCGCCACCTTGGCGGCATGGACCACCGCCTCGGGGTCATCGCCGTTCACGTGGAAAATCGGCGCCTCGACCACCAGCGCGTTGTCCGTCGGGTACGGGCTCGAACGGCTGAAATGCGGGGCCGTGGTAAAGCCGATCTGGTTGTTGACCACCAGGTGCATGGTGCCGCCGGTTTTGTGCCCTTTGAGGCCCGAGAGCGCGAAGCATTCCGCCACCACGCCCTGTCCGGCAAAAGCCGCGTCCCCGTGCAGCAGAATGGGCATTACGCTCGTGCGCTGGTCGTCGTTGTTCTGGTCCTGTTTGGCGCGCGCCTTGCCCAGCACCACCGGGTTCACCGCCTCCAGGTGACTGGGGTTGGCTGTCAGCGACAGGTGCACGGTGTTGCCGTCAAATTCACGGTCGGATGAGGCCCCGAGGTGATATTTCACATCGCCCGAGCCATCCACGTCCTCGGGTTTGAAGGACCCGCCCTGGAATTCGTTAAAGATCGCCTTGTAGGGTTTGGCCATCACATTGGCGAGCACCGACAGACGCCCGCGGTGGGGCATGCCGATCACGATGTCGCGGACCCCCAGCGCGCCACCGCGCTTGATGATCTGCTCCATTGCAGGCACCAGGCTTTCGCCGCCATCAAGGCCGAAACGCTTGGTGCCCATGTATTTCACATGCAGGAATTTCTCGAACCCCTCGGCCTCGACCAGTTTGCTCAGGATCGCCTTGCGCCCTTCGCGGGTAAAGGTGACCTCTTTGCCAAACCCTTCGATGCGTTCTTTCAGCCAGCCTGCTTCTTCGGGGTTGGAGATATGCATGTACTGCAGCGCAAAGGTGCCACAATAGGTGCGTTTCACGATCGAAATGATCTCGCGCATCGAGGCCATCTCGAGACCCAGCACCTTGTCGATGAAAATCGGCCGGTCCATATCCGCTTCGGAAAAGCCATAGGATTTGGGGTCAAGCTCGGGGTGCGGGTCGTTGTTGCGCATGCCCAGCGGGTCCAGATCGGCCACCAGATGCCCCCGGATCCGATAGGCGCGGATGATCATCAGCGCGCGGATACTGTCCAGCACGGCGCGTTTGATCTGATCCTCAGAGACGTCCACACCGGCAGAGGCCGCTTTGGCCTTGATCTTGTCGCCTGCGCCTTTCAGCTCGGCATCGGGGGCCCATTCGCCGGTCAGGGCCGCGGTCAGGTCGTCACCCGGTTGCGGCGGCCAGTCCGCGCGCGCCCAGCTCGGGCCCGCGGCCTCGCGCTTGACCGAGACCTCATCGTCGCCCATCGCCTTGAAAAACGCCTGCCAGGCATCATCAACCGCCTGGGGGTCATTGGCATAACGCGCATACATCTGTTCGAGATATTCCGCGTTGTGCCCCTGCATAAAGGAAGAGGCATGGAACTGGTCATTGGGGGAATGTTCGGTCATGGGGATACCTCATGTGGGTTGGGACCGTATTGGTTTGCACCGGGTTGCGAAGGCCGCGTGAGCCAGAAAAGAACGAGAAAGGGCGAAATGGCGACGACGATGAGTGCCAGGATGACAACAATCCCGAAGGCGCCCTCAAACAAAGCGGAAGGATCCGAACCATTGAGCACCTCGGCACCGCCGAACATGCCGATAAAGAGCGACAGGCCGACAATCGCGATCATCGGGTAGAGCAGATAGAGGCCGGAACGCCCGCTGTCGTGCATCCGCCGCCAGCCAACGGCGAGGCCGGGAATGAAGGTCGCCAGGTTGAAAGCGCCCGACAGCAGGGTCGGGCCACCGGGCGTGCCTGAGGCAGCGTTGATAAAGCCTTCCAGAAAGCCTGCAACAAACCCGCCCAGTGCGGTAAACAGGAAAAACCACCAGTATTCTGACCGTGAAGCGCGGCCAGAGAAGGTGAAATACTTCTGAAAGCAGGTGATGACGGCTTGTCTGAATGTCATTTGCACAGAACTCCAGGCCCACGGATACCGCCGGGCAGCGCCGGACCTTCCCCACAGGAAGGGCGCTTCTCGCCCACCCCAGGGTTGGGCGCTGCCCTCAGCGCGTTGGTCTGACGGTAAGTCGTAAATCGGGGTTCAGCTGGTTCGGATGGCGTGCCAATCCGTCGGGCCTCTGCCGCGCGCATACTGAGACCGGCCCGGAGCTCCGCCCGTTCGCCGCTCGAAAGCGCCACAGGCGCTTTCGCCTCGCTTATGCCCGGATCGGTCCTCACCCCTTATCAATAGCCTCTTTCACGGCCTCGCCCAGCGTCGCGGGGCTGTCGGCCACAACGATGCCGGCGGCGCGCATGGCTTCGATCTTATCCTCGGCGCCGCCCTTGCCACCGGCGACAATCGCGCCTGCGTGACCCATGCGGCGGCCCGGAGGCGCCGTGCGGCCCGCGATGAAACCGGCAGTCGGCTTCCAGCGGCCTTTTTTCTTTTCATCGGCCAGGAACTGTGCGGCGTCCTCTTCGGCAGAGCCGCCGATTTCGCCGATCATGATGATGCTCTGTGTCTCGTCATCAGCCAGGAACATTTCCAGCACGTCAATATGCTCGGTGCCTTTGATCGGGTCACCGCCGATGCCGACGGCCGAGGACTGGCCCAGACCCAGATCGGTCGTCTGCTTGACGGCCTCATAGGTCAGCGTGCCGGAGCGCGAGACCACCCCGCAGGAGCCGCGTTTGTGGATGTGGCCGGGCATAATGCCGATCTTGCAGGCATCCGGCGTGATCACACCGGGGCAGTTCGGCCCGACCAGACGGCTTTTGGAGCCTTCGAGCGCGCGCTGTACTTTCATCATGTCCAGAACAGGGATGCCTTCGGTGATGCAGACGATCAGCTCCATCTCTGCATCAACCGCCTCGAGGATCGAATCCGCCGCAAAGGGCGGGGGCACATAGATGACGCTGGCATTGGCTTCTGTCACGTGTTTCGCCTCGTGCACCGAATTAAAGACCGGCAGATCGAGATGCGTCTGACCCCCCTTGCCCGGGGTCACGCCGCCGACCATTTTTGTGCCATAGGCAATCGCCTGTTCGGTGTGGAAAGTGCCCTGGCTGCCGGTAAGCCCCTGACAGATCACTTTGGTGTTTTCGTCGATGAGTACGGCCATGTTGGTTCCTTTGACTTACAGTTTGGCGACAGCGGCGGTGGGTCCGCCAGCGGTTCTGTTGGTGTTGGGCCGCTGCATCAGGAGGTTTCCTTGTGCAGCAGCACGGTAATGTTGTCGTCCACCGGCAGCGCGATGCGGTTGATCAGTTCCGTACGGAAACCGGCCCGCGCGCAGGTGTCGCGCAGGGTGGACAGGGTGAAGTAATTGACGTGGTCGGGATAGCGGAAGCCGCACCATTTCGGCCCGATGACCCGGCGGTTGACCGAGCCGAAGTTGGGCACACGGATATAGACGGCCCCTGTGTCTTTCAGCGCCCGGTGTGCGCCGCGCAGTACTTTGAGCACTTCGGTTTCGTGCTCCAGATAGGAGTTCATCACGATGCCATCGAGCTGGCCCGCGTCAAATTCCCAGATCGCTTCGGCACCGGGGCCAAAGACGCAGTAACCACCGTGTTCGCGCATATAGGCATCCGCCCGGGCATGCAGTTCACGCGACAGCTCGATCCCGTAAGGGGTCATCGGTGGGCGGATACGCCCGCCCAGACCACAGCCGATGTCCAGCACATGACCATCATTGAACCAGCTGCGGAATTTTGCCTGTTTGTCCCGATGGGTCAGGCCCAGCTTTTTGCGCAGTGACCGGATCGCCGGGCTGAGCGATGTAGAGCCTTTGGAGCTTTCCTTTTTCGCCTCATAGGTTTTTTCCCAGGCAAAATCTGTCTCCAGCGCTTCATAGGCGACGGGATTGCGCAGATAGGTCAGATCGCAGCTGGTGCAGCGCACGACCTCCCAGCTGTCCGGCGAATAGGCGGTCCAGGGCTCGGCTCTGGTGCTGTCACAGCAGGGGCAGGCGCGGGGCGGGGCATCATGCATGTCAGCTGTCCTCCCATCCGGCGGGCAGGCGGTCGACGGCCATAAAGGTGCGCGCGCCGCGTGTGCCCACATGCACGACCGCCACACGACCGCGCAGCAGTTCGCGCCCCTCAAGCAGCGCGGTGCCAGTTTCGGCGGTGTGGGTGTCCGGCAGGTCAATGGCAAAGCCAAAGACCGGCGGTCTGGCCATCTGCGCGCGCAGCGCGGTGATTGCAGCACCGGTGTGGCTGCCATCAAAGCTTACCTGACAGCGCCGTTCGATACGCTGATTGTCGGCGGGCCCGGGCTCCAGCGTGCGGTCCCAGAATTCCAGATCAAAGGGCAGGGGGCTGCCTGCACGCTGTTCCATCCGGTCGCGGGCCTCTTTTGCGGTCTGGCCCGCTTTGAAACAGATGGCGTTAAAGGCACCGATTGCCATATCCGCGGGGCTGTCCGCCGCGACAGGCAGCGGCAGAGCGAGGGCCAGGGCCGCCACGAGGGGTTTCACAAACCTGCTCATGCCTCTGCCTCCGGGCGGTAGAGGATCAGCATATAGCGGTACCAGTCGACATCCGGCGTGCGTTCCGTGGCGATCAGAAACGGGGCTGGTGCGTCAACCTCCCAGGCCTGTTCAATCGTTTTGCCCAGGGGGGAGGGATCAACCGCGCGGGCCCGCGGGAATGTATCGGCCACATAGCGCCGGAACCGGTCCGTCTGGCCGGAGCGGCTGCTGGCCGCGACCACGCACATGCTGTCCGAGAGCGCCACGGCGGGGGCTTCGTCATCCTCGACCCAGGCGCGCGCGCCGGGGCTGCGGCTGTTCGGCAGGGGGATGTATTCCGCCGCGCGCAGGTCCCGTTCGGCCTGGGCTGTATCACGGCTGCCGTTCACGCAGAAGCGGTCAAAGGTCGCGACCATCTGCGCGGGGGTTGCCTTGGGCACCTGGTTGGCGCGCCACATGTTGTTCAGCTCTGCCGCATCAGAGGAAACTGCCCCGGCGGAACATCCGCCGAGGAGAACAGCCGCACAGGCCGCTGCAACAGACATGTGGCCAGCCGGTGCCAAAGATCAGCCCTTTACAGCTTTCACGATTTTTTGTGCGCCGTCTTTCAGATCGTCGGCGGCGATTACATCCACATCAGAGTTGTTGATGATGTCTTTGCCTTCCTGAACGTTGGTGCCTTCGAGGCGCACCACCAGCGGCACCTGCAGGCCGACCTCTTTGACCGCGGCGACCACACCTTCGGCGATCACATCGCAGCGCATAATGCCGCCGAAGATGTTGACCAGGATCCCTTTGACGTTCGGGTCAGAGGTGATGATTTTGAACGCCTCGGTCACCTTTTCCTTGGTCGCACCGCCTCCCACATCGAGAAAGTTGGCAGGCTCGGCGCCATAGAGCTTGATGATGTCCATCGTCGCCATGGCAAGGCCCGCGCCGTTGACCATGCAGCCGATCTCGCCATCGAGCGCGATGTAGTTGAGGTCATATTTGGAGGCTTCCAGCTCCTTGCTGTCTTCCTCGGTGGTGTCGCGCAGTTCGGCGATATCCGCGTGGCGGTAGATCGCGTTGCCGTCAAAGGCCACTTTGGCATCCAGGACCTTCAGATCACCGCCGTCGGTCACGATCAGCGGGTTGATCTCCAGCATCTCCATGTCTTTTTCCATGAAGGCTTTGTAGAGCAGCCCCATCAGACCGACGCATTGTTTGACCTGCTTGCCCTCAAGCCCGAGGGCAAAGGCGATGCGGCGACCGTGAAACGCCTGATAGCCGGAGGCGGGATCAACAGAGAAGGACAGGATTTTCTCGGGCGTGGCGGCTGCAACCTCTTCGATGTCCATGCCGCCTTCGGTGGAGCAGACAAAACTTACACGGCTGGTCTGGCGGTCCACCAGAAGCGCCAGATAAAGCTCGGTGGAAATGCCGGAGCCGTCTTCGATGTAGATCCGGTTGACCTGTTTGCCTGCGGGGCCGGTCTGGTGGGTGACCAGCGTGCGGCCCAGCATCTTTTTGGCCTCTTCCGCGGCTTCCTCTACCGATTTCGTCAGACGCACACCGCCCTTTTCGCCGGCGTCGGGTTCTTTGAAGCTGCCCTTGCCGCGGCCACCTGCGTGGATCTGCGCCTTGACCACCCACATCGGACCATCAAGCGCGCCTGCAGCGGTCTTTGCTTCCTCGGCGCGCAGAACAACGCGTCCGTCAGAAACAGGGGCGCCATAGCTGCGCAACAGTGCCTTGGCCTGATATTCATGGATATTCATGGTGTCCGTCCTGTGGTTGTGTCTGGAGTCTTGTCCCAACTAAGAGGACAACAACGGACGAAAACAACCGGTTTCAGGCGTAAACCCGTGATGTGGCGAAGAAAAGCAAATTTTGTGATCACAGGGATTTTGGGTGTGATCACAAAACGGTGGCTGGCAATAAATTCTTAATTATTCTGCTGATTCCAGCACTTTTGCGCGACTCGCAAAAAATGCGCCGCCCGGAGGCGACGCATTGTGTCCTGGACAGGGTGTCCCGTCAGCTGTATCAGGCGGCGTTTTTACGACGACGCGCGTACCAGCCCATCAGGCCCATACCACCTGCGAGCAGGGGCAGGGATGCCGGGACCGGCACGGCTTCGACGGAAGCAACGGACAGGTAGATTTCCTGACCCTTTGCTGAGCCGATGCTGGTAAAGTCGAAGTCGCGGGAAGAACCCAGCGCGTCGAGAATGACCATACCGTTGTCGCCTGTATCGAAGGCAACGCCATCGATCAGCAGAGCGCCGACCACGTTGCTGATCAGGTTGTGACCTGCGTCACGGATCTGCAGCGCTGTCAGTTTGACGCTCGTGCTGAAAGACAGTGTCAGTTCTTCGGGGCTGACCAGGTTGTCATCGCCCGGTGTTGTGCCGACGTTGGACGAACACTGGCTGATGCCCGCGCCAAAGGTGCCGGACGAACAGACGCCCAGACCAGCATTGCGCGCGTCCATGAACGGATGCGTGCCTGTCAGCGAAGAGGCTGCCACGGTGATGCCCATGCTTGTGTCTTTGCCGGAAGTACCGGCATCGACGGCGCGTGCGCTGTCGCCGTAAACCTGATCGAAGGTGCCTTCAAACTTTTTGCCACCGACATTGTCGACGCTGGAATTAAAGAACGCAGTTGCGTCAGCATCAAAGTCAAAAGTAGCGGCATGTGCCGCCATAGATGAAAGTGCAACGACTGCCGCCGTCGCGAGTACTCTTGTGAACATTGTATCCCTCGTTTTCCGACCGGTTTTTTCTGAGGCCGGATTTGCATGGTACCAGGTGGATAATTCCAACCCGACGGGAACACTCCCGCAAAAGTAAACTAAACGTTAACAGGGCATTTAAGAACTGATTTTTGGGAAAATGGCCAAATAAGGGCAAAATCTCTACCATCGCGGGAAATCAGGAATGCGCTGAGCGATTTGCACAAAAAAAGCCGGCCCCACTCGGCGCCGGCTTTTCAAACTGATTTCCTGGAGAATCGCTCAGGAAAGGCTGCCGTCGATGCCTTTGCAGGCCTCTACGAGACCTTTCACAGCCTTTACGGAGCTGTCGAACATGGCCTGTTCTTCCTTGTTCATCGAGATTTCGACGACACGTTCGACGCCACCGGCACCGATCACGGTGGGCACGCCCACATAAAACCCGTTCAGGCCGTAGGCACCGTCCACAAAGGCGGCACAGGGCAGCACGCGTTTCTGGTCTTTGAGATAGCTTTCCGCCATTTCAATTGCGGATGTGGCGGGCGCATAAAACGCCGATCCGGTTTTCAGCAGTCCCACGATTTCAGCACCGCCATCGCGCGTCCGCTGGACGATCGCATCCATCTTTTCCTGGGTTGTCCAGCCCATTTTCACCAGATCAGGCAGCGGAATACCGGCAACCGTGGAATAGCGCACCAGCGGCACCATCGTGTCGCCATGTCCGCCCAGAACAAAGGCCGTGACGTCTTTCATGGAGACATTGAATTCCTCGGCCAGGAAATGACGGAAGCGGGCAGAGTCCAGAACGCCCGCCATGCCGCAGACCTTCTCGTGCGGCAGGCCGGAGAATTCGCGCAGCGCCCAGACCATCGCATCCAGCGGGTTGGTGATGCAGATGACAAAAGCGTCCGGTGCATGCGCGGCGATGCCCTCGCCCACGGATTTCATCACTTTGAGGTTGATGCCCAGCAGGTCGTCGCGGCTCATTCCAGGTTTGCGGGCCACACCGGCGGTTACAATACAGACATCTGCGCCTGCGATGTCCTCGTAAGACTGTGTGCCGGACAGCGATGCGTCGAATTTACCGGCCGGACCGCTCTCCGCGATGTCCAGCGCCTTACCCTCGGGGGTGCCTTCTGCGATGTCGAAAAGGACCACGTCTCCGAGTTCCTTAAGAGCGGCGAGATGGGCGAGTGTGCCGCCGATCTGGCCAGCGCCGATCAGCGCAATTTTGGGTCTTGCCATTGGTGAATGCTCCGCATGCGGTTTAGGTTGGCATCGTGCTATCCAATCATGCCTCTAAGCGCAAGTTCACAGCGCAAAGCGTGATGTGGCGTGCCCCGCGCGGCGTGCGCCATGGACAAGTGCCTTGTTTCGCGCCAGGAGTTGGCGCGTGCTGATTATGGACCAGACATTCTTTGCCATCGCGGGGCCCGCGGTTGTCTTTGCGGGCATATCCAAAGGCGGGTTCGGGTCGGGTGCGGCCTTTGCATCGGCCAGTGTGCTGGCGCTGGTGATTGATCCGGGGCTGGCACTGGGCGTGATGCTGCCACTGCTGATGCTGATCGACCTGAGCACGCTGGCGCCTTACTGGAAACGCTGGGACAGAGAGGCTGCAAAGCTGCTGATGCTGGGGGCCGTGCCCGGTGTGGTGCTGGGCGCACTGCTCTACCGTGTGGCGCAACCGGATCATTTCCGCATTCTGATCGGGGGCATTTCTGTCGGATTTGTCATCTGGCAGCTTGCCCAGCGGCGGGGCACTGTTTCGATCCGAAAGAGAGAGGTTCCGGCCTGGGCGGGGGCGCTGGCCGGGGTCGCTGCAGGGTTCACGTCCTTTGTCAGCCACGCAGGCGGCCCGCCCGCAGCGATCTACATGCTGTCAAAGGGCCTGTCGAAAACAGAATACCAGGCCACAACCGTGCTGGTGTTCTGGATTGTGAATATCGGAAAATTCGTTCCCTATGCCTGGCTGGGCATGTTCACGGCCGAGACGGCGCTAGCCAATCTCTACCTTGCGCCCTTTGCGTTGCTGGGCGCATGGCTGGGGGTGCGGGCGCACTACCTTTTCCCGGAGAGGCTGTTTTTCGGCCTCACGTACGTGCTGCTCACCGTGACCGGATGCAAGCTGATCTGGGACGGGCTTTTCTGAGCTGCCGGGGCTGCCGGCGCCCGGTTTTCATGCACGGCTGGCGCGCAGACACCTGCCGGTTCTCCCGGCAGGCCGTTGCACAGCCGCTTCTGATCAGGCGTCGTTGCCTTTGGCGGGCAGAGCCTCTGCCAGTTCCTCAAACGACTGACCGGATGCCACAAGGCAGGTCATACCGTTCGGGGTGGTGACAGTGATCGTCCATGTGCCGGTCTCGTCAGAGGCAAAAACCTCGACCACGGCGTTGTTGGCACCCAGCCCCATGGACTGGCGCGTCTCGCCATAGCCGTCTGCTAGCCGGTCAACAACGGCTTCACGCGGACCGCAGTTGCGGGTGTTTTGCGCAGAAGCTTCCGTAGTCGCGGAAATCCACAGCGCCGATGCGGCGGTTAAAGCGCCGAGATGCAGTATCTTTGATGTGCGTTTCATAGTGTGTATGCCTTCATTCGAAAGGCTTCACCCGCTGTCATCTGGCCTGCCGGTTCCCGGCGATGACCGGGCGGCCCCGGTTCAAGATAGCGTTCCGGCGACCCCGGGAGCTCTGCCAGGCAGTTTCACCACCCAGGCGGATCCGGCATCAGGAACACGTACAGCATCGTCCTCAGGACTGAAATATTGGTTAACCCGCCGCACGCAAACTGTTCGAATTTGATATTTGCTGCATTGCAGCGGGATTCTTCTTGAACTTTCTGCAAAAAAATGCGTGTGTCCGCGCAACTTTATAATGCGCCCGACCGGCGTATCGGAACCGGAGAATTCAATGACCGCCTCATCCCGCCCGCTCAGATCTGTGCTGTATATCCCCGGCTCCCGCGACCGGGCGCTGGAAAAAGCCAAGTCTTTACCTGTGGATGCCATCATTTTCGACCTTGAGGATGCGGTGGCCCCTGACGAAAAGACGACCGCCCGGGGCACACTGGCCGCTGCGTTGGCGGCGGGCGGCTATGGTGCGCGCCTGAAAATTGTGCGGATCAATGCGCTGGGCACGGAATGGGGCGCTGATGACGCACATGCTGTTGCGTCGATGGGGGCAGATGCGGTGCTTTTGCCCAAAGTGGACGGACCTGATGACCTGGATGCGCTGCAGGCAATCACCGGCGATCTGCCGGTCTGGGCGATGATGGAGACCCCCCTGGGCATTATAAATGCGGCATCCATCGCGGCGCATCCCGCGCTGCAGGGGATGGTGATGGGCACCAACGATCTGGCAAAAGACATGGGCGCGCGTTTCCGCACGGACCGGCTGCCACTGATGGGGGGGCTGTCGCTCTGCCTGCTTGCGGCAAAGGCCCATGGGATTGCGATCGTCGATGGTGTCTACAATGCATTCAAAGACACCGAAGGCCTGGAACACGAATGCGCCCAGGGCCGCGATATGGGGTTTGACGGCAAAACCCTGATCCACCCTGCGCAGGTCGACACCGCCAACGACGCGTTTTCGCCCACTGCAGGGGAGGTCGACCTGGCTGCGCGGCAGATAGAAGCCTATGACGCCGCTGTTGCCGCAGGTCAGGCGGTTGCTGTGGTCGATGGCAGGATCGTTGAAAATCTGCATGTTGCCACGGCACGCGAAACACTGGCAAAGTCCGCAGCAATAGAAGCCATGCGCGCGGAGTGACCCCATGAGTCTGTTTTTCATAGCACTGCTGGTCCTTGGGCTGATCCTGTGGACTGCGGCACATTATTTCAAACGGATCATGCCGGCACAGCGCGCGGGCCTGGGCAATGCGGGCAAGGGGCTGGTGGCGCTGGGCATTGTTGCCGGGCTGGTGCTGATGATCATGGGCTACCGCGCGGCGCCTTTTGTGCCCGTCTGGAACCCGCCGGCCTTTATGGTGCATGTCAACAACACGCTGATGCTGCTGGCGCTGTGGGTCTATGGCTCCAGTGCCGCCAAAGGTGCCAAAGCCTGGCCCGCGTATAAACTGCGCCACCCGCAGCTGACCGGTTTCAAGATCTGGGCCTTTGCGCACCTGCTGGTAAACGGGGATCTGGCGTCGCTGATCCTGTTTGGCGGGTTGCTGGCCTGGGCCGTGGGACAGGTCATCGTGATCAACCGCGCCGAGCCCGACTGGACCGCGCCCGAGCCCGCGGGGCGTGCCACCTATATCCGTCTGGCGGTCATTTCGCTGGTGCTCTTTGCGGCCATCGCCGCGCTTCACAACTGGCTGGGCGTCTGGCCCTTCCCTCTCTGAACACGGGGTATCCTGATGAGACTTTACCGTTTTCTCTCTGAAGAGGACACATCCGCCTTTTGTCACAAGGTCACCGAGGCGCTGAACAAAGGCTGGGAGCTGCACGGCAGCCCGACCCAGACCTGGGATCATGCGGCCGGTGTCATGCGCTGCGGCCAGGCCGTCGTAAAAGACGCGCCCGGCGTCTATACCGCTGACACCAGACTGGGGGCGCAGTAATGGCCAGAACGAACCCGGGCCGTTTCTTTGAGGATTACGCGCCCGGCCAGGTGATCCGCCACGCCGTGCCGCGGACCGTTAAGATGGGCGAGCGGGCTCTTTACCACATGCTCTATCCCGCCCGGCACGCGCTTTATTCCTCGGATCAGTTCGCGCAGAGCTCGGGCCTGCCGTTCAGCCCGCTGGATGACATGATCGCTTTTCATGTGGTTTTCGGCAAAACGGTGCCGGATATCTCGCTCAATGCGGTTGCAAATCTGGGGTATGCCGAAGGGCGCTGGATCACACCTGTCTGGCCGGGAGACACGCTGCGCTCGGAATCCGAGGTGATCGGGGTCAAGGAAAACTCCAATGGCAAATCCGGCGTGGTCTGGGTGCGGACGCGTGGCCTCAACCAGCATGACGAGACTGTTCTGGAATATGTCCGCTGGGTCATGGTGCGCAAAAACCGGCTGGACGCACCCGCGCCGGAGACGGTGATCCCCGAGCTTGCACAGGCTGTCCCGGCAGACCGGCTGGTGATCCCGGGAGGCCTCGACTTTACCGGCTATGACTTCACCCTTGCGGGCGAGCCGCATCGCTGGGGCGATTACGCCATCGGCGAACAGATCGATCACGTTGACGGCGTGACGATCGAGGAAGCCGAGCATATGATGGCCACGCGACTGTGGCAGAACACAGCCAAAGTGCATTTTGACACGTCGGCCCGGCCTGATGGCACCCGTCTGATCTATGGCGGCCATGTGATTTCCATGGCACGCGCGCTCAGCTTTAATGGTCTGGCAAACGCACAGATGGTTGTGGGGCTGAACAGCGGCGCCCATGCCAACCCATGCCTTGCCGGTGACACGGTGCGCGCCTGGTCCGAAGTGCTGGACAAGGCAGAAACCGATGCGCCGGGGGTCGGAACCATCCGGCTGCGACTGGTGGCGACAAAAGGCGGCGACCCCTTTACGCTGCGGGGCGAAGACGGCAAATATCTGCCGCATGTGCTGCTCGATCTGGACTACTGGGCGCTGATGCCGCTCTGATCCCCGGGAGACCCTGTGAGAACGCTGACCGCCGCAATTTCCTTTCTGCTCTGTCTTGGGGGCGGCGTTCTGGCCTCCGAGCGTGAAGATGCCTTTGTCGAGGCCAATGTGCTGGCCATCCTTTATCATGAGATGGGGCATGCGCTGATTGACCTGCTGGCGCTGCCGGTCTTTGGCCAGGAAGAGGACGCAGCCGATGTGCTGAGCGTGTTGCTGATCCACGACCTCTATGACGAGGACGACGCCACGGGCATTATCTATGATGCGGCCTTTGGCTTTCTGGGCGAGGCGCAGGAAAACGAACCGGCCCTGTGGGATGTGCACGGACCTGACCTTCAGCGCTATTATACAATGATCTGCCTCTTCTATGGCGCAAATCCCGGGGACCGCGCGGATCTGGCCGCCGAGCTTGATCTGCCTGATGAGCGCGCAGAGACCTGCGAGGAAGAATACGCGCTGGCCGCTGACAGCTGGGGCCCGGTGCTGGATGACATCACCGCAGGTGATCCCGCGCAGTCGATGGTCTATGACGGCCCCCGCGACACGCTGATCGGCGCACTGGTGGCAGAGGAGGTTGCCGCACTGAACACCGATTTTGACCTGCCCGCGCAGCTGGACATCGTTGTCGGGGACTGCGGCGAGGCCAACGGGTTCTACGATCCTGAACTGGCACGCATCACCATCTGCACTGAACTCGACGGGTATCTGCGCGACCTGGCGGATTTCTGAAGCAAGGCCGCGGCGCGCGGGATGTGCCGGGCGCAGGTGGGGTGTTGAGGGGCGGAATGTGCGCGACAAACCCGACGCAACTCCGCGACAGCAAAAACTCAGTTTCTGATGTCAGCCAGCCGAAAATGCGTCGATGGACGATACCAGCTTCAGCAGGTCAGCCTCGTAGAAGCCGGCAGCATTGATGCAGTTCGTTTCGAGCATCTTCAGCCCGTCATCTGTGCGACAGATGTCGATCACATAAGCGGGTGCATAGCCTGGGTTCGCCGCGACCAGCGTCCTTGCAAATTCCAGGGCGTCATCATCAATTTCAGTTCTGTAAACGACCCGCGAGCCCTCTTTGTAGAGAGAGAGAGAAAGTAACAATTGCGTCTCTTACCACCCACAGTTGCCATTCTTTGAGAATGCGAACGGGCGGCGTGAACATCATTTCTGTATCGTGACGAAGAGAGCCTTTTGGTATTTCGTGCTCTTCCAGGGCGAGTACCTTGTTGGCCAAATCAATGATTTCACCGGCAGACTTTACGTTTCCCGGCTCTTCTTTGCTGTCTTCCACCGGGCGTAAGAACCAGTCTTTTCCGTCATCGGGCAGGTGTTCGGGAACATCGCGCAGCGTTAAGAAAAGAGCATCCGCACCATTAAGCAGAAACGGGTGCCAGGGTATCTCATGGACAAAGGGTCTGATTTTAAAAACACCGGGTTTCAGGTCGTTGGCCAGTGCGTATCGCCACAGGGTATAAGAGCCGAACATGACCACGGCGTTCGGGTTACTGATGGTCGGAGCCGGTGTCAGTTCGCCGATAAACGGAATGACTTTGTGCCACGTGTACGGAATCTCCAGCCGATCGGGCGCATCAGCCATTTTCCGGGTGTCCTCAAAATCCTGAAGTATCCATTGCAGGCGTTTGAGCTCAGATCTGACAGCTTTGTTCCGCACACAGAGAACATCATCGGGCGAAATGCTCAACAGCAGATACTGAAGCAATGTGGTATCTCAGTGGGTGCACGCTCAAACCGGCCATCCCACCCCACCGCTTTCCAGGTGACAACCGCGCCGGGTCGGGTAGGCTTGGCCGCATGCTCCGGACGCTTGCCATCCTCCTGACACTCATTACCGGCACGCCAGCCATGGCCTGTCAGCTGGCGCTTGTTCTGGCCGTGGATGTCTCCGGCTCGGTCGATGCGCGGGAATTCCGAATTCAGATGGACGGGCTGGCCGAGGCGCTGCGGGACGGTATCGTCATTGACGCGCTGATCAGTCAGGAGGCGATGGTCACGGTGATCCAGTGGACAGGCTCCTCGCGCCAGCGCCAGACCATCCCCTGGACACCGGTGCGCAGCGGCGATGATGCAGACGCTCTGGCCGAGGCTGTTGCCACGAACAAACGTGTCTGGCGGAATTTCTCGACGGCCATCGGCGAGGCACTGAGCGCGTCAGAAGCTGCTCTCCTGCAGGTGCCGCACTGTGCGCGCCGCGTGATTGATGTCTCGGGCGACGGGATCTCCAACGAGGGGCCGGAGCCCGCCACCCGCCATGCAGCGCTCGCGGAAATGGGCGTGACGGTCAACGCCCTGGCGATCGAGACAGACGAAACCGATCTGACGGGCTGGTTTTACGAGAACCTGATCACGGGCGAGGGGGCCTTTGTGATCACCGCCAATGGCTTTGAGGATTACCCTGCGCAGATCCGCCGCAAACTGCAGCGCGAGACCACGCGGCAGCTCAGTGGTCTGCCACAATGTGATCACACAGGTTTTTCTTGTGATCACATTATCAAAAAGTGAACAGAATTCTGCTAAATCGCGCCAAATTACCGCGCCTGTGGCCGCTCCGGCCAGGTGACAATACGGCAATATAGGGTACTAATACGCTCAGGGAACAAAAGGAATCTATTATGGCCGATGTGAACCGGGGCAATCGCCCGTTGTCACCGCACCTGTCGATCTATCGCCCGCAGCTTACCTCCATGACGTCGATCCTGACGCGGATCACCGGCAATGCGCTGCTGATCTCTGCGCTGCTGGTGGTCTGGTGGTTTCTGGCCGCGGCGACATCTCCTGAGTATTTCGCCGTTGCAGACGGGGTGCTGACCAGCTGGTTCGGCGATCTGGTCATGCTGCTGTCGGTCTGGGGCCTGTGGTATCACACGCTGGCCGGTCTGCGGCATCTGATCTGGGATCAGGGCGTCGGGCTGGACCTGGAGACAGCCTATAAACTCGGCTATGCAGTGATCGGCGGCTCTTTTGTGCTGACCCTGCTGACCATCATCATTGTCTGAGGGGGCCGGTATGAGCTATCTGACTGACCGAAAACGCGCCACCGGAATGGGGTCGGCCAAAACCGGCACAGAACACCACTGGTCCATGACCGTCAGTTCCGGCGCCCTGCTGATCCTGATCCCGCTTTTTGTCTTTACCTTTGGCCCGATGCTGGGCGCCCCCCATGAGGACGTCACCGCCTATTTCGCCCGTCCGTTCCCGGCGGTCGTTGCAGCGCTGACCATCATCGTGACGTTTAAGCATTTTGCCGGCGGGGTGCAGGCCCTGATCGAGGACTACGTGCACGGGCTGGCGCAGAAAATTACCATCATCGCCACGACATGCCTGTCCTATGCCGCAATGGCGACCGGGCTTTACGCCATCGTGCGACTGGCCCTCTGACCGAACATTCCGCACCGGGCCGTACGTGCCCGGCGCAACCTCACACATCCGGGAGAAATTCCATGGCTGCTTACGAATACGAAACACACGAATACGACGTTGTTGTCGTCGGGGCCGGGGGCGCTGGTCTGCGCGCCACGCTGGGCATGGCCGAACAGGGGCTGCGCACCGCCTGCGTGACCAAGGTCTTTCCGACCCGGTCGCACACGGTTGCGGCCCAGGGGGGCATCGCCGCCTCGCTGGCCAACATGGGGCCCGACAACTGGCAGTGGCACATGTATGACACCGTCAAAGGCTCTGACTGGCTGGGCGACACGGATGCGATGGAATACCTGGCGCGCGAGGCCCCCAAAGCGGTTTATGAGCTGGAGCACTACGGCGTGCCCTTTTCCCGCACCGAAGAAGGCAAGATTTATCAGCGTCCCTTTGGCGGTCACACCACCGAATTCGGTGAAGGCCCCGCCGTGCAGCGGACCTGTGCTGCCGCTGACCGCACCGGCCACGCGATCCTGCACACGCTCTATGGCCAGTCGCTGAAAAACAACGCGGAATTCTACATCGAATATTTCGCGATCGACCTGATCATGTCCGACGATGGCGTCTGCCAGGGGGTGCTCTGCTGGAAACTCGATGACGGCACGCTGCATCTCTTTGCCTCCAAAATGGTCGTGCTGGCCACGGGCGGCTATGGCCGTGCCTATTTCTCGGCCACGTCCGCACACACCTGCACCGGCGACGGCGGCGGCATGACGGCACGTGCGGGCCTGCCGCTGCAGGACATGGAATTCGTTCAGTTCCACCCCACGGGCATCTACGGCGCGGGCTGTCTGATCACCGAAGGCGCACGCGGCGAGGGCGGATACCTGACCAATTCCGAGGGCGAGCGCTTCATGGAACGCTATGCGCCCCAGTACAAAGACCTCGCACCGCGCGACTATGTCAGCCGCTGCATGACGATGGAAATCCGCGAGGGCCGGGGCGTGGGCAAGGACGGTGACCACATTCACCTCAACCTCAGCCACCTGCCGCCCGAGACGCTGAAACTGCGCCTGCCGGGGATATCGGAAAGCGCGCGCGTCTTTGCCGGTGTGAACCTCAACAAAGAGCCGATCCCGGTGCTGCCCACCGTACACTACAATATGGGTGGCATTCCCACGAACTACTGGGGCGAGGTGCTGGCCCCGACATCCGACGACCCTGACCGCGTCTCGCCGGGCCTGATGGCCGTGGGCGAGGCCGGCTGTGCCTCCGTGCACGGGGCCAACCGCCTGGGCTCCAACTCGCTCATTGACCTGGTGGTCTTTGGCCGGGCTGCGGCGATCCGTGCGGGTAAAATCGTCGATCCGGACAGTGCTGTGCCGACACCGAATGCAAACTCGATCCAGGCTGCGCTCGACCGCTTTGACAACACCCGCTACGCCAAGGGGCACACGCCCACGGCGGAACTGCGGCTCGAAATGCAGCAGACCATGCAGAAGGACGCAGCCGTGTTCCGCGCCAATGACACTCTGGCTGACGGCAAAAAAGCTATGGAAGAGGTCGCGGGCAAATGGGCGGATGTGGGCGTGACCGACCGCAGCCTTGTGTGGAACTCGGACCTGATGGAAACGCTGGAACTGGCCAACCTCATCCCCAACGCCGTGGCGACCATCACCGGGGCCGAAGCGCGCAAGGAAAGCCGTGGCGCGCACGCGCATGAGGATTTCCCCGAGCGCGATGACGTGAACTGGCGCAAACACTCGCTGATCTGGTTCAAGGGCAGCAAAGCGAGCCTGGGCTATCGTGGCGTGCATGAACAGGCGCTGACCAGCCACAATGACGGCGGCATCGACCCCAAAAAGATCGCTCCGAAAAAGAGGACGTTCTGATGGGCCGTCTGACCCGCACAGTCGCTGGTGCGGCGACCCTGGCATTGCTGCTGACCGGGGCCACGGCCGCCATGGCGGATGTGTCGCGCGGCATTACCGACCAGAAATATCACGGTGGCAAATACACGCACGGCCAGCGGCAGGTGCTGCGCGGCGGGGGGCATGGCGATGCTCTGGCCTTTTGCCCGGTCGAGCACCGGGGCATCTACCGGGGTGATCTTTATTGTTATGTCCCTGTGCGTGCCGTCCGCGCCCCGCGTCACCAGGCCTGTCCTGCGGGCTTTACCGGGTTTTACCGCGGCAATATCTTTTGCACGGAACAACGCTGAACTGATGGGCAAAGACACCGATACCACGTGGCAGATGCGCCAGGACCTGCGGGGCAGGGGGCAGACAGTGCACCCGGCCAGAACCCCGGCGCCCCGGCTGCGTGGGTCTGAACCTGATGCGGGTGCCGCAGGACCGGGAAATATGAACATCGTTTTTACAAGGTGGGCTGTATGATCAGACTGATACTTCCTCTTTGCCTGGTGCTCGGCGCCTGCGCAGACATCCAGCAGGCGACCGATCAGGCGGGCCGCAACACGGCCAAAACCATCCTGCCCGAGGCGCTGGCGGTCTATTTTCCGCAGGTGCCCAAGAGCCTCTTCAAACCCTTTACCGACTGCGTCGTCGACAACGCGGACGCCAGCGAGGTTCAGTCCCTTGCCGCAGACGCCGTGACCGGTGTGGACGCCGGAACCGCCGATACCATCCGGGCCGTGCTTGCGCGCCCGGTGACACAACAATGCCTCGCCGCCGCCGCCCCGGCTGCTGCGCTGACACTCTGACCCCGACAGGAGACCCGGAACATGGTTCAACTGACACTGCCGAAAAACTCGCGTATCCGCACGGGCAAGACCTGGCCCAGGCCGGAAGGTGCCACCAACCTGCGCAAATTCTCAATCTACCGCTGGAACCCGGATGACGGTGAAAACCCCAGCGTGGACACCTATTTCGTGGACATGGACACCTGCGGGCCGATGATCCTGGACGCGCTGATCAAGATCAAGAACGAGATCGACCCCACGCTGACCTTCCGCCGCTCCTGTCGTGAAGGCATCTGCGGCTCCTGTGCGATGAACATCGACGGCATCAACACGCTGGCCTGTATCTACGGCATGGACGAGGTGAAGGGCGATGTGAAAATCTACCCGCTGCCGCACATGCCCGTGGTCAAGGACCTGATCCCGGATCTGACGCATTTCTACGCCCAGCACGCCTCCATCATGCCCTGGCTGGAAACGAAAACGAACCGTCCGGCCAAGGAATGGAAGCAATCCATTGAGGACCGCAAAAAGCTCGATGGTCTCTATGAATGCGTGATGTGCGCCTCCTGCTCGACCTCCTGCCCCAGCTACTGGTGGAACGGCGACCGCTATCTCGGGCCAGCGGCCCTGCTGCACGCCTACCGCTGGATCATCGACAGCCGGGATGAGGCCACGGGAGAGCGTCTGGACGATCTGGAAGACCCGTTCAAACTCTATCGCTGCCACACGATCATGAACTGCGCCAAAACATGCCCCAAGGGCCTGAACCCTGCAGAGGCAATCGCGAACATCAAGAAAATGATGGTCGAACGCCGGGTCTGATCCAGCTGCCAGGCAAAGATAAAGACGGGTGCCTTCCGCGTGCAGGCACCCGTTTTCCGTTTCGGGGCCCGGTCAGGCGCGCGTGCGTCTGTGCCGCAGGTACCCCAGAGCGACAAGCCCGCTCAGCACCAGCGGCATGCCTGATGGCAGCGGCACCGAAGTAACAACCGGTGCGGCCGGCGTTGTCAGGTTGTCGGTATCCTGCACAAAGCTGAATGTGCTCCCGGACTGCAGCCCGCCCCCGGCCAGTCTCTCAAACCCGATGCGCAGTGTGCCATAGAGATCCCCCGCCGGTGTCTCGTTCTCCAGCGCCAGAATGTCGGTGAACAGAACCGAAACCGGCCCGTCGACCGTGCCGCGCAGACGAAAACCGGTTCCATTGGCACTGCCCGGCGTGCCGGTATTGCCGGAAGCCGTGTCAAACACCGTATCCCCCGCCAGCGCGTCGATGCGCAGCGATGTCAGAACGCCCCGCGACACACTCAGTTCAAAGGGTGCCGAAAATGTCGATAAACCCGAAAAGCCAAGGGCGAACCCTTCGCCTTTGGCCGCACCTGCACGGGTGCCGGTGGTTGCAAAGACCGCGCGGCGGGTCGCGCCGCTCCGGAAACCGGCCGTCACAACCATCCCGTCCATATCCGCCCCGCCGGTGGTGTATCCGGTCAGGCCCGTGGTGCTCTGAAGGGTGCCGTCCGTTCTGGTGATGTCGACCGTTGCCGCCTGGGCAAAGCCGCTCAGGGCGATTGCCACAGCGGCGGATGCAATAAACTGTCTGATGATACTCATACTCTGAACTCCTGCTGTCTGTTGCAGCGGGTGTTGCAGATCGGATCCTCCGGCGCGAGCGCGCATCGGGAGAGGTACCCTGTCCTTATGGTGGGGGCCCTGTCCGAACGGACAGATCAGGGCGCATCGGATCGCAGTTCACCGCCGTGCCGCCTGCGATCAGAACAAACCGGCGCACCTTACCCAAAAAAACGGGCCCGCCAGGGCCCGTTCCATCCGCAGATCTGTAAGGCCTCTCAGGCTTTGCCGCGACGTTTCATGACGCCGATACCACCAAGTGCGGCGATCAGCATCCAGCCGGCGGCAGGCAGCGGCACAGGGTTCATGGGCCGGATATCACCCGAAATACTCAGGTTGTCCGTGTCCTGGTTAAACGTCAGGGTCTGACCAAAACTCAGACCGCCTCCGTCCAGACCAGAAAGATCAATCAGCAGGCTTTCAAAGATATCGCCCACCGGATCATCCGGCGTCACGCCAACCGGGTTGAAATATGTCACGTCGATGGACCCGGTCAGACCAGAAGTCTCAGCAAAAGTCAGGCCGGCAGAACTGCCCGTCGTGGACCCTCCCGCATCGCCTGTTGCGATGTCGAACACCGTGTCACCCGGTCCGCCCTGCAGCAGCAGGGAGGTGAGCAGAAAGCCATCAGCAACTGTCAGGGACCAGCTGTTGAAAAAGGTGTCGCCCGATTGTGTCAGCGTGAAACTGCCCGGCGCGGTTGTGCCTGCGGCAAAGGTCAGTGCCTCATCGGCCACACCGTCAAATGACCCTGTTGCCACAAGACCATCCATATCGCTGTCGGCATTACCGCTGGTGCCGCTGGTCGCGAAACCGGCCAGGGCTGTGGTGCTGAGCGCGTTGGTCAGGTCAACGTCGCTGGTGACGGACGCCGCAGAGGCCATCGATCCGGACAGTATTGTCCCGACAGCGAGTGCTGCTGCGGCAAGGGTGGAAATTCTCGTACTGGAAATGGAAATCATAATAAGCTCCGGGGGTTAATTTTTAAATCTGTCGGACTCACAGCTTAACACATTCTGAACACATTTCGGAGGTTTTTGCGCCGTTTTGCAGTGCTCACCCCGTATTGCCTGCCCGGCCCGGTTAATAATGCATCTTTTTCAACGCGAAACAGACAAAGCGCGCCCGGACAATCCGGCACTCTGGACAGCACCCTTTCCCCTGACTACATGGCCTTTCATGCATATTGTCATCGGTCTGATCATCGCCTTTGTCATCGTGGCCATTTTCGCGCGCCGGAACCGGGCGACGCGCAACTGCCGCTGGCGTGCCGATCATACCGGCGATCGCGGTGCTCTGAAAAAATACCGCTGTGCGGCCTGCGGGGCGACAGGCTTTTCTGCCACCGGCGGCCCGCCGCGTGATTGCAAATCGCAACTGCCAAAGGTTTAAGAGACGCAGACACCTGCTACAGGAGCCCCGCCCGATGACCAGGCCTGCCGATGCCGACGCCCGCCGCGCCGTCCCGCCCGTGATCTGCTATCCGACAGACACACTGCCCCAGGCCGATATGGCGCTCTATACCGCCGCGCGTGCCAAGCTGACAAAAACCGCAGAGGTCACAGTGCCCCCGCGGGATGCGCGCTGCTTTCAGGTGCCCGCGGGCCATTTTTTCCGCATCACCTCGGTCCAGGGCGCGCAGGTGGGCGATCTGAACCTGCACAACGCCCATGATCTTTCGGAACGCTTCTATTCCGGCAAGACGCGGGCCCTGCATGGCACCCATATCACCACGGGCGAACGCATGTGGTCCTCGTTTCCGCATCTGCGCCCGCTCGCCACGGTCACCCACGACACGCTTGGCTGGTACGGTATCGATGACTTCGGCGGCTCCGTGCACGATGTGATCGGCACCCGCTGCGATCCCTACACCCATACGCTTTTGTCGGATGGTGGCCAGTATCACCATTGTTGCCACTCAAACCTGACCCGGTCACTGGCCGCACATATGGGCCTGTCCCGGGCAGAGGCAGAACCGCTGGTGCATGACGTGCTGAACGTCTTCATGTGCACAGGCTTCACCCGCGACACCGGCCAGTACTTTATGAAAGCAAGCCCGGTACGCCCCGGCGATTTCATCGAGTTTTTTGCCGAAACCGATCTGCTGGGCAATCTCTCGGCCTGTCCCGGCGGCGACTGCGCGTCCGGGCATTCCAGCGATGCCGCCCGCTGTCACCCGCTGCTGGTAGAGATTTTTGCCCCGGCACCGGGCGCGCTGGACGGCTGGCAAAGCCCCGCGGCCTCCCGCTACGATGGCACCCACGGCCCCTGATTTCACCCTTCCAAAAATACTCATGTCCCAGCGTGCGCCAGGGGGCGCAAACGGTTAACATTCCGGGTGTCCTGCCGGTTTTTCACGGCAAAACCGCCCGGCACTGACATATGCACCGACGAAATACCGACGTTATACCGACGTAAAACCGACGTGGGATTCTGAGAAAATTCAGCGGCTTAGGTGAAAACCACTGAAAACGGCCGGCGGCAGCCACCGGCCGTTGCGGCAACACTCAGGTAAAGGCCGCCTCCAGCGCGATCTCAACCATATCCCCAAAGGTCTTTTCCCGGTCTTCCGAAGGCAGCGCCTCGCCGGTCTGCAGATGATCGCTCACCGTCAGCACAGCCAGCGCCCGGCGCCCGTGACGCGCCGCAAGAGTATAGAGCTCCGCCGCCTCCATCTCGACGCCCAGGATACCATGCCGCACCATCTGTTCGTCCAGATCCGGGCGTTCGGCATAAAAGACGTCCGAGGAATAAATCCCCCCCACATGGGTCGGCGTGCCCCGGCTTTCCGCGGCACGTACAGCAGCAGCAAGCAGGTCGTAACTGGCCGTCGGGGCAAAGTTCACTTCGCGGAAGATGCCCGAGGACGGGGAGGTGATGGTGGTGGCTGACATGGCAATGATCACGTCGCGCACTTTCACATGAGACTGCATGCCGCCGCAGGAGCCGATACGAATTAGCGTTTGTGCATTATACTCTGAAATCAACTCGTTAGCATAGATCGACAGGGAGGGCATCCCCATGCCAGAGCCCTGTATCGTCACCCGGTTGCCCCGCCACATGCCGGTGAAACCCAGCATGCCGCGCACCTCATTGACCAGCTTCGCATCCTCCAGGAATGTCTCAGCTGCCCATTTCGCGCGGTAGGGATCGCCCGGCATGAGCACGGTTTCCGCGATATCGCCGGCACTGGCTCCGATGTGAACTGTCATCTCTCAGATTTCCATGGATGCAGGATCGGCACCGGCCTCAACAGCCTGTGTGTACCACCCGGGCCTGCGCCCGCGCCCCGTCCAGACCTGCGATGGGTCTGCGGGGTTTGCATATTTGGGTTTGCCCGGTGCACGGGGGGCGGCCTTCTTTTTGCCTGCACTTGCCTGTTTCTCTGCGCCCACCAGATCAGACAGGCTGAACCCGAATTTCGCAGCCGCCTTTTCGGCCGCCTTTTTGGCTTCGCGTTTTTCCTTTGTCTCAATGGATTTAAGGGCACGTCGCGCATCTGCGATCAGACGCTCCAACTGCTTGCGGTTCATTTTCTTCAGGTCGGCCACTGTCACTCCTCCGGCGTTAGGGTCTGACAGGGTCATTACTACCAGGCAGAGGCCTTGCACAAGGCTGTTGAACAGACTTCGCCTCTGGCGGGCAGGCGGCTATTCGGCTGCAACCGCCTTTGGGTCGGCAAGTGTCACAATATCCATCATGATTGTGTTCAGCTCAAAATCCTTGGGTGTATATACGCGGGCCACGCCCATTCCACGCAGGCGGTCTGCATCATCATCAGGGATAATTCCCCCAACGATAACGGGGATATGGGCCAGGCCCGCACTCCGCATCTGGTCCATCAGGTCGGCGACCAGGGGAATATGCGATCCGGACAGGATCGACAGGCCGACAACATGGGCCGCATCGTCGCGTGCCGCGGCAACGATCTCTGACGGTGTCAGCCGGATGCCCTCATAGGCGATGTCCATGCCACAGTCCCGTGCCCGAACGGCGATCTGCTCTGCACCGTTTGAATGCCCGTCAAGGCCCGGTTTTCCCACAAGGAATTTCAACCGGCGGCCCAGGCGGTCACTGACCGCATCGACCGCTTCGCGCAGATCATCCAGCCCTTCGGTCCTGTTGGACCGGGCGCCCGAGACACCGGTGGGGCCACGGTATTCGCCATGCACGGCCCGCATCTGCGCGGCCCATTCGCCCGTTGTCACACCAGCCTTTGCCGCTGCGATGGAGAGCGGCATGATATTGCGCCCCTCAGCTGCGGCTGCGCGCAGATCCGCGAGAGCGGCTTTCACGGCCTCCGCATCACGCTCGCTGCGCCATGCGTCCAGACGGTTGATCTGTTCGGCCTCGACAGCCGGGTCCACGACCATGATCCCGCCATCTCCGGTCATCAGGGGCGAAGGCTCCCCTTTTTGCCATTTGTTCACGCCGACAACCACGGTTTCACCGGCTTCGATACGGCCCAGGCGGTCGGAGTTGCTGTCCACGAGGCGTGCTTTCATATAGTCGATCGCCTCGATTGCGCCGCCCATGCCATCCAGATTGGCCAGTTCATGCCGCGCGCCTTCCTTCAGCGCCTCGACCCTCGCGTCCACCGCCGGGTTCCCGTCAAACAGGTCATCAAACTCGAGCAGGTCGGTCTCGTAGGCCATGATCTGCTGCATCCGCATCGACCACTGCTGGTCCCAGGGGCGCGGCAGGCCCAGTGCTTCATTCCAGGCGGGCAGTTGCACGGCGCGCGCACGGGCCTTTTTGCTCAGGGTCACAGCCAGCATTTCGATCAGAATGCGGTAGACGTTGTTTTCGGGTTGCTGTTCGGTCAGCCCCAGACTGTTGACCTGCACTCCATAGCGGAACCGACGGAATTTTGGGTCCTCCACGCCGTAGCGGTCGCGGCAGATCTCGTCCCAGAGATCGACAAAGGCGCGCATTTTGCACATCTCGGTAACAAACCGGATGCCTGCGTTCACAAAGAAAGAAATGCGGCCAACAACAGCCGGGAAATCCTCTGCCGGTACGCGCGGTTTCAGCGCGTCCAGCACCGCCGTGGCTGTGGCCAGCGCAAATGCCAGCTCCTGCTCGGGCGTCGCGCCCGCCTCCTGGAGGTGATAGGAGCAGACGTTCATCGGGTTCCATTTCGGCACATTTGTATAGCAGTATTCGGCCACGTCCGCGATCATGCGCAGGCTCGGGGCAGGGGGGCAGATATAGGTCCCGCGGCTCAGATACTCCTTGATCAGGTCGTTCTGAACTGTCCCCTGGAGGCCGGCAACATCCGCGCCCTGTTCCTCCGCGACAGCAATGTAGAGGGCCAGCAGCCACGGAGCTGTGGCGTTGATTGTCATTGACGTGTTCATCTGCTCCAGAGGTATCTCGTCAAAAAGCGTGCGCATATCGCCCAGGTGACAGACCGGCACACCGACCTTGCCCACCTCGCCCCGGCTGAGAACGTGATCGCTGTCGTAACCGGTCTGTGTTGGCAGATCGAAAGCTACGGAAAGACCGGTCTGACCCTTCTCCAGGTTTGACCGGTACAGCGCGTTGGATGCTTTGGCTGTGGAGTGTCCGGCGTAGGTGCGGATCAACCAGGGGCGGTCTTTGCGTGTTTCGGTCATCTGCGGCGCTCCTGAATCGGAATGGTAATTTTATTGCGTCAGATGACAGATACCTGCAATTTTATACCGTTGTCAATTCGCCGCGACGCGGCATTTGCACTGCAGCATAAACAGGTCGGTGTTTTTTGATCATTGCCCTCTGACAGAGAGCCTGTAAGTGTCGGCGTCATGACGCAAGTGGTTGAAATCCCGGTCTGGCTGTTTGTGCTGGTGCTGCTTTTCGCGGCGGTGACATTTGCTTCGCATTTTCTGTTTCCTTCGGTGCGCTGGTTCTTTCGCCGGCGGCTGGAGCGGGCGGTTGCGCGTTTGAACCAGCGCCTGACCCGTCCGATCGAGCCGTTTAAGCTGGCCCGCCGTTATGACATGATCCAGCGCCTGATCTATGACCCCGAAGTCACCCAGGAAATCGTCAACTACGCCCATGAGCACGGCGTGCCAGAGAACGTCGGATTTGAGAAGGCCCGGACCTATGCGCGTGAGATCGTACCCAGTTTCAGCGCCTTTACCTACTTCGGCCTCGGTACACGGATGGCCCGGGTTCTGGTGCGCGCGATATATGAGGTATGGACCGGCCCGCGCAATGATGCCGTGATCCAGAGCATCCCACGCGATGCCACCATCGTTTTCATCATGAACCATCGCTCGAACATGGACTATGTGCTGGTCACTTATCTGGCTGCACGGGCCTCTGCACTGTCTTATGCAGTCGGTGAATGGGCGCGGGTCTGGCCCATCAGCCGCCTGATCCGGATGATGGGTGCTTATTTCATCCGGCGCAAATCACGGGGCGCGCTCTATCGCAAGGTGCTGGCCCGGTACGTTCAGATGGCGACCAAGGGCGGCGTGGCCCAGGGGGTGTTCCCCGAAGGCGGGCTGAGCCTGACCGGGCGGCTGATGCCACCAAAGATGGGCCTGCTCACATACCTCAGGGATGGATATGACCCCGAAGGACGCGATGTGGTCTTTGTCCCTGTCGCGATCAACTATGACAGGGTGCTGGAGGACCGGGTGCTTATTGCTGCCGGTAAACGCGGGGATCGCCGGTTTGGTGCACGGGTGTCAGTTGTGGTCGGTTTTGTTCTGCGCAAGTTCTGGCAGGGGCTGCGCGGACGGATCATCCGCTTTGGCACAGCGGGCGTAGTTTTTGGCGAGCCGCTGTCGCTGCGCAGTTTCGGCCCGGAGCAACCGGTGGAGGCGCTGGCCGGTGAACTGATGCAGCGTATCGAGGATGCGATGCCGGTGCTGATGGTGCCACTGGTGGCGCAGGTGATCCGGACAGCTGATGCCCCGCTGACATCCGCTGAGGTCCTGGACCGGGCAGTGATAATGTCTGGCAGTGTGCGGGAGCACATGCCGCAGATGTCCTCTGATGAGTTTTCCCAGGCAGTCATCCGCGCGCTTACCCTGCTGACCAGGCACAAAGTGATCGGGGAAAAAGGCGGACACTGGCAGGTCTGCGCCGGAGAAGAGGCTGTTCTCGATTTCTATGCGCATTCAGTTTCGCACCGGTTTTTGGAATCGAGGGACTAATTTCGAGGGTTTCTGCAGTCGCTCGGTTATAAAATTACAAAAAATGCCCTTCAACGGTTGCAATGTTGCGTGATGGTGCCTATTCCAGTCTCAAAGCGCCGCGATTCTGCGATGCGGCATGGTTTTGGTTAGCTGGAGACTGGCATGGCACTGGATACAACGATCGCTCAATACGAGGCCCCGGAGAAAGATCTCTATGAGGTCGGTGAGATGCCGCCCATGGGATATGTGCCCAAACAGATGTACGCTTGGGCGATCCGCCGTGAACGGCATGGCGAGCCGGACAAAGCCATGCTCCAGGAAGTTGTCGATGTCCCTGAGCTCGACAGCCAGGACGTGCTGGTCCTCGTTATGGCGGCCGGTGTGAACTATAACGGCGTCTGGGCGGCGCTTGGCCAGCCGATCAGCCCGTTTGACGGACACAGACAGCCCTATCACATTGCAGGATCGGATGCCGCGGGCATCGTCTGGGCCGTTGGTGACAGGGTCACCCGCTGGAAAGTCGGCGACGAAGTGGTCATCCACTGCAACCAGGACGACGGCGACGATGAAGAATGCAATGGCGGTGATCCGATGTATTCCCCCAGCCAGCGCATTTGGGGCTATGAAACACCCGACGGATCTTTCAGTCAGTTCACCCGCGTCCAGAGCCAGCAGCTGATGCCGCGGCCACGGCATCTGACCTGGGAAGAAGCGGCCTGCTATACGCTGACACTGGCAACTGCCTACCGAATGCTTTTCGGGCATGAGCCGCATGACCTGAAACCCGGGCAGAATGTTCTGGTCTGGGGCGCGTCGGGGGGGCTTGGTTCCTATGCGATCCAGCTCATCAATACGGCAGGGGCCAATGCCATCGGTGTGATCTCTGATGAGAGCAAACGTCAGTTTGTGATGGACCTTGGCGCCAAGGGCGTGCTGAACCGGCGCGACTTTAACTGCTGGGGTCAGTTGCCGACGGTCAATACCCCCGAATATGCCGCGTGGTTTACGGAAGCCCGCAAGTTCGGCAAGGCGATCTGGGACATCACCGGCAAGGGTGTCAATGTCGACATGGTTTTTGAGCACCCAGGCGAGTCTACTTTCCCTGTCTCGACCTTTGTTGTCAAAAAGGGCGGCATGGTTGTGATCTGTGCGGGTACCACCGGCTTTAACCTCACTTTTGATGTACGTTATATGTGGATGCATCAGAAACGCCTGCAGGGAAGCCACTTTGCACACCTCAAGCAGGCAAGTGCAGCGAACAAGCTGATGCTGGAGCGCCGTCTTGATCCATGTATGTCCGAAGTGTTCGCCTGGAACGATCTGCCCCAGGCGCATATGAAGATGATGCGCAACGAGCATAAGCCCGGGAACATGTCTGTGCTGGTGCAGGCACCTGCCACGGGTCTGAGAACGCTCGAGGATGCGCTTGAGGCCAGGCGTTAAGGTTCCAGCGAGTCGTTTTACTTTACTGAACCCTGCGAATCGACTAACGATTTCACAGGGTTTTCCCGTTATACGTGTGTCGCTTTTTGGGAACAGTGACTTAGAAAATTCGCCCTCGCTATTTCTGGGGAGTAAATAACCGCGAATTTTCAAGTGGTATTAGTACATGCTAGAGTTGTGTTAATGCTTCATTAACCTTTAAAAGGCGAGTCTGATATGAGAAGTGACTGGATTTTGGACGTTCTGACGGACTTGAAAACTTTTGCGACAGCGAATGACTTGCCGGTACTTGCCGAACAGTTAGACGATACCGCGATTGTTGCTCTGGCCGAAATTGCGGCGCTTCATGAGAAGACGCAGGGCGAAACGCAACATGAAAGACAACTTGAACCCGGTGGAAGCGGTATTGGCGGCGCTGGAGCAGGCGGACACGCTTGAAGGTATCCAGGATGCGATTGTCGCCCTCAGGTCGCACTTTCAGGTCGACAATATCGTATATCACTGGGTCGATAGCGCAGGCGCTCAGTATGGCTACGGCACTTATCCCCTCGATTGGGCCGAACGCTATCAGCAGCAGAACTACCTGCGCATCGACCCGGTGGTTATCGGATGTTACCAGCGGTTCCATCCGGTAGACTGGAAAAAGCTGGACTGGTCCAGCAAGGCTGCCCGGGCACTCCAGGCAGAATCTGTAGAATACGGAATAGGGAATCAGGGGTACTCGATTCCCATCCGAGGGCCTAACGGGCAGTTCGCGCTCTTTACCGTGAATCACACCTGTGACGACGATGAGTGGGAGACCTTCACAGAAACCAACCGGCGTGAACTGATCCTGATCGCCCACTATTTTAACCAAAAGGCCCTGGAGTTTGAGCCGAACAAAACTCCGGAACATTCCCAGCCGTTGTCGCCGCGCGAAACGGATGCGCTGACACTGCTGGCAATCGGATACAACAGGGCGCAAGTGGCTGAAACCCTTTCGATTTCAGAGCATACACTGCGTGTCTACATTGAAAGCGCCCGCTTCAAACTGGGCGCTGCCAACACGACCCATGCCGTCGCCAGAGCCATCAGCCGCGGCGTCATTGTGGTGTGAAAACCCGACCTTTGTTGCCCGAAAAGGTTACCGGGCCGCGCGTGGCGGTTTCCGTCGGTTAATCATGATCAAGCAATCCTTGGTGCACCTTCTGATGCGACCAAAGGATCAACAACATGCTTCGTTACCTCTATGCAGACCAGCTGAAACAGTACCCGCTTCTGACAGATACCATGTTCCGGGACCGGGCAGACCAGTTCAAAACCAGACTTGGCTGGGAAGTGAATGTTGATGCACAGGGCTGGGAACGTGACGAATATGACGACCTCAATCCGCTGTACGTGATCTGGGAAAAAGCCGATGGCACGCACGGTGGCTCCATGCGCTTTCTGCCCACAACCGAACGCACGATGGTAAACGACCATTTCACCGATGTGATGGGCGGCGGCACTGTGACCAGCCCCCTGATCTGGGAATGCACCCGCTTTTGTCTGAACCGCGAAGCACCAAGCACAGTTGCGGCCGCACTGATGCTGGGGGGCGGAGAGATCATGAACGGTTTCGGGGTAAGACACTTTGTGGGTGTGTTCGACGCACGCATGGTGCGGATCTACCGTATGATCGGTTCGTCCCCGGACGTGTTGGGCAGCAAAGGTGAAGGCCGCGACAAAATCAGCGTCGGTCTGTGGGAATTCACGCCCGAAGCACAGGCTCTGGTCGCGCGTCGGGCAGGTGTGTCGCCCGAGCTGTCCCGCCTGTGGTTTGAACGGGCATTCGGTGCAACAACCGCGCCGAAACTGGTTCGTGCCTGCTGAGCGGCACGTGACATCTGGCACCCGGCGCGGCCTGACTGTAGGGTCGCGCTATGAATGCACCGGCGCTCACATTTTCCGACGATCAGGCGCAGGCCTTTGACACGATTTCCGACGTGCTGCGCAGCGCAGGTGTCAATCTGGATGACCAGTTACTAACGCCGCCGCGGGGCACAACGAGCTCGGTTCTCGCTGTCACCGGCAAGGCCGGGTCCGGGAAAACGCTATTACTTGCAGAGCTTTACAAGGCGCTGGAAGGGGCGGGCGCTGAAATTGTCTCGGGTGACTATGAAAGCCGGCGGAAAAAGGACAAACGCACGCTGGCGGTGCTTGCGCCGACGAACAAAGCGGCCTCTGTCCTGCGTCTGCGGGGCGTGCCGGCGACCACCATTCACCGCATTCTCTACACCCCGGTGTATGACCCTGAATACGAGCGGATCGCGGAATGGCTGACGGGAAACGGTGAAAAGCCGGAAATCGAGGGCCTGACCGACGAGGCTCTTGAACGGGCAGCAAAGTTCTATGCCGGCAACAAGTCCATCCCCGGCGCTCTGGCTGCCGCCGGATTGCGCGGGTCGGATTTCATCACGGGATGGAAACGGCGCGAAGAGCCGCTGGACATAGGATTTATCGACGAATCCTCGATGCTGGATGACCGGCAGTTTGAGGACTTGCAGGAAATCTTCCCGACGCTGCTTCTCTTTGGCGATCCTGCACAGCTGGCACCGGTCAATCAGTCGGGCACAATGGTATTCGACAAGCTGCCAGAGCAGAGGGTGCTGAACCTGAGCCGTATTCACCGTCAGGATGCCGACAACCCGATTCTCGACCTTGCGCATGCGCTCAGCGATCCGGACCTGACCTTTGAACAATTTGAGCGGATGGTTGAACAGGCTGCCGCCCGGGACGACCGTGTCGTCTGGGGTCAGCGCGTCGAGGTTGATCTGATGGCCCGCAGCCCTGTGCTGGTCTGGCGCAATGCCACGCGTATCCGGCTGATCAACGCGTTCCGCCAGGTGCATGGTGCGCCCGAGGATGCACTGCTCGCCGGTGAGCCGCTGATATGCGACGGTCTTGAGCTGCCATTGAAACACCGCAAAAAACGGCTCGATCTCGAGGCGCGTGGGCTGATAAAAGGCGCGCAGGTCATTTTTCTGGGCGAGGGGCGCAAGCCAGGGTTCAGCCGGTTGCATGTCATGGGGGCCGAGGATCCGCAGGTTTCTGCCGCATCAATCGTGAAGATCGAAAAGCCGGACGAGGAAGAGCCCTTTATTCCATTCGCGGCCAGGATGGGGGCCACGTTTCTGCATGGTGCTGCCGTGACAATACACAAGGCCCAGGGCTCCCAGTGGGATACAGTCCAGGTCTTTGCGCCGGATCTTTATACGGCTGCGCGGATGGGGCGGACAGAGGCCGGTCAGCCCCTTTGGAAACGCCTTGCCTATGTCGCGATTACGCGTGCACAGGAGCGTCTGGTGTGGGTGGTGCGAAACCGGCTCGCGCGTCCCTCCGGGCCACTGAACACCGATGACCTGCGCAGTGTGCCTGCTACTGCCCTGACCCTGTCTGAACCCCCTGAGGAGGATCTGCTGTGAAATCCATTATCATCACCGGAGCCAGTTCCGGCATCGGACACTCCACTGCTGAGCTTTTCCTGACGGAAGGCTGGCGCGTTGGTCTGATCGCCCGGCGGGGCGATCTGCTGGAGGCGCTGGCCGACAGGTACGAAACCGCGGTGCCGTTGCCGGCAGACGTCACCGATGCGACGGCGATGGCGGCGGCCTTTGAGGCCTTTGGGCATATCGATGTGTTGTTTAACAACGCGGGTCTTTTTGGCCCGCCCGCGACCATAGACGAGGTGCCGCTGGAGGACTGGGCGCAGGTTCTTTCCGTCAATGTCGGAGGGATGTTCATCGCGGCACGCCTCGCCTTTGCGCGGATGCGTGCCCAGGATCCCCAGGGTGGGCGCATTATCAACAACGGGTCGCTCTCCGCCTATGTGCCGCGGCCGAACTCTGTGTGCTATACCACAACGAAACACGCGGTAACGGGGCTCACGAAAACCCTGTCACTGGATGGCAGGCCGTTCGGTATCGCCTGTGGTCAGATCGACATAGGCAATGCGGAAACGGCGCTGCTGCAGGAGTTGAAAAAGACCCAGCCCGGCACGGCAACGATGGACGTGTCCCATGCGGCATCCTCGGTCTTGCATATGGCAAACCTGCCGGCAGAGGCAAACGTGCAGTTCATGACGGTGATGGCGACAACCATGCCCTACATCGGGCGTGGCTAGGCTCATTCCGGGTATTGGCTCAGGCGCGGAAGATGCGGAACACGGCGGATGCGGCCCAGCCGGCGCTGATCGCAATGGCCAGCGACATCAGACCATACATCAGTGCATTTTCCCGTGACAGCTTGAACAGCCAGCGCTCCAGGCCGACTTTGCGGACATAGATGCTGGTTTCATACCGCGAGATGACCTCTCCGCCCCGGGTGAGGAAAATACGTGTCTCGTAATCCCCTTCTGTCAGCGCGGCCGGGAGCTCGATCGCTGCGCGGAACAGAGTCTGGGCATCGACGCTGACTGTACCTTCGTTGAGCTGGTACTGGTTCGACCCGGACTTGATACGGATCAGCGCATCGGTAAAGAGGGTCGCATCCCTGATCGTATCGGGCGCCCCGACGGACCGGATCGCGCGGGGGATAGATACCTTGTGCCGCAGATCTTCTGTGTTGCTCAGGGATAGTCCCAGCGCCGTACTGGTCGAAACCGCGTAAAAACTGGGAGCTCGGTCGACCTCGACGGCGTCGGTGTTGACCCAGATGCCGAACTTCTTTTCCTTGCGCCGGACGGTGAATGTCTCGTCTGGTCCGGCGACGGTAATAATGACCTGCAGACGCGGGTCGTCCGGGATCGGCGCTTCGCGTTTCACCGCGCCGAAAATCAGGATTTCGGAGCCGTCAAAGCTGGTATTGATCGAAACCGTGTCTTTGCTCAGACCCAGCACAACCTCTTCGGCTATTGCAGGCAGCGCCAGCAGCAGGACTGTGATCAGGAGGGCCAGTCTGCGCATCAGTGACCCGCCGCGCCGATGGAGTAGAGCTCGGATGGCATGATCAGCAGATCCAGCGCCAGTTTGCCGCAAACCGCCAGAACCATCATTGCCAGAAGAATGCGCAATTGCTCGGCCTTCATTTTCACACCGATACGTGTGCCGATCTGCGCCCCGATCACACCGCCCACGAGCAGCAGAACTGCAAGGACCACATCCACGGTAAAGTTGGTGGTGGCGTGCAGCATTGTGGTGAAGGCTGTCACAAAAATGATCTGGAAAAGGGATGTCCCGACTACGACCTTGGTGGGCATGCCCAGCAGATAGATCATTGCAGGCACCATGATAAAGCCACCGCCGACACCCATGATGGCTGCCAGAATACCAACGGCGATACCGACCAGCACCGGGGGGATCACGGAGATATAAAGTCCGGAGACACGGAACCGCATTTTGAAGGGCAGGCCGTGGATCCAGTTGTGCTTTTTGCGTGTAGGCGGTTTGCCCTTTTTGGTGTTCCGGATGGCCCGCAGGCTTTCAAAGAACATCAGCCCGCCGATAATCCCCAGGAAAACCACGTAGCAGAGCTTAACCAGCAGATCGACCTGGCCCTGCGCCTTGAGATAGTTAAAGACCACAACACCCAGAGCGGCCCCGATAAGGCCGCCAATGAGCAGCACGGTACCCATTCGGAGGTCCACCGTCTTTCGTCTGAGATGTGCGAGAACACCGGAGAAGGACGAGGCGACGATCTGGTTGGCTTCTGTTGCGACGGCGACTGCCGGGGGTATGCCAATAAAGAACAGCAGTGGCGTCATCAGAAAACCGCCGCCGACACCAAACATACCGGACAGAACACCCACAATCCCACCAAGCCCCAGCAACAGGAAGGCATTGACCGATACTTCGGCGATGGGAAGATATATCTGCATGACCTCTGTTAGGCCCCGATGGTTTCAAAATCAATGGGTCCTGCTGCTCTGCAGCAAACAGGACCGATGTAATCACTGAACTGGACTTATTTTCAGCGTTCTTTCACATAAGGCTCGCCACCGGCGCGGGGCGGAATTGCCTTGCCCACAAAACCAGCCAGGATAATAACCGTCATGATGTAGGGCAGCGCGGCCAGCAACTGGCCCTGGACCTTGATGCCAATCAGCGACTGGATCACATCCGGACGTGTTTCCAGCGCACCGAAAAGGCCAAAAAGAAGTGTTGCCCAGAGCGCGTACCACGGACGCCACTTTGCAAAAATCAGCGCTGCCAGCGCAATAAACCCGCGTCCGGCAGACATATCCTTTACAAATCCTGCCTGTAGTGCGGTTGACAGGTAGGCGCCGGCAATCCCGCACAGCACGCCACAGATGATCACCGCAGCATAGCGAAGGCCGATCACGGAGACACCCGCTGTGTCGACGGCGGCCGGGTTTTCACCTACGGCGCGCAGGCGCAGACCAAAACGTGTCCGGTAGAGCAACCACCAGGTCATGGGAACGGTCGCAAAAGCCAGGTAAACCAGCACGGAGTGGCCCGAGATGAGCTCAGAGTAAACCGGGCCCAGAAAGGGAACAGCGGACAGTGCCTCTGCAAAGGGCAGGGAGACCGGCTCGAACCGCGCGCCGCCCATAAGCGACGGCGTACGCCCGCCCTGGCTGAACCAGTCCTGCGCAATCAGGACCGTGAGACCGGCGGCGAGAAAGTTGATCGCGACACCGGAAATCAGCTGATTGCCGCGAAATGTGATCGATGCCAGCCCGTGCAGCAGGCTGAGAGCGACCGACGCGCCGATGCCTGCCAGCAGCCCGACCCAGACAGATCCGCTGAGGGCTGCAACCGCGGCAGAGAAAAAGGCGGCGGCGAGCATCTTGCCCTCAAGGCCGATATCAAAAATACCGGCGCGTTCGGAAAACAGTCCGGCAAGACAGGCCAGAAGCAGCGGAGTGGCGAGGCGTACCGTGCTGTCGAGCAGCTGAATGAGCGTCAGGAAGTCCATCATGCATCCCCCCGGCGCATCATCAGGAACAGACGTTCAAGCGGCATCCGGACCATATTGTCGAGTGCACCGGTAAACAGAATGACCAGAGCCTGGATCACAACGATGAGTTCGCGCGGGATCGATGTCCAGAGGGCCAGTTCAGCGCCGCCCTGGTAGAGGAACCCGAAAAGGATGGCTGCAAGGAACACACCAAAGGGATGGCTGCGCCCCATAAGGGCCACGGCGATCCCGATAAATCCGGCACCTTCAACGGCGTTCAGAACAAGCCGTTCCGCCTCGCCCATCACGTTATTGATGGCCATCATCCCCGCCAGAGCACCCGAGATCAGCATGGCGATCATGGTAATGGCGACGGGTGAAATTCCGGCGTATTTAGCGGCGGCTTCTGATTTTCCGTAGCTGCGGATCTCGTACCCGAGCCAGGTGCGCCAGAGCAGCAGCCAGACCAGAACACAGGCCACAACGGCGATCAGGAAGGTTACGTTTGCCGGCGCGGCCTTGGAAAAACTGATGCCGACGGTTCCCAGGATATCGTGCAGGGTGGGCAAATGGACCGTTTCGGGAAAACGCGCTGTCGCCGGGTCCATGCTGCCCGCCGGGCGCATCAGATTGACCAGAACATAGTTGAGCAGACCGGCTGCGATAAAGTTGAACATGATCGTGGTGATCACGATGTGACTACCACGTTTGGCCTGCAGAAACGCTGGAATTGCTGCCCAGGCTGCGCCAAAGAGCCCGGCGGCCAGGGTTGCCCCGATCAGCGCCAGCGTCCAGTGCGGCCAGGGGATCAGCAGGCAGGCAAGAGCAACACCCAATCCGCCCAGCATCGCCTGACCTTCGCCACCGATATTAAAGAGACCGGCATGAAAGGCGACGGAGACGGCGAGCCCGGTAAACAGAAAATTCGTTGCGTAATACAGGGTGTAGCCCCAGCCATAGGTGCTGCCGAGCGCGCCGGTGATCATCAGGTTCACGGCCTCGACCGGGTCCTCGCCGATGGCAAGGATGACCAGTGCAGACAGGATTGCGGCCAGTATCAGCGAAATGAGTGGCACGAGAACAACCTCGGCCCATTTAGGCATCACATCCATGCGTCAGCTCCCCACCCCGGCCATGAGCAGGCCAAGTTCTTTTTCGTCCGTCTCTGACGACAGACGTTCTCCCATAATGTGCCCGTCGAACATCACTGCCACACGATCGGCAAGTGCGAGGATTTCCTCCAGCTCCACAGAAACCAGCAGAATAGCCTTGCCCTGGTCCCGCAGTGCGACGATCTGCTGATGGATGAACTCAATAGCGCCGATGTCGACGCCGCGTGTCGGCTGACCGATCAGCAGCAGATCAGGGTTCCGCTCGATTTCGCGGGCCAGAACAATTTTCTGCTGGTTGCCACCCGAGAAATTCTTGGCGGCAAGTGCCGGATTTGGCGGGCGCACATCGAAACGCGCCATTTTTTCGGCGGTGTCATTGCGAATGGCCTGGTTGTTAAGCAAAAGGCCCGACTGGTAGGCTTCGGCACGGTGGTATCCAAACGCCGTGTTTTCCCAGGCCGAGAAATCCATGATCAGGCCCTCGCGCTGGCGGTCCTCGGGTACATGTCCGATCCCCCGGCCACGGCGTGATCGTCCGTCCGAGTGTTTGCCGCTCAGATCAAGGGTCTGGCCGTTCAGTGTGACCACGCCCGTGCCATCCGCATATCCGCCCAGCACTTCCAGCAGCTCCGACTGCCCGTTGCCCGCAACACCGGCAATGCCAACGATCTCGCCGGCGCGGACCTGCAGGTCGATGCCCTTGAGGCGCTCGACCTTCTGATCGTCAACAACCCGCAGACCTTTGATATCCAGAACGACATCCCCCGGGGCTGCAGGTTTTTTGTCCACGCGTAACAGAACCTTACGGCCTACCATGAGCTCGGCCAGTTCCGCTGGGGAGGTGTCAGATGTTTTGACCGTTGCCGTCATTTCGCCGCGCCGCATGACGCTGACGGTGTCGGTGGCCTCCATGATCTCGCGCAGTTTGTGCGTGATCAGAATGATGGTTTTGCCTTCTTCACGCAGACGTCCCAAGATCCGGAATAGCTGGTCGGCCTCTGCCGGGGTAAGAACGCCTGTGGGCTCATCCAGGATCAGGATATCCGCCTGGCGGTAGAGTGCCTTGAGGATTTCGACACGCTGTTGCATGCCCACGCCGATCTCTTCGATCAGCGCGTCCGGGTCGACATTCAGACCATATTCCTCCGCAAGGCCGATCAGTGACTTGCGGGCTTTGGCCAGTGACGGACGCAGCAGGCCGCCGTCCTCTGCACCCAGAATGATGTTTTCCAGGACGGTAAAATTCTCGACCAGCTTGAAGTGCTGAAAAACCATACCAATGCCTGCGGCGATGGCGGCCTGACTGTCGGGGATCTCCGTTTTGGTGCCGGAGATGAAAATCTCGCCCTTATCGGCTTTGTAAAAGCCATAGAGGATGGACATCAGCGTGGATTTTCCCGCGCCGTTCTCACCGATAATGCCGTGGATTGTGCCAGGCATGACGCGGATGGAGATGTCTTTGTTCGCCTGAACCGGTCCGAAGGCCTTGGAGATGCCTTTGAGCTCAATCGCGGGGGCTGTCATGGTGCGGTGTCCGTTCCCGTGAAGCCTTGTCAGAAATCCGTATGCCAGGCGGGCGGTGCCTGTTCGGTTTTGGCTTCCTGTTGTGAAAGCGGGCCGCGCCGCAGATCATGCGGCACGGCCCGGAGTATACTCAGCCTGCTCAGAAGTTCAGAACGGGGCAGCTGTCGTCGGACATATAGTCATGCACTGCCACTTCGCCCGCAGCGATTTTGGCAGCTGCGTCGTCGACGCTGGCCTGCATGTCGGCGCTGACAAGAGATGCGTTGTTGTCATCCATGGCATAGCCCACACCGCCGTTGGCCAGACCCATGACCTGGAAGCCGGTTTCAAGGCCGGGGCCGTCGGTAAAGGCCTCATAGACAGCGTTGTCGACGCGTTTCATCATGGAGGTCAGTACCTTACCCGGATGCAGGTAGTTCTGGTTGCTGTCCACACCGATCGACAGGATGCCTTCGTCCGCAGCTGTCTGCAGAACGCCAACACCGGTACCGCCTGCAGCGGCATAAACCACATCAGCACCCTGGCTGATCTGTGCCTTGGTGAGCTCCGAGCCTTTTACAGGGTCGTTCCACGCAGCAGGTGTTGTGCCTGTCATATTTGCGATGACGGTCGCGTCGGGGTTCACCGCCTTGACGCCCTGAGCATAGCCGCAGGCGAATTTGCGGATCAGCGGAATATCCATGCCGCCGATGAAGCCAACAGTGCCGGAAGAGGAAGCCTGAGCCGCCATCATGCCAACAAGATAGGAGCCCTCGTGCTCGTTAAAGACAACGGAGCGGACGTTCGGTGCATCTACGACCATGTCGATGATGACAAAGCTCGTGTCCGGATAGTCAGCCGCAACCTGACCCAGCGCGTCGCCAAAGGCAAAACCGGCCATAACGATCGGGTTGGAGCCTGCCTCGGCAAAGCGGCGTAGAGCCTGCTCGCGCTGTGCTTCGGACTGAAGTTCGATCTCGCGGAAGCTTTCGCCGGTCTCTTCGGACCAGCGGGTAGCACCGTTAAACGCCGCTTCGTTAAAAGATTTGTCGAATTTGCCGCCCAGATCGAAGATCAGCGCAGGCTCGGCCAGTGCTGCACCGGCAGAAAGAGCCAGCGCGGCTGAAGCGCCGAGAAGTTTGTTAAAAAGGGTCATTCAGGTGTCTCCCAGGTTGTGTTTCGGGGTTCGCACCAGTCATTTATTGCCGGTGCTGCCCGTATTGAGCAGATGTTATCTGATCCTCGCCAAATTAGGACCTGTCCGGCAGGCAGGGTCAACCGGTTTTTGCAGGAAAGACACGGTGTCAGGGCATCTGACCGCGGGTCAGCGGCGCGCGCATCAGCAACGCGTCTGCCGCCGGGCCATCTGCGCGCGCATAATAGGCCCTGCGGCATCCTGCCTGCGCGAATCTGTGCCTTGCGTAAAGCGCGCGCGCTGCGTGGTTGTCCTCGGCGACTTCGAGAAAGGCTTCGGTGGCGTCGCAGTTTTGCATCCATTCGGTCATGATCGCATCGGCGATCCCCTCGCGTCTGTGCGCCGGATCAACGGCCAGCGTGAGCAGTTCGGCCTCCTCTGCGACGACCCGTATGAGTGCGAAGCCATGTGCCCGGCAGACCGCAAATACATGTGGGGATGCCAGCAGTGCGGCCACTTCATCAGATGTCCAGCCTCGCTCCTGTTCAAAAGCACGCCGATGTATCAGACTCATTTCCCCGGGGGTCACGGCAGGATCACAGGGGCAGCGTGTTTCGCCGGTGCGGCATCAGCGGGACGGATATAAACGGGTGCAGGGCGCGGGTTCTGCAGGTGACGGCGGGCGCGTGCGCAGCGTGCGATGGTTTCAGCAACCGGGAGTTTCTGGTGCACAGACTGTCCACCTATCCGGGCTGCTGTTTCCTCTGACCGGTGGCCTGTACAGAGCGGCGGAACACCTGCGGGCACTTCAGGCAGGCTCTCAAGATCACACAGAACCGGCGCGCCGACAGGTTCCGCGTTTTGCAGAACCTGCAGATAAAGCGCGTCCCGCCGTGCATCAAGCGAGGAGAAAACAGTGCCTTGAATCCCAAAGGCCTGCGCCTCCAGGTTGTTTATGCCGATTGCGGGCACGTCCAGCCCCAGTGCCAGACCACGGGCCGCAGACACGGAAATGCGAATGCCTGTGAAGTTGCCCGGGCCCGTGCCTGTTGCGATAAGACTGATGTCTGAAGTCGCCGCGCCGGCCGACTTCAGGGTTTCCTGGCAAAGGCCCATAAGGCGTTCAGCCTGACCCTTAGCCATTTCCTCTTCGGCCTGCGCCAGCACGTTCTGGCCGTGCAGTACACATACCGCGACGCGTGCGGCAGACGTGTCAAACGCCAGTACAAGCGGCTGGTCACCGGAGGCAGGTTGCACAACGGATTGGGTCATAGTTGTCTGGTCTCCGTCTGTCCGGGCCGGTGCATGCTCCGGCCGGGATTCAGCGGATCAGGTTGCGACCGGGCGTACTTCTGTGACTTCCGGGATATAGTGCCGCAACAGGTTTTCGATGCCCATTTTCAGCGTCAGCGTCGAAGAGGGGCAACCAGCGCAGGCACCCTGCATGTGCAGGTAAACCACGCCGCGTTCAAAGCCGTGGAATGTAATATCGCCGCCGTCCTGGGCTACGGCCGGACGCACACGGCTGTCCAGCAATTCTTTGATCTGGCTGACGACTGCGCCGTCCTCGCCATCATGCTCCGCATGGCCGGAGACGGGTGTGTGATCACCTGCCATGACCGGCTGACCAGACTGGAAATGCTCCATAATGGCACCCAGCAGAGCGGGTTTGATGTGATCCCAGTCCACGGCGTCTGCTTTTGTTACCGTGACGAAGTCATTGCCGAAAAATACACCTGTCACACCTTCGACGGCAAAGATACGCGTCGCCAGCGGCGATTTGTCAGCTGTGTCCGGCGTTGGGAAATCTGCTGTTCCCATGTCGAGCACGGTCTGGCCAGGCAGAAACTTGAGCGTTGCAGGGTTCGGTGTGGATTCGGTCTGGATAAACATCTGCTCTCTCCTGAGGGTCCATCAGATATGCGGACAGCGCCTGAGTAAGTCAAGGTTTGGAACGATTCTAATCTGTGCACTGATGCAGGCACCGGTCGCAGCCCCAAAGGCTGGCTTCAGGTGATCGCTTCCAGCTTCTCTTTGCTCAGATCGCCGGGAACGATCGTTATCGGAATGGGCAACCCTCCGGCGTTTTTTGTCAGCTGTGTTACAAGCGGGCCTGGGCCTTTTTTGTCCGTGCCAGCGCCCAGAACCAGTACGCCGATCTCCGGGTCCTCCCGTATCTGCGCCATGATCTCATCAACGGGCTGTCCTTCGCGGATCACCAGTTCGGGCTCTACACCCTGCCGGTCGCGCATCCACTTGGCAAAGACCTCATAGTGCACTTCGATCCGCTCGCGGGCTTCTTCGCGCATCATCTCGCCGACACCGATCCAGTGGTTGAATTCATCGGGGGGAATAACCGCCAGCACCTCGACACCGCCCCCGGTGTGGGCTGCGCGCATCGCGGCAAACCGCATCGCGTTGAGGCATTCCCTGCTGTCGTCGAGAATAACGAGAAACTTGCGCATCTTCTGACGCCTCCCTTTTGGGCAGATCATGACCTCTGGGCAGACCGTGCGCAATCGCAAACTTCCCGCCGCCGACGGATGAGCGCCTGATCTCCGCCTCTGGTATTACAGGGTCTCGGACGCTGCCCAGTCCCAGTACATCTCGCGCAGACGCCGGGCGACTGGCCCAATCTGGTAAAACTTGTCCTCAAATGCGGTGACAGGGGTGATTTTGGACATATTGCCGGTCAGAAAAACCTCATCCGCCCGCTCAAAATCCTCAAAGCTCAGAACCGACTGGTGTACGCGCATCCCGTCACTGTTCATGTTGGTGATGTGGCGCGCACGGGTAATGCCCGCCAGAAAGGTGCCATTGGCAATGGGGGTAAAGACCTCTCCGTCGCGCACCATAAACACGTTTGCCGTGGCCGATTCAGCGACATTGCCCATAGCGTCTGCCACCAGCGCATTGCCAAATCCGCGGGCGCGCACTTCGGTAAGCATCCGTGCGTTGTTCGGGTAAAGACAACCCGCCTTTGCGTTTACCACGTTGTCTTCCAGCACGGGTCTGCGGAAACGTGTCCTGCCCAGGGTCGTCGAGGCATCTGCCGGTGCCATCGGGATCTGTTCCAGACAGATGGCAAAACCGGTCGCATCCGGATCGGGAACGATGGCCGTGGCGTCACCATGGATCGCCCAGTACATCGGGCGGATATAGACCGCATCATCGGGCCCATAGTGGCGCAGACCTTCCCGGATCATTTCCACCATTTCAGCTGCCGCGACGGTTGGCGTGATCATCAGCGCCCGTGCGGAATGGTTGACCCGCTCGCAATGTGCCAGCAAATCCGGTGTACGGCCCGCAAACATGCGCGCGCCGTCAAAAACGCTGGTTCCCAGCCAGGAGCCGTGATCAGCGGCGCGCATAATGGCCACATCTTCCCTGTGCCATTGGTTCCGGAACCAGGTCACAATATTTGTACCGGTGCTCATCTGCCCTCTCCCTGACGATCTGTGAACGTTACATCATCGCCTTATGGCGTGGTCAATCGCTCACTCGGTTCTGTAGACGCCTTCAGGCAGGTTAAGGGCGGCGTTCAGATCGCGCCACTGTTCCGGAGACAGGGTCACCGAAACCGTCTTGTCCGTCCTGGGGTCATACTGATTGAGCAGGATAGCACTCTCTGTGGCGTGCACAGTGACATCTTCCTGCAGCGGTGCCTGGCCTTCATCAACCAGCGTGACAACTGTCGCGTCAAATTCATGCTCGATGGTAAACATAGGCGCAGACTACGCCATGCGCAGGTCTTTGCAAGGCTCACAAAGCGGCGTCTTCGGGGTGGCACCTGATCACAGAGACGCTAAGATGGAAACCGGTTGTAAGGTAATCAGAGGCGCCATGGTGATGCTGAGAAAAGTTTCGATGATAGCGATGGCTGTCTTGCTGGCGGGGTGCGAAGTTACCACTGTGCAAGGTCCTGCCTCACCGCAGTCGGGCAGCGCTACCGCGCCCACCGGCACATCCTCTGCAGCGGCAAAGCGCAGTTTTGACCAGGTCGTCCGAACGGTGGAACCTGTGGCCGAACGGGAGTGCCGCGCGCGTACCCGCGGCGTAAACTGCGATTTCCGCATCCTTGTGGATGATCGTCCGGGCATGCCCGCCAATGCCTTTCAGACCCTGGACAAATCCGGCAGACCTCTAATCGCGTTCACGCTCGCGCTGATTGATGATGCGCGCAACACGGACGAGCTGGCCTTTGTCCTGGGGCACGAGGCGGCGCACCACATTGCCGGGCACATCGCACGTCAGCAGCAGAATGCTGTCGCCGGTGCTGTGATCGCGGGCAGTCTCGCGGTGTTGCTGGGGGGCGATCCTGTCTCGGTACAGAATGCACAGCGTACAGGGGCCCGGGTAGGTGCGCGCACCTATTCAAAAGATTTTGAGCTGGAAGCGGATGCTCTGGGCACTGTCATCGCGAAACGTGCAGGCTATGACCCGTTGCGGGGGGCAAAGTTCTTTACCCGCATCCCTGATCCTGGCGATCGGTTCCTGGGAACCCATCCGCCGAACGCGCAACGCATCGAAATCGTGCGCAAAACAGCCGCCGGACTCTGACCTTATCAGCCGCGCGCCGAACGTGCGAGGTGACGGCGATACAACAGCGGCGCCAGAATGTGATCATACAAAAGACGGGCAGTAATATGCACACCGGGCAGTGATACCAGGCGCGCAAGCCAGCGATACCGCGGGATATCCTGCCACAGGGCAATGAATGCGGGTATTCCGTCCAGAACCTGACCGTTTTTGCGTACATGCAGGCGCCGGGCTGCCTGATCGGCCGTCAGACCCCAGCTTTGCAGCCGTGCTGCATCGTTCAGGTCGTCATATCTGATCGCCAGTGCCTGCTTTTCGCTGATGCCGGCATAGTGCCGGATCTCTTTGGCGCATACCGGGCAGGCATCGTTGTACAGGACTGCGGTCTCGTCAGATTGTTGTTCCATCATGTCCGGCAGATAGGTCTCATTTCCGCCATCACCAGCCCGGTGCGACGAAACGCTCAGCGTGGTTTATTGCTGTCGATCCACCCGGACATGAGCGATTTATCACGAAAGCACTCACGCGGAATGTCGCGTCGGCGAACCCGGGCAATCCGCTCGGCAAAAGCAACCTGCTTTGACGTGGGATAGTCAGAAAAACGGCTTTCGGGTAAGCGCGGTTTGTGAAGGTCAATCCACTCCGAAAGCTTCCGGCGATCACGTATGACGCTGCCCGGCAACGACACACCGGACCGGCGCGCCAGTGCCTGGGCGTAGCGGATCTGTTTTTCACTTCCCGGCGTTGGCTGGTGCAAGGCAAGCGTACCCTGCTGCGGCGTCAGCAATCCGGGGAGGGCGGGATGTAAGGACATAACTGCTCCATTCATGTTCTGTTAATCTGGAACATAACAAGAACATTTTCAAGTGCAGCGGCACCCGGCACCCGGTTGTGCCACTGATGGAGCCTGTATCCGCTGCTCAGAGTTTGTTGTGCGATCCGTCACAGAGCGGGGCATTCCCAGTGGCCTTGCACCCGCAAAAGAAGAGTTTCCCGTCTTTTTCGGCCTCATACTTCATCGGGGAAAAGCCGGTTTCCTTGTGCGAACCGTCGCAGAAAGGCTGGTTTCCGGACTGGCCGCATGTGCACCAAAAATAGGTTTTCCCCGCGGTCACATCCACGGGGTAGGGGCCTTTTTTGGCGACTTTGGGTGTATCGGACATTTGCCTCTCCGCTGTTGGTACTGTTGCAACAACATGGAGCGGGTCACGCTCAGGTCAAAACCTGACTATTGAGACAGCTGACGGCCCCAGAGGTCATATTCGCCTGCCTCATCGACCAGCACTTTAACGATCTCGCCGGGGCGCAGGTTTTCAAAACCCTCGTCAATAAAGAGGTTTCCGTCGATTTCCGGCGCGTCCGCCACTGTGCGGCAGGTTGCGGCTTCGTCGTCCACCTCGTCGACGATAACGTCAAGCGTCTGTCCCACTTTGGCGGCCAGTTTCGCCTCCGATATGCTCTGGGCTTTTTGCATAAAACGGTCCCAGCGATCCTGTTTTTCATCCGCTGCAACATGATCGGGCAGGGCATTGGATCGTGCGCCTTCTACGTTTTCGTACTGAAAGCAGCCAACCCGGTCGAGCTGTGCTTCGTCCAGCCAGTCCAGCAGAGTCCTGAACTCCGCCTCCGTTTCGCCGGGGTATCCCACGATAAAGGTCGAACGCAGTGTCAGGTCCGGGCAGATCTCCCGCCAGGCGGCGATTTCATCCAGCGTTTTTGCCGCCGCCGCCGGGCGCGCCATGCGCCGCAGTACTTCCGGGTGCGCATGCTGAAACGGAATATCCAGATACGGCAGGACCAGTCCTTCGGCCATCAGCGGGATCAGCTGCCGCACGTGGGGATAGGGGTATACATAGTGCAGCCGCACCCAGGCCCCCAGCGAGCCAAGGTCGCGCGCCAGATCGGTGATATGCGCGCGGTGCCCGCGATCTTCTGCGTGGCGGATATCCACCCCATAAGCCGACGTGTCCTGGCTGATCACCAGCAGTTCGCGTACACCGTTTTCGACCAGCTTCTCTGCCTCGCGCACAACCGCATGCGCTGGTCGACTCATCAGCCTGCCGCGCATGTCAGGGATGATGCAGAACCTGCATTTGTGATTGCAGCCTTCGGAAATCTTCAGATAGCTGAAGTGCCGGGGCGTGAGGCTGACGCCGCTGGCAGGCAGCAGATCAACAAAAGGGTCCGGGTCCGGCGGTACTGCGGCATGTACCGCATCGAGCACCTGTTCATACTGGTGGGGCCCCGTCACAGCCAGCACTTTAGGGTGGGCACCGGTGATATATTCCGGCTCGGCGCCCAGGCAGCCGGTCACGATCACGCGACCATTTTCCGCCAGGGCCTCACCAATAGCGGACAGGCTCTCTGCTTTTGCGCTGTCGAGAAAACCGCAGGTGTTGACAATGACCGCATCTGCCCCTGCATAATCAGGAGAGATGCCATAGCCTTCGGCCCGCAGCCGCGTCAGAATGCGTTCGCTGTCAACGAGAGCTTTGGGGCAGCCCAGGCTGACCATCCCGACCGTTGGCTGACCTGCGCGTGCAGGGTCTGCCAGTCGGGCACGTGGGGCGATGTCAGGGCGAAGATCGGGCGGGTTGGTGCTCATGTACCGCGCTATAGTGCAGTTGAGCCCCAGCGAAAAGGGGCGGTGAAATTATGAGGAGCAGGTCATGAAGTGGGTTTTCCGGATTCTGGCGCTGGTGGTCGTTCTGGCCATTATTCTTGTTGTGTCGGTGATGTTTCTGCCGGCAGACCGCATTGCCCGGATTGCAACGGACCAGCTGCGCACAGTGACCGGGCGGGACGTTTCAATCAACGGGGATGTCGCGCTGACGTTCTGGCCGGTACTGGGCGTGCGGGCCGCCGGGCTGGAAGTTGGCAATGCAGACTGGTCCGAACAGGGTCCGATGCTGCAGGCTGCGAATGCCGCTATCGGTGTGGATGCCGCGAGCCTGCTGCGAGGTGAAATCCGGATCACCAATATCGAGGCAGAGAGCCCGACGATCCGTCTGGAGCAAAAGCGCGACGGACGCGCCAGCTGGCAGTTCACGGACGCAAGCGGCGAGGCGCAGATAGAAACCGAAACCTCGCCGGCCCGCGAGGCGCGCCCGATCAGTATTGAGCGTGTCAGTATAAAAGACGCCCAGCTTATCTATGACGCCGAAGGCAGCGATATCGTGTCTTATGCCGGAGTTGATCTGACGCTCGACTGGCCCGAGCGTCTCGGGCCCGCGGATATCCGGGCCACGCTGCGCCCTGCTGGCACACCTGTTGAAGTAGAGGCCGTTGTTGACGGGTTTGCGGGCTTTATCACCGGCAACGTGCAGAACGTTACACTGTCGGTAAAGGCGGGCCCGGGCACGATGTCGCTGGATGGCCGGGCAAGCACGGCCGGAGAAGTGGCGGGTCAACTGGCGATGAACACCGCCGACACGTCGGCGTTTTTGCAATCACTTGGCCTGCCGGGGGTTGATCTGCCGGCAAAGCTTGGGCGCAGTATCGATCTGTCGACGGCGCTCACGCTGACTGCGGACCGGCAGCTTTCGCTGCGTGATCTTGTTGTGGATCTCGGGGGTAACCGGCTGACCGGTGCTGCTGATATCGGGCTGAACGGCGTACCACAGATCAATGCACAACTGGACGCAGGCCCACTGGATCTCAGCGATCTGAGCAGTGGTGACGGCGGGCAGAGCGGCGGCTCGGCAGGCGGATCACCTGCCGCGTCATCGGGTGGCTGGCCCAAAGATCCGGTGGATGCCAGCGGCCTTGCAGCTTTCAATGGAGATATCGCGCTGAGCGCCCAGAGTATCGATCTCGGCACGTTCCAGCTGGGGCAGACGCGCACGGTGCTGAGCAACGATAATTCCCGAATGGTGTTCCAGTTGCGTGAAGTTGCAGCCTATCAGGGTAACGTGACCGGACAGTTTGTGATCAACAATCGCAGCGGGCTGTCTGTCGGGGGCGCGATAAACGCAGCTTCCATCCAGATGCAGCTTGTCCTGCGGGATGCCATTGATCTGGACCGTCTTACCGGTGTCGGAAACCTCAAAGTGAGCTTTCTGGGGGCCGGGTCTTCTGTGGATGCGATCATGAAGTCTCTGTCCGGTGATGGCAGTCTTAGCATTGGTCAGGGCACCATAGAGGGGATCAACCTTGACCGGCTGATGCGATCAGGGGACGCAGGCGGGGGCACTACCATATTTGACAGTCTCACCGGCTCCTGGACGATCGCCGGCGGCGTTCTCAATAATCGCGACCTGCTGTTGCAGCTCAAAAACTACCGTGCTTCCGGCGAGGGTATTGTCGGCATCGGTGCGCAGAATGTTGATTATACCTTCACGCCGGTGGCGCTGCGCGCCAACAGCGGTCAGGGGATCGCCATTCCGGTCCGGTTCCAGGGGCCGTGGACAGATGTGTCAATCCGCCCGGATCTCGAAGCCGCGGTTGATTTCCGCCTTGAGCAGGAAAAAGAAGAGCTGAAAGCCAAGGCCAAGGAAAAAATTGACGAAAAACTTGGCGGGGCGACCAAGTCAATTGAGGATGCCGCCAAAGACAAAGTCAAAGACAAGCTGCGCGGTTTGTTTGACTGACAGGTTCAGAAGGACTGGTCGTAGTCACCGACACCTGGTTCTGTGCGTATGATCGCGTCAAGGTCGCTGAAAATGGCGCGTAGTTCGGCTTCGCTGTCCGGGCTTTCGCAGACCACGACAAGGTTGGGCGTGTTGGAAGACGCGCGCACCAGCCCCCAGGCACCGTTGTCGAGAATCACGCGCGCGCCGTTGACGGTCACAACCTGAGAGATGCCGCGCCCGCCGAGCGTGCCGCTGTTTTGGGCAAGTGCCTCAATTTTGGCGACGATCCGCGTCAGCGTATCGTATTTTTCTGTATCAGCACACCATGGCGACAGGGTGGGCATAGACCAGGTCACCGGCAGCGCGCGACGCAGGTCTGACATGGATTTGCCTGGGTTGCGGTCCATCAGTTTGCAGATTTCCACGGCCACCCGCATGCCACAGTCATAGCCCCGGCCAATAGGTTCGGCGAGAAAGTAGTGCCCGGACTTTTCAAATCCGGCGAGTGCGCCCAGCTCTTTCACCCGGCGTTTCATGTGGCTGTGCCCGGTTTTCCAGTAGTCCGCCACGATACCGTGTTTTTTCAGCTCCGGATCGGACGCAAAAAGGCCGGTGGATTTGACGTCGGCAACGAATGTCGCGCCCGGATGCAGCTGTGCAAGATCGCGCGCCATGATGACGCCAACCTTGTCTGCGAATATTTCTTCGCCCTCATCATCGACTACGCCGCAGCGGTCACCGTCTCCGTCAAAACCCAGGGCCAGATCAGCGCCGGAAGCTTTGACGGATGCCGACATGTCGTGCAGCATCTCCATCGCTTCGGGGTTCGGATTGTAGTGCGGGAAGGTGTAGTCCAGCTCTGCGTGGCTTTCGACCACCTCGACACCGATGCGGCGCAGCAGGTCAGGCGCAAAGGCCGCAGCGGTTCCGTTTCCGGTTGCACAGACTACCTTGAGGGGGCGAGACATGCGAAAATCGCCTGCCAGATCGTCGAGGTATGCTTCCCGTACTCCTTCGACAAATTCATAGGAGCCGCCGGGACGCGGCGCGCCCTGACCATTCAGAACGATATCGCGCAGTTCGCTCATCTCGTCCGGTCCGTGGGTCAGGGGGCGCTCAAACCCCATCTTCACACCGGTCCAGCCGTTTGGGTTGTGGCTTGCCGTTACCATGGCGACGGCGGGCGCATCCAGGTGAAACTGCGAAAAATAAGCCATCGGGCTAAGCGCCGGGCCGATGTCACGCACACGGATACCAGCCTGCATCAGGCCGATCATCAGCGCGTTTTTGATGGCCAGCGAATAGTCGCGATAGTCGTTGCCCACAGCAATCACGGGCTCAATTCCCCGTCTGTGTATCTGCGTGCCCAGGCCCAGGCCCAGGGCGGTCATCCCCGGCAGGTTGATCTCTTCGGGGTACTGCCAGCGCGCGTCATATTCCCGGAACCCGGTCGGGGCGATCATCGGATCGCGCAGGAATTCCCACGTGTTCGGGGTAACGATGGGTGCAGGTTTCATGCTGTGTCTCTTTCTGGCCGCTCAGAACTGAAGCGGTGATGCTTTGGACAGCCGGTCAAAAGACATCAGCGTCTCAATCAGGGCAGGCATCTGGTCAAGATAGATCATGTTCGGGCCGTCGCAGGGCGCGTTGTCCGGATCCTGGTGCGTTTCCATAAAGATGGCGCCAACACCGACCGCCGCTGCCGCCCGCGCCATGACGGGTGCAAACTCGCGCTGACCGCCGGATGAGCCGCCACGCCCGCCGGGTTGCTGCACCGAATGCGTGGCGTCCATCACAACCGGATAGCCCGTGGTCGCCATCTGAGGCAGCGAGCGCATGTCGACGACAAGTGTGTTGTAGCCGAATGTTGTACCGCGTTCCGTCAGCAGGATGCGTTTGTTGCCGGTGCTTTCGATCTTGGTGCAGATGTTCTCCATCTCCCAGGGTGCCAGAAACTGACCCTTTTTCACATTAATCGCTGCACCGGTGTTACCGGCGGCCAGAAGCATATCGGTCTGCCGGCACAGAAACGCAGGGATCTGAATAATTTCCGCCACTTCAGCGGCGATAGCGCATTGTGCCTCGTTGTGTACATCAGTGATCACAGGCACGCCGTTTGCTTTGCCGACGGATTGCAGCACTTTCAGGCCCTGATCGATGCCAAGCCCGCGTTTCCCGTCCAGCGACGTGCGGTTTGCCTTGTCATAGGAGGCCTTGAACACATAGCCGGCACCGGCCGCCGCGCAGGCCTCTTTCATTTTGCCAGCGATCATCTGCGCGTGGTCTTCGCTTTCCAGCTGGCAGGGGCCCGCGATGATGGTCAGGGGCAGGTCATTGCCTATCGTCAGATCGCCGACTGAAACATGCTGCATATCAGGAAGTCACCTGTTCTCTGAGTATTGAAGACGTCAGAGAGACCATCAGGTAGATACCCGCAAAGATCAAGAAGGCGAGCAGGGTATTCTCGAAACTGCGCGGATAACTTGCTTCCTGCGGCGTAACAGGTTTCACACTGATCGTCAGATAGCGGACCTGGCGGTTTGCTTCGAGCCGTGTCTGTTCCATCTGCTGCAAAGCTGACTGGAGCAGCATATCGCGCGTGGCCAGGTCGGCCTGTGCCATCTGGATGCGCACACTGAGCTGGGCCAGAGAGTTTTCGCCCTGGCTGGCATCGGTCATCCGCGTGTTCAGCTCGTTAAGCTGGTCGTTCAGACGCCGGATGTCGCCGCGCGCACCGTCTACGCGGGACTGGTTGGGGCGGGCATTGTCCAGCAGCGCAGCCAGTTGCAGCTCTTTTTCCAGGATCTGCAGCTCGATCTGTGTGATCTGTGCCCGCAGGCTTGCGATGACGGCCTCCGGGTCCAGCGTCGCACCCTGCAGTTGCAGGTTTACCAGGGCTTCCTGTGCAGCACGGCGTTCTTCATCCGCATTGCGAAAGCTTTCTTCGGCATCTGCCATCTGATCGCCACGCTTTTGCTGGCTGAGGCTGTTGACCCGCTCTTCGGCATAGCCGATCAGCTTTTCACTGTAGCTTGTGCTCACCTCCGGGTCTGCGGCGATAACCTCCATCCGGAGAACGCCCTCTGTCGGGTCATATCCGACTTTGACCGACTTCTGGTAAGTCCGGTACGCTTCCTCGTTGGTGGAGTCGTCAGACAGCCGCTGAATCGGATCAATAAATGGCTGCGAGAAATGGGACTTGAACCCGAGATCACTGTCGAGCCTCAGCATTGCTTCGGTGGATTGCAGATAGGACTGAACTGCGATGCTGTCGGCAGAGGTTGCAACCTGGTTCCCGCTGAGAAGACCCGATGCGCCTGCGCCGCTCTGGCCATCGGCCTGAAGGATCAGGAACTCCGATTTTGTCGCATACATCGGCGTGGCAACAGCAAAGAAGTACCAGCCGGCCAGCAGTGTTGGCAGAAAAACAAATGCTGCCAGTCTGGCAACAAGCATTCGTATTTTGCGCTTCCGGCGACGGGCAATGTCCTGCTGAATTTCAGATATCTGGCGGTTGCGCCAGTCGGCGGGGTTCACTTCGGTTGAGGGCAGGGTCTCACCGGGGGGCGGAACCGTCTGGGGCAGCTGAACACGCGGCTCTTTTTCAGAGGGTTTCTGTGTGACTTCCTCTTGATCAGGAACCACCAGTTCCAGAAGTGTCGAACGCTGGAAGGGGTCGATCCCCCGTTGACGCAGCAGCCGCACGGCATCGAAATCCGACGCAGGGGCCATTCCGTGTTTCTGTGCGACACGGCGCGCCATGCGCAGCTGCCGACCCGTAAGGCTCTCCTGACGGATGGCGTCGATCTCATGCGCTGCCTGTTCCTGAGGTGACGCGGGTGTTCTGCGTTCAGGCTGCCCGGGCCGCTGCACTTTTGCGCCTGCTGTTGCGTGGGGATCAGAATGCATGCGCGCCTGAGATACCTGAACGGCAGGGGTATGGTGCTTTTGCCGGGGCGCCTTTGCCGCCGGTGCCTTCGTCCCGGCATCTGCCCTCGGAGGTTCGTGAGAAACCGGACGTCGCGCAGGATCCGCAGTCGGTGCTGTCAACCCTGGGCCCGTGCGTCTGATGCGGTATTTTTTAGCTGTGGGTTTCGTAGTCATAAAGCTGTTTCGCTTCTTCCAGAGTATCGAACATATGAAAATGACCGCCGATCAGAACTGCAGCAGAGCGGGCGAATTTCTCGAGTATTTCGGGCTGATGAGAGACGATCACGATTGTCGTGGACTGCAACCTTTCGCGCAGAACTTCTCCCGCACGCCGGTTGAATTCTGCATCAGTGGTTGATGGCATGCCTTCGTCAATCAGATACATATCAAAGTCGAGCGCCAGCATCAGCGAAAAGCAAAACCGTGCCCGCATGCCTGCGGAATATGTGCCCAGAGGTTGCTCGAAGTATTCATCCAGGTTGCACATCCAGCGACAGAAACTCTCGACGTAGTCGGGGTCGAGCCCGTAGAGCCGCGCGATATAGCGTGCGTTTTCAACCGCCGAGACCTTGTTGACCACGCCACCCATAAAACCGAGCGGAAACGAGATGTTGCATCCCCGCCTGATTTCACCGGTATCGGGTTTTTCAAGGCCGGCCATCATGTTGATGAGGGTCGTTTTCCCGGTCCCGTTCGGCGCGAGGATGCCAAGCGAATTGCCAAGCTCAACCTTAAAGGACACCTGATCCAGGATGACCTTGTGCTGAGTCCCGGTCCAGAAGGACTTGGATACATTCTCGAACGCCAGCATGACTGCTCCGCCTGCCTCTTTTGGCCCGACACGGGCTTGAATGCTCTTTAAAGCCAGAGCTTATTTTCAGGAATATCCACTGAATTTGACTTAATTATGTCGCGAATTGAAACAAATGTACAACGCAGCCCAGCATTGTCGGCGCTTTGTTGGCGATAACATGCCTGCGAAAAACGATTGTGCGCAATTTCCCGCCGCACGGCGATCATAACCTGGTCAGGCAGGTCAGACTGACAGCCTCCTGAACCCGGAGCTTCATTAGCTGTCTGCACAAAGTTTGGTCATTTGTGGTTTCCGGAAGTGACGGCCGGGTCATTTCATCGGGTGGTGCCGGCCTTACGTCAGTTTTTATGCAAGATATCCGCTCGGAACCGTCTGCCTGTACTCTGCGCGCGCCCCGGTTTTCCGGCCGGCCACTGGACCGGTTTTTTGGTTTATGCCCACCCCGCATCTTCACTCGACCTGGCGCAAAGACGTTCTCAGGATGCTGCCGGCTGTGGCTGTGTCATTGGCTATTGGTGCCTGTGCCATAAAAAACCTCCGGGGACCTGTCGCATCGGTAACCGCAGCGGTGCGGAAACAGACCGGCCGCAGCCGGGGCATCCGGGTCTTGCCACATCCGAGCTGGCGCAATACGGGATAGGTTCGACAAAGCCCGTGGTTCGAGGCCAACGGTTTGCCCGGGCCGCGGCAGGATGCAAGAAAGGCACCGGATGACTGACACAACCCCACTGGATGCCGCACATGCCGCGATGATGGCCGCCCCGGACAGCGATACGGCGCGTCTGGGTTTTTACGAACGGCTGGCCGATTGCGAACTGTTTCTGATGCTGGAAGCAGAACCTGATGACACGGATGAAACGGTAACGCCGGAGCTGTTCGACGTGGGCGATGCCCGCTATGTTCTGGTGTTTGACCGGCTGGAAAGGCTGGCGGCCTTCGCCGGACAGACTGCAGCTTACGTGGCACTCTCCGGCCGGGCGATTGCCGGGATGCTGCAAGGGCAGGGGATCGGCCTCGGCCTGAACCCCGATGTGGCCCCGTCATCAGTGCTGCTGCCGGCAGAGGCTGCGGAGTGGCTTGCCCGGACCTTGGGAAATGCACCGGACGAGGTGGAAGCACGGATCACACAGGTCGAGGCGCCCGCCGGTCTGCCCGACAGTCTGATCGCCGCAATAGACACAAAACTGGCAACCGCGATGGGGCTTGCGCGTTTTGCGTGCCTTGCCGGGGTGCACTACGACGGCGGCGGTCGGGGGCATCTTCTGGCCTTTGTCGACGCTGTGCCCCAGGCACAGGATGCGCTCGCCCGAGCGGCAGCCGAAGCGCTGACGTTTTCCGGTATCGAGGCCGGTGAAATGGATGTCGGCTTTTTCAGCAGCGCCGACCCCCTGGCAGCCAAGCTGGAGCAGTACGGTCTGCGATTTGATCTGCCACAGCTGCCGGAAAACGTTTCCAGTGTCCCCGCGGCCCCGGGGAGCGATCCTGAAAAACCGCCGCGTCTGAAATAATCGGGCGTCTTTACGGGGAGGTATTCACATTCTGATCACGCATATCGGGAAATTGTCACAAGCCTGCGAGAAGGGCGGTAACAGGGTGCACAGCGAGGGATTTAGCTTTTACATGTTGGCCACAGGCGGACGCTGGGTCCGCGAAAACCGTCAGAACCGGAGTATGCCCATATGCGTTTCCCCATGAATCTTCTGGCTGCAACAGCCGTAGCAGCAACTTTCGCAACAGCGTCCTATGCGGGTGATCAGTATGTCGACCCCACAGGGTTTGCCGTTTCAGGTTACGACGTCGTCGCCTATTTTGACCTGGAGCAGTCATCCGTTGGCACAGCACAGCCTGCGGCCGTTCCCGGCGACAAAGACATTACCGCTGAATACAATGGTGCCGTTTTCGCCTTTTCGAGCGAAGCAAACCGCGACCGTTTTGTTGCCAATCCGGCCGCTTACGCGCCTCAGTACGACGGGCATTGCGCTTACGGCGTGGCGCAGGGCGGCAAAGTACCGGCCAACCCCAACCTGTGGCGGATCGTGGATGACAAACTCTACCTGAACATCACCAGAAACGTGGTGGGCTTCTGGGAAGAAGACATTTCCGGCAACCTGTCCAAGTCTGAAAACAACTGGGTAAACATTGAATCCGCGGCGGCTTCTGACCGCGCCATTCCACAGTTTTCCAGTTCTGCACCGGTTAACTGATCATGCACCGGCCTGATCTGACCAGGGACGGCCAGCCAAAACCCCCGCTGCGGATGACGCGGCGGGGTGCACTTGTTTTGGGCCTCGCCGGTATTGCCACCGGTGGTGCTGTCGCTGCCCAGTGGTACAATGTGCTGGCCGAAAACGGCGGCGATGCTGCCATCAGTCCGGACGAGGCACACCGAGCCGCTGTCGGCGGTGAAATCACACTTGTGGACATCCGGCGCCCGGATGAGTGGGAGCGCTGGGGCGTTGGCGAGGGTGCCCTGCCGATTGATATGCGCCGCGCTGATTTCATCGATGAGCTGCTGCTGAAAACCAACGGCGATCGCAGTATGCCAGTGGCGCTGATCTGCGCGCGCGGCGTTCGTTCGCGGCGCATGACCGAACGTTTGCAGGCGGCAGGGTTCACCCGGATCATTGACGTGCCTGAGGGCATGCTGGGGTCTGGTGCCGGCCCCGGCTGGATCAAGCGGGAACTGCCGGTCTACAGGCCCTGAATTATTGACCCAAGACGGAGCACCAGCGGCTCCGTCGGAAACCGTTCTGATGCCCCCCCGGGCTCAGAACGTTTTTTTTGGCTGTAATTCGGAAGCGGACGAAACACCCAGCTCTATTCAGCGGGCACTCTTGTTGCGGACAGGTGCTCGGAGACCCTGCGTCGCTGTTCCAGCGCGCGGGCAACGATAGCAGGCTCGCGCAGCGTGTGCGGGCTGTTCATGCGCAAAGGGCCCGGCATACGGCCAGCCACAGGCAGTGCGCTGAGTGCCGAGAGCGGCACGGCGAGCGCAAGGCTTACCGCAATCGGCACCAGCCACAAGGAAACAAGGCCGGATGCGAGCCCGGCCAGCAGCACGGCGCCCAGCAGGGTTTCAACCCAGTGAAACCGCAGCAAAACGGATGCGGGGTAAGCGCGGGCCGCACGGGCCTGGGGTGCCCAGGTGACTTTTTTGCCCAATCCCGCCCGGATCACAGCGCGGGTCTGCTGGATCATCAGTATCGGCGCATAGGCGACCGACAGCACAATCTCGGCCAGGAATGCGCCCAGAAAAGCAGGTCTGCCGCCGTAAACCCTGGTTGCTTTGGGGTGCAGGGCGATGATGCCCGCGCCAACCAGTTTCGGGGTCAGCAGCATCGCATACATAATCACCAGAAAGACGGCTGAATCGATATGGCTCATCGCGGGGGGCCAGTCCGGAAAGAGCGGATTGGCTTCGTTGAAGTAGCGGATCACGTTGGTTTCAGCGCTTTTCCCGAGCAGAGCCCAGACCACAAGTAAAAAGAACCAGGCGGGCGACAACAGATAGGCCACGGCACCATGCAGCAGATGGAAACGGGAAACCGGATGCAGCCCGGCGGTGCCCAGCAGGCGCAGGTGTTGCAGATTTCCGCGGCACCATCGCTGGTCGCGCAGAACATAGTCGATCAGCGTGCCAGGTGTTTCCTCAAAGCTGCCGGTGACGCGTGGCAGGAAACGCACCTGCCAGCCCGCGCGGCGCAGAAGACCGGCTTCGACAAAATCGTGGCTGAGGATAAGCTCGGAACGCCCCTTGCTGTCGGCCAGATACGGCAACCCGGCAGAGGCGGCAAAAGCACGGGTGCGGATGATGGCATTGTGACCCCAGTAGTTGCCTTCGGTCTGCGCCCAGTTTGCCAGCCCTTCGGCCAGGAGCCAGCCGTAAGCGATATTCGAGAACTGCTGCAGCCGGGCAAAAAGAGTGCCCGCACCGATCAGCATGGGAAAGGTCTGGATCAGACCGGCGTCAGGATCCCGGCTCAGCTCACTGGACAGCCTGTCTATGGCCTTGCCGGTCATCAGACTGTCAGCATCCAGCACCAGCATGGCCTCCCAGCCGGCACCCCAACCGGTAATCCAGTCGACCAGATTGCCTACCTTCTTGTCCGTGTTCGTTTCGCGGCGCCTGTAGTGCACGGCAAACCCGGTGGGTGCCCCCGCCTCGAGTGCTGCAAAGGCGCGGGTTTCGTCCTGGATGATGTCAGCATCGGAACTGTCGGAAAGGATGAACAACGTATACCTGTGCGGGCTGTCACGGCGGGCAAGATCGTCAAGCATTGCCGCCGCGTTGCCGAACACATCGCTTGGGTCTTCGTTGTGGACTGGCACCAGCAGCGCGACATCCATTCCGGCAGCTGTGGCAACTGCCGGATCATCAGCATCCTCGCGCGCCAGAAGTCCGGCGACGGCAACGCCGATGGTGCTTACAGAAAGTGAAACCCACACAAAGGTCGCCCCGATCATCGTAAGAAGCGCCCATTCGAGGCCCGTCATACCGGTCTCGGACAGCCAGCCATACATGCCCGCAACCAGCAACGCTGTTCCCATCAACGCAGGCAGGAATACACCCAGTCGCCAGCGCATCAGGCGCGGCGGCGCAGTGTGGGCTGTTGGCCTCGGCTCCGGCGTCGCGGTCAGGTCCTGCACCCGCATCTGCAAAGGCGCCCGGGGGGGCATGGAGATATGCGGCTGCTCTGTCATCCGGCAGTCCAGCGGTAGAGCCAGACTTCGCTCAGCGGGGCACCGTCCAGACGCAGCTGCGCACGGAATTCAATCAGATCGGCCTCTCCCGGTTTGAATGTGAACGCCAGGCGCGGTCCGTTGGTTTCCGGGTTGCGCTGCACCAGCCCGGGCGTGACCTCGCCTGCGCTGCCGCGCACGAGAATGTCCAGCCGCGACAGGTCATCGGGCACCAGCGCGCTGTCCTCAAAGTCAATTGCGACGATGTTGCCACCCTCTGGCCTGCCGCCGATCGCAGTGTTCAGCACACGCAGGGGCATACCGGATGATGGGGCAGGCGATGCACCCCAGTCGAGCGTATAGCTCATCTGGTGGCTTTCGCCTACGGCAATGGGCCGTGCCGGACGCCAGTAGGCAACGATGTTGTCGTAGATCTCAAGATCAGCCGGAATTTCCACGAGCGCCACGGAGCCCTGGCCCCAGTCTTCACCAGGGGTCACCCAAAGCGCGGGGCGCTTGTGATAAAGCGCCTCAAGATCCGCGAAATCCCCAAAGGTGCGCGGGCGCTGCATCAGGCCAAAACCGCGCGGATTGTTGTCTGAAAAGGCGCTGATCTGCAAAGACACTGGATTTGCCAGGGGCCGCCAGATCACTTCACCTGCGCCATTGTGGATCAGCAGCCCGTCGCTGTCGTGAACCGCGGGGCGGAAATCAGAAAACCGCTGCCGCATTGTTTCATCAAAAAGGAACATGGATGTCAGAGGGGCAATGCCGACGTGACGCATGTCCTCGCGGGCAAAAAGGGTTGCAGACACACGCATCTGCAGGGTCTCGCCATGCATAATGTCGAACCTGTACGCGCCTGTGCAACTGGGGCTGTCGAGCAGCGCATGCAGAACCACCCGTTTTGCGCCGGGCTGTGGTGTTTCCAGCCAGAAGGCCGTGAAATCCGGAAACTCTTCGCCCGCGGGATCACCGGTTTTCAGGGCCAGACCGCGCGCCGACAGCCCGTAAATCTCGCCGGTTCCAATGCCGCGGAAATAGCTGGCCCCCTGGAAAACGGCATATTCCTGAAAAATCCCGGGCTGTTCGAGCTCTGCACGCAGTCGCAACCCGGAGTATCCCAGTGTGCCGTCGATCTCGACATCCGGGAATTTGTCCGTCTTGTCGAATACACCCATGTCAAAGGCCAGAGGCCTTGCGCGGCCGCCGTCGATGACACTGATTTCAACCGGCTGCGGAAAGTAGAGCCCGGGCGGAAATACATCAACGCGCTGCGGCCTATCCGTGCCCTCCCAGAGCGCATTGCGGCTGTCGAACCAGATCTTGCGGTACTGGTCATAGGTCAGATTGCGCCAGCTTTCCGGGATAAAATCGCGCGGGCTGTAGGGCTTTGCAGCCAGAGCGCGGGCCCGGCTGATTACAGTTTCTGCGTCAAAAGGCGTACCGTCCCCCAGTTGCAGGCCAGGCTCCTGCGCGAGAGCAACTGTTGGCACCGCCACCATTGCCATCAGTGATTTGAGAACATCACGTCGCAGCATCAGGCAGCTCCTTTCTGTACGCGCCATGGCTGGGATTTAAACCAGCTGGCGCTGTAGGCGGTCAGGACCAGAATGCCCATGCCCGCAAAGTTTACAGCGATCACTGTCAGAGTGTCCCGCCCGAGCGCGTCGAGCGCAAAACCGCTGACACGCGCGGTGAACATGCTGACGATAAAGACGGCAAGAGACTGCTGCCCCACTTTCAGGATGATCGTCAGCGCGCGCTGCCAGACGCGCGCAGCAATGCTCTGACCTGTGGCCAGCAACCGGGCGCCCTTGTCCCCGGCGGCCACCCAGCAGAGGTACGCAAGGGCCAGAAAATGGATATAGCGCAAAATGCCGAAATCGGATTTCGTGATCCACGCGCGGTTCTCAACACGCCAGTCACGCGCCCAGTCAAACCCGAATTCGCGGACGCCGATGTTGCTCAGCGGAATGTTCGCCAGCACCAGAAACAGTGCGAGACCGATCAGCCATGGCGCAACGGGTGGTTTGGGCAGCCAGCCGCGCATAAAGGCAAAGCCGGTAAAGAAGATCAGTTGCCATCCGAACGGATTAAAAAACCACTCCCGCTGCGTGCCGTTGTCTTTGATCCAGGGCTCGGCCACAAAATTCCAGTGCGGCAGGCCCAGCATATCTGTAAGGGCCCGTTGTCCCATAAGCCATGTTGCGGCAATGAAAGCTGCTACCAGCCACAGGTTTACCCGGGCCAGGGCCATCACAACCGGCATCATCACCAGCACGATCATGTACATGGGCAGAATGTCAAAGTAGTTCGGCACATAGCGCAGCGTCATAAAGCTGAGCCATATGTCCTGGTTCGCCCAGCGTTCGCTTTCGACAAAGAGCGGCCAGAGATTGAGCTGACCCCAGTAATTGCGTCCGGTGATGTCGAGACCAGTCAGGAAAACGACCATCGCGACCGTTGCGAAAAACAGACCGACGTGCGCCCAGTAAACCTGCCAGACGCGGTAGCCCACACGGGCTGTGCCCAGAACGAAACCAGCCCGGTCAAAGGTTGACCCGAAAGCAATTGCAGAGGCCATGCCGGAACAGAACACAAAAATTTCTGTCGCATCCGAAAAACCCCAGCGGGCAGGAATCCATGAGGTAAAGAAATTTCCCGGCGTGTGCGCGAACAGAATAATGAACATCGCAATACCACGGAAAAAGTCGAGCCTGAGATCACGCACACGTCCTGAGCCCTGAGCGCGCGCGCGCGCAGCGGCAGTACCCGGGGCACCGGCAGAAAGCGTATTTGGGTCGGCAAGTGTCATAGCCGGTCTTTATTCCGTCGCTGCGCGAATGTCATCAGGTCGCCGGTGTCACTGCGCAGGGATTCGCCGGGCCCGGGAAATGGTTTCCATGCGCGACGTGGTGTAACGGTCGGCATTTCCCGCGCGGCGGTCGAGCCTGTCCAACAGAATGGTTTCGGTGGCGTCATAGCGCCCGGCGCGCAGACCTGCGTCGATCGTCAGCCGCTCGAACACGTCGCGCTGCGCGTGGCTGCCGCCTATTGTCTGCATTGCAGGGCGCGCGGCGGCAAGGTTTGCAAAGGCGGTGTCATAGCGTGCCTCGGCGAAAGCGTTTAAACCCTGCAGTGCGGCAACGCCGGGATCGGCATAGCGCGACTGCATCTCGCCGTCGCAGGCAGCATCCCGCGCAAAACGGTCCGTCATCTCGGCAATCGCGTCCGGACGGTCAGCGCCGGTGAGCGCCAGCATGTAGTGCAGGTCCGCGAACACCACACAGCCATCCTCCGTTCGGTTCTGCGCCAGATCGGCCAGTTCATCCCAGCGCGGTCCGACATCGACGCCTTCGAGCTCCAGCCGTGTCAGCAGTGAGGTGGCGTTGGATATATCGCGGTAATCATCCGTTTTGTCCGCGCGGATCTGGGCGTCATAGAGTCCAAGAGCAACGTCCAGCTCTCCGCGGTCCATATGGAGCAGCGCTTTGTGCCACCAGACGTGATAGCGGAAATTATTGCAGTGGTCCCAGGCGCTTGTGTGGTCTTCGATCATCCGGATGCCATCGCCGGAACGTGCGGTCATATCGTAGACGTGGGTGACCGCATGCAGCCCCCAGCTGTCCTGGGGTACGAGAACAAGACCGTGACGCCCGGCTTTTTCCGCGTTTTCATAGTCGCCCGTTTCCTCAAGCGCAAATGCATGGCATCCCAGTGCGAAACCACGCAGGGGGTGATCTTCGTCATGTGCCTCCAGAACCCGTTCAATAGAGCGGCGCATACCGTGGGCATCGCCCAGGATAAAACGGATGGCGTGGCTGACCTTGGCTGAAAGCGTATCCGCCGGGTTCTGGCTGAGGATTTTCTCCATTTCGGTGACCGCGCCGGACAGGCTGCCGGACAGCCAGTGATCCAGGGCATCGATCCAGGCGCGTTCGCGCGGGGAGATTGCGCTGTTGCCTGCCGCTCTGTGTGCAGCAGCGGCGGCTTCCTGCGCGACCGTGACCAGTTCCTTGCGGCCCATCATCATTGAAAAAAGACCGCGCGCGGCATGGCCCATTGCGAAATCCGGATGACTTTTCAACACCGCTCCAAGGTGGGTGGGTGTTGCTGTTCCGTGTGCCAGGAAAGCATGAACCATGCTGTTCCATTCCGACACCGCATCATCGGTCGTCAGGGATACGGGGCCTTGGCAGATATCGTATTTCATCGAGAACGCGCCTTTTACAAGTTATGGGTTCTGTGTATCGCAATATTGGTGCGGGCGAAGGCGCGTCCGGCCGGACACACGCCAACGTGAAGGACCGTGTCCCGTTCGCGCCAATGTTTCAGCGATTTACAGCCAGAAGATGAATAGAAAGGCAAAATTTTGCCGGTCAGCGGGCGATTGTTACGCCTTTGGCGGCCTCAGGCCAAAGGTGTCGCAGACCGCAGCGGTATCCTGCCCGAAAAACGGCGGCGCCTTGCGGTATTGCACCGGCGTCCGCGACAGCTTCAGTGGGTTGCCCAGCAACCTGACATGCCCGTTCTGCACCCCGTCTGCGGCGACCTCTGCTACAGTTCCCCTGGCCTGTGCCTGATCGGAGCCAAGCGCCTGCGCAACCGTGTGAATCGGGCCCGCCGGTACCTTGACTGAATGGAGCCGGTCCAGCACTTCAGCAGTGCTGAGCGCGGCGACTGCGGGTGACAGCAGGGGGATCAGCGTGTCGCGGTTTTCGATCCGTGCCACGTTGGTCTTGAAACGGTCATCCTCTGCCAGCTGACCCAGACCCAGAACATCGCAAAACCGCGCAAACTGTGCATCGTTTCCGACGGCAATCAGAATGTGGCCGTCGGAACAGGCAAAGGCATCATAGGGCACGATGTTCGGATGCGCGTTCCCCCGCCGGACCGGCTCCTTGCCAGAGGTCAGATAGTTTGTGCCCTCGTTGATCAGCCAGGCCATCTGCGCATCCACCAGCGAAAGGTCAATGTGCTGCCCCTCGCCGGTTGCATCCCGGTGCCTTAAAGCAGCAAGTATGCCAACGGCCGCATACATCCCGCACATGACATCAGCGATGCCAACGCCCACCTTCATTGGTGGCCCGTCCGGTGCACCCGTCAGGGACATGATGCCGCCATAGCCCTGTGCCATAAGGTCATATCCGGGCTGATCGCGGTTTGGCCCGGTCTGGCCAAAACCCGAGATCGAGCAATAGACAAGGCCCGGGTGGGCTGCACAGAGCGTCTCGTGATCCAGCCCGTATTTGCGCAACCCGCCCGGTTTGTAATTTTCGACCACCACATCGGCGCGGGCGGCAAGCTGGCGGATCATTTCCTGCCCCGCGTCTGTAGACAGATCAACCGCAACCGATTGCTTATTGCGGTTGGCTGCCATGAAATAGGCAGACAGGTCTGTCTTTTGGCCATTTGTATCCAGCGCATAATTCGGCCCCCAGCCGCGGGTGTCATCACCCTCCGTTTTGGGGTTCTCGACCTTGATCACAGTTGCGCCGAAATCGCCCAGCAACTGTGTGGCTGTGGGACCCGCGAGGATCCGGCTGAGATCAAGCACGACGAGTCCGTCGAGCGCCATCGGTGTATCAGATGCGTCCGTCATACCCACCCCGGTCGATGACAGCGGCAATCACCGTGAACGTGTCGGCAGCAAGTGCTGTGCTGAGCGCAGTTTCCAGCTCGGACCGGTTTGTGACCGTGTGGCCCGCACCGCCAAATGCCTGTCCCATCGCCGCATAGTCATGGCGCGCAAAGTCGACGCCGTGATTGGTCAGCTGGCGTGAGCGCTGCTTGAGTTCGATCAGCGAAAGAGAGGCGTCCACAAATACCACGAAAACCGTGCGCAGCCCCAGTTCGGCGGCCGTGCTCAGCTCTCCCGCGATCATCAGAAATCCGGCGTCGCCGCTGAAAGAGACGACGGGCCGGTCAAGTTCGGCGACCTGTGCGCCCATCGCCAGCGGGATGGCGCATCCCATCGTGCACAGAGCGGTGGACTGGGTCAGGCCGCGCGGCTCATAACACTCCCACATCTGGCTGAGCAGAATGCGGTGCGCGCCGCTGTCGACAGTGGCGAGCGTATTGCGAGGCAGGATGTCACGGCATGTCGCGATCACGGCTGCCGGGCCCCATACGTCGTCCTTCGGAAAGGCCGCTGCCAGGGCGGCTTTTGTGCTTTCAATGCCGCCGTCCGCCCAGGTTTCCAGCGGCGCCACGCCGTCAGACAGTGCTTTCAGTGCAGCGTTACAATCGGCAATAAAGTTCAGACCCGACTGATGCATAAAGTGGTGGTTCGGCTCTGCAGTGATGTCGATGACATTCTGCGTTCGCGGATCCCAGGCATCCCGCCAGCCCGTGCGCATCTCGATCGGGTCATAGCCCAGACACAGGATCAGATCGGCCCGGGCCAAAAACGGCAGCAGGTGCCTGTCCGCCAGAGGAGAGAGACCGGCACCCCCCAGACACAACGGGTGATCCTCGGGCATCAACCCTTTGGCTTTGTAGGTGGTGATGACAGGGATATGGTGTTTTTCGGCAAAAGCAACCAGAGCGTCTCCCGCCGCATCGTTCATCGCATCAAGGCCGGCCACGATCACAGGGCGGCGCGCCTGTGCCAGCCAGCCCCGGGCGGTCTGCAGATCCGCGCCAGCCGGTGCAACGATCGCCGCGTCAGCGCGCGGTGCGGGGGCTTCGGCTGAGATTCTGGCATCTGCAACTGTGATCGGCACGTCGATATGAACCGGGCCGGGTCTGCCCTCGGTTGCAATCCCGACCGCCTTGTCGGCAATCACATGCGCGGCTCCGGGCACCAGCGAAAAACTTGCCTTGGTGATCGGGCGGAACACTGCCTGCTGGTCCAGTACCTGGTGAGTATATGTCTGTGCCTCATCTGCATCCACCGCACCTGCAAGAACGATCAGCGGCACACGGTCCTGATGGGCATTGGCAACCGCGTTCACACCATTCAGTGCACCTGGTCCTACCGTGGCGACCAGAATGCCTGGCGCGCCGGTCCGGTGATAGACGCCCTCGGCCATAAAGGCAGCTGCGTTTTCGTGTTTTGCCAGGATAAAACGGATGCCTGCCGCCTCAAGTGCATCCACCAGGGTCAGAACCTCGCCGCCGGGCATGCCAAAGGCGTGCCTGCAGCCCGCCCTGTACAACCGTTGCGCCAGCGCATCTGCGGCCCGAATTGTCTGGGGGTTGGACATCTGCGTCTCTCCGTCTCATCTCTCCGGGCAAGGGCATATACGATGCCCGCGCGAGCGCAACTCACCATTGCGTTGGAAAAATTTCAGCGAAGCGGTCTCAGCGGCGTCTGTCGCGGCGCGATGACATTGGCTGGAATGCCACGCCGACATGCGCCTCGCAGTATGGCTTGCCTTGCTGAACGGGCAGGCCGCAAAACCAGAAATGATCGGTTGCCGGGTCTCCCACGGGCCATTTGCAGGTCCGCTCGGTAAGTTCCATCAGAGAGAGCTTTTTTGCCTTTTTCTCGATCTCGGACACTTTGGCCAGCGCTTCTGGGCTGATCTCATTGGCCGAGGGCTGAGGCGGAAGCGGCTGACCTGCCGGAATGATCTGCTTGCGTGCGGGCAGCGGTTTTGGTGCCGCGGGCTCCGCCTCTGCACGTGCTGCAGGTTCTGCTGGTTTAGGGGCGGGCTTTGGCCTGGCTTCGGCTTTGGGCGCTGGCTTTGCCTTGGCCTCGGGCTTGGCAGCAGCCGTTGCACGGTTTGACAGACCCAGCCTGTGCACTTTGCCGATGACCGCGTTGCGGGTCACCCCGCCCAGCTCCTTGGCGATCTGGCTGGCGGACTGGCCCTCCCCCCACATCTTTTTGAGCATCTCAACGCGTTCGTCGGTCCAGGACATCGGATATTCCTTACGTCAAAAGCGGCCCTGTTTCCCGGACCGCTCTGTCATTTCGTCAGTGCTCTATTTTAAGCAACGCGCGGCGAGTTACAAGCGGTGAACGGTCAGCTTTGTGGATTGGGTGCCGCCGGGCGGGCGCTGGCCTCACGGATTGCCAGAATGATACCGCCTGTCAGGATAACACAGGCACCCAGAATGGTGACAAAATCCGGGAACTGCCCGAAAAAAACCATGTCGTAAACCGCCGCAAAAAGCAGGGTGCCATAGCTGAAAGGCGCTATGAAGCTGGCATCCGCCCGGGCCATGGCGTTGACAAAACAGGCCTGGGCCGCGGCCATACAGCTGCCCAGAGCCACCAGCAGCATCCACTGCTGAGGTGTCGGCGGTTCCCAGGCAGCCAGAACAGCCAGCGATGACAGGAGCAGGCCGAGAAAGTTGTTGATCAGCAGAATTTGAAAGGCAGTCTCGCGCCCGGCCAGTTTTTTGATGAAAATGAGTTCCATTCCCATCAGCATCGCAGCACCAAGTGCCAGAAGGCTTGCGGCCTGAAAGCTCTCCGGGGTAGGGCGCAGCAGGATCATTGCCCCGGCAATGGCCATCGCCGCCGCCGACCACCGGATGCGCCCCACTTTTTCCCCCAGCAATGGAATTGCCAGCATCATTCCGAAAACCGGGTTGAGAAATGTAATCGCGGTCGCATCGGCCAGCGGGATCCATGCCACTGACGCAAACATGAGCGTGACACCGGCCCACCCAAAGGCAGTACGCGCCAGATGCAGCCGCCACGCAGGCCGCTGTAATTGCGGACGGATCATGGCAGCCACCGCCGCAATTGTCATAAAGGCAAAGACAAACCGGCCGTGTGATATCTGCAAGGGATGCAGCGCGGGGCCAAAGGCCGTGCTGCCCAGCGTTTTTGCGATCAGCATCGTGCCGGCAATAAAGGCTGTGGCAACGGCCATCAGGACGAGGGCAAGCCTGGGATTTTGCGCGGTTGTTGCAGCCATGCCGCCCTATGCGCCCGAACCCGTTTGCTGACAAGAGCACAAAAGGCTTTTCTTCCGCGCTTTCCCGGGTTAGCCAGCAGCATGATCACCTTGCAGACATATCCGGTCCGACGACGCCTGAGCGCCTGAACCACCACTGCGTGATCCCGGGCCCTGTGCCCATTGTTTTCCTCCTCTTTAAAAAATGTTGACCTGCTCCAGAGGCTCATGCACGTTCCGTGCTTCAGCCAGAGCGCATCTGACAAGGACGATCCGATGATCCCGACCATACTGCCGACTTATTCCCGTGCCCCGATGAGCTTTGTAAAAGGCGAAGGCTCCTGGTTGGTGGAAGCAGACGGGCGACGTTTTCTGGATCTGGGTGCGGGCATTGCGGTCAATGCGCTGGGGCATGCGCATCCGGCACTGGTTGCGGCACTGACGGATCAGGCCGGGGCACTGTGGCACACGTCCAATCTGTACCAGATCCCAAAGCAGCAGGAGCTGGCGGACAAACTGACTGCGCACACATTTGCAGATACGGTATTCTTTACCAATTCAGGTACCGAGTCCTGTGAACTGGCGGTCAAAATGGCACGCAAGTATTGGTTCGACAAAGATCAGCCGGAGCGGACGGAGATCATTACGTTCTCCGGTTCGTTTCATGGACGCTCCGCTGCTGGAATTGCCGCAGCAGGATCAGAGAAAATGACCAAAGGGTTTGGTCCGCTGCTGCCCGGGTTTGTTCATCTGGAATTTGGGGATCATGACGCCCTTACCGCTGCGATCACTGAAAATACCGCAGCCATTCTGATCGAGCCTGTTCAGGGCGAAGGCGGTATCCGTCCGGTGCCGGACCAGTGTCTGAAAGGGCTGCGCGATCTGTGTGATGAGCACGGCATCCTGCTGATCCTCGATGAGGTACAGTGCGGCGTGGGCCGCACGGGCAGGCTTTTTGCGCATGAATGGGCCGGGATCTCGCCTGATATCATGATGGTGGCCAAAGGGATCGGGGGCGGCTTTCCCCTGGGTGCTGTGCTGGCGACCGAAGAGGCCGCCTCGGGGATGACGGCAGGAACCCATGGCTCGACCTATGGCGGCAACCCACTGGGCTGTGCCGTTGGCTGTGCAGTGATGGATGTCATCGCAGACCGCGATTTTCTGGCGGAGGTAAACCGCAAAGCCGGATTGCTGCGCCAGAAGCTGGAAGGGCTGATCGCTGCCCATCCGGATGTCTTTGAGAGCGTGCGGGGCAGCGGTCTGATGCTGGGGATACGGTGCAGGGCTGCGAACACGGATATCGTCGCGGCGGGATATGCCAGTGAAGTGCTGACTGTTCCTGCGGCAGACAATGTCATCCGCCTTCTGCCTGCGTTGACGATCTCGGACAATGAGATCGCTGAAGCCGTCTCGCGTCTGGACGCGGCTGCCACAGCCGTTTCCGCTGCCTGACCCTGATCCTTTTTTGAAAAGTCCGATAACATGAACCATTTTCTGGATATCCATACCACTGACCCGGCTGAATTGCGCGGCATCATTGACAGTGCCGCTGCAATGAAGGCTGCCCGTGCGGGCCGCCCCCGGGGGGCGCTGGACGAGGCGCAGCCGCTCCGGGACCACATGGTCGCGCTGATCTTTGAAAAACCCTCGACACGGACCCGCGTTTCCTTTGATGTCGGGGTGCGGCAGATGGGCGGTCAGACGATGGTGCTGTCCGGCACAGACATGCAGCTTGGCCACGGGGAAACCATCGCCGATACCGCGCGGGTACTGAGCCGGTACGTTGACCTGATCATGATCCGGACCTTTGAGGAGGCGACACTGCTGGAGATGGCAGAACACGCGACTGTTCCGGTCATAAACGGTCTGACCAACCGCACACATCCCTGCCAGATCATGGCGGATGTGATGACGTTCGAGGAGCACAGCGGGCCGATAAAAGGGCGCAGGGTCGTCTGGTCGGGCGATGGCAACAACGTTTTTGCGAGCTTTGCGCACGCGGCCCGGCAGTTTGATTTCGACCTGGTCTTTACCGGCCCGCCCCCGCTGGATCCTGAACCCGCACTTGAGGGGATGTATTCGATCGAACGCGACCCGGCAAAGGCGGTTCAGGGGGCTGATCTGGTGGTTACAGACACCTGGGTTTCCATGCACGATCCGCAGTCTGCGCGCGAACGTCGTCACAACCAGCTGCGGGGGTATCAGGTCAACGCGGATTTGATGGCGCAGGCAAAACCTGATGCGCTGTTTATGCATTGTCTGCCGGCGCATCGCGATGACGAGGCAACATCCGAAGTAATGGACGGGCCGCATTCGGTGATCTTTGACGAGGCCGAAAACCGGCTGCACGCGCAGAAAGCGATCATGCGCTGGTGTCTCCAGCGCTGAAAAATCAGCTCTTTCGTGGCTTGGCGCGCAGTGTCGGGTCGGCCGCTGTCGGGTCTTCTGGCCAGGGGTGTTTGGGATAGCGCCCGCGCATGTCTTTGCGCACATCCGCATAGGATGACGCCCAGAAGCCGGGCAGATCCTCTGTCACCTGCACGGGTCTGCGCGCGGGCGAGAGCAGGGTCAGCTGCAACGGCGTTCCGGCAACTGTCGGATGTCGCGTCACACCAAAGAGTTCCTGCAGGCGCAGAGAAATCTGTGGCTGGGCACCTTCATAACTGATGGCTACGCGGTTCCCCAGGGGTGTCGTAAAATGCGCAGGCGCTTCGCGGTCAAGCTGCTGCATCTGGTCCCAGCTCAGCCTGGCGCGCAGGGCATCCGTGATGTCGAACCGTTTCCAGTCGGACGTTGTGCGGACACCATGTATGTGCGGCATCAGCCAGTCCTCAAGCGTGTCCAGCAGGTGTTCTTCGCCGAAATCCGGAAAAGCGGTTGCAGACTGCAGCAGCCGGGCCCGCGCCAGAAAGCGTTCCGCAGAAGCAGAGGGCAGCAATCCCAATTGCCGGACACCTGTCAGCATGGCGGCCGCAATGTCTTCGGGGGGTGCGTCCTGCCATATACGATCCGCCAGGACGAGCGCGCCGAAGCGCTCCTGGCGGCGCGTCATAACCCGCCCCTCGCGACGCGACCACTGGCACAGGTTTTGCCAGGTGATCTGATCGGCGAAGGTTTCGCGCAGATCTGCTTCGCTGATCTCCAGTGCCTGTCTGATTTTCGCCTCGCGCGGATCCCCGTCGAGGCTGGTCGCCACAATCAGGCGGGCACCGGACAGAGGATCGCCCTGTGGGATCACAGCACCCTTACCACCAGAAAGCACATAGCGTGGTGCATCGCCGCTGCGTCGAAAGCCCACACGGTCCGGATAGGCCAGTGCTGCCAGGACGGCGGTTTCTTCAGGGCCGCCTCCGGTTATCTGCTGTGCAAGTCTTCTGGCTTCTTCGCGAATGCGCGAGAGGGTCGACCGGTCGGGCACGCGCCCTGTGTCGCGTTCGAAACCACCCGGATCCGCTACGGCCCTGACACGCAGCGACAGGTCCACAGGTGCATCACGCAAAACATCGCGTTCGGACAGGATTGCCGCCAGCTGCGGTGCAGATCTGCCCCCTTTTGCAACCATATGTGCAAGCCGGGGATGCAGCGGAAGGGACGCCAGTTGCCTGCCGTGAGCCGTGATACGGTCATCCCCGTCCAGCGCACCGAGCATTTTCAGAACCGATCTGGCTTCTTCGAGGCGCCCCGCGTGAGGCGGTGTCACGAACGCCATATCCGCAGCTTTGCTCCCCCAGACGGCCAGCTCAAGGGCAAACCCCGCCAGATCACCAGCCTCGATCTCTGCCGGCGGCTGAGCGGCCAGCGCGCCATCTTCGCCGCGGGTCCAGAGCCTGAAGCAGTCACCGGGTGCTACGCGTCCGGCACGTCCCATGCGCTGGGTGGCTTCAGCGCGCGAGACGCGCGTTGTAACAAGGCGCGACATTCCGGATGACGGATCGGATTCCGCCCGGCGGGACAGGCCCGCATCCACCACAATGCGTATCCCTTCGATGGTCAGCGATGTTTCCGCGATGGACGTGGCCAGCACGACTTTGCGCCCGGTTTCCGCGGGTCTGATTGCTGCGCGCTGTGCACGAAAATCCATCGCGCCGAACAGAGGGTGAAGCGTAACGCCGTTCGGCAACCGGCGCCGCAACGCGGCTTCTGTACGGCGAATTTCGCCTTCGCCCGGCAGGAACACCAGGGCGCTGCCCTCTGAGGCAGACAGAGCGTGTAGTGTCAGATCGGCGACGGCCTGCTCAAGGCGTTCCTTGCCACGCGGGCGGGGCAGAAAGTGCTCGGTGACAGCAAAGGCCCGTCCCTGGGATGTCAGGATTTCGGCCTGCATCAGACCGGCGACCGGTCCGGCATCCAGTGTCGCTGACATTGCGACCAGCAACAGATCGTCGCGCAGCGCCGATGCAACCTCGAGACAAAGCGCAAGGCCAAGGTCAGCGTTCAGAGAGCGCTCGTGGAACTCGTCGAAAATGACGGCACCAACCCCCGGCAGGTCGGGCGTCTCCTGCAGCATCCGTGTCAGGATGCCTTCGGTGATCACCTCGATCCGTGTGGATTTGCTGGTTTTGGACGCGCCCCGCATCCTGTAGCCCACCGTCTGGCCTGGTTCTTCGTTCAGAGTTGCCGCCATTCTGTCGGCTGCGGCCCGTGCGGCCAGCCGGCGCGGCTCCAGCATCAGAATGCGCCCGTCCGTGAGGCCCGCCTCCAGGATGGCCAGCGGCACCCGCGTGGTTTTGCCTGCGCCGGGCGGTGCCTGCAACACAACGCGTCTGTCGCGCCGGAGAACATCCGTAACGCGTTGCAGGATATCATCAATGGGCAGGGAAAACCGCATGTGCCCTGCATAGCGAAACCGCAACGGCGCGCCAAGCACTGGACTTTTGCCGTACAAGACCGGAAAACCTGTCAGGGAAACGCAGGGCAGGGCCATGGATATCGCAGAACTTGCACAGGGAGTTGCCAACGGACAGCGCCGGGCGCTGGCCCGTGCAATTACGCTTGTGGAAAGCGCGCGCTCTGATCACCGGGCACAGGCCGCTGAACTGCTGGAAGTGCTGCCCAAAGACCGCCAGGCGCTGCGGATCGGACTTTCCGGCACACCGGGCGTCGGCAAATCAACTTTTATCGAAAGCTTTGGGATGATGCTGACAGGGCAGGGGCTGAAAGTTGCTGTCCTTGCTGTGGATCCTTCGTCCAGCCGTTCCGGTGGCTCGATCCTGGGGGATAAGACGCGGATGGACAGGCTGTCCCGCGACCCGAACGCTTTTATCCGCCCTTCGCCAAGTCAGACGCATCTGGGCGGTGTTGCGCGCCGGTCGCGTGAAGCGGTTGCTCTGTGCGAAGCGGCGGGCTTTGACACAGTTCTGATCGAGACAGTGGGTGTCGGGCAGTCAGAGACGGTAGTGGCAGAGATGTCTGACGTCTTTTTGTTGTTGCTCGCTCCAGCGGGTGGCGATGAGTTGCAGGGCGTGAAGCGTGGTATCATGGAAATCGCCGACATGATTGTCGTGAACAAGGCAGATGGCGATCTGAAAGCAGCAGCCACACGGACCTGTGCGGATTATTCCGGCGCGTTGCGCCTGCTTCGCAAACGCCCGCAGGATCCGGAGGGCTACCCCCGCGCGGTGATGGTCTCTGCCTTGCACGACGAAGGCCTTGCAGGGGTCTGGGAGGATCTCAACGCGCTTGTGGCCTGGCGCCGGGATGCCGGATTCTGGGACAGAACGCGTGCGGATCAGGCGCGTTACTGGTTTGGCCAGGACGTCAGAAATGCGCTGCTGTCCCAGCTGGAAAACCCCGGCGCGCGACAAACGCTCGCGGCACTTGGTGAAGCAGTTGCAGCGGGTGAATTACGACCATCTGCAGCGGCAGAAGAGTTTATCGCCCGGTTGCACGGCAACACGGGGTCAAAGTAGCCGAAACCTGTCCTGCGCGGGTTGACGCTTTGCGCGATTCCCACTAAAGCCAGCGAACGAATTTCCGGGGCGTGGCCTGAGGCTGCCCCCTTTTGTCGTTTACCGGACCGCCGGGGCGACGTGAGAAAAAAGGAAGAACCCATGTCACGCGTTTGCGAACTGACCGGAAAAGGCCCGATGACTGGCAACAATGTCAGCCATGCCAACAACAAAACACGCCGGCGTTTTCTGCCGAACCTGAATGATGTGACCCTGCAGTCCGAAGCACTGGGTCGCAGCTTTAAGTTCCGCATTTCCGCTGCTGCTCTGCGTACAGTCGATCACCGTGGTGGCCTCGACAAGTTCCTGGCAAAAGCGAAGGACGCTGAGCTGTCCCCGAATGCGCTGAAAGTCAAAAAAGCCATCGCGAACTCCTCGGACACTGCTGAAGCACTCAGCTGATCTGACCGACAGGACGAACAGACCGGACCCTGCCCTGCAACGGGCAGGGTTCGCGTCGTTTTGGCACAGGGCAAGTGCTCTGCGTCCGGGTATATCTGAAGCATGAATGCGGTACTGAAATCCTGGCTGGCCTGTGTTCTCTGTCTGGTGCTGATTGCAACCGGCCAGAGCATGGCCGTTGCGCGCGGTGCGGCGGCGGCGACAGGTCAGATGGTGATCTGCACCGGCTCTGTCACTAAAACAGTCTACACAGACACCCAGGGCAATCCGACCTCAGCACCTCATATCTGCCCGGAATGCACAGCTGCGGCGATCGCGCCGACTGCAACAAGGGACACTGTTTGCAGCCCGGTCCGTGCGGAAACCTTACTGGTCCTGCCAGGCTATTCCGTACCAGGGGCGCGGCTGGCTCTTGCGCGGGACAACCGAACCCGGGCGCCTCCCTTCTGATCTGATTTCAGCGTTTACAACTTCAGATCAGACAGGAGACAGTTATGTCCTTTCAAACCTTTCTGCGCGGCGCGGCTCTTTCTGCGCTCTGCGTTCTCCCCGGTGCTGCACTTGCCGGTGACATCGTTATCACCGATGCCTATGCGCGCGTGTCCAGACCAAATGCACCAACGGGTGCCGCTTTCATGATGATCCGCAATGCCGGTTCAACGGATGACCGGCTCGTCAGCGTGACCTCCGATGTGGCCAAACGTGTCGAGTTGCACACCCACAAGGATCAGGGCGACGGCGTCATGAAAATGACGGAACTGGAGGACGGCATCATCCTTCCTGCCGGTGCTGCACATATGATGAAACGCGGCGGCGACCATGTGATGTTCATGGGGATTGAGATGCCGCTGGAGCAGGGCAGCGAGGTCATCGTGGTCTTCACTTTCGAAAAGGCCGGAGAGGTTTCGGTCACGATCCCCGTAGACAACGAGCGCAAACCAGAGCACACCGGTATGTCGCATGATCACAGCAAAATGGATCATGGCGCCACTGACTGACCGCGTCTGCTCCGCGCTCAGGAGCCCAGAACTTCTGCGACCCAGTCCGGCAGTGTCCGGGTCGCAGGACCAAGGCGGATATCATCGAACTGGCTGCCCACTTCAGAGGGTTCCAGATTGAATTCAATGGTTTGCGCGCCATGTCGCCTCGCTTCTGCGACGAAACCGGCAGCAGGGTACACATTGCCGGAAGTGCCGATGCTGACAAAGAGGTCCGCCCCGCTCAGGTGGTCGAATATCTCGTCCATGTCATAGGGCATCTCGCCGAACCATACGATATCCGGACGTGCCGCCGGCGCATTGCATTGCGGGCAGCTGTCTCCCGGCGACATCCGGTCGGGCGCTGGCCAGCGGTGCTCACAGGCACCGCACAACGCCCCTGTGAGTGCGCCATGCATATGCATCACGCGCTGGCTTCCCGCTTTCTCGTGCAGGTCATCGACGTTTTGCGTGATCAGGATGACCTCGCCGCTGAACCCGGCTTCCAGCCGGGCGAGTGCCTCATGACCCGCATTCGGACTGGCCGCTGCCGCCTGCGCGCGCCGGGCGTTGTAGAAGTCCATGACCAGCTGTGGGTTTCGCGCGAACCCTTCCGGCGTCGCGACGTCCTCGATCCTGTGCTCCGCCCAGAGGCCTCCCTCGGCACGAAAGGTTCCCAGCCCGCTTTCGGCAGAGATGCCCGCACCAGTCAGGATAACGATTTTTTGCGGCATCATTCCAGCTCCATTCTTATGCGCCTGTTACCGGTCCAGTATACGCAGCTCATCTGCAAGAAAAGGCAGGTCTGCCAGAGCAGGATCGGTCATCTCGCTCTTCATCAGGCGGCGCAGCGTATCTGCAATGTCGCGCGGCACGTCCCCATCCCATTCCGGTGTCGTAATCAGCGAGATCTGTCGCGCAAATGGTGTCATTGGCAGGGGCAGCGCTTCGAGAGCGCCGTGAAACCGCTGCGCGCGCATGTATCCCAGAGGCGTGGTAATTGCCCATCCGATGCCTCTGGCGACCATTGCCATCAGCGCCTGGTGGCTGCCGATTTCGAACAGTTTTGGCAGGACAATGCCCTGTTTTTCCAGGGCTGCCTCTGTCTGAACGCTGATCAGCTGGTCCTGTTCATAGCGCAGAAACGGCAGGCTGCGCTGACTGAACAGTGTCTGCGAGCTGAGCCCGGCACCGCGCGGGACGACGGCCATAAAAGGGTCGCGGGCGAGCGGGTGCTCAACGATATTGTCAGGCATGTTTTCTGCGGTTGCAGTAACAGCCAGCTGCAGGTTCTGCTCAGCCACCGCGGCTGTGAGATCATGGCTGGAAGCGGTGGTCATCTGAAAACTGCAGCCGGTCAGACTGTCTGCGAGGATCGTTGCCAGCCTGGGCGTGATATTATCGTCAAAGTCATCGATTATTCCGATGCTCAGGGACCTGACATGCGCCAGATCCATTACGGTCATTTCGCTTTGAGCCTTGCGCAGCTCTGCCAGCGCTTTTTCCGTACGTACCAGAAAAGTTTTTCCGGCCTGCGTCAGGCGCATCGGCCGGCGCGAGTGATCAACAAGCTCGGTTTCGAGTGCGGCTTCCAGATTGCGCATCTGCTGGCTTACGGCCGGCTGGCTGAGGCCGGTTTGCATTGCTGTTTTGGCAACTGATCCGGTTCCGGCAAGCGATTCAAACACTTCCAGTCCGCGCAGTGTAACGCCTTTCATTGTCATGGTGGTCTTTCGTGCTGCTTTCTGTTTTTTTTAATCTGACCGGTGAAAAATTCAACGTTTTATATCGATCCCAGATTATTTATTCGGAAAATGTAAAAGGTACATGACACCTTGTCAGCGTGCATCTTATTGCAGACGATGCGGGAAACGCCTTTAGGAGACATTTTGTGAAAGCCGCCGCCGCCGCCTATCCTCTGGATTTTCTGACATCCTGGGCGCAATACGAGGACAAGATTTATACCTGGGTCCGCGAAGCCGCCGGAAAAGGTGCCGAGCTTCTGGTTTTTCCCGAATACGGTGCCATGGAGCTTGCGACGCTTGCAGGAAAAGATGTCGCCGCTGACCTGGAGGCATCATTGTTTGCGGTCTCGGACCGGCTGGCGGATGCCGACGCACTGCATGTCCGGCTGGCCGAAGAATTCAGCGTTCACATCCTCGCAGCCTCCGGTCCGGCGGCGACCAGAGCGAGGCCGGTTAACCGCGCGCGCCTCTTTGCGCCGGGCGACAGGCATGGCGTTCAGGACAAACAGATAATGACCCGGTTTGAACGCGATGTCTGGCGGGTTCAGGGCGGCGGCCCGCTGCAGGTTTTCGATACGGCCTTGGGTAAAATCGGCGTTCTCATCTGCTATGATGCCGAGTTTCCCCTGCTTGGGAGGGCACTGGCGGAATGTGATTACATTCTCGTGCCGTCCTGTACCGAAGCCTTGACGGGGTACTGGCGGGTGCGCATCGGTGCCATGGCACGCGCTCTGGAGAACCAGTGTGTGACCATCATGTCCTCACTTGTGGGCGAGGCGGCATGGTCCGATGCGGTGGATGTCACGACAGGTGCGGGGGGTGTTTTCGGGCCGCCGGATACAGGATTTCCATCTGATGGTGTCCTGGCCGTTGGGGAAACAGGTCGTCCCGGATGGACATTTGCCGAGATTGACCCAACGCGGATTGCGCATGTGCGCGCGGATGGCGTCGTGCTGAACAAAACGCACTGGACAGAGCAGACGGGCCGTGACGCCGGTGCCACAATTGTGCAGTTGCGCTGAATTGCTCTTGAAATAACGGTCAAACAAGCGCATTTAAGCGGCGTTCACACCCTGGTGGACGTGCAAATCAGGAGAAACCATGGCCAAGGAAGATACGCTCGAATTCCCCGGTGTCGTCAAGGAACTCCTGCCAAATGCGACATTTCGGGTCGAGCTTGAAAACGGCCATGAGATTATCGCACATACGGCAGGCAAAATGCGCAAGAACCGCATCCGCGTTCTGGCAGGCGACAAGGTGCAGGTCGAGATGACCCCCTATGATCTGACCAAGGGTCGGATCAACTACCGCTTTAAATAACCCTTGTTTATTCTCGGGTCAGGCTCGCCGCGCCGCAAGGAATTGCTGGCGCAAATCGGTGTTGTGCCGGACGAAATCAGGGCACCTGACATCGACGAGAGCCCGCAAATCGGTGAACTGCCGCGGCCATACTGCGCGCGGATGGCCCGTGAAAAAGCGCTGGCCGTCCCCGCAGAAGACGGTGACGTGGTGCTTTGTGCGGATACCACCGTGGCCCTGGGGCGACGCATCCTTGGAAAACCCGCAGATGCAGACGAGGCGCGGGCTTTTCTGAGTGCAATGTCGGGTCGCCGGCACCGCGTCATTACTGCTGTGGCGGTGCGAAAAGGTGAGCAAATTGCGGAAAAAGACGTCGTCAGCATGGTGCGGATGAAGTCTTTGTCGCAATCGGAGATTGCTGGCTATCTCGCAACAGATGACTGGCGGGGGAAAGCGGGCGGTTATGGTATCCAGGGTCCGGCGGGTGCACTGATCCCATGGATCAGTGGCTCGTTCACCGGTATTGTCGGACTCCCGCTTTCAGAGACGGCGAGCCTGTTGCAGGCCTTTGGCATAAAGGTGTTTTCATGAAAGGACGAACCGTTATTCTGGATCACTGGCAGGGCCGCGAAACCGCGGCGTTGATGGTGGACGGGCATCTGGATGATCTGCTGACGGATACTGATCAGCCGCGCCCTGGAACGGTTTATCGCGCAATCGCCGACCGGCCTGTGAAAGGGCAGGGCGGCATGTTCCTGAAAACACCTGATGGCCCTGCTTTCCTGCGCCAGATCCGTGGGCTGGCACCCGGGCAAATGATCCTCGTGCAGGTGACCGGATATGCGGAACCCGGCAAGGCGCTGCCTGTGACACAGAAACTGCTCTTCAAGAGCCGTTACGCGATCATTACGCCCGGTGCTCTGGGGCTTAACATCAGCCGCACAGTTCGTGATGAAGCCGAACGCGACCGACTGCTTGAGATCGCACATGATGCGATGGAGGGCTCAGAGGACGGTCTGATCCTGCGCTCATGCTGTGACGGCGTGGGAGGCGATGACATCGCCGACGACATTGCGGCTATGGCTGCACTTGCGGAGCGGGTCGCTACAGACACAGGGCAGGGAGCGGAGACCCTGGTCGAGGGCGACGGTCCTCACATCGTGGCATGGCGCGAGTGGACGGCACCGGCCGAGGTCAGCACCGAGCCGGGTGGCCTGGAGGTACATGGCGCGCTGGATGCCATTGAAGCCTTGCACTCACCGCGTGTTGCGCTTGAGGGTGGCGGTGCGATGTTTGTAGAGCCGACACGCGCGCTCGTTGCTGTGGACGTGAACACAGGTGCCGATGTGTCCCTGGCGGCTGGTCTGCGTGCAAATCTTGCCTGTGCCCGGGCTTTGCCCCGCGCTCTCAGGTTGCGCGGCCTGGGCGGCCAGATCGTCATCGATCCCGCACCAATGCCCAAAAAGGACCGGCGCAGTTTTGAGACGGCGCTCAGGCAGGCCCTGCGCAATGACGACACTGACACTGCGCTTGTCGGATGGACACCGCTGGGTCACTATGAACTACAGCGTAAACGTGCCCGGCTGCCATTGTCGGAGGTTTTTACGTGAGTTGTCCGATCTGCGGAAAACCTGTGGTCCAGAGCCTGCGTCCGTTCTGCTCAAAACGCTGCGCCGATCTGGATCTGGCCCGCTGGTTCAACGGTAGTTACGCGGTGGCATCTGAAGATCCTGACAGCATTGACGAGCTGCAGGAAGCTCTTGACGAGGCCGCACAATCCGAAGACAAGCTGGAAAGGCCCCACTGAAGCGCACTGTTGACGGGTTCAGACAAACCGGCAGTGTGCGTCCCTGAGCCGTGTAAAGGCCAATACGTCATCAACATCCAAAGCAATGTGTGAAGACGGCAAAAAGGCTCTGGACACCCTGGCAACAAACTCCTAGAACCCGCTCACCCAGCCATGTGTTTGGCATCCCGTGCCCGGGTAGCTCAGGGGTAGAGCAGTGGATTGAAAATCCTCGTGTCGGTGGTTCGATTCCGCCCCCGGGCACCATTTAAATCAAGCGAAAACAGTAGCTTGCTGGATTTCTGCGATGCAGCATAAATCGCTGAAAACCCGAAAATATCCTATCACAGTGTTAGCACAGTTGGGAAAACACCTGTTAGCACAGTGTGTTGTGAGCGCCGCGCCGTGCGCTTAGCACAGTTCTAGCACATCAGCCTAGCAACGCTCCTTGCCGTGCTTATGGTGCTTTGGGAATGATGATGTGGGTTTAAGCTGCTGGAATTGTTTGGTGAAATCTGTGGTTTTTGCGGTTTGTGGCCAAGTGGTTGTCAAGACAAATTTCTTTTCGCAGGAAAGTCTCGCTACGAATTTTCGTGACGAAAGTTTTTAAGAGTTTTTGTGCGGTTCGTTGCGTCGCAAAATCTTGATTTGATCAACTCTTTAGTTGAAGTGGACCTTCGCAGCAGAATAATTGAACGGGTAAACGGCGGCCAAAGCACCAATTTGCTGCGGCTGCGCTAAGATCGGCTTCGGAGTTCGGCCGTGCTACGATCGGTTGTTCACACTCTTTGCAGAAAGCCTGACAGTTTGGAAGATCCTGCGATGCTCGTTAGACCGCCCTTGCATGACTACACGCCACCGCAAAGCATTCTAGCTGAAGGGAAAGCAGCATTTGCATACTGCTGCGAAGGTACTGGTCGAATTGGCAGGCGTGTTGGTATCAGGATGTCGCGTTGGCGCGCGACCGCTTCGCCGCGACCGGGAAGCGCGGGACATGCGACAGGACCCATTTTATGAACGCGGAGAGCGCTACGCGGCGGACTTGGCGCAGACTGCGCATCGCGTGACGCTCATGCGTGGTTGGGGCGACTGGGGTGCTGTATTTCGTAAGGTCGGTGTGAAAAGGGGTCATCATGGTTTGTCTCCTTGGCTAATGACCCAAAGGTGGACGGTCCCGCATGCCCTTGCTTGTGGGAAAGGTTTGGAAACCCTTTGGATTGTCTTGGGAAACTCTACGGGCGTTTGGATTTTTGTTGGCGAGGCCCTCAAAAAGCGTTTTAGTTATGGGCACATGGAACACCACTTCGCCGATTGCACGCTGGACGACGCCCGCCTGACGCTCACGCGTGGCGGCAGCAAAGTTGCCGTCGAGCCCAAAGTGTTCGACCTGATCCATCTGTTGGTGCGCAATGCCGGGGACCTTGTGACCCGAGACCGGATGGTAGAAGAGGTTTGGGACGGGAGGGTGGTGTCGGAGTCAGCGATCTCCGCCTGCATCGCGGGGGCGCGAAAGGCGGTAGGTGACACCGGCAAGGAACAAGCGGTCATCCGAACCGTTGCACGGCGGGGGCTGATGCTTGTGGCAGAGGTGGAGGGTGACGCGAACGCCCCAGATGATGTCTCGGTTGCGGCCCCTTCTCCGACGACCACTCCGGCGGCCCAGCGAATTCGCTTTTGCCGAAGCGAGGATGGCAATGCAATCGCATATGCCGTCAGCGGTGAAGGCACGCCCGTGCTGCGGTTCGGCCCTCCGTCACTCCACGATCTGGAACTCGAATGGGCCTACGGGCTTCATCGATCTTGGATATCGTCGATGGCGCTCTACACACGATACCTGCGCTTCGACAACGTCGGTAGCGGCCAGTCGGAACGAGTCCTGCGTGACCTGGACTTTGAAATCGAGGCGCGTGACGCAGCGGCTGTCGTCGATGCGGCCGGCTTTGACCGCTTTGCCGCAGTGTCCTATTCGGGCGGATGTATTCCCGCGCTGACTTTCGCGGCGCTCTATCCCGAGCGGCTTGAACGGTTGGCAATCGTGGGCGGATATGTCGAGGGGCGGTCGCGTCGCAGCGCGGATCCGTCGCCCGACGCGTTGAAGAGCATGATAGCCGAGGGCTGGGCGCGGCCCGAAAGCGCCTTCGCGAGTGGCTTTGCGACGACCTACTTTCCCGAAGGCCCAGTAGAGGAAAGGCGCGAAATCCAGCACATGTCGCAGGCTGCTTGCCCACCCGAGATGATGCTGCGCGCCCGCGAATCGGTCAACAATGCGACAGTCGCGCATCTGCTAGGCCAAGTGCGCTGCCCGGTGTTGATCCTGCATGCGCGCGACGATTCCGTGCACCCCCTGTCGCAAGCACAAAAGCTGGCGGCGGGCATTCCGGGGGCCGAACTGGTGGTTCTTGAGACGGCCAACCACGTGCCCCTGTACGGTAGCCCATGCTGGGAGAGCTACAACCGCACGCTCGCGGAGTTCCTAATCGGGTAACGTGGGCGTTGTTCTTCGAACGGAAAATCTAGCGGAGCTGATGGCGGCAAGTCCTGTACACCTGACATAAGCGTCTTGCTAATATCTGTACGCCATAAATAGCTTTGAACCTGTCACTTTTGGGGCCGCAACTAGCAAGGCGGACATTGATGAACACCGCAGCATTCGGCGCATTGGGCTCTTTCGTTGAATCCGCTGCATGCTGCACGAACGGCGGCTTCAATTAGTCATTCTTCAGTCGCTCTTTGAACCATATCGCCATAACTGCTTTGGACCCCACAGTATGAGGTCCCCAATGGCGTCACCTACAGTCAAGCTCATCGCTCAACTGAACGACCAGTTCCGACGATGTGATCCAAGCATACCAGGGATGCGGTTCCTCACAGCGGGTATCATCGAACTGCTCAAACGGAACAGTGTGGATGGTGATGAGATCGTTCGGACTGTCAGTGAGTTCAATGTGTTCACAGAGGACAACGACCCACACGGGGAGCACGACTGTGGCACCTTTGAATATTTGGGCGAAACCTGCTTCTGGAAGATTGACGCGTATGACTACGACTATTCCATGGGTTCGGATGATCCTACGGACCTAAGCAGGACCAAACGTGTGCTCACCGTCATGCTGGCGGAGGAATGGTGATGGTGGAACCAGAGCAGATGCCAAAGCCACGCTGCACAAGTTGTGGGAGCTCCGACATCTTACGGGATGCATATGCGTGTTGGGATGAAAACGCACAGGAATGGACGCTTCACAGCTGCTACGATGATTTCCGCTGCGAGAACTGTGATGTGCAATCCAAACGCGTAGATTTCTTGATTTGATCAAGTTCTTGAAGGTTATCGCTGCTGTAAAAACGCAGGAAAACTTTCGTGAGAAAAGTTTTGAATAAAACTTCCCCGAAAATTCAGCTTTCGCCGTCTTCCCGCAGCACCTGACCCAACTTCAACAGCAAGTTCAGCTGTCGATCATCCATCTGTGCAATCATTGAGTTCACTTGCATGAGAAGACGTTGACGCGCATCGGTTAGATCCTCTTCATCCACATCGAAGAACTCCCGCATGGGCAGACCCAGCACATTGGCGATGTCATAGAGTGTGGAAAAGTTGGGCGCAGTTTTGCCACGCTCGATGTTGGAAATTGTCTCGAACGCTTTGTCGATGGCTTCCGCCAGTTGAGCCTGTGTGAGCCCCTGTTGGGTACGTGCTGCTTTCACGCGCAACCCGATGTTTTGTTTCAACTGCTTACTCATATGATGATCTATAAAGCCGTGTAAAGCACTTGCCCATGTAATGTGGTTTCGCTTATTGCTGCGGTAGTCGGCTCTAAGAGCCGATATTTGAGATCAAACCCGTCTTTGAACGCCAAGGAGCAGCAGATGAAGACTTTTGAAGCCACAGTTCGACTGAGCAATGGACAGACCACCAAAGTGCAAGTGAGTGCGTCGAAACAAACAGATGCGGTTCGCAAGCTGGAAGCCCAATACGGGCGGGGTTCGGTGCTCAACAATTATGCGGGTGAACTTCGCTGAATGGCGCTGCTGGCGGGGCTCATTGTTGCGCTGTTTCTGCTGCTCGCGTTCCACCTTTTGGGGTGGGGTTTCCGCAATCCGCGTTGGCTTATTGTTGGGCTCTGCTGCATTGCTGCGCTGTACAAATATGGGGCAGATCAGCTGGCCGAAGACACTGAGAATGTGATCATTTCGGCTGCTTTTGCGCAGAACTGCCCCAGAGATCATGTGCGGATCACAGTGCGAAATGGTGGTGATGCCGCCATTACCGGATTGCGTTTCAAACTGCAGGGATATCAGCGGAACCACTCCCGCGCTTTGGCCACCCGATACGACAACACGGATCGCATCATCGGTGTGAACCAAGTTTGGAGCGAGTGTTGGCCGGTGTTGCAGTTGGATGATGTGGACCCTGCTTTGCACCCATTTTTGCGTTGGGAAGCAACCATCCGGTCGATCAACTTGACCGATTAACTGGCCAAAAACTTGATTTGATCAAGTTTTCAATCTCACGCATTTTGCCCAAAGGGATATCTTATGAAAGTCTTCGCCACAATTTTGGTGCTGTTGATTGGTTCAACCCAACCATCGACAATCCATGCACAGGAAAACCACGGCACATTCACTTACAACAGCATGGAAACAGGGCCGCGACGGGCCTTCTTTGAAAAGGACCGGAACCTACCCAACAGCTACAGCGTGATCCGCACAGACCCATTTGGCGGAAGTGGCAACGGTCCAGTTCATCGCTTTGAAATCAGAACCGGTGAATGCGGTAGCCCTCTGGATCAAGGCGATTGTTCCTACAATGCTGTGCGCAGTGAGCTTGCGGAAAACAACCATCGTGGCACCCGCTTTGGTCGCATTCAGCCCCGTGAAGCTTGGTATGAATGGGATATTGGTTTCCCCGACGGTTTTCCTTTTGGGCCTCGCCAAACCCGTGGCTACTATCTGTTTGGGCAATGGCACAACGGGGTTTGCCCGCACATGAACTTTGGCATTTGGGGCGGGCGGAACTCTCATATGCTGCATTTGCGTACCAGCCAGATCATTCCTGGGCATCGTCACGGTGATTGCCAACCAGATGAATTGATCCCTGTGATTGACCTGCGCGAGATTGAGGGGCGGTGGGCACATTTTGTTGTGTATGTGCGCTGGAGCACCGGGAATGATGGGGAAGTTCGTGTGTTTGTGGATGGCCAGCAAAGGGTTCAGTTCAACGGGCGCACCTTGATCCCCGAGCATGTGGGGCGGAACCACTTTGATTTTGGCATCTACTTGGCCAACGCGGATAGTTTGCGTCGGGTGCAACCAGCAGAATTGTATTATCGGGACATTCGTCGGACACGTCAGCAACCGCCTATGTGATGGGATTTTTCTGGGGAAGTTCTTGGAAGAAGTTTTTTCAGGAAAGTTTGGTTGGTTTTCCCAACTTGGTTGCGTGCCCCTTTGGTTGGTTTTGAGCTTTCACTGGCCCATCAGACCAAATAGGCATCCCTAACCAAGCAACCGGGAGCCAACATGGCGCAGAAAGCCACCATCTACAAAGTCGAGCTCTCTGTCTCAGATATGGATCGCCACTATTATGAGACGCACAAACTGACTGTGGCCAAGCATCCTTCGGAAACCGATGAACGCATGATGCTGCGTATTTTGGCGTTTGCGTTGAATGCGGATGAACAGCTGGAAATGACCAAAGGTCTTTCGACTGATGATGAGCCAGACATTTGGGAAAGAAGCCTAAGCGGTGAACTCAACAGGTGGATCACATTGGGTTTGCCCAGTGAAAAAATCGTCCGCCAATCCTGCGGTAAGGCCAAGTCCGTGATCATCTATTCGTATGGCGGCAATCCAGCGGAGATGTGGTGGTCAAAGATCAAGAACAGCACCACGCGGTTTGATAACCTCACGGTGGTGAACCTCGCTCAATCGGAGAGTAAACAACTGGCCGAATTGGCCAGCCGCAGCATGCAGATGCAGGTGAATATCCAAGAAGGCGAAGTGATGGTGTCTGTTGGTGACAGCACCGTCTATGTGAACCCGGTGGAATTGAAAGCCGCCAAGCATTGAGCGTCTTTGATGAACACAGACCTTTTCCTGCGCTGGTTGTGTTTTGCAAAGATATCCGGGAAGCCAATGCAGTCCGATCAGGCACAGAACGCAAACAAATCCATAAGCAATCATAAGCTTGGTCGCTTTGGCATCTGCTTGCGCACATGCCGCACAAATCTTCTGTGCACATCCAGTATTCGCTGACGCTCAACTGGCGTGAACATCGATTTTGTGTTTCGTTTCATTGCTTTTTGAAAGAACCAAGAACACTGATTTTGGATGACTATCACTGGCGACTTGAGTGAAGCTGAAAGCTGAACTTCCATACTCAGACAGATTAGAGCTTTTTCTCCCCCCCCCAGCGAACCAACTTGGAAGAAGTGGTTGTGGAGGGGAGAGGGTCTTCGAAGTTCCAGACTTCAGACGAGTTGATCGCTTTTTTCATAAGGAATGTGCGTGTTGCTTGGACGGCGGTGCCCCGTTATCCGTCCTCATTCCCGACCTCAATGCACGGTTAGGATATGATATCCAGCTGCTTATTGGTGCTATGAAACCGACACCAGCAAGCACTGCTTCAGCGCAATTTCCAACGCCTACCACAGTCAAATTTCTACCCCATCAAGAAGCCACAGTTCTCCACGGAGGTGACCATTTCGCATCTGACGATGCCTGGCAGTCCAATTGTTGGGATGTCCCATTCGGTTTTCAGGGCCCAACGCAGCTACGTTCCAGTCGGCTAAGGGTGCCTCATAGTGACGGTCTTCGTCCCGCCCCCGTTTCAAGTTCAGTTCCCTCTATGTGCAGTGCAGTCTCCTGCAACTGCTTCTATTTATACAACTTCGCTGTTCTGAAATCATTATTTAAGGCGGCTTCGCTGCGCGGATAAATAGCTGAGCAGCAAAGGAAAAAATCCATGAGATACAACGAATACGCCGGTGACAATATTCTACGAGATGCGTTCCAGTTATACCGACGAAACAACCTAACCCGGTCCCAGCAGGCATTTTCACGCAGAATTCTGGGAATGGGGCCATCATACTATTCCTGCATGGTCACGCGGAACCGCCAACCAAGTCGGCGCGTGTTGGAAACACTGATGAGTGTGACCAAAACCATCATGGCCGCATTCGTTGGCAACCAGCATTTCCGCCAACCATATGCGGAAAACTTGAACCAAGCGTATGATCAGTTGGAACAATTGGTGGCGCGGATCAACGTTGAGATGACTTTTGTGGAGGTGATGGATGACTTGCAGGTGCTGGAAGACGCATAAACCAGTCGCTCTTCGATCCAGGTGGCATTAACTGATCCTGGCATGTTCCACAAAAGAAGGCCCATGCCATGCAACATCTCCCCCAACTTTCACTCACAGTAAGCTCTCAGAAGACACCTGTTTCACCGGTGGCAAAGAAGCGTTTGAACCTCCTGCGCAAGCTGGAAACCCAAATCGAAGCTGCTGAAGCTGAGCTGCGTGACGAAGAATTCCTCGAAGATATCCGCAAATGGGTGCGCGGGGAGGACGGCGAGCGCAAACAGATCACCGAACAACGCGCAGTGCGCAAATGGTGGTGGCAACATCACACCGGCGCTTGGATGCTGACCCTGCGGGATGGGGCGAAAGAACTACCACTGCTGGAAGACAAGAACAGCATCGAAGTTGGTGAGATCACCAACTTGGTTGAGGTGCTGCAGACGGTTCGTTCAGCGGTTCTGGCCGGAGAGTTGGATGATGCACTGCAGCAGATGGTCAAAACGAAGCCAAAGAAACCCGCTGGCAAGCCAAAAGGGTAGTCCAGCAGTGCGTTGCTGTGAAAGCCGCTGGTTCGCGCCAGCGGCTTTCCTATTGGGTCTTAGGCGGCATCTGCGTATTGGATCACCGCGCCATTCTCGGCATCTTCCAAAACACGCAGTTCCCAATTACGGTTTGGATATTCAGCCACCAGTTGGCTCAACATGCGTTCAGCAATAGCCTCCAGGCTGGCATCACCAACTTGGTGCGTGTCACCGGACCAAAGCTCCATGCAGAACTTGCGAAGGGCAAAATACTCGATTTCACGATCCGCATGATGCACATTTACCCTTACGAAAAACGTAACGCGATGACGATGCTGCTTGCCGATAGGCACCTCAACATTTTTGTCACCGTGAACTAGGTCGCGTTGAAAACTCACTTCGACCCAGCGGTTGATTTTGGATTGTTCCATTGCGTGTCTCCTTTGTTGACACGTTGGGTCTGACCCACTCCTCAAGTTTGGCGAAGATATTGTTTTTGCGCATGAACTTTGGGGCGACTGTGATCCATAGGCTAAGCCCGTAAGAACCACTTCTTGAACTCGTCCAGATGATGCGGTGGCTTTATGCCAAAGGTGACATCAACCACAGGCAGATCAAAATGGACCCAGTTTCAGAAGGTTACACGCTCTATCAACGCCCACCCAACGGGCGCTACTACGTGCAGTACTCAATCAAGGGCCAGGGGCAGCAGCGGCTGTCTTTGGGCACCTCAGACCCCATTGAGGCGGAACGCCGCGCTCAATCCAAATGGATCAAAGCATGTGCACTGGCCGAAGTGGGATTGTCCGTAAACAAAAAGCACTTCGAGAAGATCGCAGAAGAGTTCATCGCGGGCATCGAACTGGCTGTCCAACGCGGGGAGAAAGCAGAATATCACGCGAAACAGTATCCGATGATTGTCCGCCGCTACTTTGTGGAGCACTTCAAAGGCAAGCTGATGAGTGCGCTGAAAGCCGATGACATCGACGAGTACTGGGATTTCCGTAAGGAATACTGGATCACCGGCCCCGGTTCGAAAAACCCACTGATCGAATACACCCGCATGATCAAAGGAGAGAAAACGCGGGTTTTCCGGCCCGTTAAGGAAGGCTATCCATCGAAATCGACCCTGCACAAGGAAAGCCTACTGTTGCGCCAGCTGTTCGAGTTTGGCCAACGCCGTGGCTACGTCATTGAAATCCCTGAGATCCATGCGCCCAAAGACAAACGACGCAAAGACAACAGCAGGCCTGGGTTCACTTGGGAGGAGTTCATGCATCTGAAATCCGTCTCCGAAAATCGTGTGCGCGAGTATGAATTTTCCCAAGATGACCCAACCGGAAAAAATCAAAAAACCTATCAGGACCGGCTCCGACTTCATTGCTTTTGCATGATAGCGGCGTTCACCGGCATGCGGCCCACCGAACTGTTCAATCTCAGCTGGGGTGACATCGAAGCGAGAAAAATCCACGCGGAAAACGGTGAACTCTGTGATGTCACCGTGATGCAGGTGCGCGGCAAAGGCAAAGAACGTGAGATGGCTGCCATGCCGGAAACGCTGACATTCATAAACCTGCTCAAGTCACTGTTTTATGTGGCTACAGGTAGGATGCCCGAGGACAGTGATCCAGTGTTCTTCAACCACGAAGGCAAGCGCATCCGCAGTTTCAAAATTGGTTTGGCCAAACTACTGGTCGCCGCTGACCTACGTGAGGCCCGCAACGGTAAACTCAGAGACAGTTTCAGCTTCCGCCACTTCTACATCACCCAGCAAATCCGGGAAGGTGTTGGGCACCATCTGTTGGGTCGCAACGTTGGCACATCAAGCAAAATGATCGATGCCTACTACAGCAAGATCAGGCCCACCGATGAGATCGCGCAGCTGATACCGGATTGGTCAAAGAAGCGGCTGCTGCAGTATCGTCGGAAGTAATGGGGCTCACAGCGTAGGGCGGGTAGCGATCCTTAGGGTCCATTTCGCCCCTTCTGAAAACCAAAATGCAGAGTTTACACTCGAGAACGGCTATCTCTTGAAAAAATTATGAATAGTCGATGCCCTTTACCGAGAGATGTAACTCTGGATTTTGAGACATCAGCTCATCAGCTTGTGTTTGGAGATGAGCAACGACTTCTTGTAGTCCCCACATTTCTCCACCCTCTGGGTTCCGCCACTGTTTCTGAACTCGTTGGCAAATTAGTAGGCAGCCAACCTGACATCTTTCATGTTGCAGGTATTGGCCGACAAGCTGATCGTGAAGGGCGGTTTCAAACTCAGAAATGCTCCACGTCTCGCGCTTTAGCTCGACAGTTGCATATCCTGGCATAGACTTTGGATGGAGACGCAAATCGGTACGATTCTCATCAGCGACAACTGCCTCTTGGGTGAAGTCAAAAACCCCTCTATCTCGTCCCCGAAGCCAATTTGAGATGAATGAGCGCAAATCTGTCTCCGGTTTTAGCAATCGGAGAGCCTCAATTGGCCGATCTTCCGCATGCAGAATGTCGTGCTCGAATGCATCAAGCCGTCCCATCATTGCTACAAAAAGCGATCTCTTGTCGAATGGAACAAAGGCACTCTCACGGTCTAGTGCTTGAAACACAGTCAGCGGACAAGGTGTATCGTCGCTGATCTGTGCAGCGATTTCATAGGACATTTGGCGGAGCCGGTCAGGCATATGGGAGAACTCTGCTCTTTCTGCGAGTTCATGTAGCACGGATAGAACAGTCGCGTGCTTTACATCTAGCAAGGTGTCAAACAGGAATGATCGCGCATCTTGAGCGTTGTCTCGTACCCCTGGCGAATAGACACCATCGTGACTAACATCTTCGTCGCGGCGAACAGCTTGATAGGCACGCAATATGAGATCACGAAGCAAAGGCACTCGGCGCTCAACGGGAATTGAGTTCAGGTTTGGCGTTCGGCGGTCGTGCCGGTCACCAAACACTAATGCGAAAATTGCCACAGCTTCAGAACGTTGAGAGTTGTCGTCTAGATCGCATGTTTGATCCAAAAGTGCCTGACACCCAATTTCAGGATTTAGGGTTGCCAAAAGGGAAATGTTGAAGCCAATTGGCCAGTCACCGGTCATTCCAGACTGCAACGCATTTGTTACGATCTGCTTTTCTTCGTGCGAGCCGTGCGTAGAAATGATACGGACGGCGTAGTCAACGGCGTCGCGTAAACCTTGAATGTCATCCAGCGGTGTAGTGCTCAGCTGCGGTGCAACATGAGCTGCAAAGGCAGATTTTATGTTGTCCGTTCCGTGATAAAAAACGTCATGAAACATGTCTGCGCGACCTGTTTCACCCAGCTGGTTCAGTTGCGCCAGGCACTCTTGGACAACGGCTTGTGCCGTCGCGTCTGGGTGCTCTTTGTCGAGTTCAACATAGTAGCTGCCAAATCCGTTTAGTTCCAAGCAAGCAATGCGCGAAGCTTGGATAGCTTCTTCGTGTGCAAGTCGGGTTGCCCAACCTGGAACTTCTGCCTCTGCCTTAACTGCTGCCAGGGCCAGGAGGTACTTGTTGAAAATCGTATTGCGCTGGCTGGTCTCGCGTTCACTTGGCAACAATACTTCTGTTTCGCGCCAGTATTTGGACAATTCCGCTCGGTATCGTTCAAGGAATTGTTCGCTAAAGGTACCAGCAATGAGATTACTATCCCAGAGCCCCCAGTGGCTGTCACGTTGCACGCCTTGCTCGATCACCTTGTGAGCATCAAAAAGAACTCCGAGACGCTTGTCACCACCCAACAGAAAGTCTGGATCAGCAAGCACTTCTGAGCGCCAATCAACCCAGTCCTGTACTCGCTTTGCGTCTTCCTGCTTATGTTCTGCATCCCGAGCCTGCATCTCCAGCTCGAATTCATCGGGTTCGCGCGGCTGCGGATTCAAAATGTGATGCAATGTTTCACACCATGCTGGCTTGTCTTGAATCCTCTGCGACACTGATTGCGCCAAATCCGCATTATTTCTCAGATCAAAGAAGTACTTTACGGCCTCAAATGCGACGCCTCGCTGGTATTCGGGTGCATCGTTTTCGAGAGCTGGAAGAAGCCATTCTAAGTCGCTGTCGTCCAGTCGGGTTGATCTTCTGCTCTCTGAAATCGATCGAATGAACCTCGGCCAGTCATCCTCATGCCCCTCAAGTTCGTCGGCCATCTCAAGGCACGCCCAGAACAAGCTCGCGCGAAGGATGGGGTTCTCACCGAAAGCAACCCAAACTGCCTTGGTCTCCTCTTTTGCGATGATGCTCTCACGTCGTTCACCGAAGTGCATTGCTATAGCAACAGCACGCGCCCAGACTTGGGGATTCTCACTCATTGTAGGTATCGATGCGGCACATGCAGCAATGAGACCATCTTGATAGTGATCTTTCTCCGAGCGCGCCTGGTACATTCTACAATCGGCGCGCCGTGTTCGCCAAATGGCGTCAGCTAAGCTGCTGCGCAATGAAATCCTATCCGAACGTGACACCTCTGCGTTCTTCGAGATTTGATAAACCGTATAATTCAATCCATGAACTGAATTTGGTATCTCCACCATGCCATCAATATGAGAAAAGGCTTCATCTATGCCGATTTGTTGCGGGACCAATCGCGGCAGTATGTTCCTCGTAACCCGCTCTGACAAATGGCCTTGCAGCAACTCGTCAGCTAGCAAATGCTTTTGATCGTCCGTACCGCCATCTAGAACGCCCCAAGCTCCGTAGGTTTGGTGAACGGGCCCGGTTTCTGAATCCAAAGCGGCGTCAAGTGCGAGATCAGCACACTCCGAAATTGGAGCTGCGTAGATAAAATCCAGTAGGATTTCTCGGCTGTCGTGCCCGGTGTAGCCCTCCGCCCAAAGCTCCCGCACCACCGGAGCTAGATTTTTATCTGCAATTCGTCGCAGGTTTTCTGCGTCAATCCCTGTTCGGCACCAGTCCTTATTTGAATACTGTTTGACGTATGCTCTTAAAATTTCAGCCTTCAAATCAAGTGGCAAAGCACTGGGCAAACCTTGTCGAAAAAGAAGAGTTGGTTCGAGAACCAATACCTGTTGACGAACATCTGAAAGCCACAGCGACAACCAAGCCGTTATCGGTGCCATACTAGGCCTGACGACCTGCTTACCGCCGATATTGCTGAAAAGTAGCTCGAAAAACTCACGGATTGGCATGCCTTGCTCACGTAGATGGAGCAACCTTCGGGCGGCTAAATACTCTTGCGACGACCTATGGTGAAAGCGAACTGCTCCAACGCCGCTTGGGTCAAACAATGCCTTCCCAATCAGTTCCTCCTGCTCTTGAGGTTGCCAATCAGTGAGAACGTCGTTTACGTGCAAGGTGTCAGGATCATTGTTTTTCTCAGTCTTCAAGCTGCGACGTTTGAGAAGGAACAATGCAAGTGCGATCCGCTCGGCCCCAGCTACGGCTTTGTCTAAGCTTAAGGACCGGCGCTTATTTTCTTCAGTCTCAGCAAGCTTTTCCTGAATACCAAACCGAACTTGCTCTTCCAAATGTCCCAGCGGCTGGCCCGCCTGCAACTGATCAAGAGTGTCCATGATCTCTGCGGGCAGACGGTGAAGATGCCAGAGATCATTGGTTTCAAGGTGATTGCAAAACTCCTCTGCGTAATTTTCGGAGTAAAGCCCCGCAAAATCTCGTACTTCATTCTTGCTTAGCGGTAACATGGAAACGATGTTTACTTGGCTTCGATCTACGCCAACATATTCGGTAGTCGCTGGGCCTTTCTCTTCAGTACTTGTGTCTTCTTTTGAAACCAAAGCAAGAAAAGCTGCTTCTGGATCTGCAGTGACTTCTGGTCGGCTCGCATTTCTTGAAATGCAGAAACGCTTCAAGGAACGTTGATCTACCGAATGTTTCCAATCGGAGGGGCGACAGGACAGAATGACATTGACGCGCCCAAAATAAGGTTCAACTGCATCCGTTAACTTCTTTAGAGCCTTGCGCAGAGTGCCTTCGCGGAGTTTCAACTCATCCAAAGCATCTAGAAAAAAGAAGCCTGTGCAGTTTGCCGAGTTTTTCCAGGCATCGAATATTTCAATATCTTCTGGCTCTAACGCTTCATCAAAACTCTCATCATGTAGGCGTTCCAACGGCACAAAAAATGCAAATTGATCCTGTGATCTCAGTTGCTCAACTTGCGACATGAACTCGAAGGTCTTACCAATACGCCCCTCACCAAGCACCACGACAGGACTCATTCCTAATAAGTCTGACCATGCTTTGACGCCGTGAGGTTGGTCTCCGAAATACGAAAGGTAGTCGGGATCACTGAGTTGCTTTTCCTCTGTGGGGGCAAAACGCCTCTGTATAAGAATTTTGTTCGTCATTCTTGCTGCTCATGTGTCAAATTTTGTGCGAACGGGACTGTATATGCCAATTTGTGGCCACCTTACTGTCCACACTAGCTGAGCCTCTTACCTCGGTAAATCTATCGTGCCCGGAAGGAATGTCTGCTCTCAAGCAGGCAGTGTTTTATAATCAAATACGATGACAAAGGCCCGATTTCGGCCTTCACGTTCGTTCCGCCACATACATAACGGCAAACTTGGTTCGGTTTACCGCACCGGCCTTCTTCAGCAGCGACCGCACATGGTTTTCCACGGTTTTCGGCGACAGCTCCATCTGCGCTGCAATCTCTTTGTCAGTGAGCCCTTCAGCAACCAAGTTGGCGACCTGTGTTTCCGTTTGGGTCAGCGAACCCCAACGATCCTCCAACTGCTTGAGTTCTGCGAGCACTTCTTTGGGGATGAACTGACCGCCAACAGCCATCATCCGCAGCGCATGCAGCAATGGTTCCTCAGACATCACTTTGGGAAGCCAACCAATGGCACCGCCATCGATGGCGGATTTCACCAAATGTGCATCGGTTCGGCCCGATAGCATCCCAACGGTTTGGTTCGGAAACTGCTGCTGGATCATTTCCAAACCCTGCAAGCCGTTGGTCCTGGGCATGTCATAGTCCAAAAGAACCAGATCGAATGGTCCGGCTGTCGCCAGTTGATCCAAGGCTTGATCCACAGAACCTACAGCCACAACGCGTACGTCAGAGTCAATCTGGCTCAGCATGTAGGCCATGGCATTACCAAACATCAGATGGTCGTCTGCGATTAACAGGCTTTTCATCACGCAATTTTCTTTTGTTGATCTATGTCAGCAGCTTGGCTCATTTGACGGACATGAGAAAGACGTTTGAATTTACCAGCCGCGATGCAGTGATCTTTGTTGGACTGATCTTGCTTTGGCTGGTCGCCTACAAATCCGCTGATGTATTCAACTTCTTTGAGACCTATTCCAGCCTGTGGTTTCTGCCAGCTGGCGTGACGCTTTCCATTACCATGGTTGCGCCGGTTCGGTTTGTGTTGGCCCCGTTGGTAGCCAATTTGCTGCTGGCTGTCCCAATCATCTGCAACATTTTGGGCATTGAACACACTGGGTATCGTGATCCCATCCTGCATAGTTTCCGGCTGTTTCTCGTTTATGGCGGTGCGGGCCTGCTGCTGCGGTTTGGTTTCGGCATTCACAGCAGCAACGAGTTGCAAGACCAGATCAGAGTTCTGATGGTCACGATACTCGCGGCAATCATCGGCGCTCTGAGTGGTGTCTCACTGCATGCTGCTGTTGGCAATTTTCCATGGTCAGTCGCCTGGGACATCCTCACACCTTGGGCGGTTGGCGACGCCATCGGCGCGTTCATCGTGCCACCTCTGCTGGTTCCGTTGTTGAAACGCCTGTTTGAACCCAACAACAAACAATCGGTTTTTCCAGATTTAAGCGTCACAGCGTTCCAAGTGTTGGTGATCCTGCTCGCCATGTTCATAGCGTTTTGGGGCGCACAACAGGCGGCAAGCTTAGGGCCGCTTTGGTATGTGATTTTGATCCCGCCGGTGTTCTTTGCAGTCCGTGGTGGGTTCCCATCAGCGGCGACAGCCACAGCATTAACTACGCTGTTAACTCCCCCAACTGCATATTTGCTTGGGTTTGAAGGAGATCGGGTGCCGCTACAATTTCTCCTACTGGTGTCCGCTGGCATCAGCTTGATGATTGGTGCCGCTATCACGGATCGGCAGTTGGCCTTTGATGCCGTCAAACGCAGCGAGGAAAACTTGGAGCAGCAGGTGCATGATCGTACTGCCGAACTGCGTGAAGCCTATGAATTCCAGCAGCATCTGATGCGATCCATTGGCCACGATCTGCGGCAACCCGTGCAATCCATCCATATGATGATGCAAGGGTTGGTACGAGAACATAAGGGCACGGCATCCGCAGAACGCTTGGAGCAAGCACGGGATATCAGCGTAACTGCTGGTGACTTCATCTCGCGTGTTTTGAACTACGCGAAACGGGATGCGGGCAAGGTCGAGTTGCTGGCGGAACGCTTTGCAATCCAAAGGGTGTTTGACCAAGTTCAACAGACGTTTAGGCCTCAAGCTGACGCTGGAGGCATTCAATTGGATATTCAAGACACCCATTTAGAGCTCAACTCTGATGCTCATCTGCTTTGGGAAGCCTTATCCAACTTGGTTCAGAACGCCATCCGATTGAGCTCCAAAGGTGAGGTGGTCATGGTTCAAGCGATGGAAGCCGACGACGCGCTGGTCATCACTGTCGCTGATCAGGTCACCACTAGTACCAACGTGAATGGCCAAGCTGGGTTTGGTTTGGATATCGTCAAACAGATTGCCCAGCTGCTTGATGCACAGTTTGAGCTTCAGCCGAATCGGGCAGAACTGCGTTTCGCCAAGCAGGTGCATCCGGAAGCGTAAGCAGCAGTGCAGAAAAGAACACCAAAGAACTTTCCGCAGAAAAGTTTCTCCGAGTTTTTTCTTGGGAAATTTCTTCCAGCCAAGCCGATCTAGGGGATTTCCGCATCCCATCTAGGGGATATCCGCACACACGACCCGCAAAAACTCTGCCAACTGTTCCCCCATAAAAATTACTGTGGAGGGGAAAATGCCCAAAGGGTTTTCGACAACCGCCTATATCGGCGCGGTGGTGGCCATCAATTGGCTGTTTGTTGTGGTGCCCATGGTGCCCGTGTTGGGAACGATGTTCCCGCCCGTGATGCTCGTCGTTGGCTTTGTGTTTGTGTTCCGGGATTTTGCGCAAAGGGAGATTGGGCATTGGGTTGTCATCGCCATGCTGGTTGCGGGTGGCATAAGCTATTTCATGTCGGCCCCGGTTGTGGCTTTGGCCAGCGTGACGGCTTTTCTGATCTCTGAAGCCATTGATTGGGCCGTTTACACGTTCACACGCAAACCTTTGTCACAGCGCATTTTGCTTTCATCGGCTGTGGCCGTTCCCGTGGACACCATCGTGTTTTTGCAGATGGTTGGGATCTTCGATTGGACAGCCGTTGCTTTGGTCAGCGCCGCAAAAATGCTTGGAGCATTGGTGTTCTGGGCCGTGCTGAACCGGCGTGAAAAAGCTTCGCCGACGCAGGTGGCTACATGAGTGAGCCACATTTCGGACAATCACCGACGGCCACTTTGGTCGTGCTCGTACCCACAGTTTTGCTTGCAATTGTGAACAACCTTTTTTGGGTTTCAAACTTCGAAAATGCGCTGTTGTTCGTCGTCCAGCAGTTCATACTTGGATACGCTGTTATCGTATTATTCTTGCTCACCCGCTGGGTATGGACGCCCTTACAGTTCTACCATCCCATTCTCATAATTGCAGTCGCCTGGTTCCTAAGGGACAGCCTAGCGCAAACTGGTGTCGCTCTCAGCTTTATGATTGTTAGTCAGATTTTCTTTAATCTGCGTAAGCACTTGGGAAATCAGCTGCGTATCTGGCACTTGGTCTTGGTGCTCGCGGGCATTGGGGGTGTTTGCTTTATGAGCACGACGCTGCAAGTGGGCCATGCTCGTCAGAGCTTTGTTATTGCGGGTTGCGCGTCCGTCGCACCATTCGCGGTCTTTCTATGGGTCATTTATCGGTTCGGTTGGTCCTTCGATACCACATTCTTTGTGAGTCAAAAGGAGGCGCAATAATGCCTAGGCTTTGGCTCTTTGACATCGAACCCCATGAACAACGCTACACCGGCGAGTGGCAAAAAACTCTACCTCAACAGCTTCATGCTGCGATGTACTTGAAAGGACAAAAAGCGTGGAGCCTTGAGGTAGTGTCAGGTCACCAAACTTCCGGCAAAACGTCGATTGGTGGGTTCCTCGATTTTGCCGAAACCAATGCCTACAAGGCAGCGCAGGTCAGCGAATTTGTTGCGATGGTCCAGTCTGGCACGGTTCGGGATAGCGACCGCGTTCTGTTTGCAGATGCTTGGCACCCAGGGGTGATCCAATGTCGGTACATCGCAGACCTTCTGGATATCGATCTTTCCATCGACGTGATGTGGCATGCTGGTTCTTATGACCCATGGGACCAGCTCGGCCAAAAGGTCTCCAACAAGGCTTGGAGCTACGCTTTTGAGAAAGCGGTCTTCCAGGCAAGCGACACCAACTATTTTGCAACAAAGTTTCACTGGGAGATGTTCCATGACGCCTTGAGACCTGACCAACCCGAACGGGCGAAGACTGTCGGTTGGCCGATGGAATACCTTTGCCCGTTGCTGGAGCCACTGGCCGGTTCCACGGAAAAGGACACGATCTTGTTCCCGCACCGCTTAGCCTCAGAAAAAATGCCCAAAGCTTTGGAAATTCTGCGAGATCACCTTCCTCAGTACCGCATTGTCTTTGCACAAGAACAGGCGCTGACCAAGCAGCAATATCATCAGGAACTGGCCCGCGCTTTGGTGGTGTTCTCAGCAAGCTTGCAAGAGACACTGGGTATCGGCACCTTCGAAGGTTTGCTGGCTGGTGCCGTTCCCATTGTACCCAATCGGCTCAGTTACACCGAAATCTATGGGGACCGGGCGTATCCGTCGGAATGGAGTGCGAACGAACAAGCCGTTGCGGATCACGCGAGACAGCTCGCGCAGTTCATTGAAGCCGCAATTCAAAGCCGCGATCCATCAACCTTGGAAGAACTGGCTGTCTCTGTTGGTGACGAATTTTTCAACGGAAGGGAGCTGTATCGCCATGTCCTTCGATAAGAAAACGACCATCAAAATAGCGAAACATCGGGCCAAGAAACCTCTGGATGACATCGAAGACGAACAAGAACTGCGTTTGGCGTTGCAAGCTCACCAGGCCCTGTTTGAACACCAGAACCCCAACTTGGACTATTCAAAATCCAAGCTGTTTAAAAATGTGGCACGCTATACTCCGGCGCTGAGCGAGGGGTACATAAATTCGGTTGCACGCTTGGGGATGCGCGAGATCGAAGCGCAAAAGACCTCCGATCCGAGCGAGGATCCATTTGATGGATTTGCCTTTGGCGCTGAAGACCTGAAGTTCACCAACCCGGACTCCAAACTGTGTTTCTACCCGTGGGCGTTGTTCAGCGGTGGCCAAGGTGCCCGCACCGCCAACTCTGCAATCAGCAACAATTGGATAACCAAAACACCTCGCGACAAGCGTGTGGTCTTGCTCGGTGATAGCGGTGGTTATCAGATTCAAGAACAATCCATCCCATTTGACCCGCAAACGACACCTGAGCGCATGTTGCGCTGGCTCGAACGCGTTGCGGATCAATCCATGGTGCTGGATTTTCCGACTGGCGGCGTCGCCACTGGAGCGTTGGTGCCCCACACAGAGATGCTAATCGCTGAAGGGGTTGATGTGTTTGGCGAAGCCAAGAAAGCGGGCTTTTCCAGCAGCTACATGGCAGCATTAATCCGCACCCGCCAAAACAACGATTACTTTGCAACGAACCGCGTTCCAGGAGCCACCAACCTTCTCAACGTCATCCAAGGACGCAATGAGGAAGAGAGCAGGTTCTGGTACGAGCAAGTCCGAGATTTCCCATTTGAAGGATGGGCCTTTGCTGGGAAGCACTCTGTACATTTGTCGATCACTTTGCGGCGTCTGATTCAGATGCGCGATGACGGCAAGCTAAGGCCCAACAGCTACATGCATTTTTTGGGTGTCTCGACGTTCAAAGTGGGGTGCGCATTGTCGATGATCCAACGGGCCTTGCGCAAATACACGGACGCCAAGGGCATCCAGCTAACCTTTGATTCAAAGAGCCCTGTGGATGCTATGGCCAACGGATATCAGGCCATCGTCGGATATGACTTTGGACCGGATCGCTGGAGCGTCCGGACTGAGAAAACCAATCTCAAAAAGTACCTTGGATCAGACGTGCTGTTGGCAGACACCGCTGACGCATGGGTCGCGAAGAAATATGGACGGCACAAAGCACGTTCAACGCTTGGGTACATCCTCCGGCAAAAAGACTTGGTCGGGACTGCCGATCCGAAGACCTACAATAGGGTGCCATCAGCGTTGCAGCAAGCGATGTTGGTTCATCATAATACGCAGGCTCTCATCGAAGGTTTCCGCAAGGCTTACCGGTTCCTGGACGAAAAGAGCTTTCCAGATCGGCCAGAGTCTGTCGCCCATTTGAACAAGATTATCCGCGCCGTCTTTATCGCAAAAGATCCGTTCGCTGTGATCGACGAGTGGGCGGTCCAACTCGATGCGTTGTCTTACGAAGGAGTATTTGGAAAATGAAAGATCACTCAGACGCTCAAATCGGCGACAATGCAGAAAAGAAATTCAAAGAATACAATGATGTACTTAGTGACATCGAAACGTCCCTGTGCTCAGCAGCTAAACTGCAGAAAAAGTCCAACGAAGCCACCTATGTGGCTTTGGGTAAGGCGCTTGAGCTTGGGCGGATATTTGCAGGATTTGAGGACGATTTCGCCGCACTGAAGGAATATTTGCAGTATCAAGATCAACCATGGACAGCCAAGAGCGATAGCAACTTCTTTCATGGTATCGTCTCGGTGGCCTTCGATATCATCAATCCGAAGACCAACAAGTCGATGACGGCTGCACCGCAGCTTTCAAAATACCGGATGATCCTAAAACACGCCTTCAAGCATGGCATGACGTCTGATCAGTTGGTGACGGAATTATCATCCTCATCTATCAATGAGTTGTACGATAAGGCCGCAGAAGGTGCGCGTTTAGACCCGTTTGAAAAATATGCGGAAAAACTCCCCCAACAGTTTGCGCGAGCCAAACAGAGTTTGCTGAATACACCAAGCAGCAGCAGTTTACCGTCCGGCAAATTCTCTCAGTCTATGCCAATGCCGATCAGCAAGACCGGCTTCGTGCCTGCAATGATCCACGTGAACAATAACAGGTTCCAGCTGGTGAAGCTCTATACAGGCGTTTCAGACGAAAAGGTGATGACTGACGTTGCTGCTTTGGTTCCCGATGAAGCCAAACTGGCGCGCGGTTTGCTGTCGAAAGAACCTGCCTACGTTTTGTTTGCAACTTGCGATATCTTCCAACGCTTCTTGCCCAAGATCGCCGCTGTTGAGGATTGGGAGCGGGCCACTCAAAACAGTAGGCAACCTGTTCTTGGAGAGAATCCGTCAGCTGAAGAAATGGCAGCGTACATGGATTGGTGGCGAGAAAACCGTTCGGAAGCGAAGCCTTATGGCGATGAGGTCACGCAAGAGGAGCGTGACGCCAAAGCACTGCAGATGGCCAAGAAGTTTATTCTATTGGATGCTTTGCAGTTCCGGCAAACGCAAACTGGATGGCACGGCACGAGCATCACAACTCAACCCTTTAACCCCAGTTTTGAGCTTCAGTTTGACCGCCGACCCCAGCGACCACTGTTTGATCGCCCGCTTTCGATACCAAGTCGGATCGCAGCTCAGTTTGTTGAGAAATTCCCCCATGAGACACCCTGGAAACTGATCCGCAAAGCGAAAGGCTTGGCGCTGCGCTCACATGATGGAAAACAAGTGTTTCCGGCGAGTGATGTCGAAGGCGTTGTCACTTGGCGCAATCTTGATCCTGAGCTAGTGACCCTTGCGAGTTATGAGCTGACCAAACCAATGCTGGAAAACCTGCATCTCTGGAAATCCGAGTTCGCCAAGCTGAAACTGCATGGTCGCAATGCATTTCATCGCTACCAACTGCTTTGCGTTGAAGATGATGGGTTGCAGCTTGCCTTGCCGGATCGCGATGACCACCGGTGTGATTTGGGCCAGCTGGTATCAAAGCCGCTGATAGACCGCCCCGAGGGCCTGCGCTTCGCGGACTTCCATATGGTGCGCAAGCTGATCCAGCTCACAATGGACTACGGGGTTACGTATCAGATTGATCTTTTGGCCGGGCATCAGGGACTGACAGGGTTGAAGTTCCACATCCGAGGATTGCCTATGGCCTACTCAATAACGCTCCCGCTCATGCTAACGCAAAAGGGCAATCCCGTGGAAATCAATATGCCCATGTGAAGATTGAGGCAGGGAATAGCCCCGCCTCAATCGGTCAGATGTACGCTTGCCATGCAATTTGCGTTCCTTGCTCACGTGCGGCCCAAATTTGAGCGTTTTGAGGCTTCGCAGTCGCATACAGCTTCGAAAGCTCTGAAGGGACGTCCCCAGCAGAAGTCAGATGCACGCCATCCTTTGCAAAAGAACGCCACCACTCACGTTCTTCAATCAGCAGTGTTGGCACTCCAGCTGCCAGCGTCTCCATCGCTGAAAACCCATAGGATTCCGATGTGGCTGGGTGGAACGCCACTTTGGCTGATTTGATGAAGTCGGTCTTTTCCTTGCCAGTGATCTGACCTTTGATTTCAAAATCTGTAACGCCATGCTTGGCAAAGAGCGTTTGGAACTTCTTGATCCCACGCTTGTTAGTGAGCACCTTCGCTGGCAGGCCAGTTGCCGCGATTGTCTTTACAAAAAGCTTGGGGTCTTTGCGTGGTTCGTGACGACCGATGAACAAAACGCCGGATCGAGGGCCTGTGTATGGCAGCAACAATTCGGCATCAGGGATAGGCATCTGCAAGATGATAGGTGATGTCCAAAATTTCAGCGCGTTCATCCGCTGCACATTAAAATTCGACTGCGTGGCAATGCGGACATTCGGTACGCTTGGGATACGATACAGAAATTCGTTGTATTCCTGCGCAAACACATCTGACGCCTCACCGGGTGGCACAACCAAGTTTTCATGGAGGGTGTAGAATGTGGTGCGGAACCGATCCTGCAGACCCAGCTCTTCCACAGATTGAAAGGCATCCGGTGTGTTGATGAGGATGTGGTCAGGTTCACGCTGAGCCAGCGCCATGCCCAACGCGTCTTTGAAGTTGGCGACTTTGGCTTGGTTGATTTGCTCGCCTTTGAACTGGGTGGCTTTGGTGTGTTCGGCGTAGGAACGGACCGTGGCAGGCCAAACGAACTTGGCGTTCGTCGAAGCCTCCATCAGTTCACGGGATTGGCCAAAGGGCTTTTTGTCCAGCACAACCGTAACATCCCAGTTGGAGGCATTGGCCATTCTCAGAAAACCCCTGAAGAAGGACCCAATCCCGCCTGTTGGTATGAAGTGTTGAACGGAGATAACGAAGTAGATGTGTTTGGATGTCTGTGTCATGCATCCAATGTGCCTCCCGCCGCACATCGCGGCGAGAAGTTGTTTTTTCACAGATGCTTACGCGGCTTTTTGGTGCTTTCTATGTTCTACAAACAGACGCAAACCGCTTAAGACTTCAATAGACTTGTTGATGTCTTTTAGAAGAGTGATCGTGATAGTCGAGTCCATGAAACCTTCGGTGATTTCGATCTTGATTTCGTCTTCATCCAGGCGATCCCTAGGCCGCATCTGATCATAGTCAGTAGACTCTGAAAGCCCCAACACAACGATGTGCTCCATCTTTTCTTCCATAGCGATCGGGTCGTGTTTGCGCTCGGCATAACGCACTTCATTGATGAAGTGAGGAGTTATTGTTTTGTACGGGTCAAATAGTGCTTCGATCATCCAAGCGTGAAATACATCCCCGTCAGCTACACTGGAGTAGTCTTCAAAATAAACATATCGACGCAGCTTTTCGTCGAAGTTCAGAGTTCCAAGATCGTAAAACATTGTTTTCCTTTCAAATATGTCTTTGGCTTGCTTAGACTCTGACGCCTTGGCAAAGGAAAATCATTATTCACGTGATGGTTTTCTGAGGAAAATCAGTGTTTGGTTGGTTCGACCAGATAGTGATCTGTCTCCAGCGTGAAGCACTTGGACCAAAGCGGGGTTTTCCAAAACATGCGGTCAGCTAGTCGGTCCTCATTGACGCGTATTTCCTCTAGGAAACCCATCCAGCACAGTGGACGCAGTACCTCGGATGATAGGAACCTACGATGATCGCGGTACTCTCGTTCAAACGGATCATCTGGCTCGTCCATCCCATATAGAGTTTTGACCAACTGCGGTTCAGTCATGCCTTCATGGGCTTCAACGTTGATGATGTTCAAAAAGTCTCGCCAATCCCCAGGTGCTTGAAAATCGATGCGGCTCATACGGCCATGGTTGTAGCGGAACGGAAACTGTTGGGTCAGTTCCCCAAAAAGCTGACCACGATGCTGCGCCAGCTGCTTGATGCTTTTGGACAGCAGAAACTTGCCCTTCACGTGCCGACCCCATTTGGCAATGGTCATCACATCATGGACCACCATCACCGGTGGCACGTCCCATTCGTTCAGTACCTTTTGAACCCTCAGCAGCTTTTCCTCTGAATAAGTGGGCCAGTTGAAATTCCGCGCACCCCAATGGGCAAACTTGCGATTGAACAGTTTGGTTTGGGTCAAGCCGACGCCGCCGTTTTCCTCAGCATATCGGATTGTCTGTTCCAACGCGTAGAGCAGCTTGGATTGGTCCAGCAGGGGATCATCATCGGCTATGGCATTGAGCTTGATCATCTGCGGTTTCCAGCTCTGCAATCTCACGCAGCATAGCCAAACACTTGATCCGTGCCAGCCTAAATACTAGTATCTGCTATAAGTCATCGGAGGCCACCATGCCCAAGACAACATCGTTCATCCTTGGTGAGCATTTTGACAGCTTTGTAGCCACACAGGTGGAGGCGGGCCGTTATGCATCAGCAAGTGAGGTGATCCGCGAGGGCCTACGGCTCGTTGAAGATCGTGACAGGCAAATAGACGCTTTGGATGCTGCGATCCAGATTGGTTTGGACAGCGGTGTGGATGAAGACTTCTCATGGAACGCTGTTCGGGCCGAAGGCAAGGCGCTGGCGAAACAGATCATAGATAGATGACCTTTGCCACATCTAAGACTTACACGCGCTGCCCGTACTGATCTGCGCGAAATCTACGCTTACACATATGTGGAGTGGGGTGAGCAGCAAGCTGACAGCTACTTGGATGGTCTGGAGCAGGCAATGGATCGTGTGGCCAAAGGTTTGGCCACGATCCGACCTTTGCAATCCAAGCATTCAAACATGCTGAAACTGAAACAAGGGCGGCATCTGATTGTGCTGCGGGAAACTGGTGACGATCAAATCCTTGTTGTCCGTGTGCTGCATGAGCGGATGGACATAGACGCTCATCTTGGCGGCCAGTAGGAAACGGCTTTCTCCGGAAAGAATTCGTGGAAACTTTCCGCAGAAAAGTTCTTGGCAGAATTTTCCTGGGAAAACCTACAGCACCTCTACCGCGCTGCGCTTCTGTTCATCGGACACATCAATATAGCGTTGTGTGGTGGTCAGCTGTTTGTGCCCAGCCAGCTCCATGATCACCTTTGGCGAAATCCCAGAATGGGCCAGACGCGTGATGAACCAACGCCGCCCGCTGTGTGAGGACGCATCCTCAATCCCAGCCGCATCAAATACACGGGCAAAGGCCTGGACCATGCCGTTGGGCGTGAAATGCCCACCCTTTTGAGACTCGATCACAGGCCGATCAGGTGCCCTCCAGCGATCCAGTTGCGCCCAGTAGGTTGAAAGCTCCTTCTGCAGCTTAGCGTTCAGATGCACCTGCCGTGCTTCCTTGGCTTTGGTGTTCTCAGCTTTCAAGTAGAACATCGCTTTGGGCTTCATCTCACGATCCAGCACATCAGCCCATTTGAGCGAGGCGATCTCACCCACACGCAGCCCAGCATAATGTGACAGCATGAGCATCAACCTGTTGCGCTTGCCGTTCTGCATGCTTGCGCAGATGGCCATCACGCGCTTTAGCTCCTCAGAAGATAACACTTTTGCCTGTTTCATCTGTTCTCCGCCAAATGACTGAAACGTAACGCTTTCCTGAAGGAGAGCTGCAAACGTTATGTTGTCACCTAACGGGCAGAGCGACCGTTTTCTGATTGCCAAGGATCTCAACTTGGTAGGGCATAGGAGCAGAAAACTTGAGTTTTGTTAGGTTCTTCAAGTTGACGGGTATAACCTAAAGTTGACGACGTACCGCGCTTGCCTAAGAGAGATCAGTCAGTATTTTCCGCCAAAATCGCACAGACAGTTTTGCTTGCCTCGCAAACGCTAAGTAGGGGCAGATAAAACCCCAAAGCCAATTGACAACCAAGGACAACAGCGAAGTTCCGTATGTTGCCAACTCCAAAGTGCAAGCAAGCCAGAAATTAGTTATGATAGAACGACAAAGTAATCTGGAAGTTTGCAAGTCGGCGACAAGAATGAAATAACACTTGGGAAGGGGATGCAGCCGTATGAATAACAGTAACCTTTTGAATATCTGGCGAGAAATCGGAGCTTACTTACGGTTTGCCGATGCTAAGAATGGCGTTTTGTTTGGGCTTAGTGCAACGCTAGCCTCCTCATACTATAGCTATGTGTATATCGAACCCGGCGTCTCATGGAATGTTCTGACCATTCTGGGTGTCAAAGATACTGCTGCCGCAGAGTTTCTTGCGTTATCATTGTTTTGCGCAGCTACGTTGGTATCCGCAGTCTCTGTTTTTCCAGCTTTGTCTAAACACAACGTACGGGTAAGAATTTTTAACAGGATTGGCAAAAGTCTAAAAATCACGACGAGCGATGATTCGGTTGAAAGAAGCGCGTATTTCTTTTCCGACGTAGCAGCATTTCCGACGTCGAAAGCATACGAAGAGAAGTTAAGAGATTCATCGATTATTGCTGGCGAAATTTCTGATGGGGAAAAAGACATTGTCGAGCAAATTTACGTTCTATCCAATATTGCTTCGTCAAAGTATATTCAATTTGTCTTGTCGACCGTATTCTTGGGGTTGGCTGCAGTCATAGCCTTTTTTCTGTAGTGTTTTACTCTGACATCGAGAAAGCTTCGATTGGTTCTGCGTATTCTTTGAACTTGACCTCAACGTATTTTTCAGTCCTACAGTTCACGCCACTTTCGCAGCCTTGAGCACATCGATAGGCCGACTGGGACATAAGAATCTGTCCTACTCCTGCTCCACCGCAAATACGCGTAGCACCAACCACGGAAGCGCCGATTGCTGATACTCTTTCATTCTGAACTGCAAACCAATGTCCCGCATCAGTGTGTATTCCGATGCCAACATTGAATTTGAATCTCTGCGTCAAGCAATCACTAACAAAGTCACTGCATAGGCCGCTAATACTGGCGCGAATTTCACGACACGCATTCAATGCTTGTGAAGCACTTCGCATGCCAGAATCATCTATGAAGTGAGCCACAATCCCATCTCCCGTTTCTTTGTCGAAAAATCCACCGTTTCGCGTTGTAATGGACCGCATTTCGGTAACGGCATTTGTAATGAACCTTGCAAAATCCGCCTTATTTTTTGACAATTCCATCGCTTTTGTTGATCGCCTAAGGTCAACGCAAATTGATGTTGTTTCAATGCTCTGCGCCCGGAACTTCCCATCATTGTCTCGAACAATTTTTTGCCATGGCCAGCAAAATTTTTCGGAAGTACTATCAGGTAAGAAGACTTTTGGAGACCAGTAGTTCCTAAATAGCTGTTCAGGAGAATTCGAATTCAGTTCGAAGAACTTTGAAGGGATGACCTTGTAAGTCGGGTTATATGCGAGATATCGCGCTAGGTTAGCTTGGAGGCGTGGTAGAGCTTCTGTTTCCGAGTAGATACGTCGGCTGTTAGCGTTAGAATGACTTGGCATACACACACACATGTAAGACTCGCCATCTAGTAGGCTGTACAACGTACAATTCTCTGCCAACCATTCAAGCCTCTCGTTGTCTTCCTGACTTATTTCCGCATGACCTAAGTCCCGTAAGAAGATCTCCCTTATGGAAGAAAAGGGCGTTTCGGGATGTTCACGTGTTTGCCACACTGCTTTGGCCAACAAAAAATAGACTAATTGGGTCTCCTTCTTATCCCGAAAAGGATCTCCAAAAAATCTGCTAGAACCACTTGCAACACCACATACGAAAGACAGAGATTGGAATCTATCGTCGAAAACCCAACTAGCGACAACTCCATCAGGTAAAACCGACACTGGATCCCAGGATACATCGTTCAAGTCAGATACTAGGTTCCAGTCCTCGGCATCTAGCCATTCACGCCACTTTCTTTGCTGAAATAATTCATCCACTGGTTTCGAACCCCAACATCTCCATGATTCTCATTGCAAAAGCAGAGGTGTCTTGCTTCCTTACCGCATCGTATCGCGATTTCTTTGCAGCATCTGAAGTGGGAAAGTGCGTCCAAATCACAGCACGGAGTTCATTCGTCCCAACCAGCTCCTCTGCGGCTCGCACACTTTGCTCCAAGAACGTTCCAGCACCTTGGCCGTTATCGTTGTCTCGATGTACGTCAAAAATGAAAACGACAACTTCGTATTCAGACACTTGAACCGCCTTGATCTCGTCAGCAGTTAAGCATTTGAAGTACTTGATTTCATACTTCTTGGCAGCATGTGTCCAAAGTATCGAGACCGTACCAAACCCTCCATCTTCGGCGGTAAATGACGCTTCACTTATCTCGTCGATCGGAAAGAACTTGGGGAAGGCGTCATGGAGCAAACGTTCCGGAAGTTTTCGTTGTGCTTCCTCTTCGTCATCCACGTGTACTACGCAGACTCTACTTATCATTGAATCTCTCTAGCCTCGTTTCAAAAGTAATAGTGCCAGTCTTCACCGCTCGGGACCTTTTGTTGGACTGGTGTAGCCTAATACCGAAGTTTGGAGCAAATGCTTCTGCGATCTGAAGGGCTGCTGGTAAGCCGATCCCGGTTCCTTGCCTACCGTTCATCGGCATACCACCAACGGCTCTCTGGTATGGGTAGAAGATTCTTTCCACATCGCTCTCCCAAATTAGATCGCCTTCGTTTGCAACCGTGAAACGAATGTGTTCACCTGGAACATCGACTATTCGAACCTGCACAGTTGACGCTCTACGGCTGTATTTTATTGCGTTTTCCATTAAGTTATAGAGCAAAAGCCACAGTAAATCTTCATCCCCAAGGATGAAAAGCGTGCCTTTGTCTACTGGACTGGTTTGATCGCTCATATCGATCACCACATTCCGGCGCGAGCGCTGAACTTCCAAAGAATATCGAACTTCATTGTAAACCGAAAGGAAGTCAACTTTCCTGTTTTGAAAGTTGCCTTCTTTTAATGCCCCCAGAAGGTGTTTTGCCGAATCTGTAAGCGCTCTGGCTCTCGACAATGACGAAATGACATCAGCCATAATCTGTCTGTCTGTTCGCTCACCCTTGATGGTAAATTTCTGTAGAATCTGAGAGTTTTTGCCTTGGTTTATTGCTTTGATATCTTCCAAAGCCGAATTGACCGGGCCGCGCAATACATGAGAAATTTGGGTAAGCATCGAAGTTTGATCATTCTGTAGGTCACAACCCTTCCAAAAAAGCTCTATTTTGCTTGCAAGGCGCGAACAAATTTCGGTTGTAACGTAGCTCGAATATGGCTCGCTAAACATAAAAATGAGAAAACGCTTTCGAAATACTGTCCCAATACTGAACGCTAAACAGTCAAATCCGGAGATCTTGACGCACTTCTCATGATGTGTGTTCATATACGACGTTGCGATGTGATCATACATTAGTAGTTTTTCAAGTTGTTCTGTTTCCAGGTTCTCCGGTATGTTTGAGCCAATGAACGATTTAAAGAATCCCTTTTCGTTCTTTATACTGGTGGCTTCTACAGCAAAAGCGCCCACAACATCATGAACTGAAATGCAAATTTCTTCCATTATTGCTTCCAGAGCAGGTAAAGGGTCCTCTGGAAACACTGTTGGGAGGTGCTTGAGTATCTGATTTGTATGAAATTCAATCCGGAATTGTGCAATTCCATCAAGATATCTTGTTAGAGATTGCTCAATGACACGACGATCTGCCGATGAGTACATGGATCTAAATGTACTACTGAACTCTGTAGGAAGTGTTTCAAAAACTGCAAAATGCTGCGCCCTAGATGTGACTCTTAGTTCTTGAGAATTGGCGTTTGATTCCTCATGGCTATAGAAAGTTGACTGTATCGGAACAACCATCCAGTATGGATTATCCTCTACGTCTTTCAATGTGGTCCACTTACTTCTTAGCCAGCGTCCAGATAAGAGTTCTCCCATATTTTCTTCAATCTCTTGTTTGAAAAACTCAACTCCCATTACAGATTCATCCAAAGCGAACCTACACTGCAATTCGCCCTTGTTTCTTTGAAAGATAGTAATCGTGTCCGAGTGCGTTACAGCACTTAGTTTAGGGATAATTTCTTTCCAATTGACATTTCGTTCTTTCGCGCTCTCCAAGGTCTGCCGAACAGTATTTTCGCATGCGAGAAATCGACTGCTCCGATGCTGCCAAATTAGAGTAGATGCAAGGGACAGAACTGCGTCTACGCTGGCTCTATCGTGCTCTCCTGCGACCGTCATGAATCCAATAAGCGACCTTACAGGATAGAGGTATTGGTCGCGATACTTTTGGCCAAAGCGTGGTCCGGAGAAAGGAAAATGCTCGGCGTAAGATCCGCCAAATTCCTTGGAAATGCTCTCTTTTAATTCTTCATCAGACACACTTGTTTGTATCGGTGATGAAATTATTGATGTATCTGGGCTCTCACCGATTTTCTGTGTTGATGCTGCCAAGTAGAAGAAGTGCCAATCGGGCTCATATTCTTCAGCAAGCCAAATACTAAAGTCAGCTTTGGGGTTCGCTGACTTTGCGGACTGCACTATGCTATTTAGGACATTTGAAATTGGCTCTAGAAATTCTATTGGGGAAATCGATGAGATAATATTTCTCAGGGGCATCTGGTACTCAATCGCGGTTCGGAAAGGTATGCTGTAGTATACTTGTTGGAGAAAAGCACGTTTTTCGACCAGTGTCACCAACAACGTTGGATTGAACGATGGTCACCGTGCCAGTTCGTCCTTTTCTCGTTTTCCCTTAGGTGCTTCACTCATTGTTTGCTTGATTAAAGGAAATTTTGGTCGGCGGTGCTTTGGCTGTTCGAGCATTCAGCCTGGTTGGCTTCGACTTTTATCTAACGTCCACTGCTGCGTCGATGTGCCGATCCTGCAAGCGTCTCCAGCGAAGGAGGCGGTCTTTCCCAAGAAAAATCTTCAAGAAACTGTCCTCAAGAAATTTTCTCGACGTATTCTTTTCCCCCAAACCGTGTGGTGAGGGATGCTCCCGAAGCCATGAAACGGAGCTATGCAGCTTTTGCAGAATGGGGATAGGTGCCAGGGACGGTCAGAAAACGTTTGTCGATCAGCGGATCCAAGCGTTCGATTTCTGCGACAACTAAGCGGCGCCACATTTGGATTTCCAGGTCAGATCCTGAGGGGTAGTTGACGTCGACCTTGGCCAACAGGCAACGTAGTGTGTTTGCTTGTTCATGTCGTTTTGCAAGCTCCAGAAGAGATGAAACGCGCGCTGCAGACTGTGTTTCAGCTTCCTCTTGGCGCTGTACATCGCATTCAATTTGGTTGGTTTGCTCCTGTTTTAGTTGAGCAATTTGCCATGCATATCTGGCAGTTTGAGCATCGCGCTCTTTGATCTCTGCCAGAACAACAATTTCGGTTGTGATCTCATGTAGCGTTGTCTCCAAGGCGGCGTCTTCCGCGTCTTTCCAGATTTTGACGGGCTCTTTGGTTCCGCCCTGCTTGGTCATGGTCAACATAAGCAATGATGGGGTTGCTCTGCTTCTTGGTTCGTCCTCGGAGCCGCCACAAAACTCTAAGTCTATGAAGACGCTCTGGTGGTAAATTCGGATGATCGCCGACGTTGGTTCATCTAGTTTGGGGATGATTACACCGCCAAAATCAGCAAGTGCGTTGGACAGGACGCGCCAAATGCCCTTGATGCGGCTTGTAGGGTTTCCCTGGTTCTTCTGAACGTGCTGGCTGATCCGCACAGCCGAAAAAATCTGAACACGTAGTTCTTTAATGGAACTCAAAAATTCTGGCGGAAGTGAATCTGCTCTACTCCTTGGCCGACCGATGCGGATGCAGTTTGACATTCCCGGTGGGCGAGCTGGCAACGGGATTTTTGATTTTGGTTTTCCGGCACGGACCTTTGACCAGTATCCGCGCGGCGGAGCTGGCACACAGTGTTCTTTGCATGCAGCAGAGATCAAGGTGGTTGATACACGGATGCTCGGTGCCAACTCTGTCATGGGCTGGCTCCAAACCAACTTATGAAATTCCGCTCTGGAATATGATCCTGAGGTTTGCAGCTCGAGGTCTTGGGATAGGGTGGCTCGGCACCTTTTGACGGGTCTATGCAAATTTGAATTAATCAAGTTTCTCGCTGAACTGGTCTTCGCCGAGCTTTCTCAGCATGAGCCGAAGGTCTTCGAAGAGAGTATCACCGCTATCCATTTCGTAGAAATTTGAACGAGGCGTTTTGAGGCGCTCGTTAAGCGTTTCAGCAAGCTGTGCATCAACGTCAGTGTTCGTCATGGATGTGATCCGTCCAAGGCTGTCTGCAAGCTATACATCTCTATCCATCCGTCAATAAGTGATTAGATTTCAGTTACTTGAGTATCCGCCGCATCGCGGCAGACTGTGAGATTTCCTTAATCGATAGGAATACTCTTTTCGGATTTACGTCAGGACCGATTGGTGTGAACCCAAGGTTAGTGTAGAATTTCATCCGCTCGTCATAGGCGTCGTCTTGTAGCACATCCAAAACCAAGGCTGCAGCGCCTATGATCTCTGAAATCTCGAGTGCCTTGGCCATTGCATCCGCTATAAGCGCGCTGCCTAGCCCTTGTCCTTGAACCGAAAGATCAGTTGCCAAAGCAGAAAGATAAACGGCGGGAATTGGATGCCGATCTCTTCGAGTTGCAAGTGCAGGAGAAATGGAAGGTTCGACAGCATGGGCGGACAAAGCATAGAAACCAGCAACCTTGCCGGTTTGGTCAACCGCGCACCAAACTCGAGTTCGGTTGGCTTTGATCTGATCTGAGATGCCTTCCCTAAACCACCTATCCATGGCTAGAACGCCACAAGAAAAAGCCTCGCGATCATGCGAGGCTTTGTCGAACTTTTGAACGCTGAATTTTGGTTTAGTCATCGCCTAGCAGTTCGCTTCGCTTTTCGAACAGAGCGGACAAAGCTGGGTTGGCCTGCGCTGGACGATCAACAGCAGCAGCAAACGCGTCAAAGGCCTCTGATGAAATAACTGTTTTGTGCTGCGCAGCTTCAATCTCCTGAGCCGCACGATATGCTGCAGACGTTATGAATGTGCTGCTGTCCATGCCAACAGCACTCGATGCACGTTCGATTGCATCAATCACCGATGGCTTAAACCGCAGGTCTTTGCGCTGAGACTTGGGCTCGTTGAATGCAGATGTTGGGTCGCTTGCGGGGATCATAGGACACTCCTAACTCAATGCCCATTTAACGTACGATGTACGTACATGTCAAGATGACGCTTATTTCTCGTATCAAGTGTCGAAGTATACTCAGTCCGCTGCTCTATGGTCCCAAAATACTGGTCCGCGTGTTCATGACCCAATTAGTACAACGCTAGCACAGTTCGATTTGCACTTAACAATTTCAATTACTCACCCTGCCGTGACGCGCATTGAAAATCTTCGTGTCGGTGGTTCGATTCCGCCCCCGGGCACCACAAAAATAATTTAAAATCAAAGTGATAGATGGGCTTCACTGACAGTGCCCTCGATAAGATTCCATCTTGGGTATCATATGGGTAGCATTTTGAAGCCGCTTCTCGTGCTACCAAATTAGTATCGGGTCAAATCTGACATCCGTTAAATATTGCCCCGCTGCAGTTTAAGTACCGAAAGCGTACCTTTGCCGAAGTGAGTGCGATGGTGAGATACGAGTAATCTGGCAGCGCGGCAGGGCTTTTCAGTTGGCTTTTCGCCCAAACTGAAATGCAGCGCCCGCACATCGAAACAATTCACTGTCCGATTTCGATTGCACTCACGCGCTAAGTGGCGTCAGTTTCCGGACAATGAAATACCTTGTCTCCAACCACGTTCGCATCTTTCTGGCCATTGTAGATGCGGGATCGATTACCAAAGCTGCAGATGCGCTTGATATGGGAAAGTCAGGTGTCAGCGATGCGCTCAAACAACTTGAGGCGTCGCTTGGGACACAGCTGCTGATCCGAACGACACGCCGTCAGAGCCTCACAGCCATGGGCGAAAAATTCTACCGTCGCTGCCGGGAAATGAACGACCTTTCGAATGCGGCTCTGGAAGAGGTCAGCGAGCACCTTGCCGAGCCCATGGGCCTGCTTCGGATCACCGGACCTCACGCAATGGTCGAATGCACCATCGCGCCTGCACTTGGCGATCTGGTCGCGCGCTATCCCCGCATCGAACCGCAGTTGATTGTGGACGACAAGCGCCTTGATCTGATCCGGGACAACATCGATCTGGCAATAACGGTAGGCGAGCTTCCGGACAGTGAATTCAAGGCGCAACGGATCGGCTTTGCCAGGGATATCCTCTGCGCCTCAACTTCGTTTTGTCGCGACCACGGCCTCGACCCTGAGGTCGGGATTGCCCCGGAAGCCGTGCAAGGCCTTCCGTACGTTGCGCATCACTGGGAAACTTCAGATGCAGTGCATCGCGTCGCGGCGCGGGCGGGGGGCACATCGAAAACTTTCAGGTTCCACAAGATTGCTACGGCCAATTCGGTCAATGCAGTTCAGGCGCTCATCAGCAATGGCGCAGGTATCGGGATCCTGCCGCACTTCTTCTTGCGTGGCAGGCTGGAGACCGGAGAACTTGTTGAGCTCTTGCCGCAATACGAGCCGCGCTCAACGGGCATCTACGCGATCCACCCCTTCGGAACCGTCCCGCCGCTGAGCGTTCGTGCGATGATTGATTTCATGAAGCAGAAGTTGAGCGAGGTGGCATAGGGCCTTTCGCCGGCAGACCACACTGTCCGATTTAGTCGAACGCTCAGTCCGGTGCGAGTGGGTTTTTCGGATAAAGGGACATGCGTATTTCTCTGTCATCAACAACGGAGAATGAAATGCATAACCAGCTTACGACACCGCTCGGACTGACTGTCGCCGCATTATTGGCCTTGTCGGCAGTTCCGGGCCATGCCGACGAAGCCGCTACGCGCGCGGCAAGCGAATTCGAACTCAGCATGGCCGTTGCGACAGCAAGCCGCCAGTGGCGGGATGCCTTCAACGCGGGCGACGCTGCAGGCGCAGCCGCCATGTACGAAGAAGATGCCGTGATGGTGGCCGAGCCATTCGGGACTTTCGAAGGCCGCGAAGCCATCCAGGCATTCTGGACACAGCTTGTCGAAGGCGGCTTTGACGACGTTGTCTATTTCAATACAACCACCGTTGTCGCTCAGGATCTGGAAACTGCCGTGGTCTCCGCTGAATGGCGCATGAACAAAGCGCATGGCATTATCACCAAAGAGCTCTGGGCGCTTCAGCCTGATGGAACGGCGCTGTTGCGCGAAGACCATTTTGAGGTCGCACAATAAGCGCCTTCGCAGCGAAAGGAACAAGACCATGCCCAGAATTGATCAGATCACGTTGCGCTGCCGCGATCCCCAAGCGCAGCAACGGTTCTACGTCGACGTTCTGGGCATGGTTGGTCGCAACGACGGAACGATTGGGTATAGGGATGAGGAAGCAGGGCTGGTTTTCGAGCTTGCGGAAAAACCATATCAACCGTCAAATCAGGATGTGTACTGGAAAATCGCACTCGCGGTGCCCAATATCGAATTGGCCTGTGATCAGTTGCACCGCAAAGGCGTGCAGGTCGGCGCGGCCCGTCAGTTTCAGGACATCGGGTACCTTGCACATTTTCAGGATCCAGAAGGCTTTACAATTGAACTGATCGAGCATTGGTTCAAAGGAAATCGACCCGACCAGCAACACGACACCGCGCGTTTGGGGGGAGGGGCTACGCTCAATCTCCTGACGCTCAGGACCCATGACATCGCCGCCATCCACAAAAGCTGTTTGGATTGGGGAATGACTCCACTCTCCGTGCAGCATGTGCATGGGTTCGGATTTACGCTGTACTTTTACGCGTTCACTGACGAGCATCGCCCGAACCCTGACCTGACCGCCGTCGAGAACCGCGAATGGCTTTACCAAAGACCCTACACTGTCCTTGAAATCCAGGAAATGGAGGAAGCGCCCCAGATGCACCCCACGCCCGATGGCGCCGCCGGTTATGCTGGTGCAAAATTTGCTGGAATGGTGCGTGAACTGTTACCGAACGCGTTGCAGATTTCAGCTAAAACGCTCTGACTGAACCCCGAAATTTGACCCAACACATCAATGGTCAAATACCCGAACAACGAATTGCCTAACCCGGCCCTAGTCAGACGCTGAAGATGCTCATCGATGTTGCATTGCGGCTTCCCGGAAGCGGACATTTATCGCTATCTCACTTTACGCACCGATCTATGGACGGAACCGCGCTTCGAAGCGAGCGAGACGCAATTTTGGTAGGTGTACGATAATCAGCTTATTCATCGAGATGTCTGCGAAAACTCAGGAAATACATCCCGCAAGTCCACCACTCTTTTGTCGTCGTTCACCAATGCAACCCGGAGATCCGAGTTATCTCGTCGCTCTCGAAAGCGAACGGGCTTTCCCTCGCGTTCATCCAGCCAATGATCCGCCCATTGTGTGAGTGCGATGAAGGGAATGGTCAGCGCATGCGTCATGGGTGACGCCACATATTCAATGCGCGCCCGCTCCCCTTTGATCTTGTAGCCTTCCTTTTGAAGAAAGCCGGCGTCACAAAGCCGCTTCAGACGACTGCTGAGCACCGATTTCGTAACACCGATATCGGCCTGGATATCATCGAAGCGGACCACGCCATAAAGCACGGACCGCAATATCATCAGGCTCCATTTGTCCCCGATAACTTCGAAAGCTCGCGCCAGGTTGCAGTCAACCGGCGCAACCGGAGATCGCTGAACTGCGCGACTCGTTTCCGTCAAGGCATCACCTCAATCCTGCCTGGGTTGCAAATTACTACTCAGATGTTAGAATTCACTATCAACCTGAGTCAATCGGTCTTTCTATGCAGTATTTTATCATCGGAACTCTGCTGGTCACTGGCGTCATCCACCTGATCCCGCTGTCGGGCGTGCTTGGGGGAGCACATCTGCAAAGACTGTACGGAGTTGAGGGTTCGACACCTGATCTTGAGCTTCTCTTGCGCCATCGCGCCATTCTATTTGGTCTGCTTGGTGCATTCCTGATTTACGCTTCGGTGAAACCGTCCGTTCAGACCATTGCACTTGTTGGCGCCTTGATAAGCGTCGGATCGTTTGTCTTGCTTGGCTGGCGTGACGGGTCGAGTGCGCAAATCAATCGCGTTGTCTGGATCGATGTCGCGTTGCTTTTGCCGTTGTTCGTCGCACTCATCGCGCCGATCGTCCGTGCCACTTGATCCTACGGGCGCGGATGACTTTATGGACGTTCTCGAAGAAGTCATCCCCACGGGCCTTCACTCTGACGTTTTGCCTCTCGATATCATGATATTGCAAAGATCGACCATGAGTTGAATGCGTTGATCCACATTGGGGACTGCTGCGTTACTGTAGAGACCAAGCCATGACAGATAGACAAGGTTTGCTCGGACCTCAGCTTCGCTCTTTGAAAGTCCACAGCCTTCGATCAATCGGGCAAGGTAGTGCGTTCTGTGTTTATCGACGCCTTGAAGAACCGCTCGCGCCTTTCCATCTTCTTTTGCCCAGTCTCTGATCCCCAATTCCAGCCTGCCATCATCTGCGGCGCATATCTTTAGGAGGCGAAGCAAACGTTCGCGAGGCGCTCCGCCTTGCGCTTCGTTTTCAGAGATAATTCTTTTTGTTTGTTCATCGGTCCATCGCTCCAGCAGCGCATTAAGCAGATCGGCGCGGTTCGCGAAATGCCAGTAGAAACTGCCTCGAGTGATTTGCAGGCTCTTTGCAATTGAATCGACCCAGACCGCCTTCGGACCACCGCTCTCAAAGAGGCCTAGCGCCGCAGCGACCCAGGCGTCCCGAGAGAATTGCTCACTTTGCGGAGTACCCTGTTCCATACGGTATGTATGGAATCCAATTCTAAGGCATGCAATAAGAACCACCATACATACTGTATAGAACATCGAAATGCATGGAAGTTGGCAAGCATTGTTGTGCGCAGCATTCATTTCAGGAAGACAAGTTTTGGCAGAGGATCGTTCAACGGAAGAGGCCCAAAATGTGCGCGCAGCACAGCAATTCTTCAGCGCTGGCTGGGGCACAAGCGACGGCTGGCAAGATCACTGGCGATCGGCCGTATCGGAAAGCGCAACGTCGTACTTTCATGCGTTCCCGCCTGTAACCGGAGTCGAAAACATGATCGACTTCAACGCAGAGTTGTTCGTCGGATTTCCACGGTTGGAAATGTCGATCCAGGGAATTGTTGCCGAAGGAAACAACGTTGTCGTGATGGGTCATCTCAGCGGCACACACGATGGTCTTTTCCTGGGTGTACCTGCATCCGGTGCCGAAGTGAGTGTTCCTGATGTCACCATACTGACCTTCCGCGATCGCCAGATCCTAGAGATGCGCTATTTTACCGATTTGATGGCGGTCATGACTTCAATTGGCGCGTTGCCGCCAAATGAGTAGTCCGACGAAGCTTTACTTCGGTTCCAGCGGTAAGGCCGGTGAGTAAAACCACTAACGCGGCAAGCGGCCTTCGGAGCGAACGCGGCATGCTGAAACCAAGGGCACCCGCTTTGTTGGGAGCGGCCCCAATCAGACATCAGCCCACCCTCGGCCATGCTGCGATCGCAGCCCGCATAGCGGACCTTCGCGCAGCGTGCAGCATTTCCACAATGCGTATGACCGGGTCGCGGGACACCAAGTTACCGTCTGATCGAGCTGCTCAAAGGCCCGGTTTTTTGATTTCTTGGGTAAGTGTGTCTAGCATTTCGGCAGGATGTATTTTGAGAGCTAAGCCATGTCTGACCCATATTCTGATCTTGGCGCACAAGACACTGCGCTTCAGGAACGTATAGCAGCGGCGATGGAAGCCCGTTGCCTTGAGCCCGCACAGGTCGCAATTCGCAAGGCCTACTTGAGTGACCTAAAGCTCCCGAGCGATGCGCGTGCGTTGGAACTCGGGTCCGGCACAGGCCACGTAACCAAGGACCTACTGGACCTTGCTGGCGCGAAAACAGCGCATGGGCTGGAACCTTCACCGGTGATGGTTGAACGGGCGAAAAAGAGCTTTGGAAATGATACACGGCTCAGCTTCGACATCGGTGATGCAAAGGACACGGGGTTTGAGGACGCCTCATTCGACCTGGTTTTGATGCATACCTTGCTGTGTCACGTGCCCGGCCCTGAAGCTGTTGTGCAGGAAGCTTTCCGCATCCTGAAGCCGGGCGGTGTGTTGGCGATTTGCGACGGCGATTACGATACCGCGACGGCACAGATTGCAGATTTCGATCCGCTGGATCAACTTATTCGGTTCATGATCAATCAAAACGTCACCAACCTTTGGATCATGCGACAAGTCTCCGGAATACTCGCCAAGACGGGCTTTCAACTTGGGGCACGAAAGGGGCATGGATACGTCGCCGAAGCAGAAGCGACATACTTCTTGACTGTCATAGACCGAGGTGCCGACCGTATGATCGAAGAACGTGTTCTGTTTCCCGAAACAGCAGAGGCGTTGAAGGCCGAGGCACGACGCCGGGTGGCTGAGAAGACCTTCTTCGGCTTTATGTCTTACGTAAGCCAGATTGCGACAAAGCCATAGACAACTCAGCATTCACTTAGACCGGACTTTCGTTCGCGGCGCAGCGCTTGACAGAGTGGGCTCTTCGCGGTCAACGAAGGCGGCGCAGGATCCCGCAACCAAGCGGGCTGAATCACGGATGAGGACGGCCCTTAAGAGACATTCAACGCCCACCTACGATGCTGCGGTTGCAATCCGCATTCCTGCCATTCGTTGTGGGAACAAGATACCGTTAGCGGATGTAGGCAACCGGCACCCTAATCGCCATACACCTCCACTCGATCCAGCACATCATTGAAACGCCGAAGCGAATCCTGAATATCGCTGCGCGGGGCGGCGATGTTGATGCGGATGAACTGGGTGGCCGTATCATCGAACCATGTGCCCGGCGTGGCACCGAAGCCTGCTTCGCCTAGTTTGGCCTTGAGCGCTTCGCCCTCGAGCCCGGTATCCGTGCAATCCAGCCAGACCTGATAGGTGCCTTCGACCGGTGACATTTTCACGCTGGGCAGATCATTGGCCAGAAACGCGCCGATCCAGTCCACGGTGCCTTGCAGATAGGTCAACAGCTCATCGACCCATGCGTCGCCCTTTTCATAGGCTGCGATGGTGGCAAATGTTGTGAAGGCATTGCCATGGCCAAGATACATCGCGTCTTCGACGTGTTTCATCCGTTTCAGGATGCCCTCGTTTTCTGTGTAGATGTAGCCATTTGAGATGCTTTGCATGCCAAAGGTTTTGGCAGGGGACCCCAGCACCGCGACATGCCGCTGGTTATCTAGAGACGATAGGCTGGTGAACTTGTGGTCGCCATAAAGGATGTCGGCATGGATTTCGTCACTGATGATCGTCACACCGTGACGTTCGGCAATTGCGACAACCTGTGCGAGTTCCTTGGCCGTCCAGACCCGGCCAACCGGATTATGCGGGTTGCACAGCAACATCAGCCTGACGTTTTCGGGGGTCAGTTTGGCCTCAAGATCGGCAAAGTCCATCCGGTAGTGGCCGTCGTCGTTGATCAACGACGATTTGATAATCTCACGCCCTGCAGAGCTGATGATCTTGCCAAACTGGTGGTAAGCGGGGACCTGGATCAGGACGCCATCGCCCTTGTCAGACAGCTCTCGGATCAGCAAGGAAATCGCCGTCAACACGCCGGGGAACGGCACGAAGTTTTTTGGGTTCAGCACCAGGTCATGTCGGCGGGCGAACCAGCCAGAGATCGCGGCAAAGATGCCTTCTGAATTGAATTCATAGGCAAATTGCCCACGTTCGGCGACGTATTTCAGGGCCTCTTTGATCGGGTCGGCGATGGGCAGGTCCATATCGGCCACCCAGAACGGGGTGACCTGATCGGTGCCGTAGAACATTTTCAGATAGTTGGGGTTGTGGCGCACAAAGGTGTCGCCTGTTTTCGCGGGGGCGGTGTCAAATATGCTCATGGCCGTGTCCTATCCCGCGCTCAGCAGCACATTTCCAACGGCGTGCTGTCGCTGAACGCGTGGTTTTTGGCGGCGGCACCACGGCCCAGATAGGTCTGGTCGGACAGGTAGAAGTCCGAGAAATCCGCGACAAAGTCGGGTGCGACTGATTTGGCGGGCAGGCCGGATTGCATGATGTTGGTTTGCCAAGCCTTCAGCTTGGGCCGGTTGCCAAGGAAGTCATAACCGCTTTTCTGTTCGATGATGCAGGCGCGGTGCAACAGCACCAGCCAAGTTACATCAACCATGCCAATCTCATCACCCGCAAAGAATTTAGTGTCGCCCAACTGTGCCTCGACCGTGTCGAAGGCCTTGTTCAGCTTTTGGCTGCGTTCGGTCAGGATGTCCTGATCGGCGCTGCGCTGCGCGCCGCATTGGGGCAGGTAGTGCTTGGTAGCCAGATAGCTCCAAGCGCGTTCGCGCGCCTTTTCCACAGGTGTCAGGCCTGCGCGAAGGGGGGCGTAGGCTTCTTCGATGTATTCCACGATCGCGTCGCTTTCAAAAAGCGCCTCGCCCTCGTCGGTGATCAAGAGCGGCACCTGCGCGTTGGGTGAGATGTCCAAAAACCACTGGGGTTTGTTGCTAAGGCTGATGAATTCCAGGTCATAGTCGATGCCTTTGGCTTCCAGCAGTGCGGTGACGCGCTGAACAAACGGGCAGATCTTGAAGCTGACGATTTTCATGATGGGTCCTTGTCGTTGGCTCGATGCATCGAGCATCAAAGTATATTGGCAAATTTTTTATGGGCAGGTCGTGCAGGAACAGTCCTGAAGGCAGCGTGTGATCTTCATCCATTCGGTCAAGGCGACCTGGAAGGCCTCGCGTCCCTTGTCGGTCACCGCGTAGATCTTGCGTTCCCGGCCCGAGACGATTTCGGATTTGAAGGTGACATATCCACCTTCGGTGAACTGCTTGAGCACTGGATATATCGTGCCTTCACGCGGGGTGCAGCAGCCATCAGTGCGCCGTTTAACCGATTTGGCGATGTCGTAGCCATGCAATTCCTCATCCTGCAGAACGCAAAGAATGAAGAACTTTGACAGGCTCATTTTAATCGTATTGCCCCAATAGTCGGGGTCGAGCAGGTTCGGTGTGTTCGCAATCTTGTTCATGCGGTTCACATATACCTCGATCCTCGATGCGTCAATAGAATTTCTCCCCTGCCCGCGCCCTATCCGCCCAAGGCAAGCAAAGTCGCGATCTGTACGCCAATCTGTATCTCTGAAACCTGACCGAAGTGACTTATGTTAGTGCTTCGCACTTGGCCGTTGGCCCCAAAGTTGCCATTCGTCGTTTTGCAGCGATGCGGTAGGTACGACTCTCAACGTACATCGAAAGCGGTGCGGCATCTCCTTGCGGTCAAATCGGCTACCGATGCGGGCGGCCCATAAGAGACATTAACCACCCAATCGCTATGCTGCAGTCGCAGCCCGCTTTGCGGTCATTCGCTGCAAGCGCGAACTTCTGGCTTCGTCGAACTCACACATCGCGGGACATTGCTGCCTTACACGAACTCCGAGGCAATGTCCGCCAGTGGTGTCAAAACTCGTTCCGGAACAGGCTATCTTCTATCTCTACCCAGTCCGGGAACGGAACGACTCGGCAAATGGAACCGATGTTTTCCAACCAGACGAACACCGACAGAAAGGGGCGGTCATATGCGCGTGTGGCATGGGATTCGCCGGGCGCATTCCATATGATCGATCCGGCCTCGTAGTCTTGCCACACTTTGGACGACAACCTCCATCCCGAGCGAGGGGACAGGTTCACGTAGAGCTCTGGTGCGTCATGGGCATGATCGCGGTAAAGTGTTCGCGGTCCCAGCATGAAGAAGCCAAGACAGAAGTCTTGCGCTTCAAACCCACATGCATTCGGACCGATAAGCAGGCTGTGCAAGTTGCAATTGCGATACCCGTCGCCAAGATCGGCATTCGGCGCGTAGAATTGTGCGTTGTCTTCGCGCCAGACCAGATCGCGTCGGGCGCGTTTGAGGCAGCTAGCAATGTCACGCAAGTCCGGCGAGGTGATGTCTTCAATCGCTTCGGTCAGAATAGTAGCATGACGCGTGTCACGCGGTGGGACATCCACGGAGGCCCTCAATGAAAGGTCCATGGCCCGCATCTTCTCCAACGCCTGATCTATGCCCGTTGCACGGGCACGATTGGCCTCGAAAAACTGGATGATCGCGCGGACGAGCGCATGGATGCGCATGGATTTTTCTGTGTTCGTACCAGACATGGATGATCCTGATGAGCCGGATTTTCCGGCCGTTTTTCTTCAGACAGATTGACCGCCCGGCCTCGCGTTGAGTAGTGAAATGAATTGTTTCACCGGCAAAAGATATTTACCGTTTGCTGCGGGGTTTTTCGGCTGACCCCGCGCTTCACTCTGAAGGGAAGAATACTTGGCTACACGCATACCCACCTTAACGTCTCTTCGTGCTTTTGAAGCTGTCGCGCGCTTCAGGAGTTTTCGAAAGGCAGCCGATGAAATGCATGTCACCCATGCTGCCGTCAGCCATCAAATCAAAACACTGGAACAAGCTGTCGGCATCCAACTGTTCGTTCGAAACAGCCGGTCCGTGGAACTGACACCGGCAGGGGCGCAATACTATCCGTCGATCCGTGAACACATTCAGGGCATCATGGACGCCACGCAGCGCCTGCAAGCGCCGGATGAGGCGAATGTTCTGCGGGTGCAATCCTACAACAGCTTCAACACGATGTGGCTGCAGCCCCGGCTTGCCGAATTCTTGCAGGACAATCCGACGATCCGGGTCCGCATCATTTCGTCCTTTGAAGATGGGAACTACGACATTCACCGCTTTGACGTAGGCGTTTTCAACGGGCCGCCTTTTGATCCCCGATATGACTATCGGTTCCTGTTTCAAACCGACATCTTCCCGGTTTGCGCGCCGGGTTGGGCGGGAGCGCAAGAAGGTCCCGCTAATCTGGCCTTGCTGGACACTGCAGAACTTCTCTCCGTCCCAAACACCGGGAACGTGGCGGACTGGGACTGTTGGTTGCGCCACGTCGGCAGAAGCCCCGAAAAAATGGCCTACGGGCCAGTTTTTGACCACTACCCGCTGGTTCGCGAAGCGGTGCTGAATGGCAAGGGCATTGGCATTGCGCGTGCGCCTTTTGTCGCGCGTGATCTGGCCATTGGTCGCCTGATCAAACCCTTCGAGCAGACGGTCCCCGAGCCTCTGCCGTGGTTTGTTGCGACAAAAAAGGAGGGGAAGCCCGACCCGAGCATTGCCCTTTTCGTGGATTGGCTGATAGCGGAGATGGAGTCCGACCCGACCGTTAGAACCACACAGACAGCTGCTTGACAGGGAGGCGGTCTCCACGGGGATTCAGCCCTCACTTCGCGTGCATGCGCCGCTTGGTATCACGCACACGTTCTGTTGCTTCCGGGCTGCCATCGTGAAAGCTGCCGAACCAGTTGTCCCACGGCATCTCCGGGCCGCCGTAGTTGCACTCAAAGTACCGGTGATGCAGTTGGTGGTGGAACGAGCCGACCTTCAGGTGGGCCTTGTCTCCAAGAACCAGTTTTTCGAATCCGGCGTGCGACGTAGCTGAGGCAAGCGCCAGGGAATATCCGATGAAGAGGAAGTGGGTCGGATGCGCAGGGAGAACCAGAAAGATCAGCAGCAGAGACATGTAGCCGACATGCTCGACCGGATGCATGGAAAAGCCGGACCAAGGGGCCACCGAAACACTGCGGTGATGCACCGAATGCACGCGTTTGTAGATCCATGGGACGTGCAGCACGCGATGCAGCCAATAGAAATGGAAAGACTGTAGAACGGGTAGCAACAGGAACAGGGCCAAGAACCAGATCGGATTGCTGCTGAATGTGATCATCGGTGCCCAACCGTTGGCATAGCCCATCCAAACGATGAAGTCATAGAAGGTCCACACGGTCACCCCCGACAGAAGCGCGTAAGTGACATTGTCCCAATACTGATCGTTCCACAGGAAAACACGCGCGTTCTTGGCCAGCCCGCGCCGGTCGAACTTGAAATCGTCGCCCTGCTTCTTCCATCCGTAAAGCCACAGGTGCAGCCCTTGTGCAACGAAGGTCATCAGGATCAAATTGCGCGCCCAAAGCTGCAACACCCATCCCCAGCTTAAGTGCTGCATTTGCTCCAAGGGTGGCACCACCCAAGCCCAGACGGCCCAGGCCATCAGTGCATAGATTAGGTATTCGGTGATCGGCAGCCAGTTAGTTACAAACCACCGCAATGTTGCCAATGGCCTCGGCGGCCAGGAAAACAGGGGTGTGACGGCGAGAGGCAGATCCGGATGCCAGTTCCATTCCTTGCTTGTGCCAGCCTTCAGCTGTTCATCCCCGGCCGACATGGACGTTGCCTTACCCGTCCAACCACATCTTATCCATATGGATTTCAAAGGTCGGATGCATGCCCATGCCTTTCACGTAGGGACGGCTGTGATTGTAAAGGGACCGCCAGTAGGGCTGCGTCACCACGCCTTCCTCCACCATGATGGTCTGCAGCTTGGCCATGATCTCGCGTCGTGCGTTCGCATCAGGCGTGGCCAACGCATCGGCAAGCAAGCTGTCGAATTCGGCATTGTTGAGCCCCGTTTCATTCCATGCCTCGCCAGAGCGGTAGGCAAGTGCCAAAATCTGCACCCCGAGCGGGCGCATGTTCCAGTTGGTTGAGCTGAACGGGAACTTTGCCCAATCATTCCAGAAAGATGAGCCGGGAATGACGGAGCGTTTCACTTTGATGCCGGCATCGCGCAGCTGTGCCGCCATGGCATCGGTTGTGTTCTTGCGCCAGTCATCGTCGATCGAGATCAGTTCATGCTCAAAGTCTGCCATCCCGGCTTCTTTCAGCAGGGCCATGGCCCCCGCCGGATCATATGACAGGCGCTCGACCTCGGCGTACTCAGGATGGATCGGGCAGACATGGTGGTTTTGAGCCGTGATACCCAGACCGTTGACCCCCAGTTCCAGCAGGATGTTGTTGTCAACGGCCATGGACAAGGCGCGGCGAACACGCACGTCAGCATATGGGTTGTCAGGATCTGTGTCCGTGGATTGGTTTGTCCGCAAAACGATTGTGGCCGCTGTGACAGCCTCGTTCTGCTCAAGCCCCAGATCAGTCAGGAGGGCCACAAACTCACCGCTGCTCTCATAATTCGCGTCGATCTCTTCGGACTCGTAGAGCGAGGCAATCACCGTGGGGTCGGTGCCCACGTCGATGTATTCGATGCGGTCGAGCCAAGCCCCGTTACCAGCGTTCCACCAGGTGTGACCTTCCTTGCGGACTAGGACCGCTTTCACGCCGACCTCGTGGCTCTCAAGGGTGTAGGGGCCGGTACCCAGAGGAGCCTTGAAGGGGTCCGCACTGCCTGCGCTTGGATGCACGATGGCGGCAGGATAGTCGGCCATGCCAGCGATGAGAGTGATGTCCGGCGCGGGCAGGTTCAAGCGGACGGTCATGTCATCCACGATCTCAATCGTGCCTTCCGCAGCCTTGCCTGTCTCGGGATCGATCAATGTCCCGAAACGTCCGGCCATGGAGTTGCCCTCGACATCCTTGTCGCACCAACCCGCAATGTTGTGCGCAACATGCTCCGCCGTCAGCGCATCGCCGTTGTGCCACGTCACGCCGGGGCGCACGTTCAGAATGTAGGTCTTTGCGTCTTCGCTGATCTCCCAGCTTTCCAGCAGCATCGGTTCAAACGTGAAGTCATGCGTGTACCGCACGAGGTACTCCAACCAGCCCCGGCTGATGTTGGCCTGTGGACTGTCGTCATAGGATCGGGGGTCTTTGCCTGCTCGAACCACCATGCCAACCCGAAGCGTGCCTCCGGCTCTTGGGATCTCGGACGCCCACGCGGGTGCATACATCCCCAGCATGGCATAGGCGGTTGCCGTTGTGGCCCCGAAGGTCGTCGCCATGGCGAGAAACTCGCGGCGGTTGACATTGTCTGTTCGAGCGCCTTGTGACATAGCGGCGTTTTCGATGCTTGGTGGCAGGGTGTCGCTGCCGGACTTGTAGAGTTTCATGGTTTCCTCCCGTGATCTGTCTGGATGGTAGGCTTTGAACAGAGCCTTGGAGAACTGAAAGTCGTTGGGCGATCATAAAGATTTTCTAACCAATGATCGTTCCCAAATTTGAAAGATAGCGAACTTCACGAAAAGGCATTGCCGACATTTGTGTTCTGTGCAGCATCGGTAACTGTGGGCTCAGAACTGCCATCGGATGAGGCGCAGCATCCTGTGATATGCTGCCTCGGTCAACGTCTGGTTGTCGTTGTGGGAGGGAATGGTGGATCGGAGGATCAGTCATGGAAACACCAAACTTACCTGCCATTCGCGCGCTTCGCCCCGCTTGGAACAAGGGCCGCATCGTCGGTCAGAAACGCCCGTTGAAGCCAAAGCATGTCTGGGCGATCAGGGTTCGCTTGGAGCTAGCAGAGAACCATCGTGATCTTGCCCTCTTCAACATGGCGATTGATAGCAAGCTGCGTGGTTGTGACCTCTGTCGCATGCAAGTCGTCGATGTGATGGCGTCAGGCCAGATCAAGGAGCGGGCGTCGGTTCTACAAAGCAAGACACAGAAACCCGTTCGGTTCGAGATTTCTGAAGGCACTCGAGCTTCGGTCGCAAAGTGGATGGAAGATCCGCTGATGGTTGGGTCGGAATATCTCTGGCCTGGCCGCTTCCATGAACGCCTACACATCTCAACCCGTCAGTACGCGCGGATCGTCCGGGATTGGGTGACGTCGATTGGCTTGGAAGCGACCGCCTACGGCACCCATTCGATGCGCCGGACGAAGGTGACGCAGATTTACAAGAAAACAGGCAATTTGCGTGCTGTTCAACTTTTGTTGGGGCATACCAAGATGGATAGCACTGTCCGATATCTTGGTGTTGAACTTGAAGATGCTTTGGCCATCGCAGAAGCCATCGAAATCTAACAAAGAGGGCCGCTTACAGGGCGGCCCAAGAGAGACATCCAGATGCGGTGATCGATGCTGTAGGGCGGCTCGACATAGCTGACGTTAATGTACGCTGCGGTATTCGGAGCAATGCACACGCCGAAGCGGTGACGCACGATGGTGTGTTCTGCGAAAACAGCACTTTGTATCAACGATGCAGCTCATTCATTGCTTGAGCAGCCTTGTTACCCTAGGATGAATTTAGGCTTCGCGGAGAGCATCCGCCCGAGAATTTGAGCATGGTTTAACTGATGACGACTTCCAAACATCTTCTGGCTCTCTTGCGCAGCCACATTGATGAGGACAACGACCAATTTCTGTCGGTTGCGCTTCAGATGGCTGCCAGTGAAGCTCGCAAAGGGCACGGGAAAGTGGCAACCGAACTGCGTTCAATCGTTGAAGAAGCGCGGTCCAAAAAGAGAGTTCAGACAGCGCGGCCAATCGCCCTTGCACAGCCTAAGGGCGATCTAGCGGAACTTTTGTCGGCATCTTACTCCGAAACCCGACTGTCCAGCATGGTTCTGACACCGGACTTGTCATTGCGCCTTATGCGGATCATCCATGAACATCGGCAACAGAGGAGACTCGCGGAACACGGACTCAAACCGCGCCGCAAAGTCCTCCTGATTGGTCCGCCAGGTGCTGGGAAAACCATGACAGCGTCGGCTCTGGCTGGTGAGTTGTCGTTGCCATTGTTTACCGTTGTCTTCGAGAGCTTAATGACCCGTTTTATGGGTGAAACGGCCGCAAAGCTGCGCTTGGTTTTTGAAGCGATGCGCCAAACAAGGGGCGTCTATTTCTTTGATGAGTTCGACGCAATCGGGGCAAAGCGCACCGGAACCAATGATGTCGGTGAGGTACGACGTATTTTAAACTCGTTTCTGCAGCTCCTCGAAAACGATGACAGTGACGGACTCATTGTTGCTGCGACAAATCACCCTGAGTTGCTTGACCCCGCTCTATTTCGCAGGTTCGACGACGTCATCGAGTACGAGATTCCAACCAATGAAATCGCCAAAGGTATTCTGAAAGCCCGTCTAAGAACCTTCGATACCACTGATCTGGACTGGGATGCAGTTGTGGACGCAACCTCTGGATATAGCCAGGCTGAGTTGGCGCGCGTAGCGGCAGATGCAGCAAAAAGTTCGGTACTCGACGGTAGGACGATCATTTCCCTTGCCGATTTCAACACGGCCATTTCGGATCGAAAACGTTCCTCAAGAGCATAAAGGCTAACTCCATTTGGTAGACACTCCCGGCCGCAACAAGTCCCACTTCTATTTCAGCGGTCATGGTCAAAGCGAAGACTTCACGTCCCCATCGACGGGGGGTGGCAGCGGCAAATTGCCCACAAGGGATAGGGCGTTACACGCCGCCAAACTCAAAACGGCTATCCATGACGCGCTAGCACTTGGCGATCAGCTCATCCAAGCTCGCGATCCTGAGATCGAAGGAGGTACGTCGGGATATTATCTGGAGATCGATGTAGATGCATCCAATCCAGCTGTTGTTGAGAAGCTTGAAGCACGTCAAGGCAAAGAACAAATCGAGTTGGTTTCCGTGCGTCAACATCCTGAGGATGAAGCACGATTGTCGGCAACTGTCTTTGTCCCAGAGAGCAAGAGCGGTCACTACGTGCAACGCATCGATGCCTATGAAACTGAGGACAACGTTACATATGAGAAAGATGACGAAGGTAACCGAGTTCTCAGAGACGGCCAACCAGTAGAAAAATCCAGGCGACCCAAAAACCAAGCGTTGGTTGCGGCCATGGAAGACGCGCGACTCGGGCAAGTCAAATCTCTCTTCACCGGCAGACCGGCATCCTATCCCGCACCTGATCGCGACATTTGGTGGGAAGTTTGGTTGCGCAGCAATAGGCGGCAAGTGTTTTTCCGTGCTGCAGCCGCCGTTGGAATGGAAAGCCGCCAACATATCTTAGATTTTGCAGAGCGGGATGTACTTCTTGCCCGGGGTACAGCAGAACAACTTGGACAAATCGTATCGAACACAGATGCAATCGCCGAGCTTCGGCTGGCGACTGATACGCCTTCTCAATTCATGCTGATGGACGGTGGTGAGCAATATGACTGGGCGCAGGAACTTGCAGATCGCATCGTTCCGCCTTCCGACGACGCGCCAGCTGTCTGTTTGCTCGACAGTGGATCAACTCGCCGTCATCCCCTGATCGGCCCCGGTCTTGCGGCGGCAGATCAACAGGCCTGGGATCAGGGCCTTCCGGTTGAGGATGTAAGCCAAGAACCTTGGGGCGGACACGGTACCGAGATGAGCGGAGTTAGCCTTTATGGTGATTTGACAGAGCTTATTGCAGGTCAAGGAGCAGTCGCCCTCAGCCACAAGCTCGAATCGGTGAAAATCTTACCCGATGTTGGAGCAAATCCGCCTGAACTCTACGGGCATATCACGGCATCTGCCATCAGCCTTCCCGAAATCGAAGCACCGTTCAGAGAACGAGCGTTCTGCCTAGCTGTAACAAGTGCCGACACCTATATCACCGGTCGCCCTTCATCTTGGTCCGCTCGACTAGACGAGCTTGCATACGGTGAAGGCGAGGCACAGCGTTTCATCACCGTTTCAGCAGGCAACATCGCATCTCCCTACCCTGCAAATGAATACCTCAACCAGAATGATGTCTCCGGCATCGAAAATCCCGCTCAAGCTTGGAATGTGCTGACAGTCGGTGCCACTACCGAAAAACTTAACGTCACCGACCAAACCTATGATGGTTGGGAAGTCGTCGATGCGGGGGGAGATTTGTCTCCGGCCAGCAGAACATCTCTGCCTTGGTCTCAAGTTTGGCCTCTCAAGCCTGACGTCGTTTTTGAGGGGGGTAACTATGCGGTCAATCCGACAGACGGCCATATTCAAAAAATAGATGATCTCGGCTTATTGACGACATTTCGTGCACCCGAAGAGCGTGCATTTACAACGACGTTCGACACCAGCGCTGCGACCGCAAACGCAGCGCGTATGGCGGCTCAGATCATGTCTGCAAAACCCGGTCTATGGCCAGAGACCGTTCGTGCTTTGATTGTCCAATCAGCCGAATGGACGCCCAAGATGCTCTCTCACGTCCCTGCAAAACCAAATAAGACTCAAATGCGCCAGATCGTTCGGCGCTATGGATTTGGGTTGCCAAATCTTGGTCGAGCGATTGCAGGAACGGATAATGATGTCTCCATCGTCATCGAACGCGACATCACACCGTTTCTCAAGAATCAAGGCGGGATCAAAACTAATGAGATGATCCTCCACGATCTGCCTTGGCCAACGACGACACTCGAAGCATTGGAGAATATGCCCGTCGAACTGCGCGTCACGCTGAGCTACTTCGTCGAGCCCAACCCCGGCGAACGCGGATGGACCAAACGCCATAGCTATCCTGGTCATGGTCTGCGATTTGCCCTGAAGCGCCCCGATGAAAGCCTGCAGCGTTTCCGACGTCGCATTAATGCCGCTGCGCGCGAACCCGAAAGCTCCCAAGGAGGTGGCGGTGGTGATGGCTGGACCCTTGGGCCGAACCTGCGTGACCTTGGGTCACTGCATTCGGACATCTGGAGAGGTGTGGCCTCAGATTTAGCTGACCTGAATGGAATGGCAGTGTTTCCCGTCGGAGGTTGGTGGCGTGAAAAGGCTGCCCTTGGGCGGTATGATCGAACCGTACGTTACGCGCTTGTTTTAAGTTTGCGCGCGGAGGCAGAGGTTGATCTCAGGACAGAAATTGAAAATCAAATAGCCGTGCCAGTTGACATTCCGGCTGGTGCTTAAGCTTCAATTCCTTATCGGCAATATTCTCGCAATCTATCGGAGTTGTAGTTGGGGTTCTGCGTGTGGTTCACGAAGGCGGAACGGCTGCTTTCATTGATGCCAAAAATGTATTTCGCACCCGCAGCGAACGGCTCCTTTCCGCCCCACTCCGTTACATACAAGCGTATGTTTTTCATGATTATTCTTGCAATCATCGGCTGTATTTGTTCACTATATGTTCCGATAAGTTGAACCAATATTGAGTGAGGATATTTTATGAGTACCACAGACAAGAACACCGAACATTTAGAACCAACACGCGCACGCCGTCCTGACATGATCGGCTATTCCGTCAAACAGATCGGCGATGGCAAGAAATCATCCTGGAGCCGTGTGGCGGCGGCATGGGCACACAAAGACGGACAGGGCTTTGAAGTGCGCATGGACGCGGTACCAGTTGATGGCAGGCTTGTTTTGCGCGAGCCGTCAGATGATCGCCAGGCTGAAGGCGACGTGATTGAGCGATCCCCAGCGGGATAGTTCTGTAATCAGTTTGCGTGGGGAAGAGGCGGGCTTTAGCTCGCCTCTTTTTTGGTGCATCCGCCGTTGGCGGACCGGGCTGTCGTGAACCAAGCCTGCGGTGCAGTCTCGGCCAGTCGGCGTCCATCCCTCGCACAGGTTTTGCGCTGCGCACGTTTTTTTAAAGTCAAGTCTTGCGGCTTCGCCCACCAGCGCACTTCAGCAAAAACAGATCGAAGAGACCCTTTCATTGTCGGCTCCCCCTAAAGGTTGCCCCCAACAATGAAGAGGCTCTTTCGCCGATTTTTCCTTCCGTTTGCACCCCCACTCTCGGCGAGGGCCAAGGGTTGCAAACGCAACCCCTGATCCAAGGAAGGAAAAGAAAGATGACAAATGAAAATGCCCTACCGCTTCGCTACTTGAGGGCGGTGACACTCCACGCACAACCCTACGATTTAGCGGCCACAGGTTTTTACTTTGAGACAGTGGGGGAATATCAAGCCAAGGCGGCAGCTTTACGGAATGACTACGGCGACCCTGTCGAGGAATTCGAAATCCAGTTCATTGATGGCGAGGCGATTGATTGTGAACTGGCGAAAGCCATCGGCCTCTATCAAAGCACAATCGCGCAGTATTTCGATGCCGTTGACGAGTGGAACGATCACGACAAACGCGTTGTCATCATCGCTGTTGGTGAGTGCGGCTACAGTTTCGATGCCAGCACCCAGCCAAGCGATTTTGACGTGGATATCTACGAGTTGGACACGATGCGCGATCTTGCCGAGCAGTTCGTAGGCGATGGTCTGTTTGGGGACATTCCCGAACGCCTGCAATTCTACATCGACTATGACGCCATCGCCCGTGACCTGAGCCTCGACTACGCGCAAACCGAGATTGCAGGCACCTCCCTGATTTATCGCAGCGCATGACTGGAGTGCAGCCCCAAGCCGCTCTGCTTGAGCGGTTTCAGGGTGCAATCCTGTGCCGATAGTCAAAAAGGAAAATGACCATGAACATTCAACACATTACATTAGAAAATCTCACAACCACCAACATCAACGTGCGCAAGACGGGTGCAAAAGACGTGGATGCCCTTGTGCAGTCCATCCGCACCATTGGCTTGCTACAGCCTTTGCTGGTGCGTCCCGCAGGGGAGGCCTTCGAGGTGGTTGCAGGGCAACGCCGCTATCATGCATTGTGTCAGATCGCCGAGGATACCGAGATTGATCCCGTTCCTTGTGTCGTCATGTCAGCGGATGACGATGTCACCGCAATAGAAGCGTCCTTGACGGAAAACATGGCACGTGCTCCCATGGATGAAGTGGACGAGTACAAGGCCTTTGCCAAGCTCGTGGCACAGGGCAAGAGCGTTGATGACATCGCTTATAGCTTTGGCCTGACAGAGCGCATGGTGCAGCAGCGGCTGGCTTTGGGGAATCTGCTTAATCCTATTCTGACGGCGTATCGCAAGGATCAAATCCAACCCGCAACCCTGCGCTTGCTGACCATGGCGACAAAAAAGCAGCAAAAGGCTTGGCTAGACCTATTCCGCAGTGAGGAAGATCATGCACCGCAAGGGTATCGGTTAAAACAATGGTTGTTTGGTGGCACCGAAATCTCAACCGACAACGCGCTGTTCGATCTTGAGAGCTATGCTGGCAACATCATCTCTGATCTCTTTGGTGAAGACAGCTACTTTGATGATCCAGAGGCGTTCTGGGCGTTGCAGAATGTCGCAATTGCCGAGGCCAAGGCGACCTATCTGGACGCCGATTGGGATGAGGTCATCCTGCTCAATGTCGGTGAATACTTCCCCAGCTACGAATACGTGGACACCCCAAAAGAGAATGGCGGCAAGGTCTATGTGCATATCGCCCATGATGGCGAGGTGACGTTCTACGAAGGGCAATTGTCACGCAAGGAGATCAAATCGCGTGAAAGAGCCAAGGCGGGCGAGACAGCACAAACAACCGTGCGGCCTGAGATCACCAAAGCCATGGGCAACTATCTTGAACTGCACCGCCATGCCGCCGTGCGGAATGATTTGCTCAGTCATCCTAATGTGGCGTTGCGCCTGATCACGGCGCATATGATTGCGGGGTCTGATTTGTGGGATGTGAAAGCTGACCCGCAAAAAGCAGCGAAGTCTGAGATCACGGACAGTCTTGCCACCAATACCGCGCAGCAGGCATTTGAGGTGGAACACCATACCGTTGCTGAGTTGTTGGGCTTGGATGGTGCCTTGATGCGCAAACATAACGACTACAACGCGCGTCCCGACATTGCCGAAGTGCTGACGAAGCTGATGGCGCTGGAGGATACCGAGGTCATGCGTGTGCTGACTTGTCTGATGGCGGACAGTCTCGCAGTTGGAACAGGCGTGGTCGAAATTCTGGCGCAGAGCTTTGGCACCGACATGCAGGCAGCGTGGTCAATCGACGAGACGTTCTTTGACCTGATCCGGGACAAAGAAGCACTGAATGGCATGGTTGCGGAAATTGCGGGCGACAGTGCCGCACGAGAGCATGTCACGGCGACCGCCAAGACCCAGAAAGCCATCATCAAAGCCTGCCTTGATGGCACCCGTATCGCCAAGGTGGAGAATTGGACACCGCGCTACATGGCGGTGCCACAGCAGGGATATACCGAGCGCAGCGGGTTTGAGGAAGTTGCTGAGGCAGCAGAAGCAGAAGTCGCCATTGCTGCTGAATGACGATCCAGACCTCACAGAGCGACGTAATACTTGCCCTGTGAGGTTACGTTTACAAGCCGAAAATAAAATTGCGATCCTGACCCTGCGGTTCAGGATCGCATCAATGCTCCCGCCAGAAATGCGCGCGGCATCGGATCGCTAAGCAATCAAAGAGAAAAGATCATTCGCTGCAATCGGGACGAAGGGGTGAATTGCGGGACAAAGTTGACTTTCGCTGCGGCTGATCGATCGGCTGCTTTAGAGAAACTGCGCCACGAAAGATTGTGCTGCCATGAGTGGTACTGTCTGCTTTTTCCTTGTCCCGCGAAGCGCCGAGCGGATAAATGTTTGTGGGTTGCGGTGCGATCGAATTTGACCTTTTTTTGCTTTTGCCTGGGTAGATGGAAACAACGGCGAGGACTAACAAACTTCTGAAAAAAGCTGCGGCGTTCTTGAAGGTATCCTTTTTTGTTGAAATCCTGATGGACACCGGTGCACGTTAAAACTCTGACTCTACTGATTGGAGATTCAATTGATTGAACTATTGTTCAGCCTACTCGTAAGTGGCGCTAAGCTCGCCGCATCTAGCGCGCTCGGAGAATTCTCAAAGGCCGGTGGAAAGAGTGCCTATGAGGCGATTAAGTCCCGATTGATTGAACGGCACAAGCTCAAGTCGTTATCACTTCTAGAAGATGCAGCGGACAATCCAGCCTTTGAGGCTGCGGTCAAGGCCGATCTGGAAAAACCTGCGATAGCGGAAGATGCGGAGCTACTGGCGCTTGCAGAAACGTTACGAGAATCGATTGAAGCACTCTCAGCAGAAACTCGGTCAAGCTATGCAGTGAACATCGATGACATTATGGCTGGCGGGTCACTGCTGTTTGACGCCGTCGAAGGGATCAGAGCAAAAACAGCCAGCTCCCAGGGCGATATGACGTTCAAGAACGTAAGGTCGCCGTCGGGAAATTGACCGGCGGCTCGGGTTCAGCCGCCCCGAGTGCGCGTTCTTTTATAGGCAAAGCTGAAGCAGGGCGCGACATCTCAATAGTGAGCAAGTCTGGCGTTGGTGCGGTTGGCATAACACTAATCGTTGCATTTGTGCTAGCGGTAGTTCTAGGAGCTTCATTTTACCTCATACCCATCGGCGATAATGGTTTATCTGCCGAGCGGAGCTTTGAAGACATTCTTCTCGAGACAATGCAGAGAGAAGGCTATTTTTCTGATCCTGCGATTAATGAAAGTCAGTCGCAGATTGTTACGTGCCTTCAGCACAGGCTTCGAGATGACGCCATTGTGCTGGTCAATGGCGAACCACTTGGGTTCTATCAAGAGTGCTATCCTGAATTCATGACGTATTGCTTCATGGACGACCAGATCATTTATCCGGCAATGGAAGATAGTACAGTATACGTATACAGAAACGGCGAGAAGATTGCCAATTCTGAGCATGCATTTGTAGATACAATTGTTTGTTCGAAGGAGGGCGATAGCGTCGCATTTTTGGTTGATGCTAAGGACGGAGGGATTGCCGTGAACAATAGCGGCATCCTTTGGGATCCACATCACGGCGTAGGTAACGAAACACTGACTTTCTCGGACAATGGCGAGAGCCTTGCCTATCTCGCTTCGGGTAGGTCCGGGCTGTACTATTTGGTCAAAGACAATGCCCCTTGGAAGTTTCGCTCACGCTCCTTTGTTCGAGGCCTATTAGAGTTTAGCCCCGACTCTACTCGCGTTGCTTACGGTGCAATAGTCGCCTCTTCAGATGAGAATGCTGAACATCAGATTGTAGTTGTCGACGACGAGTGGACCAGTCAACCCTATGATTTCATTGGGCGTGATTCACTAACTTTTAGCCCTGATTCAAAGCGGTTGGCCTTTTCTGCCTTTTTGGGCGATCAGGTATTTGCCGTCGTCGATGGCCAACCTTGGATGAATTTCGAAAGTTTTGTGAACAATAGCCTGAAGTTTAGCCCGGACTCTCAAAGGTTTGCCTACATAGCCATAGAAGGCGACATGCACCGCGTCGTCGTTGATCGCCGCGTATGGCGGGCTTACGATAGCTCGGGGGAAAATACACTGACATTTAGCCCAGATAGTGAACGACTTGCCTACGTTGCACTTGATGGTGGGCAGGCTTTTGTCGTCGCTGATGGTAATGAATGGGATCGGTATGATTCCTTCGGCTCCGGTGGCTTGTTATTTAGCCCGAACAGTGTTCATCTTGCGTATTTCGCGATTGAGCGCCCTAAAAACGGCGAAGAGGTTTTTTTCATAGTTAAAGATAATGTTGCTTGGGAACCTTACGAAAGCGCTGACACATCTACTATTCGTTTCAGTGAGGACAGTGAGTCTTTGGCTTACCTTGCAATTCAAGGCCCGAACGGCTTCGTGGTTGAAGACAATTCTGAGGTCGTGACACGAGCGAGAGTAAGGTTCTGGCTTGATCTTATGAACATCCCAGGTTTTCGAAACAGCGGCAACGAAGACGCATGAATTTCCAAAAACTCATAAAACGCGGACATTCGTCCATAGCGCGGCATCGGTGACTCTGGGCTCACAGTCAGCTTTCTCTGCGCTCTGCATGAACGGCTGCTGTCATCTAGGCGTGACAAGATCACCCCAGCGACGGCCCACCTCGATTACGCACCTGTGCCGGGCGGCTGTAACGTTGATGATCTGTCGCCCACCTCGGTCGATCTTTTTTGTTGATGAACAGCCGCATGTCGTCGCGATGGCGGGTCATGGCGACGTAGGCGAGGTGACGATCCATGGAACGGGAGGCGAGGACGTAGGATTGGTCGACCGTCGCGCCTTGCGACTTGTGGATGGTAACGGCGTATCCGTGGTCGAAGCTGCGGAAGTCTTGCGGATTGAACCGAACGAGGTGGTCTCTGTCCCCATCGAGAGCAACGGCTATCTCGCCATCTTGCACGGTTATGACCGTGCCTAACATGCCGTTCTTAACGCCGATATCTTTGTCGTTGGGCGTGAAGACAATACGGTCGTCCGTTGCAAAGGCGCGTTTGCCAGTAGCGGTTGCGAACAGTGTCTCCGGTGGCGCATCCCCATTTGCTCGCAGCGCGGCGCGAATAGTTTGATTGAGGGCATGCACATCTTTGCGTTTATGGGCAAAGGCAAGGCGTGATTTGGTGGCGCCATTTGCGGCGATATCCATCGCATAGGTTTCGACCAAGGCTTCGATGGCGTCAGCTTGATCATTCACTTGCGTCACAGCATCCATCTTACGGTATTGGTCGACAGCTTTTGTGAGCTCACCCGCCGCCAGTCCTCGGGAGGCCTGTTTCTGCCAATCCGCGTTCTGCCGATGAATCTCAGTCAGGCGCGCCGCCCCTTGGTCTTTCACCACGCGCCGGAAGGGCGTCCCGGCCTCAATCGGTTGCAACTGGTCGGGGTCACCCATCAGAACCAGCTTCGCGCCGATTTCGTCCATTTTCGTTGTGATGCGGGACATTTGGCGGGTCCCGATCATGCCAGCTTCATCAATGACCAGCACATCGCCTTTTGAGATCGGCTCATATCCATTCTTCCAGGACATCTCCAACGACGCCAATGTCCGGCTGGAAATCCCGGACGCGCTTTGCAACTCTTCTGCGGCTTTCCCCGCGAGCGCTGCGCCGTGGACCGTCATGCCTTGCTTATTCCACGCTTCCTGCGCTGTGGCCAACAAAGTGCTTTTGCCCGCGCCTGCAAGCCCAACGACGGACGACATTTGTCGTGCACCGAGGATATGACGCAAAGCGCCCTGTTGTTCGTCGCTCAACGTGCCGCCAAAGGCGCGGCGCATTTTGACGTTCTGTGCTGTGATCGCTTGTTTGATATGTGTGGTGTTGACGGCAAATCCGGTTTTGGCCGACATCGACGCCGCAGCGCGATCCAAGGACTGTTCGGCTTGCTGGTAATCTACCGTCGTAAAGACAGGCGTTGATCCATCATCGGCCAATCGCACCAGTTGCGGTGACTGCATCGCTTGATCTGCAGCCTTTTGCAACGCCATCGGATCATCGATCCGCTTCGCCAGCGCGCGCAACACATCAACACGTTTGAAGGCGGCTTTGGTCCGCGAGACATGATCCAGCACCAAGGCAGGTGACCGGATCAGTTGGGCCCTGGAATGGGGGAGGCCTTCATCGGGCAGAACCAAGGCCTGCTTTGGATCAGATTGCCTTTGCGCGTGAAAGGCTGGTGACAATCCTTGCGATTGACCGTCACGGGTCAGGGCTTGTCGTTCAGCAAGGTGTCTGGAGATGAGCGCCCGCCGCGCATCACGATCCCGCTGCGCAGCGGTCTGGGCGTCTTGTTCAAAGCGTTTGAGTGTCGCTTGATATTGACCCGTTGCACGCGACAACAGCCCGCGCAAGCCAGTGGGCAATTGCGCTTGCCGAGCTTCGATCTCTCTCAACCGCTGTTCTTCCTGAACTTTCAGCAGCGCGGTACGTTCTGCGCGCTGAGTTGCGACCAGCTTGGTACGCCGTTCTTCAAAGGCGGCATTGTATGGATCGACGGGTTGTCTGGGGAGATCACTCAGATGCTCCGCGACATCCTCAATCGATGGCAGTTCCATCTCGGACCCGAGACGCCTGCGCATCTCCTTCGGGTTCACACCACACCAGCGAGAGAGCGACCAGACCTTGCCATTGGCATCGACGGCAACGAAGCCGCGCTGGTCGCCGCGCGCCAGGGCAAAACCTTGTTCTTTCAAGGCAGCCTCAAACCCGGCCCTGGAATCTGAGGCCTCCCAGCAAGCGCGGAACATGGCTTTCAAAGCTTGTGGACCGCGCCTGGCCCGTTTCGCCTGTCCGGCCTCTTGTCGGGAGTAGTTCAGCGGATCGCGTTTCTCCGCATCCACAAAGCCTTGCGGCATCTCCCAGTCATGGCTGCGGTAGAGCTCGCGCGCGAGCCCCCCAAGCTTGCGTTTGTAGTGCGGCAGGTTGATCGCTTTGAGTTCTTGCCCATCAATCCGCGACCAGACCGCATGCGCATGCCGCCGTTCGTTCTTCTCATGAAAGACAATCGCGCGGGGCTGGCCAGTCAGGCCAAGTCGTTTCTCGGCTTCGGCAATAGTCATTTCGAAATCTTCGACAGAGACCTTGGCATCCTGTGGCGGGTTCAGCGACAGAGAGAACAGATACTTGTCGCAGCGAGTGGCATTCGAGACCGCCTCAGCTTCGGCAAACGCACCGTACAGATCGTCGGCAACAAACCCGTCGATGGCATGCACTGTCACATGATCATTGTCGCGCGGGTTCAGCAGGTGATGCGCAAGCTGTCCGCCATATCCGCGTTCGTTGCCTTTCAGGATCACGCCTGACGTCTCCTGCCAGAGGAGCGGCGCGTCTTCTTGCCAAGCGCGTCCATCAAAAGCGTTCGAATGGCCAAAAGATGGGCATTGGCTTCAGCGATATCGGCTTTCTCAGCCTCACCGACGATGAGTGCGCCGATGTTGGCGTGGTAGGCGAGTTGGTTGAGATTGCTGGCGATCCGCGACTGCCCTAGCAGAGCCAAAGCTTCCGCCGCTGCTTTCTTTTCTTCGACGGCGTCGGCAGGTCGCGTTTTGCGGAGCTTAGTCTTCTCAGCAAACACGCAAGCCCGAACGTAGGCACTCAAGGTCATCCCCGCCGCCAGTTCTTCCAACCGAGCACGCTCTTCCGGTGTCAGGCGCAGAGTCAATGGCGACAACGCCGTGCGTGTTTTGCCCAAGGATGCCTTTGCGAACACAGGCTTGACGTTGGAATCGTCCGACGAGGCAATGCGGGTCATGGCGCAGGCTCCTCAAACGAAGCGCCCAATTCTGGACTATCGTCTATCTGATCTGCATTATCTTCCGCCGGCTCAGCAAACGCCGCCAGCCTGTGGATAATTTCTGGCTCGGCCCGAAGAATGCTTGTCCATTCCTCTAATTCTGTCAGGATCTGGTCGCACTCAGAAGGTTCTAGGTTGTTCCTCCCCGGTGCACCACTTCATAACTCACCGATTGCCGGAAAAACGCCTCCGGCACCACGAAGGTTACATGCCGAACGGCTCTATCCTGTCAGCCGACAACGCATATCCGATCTCTGCCAGCTGGGTTGAGACAGAAGACACGCCGAACATACCGATCACATTCACGGGCTCGTAGAGCCCTTCGGTTTCATAGGGTGTTTCGGTTGTCACAAATACCAGCTGGTTTGCAGGCGGCGGCGGCACATGCACGCAGGCGCCCACATAGGGTACCAGGATAAACGCTGTGACGCCTGTCCCATCGTATTCAATGGGCAGGATAAAACCAGGCAGCCTGATGATCTGTCCGTTCCAGTCCGTTCTCACGCCGCTGGACACAGGTTGCTGGCTCGACATTGGCGCGCTGTCGTGATCGATCAGCCCGCTTAAAACGTCCGGGACCACAACTTCGCCTTCGGGCAGCAGGTCCTGCCAGTCAAGATCCGTGAAAGCTTCGGCCCTGACTGCACCTGGCACTACGGCTGTGGCTGTCATTCCGGCCAGCATCGCCCGGCGGCTGACGGTTGATCTCACCATTCGTATATTTCCATCTCGTCCGCCGTAATCGCATAGCCGGTCTGGCCCAGATCAGTTGACTGAAGCTGCGTACGCATCACGCCGGTCACCCAGACCGGCTCCCAGAGCTCATCACCGGGCCAGGGTTTGTCTGTGCGAACTATAACCAGTTGATTAGCCGGGGGCGGCGGCGTGTGGATGCAGGCGCCTACATAGGGGACGAGCATGAAATCTCTTACACCGTCGGCGCTGATGTCGAGCGGGATAATGAAGCCGGGCATTCTGATATAGGCCCCATCGAGGGCCGTGTTCAGCTTGGTGCCGTTCTCGTCATAGATCGGGTTCCAGAAGTCGTTTACCTCATCCAGTTCGCCTTCACCGATAATCTCGGAATAAGGCACCCCGGGGGGGATCAGGTCTTCCCACATGATCTCTTTGGGAGACGCGGCAAATGCTTTGCCCGGTATCGCCAGAGCGGCTGATAACAAAGAGAGTGTTGTTCTCCGGTTCAGCATACAGTTCACCTGAGTTTCAGCGTTACGTTCTGACCATCATACCATCAGCAACGGACATTCTGTAAGCCCGCAATGCAGGGACAAGGCTCACAATTGCGCCAGCGAAGACAACGGTAATCAGCACCTGGAATTCCCGTAGTGTCGGCGCCTCTATCGGCAACCAGAGGCCGAACGCGCTGTCTGCGAGTGGCTGGGCGACCATCAGGCCAATGTATAGTAATGCGAGCCCCAGAAGAGCCCCGACCGCAGCCATGACCATCGCCTCAAGCACCAGAAGTGCCAGGATTGTTACGGGCCGCGCGCCCATGGCTCTGAAAATGGCCATTTCCCTGCGACGTTCGCTGAGGCTGGAAAAAATCGTCGCCATCATGCCGATCAGCGCTGTGATGACGACCATGGCTGAGACAGCGAGCAGAGCCGTCTCTGCAATGCCCACGATGCCCCACAACTCCTGCAGTGCGACACCAGGCAGGATCGCCAGGAGCGGCTCCTGGGGATATTCGTTGATCGCCCGCTGCAACGCAAAGGTCTGCAGCGGACTTTCAACACCGATCAGGGCGGCGGTAATCGCCCTCGGCGTCAGGTCCATTGCCCTTATCGCTTCGACCGGCGTCGGCTGGCCTGGCTTTTGGGCGCCGCCCTGCCAGTCAACATGGATGGCCTCGATGGCCTCCAGACTGACGATAACCGTGCGGTCTACGGGCGTGCCTGTCTTTTCCAGAATACCCGACACGCGAAAAGGCTGGTCCTTGTGCTCTGTAAAGGAGGCAAGCCCGTGCGCCACAATGATAGGATCGTCAATTTCATAGCTCAGTGTCGCCGCGACATCTGCGCCGATGGCAGCATCAAAAAGGTCGTCTGGTATGTCCCCCGCGCTGACGTCCAGCGATCGCCCCTGACGGTATTTGTAGTGTTCAAAAAACGCGCGGGTGGTTCCCATAACACGAAACTGCCGGTGGCTGTCGCCCAGCGATATCGGCACAATCCAGTCAACATCCGGTCGGGCGGCAATGTCCTGATAGCTTTCCCACGTGACGTTGTTGGTCGCGTTGCCGATGCGGAAAACCGAATACAACAGCAACTGCACCGATCCGGAACGTGCGCCCACGATCAGATCGGTTCCGGAAATCGTATCCGCAAAGCTGGCTTTTGCGCCGGTACGCACTTTTTCGACGCCCAGAAAAAGCGCCACGGACAGGGCGATTGCCAGAATTGTCATTGCAACGGTCAGGGCACGGGCCAACAGCGAGGCCAGGGCAAGGCGCATGATCATGCCGCTGCCCGCTCGACCTGGGCGATCTCGTCCATATGTACCACCCTGTCGAAACGGTCACCGAGACGCGCGTCGTGGCTGACCATCAGCAAAGACGTCCCGTAATGGGCGACCTGTTGAAAAAGCAGATCCATAAACGCCGCCTGGCTGTTTGCATCCAGAGCAGAGGTCGGCTCATCAGCAATGATCAGTGGAGGCTGACCAATGAGCGCGCGCGCGACCGCTACGCGCTGTTGCTGGCCGACACTCAGTGTATTTGCCTTCGTCCGGCCCAGGCCAGGCGGTAATCCAAGGTCCGAGCAGAGCTTTTCAGCCGCTGCGCCTGCGTTGCCCGCGCGCTTGCGCCGCCTGGGTGCAAACCGCAGCGGCAAGAGAATGTTGTCGGAAACTGTTCCGAAAGGAAGCAGATTAAACTGCTGAAAAATCACACCGATCTGTTCGGCCCGGAACCTGTCCCGCGCGGCGCCGGAGAGCCCTTTCAGCGAGCAACCTGCAACATGCAGGTCACCCTGATCCGGCAGAACTGTCCCGCATATCAGTGAAAGCAGCGTTGACTTGCCGGAACCACTCTCGCCCAGAAGCAGGACCGTCTCTCCCTGCGACACGCACAAACGGGGCACGGCAAGCGAAAAAGCGCCCCGGCCTGGCCATTTGTACCGGACATCAGACAGTTCCAGAACCAGATCCGTCACCTCAGATCATGCCCTCCAGAGTCAGAACCGGCGCAGTGCGTTCGACTTCAAAGGCCTGCGCACCTTTTGCCGTCACGATCTGCACTTCCACCTCCAGTGCGTTTGGAAAGGTCTCGAAGTAAGCAAAGGTAATCGCCATCAGAGCGTCGGGGTTGTTGCAGGTCAGCTCATACTCTGCATGAAATTCAGTATGCCCGGCCTCTGCCTCGTCGTGCCCGTGTTCGTCGTGCGCGTGCTCATCGTGGTCATGCTCGTCATGCGCATGCTCCTCGTGTTCTTTGTGATCATCATGGGCGCTGTGTTCTTCTTCTTCCTCGTGATGAGCGTCATGTTCGTCTTCGCTTTCAAGCTCAGCATGTGCCGAGACAACGGTACATCCGGCGGCCGCCGGAAGAACAAAAAGATCAAGCGGCGCATTCAGTTTTGCAATGGCCGCATCGATGGCTGCGAGATCAGCATCGCTTTTCGCTTCGTATTCAAAGCCGACTATGTCCGCGCCGGGCGCGTGAAATTCCATTACAACTGTGCTGGCCTCAACGGCAATGTTCAGTTCACCCACGCCGTGTTCGTGTGCGTCCATTTCGCGGGTTTCTTCTGCGAGGGCAGGGGCAGCAGCAAAGAGCGCAAGCAGTGTCAGTGAGTGTTTCATAGTGATTTCCCTGTTTCAGGCGGTGCTGGCAGCGCATGCACCGCATCGTCCGTGAATTTCCACGATGTGCCGGTCGGCACGAAAAGCATTATTGTCGGTCAGTGCCGTCAGGCGGGGCAGAAGTGCGCTCCCGTCATGTTCGTCAACGGAACCGCAGTCCTGGCAGATCGCCAGCACGGGAACGCTTTCGACATGCCGGCAACGGCAGGGCACAAACGCTTTTTTTGACTCCAGACGGTGCGCGCGTCCCTGATCGGTCAGCGCGGAAAGCGTGCGATAAACCGTTGGCGGTGCGATATCCGGCTCATTCTCCTGCAGTTTTTCAAGGATCTGATAGGCCGTCATAGGACGGTCACAGGCGTCCAGAACGCTCAGTACATCACTTTGCCGGGCTGCCGCGCGTTTTCTCACTTCCCAACCCTCCGTTACAGGAATTTGTTATGTTATAAAATAAAACTTGGCAACACGTGAAAACTAATTGCGCAGGTTTTTGCTGTGGTCTCTGTCATGAAAGTTAATTCTGCCCGGAAATCAGTCAGCGGGTACCTGCGTTCCCGCTTTGGCGGGGCAATGCCGCGCTCTTTGCAGCAGCGGCCTTTCGTACCACTTCTGCAACCTGTTCCAGCTGCGGTCCCAGCGGGCTCGATCTGCGCCAGATCATGCCAACAGTCCGGTGAGGAGGGTTTTTGGAAAACCGGTCCGTGACCACAGGTGCCGAACCGGTCTCTACACCGACCGCCATTTCGGGAATAAGCGTGATACCGATGCCGGAGCCGACAAGTTGCACCAGTGTCGCAAGGGAAGACCCGTCAAGCCCGTCTCGGGGTAGCGACGGGCTGATGTTGCAAAACGACAGGGCCTGATCCCGGAAGCAGTGGCCTTCTTCCAGCAGCAGCAATCGGTGGGCGCGCAGGTTGTCGCGGTCCGGCACTGGCTCACCCTGTGCTGAAACAGGGCGGACAAGCACAAATTCCTCATCAAAAAGCGCGGTCTCCTGCAAGGACGGCTCCGAGACCGGCAAGGCTACGATGGCGGCGTCGATCCGCCCGTCTGACAATTCAGCAATCAGCCGGTCAGTCAGAGTTTCTCTGACCTGAACATCTGTACCAGTGAAACTGCCGGACAATTCGCGGATGATCCCTGGCAGCAGATAGGGGGCGATCGTCGGGATGACACCCAGTCGCAGCGGGCCTGCCAGTCCTTTGCCGGCGATGCGGGCGATATCGCCCAGCTCGTCGACGGAGCGCAGAATGTCGTGAATGCGTGGTGATACGGTTTCGCCAAAACCCGTCAGTTTTACCTGCCGCATCCCGCGTTCAAACAGTGCGGAGCCCAGTGTTTCCTCCAGCTCTCTGATCTGCATGGACAAAGCAGGCTGTGAGACGCCGCTTGCTTCTGCCGCTCTGCCAAAGTGTTCATGACGCACCAGAGCCTCAAAATAACGAAACTGTCGGAGAGTAGGGTTTATCATAGGAAAATATTATCGAAACGATCAGAAAATACAACTTATACTAATCATTTTTCTTTGTTACTGTTCTGAAGAAAGCTGGGTGAAGAACGATTTTGCCATTCTGGCAAAGCGCACTCGATCAAAGACGTGTTCGCGCTAACTCCAAGCCTGGATCGCCTGAATAACCTCACGGACGGAGAGAAACATGGACGGAAACGATATCGGAAAATGCCCGGTGATGCATGGAGCGAGTATCCACGCTACAAATGAAGTCAGGAGCAATCGTGACTGGTGGCCAAACCAGCTGAACCTGAAAATTCTCAATCAGAACGCACGGCAAACCGATCCTTTCGGACATGAAGTTGACTATGCTGAACAGTTTAAAAGCCTTGATTATCAGGCCCTGAAGAAAGACCTGACGGCGCTGATGACAGACAGCCAGGAATGGTGGCCGGCGGATTACGGCCACTACGGACCATTGTTCGTGCGGATGGCCTGGCACTCTGCAGGGACTTACCGGACAGGCGACGGGCGCGGCGGGGCGAGTTCTGGCAGCCAGCGGTTTGCACCGCTGAACAGCTGGCCTGATAATGGCGGCCTGGACAAAGCGCGGCGTCTTCTGTGGCCGGTGAAACAGAAATATGGCAATCAGATTTCGTGGGCTGACCTGATGGTGCTGGCCGGAAACGTTGCCATGGAATCGATGGGTTTCAAAACTTTCGGTTTCGGCGGCGGTCGCGCGGACACCTGGGAGCCTGAAGAAGACATCTACTGGGGCACAGAGACCGAATGGCTCGGCAATGCGCGCTACACCGGCGACCGGGAGCTGGAAAATCCGCTGGCGGCCGTGCAGATGGGTCTGATCTATGTGAACCCCGAAGGTCCGGACGGAAACCCCGATCCCGTGGCATCAGGCCGTGACATTCGCGAAACTTTCGCGCGGATGGGGATGGATGACTATGAGACCGTCGCGCTGACAGCCGGTGGCCACACATTTGGCAAGGCGCATGGCGCGGGCGACGCGGCACTGGTCGGCCCCGAGCCCGAAGGATCCCCCATCGAACAAATGGGTCTGGGGTGGAAAAATGCCTTTGAATCCGGTGTCGGCGGGCACGCGACCGTTTCCGGGATTGAAGGTGCATGGACACCCACACCCACGACCTGGGACATGTCTTATTTCGACACGCTGTTTGGCTATGAGTGGGAACTGACAAAGTCGCCCGCTGGTGCACAGCAGTGGAAAGCCGTCGGCGGCGAAGGGTCCGTACCGGATGCCGCAACAGGCGAAATGAAACATGCGCCCATGATGACCACTGCGGACATGGCAATGCGTTTTGATCCGGCATACGAGAAAATCTCGCGGCATTTCCATGCCAACCCGGATGAATTTGCGGATGCTTATGCGCGTGCCTGGTTCAAGCTGATCCACCGTGATATGGGGCCAAAATCCCGGTATCTGGGCGAAGAAGTGCCTGCGGAAGATCTGATCTGGCAGGATCCGATCCCGGCAGTTGACCACGAGCTGATCAATGATGCGGATATCGCAGCGCTGAAAGAACAGGTGCTGGCCTCTGGCCTGACGGTATCTGAGCTTGTTTCAACAGCCTGGGCCTCGGCTTCGACGTTCCGCAACTCAGACAAGCGCGGTGGCGCCAACGGGGCACGTATCCGCCTCGCACCTCAGAAAGACTGGGAAGTGAACCAGCCTGAGCAGCTGTCGCGGGTTCTTGAAGTGCTCGAAAGCATTCGTGCGGGTTTTGCCAAACCCGTGTCGCTGGCGGATATGATCGTGCTGGCCGGTACGGCCGGTGTTGAAAAAGCTGCGCGTGATGGCGGGTTTGATATCACCGTGCCGTTCACGCCAGGCCGCATGGACGCCTCGGCCGAACAAACCGATGAAGAGAGCTTTGCGCTGCTGGAGCCTCAGGCAGACGGTTTCCGCAACTATCAGAAACGTGAGTTCTCTGTATCGGCTGAAGAAATGCTGGTCGACAAGGCCCAGCTGCTCAGCCTGACCGCTCCTGAAATGACGGTTCTGGTTGGCGGCCTTCGTGTGCTTGGTACGAACGCAGATGGGTCTGACCATGGCGTGTTCACGGCCAATACCGGTACGTTGTCCAACGACTTTTTTACCAACATCGTTGACATGAACGTGTCCTGGGCACCGGCGTCTGGCAAAGAAGGTATCTATGAAGGGACCGACCGCGCCAGTGGTGAGAAAAAATGGACAGGTACGCGCGTTGATCTTGTGTTTGGGTCCAATTCGCAGCTGCGTGCGCTGGCCGAGGCCTATGCGCAGGATGATGCCAAAGAAGTCTTTGCCCGGCAGTTCGTGGACGCCTGGGTCAAAGTCATGGAACTGGACCGGTTCGATCTGGCCTGATCCTGCCACAAGTCAATGCCTGAACACGCCCCGGAACTTCCGGGGCGTTTTCTTTTCAGAAACCTGCGGCAGCACCGTCTTTGCGCGGGTCAGACCCTGCGGCATACCCACCACCGGGTAAGCGACAGATCAGCTGTGCACCGCCAAATCCAAATGCATTGTCCGGCGTCTCAAGCGAAATCTCATGCCCGAGCACGCGCAGCGCGTCCAGAATGCGGTCTGGCATTGTGTCTTCAATCGCCACACCCAGAGCTTCCGTGACCCGCCAGCGCGGCGCGTCGACGGCCATCTGCGGGTCCTGTCCCCAGATCTGCGTCCGCAACACCATCTGAACATGCCCTTGCGCCTGCATTGGACCGCCCATCACGCCAAAACTCATCAGCGGACCGTCCGGACCCATCAGAAAGCCGGGGATAATCGTATGAAAAGGGCGCTTTCCCGGGCCCACGCAGTTCTGGCTTTCCGGGTCCAGCGAAAACCCGGCGCCACGGTTCTGCAAATGAATTCCTGTGCCGGGAACAGCCACGCCAGAGCCGAAGCCTGCATAGTTTGACTGGATAAACGACACCATCATGCCTGAGGCATCCGCCGCGGTCAGGTAAACCGTACTGCCGTGTTTCGGCGCTCCTGCACCGAAATCCTGTGCGCAGGTCGGATCGATCAGTTCAGCGCGCGAAGCCAGATAGCCGTCGTCCAACAGATGGGCAACGGTCGTGTCCGTCATATGTTCGATATCGCCAACAAAGGTTTCGACATCGGCGAGCGCCAGTTTCATGGCTTCGATCTGCAGATGAAAGGCCTGCGGATCATCGGCATCGAGGTCGCGGATGCTGCTGTGTTCCAGGATACCCAGACCCATCAGTGCAGCAATGCCCTGACCATTGGGGGGGATTTCGTGCAATTCGGTACCAGCAAAACGCCGGCTGATAGTGCCACACCAGTCAGCCCGGTGGGCCGCCATATCCGCCATCGACAGTGCAGCCCCGTGTTGTGCAGCAAAATCAGTGATGGCACGTGCCAGGTCACCCTCGTAAAACGCGCGGCCCCGGGTTTCCGCGATCTTGCGGAACGTCTCGGCCAGAGGCGCGTTCACAAAACGCTCTCCGGCTTGCGGTGCGCGCCCGTCCGGCAGGAATGTCCCGGCAAATCCGGGATATTCTGCCAGCTGATCAGCCGCGCGGGCCCAGAGTGTTGCGATTTTGGGCGATACCAGAAAACCCGTTTCTGCAAGGTGGATGGCGGGTTCAAAAAGATCGGCAAAAGGCAGTGATCCGAAACGCTCTGACACCGCGACCCAGCCAGAGACAGCTCCCGGTACGGTCACGCTGTCCCAGCCGTGAAAAGGCATCTGTTCAAGGCCCGCGAAACGCTCAGGCGTCCAGCCTCCCGGCGCGCGCCCTGACGCGTTCAGCCCGTGCAGGTCGCTGCCATCCCAGATAATCGCAAAGGCGTCAGAGCCGACGCCGTTACCGGTCGGTTCTACCAGTGTCAGGGTGATCGCAGCCGCAATCGCCGCGTCTGCCGCGTTGCCGCCCCGCGCGAGCATGGATAAACCTGCCTGTGCCGCAAGCGGCTGAGAAGTCGATACGATGTTGTCCGCCAGCACGGCGGACCGTCTTGAAGGATAATGATGAGCGTCGCGCAGTTTCATTTCAGGGCCTTCCGCAGGGAGCCAGTGCAGCATACTGTTCCGTCTGTTTCGGAAACACAGAAGATCACTGTCTCTTTGGTCTGTTGGTGGCGGGTGTCAAAGGAGTTCCGCCTCATATTTGGTGGTCACGCAAGTGCAGGTTAGACCACATGAGCATGACGGCAAGCCGTCAGGGTCAGAATGATCCGCATTCTTTTGATTTCTGGTCATCGCGGGCGCTCCGCTGGTCTGCATCGGGTAGATATCTGAGGATTACCACGCCTGTTTTCTGACCATGGGTTATTCTGGGCTGGTCTGGCATCATGGCTCGGGTGCACCGGTGTCGTCTGCCATCGAAAGATCCTGAATGAACCGGTTGTCGACCGCTGCGTTCCGGACGCATTCATTGCTCCGATTCTCGATTTTGGGTGCGCTTGGATTTAACATATCCAGGCCTGTAAGGCAGTGTGATCCTGAATGGCGGTGGCAATGATTTCTGGAAAATCGTGCCTGAGCTGTCTGCAACGGGTAGACAAATCGATTGATCTCCGCCGGTGGCAGTCACGGGGCAATTCCGCGGATGAGAACCCGGGCGCGGGCATTGGGTGAACGGATAATCCAGGTTGGATATCTGCACAGCCCGGGGTGTGGAGTGCTGCCTGGACCAAGGGGACGAGATGCACGCCCGTCTCGCGCGCAGGGCCGCTGATATGATCCGTCCTTCAACACAGCGAAGTCACGATGCGGGGCGCTGAGAAGATCAGAACCGCGCAGTCGCGTCCGGCATTCTGACGCGCCCCATCTGGGCAAGGGTAAGGCTCGCCTCATCGGTCAGGAGTTTCCAGAAAGCGTTCAGACCGTCCCGGCCACCGGCGGCGATCGCAAACTGCATCGCACGCCCGAAAAACACAAAATCCGCGCCCATCATGTAGGCTTTGACCACATCTTCGCCGGAGCGCAGGCCGGTGTCATAAAACAGCGGATACTCAGGGCCCAGAGCGTCCCGGATCGCCTTCAGGGCCAGGATCGGCGGCGGCGCGCTGTCCAGCTGACGGCCGCCGTGTGTTGATACCTGGATGGCGTCAACGCCCTCGTCGCGCAGACGCTCCGCATCTCCGACATGGGTCACGCCCTTGGCGACAAGATTACCATCCCACTGATCCCGAAGCCGTTTCAGAAATTCCCAGTCCGCACGCGCACGGCTTTCGGTGCGATCAAACGTAAACCCGGGCGTCTGAAAATTCGCCAGATCGGGCGCACCGGCCAGCAGGCTCGAGATGGACCACAGTGGATGAAGGGCAAAATCAATGAACTGTTTGGGGCCAATCCGAAACGGCATCTTGAAGCCGCGCCGTAACTCGCGCGGGCGCCGTCCGACTTCTGGCACGTCCAGCGTCATGATCAGCGTCTTGTACCCAGCGGCCTTGGCCCGCTCTACCAGTTTGGCTGTCCCGCTGCCATCACCTGAGAAATACAGCTGAAACCAGGCATGGCCCTCCGCTGTCTCAATCATCGTTTCCAGTGATGTGGAGGCGACTGTGGATACGCCACAGGGGACGCGATGTTTTGCGGCGATCCGCGCCAGCATCAGGTCTGCACCAGGCCCCGAGAGGTTGCACATGCCCATCGGGCTGATGCCGAATGGCACGGTGCCATCGTGATCAAAGACCTTTACGCCCAGATCGCGGTCCGAGACGTCAACCAGGACACGCGGGTCCAGCGCGATGTCGCGCAGAGCGGCCAGATTGCGGGCTTCTGCCACACCTTCTCCGGCCGCTCCGTCAATATAATCGAACACCATCCACGGCAGTCGCCTGCGGGCCAGCCGCCGCGCGTCTGCATAAGAGTGGATGGCGTTCGCCCCTCCCACGGGTTCTTATACCTTTACCGCTTCCATGAACCGGTGACGGATCACAACAGGGTCCATGGTGATGACGGGCAGCTTGATGTTGCCGCTTTCGCATTTGGCCACGATGATCGTCATCTGTTTGCTGTCGATCGCGGCCTGCAGGACGGCGCCCGTATCTTCAGCAGCACAGGTCACAACGTTTTCGCAGCCACAGGCTTTTGCAACATCCTCAAGCTTTGTCTTCTTGCCCGCATATGTCGGCTGGTCACCGGTCGAGCCATAAGAGCCGTTGTCGATGATCAGCAGGATGTAGTTGTCGGTCACGTTGTTTGCGATCGTCGGCAGGGTGCCAAAGTTCGTCAGGACCGAGCCGTCGCCGTCGATGGAAATGACTGTTTTGTCCTGCGCCATGGCAAGACCCAGACCGATGGAGGATGACAGGCCCATTGTGCCGAGCATGTAGAAGTTTTTGGCGTTGTCGTCGATCATGTGCAGCTCCTGGCTGGGCAGACCGATGTTGCAGACAACGAGTTGATCCCGAAGGATTGGTGCGATTTCGCGCAGGATATCAGAACGGATCATTGGTCTCCGTAGCCTCCCCAGAAGGACGCATCCGTCAGGATCGCCACAGGTTTGTTGGACATGAAGCAGTATTTCAGAATCTCGGGCAGTTCGGCCGCATCCGCTTCTTTGTGGAAGTGATACGTCGGGATCAGCATCTGGTTGAGCAGTGCCTTTGTGTGAACGGCCATCTCAACCTGACAGGATACCGGCTCACGCAGCTCACCCCGGTAAGAGATCAGCATTGGCAGTGGCATGCGGTAAAACTGGGTCAGCGTTGCCAGTGTGTTGATGGTCACACCGATTGCAGTGTTCTGCATGATGATGGCTGGTTTTTTGCCGCCCATAAAGGCACCTGCGCACAGGCCCATGCCTTCGTCTTCTTTGTTGGACGGGACGTGGTGTATCTCGGGGCGCGCTTCGACTTCGTCGATAACGCCTGCGAGCTGTTTACAGGGCACTGTGGTGATGAATTCAACGCCTTCGGCGACGAAATCGTCCACAATTTTGGAACTGATGGACACGTTTGATTACTCCTCGTGTTCGGGGATCAGAATGATTTTCGGTGCAGCAACTGCACCGGAACGAATATCTCGGAACGCCTGCTGGCCATCGGCCAGAGGGCGGGTTTCAATCCAGTCGAGCGCCCCAAGACGCCCGTCAAAGATGGCAGCGGCTGTGTAGCGGAAATCTTCAGCAGTATAGGTGTAGGTGCCAATGAATGTGATTTCCTGCAGTGTCATCCGGCGGACATCGAGCCCCCCGGTATCTTCGCCAAGACCGATGTGTGTGATTACACCGCCGGGCTTTGCCAGCGCGCAGGCAGCGGCACGTGTCGCAGCATAGCCTACGCCGTCGACAATCAGATCGGCAGTTCCGGCGGCAGGTCCGCTGGGATCATCTGGCGCAAAGACACTGAAGCCTTCGACACCTGCAAGACGGTCGCGCCGAAGATCGTTTGGCTCGATCAGAGAAATGTCTGTTGCACCCTGCGCGCGCAGCGATAAGGCCGCACCAACACCGATTGCACCGCCGCCGATAACAACGCATCTGCGACTGATCAGATCGCCACCGAGCACATCGCGGCCAAGCCGCACGGCATGCCATCCGCAGGCAATCGGTTCGGCCAGAGCCGCATGCCGCAGATCAACCCCTGTGGGCACGCTTACCAGATTGCGTTCCGGCATGACGACGTATCCGGCAAACGCGCCTTCACGTGGTGGCATGGAAATAATCTGGCGGTTAGGGCAAAGGTTTTCCTTGCCGGACAAACAGGCGTTGCAGGTCTGGCAGGCAACAAGTGGATTGATTGTGACTGTGTCCCCGTCACGCGGTCCGCCTACTATTGTACCGGCAGCTTCATGACCGAGCGTGAGAGGGGCAGGGCGGCGCGCATCATGCCCCAGAAAGGCATGCATGTCGGACCCGCAGATGCCAGACGCCATAATGCGGATCAGGTGTTCGCCAGCACCCGCAGTGGGCATCGGGCGATCCTGATAGGTCAGTTCCTCAACATCTGTGTATACAAGTGCTTTCATTTTGCGGTGAACCCCCCGTCCACAAAGAGTACCTGGCCCGTCACATAGTCAGAGGCGGGGGCACAGAAAAACATCAGCGGGCCATCCAGGTCGCTTGGCTCTCCGTTACGTCCGATACATGTCTGGTCTGCGTTGCGCTGCGCGAGAGCAGCATCGGCAAAAACCGGCCCGGTCAGTTCTGTACGGAAAAACCCGGGTGCGAGGGCATTGGCTGTTATGCCATCGGCGGACCAGGCCTCTGCCATGGCGCGGGTCATCTGTTCGACGCCGCCCTTGGACGCACCATATGTGATACCGTTCGCAAAGGCGCGGCGCGACTGAAGCGAGGCAAAATTGATGATACGCCCCCAGCCGCGTTCTTTCATTGCGGGCACCATGGCCTGTGCCAGAAAAAACGGTGCTGCCAGGTTCAGGTTCAGGGTGACGTCCCAGCCTTCTGCTGTAACATCATCTGCATTCTGGCGGGTGTTAATGCCCGCAGCATTGATAAGAATGTCCGGCGCACCAAAAGGCTCTGCCGCAGCGGCTGCAATAGTGCCAAGGGCGTGACGATCCGAGAGATCACCGGTGATACAGGCTGTCTCGCCTCCGGCTTCCCCGGCCCAGGTGGCCAGGGCGTCGACGCGGCGTGCGACACCGACGACTTTTGCCCCGGCTTCCGCGAGCAGGATCCCGGCCTGACGGCCGAGCCCGCTGCTGGCACCGGTCACACAGACCACCCTGCCGCTGACATCAAACAGCCCGTTCATCGGCTCAGTCTGCCGCAGACAGGTCGAAGTTTTCCTGTGGGAAATACTTGTGCAGCCTTGCGTCCGCCGTGCGGGCGTGCCCTTCCATGCCTTCCAGACGGGAAATCCGCGCTGTTGCCTCTGCGACCGGTTTTGCGCCATCGCGTGTTGCACGCTGCCAGGTCACAATCTTCATGTATTTGTGCACGGACAGGCCACCGGTGTATTTCGCCGACTGCGACGTCGGCAGAACGTGGTTTGTTCCCGACGCTTTGTCGCCAAAGGCAACGGTGGTTTCTTCACCAAGGAAGAGGGAGCCATAGCACTGCAGGCGTTCCAGCCACCAGGGCAGGTCCTCGGCCTGAACAGTCAGGTGTTCAGGGGCATAATCGTCTGAACAGGCGGCCATTTCTTCGCGGTCTGCGCAGACGATAACTTCTGCATAGTCGCGCCAGGCGGCTTCGGCGTTTGCGCGGTTCAGTTCTGGCAGATCGGCAATGAGCCCCGGCACCGTTTCCATGACCTTTTCCGCAAGGGCCCGGTCGTCCGTAACCAGCCAGACCGGCGAGTTATATCCATGTTCGGCCTGGCCCACCAGGTCGGTGGCCACGATGAACGGATCTGCTGTTTTGTCTGCCAGGATCAGGCTGTCTGTGGGGCCGGCGATCATGTCGATGCCGACCCGGCCAAACAGAATGCGTTTTGCCTCTGCAACAAACTGGTTGCCAGGGCCCACAAGAATGTCCGCTTTGGGCAGGTCAAAAAGACCGAATGTCATGGCCGCAACGCCCTGAACACCACCCATGGACAGAATTTTGTCCGCACCGCAAAGATGTGCCGCATAAACAATAGCAGGAGCGATACCAACGTCCGGACGCGGGGGCGAACAGGCGGTGATGTGCTGGCAGCCGGCAACCTTCGCGGTTGTCACGGTCATGATCGCGCTGGCGATGTGGCTGTAGCGTCCACCGGGCACATAACAGCCGGCGGCCCGCACGGGGATGGCTTTCTGACCCGCGATCAGCCCGGGAACAACTTCCAGCTCCACGTCTGTCATTGTTGATTTCTGCACTTCGGCAAAGCGGCGCACGTTGTCGTGGGCAAATGCGATGTCGTCCTTGAGCTTTTGGGAAACCTGGCTGGCTGCCGCGTCGATTTCATCGGCCGTAAGGATCACGTTGCCTTTGTATTTGTCGAATTTCTCAGCGTATCTGAGGGCGGCTTCGTTTCCACCAGCTTCGATATCAGCGAGAATTCCCTGAACGGTTTCGCGGACGTCACCTGCGTCCGTCATCGCTGTCTTGGTTGCTTTTTTCAGATAATCACGTGCCATGTGCGCACCTCCCGGGTCATGCTGTGTTCGGGAGCTGGCCCAAAAAGTCCTTGTCCGGACGTATCGGGGATTCTCCTGATCTGATGTCTCGTGTAAGCGCTTGCATCGATCAATGCAAGCGCTTACACACATCGGTGTTAACTTTTTTGTAAGCCGCCCGGCCAGCGTGTTCCGGAAACCGGGCAAAATACGGATCGATCGAATGTCTGCGCCAAAACTGGAAGATGTTGCACGCCTGGCCGGTGTGTCCACGGCAAGCATATCGCGTGCGCTTAACTCACCGGAGAAAGTCGCGCCGGAGACCCGTGCCCGTATCGAACAGGCAGTTGAAAACCTCGGGTATACGCCGAATTTCGGGGGCCGCGCTCTGGCCTCCGGGCGTGCGAACACAGTGGGCGCAGTCATCCCTTCTATGGCCAACGCGATGTTTGCCAACGCACTGCAGGCCTTTCAGGAAGCACTGTCCGAGACCGGGGTCAATCTGCTTGTGGCGACAACGGGGTTTGATCCGGACCAGGAAATGGCGGCGATTAAATCGCTGGTCGCACATGGTGCCGGCGGTCTGATGCTGATCGGGAACGAGCGTCCGGCAGCAACCTGGGCGTTTCTGGACAAACGCCGTGTTGCTCACATTGTTGCCTGGTGCGACGTTGCCCGTCCAGGGTCGCGGTTTGTGGGGTTCAGCAACAAAGATGCCGCGGCGGACGCCACAAGACGGGCGCTTGCTCTGGGACACCGGCGTATCGCCGTGATCAGCGGTCGGGTTGCAGGCAATGACCGGGCACGCGCCCGGCTTGACGGTGTCCGGGACGCAGTAAACGGATGGGGTGACCACGCGCGGATCACCCATGTCGCCGAGGCCCCTTATCTGCTGGATGACGGCGGGCGCGCGTTTTCAGAAATCATGGCGCAGCGGGAAAAACCGACAGTCGTACTGTGTGGTAATGACGTTCTGGCTGCCGGCGCTATGACAGAGGCGCGTTCGATGGGGCTCAGTCTGCCGGCTGATATGTCTTTCGTTGGTTTCGATGACATCGGGCTTGCGCGCGTGGTACATCCTGCGCTGACGACGGTGCGTGTGCCTCAGATTGAGATTGGTCAGGCCGCAGCCCGGCTGTTGTTGAATGGAGTGAATGGTCCCGGGACCGAACCATCGGTGATGCTGGAGACAGAGTTTGTTGATCGCCAGTCTCTGACCGCACCCTGTCTGCCCTGACCTCTGAGACTTGACATCGCAGCGCTCTGTCTTTCTGAGTTGAACCGTCATATTCAGCGAAAGGACCCCGCCATGATGAGAACGCGCGCCGCAGTTGCTGTTGAGGCTGGGAAGCCTCTGGAGATCATGGAAGTGAACCTGGAGGGTCCGCGGGCGGGCGAGGTTCTGGTTGAGATCAGGGCGACGGGTCTGTGTCACACAGATGAGTTCACGCGCTCGGGCGATGATCCCGAAGGCATTTTTCCGGCGATCCTGGGCCATGAGGGCGCGGGCGTTGTGATTGAGGTGGGCGAGGGGGTCACGGGCCTGGAAGTGGGCGACCATGTGATCCCGCTCTACACGCCGGAATGCCGCGAGTGTGACTATTGCCTGAACCCCAAAACCAACCTCTGCCAGAAGGTGCGCGCGACGCAAGGGCAGGGGCTGTTGCCCGATGGCTCCACGCGGTTTTCGATGCTCGATGGGACGCCCATTCACCACTATATGGGCTGCTCGACCTTTGCCAATCACACGGTGGTGCCCGAGATCGCGCTGGCGAAAGTCCGCAAGGACGCGCCCTTTGACAAGATCTGCTACATCGGCTGCGGCGTGACCACGGGCATCGGGGCGGTGATCAACACCGCCAAGGTCGAGATCGGCTCGACGGCGGCCGTGTTCGGTCTGGGCGGCATCGGTCTGAACGTGATCCAGGGGCTGCGGATGGCCGGCGCGGATCAGATCATCGGCGTCGATCTGAATGACGACAAAGAGAAAATGGGCCGCCATTTCGGCATGACGCATTTTGTGAACCCTTCGAAAGTGGAGGGCGACATGGTCGCGCATCTGGTGGAGCTGTCAGGCGGGGGCTGTGACTATACCTTTGATGCCACGGGCAATGTGAACGTGATGCGCACCGCACTTGAGGCCGCGCACAAGGGCTGGGGCGAGAGCATCATCATCGGGGTTGCCCCTGCGGGCGCCGAGATCGCGACGCGGCCTTTCCAGCTGGTCACCGGCCGGGTCTGGCGCGGCACGGCCTTTGGCGGTGCCAAGGGGCGCACGGATGTGCCGAAAATCGTCGACTGGTACATGGACGGCAAGATCGAGATCGACCCGATGATCACCCATAAACTGACCCTGGACGAGATCAACCACGGGTTCGACCTGATGCACCAGGGTAAATCCATCCGCGCTGTTGTGGAGTTTTGAGGTGACGCTGGAGCTGGTATCGGAAAACCGGAGTTTCGGAGGACGCCAGAAGGTGTTCAGACATCCTTCCAATACCTGCGGATGCGAAATGACCTTTGCGGTCTACCTGCCACCGCAGGCCTCTGACAATCCGGTACCGCTGCTGTGGTATCTGTCGGGTCTGACCTGCACCCACGAAAACGCCATGTTCAAAGGTGGATTTCAGGAGCATGCCTCCCGGCACGGTCTGGCCGTTATCTATCCCGATACCTCACCGCGGGGCGCAGGGGTCACGGATGATGAAGCCTATGATCTGGGCCAGGGCGCAGGGTTTTACGTTAATGCGACCCGTGATCCCTGGAAGCGGCATTTCCGCATGTATGACTACATCCTGAACGAGCTGCGCGGGGTGGTGATGGACAATCTGCCCGTTCAGAACCGTCACGGGATCACCGGCCATTCCATGGGCGGGCACGGAGCGATCACACTGGCGCTGCGCAATGCGGACCTGTTCGACTCGCTCTCGGCTTTTGCGCCGATCGCGCACCCGACCCAGTCCGACTGGGGCCGCAAACAGCTGAGCGCCTATCTGGGCGATGACGAGTCGACCTGGACAGAGCACGACGCCACGCTGTTGCTGGAAGAGTTCGGGTGGAAAAGTGACCTGCTGGTGGATCAGGGCGCGGACGATCAGTTCCTTGACCTGCTCAAGCCCGAAGCGCTGGCCGATATGATGGCGCGCCGCCGCCAGCCGGGACAGGTGCGTATGCAGGAGGGGTATGACCACTCCTATTTTTTCGTGAACACTTTCGCCCGTGACCATGTGGAATGGCACGCCGAGCGACTGAACTGACAGGATACAGAGGATATATCTATGCTGAAACGAGTACTTGCCGCGTCCGGTCTGCTGCTGTTGCCGACACTGGCTTTTGCAGACGGCCATATCACCGGTGACGCGGCTGCGGGCGAAAAGGTCTTTCGTAAATGCAAGGCCTGTCACGCCGTGGGCGAGGGGGCCGAAAACAAGGTCGGTCCGGTGCTCAATGGCATTATCGACCGGCCCATCGCCTCTGCCGATGGCTTTAAGTACTCCGATGTTCTGGTCGGCCTGGCCGAAGAGGGCAAGACCTGGACGCCCGAAGAACTGGCGGCCTTTCTTGAAAAACCGCGTTCCTATGCAAAGGGCACAAAGATGAGCTTTGCCGGACTGCGCAAGGAAGACGACCGCATGAACGTGATTGCATATCTGGCGACCTTCCCTGCGGACGGGTCGTAATTCGAGTTTTTCTTTGCGGGATGGCAACAGAACCGGCCCGCAATGAAAAAGACCTGGCGTTTGGCCCAAAGGGGGGCCAGGGGCCGTTTTCGCGGCAATTCCGCCGCATTTAGGGAGGCACTACTATGAAAAAGCTTTTGCTTTTGACCTCCGGGATCGCGCTTTGCGCCGGCATGGCTACCGCAAATGACGATCTCGTGTCCCAGATGGGTGATTCCACGCAATGGGCAATTCAAACCGGTGATTACAAGAACCACCGTTACTCTGCGCTTGACCAGATCAACGCGGAAAATGTGGGCGATCTGCAGGTGGCCTGGACGTTCTCGACGGGCGTTCTGCGTGGCCACGAAGGCTCGCCCCTCGTGGTTGATGACGTGATGTATGTGCACACGCCATTCCCGAATATTGTTTACGCGCTTGATCTCCAGAACGAAGGCAAGATCATCTGGAAATATGAGCCCAAGCAGGATCCGGACGTTATCCCGGTGATGTGCTGTGACACCGTGAACCGCGGTGTGGCCTATGCCGACGGCAAGATCTTCCTGCATCAGGCCGATACCAAACTTGTGGCACTGGATGCCAAATCCGGTGACGTGGTCTGGGAAGCTGTCAACGGTGATCCGGCAATCGGTGAAACCAACACAGCCACAGTCCTGCCGGTGAAAGACAAGGTGATTGTTGGCATCTCGGGCGGTGAATTCGGTGTCCGCGGCCATACAACGGCCTATGACATGAACAGCGGCGAGCTTGTCTGGCGGGCCTATTCCATGGGTCCGGACAGTGACATCCTGGCGGATCCGGAAAACACGACGCACCTGGGCAAGCCGGTTGGCGCAGATTCAGGCACGAACACCTGGGAAGGTGATCAGTGGATGATCGGGGGCGGCACCACATGGGGCTGGTTCTCTGCAGATCTGGACGAGAACCTGTTCTATTACGGCACAGGCAACCCCTCGACCTGGAACCCTGCTCAGCGTCCGGGTGACAACCGCTGGTCCATGACGCTCATGGCGCGTGACATCGACACGGGCGTGGCCAAGTGGTTCTACCAGATGACCCCGCATGACGAGTGGGATTATGACGGTATCAACGAGAACATCCTGACCGAGCAGTCGATCGACGGTGAAGAGCGCAAGCTGCTGACCCACTTTGATCGTAACGGTCTGGGCTATACGCTGGACCGTGTATCGGGTGAGCTTCTGGTTGCCGAGAAATACGACCCCGTCGTGAACTGGACCACCGGCGTCGACATGGATCCGAATTCGGATACATACGGTCGTCCTGCTGTTGTGGCGCAGTACTCCACTGCCCAGAACGGTGAAGACGTCAACACCACCGGCGTCTGTCCGGCAGCACTTGGCACCAAGGACCAGCAGCCTGCGGCCTACAGCCCGAAAACGGAAATGTTCTACGTGCCGACAAACCACGTCTGCATGGATTACGAGCCGTTCCGGGTCTCCTATACCGCCGGTCAGCCCTATGTGGGTGCGACCCTGTCGATGTATCCTGCCCCTGACAGCCATGGCGGCATGGGCAACTTCATCGCATGGGACAACATCAACGGTGAGATCAAGTGGTCGATCCCCGAGAAGTTCTCGGTCTGGTCCGGCGCACTTGCCACAGCCGGTGACGTGGTCTTCTACGGCACGCTCGAAGGTCATCTGAAAGCGGTCAGCGCTGACACGGGTGAGGAGCTTTACCGCTTCAAAACACCATCGGGTATCATCGGCAACGTGATGACCTACGAGTCCAACGGCAAACAGTACATCGGCATCCTGTCGGGTGTCGGCGGCTGGGCCGGTATTGGTCTCGCAGCTGGTCTGACCAATCCCAACGACGGTCTGGGTGCTGTGGGCGGCTATGCAGCCCTGAGCGACTACACCGCGCTGGGGGGACAGCTGACAGTCTTTGCACTGCCAGACTGATCGCCTGGTCTGAAATGATGGTTGGCGCGGCCTTTCGGGGTCGCGCTTTCCCAACCAAAGGGGTGAGAGAATGAAAACGGTAAACCTGATTGCGACGAGCCTGATCGCGGCCCTGCCACTGGCGGCGCTGGCAGAGAGCCCTGTCGACCCAAAGCTTTATGAGGCAGCTTACAGCGAGGACGGGCGGTACTATACCGATGACGATGTCCCCACCTTTAATATTCAGGAAGACGGCACAGTCGACTGGCTGACGTTTTCCGGCTTTCGCCGCTACCATGCGGAATGCCACGTCTGCCACGGCCCTGATGGCGAAGGCTCGACCTATGCGCCTGCGGTCAAGAATTCCTCGATCAGCCTGGGATATGACGGCTTTTTCGAGGTGGTCGTCAATGGCCGCAAAAACGGAAATTCTGTGATGCCGCACTTTGGCGACAACCGGAATGTGATGTGTTACCTCGACGATATTTACGTCTACCTGAAGGCGCGCGGGCTCGATGTCCTGCCCCGGGGACGTCCTGCCAAAAAAGAAGCGAAATCAGATATCATTCGCGAGGATGAAGATGCCTGCATGGGCTGAAAATCTGAGGCATCTCTTTGTTCTGTGTCTGCTGGGTCTCTCCCTGGCGGGGTCCGGCTCATCCGCCCAGACGTCTGACCTTGTGTCGTCCTCTGCGCTGCGGGTCTGCGCGGACCCCGCAAATTATCCCATGTCCACAAAGGAAGGGACCGGGTTCGAGAACCATCTGGCCGATATGGTCGGAGGCAAGCTGGAGCTGCCGGTGCAATACACCTGGTATCCGATGGCCACCGGTTTTATCCGCAACACGCTGACCGCCAAGAAATGCGATGTGGTCATGGGCTATGCGCAGGGGCACGAACTGGTTCTGAACACCAACCACTATTTCACCTCAGTCTACACGCTGATTGTGCCAAAAGACAGTGATCTGGCGGGGGTGACAACGCTGACGGATCCGGCGCTGAAGGGTAAGCGGATCGGCATCATTGCGGGCACACCACCATCAGCGCATCTGGCGCGCAACGGCCTGATTGCACGCTCAAAGGTCTATAACCTGGTTGTGGACCGGCGGTATCAGTCCCCCGCAAACGATATGCTCGATGATCTTGTGGCGGGTGAGACGCAGGCGGCGATCCTCTGGGGGCCTCTGGGCGGTCCGCTTGTCAAATCCGGGTATCCCGGTCTCAGGGTCATCCCGCTGGTCGGCGAAGAGCGACCGCCGCGTTTGTTTTTCCGGATCACCATGGGTGTCCGGCAGGGCGAAAAGGTCTGGCAGCGCCAGCTCAATTCGCTGATCCGGCGCAATCAGGATGAAATCAACACGCTGCTTGTCGAGGCCGGAGTGCCCCTGACCACGGACCTTGGCACAGAGGTGCTGGAGATCTCAAAGTGATCCGGGCGCTGGTGGCAGCTTTGTTTCTGCTGCCCCTGCCTGCCCTGTCGCAAACCGTTCCCGAACCGGGTGACTACCGGATGGATCATTACCGTGCGCCGGTGCCGGATGCGATTACCGGCGGCACTGTCGTGGGGCCTGAACAGGCCTTTGAGATGTGGGAGGCCGGCGGCGCCGGTTTCATCGACGTTATGCCGCAGCCGCCCAAACCGGCCAATCTGCCCAAAGGCACGATCTGGCGTGACAAGCCGCGTTATACCATTCCTGGTGCTGTCTGGCTGCCCAATGTGGGATACGGTGCCATTGCGGATGTCACGGCTGACTACTTTCGCGCCGGACTGGAGAAAGCCAGCGGGGGCAATCCGGACCACCCGCTCGTCTTCTTTTGTCTCGAGGATTGCTGGATGAGCTGGAACGCCGCAAGACGCGCGCTCGAATGGGGCTATACGTCCGTTTTCTGGCTGCCCGAGGGCACCGATGGCTGGCAGCTCTGGGATTATCCGGTCGCGAAAACGGACCCCGAGGCAGGGCAGCCGCAAACCGGCAACTGACGCAGGCTCAGAACCCCGGCAGCGTTTTGTGAGCAGTCGCAATGGTCCCGTCGGTATCGGTCATGGTGACATCCACCGATTGCGTGCGACGCGGCACAGACAATCCGACGCGCGGGTTTTCAGACAGCGAGATCGAGCCTGTCATCTCCACAAAGCCCGCGCCGTCCAGATCAACGTCGACCGTCTCGACATAGCGCAGCGGGATGAACAGCAGCGATATCTGATCCATCTGCATGCCCGAATGGGACGGGTGCGAAATGTCCAGGTCCATGCGGCTCAGCCGCGCGGCGAGGCTTTGCAGCTTGCCGTCGCCGACACCGGGCAGGTCGCCCGCAACGTCGATCTGCATCTGGCCCAGCGTGGCGAGAGCCGCTTCAGGGTCCGTGCCCGGCGGTGCGGCACAGGCCCCCTGACCGGACGTTTTGACCATCTGTTCAGAGACAAAAACCCGGCCATCGGTGGTTTCGGCGATGACATGCATGGGCGTGGGGCCGTTGATGCGCATGGTCACGTCAAAATAAAAGGTGGTCTGCGGCTCTTCCAGCGCAAAAACCGCAGAAACCGGCATCGGGTTTTCATCCAGCACCAGCGTCACTTTGGACACGGCCGTGCCTTTGGGGGCGACAATCTGTGCCGCCAGTTCCGTGCGGGCGTCCTCATAGGTCCGGTAGGGCGCGTCGATGGCGATCACGTTGCGGCCATCCAGCAGCCCGCGCTCACCATAAAGCTGCGTTCTGACAGACTCCCAGGCTTCACCCGCAGCAAAGGCGGGCAGGGCGGTCGCGCAGAGCAAAGCTGCAGCCAGGGTCATTCGTGTCATTGCTGTTCTCCCAGAATGAAAGCGCCAAAGGCGCGCGGGCCGTCACAGGTTTCCACGTCTTCTATCACAGATTGCGTGCCTGCGTCGATGATTGTGACGGTGTTGTCGAACCAGTTGGCCAGAACGATCCGGCTCTGATCGGGCGTAGCGTCAATCCCTTCGGGATATTCACCAACGCTCAGGGTTTTGGTGACGGTGAGCGTCTCCAGATCGATCACACTGACCGTGCCGTCATACTGGTTGGTGACAAAGGCATGGCCCTGCGCAAAAGCCACACCATAAGGGCGGTCGCCGACCGGGATGGTGGCAAGGACCACGCCGGTCGCGGGGTCGGCCACGGTCACGTCATTGGTGCCGACATTCGCGACGAACAGCCGCCCGTCGGGTGCAAAGGACAACCCGAAAGGCCGCGTGCCGACGGAAATGCGGTGCAGCGGCTCGAGGGTCTGCGCATCAAAAACACTGGCCTGATCCGCTTCTTTGTCGGCAGAGGCCAGAAACCGGCCATCCGGCGACAGGGCCAGCCCGGCGGGCGCGGCCCCGACCACCAGCTGCTGCAGGACGGTCAGATCCGGCGCCGCCAGCACCCAGATCCGCGCGCTGTACCAATCAGACACAAAGAGCCGGTTGCGCGCCGGATCAAGGGCGATGCCAACCGGGCCGCCCTCCAGCGTTTTCGCGGCCTCGACGGTGCCTGTGCCGGGATGCATCCGCTGCACTGTCTTGCTGTCGGCCGAGACGGTAAAGACCGCCTCTGCGGAAACGGCAACACCCGCAGGCTTGCCCGGCAGCTGCCAGCGCGCTGTTTCCTGCCCCGCGGACAGATCAATGACGCTGAGCGCATCGCCGGTCTGGCAGGTCACATAGGCGGTATCCGCCATCACAGGCATCGCGACACAGGCCGCGACGCTGATGAGCTCAGGAACCCGGCGCACCAAATCTTTCAACCAGTGCATCCAGCCCCGCCTGATACACACCGCTGACTGCGGCGATCGCGGCCTCGTCGTTCAGTTCGGGGGGCGGATCGTTGTTGGGATAGCCGCGGTAGAACGCGCCGCGCCATTCAATCTGCGCGCCACCATCGTCGCGCGGTTTGACCGTCAGATGCGAGGAATAGTTCGTGACCGGCAGCACCTCGACCAGAACATCGGTGATCCGGTAGGAATAGCTCATCTTTTCGGCGTTGTATTTGTAGAGGATTTCCGAAATCGTTGGCCCGCCTTCTGCGCCGAGCGTCAGCACCCGCGTGGCGTCGATCTCGTTGCCGTTTTCGCCCGCATTGGCAAAGACCGCCGGGTGCCAGGACATATCCTGGAAATCGCCTATGACCGCCCAGACCGCGTCAGGCGACGCGCCGACCTCTGCCGTCAGGGTGATTTTCTGCCGTGTCGGGCCATGGGCGAGCGCCAGTCCCGGCATTGCCAGTGCCAGACAAGCCGCGCCCAAAAGTGTTCTGCGTTTCATTTCGCCTCCTTCGTGAAAATCCGGTTGTTCAGAATGTAGCGCATGCCGCGGCGCCAGGTGTCGTCGGTGTTGCCCCGGATGTCGACAACGCCGCCCCGGACCAGATCGCCTGTCCCCGCGCTGCGCAGTTGCAGGTTCATGGCGATGATCAGGTCAGAGGTTTTCTGCACCTCGCCCACCAGCGAGAAATCAGCGCCGAGTTTCTGCGCGATACGGCTGTCGCAGCCATAGCATTTGGCCAGATTGACATAGCGGTCAATGTCGCCCGCCGCCGGTTGCAGATCGACGAAAGCATAGCCTTCGGCCGCAAACCGCTCTGCGACCATGGTATTGAGCATCTCCAGCCGCGCCTGCTCTGCCGGGTCCTGGCCCAGTTCGGTGGTCTGCAGGGAACTGTCCAGCAGAAAGATGCCAAAGAACGCCACTTTGTCTTCGGCCTGAGCAGCGGCTGAAGTCAGCAGAAATATAAGCAATATCAGCCGCATATGGTCATTCTTAAAAAATAAGATTCGTAGTTGATGGTGCGGGTGATAGGCTCCCGAAAGCAACCCGGCCAAAAGTATAGGTTCACAACCAGCTGTCGGAACTGAATAAAAAAACCGAAGCAAAATGCTTCTGGGGAGGACATCGTGGGACGACTTTCAGCGGCTCTGCTGGCGGCTTTTTCGTGGATTGCGTTTGCCATTCCGGCACAGGCCATCGATGTGAAAGCAGCGGTCCTGCGTGTAGACTATCCCACCCTGCTGCCAATCAGCCGCTATGATCTGCGCCCCGATGATCTGGGTTTTGCCGGGGCCGCTCTGGCGGATGAGGACAATGGCACCACCGGCAGTTTTCTGGGCCATACCTACGAGACCACGACAATCGCCACCGCCCCCGAAGAGGCCGACAGCGCGTTTGACGCGCTTTTGGCCCAGGGCATCCGGCTGATCGTCGTGCAGGCGCGCGGAGAGGATCTGCTGCGCCTGACCGACAAGGCAGCGGCGGCGGGTGCGCTGGTTTTCAATGCGGCGACCGGCGACGTGGCGCTGCGTGACGACCAGTGTCGCGGAAACCTGCTGCACATCGCCCCGAGCGATGCCATGAAAGCCGATGCGGTGGCGCAATTTGCAGTCTGGAAGAAATGGGACGAATGGTTCCTGATCTCCGGTTCGAATCCGCAGGATATCGCCCTGGCCGAAGCCTACCGGACATCGGCGCGCAAGTTCGGCGTGCGCATCACGGAGGACCGGGAGTTTACAGATACAGGCGGGTCCCGGCGGACCGATTCCGGGCATGTGCTGGTGCAGCGGCAACTGCCCACGTTCACGCAGGGCGCTGATGACCATGATGTGGTGGTCGCAGCGGATGGTACGGATTACTTCGCCCGGTATCTGAGCTATCACCTCTGGACCCCGCGCCCGGTCATGGGGTCGGGCGGGCTGGTGCCCACGACCTTTCATGCAGCCCATGAAGCCTATGGCGCAACACAGTTCCAGACCCGCTTTGAAGCGCTGACCGGGCGTTACGCCAAACCGCAGGACTACAACGTCTGGCTGGCCCTGCGCGTGGTGGGAGAGGCCGTCACCCGCGCCAATACCGCCGACCCGATGGGTGTGCGCGACTATGCGGTTTCCGATGCTTTTGAGCTTGCCGCCTTCAAGGGCACGCGGGTGACCTTCCGGAACTGGAACGGGCAGCTGCGCCAGCCAATCCTGCTCTATGACGGCAGCATCACGGTCAGTGTTTCGCCGCAGGACGGTTTTCTGCATCAGGTATCGCCGCTCGACACGATGGGGTTGGACCGCCCTGAATCCAACTGTACCGCATTCAACTAAGGAGACCTCCCGATGAAATCCCTCGTCGTGACGACTGCCATCAGCCTTTTGCTCGCAGCGCCTGCCCTGGCCGGAAAGGCATTTGTGTCCAATGAACGCGGCAACACGATCACGGTGGTCAACACCGACACGTGGGAGGTGGAAACCGAGTTCTTTGCCGGGCACCGCCCGCGTGGGATCACCGTAAGCCCAGATGGCAGCAAGATCTATGTCTGCGCCTCGGACGATAATCTGGTGCGGGTGTTTGATTCCACCACCTATGAGGAACTGCCAAGCCTGCCCTCCGGCCCGGACCCGGAGCTCTTCATTCTGGAGCCCTCGGGCAAGCGGCTTTATATCGCGAACGAGGACGACAATCTGGTGACGGTGACAGATACCGAAACCCGCACCGTTCTGGCCGAAGTGCCCGTCGGCGTGGAGCCCGAAGGCATGGGGATGAGCCCGGATGCGAAATTCGTGGTCAACACCTCCGAGACGACCAACATGGCGCATTTCATCTCGACCGAAGACTACAAGATCAAGCACAATATCCTGGTGGACCAGCGCCCGCGCTACGCCCATTACACCGCCGACGGCAAACGGCTGTTCGTGACTTCCGAAATTGGCGGCACTGTGAGCGTCATGGATATTGCCGAGGATGGTACGCCAACGGTCATTGGCAAGATTTCCTTTGAGGTCGCCGGGGTGCAACCGGAATGGCTGCAGCCCGTGGGTGCGCGTGTCACGCAGGACGGCAAGCGGCTCTTTGTGGCGCTGGGGCCCGCAAACCGGGTCGCCGTGGTGGACGCGCAAAGCCTTGAGGTGCTCGATTACATTCTGGTCGGCCAGCGGGTCTGGCAGCTCGACTTCACGCCGGACGAAAAATACCTGCTGACCACCAACGGCAACTCCAACGACATCACCGTCATCGACGTGGCCAGGGAAAAGGCGATCCGCTCTGTGCAGGTGGGCCAGCAGCCCTGGGGCGTGGTGACAATTGACTGATAACAAATCCGGGGAGACGACCATGAAAAAACTATTGGCAGCCATTGTGGCTTTTACGCTGTCCACGCCCGCGCTGGCCGCACCTTTGTGCGATGATCTGGGGTTTGCCGGGCTGCTGGCCAAGTGCAACCGCGGCGAGACGATCAGTCTGACGCTGGCCTCTGGTCAGCCCGTGGGCGAGGACGTCGAACTGCAATCGGGCGCCTATTATAAACTGGAGATCACGGCAGACGGATCGGCGGAACTGGCGCTGGAAGGGGCGGGTTTCTTTCGCGCGATCTGGATGAACGAGATCGTTATCAATTCGATCGAAATACGCCCCATGGCCATCGATTCCATTGAGTTCGACAAGGCAGGTGTGGTGGAGCTGTCGTTTATCGCCATCAAGCCCGGCCGGCACACCCTGCGTATTCCCGGCTCTACCGGCGACAGCCAATCGGTCACTTTCTCTATCCAGTAAAATTCGAAAGGCATTATCATGCGTAAACTTCTGTGCACTCTCGCCCTCACCACCCTGGCAGCGCCGCTCCATGCGGACGGACATGTGGATGCGGATACAGTCGCCAAAATCGAAGCGTTTCTTGCCTCCATCGAATGCCAGATGGACCCCGATGACATCGAGGTCGAAGACGACGGCTATGATCTGGATGACGTGATCTGCAAAGGCGGCAACCAGTTCGATATCAAGCTGGACAGTGACCTGAAGGAAGTCAGCCGCCGCGCGGAGTAACCCGTTGCGGTGGCGCACCACAGAAGATCACCATGCGTTATCTGGCGGGTGGTTGCTCTGATCACAGCTCAGCGTATCGGCCCCGGCCAGTGATCTGCCCGTGGTGCGTCTGGCCGTCCTGAAAACCGGGACCGTCAACCGGGAACTGGCAAACACTATCCAGCTTGGCTTCGACACCGGGACCGCAAAATCGGTGGGCACCCTGACGGAAAGGCTGATTGCCGGGCAGAAATCCGCGACCCGCCCGCTGCCAGAGGCCGAACGTCTGGCGCTGCGCATTCTTACGCTCCGGCCAACAGATCAGGGTGCAATCCCCGGGACGTCATCAACTTCCCGTCATCGCAGCGGCGGTCTGGCATCAAAAAAGGTGCAAAAAGGATCATTATGGTTAGAATTGACCCATCGGATCAGGCTGGCGCCAAAGCCTGCGCACAGCGGACCGGGAGGGTGACATGAAACTGACAAGGCGGCACACGCTTGTGATCGGCACCGGCGCTCTGGTTGCGACGGGTCTGGTCGGCGCGCCCGCGCAGGCCTCGCTGTTTGAAGAAGCCTATGCGGCGCTCACCGGCAATGCGCCCGTTATCGAGGGCGGCGTGACACTGACCCTGCCCGCCGTCGCAGAGGATGGCTATACCGTGCCGCTGGGGGTCAGCGCACCCGGTGAGGCCGTGGCGATCACGGTGCTTGCAGAACACAACCCGGCCCCCCGTGTCGCCCGTTTTCGTTTCGGCCCGCTCAGCGGTGCGCGCGACGTCTCGACGCGCATCCGGCTCGCCAGAACCCAGACAGTCGTGGCACTGGCCGAGATGCCCGACGGGTCGTTTCGCATCGCCCGCACCCATGTGGATGTCACCCTGGGCGGCTGTGGTGCCTGACACGCGACAAAAAGGAGAACCGCAATGGCAGAAGGTGTAAAGACGCGGGTCAAAGTGCCCAAAACCGCGGCCGCGGGCGAGACGATCACGATCAAGACGCTGGTCAGTCACAAAATGGAAAGCGGGCATCGCCCCGACGACAACGGCAACCTGATCCCCCGCTCGATCATCAACCGCTTCACCGCTGCGTTCAATGGCGAGAGCGTGATCGACATCGCGATGGAGCCCTCCATTTCCACCAATCCCTATTTCCAGTTCGAGGCGCGCGTGCCCGCATCGGGCACGTTTACCTTTGCCTGGTATGACGATGACGGCGCGGTCTACCACGACAGTAAAAGGGTCACAGTGACCTCGTGAGACGCTTTGCGCCCCGCCCTGCAGGCCTTGTGCTTATTTCGGTGGCGCTCAGCAGTCAGACAGCCCTTGCAGAGACCCAGACGTCACAGCTGAGGGGCGATCCTGCTTATGGCGCCTATCTCAGCGGCGAATGTACCACCTGCCATCACCGGGAGGGGCGCGATGCCGGTATCCCGTCCATCGTGAACTGGCCCGAGGCTGACTTTGTGGCTGCCATGCAGGCCTACAAGGCCAGACGCCGGGATCACCCGGTTATGCAGATGATTGCCGGGCGGCTCTCAGACGCAGAAATTGCCGCACTGGCCGCCTACTTCAACACGCTCGACCCCTGAAACGACCTGTAAGGAGACCCGCCATGACCATGAACAGACGCCGCTTTCTGCGCTCGACGGCTGTCGCATCCACAGCGCTGGCCGCGCCCATGGTACTGGCAGAAGGGCATGCAAAACCCCGTGTGGTCGTAATCGGCGGCGGCGCGGGCGGGGCCACGGCAGCGCGCTACATCGCCAAAGACAGCGCGGGGGATATCTCTGTCACCCTGATCGAACCGACGCGCACCTATTACTCCTGCTTTTTCTCCAACCTCTATCTTGGCGGCTTCAAGGCCATTGACGATATCGGCCATTCCTACGGGCGGCTCGCCGCAGCGGGCGTGAACGTGGTGCATGACTGGGCCGTGGGCGTGGACCGCGACCTGCGCCGCGTGACCCTGGCAGGCGGGGCAACCCTGGGCTATGACAAGCTCATCCTCAGCCCGGGCATTGATTTTGTCGACGGGGCCGTTCCGGGCTGGGATATCTCAGCGCAGAACGCCATGCCTCATGCCTATAAGGCCGGATCGCAGACAGAGCTATTGAAAGCCCGGATCGCAGCCATGCCCGAAGGCGGTACCTTTGCCATGGTCGCCCCGCCCAACCCTTACCGCTGCCCGCCCGGACCCTACGAACGGGTGTCGATGGTGGCGCATTACCTCAAAACGCATAACCCGACCGCCAAAATCATCGTGGCCGATCCCAAACCAAAGTTTTCCAAGATGTCGCTCTTTGAGGAGGGCTGGGGTGATCATTACCCCGGCATGATCGACTGGATCGGCGAGGATTTCGGGGGCGGTGTGGTCGAGGTTGATCCCGGCGCGATGACCCTCACCATTGACGGTGAAACGCTCGCAGTGGATGTCTGCAACGTGATCCCTGCCATGAAAGCCGGGCGCATCGCCGAGATCGCAGGGGTCACCGATGGCAACTGGGCGCCCGTGCAGGCCGCCGATATGTCCAGCAGGGCCGATCCGGACATCCACGTGCTCGGCGATGCCGCTCAGCAGGGCGATATGCCAAAATCCGCCTTTTCCGCCAACAGCCAGGCCAAGGTCTGCGCAAATGCGGTACGCGGCGCGCTGACCGGTTCTGCGGTGTTTCCCGCCCGCTACGCAAATACCTGCTGGTCCCTGATCTCCGAGAACGACGGCGTGAAAGTCGGAGCCACCTATGAAGCCACCCCAGAAAAAATCTCCCGGGTCGACGGTTTCATCTCGCAGGTCGGCGAGACCGGAGATGTCAGAAAAGCGACCTATGAGGAATCCGAAGGATGGTATGCGGGAATTACAGCAGACATGCTGGGGTAACCGTCGCGGGGCCAGAGAGGTTCTGATTATACCGCTTCCGGGTTTACATAATAAGTCTTACGCAAATATGGACGATGGCGAACAGCCTTTGGTTCACACCACTGGCGGAACCCGGTCCATATGGGTCAAATCCGCGCCACACCCGCACGGCGCCACCCGCTTTCTTGTTTAATGCTGCCCCTTAAAGGCTGTCCCAAAAGGACCGCCGTGCGTAACCTGAACGGCATCGGCTGACGCTACTTCAGTGACTGCCCCGCTCAGGAGCCTCCTGTCGCCAGGGACGTAAAAAAGTCTTCCGGACGCGGCGGTAACTTCATCAGCCCGTCACCATGTCGAAAATGCAGAGCGGGTGCCGGTGCTCTCCCCTCAAATGATCGGAACAACCCATCCGGAACACCCCAGGGCGTGCGGCCAAGGATTTCCTCTGCCCTGTCCCGTTGCCGCAGAAATGCCTGCTCCACAGTTTCCAGGTCTTTGCCGGCAAACCCGAATTCACTGGTTTTGTAAAACCCGTCATTCCAACGCTGAATGATCTGCGCGGTCTGATCCGCAAACTCTGTGTGCCCGTGCTTTTGCCCGGCTTTCGCCAGATACTCCAGATAACCCGCAGAGGCATACCTTTGGATAAACGCTGCAACGCTGGCCTTATCACAGGCAGGTTGCGCGAAAATCCAGTAAAGTGCGTCATGATCCGCTTTCCGGCCCGGCTCACTTTCGCAGGCGATCACATGCCACAAATCCCTGTCATGCGGTTCGGTTTCCCGAAGAATGCCGACCAGATCTTCATCCTCGTGATAGCGCGGGATATTCCCGTTCTGCTCCCAGTCTGACATCGCACGGCGGTACGCTTCGGCTTCTGTCTCGTAACGGTCGATTTGCCCGCGTATCGCTTCAGCGCGCAGCCACAGGGCACGCGCAGCGTCGCGATCTTTAAACAGAGCGATCACATCCTCCGCATCCTGACCCTGCGACGCCACAAGGCGGTAAATCGTCGACCGCTCGGCCAGTTGCTCGACGGTCATGCCCCTGCCTTTTTCAATTGGCTGGAGTCTCGTGATATCGGCACTGACCGAGGCCAGAAGCGGTGCCATGTCCGGCTTTGGCGGAACGCCGGAGCTGAGCCTGTGGCGCTTGTCTTCAATCGCAGCCCAACCGGCGATATTCGAAGACGCCACTGTGATCTCACTGCGCAACTGGTCGATCGTGGGCAACTGCCTGCGGCGGATCATTTTCTCCGCAGGTGCTCTTAATGCCAGAAAAGGCTGATGCTTTGGCTTTCTCAGTAATCTGGAAATCATCGGTATCGGGTCCTGAACATTCAAACAAAACGGGGTGGCAGGGCCCTGATCTGACCAGCCCGAACCACCCGTCTGGGTTTATTCTCCAACAAATACCGGTGGATCTTGTCTGAATTTTGGCGCCCGTTGGATTTTCAGATGACGGACGTTATCCGGCTTCTTCTGCATCCGCATGTTGTCTGGCAAGGGGTGCACCAAACCCATAAAAACCGGCACTGCGCTGCGTCACAGGGACGTGCGAGCAGCAGAACGCAACCGCCCCTGCGCCCCGCGCTAAAAGGCACCGGTTCCCCCGGCCTCCTCATCGTCCGCCAGAAACTCCGCCCAGTTGGCCCGACCGTGCACGATGCGCAGCACGTCGATGCTCTCCTCTTCGGCCAGATACAGGATCAGATGCCGCCGGTATGGATGTATCCTGACGGGCGGCGTGAATTCTGTCCGGGCACGCGCCATGTCGGGAAACTCAGCGAGCAGGGCAACCGCTGCGTCGAGGCCCGTCAGATAGCGCGCGGCCTGATCCACAGACCAGGTTTCCTCTGTGTACTGCCAGATGTCTTCCAGATCAGCGATGGCGCGGGGCCGGAACAGGATCTGCCGGATCACGCCCCGGTTTTGGTCCGGATAAAGCCCGACACGTCAAAGGCGCGCGGCGCACCGCTTTGCACGCCCTCGTCAATCAGCGCCTGCACTTCGTCAATGGACTGCTGGCGGGTCTGATCCCTGCGGATCAGATCGCGCACATAGTCACTGACATTGCTGTAACGCCCGTCTTTTGTGCGGGTTTCGACCCAGGATTTCATCGGATCGGGAAGAGAAACATTCATCGTCGCCATACTGCCAATCTGGGCACCCTGGCAAAGTTTGTCAAGACACATGCGCGCCCTGCAAGCGCTTGTGACCCTGTCGATTTGCGGGCAGTCTGCAAAGCAGTGGGAAATGACGCAAGGAAACGGCAATGACGGGTGGGCTGACGGTCGCTGGGCTGAATTTCTCCTATGGTCCGAAAACCGCCCTCAGGGACGTTTCCTTTGACCTGTCCCCCGGCCGGTTCTGCGCGCTCCTGGGGCCGAACGGGGCGGGTAAATCGACGCTGGTCTCGCTGCTGACCCGCCTGCTCGTTGCGCGCGACGGCGCCATTCATATCGCGGGCCACGACCTGCGCAGCGCATCCCGCATGGCCCTGGCTGACCTCGGCGTCGTTTTTCAGCAGCCGACCCTGGATCTCAGCCTCACAGTCCGTCAGAACCTGGCCTATTTCGCCGCGCTGCATGGTCTGCCCCGCAATGAGGTGCCCGGCAGGATCGAAACGGCACTTGCGCGGCTGGGCATGGGCGAAAGGGCGGATGAAAAAGCCGCCGCGCTGAACGGTGGGCACCGGCGGCGGATGGAGCTGGCGCGTGCGCTTATCCACCAGCCAAAGGTGCTGCTGCTGGACGAGCCGACGGTGGGGCTCGATGCAGCCTCGCGCGCGGCCATCACCGACCATGTGCACGACCTGGCGGATCAGGGTCTCTGCGTGCTCTGGACCACCCATCTGACCGACGAGGTGCGCGACAGCGACCGCCTGCTGGTGCTGCATCAGGGCGAAATTCTGGCCGACGGACAATGCGGTGATATCCGCGGTGACAGCGCGCTGAATGACTGGTTCCTGGCGCGCACTAAGGTGGCGGCATGACCGGATACTGGACGGTCACCCGGGCCATTGTCGGGCGGGAGTTTCTGCGATTCGTGCATCAGCGCGAACGCTTTTTTGCCGCTCTGGTGCGCCCGCTGGTCTGGCTGCTGATCTTTGCCGCCGGGTTTCGCGCCGCACTTGGCCTGTCGATCATCCCGCCCTATCAGACCTATATCACCTACGAGACCTATATCGTGCCCGGGCTCTGCGCGATGATCCTGCTGTTCAATGGCATGCAAAGCTCGCTCAGCCTGGTGTATGACCGCGAGACCGGGTCCATGCGCCTGCTGCTGACCAGTCCCTTTCCGCGCTGGTGGCTGCTGTTTTGCAGGCTGCTGGGCTCGACGGCAATCTCGATTTTGCAGGTCTACACCTTCCTCGGGATCGCCGCGATCTTCGGGATCACGATGCCGCTCATGGGCTATGTGGCCGTGCTGCCGGGTCTGATCCTCGGCGGGCTGATGCTGGGCGCACTGGGTCTTGTGCTGTCGAGTTTCATCCGGCAGCTGGAGAACTTTGCAGGTGTGATGAACTTTGTCATCTTCCCGATGTTTTTCCTGTCTTCCGCCCTTTATCCCCTGTGGAAAATGGCGGAAAGCTCACCGCTTTTGCGCGACATCTGTGCGCTCAACCCGTTCACCCATGCGGTCGAACTGATCCGGTTCCTGCTCTATCTGCAGCTGAACCTGACCGCCCTGGGCTGGGTGGTGTTCTGGTCGGTGCTCTTCAGCCTCGCGGCCATGTGGGGCTATGACCCAGCGCGCGGGCTGATGCAGCGCAAATCGCGATGACCGGCTCAGGCCTTCTGTTCGGCAAAGTTAACGGCCTGGCACCGCCAGCTGCGGATTTCCATATTCGGATGGGCCACCGACCATTTCGCCAGTTCCGGCTGCGCGCCCATCAGGCACTGCATCGGGCTGATATCACTGAAGACAAGGCTGCGTTCACGGCAATCATCCGGCGCATTGGCCAGACAGGCGACAAAAAGAAGCTCAATCATTTCGGGTCCGTTCCTGTATGTTTAACTGCTCTGCGCACGCCCGAACATAGACTAAAGTCGGTAAAATTATCCTTAATCGCCCTGTTCCGGCCCTTTCGGAACGCCCCTTTGCACAGAATTCAGGCACTTATCGGGGTGTCCGGCCCATGAGCCGCAGCCCCCTTTCCACTCGCGTGCTGTCGCTCAAGGCGCGGCTGGGTATCGGGGCGGCGATCCTCGGCGCGGGCACGCTCGTCACCGCGCTTATTCTCGTCTCGGGGCTGAATGAGGTTTCCACACGGCTCAGCACCGCGCTGGAGGCCGAAACCCGCATGGCGCGCTATTCGAGCCTCTCTCAGCAGGCCGCGACCTTTCTGGTGATCACCACCGAGATGATCCAGTCCGGGCAATCCAGGGCCGTGCGCCGCGACCGCATCGCCCCCGTGACAGACCGCCTGCGCAGCACATTTGCACAGCTGAACGCAGACACCGAAACCGCCGTAAACCGGGCGCAGGAGATCGGCCTGGATGCCCAGTCCCGCGTTGCCACACAGTCTCTGGGGCTGGCGCGGATGCAGGCGCTGCTGGAAAACACCGAAACCGGGCTCGGCACCGACACCGGGGACGCGGACGAACTGCGCGCCTATATCGACAGCTTTGCCTCGGGCTTTGATCCGCTGCTCAGCCAGGCGGTGAACAACGAGATACGGTTCCGCAACGAGATCCTGACCGGCATCGACGACCTGCGCAAACGCCTGGCGCTGGCGGCACTGGTCATCGCGCTTGTCACCCTCGCTCTTGTGGCGGCCTTTTACCTGGGCCTGGTGCGGCCGCAGTTCGCCCGCCTGGACCGGCTGCGGGATGCGGCACAGCGGATCGGGCAGGAGGATTTTGCCGTCGCCCTGCCGGTCATGCGCATGGATGAGATCGGACAGATCTCTGCCGAGACCAACCGCATGGCCACAGCACTGGCCGACCGCCGGCAGGAGGTGCAGTCGGAATGGGCGCGGCTGAACGAAACCATCCGCGAACGCACCGAAGCGCTGCGCGCCGCAAACGCAACGCTGGAGGAGATCGACACCAACCGCCGCCGCTTTTTCGCAGATGTCAGTCACGAATTGCGCACGCCGCTCACGGTGATCCTGATGGAGGCGCAGATCGGCAGAAAGTCCACACCAGAGGCCGCTGACGCCTTTGCCACCATCGAGACCCGCGCCGCCCGCCTGAACCGGCGGATCGACGATCTGCTGCGGATCGCCCGGTCGGACAGCGGCCAGCTGGGGCTGGAGCTGCAGGACACGCCCCTGCCCGGTCTGACAGAGCAGGCCATCGCGGAAATCCGGGCGGAAACGGAAAACGCAGGCCTTGATCTGCGGGTCGGCGCGATGCCGCAGGTTGTGCTGCACTGTGATCCCAACTGGGTGCGGCAGGTCCTTGTCGGTCTCATGCGCAACGCGATCCGCCACGCCCGTTCTGGCGGTGTCGTACAGCTGTCGGCAGAACCGGATGCAGAGCAGATCACCCTGCAGGTGATCGACCACGGCCCGGGCATTGCACCAGACCAGCTGCCCCGGATTTTCGACCGGTTCGAACAGGGCAAGGGCGCAGATGCGGGCAAGGGCTTTGGCCTCGGGCTGGCGCTGGCCCGCTGGGTCATCGAAGAGCAGGGCGGCACGATCACCGCAGAAAGCCCCCTGCCCGCGCCCCTGCGCCCCGCGGGCGTCACCGGCACGGTCATTTCGGTTTGCCTGCCCCGTGCGACAGGATAACCTCTGCCCATGACCACCCGCCTTCTGATCGTTGACGACGACCCGGAAATCACCTCTGCCCTGGCCCGGGGTCTCGCGCTGCATGACTATGAGGCCCGGACCGAAAACCGCGCCGACCGGGCGCTGGCCCGGCTGACGCAGCCCGGTTTTGACGGGGCCATCATCGACGTGATGCTCGGGGCAGACAGCGGTATTGATCTGGTGCGCCAGGTCCGTGCCGCCGGTGTCACCCTGCCGATCCTGATGCTCTCTGCCCTGTCAGATGTGGAGGACCGCGCCGCGGGGCTCGAAGCCGGAGCGGATGACTATGTGGTCAAACCCTTCAGCTTTGACGAGCTGGTCGCCCGGCTGCGGGTCCAGCAACGCCGCGCCGGCAGCCATCGCCCGGGCCGGGCAACGCTGTGCTCTGCACAGCGGAAACTGCGCTGCGACGACCGGGAAGTGGTCTTTACCGAGCGCGAATTTGAGCTTTTGTCGCTCCTGATCCGGCACGCAGAGACCCCCCTGCCCCGGAATATGATCTTTGAGACCCTCTGGGCCTCGGACGGCTCTGGTAACGAAAACGTTGTGGACGTCTATATCGGCTATCTGCGCAAAAAGCTCTCGGGGCAGTATTTTAGTTTTGAAATCAAAACGTTACGTAATAAGGGCTTTTGCTTTTCAGGCACTGTTCCGGTGCCTGACGACGGGTAACACCGACCAAAGTCTAGTTTCTTCTTATAAAATAAGAGTCGATCATTGCCGCGACCTTTGGCATTTTTGACAAAGGCAATTGGCCTTAACCCTGGAGGAACTGGCATGGCTTGGACAAAACCCATCATCCGCGAAATCGAGTGCGGCATGGAAATCAACATGTACGGTCCGGACAGCGACGAAGAGCGCGAAGTCCTGATCTGATATCCTGGCGCGTGGGGGGAACCATGTCTTTCCGCGCGCATATCCTTGGGGCAGCAGCCGGTGGCGGGCTGCCCCAGTGGAACTGCGGTTGTGAAAACTGCAATCTGGCCCGCGCGGGCAAAATCCCCTCCCAGACACAATCCTCACTTGCTGTGACCGCAGATGGTGCCTCCTGGGCCGTTCTGAACGCCTCGCCCGACATCCGCCACCAACTGGCACAGACCCCTGCCCTGCACCCGACCGGGCTGCGCGATGTGCCGCTGGCCTCGGTGCTGGTGACCAATGGTGACATCGACCATGTGGCGGGCCTGCTGACCCTGCGCGAAATGCAGCCCTTTACCCTGTTTGCCACAGCCGGCATTCATGAGGTTCTGTCGGCGAACCCGATCTTTGATGCGCTCAACAGTGCGGTTGTCCTGCGCGAGACCATCGCGCTCGATACACCCTTTGCCCTGACACCGACACTGACGGCCACGCTCTTTGCGGTGCCCGGCAAGGTCCCCCTCTATCTGGAGGGCGAGCAGGTGCAGACCGATCTGATCGGCGATCAGACCGTGGGGGTCAGGCTGGAAGGCGGCGGTACCACCGCTTATTACATTCCCGGTTGCGCCCTGATGAATGACGACCTGCGCGGGCGTCTGGACGGGGCGGATGCGGTGTTTTTCGACGGCACGCTCTGGCGCGATGACGAAATGGTCCGCGCGGGGCTGGGCCAGAAAACCGGCGCGCGCATGGGGCATATGTCCATGAGCGGTGAGGACGGATCGATTGCGGCTTTTGTCGGAATGGACATTGGCCGGAAAATCTATGTTCATATGAACAACACCAACCCTGTGCTGCGTCCCGGATCCCCGGAGCATGCAGAGGCCGGGGCCGCAGGCTGGACCATCGCTCAGGACGGAATGGAGATCACCCTATGACCACGGACCGAGATGCATTCGAGGCCCGGCTGCGCCAGATCGGGGCGGAACGCTACCACGATCTGCACCCTTTCCACGACAGGCTGCATGGGGGTGACTGCACGCCGGATCAGGTGCGCGCCTGGGTCATCAACCGGTACTATTACCAGCATTCGATCCCGATGAAGGACGCCGCCTTTATGAGCCGCGTGGAGGACCCTGCCCTGCGTCGCGCCTGGCGCAGCCGGATCGAGGATCACGACGGCACCGCAGAGAACGAAGGCGGCATCAGACGCTGGTTGCGGCTGGCCGAGGCCGTGGGGCTCGACCCGGACTATGTCGCCTCCTGCGAGGGCGTGCTGCCGGCCACGAAGTTCGCCGTTGATGCCTACGTGCGGTTTGTACGCGAAAAGACCCTGTTAGAGGCTGTTGCGGCCTCGCTGACCGAACTCTTTGCGCCCAAAATCCACGCCAACAGGATCAAAGGGCTGCTGGCCAATTACGATTTTGCCGATGACAGTTCGATGGCCTATTTCCAGAACCGTCTGAAAGAAGCCCCCAAAGACGTGGCCTTTGGGCTGGCCTGGGTGCTGGATCACGCCGACACCGACGAAAAACGCGACATGGCGGCACAGGCGCTGATCTTCAAGACCGATGTGCTCTGGTCACAGCTTGACGCGCTCTGGGGCGCTTATGTGGCGCCTGCACGCATCCCGCCGGGGGCATGGCAGCCCGGCACCGGTCTGTCGCTCCAGAGGGCCTCCTGATGGAGGCGCAGGACATCCCTGCCCTGCCCCGCGGTGTCCGACTGCATTTTGACAGGGTACGCGACACCTGGGTGCTGCTGGCCCCCGAACGGGCGGTGACACTTGATGGTGTCGGACATGCCATTCTGAACGCCGTGGATGGCACCCGGCGCTTTGAGGAAATCGTCGATCACCTGGCGGAAAGCTTTGGCGCGCCGCAGGAGCAGATCTCCAGTGACAGTTCCGGGTTTCTGGACGCGCTGCGCGACCGCCGCTTTCTGGATGTCGTCTCATGAAAATCCCGCCCCCCATCGCGATGCTGGCCGAGCTGACGCACCGCTGCCCACTCTCCTGCCCCTATTGCTCCAACCCGCTGGAACTGACCCGGCTTGATCAGGAACTGGACACGCAGACCTGGGCGCGGGTCTTTCGCGAGGCCGCTGGCCTGGGGGTTCTGCAACTGCATCTGTCGGGGGGCGAGCCTGCCTCGCGGCGCGATCTCGAAGAGCTGGTCACCGCCGCGCGCGACGCGGGGCTCTATACCAACCTCATCACCTCGGGCATCGGCCTGACCGAAAAACGGCTGCAGACGCTGGATGCGGCGGGGCTCGATCATGTGCAGCTCTCGCTGCAGGGCACCAACCCGGAAATGGCCGACGAGATCGGCGGCTACAAGGGCGGGTTCAAACGCAAGATGCAGGTGGCCACATGGATCGGCCAGATCGGCTTTCCCCTGACGCTGAACGCTGTGCTGCACCGGCGCAACCTGCACCAGCTGCCCCGCGCCATCGAGATGGCCGTTGAAATGGGCGCGCGCCGGATCGAGGTCGCCACCGTGCAGTTTCACGGCTGGGCCCTGAAAAACCGCGATGCCTTTATGCCGACGCGCGCGCAGGCGCAGGAGGCCACGCAGATCGTGGCCGAGGCCCGCAAGTCGCTCAAAGGCACGCTGGTGATCGACTATGTGCCCGCCGATTATCACGACGATTACCCCAAGCGCTGCATGGGCGGCTGGGGCACCTCCGGGCTCAACGTGGCCCCGGACGGACAGGTGCTGCCCTGCCACGCGGCACAGACCATTCCGCACCTGGAATTCGACCGGGTGCAGGACAAGCCGCTGCAGGAAATCTGGTACAAGGGTTCTGCCTTTAACGCCTATCGCGGGACGGACTGGATGCCCGAACCCTGCCAGAGCTGCGACCGCAAAACGGTCGATTTCGGCGGCTGCCGCTGTCAGGCCATGGCCATCATCGGCGATCCGAATGCGACCGATCCGGTTTGCATCAAATCCCCCCATCACGGTGCACTGCAACAGCAGGCCAACACCCATGCGGTGCAGGTCGATGCTCCGCTGAATTACCGCGCACAGCCTCAGCGCGGCGTGGTTCAGGCGGACTGATTTCCAGTCGCCCCGTTTCGCACAGATCACTGTTATTATTCAATAATACCTGAAATTACCAGTTGGAAAGACTGGAAATTACCAATTGGTAATTCTCAGTATTCCGCATCCAGCAATCGGGCAAAAGCCGCTTCCAGATCACTGCGCGACATGCCCGCAGGCACCTCGATCTGCAGCTTTTTCCCACGCCGCTGCAGCGTAATTTCACCCCCGCCAGAGGGGGCGGCATAGGTCTTTTTCAGCGCCGTTTTCGGCTTTGGCGCGGCTCCCACGGCCCTGAGCTCTGACATGACCTTTTGCGCGTCGACAAAGCCGCCCTGCCCCGCGCGCGCCTGGTCTTGCCGGGCAGCGATACTGCGCGCGCATTTCAACAGCGCCTCGCGGTTTGCGGCGTCTTTCAGAAGTGGTTTGAGGGTCCGGGCATGCAGCTCCCGCAGGTCACGCACCGTCGGAAACGCAGCAACGATCTGCTGCGGCAGACGCGCCAGTTCCAGGTAGCGCGACAACCAGACTTCCGAGACCTCCAGCCGTTCGGCCATCGCCTTTTGCCTGCCGCCGTAATAGAGCTTTACCGCCTCGGCATAATCCACCGCCCGCTCGTAGTCAGAGATATCCTCGCGGTCCCGGTTCTCGATGTCTGCGAGGCGAAAGGCTTCTTCATCGCTCAGATCCCGCACGTCGATAAGATATTTGAACTGCGGATAATTGTTCGCCCGCAGCCAGCTCACCGCGAAATGACGGCGCGCGCCACAGATGACCTCAAAGTCAAAATCCGGGTCATCGATCCGGCGCACCACGGCTGGAAATTCCTGCCGTCCCTGCGCCCGGATGCCCTCGATCAGGTCGCTGCAGGTCTCTTCGGTCAGCAGATCATAGTCCCGGTTGTGACGTGCCCACATACGACAGCGCGCGGGGTCCACCCAATGCAGGGTCTTCTCCTCATTCTCGCCCGAGAGTCGGTCGCTGATGGCATTACCACGCTTGAGAAAGCGCGCGGGCGCCCTGCCCTTGCCGCCCGCCTCATCACCTGCCCTGCGCGCGTCCGGTGTGCCGCTCAGCACAGCGTCAAAGATATCATCATGGCGTTTGGTCATAGCAGCCCCTCCATCTCGAGCGCTTTGTGATGGCTGGGCCAGGTCTTGCGCACCAGCAGTTCGATCTCGCGCCCGACAGCATCAAGATAGGCGCGGCAGCGTTTGTGTGTTTCCGTCCGCGCGCCCGGTCCGGTGACCTCGTAAACGGTGCCCAGATTTGCCGTCGCATTATCAATCTCTGCGCTGTCCTTGAGCACGGCGGTCATCATCTCTTCGGGAAAGACCGCATCCATCATGCGTTTGATTGCGCCATGAGCGGATTTGTTATCATTCATTTTACTGGCGAGAATCTTGACAAAGGCATAATCGCGCGCACCGCCCGCCTCGGCCAGCTGCTCCAGCGTCGCGGCCATCATCTTGAGGAAATGCGCTGTTGATCCAAAGTCGATGTTGTTGGGCGGCGCCGGGATCAGCAGCGCGTCTGCGGCGCGCAGCACCGACAGGGAAATCATGCCCAGTGCGGGCGGGGGATCCAGCAACACAATGTCAAAGCGGCCCTTGATCGTGGCGATACCGTCGCGCAACCGGTCGAGCACGAAATCGCTTTCCCGCGCCATACGGGCGGCAAATTCGTATTCGGCATCATAGAGCCCGAGGTTCGCCGGGATAAGCGCAATATTCGGCCAGTAGGTCGCACGCATCGCATAGATCAGATCGCCAGGCCCGCCGTGCCGGAAGAACGGATAGAGCGTGTCCTCGTCTTCATCCACATCCACATCCGGGTTCAGCCCGAAAATCGACGTGGTGGAGGCCTGACTGTCGCAATCGACCACACAGACGCGGTAGCCCCGCAGGGCAAAGTACTGCGCCAGGTGGCAGACCACTGTGGATTTCCCCACGCCGCCCTTGAAGTTCTGCACAGCCATCACCAGCGGGTTTTCGTCAGGCTGCCGGTGGGGCAGGGCGCCAAAATGGGCCCGCATGGCGTTGACCTGCGCGAGCGTATATCCCCTGCGACGGCCGGTGACCGGGTCCTTGTCGGGATGCTGCAGATGTCCCGCGGCTTCCGCCTCGCGAATGGACTTCTCGCTGCGGCCCACCATCTCGGCGGCGGTCTTTACATTAAAGCGGATATCCAATGTTTTGCGCGCATCCGGCGCATAGACTTGGTCTCTGAGCCGTTCGATGATATCGTGCGAGCGATCCGCCAGCATATTGAGTTGGGCGAGATTGACCCTGCCGGGATCGGACCTGAATGACATATTGCTCTCCTGTTCGAACTTTTTTGCAAAACGCATCGGGGTTCGGTTTTTTTGTCAAAATGCTCCAAAAACGCACCGCTTGCCAGCGTAATCTGCCGGTGGGGCAGGGTGCCTGCCTGCAAACGCCGGCATATTTCAGGTGTTTTGCCATTGTGCGCAGCGCGTGGCATCTGAAAATCCAAAATACCATGAAAAGAAAACCCTCTTTTCTTAGTTCTTTAGATTCTATATTCATCAACCGTAATATACTGAAAAATATATGGTTTGTGATCCTCAGGCTTACATACGGGGATGGTTTGGCTTACAGATCGGGACGGTAATTCTTACAGATCGGGTGGGCTGGCGTTACCTTTTGGGTGCGCGCAAAGCTTACATATCGGGACGATTCGCAAACTGTCCCTAACACTGGGCTTTTTCAGAGTCTTTTCAGTACGATGTTGCGGGTCCGTTGTTCTGCACGATCGCTAAAACTTACTTTTCGGGTGTTTCGGGCAGGGCGGGGATTTTAGTTGCCCGCCGGGGGAAGCCGCATTACTCTTACGTCGAGAGCAGCAATAATGTAAGAGTTTTGCAGGAGCCTTCGTGGTCAGCAAACCCACCATCACCCGTACCAGAGAGGTGCGTCCGAACGCCGAGTCAATCGTCAAGCCCGGCGAGCTGATTGACGTGGTCGAGGTGACGCCGCTGACGCTGAACGACCGGCGTATCTATAACCTGTTGCTGGAAAACGCCTGGGATGCCATCGACAAAAAGGTGGAGCATGTGATCTCCAAATCCGAGTTGCGCGGCAGTCACAATTCCAATGACCGGGTGGGCGAGAGCATCGAACGGCTGATGTCTGCGATCGTGCGAGTTAAAACCAGCCGCAACGGCGAGCCGCATCTGGAGCGGGTGCAGCTTTTGGGCGGAAACGTCGAATCGCTCAAACGTGACGGGTTGCTGCATTATGAAATACCCGCGCGCCTGCGCCGGATCATCGGCGATTCGACCGTCTTTGCCCGGCTCAAACGCGAGGTGATGTTTGCGCTGACGTCAAAATATGCGCTGACCCTCTACGAGATCGTACAAAAGCGCGGCAACCTGAAATACATCTCCAAAGAACGCTTCCGGCTGGAAGAGCTGCGCGGCTTTCTGGGGGTGCCGGACGGCAAGCTGACCAGCTGGTCCAACCTGAACCTGCGCGCCCTGCAACCGGCGATCAAGGAGGTCAACGCGCTGTCGGATTTCGAAGTGCAGATCGATCCGATCAAGACCGGGCGCAGGATCACCCATGTGGAGTTGCGCTGGTGGCGCAAGGACGCGGATGGGGTCGGGGCCAGTGCGCGCGAACTGACGTTTTCAAAGGTCGGGCGCAAACCGCGTACCGAAGGCACCGCCGAGGTGGTGACGGGCGTCGATCTGAAACCACGTCCGGCTGCGATGGAAAAATTCGGCGCGCCGCTGATGACCGACACCTATCAGACCGCGCGGCTGCGCCATCCGGGCTATGACATCTATTTTGTCGAAAGCGAATGGCGCACCTGGGCGGCAACAAAGGAACCCGCAAAAGACCCTGACCGGGCCTATCTGGCTTTCTTTGCCTCCTATGCAAAGGGTAACCCCCTGTAGTTATTGCATTTCCCAAGGCCGGGAACGCCGCGCCACAGGAAAGGTTGGACCCGCACAGCGGCGCGCACTACCTTGCCTGAAGCGAAAGGAATGCCCGTTGCGTTATCTGCTCGTCCTTCTTGTCCTGTTCTGCGGTCCGGCGGCTCATGCGGACCGTGCGACATATATCGAGCTGGCAAAACGCGGCTGGAGCTATGAGTTGCGGACCACGATGATCGGGCGGGATCTGTCGATCCCGGTGCTGATCAACGGGCGTCAGCTGGCGGGGGCCAGCCTGTGCGTGGTGGGAGAGAGGCCGCGGCGCACCTCGCTGGAGGTAATCGACAGTTTCCGCGCCCTGCTGCTGCAGACCTATGGCAAGCCTATGACCATGCGCTATGCCGGGCAGGACGCCAGCGCCTGCGGATCGGGGCGCACGGTGATATTGCGGCTCTACTCCGGGTTTCCGCCCAATACGGCGCTGTCGGCGGACCTGCAGTGGATGGACCGCACCTATCAGCTGGAATTGCCCGGGCGCGGGTATTTCGCGGCGACATCGCCTGCCATGGCACAGACCTTTTTCGGGCGTCAGGGGCAGGGGACGCATATCATGGTCAAACAGCCTGCCGCTGCCCCCCGCAGCAGGATCGAAGCCGCATTCTACAAATCCATCCTGATTGAGGAACTGTTCCAGTCCTTTACCTTTGGCATGGATATCCTGATCTTTGACCGCTCTGTCGCCTGGCGCTCCAAGCTGCAGGAAACCCCGCTCAACCTCTGGCGGCTGCCCTGGGAATCGCCGGCCTTTATGCGTGCTCTGGTGCGGTCTAACCCGCCGGGGCTGTGCACCTTTGATGTTTTCATGATGTATGCGGTCGCCGAAGCGCCTGTGGACCAGACCAACGAGCCGGCCTTTATCGAATATGTCGACGCCAATTACGACGATCTTTATACCCGCGCGCAGGCGACCATGGGTGATCCCGCCTATGCGGCCATCCTTGATCCTGTCTGCGCGGCCCCGGACCTTTAGCGGCATTAAGACCTTATGGTGTATTTGTAGGGTCCGGTTCATGGGCTAGCGTTATGCGGGGAAACCGCCCGTTCCGGCGGTTGGGAGGAGCCATGGACACAGCAGCTGAAATCGCGCCCAACGGTGTCGCGACGCTGAGGGCGCATTTGTCCCAGGGTCTGATCGGCCATGATGATCTGATCGAACGCCTGCTGGTGGCTTTGCTGGTCGGCGGGCATGTCCTGGTCGAAGGACCGCCGGGCCTGGCCAAGACCCGCGCGGTGAAATGGCTGTCCGAGGCCGTGGAGGGCACATTTGCCCGCATCCAGTGCACGCCCGATCTGATGCCTTCGGACCTGACGGGCACGCTGGTGTACCGCCCGCAGGACGGCGCGTTTGAGTTTGCGCGCGGCCCGGTGTTTCACAACCTGGTGCTGGTGGATGAGATCAACCGCGCCCCGCCCAAGGTGCAGTCAGCCCTGCTGGAGGCCATGGCAGAGCATCAGGTCACGGTGGGCAATGACACCCATGCGCTGCCGGACCCGTTTCTGGTGGTGGCGACACAAAACCCTATCGAGCATGACGGCACCTTTCCGCTGCCCGAGGCGCAGCTGGACCGCTTTTTGCTGCATGTGGAGCTGAAGCTGCCGGACATGGAGACGGAGCGGCGCATTCTGGATCTGGTCGAGGCAGAGGCCCAGGCGGGCGAGCGGCACCCCGAGCCGATGTCGCTGGCCGATCTGGCGGCAGCACGGACGGCGGTGCGTGCGGTGCATCTGGCCCCGGAACTGCGGGACTATATCGTGCGCCTTGTGGCCGCGACGCGGCAGGGCGCGCTGTGTGGTGATATCGAACATGCGGTTTCGCCCCGGGGCACGCTGACGCTGGCGGCGGCTGCCCGGGCGCGTGCCTTTATGCAGGGTCGCGACTATGCGATTCCGGAGGATGTGGCGGTGCTGGCCGCCGATGCCCTGTCGCACCGCATGGTGCTGACCTGGCGCGCAGTGGCAGATGGGCGCAGACCGCGCGATGTGGTTGCCGATATTCTGAACGCGGTCGAGCCGTTGTGACGGCGGCGCTGCAGGCTCCCGGTGTCGCGCTTGGCTCGCAGGAGCTGATTGCGCTGCGCCGGGTGATGCTGCAGGCCACGGCAGGGCCGGTGCTGGCCAATCTGCCGGGGGGGTTTTCGACCCGGCGCAAGGGACACGGGCTGGAGGTTGCCGACATTCGCGAATATGTGCCGGGCGATGATATCCGGCATCTGGATCGTAACGCCACAGCGCGCACCGGGCGCATGCACATCCGCCAGTTTCAGCAGGAGCGCGACCGGATCAACCTGCTGGTGGCGGATTTCCGGCCATCGATGTTCTGGGGGCTGCGCCGTGCCCTGCGGTCGGTCGCGGCAGCAGAGGCGCTGGCGCTGATCGGCTGGTCGATCGTGGAAAGCGGCGGGCGTGTGGGGCTGTTTGCAATAACACCGGACAAGCCCGTGATCGTGCCGCCGCGCGGACGGCAGCGGGGGATGCTCGATGTGATCGGCGGTCTGGTGCAGGCCCATGCCAGTGCCCTGCAGGCAGTTCCGGCAGGGCAGGGGGAGGATGCCCCTCTCGATCAGGCTTTGTCGCGGGTGGAGCGGCTGGTGCCCTCGGGCTCAGAGCTGGTGATCGCCTCGGGCTTTGATGCGCCGGGTGCCGCGCTGGAGGACCGGCTGGCCTCGCTGGCGCGGCGGCGCACGCCCCGGCTGGTGCTGATCAGCGACGAGGCCGTGCGGAACATCCCGCGCGGACGCTACCCGGTGCGCCTGGCAGACGGACGCCGCGCGCGGCTGACCCTGGGGTCAGACAGCGCATCACAGAACCCGGGCGAAGAGGAGATCGCAGGCCTTCCTGCGCTGGTACTGGATGCAGGTGAGAGCATCGAGCAGACCGCCCAGCGGATCGCCTCCGCCTTTCCGGCAGGGCAGCACTGATGGCGGAGCGGGCGCTGAGCGAAGAGGCCATGCTGGCCAGTCTGCATGACATCAGCCTGCCCGCGCAGGCCGCCGGGGGGCTTGCCTCGGATCTGGCGATGACGGTCGGTCTGGCGGGTGTTGCAGCGCTGATCGTGGCTGGCGGTCTGCGGGCGCTTGGCCGGCGGGCGCGGCGCAGCGGTCCGCCTGATCTGAAGGACCGGCTTGGCCAGCTGCGCGACCTGCCCGAAAGCCAGCGGCGTCCGGCGTTTCTGCATCTGCTGCGCCACCACGCGCCGGAGCGCTATGCTCAGCTGGCACGCGATCTCTATCACCCCCGGAGCGCTCTGACCTCCGAGGCGCTGCAAGCGGAGCTGGAACGCCTTGTTTGATCTGGCAAATCCCCTGGCGCTGGTGTTGCTGCCACTGCCGGTTCTGGCTGTATTTCTGCTGGGGCGCGGGCGCATGACCGGCGGGGCGCTGCGCGTGCCCGACCGGATCGGCGGGCGGCTGCTGGCGCAGGAGCAGGAGGCGCGCAGCATCGGCCGGTTGTTTGCCGGGCAGGGGCTGCTCTGGCTGGTCTGGGCGCTTGTGCTGGTTGCGATCTCTGGTCCGCGCGAGCTGGCACCTGTCTCGGCGCTCAAGGTCACGGGCCGCGATCTGGCGGTGGTGCTTGATCTGTCGGGCTCGATGGTGCGGGATGATTTTTATCTGGATGACAGGCAGATCACGCGGCTGGAGGCCGTCAGGGCGGTGGGCGCGGATTTTGCCCGCCGCAGGGCAGGGGACCGGGTGGCGCTGATCCTCTTTGGCTCGGAGGCCTATTACGCGGCCCCCTTTACCTTTGACACCGAGGCCGTGGCCCGCCGGATCGAAGAGGCGACCATCGGCATCTCGGGCCGGGCGACGAATATTTCTGACGGGCTGGGCCTTGCGCTCAAACGCATGCAGGACAGCGATGCGGCCTCGCGCGTGGTGATCCTGCTGTCGGACGGGGTCAATAACGCAGGGGCCACCAACCCGCGCGGGGTCGCGGAACTGGCGGCAGAGATGGGCGTGCGGGTGCATACCATCGCCCTGGGGCCCAAGGATATGGCCAGCGCCGAAGAGGGTGAGCATGGGGTGGTCGATGTGGTGACCCTGCAGGCGATTTCCGAAATGTCCGGGGGCGAGAGTTTCCGCGTTAAAACAACCGATGACCTGTTTAAGGTGGGTGCGGCCCTGGACGCGCTGGAATCCACCGACAGCGACGGGCTGGCGGCAGAGGTGTTTCACGACTACTGGGCCTGGCCTGCGGGTCTCGCGGCGGTGCTGATGCTCTGGTTTGCCTTCAGGGATGTGTCATGAGTGGCCTGGAGTTTGCGCTGCTGCGGCCCTGGTGGCTGCTGGCCCTGCCGCCGCTGGCGCTGGCCGGCTGGTGGCTGTTCACCCGGCGGGGCGGGCTGGGTGACTGGCACCGGGCAGCAGATCCCGCGCTGTTGCAGGCGATGGCGGCGCTGGGGCGGGTTGATCAGTCATCCAGCCGCCTGCCGCTGATCGCCTGTCTGGCGACCGCGACGCTGTGTGTGCTGGCACTCTGCGGCCCGGCGGTAGAGCGGCGCGACACGCTGTCTTTTCGCAACCTCGACGGAGTGCTGTTTCTGGTCGATGCCTCGCAGAGCGTCATGGAACACGCGCGCTGGCCGCAGATGCAGACCATGGGGCGCTTTGGCATTGCATCGCTGGGCACGCGCCCCGGCGGGCTGATCGTTTTTGGCGGCGACGCCTATGTCGCCACGGATATGACGCTGGATCATCTGCAGCTGGGCCAGACCTTTTCGCTGATCGATGCAGAGATGATGCCGGACCCCGGATCGCGGCCGGAACGCGGCCTGGCCCTGGCGCGGCGTCTGCTGGAGGAGGCCAGTGTGATCGCGGGTGACGTGATCCTGCTGACGGACGGGGAGGGGCTGGGCCCTGCGACCCTGCAGGAAGCCGCAGCGCTGTCGGCGCAGGGCGTGCGCCTGTCGCTGATCGCGCCGGAGGCACCGGATGCGGCCTTTGGCACCCACGCCAGCGCGGGCGGGGGCCGGGTTTTCACGCTGGAGCAGACCGATGCACTGGCGGACTGGATGCAACAGGATGCCCGGACCCGGCTGGAGGCGCAGGACTATCCGCTGCTCTTCTGGAAGGACATGGGCCGCTATATTCTGCTGCTGGCGCTCCTGCCGCTGCTTTTGCTGTTCAGGCGGCGCGAGGCATGAGGGTTCTGGCGCTTCTGACTGCTGTGGCGCTGGTGCTGGCCTTTGCGCTGGGGGGCATGGCCCCGCTGGGGCGTGTGTTGCTGGGGGCGGGGCTGCCCGGCCCGGCACTGCTGGCGTTCAGCGATCCGCAGTGGCGCGGGGTTGCCGCCTTTCGGGCGGGCGCGTTTGATCAGGCGGCGGCGGCCTTTGAGGCGGCGGGGGATGCCTATGGCCTGGGCACCGCGCAGGCCCATGCGGGACAGTATGCGGCAGCGCTGGAATCGCTCGACCAGGCGATTGTTGCCGGGAACCCGGACGCGCGGGCCAATTTCGACGTGGTCGCCGCCTATTACGCGGGCCTCGGTATTGATGCGGCCTCGCTGGCACTGTTTCCCAAACGGGACAGGGACGGCCCCAAAAAGGAGAGCTTTGTGGCGCGGGGTGATGGCCGCGCGGCGGGCACCGGCAGCGAGGTCACCAACAACAACACGATGATGGGGCTGGCGGAGCTGGAAAGCAGGGGGCGGCTGGAGGTGCGGCGTGTCTTTGACGACAAGTTCATCGTGGCGGATGATCGCTGGCTGCAACAGCTGTCGGACGTGCCCGGCAGTTTTATGAAGGCGCGCATTGTTCAGGAGCACAGGCGGCGGCAGAAGCTGGGCCTGTCGCCCCCCGATCCGGAGGATCCGCGATGAGGGTGCTGGCTTTGCTGCTTTGCCTGTGGTGTCTGCCAGGTTTTGTGCTGGCGCAATCCAGGACCGTCCTGCCAGAAGAGCTGGAACTGTCGGTCACCGTGGAGACCACCGGGCACAGACCCCTGGCGCGCGAGATGGTGATCCTGACGATCCACGGTATTTACCGGCGGCACATCACCCGCGAGGCGCTGGAGCAGCCGGATTTTGCGGGTTTCAGCTGGACCCAGCTGGGCGCGGACACCTGGCGCGAGGAACGGATCGGCGGCGAAAAGGTCAAAACCATGACCCGGCGTATGGCGATCTATCCTGATGGCGCGGGCGAGCTGACCATCGGGGCCTTTACGCACAACCTGACCCTGACAGATGAACAGGACGAATGGTTTGAACACGCGGTCCGGTCCGAGCCGGTTACGATCAGCGTGGACCCGGCCCCGGTGTCCGAAGCCTGGTGGTTTCCGGTCCGGGATCTGCGGATTTCTGACCAGTGGTCCAACGCGCCGGACCAGTTGAAACGGGGCGAGGGGGTGTTGCGCGTCATCCGGGTCGAGGCGGTTGGCGTAACACCCGAGATGTTGCCACCCATGCCGGAACTGCGCTCGCCCTCGGGCATCGTCTTTCCGCACCCGGACAAACGGCTGGTGGAACTCTCGCCCGAAGGGCCGATTTCCTATGCCTTCTGGCGCTGGACGATCCGGCCGGGCAACGACACCTCGACCGTGGTGGAACCGGTGACGCTGGAGTACTTTGACACGCACACCCGCCAGAGCCACAGCATCGAAATTTCGGCGCAGCGGATCGCCTATGGGGATGTGACCCCGCCGCCGGTGCCAGTGCCCGGGGTGGAAGAATCTTCGGCTTCATCGGTGCGGTTGCCGGGGTGGAGCATGCTGCTGCTGGGGGCGCTGGTCTTTGCCGGTGGCCTTGCATCGGCGGTTTCCGGCTGGCGCTTTCAGGGGGTTTCAGCGCTGCACCGGTTTGCCCTGCTTGATCCGCTGACCCGCCATCTGCGGCAGGCGGCCCGCGCAGGCAACACCGCCCGGACGCGGCGGGTCGCCGCACAGATGCTGGCGCGCGATGGCCCTTCAAACCAGCGCCAGAGCCTTCTCAGAGCCCTCGACAAGGGGCTGTTTGCGCGCAGCACGGCACCGCCCGACCTTGTCGAATTTGCGCGCCGGTTTGTGAAAGCGCGCCCGCAGATCACGACCCGCGGTTGAGGGTGCGCCGCCTGGCGCAGCGCCGCAGGGGCACACGCCGGCACATAAGCATTTGTAGTTGCTCAGATGTTTGTTAGTCTCAATCTGGGAGGATTCTAATATGAGTTGTGCGACGCAGCTGGTCGCTGAGGAGGATATTTCCTCAATTCTGATTGTAGACGACCATCCACTTTATCTTGATGCACTGGAATCGGCACTGACGGTGATGTTTCCGGACTGCGATATCCAAAAGGCCCGGTCACTGGGCGAGGCGATCAGCGTTTGCGCCGGCCGGTTTGACCCGCAGCTGGTGATGTTCGATCTGAAACTGCCGGATGTCTCCGGGATTTCGGGGTTCCGGCGCTTGCGGGCAGAACTGCCCTCTGCGCGTATTCTGGTCATTTCTTCGCTGGCTTCGGTTGATCTGGTGCAATCGCTGATCGGGCTTGGCGCGTCGGGTTTCGTGCCCAAGGACGCCTCGGCCAAAGAGCTCAAGGGTGTTCTGGCAGAGATCGTGCGGGGCCACATCTATGTGCCGAAAGACTACCGGACCAACGGGGCGGCCCCGAGGGACAACGCCACATATGCCAGCCACCCGGTTCTGTCCGAACTGACGCCACAGCAGCAGCGGATCATGAAGCTGATCTGCACCGGCAAGCCCAACAAGCAGATCGCCTATGAGCTGTCGCTCGCCGAGGCCACCGTAAAAGCGCATATCACGGCGTTGTTGCGGCGGCTTGGGGTGCGCAACCGCACGCAGGCGGTGGTGCTGGTTGAAGGGGCCGTGGCCCGGCAGGCCGCCAATGAGCCGGAGGCGCTGGCCTTCCTGCGCAACTGACCCGCGCGATGGCTGACGTTATTCGTGACGGTCCCATGTTCGTGCGCGCCGTGACCTCTGCCGCGACCGATCCGGTCATGGCAGTCGAGGAGGTCGCCGCACAGGTCAATGTGGATGACAGCTGCTTTGCGCTGGCCTTTGTGTCGGGCGGGCAGGACATTGCGACAATCGCGCGGGAGCTGGACCACCGCCTGGGCGGTATGCCGGTCTTTGGCTGTTCGTCCGCAGGCCAGATCACCGGGCAGGGCTATGAAACCGACGTCCTGCTGCTGCTTGTTTTCCCCAAGCAGCATTTCCGCTGTTCCTCGATCCTGATCGAACCGCTGGCCCCGCTCTCTACCACCGCGATTGCGGAACAGGTGCAGCGTCATTCGGGCAAATTCCGCCATACGGCGGGATGGAACCGTCTGGGGCTGGTCTTTACAGACGGGCTGTCGCGTCAGGAAGATCTGCTGGTCGCGACGCTGGAAGCGGTGCTGGATGATCTGCCCATCTTTGGGGGCTCTGCCGGGGATGCGCTGGAGTTTGAACAGACCTTTGTGCTGCAGGGTGGCCAGGCCTATTGCAACGCGGCGGTGCTTTTGCTGCTGGAAACCGATCTGCCCTTTACCGGCATCGGCTTTGACCATTTCCTGCCGGCCGAGACGCAGATTGTGATTACCGACGCGGACCCGGATGCGCGCAAGGTGTTCGAGATCAACGGCGCGCCCGCAGCCTCTGAATATGCGCGGCTGGTCGGCTGTCCGGTGCAGGAACTGTCGCCACAGGTTTTTGCCGAAAACCCCCTGCTGGTTGAATACCGCAACCATCATTATGTGCGCGCGATCTCGGATGCGGATGACGCGGGCGCGCTGTCTTTTCTGGCCGCCATTGATGATGGTCTGGTGATGCGTCTGGGGCGCGGGCAGGAAATCATCGAGACGCTGCGTTCCGGTCTGCACATCCGCGACACCCATGGTGTGCGCCCGGATTTCATCCTTGGGTTTGATTGCGTGCTGCGCAAGCTGGAGATTGAGCAAAAGCAGCTGGGCCGGCCCGTCAGCGACATCCTGTGCGACGAGCGGGTCTTTGGCTTTAATACCTTTGGCGAGCAGCAGGGCGGGGTGCATATGAACCAGACCTTTGTGGGCATCGCCTTTTTCAAACCGGCAAAGGGGACCCTGCATTGAGCATGATTGACCCGAATGACACGCCCGATGTGCAGGTCGCCAAACAGACCCGCATCATCGACGCGCTGATCCGCAGGGCCGGGCGGCAGAACGGGATAAACCGATCCGCCTATCAGGCCTTTCAGTCCGCCATCGAGCTGCAGCAGCAGGTCGCCGCGCAGAGCCGTGAACTGGAAAGCGTCCGCCATGAAACCGAGCAGACCCGGATCAGCCTGACGCAGGCGCTGTCCTCGATGGAGGAGGGGTTTGCGCTCTTTTTCGACGGGCAGCTGGGCGTGTGCAACGAGTTGTTCCGCAATCTGCTGCCGGATGTGTCGGACCGGTTGGAACCGGGCCTGGAACTGGAGACCTTTTTCGGGCTGCTGGCGGGAAGTTCGCAACTGGTCTCTGTTGACGGCGATCTCAGGGCGGCTGGCCGCCGGCTGGTGGCGGGCTCTGAAACTTCTGCGCCGATTTCCATGGTGGCGGAGTTTGTGCGCGACCGCTGGTATCAGATCAGCGCGCAGGTGACCGCGCCGCATAACATCGTGATCCTGCTGACCGAGATCACGGCACTGATGCGCCGCAACCGGGTCGAAAAAGAGCATCTGATTGACCGCCAGGCCGATTATCTGAACGCGGTGTTCGAGAACATGAGCGCCGGGATCTGCTGCTTTTCGGCCCGCAACGAGCTGATGATGCACAATGGCCGGTTCCGGGAGATCCTGGGCCTGCCGATGACCGTGCTGCAACCGGGCATGCCGCTGCAGGAACTGCTCGATTTCATGCACGGGCGGTCGATGATCGCGGAAAACGATCTGTTGCTTGTGGAATCCTGGCGGCAGGAGCTGAGCAAACGCGGCTTTCTGCGCCGCAGGCTTGGCAACAGGGCGCAGCGGGTGCTGGACATTCACGCCAACGAACTGCCCGACGGCGGGTTTCTGGTGGAGATCAAGGATGTGACGCTGGAAACACGCTCTACCGAACTGCTGGAAAACAGAGTGATGGAGCGTACCGCAGAGCTGACCCGCGCCAATGCCAACCTGACCGAACAATATGACCAGCTGGCCCGGATCGAGGAGGAACTGCGTCTGGCCAAGGAACGCGCAGAGGCTGCCGTGTCCTCCAAGACCCGTTTTCTTGCCGGTGCGAGCCATGATCTGTTGCAGCCGATCAATGCGGCCAAACTGCTGATCTCGACGCTGGAGGAAACCACGCGGGACACGCCCTTCCTGCCCATGGTCGAGCGGCTCCAGGGCGCGTTCAGCTCGTCTGAACAGATCCTGCATTCGCTGCTGGATATCTCGCGTCTGGACAGCGCGGATGCAGATACGGTCGACCCTGCGGCTGTGAGCCTCGGCGCTTTGATGGACGGGGTCCGGGCGGATCAGGAACTGCTGGCGGCGCAAAAGTCGGTGCGTCTGGACGTGGTGCCCAGCACGCTGGTGGTGCGCTCCGACCCGGTTTATCTGCTGCGCTCCATTCAGAACCTGGTCGTCAACGCCATCCAGTACACCGAACCGGGGGGCCGGGTGCTGGTGGGGTGCCGCCGCAAGCCCGGGCGCGCGGTGCTGCAGGTCTGGGATACAGGCATCGGGATTTCGCGATCCGATCAGGAACGGGTGTTCGAGGAGTTTGCCCGGGCGGATTCGGTGATGACGCAGCCCGGCGTCGGTCTTGGCCTGTCCGTTGTGGACCGGGCCTGCAAACTGCTGGATCATAAACTGTCCCTCAGATCGAAACCGGGGCGGGGGTCTGTTTTCAGCATCGGGATGGAGGTGGTCAGCGATGTCGTGCCACCCCAGCCCGCCAGAAGCCGGATCGAGCGCAATGACGAGGTGCCCCTGGATTACATTGTCATGGTGATCGAGAACGATCCGGATGTGCTCTTTGGCACGGTGCGCTGGCTGGAGAACTGGGGTGCCAGTGTGCTGGCGGCCTCTTCGGTGGGTGAGGCGATGACGCTGGCGTCAGAGCTGGGCATGCCGCCCGACATCGTGCTGGCAGATTATCAGCTGAATGACGGAGAGACAGGTGTCGAGGCAATCAACGCGCTGCGCCAGGCTTTTGCATCGAATGTGCCTGCGATCCTGATTACGGCGGATCGCGGTGTTGCCCGGCGGCGCGCGAGTGTGCCCAGGGACGTGTCGGTTCTGACCAAGCCGGTCAACCTGACCCGGCTGCGGCCCCTGATGGACTGGAAAATCCGCCTGCACGTCAAGTCGGGGCAGGCGGCAGAGACGGAACTACAGACCAAAGTCTGCGATGACAGCCGCGCCTCCGGGCATGAGGTTTGAAACAAGGGAGGATGGGATCGCCATGAAGAAGCTTTTGACCGGCAGCCTTGTTGCTGCACTGATCGCCGGGATTGCGGCAGCCACGCCGCTGGAAGGTGATAAGACCTATGACATGCTGTTTCGCAACGGCACACTGGATGAGGTGAGCCGCGCGGCCGAACTGGTTTACGCGCGCACCGTGACGAATACGCTGAACCCGGAGGCCGAAGACCGCGACACCGGGCAGATAGCGCTCAGCTTTTCCGAAGGGCAGGCAACCATGGCACAGCTGGAGTTCCGCAAGGATGAGAAGTACCGCAAGCTGGGCAGCTTTCCGGCCAGCGTGGGCAATCCGATGATCATGTATTTTTACGAGACTGTGGTGCGCGACATGGCCGAAGCGGCGGGGGGGTCGCCCTACTACATCCGCAACAGGGTAAAGGATTCGCTGATCCGGACCTCTGATATCATCGAGGGCGAAGGCGAGGTGAACGGGCAGACCGTGCCGACCCGCACGATTCGGATTTATCCGTTCCGCGACGATCCCAACCGCGACCGTATGCAGGGTTTTGGCGATCTGGAACTGCGGGTGACCATGTCCGACGCGGTACCCGGCTGGTACATGAGCCTTGTGGCAGAGGCCTCGGGCGGGGATGTCTACCGCTCCGAGCTGAAATTCGACCGGCTTGAGCTGGCCGAATGATGCGCGGCGTCCTTTTGTCGGTCGTACTTGCGGCGGTGCCGGTTTCCGGCATGGCGCAAACGGCGGCCGAACGGCTCAATGATTTTCCGACAGCGGCGCGGGCGGATTATGTGTTCGCCTGCATGGCCGCCAATGGCCAGAGCCGCGAAATGCTGGAACGGTGTGCCTGCTCTATCGACGAGGTTGCGTCGATCCTGACCTATGACGCCTATCTGGAAGCGGAAACGGTACTCTCCATGCGCCGGGTCGGGGGCGAGCGGATGTCCTTTTTCAAAAGTTCCGCCATGGCCGAAGAGATCGTTGCACGCCTGCGCCGGGCACAGGCCGAGGCAGAGATCGTGTGTTTCTGAAGCGCAGACCCTGCTAAGGGCGCTGGCAGAAAAAAGCGCCGCGGCCCTCAACGGGACAGCGGCGCCGGTCATATCCCCTGAGGAGAGCTGTTAACTCTCGCCTGTCTTGGGCAGCACCTGATCCCAGCTGTTGCCATCCGTATCCGTTGCCCTGACGGTCAGCGTGGTCGTCCCGTTGTCATTATAGCCAAAGCGGAAAACCGGGTTTTCGGAAATCGAAATGCCGCCATCCATTGTGAACAGCAGATCGGTGCCCTGCCACACTTCGATGTGGTCAATGAAATGCGCGGGGATGAAAAGCTGGGTGATCTGGTCGCGCTGCAGGCCGGAATAATTCGGATGGCGGATCATGATCTGTGCTTCGCGCCGGGGTGTCGACATCTGGGCGCTGGCGGCACTGAACGTCCGCAGCTTCATCCTGCCCATGTTGTTCAGCGCGACGGTCGGGTCTTTGGACGCGGGCGCGGAACAGCCGCCTGATGCTTTGACAAAGCGCCCGGTCATTTTGAAGCCGTCCGGCGTATCAGCGATGACGCGCACGTTTGAATACTGATTGACCCGCACCCGCAGTTCGAAGTCCAGCTGGCCCATGGCTTCGCCAAAGGCGAAAACCGCTGCAACCGGGGCCGGATTTTCATCAACAACCACAGTCGCGCCGGTGATCCGGGTACCGGGGTCGGTCTGGGTCAGAACGACGGGGACGGTTGCCGCGTCATGTGCCCTGTAGGGCGCATCCACCGACAGAACGGACGCCGCATCGCCCAGCGCCACGTCACCGATCACATCGCCGCGCAGGTCGTCCCATGTTGCGCTGTCCGTCAGAGGATTTTTGACCGTCGATCCGGCCCAGCCGGGTCCGGCAAAGGCAACCGCAACGGCAGTCGCGAGTAAGATCCTGGGTGTCATGTCAGCAGTCCTCCATCAGGGCAGGCGCTTTGCCATAGCATGAATTCCGTGGAAAAAACACTCATACCTATGGCGTAATAGGTCACAGCATCGCGATGTGAGAGTTTCGCGCAGGAGATTTTCGATGTTCGAAGCCGTAATCCTTGCCTGTCTCGTAAGCGCGCCGGAGATCTGCCGGGCCCAGCTGATCCCGGGGTATGAAGCGGCAGATCTGGCGGGTTGCGCCGGGGCGTTGCGCGCCCGGCCCCCGGCACTGCCCCGGGACCCGGGCCTGCAATTCGCCGATAATCCGGAATGCCGTGCCGCAGGGCCGGCCCTGGACATGCAGGAAGCAGCACCAGGCGTTTTTGTGCATATGGGCGCGGTCGAGGAACCTGATACGGGGAACCTGGGCGACGTCTCCAACCTGGGCTTTGTGGTCGGGGAGACCCACGTGGCGGTTATTGACACCGGTACGGCCCGCTGGATGGGCGAGGCGCTGTGGCGTGCCATTCGCCAGCGTACGGAGCTGCCTGTCAGCCATGTGATCCTGACGCATATGCACCCGGACCATGTCCTGGGTGCCACGGCTTTTGCGGGTACCGGTGCGCAGATTGTCGGCCACGATGCGCTGCCGCGTGCGCTGCTGGACCGGCAGGCGAATTACATCGAAAGCCTGGACCGTCTGATCGGGGCGCAGGCGATGATCGGCACGCGGGGGCCTGTCATCGATGTGACGGTGGATGAGGCACTGACCCTTGATCTGGGGGCGCGCCGGGTGCATCTTCGGGCGTGGCCGCTGGCGCATACCGGATCGGACATCACGGTTTTCGACGAGACGAGCGGGACCCTGTTTACTGGTGATCTGGTGTTTCACCGCCATACCCCCGCGCTTGATGGCAGCCTGACCGGCTGGCGCGCGGTGCTGGCCGAGATGGCGACGCTGGAGGTGGCCCGCATCGTGCCCGGCCATGGGGGTCCGGTGCTGGACTGGCCGGAGGGCGCAGAGGGGCTGAACCGTTATCTGAAGGTGCTGGAAACCGACACCCGGGCGGCGATCGACGCAGGCACGCGGCTGGGAGAGGCGGTGGAGACCATCGGTGCAGAAGAGCGCGGCAACTGGGCCCTTTTCGAGGCCTATAATCCGCGCAATGCGACCGTTGCCTTTACCGAACTGGAATGGGACTGATCCGGGCCGCTCAGTTGATCATCTGCTGGAGCATCTGCGCGATGGCGAAGAGCCGTTTTTCGATGATCACGGGTGTTTCGCAAAGATACTGGATGGACTTCTGGCGGTCGCTGAAAATCACCTGATCCCAGTCCAGCTGCTCTTCCAGCGCGTCGACCTTGTCGTAATCGGGCGCGTCAGCGGTCATCTGCGCATCCATCTGCATGCGCGCGGCCTCAATGCGCTCTGAAAGCGCGATCTGGCTCAGCGAGAAATCCCCGATCCCCCCGATGATGCGCGAGCGCCGGGCGTTGAGAGAGGTGAAAACATCCTCAAAGACCTGACCCAGCACCGCCGGGTTGCCGTCGTATCTGGCGGCAAAAGTCTCCACGGTTGGTCTGAGTTCGTCCACAGACAGCCGCCGCAGAGCGAGCAGATCGGCAATTTCGCGGACGTCCTTTTCCAGATCTGCAGTGTCTTGCGGTGCGGCAGTATCAATGGGTGCGGCCCACATCAGCCCGGCAGACAGAGTTTCGACCTTGCGCTGGATACAGGGCCAGGTGGGGTCCGCAAAATCCGCGGCCAGAACCGGTGCGGTCACGCCCTGCAACGCAACTATCAGTGCCATTCTGAGCAACATGTCCCGGCGTCCTCCCCCGTTTTGCGATAGTATGGCGGAGCATCGCGCGGCTGTCGATGCATCCCAATACCCACCATTGTCTTAATTGTTTGCAGCGCGGCCCCGGGCTCATACTGGTGGTTGAATACAGTGGTGCACAGAACGCCACGGCTGGGAGAAATATGTTGATGAGAACGCGCGCCGCAGTTGCTGTTGAGGCTGGGAAGCCTCTGGAGATCATGGAAGTGAACCTGGAGGGTCCGCGGGCGGGCGAGGTTCTGGTTGAGATCAGGGCGACGGGTCTGTGTCACACAGATGAGTTCACGCGCTCGGGCGATGATCCCGAAGGCATTTTTCCGGCGATCCTGGGCCATGAGGGCGCGGGCGTTGTGATTGAGGTGGGCGAGGGGGTCACGGGCCTGGAAGTGGGCGACCATGTGATCCCGCTCTACACGCCGGAATGCCGCGAGTGTGACTATTGCCTGAACCCCAAAACCAACCTCTGCCAGAAGGTGCGCGCGACGCAAGGGCAGGGGCTGTTGCCCGATGGCTCCACGCGGTTTTCGATGCTCGATGGGACGCCCATTCACCACTATATGGGCTGCTCGACCTTTGCCAATCACACGGTGGTGCCCGAGATCGCGCTGGCGAAAGTCCGCAAGGACGCGCCCTTTGACAAGATCTGCTACATCGGCTGCGGCGTGACCACGGGCATCGGGGCGGTGATCAACACCGCCAAGGTCGAGATCGGCTCGACGGCGGCCGTGTTCGGTCTGGGCGGCATCGGTCTGAACGTGATCCAGGGGCTGCGGATGGCCGGCGCGGATCAGATCATCGGCGTCGATCTGAATGACGACAAAGAGAAAATGGGCCGCCATTTCGGCATGACGCATTTTGTGAACCCTTCGAAAGTGGAGGGCGACATGGTCGCGCATCTGGTGGAGCTGTCAGGCGGGGGCTGTGACTATACCTTTGATGCCACGGGCAATGTGAACGTGATGCGCACCGCACTTGAGGCCGCGCACAAGGGCTGGGGCGAGAGCATCATCATCGGGGTTGCCCCTGCGGGCGCCGAGATCGCGACGCGGCCTTTCCAGCTGGTCACCGGCCGGGTCTGGCGCGGCACGGCCTTTGGCGGTGCCAAGGGGCGCACGGATGTGCCGAAAATCGTCGACTGGTACATGGACGGCAAGATCGAGATCGACCCGATGATCACCCATAAACTCACCCTCGACGAGATCAACCACGGGTTCGACCTGATGCACCAGGGTAAATCCATCCGCGCTGTTGTGGAGTTTTGAGCAGCCTGCGGACACAGCGTCAGCATTGCGGCAAGAATGGTCCTGACCTATCCTGATTTGAATACAGGCAGGAATTCATCCAATGAAACTGACGGTAAACGGTACTGATTTTGATGTGGACGTGGCAGAGGAAATGCCTCTCCTCTGGGTCCTGCGTGACACTCTCGGAATGACCGGCACCAAGTATGGATGCGGGATTGCCCAGTGCGGCGCCTGTACCGTGCACGTGGACGGAATCGCTGTACGGTCATGTCAGCTGGCAGTGGGCGACGTTGACGGTGACATCACAACGATTGAAGGTCTTGGTTCTGCTGAGGCTCTGCACGCGGTTCAGACCGCCTGGATCGAGCATCAGGTTGCACAGTGCGGCTATTGTCAGGGGGGGCAGATCATGCAGGCGGTGTCTTTTCTGAATCTGGTCCCCGACCCGGACGAAGAGGCCATTGACGCGGCAATGAGTGGTAATCTGTGCCGCTGCGGCACCTATCCGCGCATTCGCGCTGCCGTAAAGGCCGCTGCGCGCAGTCTGAATGGTGCGTAGTGCGCCTCGGTTTTGCGATTTGTCTGCTCCCCGGGATGGCACTGGCGCAGCAGGTGACGGTCAGTCCCGAAGATGGCCTGGCTGCCTGGGACCGGATTTTTGAGGTTGTGTCACACCCGCGCTGTTCAAACTGCCACACGGGTCCCTCGGACAGGCCGATGTGGTCGGGGCCGTCATATGGGCAGACACGTGTGCACGGTATGAACGTCCGGGCAGGCGAGAGCCGGATCGGTGCAGAGTATATTCCCTGCCGCACCTGCCATGTCACGGCAGAAAACGCCCGGAACGAAACGCCCCATGCCGCACCTCAGGTCGCGGATGCATGGCGTCTTGCACCAGTGGAGGCACACTGGTTCGGCCAGTCCAGCGAAACGATCTGTGAGCAGTTACGGGATCCCGAAAGGAACGGAGACCGGACCGCGGAGGAACTGGCAGAGCATCTTGATCACGATGTGATCCTGCACTGGGCATGGACGCCGGGCGGCACCCGCGAACCTGCACCCTATAGCCTGGAGATACACATCCGGGATCTGCGCATCTGGGGCAATGCGGGCCAGCCCTGCGCCACTGACTGAAAAGGCAGGTCTCAGGCCGGAGCTGTTTCCAGACCCAGCCCCGAAATGGCGCGCAAGGCACTGATCACTGTGTCCACGCCATCGCCGTGGCGCAGCGACGTAAAGATAAACGGCCTGCCGGCCCGCATCCGTGTGGCGTCACGTTCCATAACTTCGAGCGATGCGCCGACGTGAGGCGCGAGGTCTGTCTTGTTGATGACCAGAATATCGGAGCGTGTGATCGCGGGCCCGCCCTTGCGCGGAATTTCCTCTCCGGCGGCAACATCGATAACATAGAGCGTCACGTCCGCCAGCTCCGGCGAAAAAGTAGCACTCAGATTGTCCCCGCCGCTTTCAATCAGAATGGCCTCGATCCCCGGATGCCGTGCCTGCATTTCGGCAACTGCGGCAAGGTTGATTGACGCGTCTTCCCGGATTGCGGTGTGCGGACAGCCGCCGGTTTCCACCCCGATAACCCGGTCCTGTGGCAGAATCTGCAGGCGCATCAGTGCCTCGGCATCCTCGCGGGTGTAGATGTCGTTGGTGATCACCCCGATGGAATGCTGCGGCGAAAGGGCTCTGGCCAATGCGGCGGTCAGGGTTGTTTTGCCAGCCCCCACCGGGCCACCGATGCCAATGCGCAGCGGACCGTTCAGTTTTGTCATGTCTCACCCCTTGACGGTTTCATGTGCGGAACACTTTTGAATAGAGAGTTTCGTGACGCATCGCGGCGATATCTGCGGCAATGCAATTGCTGAAAAGCGGCGCACCGTCGGCTGTGGCCTCCTGTGCGACAGAACAGATCAGCGGCGCCAGCGTGGCCAGCACCTGTTGTCCCTCTGTCTGACCAAGGGGTACAAGCCGTACCGCGGCGCTGATCAGATTTGCGGCAAAAGCATGCAGGTATGCCTGTGCCGTCAGTTCAAGGGGCAGACCGTGCCGTGCCGCAGCGCACCCCACAGCGACCGGATATGCCTGAACCCCGATCCCGGTGTCCCAGACGGCGTCGACTGTCCGGCAAAAGGCAGCGCCCTGTTCGCCTGTTTCCGTCACCCGGCCAGAGCAGCCGGCCAGAGCGACAGCGGTTGCGGTCAGCTCATCCATAGCCTCCCCGCGCCACGCGCGTGCCAGAAGAGAGATATCGCTTCTCCCGCTGCCCTGCGACACCAGATCCTGCATCCAGATCTGCAGCGTATCTGCGTCGGAAATCCTGCCTGAAGTGATGATGTCCTCAAGGCCATGGCTGTAGGCAAAGGCGCCGACCGGGAAACCGGGCGACAGCCACTGCATCAGTGTCAGTAAATCAGTGCTCATGACCATGCTCATGGCTGTGCCCGGGGCCATGAGCCGCCGTGTGGTCATGGCCATGTGTCCGCCCGTGACCGTAGGCACCGCCCTCGGGAGTAAAGGGTTCGGTCACTTCGTGAATATGCGCGCCCAGCTGCGCCAGCATATCCGCCATCACCCTGTCGCGCTGGATCAGCAGCCGTGTGTCTTCGATCTGGCAGGGCGTGTGACGGTTCCCGATGTGCCAGGCGATCCGGTGCAGATCGTCCCCGGTGACTTCCAGCAGTGGTTCAGGCGCGGCGATTACGCGAATGCGGCTGCCGTCCACCGTTTCCAGGGCATCCCCGTGATCAATCGAGGTCGTTCGCGGCAGATCAACGAGAACCTGCTGCCCACCTGTCGTGGTCAGTACTTTGCGCCGCAGAAAACGCGCATCATAGTCCAGGCAAATCTCGTCACTGGCATCTGCGGCCTGTAGCAATACGGATTGTGCGGTCAGCATCTTTAGTCTCCGTCAGAACATGAAATAGCGCTGCGCCATGGGCAGCACGTCGGCGGGCTGGCAGGTCAGAAGTTCGCCGTCGGCCCTGACTTCATAGGTTTCGGGGTTAACCTCGATCCGGGGCAGGGCATCGTTCAGGATCAGGTCCTTTTTCCCGATACCGCGCGTATTTTTCACAGCGGCGATATCTTTTGCCAGTCCAAGTGTTTCGCGAATGCCCGCCGCCTCTGCCGCTGCGCTCACGAAGGTCACAGCTGACCGTTCAACTGACCGGCCGAACGCGCCGAACATGGGCCTGCTGTACACCGGTTGCGGCGTCGGAATCGACGCATTCGGATCACCCATCTGCGCACAGACGATTGTGCCGGACATCAGCACCATTGCGGGTTTGACGCCGAAAAACGCCGGATCCCAGAGGCACAGATCCGCGCGTTTTCCGACCTCGATGCTGCCGATCTCATGGCTGATACCGTGGGCAATTGCGGGATTGATGGTGTATTTCGAGATATAGCGCCGGACACGCAGATTATCATTCTCGCCGGTCTCTTCTGCCAGTCTGCCGCGCTGTTTTTTCATTTTGTCAGCCGTTTGCCAGGTGCGTATTGCCACCTCGCCCACACGCCCCATCGCCTGGCTGTCGCTTGCGATGATCGAAAAGGCGCCCATGTCGTGCAGAATGTCTTCGGCAGCGATTGTTTCCCGCCGGATGCGGCTTTCGGCAAAGGCGACATCCTCGGGGATCGATTTGTCGAGGTGGTGGCAGACCATCAGCATGTCGAGATGCTCTTCGAGCGTGTTCACTGTGAAGGGCCGCGTCGGGTTGGTGGAGGAGGGCAGCACATTGGCATCACCGCAGATTTTGATGATGTCCGGTGCATGGCCGCCGCCCGCGCCTTCGGTATGAAAGGCATGGATGGTCCGGCCTTTGATTGCAGCAACGGTGTTTTCCACAAAACCGCTTTCGTTCAGCGTATCTGTGTGGATCATCACCTGAAGGTCCATATCGTCTGCAACGCTCAGACAGCAGTCGATGGCGCCCGGAGTTGTGCCCCAGTCCTCATGCAGTTTCATGGCGCAGGCACCGCCTTCGATCATTTCCACAAGTGCGGCAGGCTGGGATGCGTTACCCTTGCCGGAGATGCCGAAATTCATCGGAAACGCGTCCAGCGCCTGCAGCATCCGCCCGATATGCCAGGCGCCCGGGGTGCAGGTTGTGGCCAGCGTGCCATGGGCCGGGCCAGTGCCGCCACCGAGCATTGTCGTGATACCGGAATGCAGTGCGTCCTCTATCTGCTGGGGGCAGATAAAATGGATATGGCTGTCAAAACCTCCGGCAGTCAGAATGCGCCCCTCGCCAGCAATGGCCTCTGTTGAAGGGCCGACAATGATATCGACACCAGGCTGCGTATCCGGGTTGCCCGCTTTTCCGATCTTTTCGATCCTGCCATCGCGCAGTCCCACATCCGCTTTGTAGATACCCGTATGATCGACGATCAGCGCGTTGGTGATGACGGTGTCCACGGCGCCATCTGCCCTGGTGACCTGGCTCTGGCCCATGCCGTCGCGTATGACTTTGCCACCGCCAAATTTGACCTCTTCGCCATAGGTTGTCAGGTCTTTTTCAACCTCAATGATCAGATCGGTGTCTGCGAGGCGGACACGGTCTCCGGTTGTGGGGCCGAACATGGCCGCATAGTTGTCGCGTGAAATACTGGTTGCCATGGCTCAGAGGTCTCCCATGATCTTCTGGTTGAAACCGAAAATGCGACGGGCACCAGAAACAGGAATGAGCTGCACTTCGCGCCGTTGCCCGGGTTCAAAACGCACGGCCGTTCCGGCAGCTATGTCCAGGCGCATGCCACGCGCTGCTGCTCTGTCAAATTCAAGTGCTTCGTTGGCTTCGCCGAAATGGTAATGGCTGCCGATCTGCACGGGGCGGTCACCGGTATTGGCGACCATCAGTGTGATGCTTTCAACGCCTTCGTTCAGCTTGATATCGCCTGCGACGGTTATGATCTCTCCTGGTATCATCGTGGCCTCCTCAGCGGATCGGGTTGTGAACGGTCACCAGCTTGGTGCCGTCGGGAAAGGTCGCTTCCACCTGAACGTCGTGGATCATTTCGGGAACACCTTCCATGCACTGATCACGGGTGATGACCTGTGCGCCTGCCTCCATCATGTCGGCGACAGACCGTCCGTCCCGTGCACCTTCGACCACGGCATCGGTAATCAGCGCAATGGCTTCCGGATGGTTCAGTTTGACGCCACGCGCCAGCCTGCGGCGGGCGACCTCTGCGGCCATGGAAATCAGCAGTTTGTCTTTTTCTCTCGGGGTCAGTTGCACAGGATTACAGTCTCCAGCATCGGGGCAGGTTGTTTTGTGTTAAATGATCAAGCAGTGGAACGAGCTTCTGGCGCAATTCGAACCCGTCCTGCGCCAGCAGGCGGCAGACCAGAATGTCAGGGGCTGGCAGACTGGCTCCTCCGGCATGCCCGATGATGTCGCGGGTGGCACCAAGCGCACCGCCCGCACCGGGCGCGATCCAGAGCAGACTGGCCATTGCACGCGCGCCGTCTGCAACGGCGGGTTTGTCCAGTTCGGCAGCAGCGTCACCGTCGAAATGCAAACCGTCGCGAAAAACAGGCGTGCCTTCGCGCCTGACGTTAATCCGGTCTGAAAAGTAAAGTTGCCGGACATCCTCGCCCATTGCCTGCCGTCCAAAGAGAACAGGCTCGACCATCAGAAACCGGGCCGTTTCGGCCAGATCGACGCGCAGGTCCCGTTTGAGCGAAGCGCCATCGAACAAAATGGTTTCCTGCGGCAGCCAACGCAGCGTGGCCTCGCCCTGTGCCGCCAGACGGTTGCGCACGGTTCCGGTCTGGCCGGTCTGTGCACGATAGGCCCGCTCTGCCGCCTGGGTGGTTACTGTGAGATCTGATCCGGCACCGGCTGTTGCCTCGGTGTCAAACCTGTCGCCGCCGGTGATGCCGCCCGCAGTGTTGACGAGGACGGCCTCCACCCGGGTGCTTTGCCTGGGGAAAAGCAGTTTGAGCGCGCCCGACTGGCGGAGCGTGTCAATGGCTGTGACAGACCCGCGTGACCGGACTCCGACACGTGCCTGTCCAATGGCGCGTGGTTGGTCCAGAGGTGTCGGGGAACGCATCAGCAAAAGGGACAGCTTTCGGGTGTTTCAGATCGTCTGCCAGACTGTCACATGGCTCTTTGCGATTCACCAACTTCAATTAACCTTTTGAACGCCGCCATCAAAAGATGCCCAAATTTTGTGCAGTTCAGGCCCGCTCAGGCGTTGCCGGACAGGCCGGGTATCCCATGCACCGGGCCCTGATTAAGGCGGCAGATGTGTTCTGCCGGACCTGACGGGAAAACCTGTGTCACCAGTGGATCGTGGCCGGGTATGATCAGTTCCGGACGGCTGGCGAGACGGCGCAGCGTGTCAAAGCCATCCAGCATGTTCTGCAAGTCAACCACGATCGGGAACGGTTTGCGGGAAAAGACATTTTCGTAAAAATGCGCGGCGTCCGAGGCCAGGACCATCCATCCTGCTTCCGTGCGCACCCGTACGGCCTGTAATCCGCGGCTGTGACCGCCGATGCAATGAACGGTAACACCTTCGGCAATTTCGGCATCGCCATCCGTGAAGGCGACTTTGCCCGAATAAAGCCGCTTCACAGCTTCGCAGATGTGACCGGCGGTAAATGGCATGCGCAGTGTGTCATGGCACATACACGGTCCGGTCGCATAGGCCATTTCGGCCGACTGCAGATGCAACCGCGCATTCGGAAACAGATGCAGACCACCGGCATGATCATAGTGCAGGTGGGTGACGATGATGTCAGTGATATCATCTGGCGTGATACCCAGCGGCGCGAGGGCCGCGCCCGGATCCAGCCGGATCGGACGCCCGCGTTCCCTCGCTTCCATTGTGTCATAGCCTGTATCTACGAGGATCTTTTCCGAACCACAGCGCAGCAGCCACATGAAATAGTCCATCGGATGCGGTGCGTCGTGATTGTCATCAAAGATAAAGCTGTCTGCGCGGGTCCGGCTGTTGCGGTCGGCATACTTTATGGCGTGGACTTCCCAGACACTCATTGGCGGACCTCCGACCAGGTTGTGACTGCTTTTGAAGCGATCATCGGGTCGGTTTTTTCTGCAAAGCTGAGAAAATGCGGCAGAGATAAATGTTTGTGAAAATCGGCTTCGGTTTCATACAACTCGTACAGAAAGACTGCGTTTGGTCGCGATGGATCAGTCGCCACGTCAAACTGGCGGCAGCCGGGTTCAGAGTCCAGAGAAGCAGATGCGTTTGCATGCATCAGTGGGAGGAAGTGCCCCATCTGATCGGGGTGAATTTCGAAAGTTACTGTAACTGCAAACATAATGTGCCTCTGGTTGTATTTTCTGAGCCTGCGCGCGGCACCGACTTGAGACTGCACCGGACTGATTGATCGGGCAAGACGCGTGCTGCTGGTTAATGAATATATTCTTGCATAATTTAATGTATACATTAAAGAGAAAACATCGGTTTGATCTGTTAAGACCCAACGTCAGGAGAAAGAATGAAATCGGCATTTGAAGTTACTGTGTTTGAGGGTGACGGGATCGGACCTGAGATAATGCGGCCAACGGTGGAGATACTTGCCGCTCTGGCCGAGGCCGGGGGATACAGCATGCGCTTTGCCGTGGCACCAGCGGGGGCTGCGCATTACGCCAAAACGGGCGAGTCGCTGCCCGAAAGCTCGATGCAGGCAGCAAGAGATGCAGATGCGATCCTGCTGTCGGCGATGGGTCTTCCCTCCGTCCGGTATCCGGACGGGACGGAAATTTCGCCGCAGATTGACCTGCGCAAGGCGCTGACGCTTTTTGCCGGTGTGCGACCTGTCCGCATTTTTCCCGGGCAACGCACACCGTTGAAAATGCCTGACGGCCGCGAAGTTGATTTCGTGCTGATCCGCGAAAGCACAGAAGGATTGTTCCACACGCAGGGCAAAGGCGAAGTGACTGCAGATGAAGCACGCGAAACGCTTCTGATCACCCGGGAGATATCTGAAAAACTTTTTGAATTCGCGTTTGGGCTGGCGCGCGAGCGCAAAGCGGCCGGACGTGGACCGGGAAAGGTGACCTGTGTGGACAAGGCAAATGTCTTTCGGGCTTTTGCATATTTCCGGTCACTCTTTGATGCCGAGGCACAGAAACATCCCGATGTCGCAGCAGATCACGCCTATGTTGACGCAACTGCGCTTTGGTTTGTGCTCAAACCCTGGGATTTCGACGTCCTGGTGACAGAAAATATGTTTGGCGACATTCTGTCAGACCTTGGGGCGGGGCTGATGGGTGGCCTGGGGGTTGCGCCTTCTGCCGACATTGGCCTCGACAATGCAGTGTTTCAGCCCTGTCACGGCTCCGCACCCGATATTGCCGGGCAGGGAAAAGCAAATCCGCTGGCGATGATCCTGTCTGCCGCCATGATGCTCGACTGGCTGGGTCTGCGCCATGACACACCGGCATTGCAAACCGATGGCAGGCGACTGCGTGAGGCCGTTGAAGCCGTCATTGCCAAAGGGCGCTTTCTGACTGCCGACCTGGGGGGCGCCGCCGGAACAGAGGAGGCAGCGCAGGCCGTCGCTGCCGAACTGGATCTGTGAGCGCCACGGACCAGCTGACGGTTGCCTGCCTGGGAGCGGGCTATTTCAGCCAGTTTCACTATGATGCCTGGTCGCGCATCGAGGGCGTCAGAACAGTTGGTTCCGCAGATCTGAACATCGCTGCTGCCCGGGCAACCGGTCTGCCAGCTTTCGGATCGCTCGGTGCGATGCTGGAGGCCGCCGTGCCGGATATCCTGGACATCATACTGCCACCGCCGGGACATGCGTCTGCAGTGCGCACAGCCATTGCGGCAGGTGTCCGCACCGTTATCTGCCAAAAACCCTTTTGTCTTGATCTGGCTGAGGCGCAGCAGATTGTCGAAGAGGCGGATAAAGCCGGTGTGACACTGGTTGTGCATGAAAATTTCCGGTTCATGCCCTGGTACCGCGCCATCCGCTCGCAGATAAAAGAAGGCAGGATCGGCACTCCGATGCAGGCGACATTCCGTCTGCGACCGGGCGATGGGCAGGGGCCTGACGCCTATCTTGACCGGCAACCGTATTTCCAGCAGATGCCGCGTTTTCTGATCCATGAAACCGGCGTGCACTGGGTTGACACTTTCCGGTTCATTTTCGGGGATCCTACTGCCGTTTATGCCGATCTCAGGCAGCTAAATCCGGTGATTTCCGGCGAGGATGCGGGAATGGTTCTGTTCGACCATCCGGGCGGCGTGCGTACGTTGCTGGACGGCAACCGACTGTCTGATCATGCCGCCGACAATCTGCGCCGGACCATGGGAGAAGCCTTGTTTGAAGGCACCACCGGGTCGCTGTCACTCGCCGGAGATGGCAGCGTGTCGTTCCGGGCCTTTGGAAGCGATATCTGCGAAGAGGTTCTTGGTCCCGATCCGTGGCCGGGGTTCGGCGGAGACTGCGTGTTCCATCTGCAGTCTCATGTGGTGGACTGCCTGCGCCGGGGCAAAACGCCCGAGAATACTGCTGCCGACTATCTGACCGTAATCCGCGTGCGCGATGCGATCTACGCATCCGCCGAGCAAGGACGAAAGGTGTCAATGTGATCTTTGGCCCGCCGAATGATTTTCGCGAAAAGTCAAACAGCTACCGGGCAGTCGGCGAGTTGCGCAGGCTGATTTTTTCCGGGGAACTGTCTCCGGGGTCGGACCACCTTGAAACCGAACTTGCCGAGCGCCTGGGCATGTCACGCACACCCGTGCGGGAGGCCGCTCTGATGCTCGAAGCGCAGGGGCTCGTTGAGGTTCGTCCCCGCCGCGGCATGCGCATTCTGCCGGTGTCTCCGGAGGACATGCAGGAGATCTATGACATTCTGACGGAACTGGAGGCACTTGCTGCTGCGAACGCGGCAAAAGCAGCGCAGGAAAATCGCGATCTGACGGCACTGGAGCGCAGTATCAGCGATATGGAAAAAGCGCTTGAGGCCGACGACCGCCAGGCCTGGGCCGACGCGGACGAACGGTTTCACGCAGCTCTGGTGCACCTTGGCGGGAACGGCCGGATTGAAGCGATCACGGCGATGATGGCTGATCAGGTGCGGCGGGCACGGGCAATGACGCTGTATATGAGGCCGGCGCCGGTCAAATCGCACGAAGATCATTGCGGTGTGCTTGAGGCAATCCGGGCAGGGGACGCCGAAGCCGCCCACCGGATACACCACGCGCACCGGAAAGAGGCAGGCGCATTGCTCATCGGTCTTTTGCGGCGGCACCGCTTTCACCAGCTCTGAACACGCCTGTGCACAGTGCCATTGTACGGAATTGCGAACCTGTTATGAACGGATACCATGAGTACTGAAGCCGATCTGCGTGAAACGATATGCACTCTGGCGGCCTCTCTTTTTGAGCGGGGTCTCACCGGAGGCAGTACAGGCAATATTTCGGCCCGGACGGACGATGGAGGTCTGCTGGTTTCTCCCACGGGGACAAGCTTCGGGCGCCTCGATCCAGGCCGGCTCAGTCGTTTTGATGCCTCGGGCCGGCTGATCGGTGGCGATTCTCCGACGAAAGAAATGCCCCTGCACTCAGCATTTTACGACACGCGGAGCAGCGCCGGGGCGGTCGTGCATCTGCATTCATGTCATTCGGTTGCCTGGTCGATGATGCCGGATGCGGATGACGACAATTTTCTGCCCCCCCTGACGCCCTACGCCATTATGAAGCTGGGCAAGGTCAAACTGCTGCCCTTTTTCCTGCCGGGCGATCCGGCGATGGGCGAAGCTGTACGCGGGTTGGCGGGGAAGCGCTCGGCGGTCATGCTGGCCAATCACGGGCCGGTGGTCGCGGGCAAAGACGTCGAAGCCGCCTGTAACGCAATTGAAGAGCTCGAAGATACCGCCCGGCTTGCCATGATGATGCGAGGTGTCGAGGCGCGGATGCTGACGGCGGAGCAGGTCAGCGCGCTGGTAACACAGTTTGATGTGGAGTGGGATGATTGACGCTTTTTTCTGCAAATCTCGGATTTCTCTGGGCTGACAGACCTCTGGCTGATGCGATACACGCGGCGCATGCTGCCGGGTTTGCTGCTGTCGAATGCCATTGGCCATATGACAATGACCCCGCTGATGTCAGGGCGGCATTGGACGAGACCGGGCTTGCCATGCTGGGCCTGAACACCATCCGCGGGGACGTCAGCGCGGGGGAGAACGGGTTGTCTGCTCTACCAGGCCGCGAGGCAGAAGCGCGCGCGGCGATTGATCAGGCGATGGGCTACGCCCAGGCCATTGCGGCAGGGGCTGTGCATGTTATGGCCGGCTTTGCACATGGTCCTGAGGCGGACGCCTGTTTCCGGTCAAATCTGGCCTATGCCTGCGAACAAGCCGCGGGCCCCGGGGTTACTGTTCTGATCGAGCCGCTGAACCCCTACGACGCGCCCGGATACTTCCTGAGCTCTACCGGGCAGGCAAAAACGCTGATCGACGATCTGGGGGCAGCAAACCTGAAACTGATGTTTGATTGTTACCACATTCAGCTGATCGAAGGTGATCTTACAAACCGTCTGAGCCGCCTTCTCCCCATGATCGGCCATATTCAGTTTGCCAGTGTGCCGGACAGGGGAACGCCTGATCATGGGGAGGTCAGCTATGCCCATATCTTTGCACATCTTGCGCAGATCGGATACGTGCAACCACTGGGTGCCGAGTACAAATCAACCCTGGCGACGGATGAAACGCTGGACTGGATGAAGTCCTTCTGACGGGGGTCAGATACAGATCAGACCCGCCTGATTTCGGAGCGCTCTCACAGCGCTCATTGCCGTCAGTGCCGAGGTTTTCGGGTTGGATGGCAGCGGTGCGCCCGCGGTTGTAAAGTCAAGCGAGGTCAGTGGCCCCCGTGCCTGGATACGGTGCGAATTTCCAGTCGCCCCCGGGTCAGCAATCAGCGTGACCTGTGTGTTCTCAAACCCCACACCCGCCAGCGCAACCGTTGCAACAACATTGGCGTTTTTGGGGAAAAGCCGGGCGGCATCCCCAGCAGAGCCGTCGAAAACCGTTGTTGCCTCTTTGATCTCCGTCAGATCGCATGTGTCTTCCGCCGGGGTTCCGCGCCAGGCCTGAGGTGGTTTTCGGCCCGTATAAATTACCTCTGTCAGTCCGGCGGCCGCTGCTGCGGCCAGTGCATCAATGCCACCGATTGCTCCTGGGAGTACAGATATCTGTGACCCACCTTCTTTTGCTGCGTCCTTCAGTTCTTGCAGAACAGTTCGGTCAGCGAGCGCTCCTGCGGAAAGCACACCAAGGCTGATCCCTTTTCTGATTACGTCGGGACCGATCTCTGCAAGCGCCTGATGGCCTGCGCATTCCAGCACGAAACCGATATCAGACGAGAAGCCATCCGGATGTGTGATCAGGCGGGTGTGGCTGTCCGGCGGGGCAGGCATTTCTGTGACGCGTTCCGGGCGCACCAGGACATCCGCGATCCGCAGCGCGCTGTCACCGTTCAGCTGATCAAGTATTTCCGCGCCAATGGCACCATAACCGATAAGCCCGACTGAGATCATCATAACGCCCCCTGAGCCACTGTCTGTTTCAGTCAGCGGTAAAAATATATACCTGCGACTGCAACATCTGCCGTGAATTCGCGACCAATGGCCAGAACACCGATCCGTCGCAGCTGTGCAGGATCGAAAACTGCACTGGTACGGTGGGCGGCAAATTCGCCGAAATCAATCCGGATGGTCGACCATGCCGGATTTACCGTGACTGAAGTGCGAAAGGACTGCCACGGGCGTTCCAGCTGATCTGTGCGCAGACGGATATCGTATTCCTCACCGTTGCCAGAAAGCTCGAATGCAATGCCACGCCAGGAGCTCGCGTCAAAGGCGCTGCCATCCGGTTTCAGATCGAAAGCCATCTGGATGAACCCGCCGTTGTTTCTGGTAGAAACCTCGCCGGTCAGACGCATCGCCGGGCGTCCCTGCACCTCAGTTTTACCTGCCTGACCTTCTGACAGGCCGCCCATGACACTGTCTGCCACATATTCCCAGCGCGGTTGCAATTCCAGTGTAAGATCCTCCGACAATGCGGCCGCTCCGCTCAGATGATAAACGAGTATCCCAGCTGTGATCCATGCTTTCATCCGGGGTGGCCTACCAGTTCAACGTACCTGCTAACTTGGTGCGCGGCCCCGGAATTGACAGTGCGCCATGATGAATAACCGGGGTCACTGCCGCCTTCTCTCAACTTACCCTGACGCCCTGACACCAGACGCCGCGCAGCAGCGGCGTTCCCGCATGCGAAGACACTCTGATCACATCACCCCTTTGCCCGGTCTCCAGCCTGCCACGATCGGCGAGCCCGGCCGCTCTGGCGGGGTTTTCGGTAACGCACCGGATTGCGCGGGGCAGGCTCTGCCACTGTTCAGCCAGGTAAAACGCAGAAAGCAGCAGTGCAGAGGGCACATAATCTGAGGATACAATATCCAGCAGGTCTGCACCTGCCAGTTCACGTGCCGAGACATTGCCCGAATGAGAGGCCCCGCGGATAATATTGGGCGCGCCCATCATCACGGCGATCCCTTTGTCGGCACAGGCCTCGGCTGCTTCCTTTGTTGTGGGGAATTCGGCAAAGGTGACCCCTTTGTCTGCAGATTGGGCCACCTGAGCGGCAGTTGTGTCATCATGACTGGCCAGGGCTGCGCCGTACCGCCGCGCCTCGATCACGGCACCGGCTTCGTGTCGGTCACCATAATGTTTCTGAAGCTCCCGCAGATGCGCGACATGGGCCGTGAATTCATTGTCTGACAGGCCTCTTCTTTTGGACACATAGTTTTTCAGGACTGCCATATCGCGAAACTGCCGCTGGCCCGGTGTATGATCCATCAGGCTGACAATCCCGACGCGGTCTGCGGGCCCGAACTCGCTCATTTCCTGCATCAGTGTTTCCGAGCAGATCTCTGCGCGAAGATGAAGAAAGTGACTAATGCGCAGGCACCCCTCTGCGCGGGCTGCGAGAATTTCATTTGCCATTTTGCGCGCATAGGCACCGTAGCGTGCCGAGCTGCTGTGAACAGAGCCGACCCGCAGCGCGTCAAACACTGTGGTAATTCCGGTGGAGGCCAATTCGGCGTCATGCGCAATAAGGGCGGGCAGGTGCGGCCAGTCAACGGCGGGACGCGGCTCAATATGGCGCTCCAGATTGTCGGTGTGCAGTTCGACGAGCCCTGGCATGACCCAGTCGAGGTGGCAGTCCACCGCATCGTCTGGTACATGGGTGCCTTCCTCAATCGCAGTGATCTGTCCGTCTGAAATGGTAACGCTTCCGGTCAGTACTCTGTCGGGCAGAACCAGCTGCGCATTCGCCAGAGACAGACTGCCGGTCTCACCGCTCCGCGAGGGGATGGCTTTGGGCAAAGGGTCCGAAGGTGTGTTCATTTCATATGCCTTTTTGAGGAAAGCGCCGCGAATAGTTTGCGTCCCTGATCATGAAGAGCACAGTTTCCGTCCGGGTCTTTTTGCCCGGCTGCACTGCTGATCTTAGCGTTCATTTGATTTCGGGAAAATGACCTCACGGGATGAGCCCGCTTTCTCTTAATGCGGAAAGGGCTGCGGCAATCGCTTCTTTCGGGGTCCGATCGTTGCTGATGTTTGCGATGGGCAAGCTGTCAGCGAGCGGCAGGGTACTGCGAGCCAGCCTGCTGTTGATTTCTGTTTCGCTTTCTCTGCCCCGTGCGGCGAGGCGCGCAGCCAATACCTCAGGGGAGGCCGTGACATGCAGCACGAAAATAGCGGGGAAGACAGTAGCAGCTGTCTCCAGAACACTGCGTGACAGGTTGGCGACGCAGATCCTGCCCCGCTGAACATCCCCGGCGACACGGCCTGGAATGCCGTAACGCAGGCCATGCGCCTGCCAGTGCAGACAAAATGCGCCGCATGCTGCAGATCTTTCAAATGCCGCCTGGCTGATTGCGTCATGTTCTTCGCCGCCCGAGGACGCCTGCCGGGTTATTGTTCTTCTGACAATGCTCAGCGACGGGGCCGCCGCCGCGATGCCCTGGATAACTGTATCCTTGCCAACGCCAGAGGGACCGACCACTGCAACAAGACATCCGCGCGTCATGATAAGGCATCCGGTGAGCTGGTCACGCAGGCTTTTGCCATGGTCGAGTGACAGCGAGGGTGATCAGTGAGGCCAGTTTGGCGTACAGTTGTTTCGGACAGTCGTACCGCAATTGCATCTATTGCTTTCTGAGGCTGGCTCAGAAACAAATCGTATCCGGCCTGCACTGACTGAAAACGAAATCCACTCATCGACATGGGCTGCACCCTTATTGGGTGTGCCCGGCAAATTGTCGGCCTGGTGCTAGGGCATTGCCGCCTTGAGATTGGGTGAGGGCGCGTTTTGTACAGCCACCAGGTTTCAGGCACAAGCCGCTCCCTGTGTCTGGTTCTGATGGCAAACGCTCACGGCATGTCGGTGCATCTGGACAACTCTTTCGAAATCTATACAACTATACATATCCTATCAGGCATCACTCCATTCCGACAGGGTCTTTGCGAACATTGGCAGGCGATAAACCAAAAAAGCGGCGCACCCCGATCTGGCAGGCCATTGCGACCAGTCTGCGCGGGGACATCGCCGAAGGGCGCTATCAGTCTGGTGACAGATTGCCCACCGAAGCTGAGCTGTCGGGGCGTTTTGATGTAAACCGTCATACAGTCCGCCACGCGCTGTCGGCGCTGAGCGATGAGGGCCTGGTGCGGACCCGGCGTGGATCGGGCACCTTTGTGGCCGCAACGCCAACCGATTATCCGATCGGTCAGCGCGTGAGGTTTCATGAAAACCTTCTGGCAGCCGGGCGGCATCCCGAAAAGCGCCTGCTCCAGACGGTGACGCGTTCAGCAACACCCCGCGAGGCCAGAGCGCTGGCAATTGCCACAGGAGATCATATCTGCGCCTGCCTCGGGCTCTCCCTTGCGGATGGCAGGCCGATTGCGTTTTTTGAAAGCATGTTTCCTGAAACCCGGTTGCCTGGAATTGGCCAGGCCCTGCAGCAGACCCTGGGGGTTACTCAGGCGCTGGATCTCGTTGGGGTGGCCGACTACACGCGGGTTTCCACGCGCCTTACGGCTGTCCTGGCAGATGCCACGCAGGCGCTTCACCTGCAGATCAGCGAAGGCGATCCGCTTTTGCGGTCCACCGGGGTGAATGCAGACAGTCAGGGCAACCCGGTCGAATATGGCCGGACTTGGTTTGCCGGTGACCGGGTGACCCTGACGCTCGATGGCTGAAAACAGCGGCTCATGCGATCTGCAAACAAACTGATTGTCCTCCGGGTTGAGTTCGGTCGCATGTGAAATACTACCAAAATGAGCGCAGGTGACATTGCCCGGACAGCTGTCGTTTCGCCAGGCCCCTCAAAGCGGCGAAAACCCGGCCAGGCCAGATTTCCAGGTGATCGGGATATGTCAGGCCTTGCCGGTGTTTCGGCGACGCATTCAGGTCGGCCCACCGCTGCCCGCGTATTCCGGGGCGCTGAAACGGCTGTTCTCAGGCCGCTCCGGAACGACACAGGCAACTGGCATGGATCGGAATGTCCGCGCGCGATTTAGCCAGATCAAGCAGCCGGCTGATGTGAACGATTTCTGTGACCTCATTGCGCCTGCTCAGGCATTCGTGCAGTCCGTGCAGAGCCCAGACATTACGCGGATTCTGGCTTGGACGCGGCAGGCGGTCATCCAGTCCGAGATCCGCGCGGTACACGGCTTCCGCTTCGTCCCAGATGCCGGCTTCCATCAACAAAGCCCCCAGCGCGTGCCGGGTGGGTTGTGGCCAGGCCCAGGGTTCTTCGTACATCAGGCCATCATCGAGCGCGACCGCGGCCCGCAGATGATCCAGGCCCTCTTGGTGTCGCCCTGCTTTGAAAGCGACCTCGCCCAGCATCATCTGTTCTGCCACAGCCAGGACATCCCGTGCACTGTTGTTGAACAGCATCCGCTCTTCGGGCACGGCGGCATAGGCTTGCATGAAAGCGGATTTCGCGACCTCCGCCGCGTCGTGCCTGCCCAGATTTGCCAGCGCAACGGTCCGGGCATAGAGAATAAGTGCGTTGGTTGTCGTGTAGAGTTCCTTGTCTTCGGGCTGTTCCAGCACCAGGGCTTCTGACCACATGCCGAACCGGATGTAGACATGGGGCAGCGCTGCAACGAAGGTTTCAAACAGATCCGGATAGACCCGCACGACTTCTTCGGGCACTTCAGCGAGCAGCCGGTCAGCGATGCTCAGGGCCGCAGTTTTCTGCCCCAGAAACATCGCCCCATAGAGCGCAAAGTGCAGATTGTGTATACGGTAGAGCGCGTAAAAGTTTGCGGCCCCTGCGTAGCTTTTGAATTTTTCGTCCGCTTCGGCGGCAGCGAGGTTGCGCGACAGAACATTCTGGAAGTCCCCGCACAGCACATCGATGTGCGAACCCATATGCACCAGATGGCCCGCATCCGGCACAAGCCCGGTAAGGCGGTCTCCATGGCGCAACGCACGTTCCGGGTGTGGCGACATTTCCATCAGGTGGATGTACATGTGCAGCAGACCGGGATGATCCCAGGCACCCGGGGTCTGTGCAAAGGCACGTTCCAGAACCGCCATAGCTTCTTCGGTCGAGGCTTCGGGGTTAGGAATGCCTTTCCAGAAATCCCACAGCTTCCACGGTGTACGGTTCATCAGTGCTTCTGCGTAAATGCAGGCGATGTCCAGGTCATCCGGGAACGTCTCGTAGACAGGTTTCATTGCAGCGGCAAAGCCATCTGCAAAAGGTTGATAGTCTTCGGTCGCCGGGTTATTCGGATAGCGCAGCGCCAGAGCTTCCAGCAGCGCGCTTTCTTCCGGGCGGGCATGGCTGAGCGCCAGTCCTGTTGCCAGCGACGCATGCGCCAGTGCAAGGGCGGGAGCCTTCTCTTCAGGGCTGAAAACCTCCCAGGGCTTGTTGTAATTCGGGCCAATGCCATAAGCGATCCCCCAATAAGCCAGGGCACATGTCGGGTCGGCCGCAACGGCTTTTTCAAAGCACTTGACCGCTTCTTCGTGATTGTAGGCAAAAAGCCAGATCAGCCCTCTGTCCGCCCAGAGCTGAGCTTCCGGATGCGGGCTGGCAGGGCGCGAATAGGTGCCCAGATCAAAGTATTTTGTCATGAAAGTCCCCTTTTTCCGGCGATATGCTAGCACAAAGCGGGTGCCCGCGCGACGGTGACGCGTTGTGGCGCATAATCAGTCCGCTGGCATTGCTCCCCGGTGCAAAATGCTGCCCGGGTGACATCTCGACCCGTCGTTCCAGCACTGCGCAATCGCGCAGCGTGGCTGAAACGGACAAATTGCACCCATCCGATAACAGCATACCCGACCATGGTTGCCGGCTTGGCCAACCTGCGTGCGTCGCGTCTGCGCCTCTTTGGGGTTGGCGTCCGATGAACTGCTCATCCGGGCCATTACCGGCGCATGATGAAGGCGCCGTTGTGACCTTGAGAATCCGCAAAGCGCCCTTGTTTGAACAGCACTGGCCGGATGTTCCGGAACATCCGGCACAGCGGAAAACACGCAACCACAGTATTTGCCATAAGGTTTTGTTGCGTAAAACAGCTTGCTGGTAGTAACAATTGCATGGGGGAGATTAACGCATTGGAACTGATCAGCCTGACAACAGAGATGGCCGTTGTGCTCGGCCTTCTGGCATTCACAGTTTTTCTCTTCGTCTCGGAAATTGTCCGGATCGATTTTGCCGCAATCCTCGTGATGGTTCTGCTTGGCCTGCTCAGTCAGTTGCCCGGGCTGGGATCGCTCGCAGATGTCAGCACGCTTTTTGACGGTCTGGCTTCCAACGCTGTGGTTTCCATCATCGCAGTCATGATCATCGGTGCGGGCCTCGATAAAACCGGCCTGATGAGCAAAGTCGCCTCGCTGATCCTGAAGCATGGCGGAAAAACAGAGACAAGGATTATCCCGATCGTCTCCGGTACCGTCGGGGTAATATCGTCGTTTATGCAGAATGTGGGCGCTGCGGCTCTTTTCCTGCCGGTGGTCAGCCGGATTTCAGTGAGGACCGAACTGCCGCTCAGCCGCCTGCTCATGCCGATGGGGTTCTGTGCGATCCTGGGCGGCACAATGACTATGGTCGGCTCTTCGCCCCTGATCCTGCTCAACGACCTGTTGCTCAGTGCCAATCAGACCCTGCCGGCAGATCAGCAGATGGAACCCTTTGGTCTGTTCTCGGTCACGCCCGTCGGTGTGTGCCTCGTTCTGACCGGCATTCTGTACTTCACGCTGCTGGGGCGCTGGGTGTTGCCGGCCGGCAAAAAGGTCGGCGACGGCACAAGCGGGCAGTCCCTGAAGAACTATCTCAAAAACATATACGGGCTGAAAACGGACATTTTCGAAATTTCCATTCCGGCCGGGCATCCGTGTGTCGGCGAGACTTTTGACGACGTTATGCAGCGCTATCACATTTATATCATCGGCAGCGCGTACCAGGGCAAACGCTGGTTTGCACCGGTCATTCAGACCGAGATTACCGCCCCCTGCCGCATCGCCGTTCTGGGACGGGCCAAAGTCATTGAACAGATGGTCCGCGAAGGGGGATACATCCTCCACGACAGCCTCGAGGTCTTTGCAGAGGACTATGCCGCCACAAAGTCCGGCGTTGCCGAAATGGTTGTGCCACCCGGCTCTTCGGTCATTGGCAAATGCGCGCACGATCTGGTGTTCCGCAAAACCTATGGGGCCAGTCTGCTGGCGATCCACCGGGACGGCGAGACGATGAGCTATGTGGAAACCGAGGATCATGCGCCAACCGCCGTTGGCGAAGAACCCTTTCACGCGGGTGATACCCTTGTCATTCACAGCACCTGGGAGGCGCTGACCCGTCTGACCCGGGACCGGGACTTTGTGGTCATTACAACGGATTTCCCGCAGGAGGAGTTGCGGCCCAAAAAAGTCGGCTGGGCACTTTTGTTTTTCCTGATCGCCCTGACACTGATCCTCTTCACCGATCTGCGTCTGTCACTCTGTCTGCTGACAGGGGCTGTCGGCATGATCCTGACGGGTGTGCTGGATATCGATGATGCATACGAGGCCGTAAGCTGGAGCACCGTGTTCCTGCTGGCCAGCCTGATACCCCTTGGCCAGGCCGTCCAGACGACAGGAACCGCGGGCTGGATTGCCCAGCAGATCCTGATGCTGCTGGATGGGTGGCCCATATGGTCGCTGCAGGCTGGCGTGGCTGTTCTGGCAACGGTTTTCACACTCATCATGTCCAACGTCGGTGCCACGGTTCTGCTGGTCCCGCTGGCGGTATCGATTGCCGTTGCAGCCGGAGGAGATCCGGCGATTTTCGCGTTGACGGTCGCGATATCGACGTCCAACTCATTTCTCATTCCCACGCATCAGGTGAACGCGCTGATCATGGGGCCCGCCGGTTACAGAGTGACGGATTTCATCAAAAGCGGCGGGATCATGACCCTCCTGTTCCTGGTGGTATCCCTCCTGGTGATGAGCGTGATTTTCTGAACGTGCGGTCTTTTGTCGGACGTGGCCGGGCCTGCCTGTCGGCGGATTCACGCCTGAACGCCGCGGCCAGAACCTGTCGGCGAACCTGCTGCAAATCTGCAGCGTGCAACAGGTTGTGAAACGCCGCTCAAATTGACCGAAAAGACCCTTTGCCTGGCGCGCGGTTCGCCGTTGACAAAGCATTGTACCGGAATGCTTTTTGCGGTGCACATTGCCTGATCTGACGGTCCCAAACTACGTGATACGTGCCCCGCGCCGCATGCTGCAACCTGTCAGAAAAATTAACCTTTGCGGGTATAAGCGCGTTTTTTAAGCACCTGTTAATAATAGGAAATCGCTATTGGTGTACACGTAAAAGTTGGAAAAGACACACGCAGGAGTAGGGCTTGTTAACTTTATTTGTTGCGGAATCGTGGGTTGCGATGCTAGCTTCACGTTATCGTGACAGTTGATTTTGACACTGGTTTCTGCGGCTTTTCTGTTGCTGCTGAAATCTGAATTCGGGCGGTTTTTTCTGACCGCATCTGACTTGTTCTGGAACTTTTTTCTGGGAGTATGCCGTGGCTTCCGCAGATATAATGAGCGCAGCTGAAATGGCTGCTGATCACGCCGAAATTCAGCAAAAGGCTCTTGCTGTCTATGCCGAGGCGCTGACATCCGCACTTGAACCCCTGGATGGCCGGTACCGGGAGGCACTGAGCAAGCTGACGCAGGTTCAGCAGGGATACATGTCTGATCTGAGCAACCGCGTTACGGCTGCTTACCAGAATTACGCAGAGACAGTATCGACGGTCTATGCTGGCAGCCCCAGTCTTGAGCCAACGGTTGAGGCCTTCAATTCCTTTGCAATGAAGTACGGCGAGTATGTGGATCCTGCGCGCTGGGCTGACATCGTGGCTCCGGCGCAGGAAAGACTTGGTGCGGCAATGGAAGAGGCGCAAACCGATGCGGACCCTGCCGGCGCCACGCAAAAAGCAATTGAGGCCTTTTATCAGGAACTGAACAGCACTCTGGTAAACGACAGCCTCGCTGGTGAGATTTCCGGGGCCCAGAGCGACTATGTCAGTCACCTCAGCGCACTCCAGGAAGAGATCAGCAAAGGCCTGCAGCAGGCGGCTGAGGAGCTTAACAGCAGCATTGGCCGTGCGGCCGAAGAAGCGTCACAGACCTTTGATCTGAATGCGACGGTCATGGACTTCAGCGCCGAGATTACGGCTGTCAGCGAGGATATGGCGGAGGCCTACCAGACGGCAGCGCAAGCCGCGACCGACTTCTGGCAGGACAAACTGGACGGTGGCGACGGCGCGGGCAGACCACCCCCGGCCAGTGAGTTCCGGTCCACTGCGACGACCACGCGAAAGCCGGCGGCCCCGGCGCCGGTAGCTGCCGCACCTAAACCCGTCGCAAGACCCGCACCTGCAGCGGCGTCGGCACGGTCTGCAGCCGACACCGCCCGGGCGACAAAAGCGATGTCCGTGAGTACCGCGAGCATGCCACGGGCAAGCTGGGTTAACGTGCCGGAACCAGCCAAGGCAAAGCCTGCTGAAACGAAAAAGGCAGCACCGGCAGCAAAGAAAGCAGCGGCAGCCAGGCCAGCTGCGGCTAAGAAAAAACCGACCCCTGCGCGAACCGGCACTGCAAAAAGCAAAACCAAAGTAACGAAATCTGCGGCTTCGGGCCCGGCAAAATCCGGCACTGCCGCAAAAGACGGAACCCGGGCGACCGGCAAGACAGGTGCGAAGAAGCAAGAGTAACCGGGCTGGCAGGCCCCAGTTGTGGGAGTATTTGAGTGTCCGCTTCGCTGAAACAGCTTCTTTTCAATCACGACGCCACAGACAAACGTGGCAGCGCGCTGAACCTGCGCATCGACTATGACGAGGCCATTGTCGGGCCGGAATGGTCCCGCACTTCGGTCAGACTGCCGATTGAACTGCCCATCGCCTATGCTGCACGTCACATTGATCCTGGCGCCCTCGGCATTTTTGCGAATTTTTCCTGGAACGGGCTGCCGCCACAAAGGCTGGAGATACAGGCCGTTCCGGCTCAACCGCGTCTGTCAGACGCCGATCCGCGCACAGCTCTGCTGAGGTCTCTGGCAGACAGCTGGGCACCGATCAATCCAACCCTTTCGCGCTATTACGCATCTCTTGCCGAACTGGCAGCCGACGCCCCGCCGATCCTGGGGCGCATTCCACCAACGCCGGTCACAATCGGTGCGGACGGTGAGAGCGGCGCGGTTTTTCTGAAGCTGAATGGCGGGCGTCTGCGGGCCAGTGCCGTCGGCATTCACGAGATCGCCTGGCGCTGGCAGTATCGGACAGCGACCTCACCACGCTGGCAGGACTTTGACACCTCCTTCCACCGGATATTCACCACGCTTGATCTGCCGGCGACCCCCTGGTTGCAGGAGCCCGCAGAAGTCTGGAACAGTGCTTTGCCCTGGTCGGGTGCGCTGGAGCTCGCCTGCAGCTGGGCATCGGGTGCACGGCTGAAGCGGGATGTGGCTGCGATGATATGCGCAGGTGTACATGCTATGGGCTATGGCCAGATCGAGTATGGCTGCCCGGTGGGTGCTCGTGAGATGTACACCAACACGCCCATGGGGATTTTCGATCTGACCGCCTTTCTGGAGCGCGCGCGCGGAGGACTGGGTAACGGGCCCTACGTGAACTGCACAGACTGCGCCTGTGCCGTATCAACTTTTGCCAATCTGCTGGGCGCGGACCTCTGGCAGGGTCGTATGGGCCAGTATGTGCCCGCCTTTATGCTGCGCGACAGCCAGACCATCGGCCACAGTTCCTGGGGCAGCCCGTGCAATCTGGGTCTTGGGTTCATGTTTCACGAAGTCGGCTGGAGTGGCGACTGCGAACAGGATGACGCGATCTATGATGCTTCAGTTGTTGTCGACAGCAACCTGTCGCCCTTTGCCCATCTGCCCGTGCCGCTTTTGCCCGCGGGCATTCCGTTTGGTTCGATATGGCAGACCTTTTACAGGCGCATGCTTGCAGCACCGGAGTCCCTGCTGATCTGCCACCCCCTGCCTGAAGAGCGACGGAGGCGCGCACTGATATGAGCGACACCGATTTTACTGCGACGTCCCGGGCACAGATGGATGCCGTTGGTCAGGCTGTGGGTGAGGAGGCTTTTGCGCCCGCCCCAGAGGAGGAAATCTCGGTCCGCAATTTTGGATTCACGGCGGATATGCTGCCCGGCTGGATATTTGCCCGTGCGCGGGAAATCGATACCGGGCGGGGTGTCCGGCTGATCCAGGTCAACGCGCAGGCCACAGGTTCGGAAAGTATGGCCCGGATCGAAATTCTGGAAACAGAAGATGCCGGCCAGGGCCGCGCGCTTTTCATGGAAACACTGGCGCGGTTTCAGCGTGATCCTGCGGATCTGCTGCGCATCCCGCCGCGCTTTGCCGAGGCCGAGGCCGTGCCCGGCCAGGGGACATTCGTATTTTTGCGCGGCAACCTTGTGGTCACAGTTGCAAGTATCGGCGCTGTGATCCTGCAGGCCGAAGACCTGGCGGAAGCTTTGGACCAGTCGATCTGTAAAAAGCCTCAGGATGCGTCTGACAGCAAGCCGGTGACGTCTGGCCGTGGAGCCGATCGCACGATGGTCAAATCCTTCACCCGGCGCACTGCGCGCGGCGATGCCCGGCAGGAGGCCTTTGCAATTTCCCCGGACGGCAGCGTTGCGCGTGTCTCTGACAGCGATGAGCCGGGGCAAAAGGGCAGCGAATAAGCACGAAAGGACATCTGGCAGGCATGACCACCGTGCATCACCAGCATTCAGAACCCGACGTTTTCCGCTGCTCTCACGGTCAGCAGAGCCTCTGGCTGATGGATCAGATCGCACCGGGCAATCCGGCTTATAATCTGCATGCCGCGCTCAGAACGCCCTTTGCGCTGTTGCCCGAGCCATTGTCGGCGGCCTGTGTGGCATTGACAATGCGGCACGAAACGCTGCGCACCTGTTTTGACTGGGATGGGTACGAACCGGTGCAGCGTGTTGTCGAAGACGTGCCATCCTGCCTGCAGATGGCTGATTTGCGGAGCATGCGCGCAACAGAAGCCCAAGCAGAGCTGGCGCTCCTTTCCCAGCAGGACGCAGCGACCCCTTTTGAGCTTGGCACGGCGCCTTTGCTGCGGGTCGGGCTGGTGCTGATGCCAGCGGGCCGCAGCGTTCTGCTGATCACCATCCATCATATCATTTCAGATGCCTGGTCGATGAACATTCTGGTGCGGGACCTGCTGGAGCTTTACGTGGCCGAAGTGTCTGGCCGCGCTGCTCAGTTGCCGGATCTGCCTATACAATACATTGATTATGCCGCCTGGCAGCGTGACCAGGTCGAAGGCGACAGACAAGACGCGCTGATCGACGGATGGCGCTCTTATCTGGCAGAAACATGCGAGTTGGATCTGCCCTCGGATCACCCGCGGCGTCCGGGCAGCACACAGCCCGGCGCGCATCACCGCTTTGTCCTGCCAGCGCATGTGTCCCGGGCCTGCCGGGAGCACAGCCGTGAATTCGCTGCGACCCCCTATGCGCTGATCACAGGCTGTTTTGCAGAGGTCCTGCGGCGATATGGCGGGGCTGAAGATTTCATGATCGGGATGCCCACCGCAGGGCGCGACAGATCCGATCTCGAAGAGCTGATTGGGTTTTTTGTGCGCACGCTTGTGCTGCGTGCGGATCTGCGCGGCAATCCCACGTTCCGCGAACTGTCCCAGCGGATCAGCCGTTCCGTCGCCGAGGCGCTTACGCTGCAGGACCTGCCCTTTGAGCGGGTTGTGGAACTGGTGGACCCTGAAAGAGACCTGTCCTTGAACCCGCTGTTTCGTGTGACCAGCCAGTATCTTTCCAACCCGCTGGAGCGGACAAAGACCGGGTCCATCGAAGTGGTCGATCTGCACAGAGGCTTTGCTAATTTTGATCTGACACTCGACTTCTGGGAAGAGGACGGCGTTCTGAAAGGCCGCATAGAATACGCGCGCGATCTCTATGAGCCCGAAACCATAGCCCGCCTGGAAGGTCATCTGAATACTCTGCTGGCAAGAGCACTGCAGCAGCCCGACATCCCGTTGGCGCAGATCGACATGCTGACCGACGCCGAGCGGGAGGCCCTGCTGGGTTCATGGGCTGAAGGCAGCAAGGACTTTCCGGAAGACGCCACACTGCCTGAGCTCTTTGCGCAGATTGCAAAGCGTTACCCCGATGCGCCCGCAGTGCGCGATGTCGAAGGCGATATGACCTACGCCGATCTTGAGGCCGGGTCCGGTGCCATTGCCGGGGCACTTATCAGGGCCGCTATTCAGCCCGGAGAGTATGTCGGTATTGCGCTGCCGCGTACCCGCGCCCGGATTGTGAGTCTGTTGGGGATCGTCAGAGCAGGTGCTGCCTATGTTGCCCTTGATCCGGCCTGGCCTGACGGTCGCCTGCGTGCCATCGCAGACACCACAGAGATGAAGCTGGTGATCGCGGAAGGTGATGCGGACAGATGGTTGGAATTGGGCCTTGAATGCATGTCTGCAGATGTGCCTGATGCTGAGGGCGACACAGATCCGAGCTTGGTCAGGCCTGCGTCCATCGCCTATGCAGCCTTTACGTCCGGCTCGACCGGAACGCCCAAGGGCGTACCCACCATGCACCGTGCAGTGATCCGGCTGATGCGGGGTGGAGCACCTTTTTCCTTTGCCCCTGGCGAGACGATGCTGGGGTTTGCGCCTCTTGGATTTGACGCGTCGACGTTTGAGATTTGGGGTCCGTTGCTTGGGGGCGGCTGCATCGCGCTGGCGCCAGAGGGGCAGTTGTCTCCTCAGGAACTGGATGTCTGGATCAGAAAGGCGGGTGTGACCAAAGCATGGCTCACTGCCGGGCTGTTCAGTCAGATGAGCGAAGTTTGCCCGGACAGGCTCGCCGGGCTCCAGGCTGTGTTTGCCGGCGGCGATGTATTGTCTGAACAGGCGGTGCGACGCATCCTGCAACGCGGCGGAACAGTCATCAACGGCTACGGCCCCACGGAAAATACTGTTTTTACATGCTTTTCCGTTATGGACCGCCCTGATGCGGCAGACGCAGGTATCCGTATCGGACGGCCTGTGCCGGGCACCAGGCTGCGGGTTCTGGATCCGGAGGGCCATCCGGTGCCAGCAGGCATTCCCGGCGAACTGGTCGCTGGCGGGGCAGGTGTGTCGCCGGGGTATCTGGGTGACAGGGCAGGGAATGGCAGGTTTGTTCCCGACCCGGTTGATCCGGATGGCGGGACGGTCTACCGCACCGGAGATCTTGTGCGCTGGACATCTGACGGAGAGCTTGAATTTCTGGACCGTTGCGACCGGCAGGTCAAAATCCGGGGCTTTCGGATTGAACCCGGCGAAGTCGAGCGTGAGATCCGTGAACACCCGGGCGTGCGCGATTGTGTGGTGGCTGTGCGCGGTGCCGGGGCGGACGAAAAGGCCCTGATTGCCTTTGTTGTTTTCGAAGATGAGACGCCGGATGTGTCGCTGTTGCGCGGTGCCCTGGCAGGGCGGTTGCAGGCGCAGGCGCGTCCGTCGGCCATCGTTCCTGTGGACAGGCTGCCACTGGGTGAGAACGGAAAAGTTGATGTCGCGGCCCTGCTTGCCCTGCCGCCCCTGCCTGACACCGGGGCCGGATCATCCGATACGCTGACAGAGGTTGAAGACCTCGTGGCCGAAACATTCGCAGAAATTCTCGGCCAGTCCTCGGTGCCGCCGGATGGTATCTTTTTTGATATGGGCGGTCATTCATTGCATGCCACCCGGGTCGTGACGCGGCTGCGCGAGACGCTGGATATCGACCTGCCGCTGCAGACCATTTTTGAAAACCCGACTGTACGCGGTCTGGCCGCGCGGCTGGAGGACATACTGCTGGCCGAGTTCGAGCCTGGCAGCAGGGAAGAAGACTGATGTACGACGAAGAAGAATTGCGCCCCAAAGAGAAATCTGCCGAGCGAAAGGACCGCAGTTCGGATCAGCGCGCCTTTCTCAGACAGCGCCTGCAGCAAAAAAAGCACAACAGAACACAGGTGCCCGGGATTGTCCGCACGGCCCGCGATGGACCGATGCCGATGTCGTTTGCGCAACAACGCATCTGGTTTTTGCAGGAACTGGCACCCGGCAATTCGTTTTATAACATACCGGCGGCGGTCCCGCTGAACGGTCAGATTGACGTGGATGCCCTTGAAAAAGCGCTCAACACAATTGTCCTGCGGCATGAGAGCCTGCGCACGGTTTATCAGCGAATTGACGGGCAGCCCTGTCAGATTGTGCGCCCGCATGTGCACCGTCCGCTCGAAATCACAGATTTATCCACCGGCGGTCTCGCTGCGGCGGAAAAGGCGCTGGATGATATCTCTGCCAGCGAGGCCGCCTTGCCATTTGATCTGTCCACCGGGCCGCTGATGCGGTTCCGACTGATACGGGTGTCACGCGCCCGTCACGTATTGCTGCTGACCGTTCACCATGTGGCGGCGGACGGCTGGTCTATGGGGGTACTGTTTCGAGAACTGACTGAGCTTTATGCCGCAGGGCAGGAGGGCAGGGCAGCTACCGTGGCGAAACTGAACATCCAGTACGGTGACTTTGCACAATGGCAGCGGGACAGGCTGTCTGGCACGGCACTTGAAGAGCTGCTGGGGTATTGGCGGCACAAGCTCGACGGCGCGCAGGACCTGCCGCTGATCACAGACCGCCCAAGACCGCCTGCAGCGACTTTCCGGGGTGATTTTCTGGACGTCGACTTTGACAAACAGACGACAGATGCCGCGCGCAGGCTTGCACGCGAGCACGGATGCACTCTGTTCCAGACACTTCTCGCGGCGTTCAAATCGGTGCTGGCGCGCTATGCCGGGGTGGGGGATGTGGTTGTCGGCGCCCCTATTGCCAATCGTGCGCATTCTGATCTGGAACCGCTGATCGGGTTTTTTGTCAACTCTCTGGCGCTGCGCAGTGATCTGTCCGGCGACCCTGCGTTTTCTGAAATTCTTGCGCGGGTGCGTGACACAACCCTGGAAGCTTATGCCCATCAGGACCTGCCCTTTGAGCGGTTGGTGGAAGAGCTGCGCCCCGACCGTGATCTGAGCCGCAACCCGCTGTTTCAGGTGTCCTTCCAGATCCAGAACGCGCCGGGCGTTTCCGAGCGGCCGGTCACGGGTGGGCAGGATTTTCGCCGGGTTGAACGCAGCTCCGCCATCCTGGATCTGGCGTTTTCGCTCTGGGAAACGCCGGACGGTCTGATCGGCGGCATGGAATATTCGACGGATCTGTTCGACCGCGAAACGGTAGCGCGTATTGCTGAAGCCGTTCGCCTGGTGGTGGTGGCAGCCGCCGCTGATCCGGAACTGACACTGTCGCACCTGCCGGTCTGTGACGCGCAGTTCAGCAGGCGTGCTGTTTCGCGACTTACCGGCAAATCCACAAACCAACCCTTTGAAAGCATGCATGCGTGGTTCTGCGAAACAGCGGCGGAGCATTCAGGCCTGACTGCTCTGCAGGACGAAGTCGGCGAGATGACATTTGCCCAGCTGGATTTGCAGTCAGATCAGGTGGCGACGGCCTTTCAGCAGGCTGGCATTTCGCAAGGCGATATTGTGGGTCTGGCCCTGCCGCGGAACCGGTCATTTGTCATCTGTATGCTGGCGGCGCTGAAACTTGGGGCCGCTTATCTGCCCGTTGATCCGGCTGTCCCGCCAGGACGGCTCAAAGCCATGGCCGATGCAGCAAGCCCCCGGATTATGATCACCGCAGACGAAGGCCCGGCCTACGAGCACGGTGCCAGCGGTCGGGTCGGTGACCTGCTGGAGTTTGCGTCTGCATGCGAGCCGCTGGCCGCGCTTCCCGCGGTTGGACCGGAGGAGATCTGCTACGTTCTGTTTACATCGGGTTCCACAGGAGTACCCAAAGCCGTGGAAGTCTCGCACGGCGCACTGGCCAATCACATGCAATGGATGCAGGAGGCATTCTCCGCACATTCCGGCGACCGGGTTTTGCAACGGACACCCGCGCAGTTCGATGCGTCCATCTGGGAATTCTGGCTGCCGCTGACCACGGGGGCGACACTGTGTCTGCCGCCTGAATTCCATGCGGCCGACGCATCTGCGCTGCAAAAGGCGATGGAGGATATGCAGCCCACAATCGTTCAGTGTGTGCCGTCACTGCTGACACATATGCTGGCCAACGAGGATCTGTCGCGGGCCGGTGCGGCGGTGCGGATACTCTGCTGCGGGGGCGAGCCGCTGACCGCGCAACTGAGCCACAGCCTGCGAGCGGCTTTCGGTGATGCACAGATCATCAACCTGTACGGACCGACAGAAGCCACTATCGATGTCACCTGGCATGCTGTCAGCCCGGACGAGCAAGACCCCCTGCCGATTGGACGCCCCGTTCACAATTGCACAGTACTGGTTGTGGATGAGAATGGCCTGATCTGTCCGCCTGGTATGCGGGGTGAAATCGCTGTTTCAGGGGCACCTCTGGCCAATGGGTATCTGGGGCGTGACGATCTGACAGAGGCGTCATTTGTCACCCTGTCACAGACGGGTCAACGGGCGTTTCTGACCGGCGATATGGGCTGGTATGACAACGCCGGCGTGCTGCGCTGTTCAGGCCGGCGGGACCGACAGATCAAACTGCGCGGCAACAGGATAGAGCTGAGCGAGATTGAAGCAGTGCTGTCCGGCCACGAACTCGTGGAACAGGCTGCCGTTGTGCTGCACACCGAGCGGGACCAGCCAGCGCTGGCAGCCTTTGTGACCCTGCGCGATGACCCGCGTTGTGAGACTTTGCGCAGGGGCACAGAGGCAAAAGCGGTCGCCGACTGGGAAAGCCTTTATGAGGTTGTCTATGCCGATGGCGATGATGTTCCGCAGGACGCGGTCAATGATTTCACGGGCTGGAACAGCAGCTTTGACGGACAGCCTATTCCAACCGCGCAGATGCGCCTTTGGGCAGATGAGACAGCAGAACGGATCGCGGCGCTGGAGCCGCAGGGCGTGTTCGAAATCGGCTGCGGCTCCGGTCTGATCCTGTCCCGTCTCGCCGGTAACTGCGTGCGCTATGTCGGCTGTGATCTGTCGGCACCTGTGATCGGGCGGCTGAGCGCATGGGTGGCGCAGAACGATCCGGGCAATGTCGACCTGTATGTGGCGGCCGCGGACCAAACTGATGGTATCGGTCTGCAGGGCTGTGACACGATTGTCATGAATTCGGTCGTCCAGTACCTGCCGGGCGCACAACATCTGCGTGACGTGCTTGAAAGCAACGCTTCGCGTCTGCCGGAAAACGCAAAACTGTTCATCGGGGATGTCCGGCCGCTGGGACTTCTGCGTGCATTTCATACGGCTGCCGAACTGGAGCGTGCGTCAGACAGTGCAACAGTGGATGATCTGCGCAAAAGGATCGAGGCTGCCTGTTCTCAGGAAAAAGAGCTGCTTTTTGATCCGGAGTTTTTTTACCGGCTGGGTGCCGGAGAGATACAGGGCGATGTCGCCGTCCGGCTGAAAAATGCGTCGGATGAAAACGAGCTTTTTGCCTATCGCTATGACGTGTCGATCCGGCGCGGCGACGCTGCTGATCCTGCGCGCCTGAAATGGCTTAACTGGCGTCGCAGAGAGACGAGCCTGGCGGGCATTCGCCAGGCCATTGCAAACCGCGCCTGCCCGATTGCCGTCCACGGTATTCCAAACGCCCGCGTGGCAAGGGATGTTGCCCTGTCGCATCTGATACGCGAGGCTGATCCGTCCGCGACGCGGCGAGAGCTGCTGGCGGAAGCTGAACAAGCGTCCCGGGACGCGGTTTTTCCAGGCGCCCTTGTGCAATTGGCCAAAGAGCAAGGTCTGACGACCGAGCTGCTGCCAGGCAGGGGGCATCCCGACTGCTTTGATCTGGTGGTGCATGACGGAACACTCGCCGGTAGTATTGATGCGGCCCGGCCGGGCCGTGGAAACACCAGCCTGACCCTGTCAACGGAGCCAACCCTGCGGGCGCTGACCGCGCATCTGGCACCGGAACTGCGCGCCTGGCTGGAGGAGCGGCTTCCGCCCGTGATGTGTCCTGCGCGCGTGGCTGTTCTGGACCGGATGCCGACGCTTACCAGTGGCAAACTGGATTATCTGTCGCTGACCCGGAACATGCCGCATGAACCGGTGCGGGAGACTGTTTTTGAAGCCCCGTCAGATGCCCTTGAACAGGTCATCGCGGATGTTTTTGCCCAGGTGCTGGGGATCACGCAGGTCGGCAGGGAAGACGATTTCTTTGCCGCCCTGGGCGGGCATTCTCTTCTGGCAACCCAGGCCGTCGCACGCCTGCGGGAGTTTTTTGGCGATGCGCTGCCGCTAAGGCTTTTGTTCGAGAACCCCAGCCCGGAAACACTCGCCGCCTGCATCGCAGATCAGATCCCTGACGCCCGGTCCATCGCCGGGCAGTACCAGGCAACAAAAGACCTTGATGACGCCGCACTGGACGCCCTTCTGGCACAACCTGAAAGCCTGTCTGATGAATAAAAACCTGCAGTCCCCCATGACCACAGAACAAAAGCGCCTTGCCTTGCTGCGGCGTCGGCGTGGTGAAAGCGATGCCTCGACGCCCGTTGATACAGGCATCCCTGCGCTGGATCATGACGGCCCGGTGCCTGCGTCCTTTGCGCAGCAGCGTCTTTGGTTTCTGGACAGGCTGGCGCCGGGAAATCCGTTTTATACCGTCAGCCTGGAGCTTCCGCTGAATGGCGTGGTCTACCCGGACCATCTGGAAAATGCGCTTCTCGAAATTGCCCGAAGGCATGATGCTTTGCGCACAACTTTTGCCGAAGAAGACGGACAGCCGGTGCAGATCCTGCACCGTGAGCCGCAATTTCCGATGGAACGCATTGATCTGTCCGGGCGTCCGCAGTCTGTTGTGATGCGGATGCTGGGCGATCTTTCCGCCGAGGAAACGGCGCGCAGTTTCGATCTGATGCAGGGGCCTCTGGCCGTTGCGCGGCTGGTCCGTCTGTCGGCTTCGCGCCATCTGCTGTTGCTGACACTTCATCACATTGTTTGCGATGGCTGGTCTCTTAAGGTTCTGGGGCGTGAGCTTACGGAAATATATCAGGCTCTGGTAACAGGCCGGCCACACACGCTGCCGGATCTGACGACGCAGTACCGCGACTTTGCCGTCTGGCAGCGTGATCTGCTGAATGGCACACGCATGGCAGGACATCTTGACTATTGGCGGACCCAGCTGAAGGACGCGCCGGAACTGTCACTGCCTGTCGACTTCCAGCGCCCTGCAATTCCCACATATGGCGGGGCGTTTGTGCCATTTGAACTGGACGCGGAGTACGCGGGTCATATCCAGGCGCTCTGTTCCAAAGAAGGCTACACGCCTTTTATGGTTCTGCTGTCGGCTTGGATGGTGTTGCTGGGCCGGTATTCGGACATGGACGACATCCTGGTGGCAGCGCCCTCGGCGGGGCGGGAGCGCCGCGAGCTGGAAGCCATGATCGGGTTTTTCGTGAACACGCTCGTGTTGCGCGGCGATCTGTCCGGAGAGCCGACGTTCCGCGAAGTGGTCAGCCGGGTGCGCGACACCTGCCTTGAGGCATTCTCGCACGATGAATTTCCTTTTGACCGGCTGATCGAAGAACTGGCGCCGCAGCGGCGCGGAGACCGGAACCCGCTGGCACAGGTTGTGTTTCAGCTGTTCTCGGCGCCCGACCGGACCGTGGGCAACAAAACACCCGAGGAGCGTCAGCGCGGCACGTCGAAGTTTGATCTCAGGCTGGATCTCTGGGACACAGACGAAGGCTATGCGGGCGAGCTGGAATACAGCACGGACCTATATGATCACGCGACAGCCGAGCTGATGGCCGAACAGTTCCAGGTGTTGTTGCATCAGCTTCTGACCATGCCTGATCAGCCGGTGGCCGAAGCGGGGGTGATGTCGCAGCGCGAATTTGACTGGCTGATGGAAAATACGAACCAGTCGGACAGGCCCTGGCCGCAGGATGCTGGTATTGTCGAATGTTTCGAGCAGATTGCCGCTGGTTACGCAGACAGCGTTGCACTCGACTGGCATGGTCGCACCTGCACCTATACGCAGGTTGATCGCGCATCAGACGGTGTCGCGGCCTGGCTCTCTGACATGGGTGTCGCTGCAGGCGATCATGTTGGTGTTTTTCTGCCGCGATCGCCGGAAATGGTCATTTCCTGGCTGGGGATACTGAAGCTGGGGGCTGTCTATGTACCGCTGGACACAGATACCCCCATTGCGCGGGTACAGGGTTTGCTGGAGTCAATCGATGCAGCCGCCGTTGTCAGTGACGCGGACCATGCCGCAATACCCGGTGGCGGCGACAGGCCTGTTTTGTCTGCTGATATCTCTGACTGGCTGCAGGCTGACCCCTGGCAACGAACTGTTACCGCGCCCGGCGATGTTGCCAATATCATGTTCACCTCGGGCTCGACCGGCAAACCAAAGGCCGTGCTCGTTCCGCATGAGGGCATTGTGCGGCTCGCCACAGTCCAGGAATTCTGGAGACCCTGTCCGGGGGATGGTATCGCCCAGGCGTCAAACTGCGCCTTCGATGCTGCAACCCTCGAAGTCTGGACCGCCTTGCTGAACGGCTGCCGTCTTGTGGGGGTCGAACGGGACGAACTGTTGTCTCCCGTTCAGATCGGACAACGCATCACTGCGGGCGATTTTGACCATATTTTTGTGACCACCGCCCTCTTTCACCGGCTGACCGAAGAAGCCCCGGGCATTTTCGCGCCGCTCAAAACCCTGATAACAGGAGGATCGCGTCTGGAACCGGACTGTGTACGCCGTGTCGTCTCAGCGGGCCGCCCGGACGTCTTTGTAAACGCCTACGGGCCAACAGAAGCAACGACCCTGGGAACGACCTGGCAGATCGGCGACTTTGATCAGCCTCTGGTCAACGTGCCGATCGGTGAGCCCATTGTGAACACAACGGCGTATATTCTGGACCGCCAAGGCACCCTTGTTCCGCGCAACGTTCCCGGAGAGCTGTTTCTGGGCGGCCCCGGGGTTGCTCTGGGCTATCTGGGTGATCCCGATCAGTCTTCTCGAAAATTCGGCCCCAGCCCGTTCAGAGAGGGCGAAAGGCTTTATGCCACAGGCGACAGGGTCCGCATGCGCCATGATGGGTCCATCGATTTTCTGGGGCGATATGACGACCAGATGAAAATCCGCGGGTTCCGCGTCGAACCCGATGAAATCGCCACAGCACTGCAGTCACACCCCCGCATTGCAGAGGCACAGGCTCTGATCAGCAAAGCACCAGGCAGTGATGGGTCCGCCGACAACCGTGTCATGGCGTTTTACCTGCCAGTGTCCGATGATGATGCCGCCGATACCGTTTCCGAAACCGAGGATGAGGCGGTGGCCTATTGGCAAAAGATTTATGACGAGGTCGTCTATCAGGACGTTGGTGCCGGACCGGACAAGGATGCACAGTTTGACATAACCGGCTGGACCGACACCGCAACCGGGGCGCTGCTGTCTGAGGATGACATGGCGGAACAGGTCCGGCAGACCTGTGATCGTATTCTGGCACTCGGTGGCGGCGATATTCTGGAGTTTGGCTGTGGTACCGGTCTGATCATGTTCCCGCTGGCGCCGCATGTGAAATCGATCCTGGGGATTGATATTTCTGAGCGTGCTCTCGAACATGTCCGCAGCACGGCTGAAGCGTCTGAGTTGACGAACATTTCCGTCCGGCAGGGCAGCGCCGAGGCGATTGCTGATATAGCAGATGACAGTTTTGATACAGTCGTTCTGAACTCGACGGTCCAGTACTTTCCGTCTGCGGAATATCTGGAAACGCTGATCGGAGAGCTGCTGCGCGTGACGCGGCCGGGTGGCGCTGTGTTTCTTGGCGACATCCGCCATCTGGGACTGCTTGAGGCGTTTCAGACAGAGATTGAGCTGAACCGGGCCGACGGTGCCGCCGCCGCTTCTGCTGTTTGGGGCGCAGTCACGAGACGTGTCGAAGAGGAGCAGGAGCTTTTGCTGGACCCGCACTGGTTTACCGGGCTGCGCGACCGGTTTGCCGGTCTCGGCGATGTGTCCATTCAGCTCAAACGTGGCGAGGGCCATAACGAGCTGGCGCGCTTCCGGTATGATGTGGTGCTGCGGCCCGGAGAAAGAACTGATCCCGGAACGGTTGCCGAAATATCCTGGGGCGGGGATGTTACGACGCTTGATGATGTTCTGGACCGTGCACCGGCAAAGGGATCGCCCGATCTGATTGTTCGTGGGGTTCCGAACGCACGGACCGCGCAGGCCGTGGGCGACATGCAGATGTTACGGGACGCGCCTGTTGGTGTGCCGGTCGATGCGCTTGTCCGATCTGACAATGGGGCAGAGAGCACAGTCATTTCACCGGAAGCGGTCTGGCGTGCCTGCGACAATGCAGGCCTGAGCGTTCAGATTGTGTGGAATGCGGATCCGGCCTGTTTTGACCTGCGGCTTTCTGCGGACACCCTGGACCGAGGCACCCTGATGCCCGCTGTGCCGCCTGGAACGGACGCGTGCCTGACCAGCAACCCGGCACGCGGGCGCGGTCTGCGCAGGCTGGAAACTGAACTGGGGACTTATCTGGAACAGTTGTTGCCCGACTATATGTTGCCGCAGGGGTATGTCCGACTGTCCCAGATGCCGCTGAATGCCAACGGCAAGGTCGATCGCAAAGCGCTTGCGGCCAGTGTTATGACGACCACGCGGGGCCCGGCGCGTCCGCCCCGGACAGATACCGAGCAGCGCCTCGCCGAGATTTTCTGCGCGGTTCTGCAGGTGCCGCAGGTCGGACTGGATGACGACTTTTTCCGCCTTGGCGGGCACTCACTGAAAGCAACGCAGGTCATTTCCCGTATCGCAACCGAATTCGGCGTGACCGTGCCGCTGAGGGCAATTTTTGAAAATGGCACGGTTGCCGGTCTGACCGGCGAGATCGAGCGCGCAAAAGCTGGTGATCAGTCCCCGGCAATCACCGCGTCGCTGGAGGAGCCCGATATCGACACTATGAACGCAGAGGATCTGGAACGTGCTCTGGCACTGCTGGAGGCAGAGACAGGGGACGACGTTCCATGACGGACAGCACAGCAGAACTGTCGACAGAAGAAAAACGCAGGTTGCTGCGCGAGCGGTTGTCAGGCGGGCGCAGACTGCCGCGCACATATCCCGCTTCCTACTCACAGCGACGGTTGTGGTTCATGCACAGGCTGGCGCCGGACAGCCCGGCGTATAATGTCGAGGCCGCACTGCCTTTGGGAACGATTGACACCGCAGTACTGGAAGCTGCGATCAACGGGGTGGTGGAGCGGCACGGATCGCTGCGTACGACCTTTGTCGAAGTGGACGGCGAGCCGGTTCAGAAAGTGGCGACAGAACTGCATGTGCCGCTTGAACAGATTGACCTGAGCACTTTGCCGGCCAGCCTGCGCGACAAACGCCTTGCTGATATTCGCAAGGCCTGTGCAACCGAGCCATTTGATCTGGGGCGCGGGCCGCTTGTGAGAACCCGTCTTGTGCGCCTGACCTTTGGACGAAATCTGTTGCTGCTCAACCTGCACCACATTCTGGCTGACGGCTGGTCGATGGGTATTTTCAGCCGGGAACTGACGGCGCTCTACGAGGCTTTTGCCGATGGCCGGCCCTCACCACTGAAACCGCTGGAACTGCAGTACGGGGATTTTTCAGCCTGGCAGCGGCGAGAAGGGGACGGCGGCGGATTTTCCGGCGCGCTGGAGTGGTGGGCAGAAAAACTGTCCGACATGAAACCGCTGGATTTTCCGACGGATTTTCCCCGGCCCGCTGTCCAGAGCTACACGGGCGCGTTCCACAACAGTACCTTTCCGCGCGATCTGACCGAAGCGCTGGAAGCATTTTCGAGGGCGCAGGGCGTCACGCTGTTCATGACCCTGCTGACCGGTTTCAAAACGTTGCTGGCGCGATTGTCTGACAGCGAGGACATCGCCGTTGGAACCTACATTGCCAATCGCGAACGCACCGAGATCGAGGGGATGATCGGGTTTTTTCTGAACACGCTGGTGTTGCGTACCGAACTTCCCGCAGACGCAACGTTTGCACAGGCCCTTGAGAAAGTGCGCGAGACATCGCTGGGCGCTTATGCGAACCAGTCCCTGCCTTTTGAACGTTTGGTCGAGGAGCTCAGCCCGCCGCGTGATCTGAGCCGTAACCCTCTGGTTCAGATTGTCTTCCAACTGCAGAACGCGACAGAGGACAAGCCGGGTGGTGGCTCGGCGATGATAGATTACCAGCGTTCGGCTGCAGCGTTCGATCTGACGGTCACGGCCTATGTCCAGGACGGACAACTGCACTTTACCTACGAATACGCTACTGACCTTTTTGAACGGAAGACGGTCGACAGGATCAGCCAGCGGCTGGAATACCTGCTGCGCCAGGCTATAGCGGCGCCACAAACGCCAATTGCCTCTCTGGATGTTCTCCTGGAGGGTGAGCACCCCCGGATCCCAATGTCAATTAATGCGACGTGGGGGGAAACTCCAGTAACGGCGCTGTTTTCACAGGCGGCGGAGGAGGCCCCGGACGCGCCTGCATTCTATATAGGTGAGGCCTGTGCCACCATCGGACAGGTTGCCGCCTGCGTTGACAGAATTGCGGCAGCACTCGCCGGGGCAGGTATCAGTAAGGGCGATGTGGTCGGCGTCTGCCTGCCAAGGTCTGTCGAGCTTGCCGCCACGCTGATGGCCATCTGGAAGACAGGCGCCGTCTATCTGCCGCTTGATCCGGCCTATCCGGCTGCCAGACTAGCGTTCATGACGGGTGACGCCGGAGCGTCGCTTCTGATCGTCCGGCATGACACGGGAGAAGGTCTGCCGGAGACTATTCCCAGGCTGAACGTCAATAGTGCAATCGGCGACCTGTCTGAGCCGGTTGTTCCTTTTGCAGCTGTTCCGCTGTCGCCAGAGGATCCCAGCCATATCATCTATACTTCCGGATCCACCGGGCAGCCGCGCGGCGCTGTTTCGCCGCACCGTCAGGTTCTGAACCGCCTGCACTGGATGTGGCAGACGTTTCCGCACGCCGGTCATGAGGTGGAGGCCGTCAAAACAGCTACCAGTTTTATCGACTCTCTTTGGGAGCTTGCGGGGCCACTGATTGCTCTGCGTCCGGCCACGATTGTAGATACCGAAACGCTGCTGGAGCCGGGCGCACTGTGCGATCAGCTGGCGCAGGACGGTGTGACACGTATGTGGCTGACCCCGTCCTATCTGCGGCTGTTGCTCGAAGCGGTCCCTGATCCGGGCGACCGGCTGCCACAGCTGACCCATTGGTTCATCACCGGAGAAAAACTGCCAGCCGAGCTGGCCCGCAGGTTTGCAAGCGCTGTTCCGCAGGCCAGGCTCTTTAACATTTACGGCACATCAGAGGCTTGGGATATGTGTTGTGACACTGATCCGGACCCGGAAGCGATGACAGACCCGGTGCCGGTGGGGGCGCCGATCAGCTGTGTTGAGACCGTTATTCTTGACGCCAGGGGTCAGCCCGTTCCCGACGGCGTTCCGGGTGAGCTTTTTGCAGGTGGTGCGGCGCCATGCATTGGGATTGTTCACGACAACAGCCCGGATGCAGACAGGTTCGTTTCGCTCGACACGTCTGATGGCACGCTGCAGCTGCTGTCCACCGGCGACCGCGCGCGCCGGCGTACAGACGGGCGCATTGAGATACTGGGCCGTATGGATGATGAGCTGAAAATCAGCGGGATGCGGGTACACCCGGCCGAAGTTGAAGCGGCCCTGGCGGCAACGGATGGGGTTGCTGCAGTTGCAGCTGCCGGTGTTCCGGGGCCGGACGGCAGTACCAGATTATGGGCCTGGATCACGGCGCACGGGGATGCCGACACGGATATCGCAATGATACGCGCAACCCTTTCCGCCTCGCTGCCTGCGCATATGGTTCCTGAACGTATCATCATCCTGGCCCAGATGCCGCAGACACCATCGGGCAAGATTGACCGTACCGCTCTGGTCCTGAGCGCTGACACAGCCGGAGCAGAGCCTGAGGTGCCCAGGTCGGCAAATGCCGATAATGAACTTGCACAGAATATCGCAGGCGTCTTTTCCGAAGTGGTGGGCCATGAGGTCGCGGCGCATGAAAACTTCTTTGCTGCCGGGGGTCATTCGTTGTTGGCCGCGCGGGCTCTGGCGCGCGCAAATGACCGTTTTTCGCTTGATCTGGGTATCCGCGATTTCTTCATTGATCCAACGGCGGCAGGTCTGGCAGAGCGCGCCGCCTCGAACCAGGGCGAACCGGAGCGCCGGGGGATCAGACGTATTGCGCGCGGCGTCCGGGAAACCGCACCGCCCGCACCGCCTGCAAATTCGGGCGATACGCCGTGAACGGCTCTTTTGCGCCTCGGGGATCAGTGCCCGAACTCGTCTGTCTGCATGCAGCGGGCGCAACCTCTGCGATGTTCGCGGGCCTCGCAGAACAGACAACCGGGCGCATCACACTGGTGACACCGGATCTGCCCGGGCGCGGCTCGTCCTATGACCGTCCGCCGTTTTTGCGCATGCAGGACGCCGTCGAATATCTGTTGCCGGTTTTACAGGGCAGGGCGGATCGAAGCTATGGGTTGTTCGGCTACAGCATGGGCGCAATGATTGCCTACGAACTTGTCTGCCGCCTTATGGATCTGAATGGCCCATTGCCCGCGGTTCTCATCGCGGCGGCGACGCGCGCACCACAGGTTCCGGCCCGCGAACTGCCGCTTCATCTGATGGATGATGACGCATTGATCGGAGAGCTCGTCCGGTTCCAGGGAACACCGCCCGAGATGCTGGAAGACAGCGAGTTGATGGCGCTTGTTCTGCCGCGGTTGCGCGCTGATTTTCAGCTTTGCGAGACATATCAGTTTGCGCACAGACGACAAATTCCTGTGCCGGTTTACGCCCTTGGGGGCCGAGAGGACGAAAAAGTCACGGCTGCTGATCTCGCCGCATGGTTGCCGCTGAGTGTGATGGGCGGCACCTTTGAACAGTTACCTGGCGGCCATTTCTTTATCGATATGCAGAAAGAGGCGCTGGCCCGCCGGATAAAGGCAATGATGTCGTCTCTGAACTCTCAGGGAGCGTCGGTCGGATCGGTCTGGTATGGGTGAGAACAGCACACTGTCCCGGACCGCACATGGAAAAGACCGGGAGACAGACCAGCCAGGCAGAACTGTGGACATCTGGCACGTTGATCTGAGCCGCATATGCGGAAAAGTTCTGAGCCATCCGTACCTGAACCAATCTGACAGGCTGGCAACTGCCGGTCGCGCTGACCGGGCGGCGACGCGTGTCGCGCTGCGCATGCTGCTGGGTCACATCACGCATCTGCCCGCGTCAGAATTGCGGTTTTGCGCTGGTCCTTTTGGCAAGCCTGCTTTGCAACACAGCGATCTTGTTTTCAGCGTTTCCCGGCGCGAAAGCACGGCGCTGATTGCGGTTTCCCAAGGGGCAGAGATCGGACTGGATTTCGAAATCCGCCGGCCTGTTCCCGAACTCTTCGGTATCGCACGAATGTTCCACCCGGCTGAAAGACAGCTCCTGTCCCATGTCCCTGCATCGGAACGCCTCGATTGGTTTTATCGCATCTGGACGCGGAAAGAAGCTGTGCTCAAGGCCATCGGAACCGGACTTTCTGTACCGCTGGACAGTTTTTGTGTTGTTGGGGCCGAAACAGGCAAAGAACCCGTCAGGATGCGTAACCCGCGGAGCCCGGAGTTTTACCTGCAGGAGCTAGTGCTGGAAAACGGGCAGTTTGCCTGTCTCGCCTCGCCGGATCCGGACATTACCCCGAGAATGCACCGTTTCTGGTTTCCGGAGCAGGCGGGATGATGGTCCCGCAGGCCCCTTCAGAATCCGCACTCCCCCGGACCGGGACCTGTGAGACAGAAGTGTTCAGACGCCTGCAGGATCTGCAGTCATCCGATGCAGACTGGCGTGCGGGCCGCTCCGCGCTGCATGTTTACTGGGCGGGTGAGGATGTTCAGAGGATCTCGGCTCAGGCCTATACGATGTTCCAGCAGAGCAACGCGCTCGCGCCGCGCGCCTTTCCCGGCTTGCAGCAGATGGAACAGGAGATCATCGCGATGTCGTTGCCTCTGTGGCAGGCGCCCGTTGGTGCAGGCGCTGCGGTAACTTCGGGCGGTACAGAAAGCATTATCCTCGCCATGCAGGCAATCCGTCACCGCGCCCGCGAACAGCGGCCGGCGCTGGCCCGTCCGGTGGTTCTGGCCGGTCGGAGTGCGCATCCGGCCTGGGAAAAAGCAGCGGGCCTGCTGGGCATGCACATCCACCGCGTGCCTCTCGGGTCGGATTTTTGCATGGACCCGGGGGCCGTTGCGGGCGCGGTCACCGGTGATGTTGCCGGTATCGTCGGGTCGGCACCATCTTTGCCTTTTGGTACGGTCGATCCCATACCGGCACTGGGCGCTCTGGCGCAGAAGTATGATCTCTGGCTGCATGTGGATGCCTGTCTGGGGGGATACCTCGCGCCCTTTGTGCGTGCGCAGGGCCACGCGGTGCCGGAATATGATTTGTCCGTGCCGGGTGTCAGATCCCTGTCAGCAGACCTGCACAAATATGGCTATGCCCCAAAGGGAAACGCACTCATCGCATACCGGGATGCAGAGGACCTGGCGCGCAACCGCTTTTACTTTGATAACTGGCCCAAGGGCGGTTATGAAACCCGCACTCTTGCAGGCACCCGATCAGGTGGCGCGCTGGCAGCAGCCTGGGCGGTCATGACTAATCTTGGCGAGAAGGGATACAAAGAGCGGGCCGGGCAGATCATGCAGACACGGGCCCGCATCGAAGCGGGACTGCGCGACATCGGTGGATTTGAGCTGATGGGAAAGCAACCGCTTGGCGTGCTCTCATTTATGTCTCCCGGCCGTGACGCCTTCATTTCCGAGGACCGTCTTGGGCGCCTGGGCTGGTACACCAGCCGCACAGCGCACCCGGTCGGATTGCAAATGACGCTGACACCCATCCATGCCCGGAGCACGGACCGGTTTCTGGAAGACCTGGAAAGGGTGGTTCATGCGCAGGCAGACAGTTCGAAAGAGGTCGCGATTTCGACATACTGACGATGTCCTGATGTGGCTGGCTTTCGGTGCAGGTCCTGTCGTGTTAGCGTTCTCTTCGTATGACACGTCCGCGCGGATCCAGGCTGAAACGTATTCTGACGGCTGGCGTTCTTGTGCTGCTGGTTGTGATGAGTGCTGTTGTTTTCCTGCTCTGGAAACCTGTGCCTGACTACTTTCCGGATGATCTCATCGCGACCGATCTCAGTGAGCCACCGCTGTGGCAGGACTGTGCCTGGGACCCACTGGCCCGTGACAGGCTGGCGGAATGTGCGCGTATTTCGGTGCCCCTCGATCGCAGCGTGCCATCCGAAGATCAGATTGATCTTCTTGTAAAACGGCGTCTGCCTGCTGGAAATACCACAGCCCAGATCTGGCTGGTGCATGGGGGGCCTGGTGCCTCCGCCACCGCCGGGATGCCTGATCTCAGCGCGGGCGTTGAAGAACTGCGCCCGGACATCGCTTATTATGCGGTGGATCATCGGGGGGTCGGAGGATCAGAGCGCCTGGGCTGTGCCGGGCAGGAGGCCGCTGGCAGCCCGGGCGGTGCGCTGATTGTACCATCGGAATGGCCTGATTGTATCCGGGCCGTCAGGAATGATCAGGGCAGTCGGTTGGCGCACTTTTCGACCAAAGCGTCTGCGCTCGATCTTGATGCGCTTGTGCGAAAATTCCGTGAACCTGAGGTCCCCGTGTTTGTCTATGGCGGCTCCTATGGAACCCACCTCGTGCGCCGGTATCTGCAATTGACGCAGCATCCGCCTGCCGGTGCAGTGCTCGAGGGCCTCGTGGCATCTGACGGGGGTATGACCGGTTATGATGCAAATCTGGAAGCCGGTGCGCTGGCCTTTCTGGATAAATGTGATGGCTCAATCAGTTGCAGCCGATATTTTGACAGCCCGCTGCAAGACCAGATTTCCCGGATGTTCACAGAGCTGGAGGCGGGGCACTGTGGATTTCTGAACCTGTCGCCTGATGTGGCGCGACGTCTTCTGGCGGCCATGACTTTCTTTGCCGATACGCGTGTTCTGATCCCGCCGCTTGTGCACCGCATCAGGCGCTGCAGCTGGCGGGATATCTGGTTCGTATCGCGTCTGGTGTTGAATTTCTCTGCGGCCACGCGCAACGGAACGTTCTCTGCAGTACTGCACAACCACGTCGTTCTTTCCGAAATGTACCGGCCCGGTCAGAGTGCGGCGCGCCTGCAGGCTGACTTTGAAAGTGCCGTCCTTTCAACCGGCGCTGAGGCAGAGTACGCGCGCTTGCATCCCACCTGGCCCAAGTATGATCCCCCGGTGCCGGATACAGCTCTGACAGAGGCCGGCAAAGCGCCCGTTCTGGTCCTGCATGGCGCATTGGATGCGCCCGCACCGCTGGATGCAGCACGCCTTGCTGCACAGCAACTGCAGATCGAAAACGGCTGGCTTGCTGTTTTTCCCCAGGGCGCACATGGCGTCCTGGGGGCGACGCCGACAGCACAGGGGACAGACTGTGCACGGCAGATCATGCTTGCCTTTATCGACAGGCCGGATCTGGCCCCGGACATGGGATGCATTGACGACGTTCTGCCATTGGACTGGACACATGTGCCCCAGGGTGCCGCACGTCTGGCGGGCACCTCAGATCTGTGGGGCGGGCCGGTGCGGTAAGCCCGCCGGTGGGCGGGAGTGAGACAGGCGCACTATTCCAGCAATCGTGGCAGGGTCAGCGAAATGGCGGGCACAAAAGTGATCATCATGAGGGCCGCAAAAATCGCGAGATAAAAAGGCCAGATCGTGCGTACTGCCCGCTCCATGGGCAGTTTTCCGACCGCACATCCGACAAAAAGACAGGCACCCACAGGCGGCGTGCACAGTCCCAGCCCCAGATTGACCATCAGGATCATCCCAAACTGCAGCGGGTCAATACCGAGGCTGTTTGCAACCGGGAGAAAGATCGGCGTGCAGATCAGGATCAGGGCGGCCATATCCATGATCATGCCCAGGATCAGCAACACGACGTTGATCAGCAACAGGATCAGAATTGGATTGTCGGTCAGTCCGGTCAGCAGTGTGACCATCTGTGCAGGCACGCGGTAAAACGTCAGCATATAGGCAAACGCACCCGCGCAGGCGATCAGGATCATCACCATTCCCGTCGTGCGTACGGCCTGGGCAACGGCGGTTCTGAACGTTATCCAGGTGATGCTGCGATAAACCAGCAGCGTGACAACGAATGCGTATATCGCGCCGAATGCACCTGACTCCGTCACGGTAAAGATGCCGGAAAGAACGCCGCCGACAATAATCACGGCTGTAAAAAGCCCCGGGATTGCCGCTGCAAAACTCAGAAGAAGCGCCTGCCACCCCGGGAAGGTTTCGGCCTTGTAGCCGCGTCTGACCGCAACGACATAGGCGGCGACAGCGAGGCACAGACACATCAGAATGCCGGGCAGGACACCTGCCAGAAACAGTTTCGAGATTGAGATGCCGCCGCCGGCTGCGATGGCAAAAATGATCATGTTGTGGCTGGGCGGAATGACAATACCGGCAATTGATGACGTGACAGTGACGTTTACAGCATAGTCGGCGTCATAGCCTTTTTCCTTCATCACCGGGATCAGTATGGACCCCAGAGCAGAGATATCGGCGACTGCAGACCCGGAAATGCCACCAAAGAGCATGGACGAAAAGACATTCACGATGCCCAGACCGCCGCGCACCGCACCAACAGCGGCAGAAGCAAAACGCACAAGCCGGGCGGCGATTCCCCCGTGAAACATCAGCTCGCCCGCAAAGATGAAAAACGGAATGGCCATCAGCGAAAAGACGTTGATCCCTGAAATGATCCGCTGAAAGCCGATCATCAGGGGCAGTCCCTCGTACCAGAAGGCGGCGATTGCGGAGATGCCCAGTGCAAAAGCGACCGGCACACCGATGATGACGCTCAGCGCGAACATCCCAAGAAGAACGAAGAGGCCCATTCAGATATCCTGCTGCAGGCTGGCGGCACGCATGTCGCGTCCCTGTACAAGGCGCATCAGATGGCCGAGCGTGAAGAGTACAATAAGACCGCCACCGATGGTCAGAGGCAGTGATCGCAAACCTTCGGGCAGATGTATCAACGGTATCATAGAGCCCCATTTGAATGCTGTGAGTTTTGCGCCCTGCCAGAGCATCAGAAACCCGAAACCGGCGAGCAGTATGTCGCTGGCTGCGGCGAGGATGCGCTGTACTTTTTCAGGGACAGCTGTGCGCAGGACAGTCACAGACAGATGTGTGTTTTCATGTATGCCCACTGCCGCGCCCAGAAATGCGATGGTCATGACCAGCAGTAATGCTGCCTGCTCCACCCACGTCGGTGTGGCGTTCAGGACATAACGCCCAAAAACAAGCCAGCCAAAGATCACGGTGAGAAACACCAGTGACACACCCGTTAAGACCCGGCAGATCGCGGCGATACTGTCCAGCAGCCTTTCAAAGGCCGCGACGGGGCGGGACAGATCCGCATTGGTCTGATGCTCTGACATCTGCAATCTCCGGAAATCAATGGATCGCGCGCCCGCTGTGTCTGCGGGCGCGCGACGTCAGGCCAGATTTATTCAGTGGCCTGGATCAGCTCGACCAGCGGACGCAGATCCGGGTTGCTCGCCAGATACGTCTCGTAAACCGGCGTCATAGCGGACTGAAAGGGACCTTTGTCCGCAATCACATTCACGATGACGCCGCCGTCCTCGACCATTTTCCGGCTGCTGGCTTCGCGTTCCGCCCAAAGCTCCCGCTGCATGTCCGCGGATTCCATCGCGGCTTCTTTCACAGCGGTTTTCATTTCGTCAGACAGCGCGTTGTAGGCATCAGCATTCACACAGATGCATTCCGGAATGATCAGGTGCTGGCTGAGTGAGTAATAGCCTGCCACCTCAAAGTGACCGGTGGACTCGTAGGAGGGCCAGTTATTCTCCGCACCGTCCACAACGCCGGTTTTCAGCGCCTGGTAGACTTCGGCAAATGCCATGGGCGAGGGGTTTCCGCCCAGCTCTGCAATCATGCCAGAGTAGAGATCATTGTTCATGACCCGCACTTTCATGCCTGCCACATCTGCCGGTGCATTGATCGGTTTGTCGCCGTTGTAAAATGAACGGGCGCCGGCGTCATACCATGCGAGAGGCACAAGCCCTTTGGCCGCCATGCCTTCGGCAATCGCAGCACCGCCGTCACTTTCCAGAACGCGGAACATGTGCGGGACATCTTTAAAGATGAATGGCAGGGAAACTACATTGGCTTCGGGGGCTATCGGCCCGATTGGCCCCAGATTGAAGTTGCCGATTTCCAGACCACCCAGACGGACCTGCTCAATCGCGTCAGGCTGGCTGCCCAGAGTGCCGCCATGGAACATTTGCAGCGTGACCTCGCCGCCGGTTTTTTCCGCCAGAAGTTCTGCAAACCGGTCCATCGCGATTGTGTTCGGATAGCCTTCGGTGTGGATGTTCCAGCCACGCCAGTCTGCCGCGACAGCGGCCGTGCAAAGTACAGATACAGCAGTTGCTGCGCCCAGCAGTGTTTTTGTCAGTGAATAAGTCATTCTTTCCTCCCTTGAATGGTGGACATCTGTCCAGCGTACCGGCCACAGGCCGGTTATGAAAAAATCAAACCTCCGTTTATGTCGATATTTGTTCCTGTTATGAACGAGGCCGCGTCTGATGCCAGAAAGCTCACCAGCGCTGCGACCTCTTCTGACGTGCCTTCGCGTTTCAGTGGCGTGATATTCGCAACGTGGCTGCGGACTTCGTCTTTTGTAAAAGTGTTGTGGAAATCGGTGTCGATCATTCCCGGGCAGACAGAATTCACGCGAATGCCCGGACCCAGCTCTTTGGCCAGCCCCCGCGTCATTGTCATAACCGCCCCTTTTGAGGCCGCATAGGCCACGGCGCCTGGGCCTCCTCCGTCGCGTCCCGCCTGACTTGCGATGCCCACAATTGATCCTGAACCGGACATATGCGGCAGAACTTCGCGGGTGGCGCGCATGAACGAACCTGCATTCAGGTCCATGACATAGTTCCAGTGCGCGGTATCCATTTCCAGCATTGTCCTGCGCGCTACAAGACCGCCAGTGACATGCACGAGCACATCCACACCCTGTCCGAAAGTCTGTGCGGTTTCTTCAACGAGGGCGGCAACATCCTGATCGCTCGTCATATCGCCCTGCCGGGCAAAGGCCTGCCCTCCGGCGGCCCTGATCTCTGATACGGCGCTCTCTGCGCCCTCAGAGGAGCTGTGGTAATTGATGGCAACACTGGCACCTGCACGTGCAAGGTCCATCACGCAGGCGCGTCCGATGTCCCTGCCACCACCCGTCACGATCGCTGTCTTGCCTTCCAGACTGCGGCCGTTCTTTGCCGTGTCGATCAGTGGCTGATCCATGCCGTTGTCCCTCGTTTCTGGTTTGCCTGACGGGCCGCTGACGGACCGGCAGATTTAGTCGAATGAGTCTCTTGGATTATTTAGACGACTAGTATACTAGTATTGTCAACAACTATGTTTATGGCGTCTGTCGCCCGGGCGGCATCAAGTGCTCTCGCCAAACGGGAAAGCCTTGGCGGGCGCAGAGGATGCGGATAACCCGGTGATATGTGACGGTGCCCGCGGATTCTGACCCGCGAGGGGACACGGAAAGAAGGACAAAAGAGACCTATGCAGGGATTTTCAGAAGTCTTTGAACGGCGCACAACGACAGATATCGTTTTTGATCAACTGCTTGAAGAAATCGTGTCGCTGGAAATCCTGCCGGGTGCCAAGCTGTCAGAAGCGGACATTGCGAAACGGTTTGGTGTTTCGCGTCAACCGGTAAGGGATGCATTCAATCGTCTGGAGGCACAGGATCTGCTGCTGATCCGACCGCAGAAGGCTACCAAAGTACGCGGGTTTTCCCTGTTACGTATCGCACATGCGCGGTTTGTAAGGCTTGCGGTTGAGCTGGAAGTTGTTCGCAGCGCCTGTCTGACCTGGAGCGCAGAAAACACGGATACTCTGGGCCGGAACCTTGAGGAACAGGCGGAAGCAATCAGTACGGGGAATGCAGAGGCATTCCACGGGCTTGACTACAAGTTTCACAAACTGATCTGCGAGCTGGGCGGATACCCGCTTGCCTTTAACACTATTCAGGAGTGCAAACAGCGCATTGACCGGCTCTGCGTGCTCAGTCTGGGACGTCAGAGTGAGGCTGCGACCCTGTTTTCTGATCACAGAGAGCTTGCAACAGCGCTTACCGGAGGCAATGTCGAGGCCGCGACAGAGGTAACGCGCAGGCACCTGGGCCGTCTGGATGAAACCATCGCGGAAATCCATATCAAACATTCAGACTACTTTGAATAACAGGCGCCGCGCTCGACCACACAGCTCCGCAGGAGATGACTTTTCATGAAGAATACCCACCCGGTTGTTGCAACTGATCCCGGCGTGACGCGTCAGGTTCTGGCAGACCATCCCGATCTGATGATGGTCTCGTTCCGCTTTGAAAAGGGGGCAGAGGGCAGGCTTCACCAGCATCCACACGTGCAGTCCACCTATGTCAGATCCGGGCGTTTTCTGTTCTTTTGCGGTGGTGCCGAAAATGAACTGGGGCCAGGCGACAGCCTGGTGATACCAGCAGATACAGAACACGGCTGCATCTGCCGCGAAGCTGGCGAGCTTATCGATTGTTTTACCCCGCGCCGGGAAGACTTTCTCACCTGACATGATCAGAAATCCGCTCACGGCCAGCGCATTGGTGTACCAGATCAGACCACACGTGTAACGTGCAGGGTGCCAGAGAACCGGTTGGTTTCTCGGAGCGAGCCCGGCGGAGTGAGGTGCGGCCTTGGATACGATTGACGGAATGCGTACCTTTGCCGCTGTTGCGGCAGAGCAGTCCTTTACCGGGGGCGCGAACCGGCTTGGTATCAGCACCAAACTGGCCAGCAAATACGTGCGCCAGCTGGAAGAGAGGCTCGGCGCGCAGCTTCTTCACAGAACCACGCGCAGCGTCACGCTGACCGAAACGGGGCGCGCATACTATGACCGTTGCCTGCCGCTTCTGGATCAGTTCGATGAGCTTGAGGGCCTGGTGCAGGACAAACAGTCAGAGCTGGCCGGTCCCGTACGGATTACAGCCCCAACCGGCTTTGGCAGCACGCATCTTGTTGACGCGTTACGCCCGTTTCAGAGCGCGCATCCGCGCGTGGAGATCGAACTGAACCTGTCAGATCATCACGTCTCTGTTGTCGAACAGGGTTTTGATCTGGCCATCCGATTTGGTGATCTGCAGGATTCCACCCTGGTGGCCAGAAAGCTGCTGGATATGCGGATTATTTGTTGCGCATCGCCGGAGTACCTGGCGTCCCATGGGATGCCGGACACGCCGGAGGCCCTGACAGAGCATAACTGTCTGCTTCAGTCCGCTGGAAGCACGACGGATCACTGGACCTTTTTTGTTGATAACCAGACAAAGGCCATTCCTGTGCGCGGCTCGTTCCGGGCAAACTCACCGATGGCCGTTGCCAGGATGGCTGCCGGCGGCCTTGGGATCGGACGGGTCCCACTCTATACCGCGCGCCCGCTGATCAGCGACGGCCGGTTGCAGGTGCTCTTTGAGACACACGAAAGCCCGCCGATCGGTCTGCATGCAGTGTATCCGCCCGGGCGGCATCTGACGGCGCGCATCCGCGCGCTCATCGACCACCTGAGAGAGTTTCTGGAGTAGCCCGAACCCGGTACGGCGATCAGGTTGGATGCTTGCCGGACAAGAGACCGCAGTTCACCTGGGTGGCCGCACCCAAATGACCCCTGGAAACGGCCAGAGCGCCGATCCGGTAGGTCAGGTTGGATGCGCTGCGGATTTTTGACCGGATCAGTAAAACGGAGATTTAACCGACAAGGAGCGTAATCACACAGCCGGTTCGATGCCGAGGTCCCGCAGTTTTGCCACCTGTCGAAGAGCGAGTGCGTCAACTTCTGCGCAGGCGGTCTGGGAAAGTACAGCGCCAGGCCTGCGCAGGACCGGGTGTGCGATCACGCCCTGCTTCCACAGCGAGTATTTTCGGATCGCCAGCCCCATGCCGGGCTGCGCTTCATAGCGGATCATTGGCATATAAGCATCAAAGATGTCACGGGCGCGTTCTGCGTTGCCGTCATTGTATGCTTTGGTCACCAGCGCCATCATCTCCGGATACCCGAACCCGGTCATTGCACCGTCCGCGCCGCGCATCATTTCTTCGAGCAGGTACATGCCACCGTTACCGCACAGGATGGAAATGCGCCTGCTGCCAGCATCTGAGGCTTCCCGCAGAGCGGATATTTTCTCGAGCCCGGGCCAGTCCTCATGTTTGAGCATGACGCAGGTCGGGCAGTCCCGCACGATCTGCAGGATCACGGAAGCAGATATCTGGACCCCGGTGGCAAGTGGGAAATCCTGGAGCACAAAAGGAATGTCCTCAAGAGTTTCCGCTGTCTGGTGGTAATATGCCAGGATCTGCGCATCAGTCCGCAGTGACGGGGGTGGCGCCACCATGACCCCCGCTGCGCCTGCCGCCATCGAGGTTTGCGCGAGGGACGCCATCGCAGCAAATCCGGGCGCGGAGACGCCGACGATGACCGGAACGTCCGCCCGGGATGTGACCGATTTCACGATGCTTGTGGACTCTTCGGCAGTGAGTTTTCCGGCTTCCCCCATCATACCCAGGATCGTCAGCCCGTTGGCCCCACGCTCAATGTAGGCGTCTGTCAAACTGTCCATACTGCAGAGGTCCAGGGCGCCGCCTGGCAGGAATGGCGTTGCGGCGATGGTGAATACGCCCCGGGTGCTCTCGTTAATCATCGCTGGCTCCGCTCTGGTGTGCCAGACCCAGTGCGATCTGGCTCAGCGCCATTCCCGCCGCGGCCTGAGTGGGCTCTACGACAGGCAGGCCCGTTTCCTGTTCCAGCCTCTCACGGTACTGCGCCATTCCGGCACAGCCCATGATCAGCACCTCGGCCCCGTCCTGGTCACGCAGGGTTTTGCCGGTGCCGATCATCGCATCGAGACAACGATCAGGATCGGCCAGATCTGCCACACCCAGGCCCAATGCCCTGTCGCCGGCCAGCCGGTCCAGCACGCCCATCGCGCCAAAGGCGCGCAGATGGCGCGGCACGGATGCGGGCAGAATTGCGATGACACCAAACCTTTGGCCCAGCGTCAGTGCGGTCATCACGGCTGCTTCCTGAATACCCGTGACGGGAAGGGAGGTCTGTGACCGAAGCGCATGCAGCCCGGGATCACCGAAACAGGCGATGACATACCCGGCCGCATCGGTTTGCTGTGCGGCCAGTCGAAGCATTGGCGCGATTGTCAGGTCAGCCTGCGCCTGGGTCTCAATGCCCGGCGGGCCCTGGGCCAGCGTCAGACAGCGTATTGGAATGCCAAAGGGGCGCAGTGGATCAAGTGCCTGTTCAATGCCCGCCGTCACGGTCTGTGACGCGTTCGGATTTATGACAACCAGTGTTTTCATATACCCTGAACCATCTCCAGAACTGTGTTCATATGCTTTTCCCCCGCCTTGCTGTCGCCGCTGGTGCTGGCCTGTCTATCCACCGGCCATCTCCGGGCAGGGCGGTGAGCGTGCCATTCAGAACAATCGTCCGCCCGCGCAAAATCACTCTTTCCGGCCATCCCCGGACTGTGCGCCCGGCCCAGGGGTTGTAACCGGTGTTGTCATGCAGATCGTTCTCGCCATAAGTCACAGACTTTTCCGGATCCCAGATCACGATGTCTGCATCCCTTCCCGGGGCGATTGCCCCCTTGTTCTCAAGCCCGTAAGCCGCAGCAGGTTCTGTTGCGGTTATTTTTGCAAATGCCTCTGCCCCAGCCCGCTGGTTGGATATCATGGCATCAAACATTAACGGCAGACGCGTTTCCAGCCCTGGCAATCCATTGGCGATCTGATGAAAACCGGCGTCCGGCCCGGCGGAGAGTTTCCCCGTTTCATCGAAACGGTAGGGCGCGTGGTCTGACGACACAAGGCACAGGGTGCCGTCTGCGAGAGCGTCCCAGAGCGCGTTCTGATCGGCAATGCCGCGCTGAGGCGGAGAGCACATCCATTTCGCGCCGTCGAGCCCGGGCTTGTCCAGAACATCAGCTGTCATCAGCAGATAATGCGGGCAGGTTTCAGCCCTGACCGGCGCGCCCCGGGCTCTGGCCGCGCAGATGGCGGCGGCGCCGCCGGCGGTAGAGACATGGAAAACCATGACCGGCTGACCCAGGTATTCTGCAAAGCGGCAAATGCGTTCAATCGCTTCGATCTCGGCCATTTCGGGGCGGGATGCCGCGTGATGCACCGGGGCTGTCTGCCCACTCCGGATCAGCCTGTCGCGGGCCTGCGCGATAATTGCGTCATTTTCCGCGTGTACGCAGACCAACGCGCCGCTCTGTCTGGCAAGCTCAAAAACAGAGAGCAGTTCTGCATCACCGAGCCGGATATCATAGGTGGTAAAGACTTTCAGAGAACGATGTCCTGCGGCTGCGAGTTCTGCCAAGTCCTTCTCAAAATCCGCAACTTTGGTGTCCGTCACCGTGATGTGAAAGGCATAGTCAATCATAGCACCCCGTCGCGCGCGGACCGAATAGTCGGCAACGGTTTCCGCAAGCGTCTGGCCCCGACCCTGGGCGGCAAAAGAGATCACACTTGTGGTGCCGCCCATGGCCGCAGAACGTGTCGCAGTTTCAAAGGTATCGGCGTTCCACAGACCCATACCGGACATCTGTTCGATATGCGCATGGGTATCCACCCCGCCGGGCATCACCAGCATGTCCGTCGCGTCAATGGTTTCTTTGGAATAATCGACAGGTTCTCCGACGGAGACGATTTTTCCGGCGCGCACACCAACATCACCGTTGGTAACGCCCCCCGGCGTTACCACCCGGCCGCCGCGTATGACCAGATCTGTCTCCATGATGTTCTGCCTGTATTGTTCTCTCGCAGAATGCCGGGAAATTCAGCCAATGCAAAGGTTTCGGTTATGCGTACTGCGACACCGGGTGCCTGCAGCATCACTGACAACAGTGGTAACGCTTTGAACGGCCCGCCCGCGTTCGCAAATCAAGTTCAGCTTACGATTTGTCAGCGCCCCTGCCCTGGATGCCACTGGCGCTCGCCGAATTTAACGTCATTGTGCCCTCTGTAGACAGGTGCCGGGCGGGGCTGTTGCGCGATGCAGGGGTAAATTTGCTGAATGTCTGAAGAAACACAAAGCGGGCCGGTTGCCGGCGGACCACTCTGGCGGGATGGCGTATGGCGTGCGGTTACCGCAGCCTTTCTGTTTAACGGGCTTTTGTTTGGTGTCTGGGCGTCCCGCGTTCCCGCTTTCAAAGAGCGTTTTGACCTCGAACCCGGCGCGCTGGGGCTGCTTTTGCTGGCTCTGGCGGCGGGGGCAATCGTGTCCTTCCCACTGGCCGGGGCCCTGTCTGAAAAATGGGGTGCGGACAGATTAACGCTGCGCTGCGGCTGGGTATACGGGCCGGTTCTCGTCGGGCTCGCATTGGCACCGGGGCCGGTTTCTCTCGGGGCGGCCTTGTTTCTCTTCGGGGCGGTGCACGGGTCAATGGATGTCGCCATGAACGGCTGGGGCGCGCAATGTGAAGATCGGCTGAAACGTAGCACGATGTCGGTTTTTCATGCAATGTTCAGTCTGGGGGCCGGGATCGGCGCCGCCAGTGGGTATGTTGCCGTGCGCTCTGGACTGGAGCCACAGGTCCATTTCATCATCGTGGCATTTGCCGGCGGCCTGACTGCGGTTGCAATTATGATCCCTGCAGTGCAGGAGCGCGTGGCGGCCACACCAGACAACACATCCGGACCGCTGCTCGCCTTGCCGACCGGTCCGCTGGTTCTGATTGGTCTGATCGCATTTACAGCTTCGATGGGAGAGGGCGCAATCGCTGACTGGAGTGCTGTTTTCCTGCGCACTGCGGTCGGGTCCGGAAAAGCGCAGGCTGCTCTGGGATATGCCACATTCAGTGTGACGATGGTGCTCGTCCGCCTGTCCGGCGGGCGTCTGGTTGAGCGTTTCGGGCCGGTGGTAACGACTAGAGCGAGTGCTGCCTCGGCATTTGCCGGACTGACGACTGTCGTTCTTGGCCAAACACCGATTGTTGTTTTGGGTGGTTTCGCGCTGGTCGGGGCCGGGTACGCTGTCCTTATGCCGCTCGCCTTTTCGCGCGCCGCTCGTGACGCACATGTGGCACCGGGCCCGGCAATCGCCGCAGTAGCAACACTCGGTTACGGTGGCTTGTTACTCGGGCCCCCCGTTATTGGTTTCGTGGCTCAGATGACCGGCTTAAGGCTTTCCTTCGTGCTGCTGGCACTGCTTGCCTTGCTGGCATTTGCTCTGGCACCGGCACTGCGCACGTCTGGCCCGCGCGACTGAAACCCGCTGTTCACAACTTTTTAACGGCGGGTGGCGCGGCTCAGTGATCCAGCGTGGTTTCCGTTTCCCAGCTGTAAGCGATGGCATCAGACGGTACGACGAGAGGCCTGGTTTACAGCATCCGTACAGGCTTGTGACTTGCAGGTGCGCTGTCCCAGTGGGCCTTTGTGGCGCGTTCGTTCAGCGGGGCGCCTGCCACATAACGAGCGATTTGTGATGGGCTATTTTACCAGGTTTGCCAAAGCAAATGCGCTGGATTGCCGTGATAACATCCGGCTCGGCAACAGGTTCTGAATTCACCTCAATCGAAAAATGGCGGGGGCGAATTGTGTCTGCAAAATACGAATGTCAGGTGCAATCACGCATCTGCTGCGGGTTGCTCTCAGTGTTCCATGAGACTCGCGCCAAACAGGTGTGAACAGGAACAGTATTGCCGTTTTCTGTATGATTTCGCGCCGCTTTTCTCCTCTGAATTGTAGGAAAGGCGATTTTTCTAGTCGCTGAGGAGTTTAGTTGTTACCGTTACGTCAAAAGACGGCCCGCACAGCAAAGGTCGCGGGATGAACAGGGGGATACAATGGTGATCAGCCGCCAGCGCACGAAACTCGTGCGCGATATCGACGAATTCAGGCGTAACGCGTTCCAGGATAAGCTCAGTCTCGACCGGCCAGGTGGCAGTCTGCCTGCGGCGTGGTTTCTGGGCCCCAAGGCCGAAAACGAAGACTTCCTGCGCGAAATGATCACTCTTGCAATTGACGAGGCCGTAAGTGCCCGGCGGGAGTACCAGCCGGATGATCCTGAAGCATTCTCTGTCACGGAACTGGAGAACAGCGGATACACCACTGGACGGGCGCTGTTTGAGGAGCGTTTCAGGGAGGTACTGGGTTTTCTGAAGGGCTCTGTCCCGATGTCCAGCTACCGTAACCAGAGCCATATGTACTGGGATACAACGCTGCCCAGCGTCGTCGGTTACTTTTCCACGATGCTCTACAATCAGAACAACTGCACACCCGAGGCCTCGCCCATCACCACGGCTCTGGAGATGGAGGCGGGCGACGATATGTGTCGCATGCTGGGCTATACGATTCCGGATCGCGAGGCGGTGCGTCACGGAGCCATTCGTCCGTGGGGTCACATTACCTGTGACGGCAGTGTTGCAAATATCGAAAGCATGTGGGCCGCGAGAAACATCAAGTATCTGGGGGTGGGGCTGGCACAGGCCATTCGTCATGATCCGGATATGGCTGCGGCACGGGACGTTACTGTTACCACATTGCAGGGCAAAAGACGGCGTTTGCTGGATCTGGATAACTGGAGCCTGCTGAACCTGCCGATTGATCAGGCGATCAAACTGCCGACACGCATCAGCAAAACGGCCGGTATCAGCGAAGACACTCTGAAGGCTGCTCTGGCGGCGTATTCGGTGCAGGATCTTGGACTGCTGGAGTTCCACCGGCGTTTTCTGCCGGATACGCCTTCCCCGGTGGTCATGACGCCTGCAACCGCGCATTATTCATGGATCAAGGCGGGCTCGCTGCTGGGACTTGGTCGCGCCGCGGTGCACGGCATAAGGGTGGATCTGGACGCCCGGACCGATCCCGTTCATCTGCGGCAGATGCTGGAGGCGTGCCTGCAGGAAGGCAGACCTGTCGTTCAGGTCGTTGCAGTGATTGGAAGCACCGAAGAAAGCGCTGTCGATCCTTTGCATGAGATCGTCAAAATCCGAAACGAGTTTCGCCAGCGTGGGTTGGAGTTCTCTTTGCATGCGGATGCAGCATGGGGTGGGTACTTTGCATCCATGCTGCGCAATTCCTGGCTGGACAGGCAGTATGACGCTGCCAAAACAGATGCAGAGCGCGCCGATCTGGAACGCCAGATGATAAAAATTTACGGTGTGGATGACCCCGATGCGCTGCCTGACACGCAACTGCCCGCGTCAAAGTCATCTGTGCCCCCGGGCAAGGTTCCCAGTCTCAAAGACTGGGCTTCCAAGGATATGTTCACGCGGCGCAACGTGCAGTTTGCGCCAGGCATCGACCTGAACGAATATGTACGGCGGCAGTACGCAGCACTGCATCATTGCGATACAATCACCGTTGACCCGCACAAGGGCGGATTTGTCGTCTACCCGGCAGGCGCACTGTGCTACCGGAACGGCGGACTGCGCCATCTGATCGCTTTTGCATCCCCCGTAGTTCAGCACGGCGACATCGCCCAATCGGTCGGCTTTTACGGGGTGGAGGGGTCAAAACCCGGTGCTGCGGCCACTGCTGTTTACATGTCACACAGCCTGATCCCTGCGGATCGCACAGGTTACGGTGCCCTGCTGGGAAAATGCATGTTCGCGAGCAAGCGTTTCTACGCCGGGCTGGTGGGAATGGCCGGGCCGGAAGATCCCTTTTATGTGACCACTTTCCAGCGGTTGCCGGCCGAAAAGGTTGGCGCTTCCAGAACCGAGGTGCGCAAACAGATAGCCATGATCCGGGACAAGGTCTTTAAGGCACCGTCTGATGATGATCTGCTGGCCGCCCTGGCGCATGATTTTGAACTGCGTGAGCTTTTTGCGGAAATGGGTTCGGATCAGTGCATCGTGGCCTATTCTTTTAACTATATCGACGGGTATGCTCAGAACCGGAAAATTTCGCGCCTGAATGAAATGAACGAACGCATGTTCGAAGCGATGAGCATGCAAAAGTTCAGTGACGACGGGCAACCGGGCGTCGATCTGCTGGTGACGGCCTCCAGCTTCGATCCGGATGTGTACGGCCAGGAGTTTGTCGACAATTATGCGCGGCGGATCGGTGTGAACCCGGAGCCGGGCGTCGGGATCAAGTTCCTGATCTCCACACAGCAGAACCCGTGGCTGACCCAGACCAAAAAAGGGGATTTTACGCCGGAAATCATAAAAGTGCTCCACGGCGTCGCGACCGAAGCTGCACACTATGTGCGCGATCAGCACAAGTTTGATCACGGGCGGGAGTATTACCGTGCGGGTGGCTCACCCTATGAGGGGCCACAGTTGCCCGACAGTTCTTCCGATCTGCCGGCAGCGATCGAAGCCATCAAGACGCCAGAGGACTGAGGGGGACTGCAAATGGATCATTCACATCATCACGCACCGCCCGAAGGCGCAATTGAGCCACAGCTGGCGAATGTTGTCTACAATCCCCCCCATCTGCATGCGTTCTCGCTGATTGGTTACGAGCATGTCTTTGCAGTTCATATGACCCAGTATCACCACGAAGTTCACAAGTATCAGATTGCCTATCGCGCAGAGCTGCCGGATGCGGTGCTGGAAGAATACCGCCAGGTCCGCCGCAATAACCCGGGCGATTTTATCGTGATGTGCAATCACGCCGAAGATCCCTTCATTATTCCGGCGATACCCTCCCGGGAAAAGCGGACATTCCGCGCCAATATTTTTCAGGGCATGCCGTCTTTTCCGCCCGAATTCCTGGATGATCCACATTTTTTCCCATGGGATCCTGAAAAAGTCGTCCAGCCGATCGCGGGCGATTTTACCGCAACTGTCGGACGGATGGTTCTGTTCCGTCCATTTGCCCACCATTACCAGCAGCCTGACATCGCTACATACCTGCTTTTTGGTGAGGATGGTGAAGCGCATATGACAAATCTGCAAACGGCCAGTCTGGCCAGCGGACCGTTTGAGCCCGATGCTTTTGGGCCGGACTATGATCATCAGCTGACGTTGAAATCCGCGCCCTCCTGGCTTCATCCGACCCTTCTGAAAGCCGGCGTGATCGTCACTGTACCTTCGGTTCGGTTGCGTGACGCTGAGGGGAAGCCGACTATTCCGTGCTCAAGCCCCTTTGCCAACGGAGAAACCATCGAGGTGATGTATCGCGGGATGGGGCCGCCCCGTCAGGTCACTGTGGGGCACACGGTGCTCTGCGCAACAGGCGTATCAAACAGCGAGGCTGTCATGCCCTGCCCGGAGGCTGAATCGATGAATATCTCACCCACACCGGACCGGTTCCTGATCGCAAAACAATAGGAATACCTAAAATGACTTCAGATTATGCGCGACAAGACGGCAACGAGGAAGTCTGGAAACTTGTCCTGATCGAGGGCCATCCGCTTCTTTTGTCCAAGAAAAAACGTTTTGGGTCACTGCCAAGTGATCCAAGATGCAAGCTTTGTATCGCGCCCTTCAGTGGATTGGGTGGCTGGGCATTGCGTACGTTCAAAGGGATCCGCCAGTCCAAACGAAATCCACTGTTCTGCAATGCATGTGATGAGTTTCTCAAGGCCTATCCCGGCGGAACCGACACGCCGATGACCATGATGTTTGTGGATATTCGGAATTCAACCGGCCTTTCTGCAGACATGCCGGCGCGGGAGTTTATGAACCTGGTGGCCGAACTGCGCAATGTGGCGCTGGATGCAATGGCCAAGACGGATGGGTCAGTGCTCGAATTCATTGGTGATGGCGTCGTCGCCGTCTGGCCACCCGGCATTGCCGGAGCCGATCATGCCAAAAAGGGGATTGCCGCCGCCCGGCGTCTTCAGCAGGAGGTCGGCAAACTGGCGCCCAGGGGGATTGAGCTGCCGATTGGCATTGGTGTGCATACCGGAGAAGCTTACCTCGGCACGATTGCCGCTGCCAGCAACGACATCCAGGACATCAGTGCCTTTGGACACGAGGTAAACGTGGTGGCGCGTATATCTGCTGCGGCGGGCGCAGGACAGGCACTGATCAGCCGGGCCACCTGCGAAGCAGCGGGCCTGGAACATGACCCCGCTGACTTTATGCAGCCGGAACTGAAAGGGGTTGAGAAACCCGTGGATGTTCTTGCGCTGACCTGAATTCTGCAAAGCAACGAAAAGGTGAGGTCACGAAACCTTTTTTGCGTCCACTGCTCTCACGATTGGCTGGATGTCTTCAAGGCTGAGGGGTTTTCCGAAATAGTAACCCTGAACATAGGTACAGTTTTCGGACCGCAGAAAGTTCAGCTCTTTCAGCTGTTCGACACCTTCAGCAAGGACGGGGATTTTCAACGCGTCACCCAGAAGCAGTGTCGAGCGCACGATGGCCGCCCGCTGATGATCCGTATCGACGTCCTGTATAAAACTCTGATCGATTTTGATTTTGTCGAATGGAAACGCTTGCAGTGTCGCCAGTGAGGAATAGCCGGTGCCAAAGTCATCCATGGCGATCCGAACGCCCATTTTCTTGATCTTGTGCATCACTTCAATGGTTGAGGCCTGATCTTCGATAATGCTGGCTTCTGTAACTTCCAGTTCAAGACGCTCTGGCGGCAATCTGCTTTCCATCAGGATGTCGGACAAATGCTCAAGAAAAGCAGGTTGTACAAGCTGTTGGGGCGCGACATTGACCGCGACGCTGAACGGTTTGGTCCAGGTGGCAGCCTGCAGGCAGGCAGTTCGCAAAACCCAAAGACCAATTTCGCGGATCAGACCCGTTTCCTCCGCCAGAGGGATGAACTCACTTGGGCTGATCCGGCCTTTTTCCGGGTGGTTCCATCGGATCAGGACCTCAAACCCTACCGGTTCAAGTGATACCAGGTCATTTTGCAACTGATAAACCAGTTCAAACTCGCCGCGCGACGCGGCCTGCCGCAGATCTGCGATCATCAGAAGCCTTTCGCGGCTCTGTTCATCCATGTCCGGGTGGTAAAAACAGACATCCGTTTCGGGATCGAGCTTGGCCCGATAAAGCGCAAGGTCAGACTTCTGGAGAAGATCCGATGTTTTTCTGCCGTCATCAAGCGTCGTCGCACCACCGATTGAAGCGCGGACGATCGTAGACAATCCTGCAATATCGACCGGTATGGAAATCTGGTTGCTGATGCGCTCCGCAAAAGCTTTTGCTTCTTCTATTGTTACGATGTTCAGTTTCAGAGCAACGAATTCATCCCCACCGCTACGCGCTATGAATTCGCCCTCGCCGCAGAGAGCACCAAGCCGCTGCCCGATTTTTCTCAGGATTTCATCACCAGCAGCGTTTCCGTGCAGGTCGTTGATTTCCTTGAAAAGATCAAGATCAATGGTGAACGTTGCCGCATTCATGCCGCCAAAATCAGCGAGGGTTTTATCGAATACTTTTGTCTGGCGGGACAGCTCCAGCCTGTTGGGCAGCCCTGTCAGGCGATCATGATGGGCAGTATGCTCCAGCTGTTCAATCGCTTCGCGTTCCAGGTTCACCTCAAGGCTGATAGAAGCGAAGCCGACAACAAGAATGATTACTGTCACGGCTGAAACCAGAAGACCCAGCAGACCATCAGGCAAAACCTGTTCCGGAACAATGATAAACGGGCTGAGCTCAAGCGTGATCGCAGACATTCCGGTGAAGTGCATAGAGCAAATCGCCAGAACCATGAGAAAAGCGCCACCCATCCAGCAATATCGCGTTACCGGATAAACTATCCGGTGATAAGCTGCGGCACCCAGCGTCGTTCCCAATATGATCGATGCGGCCACGCTGGTGACATTCCAGTTGATCTGCCCGGGGAGAAGAAAAGCGGCCATGCCCACATAGTGCATGGCTGAAACAGTCAACCCAAAACCGGCTCCCGCGATCACGAAAACCCAGCGATGCTTGCCAAAGGCAAGAAAGGTATTTGTGGCCAGAACGCCCAGCACACCCACCGCCAGGGAAACACCGGTCAGAACAGGTTCATATCCGTGTTCGAAACCGGGTTCATAGGCAAGCATGGCGATAAAATGTGTGGACCAGATTGTTGCACCCGAGATGAGACTGCCAAGACCCAACTGGATGTATTTGCGCCGTTCCGTCGCGAAAATCAGGCGTCGTGCGATGAGGACGGACAGGCAGGAACCAACGACGCAGACAAGAGCGGCGGCGGCGACAAGGAAGTAATCATGTTCCTGGGTCAGACATTCGATTATCCGATACAATGCTTTTCCGCCCATTCAGCTTTTGCTGCCGCAAACTGCCACTAAACCGGTAAACGGCTGCTTTACGGGCGAAATCCAAGTACAAAAATTTGTCACTATTCCTATAACGGGCCGATCCTTCTTCGCCGCCTTTCATGAGGATGAGCGCTCATGTGAGCTTGCGAAATAGATATTGATCCTTGACAGATCCTCATGGCCACTGCCTAAACTCAGACCCTGAGAGAGGCACATATGTTGATTGGCACAGATACTGTTTTGATATCCGGAGCCGCGGGCATGACGCGCCGGCATACGGGGTGCGACCTCGTCGTCTGACAGCAGATCAGCCCAGCCCGGACATGCGGGCCTGCAACTTGCACGTTTTCTCATCTTCAGGATATGCCAATGACACAGTCGCGCGGATTGCGCATGGCAATCGATATCGGTGGCACTTTTACAGACACAGCAATTGTGGACGCCAACGCTCGGGTTGTCGCGACCTGTAAAGTCCCGACAACTCCGGACGCCCCTGTCGAAGCCGCTCTTTCTGGTGCACAGGAAGCCCTTACCGCGGCCGGTGCTTCCATGCAGGAAATCGATGGGTTTATCCATGGCACTACCCTTGCGACCAACGCGCATATCGAAAAGCGCGGTGCCAGAGTTGCAACAGTCACCACCGAGGGGTTTCGCGATATCCTCGAAATTGCTTATGAGCGCAGGTACAGTCAGTACGCCATCAATCTGGTGAAGCCGGATCTGCTTGTCCCAAGATCGCGTGCCTTCACAATCGGTGGTAGGATGGATGCGCGCCGTGCAGAACTGATCCCCCTGGATGAAGCTGCGGTCGCTGATCTGGCGGACCGGTTGCGGGAGGCACGTGTCGAGGCGGTTGCGATCTGCCTGCTGCACGCATATGCGAACCCTGCCCACGAACGCAGGCTGGCAGAACTGCTGCAACAATACCTGCCCGGGACAGTTGTCTCGCTGAGCCATGAGATAAGCCCGGAAGCGCGAGAGTTTGACCGGCTGTGCACAACGATTGCCAATGCGTATATCCAGCCCCTGATGTCCAGATACCTTGCTGATTTTGAGCGAAAATTCGCAGAAAACGGGTTGCGCTGCCCTGTGCTGATGATGACGGCTGGTGGTGGCATGACGACGCTTGAGACGGCTGTGCGCATGCCGGTCCGGCTGGTCGAATCCGGGCCTGCCGGTGGTGCGGTTCTGGCTGCGCGAATTGCACAGGGCGTAAAGGAAAACGAGATCCTGTCTTTTGACATGGGCGGAACCACGGCGAAGCTTTGCCTGATAGACGAATACCGTCCGCAGATGGCACGACGGTTCGAAATTGCCAGAGCTGCCCGTTTCATAAAAGGGTCGGGAATGCCGGTCAGAATACCGGTGATTGAAATGATCGAGATCGGGGCGGGGGGCGGCTCTGTCGCCGCGGCGGATGATCTGGGGCGGGTGACTGTTGGCCCGCAAAGCGCGGGCTCCGAACCCGGACCCGCCGGATTTGGAAAAGGCGGCACGCAACCGACCGTCACCGACGCGGACATTATTCAGGGGTATATCCCGCCCGATGGGTTTGCCGAAGGCAGGTTGCAGGTCAGTTCTGATCTATCCGCTGAAGCTTTGCTGGGGGACGTCGGAACGCCTCTGAACCTCACGGTTGAGGAGGCCGCGACAGCCGTCAGCGAGATTGTGGACGAGGCGATGGCCAGCGCAGGCCGCATGCACGCCGTTGAATCCGGTAAGGATATCAGTTCCCGGTTAATGATCGCATTCGGTGGAAATGGCCCGTTGCACGCAACGCGGGTCGCAAGGCGCGCAGGAATTTCACGCATATTGATACCACCTGATCCGGGTGTCGGCTCGGCGGTAGGGTTTCTGTTTGCGCCGGTTTCTTTTGAGATTATCCGCTCCAGATACACGCGGATTGACAGGCTGGAACCAGATCAGATTAACGCGCTGTTTGACGACATGATCGGTGAAGCAGAGGCCGTTGTTCGTGCCGGCGCGCCGGAGAGCCGGCTGTACCAGCGGCGCACAGCCTATATGCGCTATCATGGTCAGGGGCATGAGATTGAGGTTGATCTGGGCAGTCAGAAGCTGATCAGTTCCGACCGCGCCCGTCTGATTGCTGCATTTGAACAGGAATACAGCCGTCAGTTTGGCCGGGTTGTCCCGGGCATGATCACAGAAGTGCTCAACTGGGGTGTCTCGGTCTGGTCGGACGCGCCGGTTCCACCATCTGGTGCTGTCGCGACGTCCGGAACCACAAAATCGGCGGATACGTTCCGCCAGATCTGGTGCAGCGTCACAAGCACATGGCGCAAGGCCGGAGTATTTCAAAGGTCAGAACTAAGTGCAGGCGACGAGATCAACGGACCTGCATTGATCTGCGAGCCGCAGACGACAACGCTGGTCACCGCTGATTTCAGTGCACGCACCGATGCGGATGGCAATATCTGGCTGACATCAACGGGGGAGCGGGGCCAGTGAAACCAGCTACTATGCAGTTACAGGTTATGTGGAACCGGCTTCTGGCCATAGTTGAAGAGCAGGGCCAGGCGCTCGTGCGGGCTGCATTCAGCCCGATCGTGCGGGAATGTGGTGACATCTCGGCGGGTATATTCGACGCAGATGGCAGGATGCTCGCTCAGGCAGTGACCGGGACGCCGGGGCACATCAACACCATGGCAGAGGCGGTAAAGACCCTTTGCGCGACATTTGATGCACGGCAGATGCACCCGGGCGACATTTTCCTGACAAACGATCCCTGGATCGCATCCGGGCATCTGAACGATTTTCTTCTGATGATGCCCGTTTTCTATTCCGACCGTGTGGTCGGCTTCTCGGCCTGTACCTCGCATCTTGTTGACCTTGGTGGACTTGGGATGGGGCCAGAGGGATCGGATATTTATGATGAAGGTTTGCTGATCCCCCCGTGCAAGCTCGTATCGGGCGGCGATCTGAACACACTTCTGATGGATATCGTCCGTGCAAACTCGCGAGAGCCTATTGCAAACGAAGGCGATATATATGCGCTCATTGCGTGCTGTGAAACGGGCGCGAACCGGCTGCAAAACATGATGCAGGAATTTGACATAAGTGACCTCACGGACCTCTCCGACTACATCATCACAACATCACGCAATGCTACTCTGCGCGCGGTCGCTGCGATGCCGCAGGGCACCTGGACAAGTGAACTGATCTGTGACGGCTATGATGCTGATATCCGGCTCTGCGCGCGCATGACCGTTTCGCAAGCTGGCATTGACGTGGACTTTGCCGGAACGGATTCCTGTGTGGACAAGGGTATCAACGTTCCGCTGAACTATGCGACGGCCTACACTGTTTTTGCTCTGCGCTGTATCGTAGGCCCGGATATCCCGAATAATGCCGGCTCACTGGAACTTTTTCGCGTAACAGCACCGGATGGCTGCATTCTGAATGCTCTGTCGCCGGCGCCTGTGGCCATGCGGCATACACTGGGCCAGATGACGCCGGATCTGATTTATGGCTGCCTTGCGCAAGCGCTGCCCCAAGCTGTGCCAGCCGAAGGAGCGTCATGTATGTATGATCTGCCGCTGCGCCACACACCCGGCGCCGCGTCGGACCCGAGCCGTCATTTCGCACTGGAGCTGGTATTCAACGGGGGAACAGGCGCGCGGCCGGGGCTTGACGGATTGTCCGCAACGGCCTTTCCCAGCGGTGTCTGGGGCAGCCAGATTGAAACGACTGAGGCCGCTGCGCCGGTACTTTTCCGCAGAAGAGAACTGAGAGAGGATTCCGGCGGTGCGGGTGAAAGGCGCGGCGGTCTTGGACAGCGCATTGAAATCGGCCCGTCTGGCGGTGAGGCGTTTATGGTTTTCCTGTCTGTGGAACGTGTACGCAACGCGGCGCGGGGCCGGATGGGTGGCATGAATGGTAAACCTGGCCGTATCCGGCTTGAAAAGCAGGGAGCAGGCTCAGGCGATCTTCCGGGAAAAGGGGTTTTTGAGGTCAGCAACGGCGATACGCTTATATTTGAAACACCAGGCGGCGGTGGTTTCGGACCTCCGGAAAACAGAGCGAGAGCGGCCCTGGAGGCAGATGTCAAAGCCGGCTTAGTCAGTCCGGAAGGCGCAAGAAAATACGTTGGAGCAAAACCATGATACCCGTTCAGCCGCATGTGGCGGTGATGTCCCCATATGCACTGGCAGATACGACAGTCCCGGACGGCATTGCACCTGTGATGCTGGCCCAGAACGAAAGTCTGCGCCCACCCGCCCCGGGAGTGATGAAAGCAGTCCGCAAAATACTGAGCGGTGCAGAATTGTACCCTGATCCGGAATGGACGCTGCTGCGGGATGCGTTGAGCCACTTCCACGGAATAGAGAAAGACCGCATTTTATGCGGCAGCGGTTCGCTTGACCTGATTACCGCTGTTGCGAGAACTTTCTCTGGTCCCGGACGGGCCGTGCTCGCACCTGTGCATGCTTATCCGTTTTTTCGAACCTCGGCCGCAATGTCCGGCGCCCGGTTCGACACTGCGCCGGAAACACGATCGGGTGTCAGCGTCAGCAATCTGCTGCAGTCTGTCCGCCCTGACACGGGGATCGTGTTTGTCGCAAACCCGGGGAACCCGACGGGGACACGCATTTCATCGGACGCGCTGCGCAGGCTCAGGGCCGGCTTGCGGCCGGATATCCTTTTGGTTGTTGACGAAGCATATGCCGAGTTCAATGACCATCTGGGCGAGCGTTTCTGGGACATGACCGATGCTGGAAACTGCATTGTTCTGCGCAGTTTTTCGAAAGCTTACGGGCTTGCTGGTCTGCGCGTGGGTTGGGGGTATTTCCCCGGGGAACTGGCGAACCACGTGCGGAAAGTGCTCAATCCGAACAACCTTGCTCTGACCGCTCAGGCTGCAGCTGTCGCAGCTCTGGAGGACCGCGAATACATGCGTCAGACATGTGCGCAGACCGCAGAGATCGCGAACCTGTGGGCCGGAAAATTGCAGTCAGCCGGGTTCAACGCGGTACCCGGATGCACCAATTTTCTGCTTTTGCGGTTTGATGATGCAGCCGAAGCTATAGAGGCAGACAATGCGCTGAAAAAGGCTGGGATTTTTCTCCGGCGCCAGAATGCAGCGTCTTTGCCGCAAGTCCTCCGCTGGACCATTGCCCAGGAGCCTTGCATGCAGGCTGCTTTCGACGCGTTAATACGTTGGCAAGAAGGTGAGCGGGCATGAGCAGCAGACGTGGGAAATTTCGGATCGGGCTGATGGTTCCTTTTACCAACACCAACCTCGAGCCTGATTTTGCACTGATGTGCCCGCCGGAATTTATGGTGCATACTGTGCGCATGGGAGGCTACGAAGAAGAAGCGATCCCCGGCGCAGATCAGATGCGGGGGCTGGGTACGTCGGGTCTGGATGAACCTCTCCGTCTGTTGAATGGCGCGCATCCGGACGTGATTGTTTATGGCTGTACTTCAGCGACGCTGACGCACGGGCCTTCATTTGATCAAAGCCTGTCTGAAAAAATGTCGGCAATGAGCGGTTGCGAGGCCATAACAGCGGCAGGGGCGCTTGTGGAAGGTCTGCGACGGACAGGTGTCGACCGGATTGGCTTTGCGTCACCCTATGTAGCTGAAATCAATAGTCTTGCTGTGTCCTACCTTGAAAAATCCGGGTTTCAGGTTGTGTCCCGGGCTGAAGTGGACAGTGCTCTGAGCAACGAAGGACAGGGCGCTATGACCCCTTCAGAGGTTTTCAATCTGGGCCTGGCGGCAGATCGTGACGACATCGGGGCAATCGTGCTGTCCTGTACCGACATGCGCAGCGTCGAAATCATTGATGCGCTGGAAAAAGAGACAGGCAAGCCCGTCATTACGTCAAATCAGGCGCTTCTGGCTGCGGTCATCAGGGCTGTCTCGTGGAAAGGACAACTGCACGGATTTGGCCGGTTGTTGTCAACATCAACAAAGTGAATGCGGCGCGCATATCTCCGGGGTGTTCAGAAACCGGTTGGTGCGTGTCATTTTTCAGCCGCGCTGTCGTCCATGCGTACCGGAAAAAGGTCTGAGCAATGAAACCAAGGGTGCTCCTGCACAACAAAGAGACAAGCAGCCTTGCGGCTGAGCTGGTCAAAGCATGCCCTGCGGCAGAGGTGGCAGAATGCAACTCTTACGAAGGCTTGCCAGAAGCGATCGCGCGCTTTCGCCCTGACATTGTCTACACGGTCCGTTTCGCCGGATCGAATGGTTTTCCCCGTGATGCTCTGTTTGGTAATGACGGTCCGCAATGGGTGGCAAACGGCGGGGCGGGCACCGATCACTTTGGGCTCTGGGACGCTGACATCGTCACGGTGACTAATGCCGCTGGCGTCGCGGCGGATATGATGGCCGAGTATGTGGTGGGAGCATTTTTGCACTTCACGCTGGATGTTCCCGGCCTGATCAGTGACCAGAAGCACCGGATCTGGCGCCAGCGCGTTGTTCGGCCGCTAAAAGGATCCAGCCTGGTTATAGTCGGTCTTGGAAAAACCGGACAGGCGATTGCACTACGTGCGAAAGCACTGGGCATGAATGTTGCCGGCACCAGGGCGCGACCGCGTCAGATGGAGAATATCGATGAGGTGTGTGCACCGGAGGAATTGTCACGATTGTTAGCGCAGGCGGATTTTTTGGCGGTTTGCGCGCCATTGACTGCAAATTCACGAGGGCTTCTCGGAGACGCGGAATTCGCGTGTGTCAAACCTGGCGCGATACTGGTGGATGTTTCGAGAGGCGGGGTCGTGGATCAGCGCGCGCTGGTGCAGGCCCTGCGATCTGGACAGATCGCGGCGGCGGCACTGGATGTCTTTGAGACCGAGCCTTTGCCGGCCAACCATGAATTCTGGAGCCGGTCCGATGTGCTGATCTCCCCACATTGTTCATCTGTTTACGCTGGCTGGGAAAAAGCTTCGTTCTCGCTGTTTCTCGATAACCTGAAGCGCTGGATCGCAGGTGATCCATTGCTGAACACTGTGAGCCCGGAGCTGGGATATTGAGCTGTGCAGACTAGGCCCGCGAGGAAATCCTCCTGTTCGTAGCCAAACAATGGAGTTTCCAGAGTTTGGTCTCAAAACCGGTGATCAGCCTGATTTCAGCTGCTGTATTTATGTCGTTTTTTTGAAACTTTTGCCTTCAGACATCAGTGCAGCCCGAACGGTCTCTATGGTTCCGATATCTCTGACATGCCGCAAGTCCAGTCACCAGAAAAATCAGGTTGCCCAGAATGCGAATTGAACACGGCTCCATTGACTAGAGGTCTGGTTCCCGGCTCAGCAAAGTATGTTCGTGGACACCATACGAATGGATAATGGAACAGGAGAAGCCCGATGCCGGATCGAACTGCGTCGGAAACCAAGCCACCTGATTTCATTCAGTTTCCGGGAGTGTATTCCCGGTTAAAAGTCTTCCCACCCCTCGTCTGTAGAAAAGTCAGGAGTTGCCGGTGCCAGAGATGTGCCTGCAGAAACAGCTTTTCTGCGAGCTGGCGTCGGAGCTGTATGGTCCGGTTCTGGTTTCTTTGCAGGCCGCGCATGCTTCCGGGTGGTGCTTTGTCCAAGGCTAAAGCGCTCTACAGCCTGGACCAATGCTCCGGCTTCCTGTGTCAGGGCATGACTGGCTGCCGTGGTTTCCTCGAACATCGCTGCGTTTTGCTGTGTCACGTGATCAAGCTCGTTAACGGCTGAGTTTATCTCCCCGATGCCTGCGGACTGCTCGCGCGCAGAAGCCGCAATAGTCGAAATCCTTTCGGAGATATCTGTTACTGATTGTAAAATTACTTCCAGTGAAGTGCCGGTCTCGCCTACCAGCGAAACCCCTTCTTCCACCTGACCACTGGAATTTGTTATCAGAGTTCGAATTTCCTGTGCTGCCTCAGAAGACCTCTGAGCAAGCGCCCTGACTTCTGTCGCAACTACGGCAAACCCGCGCCCCGCTTCTCCTGCACGTGCAGCTTCAACTCCCGCATTCAGAGCGAGCAGGTTTGTCTGGAAAGCGATGTCGTCGATCACCTGAGTGATTTTGGAGATCTCTTTAGACGAGTTGCGAATACTGTCCATGGCTTCAACAGCCTTACCAGCCACCTGGCCGCCTTTTTCGGCGCGGTCCCTTGCTTCTGCAGACATGTTTGCCGCGTCGTCGGCACCTTCAGCCGCTGATTTGACGGAGCTTGTCAGCTCATCCAGCGCGGCCGCTGTTTCTTCAAGAGTTGCGGCCTGTTTTTCGGTACGGCGCGACAGGTCATCAGCCGACGTGGCGATCTGGCCGGTTTCGAGGCTGATGGACTCTGCGTTTTCCATCACAGCACCGATTGCTTTTCGCAATGATCCAAGAGCCGCATTAAAGTCTCCGCGCAGCTTTTCGTAGTCGGGCGGGAATTGCTCTGTGATGTCGCTGAGAAGGTTGCCTTCGGAAAGGCTTTGCAAGCCAGCGCCCAGGGCATCAACGACGCGGTTCAACTCAGCCGCGCGCGCTTCGCGCTCTTCCATCTCTTTTCTTTGCTGTTTTTCTTTCTCGGCTCTCAGTGCTTCCGCCGCGCGGTGTTTCTCCTCTTCGGAAGCCTGTTCTGCTTTCAGCTGCGCCGCTTCTTTTTCCCGAAGCTCTTTTTCCGACATGCGCTCCCGTTCGCGCTCTTCTTCAGCGCGGATTTTCTCCTGCTCCTGCATTTCTTTTCGTTCGATCATGCCAAGTCGGAAAGTCTCCAACGCCCGGGAAATTTCGCCAAAAACGGTCCGATCACGTCCATAGGGTACCGGCGCCTCGGTATCGCCATCTGACAGGGCGGACATCCGGGATGTGAGCAGGCGAATCGGCCGTGTAACGCTGTATGCGATAACGGCTGCGACGCACATAAGGCCCGCTGCAAGAAGCGCAAGCATGAGGTTCAGATCCCTGTTGATGCCAACCTGTGCCGCTTCAATGCGGGTCAGGTACGCTCCGGTCCCAATGACCCATTCCCAGGGGACGAAAGGCTGTACAACAGAAAGCTTGTCGACAGGGGGATCGCCCTCAGCGGCACCAGGTGCGGCCCATTGATAGGCCACCGTCGCAGGGCTACCGTCCCGTGTTCCCTCAACCATTTTGCGGAACAGATAAACACCATTCGGGTCGGTGAAATCAGAAAAGTCTCGGCCTGCCAGAGCGGGATTTGCGCCGTGAACCAGCATCTCGTGCGCGCGGTTGTTTACCCAGAAATAGTTGTCGCCTTCGTAGCGGAGTTCGCCAAGAACACCGAGCGCTCTTGATTGAGCTTCATCAACCGAAAGCTCACCGTTTTCAGATAATACATAGTAGCTCTGAACAATCGACATCGCGAGATCTGTCAGATGGGTGAGTTCCACACCCTTTTGCTCCAGAGAGGCGCTGTAGAAAGTCTTGATCGAGACCTTCTGCATCGTAAAGATTCCTGCAACCGAAATCAGCACAAGCAGGCACAGCCGACCACCGACACCAATTTTACCCAGAATGTTCATGTTCGCAGCTCCCGCAGGTAAGTCAGCTGCGACCAATAGTTCGGGTGATTTAAATTTCCCCTAACGGCCGGGCTGTTTGGTGCTGTTTTCCTGCAGCGGAAAGCAACTTCTGAACAACCGCCACCACAGCCGAAAACCAGGCTGTCAGAATGTGCTTTTGAGGCAAACAAACGCTGTCAGAAGCCGGCGTTTCAACACTGTACAGAATGATGAGAGTGTGCTGAATCGCACAATGCGTATTGGTCGACAGTCAGACCGTATATTAGGTGGTGCCCTCAGGACTAAAAACCGGTTTCAGCCGAGGAACGGCTAAACTGTTCGGCTTCCCGAGAGACCCGCGCGAGATGCCTGTTCAGGACCGCTCTGGCAAAAGTGAGAGATACAAATCCGTTACTGCATCCTCGTCAGAGCGGACGTCACTGATTTTCAGTACAGCACCTGCCGGCACGTCACATTCGAGAGCCACGCCGTGTGCCAGGCAAATCGGGAGAGCCTCTCCCGCCTGTCCGGCTGGCATGGCTTTGCCCCAGACCATGTATCCGCCTTCTCCATCCAGTACCTCGCCGGCTCTGAGATCGCGCTTCGCGACCGAGGCCACCGTGCCGCGCATCGCCTGCGCGCAGCCAGTCGGCTCTTGCCGCAGGGCAGCACTCAGGACGGACACGGACAGCTCGAGGCCAATCAGATGAAAGGGTTTGTGCATCGCGGCAAAACGGCCGGTGTCGTCGGTAGGAAGGCCATATTGGCGGAAACAGGCGGCCGCATAGTCATTCGGAGCTTCAAGTACGACATAAACGCCCCAGCGCAGATCCCGAAAGACCGGCCTTCCGTCGCGTTCAAGAGACGACACCGTTTCCACAAGACCACGTCCGTCAAGCTGACCTCCAACGGACCGGGGGCGCAATATATGAGCCAGGTCATCCACGCCGCAGGGCGGAAAAGAAAGCCCCAGTGCGGGTACGTCCAGCCCGCAGGCGTTTGCGATTGCCACCATTTCAATAGCGCTCTTGGTGCCGTCGAGGAAGGAATTGAACATCTGCGGGTTCATCCCGGCGCGTGCCGCTTCCTTGGATGTCAGGCCATAGTGATCCCAGACATTGTCCGGTGTGACCGAATGATATTCCGGCAGATATTTGGTACCCTTTCCCGCAGCGGCGACCGAAAAACCAGTTGCCCGTGCCCAGTCCACCATCTCGGCCACCAGCGCGGGCTGATCTCCGTAAGCCATTGAGTATACAACACCGGCCCGCTGGGCCTCCCAGGCAAGCGCAGGGCCCGCCAGGACATCGGCCTCTACGTTGACCATGATGACGTGTTTGCCCGCAGCGATCGCAGCCCGCGCATGCGCGATGCCCGCGCGCGGATTGCCTGTGGCCTCGATAATGACATCCAGATCGTCGCGTTCGGCAAGTGCCAAACCGCTGTCCAGAAAGGCCGTGGCATCGATGCGCGTGTCTTCCCAGCCGACCGCGACGCAGGCCGTGCGAGCCCGGTCCGGCTTCAGATCAGCAATCGCTGGTACCGTAAGCCCTTTTATCCCCGGAACCTGGCACAGAAACATTGATCCGAATTTACCGGCGCCGATCAGTCCCGCACGGACCGGCGTGCCCCGATCGCCTGCTTCTGCGGCCAGTTTTGCAAGGTTCATGCGCTGCTCCTATTCTGTTCTGTCAGGATGCCACGGCGACAGCTGGTTGTCATTGTTCTGCTGCGCCTGCCGTCTTCTAAAGCGGACTGAGGAGACTGTGCGGCTGAGAAAGCCCTGCCTGGCAGTCAAACGGACCTGATTTCTTTCGCATCCACTACGCCCTCTGAAGAAGCAAAGGCCGCAGCTGCCTGCAGATCTGTCCGAAAGGCAGCTGTCGCCGCTGCCCGGGTAGCCGGATCCTGCAAATGGAGCAGGTAAGCCGGATGATACGTAATCAGAACAGAAACACAGCCAGGGCCGCTTTCGATTGTTCCGCGCCGTTCTTTCAGGCCTCTTTTGTTGCCCGTCAGGGAGAACGCTGCTGTGGATCCCATCGCCAGCACAAGGCTGGGGCGTACTGCGCGCAGTTCGGCGTCCAGCCACCACTTACAGTGCTCTGTCTCGCCCGCGTCGGGACGCTGGTGGATACGTTTTCGCCCGCGTGGGAGAAACTTGAAATGCTTTACAGCGTTCGTGACGAAAGCCTTATTCCTGTCCAGTCCGACCTGGACGGCAATCTCATCAAATAGCTTTCCTGCCGGTCCCACAAACGGCAAACCAGAAAGGTCTTCGGCATCACCGGGCTGTTCCCCGACGATCATGAGATTTGCCTGCCGTGGGCCGACCCCGACCACAGCCTGCGTTGCGTTTTTATGCAGAGCACACCGGTCACAGGCGCGGATGGCGTCTTCGAGTTCACCTCCGTCGCCCGTCCAGGCAGAGGTATTTGCTGATTGTTGCGCACGGATTGAAGCGACACGGGCAGGGGGCAGGGTGGGCGCGTTGCGCGCCATTTCGCGGGCGCGTGCAGGGGCGGCAGACACGAGCTCCGAAATGGCTGCGGCCTCCGGCAAATTCTTCCAGTATTTTTGCGGCATCTCCGATTTCATCGCCTGAACCTTCAGGCGGGCCGGATTGAAGATGTTGCGAAAGTACGTGACCCAGAGCGCTTCACTGGCATCTTCGGGCAGGTCGGGACGTTCCAGGTCCTGTTTGAAATGCAGCTGACCGTTTTGGAAGAATGCGGAAATGTCCGGCGTCACAATCTGCCAGTCCATATCCGCAAAACGTCGTACGAAAAACTGTGCTGTTGGCTCTACCGTATGGTGCGTTGGTTCAAACCAGGCCGCAAAGGACCGGCGCCCGCTGCTGTCGGTGCCGGTATCGCGAAACCGCACAAAGGCTTTCATCTTGTGCTGGCACCGGCGCACGTTCTTTTCCATATGCCGGAGCCTGGCCAACTCTGCGTCGCCCCGGTCTGACATCAGATGCGGGTGTTGCTTCAGCCGCCAGAGAAAACTGTAAAGCCTGGCGAAACGGCTGGGATCGCTGTGCCAGACAACACAGTTGGCCATCGAAAGAAACGCGCGCGGCACGGTAACAGCTGTTGGTGCGCTGGGCAGGGCAGGGTCATCGAACAATCCTTTCTGGCCAGACGTGTCCCCCCATGTGATGCGATCCGGGGGCACGCTGGCCGCCAGAAAACAACGCGCCGCATCGCGCCAGGCCGTATCGGTACCAATGCGGGGCAGAACGACATGTGGCATCAGAAAAGGGACATCTGTTCGGGGGGCGGGGCAAACCGTGCCCTCAGGTTTTCGCTGTCTGTCAGACCCCCGGGCGTCCAGCCTGCGCAGGTCACAAACGCCCGGGCCTTTTTCATCGGGGCACCCATTCGGACCAGATCATCATAGCGCAGCGTCCTGTGACGCCGGGTGCCCAGAACGCGTTTGACGGTTTTGGTGCCAAAGCCAGGCACACGCAGCAGCAATTCCCGGGGCGCTCTGTTAATGTCCACGGGAAACAGATCCCGATGCGCCAGCGCCCATGCCAGTTTCGGGTCGATATCAAGATCCAGATTGCCGTCCGGTCTGTGACCTGTGATTTCGTTCAGCTCAAAACCATAGAAACGCAGCAACCAGTCCGCCTGGTACAGACGGTGCTCGCGCTGCAAGGGAGGGCTGATCAGTGGCAGCCTGGCTGAGGCGTCGGGTATTGGTGAAAATGCCGAATAGTACACGCGTTTCAGTCGGTAACCGGAATAGAGGCGTGTCGACTGGTGCAGAACCGTGGTGTCGGTGGATGCGTCTGCCCCGATAATCATCTGGGTCGACTGGCCTGCAGGTGCAAAGCGCGGCGGCCGTTTGCCGCTGAATGACCTGTCGCCTGCGCTTTCTTTGCGCAGCCGGACGTCCGCCATCGCACGGCGGATCTGTTGCGGGCTCTTTTCCGGTGCATATTGCTTGACCGAAGCATCTGTGGGCATTTCTACGTTTATGGACAACCGGTCGGCCAGCAGGCCGGCTTCCGCGATCAGTTCCGGGGCGGCATCGGGAATGGTTTTCAGGTGGATGTATCCCCGGAAATTTTCCACATGCCGCAGTTTGCGTGCAATGCGCACCATATCCAGCATGGTTGCATCCGGCGACCTGATGATCCCCGAGGACAGAAACAGACCCTCGATGTAGTTTCTGCGATAGAATTCAACGGTCAGCTGCACCACCTCATCCACTGAAAACCGGGCGCGCGCCACGTTGGAGGAGGACCGGTTGATACAATAACTGCAATCATAGATGCAGAAATTCGTCATCAGGATCTTCAGAAGGCTGATGCAGCGTCCGTCGGGTGCATAGGCGTGACATATCCCGCTGCCCTCATTCGAGCCCAGGCTCTTTCCCGCGCGTGAATCGCGCTTGTCCGAGCCGGAAGACGCGCAGGAAGCATCATACTTTGCAGCGTCGGACAGGATTGCCAGTTTTTGTTCAATTGTCATTTTTGCCATTTGTTCACTTTATGTTCCAAATTTGCAGAGAACAAGAGGGTGGCAGCGCACAGCGCTCAACGAGGCGGCATGTCGCGGTGCGCAGTAACTTTCTTGACAACATGATTAAGAAAAATTTGCGCGCGCGAAGTTTTATCGTCTATCCTGGCGACAGAGCCGGCGCGAACAGCGCGGGGTCGTTAACGGAAAACAGGAAACGCAGACCACATGAGCGAACCGAGAATACGGAACATGGAAGAGTTTGCGGCCGTCAGTGGCATCTCGCGACCAACTGTTTCCAAATATTTCAACGATCCGGAAAGCGTACGCAAATCGACGCGGATGCGCATTGAACAGGCACTGGAGCAGCACGAGTACCGGCCAAACATCTATGCTATCAACCAGAACCGCAGGCTGACCAAAAGCATCGGGCTTGTTGTGCCGTTTCTGGTGGACCCGTTCTTTGCGGAAATCGCCCGGAACATCGAGAATCTGATTATTGCAACAGGTTACCGGCCTATTCTTCTGAACTCACAGGGCCGATCCGAGCATGAGGTCGAAAACCTGGAAAGCCTGCGCTCGTTTCGTCCGGCGGGGGTGCTGATCGCACCACTGGGCCGGGAATCTGACAGATCGGCGCTTGAAGCTTTTTGTGAGGACGTGCCAACCGTTCTTTTTGACAGTAATATCAGTAATATAGGTCATGGATTTGTTGGTGCGGATAACCGCCAGTACGCCCGGGACATTGTAGAGTACCTGTGCCGTTCAGGTGAGCCTCCGTGCTTTTTCGAGATGCGGACACCTGCCAACCCAAATGCCAACAAAAGGCGTCAGAGTTATCTTCAGACCATGGAAGAGCTTGGCTATGAGCCGCATGTCATCAGTGTTGAGGGCACCGGATGGGCCTTTGAGGACATTGGTTACAGACAGGGTATGGCGGTTATCGAAAAGCGTCTTCTGCAGACCAACACAGTGCTTTGCAGTAATGACCGCCTGGCCATTGGTTTTCTGGCTGCCTGCTTTGAGAAAGGCTATCGCGTCGGGGTCGGACCGCAGAACGCCTTGCGTGTTGCCGGTATGGATGATCACCCCTTTGCCAGGTTCACCTGCCCGCCGCTCACGACTGTGGCGCAAAACTATGCGGCCGTGTCCAGTTCTGCTGTTGAAACGCTTCTGACGCTGCTCAGTCTGGGCGATTCTGAGTACCCTGCGCGCCGCGAACAACTGTTTGAGGGCAGACTGGTGAAGCGCATGTCCGCCTAACTAATTGGTTTCATTCAATTAAGAAATAAAAGTTTACTCGCGTAAAATTTTAATTTGACGAATGGTTAATCTAACTCGTATGGTCTCCCCACAGCATCCAAAACAGGGAGGACCGGATGTACTTTTCTAAAGCACTCTGTGCAGCCAGCGCCATTGCGATTATCGCAACAGGCGCCGCTCAGGCAGAAACACTTACAATCGCGACGGTGAACAACGGTGACATGATCCGTATGCAGGGCCTGACCGATGACTTCACAGCCAAGACCGGTCATGAAGTTGAATGGGTCACGCTCGAAGAAAACGTTCTTCGTCAGCGTGTGACAACAGACATCTCGACCAAGGGCGGTGCCTTCGACATCATGACAATCGGCATGTACGAGACGCCGATCTGGGGTGCCAACGGCTGGCTTGTGCCGCTGGACGATCTGTCTGACGATTACAACGTCGACGACATTTTGCCGGCAATGGCGGGCGGTCTGAGCTACGATGGTACGCTCTATGCCGCGCCATTCTATGGCGAAAGCTCGATGGTCATGTACCGCACAGATCTGATGGAAGCAGCAGGCCTCGAAATGCCTAAAGCGCCCACATGGTCGTTCATTCGTGAAGCGGCGGCGGCAATGACCGATCGTGACAACGAGATCAACGGCATCTGCATCCGGGGCAAGGCCGGTTGGGGTGAAGGCGGTGCATTCATCACAGCAATGTCCAACTCTTTTGGCGCACGCTGGTTCGACGAAGACTGGAATGCACAGTTCGACACGCAGCCGTGGAAAGACACTCTGGAATTCTACGTCGGCATGATGAATGAATCGGGCCCTCCCGGATACGCGACAAACGGTTTCAACGAAAATCTGTCGCTCTTCCAACAGGGTAAGTGCGGCATGTGGATTGACGCAACCGTTGCGGCATCCTTTGTGACCAACCCGAACGACTCGACTGTCGCCGACAGCGTGAGCTTTGCTCTGGCACCCGATAATGGCCTTGGCAAACGTTCTAACTGGCTCTGGGCATGGGCTCTCGCAATTCCTGCCGGTACTCAGAAAGAAGCGGCTGCAAAAGAGTTCGTCGAGTGGGCAACATCCACTGGTTATATCGAACTGGTTGCTGAGAACGAAGGTTGGGCGAACGTACCTCCTGGTGCGCGTACATCGCTGTACGAAAACCCGAACTATCTTGAGGTGCCTTTCGCGCAGATGACGCTGGACTCCATTCTGTCAGCAGATCCGAAAAATCCAACGGTCGACCCGGTACCTTATGTAGGTATTCAGTTTGCCGCTATCCCTGAGTTCGCTGGTATCGCCACCGAAGTCAGCCAGGAGTTCTCGGCAGTCTACGCTGGACAGCAGTCCATCGACGAAGCGCTGGCAAAAGCTCAGGCCATTACCAACGACGCAATGGAAGCTGCCGGCTACCGCTAACGCCCGGCTACCGTTAAATCAGGGGGCGGCACGTCCGCCCCCTGGCACTTTTCCCCAAAAAATTGCACAGTCATCTCCTAAGGCGGGTTTTTCCGTCAACGAAAGAGGTATGTCATGGCCACACAGAGTTCACGCTCAGCAGCCCGCCTGATGATGGCGCCCGCTGTGATCCTCCTGCTCGGATGGATGCTCGCGCCGCTCATTACGACACTGTACTTCTCATTCCGTCGCTATCTGCCGCTCCGCGGTGGAGATCAGGGATGGGTCGGTTTTGAAAATTATACCCGGTTTATCGGATCCAGTGCTTTCTGGCCCAGTGTCCAGACAACCCTGATTATTGTGGGTGGCGTGCTGGTCATTACTGTTCTGCTGGGGATCGTTCTGGCGCTTCTTCTTGATCAGCCAATGTGGGGGCAGGGTATCGTCCGTATCCTTGTGATCGCGCCCTTCTTTGTGATGCCAACGGTATCCGCACTGGTCTGGAAAAACATGTTCATGGACCCGGTGAACGGACTGTTTGCCCATCTGTGGAAATTCTTTGGAGCTACGCCCGTTGAATGGCTCAGCCAGGCCTCGCTGCAATCGATCGTTATGATCGTCAGCTGGCAGTGGCTCCCGTTTGCGACGCTGATCCTTCTGACAGCAGTACAGTCGCTGGACGGAGAGCAGCTCGAAGCAGCCGAGATGGACGGCGCACCCTTTATCAAGCGATTCTGGTACATCGTCCTGCCGCATCTCGGCCGGGCCATCACAATTGTGATCCTGATCCAGACGATCTTCCTGCTCTCGATCTTCGCGGAAATCTTCGTCACCACCGGTGGTGCCTTTGGAACCCGTACGCTGACGTATCTGATCTTCCAGCGCGTATTGGAAAGCCAGAACATCGGACTGGGGTCTGCAGGCGGCGTTTATGCAATCATTCTGGCCAATATCGTTGCCATCTTCCTGATGCGCATCGTCGGCAAGAACCTGGACAATTAGGAGGGGGTCGAACATGGCACGAACTGTCACAACAAACCGCAAGATCCTGAACACCACCATTGCATGGGCAATTGGTCTGCTGATCTTCTTCCCGATCCTCTGGACCATTCTGACCAGCTTTAAGACAGAAGCGCAGGCGATCAACGATCCACCGATCTTTCTGTTCTTTGACTGGACGCTGGAAAACTACGCCGTCGTCCAGGAGCGATCCAACTACATGAAGTTCCTGTGGAACTCGGTTATCATCGCGGGGGGGTCTACTGTTCTGGGTCTGATCATCGCGGTGCCAGCGGCCTGGTCGATGGCGTTCGTCCCTTCGAGGCGGACCAAAGACATCCTGCTCTGGATGCTGTCCACAAAAATGCTTCCGGCGGTGGGTGTGCTTTACCCCATCTACCTGGGCTTTATCAAACTGGGACTGCTGGACAGCCGCTTTGGTCTGGTGATCGTACTGATGCTGATCAACCTGCCGATCATTGTCTGGATGCTTTACACCTACTTCCGCGAAATTCCGGGTGAGATTCTGGAAGCTGCGCGGATGGACGGGGCAAGCCTCAGGGAAGAGATCCTTTACGTTCTCACACCGATGGCCATCCCGGGTATCGCATCCACTCTGTTGCTGAACTTTATCCTCGCCTGGAACGAAGCCTTCTGGACGCTGAACCTGACAGCTGTAAATGCGGCACCGCTTACCGCGTTCATCGCCAGTTACTCCAGCCCTGAGGGTCTGTTCTACGCCAAGCTTTCGGCAGCATCGACAATGGCGATTGCACCAATCCTCATCCTTGGCTGGTTCAGCCAGAAACAACTTGTCCGCGGCCTCACTTTCGGCGCTGTGAAATAGGAAAATATCATGGGACGTATTACACTCAATAAAGTCACCAAGAGTTTCGGCGAAACACAGGTCATTCCACCGCTGGACCTGACCATCGAAGACGGCGAGTTTACCGTCTTTGTCGGGCCCTCCGGCTGCGGTAAGTCAACGTTGCTGCGCCTGATCGCCGGGCTTGAGGATATCACCACCGGTCACATCGACATTGACGGCATGGACGCGACAGCCGTGCCACCTGCAAAACGCGGCCTGGCCATGGTGTTCCAGTCTTATGCGCTTTACCCGCATATGTCGGTTCGCAAGAACATCGCCTTCCCATTGCGGATGGCAAAGATGGATCAGGTGGAAATTGATCGCCGTGTGGACAATGCGGCTTCCGTTCTGAACCTGGCTGACTACATCGACCGCCGCCCGGGTCAGCTCTCCGGGGGTCAGCGACAACGTGTGGCCATTGGCCGGGCGATTGTGCGTGAACCTGCTGCATTCCTCTTTGACGAACCGCTGTCAAACCTTGATGCGGCTCTGCGGGTAGGTATGCGGCTCGAAATCAGCGAGTTGCACAAGCGGCTTGAGACAACGATGATCTATGTGACCCACGACCAGGTCGAGGCCATGACAATGGCCGACAAGATCGTCGTGCTGCGCGCCGGTCATATCGAACAGGTCGGCAGCCCGCTGGAACTGTACAAAGCACCGCGCAACCTTTTTGTGGCCGGGTTCATCGGGTCACCTAAAATGAACTTCGTTGAGGGAGCAGAGGCTGCCAAATACGATGCTCACACAGTCGGCGTGCGCCCTGAGCACATTGCGATTTCGGGCACGGAAGGAGCGTGGAAAGGGCGCGTAGGTGTATCTGAACACCTTGGCTCTGATACATTCTTCCACGTGCACGACACGGGCCTTGCGGAGACGCTCACGGTGCGGGCTGATGGTGAAGTCAGCTTCAAGCATGGTGATACGGTCTACCTGACACCGCGTGAGGACGTTGTGCACCGCTTTGATGCGCAGGGGCTCCGGATCGGATGACCAGACTGGCGGGTAAATCCGCCCTGATCACAGGGGCAGCGCGGGGCATAGGCCGCAGCTTTGCTGAGGCCTATGTCGCAGAAGGCGCGCAGGTCGCAATCGCTGACATCGACATGGCCCGGGCCGAGGCATCTGCCAGCGCGCTCGGGCCGTCCGCGATTGCCGTCCGTATGGATGTCACTGATCAGTCGAGTATAGACGCCGCTGTGGAAAAAACGGCGGAAACCTTTGGTCAGATTGATATTCTGATCAACAATGCCGCTCTTTTCACGGCTGCCCCGATTACGGAGATTGACCGCGCTGACTATAACCGCGTGTTTGACATCAATGTCGGCGGCTGCCTTTTTACCATGCAGTCTGTCGCCAGACATATGATCGAGCGCGGTGTAAAAGGCCGTATCATCAATATGGCCAGCCAGGCGGGACGCCGCGGAGAGCCATTGGTTGCGGTCTATTGCGCGACCAAGGCAGCCGTTATCAGCCTGACCCAGTCTGCGGGTCTGAACCTGATAGAGCACGGTATCAATGTGAACGCCATCGCCCCGGGCGTGGTCGACGGTGAGCACTGGGACGGCGTGGACGCTTTTTTTGCAAAATACGAAAACAAGGCGCCCGGACAGAAAAAGCGCGAAGTCGCGGCAGGTGTTCCCTACGGTCGCATGGGCCGGCCGGAAGATCTGACCGGGATGGCCGTTTTTCTGGCAAGTGACGATGCCGACTACGTTGTGGCGCAGTGCTACAATGTTGACGGCGGACAATGGATGAGCTGATGGGGGATACAGTGCAAGATCCGCAAATGGCAGTACGCCTGAGCAACGAGACGCTGGGCAATGTACCCGCAGGAATTCCGCGCCCGGCATATGACCGGACCGCTCTGACACCTGGGATCGTTCACATCGGCCTGGGCAACTTTCACCGTGCGCACCAGGCGTGGTATCTGCATCGTCTGATGCAGGAAGGCCTGGCGCAGGATTGGGCAATAATCGGCGCCGGTGTCCGGCCTTATGACGCGAAAATGCGCGAAAAACTGCTCGCACAGGACTGCCTGACCACCCTGATAGAACTTGATCCCACCGGCATGTCAGCAGAAGTGTCGGGCGCGATGACAGATTATCTGCCGATCGAAGAAGGCAACGGCGCTCTGATCAGGGCGATGGCCGATCCGGCGATACGGATTGTTGCGCTGACGGTCACAGAAGGCGGCTACTATATTGATCCGGCGACGGGTGGCTTTGATTCCACGCACGAGGACATGATTTATGACGCGGCCCACCCGGACGCGCCGCGCACGGCCTTTGGCGCGATGATCGCCGCGCTGCGCCTGCGCAGGGATGCCGGTGTCGGGCCGTTCACAGCGCAAAGCTGCGACAATCTGCAGGGCAATGGCGCGGTATTGCGCCAGACACTGGTAACACTGGCACGGATGTCGGATTCCGAACTCGCCCTGTGGATCGACAACGAGGCGGCGTTCCCGAATTCGATGGTCGACTGCATTGTGCCGGCCACAGGGCCGTCAGAGATAGCCCTCGCCAGGAGCATAGGTATCGATGACTCAGCACCCGTGACGCACGAGAATTATCGCCAGTGGGTCATCGAGGATGAATTCTGCGCCGGGCGTCCCGACTGGGACAAAGCTGGCGCTGTGTTTTCTGACCGCGTGCATGACTATGAGGCCATGAAAATCCGCATTCTGAACGGCGGTCACCAGGTTATCGCAAATGCGGGCGAGTTGTTGTCCTGCGGAACCATCGCTGAATGCATGGCGCATCCCCTAATTCTGGATTTCTTTCGCAAGGTTCAGAGAGCCGAGATTACACAGCAGGTCGATCCGGTGCCGGGCATGACACCACAGGCTTATGCAGAGCTGATTGAAACACGTTTCGCCAATCGGGAAATACGCGACACGACCCGGCGGGTTGCCTTTGACGGCTCTTCCCGCCACCCCGGTTTTATTCTGCCTGTCCTGCGAGACGCACTTGCTGCAGGCGGCAGCGTTTCCGGTCTCAGCCTTGTCGAGGCGCTCTGGGCTCGGATGTGTGCAGGCACACGTGAAGATGGAAGTGCTATCGAGCCGAACGATCCGTTCTGGGATGACCTGAACCAGACAGCCCTGGAAGCAAAAGACAACCCGCAACGCTGGCTGGAACAGCGCCAGTACTATGGTGCCCTGGCGGACAATGACGCTTTCAGAGCTGCGTTCGCGGGCTGGCTGGAGTTGATCTGGTCCAAAGGCACAACCGCTGCTCTGGAGCAGTATATCCGGGGATAGGTGACACAGCACTATGGTTCGACGCGCGGCTGTGTCGGACCATACATCGGTTTCAACGACGCCCCTGTGTCAAAGCGCTTGGGCCGTTGTCAGGCGAGCACAGCCGACAAAGTAAGCTTTTTGCTATGCTCCGGGATCAGGGACGTCTGGCACAGACGTCTGGCGTCAGGTGATCGAGCACAGCTACCGATATATGCCGCCGGATGATGCGGTTGCGCGCGCCCTCGAACGTTTCCGGGAAGGGTTGCCTGAACATGTTGGTGAACCCTTGGCAGTTATGAATAAGACGGGCTCGTGTACAGTGCTCCGATCTCGGCATGCAGTGTTCCCGCAGCAATTCAAAACCCTGAATTGACGGTTTGAGATCACAACGGCTGGACTTGCAAAGACGCGTCATACTGCGTGCTTTGCCGAAACCTGTGACCCAAAAACGCCACGCGGTACGAACCGAGTGGTGGCTCAGATTTGCTTCTTTGAAATACGAAAGTTGAACGCTCAGCTGTCCCGGTGCACATGAACTGCGCATTTTGCATGTCGCACAACGTGCGAAGCGGTTGATCCCAGAAAATAGTCTCTGATGCCCGGCTTGTGTGAGCCCATGACAATGCAATCGGCTGCGTTCTCGACCGCATAGTCGATGATCGTGCGGGCAGAGTGCCCTCTGACGATCACCGCGGTCACGCCTTCAATGCCGCTGACCTTTTCTTTCAGGCGTTCTGCGGCCTTTTCATACGCCGCGCGCATTGTCTCCTCGTCCACATACGCGCTTACTGAACCTTCGGGCGCTTCATAAACGTGCAGGGCAGTGATCGTGCCGCCCTGCTCCAGCAATGCCCGGGCGATTTCCAGAGACTGAGGCGACACCCCGTGATCCAGTGCCATTGGGACGATAATATTCTTGTACATGTTTTTCCTCCGTCATGCGCGCCCGGTGCGCCCAGTGTTTCAGGCGGCCATTGGTTCGGAACACCCAGGCTATAGCATAGGATACCTTTTGTCCGGGCACATTGACACGTATCAAATCACCCGGACACAGATCCGTTTATCGGTAAATCTCTGGCAACAGTGAAGTCGAAATCGCCGGAACGTAGGCAATCAGCAACGTCACGGCGAGCATAAAGAGCACAAACGGTACGGCACGGTAGGCAATCTTGAGAATGGATTCGCCCGTGATCCCTGAGACAACAAAGAGATTGAGGCCGAGGGGAGGTGTAATAAAGCCAACACCCAGAGCTGTGATCATCATGATGCAGAACTGGATTTCGTTCATGCCGATGTTGTCGGCCAGTGGCTTGAGGATCGGCGCAAGGATCACAATGTTCGGCGTTGTTTCCATAACGCACCCAGCCGCCACGAGAATGCAGATCATCAGCAGGATCAGCATTGCAGGATCATCCGTCAAAGAGGTGACGGAGGTCACAAAACCCTGAGGCACGCCCATGATTGCCAGCGCCTCGGCGAGTGGCGCAGAGAAGGCTATGATCGGCAGAATAACGCCGTTCACCTTGGCGGAACTGACCAGCATGGCGGGAAAGTCGGCAAAACGCAGGGTGCCGAGGATAAAGCCCATGATGATGGTAACGACAACGGCTGTGGCGCCGGCTTCGGTGGGTGTCAGGCGACCGGAAAAGATCCCGTAAAAGATGATCCCGGGCACGATGAATGCATACCAACCGGATTTCAGGGAACGCAGCAGATTGCTGAACCATTCGGCCATGGACATGTTCCCGCCACCTTCCCAGCCATAAAGCCGGTTCATGACGATATTGGTTGCCAGGATTGATATCAGAATGGCCAGTCCGGGGATGAGAGCGGCAAGGAAGAGCGTTGATGCCGATATACCCAGCACCAGGCCGATGATAATATAGGCGATGGAGGGCGGGATCAGGATGCCCGTACAGGCGCCGGCAGCGACGAGCGCACAGGCGTAGGGGCGGGGGTATCCGCTTTCCACAAGGCGGTCGATTGTCATGCGGCCCACCGCCGCGGCACCCGCGGCGTCCGAGCCGGATATGGCGGCAAACATACCGCAGACCAGCACCGTTGCAGAGCCAAAGCCCCCCTTGGCAAAGCAGGTCAGTGCTTCTGCAACATCCAGAAACTTGCGGGACAGCCCCGTACGCACCAGTACGTCACCCGTCAGGATAAAAAGCGGCACAGCCGTCAGAGCAAAGGCATCAATGCCGGCGAAAAGGCTCTCGCCAACAAGGCTCAGCGGCAGGTCGCCGGACATGACCAGCATTACAATAGCTGCTGATCCGATTGCCGCCCAGACGGGCACCGCCAGCGCGATGAGCACAACAAACATGATGACGGGGACGTAAAAATCCCAGCCCAGTTCAACGGTCTGATTGAGGGTATTCCAAAGCATTGCCTGTCTCCTCAGTCAAACAGCTTGTCGCCCTCAAAGACGGGTGTTCCGTCCCTGAGAGAGCGCAGATCACACGCGAAAGATTGAAGAAGTCTCCAGACCATCAGGGCAAAACCAGCAGGCACAGCCATCAGAAACCAGACTTTCGATACACGCAGCCCGTCAGTCACCGACCCGAATTTTGCTGACACATGAACGGTTTCAAACGACCAGTAGAGGGCGATGATCGCCACAGCAAACATCACCAGGTCTCCGAAAATATAGAGCAGTGCCCTGGGACGCGGCGGCAGGTAATGCATCAGAACGTCGATGCGGATATGTGCACGTTCCTTGACCGCCGCAGCGGCACCGATCCAGGCAAGGTAGATGAACGAATACCGGACGATCTCCTCTCCCCAGATTGAGGAATATGCGAAAATCTCCCGTCGCAGAACTTCGACAGCCATTGTGATGACGAGCATTACGTAAAAGGTCAGGAGCAGCCAGCGTTCGGCATCGCGGTCAATTCGGCGCAGAATATCCATAGGGCATCCGATTGTCAGAGTATGGAATCCACCCGCTCCGGCACCCGGCCGGTTCTGAAAGTCTGGGCGGACGGAAAAACGGGCACCCAAAGGTGCCCGCTGGGGTGTTTACGCGTCGTGGACGTAGTATTTTCCTTGCGTGCCCGCTGCTTCTTCCAGCTTGGCAAAGGCATCCATCGATCCGGCGAGTTCGGTCTTGAAGGGGTCCCATTCGGACCGCTGATAGCCACCTGCATCCTGCCACTCGGCCAGCTGATCGCTGCTGAGCGAGTGGAATTCGACACCGGATTTCGCCAGTTCTGACATCGCATAGGCACGGGCTGAGGGCACTTTGGAGAGGTTCTGGTGTGCGGTCATCTCTGACCCCCACATCACACCTTCCTGCACATCCGCCGGCAGACTGTTGAACCATTCCAGATTGCACGAATAGACCTGACTGTCCGGCACCGCCTGGGTAAAGGTCACATGGCTCAGGATGTCCTTAAAGCCAAAGACATAAAGAGCGCCAACAGAAGGATCGAGCGCGTCTGCAACGCCCTGCTTGATCGCGGAAGGCGTCTCGCCCCACGCCACCGGCGTCGGGTTCGCACCGACCATACGGTAGTATTGCTGCAGCATCTTCGAGCCTGGCACGCGGAATTTCACACCTGACAGGTCGCCCGGGCTCAGAACTGCGCCGGCACCGCCCTTGCGTACTGCGACAACACGCGGATCGATGTTGACATAGAACAGAGCCTTGAAGCCTGCAGCCTCAACACCCGGATGCACCTGAGTGTTCCAGTAGTCAGACGTGACAAGGTTGGTGAAACGCTGGTTGGAACCGCACAGATACGGCATGTTGATCAGGTCAACTGTCGAGGCGAATGGTGCAAAGTTCGACAGCGAATGCTGGGCTGCCTGAATGGTGCCGCCCTGTACTTTTTGTACGAGCGAACCACCCGCGCCAAGCTGACCGCCCGGGGCCAGTTTGACGTAGATCTTGCCGTTTGTGGCGTTCTGGATGTTCTCTTTGAGGTCCAGTTGCATGATGGGGTAGCTGCGTGACGCGCCCAGCACATAGGCCGTGGCAACTGTCATGATGTGTTCGGCTGCCTTTTCCCGGTCACGCTCTTCGTTGGCTGTCTGGGCCGCGGCCTCTGTCGACCAGAGCGTGCCAGCGGCACCAGCAACCAGCGCTGCAGTGAAGCTGCCTGTCGTCGCAAGCTTCAGAAAATTCCGGCGCTCTGCCGAGGCCAGTTCTTTGCGTTCGTTATCCAATCTTCGTCCTCCCATTGGACAGTCAGCCGCCGTCTTTATTTTTCCGGTCAGCTTCTTTTTTCAGAATTGCCACGACGAAAAGGATCGAAGCAGCAAAAAGAACCAGCATTTCTGAGACGTCCCCCATAAACACGTTTCCTGTGAAAGCACCCAGTGCGACGTTCACGGCAAAAATGGCGAAAACCACAGCTGAAGCAGCAAGAAACATCGGGAAAACTCCGTACAGAATCGGTTCGTGATTTGAGTGTAAGCCGTTACATTAACTTAATGCAACGGCTTACATTTCATATGATACCTGCAACTATACCGCGTCGTGCCGGAAGGATTTTGCAGTGACTGCAATGATTTACTTTATCAGAAATGGCCTGCATACTGTTTTTATGAGACTGAATGGATCAATAATGCCCGAAGGCGTCAGGAAATGACATCAAACAGGTCCGTTCCGACATTGTATGATGTCGCCAAGACTGCCGGTGTCTCGACCGCGACCGTTTCGCGATGTCTCAACTCGCCTGAACAGGTCGTCGAGCACACCCGCAAGCGCGTGCTCGAGGTGATCAATCAACTGGGGTATACGCCGAACTTTGGTGCCAGAGCGATGGCGGCCAAACGCACCTACACCATCGGTGCCGTTATCCCGACCATGGAAAACGCGATCTTTGCACGTGGGCTTCAGGCTTTTCAGGAAGAGCTGCGTGCGGGCGGATACACGCTGCTGGTTTCAAGTTCTGCTTATGACCCTCAGATCGAAGAGGAGCAGATCAAAGCTCTGATTGCCCGCGGTGCTGACGGGTTGCTCCTGATCGGGCATGACCGGACCAAAACTGTGTCTGAATTCCTCAGGAAACAGGGAACGCCGGCCCTGGCGGCCTGGAGCTACGAGGCCGACGCGGAGTTGCCGTCTATCGGCTTTGACAACCGGCGTGCCATGCGTTCGCTGACAGAAGAAGTCCTCGCATTGGGCCACACCAGGATTGGTGTCATTTCGGGGATTACGGACGGAAATGACCGGGCAAGGCGCCGGGTCGAAGGCATTTCAGATGCGGTAACAGCTGCCGGTCTGGATATGGCCGGGGTACCGGTTATTGAAACCCCTTATGATATCGCAAACGGAGCAGAGGCTTTCCATAATCTGATGCAAGCGGATACCCCTCCGACCGCAGTTATTTGTGGAAATGATGTGCTGGCTGCAGGCGCACTGAAGGCTGCCGGGGAAATGGGCATAGAAGTCCCGCGTGATGTATCTGTCACCGGATTTGATGACATCGAGCTGGCGGGTATCCTGACCCCGCCGCTGACGACAGTTCATGTGCCGCACAGGGAAATGGGACGACGGGCCGCGCGCACGCTGCTTGCGATGGTCCAGAAAGGCATCACAGGCCAGACAGTGCAGTTGGAGGCCAAAGTCTGCCTGCGCGGGTCGCTCGCCGGCCCAAAGGCGGACTGAACTCAGAACGTATCTGTGATGGGCAGGGGTTGCAAAACCTGAGCTGCCACCCGTCAGGGATGTGACGGTGTGCAAAATCAGCGCCTGAACTGCATTAACCTATTGCAATTTAAACACTCCAAAAATGTTTGTGGTTTTTATACTTTGAGTAAAATTTTAGTCGAAATACGAGTAATCGATCCAGTTTTGGAAAGTGGAATACAGGTATGCAGTGTTCGGATTTCAGGTGTTTCTCCGCCGGAGGTAAACGCAACACGCGGTTTCTGCTGACGACAGCGGCAGCCGCGGTTCTGGCGCTCGCTTCGGGGCAGACAAATGCGCAATCACCACAAGGCGGTGTTGTTGCATCCGGCGCGGCAACGATTTCGCAAAACAGCAGCCAGTCGGTCATCAGCCAGACAACCCAGCGTGCGATCATTGACTGGCAGAGTTTTGACGTTGGCAAAAACCATACCGTTACTTTTGATCAGCCGGGGCGGAGCTCGGCCACGCTGAACCGTGTCCAGTCGGTCACTCCCAGCCTGATCCAGGGAACGCTGACAGCACCGGGTACAATCGTCATTCAGAATACAGCAGGCGTGGTGTTTTCCGGCAGTGCGCGCGTTGATGCGGGCGGTCTTGTTGCGGCCAGCCAGCGCGTCGACCCCGGGCACTTTATGGCTTCTGGCAATTTCCGCATCGGAGGCGGGGAGCGGCATGGCGCACGCGTCTTAAATGAGGGCGAGTTCACGATTGGTGAGGCAGGGCTGGCAGCCCTGGTTGGCACTGACGTCGAAAATGCCGGTGTGATCATGGCACACATGGGCACAGTGGCCCTGGCCTCTGGTGAACTGACGACAATTGATCTCGCCGGTGACGGGGTTTTCCAGGTGTCTGTTGACGGTGACCGGGCCGGTGCAAAAGTGACGCAATCCGGGTCGGTGAACGTATCAGGCGGGCGCGTGCTGCTGACGGCAGGAGGTGCTGCGGGTGCATTGGATGCCGTTATTAACACATCCGGCGTTATCCGCGCGTCATCGGGCACGCAGCGTGGCGGCAGTATTGAACTGGTCGGGCGCGGACAGACATCCGTGACGGTATCCGGGGATCTGGATGTTGCATCGGACAATGACGCGGGCGGCAGTATCTGGGTACTGGGCGAGACTGTCACTTTGGCGCCAGAGGCGCGGCTGTCAGCAGATGGCGCGACGGACGGCGGCAGTATTCTGGTGGGGGGCGACGTCAAAGGCGGCGGCGATCTGCGTCGCTCCTGGGAAACACGGGTTGCGCAAGGGGCCCGGCTCTCTGCAGATGGTGCGGATGGGGATGGCGGAAAAATCGTTGTCTGGTCGGACGGATCGACATGGTTTGACGGCGCGGTTTCCGCTTCAGGCGGCATTGGTGGTGGCTTTGTCGAAACCTCCGGTCGCATCAACCTGGATGTGGGTGAAAACGCAGACGTTTCGCTTGGCAGCGGCGGCCAATGGCTGCTCGACCCGCGCAACGTGACAATTGTCCGCAACGGCACCGATATCGTTGCCGGAACGAATAACCCCCCGGCGGGTACCGGGGATTTCCGGATCAGACGCAATTCGGTTCTGAATGTTCTGAATGCAGGCTCCGATGTAACGATCACTACGGATCAGGCCGGATCCACGGATGCGGGTAACATCACTCTTGCTTCTGCGTTGCGCTGGAACGGGGCTGGCAGCCTGACGCTGGATGCGGACGCCGGTATCTTTGTTAACCAGTCGCTGCAAACCAGAGGTGCGGGAAATCTGACCCTGAACGCAGGCGACGAAATCCAAATTCAGCGTGATGTTCAGTCGCGCGGCACGGGCAATATCCAAATGACGGCCCTGGGCGACGTGGCGATCAACCGCAACGTTCAGACTTTTAACACGGGTAACATCAACATCGATGCCGGGGGCAATGTCGATCTCAACAGATCAGTGTTCAGCCGGGGCGCGGGCAACGTGGAAATCCGGGCAGACGGTCTGGTGACCGTTGATCGTGGACAGCAAAACCGCGGTACAGGCCGGTACCTGATTGATGCAGGTGACCGCCTGGTGATCAACAGATCGATCCAGTCCCGCGGCGAAGGCGACATTGATCTGCGCGCGCAGAACGATGTGGTTGTTAATCAGAATGTTATTTCGCGCCGCGGCGGGGATCTGACGGTGCAATCGCGCGGCGGAGATGTCATTTTCGGGGGCTCCGGTGGCAATCAGGTACTCAGGAGCAACTCCGGTCGCATGCTGCTTGAGGCAACGACCGGCAGTGTTCTGATCGAACGGACGAACGCCGCCAACCGCAATACCCAAGTCTATTCCAATTCCGGTGATCTTGACATTGTGGCCGGTACAGAAATCCGCGTTCAGGGCGGTACGGGTACGCGGCAACTTGCCCGTCTGGGCCGGACAGCCAACGGCGGTTCCGACATCTCGTTGACGGCGCCTCTGGTGACAGTGCGTGGTGGAGATGGCTCAAACCGGGGCCACGGACAGATACTTGCCGGGCGCGATGGCTCGATCAGCATTGATGCGGACACTCTGATTGTCTCGAACGGCGCTGGTGGGGCACGAGGACAGGTTCAGGCTCTGAACGGCGCGTCGCTGACACTCGACGCAGCGTCGCAGACATGGGACGGTTTCGTTCGTGGTACAGGCGATACAACGATCACCGGGGACGTCACCGCAACGGTGCGCCCGCGTTTTGATCTGAACGCGGGATCGGATTTCCGGCTCGTTTCCGGCAGTTTTCAATCGCTCAACCAACGCTTTGATGTGCGCACGACAGCTGACGCCGGTGCCGGTGGGATGATCCGTATCGGTGGCCCGGTCGAGGCAACCACGGTCCTGCTTCAGACAGACGCTGGTGTGCAGCTGGACCGTGACGCGCGGATCACCGGCAGAAGCGCGGGCACGCCCGTGGTGGTCGCGGCGGGCCCGTCTTTTCGCAATGATGCAGGCGCTGACGTTCTTCAGACGACCCGGGCAGATGCGCGCTGGCTGCTCTACATTGACACCTTTGCCGGTCTGAGCGGGACTGAGCCTGCTTCCGGTCAGTTTGACCTTTACAACAGGCCCTATGCAACAACGCGCCCCAGATCGCTGCGCGGTTTTGCAGGCAACCGGATCGTTTACGGAGAGCAACCGACGCTGACGCTGACGGCCACGTCACTGACCAAGACATACGGGCAGGACGCGACGGGCCTGCTGTCTTTTTCAACGTCAGGACTCCGGCCCGGAGACAGTGAAGCGACAGCGCTGACAGCGCCCGCATCCGTCAGCAGCACGGGGGCCGTTGCGACGGCACCGGTTGCGGGCAGCCCCTATGCGATCGTCATGTCTGCGACAGCGTCAAACCAGGGCTACAATCTGATCACCAATGACGGCACGCTGACGATCGACCCGGCAGCACTTACCATTGCGGCAAATGACGCCAGCCGAGATGTTGGTGCACCCAATCCGGTCTTTACTGAAACTGTCACTGGGTTCGTCCTGGGCGAAAGCCTGGCTGACCTTGCAGGTTCTCTCACCCTTACCACAGCCGCGACACCGGCCAGCCCGGCGGGCTTTTTCGCGATCACACCGGGTGGTGTGACGTCATCGAATTACGCCATCACTTTCGCAGATGGCACACTGACAGTCGGGTCGCCTGCGCCCGAGGGATTCGCGGTTTCAAACCTGACCGAAGGTGGCGTGACCGGCGTGCGCCGCGCCGGGCGCCGCGCCTATCCACTGACCCCGGGGGACGCCGCTTTCCGTACCACCGAGCGCGACGCACCGCTGGCGCAGGCCGGTCCCTTCGCGCTGACTTATTCGCTGGGTGAGGTTGTCACATTTGCGCCTGCAGGTGATGCAGGTTCTCAAGGCTTTGTGCCTGCAGCCGGTGGCGCCGAAGATACCGCCACGGGCAGTTGCGGGGTTGCTGCGAACATCGGTACGGCCCCAAGGGCGGGGTGCGTTTCCGTTGTGCGCTCGGAGAACTACTGGGAGCAGAACTGATGCGCCGGATCCGTTCAGTTGCCGCATTTTTGCTGATGACAACTCCGGCTGTATCGCTTGCCCAGGCGCCGCAGGTGCCAACGCTGCCAGATACAGGTTCCCAGACTGGTGCGCAGGTAACCGCACCTGCTGACCTGGACAATCAGGATCCACTGCAGCCAGGCGGTGTTGGGCCATCTTTCATTCTGCGCGGGGTCAGCCTTGAAGGCGCTTCTGCCTTGCCTGAAAAGGATCTGGAGCCGATCTGGACAGATCTGCTGGGCGAACCGGTGACAGTTGCAACCCTTGATGGGATCGCTGCCCGGATCAGTGCAGCTTACAGGGCAGGCGGCTATGTATTGTCCCAGGCAATTTTGCCAGCGCAAACCATCGACGACGGGATTGTCCGCATTCTGGTGGTCGAAGGTTTCATCGACGATTTGCGACTGAATGGCGGCGCGCCTGAACAGCAACGGCTTGTTGCGCAATATTTTGAGGCAACAGCCACCGATAAACCACTGCGTCTCGAAACCCTTGAGCGCAGTGTGCTGCTGTCGCGTGATGCTGTTGGCGGGGCCTCTGCCACTTCTGTGGAAACAGTGCTGGGCCCGTCACCGGACACTTTTGGTGCAGCTGATCTGGATGTCAGCATCACTCCGCAGAAACTGACTGGGTACTTCTCCGCGGATAACCGGGGATCGCGGCTTTATGGTGAATGGACGCTTGGGGCCGGGCTGCGCAGTTTCAACGCGCTGGGCCTCAACGAAACGCTGGATTACACGCTGGCACTGGCTCCTCAGGGGACTTCGCTCGCTTTTGGTGCCGTGACTTTTGATGCCCCGCTGGCAGGTGTTTCCGGCACGGTCCTTGATGGCGCACGCCTGCGGCTGGACGCCAATGTGTTCCGAGGCGATCCTGATCTGACCCAGGCCGGGGCAACCGCGGGCCTGACGACCATTTCGGAACAGCAGGAAGTATCGGCCACTCTGGTAGTGCCGTTTGTGCGTACGCGTACGTCAAACCTTTTTGGCCGCTTCGGGCTTACCGCAAGGCACAGTGATGCAGAAACCAGTTTGTCGGGTCTGACGACCGGCGAAGAGGACAGACTGGTGGTGCTGGAAACCGGGTTCGCCTGGGATATCGCCGACCGGCGAGGTGGGATCAGTCTGGTGGATGTTTCGTTGCGCCAGGGCCTCGATATCGCCGGAGCAAGACGTTCAGCCACGGGGCCTGCTGCGGGCGAGTTGTCGTTCACATCGGCACAGTTCCGTGTCTCGCGTCTGCAATCTCTCGGGCAGGGTCCCTGGTCGCTCTATGGCGAAGCCGTGGGTCAGCTGTCCCGGGGTGTTCAGCCGAATTCCGAACGGTTCTATCTGGGCGGGGCAACAATTGGCCGTGGATTTGCGCCTGGAAATACGTCCGGCGACGCCGGCTATGCAGGCCGCGCCGAGTTGCGGCGCACCCTCAGCCCCGAATTTCTGGGCAGGTTTGCCGAAGCAGCAAATGTCTATGCTTTTGTGGACTACGGGCGCGCCTATGACAGATCGGTGCTGCGCGATGGTCAGCAGTGGGAAAACCTTGGCTCTTTTGGCGTCGGCGCACAGATTGCCGTAACGCCATGGCTTTCACTGACGCCCCAGATTGTTCGCCAGATCAGTGGCACTGCCAGCGATACGCCGGACGGAGACGCCGAAACCCGTTTCTTTCTTGGGGCCGTAGCCCGTTTCTGACCGGCCAGGTGACGTAATTTACTAAAATCGCTTGAATTGCAGATCATGATCTTAGCGCCTGGTTAAGACCACCGCGCCAGTATCCGTCCCGGGTTTGTCCGAAGTTTCGGGCAATTTGGGTCGGAGTAATACCATGCTTTCTGTCAGGGCAGGGCACAATCACATCTGTGTCCGTCGCATTTTTGTCCGGTTTTTTACCGCGGTTTTTCTGTCAGTAACGGTCCTGGTCAGTCAGGTTTTGGCGATAGAAGCCCGGCAGCCGGTAAAGTATCACGCAGCCGTGCTGAACGGAGCGGTTACCGGCTCGGCATTCTCTGTTTCAGAAGGCATGGCCGTGACCAATGCGCATGTGATCGGCGCGAAAAGGGCCGGTGATACGGTCTATCTCATGGTGCCGGACCGCCCGCGCATTTCTGCCCGTGTCGTCGCCATCAGCCCGCTTATGGATCTAGCAGTTCTGTCAGTGGCCGATGCGGTGCTTCCTGTAACGCCGTTTGGATCGGCCCGCGACGGACGCGGCGCACGTGTCTACGCGGTGGGTGTTGTCGCTGCCAGCGGGTCGCCCCGACGCCAGGTAACCGCAACAGGCAGGGTTTCATCAGCATTGCAGACCGTGCGTCCCTTTGGCAGAGGTTTCATCGTCAGCATGCCAGGCGTGCGCCACGGATTTTCCGGAGGGCCGGTTTTCGACACCCGTGGTCAGCTGGTTGGTATGGTCGCAGCGCTCAGACCAGGTACGTCCGGGAACCCTGCTGCACGCGATGCTTTTATTCTTTCGGCCGAAGATATCCGCCGCGAAGTCCAGCGTCTGACCCGCCGCGCCGGCAGGTGATCGGAGCGCTTGCTGGCATCAGAAGCATTGCGCAGTCTTTATCCGGCTTCAGAGATCCAATGCAGCTGTTGATAGTTACAAAAGCAACAAATACACCTTGTGCACAACTGACGCTGGCGAGGTTACCCCGTGAACAGTCATATCCAGAGCGACACAATGATCCAGGCGCCTTCGTTGCAGGGTGCGCACCAGGGCTATATGCCCGGATTTGGCAATGATTTTGAAACCGAGGCACTGCCCGGCGCGCTTCCGCAGGGAATGAACAGCCCTCAGAAATGTGCTTATGGCCTCTATGGCGAACAGCTCAGCGGAACGGCCTTTACGCATGAAAGGCCGGAGCGGACATGGTGTTACCGGATCCGCCCGTCTGTAAAACACTCGCACCGCTATGAAAAAACGGACCTGCCCTATTGGAAATCTGCGCCACACATGCCGGAGGATGTGAGCAGTCTGGGCCAGTACCGCTGGGACCCGGTGCCGCATTCGGACAGCCCGCTGACCTGGCTGACCGGTATGCGCACAATGACCACAGCGGGCGATGTGAACACACAGGTCGGGATGGCCAGTCACGTCTATCTGGTGACGGCGTCCATGGAAGACAGCTACTTTTACTCGGCGGACAGCGAACTGCTTGTTGTGCCGCAGGAGGGGCGGCTGCGGTTTTGTACAGAACTGGGTATTATTGATCTGGAACCCAAAGAAATTGCTATTCTGCCACGCGGGCTGCTCTATCGCGTTGAAGTGCTGGAGGGACCATGCCGCGGCTTTGTATGTGAGAACTATGGACAGAAGTTCGAGCTTCCTGGCCGCGGTCCGATCGGCGCAAACTGTATGGCCAATCCGCGCGACTTCAAAGCGCCCGTTGCCGCTTTTGAGGATCGCGAAACACCATCTGTTGTGACGGTTAAATGGTGCGGTCAGTTTCATCAGACGCGTATCGCCCAGTCACCGCTTGATGTGGTCGCATGGCACGGGAATTACGCGCCGCTGAAGTATGATCTGCGCACATACTGCCCGGTTGGTGCAGTGCTTTTTGACCACCCGGACCCGTCGATTTTCACAGTGCTGACAGCGCCTTCGGGTCAGCCTGGCACTGCGAACATTGACTTTGTGCTCTTCCGGGAACGCTGGATGGTGGCGGAGGAAACATTCCGCCCTCCCTGGTATCACAAAAACATAATGTCGGAGCTGATGGGCAACATATATGGTCAGTATGATGCCAAACCCAAAGGCTTCGTTCCGGGCGGGATGTCGTTGCACAATATGATGCTGCCGCACGGTCCGGACCGGAATGCATTTGAGAGGGCCAGCAATGCCAACCTGGGTCCTGACAAGCTCGATAACACGATGTCATTCATGTTCGAGACACGCTTTCCGCAACATCTGACAGTCTTTGCAGGCAAAGAAGCGCCACTCCAGGATGACTACATCGATTGTTGGGAAAGCCTGGGGAAAAAATTTGACGGGAAACCGGAAAAGAAATGAAAATTGCAACGCTGAACGATGGCACGCCGGACGGACGGCTGGTGGTGGTCTCGGACGATCTGAAAACGCAGCGGTTCGCGGGGAGCCGGACATTTCAGGCCGCGCTTGATGCGCATCGGATCGTCCCCGAGGGCGATGCGCAGCCTTTTTCAGAAGCGCGCTGTACCTCGCCTCTGCCAAGGGCCTATCAGTTCCTCGACGGATCAGCTTACGTCAATCATGTCGAACTTGTCCGCGAGGCGCGCGGTGCGCAGATGCCCGACAGCTTCTGGACGGATCCTCTGATGTATCAGGGCGGTTCAGACAGTTTTCTGAGCCCGCGAGAGGACATTACCGGCGACGTGAACTGGGGGATCGACTTTGAAGGCGAGATAGCCGTCATCACCGGAGAGGTCCCTGTGGGGGCCAGCCGCGAACAGGCGCTCGGGGCTGTCCGCTTTGTTATGCTGTGCAACGATGTCTCGCTGCGCGCGCTTATTCCGGACGAACTGGGCAAGGGGTTTGGTTTTGTTCAGTCCAAACCTGCCTGTTCTTTTTCACCTGTGGCGGTCACTCCGGACGCGCTGCCCGGTTGGAAGGACGGGCGGCTGCACGGCATTCTGCACGTGGATCTGAACGGCGAGCCCTTTGGCCGTACCGATGCCGGGGTTGATATGACCTTTGATTTTGGAACGCTGATTGCCCATGCCGCTAAAACACGTCGCCTTGCAGCCGGTACCATCGTCGGGTCAGGCACGGTGTCGAACAAGCTGGATGGGGGGGCCGGGAAACCTGTGGCTGAAGGTGGTGCAGGTTACGCCTGTATTGCTGAACAGCGTATGATTGAATTGATCCGGACAGGCAGGCCTGTGACACCGTTTCTGCGCGGGGGGGATCGGGTGAAGATCTGGATGGAAGACGCTGAGGGGCAGTCAGTTTTTGGTGCCATCGATCAGGTGGTGCACACAGCAGGCCAGAGATAAGGCGACGCCGGTTCCAAAATCGGCAATACAGGGTGCGGGCAGCGCCAGGCAGGGAGAAATCGAAAAATGTCAAAGAAATTCGCATCTCAGGGTGATATGAGTGAGAAAAAGATCACTTTTGATGAAGTAGGGGAAGGGCTTTGGGCATTCACAGCCGAGGGAGACCCGAATTCAGGCGTGATTATCGGCGATGAAAGCGTGATGATCGTCGAAGCCCAGGCGACACCGCGGCTTGCACACCTGGTTATCGAAAAAGTCCGTGAGGTGACGGACAAACCGATCAGCCATCTGGTGCTGACACATTATCATGCTGTGCGTGTTTTAGGCGCATCGGCCTATGATGCAGGTCAGATCATCATGTCTGATCAGGCCCGGGCCATGGTGGCCGAGCGCGGACAGGAAGACTGGGACAGTGAGTTCCAGCGGTTTCCGCGTCTGTTTGAGGGACATGAGAGCATTCCCGGCCTGACCTGGCCGACGACGACTTTCAGCAAAAGCATGACCGTTTATCTGGGTAAGCGCCGGGTAGACATCAGTTGCCCCGGGCGGGCGCATACAGCAGGGGATGCGGTGATCCATGTGCCGGATCAGAACGTCATGTTCACTGGCGACATCGTCGAGGACCACTCGGCCTGCTATTGCGGTGACGGTCATTTTGCAGACTGGGGAGGCACTCTCGACGTAATCCGGAGTTATGAGCTGGACGCCGTCGCACCCGGTCGTGGCGGTGCGCTGGTCGGACAGGAGGCTGTAAACCGCGCGATCTCCTCAACCCGTGATTTTGTTGACAGCACATACCGGCCCGCTGCCCGCGTAGCTGCGCGGGGGGGCACGCTGAAAGAGGCCTGGGAGGCTGTGCGGGCTGCCTGCGATCCTAAATTCAGTGATTATGCGATCTATGAGCACTGCCTGCCCTTCAATGTCTCGCGGGCGTTTGATGAGGCGCGCGGCATGGATACGCCGCGTATCTGGACCGACAAGCGCGACCTGGAAATGTGGGAACAGCTGCAGGGCTGAGCGGGAGGGCAGTCTGATGGTTGACGTCCGGTATGACATCGCGTTTCGCCTTTATCCCTATGAACGCGTGGATGCGCAGGACGCCGCCCCGCGAAGGCACCCGGTCGTTATTGTTGGCGGTGGGCCGGTTGGCATGGCTGCCGCTCTGGACCTGGGTAAAAAGGGAACCCCTGTTCTGGTGCTGGATGATCATGAAGGCGTGGGGCAAGGCAGCCGGGCCATCTGTTTTTCCAAGCGCACTCTCGAAATTGCTGACCGTTTGGGGGCTGGGCAGGAAATGGTCGACAAGGGGGTCGTCTGGAATGTCGGCAAGGTGTTCCATGGCGACCGGCGTGTTTTCGAGTTCAATCTGCAGCCACAGCCGGGTCACCGACGGCCAGCGTTTATCAATCTGCAGCAGCCATGGTTCGAAAAGTTTCTGATTGATGAAATCCGCGCGGCTCAGAATGCGGGAGCGCCCATAGAGATAAGGGGCAGAAATGCGGTAACGGGGCTGGAGCAACGCGCTGATTACACAGTGCTGCAGGTGGATACGCCTGACGGGCCCTATGCTATTGAGGCCGATTGGCTGATTGCCTGTGACGGGGCCAGGTCACCGGTCAGACACATGATGGGGCTGAGCTTTGACGGACGGGTGTTTGAGGATAACTTCCTGATAGCAGACGTGAAAATGAAGGCGGACTTCCCGACTGAGCGGTGGTTCTGGTTTGAGCCGCCTTTCGAGAACAGCGGCCAGTCAGCCCTGCTGCACAAACAACCAGACGACATCTGGCGCATCGATTTTCAGCTGGGCTGGGATATCGACAGAGCGCTGGAGCTGGAACCGGACCGGGTGCGGAGCAGGGTCGATGCGATGCTTGGGGAAGGCGTGGAATACGCGCTGGAATGGACCTCGATCTACACGTTCCAATGCCGCAGGATGGAGAAGTTCAGACATGGCCGTGTGCTTTTCGCAGGCGACGCGGCGCATCAGGTGTCACCATTCGGGGCACGGGGCGCAAACTCGGGCATACAGGACGCGGACAACCTGAGTTGGAAGCTGGATATGGTGCTTCGCGGGCAGGCACCGGAAAGGCTTCTGGACAGCTATTGCGACGAACGGGTGCTTGCAGCTGACGAAAACATACTGAATTCCACCCGCGCGACTGATTTCCTGACGCCCAAATCGGAAATGAGCTCCGTCTTTCGCAACGCAGTGCTTGAGCTGGCTGGCACATACCCATTTGCCCGGCCTCTGGTGAATTCGGGCCGCCTTTCTGTTCCCTGCGTATATAACACTACAGGGTCAGACACGCCGGACGCGCTGGATGGGCCTGCTGAAACCCGTCCGGGATCTGCCTGTGTGGACGCGCCGCTGGCAGACGGCTTTCTGCTGGACCTGCTGATGGGAGAATTTACGCTGTTGTGTATCAACACGGAAATGACAGTGACCGATGAATTGTGCGTGCCATTGCGCGTTGTTCTGCTGGATACGGCAACCGATGATCCGTCACAGCTGCTGGCTGAACGCTATCTGGGGAATGCAGCATCGGCTGCCTATCTCATTCGCCCGGACCAGCATGTGGCAGCCCGCTGGCCGCAGGCAGAACCCGCGGCCATTGCTGCTGCGCTGACAGCGGCGACAGGAGGAGACAGGAATGGCTGATCTGAAACTTGATCCCGGCCTCGATGACCCTGATGGGTTTTATGACGAACTGCTCGCCGCGCATCATGAATTGAGCAAGGCCGAGAGCGATGCCTTTAATGCACGCCTGATCCTGATCCTGAGCAATCACATCGGTGATCGCGAAATCCTGCGACAGGCGCTGAAGGCTGCGGGCAAAAATGCGTGATACTCAGCCGTTGGTGAAATCCTTGGCTGCCTTACCGCGATAGCGTGCCGAGTACTCCGCGTTTACCTCTGTGCCGTCAAAAAGCCCGAGCAGTATTCCCGTTGTCGGTGGGCTTTCCGCACGCCTTTTGATGTCCTGGTCGCTGACAGTAACGCGCTGGGACATCCGTCTGGTCCAAGCGTGCAGCAGCGCATACATCTCGTCCCGTTTCTCAGCAAAAGCCGGATCACGGCCAAGGTCACACAACTCATCGGGGTCGTTGTGCAGATCAAACAACATGGGCGGAACGCCACCTTCGCTGTGCACCAGTTTCCATGACTGCGTGGCAACCATGAACAATCGGGCGTCACGGGGCGCAAGCCCCAGTTCCGCCGCAACCGGATGCTGGCTGTAGTCATATTCGCTGATGACAAAGTCACGCTTTTTGCGGTTTTTGTCGCCCCGCAGGCAGGGCATCAGAGAACGCCCTTCAACGATGTGATCTGGAACGGTTTGCCCGGCGGCATCGATTATTGTGGCAGTGACATCAATAGCTTCAACCAGATCATCGCAGACGGTCCCCCGTGTGGGGTCGGCCTCGCGGCGCGGGTCATAAATGATGAGAGGTACTTTGACAGAAGGATCATGGAAAAGGTCTTTTTCACCCATCCAGTGATCGCCCAGATAGTCCCCATGATCGGACGTCAGGATGATCATTGTGGTCTCCATCTGCCCTGTGGCCTCAAGATGGTCGAACAACCGGCCCATCTGGTCATCGCACTGGGCAATCAGGCCCATATACGCGGGGATCACTTTTTCCCGGACCTCGTCTCTTGAAAAGCTGCGACCCACCAAGCTCTCGGTGAAGGCTTTGTAAACAGGGTTTGGGTTTTCGAGCTCGGATGGCGCGCGGACGGGGTGAACGATGTCCTGAACGCCGTACATATTGTGGTAGGGGCGGGGCACGATATAAGGCCAGTGTGGCTTGATATAGCTGACATGTGCGCACCAGGGCCCTTTGGCCTCGTCGATGAAACGAATGGCTTGAGAGGTCAGCCATGGCGTTTCGCTGTCCTCTTCGCGGATGTTCGCGGGGCGATCTGCATTCTGCATGAACCAGCCGCTGGCCATGTTGTCTCCATCGACACCGGCATTGGCAAAATCAGCCCAGGGGTTATTGCCCGGGTATCCCTTTTCCTGAAGGTAGGCGTTATAGGGGCTTCGCCTGCTGTCATAAAACCCATCCGGTCCTTCGGCCCATAAACCGTCATCGCGGCACCAGACATCAAACCCGCATTCCGCCTGGCGCGCACCGATGGTGCTGTCCGGGCTCAGCCCAAGCCGTGCCATCCCTTCGGCATCGGCTTTCATGTGGGTTTTCCCGATCAGCCAGCAATCGGTCCCGCCGGCCCGCAGGTGATCTCCCAGCGTCTGTTCCCCGACGCGCAGGGGGTATCCGTTCCACTGTGCACCGTGCGAGGACACGTAACGCCCTGTGTAGCAACTCATACGTGCCGCACCGCAGACGGGCGACTGGGTATAGGTGTTCGAAAAGCGAACGCCCCTGGCGGCCAGCCTGTCGATGTTCGGCGTTTTCAGGGCAGGGTGTCCTGCACAGCCCAGATAGTCATGCCGCAACTGATCGAACATAATATAGAGAATATTCATCAGGCCCTCCGCCGCACTGAAGCGGAGGTTCCCCCGTACGACTTTGATTGTAAACCATTGTGTCTCATGCAAGCCTTGCCGGACCCGAATTGCCACCGGAGGTTCCCATGGCCAGGCGTCGTCCTGTTATCATCACCTGTGCTGTTACAGGCGCAATCCATACACCGTCGATGTCCGCCCATCTGCCGTCAAACCCTGCGGAAATCATTGCTTCTGCAGTTGATGCAGCACAGGCTGGTGCGGCAATCCTGCATCTTCATGCCCGCGACGAGGCCACCGGCAAACCAGATCAGAGTGTCGAGGGGTTCGCCCGCATCGTGCCGGAAATCCGGGAGCGAACAAACGCTGTGCTCAACCTGACAACAGGGGGCAGCCCGTATATGACCGTTGCGGAACGTGTGCGCCCCGCGCAGCATTTTGCGCCGCAGCTGGCATCGCTCAATATGGGTTCGATGAACATGGGGCTTTTCCCGATGCTGGGCCGGTATCCCGATATTGGCGGCTGGGAGAAAGACCACCTGGAGGGGTCACGCGATCTGGTGTTCCGGAACAGCTACAAAGATATCGGCTTTGTCCTGGATGCCTGTCGTGACAATGGCACCCGGTTTGAGTTTGAGTGCTACGATACCTCTCACCTCTATAATCTTGCCTGGTTTGCGGATCAGGGCATGATCGAGCCGCCCTTTTTCGTGCAGACGGTTTTTGGACTGCTTGGGGGCATTGGCGCGCATCCGGATGACGTGGCCCATATGCGACGCACGGCGGTGCGCCTGTTCGGCGACGATATGGTCTGGTCTGTGCTTGGGGCGGGCGCACAACAAATGAAGATCGCCGCACAGTCCATTGCGGGCGGGGGTCACGTGCGGGTGGGATTGGAAGATTCCCTCTGGGCCGGTCCGGGTGAACCCTCGACATCGAATGCCGGGCAGGTTGCCACGGTGACGGGCCTGATTGAAAGCCTGGGATGCCGGGTGGCGACATCGCAGGAGGCGGTTGAAATCCTCAGACTGCGGCAGACATCACAGGTCTGAGGCCAGGCAACCTTATCCGCCGCTGATTTCCGTTCCAACGACCCTTTCGGCGACTTCGCGCAGGGTCGTTTCCAGATCAAAGGGGACTTTGGCGTCTTTCAGTTTGCCGTCGATCAGCAAAAAAGAAAGCCCGTGAACAAAGCTCCACAGCAAGAAGGCTTCGTTCACATCTGATTCGATGATGGTGTCCCGGCCATGGCATTTGGCCACTTCGCTTTGGACCACAGTGAATGTGTCATCTCCCAGCTGGACCATGTCGCAATGGTCCGCGTGATCCTCTGACAAACCGAACATCAGCCGGAAAACCCCGGGTTCTGCCCGCGCAAATCTGATGTAGACGCGGCCCATCGCGACCACACGGTCCAGGGTGCCAGCCGAACAGAGCGAAAGCTCTTCAAGCATCTGTTGTCGCTGACGTTCCATCCCCGCCAGAGCGATATGATGCAGCATTTCTTCTTTGTCTTTGAAATGCTTATAGGGCGCCGCAGTGGAAACACCGGCCCTGCGACACGCCTCTGAAACAGAGAAACGGTCGGGGCCTTTTTCTTCCACCAGCTGACGCGTTGCTTCCAGAAGCTGGGCGCGCAGATCACCGTGGTGATAGCTGGTGCGCGCAGAAGTTTTTTCATCTGTTTCCATGATCCAATCTTTTTCAGAGAACGTAACTCTTGTCAAAGTAAGAGCCGCTAACATATGTTAGAGATGCTAACATGCAAGACGGGATCTGAGAGTGATGACAAGCAAACCAGAGAAGTCAGGAAGGCTCCGCCGGGGTCTGCGCCGCGCCGCCACTATCGCTGGCACACTGGGCACAATGGCCGCAGCCGGTCTGATTGTTGCCATGGCAAGCGGCTTTCTCGCGGGGCGGGCTGCGGACGTTGTACTGCCCGACGCCGCAGATCTGACACCCGTTGAGGTCGCGGTACTGACGTACGAGGACAGCTATTCGGTGATGCGCAGTTTCTCAGGCCAGATCGAGGCCGCCGAAGAGGTAACGTTGTCATTCGAGCTCTCTGGCCGGCTGAGCGATCTCACCGTCCGTGAAGGCGAGCCTGTGACCAAAGGGCAGGTCATTGCGCGCCTCGACACAGCGCTGCTGGAGGCGGATGCGCGGCGACTTGATGCTTCTCGGGCGGCCCTGCGGGATGAACTGACATTTGCCGAAAGCCGGGTAGAACGGGCCACCCGTCTGCGTGAAAGTGGTTTTTCGAGCCAGGAAGCACTTGATCAGGCCGTCAGCACAAGGGACGCACTGCGCAACCGGATGGCAGAGATTTCAGCGGCCCTGGATATGGTGCAGATCAACATCAGCAAGTCGGTGGTTACCGCACCGTTTTCCGGGCGGGTCGGCACACAACATGCCGATCCTGCTGTCACTCTGTCGCCTGGGCAGCCTGTTCTGACACTCATCAGAACCACAGCTCCTGAAGTGCGCGTAGGCCTGCCGGTCGCGATTGACGTGGTGGTGGGCAGCGAAGTGACCGTGTCGCTCGGCGGGCACGAAATTAATGCCCGGCTGCGTCAGATCCGGCCTGATCTTGATCCGGTCACGCGCACGCGCACGGCGCTTTTTACGATTGAAAACAAAAACGCTATGGTCTTTGGACAGACAGCGACGCTGCAATTGCCGGTGACGGTCGAGGCGCAGGGAGCCTGGGTGCCTGTGGACGCCCTCAAAGAAGGGGCGGGCAGTCAGTGGACGGTCTATCTGGTCGAGAATGACACCCTGGAAGCGGCGTCGGTCGAGCTGATCCACATGCAGGGCACACGTGCCTTTATCCGCGGCTCTTTCGAACAGGGCGCTCTGGCTGTCATCTCGGGAGCACACCGGGTGGTGCCGGGGCAGCGCGTGCGCCCCATGACGGGGGAGAGCTGATCGATGGAAACGCTCACGTTTCGCCAGCCACGTCTGGTCGCACTGATACTGCTTGTGCTGATTACAGCGGGCCTTTCGTCATTCCTGTCGCTTGGCCGGCAGGAAGACCCGACAATCACCAACCTTTTCGCAACCGTCACAACAGCCTTTCCCGGAGCGGATCCTGCGCGCGTTGAAACCCTGGTGACCTCCGAGATTGAAGAGGAGCTTCGCGAAATTGCCGAGGTGGATGTTATCTCATCGGTTTCACGTTCCGGCGTCTCTGTTGTGTCGGTCGAATTGCTGGAAACACTCGGCAAAGAGACCATCGAGCAGGTCTGGTCAGAAGCCCGCGATGCCGTGGAAGAAGCCCGCAGCAGGTTTCCTGCGGGTGTCCAGCCGCCTGAATTCAACGCGGAAGGGATATCTGCCTATTCTGCGGTCATCGCCGTGACCGCAGAGCACGACATGGTTCCGATGTCAGTGGTTCAGGCCCATGCGGACGCCCTGGCGGACCGGTTGCGGTCGGTCCCTGCGACCCGCGCTGTCGACCTTTTTGGCGAGGTTATACCTGAGGTTCTGGTGCAGCTTGAACCAGAGACTACTGCAGCACTCGGCCTGACAGCGGATGAAGTGTCAGCGCGCATCGCAGCCGCCGACGGAAAAGTCCAGGCCGGCCGGCTGCAGCGCAGTGACACCGACCTGACAATCACAACGTCCGGCGCAATCGAAGAACTGGAGCGCCTTGGCCGGGTCGTTCTGCGCGAGAATGCTCAGGGCGCGCGGGTTTTGCTTGGCGATATTGCAGAAATCCGACGAACCGAGGCAGATCCGGCCGAAGAGCTTGCCATCGCAAACGGCCGGCCTGCGGTGCTTGTGGGCGTTCTGGCACAGGACGGTGTGCAGATTGACCGCTGGATGGGATTTGTGCGCGACACTCTGGAAGAGAGCGGCCCCCTTGTGCCGTCGGGTCTGTCCGAAACGCTGATGTTCGACCAGAGCCAGTATACGGCCGACCGCCTGACCGAAGTCGGCACGAACATGGCAATCGGGGTCGGCCTTGTGGTCTCTGTGCTGTTTCTGACCCTTGGCGTGCGTGCGGCGGCAATTGTCGCTCTGGTGTTGCCGGTGGTGTCGCTGGCTACGCTGGCGAGTATGAATTTCATAGGACTGCCCATCCATCAGATGTCTGTAACCGGTCTGATCGTGGCACTGGGCCTGCTGGTTGATGCCGCAATCGTCATGGTCGATGAAGTACGTCAGCGGCTGGAACGCGGCATGTCCCGTCAGGCAGCGACGGGTGATGCCACTAAACGGCTGGCCGCACCTTTGCTGGCGTCGACCATTACAACTGCGTTGTCATTCACGCCGATGATCCTGCTGCCCGGCCCGGCAGGGGATTTTGTGGGCGCCATCGCAATTGCGGTTGTGATGATGCTGGTCTGGTCATTGATTGTGGCGCTGACGGTGACACCTGCACTGGCCGGATGGTTCCTGAAATCAGGATCGGCGTCGGGCATCGCTGTTCCGTTTGTTGGAAAGCTGTTTGCTGCATCGCTGCGGTGGTCTGTGCGCAATCCGTTGCGTTCGATGGCGCTTGCGCTGATCTTGCCGGTGGTGGGATTTGCCTCTTTTCCTACCCTGACGGCACAGTTTTTTCCCGGTGTAGAGCGCGACCAGTTCTACCTGGAAGTGGACATGCCGCCTGGAACGGCGATTGACGAAACCGCCAGGATTGCGCGCGAGATCGACAGTGTTCTGGCGAAAGAAGACGGGATCGATAAGGTTTACTGGAGTATCGGTTCTTCTGGTCCTGCGTTTTACTACAACATCACCGCAGGCCGGTCGTCCGAGCCGGGGTATGCCCAGGCGATGATCAAAACGCAGACGGCCGGGGATGCCGCGCAGTTGGTGCCGTCCCTTCAGGCGGAACTGGAGGCACGCTTTCCTCAGGCGCGCATCATTCTGCGCTCACTCGTGCAGGGCCCGCCTGTGGATGCTCCGGTAGAGGTGCGCTTTGTTGGCCCTGATCTGGAGGTGTTGCGCGACCTTGGCGATGAGGCACGCGCATTGATGGCGAACCTGCCTTTGGTGACGCAGGCCCGGTCTGTGGTTGCCGGCGGCGCGCCGCAGTTACGGTTCGAAATCGACGAGGTTGCGGCCCGGCTGGTTGGACTGAATGTCACTGACATCGCACGCCAGCTGGAAACGGCGCTGGTCGGTGTAACGGGCGGCAGTCTTGTTGAGGGAACGGATCAGCTGCCGGTGAGGGTCAGGATGGGGCAGGGCGTGCGCAGCGACCTCACTGCGATCACAGATATGCCCATTGTACTTCCCGGTGCAGCAACCCTGTCGGCCGAAGGCGTCTTTCCTGCGGTGCCCCTGTCTGCGCTGGCACAGCCGGTTCTGGAGCCGGCGGAAAGCGTAATCACGCGGCGCAACGGCGAACGTACCAACACGGTGCAGGCCTTTATTGTGCCGGGTGTTCTGCCAGAAGAAGCATTGCAGTCCGTACTCGCGTCTCTGGATGATGCCGGGTTTGCCCTGCCGTCGGGATATCGCATGGAACTGGGGGGCGATTCAGATGCGCGCTCCAGCACAGTGGGCAATCTGATGGCCTCTGTCGGCCTGATCATTACGCTGACAATCGCGACCATTGTTCTGACATTCAACTCATTCCGGCTGACCGCGATTGCCCTGGTGGTCTGTGTGCTGTCAGCGGGGCTTTCGTTCCTTGCGCTTGCGGCAATGCAGTTTCCTTTTGGGATCAACGCGATCATCGGTGTCATCGGATCGATTGGTGTGTCCGTCAATGCAGCCATCATTATTCTGACCGGTCTGAAGGCGGACAGCAAAGCAGTCGCGGGTGATACCGAGGCCATGGCACGCGTTGTGGGGGGCTCAAGCCGTCATATCATCTCGACAACCATCACGACCTTTGGAGGGTTTCTGCCTCTGATCCTCGCAGGTGGCGGGTTCTGGCCACCATTTGCGGTCGCGATTGCGGGAGGTGTGCTCTTGTCCGCGGTTGTGTCGTTCTACTTCACACCGCCTGCTTTTGCGTTGCTATACGCAAGTGCGCGCCGGGCAGAAAAAGAAAAGACGGCATCAGCGCCGTCAGAAAAGACGGCTCCTTTGCCGGTGCGTCTGGCGGCCGAATAGTCCGATCCACTTTAACTGACCAGCCTGTCAGCCGGTTAGTTCATAAAAAACCGGGCCGCTCTTTCTCAGACCGGCCCGGACTCCATCGCCGGCTGGTTCAGTTGAGTGTGCCCATAAAGGCGTCAACTTCATCCAGCGATATGTACTGCAACTCTTCGATGCCAGCCTCAGTGAAACCCCAGGTCACCGCAGGTGCCGAAACGTCGCCGTTGGGATCGAAACGCACGTTGCCTGTCGCGCCCTGGTAAAAGACGTTGCCGCCCGAAGCCAGAATTTCCTTGGCAGCAGCAAACCCTTCGGCGTCTGCAGAAACGGGCGTCCCGTCCGGATCTGTCACTTTGCTGACCATGGCTGCGATGGCCTCTCCGGTGGCATCCTTGCCGGCAGCTTCCATCGCCAGGAGCGCGATCATTGTCGCGTCATAGCTGTTGGACAGGCCCGGACCATTTGGCGCGGCACCAAAGTGCTCAGTGTACTGATCGACAAACTTTGTGGCCGACGCGCTGCGTGGCGAGGCGGTATCAGTACCAACCATGTTGCCAAGATACTGAAGGCCGACGTTTTCACGGAATTCGTCAGATTTCAGCGAATTGGCCACGATCATGTTCTGCGTGCCACCCAGCGAAAGCCACTCGCGCACGGCAGCTGTACCTTCTTTGGGGTAGAGCGCCAGATAGACCGCTTCAGGCTTACCCTTGAGCGCTTCCGTCACTTCGGCGCGGTAAGATGCCTGGCCGTCGTTCAGCGCAACCGAGCCGGTGACCTCGATGCCAAGGGCTGAAAAATCGGCCGCCACGAGCTTGCCAATGTCCTGGCCCCAGTCATCGTTCTTGTAAAGAACGGCGACTGACTTGTAGCCCTTGTCACGTGCCACCATTGCGGCCACGGCAGACTGAACGCCGGTGGTTGCAAAAGTGCGAAACCACAGCCCCTTTGTCTTGCCTTCTTCGGCCAGTCCGGTGAAAGCCGTGGAGGAAGAGCAGCACGACATCTGCATCACGCCCGCAGGTGCCGTTACAGAGGTCAGGATAGGCATGGAAACACCGCTGGATACAGCGCCCAGAAGCACCTGAACACCGTCCAGGTCGACCAGCGCCTTGGCCGCGTCGACGCCGACTTTTGGATCAACCTGGCTGTCGCGCAAAACCATTTCGATATCACAGCCTGCAACACCACCTGCCTCGTTGACCTGTTCAACGACATATTGCGCGGTTGCAGCAATCGGTTTGCCCCAGTCTACGGAGGTTGGCAGCACCGCACCGATTTTGGTGGTGCAGTCCTGCGCTGCTGCAGCACCGCCTGCGGCTGAAATGCCCGCGGCAAGGCCCATGGCAAGGCCGGTTCTTGTAACGTTAATTTTCATGTTTTTCTCCCGTTGTAATTATTGTCTGGCACGTCCCGTTTGCGAGACAACCAGTCTTTCCGCAAAAAGCCCCTGCGGGCGCCACATGAGCATGCCCACAATGACAAAACCGATCAGAACAAACTGGACCGAACCGGTGTAGAGTTGCATCTCCAGCGGCGCAAATCGCGACAGGGCCCAGCCACTGGCCGTCCAGGCCCCCCAGATCAGAAAGGCACCTGCAACAGCGCCACGGTTATTTCCCGCCCCGCCAACGATCAGCATTGCCCAGATCTGGAATGTGAGGATCGGCAGCACATCCTGTGGACTGATAAAAGCGTAAAAGGTGCCATAGAGTCCACCACTCAGGCCCATGATGACTGATCCTGTTATAAATGAGATCAGACGGATGCGCGCCGGGTTCTTGCCCAGCGATTTTGCCGCAGTTTCGTCCTCGCGGATCGCGCGCAGTAGTCGGCCAAACGGCGACCGGATCAGACGTTGCAGGAAAAGATAGACCAGTACCAGCAAGATCAGAACAAAGGCCAGAAAGAGCAGGTTGTAGGTAAAACCGTCCCCCAGCCAGGCCAGCAACGGGCGTTGGAACCCGCGTAGCCCCTGTGCGCCGCCGGCAAACCCGCTAGCGTTGCGCAGGAGGTTTTCAAAGGCTACGGCGACGCCGAAGGTGGCAATCGCCAGATAGTCATGCCGCAGCCGCAGTGTCAGTACACCCACCACCCAAGCCATCAGTCCGGCAGCCATCATTCCGCCCAGCAGCGCCAGCGGGTAAAAGAGCTGGTATCCGCCCAGATGCGCGTCCTGGGGCGTGCCGCCAAGGATCAGGGTGCCGTAAGCACCTGCGCCGAAAAAGGCGACAACTCCACCGTTAAAGAGCCCGGTATTTCCCCACTGGAGATTGAGGCCAAGCACGGCAATGGCCAGGATCGCGGCGACCGTTGTGAAGAACACCAGATATGAAATGACGCCGATCACGTGCGCTCCTCTCCGAATAGCCCGGTCGGGCGTACCAGAAGAACGGCGAGGATGATCAGAAACGGTACGGCGGGGCTGTACCCCGAAGGCAGGATCAGAAGCGCGACATTTGACGCAATGCCAACCAGAAACCCGCCAAGAACTGCGCCATAGATACTGCCGATGCCGCCAACAATGGTTGCCGCGAATATGGGCAGCACCAGATCGCGGCCCAGCACAGGGTTGATCTGGTTGGTCAGCCCGTAAAAGATACCGGCTGCCGCAGCCAGGCCGCCGCCGATCAGCCAGATCAGAGTGATCATTCTGTTCAGGCTGATGCCGGATACCTGCGCGAGTGTCGGGTTTTCTGCGACCGCACGCAGGCTGTAGCCGAAGGTCGTGCGCGACAGCACCAGATGCAGGATCACCATGATCACCAGGGCCGCAACAAGCGAGAACACCTGATCAGGCTTGATCAGCAAAAGCGGATCACTGCTGATCATCACCGCGAAGATAATATCATTTGTGTAGAGTTGCGCCTGGAGGCCGAAGATCAGCCCCAGAATGTTCCGAACGATCATGGCGACACCGAAAGAGGCAAAAACCATCGACAATTCGCCCCCCTTTGCGCGCACGCGTCGGAACACCAGCCGGTCAATCGCAACAGCTGAAAGCCCGGTCACGCCCATCGCCACGATGATCGACAGGGACAGTGACCAGGTCAGGCTGAGCGGTCCGACCGCTGCGGCAAGACCATTGTGAATGCCCGCAAAAATGCCGTCGAAAACCAGCGCACAATAGGCACCGATAGAGAGAAGCTCGGCATGCGAGAAGTTCGCAAACCGCAGCATGTGCATGGCCATGGTCAGCCCGATTGCGCCCAGAGACAGGATCGATCCTACCAGAATGCCGTCTGCAAAATGCTGGATCATGTTGCGGCCATCCGCTTGCCGCCCAGATAAATCTGGCCCACCACCGGGTCATTCATCAGATCGGCGGCAGGCCCGTCCACCTGGTTACGGCCATCCGCCAGAATGTAGCAGTGATCGGCAATACGCAGCGCCTGGCGGACGTTCTGCTCCACCAGCACGATCGTAACACCGCTGTCCGTAAGGGCGCGGGCCTGTTGCAGGACCTCTTCTGCGGCCCTGGGGGCAAGACCGGCAGATGGTTCATCCATCAGGATCACGGACGGCTCAATCGCCAGCGCCATGGCAACTGCCAGAAACTGCCGTTGCCCGCCAGAGAGCGCACCGGCTTTTTCCTTTTGTTTTGCTGCCAGCGGGGGAAACCGGGCAAAAAGCTCATCCAGCCGTCGCGCACGGTCCTGTCCGGCGCGTCGCAGAACCAGATCAAGGTTTTGCCGGATTGTCAGCGAACGAAAGATGTTGTCGGTCTGCGGAACATAGGCCACACCGCGCGCGCCCATGGTGTCCGGGCGCGGATTGGTGATGTCCTGGCCACTCAGATGCACCTGACCGGCGCTGACCGGAACCAGCCCTGCTATGGCTTTGATCAGAGTGGATTTTCCTGCGCCATTAGGTCCGATAACAACGGTTACTTTTCCGCGTTCCGCCGCAAGTGAAACGTCTTGCAGGATCGGGAGTTCGGGCACGTAGCCCGCCACTATTCCATGGGCCTTCAGGACGGGATCAGTCAATTGCCGCAGCCCCCAGATAAGCTTCGAGCAACAACGGGTCGTTCTGTGCCTCTTCGGGGCTGCCGTGAAACACCATGCGTCCTTCGGCCATCGCGATCACCGGCGCACAGTGCTGCATGACAAAGTCCATGTCATGCTCGATAATCACAAAGGTTTTGCCGGCGCGGTTCAGTTCCTCGATCTTACTGATCAGCACGCGGGTCAGCGTGGGGTTCACGCCCGCGGCGGGTTCGTCCAGCAGGATCAGATCAGGATCCCCCATCAGTACTCTTGCCAGTTCCAGCAGTTTCATCTGACCACCGGAGATCTGCCCTGCGGCCTGATCGGTCAGATGATCTAGGGTGACAAACTCCAGGACCTCCATCGCTCTGGCGCGGATTGCATCTTCTTCGCGGCGCATGTCTCGCGCGCGCAGGAACGGACCGGCAAGCTTTTCACCTGTCTGGGCAAGCGGCGCGAGCATGACATTTTCGAGCACAGACATTTTTGCAAACGGGCGGGGTATCTGGAATGTCCGTCCCAGACCAGCCGCAAACAGCCTGTCCGACGGCATAGCGGTCACGTCGCTGCCTTTGAGCATGACTGTGCCGGATGTGGGCGCAAGTGTGCCGCACAACACGTTGAAAAGCGTTGTCTTCCCGGCGCCGTTCGGTCCGATCAAGCCGGTAATGCTGCCCTTTTCGATGCCCACAGTGATGTCATCCACGGCGCGGAACGGTCCGAAATCACGGGTTATCCCGCGCAGGCTGAGGATTGTCTCAGCCATCTGCACCCAGCACATTATCAACGGGTTTTGTGTTCAGGTTGTATTTCATAATGCGACCGTGCCGGCTGGTCCGGTCGGCTTCCAGCGCAAAGACATCGCCCTGTGGTCCCGGCGCCTGGGTCAGCACGGCATCCAGCGTCGCCCGATCCGTTTCGTCGAGACTGAGATCAAAGACTTCCAGTGTACGGGGCAGGTGGCGGGCGTAGCGTGCGCCGACAATTCCTGCCGCGACCTGAGGCTGGTCAAGGACCCAGCGGGTGGCAACTGAACTCAGCGACACACCATGCCGGTCGCCGACAGTTTTCAGCGCACGCAGCAATTCCTGAAAGACGTCCCAGGGGCCGAATTCGTCAATGATCAGCCGGTACTTAACCAGGCTTCGGTTTTCAAACAGAAAGCCCGGGTCCGGTCTGCCCAGCCAGTTTTCTGTCAGAAATCCGCCCGCCAGAGTGCCATAGCACACCAGTTGAATGTTCTGATCTGTTGCCCAGTCTGACAGGCTGCCCGCTGGTCTGCGGTCGAGCACCGAATACTGCACCTGGGCTGCGGCAATATCAAAACCAGCCTCGACAAAGGGCGCAATCTGGCCACGATCCCAGTTGTTGATACCAAGGTTTCCGATTTTGCCCGCTGCCTGCAGGTCTTTCAGCACGCTCAGCCCTTCAAGCGGTGCGCCCATCTTCAGGTCCCACCAGTAGAATTGCACCAGATCCAGCCTTTCGACCTGCAGCCGTTTCAGGGAGCGGTCGATAATGGCTTCAACATCGGCTGGCCGGATATGTTCCAGAAGGGTCAGGTCGGGCACGAGCTTGGTGTGCACGCAGATCCTGTCGGCAACAGACGCCCCCCGCCGCTGGCGGACATCCGCTATGAATTCTCCGATCATTTCCTCTACACCGACATAAATGTCCGCGCAGTCGAAAGTGGTGATGCCGGCATCGAGAAAAGCTTCCATGTCGCGGATGGCACTCTCGCGGTCCACCTCGCCGTGATCTCCTGCCAGTTGCCAGCCGCCTTTGATCACCCGGGAAATGTCATGCCCGGGCCGCAGTGTTGCTGTCTCAGCCACTCGGGCTCTCCTGTTCTTTCAGCCAATAGGGTGTGTCCCGCGCCTCGGGCAGTCCGGTGGTCTCGGCATGCGAGAACCAGCGTTTCTCCCCCCGCAGGATACGAAACCGGCCACCGCAGTGCGGATCGGGGCAGTCGATCTCCGCGTCTGTGGACATCCAGTCGGCGGGCGCAGTCGGACGCTGTTTCGCCGGCAGCAAAGGCAACAGCGCTGCGAGCGCGTACATAGAGACTTTTTGTCCCTGATCAAAAATCAGCAACTCGCCTTCAACCCGGAAACTCTCGCCCTCAACGTGCCGGCAAACGGGTGTTCGGTCTCCGATCACGGTTTCCACACGCAGGTCGTAAAGCCAGAAGCCGTTATCATCCGGGCCGGTTGTCATCTTTTACCCCCAAAGCGCCGGTCTGCCGTTCGCAGGACAATATCCGGTCTTTTCATCAGGCTGCGGCTAACAGAGCGGGCTGTCAACCGCTACTGTCTCTGAGCTGCACGGCGGGTCATGGACAACGGGTGCGTGATCAATCAGAAATCACTTAATGCCCTCAGACCGGAGAACTTATGACGCCGCTCCCGCAGTATCCGCTGACCGACAGACTCTCCATATCCCGCGTTTTGGTAGGCCTGTGGCAGGTCGCGGACATCGAAAAAGACGGTGATTTGATCGATCCGGAAACAGGTGCGGGATATCTGGAAGACTATGTGCGGGACGGGTTCGGGACCTTTGATATGGCCGATCACTATGGCACCTCAGAGCTCATAACCGGCGCGCTTTTGCGCCGTGATACCGGGACGCGCCCTGTGGTTTGCACCAAATGGTGCCCTGTGCCTGGCGCGATGACACCGCAGGTCGTGCGGGCCGGGGTCCGGGAGCGGCTGGACAGACTTGGGACAGACCGTGTGGATCTGCTGCAGTTTCACTGGTGGAGTTTTGAACACCCCGCCTGGCTTGATGCGCTCCACGAGATGGCAAAGCTGCGCGACGAGGGGCTGATCGGCGAAATCGGTGTGACAAATTTTGATGCCGCACATCTCAGACTGGCGTTGTCGGATGGCATTCCGCTGGTCAGCAATCAGGTGCCGTTTTCCCTGATTGACAGGCGCGCGGCTGGTCCGCTTGCAGAACTGTGCGCTGCCAGTGGTGTCCGTCTTCTGGGGTATGGAACGCTTGCGGGTGGCTTTCTGTCCGAACGCTGGCTGGGCCGTGCCGAGCCCGAAGACATCGGCGACTGGAGCAAAATGAAATACAAACGCTTTATCGACACCGCCGGTGGCTGGGATGTCTTTCAGTCCCTGCTTGAAGTGGTGGCCGGAATAGCGAAAAAGCACGGTGTTTCCATACCAAACGTCGCCACGCGCTGGGTTCTGGAAAACCCTGCCGTTGCCGGTGTCATTATCGGCGCAAGGCTGGGCGAGGCGCAGCATTCCGCTGACAACCGGCGGCTGTTCAGCTTTGAGCTGGATGCAGAAGATCATGCCGCACTGAACGACGCCTTTGGCCGGTCACGGCCATTGCCGGGTGATTGTGGTGACGAATACCGCAAACCGCCGTTCCTGACGGCATCAGGTGATCTGAGCCATCACCTGGATGAAATGCCGCGTGCAATGACCGTCGAAGAGGTGCCCGACCGGCCCGGTGAGACAAGGGTGCTGACAGGAAGCGAATGGGAGGATATCGCGGGCTACTGCCGAGCACGCCGGATCGGAGACCGGATACTGGTTTCGGGCACAACGGCAACGGCCGGTTCGGACCGGGTTGTTGCAGGTGGCGATGCGGGGGCCCAGACCACCTTCATTCTGGACAAAATCGGTGCGGCGCTCAGCGCTCTGGGGGCCAGTACCGAGGATGTTATCCGGACACGGGTCTATCTGAGTGATGCTGAGGATGTTCTCGCGGTTTCTCAAGCGCATGGGCGTGTTTTCGGTGATGTGAAACCTGCCAATACTTTGCTGGAGGTGTCCCGGCTGATCGGCGATTACCGTGTGGAGATTGAGGCCGAAGCAATTGTGAGGTGATGAGCGAGGCACCCGCCTTGTGGTTTTTTGATCCGCAGCGCAAGCGCAATGGCAGACAAGGGTTGCGGAGTTCTCATCCTCCGCATGACGTTAAACGCAAACGTTCCTGAACGACATTTGCAAAAAATTAACCGGCCTGGGGACCACGAGATTCAGCCTGCAAGTCCGCGATGATACGTCCTGAATATCTCACAACAGATCGGCAGCCATGCGCCGGACTGCCACGATAACCAAAAGCAGTATATTGACCGGGGTGCCTCCCGCCGCGACGGGGGCGTAGACAAATCCGGGCCATCGTCTGAAATCAATGTGAGATGAGACGGCCAGGATAAATGATCCTCCTGTTTGGGAATGGCAGGATCACGGCGGCGCAAATTTCACCGGTTGCGCAGGGCGCTTAAAGACGTTCGCCTCAGATGCCTGCACGAAACAGCTGTAGTGCGGCATAAAGCGCGCATCTGGCAGCTCCTCAAATCTGAAACATCCCAGGAGCTGCTGGCGCAGTAGCGTCGAAAAGCAAAGACTGCCAACGGTTTAAACCCGCCCGGATCAGCCAACGTGTTCCTTTGTCCAGGTCAGATCCCCTGAATAACGGTCCGTGACCTGACCATCGTCCGAGAGGACAAACAGATGCAGCCAGCGGTTGTCAAACAATGCCCGGACTTGCGGATGTTTCTCAAGTATTGCGGTCACGGCCTCCTGGGGTGCTGCCACGTAGACCGACAACCGCAGCGGCTCGTGCCGGAGCGTTTCGCCATCGTGAACGGATTGAAGCGGCAGGCCGGTTCTGAGCATGCCCCCGTTGCCTTCAACGACGCCGATGCCACCGGTCACGTTGTGCAGCAGCTTGTTTCCAGACCCGAAAACGTCAGGAGACACCGATGAGCCATAGTATTGCAGACTGATCCAGCTGGCGACCACGACCGGGGCGGTCAGGATCAGTTCCAGTACACCGTATCCGGCACCGGCATCCTTGTGGTGGTCGTATTCATGCAAAAACACCTGTCCGTCGAAGCTGTCCGCGCCGGTCTGGCTCCGCGGTGCGGCAACGAACGCGCGACAACCGGCAAGTCCCCATTCGGGGCGCGTTTCCGCCCAGTTTTGTGCGCGGGTGTGAATGTCGCTGTGACTGCCGGCACCCGGCAGCGCTGGCATCCGCTCGGACCGAGCGCTCTGTGAGGCAAGCTTCAGCCAGGCCTCTGTCTGCGCCTTGTCCGGCGCATATACCGACAGATCGATGTCCTGCCAGTACACAGCCACATCATCGGTCGTTGTGTTATGCAGCCCCGCCACAAAAACCGTATCCTGCGGGATGGATATTCCATGCGAAACCAGACCCGCGCGCACGTCGGCCCGGTTCAGGATGCCCGCCAGCAACCTTGCGTTGACTTCGCCGGAGTATCCACCGCAGGCACCGCATTGCAGTCCGCTGGCGTGCGGGTTGTTGCTGGTTTCTGCGCCATGGCCGCACAAAAGCACAACAGGGGCAAAGCCGTCGGTGAGCGACATCGCCTGCAGGATTGCAGCGGCGGCGCTGATCTGTGCGCCGGTGTCCATGTCAGGCTGCGGGCAGGCGCTCTGCATTCCGGGCGCGGTCCTGGCGCTTTGGCCCAGCCCGTCGGACACGAGCCGCGCGGCATAATAGGGTCCGGTTGCTTCAACGCAGGCAAAACAGGACACCGCAGCCTGGCGGAACCGACCCCAGGCGCGCTCGGCCCGGGCCAGCCAGCGTGACTGGTTATCTGCGCGCGCAGCATCAGCATCCGTCCCGGTTTCGGCAGAGCTGAGGCCTGGATTAAGCAATACGGGCAGCCGCAGCTCGTCAACGTCTGAGCCGCACGCATTGTGCTTCACCGCGAGGCCAAAGAACCCCGCAAATCCGAGGGTTTGTATCCCGGTATCGGTGTTTTCCAACGCTCTGCGGAAGACCTCTGACCGGACGTCGATACAGAACGCCGCCTGAAGCGCCATGCGTCCGGTCTTTGCAGCGGTCCGGGGTGAAAATTTTCCGGCAATCTGCCGCTGATGCGCCCGTTCCCCTGCTTCCTGCAAAATCTCGTCAATGACAAACGCCTCCGTGATCTGGGCAGGCTCGGCATGGGTCAGCTGCACGGCGAACCAGGTATTCTCCAGCTTTGCTTTAAAAGCTTTGAAAAGCGCAGCTTCCCACGTCAGGGCTATGGCCAGCATATCTGTCAGAGTGGTGTCCGTCGTACCTGCCAGTTCAGCTTTCCAAAGTTCATACCTTGCGACCTGGCTCCACCCACCGAGACCGAGCAACAGCTGATGGAAGTAACTTGCACATGCCGTTTCGCTCAGGCCGAGGATCGCACAGGCCTGCGCGATTGCGTCCTGAGCCGCGAGTGGTGTCGCGCGGACATGCGCGCGGAATGTCGTCAGCCCCATGATCTGAGGGCTCAGATCGGCTGTGGCCCAGGCGCGCCAAGCGGCCCAGGTGCCTGTGTCTTTTGGTGCGTGCCACATGGCCTGACCTGCATCAAAATATCCGCCAGCCCAGGCACCTGTGCGCTCTGCGACAAAGCCGGGCCAGTCAAAGCCGGTTTGCTCTGCGGCGAGATCTGCAACGGTCGGCAGTGGCGCGCGCGTCTTCTCCGATCCTTTGGCCGCCAGTTTGAGCACTTCGGTTGTCTCGGGTTTGATGCCATGGGAGCAGGCCGCCAGCGCGCCAGCGAGATCTGTGTCGGTAATCTGTCCGTCCATGATCTGTTGCTGATACCAGGACCGCGGCATCGTGACCCTGGCGGTGCTTATCCGGGACAGCATCTGTCCTGTCGCGGCGAGAGACTGAGTGCTCTGACCGAGATAAGGGTTGACCGCGACAGAGGAGGAAAGCGGCCAGACCGGGGGGATCTGCCGTCCGGCGTCCTCAGCGATTTTCACAAGGGTTTCAGCGTGCAGTGATTGCGAAGTGTTGTCCAGGGCCATGGGGGCGTCCTCTGTAAGCGTCATCATGAAAGTTTTGTCAGGCTGCGTGTTTTCAACAGTCTGTCCGTCAGTGCATTGGCGTAAAATCCGTTGGCGATGTGGACGCGCAGGCCAGCGATTGCAGGGATGTTTGCCCAATGTGCAAACATGCTTTGTGCGACGGCGACGGTACCAAAACTGATCAGCGCCAGCGCAATCAGCATCCATTCCAGCGCGCCCGGGACGGGGGCCAGGGGCAGTGTCCCCGCATAGATGGCGTCCGCGGCTGCCTGCAGCGCAAAGTAACTCAGCGATGCCCCAAGCGCATAAAGGGTTGTGCGTCGTGTCAGCTGGACCGGTGCGCGGTCAGCAAAACCCTGGGCCAGAAGATACGCGACCCCAAAGATCAGGATGGCGCCAAGCGCAAGTGCCTGTGGTGATTTGCCAGAAAAACCGAAGAGAATTGCGAGGGTGCCATAGATGGTCAGCGCTACGGTGAAAGCAAGCAGCACAGCACGCGGACCGGGGATTGCGACTGGGCCGGGTTTGCGAGCGGCTGTCACGGCGTCAACCGCCGTACCGGAGGAGAGGAATGCATGCGCCTTATAAAGTGAGTGTGCCACGATGTGCAGGAGGGCAATGGGAAAGAGCGCCAGGCCACATTGCAGGACCATAAACCCCATCTGTGCGATCGTTGACCACGCCAGTGAGGTTTTGATCGCGGGTTGTGTCAGCATGACCAGCCCGGCAAGCAGCGCTGTAAAGCCACCGATCAGAACCAGAAAAGCCAGTATTGCCGGTGCCAGCAGCATAACGTCCGCAAAGCGGATCAGCAGGAAACCACCGGCATTGATGACGCCTGCGTGGAGCAGAGCAGAAACGGGCGTCGGAGTTTCCATGACCTCCGTCAGCCATCCGTGAAATGGAAACTGTGCGGATTTCAGGACGGCCGCGATGGCCAGCAAGGCAGCCACTGCATAAAGCTCAGGTGCGCCAGATCCCGCCTGGGCCTTAGAAAGAATACCGGCGATATCGGCAGTGCCGTAGTAACCGGCCAAAAGTGCGGTGGCCGCGATAAGCGCCGCATCGCTGAGCCGCGCGGTCACTGACTTCTTAAATGCAGCCCGTGTTGCGGCTGTGCGGTCTTTGCAGAAAATCAACAGCTGGTGCAGAAACAGGCTTGTAGCGATCCAGGTAACAACCAGGACAGTCAGGCCACCCGACTGAACGAAAAGCAGAACACTGGCAACCGTCGCGCAGATCAGACCGGTGAACCTGTTCTGATCTTTTTCCCCGCGCAGATAGGTGCCGCTGTAACGCAAAACCACCCAGCCCACAAAGGAGACCAGCAGGGACATGGTGACCGTCAGCGCATCGATACGCACCGACAAACCAGCCGCGATCAGACCTGCCGAGCCGGGACCTTTGATCAGCAGTGCGACTAGCCCTGCAGCGGAGGAAGTTACAGCTGCCAGTGCGGCCCATTCACTGGCGCGTGCCAGACGGTCGGTCGGGTATCCAGGGGTCGTGCGTGCAGCAATCGCAACAATGGCCAGCAGGGCAGGTGCAATCAGTGGGATCAGGTAAACGGACATGGCGAACTCCGGCGCAAAGGTGTGTTGCACGGGAGTTAGCTTTTGCCGATAAATAAGAAAAATATATTGTATGTATTAAAATGTTCTGTTTTTAAGAACATATGGAATTCAACTATCACCATCTGCGATACTTTCAGGCTGTCGCCGAAGAGGGAAACCTCACCCGGGCTGCATCAATCCTGAACGTGTCTCAATCGGCGGTCTCTATGCAGATCCGGCAGTTAGAGGAACGCCTGGGTCAGGACCTGTTTGAGCGGCGCGGGCGCGCGCTTTTGCTGACCGAGGCCGGGCGCATCGCCCTGGATCATGCCAACGCAATCTTTGCGACGGGGCGCGAAATGGTCGCGACGCTGCAACAGACCGGTGCCGCGCGGCAGGTTTGCCGCATCGGCGCAATCTCAACACTGTCGCGCAACTTTCAGCTGGCGTTTCTGAAGCCGGTGCTGGGGCGTCCGGATGTTGAGGTTGTCCTCAGGTCAGGAAGTATGGCGGAGCTGAGTACGGCGCTGGCAGCGCTGCACCTTGATCTGGTTCTGACCAATCAGCCGCCGCCCGCAGATGCGCTGACGCCTTTTCAGGTGCAGCAGCTGGACCGCCAGAATGTCAGCCTCATTGGTCCTCCGGATACTGTCAGCATGAAAATGCCGTTGACGGATTTGCTGTTGCACGCGCCACTGATCCTGCCAACGCGTGCCAGCGGTGTCCGGGCCGGGTTCGATGCCCTGACAGAGCGGCTGGGCCTGCGTCCGCAGATTGCGGCAGAGGTGGATGACATGGCCATGATGCGCCTGCTGGTGCGCGATGGTGCGGGCCTGGCCGTTCTGCCCCCCATTGTAGTCCGCGACGAAATTGCCGCCGGAACTCTGGCGGAACTTGCCGTTTTGCCGGAGCTGACAGAGACATTCTATGGTGTGACGGTCGCGCGGCGGTTTCCCAACCCGCTGCTTGCCGGGCTTATGCAGCAGGACCGGTCACCGCCCGTCTGATCCGTGCCCGTCGCCTACCGCATCGCGGGGCACAGATACTGCTTTGATCACGGCATAAACCTGCATGCCGGGGCGCAGGTCCAGCGCATCGCAGGAGCGCCTCGTGATCCTCGCAAGGAGCGTGTTTCCGCCGGCATCAAGACGCGCCAGCACACCCGGCCCGTCGCCCTGTCGCAGATCAGTCAGGGTCGCCGGCAGGACATTCAGGGCGGATATGCCCGTGGGTGGGCGCGTGGCCAGCATCACATCCTGCGCCTCAATCCTTATGCGCAGTGCGCGCCCGGGCGGGTGATCGACACGCGGCAGCAGCAAAGGCAACCCGCCGGCTGACAGCTCGCTGATCCCATCGTCGTGATGGCGCACCAGTGTCGCGTTCAGCATAGCACCCGCAGACCGCACGCCGAGTGGCATCACCGCCGGATCGCTCAGGATCTGCAGCGCTGGTCCCTGTCCGGTAACGCGGCCGCTCTCAAGTGCTATGACGGTTGTGGCCAGTCTGGTCACTTCGCTGGCGGAGTGACTTACGTAGAGCACCGGCACTGACACCTCGTCACGGATCCGCTCGAAATAGGGCAGGATGTCCGATTTCCGGGCGTCATCCAGTGCTGCGAGTGGCTCATCTGCGAGGATGATCTCCGGGCTGGCAAGCAGCGCCCGGCCAATGGCCACACGTTGTTTTTCCCCGCCGGACAGCAATGCGGGCCGTCGATCCAGCAGGTGATGAATACCCAGCATTTCGATGACGCGGTCGGGGCTTTCCGGTGCGGCAGTGCGCGGCGCAAATCTGCGTCCATAGAGCAGGTTTTGCCGGACAGTCAGATGTGGGAACAATCGCCCTTCCTGGAAAATGTACCCGACCCTGCGTTTGTGCGGCGGGACCCAGATACCCTGTTCGGTGTCAAAAAGAACCCGGTCACCAATAGTGACGCGCCCCGATGCGGTGTTCAGCAGGCCTGCAACCGCATTGATGATGCTGGTTTTCCCGGTGCCAGAGCGCCCATAAAGGACAGTGATGCCCCGCGGTGCCTCAAATGCGGCATCCAAGGTAAATTCGCAGAAAGTCTGGGTCACCCGGACGCTGAGCATCACTTACCTCCGATGCGGCGTGCGATGCGCCGGGACAACACTTCCGACAAAAGCAGCGCTGCCATCGCAATGGCGACAGACACCATGACCAGACGCAGTGCGGCATTCTCGCCGCCGGGCACCTGGAGAAATGCATAAATTGCCGACGGGATCGTCTGCGTCTGCCCGGGGATGTTGGAGACAAAGGTAATGGTTGCGCCGAATTCCCCCATGGCTTTGGCAAAGGCCAGAATTGCACCGGCCAGAATGCCCGGCAGGATCAGGGGCAGAGTGATTGTCACAAAAACCCACAGGCGCGATGCGCCCAGCGTGCCCGCTGCGTCTTCGAGCTTCCGATCAACGGCTTCGATGGACAAGCGCATTGCGCGTACCATCAGCGGAAAGGCCATGATGGCTGCAGCCAGTGCGGCACCGGTCCAGTGAAAGGCGACGGTGATGCCAAACACATCCAGTAAACGGCCCAGCGGGCCCTGAGGCCCAAAGCCCAGCAACAGCAGGTATCCTGTGACAACCGGGGGCAGGATCAGTGGCAGCAATACGAGCCCGTTGACCAGCTGCTTGCCCGGAAATTCGCGCCGGGCCAGGACAAAAGCGATCCAAAGGCCAGGGGGCAGGCTCAACAGAGTGGCCCAGAAGGCGACACGCAGCGACAGCGCAACGGCCTGCCATTCGTCTGCACTCAGCCACTCCATGGGATGCCTACTCCGCCAGCGCGGCAAAACCGAGCCGCGTCAGGACTTTATCTGCCTGCGGGCCGCGCAGATAGTCAAGAAATGCGCGCACGGTTTCGCTGTCCCGGTTTGTTACTGCGGCCACCGGGTAAATGATCGGAGGATGGCTGCCATCCGGAAAGTGACCGACAAGGCTGACGCGGGGCTCCGCCAGGGCATCCGTGGCGTAGACAATCCCGAAGGGCACAGCGCCTGTAGCCACCAGTGCAAGCGCGGACCGCACATTGTCTGTCTGAACAACCTTTGCCTCAAGCTCCTGCCAGACGCCCAGCTTTTGCAGCGCGGCTTTGCCGTAAACACCCGCGGGAACCGCATTGACCAGCGCCATGGCGAGCCGGTCCGCACCAATAATGCTCGAAAGGCTCTTGGCCGTCATTGCCACGCTTTTCTGTCCGACCGGAGGGGAAGCAATCAGAACGAGCCGGTTACCCGTGAGGTCAAAGCGGGTGCCCGTTGCCGTCGCGCCTTTGGTGTCCAGGTATGCCATCCAGTCAGAATTGGCGGAAACAAACACATCCGCAGGTGCCCCCAGCCCGATCTGTCTGGCCAGCACAGACGAGCCCGCAAAAGAAAAAAGGACACTATGACCGCTCTGGCTTTCGTAGGCCGCAGCAATTTCCTCGAGCGCGTTTTTCAGACTGGCCGCCGCAAAAACGGTAATCTGTTCGGCCCGCACGGTCGTTACTGTGAGTGTCAGGCAAGAGCACAGAAGTATCAGGGCAGAGAGGATGCGCGGGATCATGGATGTACTGTCGTGCAGGTGCCCGGAGGGTGCAAGCCCTGCGACCTGCTGTCAGGTTATGGCAGTATCCTGTGGTTTTGTGGCATCCTGACGTTTTCTGACACCTGAGGAGCGATCCATGCGGACCCTGAACGATATTCTGGCCATCAGCAGTGAGCGCAAAGGTGGCGAAACAGCATTATTTGAAGGGTTTGAACCTTCTCTGACCGCGGGCGAGATATCTCAGATCCCGGATGACCGGTGGCTGGCGCAGATGACCAGATCAATCTTTCAGGCAGGTTTTAACTGGAAAGTCGTGGACAGCATGTGGCCCGGTTTTGAAACTGCTTTCCGGGGGTTTGATCCAGGTCCCTGCGCTTTCATGGATGACGTATGGTTTGACGCGCTGGTGACAGACAAATCCATTGTCCGGCACGGGCCCAAGATTCGTGCAGTTCAGGAAAATGCGGCGTTTATTCTTGATATCAGAAAAGAGCACGGCGGTTTTGGGCGTTTCATCGCGGATTGGCCGGCACCAGAGTTCGCCAGCCTGCTGTTGCGCCTCAAATCGGACGGTTCCCGGCTGGGTGGGGCAACGGGTCAGTACTTCCTGCGCTTCATGGGTGTGGACGGGTACATCCTGTCGCGTGATGTTGTTGGCCGCCTTGTGGCAGAAGGGGTCATCGACAAGGCACCATCGTCAAAAAAGTCGATGATGGCCGTGCAGGCGGCATTCAACACCTGGGCCGATCAATCAGGTCGTTCCCTGAAAGAAATCAGCAGAATTCTGGCAACCAGCACGGGCTAGGCACGCAGTCTTGATGCGCCGAATGTGCTGAGGACCAGCATAGCTGCCGCTGTGGCCAGACAGGCAGGCAAACCGCCGATCTGGTAGCTGGCACCGGACGACACTGTTCCGAGCAGTCTGCCTGCGGCGTTTGCCATATAGTAAAACCCCACATCCATCGTGACACGCTCGCCTGTGCTGAAGGCGAGGATCAGATAGGAATGCAGCGCAGAGTTCACAGCAAATACTGCGCCAAAGACCAGTAACCCTGCAACCAGTGTTGCGGTCAGCCACAGCGCAGGGGTGTTCGCTGCCCAGACAAGTACAGCCAGCAGCGCCGGGATCGCCACCAGCGCTGCGCTCCAGTTGCGAGCAGCCGCCACAAGTTCCGCGCCGGGCCGCGTCGCGGCGCGAAGAACTTTTGGCGCGTTGGCCTGAACCGCGCCGTACAGGATGATCCAAAGCGCCATAAAGCTCCCGATCATAAAGAACGCGGCGCGGTTGCCAGCTTCGGTGCCATCCGACAAAACGGCGTAGAAATAGATCGGAATGCCGACGACGAACCACACATCGCGCGCGCCAAAAAGAAACACGCGCGCAAAGCTGAGCCAGTTGATGTTCGGATTGCTGGAAAAAACATCCCTGAATTTTGCATCTTTTCGTCCTGTGGGCAGGCCAGATGGCATCCGCACCACCAGAGCGACAAACACAAGTGTCAGCACAAGAGCCATACCCAGAACGGCGGCCTTGAGGCCTGCAATTCCCAGAAGCACAGCACCCAGCAGGAACCCCAAACCTTTGACGGCATTTTTCGACCCGGTCAGAAGCGCCACCCACCGGAACAGACCGCCGTTTTCCGGCGGCGCCAGCAGCTTCACGGCAGACTTGGCACTCATTTTTGACAGGTCCTTGGCCACGCCGGACGCCCCCTGCACGGCCATCACAAAAACGACCGAGGCGCCGACGCTCCAGGACGGATCCAAAAGGGTCAGCGACACTAGGGCAAGGATCTGAATGCCCAGCCCGGCGTAGAGCGTACTTGTCAGGCCAAACCGGGCCGCGATCCAGCCGGCGCTGAGATTGGTGACGATACCGGCAACCTCGTAGAGCACAAACAGATAGGCAAGCTGAACGGGTGAAAAGCCCAGCGTATGGAAGTGCAGCAGAACAAGCATCCGCAGCGCGCCATCGGTCAGCATAAAGGCCCAGTACGCAACAGTGACAGCAATATAAGCCGCCAGCCCGTCCTGTGTTCCGGCGTCGCGTGCCATCAGAGGCTGTCGCCCACCATTCGCGCGACATCGACCAGCCGGTGTGCATAGCCGAACTCATTGTCATACCAGACATAGACTTTCAGCTGCGTGCCGTTGACCACCATGGTCGAGGGCGCATCCACAATGCCGGACCGGGGGTCGTTCGTGTAATCCGCACTGACAAGGGGACGTTCCTCGTAGCCCAGGATACCTTTGAGGGGGCCGTTTGCAGCATCGCGGAACAGCGCGTTGACCTCCTCTGCTGTGGTTTCCTGCTCCAGCTCGAAAACACAGTCCGTCAGCGACGCATTCAGCAAAGGCACCCGCACGGCATGGCCGTTCAGACGCCCCCTGAGTTCAGGATAAATCAGGGTGATCGCCGTCGCACTTCCCGTCGTCGTCGGGATCAGGGAGTTCAGGGCGGACCGCGCACGGCGCAGGTCTTTTGCAGGCCGGTCAACGATTGTCTGCGTGTTGGTAACGTCGTGAATCGTTGTGATTGATCCGTGCCTGATTTTCAGGTTTTCATGCACGACTTTGACCACAGGCGCGATGCAGTTTGTGGTGCAGCTGGCAGCCGTAACGATGCAGTGCTGGTCAGGATCGTAGACATCATGGTTCACGCCGTAGACAATGTTTGCAGTCGGGCCATTCTTGACCGGCGCAGAGACAACGACTTTTTTCACACCAGCCTGAAAATAGGGGGCGAGCGCAGCTTCGGTTTTGAAAGCGCCCGTGCAGTCCACGACGACGTCGACGCCGTCCAACGGCAGGTCTTCCGGTCGGCTGTGGCCGAAAACCGGCAGATGCGTTCCATCGATGGTAATGGCCCCTGATGTGGCGCTGAATTCAGCTGGCCAGCGACCATGCACTGTATCGAACTCAAGCAGATGCGCATGCATGGCTGCATCCCCTGTCGCATCGTTCGCCCAGGCAATATCCATGCCTGCCTCCAGCATTGGACGCAGCGCGAGTTTGCCAATCCGTCCCAGGCCATTCAGTGCATAAGTTGTCATCGTCTCGGTTCTCTCCGGTCCTGTCTGCGAAGGGTTGCGACGCGGTATTTTGCGTGCGGGCCCCGGGTGTCTGCTTCTGTCCCCGGCTCAGCCCTGCCTTGCAACATGAAATGAACAGGCAGCGCACTGTGGGGGTGCACTGCCTGCCGGGGAATTGCGGGTAACATCGGCAACTGATCACGCTGACGCTGTACCGCTGTTATATGAGAGAAATATGACAGATGCGAAAAATGCTGCGGCGCCGCACCGGATCAGTGCAGCGCCGCAGCATATCGTTTACGCCGCTACGGGCTCGGGTTCACGCGCTGCCCGTCCGCGTTGCAGCATGACGATCACGAGCAGCAGCAGCAGGGCCGGAATGAACACCAGTTCCTTGGGCAGCTGATCCGCCGGGGCTTTGACAGCCGTGATGGTCACAAAGTCGTCACCGTAGAAGTCATAGCCCTGGAATGTGTCGGCATAGGGCGTGCCAAAGAGCGGCTCTTCCAGTGTGACCACATCGCCGTCGGGCACTGTCAGAAGCCCAAGTGCGTCCATGCGGCTGCCTTCGGCCTCATCGCCCACGACAACCAGCAGCGTGGTTTCCAGCGGCTCGCCTGTATCGAAATCCGGGCCGTTCACAACCACACGGAATTCTTTGCCAGGCGTCGCAGCTTCCACCTTTTCCGCAAAGGCTGCCGGCGCGATGTCCTCGAACGGAGGCTGCAGACGGTCCATGAAGAAGTCAGGACGGAAGAGCATGAACGACACAAGGATCAGCGCGATGCTTTCATAGATGCGGCTGCGTGTCAGGAAGTAGCCCATTGTACCGGCTGTAAAGACCAGGATGGCAATCGTCGCAGAGATAAAGACAAGTATGCCCTGCGCCCAGGTGACGTCGATCAGCAGCAGATCAGTATTAAAGATGAACACAAACGGCAGCGCAATTGTGCGCAGGCTGTAGAAGAAGGCCACAAAGCCGGTCTTGATCGCATCACCGCCGGACACCGCAGCGGCGGCAAAGCTCGCCAGACCCACGGGCGGTGTCACATCCGCCATAATACCGAAGTAGAACACAAAGAGGTGCACCGCGATCAGCGGCACAATCAGGCCGGACTGTGCGCCCAGTTCAACAACGACACCCGCCATGAGCGATGACACCACGATGTAGTTTGCCGTCGTCGGCAGACCCATGCCAAGGATCAGGCTGAGAATCCCGACCATGATGAGCATCAGGATCAGGTTGCCGCCCGAAAGAAACTCAACAAGGTCTGCCATAACCTGGCCCACACCGGTCAGTGTCACGGTACCCACGATCACACCGGCGGTCGCTGTCGCCAGACCGATACCGATCATATTGCGCGCGCCGTCAATGAGACCCTGCAGCAGGTCCGCCACCCCGTCGCGGAAGCGTTCCATCAGAACGCTGCCCTCACCCCGGAAAATGGCTTTGAGCGGTCTCTGGGTCAGCAGAATGACAAAGAGCAGCATCGTTGCCCAGAAAGCAGACAGGCCGGGTGATTTCTGTTCGATCATCAGGAAGTACACCAGCACGATGATCGGCAGCAGATAGTAGAGACCGGATTTGTAGATTTCGCCGACTACAGGCAGTTCGACTTCTTCTGCGTTCGGATCGTCCGGTTCCAGATCGGGCACAGAGGATGCCATCCAGAGCAGCAGCGCATAGGCCACAAAGATCAGTACGGACAGGACAAGCCCGGAATTCGCCGTGGCCGCCACGATCCAGCCGACCGGGTACTGAACGCCATAGCACAGGCCGGCAAAGCCCACAAAGAAGGCTGCCATGCCACCAATGGTTTTGCCCATCGAAACGACTCGGTTGCCCAGCGTCGGCATGTTGTTCTTCACCGCCTCAAGGTGGACGATGTAGACCAGCGCGATGTATGAGATCGTTGCGGGCAGGAAGGCGTGGGTGATGACCTCGACGTACGAGATGCCGACATATTCCACCATCAGAAAGGCAGCAGCCCCCATGACCGGTGGCATGATCTGGCCATTCACAGAGGACGCCACTTCAACGGCGCCGCCCTTTTCGGACGAAAAGCCTACGCGTTTCATCAGCGGAATTGTGAAGGTACCGGTTGTCACCACGTTGGCGATTGAAGAGCCGGAGATCAGACCGGTTGCAGCAGAGCCCACAACCGCCGCCTTGGCCGGGCCACCCTTGAGGTGACCGAGCGCGCCAAACGCCATTTTGATGAAATAGTTGCCCGCTCCCGCCTTATCGAGCAGGGCGCCGAAGAGCACGAAGAGAAAGACGAACTTTGTCGAAACACCCAGAGCGATGCCGAAAACGCCTTCGGAGGTGATCCACATATGGCTCATCGCCTTTTGCAGGCTCGCGCCTTTCCAGCGGATAACGTCCGGAACCGCCTGCGACGATCCAAAGAAGACATAGAGCAGGAAAATCGTGGCGATGATCGCCATCGCCGGCCCAAGAGCGCGGCGCGCGCCTTCGAACAGGATGATCAGACCGGCCAGCGCAAACCACTTGTCGACGTCATCGGCCAGACCGCCTGAATTCACGATCTTGTCGTAAAAGATGTACCCGTACATCGCGATACCGGCACCCGCTATGGCAAGCCCCCAGTCCTGCAGCGGGATGTAGTGCCGCGGGCTGGATTTGAACATCGGGTAGGCCATGAAAGCCAGGAAAACTGAAAAGGCCAGGTGGATCTGGCGGGAGTTGTTAATGACCGATCCTGGCAGCAGCTGGTTGGCCAGCGGTGACGCAAGGATCACCTGGAACAATGACCATATGATTGCGGTAATGGCGAGAAAAGTGCCCACGGCACCGACGGGGTTCCGTCCCCCTGCGTCCGAGGATGCAACGAGATCTGCCAGTTCTTCGTCGGAAAGCGCGCGTCCGCCACCGGTCTGTTCGGCCATGTTACTGTCTCCCTGAAATACCGCTTATACGGCTTTTACATTTTTAAATATGTCCCGCTGGTGCGGGTGCGCAGGGGGCGGCGAACCGCCCCCTGACATCATCAGAAAGCCGGTTGATTATTCAATCCAGCCTTTTTCTTTGTAGTATTTCGCAGCACCGGGGTGCAGCGGCGCAGACAGACCTGCTGTTGCCATTTCCTCAGCTTCGAGGTTGGCGAACGCCGGGTGCAGCTTTTTGAAATCGTCAAAGTTGTCAAACACCGCAGCAACAACAGCATAAACCGCATCTTCTGACACACCGGCTGAGGTCACAAAGGTTGCGCCTACACCAAATGTGCTGACATCCGCGTCCGACCCGCGATACATTCCACCGGGGATTTTAGCCGTCCGGTAGTAGGAGTTTTCGCTGATCAGCTTGTCGATTTCGGCACCGGACACTTCGACCAGTACGGAATCGCAGGCGGTTGTCGCTTCCTGGATAGAGCCCGACGGGTGGCCGACGGTATAGATCATCACGTCGATCTGGTTGTCGCAAAGCGCGGCTGACTGCTCTGCCGCTTTCAACTCTGCCGCAAGTGCCAGATCATCGGTGGACCAGCCCATTGCTTCCAGAACAACCTCTGTGGTGCCGCGCGCACCGGAACCGGGGTTGCCGATGTTCACACGCTTGCCTTTGATGTCAGAGAGGGTTTTCACCCCCGCATCTGCGCGCGCCACAACCGTAAAGGGCTCCGGGTGTACAGAGAACACAGCGCGCAGGTCTTCAAATGCACCCTGTTCTTCGAAACGGGAGGTGCCGTTGTAGGCATGGTACTGCCAGTCAGACTGGGCAACGCCGAACTCAAGCTCGCCTGCGCGGATTGTGTTGATGTTGTAGACCGAACCACCTGTGGATTCCACAGAACAGCGGATGCCGTGCTCCTTGCGGCCTTTGTTCACCAGACGGCAGATCGCGCCACCTGTCGGATAGTAAACGCCGGTAACGCCGCCTGTCCCGATGGTGATGAACTCTTCGGCCATTGCCGCAGGTGCCATCAGCATCGCAAGGCTGGCGCCTGCCGCTGTCAGTTTCAGTTTGTTAAACATTGGTTTCTCCCATTTGTTTTTGGTCGTCTTTTAACCGTCGATCACTTCGAACAGACGGCGATTATTACTTTCCACCTCGGCAATCCGCGCCTGGGACGCTTCCCCGCCGATACCAGCGAGCATCCCGATCAGGGTCTCTGCAAAAAAAAGGCTCGCCGTATATGATGAAAAGAAATTTGGTGAGTCGCTTGGAATGATGAACTGCGCCGATGCATGTTGCAAGGCAGGGCAGGTGTGCGTGTCCGTAATTACAACCACAAAGGTACCTTTTTGACGCGCCAGTTCCGCCGCACGCACTGATCTGGGCGCAAAAGGTCGCTTTGTAATCACGATCAGGGCATCCTGATCGGTCAGAGCGGCAATTTCCGCCCCCAGAGATGCTCCCATGTGGCCTGCAAACTGCCAGTTATCGAAAAGCAGGCTGGCCATATACGTCAGTTGTTCGGAAATTCCGGATGAACCGGGGGCGCCGAATACTTTGACAGTGCGTGCCGCATGCAGACGGGACACTGTATCGGCCATGATCTGTGGGTCCATGCGCGCCTGCAGGCTGCGAATATTTCCGACGCAGGCATCCATGTGGTCGGCCATAAAGTCCCGCTGGGGTGTACTTTGCAGATTGCTCAGCTGTGCTGCCCGATGGGTCTGGCTGTTCACACGGTGGTTCATCGCGGTGCGGATATCACCGCGCAGGTCTGCAAAACCGTCGTACCCGAGTGCACGCGCCAGCCGGGAAAAAGACGCCGGTGCAATCCGGCTTTCGGCGGCAACAGACCGCAACGACCTCGTGGCGATGTCAAAAGGGTGCGCCACCACATAGTCCGCCGCCTGTTTAAGACGACCGCTCAGGTCGCTGTACTGCGCCGAAATTCTGCTGTCGAGCCGCGCTGAACCGGACATTCATCCCCCAATCGAATCTGACGCGGATGATTCATTTGTTTCACCGCATTGTCAACTTGAGCGCCATGTGTTTCAGTTGTGATGACCATCAGACGGGGGAAAGATCAGTGTCACATGTCTTTGCGCGCAATTCGAAGTCGGTGCCGCCCCGGGCGGCGTCCGGTAAGGGTGTCTATCTCTATGATGCTGATGGAAAACAGTATTTCGACGGGTCGGGTGGAGCTGCCGTGTCCTGTCTGGGACACGGAGACACCGACGTCATCCGGGCGATCCAGGAGCAGGTCGCCTCTCTTTCCTATGCTCACACAAGTTTTTTCACATCCGACCCTGCCGAAGAACTTGCCGACCGCCTGGTTGCGGCGGCCCCGGGTCATCTGGAGAAAGTGTATTTCGTTTCCGGCGGATCAGAAGCGGTTGAGGCGGCGCTGAAACTCGCGCGTCAGTATTTTGTTGAAACAGGCGAACCTGCGCGCCGGCATTTTATCGCACGGCGGCAGAGTTACCATGGCAACACGCTGGGTGCACTGGCCACCGGCGGCAATGTGTGGCGCAAGCAGGCTTTTGCGCCGATCATGGTCGATACCTCGCTGATCTCGCCCTGCTATGCATACAGGGGGCAACAGGAAGACGAGAGCGCGTTTGACTACGGACAGCGCGTCGCCAATGAGCTGGAAGCTGAACTGGAGCGGGTCGGACCCGAAACGGTTATCGCTTTTGTGGCAGAGCCGGTTGTCGGCGCCACGCTTGGGGCGGTCGCACCTGTGGAAGGATACTTTAAACGGGTCCGGGACATCTGCGACCGGCACGGCATTCTGCTGATCCTGGATGAGGTTATGTGCGGCATGGGACGCACCGGCAGTCTTTTTGCACATGCGCAGGAGGGGATAACAGCAGATATCGTCACTATCGCCAAGGGACTGGGCGCGGGGTATCAGCCGATCGGGGCTATGATGTGCACGGGCAAAATTCACGAGGCCATCGCGAACGGGTCGGGCTTTTTCCAGCACGGGCACACGTACATCGGGCACCCTACGGCCTGCGCTGCCGGGAATGCGGTTGTCGCCAAACTGACAGGCGGGCTGGTCGCACGGTGTGCCGAAATGGGCGAAACCCTGCAGGCAGCTCTGCGGTCCGAGTTTGGACAGCATCCGCACATTGGCGATATCCGTGGGCGCGGTCTCTTTATCGGGCTGGAAGTCGTCCGGGACAGAGCAGACAAACAACCCTTTGACCCGTCAAAGGCCACGCACAAGAAACTGAAACAGACTGCCTTTGCCAACGGGCTGCTTTGCTACCCGATGGGTGGCACGGTCGACGGACAATACGGCGATCACGTACTGCTTGCACCGCCATTTATTATGGAAGACGCGCATGTGGACGAGATTGTCAGCAAGCTGAAAAAGACTTTTGATGCTGTGCTTTGATGTACGCACTTAATCAGTGCGAAACCCGATCCTTCGGATAAAATCGCCGAAACCGGTGCGTTGTGTTTTTGAATACATTTGGGCTTTTGCCTCAGACCAGGCGGGCGCGTCTGAATTTCCGCGCCGTCTGGCATCATATTCTGCGACGTCCGGCCAGTTGGTGTCGCGATAGACATCTGAGTGAACTGTTGTTTCCAGCGACAGCCGGGGGCTGATACGCGGGCGCTCTGCGGGGTGGCCTACCGCCATCGCAGCAACGGCAAAGACATGATCCGGTAGCCCGAAGAGATCGCGCACCTCTGACATGTGGTTTCGGATCGTGCTGATCGGGCAACATCCCAGCCCGGTCGCTTCTGCGGCCGTCATGAATGCATTCAGCGCGATTCCCGCGTCGAGCGACGCATTAAAGAACGCATCCAGGTGATCGTTGGGAAAGGGCTGTGCGTGCCAGTCCTGTATCTGCCGCTGGCGGCGGTTGTCGGCTAGAAACACAACGAAAGCAGGTGCGCCGGCAATCCACTCCTGTGCTTTCAGAAGGTCTTTAAGCTGTGCGGTTTTGTGAGCATCCTGGACGAGCAGAATGTCACGCTGCTGCAGATCGCTTTTCGAGGGCGCGGCGAGTGCGACAGCTGCGAGCGTCTTCAGAACAGCTTTGTCCGGAGCGCCTGGCAGAAATGACCTGCAGGAGCCGCGGCCGGCCATACGGCAAAGCCCGATGTTTTTCTTCAGGCTTTCCGGCACCTCCGGTGCCTCTCCGAACCGTTCACAGATCAGCGTTTCAAGACCGGTATCATCCATGGTGACTGCTGCCTGCATTGTAAGCAGTGCTTACGAAAACCATAAGAACATATTCCTTCTCGTTAGCTGTGCTCCAAGTTATACCTTGCCGAAGCTGTTTTCCACAAGTCAGGAGCACCGGGTGAGCGCGCAAGCCGAAAAACTGGACGTGTCGGTCTGGCGGGGTGATTCCGACGGGGCATATCAGACCTTTCAGGTGCCTGCGTACGAGAGCCAGACTATCCTGGATGTCGTTTCATGGATTCAGCAATATGCGGATCCTACCCTGACCTATCGTTTTGCCTGCCGGGTGGGTATGTGCGGGTCCTGCGCCATGATGGTGAACGGCCGTCCGCGCTGGACGTGCCGAACGCATATAAAAACCGTGGTGAAAGATGGCGCGGTACAAATCGGGCCGTTGCGAAATCTGCCGGTTATCAAGGACCTTGCGGCGGACATGGACCCGTTTTTTGACAAATGGGTTGCCGCCGGTGGTGTTCACGCACCCAGTGGTTCGCGCTATGATCCGATAGAACCGGTGGACCCCGCAGGGCCTGAACGGACAGAGGCAAGCGCCGGTATCGAATGTATCAACTGCTCTGTGTGTTATGCGGCCTGTGATACGGTCGCAGGCAATGCAGATTACCTCGGACCTGCCGCGCTGCAACGGGCCTGGACGCTCTATAATGATGCGAAACATGACGCCCGCGAGAGTATTCTGGATGCGGTGTCCGGGACGGGTGGATGCCATAACTGCCATTCTATGGGCAGTTGTACGGTCTATTGTCCAAATGAACTTGATCCGATGTCGGCCATCGCGGGCCTGAAACGCGAAACGGCGAAGAACTTCTTCAGAAAGCGGGGCTGACAGATGCTCGATCTCCGGCTTTACATGGCGCAGCGTATCTCGGCGCTGATCATGGCACCGCTGACGCTGGGCCACATCGCCGTTATGATCTGGGCCGTTCAGGGCGGGCTGTCGGCTGGTGAAATTCTGGGCAGAACCCAGGGCTCTGTTTTCTGGTTTCTGTTTTACGGCACCTTTGTTGCCGCTGTGTCTGTTCATGCGGCAATCGGGCTGCGTGTGATCGTTTATGAACACGTCGGCATTTCCGGCAAGACACTGACGGCGCTGACCTGGGCCGTTTTTGCGGTGCTCATTGCGATGGGGGCGAGAGCCGTCTGGGCAGTAACCGCCGGGGCAGGTGGCGCATGAGACCTTCGCGCGCGCATCCGCTCTGGCTCGCCTTTGTACTGCACCGGGTGTCGGGTGTGGCGCTCGCGCTCTTTTTGCCGGTGCATTTCTGGGTTCTGTCCTATGCGCTGACACAACCGGAAAAGCTCGACCGGTTTCTCAGCTTTGCAGATCAGCCGCTTGTGAAAATTGCTGAATTCGGCCTGGTGTTTCTGCTGGCTGTACACCTGGCAGGCGGGCTGCGTCTGATGGCGATGGAATGGCTTCCGTGGAGTGGTCCGCAAAAATCCCTCGCGGCGGGCGCGGTTGGTGCTGCCCTGCTGCTGTCCGGCGCATTTTTTCTTCAGGTGATTTCCGTATGACACAGGCCATCGACAGACACGAAACGGACATTCTGATCCTCGGCACCGGGGGCGCGGGGCTCTTTGCCGCGCTACATGCCCAGCAGTCCGCCCCGCCGGGCACAAAAATCACGATAGCCGTCAAAGGGCTCATCGGAAAGTGCGGCTGCACCCGAATGGTGCAGGGGGGGTACAACGTGGCGCTCGGCGGTGGTGATACGGTTGAGCGGCATTTCATGGACACGATCCATGGCGGCAAATGGCTGCCGGATCAGGACATGGCGTGGCGGCTGTGTGAGCAGGCAGTCGTGAGGATTACCGAACTTGAAAACGAAATAGGTTGTTTTTTTGACCGCAACCCGGACGGGTCGCTGCACCAGAAGGCCTTTGCGGGTCAGACCGCTGACCGGACAGTGCACAAAGGGGATCTGACCGGCATCGAGATTATCAACCGGCTGATGGAGCAGGTGCTGTCGCGTCCGCTGGAAAAGCTGCAGGAACACCGCGCGGTCGGCCTGATCCCGACGGCCGACGGCTCTGCGCTGGCAGGCGTTCTGATGATCGACATGCGCACCGGGCGTTTCCGCTTTGTGCGGGCCAAAACCGTGCTGATGGCGACGGGTGGCGGGCCGACGATGTACAAGTATCACACACCCAGCGGTGACAAGACGATGGACGGTCTTGCCATGGCACTGCGCGCGGGCTTGCCGCTGCGGGACATGGAGATGGTGCAGTTCCACCCCACGGGGCTTCTGGCGGGCGATCACAGCCGGATGACCGGCACGGTCCTCGAAGAAGGTCTGCGCGGTGCCGGCGGGCAGCTCCTGAACGCAGCCGGGCACCGTTTCATGTACGACTATGATGGCCTGGGCGAGCGGGCGACGCGCGATGTTGTCAGCCGGGGCATCTATGCAGAAATGCGCAAGAACAACGATCCGGAACAAAAGGGCATGTTCATCTCGATGGCGCATCTGGGCCCCGAAAACGTGCGTCAGAAATTCAGCGGGATGGTAAAACGCTGTGCAGACAGCGGGTTTGATCTGGCCGGTGGCCTGGTCGAGGTGGTTCCCACTGCCCATTATTTCATGGGTGGTGTTGTGGTTGATGTAGACACGCGCACAGCGCTCGAAGGGCTGTATGTGGCGGGCGAAGATGCCGGCGGTGCGCATGGTTCCAACCGACTGGGCGGGAATGGCGTTGCGAATTCGACAGTGTATGGCGGGATCGCCGGTGATGTTATGGGCGCTGATATCCGGCATATGGGTGCGCTGCGCGAACCGGATGAGACCGTGCTGTCTGCCGAGGTGGACCGCGCCATGCGTCCGCTGAAACAAAAGCCCGCACTGGTGCAGCCGTTGCGAAACCAGCTACAGGAAGCGATGTGGGAGGACGTGGGCGTGATGCGCACAGCGTCCGGGCTGACCCGCGGGCTGGGACGCATCCGGGAGGTCGGTGCAGAACTGCTGCAGACCGGCGTTGCATCGGACAATCTGGCGTTCAACCTGACGTGGCATGACTGGCTGAACCTTGCCAGCCTGTGCGAAGTCTCGGAGGTGATCACAAAGGCCGCGCTTCAAAGAGAGAACTCGCGCGGCGCGCATTTCCGCGAGGATTTTCCGGGCGAGGGATCCATTGAGGAAAGTTACTTTACCGTTGCGCGCTGTTCAGAAACCGGCGTGGATGTGACCCGCGAGGATGTTCAGTTTACCGTTGTCAAACCAGGCGAGACCATCCTGCCGGAAGGTGAGCCGGAAACTCTTGTCGCCGCCCAATGATGCGTGCGTGCGCATCCGTTGTACGGGCGGGCAGGCGTGCCCGAAAGCGGTTCGGGCAAACACCGGCCCGGTCGGCCTGAGTAAGCTAAGGGAGAACCTGGATGATACCCATTGGTCTGATTGAAAGCACAGCCGGGACGCTGATGGACAAGGCAGCCATTGAAATCCCGCAGGACTACCTCGACGGCCTGAAAGCAGCCTCAAAAACGGAAGATGGCGATCTGTCCTCCTTTGTTCTCAAAGCAATGCTGGACAATTATGAGGCTGCAAAAGAGGATCGCCGGGCCATGTGCGGGGACACAGGTGTGCCAAGGTGGTTTGTGAAGATGGGCAATGAGGCCCGCATTGAAGGCGGACCTGTCGCGCTTGAGGCGGCACTGCGGCGGGCCACAGCCAATGCGACAAGTGGCGTGCCGCTGCGGCCAAACCGCGTGCATCCGCTCTGGCGAACAGATCACAACAACAACGTCGGCATTGGCGCGCCGGAAATTGAATATGGTTTTGAGCCTGAGGGCGAATGGATCGACCTGATCACCGTGCACAAAGGGGGCCTTTTCGGGACGGATTACCGCATGCTTTTCCCGTCAGACGGCATTCAGGGGATAAAACGCTTTTATCTGGACAGCCTGATGGCCTTTGGGAAACGTGGACTTGCCTGCCAGCCAGCCATCATCGGCATCGGCCTCGGCGGGTCCAAGGATACCTGCATGGTGCTGGGCAAACGCGCGTCCACCCTGCGCGTTGTAGGCAGCCGGAACTCTGATCCGAAAATTGCGGCGCTGGAGGACGAATTCAAAGAACTGGGTAATTCCATCGGCATGGGGGCGATGGGCTTTGTCGGGAAAAACATGGTGATCGATTGCAACATAGAGGTGGGGTACTGCCATACGGGTGGCATGCAGATGTCGGTGCATGCCTTTTGCCTGTCGTCACGCCGCGCTGTCGCGCGCATCTTTCCCGATGGCCGTGTGGAACACCGGACTGATCCGGACTGGTTTACGGACTATCAGCGGCGCGAGGGCATCGACTGGGAACCGGCTCTGGAGGCAGCACAATGAGCCTGCGCGAAGTCGTACTGAGCACCACACCCACGCCCGAAGCCGTTGCCGATCTGCGTCTGGGGGACATCGTCTATCTCGATGGTCTGATCTATACTGCGCGCGAAGGCGTTTACATGCGCGCACTTGAGGAAAACGCAAACATCCCGATGGAACTGCCGTCCGAAAGTGCGGCTAATTTCCATTGCTCTCCGGCGGCCGTGATCCGGCAGGATGGGTCCTTTGATCTTGGCGCAGTCACAGCCACGGCGAGCTTTCGGTTTGCCAAATGGCTGCCCGAATGGATTGCGCGGACCGGTGCCCGGCTGATTATCGGCAAGGGCGGGATGTCCTCAAAGGACTACAAGGAATACTTTGTGCCCAATGGTGCCGTTTATCTTTCCACCGTCGGGTACGGCACCGGCGCGCTTCTGGGGCGCGGGGTCGAAACGGTCGAGGCCGTTCACTGGCACGAAGAGCTCGGTATTGCACAGGCCATGTGGGTCATCCGTGCCCGCCGCATGGGGCCATTCATTGTTGCCTCTGACATGAACGGCGACTGCCTGTTTGAGCGTGAGAACGCAAAGATCGAGGCAAACATCGACCGGATTTACGAAGGTACGAAACCCGCCGTCATGCGCCGGTATGGTGAAACTGACGACCGCTCGGATGAGATCATCGGTTAGGGTATATGCTGCGCCAGTGCGGCATTGGTCGCGGGCCGGGCTTTCATCGCGCGGACATGAGCGCTGATCCCTGGAAAGTCGTCCAGTGAGACGTCATTGGCGGCCATCCAGCGGTGCACCAGAAAGAAATACGGATCGCACATCGAATAATCCGCACCAAGTACCCATGGGCCCTGCAGCAGGTGGTCTTCGACCAGGCGCGCACATTCGCGGATGTTGGCCGGCACTTTCGCTTTCATCGCCTCAATCGCGGCCGGGTCATCGGCATATCTGGCCCCGCGCAGTTTGTGGGCAAAGGCGGGATGCATGGTAGAGGCCAGATACATGTTGGCTGACTGTGCACGTGCAAAGGAAAACGGATCCTCGGGCGCAAGCGATTTTTCGGGATGCGCCTGGGCGAGATAGGCGAGTATGGCCGGGTTTTCTGTAATCACGCCGTGCGGCGTTTTGAGGGCAGGTACCCGTCCACGCGGGTTTACTGCCAGATAACCCGGGGCCAGGTGATCGCCTGCGGGAACTGACAGCACTTCTGTCTCATAGGTCGCCCCGATTTCCTCAAGAAGGATGTGCGCCGCGAGAGCAGATGAGCCTTTGGCCATATAGAGCGTGTACATGATTTTCCCCCAGCGTTGTTCACCGGTATGGTGGGGTGTTTTCAGTGGAGTTCAAGCGCGTGAGTCTGGAAGGGGGCAATCGCTTCCGGCAATGCGTCGATGCCAAGGCCTGCAGCTGAATTCACGGCCCATTGCCCGGCTGTTACGGGCTCCTCTTCGAAAAAGGCATCCCGCAGCGGGTTGGGGTTTGCGTCGAGTTCCAAAAGGCCTGGACCGCCCGCAGCGGCAAGCAGGTGTGCCGAGGCCAGCAGACCAATGCCGCCCCCGAGGAAATGCGGGCAATAGCTGACACGGGCGGCCAGAGCTTTTCGTGCCACGTCGTAGCATCCCGTTACACCGCCCCATTTCGCCACATCCGGTTGCAGAAAAGCCAAATTGCCATCTGCGACAGCTGCGTCAAACGCAGCCATGCCTGCGATGTTTTCTCCGGCGGCCAGTGGTACTGCGCCTGTATTTGCCAGTGCGGCCCACTCCGCCGCCGGACGGTCTGCTGCGATTGGCTCTTCCAGCCACCGCAGCCCCATGCCACCGACAGCCGAGACAAACTGCAAGGCCTGTATCAGTGTCCATGCCTGGTTTGCGTCTGCGCAGATTTCCTCGCCCGCTTTCAACCCTGCGACCTGTTCTGAGAGCAGCGCGATATCCCCGGCCATGTCAAAGCCTACCTTGAGCTTAAAGCGGCTGATCCCTTTTGCGCGGGCCCCGGGGATCAGGGTCGCCGCCTGTTTGATGGCAATGCCGCTGGCATAGACGGGCACTCTGTCTGCCGCCCCAGCGTTCAACGCCTGTGCGAGCGGCAGTCCCGCATGGCGCGCGGCGATATCATGCACCGCTGTATCGAGACCAGCGAGCACCTGTGCAAAGGGGCCAGGCTCCCCGCATTGCAGGGCCCGCACATGGGTTTGCTCTGTCAGGTACCGCCACAGGTCTGCTGGGGCATCGAACCTGTGTGACAGCACCAGCGGCCCGATATCCTGTATCAGCAGTTCTGCGCGGTGCTCTGCCCCGGCAGACGGCCAGTTTGCGAAAATCTCGCCCCAGCCCGAGGCGCCCGTGTCATCCGTCAGGCGCAGGAATACAGCGGGTCTGTCCCGCATGATCCCAAATGATGTCGCAACCGGCACAGGCGTCGGAGCCCGGAACACAAAGACTTCAATACGGTCAATCTTCATATGAGCTCCCTGAGCAGCAGTGCGGTGCCTGAGACAAGACAAAGCCCGATCAGCAGGCGGCGGAATACCTGGTCCGGCAAGCGGTTGAAAACTGCATGTCCAAGTTTTGCAAAGACGACCGCAACCGGCAGGGCAAGCGCAAGGAAAATCAGCGTCTGGCGCGTAAATGCTCCGTTCAGGATCAGGAGAGCCAGGGTTGAAGAGAGTATCACCACATTAAAGGGCTGCAGCACGGCCCGCAGTTCGCGTCGCGGCCAGCTGCGCAGGGAACACCACATCGTGGGCAGCGCACCCGACAAAGCGGCGGCCCCCCCCAGAACACCGCCCAGAAAACCGATCAGACCATCAATAAAGGGAGTGCGGTGCCCGATCTCCGGCAGCTGCCTGCGCAGTGAAAAGTAGCCACCATAGAGGATGAGAAAAGCGGCAATCGTCAGTTTGAGCACATCAACGTTGATCTGCTGTAACAGCGATACACCCAGCGGGACGCCGACCAGTCCGGGCAGAACAAAACGGGCAAGCCGAAGTTTCTGCGCCGCAATTTCGCGCCGCACGAGCCAGGACCCCTGCAGGCCGTTAATGGTTGCCATAGTAACACTCAGCGCGACGGCCTGAACCGGGGGCATCACCGTCAGAAAAAAGCCAAGGGCGAAAAGAGCGGTGCCAAAAGCCGCCATACCATTGATGAACCCGGCTGCTGCCGCGCCCATCGCAATGAAAAGCGCCTCCTGACCGGTCATGCCCTGATATCATGGGGGCTGTTTTCTGCCACAGCGCGCAGGCTGAGCGCATGCAGTTCGGTGATGATGCGCGTGCGGGGATTGTCATGCCGGTGCGCCAGACCCAGCAGGCGGACCGGCGCATCCGGCCCCAGCGACAGCCGCTTGAGCGGGAGGGGCGCGCGCATCTGCACACAGCGCCGCGGCACGATTGCGACCCCGAGATTGGCCTGAACCATGCTGGAGATCGCCTCCAGGTCTTCCAGCTCCATCGTTTCGTTCACACGCAGCCCTTTTTTCTGCAGCCAGGCCTCGATCATATGACCGACCACCGCGTCGCGGTTGAAGCGAATGAACGGCATTTTTGCAAGCAGCTCAAAAGGGTCATCGCTGTCCGTATCCTGCGAGGCCAGCAGTTGTACGGGTTCTTCTGCGATGTCGTGAAACGCGAGGCCGGGCGGCAGTGTTTCCGGCCGGGTGATCAGGGCTGCATCAAGCGCGCCGCGTTCAAGCTGTGACACCATACCGGTGGTCAGCCCCGGAAACAGCCGCACGCGCACATCGGGATGCCGCGCCATCAGCATCGAAATGACGGAAGGGACCAGCGTGGTCAGTGTCGTGGGCAGTGCACCGAGGGCAATTTCACCGCTGACACCGGTTTCACCCAGAACGGATGGCAGGATCTGGTCATAGGCGCGGACCACTTCGCGTGCTTTTGCAACAAGCGCGCGCCCCAGCGGCGTAAGCTCCGGTGTTCGTCTGCTCCGGTCAAAAAGCTGAACTCCCCAGTTTTCCTCCAAAGCACGCATCTGCTGGCTGACGGCGGCATGCGTGACAAAGACCGCATCGGCGGCGGCACTGAACGTCTTGTGGTCGTCAATGGCGATCAGTGTCCGCAGGGTTCGGATGGACATGAGGGACAGCCTTTTGTGTTAGCTCAGCTAACGATCTGTGTAATTTTATATTGCTTCTTCAAAGGAAGTCTTAACGATACCAATTGTCAAGGGCACTGGGGGCTGTTGAACCGTCAGGTCTGAAAATGGATCGAACTGGGAGGAAAACGATGAAATTCAGAACTATTGGCGCGGTTTGCGCTCTTGGGCTCGGACTGGCGACTGCGGCGGTTGCCGAATATCCCGAACGTCCGATCAACATGGTCATTCCTTACGGTGCCGGAGGTGCCACAGATATTTCAGCGCGCACAATCGCAGAGCCACTGGGCAACGCGGTCGGCAGCCCGCTGGTCATGGCCAATGTAACAGGCGCCGGTGGCGCGACAGGTTCCGTGGCCGTTCAGAACGCCAGGGCCGACGGGTATACCATGCTTTTCGCGCGTGTCGGCTCGCACTCGGTGAACCCCGCGATGAAGGCTACGCTGCCCTATACGCTGGATGATTTCCGTTTTGTGACCGTTTACGAAATCAATCCGGTGGCCTGCGCGGTCAGCCCCTCCTCGGGCATCACATCCATGGATGATCTGATTGCGAAAGTTGCCGAAGGCGGCGTTACATATTCATCCTCTGGCGTGGGCTCGCTTCTGCACATTGCCGCCGTTATGGTACTGTCTGAGTTCGGTGTCGAGGAGCCGCTGACACAGACGACACATATTCCGCAAAAAGGCGGCGGTGCCGCGGCCACGGCAGTTCTGAACGGGACGGCCACCTTCCTGTGCACCAACTCTTCTGCGCTTGCCGGATTTGTTGCGAACAAGCAACTCGTTCCGCTGATGGTGACCACCCCGGATCCCGTGCCTGGCTTTGATGCGCCGACGGCGGCGGATCTGGGCAAGCCGGCGCTGCATCAGCTTGTGGGCTGGACTGGCATCGCCGGGCCGGACGACCTGCCTGATGACGTCGCCGACAAGTGGGGAGCCTGGATGGCAGAAGCCACGGCAGATGCGGATTTCCTGGAAAAGATGACATCCCGCGGGTCGGTCATCGAACTGATGGACCCGGTAAAGGCCAACGAGTTTATTGAAGGTCAGTATAACACCTTCCGCAAGCTTGTTGATGATCTGGGAATGCGTATCGAGGGCTGACGGTCTTATCGGTGACGGACGACACGCGCCGGGCTTCTTGTAGCCCGGCGTTTTCGCCTCTAACGTTTCGGGCAGGGGGATGGCAGATGACAGAGTGGCAGGTGCAGATGCGACTGGGGCTGGGGGCGATCGCCGCGGCTTTGTTTCTGGTCTTATGGGCGATCCCGCAGTGGGTATCTTCGCCGAGCAACGTTCAGAAAATCATTCTGTCACCGCTTTTCTGGCCTTTTGCGCTGGCCGGGTTTACAGGTCTTGTCGGGCTTGGCCTGGTGCTGGGTGGTCTGCGCATGACGGATGACGGCAACCCGGTCAATGAGCCGACACAGGATGCCGGTGCCGCCTGGATGCGGCTGCTGGGCATGGCGGTTATCATGGCGCTGACGATGTTTCTGCTGCCGCGTCTGGGTATGGTTCTGACCTCCATGCTTGTCTTTGTCGCCACCGCCTTTCTGGTGCGCACGCGCCACCCGGTTACCGCAGTGGTCTGCGCTGTGATCATTCCGCTGGTGCTCTACGCCTTCTTTGCGCATGTCGCCGGAGTTGCGATCCCGCAGGGCAATTTTCTGAGGCTGCCATGAGTTTTCTCGACAGTATTGCCGCCGGCCTGAGTGTCGTTGGAAACATCGAAGCCTTTCTGGCGCTTTTTGTTGGTGTCGCCATCGGTGTTGTCGGCGGTGCGATCCCGGGCATGTCCGCAACCATGGCCGTTGCTCTGACCCTGCCGTTTACCTTTGCGATGCAGCCCATCACCGGAATCCTGTTGCTGCTGGGTGTCTACAAGGGGGGCATCTTTGGCGGGTCCATCCCGGCCATCCTGATCAAAACGCCGGGAACACCGGCCTCGTCGGCGACCATTCTGGATGGGTACCCCATGGCCGAGAAGGGAGAGGCCGGGCGCGCGCTGGGCATGGCGCTCTGGGCGTCCTGCACGGCGGATGTGATCTCGAATCTTGCACTTATTCTCTTTGCCGGGTGGCTGGCCTCTTTCGCGCTCAGCTTTGGCCCGCCGGAATTCTTCACCCTGATCCTCTTTTCACTGACCATTATCGCGGGTGTGTCCGGCAAAAGCCTGCTGCGCGGTGCGCTCTCGGCGCTGCTGGGTCTGTTGCTGGCGACAATCGGACTGGACCTTGTGTACGGCACCAACCGGTTTACCTTTGGCGATCCGAACATGATGGGCGGGCTGAATTTCATTGCAGTACTGATTGGGCTGTTTGCAATTCCTGAAATTCTGGCGATGGTCTGGCATCCGACAGCGCATGTGGGAACAGCGCGCAGTCTGGGCAAAAACTGGGTGACATTTGCCGACTACCGCCGCAGCTTTAAATCCATTGTACGCGGCAGTTTTATCGGCGTTTTCCTGGGGTCTATCCCCGGGATCGGTGCGGCGCCTTCGGCGTTCCTGAGCTATTCGGAAGCGCGCCGCACCTCCAAAAACAAGGAGAACTTTGGCAAGGGCGAAGTCGAGGGGGTTGCCGCGTCCGAGGCCGGGAACAACGGGGTTGCCGGGGCGACACTCATCCCGCTGCTGGCACTCGGTGTGCCGGGCGATGTGATCACGGCCATCATCATTGGGGCCTTTATGATCCACGGGCTGCAGCCGGGTCCGATGATGTTCATCCTAAATGTCGACATCATCTACGGGCTCTTTATCGGGCTGATCGTCAGTTCGGTCTTTTTGTTTGTTATCGGCTCCGTGGCGATCCGCGGCTTCAAATACGTGGCGGACGTACCCAAACGCATTCTGATCCCGGGCGTTCTCGTGCTGTGCATCTACGGAGTGTTTGCCGTAAACAATAACATCTTTGATGTTGGCGTGATGTTTGTGATGGGCTGGGTCGGGTTCATGATGGTACGCTATCGGATCCCTGCAGCGCCCTTTCTGATTGCCTTTATCCTGGGGCCCTTGCTGGAGGATAACTTCCGCCAGTCAATGCTGATGTCAGGAAGCGATCCGGCCATTCTGTTCCGTGGGCCGATCACCTGGTTTTTCTGGGGTCTGACCGTCCTGACGGTGGTTGCCATTGTGCGGGCGGGTGTACGGGCCGTGCGCGGTGTCTCGCTGATCGAAAAATAGTGGTTACTGAGCGGCTTGACCGACGCTGCTGTGCAACAACTGCGATAAATCAGTCCGTTCCCCGAGCGGCAGTGAAAATGTGATTTTGAATCCTCTGCATTCTGACGCACCCTGCGCGCAACAAACGCCACTTTTCCGGGGAGACCGATGAACGAAGCTGAAGCCATTTTGATGGGCCTGCGTGTCTGGGCAATGATCGGGGCTGTCGTGGCCGCAGTATTCCTGACCGTCGGCATGGACCGGATCGACGAGGATGCGCAGGGTGCGTATATTTTTCGACCTCTGCTGATCCCCGGTGTCCTTGTGATATGGCCGCTCGTGCTGTGGCGCTGGTATGTTTACGAAAGCGGGCGCGAGGTCTGGAGCAGGCGCTACGCACCACCGCGCCGCGCGCATTTCGCGGTCGGTCTGATCCTGCCGGTGGGAATTGCGGTCATTATTCTGACAGGTCTGGTTTTGCGCCAGACATGGCCTGCAGATATTGCCCCTGTGCAGCTGTCCACGGCCCAGGAGGTGAGCCAGTGAGCGTCAAATACATTCCCGTTCAGTGGAACAACAACAAATACATCTATGATGTCGTGATGCTCGCCGGCGTGGCGCTGTTTCTGTATGTTTTCCTGTACGCGGCACCGGGCCTTCTCAGTCATGAAAGGCCTGTCAATCCACAGGTTCACAACGCCCGTGCTTTCGGGGCCTGCGCCTTTGTGATGCTGACGGTGATCCTGTGCATCGGACCCCTTGCCCGTCTGGACCAGCGCTTTCTCCCGCTGCTGTACAACCGCCGCCATTTCGGTGTGATGACGGTTTTTGTGGCGATCACACATGCTTCGTACATCCTGAACTGGTATTTCGCATTTTCCAGTTCGGACAAATTCGAAGCGCTGCTGTTCGCAAATACATCTTATGCGCAGCTTGGCGGATTCCCGTTCGAGGTCTTTGGAATTTTCGCCCTCACCGTTCTGGTCATCCTGGCCGCAACCAGCCACGACTTCTGGATGAAGTTTCTGACACCTCCGGTCTGGAAACGCATTCACTACCTGATTTATCCCGCATATCTTTCAGTTGTGGCGCATGTCTCTCTGGGCATCCTGCAGGATCAGCAGAACCATGTATTCACTGTTATTTTCATCGGCGGAGCCGTCGCTGTGGGCGTGTTGCATCTGATGGCCGCCCTGCATGAACGCCGGGCCGATGCGGCCATTGCGGCCCGCGCAGCTGCATGGGTTGATATCTGCGATGTTTCAGAGATGTCCGACGGGTTCGCCAAGATACGGCTGCTGCCATCGGGCGAGCGCGTCGCCGTGTATCTGAACGACGGTACGCTGAGCGCAATATCCAATGCCTGTGCGCACCAGAATGGCCCGCTGGGCGAGGGGCGCATCATCGATTGTCTGGTGACCTGTCCCTGGCACGGTTTCCAGTACGATGTGACTTCCGGCCGTTCTCCTGCGCCCTTCACGGAAAAAGTGCCCACATACAACCTGCGCCTTGATGGCACACGGGTACAGGTGGACCCGGCTGCCAATCCGCCGGGCACCTACGTGGAGCCCGTGGCAGTGCCCGGCCATGCGCAGCAGGAGGCCCCGGCATGAGCGATAAAAACAGCCCGTTCTTTGTCGGATATCTCTCTGCGCCACAGGCATTGCGCACGTTTCTGATGGTGATCTGTGTGGTCTTTGTGTCCGGGCTTGCGGGTCTTGGGCTGGCGCTTGGTGTCGCCCAGGATGATCCGGGTGATGGGGCGTTCCGTTTTGACTACGGGCGTCAGACGGTTACCGGCGTGCTGGAGATGACGCCCTATCCCGTTGTGCGTGTGACCGAAGGCAATGAGCGCATCGCAGACGGGCAGACCCTTATGCTGTCCGGGCAAGGCAAAAACAGCATCATGACGCGCGCGAGCCCGCTTGAAGGGCAGCTGGTAAAAGTGTCAGGCGTTATCCTGGACCGCGGAGATCTGGAAATGCTGCAACTGCGGGGTGGGCGGAATGGCCTGTCGGCAGTTGAGGGCACTGCGCCGCAGATGCAGACTGAGCAGCTTGGCCGCTGGCGTCTGGCGGGCGAGATCTGTGACGGCAAATGTCTTGCGGGCGCGATGCGTCCCGGGCGCGGCATTGCGCACAAAGCCTGTGCCAACCTGTGTCTGCTGGGAGATATCCCGCCGGTGTTTGTCACCACACAACCGGTTGAGGGCCACGAATTTCTGTTGATCACCGGGCCCGAAGGCACTGCCTTGCCACCCAGCGCCTATCATCACGTCGCACAGTTCATCTCGCTTGAGGGCGATGTGGAACGGCGGGGCGATCTGCTGGTGCTGAAGATGGACCCTGCCACAGTGGAGGTTGTCAGATAATGCGCCGCGTTCTGACCCTTGCGTTCATGTGTCTTGTGACCGCGATTATCCTGTACCTGTCGCGTTTCTGGACATGGTCGCTCTGGCCGCGCTCCGGGCTCTTTGGCATTGAGGAACTGCGCCCTCAGGGCGGGTTGCTGGCGCGCTGGCTGAGTGGGACGGATGCGGCGCCCTATGAGCTGCTGATCTGGGCTGTGGGTGTTTTTGCGCTGCTCAGCCTGTTGCAGAAAATCTGGGACAAGCTGCCTGCAGGCAAAGATAAAGACGGGCACTGAATTCGGAACGCCGGGAAAAACCACTGGTGCGAGCGTTGCACAGGCTGCCTGATTGGCCTACTCATCCGGGACGCTTTTTGCAATTTCTGGTGCCCGGGCTGACCTGCACATGAACGATATCTACGAAGGTCTGGCAGCTGCATTCTGGCTGGTGATGACGCTGGATGCAGACCTGATCGAGATCAGCCTGCGCTCGCTCCAGGTCAGCCTCACAGCGCTGGTCATCGCTTCAGCTATTGCCCTGCCTCTGGGAACGCTGCTCGCGATCCGGCGGTTTCGCTATCGTCGCCTGACGATTTCGCTGCTGAATGCCCTGATGGGTCTGCCGCCGGTCGTGGTCGGGTTGATCGTCTACATTCTGCTGTCGCGTTCGGGCCCTTTCGGGGTGCTGGGGCTGCTCTTTACGCCCACGGCCATGATCATTGCCCAGGTCATCATCATCACCCCGCTGATCGCATCGATTACCCACCAGGCGATGCGGGAGCTTTGGGCCGAGTATCATGATCTCCTGATCTCGCTGAACACGTCCGGACGGCAGCGGATCACGACACTCATTCTTGACGGGCGGCGCAATCTGCTGACGGCCTCTCTGGCGGGTTTTGGCAGGGCCATCGGCGAGGTCGGTGCAATCATGATCGTCGGGGGCAATATCGACAACGCAACACGGGTGCTGACAACGGCCATCGCGCTCGAGACGGGCAGGGGGGATTTCGCTCTCGCGCTTGCGCTTGGTTTTGTGCTGATTGCACTGGCCATCGGCGTCAACATCGCGATCCACTGGCTGTCCAGAACAGAGCGGGAGGGGCGATGGTGACTTCGATTTTGCCTCTTGTGTTGGAAAACACCTCTGTGCGGCGTCGTGGAAAACGGCTGATCGGGCCTGTCGACTATGCGTTGGCGCCAGAGGGTCTCACCATCATCATCGGACCGAATGGCAGCGGTAAAACCACTCTGCTGCGGGTCATGCACGGGGTTGAGCGGATCAGCGAGGGCCGTGTCCGCTGGGCCGTGCCGGACGAGCACGCACAGCACCACCAGGCTTATGTGTTCCAGACGCCTATCATGCTCAGGCGCTCGGTCGGCGACAACCTGCGCTATCCGTTGCACCTGGTGAAAACACCACGCGCTGAGACAGAAGCGGCTGTGTCCGACTGGCTTGAGCGCATTGATCTGCAGGACAGGATGAAACTGCAGGCCACCCGTTTGTCCGGTGGGGAAAAACAACGCCTAGCGCTGGCGCGCGCATTGATCAGACGCCCTCAGGTGCTTTTTCTGGATGAACCCTGCGCCAATCTCGACGGTGCTTCGACCCGGGCCATTGAGGCATTGCTCAGCGATGCCCTTGCCGCCGGCACACGGATTGTGATGACAACCCATGATCTGGGTCAGGCGCGGCGTCTTGCCAGTGATGCGGTGTTCATGCTGCATGGAAAGATCGGGGCATCCGGCCCTGCACCACAGTTTTTCGACGCCCCGGAGAGCGCAGAACTCGGGGCCTTTCTGAGAGGGGATATCGTGGCATGATTGTCAGGTTGCTTGCCGTTCTGACGGCATCTGTGATTTCGGGCACTGTGTTTGCCGAAGAAGTTAAACTGGCTGTCACGACATCCTTTGAGAATTCCGGCCTGTCGGATGTTCTTTTGCCGGCAATCAGGGAAGACACAGGGATCGATGTGCAATTGCTTGTGGTCGGAACCGGTCAGGCCCTGCGACTGGGCGAGGCGGGCGATGTAGACGCCATTCTTGTCCATTCCCGTGCTGCGGAGGAAGCCTTTGTCGCGGGCGGCTATGGCACGCACAGGCGCGAGATCATGTACAACGATTTTGTCTTTGTCGGGCCGATTGACGATCCGGCAGCCGTTGGCATCGCCACGTCAGCTGCGGATGCCCTTCAGAAAATCGGTGAGGAAAAGCCTGCTTTCGTCAGCCGTGGTGACGACAGTGGCACACACAAGAAAGAGCTGTCGCTCTGGCGTGCGGCCGGGCTGGACGCAGGCAGTTTTACGGGCTGGTACCGCGAGGTCGGTGCGGGCATGGGCGCCAGTCTCAACACCGCATCGGGCCTGAATGCCTATATCCTGGCGGACCGCGCGAGCTGGCTGAATTTTGGGAACAAGGGGGACCTGGTGCTGCTTTACTCCGGCGATCCCGCACTTTTTAACCAATACGCCTATCTGCCTGTAAACCCACAGAAACATCCGCATGTGCAAAACGATCTGGTGGCGCAGCTGGAAACATGGCTGACGGGCGAACGGGCCGTTGAGCTGATCAACGGCTATACGATCGCCGGCGAGGCGTTGTTCACTTTTAACGCGGTTCCGAAATAGCGGTCAGTGCTGATGCGGCTCGTCATCCAGTGACCCGTGCACGGCAAACTGCTCAATGCCTGCATCCTGTGGTTCTATCATGCTGTAGGTTTCGCGCACGCCGGCATCGGTCAGTTCCCGTGTGACCGTCAGCAGCGTGTTGGCCGCGTGGTCATCACACAGGCTGATCATCTGGTTCAGTTCCTCAACGGCGACAGGCAGGGCCGCTTCGGGCGATGGTGCGCCATAGATGTCGACGAAGTGCTGAGCCAGTGCCAGTGCCAGTGCGTCGATTTCGTTTTGCTCGATCTGGGTGACGGCGACAAAACTGGTGCGACCAAAGGTTTCCACACCCATCCACCCATTGGTGAAAGCCTGTTTTGCCTTTCCGACCAGATCGCCTTCGGACCAGTTTGAAAACTCAAACCCGCCAGAGATACACCACTCGCCGGTTCTGGCAGGGCTGTGAAAGACCCGGGTGTCGCTGTCGTCAAAGTGAATGGCACGGGCAAGTTTCATGGGATGTCCTGCAGGGTATCTGTCATCGGTATGATGCTCGTCCGGCCCTCGTTCTGCAACAGCATTCCAAAGCCTTCATCGACACCCAGAAAGGTGCCGGTATGGCCGCCCCGTCGGGTGTCTTCGTTCAGGCCATGCACAATCCCTTCCCATTCCCGGTGCACCGGGCGCAGCCCCTCATCCATCCAGCGGTTGATCCAGACCAGCGTATGCCGCACCCATGCCTCCAGCAGATCGCGAGGGTCTGTTTCCGCGCAGCCTTCGGCGCTGAGCGATGTTACATCCGGGGTCAGCCCCGTTTCCTCGGTGCCGTCCGAAAATGTCAGATCCAGCCCGATAACCAGCCAGTCGGGCACTTCGGACGCATCTTTTGAGGATGCAACGGGTGTCAGTGCGCCGCAGCGCGCGCCGTTTACTCTGATCGTTCCCGACCAGTCCAGATGCACACTGACCTCGGGTGGTGCCAGCGCCCCAAGCGCATTCTGAAACCCCACGCCGCAGATGGGCAACATCACCATCGCCTCTGCCAGCGAAACCTCCGGTGCAAAAACAACAGCGGCCCGCAGGCGTTCGGGTCGGATATCCCACGTGACAAGACCGGCATCACAGCCCCGCCCGGCCTCTGCACAGGCAGCAGCCAGCGGATCGGCCCCGGCGGTGGCCATGCCGGTAAAAAGCGGTGGAAACTGAGGACTGCTCATGCCTTGCCGTCAGCGATCAGCCGCTTTGCCACATCCCGGAAAGCTGTCGCTTGCGGGCTGTCAGGTTTTGAGACGACGATGGGCGCGCCTCCGTCGGCTGCGATCCGGATGTCCAGATGCAGCGGTATTTCGGCCAGCAGAGGTACACCTATTTTCTCGGCTTCGGCGGCCACGCCACCATGTCCGAACACGTGCTCTTCGTGCCCGCAGCTGGAGCAGATATGCGTCGACATATTCTCGATCATACCCAGAATGGGCGTGCCCAGCTGGTTGAACATGTCAATGCCCTTGCGCGCATCCAGAAGCGCCACGTCCTGAGGTGTGGAGACAACAACAGCACCATCCACATGAAATTTCTGTGCGAGGGTCATCTGCACATCGCCTGTTCCCGGCGGCAGATCCACAATCAGCACGTCCAGCGCGCCCCATTGCACCTGGTTCATCATCTGCTGCAGCGCACCCATCAGCATCGGACCGCGCCAGACCGTTGCCTGATCATCGTTGGTCATCAGGCCGATGGACATCATGGTTACACCAAAATTGCGCATCGGCAGAATTGTCTTACCGTCGGGCGAGGCAGGACGGCCCGATACGCCCAGCATACGCGGCTGCGACGGCCCGTAGACATCAGCGTCCAGCAGGCCGACGCGGCGGCCTTCTGCGGCCAGCGCACAGGCAATGTTCGACGATACCGTGGATTTACCCACGCCACCTTTGCCGGAGGCAATCGCGATGATCCTGTCGACGCCGGGTACTTTCTGCGGGCCGGAGGGTTCAGCGCTGCGTTGCGGTTTCAGATCGGGCGGGGCTGCCGGGCTGCTGTGCGCTGTCAGCACAACCGAAACGTTTTCTGCACCCAGGCCCCTGAGTGCGGCCTCGGCGGTGTCCCGCACTTTGGTATATGTTTCGGCCTGTGACGGCGGCACTTCCACCACAAAACGCACCGCTCCATCGTCGCCCACCGTCAGCGCTTTGACCAGGCCTGCAGACATCAGATCAGAGCCGCTGACCGGATCTTCAATTTCTTTCAGTGCGGCCAGCACCGCCTCACGGGTGACACTCATTTATCCCTGCCCACCCGTGATCTGGCCTGTTACAACGTGTTCAATATCCAGCCCGTCGATGGTAAGAACGACGCGGGCTTCATAGGTTTTTCCGGTGGTGTCACCGGCGTTGCGCATCGCTTCCTCGATCGCCTGCTGCGAGGTCACACCGACCTGTTTGAGGAATTTGCGCATCGACATGTTGAAGTCTTCTGACATGGTGTGGTCCTTTTCGAGATCAGGATGAAAACTTGACGGTGGATAAAACGCCCGCCTAGGCTGTGTGCAATAGGGGCAGCACAGGAGGCGCGGCATGCGGAGATGGATCGGGGCGGTTGTCTGCACTGTGGGTCTGCTGCCCGGTGCGCTGACAGCTGAAGAGTTGCGGCTTTCCGTACCAGAGGCTTTGGAGGTTTCCGGTCTGGCGCAGTATCTCGTCCCGCGCTTTTCGCTCAAGACATCTGTGCGGATCACCCGCGTCGGGCCGGGCGAGGCGTCCGAGATGCAACTCACGTCCGGCGGAACAGCCGTATTCCAGGGGCCCGCGCAACGCTGGGGGCTGGAGCACAACGGTGATCCGCGCGCTGTTCGTTTTCTGGACTGGCTGCGTTCTGATGTGGGCAAGCGCACCATCGAGAGTTTCACGGCACAAGATGGTACGACCTATTCGGCCGAGCTGACGGCGGCAAAAGTCGAGATTGAGGTTTCTTTTGACGGCGACAGTGTCAGGGGCGAAAAGCTCTCGCTCTCGCTGTGTGGCAGATGCCATGTGATCAACGAAAGCAACAGGATGAACGGCATGGGGTCCACACCCTCGTTCCGCGTTCTGCGCGGCTTCAGTGACTGGGACCGGCGGTTTGCAAATTTCCACCTGCTCAATCCCCACCCCAGCTTTACGCAGATTGACGGCGTGACCGATCCCTTTGACCCGTCCCTGCCGCCGCCGATCGTGCCGGTCGAACTGACGGTCGACGATCTGGAGGCGATCCTCGCCTATATGTCGGGCGTGAGCCCGGCCGATCTGGGCGCTCCGCTGCAACTTCAGTGATCCCTGCGTTTGCTCAGATAGTCGTCGGTCGTGCGCACCTTTGGTTTTTCGCCGCCTGAGAACGGGTTGTTTTCAGAGTGGAACTGCGCCTGGATGCGGCAGTTATCACACATCTGGATCATGCGCGCCGCGTCTGTTGTGGCAAACATGTGATGGTTGCCTGCCAGCTTTTCCATAATCCGCTCAACGGTAGATTTCGTGCCAAAGAGCGTTCCGCACTCAACGCAGGCAAAGGGTTCCTCTTCGTGCAGGACCTTTTGGCTAAAGGCCTCATCCGTCAGGTTCAGGCGCGGCTCCAGCGTTATCGCTTTTTCCGGGCACACATTGCTGCACAGCCCGCATTGCAGACAGGCGTCCTCCTGAAACCTCAGCTGAGGCAGGTCAGCGTTGTCGCCGAGCGCGCCCGACGGGCACAGCGATACACAGGCCAGGCACAATGTGCAGGCATCTGTGTCGACCAGTACAGCACCGTAGGGTGCCTCTGCCGGCAAAGCGAGCAGTTCGGCGTCGGGTTGAAGCGTTTTGGCAGCCAGTCGCGTGACCTGGCGGCGTGTGCCCATAGGCAATACCGGATCGTGGGACAAAGCAGGTCGCTCAGCATTATAAAGGGCGTCGCTCAGCGCGTCAGGGTCATTCAGGTCCAGCAGACGGACCCGGTGCCCGCCTGAGACAGCGTTTGCCAGGTCCATTTCGGATTGCACAACGGCCCGTTCGGTTTTCGGCGCAGGCAGGATGCTGACAGATGTAAAGCCGCAGGCCAGCGCCGCAAGCATTTCCGCGTGTCCAAAACCAGCAAGGGCATTGACCTCAAGCGGGATAACATCCGCGGGCAACCCGCGACCCCAGCGCGCCGCCAGAGAAATCATTTCGCCGCCGTGCGCGTCATGCACCAGCAAACGCGGATCTGTTCCACCGGCTTTGCGAAAAGTTGAGGCGAGTGTATTCAGCCGTGAGAAAACGGTCGCAACCGGCGGGGCGTCATATGTGATCGCACCCGAAGGGCAAAGAGCAGAGCACGCGCCACAGCCCGCGCAGATCAGCGGATCAATCGCCACATGCTCTCCTGCCGATGTGATTGCACCTGTCGGGCATACATTCAGGCATTTGGAGCAGGCCGGTTTTTCTGCCCGCGAATGGGCGCAGAGCGAAGCTTCAAGCCGCACATAGAGAGGCTTTTCAAAGGTGCCGGTCAGCTGCGCCGCTTCCAGCAGCGCGCGCGACACATCGGCAGGGTTGCGCGGGTCCGCCCGCAGGTATCCGTCCCGCTTTTCATGTGCGCTGAAGCGCGGCGCGTCTCCTGACAGATCAAGCAGAATATCGCATTCGGTCATGGCACCGTCACGCGGCTCCGTCCAGACAGTATCGCCACGCCCGCCGTGCACAGGTTGCCGGAAGGCATCGATCCGCAGGCTGAACCGGCCCAGCGATCCGGTGGCGCGTCCGATACTTCCAGCCACAACATCAAAAGATGCAGCCGGATCAACCGTTCCAGGCGTGTCTGTAAGGACAGTTACGGGCAATGTCGCGCTGAGTTCGGCGGCAGCGGCCAGAGCCGCCTCTGCCGGTCCGGTTATCAGGCACAGACCCTCGGAGGAGATATCCAGCGTCTTCTCAGCCGGTCGCGGCAACAGCGCTTCGGCAACCAGAGCGGCGGTTTTCGGCTGTGCGGCTGTTGCTTCTTCACTCCACCCTGCGCGGTCGCGCAGATCAACAAAAGCGGGTGTCGGGACATTTACCTCATCGGCCAGATCACTGAAAAGCCGCGCCATCTGCTGGCAGGCGATCATCACATCGCCGTCCTGCATCAGCCGCGCGGTGTGATCGATCTGTTTGCCACAGGCGTCAGAAAGCGTGCCCGCACATTCCAGCCCGGTCACGCGCGAAATCACATCTGCGTCGGGCGACTGGCTGCCCAGGCAGTCACACAGGATCAGTTTGGTGCTCATGTCCTCTCCCTGTTTTGCCGGTCCGCAGGGAAATCCTCCTCCCGGTGGCGCGACGCTGCACAGCTATTCAGGTCTGGAGCCGGAGGTAAACAGGATTCGAGCACCAAAAGACGCAAAACATGGATAGCTTTGATTGTGTGCATTATATTTCCACCCGGAAAGGGCGCAGCGCATTTGCCGTTTCCGCCTTTGAATCATGGCTCTGACGCAGTGAGCCGGGTGCATAGTTCATCAGGGCGCGTGAATGTGTGCAGATGCATGCAATTTTTTCTGGGATAACGCGTACGATTTGCTAGGGTGAGGGACACACAGAATACAGGGAACGAAATTGGGTGTAGCCTATCCAAATTCGCAGTCAATGCCGATGGGAGTTGTCATGCGCCGCACGCCGGGCGTGACGCGTTGGGCTGCGTGGGTATGGAAAGCAACCGATGTCCTGCCTGGTGCCGCACCTGCCGACTGGAAACTGCTTCGCTCTGAAGGCGATGTGTCCGAGTACCATGCGCAGACCTGCGATGTGTGGCTCTATGTTTCCGACACAGAAGCCTATACGCATGAGCTCGGCACCGCGCATCCATCTCTTTATGTTGTGCTCCGGACGCCACTCGCGGCAGAGACGGATACGCCTTTGGAAGTGGTGCAGATCACCGCATCTCCCTACGAGGCGCAGGACTACGCCGATTCCGGTGAAGAGATTGTCGAGAAGGTGCCGATGCCCCCGGCAGTTCTGGCCTGGGTGCGCGGCTTTGTGGACGCACATCACGTCGAAGAGCCCTTTGTGAAACGGCGCCGTGATAAAGCGGGCGCAGGTAAACCGGTGAATGGCATCGGGGACGCGCGGATTTCTCAGACCAGTGATGTCTATCGCGCACCAGTCCGCCTGAAGGCGGTGTCAGAATGAACGCAACCGTCTCATTCTGGGAAAGGCGCAAGGCCGCTGTTGCCGCAGAGGCGCAGGCCGAAGAGAAATCAGCAGAAAATGCTGCCGCGCAATCGCGCGAGGCCGAATATGCCGGGCGGGACGATACTGAGCTTCTGGCCAGTCTGAACCTGCCAGACCCGGCAACGCTGAAAGAAGGCGATGACTTTTCGGTTTTCATGGCGCAGGAGGTGCCGGAACGTTTCCGCAAGATCGCCCTGAGAAAACTTTGGCGCAGCAATCCGGTTCTCGCCAACGTGGACGGGCTGAATGAATATGACGACGACTACACGATCGGCATGACGGGCCAGGTGATCAAGACCGCCTATCAGGTTGGCAAGGGTATGCTGGCTCACGTCGAGGAGATGGAGCGTCAGGAACGCGAAGCACTGGCAGCCATCAATGAAGAGGATCTGCCGCAGCCAGAAGCGGATGATCAGCTTTCGCCGGCGGATGAGGCAGCAGAAGCAGAAACCGTTGCAGATGCTGCGCCGCAGGAAGCTGTCCCGGAGCAGCCGGCCATCGAAAACAGCCCGCCCACGTCAGAAGATGCGGCCCCGCGCCGGCGTATGGCCTTCCGGTTTGAGGAGGCAACTGTATGACCGCGCAGGTGCAAACCCCCGAAGTGACCGCAGAAGACCGGCTGCGCGCTGATCTCTACAATTTTCTGGGATTGCTGCTGGCGCGGCCTGCTGATCAGGGAACGCTGGATCAGACAGCGGGCCTGAGCGGTGACAGCAGCGGGCTGGGAGAGGCCGTTTCCGGTCTGGCGCGCGTTGCGAGAGCCAGCAAACCAAAGGCGGTTGAGCGCGAATTCAACGCATTGTTCATCGGGCTTGGCCGGGGCGAGCTGTTGCCCTATGCCAGCTACTATCTCACCGGGTTTCTGAACGAAAAGCCGCTGGCCAGGCTGCGTCAGGACATGCTGGCGCACCAGATGACGCGTTCGGACAATGTGTTCGAGCCGGAAGACAGCATCGCGTCGCTGATGGAGATGATGGCAGGCATGATTGTGGGCCGGTTTGGCAATGCGGCTACACTCGACCAGCAGCGCACCTTTTTTAACAACCATATCGCCCCTTGGGCCACGCATTTCTATACGGATCTGGAAGCCGCAAAGTCGTCGGTTTTCTATGCGTCCGTTGGCGCGGTTGGCCGGGAGTTTATGGCAATCGAACGCGAAGCATTTCGTATGACAGCAGACTGATCTGCGCAGACCGGGCGGGACGCCGCCCAACAAAGACTATGAGGAGGAAAGACATGACAAAGAAAACTGAGGGCGCCGCAAGCCGCCGTGATTTTCTGAAACTGGCGGGGACGGCCGCACCGGCTGCCGTCGCAGCGGTCGCAGCGGGAGGCTCTGCTGCAGAGGCTGCTCCGGTCGATCTGTCCTCGGACAAAATGCAGGATACTGCACACACCCGTGCGTATCTGGAAAGCACACGCTTCTGAACAGGTGGCGGCCCGGCAAAGATCACAAAGTGACCCCGCCGGACTGCTGAGACATCAATAACCCAGCCACCTGTAAGGGGCAGCAAGGGAGGAAAATATGCTTAGGAAAAAGACCAACTCGGTCAGCCAGCGTGCGGGACGGACAAATATTCTCGCTGAAGCGGCATCCACATCCGTAGACCGCCGTGCATTTCTGCGCGGATCCGGTCTCGCCATCGGGGGCCTCGCCGCCGTGGCCGCAACTGGCGGAACAGTAACGCAGGCGTCTGCACAGACAGCCGTGAGCGGTGCAGTTGAAACCATCAAATCAGTCTGCACACACTGCTCGGTTGGCTGTACCGTCGTTGCAGAGGTCGCAAACGGCGTCTGGACAGGACAAGAGCCCGGGTGGGACAGCCCGTTCAACCTTGGTGCTCACTGCGCCAAAGGTGCAGCGGTACGGGAGCATGCCCACGGGGAGCGTCGTCTGAAGTACCCGATGAAAAAAGAGAACGGCGAATGGGTCCGTATCTCGTGGGAGCAGGCGGTCGACGAGATCGGCGACGGCATGATGAAAATCCGCGAGGAAAGCGGACCGGATTCTGTCTATTGGCTGGGCTCTGCCAAGTCCAATAACGAGCAGGCCTATCTCTTCCGCAAGTTCGCCGCTTACTGGGGCACGAACAACGTGGATCACCAGGCGCGGATCTGTCACTCGACGACTGTGGCCGGAGTGGCGAACACATGGGGCTACGGCGCCATGACCAACAGCTACAATGATATCCATAACTCCAAGGCGATCTTCCTGATTGGTGGCAACCCGGCAGAGGCGCACCCCGTCTCGCTGCTGCACATGCTGAAAGCCAAAGAGCAGAACAATGCGCCGTTCATCGTCTGCGACCCGCGCTTTACGCGCACGGCCGCACATGCAGATGAATATGTACGCTTCCGTCCCGGTTCGGACGTGGCCCTGATCTGGGGCATTCTCTACCACATCTTTGAGAACGGCTGGGAAGATCAGGAGTTCATCCGGACACGCGTCTGGGGCATGGACCAGATCAAGGAAGAGGTCGCCAGGTGGAACCCTGAAGAAGTTGAACGGGTTACCGGCACACCGGGCAGCCAGCTCAAGCGCGTCGCGCGGACACTGGCCAATAACCGCCCCGGCACGGTGATCTGGTGCATGGGCGGCACCCAGCACACCAACGGTAACAACAACACCCGCGCGTACTGCATCCTGCAACTGGCGCTTGGCAACATGGGCACTGCCGGTGGTGGTACAAATATCTTCCGCGGCCACGACAACGTTCAGGGTGCAACCGACCTTGGCGTTCTGGCGAACACGCTGCCGGGCTATTACGGTCTGTCCGACGGATCCTGGGCCCACTGGGCGCGGGTCTGGGAAGAAGATCTGGACTGGCTCAAAGGCCGATTCTCGGATGCCGAATTTGGCGACAAGAAGATGATGAACCAGACTGGTATTCCGGTATCGCGCTGGATCGACGGTGTTCTCGAAGATGCCGAGAACATGGATCAGCCCGACAATACAAGGGCCATGGTCTTCTGGGGTCACGCGCCCAACTCGCAGACCCGGATGAAAGAAATGAAAACGGCGATGGAGAAACTCGACATGCTTGTCGTGGTTGATCCATACCCGACGGTCACGGCAGTGATGCAGGACCGCTCGGACGGCGTTTACCTGCTGCCGGCCTGTACACAGTTCGAGACACGCGGATCTGTTACAGCATCCAACCGGTCGCTGCAGTGGCGGGACAAGGTTGTGGACCCGCTGTTTGAATCGCTGCCGGATCACACGATCCTGTCGATGTTCTCTAAAAAGTTCGGGTTCCACGACAAGATCTTCCGCAACATCGCGATGGATGGTGAAGAGCCAAACGTTGAGGATATCACCCGCGAGTTTAACCGTGGCATGTGGACCATCGGGTACACCGGGCAGTCGCCTGAGCGCCTGAAAATGCACATGGCAAACCAGCACACCTTTGACCGTACATCGCTGCGGGCCATTGGCGGACCGGCTGACGGTGACTATTACGGTCTGCCATGGCCGAGCTGGGGCACTGCGGAAATGAACCACCCCGGAACGCCCAACCTTTATGACATGTCTCTGCCGGTGGCTGAGGGCGGTCTTGCGTTCCGCGCACGCTTTGGCGTCGAGCGGGATGGTGACAATCTGCTGGCCGAAGGGGTCTCCAACCCTGGCGCAGAAATCCAGGATGGCTATCCTGAGTTCACGATGCAGATGCTCATGGACCTGGGCTGGGACGGCGATCTGACCGCGGACGAACGCGCAGCGATTGACGCGGTGGCCGGACCCAAGACCAACTGGAAAACCGACCTTTCGGGCGGTATTCAGCGGGTCGCGATCAAGCACGGTTGTGCGCCCTTCGGGAACGCCAAGGCCCGCGCGGTTGTCTGGACCTTCCCGGATCCGGTGCCAAAACACCGCGAGCCGCTTTACACCAACCGCCGCGACCTTGTGGCAGATTATCCGACTTACGAGGACAAGAAGTTCTGGCGCCTGCCGACGATGTACAAGTCGATCCAGGACAATGACTTCTCGTCTGACTATCCGATGATCCTGACATCCGGTCGTCTGGTTGAGTACGAAGGTGGCGGGGATGAGACGCGCTCCAATCCCTGGCTGGCTGAACTGCAGCAGGACATGTTTGTCGAGGTGAACCCGCGCGATGCCAACAACCTGGGCATCCGTGACGGCGAACAGGTCTGGGTCGAGGGCCCCGAAGGCGGCAAGGTCAAGGTTATGGCCATGGTCACCGAACGGGTCGCATCGGGCGTTGCCTTTATGCCGTTCCACTTTGGCGGACACTGGGAAGGTGAGGACCTAAGGGGCAAGTATCCCGAAGGAGCCGATCCTTATGTGCTGGGTGAATCAACCAACCTTGCACAGACCTATGGCTATGACAGCGTAACCCAGATGCAGGAGACCAAAGCCACTCTCTGCAAAATCTGGGCAGCATAAGGGAGGACATGAAAAATGGCCGCAAGAGCAAAATTTCTCGTCGACGCTGAACGCTGCATTGAATGCAACGCCTGTGTCACAGCCTGTAAAAACGAGCACGAGGTGCCATGGGGTATCAACCGCCGGAAGGTCGTCACCATCAATGACGGCAAACCGGGTGAACGGTCGATCTCTGTAGCATGCATGCACTGCTCGGACGCACCCTGTATGGCGGTGTGCCCGGTAGACTGCTTCTACCAGAACGAAGAGGGTGTGGTTCTGCACTCCAAAGACCTCTGCATTGGCTGCGGGTACTGCTTTTATGCATGCCCCTTCGGTGCACCGCAGTTCCCGCAGGCGGGCAACTTCGGCAGCCGGGGCAAGATGGACAAATGTACCTTCTGTGCCGGTGGTCCCGAGGAGAACAACTCCACAGCCGAATTCGCCAAATATGGTCGCAACCGTATTGCCGAGGGCAAACTGCCGATCTGCGCGGAAATGTGCGCAACCAAGGCACTGCTGGCCGGTGATGGCGATGTGGTCTCCAGCATCTACCGCGAGCGCGTCGTTGCACGCGGTTTCGGATCCGGCGCCTGGGGATGGGGCACAGCCTACGACCAGAAAGGCGGCTGACTTATTCAGCCATCGTACTAGTATAGGTAGTACCTGATCAGGGGCGGCGCCGGCGCGTCGCCCCGTTATTGCATAAACGGGATATACGCATGCTTCGTATCTTCGTCGCCCTTTTCTTCTCCTTCATCCTTAGTTTCAGCGCGGTTGCCCAGGAGGCTGCTCCGCCACCGGATCGCACAAAAACCGGTGGCGCGCAGACGCTCGAGGATATTATGGCCCGGCAGCAGGGCCTGAATGTCGACAACAGCTTTCGCAGCGACAATACCGGCAATGCCGCAGGTGCTGACCCATCGGCCTTGCTGGGAACACGTGGCGGCGCTTCTGATCCGGACCTCTGGCGGGCGCTGCGCTTTGACGCAGCTGATATCACAACCCAGGTCCGTGGGCCCGCTGCGGCTGTCCTGATCCAGGACGGCGGAATGCGCTGGCTGCAGTTCAGACAGGGGCCTCTGCTGACCTGGGGCACGGGTTTTCTGGGTGTTATGCTGGTGCTTCTGGCCGTATTTTTCCTGCTGCGCGGGCGCATTCGCATTGACGGAGAAAAGACCGGAAAGACCATCACCCGCTTTAAGGCATTTGAGCGTTTTTCACACTGGCTGTTGGCAAGCTCATTCATCCTTCTGGCGCTGACAGGTCTGATCACGCTTGCCGGGCGTAAGGTGATGATACCGCTTTTTGGACATGAAGCTTTTTCAGTTCTCGCGATCGGTTCCAAGTGGATCCACAATAATGTCTCATGGGCCTTTATGCTGGCGCTGGTTTTCGTTTTTGTTCTCTGGGTCGTGCATAATCTGCCTGACCGGACGGATATCAACTGGCTGCTCAAAGGCGGCGGTATTCTGGGCGGCGGGCACCCACCTGCCAAAAAGTTCAACGCGGGTCAGAAGATCATCTTCTGGTCGGTGATCATTCTGGGCGGGTCTATTGCAGCGTCCGGGCTGTCACTGCTCTTTCCGTTCGAGCTGCCAATGTTTGCGGCCACCTTTGAAAAGCTGAACGCGCTTGGGCTGCCGCAGATGCTGGGCTTTGGCGAGCTGCGCACCGATCTGGCACCGCATGAAGAAATGCAGTTTGCCCAGCTCTGGCACGCCATCGTCAGCTTTGTGCTTATGGGGATCATCCTCGCGCATATCTACATTGGGTCTGTCGGCATGGAGGGTGCCTATGACGCTATGGGCTCGGGCGAGGTCGAACTGCAGTGGGCGCGCGAACACCACAGCCTGTGGGTTGATGACGTGGAGGCCCGCCAGAACAGTTCCGGAGGTGCGTCATGAAGGCTCTGTTGCTTGCACTGGTTGCCATGGCGGCCATCGCTGTCGGGGCGGATGTTGCCCTTGATGAGATGGGGTTCTCTGCTGAGGAACAGGGAACAGGTGGGGCCGTGCGCCTCGACTGAAACTTCCGGCTCAAAGGTCAAAGGAAAACGGCGCCTTAGAGGGCGCCGTTATTCGTTCAGGAATGCCTGGGCGTCAAAGCAGATCGCCGGGTGTTTTCCCTGCGAAAAAGGCATCGAGGTTGTCCAGCGCACGAAACCCCATGGCATCACGGGTGCGCGCCGTCGCGCTGCCAATGTGGGGCAACATGAATATATTGTCATATGCTGCAAAGGCCGGGTTGCCGCCGGGTTCCGTCTGAAAACAATCAAGACCGGCAGCCGCGACCTGGCCCGCGTCAAGCGCGGCCATCAGCGCTTCTTCGTCCACCAGCGCGCCACGGGCAGAGTTTACAATGACGGCACCCTGAGGCAGCAGCCCAAACCGCTCTGCGTTCATCAGACCGGTCGTTTCGGGCGTCGCGGGGCAGTGCAGGGACAAAAAGTCAGCGACGCCCAGCAGGCTGTCGACGCTGTCGTGATAGGTTGCACCTTGTGCCATTTCCGGCGTCAGCTCAGAACGGTTGTAGTAGTGGATTTCCATATCGAACCCACGGGCTTTTGCTGCAAAGGCCCGCCCCACACGGCCCATTCCGATGATGCCAAGCCGTGCCCCGGTCAGCTGTTTGCCTACCATGAAGGAAGGCGACCAGAAATCCCATGCGCCGGTCCGTACAATCCGGTCTCCGGCTACCGCGTGGCGCGCGGCTCCCAGCATCAGGAGCATCGCCAGCTCGGCCGTGGCATCGGACAGCACGTCCGGCGTGTTCGTCACGGCAATGCCCCGGGCCTTGAGGGCCGGAAGATCGCAATGATCCACGCCGACAGAATGGTTGGCGATGATTTTCAGGCGGGTATCAAGACGTGCTGCAACTTCGGCGCTGAAATGCTCTGAGTGACAGGGGATAATCGCGTCAAACTCTGAAGATGCGCGGATAAGCTCGTCGGCACTGCCCGCCGTGTCGGCGAGATTGACAACGGTGTCATAGTCACGCGCGGCGCGTTCCAGCGTTGCATCCGACAGTTTCCGGGTGATCCAGAGGCGGGGTTTGTCAGCCATGGGTTATTTTTTCTTGCGGATGCATTCGTCGAAATAGTCATAGACGGCCATGCCGCAAACGATGATCGCGATGACCATAAACGGAAAGCCGCCCCAGAACCCGGCAAAGCCACTGGAAATACTCTGTGCCAGCCCACCGACAAATATGCACAGCAGGGCGGTGCCAATCAGGCCCATGATCAGTTTGATACCGTAAGACATCATTTACGTCCTTTTGATCAGGCGGCTCGCGCCGCGATGTGTTTTTGCAGCCAGTGCGCAGTGCGCAGCAGCCTGTCGTCTTTTTCCGCCGCCCCGACAATCTGCACGCCGACGGGCAGCCCGTTGTCACCGACCAGCAGCGGCAGTGTGACGGTGGGCAATCCGGCGAGGGTCCAGAGCGTGCAAAAGATCGGATCTCCGGTCCCGTTGCCGAACTCTGGCGCCTCGCCTGCGGCAGCGGGTGCGATGATGGCGTCAAACTCGGTAAAGAAATCGGCGAAAAAGCTCTCTGCAGAGCTTTTGACCGCCAGGGCGTCTTCGTATTCTGCCTGCCCGATCTGACGTCCGCGTTCCAGCACAGGTTTCAGCGTGTCGCTCAGATCTTCCCAGTGGGCGTCGAAGGTTTCTTTCAGATGCTGGCAGATTTCGTATTCGTGAATACGCGCCTGGACAGCCACCAGCTCGCCCATCTGGTTGGCGGGTTCCATCCTCTCGACGCGCCCGTCACCGATGATCTCCATCACGCCTTCCAGCCCTTCGGCCGCAGCTTCGGACAGTCTGTCGTTAAAGGGCAGGTCAAACCAGACGAAATTCGGCTCCATCAGAGCCTCTGCGGCTGCGCCGGCCGTCATGTCGGGCCGTGCACGGGGAAAACTGACCGGGTCACGCTGGTCGTAGCCGCTGATCGCATCCGCCAACAGAGCAACGTCGCCCAGCGTACGCCCGAATGTGCCCAGCTGATCGAGAGAGACGGATGTCTGCAGCACACCAGTTCGCGGGATCATCCCGCGCGTCGGTTTGAACCCGAACGTGCCGCAGAAAGAGGCCGGCCTGATAACCGACCCATTGGTCTGAGTGCCGATCGCCAGGGGCACATGATTGGCTGCCACTGCGGCTGCAGAGCCACTGGAGGAACCACCCGGTGAGTGTTTGAGGTCATGGGGATTGCGTGTTTCGTTCGCGTGCACAAAGGCAAGTTCGGTCGTGACCGTTTTGCCCATGATCACCGCACCGGCTTCGCGCAGCATTTCTACAGTGCGGGCATCGCTGTCAGGCTGCCGGTCGGCAAAGATCGCGGTACCGCGCCGGGTTGGCATATCTGCGGTATCGATGATGTCTTTCAGACCAACAGGCAGACCATGCAGGGGGCCGGTTGCCAGTCCGCGCTCGCGGATCCGGTCACACTCGGCGGCCTGTGCCAGAGCGGCCTCCTCATCCAGATGCGCCCATGCTTTGATCTGGCCATCGGTTTCTGCAATCCGGTCCAGACAGGAGCGTACCAGCTGGACCGATTTGAGTTGTCCGGAGGCGATGTAGGCCGCCGCCTCCTGAGCACTCAGATCATGTGGTTTTATCTTCACGGAATGTATTCACCAAAGAGATAGTCAGGGAACCACAGTGCGATGCCAGGAAACTGGTACATCAGGACCATGGTGAAGATGACGATGCCCAGATAGGGCATGATGCCTCTGAAGATATCCATCAGTTCGATCTGTTTTTTCAGAACTCCCTTGAGGTAATAGGCTGACATAGCCATGGGCGGGGTCAGGAAGGAGGTTTGCAGATTCAGCGCGACCAGCATCGCAAAGAAGTACGGATTTACCCCGAATACTTCCAGCAGCGGCAGGAAGATCGGCACGAAGATGATCAGGATTTCCGACCACTCGAGCGGCCAGCCCAGCAGAAAGATAATCACCTGCGCCAGCACCAGGAATTGCCAGGGTTCCAGATCCATGCCGCCGACCCAGTCAGCGATAATGTCGTGCCCGCCCAGATAAGAGAAGACCGAGGCAAAGGTCCAGGAGCCGACAAAGAGCCAGCAGACCATGGCCGTGGCTTTGGCGGTCAGAAAGACGCTCTCTTTCAGTTTTGTCCAGCTCATGGAGCGGTAGAGCACAGCCAGGATCATGCCGCCAAGCGCGCCCATTGCGGCGGCCTCGGCAGGGGTTGCAAGACCGCCCAGAATTGAGCCAAGCACCAGTGCAATGAGCACGGTCAGCGGCACAAAGCTGATGAGCAGGTTCATGTAGATCTCACGCGGGGGGGGCACGTCTTCATCGGTCGGTTTCGGGGCGAGGGCCGGATTAAACCAGACGCGCACGATCACATAGACGATGTAGAGGCCGGCCAGCAGCAGCCCGGGGAATACCGCCGCCGCATAGAGCCGCAGGGGCGACAGATCAGCAATCGCGGAGTAAACGATCAGCATAATCGACGGCGGGATCAGAATGCCCAGCGTACCACCAGCGCAGATAACCCCCGACGCAAAGCTTTTGTTGTAGTTGGCGTTGGCCATCGCAGGAAAGGCCAGAAGGCCCATCAGCGTCACAACCGCACCAACGATACCCGAAGCCGTCGAGAAGACTGCACAGGTCAGAAGGGCCGCGATGGCCAGCGAGCCGGGAAGATTGCGCGCAGCCTGGTAGAGCGAGAAGAACAGCTTGTCCACGATGTTGGCGCGTTCCACCACATACCCCATAAAGAGAAAGAGGGGGATGGCCACGAGCGTCGGGTTTTCCATCACAGAATAGGTGTTCTGGTTCAGCAGATAGAAGATATTGTTGTTGAAAATATCGCTGAAGCTCTCGATCGAGCCGCCCTGATGGTAGGCGTAGTAGCCAAAGGCGACGCCCATTGCGAGCAGGGTGAAAGCAATCGGGAAACCCAGCAGAACCAGCACAATAAACAGGCCCAGCATCAACAGGGCAACTTCGGGATTTGTCATCTTTTTGTCTTTCCGTGCGCGTGAGCGAGTTTATTTGTTGGCCGGCTTGATTGCCGCGATCTCGTTCAGATCCAATTCTGAGAGCAGATCTTCGGTTTCTTTCACATCAGCGAGGCGCTCAGGCCATTCGCCGCTGCGCATCGCGAGGACGCAACGCACAAGCTCGGCGAGGCCCTGGATCATCAGCAGGCCGCCCGCGACGGGGATAAGGGACTTGAAGAAGTAGATCTGGATACTGGCCGGGCTGTTGAAGCTGACTTCTTTGTAGCGCCAGCTGTCGGAGGCAATCTCGTAGCCGAACCAGACCAGCGCCGTGATGCCCGGAAAAAAGAAGAGAAAGTAGAGCACGAAATCGAGGGTCGCCTGAACGCGCACCGGAAAGAGCCGGTAAACAACGTCGGCGCGCACGTGGGTGTCCTGGGCAAGAGCATATGCACCACACATCAAAAAGAGAGCGCCGTACATCTGGATCATCATGTCAAAAGCCCAGACCGTCGGCGCATTCAGCACGTAGCGAACGAAAACCTCATAAGACACGGACAGCGTCAGGATCAGGATGCACCATCCAAAGGCACGTCCGACCCAGAGGCTGAGGCCTTCTATGGCGTGAACAAATTTCATCAGGTCGGCTCCCCCTGCGACTTGTGGACGGGCGCCGGGCCGGGCACCCTGTATTCCGAGCCGGGCGCCCAAAGGTCAGGCACCCGGAATTGTTTTGAAAACTGAACGGCTTAACCGAAGTAGTGGTTGTAGGCCAGTTTGTAATCAGGCTGGTTCAGGTTGAGGTAGTTCATCACGTCTTTGGCGTAGGCCTTTTGTGACTCCATCACCTTGGCAAAGAACGGATCGTCCTCTGCGATACGCGCTGTAACCACATCCCATGCTTCCAGCTGGGCAGCCATAACGCTGTCCGGCGTACGGTACACATTCACGCCGTCCGATTCCTGCAGTTTCAGCAGGTCGTCGGAATAACGCTTGGTATTGCCCCAGTAGAAACCGGAGTTTTCCGCCATGGAAGCGTTTTTGATAATCGCCTGATGATCGGGCGATAGAGCGTTGAACTTGTCTTTGTTGATCGTGACCTCAAAGAATTCCTGGCTCTGGTGGTAGGACGCCAGGTGGTAGTGCTTGGATACGTCCTGCATACCAAAGTCACGGTCGGATGTCGGGTTGTTGAATTCCGCCGCATCGATAAGGCCGGATTTCATGGCCGGCTGGATTTCGCCGCCGGGCAGCTGAACAACCGACATGCCCATTTCCAGCAGAACGTCAGCCGCCAGACCAACGGTACGGTACTTCAGACCGTCCATCTGGGAGGCATCAGTGATCTGCTCCTGGAACCAGCCCAGAGGCTGTGCTGGCATCGGCGAGTTGAAGAACGACACAACGTTCAGACGCAGTGTATCCATCAGTTCGTCAAAGAGTTCCTGACCGCCGCCTGCGTGGACCCAGCCCAGAACTTCCTGGCTCGACCAGCCAAAGCAGGGGCCTGTGCCGAAGAGCGAAGCCGCTTTGGACTTACCGTACCAGTAGGCAGGTACATAGTGGGCCGCATCCAGAACGCCGCGGTGTACCGCGTCCTGCATCTGGCTGGTTTTCACAACCGCATCCACAGAAAGGACTTCGATGGTCAGCGAGCCGCCGGACATTTCATTCACGCGATTCGCAAAGGACTTGGCGTTCTCAAGGAAGATACCGCCGCCCCAGGCCGCCTGCATTTTAAGAGTCGTGCCGTGACCATCCGCGATCGCCGGTGTTGCAAGAGCTGCTGCGCCCGCAACCGCGGAGCCGCGCAGGAACTTTCTGCGGTTAAGTTTATCTGTCATGTTTCCTCCCATGGAAGGGGCGGGATGCCCCCATACAGTTTGTGGCCGTCAGGCCGTTAGCATGGTGAAAGTGCGGGAACGCCACGCGGGGCGCTTCGGTCCGGGCTGGTCCTCCTCCGAGACGCCCGGACGTCAAATCCTCCATCTTTCACCCGTTGAATTAGCAGGTATCCTGCCTGCGACAAGTCGTCCCTCCTGAATAATCGTGACGGCTGCGCAACCCCTGATAGAAACCGGGTGATTTCCTCTGAAAATTCCGTCCGATACGCAATTAACCTTTCAATCTTTTCTTCGGTGTTTCTGACTTAAGTTATTTGAATTGAGCGGTTTTCCGTTGTGGGATTATGGTCGCCGTATCCGGCGATTCCCGGTTTTCTGCCGCCGATTAGCCGCGTGATTTCCTGCGCTGCACCAGAAACGATGCTGCCCAGTTCAGGTACCCGGACGGCATCAAAACGGGTGCTCGGGCCGGATATTGAAACGCCTGCACAGGGCTCGGCGTGTTCGTCGAAAATGACCGCTCCGATGCAGGACATCCCGTCATAGCGCTCTTCTTTGTCAAATGACCAGCCACGCGCACGGGTGCCTTTCAGGTCTTCAAAAAGAGCCGCAGGTGTCACCAGCGTGTTTTCCGTAAAAGCAGTAAGACCGGCCCCCATCAGAAGGTCCCGGGCCCTTTGTTCAGGCAGCGCAGACAGAATCGCTTTGCCGGTGCCCGAAGCATGCATTGATGTCCTCGTCCCGCGGGAGAAAAAGGCCCGGATCGGATTGGGCGTTTCGATCTGGCCGACAAACACAACTTCAGCGCCATCAGGGATCGCCAGGTTAGATGTCTCCCCGGTTTTTTCCATGAGTGTACGCATGACAGGGCGGCTCACTTCTGTCAGGTTCGTTCTGTTCATAAAGCTCGCGCCGACGCGGTAGGCCTCAATGCCGACTGACCAGTCCTGATGCTCTTCATCAAAGGCAACGAAGCCATGTTTCTGCAGCGTCGTCAGAATACGGTGGGTTGTCGCTGTCGGAACGCCAAGCGACATCGACAGATCTGTCAGGGTCGCGCGCTGGGCGCGGGAGACACCGATAAGAATGCCCAGTGCACGGTCCAGCGACTGGAGCGTGCCGGCAGAGCTCTCACGGAACTGAGATTTTGGTCGTCCGCGCTGACGCTTTTGTACTGTCATGTCTTGCTGACCCTCCCGGGATCACAGGTTTCCAAAATAAGAACAGGAATGAAAAATAATTTCAACTGATTTTTGAAAATATTTTTTGAAAAACAATTAAATGATTAAAAACAGCAGGTAGGGTATTTAATTTCATTTTTGAAAAACGATTTCGAGAAAATTGCAATCGCCGCGCTATCGTTTAGTCTCAAAGGCGAGACAGGAGAGGATACCGCTATGTCAGATCAGAACCCCGTATTTATCCCAGGCCCGACAAATATACCCGACCGGCTGCGTCTGGCCATGCAGGTTCAGACCCGCGATCACCGGGCCCCTGATTTCGTTGAAACATTCGCACCGGTTCTTGAGGACACCAAAAAAGTGTTCGGGACGGCGTCTGGCAAGATCATCACTTTCCCCGCGAGCGGTACGGGCGGTTGGGAGGCTGCGGTCTGTAACACACTGAGTGCAGGCGACAAAGTGCTCGTCGCCCGGTACGGCATGTTCAGTCACAAGTGGATTGATCTGTGCGAACGCCACGGTCTTGATGTGCAGGTAATCGAGTGCCCGTGGGGCAGCGGCGCTCCGGCGGAAAAATTCGAAGCGGCCCTTTCCGCAGATAAAGCGGGCGAGATCAAAGCCGTTCTTGTGACACACAACGAAACGGCCACGGGCGTAAAGTCTGACGTTGCTGCTGTGCGCGCCGCGATGGATGCGGCCAGCCACGACGCACTGCTGTTTGTGGATTGTGTAAGTTCGCTGGCATCGATGCCCTTCGACATGGATGCATGGGGTGTGGATATTGCTGTGTCCGGTTCACAAAAAGGGTTCATGCTCGCCACGGGCATGGCCATCCTTGGTGTGAGCGAAAAAGCACTTGATCACATGAAAACGGCACAGCTGCCGCGAACGTTCTTTGACTTCCGGGACATGATGGAGGCGAACGCGTCGGGCGGATTTCCTTATACACCGCCGCTGCAGCTTATCTACGGTATGCGTGAAAGCCTGAAGATGCTGTTCGAGGAGGGGCTCGACAACGTCTATGCACGCCATACGCGTCTTGCCGAAGGCGTGCGTCGCGCGGTCAGCGCCTGGGGTATGGACCTTGTGGCAGACAGTCCGGACCTCTACTCTGACACTGTTAGCGCCATCTATGTACCCAAGGGTTTTGACAGCAATGCGCTGACGGATCAGGCGTTCAGCCAGTATGGTGTGTCTTTTGGCATCGGACTGGGAGAGATGAACGGAAAAGCCTTCCGTATCGGACATCTTGGCAGCCTGACGGACGTTATGGTGCTGTCCGGGCTCGCCACAATTGAAATGGCTATGGCAGATCTGGACTATCCTGTTGAACTGGGCAGCGGGGTTGCTGCGGCCCAGGAATTCCTGCGCGCCAACAGCGGCGCGACCGTTAAATCCGCAGCCTGAGGGAGATATCATGCTGGATCAGAGAACCGGGCCTGACCTCACAATCGAGGATGTGCGTGCTGCGCACGCGCGCATCAAGCCCTATATACACGAAACGCCCGTTCTGACGTCCAGCTACTTCAATGAGCTGACCGGTGCGGAACTGTTCTTCAAATGCGAGAATTTTCAGAAAGCAGGCGCATTCAAGGTGCGCGGGGCGTCAAACGCCGTATTCGGTCTGAGTGACGAAGTGGCGAAAAAGGGCGTGGCGACGCACTCGTCCGGCAATCATGCGCTGTCACTGAGCTATGCTGCAGGCAGACGGGGCATCCCGTGCCATGTTGTCATGCCCCGCACGGCGCCCGAGGCAAAAAAGGCGGCGGTGCGCGGCTACGGCGGGATCATCACTGAATGTGAGCCATCCACGACAAGCCGCGAGGCACTTTTCGCGGAAGTACAGGCAGCCACAGGTGCTGAATTTGTGCATCCCTACAACGACCCGCGTGTGATATGCGGACAGGCGACGTGTTCGCTGGAGATGCTCAGCCAGGTCGACAACATGGATGCAGTGATTGCACCCATCGGCGGCGGTGGTATGATTTCCGGCACCTGCCTGACCCTGTCCAATCTGGCCCCGGATATGGAAATTTATGCCGCCGAGCCGGATCAGGCCGACGACGCGGCGCGTTCCTTCCGTGCAGGTCATATCATCGCCGATGACGCGCCGAATACCATCGCCGATGGTTTGAAAGTGCCACTCAAAGAAAACACATGGCATTTTGTATCGAATTTCGTGACGGATGTCCTGACGGCGTCCGAACAGGAGATCATCGATGCGATGAAGCTGACCTGGGAACGCATGAAGATTGTGATGGAGCCGAGCTGTGCGGTTCCAATGGCCACGATCCTGCGCAACCCCGACTTGTTTCGCGGCAAACGCGTAGGTGTGGTGATCACCGGCGGCAATGTGGATCTGGATAAACTGCCCTGGACACTGGGCTGAGGAGAGAATGAAATGAACAAGCAAGTAAACTTTGAAGACTACGAAGTGGGATATGACATTCCGGCGGCCATCGGGATGGATGAGAGTGAAATTCAGACACCCTGTCTGGTGCTGGATCTGGACGCTCTGGAACGTAACATCAAAAAGATGGGCGACTATGCGGCCAGCCACGGTATGCGTCACCGTGTTCACGGCAAGATGCACAAATCGGTAGACGTGGCGCTGTTGCAGGAAAAGCTGGGCGGTTCTGTCGGTGTCTGCTGCCAGAAAGTATCGGAAGCGGAGGTATTCGCCCGCGGCGGCATCAAGGATGTACTGGTTTCCAACCAGGTGACTCAGCCGGCCAAGATCGATCGTCTGGCGCGGATGCCCAAACTTGGTGCGCGCACGATCTGCTGTGTGGACATGCCGGGCAATGTGGCCGACCTTTCCGAAGCGGCGACCCGTCACGGCACCCAGATTGAATGCCTGGTGGAGATTGACTGTGGCGCGGGCCGCTGTGGTGTGACGACGACCCCGCAGGTGGTTGAGCTGGCAAAGGCGATTGATGCCGCACCGGGTCTGAAATTCGCCGGTATCCAGGCCTATCAGGGCGCGATGCAGCACCTTGATTCCTACGACGAGCGCAAGGCCAAGACGCAGATTGCTATCGATATGGTGCAGGATGCGGTCGATACTCTGAAGGCTGAAGGTCTGGAGTGCGACATCGTTGGCGGCGGTGGTACAGGCAGCTACTACTTCGAGTCCAATTCGAACGTCTACAACGAGCTGCAGTGTGGCTCTTATGCTTTCATGGATGCGGACTATGGCCGGATCCTGGACAAGGATGGCAACCGCATTGACCAGGGTGAGTGGGAAAACGCGCTTTTTATCCTGACATCGGTGATGAGCCATGCGAAAGCAGATAAGGCGATTGTTGATGCCGGGCTCAAGGCACAGTCTGTGGACAGCGGTTTGCCAACCATCTTCGGGCGCGATGACGTGGAATATGTCAAATGCTCGGATGAGCATGGTGTCGTTGCTGACCCCGATGCTGTTCTGAAGGTCAACGACAAGCTGAAACTGGTGCCGGGTCACTGCGATCCTACGTGCAACGTGCATGACTGGTATGTCGGTGTGCGGGGCGGCAAGGTCGAAACCCTCTGGCCGGTATCTGCCCGCGGCAAAGCCTACTGAACTGCCTGGCACGCACCCTTACTCGCGCGTCCGGGCCATCCCGGGCGCGTTTCACTTCAAGACAAAGACAGGAAGACCCGATGTCCGAAGGATTACTGATCGTTGGTGAAGACGTTTGTGCAGAAGTTGTGAGCAGCGCAGATGCGTTTACGGCTGTCGAAGCTGTATTCGGCGCCATGGCGCGGGACGACGCATACAATTTTCCGGTGATCCGCGAAGCCATCGGATACGAGGATGCCCTATATGGCTTCAAGTCCGGGTTTGACCGCGCAGGCAAGACGCTTGGTGTAAAGTCGGGAGGGTACTGGCCCGGGAATATGGACAAAGGGCTGACCAACCACCAATCCACCATTTTTCTGTTTGATCCGGATACAGGTATGCTGCAGGCGCTGGTTGGCGGCAACTATCTGACGGCCGTGCGCACAGCGGCATCGTCGTCGGTATCAATTGCGCACCTGGCGCGGCAGGACGCGAAGGTCCTCGGCATGGTCGGGGCAGGGCACCAGTCAACTTTCCAGCTGCGTGCGGCGGCAGAGCAGCGTGACTTTGAGAAAGTGGTTGCCTGGAACCCGCATCCTGACATGCTCCCCCGTCTGGGCGCGGTGGCCGGGGAACTGGGCCTGGCGTTTGAGGCTGTATCTCAGGAGGAACTGGGGGCGCAGGCTGATGTCATCATCACAATTACTTCTGCCTTCGAGCCATTGCTGATGAAGGACTGGATCAAACCCGGCACGCATATCGCCTGCATGGGCACAGACACCAGGGGCAAACAGGAAGTGGACCCGCAGATCCTCGCGGGTGCCACGGTTTTCGCCGATGAGATCGCGCAATCGATCACCATCGGAGAAGCACAGCATGCTGTGGGCAGCGGGCTGATCGCAGAGAAAGATATCACACCGGTTGGCGCTGTGATCAACGGGGACCACCCCGGCCGTAGCAGCGCCGATGAGATCACTCTTTTCGACGGGACTGGTGTAGGCCTTCAGGATCTCGCCGTCGCTTCTGTTGCCGCGCGGGAGGCGGAGGCGCAGGGCAAGGCGACGCGCGTCGCGCTCTGAAATTCTCCTGTTCTGACAGGCAGTTATTACACGTACAGCCGGCGGTCACGCACCCGCCGGCTGTCGCACTTTTGGCAAAAAATACCCCGTAAGTATTTTAAAATTATCGATAAATCAGAATTTCTGGGCACGCGTACACCCATCTTGAGCCATCTTTTGGCCACAGCTTCTGATGTAAGTTGACTGCGAAATCACTGCCCGCCGTCCGTCTGAAACCGGGCCGGGTTTTCGCAGGCTACGGATCGATAACAGAACTATGAGCACGCAGGACGCAGATTTGCCCGAAGAGGTATGCGCAGAGGCCCTTGCCCCGGGGAGCCGCCTGCTCAGCGGTCAGTATGAGATTATCAGCTATCTCTCCAGCGGCGGTTTCGGGATCACCTATCTGGCGCGTGACAGCCTGAACAGAACGGTCGTTATCAAAGAGTGTTTTCCGGAGGCATTCTGCGCGAGGGTCAACAAAACGGTCCGCGCCAGAACGCGGAACTACTCGGACGATTTCAAGTCAATCGTAAAGCTCTTTATCCGCGAGGCGCACGCCCTGTCGCGTCTCAACCATTCGAGCGTGGTGGGTGTGCACCAGGTTTTCGAGGATAACGAAACAGCCTATATGGCGCTCGATCTGGTGGACGGAAAAGATCTGCTGGAGATCATTGAAGAAGGCGGTCCGGTGATGGAGCCGCATGAAGTACATACCATGGCCATCAAGCTGCTGGATGCCATCGGTCATGTCCATGCGCAGGATCTGCTGCACCGCGATATCTCCCCAGACAATATTCTGGTAGATACGACCGGGCGCCCTGTTCTGATCGACTTTGGCGCCGCGCGCGAAGAAGCCAGCCGGAAAAGCCGGGTAATGTCGCAGGTTCTGGTGGTCAAAGACGGCTATTCTCCGCAGGAATTTTACGTGGCCGGCAGCCAGCAGTCCCCCAGCAGCGACCTCTATGCTCTGGCCGCAACACTGTATCACCTCATTACCGGAGAGGCGCCGCCCAACAGTCAGGCGCGCCTTGGCGCACTCGCGGCAAACCAGCCCGATCTCTATGAACCGCTTGCTGGCAGGTTCCCCGAATATGACGAGGCCTTTCTTCAGGCGATCGACAAGTCGATGAACATCGCGCCATCCGAACGGTTGCAATCCGCCAGCGAATGGGCGCTGATGATTGACCGCCGGCGGCGCACAGAACTCGCCCGCGCTGAAGCGCAGAATGATAAGGCTATTGATCTGACGGTGATGGATCTGGTGCGCAGGGTCAACAAAGACCTCGGCGACACTGCCAAAGCTGCGGCGGCGGTTGAAGCCACGGACCCTGTTCCCCAGGATATCGGGGCGAAACCGGACAGGCCGCAGGAAATTCTTTCACTGGACGACGGGGAAATCCTCGCCTCCGACGGCGTGGATGCACACCCGGCACGTCGGGCAACGGATGCTGATCCAACTGACGGGCCTGCGCAGACGACCGCCCGCGAAACACCCTATGCCCGAATTGTGGCCGCCGCCCAGCGGGTCAGGTTCGAACAGTCTCACGCCGAAGACACACCAAAAGTTAAACTCCCGAAGGTAAAGCTCAACAAACGGCGCCTCGCCACCGTTCCTGTCGTTTTCTGTTCGTTCTTTTTGTACACCCACGTGGCCCTGCAATTTGAACCGGTACAGGCCGCAGCGCGTGCGCCGATGCAGATGCTGGAGCAGGGAATTGCGGACTGGAACAAACCGGACAGCCAGTCCGTCCGGGTGCACCGCGGCGGGCTTGGAGGCTGAAGAATGACACGGCAACGAGACGAAATCTCTCATCGGAAAGGCATCGGGCAGATGACCCTTTCTGCTTTTGCAAAAACAGGAAAGGCGAACGGATGACACTTTTCAGAAAAGTATTTCAGAACCAGTCACAGGAGGCGACCGCGCTGGATGCACCCGACGAGGACGCGCTGCGCGAGGCAATGCGCGGGTCTCTGGAAGACAACAGCCCGCTGGGACTTGATCCGTTTGCGGTTCAGGGCAGTGAGGATTCGGAACCCCCCGCTACGACCGGGCCCGGCGAAGCAGAAGAAGATCTGATCGGTGAGCCGTCGGAGGACCAATCCGCGTTCGGAGCGAATGATTTCCACGAAGGTTGCGATGCGCCGGAAGCACCTGCAGAAGAATATTCAGCAGAAGAGCCGGAAATTCTCTACGCGGAGGTCCATACTGATGACTTCGATGGCGCGTCTGAGGTGTCGGAAACAAGCGAAGACATCGCAATAGTCGAGGGCGAAACCGCTTCGGACGACGCGGACATCAGTGCCCTGCTTGCACGAGCGCGCGAGGCCGGAGCCCCGGGGGATGAGGATGAGCAAGTCGCATCGCCTGCCGAAACTACGTCTCCCGACATCGCAGAAACTGCAGAAGTGCGGGTTTCCGGGGAAATCGCAGAGTCGGAACCGGAGCCGTCTGAAGGTGGTCTGGATCTCAGCGCATTTGCGAGGGATCAGTTGAATGTGCAGCCTCCGGCAGATGCGACGGGCCCGCAAGAACCGGATACAGCACCAGCAGCTGATCTTTCCAGTCTGCCCGCTCCGGCCGAAGGCCGCGCTGGCCGTCGTGCAGGTCGTGTGAAAACCAGGTTGCTGGGTTTCAATCGTGCTGAGCCGGACCCTGCTGATCCGTTTGGTGCCGTCAACGAAGCCACTGCGGCACCGCAGCATGAGAAGTTTCCGGTAGGCTGGCTGGTTGTGGTCGAAGGCCCCGGTGTTGGTCATTCTTTCAGTATCTTCAGCGGTGCGTCGATGATCGGTCGCGGTGAGGATCAGATGATCCGATTGGATTTCGGTGACAACTCGATCTCACGCCAGAACCATGCGGCGATTGCCTATGACGAGGAACAAAACAAGTTCTACATTGGCCACGGTGGCAAATCGAACATCATCCGTCGCAACGCCCGCCCTGTGCTGAGCACAGAGGAGCTGAACCATACGGATCTGATCCGTATCGGCGAAACCACACTCCGTTTCGTAGCGCTGTGCGGATCTGATTTCAGATGGGAGATGACGGAAGATGGCCATGCCGCATCGTTTTGACTTTGATGCGGCGTCGGCGCTGAGCAAGGGCGGCCGGAGTTACCAGGAGGACGCCGTTATTGCGGATTACTCCCGAGGCTCTGACATCGGTCTTACAGTGCTGGCAGACGGCATGGGTGGTCACGCGGCGGGCGACATTGCGAGCAAGATCGTCGTGACAGAGGTCTTCAGTGAACTGATGTTTCAATGCGGTGACCGCGAGGGTTTTGAAAAGCAGATCAAAACCCGCCTGACCGAAGCGGCAATGGCTGCCAACGCTGGCCTGCGCGCGCATGTCCAGGCGCATCCCGAAACGCACGGGATGGGTGCAACGCTTGTTGCCACTGTCATTCTCAACCAGCATCTTTACTGGATATCCATAGGCGACTCGCCGCTGTTTCTGTTTCGTGACGGAGCGCTCAGGCAGCTGAACGAGGATCACTCGATGGCGCCACAGATCGATTTCATGGTGCGCAATGGTCTGATGGGTGCGGAAGAGGCGCGCCATCATCCGGACCGCAATATTCTGACATCCGTCCTGTTCGGAGAAAGTGTACCCCATGTGGATTGCCCGGACGCCCCATTTTCTCTGGCACAAGGCGATATTCTGATTGTGGCCAGCGACGGTCTGCAGTTCCTGACAGACGAAGAAATCACAACTGTGCTGACAGAACACAGCCACGACAGCAGTGCAGCGATTGCAGATCACCTGATGGACCGGGTCATTGCACTGGAAGACCCCGAGCTCGATAACGTTTCGTTCTCTTTGGTTAAACTGCAGGAAGCCGCCAGTATCGGTGCGACCGGCCACTCCGGAGTGCAGGGGGAAGGCATACGCCGTGCCGGATAGTGAAGAGTTTGAACGCACGCTGAAAAGACTGAATGCTGCCACCTCGGCGTCTTCCCTCAGCGCGGTGAACCGGGCGCATGCCCTTGACTTGTACAGCCGTCTCAAAACCGGCGTGAGAGTTGTGGTACTGGGTAGCGGCGGCAGTGGTAAATCCACCCTGTGCAAGGCTTTGATCAACGAGGAAGTACCTGCCCATGAACCAGAGGAAACGACCTTTGTTTACGTGCGTGCAGGCGCGAACCCGGGCATTGACTTTGTTCCGGAAGCAGGACCGCCGATATGCATTGATGCTGAATTCCTGCAGGACATCTGCCTGATCGATATACATCTGCCCACCGAGCCAGCGGCGTTCAGTAAAGCGACTCAGGACGCGTTCGAACTGGCCGATATTGTGCTGTGGTGCAGTCAGTCGTTTGCGGCCAACGAAGCTGAAATCTGGGCAGAAGCGCCTGATCATCTGAAAGACCACAGTTTTCTGGTGCTGACAAAAGCAGACGAACTGATGGACGCGGGCCAACTGAAAGAACGAATTGACGCGCTGCAGTACATCGTCTCAGAAGAATTTCACAGCATGTTCCCGACATCTGCAAAATCGGTCGAGGCCGTTCTGAGCAGCGGTGGAACGCCGGATGCTGCCCAGCGTTCCGCAAGTGGAATGACGGCTCTTTGCGAAACGGTCCGGCGTATTGCCGCGTCTGGACGTCGTGCTGACTTGGACAGCGCCCTCCTGTTTCTCGAACGCCACAGCGTCGAAGCCTTCCCGCAAAAAGAAACCAGTGAAAACCCGACCAGATACTGGGGTCCCGGACTTGAAAAAGTACGCGCGCTCATTTCGGAACACGCAGAGCAGCTTGTCACAATCGGTTCCGCAGGTGATGAGGAAACGGACAGAGTTTTCGATATCTGTAACAGCTTGTCCGAAGCATTGAGCGATGCAGTGTCAGAAAATGATACCGACTGCACCGGGCTTCGCGACTGGGAAGATGAGCTTATTGACGCAAGTGACAGGCTTGTGCTGATGGGCCTGGAGAACGACACACGTTCCGCCGCAGACGCAGTATCCATTGTTGTACAGCTGTCTCGCGACCTCCAACTTGAAAATTTTGTTTCAAATCCTCGGTAAACTTAACACTCTGGCCAGCCAAAAGTCACAAAGTATGCACTTTTTGACTGCATTTTGGGCGTGAGCAGGTTTTTACCCCGGGGGCATGAATGCGCAGAATACGGAGGCTGATCACGGTCACGACGCCGTATTCTGGCCGGTCCCGCTGGCCAGGAGGGCTGGCATGAACGTTATGAACATCACTGACCGGACGGATTTTGCAGTCGCCCGACTGCTCTCCGCCGGGCTGTCTGATCTGCATCTTCTGGCCGAGGATACAGAACGGTTGCGTGATGCGCTCAAAGTGATTGAGACCTGCGCCGACGAAAATGCCGCCCGCCGCGCGGCACGGGTAGTCCGCCAGATTGATGCATTTGAACCCAGCGTTACGATGATCGGGCAAATAAAATCTGGTAAAACTACTCTTGTGAACGCATTTGCTGGTCACAACGATCTTTTGCCTGCTGATGTGAACCCATGGACGTCCGTCGTAACGTCTTTGCATATGCATCCCGAAAAGCCGGATTTTAAAAACACCGCGATCTTCCGGTTTTTTGACGAGGACGAGTGGGAAAAGCTGGTGTGCGGTGGAGGGCGCATTGGCGAACTTGCGAGCCGCGCAGGTGCGGACGAGGAACTGGAACAGATCAAAGAGCAGGTCTCGCGCATGCGCGAGAAGTCCAAAGCACGCCTGGGGCGGAAATTTGAGATGCTTCTCGGTCAGGAGCATGATTACGGCTATTTCGACAAGGAACTTGTGGAACGGTACGTGTGCCTGGGTGACGACTACGAAGATCCTGACGGTCCCGGCGGTGATGAACAGGGTCGTTTTGCGGATATCACAAAGTCTGCGGATATCTCATTGCAGCGCGGTGCCCTGCCAATGCCAATCTGTATCCGCGACACACCAGGCGTGAACGACACGTTTCTCATGCGCGAGCAGATTACAATCCGGGCCATACGCGACAGCAGGCTTTGTGTCGTTGTGCTGTCGGCACATCAGGCGCTCTCTTCAACCGACCTTGCACTGATCAGACTGATTGCGCATGTGAAATCGCGTGATGTTCTGATTTTTGTAAACCGCACAGATGAACTGGCCGATCCGCCCGCGCAGATAAATCAGATATCAAAGTCAATTGCCGACACATTGGAAGCGCACAATGGCCCCACAGATGCGCAGGTCATTTTCGGCAGCGCACTCTGGGCCTGTGCAGCTCTCGATGGAGATCTCGGTTCGCTTCCGCCGGCCAGCAAGCGTGCATTGGACACGCGAATTTCACACGAAAACCCACCTGCCGGGGCTGAAGACCTGTCGATGGATGATCCGCTTGAGGCTGCATGGGCGTTCTCCGGACTTCCGGAGCTTCAGAAAGCAGTTGCGGAACGGATTCAACAGGGAGTTGGCGCGGCCATGCTGCACCGGGCGGCGACCAGCGGACTGAACCTGGCCAATGGCCTTACTGCTGCAAACAGCCTTTTGGATGCTGATCCGGCGAAGAGGAACAAGGGCAGCCTGTCTGTTGATGACGCCAGGGTAAAAATGCACAAAATCGCAGAATCTGCAGCCCGTGATCTCGACAAAGCATTCGACGAAATCATCGAAAGCTTTTCTGAACGCATGAACAGAGTGCAGGAAAGCTTTCTGGAGCGCGCAACAGCGTCGTTGACCGTTCACCTGGAAAAGTTCGGCGAACAGAGCCCATGGACATATGATCCGGCCGGATTGCGGGTACTGCTGAGCGCTTCGCATAAAGTTCTGGCGCGCAAAAGCACGGCTGCTTTCGACAAAGCGGCAGGCAAAGCGGCAGAGGAGATCGCCGGTGTCTACCACCAGGCATTCGGCCTCGGCTCTGAAGATATCCCGATAACACTGCCGGCAGCGCCGCAGGTGCCGCCCCCGGTTTCATTGGGGCGCACCATTGCGCTGGATCTTCAGGGCAGCTGGTGGAAGCGCTGGTGGGTCCAGCGCAAAGGATACAAGGCCTACGCTTCCGGTTTCGTCGAGTTGATACGGGCAGAAACGGATCCTTTTGTTGAAGAATTGCGCGACGACCTTGCTGAAAGCGTGCGTCAGACAGCCTGCGCGGAATTTGAGACTTTTGTTAACGAGCAATTGTCCGTGTTTGAAACTATGGAAAAGATGTATCAGAAGGGGGCCGGGAAACTCGCCGAGTTTGTAGAAAACAGTGCACCACGTGAACGGCAGTTGCAGATGAAGACTGCGATTGAAACCCTCAGGGGGCTGGTGGCAGAATGACCGGTTCTCCGAAATTTTCCGCCGCAGATAAAACAGGCTTTCGATTGCCCAGAATTGCCCTGATGGGGGAATTCAGCGCGGGCAAAAGCACGCTGGCAAATCTGATGATCGGGACAAATCACCTGCCGGAGCAGGTCATCGCAACCCAGCTTCCACCGGTCTGGGTGACGTGGGGCGACAGTGAACCGGTGCTTGTTGGCCTGGACGGTACGGAAAAAGAATGCGACCTGAAAAACCCGGGATCGATACCCAGTGAAGGCACCGCATATATCCGTGTCTGTTGTCGTGAGGAAATCCTGAAACACTGCGATATTCTTGACCTTCCCGGAATATCTGACCCGAACATGTCGTCTGATGTCTGGGAGCGCGTATTGCCGCTGGCGGATGGAGTTGTGTGGTGCAGTCCTGCGACACAGGCCTGGCGCCAGAGTGAGGCCGCAGTATGGAAATCACTGCCGGAAGAATTGCACGCGCGCTCGCTGCTGTTGCTGACGCGTGGAGACATGTTGGCCACCCAGCGCGACAAAGCCCGGGTATTGCGACGGGTAACGGCTGAAACTCAGGATGTTTTCGCTGATACGCTGATGATCTCATTGTTGCAGGCGCGCGACAGCGGAGACGATGAAACCCTTTGGGAAGAAAGTGGTGCAGATCAGTTTGTCGCGCGGTTTCTCGAGATTGTCGGGTCTTTGAGAGAAGAAATTGCCGCGCGCGGGGAGTTGCCAGACGACCAGCCATTACCCGTAGGTCTCGCATCGTACGAAGCCGATCCTGAAGTTGGTGAGCCGGAACTCCTCTATACTGCCGCTGAAGGCTCCGTGACACCTCGAAGACCCGTAACTTCTGGCCAGCGAGTTGTCCGGCCCGCCCGACCTGACCCGGACGAAGATGACGAAGTGTCATTCGCGCCCAAATTCTCCTGAGTCCGTTAACCAAAATTGCATCATCGATGGATACTGATAGCTGTGTTCCGAAAACCGGACCGGTGAAACCGTCATACATTGGTGAAAAAAATGACGATGAGTGCAAGGCTGAATGATCTGCGAGCCCGTTTTCCCGGCTGTGCAATCGCGGTTTTTGCTGATCTGTCTACAGGGATGGTTCTGGTTTCCAGCACGACCGAACGCGTTGGCCAGGAAACCTTTGACGCACTGTGCCGCGATGGAGGAAGATGTTTCGCGCCTGATATGCCTGACGTCTTCAATGCACGAGGTCATGGACAGACTGTTGCAGGCGCCTGGTATGCTGTGTCACGTTTCCATGACAAAACTGCCTGCCACGTACGCTCCCCGGTATTGGGCGAGGAAGCGCTTTGTTTCCTGTGCGAAGAAGGCTGTGATATTGATGGTCTGGTCAATGCGGCCCGCACAGTTTTGACCGAGACAGGTGTGGATGCATGAGTGGCAATAACACCAGCAGATTGAATGCCGCGCTGACACTTTTGGCATCCGGCCCATCTGAAAACGGTCCTTCCGGGAGGCGGATTTTCAAAGGAGAGGCAGGCAGCGCATGGGAAGCTGTAGTTCGCGAAATCGGGGAAACTATCCTCCATCGACATTTGCGGTTTACCAGTGACACAGGCGCGTGGATCAAAGTTTCTGCAGGAAACAGAAGACTTTTCGAAGCAATCGAGGCCTCTGACCAGCTGACGTCGGAAGCGGCGCACAGCAGGCCAACAACGAATGATGCCAAGGCTTTGTGCGAAACAATCCGGTCTCTGTGCAAGGATGCTCTGACGATTGACGTAACGGCTGAGCGTCCTGAAGGCGCCAATTTTGAAAACGCCGAAGGCATTTCTGCCGACGAACTGGCGGAAGCTTTCTGCAAGCCTGAAGGAGACGATACAGACATTCTTTTGTTGTTGTCGGATATCGCGACCTCAACAATAAAATGCCGCCAGGGTGAAGAAGAGCAGATCCTGGGCGATCTCGAAACGGCCCGGCGGCTGGCCGTTTTCCGGCACTGGAGTGCGACACACACCTGGGACACGGATACTCCCGGAACCGTCATGTGGAGCGGCGGCCTCGAAGGTGACGTTTCTGTGGTCCATCACAAAAACGCGGAAACAGAAGTCTGGGCTATCGTCGGCCCGGATCACAAAGAACACCTGCAGGCCATGGTCTGCAGATCCGGCTGAAAAGGCAATCACCGCGGCAAAACAAGCCTGACTTGTGCTGCGCCCCATTACATGGAACCGTCCCGATGATGTTTTCCCGCAAGAAAAGGAACGTGTGATGGGGCAAACGCTGGACTGGGTCGCGATGCGTGCCGGTGACTTTCAGAAAGCTGACCCTGCGCGCACGATAGCGATTGTGCCAGTTGCCGCCATTGAGCAACACGGCCCGCACCTGCCGACGGGAACGGACAGCATGATTGCCGAGGGGATGCTTGAGGAGCTGCGGCGCCAGAACACCACCGGACCTGACATCTGTATTCTCCCTGTTCAGGCCGTTGGAAAATCTGATGAACATGCGGCTGTTGCTGGCACTATCACTCTCAGCGCCGAGACCGCTCTTGCCCTGTGGTCAGATATTGCTTTGTCCGTCGCCGCAACGGGGATACGGAAAATCGTATTTGTGAACAGTCATGGCGGGAATTCTGATCTGCTCTCTGTGCTGGTACGCCGGTTGCGGATTGATGCGGGAATGCTGGCCGTCCGGTGTCAATGGGGTGCCTTTGGGTTTCCGGACGGGCTGTATTCAGAACATGAGCTGGCTCACGGATTGCACGGGGGGGATGTTGAGACGTCACTGATGCTGGCCTTCCGCCCCGAAACAGTGGACATGGAAGCCGCCCGCGACTTCCGATCGTCGGCAGAAACGTCTGAGATATCGCCGGTCGGGCCGGTCGCCTATGGTTGGGTCGCATCCGATCTGAACCCTGATGGCGTCACAGGCGAAGCCCACCTTGCGAGCGCGCAGAAAGGGCGGACGACTGCCCACCACCAGGTGCGGGGGTTTATTCAGATGCTGCGTGGACTGGAAAAGATGGCAGTGCCGCCGACTGTGGGCCGCGCCGGGTAATCACCCGGCCACGAAAACCCCGGTATCCCACGAGCGGCACCTGCGGGCCAGGTCGTCGGGCAATGGCTTGTCTGTGAAAATGGTTGCAAGCGATCGCATTGATGCAATACGCGCGGGCGCGGTTCGTGCGAATTTGGAATGGTCAGCAACCAGGAAGGCTTTGCGCGATTGTGAAATAATGGTCTGGCTGACGCCGACTTCCTGGGTGTCGAAATCGAGCAGATCGCCATCGGTGTCCATCGCAGAGCAACCGATCACGGCGATATCAAATTTGAACTGGCGGATCGTGTCGATGGTAATGTTTCCGACCAGTCCACCGTCCGCACGTCTTACTGTGCCGCCGGTCACGATCACCTGGCAGTCCGGGTTCTCGACGAGGATGTTTGCGACGTTCATATTGTTTGTGACGACCATCAGATCCCGGTGCCGCAATAACTGCCGCGCGACGGCCTCTGTGCTGGTGCCGATGTTGAGAAAAATCGAACACCCCTCTGGTATATGTTCAGCGCAGGCCTTTGCGATAGACAGCTTTGCCGTCTCATTGAGATTGCGACGCTCGTCGTACCCGATGTTCGTAGTACCGGACGGTAAAATCGCGCCACCATGCACACGTTCGAGTTTGTTCGCTTCTGCCAGCTCGGTAAGATCCCGACGGATCGTCTGCAGCGTGACGCCAAAGTGAGCGGCCAGTTGCTCCACCGTTACTTTTCCCTCCCGCCTTGCAATATCAAGGATGTCGGGGTGCCTGAAAGTCTGGGACATGAATGCTGCCTCCTACAGCGTCAATTGTGGTCGACAATGTGCCTGTTATCAATGGTGAACACTGGATCCGGGGTTTTCGGGTTGTTTCTGGCCTGATCGCTGATACCTGGCAGAAGCAATTTATTTATTGGATTCAACGCGCTGCGATTTCAGTTTGCTTTTGCCGTGGATCGGGCGCTGGATTTCCCAGTTCGAAAATGCAAAAACGAACAAAAGCGAAAATATTAACTTGAAAACGCACATTCACTGAGGTACGCCTTTCAGGGTGATTTCGGAGAACCGGGAGGGACTTTTGTCGGAAGCAGACAAGTCAGTTTACGATGTTTTTGTCATCGGCGGCGGGATTAATGGCTGCGGCATCGCGCGGGACGCGGCGGGCCGGGGTCTGAGCGTCGCTTTGGCTGAGATGAACGATCTTGCCTCTGCCACGTCCTCTGCATCTACCAAGCTTTTTCACGGCGGTCTGCGCTATCTTGAATATTTTGAAGTCCGCCTGGTTCGGCATGCGCTCGCCGAGCGGGAGACACTGTTGCGGGCGATGCCTCATATCAGCTGGCCGATGCGTTTCGTCCTGCCGTACCACCCGGAAATGCGGTTTGAGGGCAGCACCCCCACATCGCGTATTCTCAACACGGTTATGCCATGGATGAAAGGGCGCCGACCTGCCTGGCTGATACGGTTCGGTCTGTTTCTTTATGACAGTCTCGGGGGGCGCAAAATTCTGCCCGCGACCACAACGCTTTCGCTGAGTGGCACAGCCGAGGGCGCACCGATCGAGGATCGGTTTCAAAAAGCCTATGAGTATTCCGATTGCTGGATCGAGGATTCCCGGCTTGTTGTTCTGAACGCCCGGGATGCGGAAAACCGTGGTGCCGACATAATGGTGCGCACGAAGGTCGTTTCTGCATCCCGCGTCGGCGAAGTCTGGGAGATCGTGACCGAGGACACACTGAGCGGAGAGCAGAAAACGCAGTCTGCAAAACTGCTTGTGAACGCAGGCGGCCCATGGGTTGGCGACATCATTCAGCAGAAAGTCAGGATCAATTCCTCGGAAGGGGTTCGTCTGGTGCGCGGCAGTCATATCGTGACGAAACGGCTCTACGATCACGACAAATGCTATTTTTTCCAGGGCACTGATGGCCGTATCATCTTTGCAATCCCGTATGAAACCGATTTTACGCTGATCGGCACTACGGATGCGGAACATGCAGACCCTGACAAGCGTCCGGAGTGTTCCGTCGAAGAGCGGGACTACCTGATTAATTTTGTAAATCAGTATCTTAAAAAAGATATAAAGGCGGATGATGTGGTCTGGAGCTATTCCGGCGTGCGGCCGCTTTATGACGATGGTGCGAGCAGCGCGACCGCAGCAACCCGCGACTATACGCTCAAAGTTGATGACACCGGAGGCGCGCCGATCCTGAACGTGTTCGGCGGCAAGATCACCACCTACCGAAAGCTGGCTGAAGACGCGATGGAGAAGATCGTGCCGTTTTTTGCCGGTACTTCAGGTCACTGGACGGCGGGTGTGCCCTTACCAGGTGGCGATTTTGCTGTGGGTGGATTTGATACACTGGTGACGCGTCTGCTCGAGGATTATCCGTTTCTGTCCGACTTCTGGGCCCGTCGTCTGGTCCGCGCATATGGCACGGACAGCTGGAATGTTCTGGGCGATGTTGCAGATGAAGCTGGACTGGGCAGGTCTTTCGGCGCGACACTGACCGAGCGTGAGGTGCGCTGGCTGATGACACGTGAATACGCGCGCACTGCCGAGGATGTCGTCTGGCGCAGGAACAAACTGGGGCTCAGGCTCAACGACGATGAAGTGGCTGATCTGGACGCATTTATGCGATCGGAATGGCCTTCTCTGCAGCCGGAGGCCGCAGAATAAACGGGGGGAGGATGACATGACCCTGGTACTTGAGGGAGTGTCGAAAACTGTCGGTGCGGATACTCATATCCATCCGACTGATCTTGAATTGCAGAGAGGCACAATGAATGTGCTTCTTGGGCCAACGCTTTCGGGCAAAACAACCCTGATGCGGCTGATGGCCGGGCTGGATGTGCCGGCGACGGGGCGTGTTATCTGGAATGGTGACGACGTTACCGGTGTGCGTGTCCAGGACCGCAAAGTGGCCATGGTGTATCAGCAGTTCATCAATTATCCGTCGATGACAGTATATGATAACATCGCATCTCCCATGCGGCTGCTGGGGCAATCCCGCAAGGAAATCGATGCGCGCGTCCGGGAAACCGCTGAGCTGATGCAGCTGACACCGATGCTGAAACGAAAGCCGCTGGAGCTTTCCGGTGGACAGCAGCAGCGCTGTGCCCTTGCCCGCGCACTGGTGAAAAACGCAGGACTTGTGCTGTTGGATGAGCCGCTGGCCAACCTTGATTATAAGCTGCGCGAGGAACTGCGCGCGGAGATTCCCCGCATTTTTGAAGAATCCGGATCGATCTTTGTCTACGCAACCACAGAACCCGAAGAAGCGCTGCTGCTTGGTGGAAACACCGCGGCCTTGTGGGAGGGGCGGGTCACGCAGTTCGGTCTGACACCTTCGGTTTATCGCCGGCCCGTCAACGCAACAACTGCACGGGTTTTTTCCGATCCGCCCATGAATTTCCTGACTGTGAACAAGCGCGGGCACGAACTGAAGTTTGGCTCGGATCAGACAACCCCGGTACCAGCGGGTGCGGCTGGCCTTGCAGACGGCGAATACACTGCCGGATTTCGGCCAAATCACCTCGAGCTCGCGCCGCACGTGGCGGGGACGATGCGGTTTGATACAAAGCTGAGCGTCACAGAGATCACCGGCTCTGAAACATTTGTGCATCTGGATCACCATGGCGCGCGATGGGTCGGGCTCGTTCATGGTGTGCACAGCCTGCAGCCTGGTCAGGACCTGTCGGTCTATCTGGACCCGGCACATGTCTATCTGTTTGCAAAAGACGGTGCGCTGGTATCCGCAGCCCCCTATGCGGAGGCGGCATAATGGCGAAAATCACGCTTGATAATCTGGCGCATTCTTACCTGCCCAATCCAAAGTCAGAGGATGATTTTGCGCTCAAGGAGTTGAACCACGACTGGGTTGACGGCGAGGCCTATGCCCTGCTGGGCGCTTCGGGGTGCGGAAAGTCGACCCTGCTGAACATTATTTCCGGTTTGCTGCATCCAAGCCAGGGCCGGATCCTCTTTAATGATCAGGATGTCACAGAGGCGCCGACTGCAGAGCGCAATATTGCTCAGGTTTTCCAGTTTCCGGTCGTTTATGACACGATGACAGTGCGCGACAACCTGGCTTTCCCGCTGCGTAATCGTGGAGAGGACGCCTCTTATGTCGCGCAACGTGTCAACCAGATCGCTCAGATGATTGGTATGGAGGCCGAGCTGGATCGCAAGGCGCGTGGTCTGACCGCGGACGCTAAACAGAAAATATCGCTCGGACGCGGCATGGTGCGTGAGGATGTTAACGCCCTGCTCTTTGACGAGCCGCTGACAGTGATCGATCCGCATATGAAATGGGAACTCAGAACGCAGCTGAAATCGCTGCACCATGAGTTCGGACACACCATGATTTACGTCACGCACGACCAGACCGAGGCGTTGACTTTCGCCGACAAGGTGGTGGTCATGTATGACGGACGCGTTGTGCAGATCGGCACACCGCAGGAGCTCTTTGAACGCCCTGCACACACCTTTGTCGGGTATTTCATCGGCTCGCCGGGTATGAACCTCTTTGATGCCGAGATTGACGGCCATACGGCCCGGATTGCGGGGACACGCGTTCCGCTGGGCGCAGCCTATGCGCCGTCAGGTGGGCGTCTGCAGGTTGGCGTTCGCCCCGAGTTTATCCGCATCGGGCATGCCGAAAGCGGTTTGCCAGCCCGCATCACGCGGGTGGAAGATGTCGGGCGTCATAAAATCGTGCGGCTGGATGTGGATGGCAACCGGATCAGTGCAATCGCGGGAGAAGGTGATGACTTTTCTGCCGATATGGCCCGCATCACTTTCGATCCCAAAGGTATCAATGTGTACGCCGATGACTGGCGGATTGCACCACAGGGGGAGGCGGCCTGATGAACAAGACAGTCAATCAGAAAGCATGGTTTCTCGTACTGCCAGTGCTGGTTCTGGTCGCCTTTTCGGCGGTCATCCCACTGATGACAGTGGTCAATTACTCGGTTCAGGACACGTTCGGCAACAATGAGTTCTTCTGGGCAGGGCTTGAATGGTTCGAGGTTATGCTGGCCGAAGAACGTATGTGGGAAGCTCTGTGGCGGCAGCTGATGTTCTCGGGCATCATTCTGGCGATCGAAATCCCGCTGGGTATCTATGTGGCGCTCAACATGCCCAAGAGCGGCTTCTGGGCATCGTTTTGCCTGGTTGTGATGTCGCTGCCACTGCTTATTCCGTGGAATGTTGTTGGCACGATCTGGCAGATTTTTGGCCGTGTCGACATTGGCCTGTTGGGCTACACGCTTGATAAAATGGGTGTTTCTTACAACTACACACAGGACATCTTTGCCGCCTGGGTAACCGTTATCGTCATGGATGTTTGGCACTGGACATCGCTTGTGGCTCTGCTGGCCTATGCCGGGCTGCAGTCGATCCCGGACGCCTACTATCAGGCTGCAAAAATCGATCAGGCAAGCCGCTGGAAAGTCTTCCGCTACATCGAATTGCCCAAAATGGCCGGTGTTCTGATGATCGCGATTCTGCTGCGGTTCATGGACAGTTTCATGATCTATACCGAACCCTTCGTGGTTACAGGTGGTGGTCCAGGCAACGCAACGACGTTCCTGTCCATCGACCTTGTGAAAATGGCTCTGGGACAGTTTGATCTCGGACCAGCCGCTGCCTTCTCGATCATGTACTTCCTTGTGATCCTGCTGATCTCCTGGGTGTTCTACACGGTCATGACAAACCTCGACAAAAGGGATGGCGTCTGATGACTGATACAACCGTTCAGGCGCCGTCGGGCGCAGTCGTTGGATCGTCCGTAAAGGTGGCCCGGCGAAGGGAGCCGCGGATCAACCGGTCTGCCATCGTCATGGGGCTGTATCTGCTCTTTCTGATGCTGCCGATCTACTGGCTGCTCAACATGAGCCTCAAGACCAATACGGAAATTCTGGGGGAGTTCTCGCTCTTTCCGCGTGATCTGACGCTGGAAAACTACGTCAAGATCCTCACGGACGAGAGCTGGTACATCGGCTATGTGAACTCTCTGATTTACGTGGTGATGAATACTGTCATAAGCCTCGCAGTGGCCTTGCCCGCGGCCTATGCCTTCAGCCGCTACAGCTTTATGGGCGACAAGCACCTGTTTTTCTGGCTGCTGACAAACCGGATGGCACCACCGGCGGTTTTCGCACTGCCGTTCTTTCAGTTGTATTCCAGCGTGGGCTTGTTCGACACGCATATTGCCGTGGCGCTGGCGCATTGTCTGTTCAACGTGCCGCTCGCCGTTTGGATCCTGGAGGGTTTCATGCGTGGTGTGCCCAAAGAAATCGATGAGACGGCATACCTGGACGGGTATTCCTTCCCACGTTTCTTCATCAGAATTTTCACGCCCCTTATTGCCAGCGGCATCGGTGTCGCGGCGTTCTTCTGCTTCATGTTCTCCTGGGTGGAATTGCTGCTCAGCAGAACTCTCACAACGGTTGACGCCAAGCCGATTGCTGCCATCATGACGCGAACACAGGGGGCTGCGGGCATCGACTGGGGTGTGCTGGCCGCGGCGGGTGTCCTGACCATCGTGCCGGGGGCTTTGGTGATCTATTTCGTGCGCAACTACATCGCCAAGGGCTTTGCCCTCGGGCGGGTATAAGGGGGGAAAACAATGGCCTGGATGGCATGGACCGTACCGACGGCAATTTTCTTCGGCGTGATCGCCTGCCTGCTGATCACCTTCACGATACTTGCAATCAAGTATCCGGAGACGCCGCGCGTCGGCATTCTCCGCATTGAAACAACGCGCGGTGACCGTCTGTTCATCACGCTGTTGGGCTCGGCCTTTATCAATCTGATCTGGCTGGGTCTTGAGGTCGCACCGCAGCCCTATGCGCTGCTGGCGTGCCTTGTCTGGGCCGCGGTGGTTTTCCGCTGGGTCTGAGACAGGAAGAATGGTGCGTCCGGGCAGTGTTCCGGGCGGCCGTACATACAGTTCAAAGAGTCTAAGGGAGGGCCAGAATGAACTTTTCACTGAAATCAACCACAGCTGTGGGCGCGATGGTCGCGTGTATGGCAATGCCGGCGTGGGCCGACATGGAGGCTGCAAAAGCGTTTCTCGACAACGAGATTGCCGGCCTGTCCGTGCTGGACCGTGCCGCACAGGAAGCGGAGATGCAGTTCTTTGTTGATGCTGCCGCACCGTTCCAGGGTATGGAGATCAAGGTGGTCTCCGAGACGATCACAACGCACGAGTATGAAAGCCAGGTTCTTGCACCGGCGTTCACAGCCATCACCGGTATCAAGGTCACGCACGACCTGATCGGCGAAGGTGACGTTGTCGAAAAGCTGCAGACGCAGATGCAGTCGGGCGAAAACATTTATGACGCCTATGTCAACGACTCCGATCTCATCGGCACGCACTGGCGCTACCAGCAGGTGCGCAACCTGACCGACTGGATGGCAGGCGAGGGCGCTGACGTGACCCTCTCGTCTCTGGACGTTGATGACTTCATCGGGACGTCATTTACAACCGGTCCGGATGGTAAACTCTACCAGCTGCCCACACAGCAGTTCGCGAACCTCTACTGGTTCCGCTATGACTGGTTCAACGACGAAAAGAACAAGGCCGACTTCAAAGCCGCCTATGGCTACGACCTTGGTGTTCCGGTCAACTGGACAGCCTATGAGGACATCGCTGAGTTCTTCACGGGCCGTAACCTGAGCCATATGGGTGTTGAAGGCGAAGTCTTTGGCAACATGGACTACGGCAAAAAAGACCCGTCGCTCGGCTGGCGCTACACTGACGCGTGGATGTCCATGGCGGGCATGGGCGACGTGGGCGAGCCAAACGGTCTGCCGGTCGATGAATGGGGTATCCGTGTCAACGAGAACTCCCAGCCGACAGGTTCCTGTGTGGCCCGTGGTGGTGCGACCAACTCGCCCGCTGCTGTTTACGCCGTGACCAAGGCTATTGAATGGCTGCAAAAGTACTCGCCACCAGCCGCTGCCGGTATGACATTCGGCGAAGCGGGTCCGATCCCGGCGCAGGGTAACGTCGCCCAGCAGATGTTCTGGTACACGGCCTTTACCGCGGCAACTGTCGAGCCCGGTCTGCCCGTGATGAACGAGGACGGCACGCCCAAGTGGCGCATGGCGCCCAGCCCGCACGGTGTCTACTGGAAAGAAGGCCAGAAGATCGGCTACCAGGACGCAGGCAGCTGGACACTGATGGAATCCACACCTGTGGACCGTGCAAAGGCCGCATGGCTCTATGCCCAGTTCGTGGTCTCCAAAACGGTCGATCTGAAGAAGTCTGACGTTGGTCTCACGTTCATCCGTGAATCCACCATCGACAGCCAGCACTTCACCGACCGTGCCGACAAGCTGGGTGGCCTCGTCGAATTCTACCGCTCGCCTGCGCGTGTGGCATGGTCGCCCACGGGGACAAACGTACCTGACTATCCAAAGCTGGCCCAGCTGTGGTGGCAGAACATCGGCGACGCAATGTCGGGTGCCAAAACACCTCAGGAAGCACTTGATGCTCTGTGCGAAGATCAGGAGCGTGTGCTCCAGCGTCTTGAGCGTGCAGGCGTCCAGGGCGATTTGGGTCCTGTTCTGAACGAAGAGCAGGATGCAGAGTACTGGTTTGCACAGCCAGGCGCGCCCTATGCCAAGCTGGAGAACGAGGACGAAGAGCCAATGACAGTCAGCTACGACGAGCTGATCAAGTCCTGGCAGTAAATCACTGAAAATAAGGCCGGGGTGCGCTGACTTGCGCCCCGGCCTTTTTTGCGGGTTAATCCCGCCCGAAATTAACATCAGATGCCCGGGGGACCCATGACCCATATTCTTGCCATCGATCAGGGAACCACATCGTCGCGCGCTATCGTGTTTGACGCTGACATGAAAATCACCGCATCCGCGCAGGAAGAGTTTCCGCAGCACTTCCCCGACAGCGGCTGGGTCGAGCACGACCCGGGCGATTTGTGGTCCACAACGGCAGGCACCTGCCGGGCGGCAATCGAAAAAGCGGGGCTGGGCCCGAACGAAATTGCCGCCATTGGCATCACAAATCAGCGCGAAACTGTTGTTGTCTGGGACAAAGAGACCGGCAAGCCGGTGTATAATGCAATTGTCTGGCAGGACCGCCGCACGGCGGATTACTGTCGCGCGTTGCGCGAGGCCGGGCACGACAAGATGATCAGGGCGCGGACCGGTTTGCTGGCAGACCCTTACTTTTCGGCGACCAAGCTGAAATGGATCCTCGATAACGTCGAGGGCGCGCGCGACCGGGCGAGCCGGGGTGAGCTGCTCTTTGGCACTGTGGATTGCTTTCTGATCTGGAAGCTGACCGGCGGCACGGCGCACGTGACCGACGCCACAAATGCCGCACGCACATCGCTTTACGACATTCACAAGGGCCGCTGGAGCACCACGATCTGCGAGCTCTTTGATATCCCCATGAACATGCTGCCGGAGGTCAAAGACTGTGCTGCAGATTTTGGCATGACCCGGCCCGATCTCTTTGGACGTCCGGTGCCGATCCTGGGTGTGGCGGGTGACCAGCAGGCTGCGACCATCGGCCAGGCCTGCTTTGAGCCTGGCATGCTGAAATCCACTTATGGCACGGGGTGTTTTGCGCTGCTGAACACCGGCGAGACAGCTGTGACCTCCAACAACCGGTTGCTGACAACGATCGCCTATCAGTTTGACGACAAACCGACATATGCGCTGGAAGGGTCGATCTTTGTGGCTGGTGCGGTCGTCCAGTGGCTGCGGGACGGGCTGAAGATCATCCGTGACGCTGCTGAAACCCAGCCGCTGGCAGAAAAAGCCGACCCGAACCAGAATATCGTTCTTGTGCCCGCGTTTGTCGGCCTCGGCGCACCATACTGGCACGCGGAATGCCGCGGCGCGATTTATGGTCTGACCCGGAACTCAGGCCCTGAGGAGTTTGCGCGCGCGGCACTGGAGAGTGTCGGATACCAGACCCGCGATCTGCTGGAGGCGATGCAGGCTGACTGGCAGGGCGAGGGGGCGGGTGCGACCCTGCGTGTGGATGGTGGGATGTCTGCGTCTGACTGGGCGATGCAGTTCCTGTCCGACATTATCGGTGCATCTGTTGACCGGCCCGAAGTGCTGGAAACAACTGCACTGGGCGCTGCCTGGCTCGCCGGTCAGCGGGCGGGCATCTATCCGGACATGGCCGGATTTTCGGAAAGCTGGCGACTGGAACGCACGTTTGACCCGCAGATGGCAGAGGACCAGAGAAGCGCAAAATACGGCGACTGGAAGCGCGCGGTAGAATCGACACTGGCATATTGACGGACTGATGCTGCAATCGTTCAGCTTCCTGACATCCGGCCGCATTGTATTTGGCCGTGGCAGCGCAACGTCCGCAGGCGACGCCGTCCTGTCTTTCGGGTCACGTGTTTTGCTGGTTCGGGGGCGTTCGGTCTCTTTTGCGGATGAGCTGGCCGCGGGTCTGCGCCAGTCAGGCGCGGATGTCACGGAATGTATCTGCAGCACAGAGCCGACAGTAACTATGGTGCAGGAGGCCATTTCTGCGGGCCGGTCCGCCGCCTGCGATGTGGTTGTTGCTGTCGGCGGCGGTGCCGTTGTTGATCTTGGAAAGGCCGCCGCAGCTCTCATCCCTGGCCAGAGCGACGTGCCTGACCATCTCGAAGGCGTGGGCCATGGCCTGCCACTTGCGGCATCGCCGCTGCCGTTTGTCGCGTTGCCAACCACATCGGGCACGGGCGCTGAAGTCACAAAGAACGCTGTCATTGCGGTGCCGGAGGCCGGGCGCAAGGTCAGCCTGCGCGACGACCGCATGTTGCCCGACGTCGCAATTATTGATCCCGCGCTGACAGACGGCTCTCCGCGTTTTGTGACGCTTGCTGCAGGGCTTGACGCGGTCACCCAGGTGATTGAGCCCTATCTGTGCAACCGGGCGAACCCGCTGACGGATGCATTGTGCGTTGCAGCGATTCCCTCAGGGCTTCAGGCACTCGCAAAGCTGGAGCGGGGTGAGGATCCGGAAGCCCGCGATGAGATGGCTTTTTGCAGCCTGTCCGGCGGTCTGGCGCTGGCCAATGCGGGGCTGGGAGCGGTTCACGGACTTGCAGGTGTATTGGGTGGTCGTCTTGGTGCGCCACACGGGTTGATCTGCGGGCGTCTGCTCGGGCCGGTGCTGACGGAAAACCGCGCCTGTCTGGCGCGGATGGGCGCAGATCTGTCACGTTTTGATATGGTTGAGCAGGCCGTGGGGCAGGCTTTCGGCCTGAAAAGCGATGTATTTTCGCAGCTTACGCCTCTTCTCGACAGCTGGGAGATTCCCCGGCTGGGCCAGTGGACGCGGGAAAACTCTGACCTTGGGGCGATCGCAGCCGAGGCTGCAACAGCATCCTCGATGAAGGCCAACCCGTGTGAATTGCCCGAAAAGACACTGATCAGCATTATGGAATCCGTGCTCTGACGAACCGCTGGTTGTGTAATTCTGTTCAATTGCACAGCATGGCCTATGTTTAAGGGTGTTCGGTAGGCGCGCAGTTATGACGCACCCTCCAGGCAACTGTTGCCTGATTCAGCCATTGCGTTTTCCGCCGTTATGTGGTCGTTAGCGCTAACAGACAGCGGCGCCGCCTGCAGCGCCTGCAGACCGTATCTTTCAGGAGGAAGACCATGTCGAATACAGTCGCAATTAACGGATTTGGCCGGATCGGCCGGGGTGTGCTGCGTGCAATCACAGAAAACGGTGTTTCAGATGTTGAGGTAACAGCGATCAATGATCTGTCCTCACCGGAAACCCTTGCGCACCTGCTGAAATACGATTCCGTGCATGGCCGCTTTCCCGGTGAGGTATCCGTCCAGGGGGACGCGCTGGTGGTGAATGGCAAGAGCATTCAGGTCACGGCCATCCGCAACCCCGAAGAGCTGCCCTGGAGCGGTGTGGACGTCGCGATGGAATGCACCGGGTTTTTCACGAAACGCTCTGCGGCCGAAGCACACCTGAAAAACGGATCGCGTCGTGTGCTGATTTCCGCGCCTGGGACAGACGTTGACCGCACGGTCGTTTTTGGCGTGAACGACAAGGACATGACAAAGGACGATATCATTATCTCGAATGCGTCCTGCACAACGAACTGTCTGGCACCTGTGGCCCTGGTTCTTGATCAGCTGATCGGTATCAAAACCGGCTACATGACAACGATCCACGCCTACACAGGCGACCAGCCGTCCCACGATTCTGCGCACAAAGATCCCTACCGCGGACGTGCTGCGGCACTGTCGATGGTGCCGACATCAACAGGGGCGGCAAAGGCGATCTCGCTTGTACTTCCACACCTTGAAGGCCGCCTCGAAGGCTCTGCCGTGCGCGTGCCGACCGCCAACGTATCGCTGGTGGATCTGACGTTTGTGCCGGAAAAAACGGCGACAAAAGACGAGATCAATGCTGCGATGAAAGCCGCCGCAGAGGGCCCGCTCAAGGGTATTCTGGGATATGAGGCCGATCCGCTGGTCTCCATCGATTTTAACCACGACCCGCATTCCTCGACTTTTGCTCCCGCGCAGACCAGCGTCACGGCAGACGGGCTTGTCCGGGTTGTCAGCTGGTATGACAACGAATGGGGTTTTGCGAACCGCATGATCGATACCGGCCGTAAACTGGCGCAGTTGTCCAAAGTCTGAGGCGCAAACCGGAAACTTACCTTCTCTGAGGAGGGTTGATGATGTTGAACGATACAATTGCACGCGTCACTGATCGTATTATCGCCCGCAGCGAGGGCCCGCGCGGTGATTATCTGAAACGAATGCAGGCAGCGCGCACCAAGGGGCCTGCCCGGGCACATCTGAGCTGCTCTGGCCAGGCGCATGCCTATGCGGGTGCCGGTGCGGATCAGGACGCTCTGGCGCATAAATCCGCAGGCAACCTCGGGATCGTTACGACTTACAACGATATGCTGTCTGCACATCAACCTTTTGAGCGGTATCCCGAACTTATCCGCGATGCCGCCCGCGAAGCCGGGGGCACGGCACAGGTGGCAGGTGGTGTGCCTGCGATGTGTGATGGCGTCACCCAGGGTGAGCCCGGTATGGAGCTCAGCCTTTTTTCGCGCGATGTGATCGCAATGGCGACGGCCGTTGCCATGAGCCACAACACATTTGACGCCGCCGTCTATCTCGGCGTCTGCGACAAGATCGTTCCCGGGCTGGTGATCGCCGCACAGACCTTTGGTCATGTGCCGACGATATTCCTGCCTGCGGGCCCGATGACGTCGGGGCTGTCAAACGAAGAGAAAAGCCAGGTTCGTCAAAAATTTGCCGCCGGAGAAGTCGGGCGCGAAGAGCTTATGAAGGCGGAAATGGGGGCGTATCACGGCCCCGGCACCTGCACTTTTTACGGCACGGCAAACACCAACCAGATGCTTATGGAGTTCATGGGGCTGCACCTGCCGGGCACAAGTTTTGTGACACCCAACACCGGTCTGCGTGACGCGCTGACCAAAGAGGGCGCCCGCCGTGCACTGGCGATGTCCGATCTTGGCAATGACTATACACCTGTCTGCGATGTGCTGGACGAAAAGGCCTTTGTGAACGGAATCGTCGGGCTGAATGCGACAGGTGGGTCGACAAATCTGCTCATTCATCTGGTCGCCATGGCGCGGGCAGGTGGGATTATCCTGGACTGGGCCGATTTCTCTGAGATTTCAGAAGTGACGCCACTGCTGGCGCGTGTTTACCCCAACGGTCTTGCGGACGTGAACCATTTTCATGCCGCAGGCGGTCTGGGGTATATGATCCACGAGTTGCTGGGGGCAGGGCTGGTACATGCCGACACGACGACAGTCGCGGGCGGCGGGCTTGAGCTTTACACCCAGGAACCCAAGCTGCGCGACGGCAAGGCCGTCTGGGAAGCGGGCACAACAAAAAGCCTGAACGAAAAAATCGTGCGACCCGCCGCCGACCCGTTCCAGGCGACCGGAGGCCTCAAACGCCTTTCGGGTTCTCTGGGCAACGCGGTGATGAAAGTTTCTGCGGTCAAGCCGGAACATCAGATCATCGAGGCACCTGTGCGCGTGTTCAGCGATCAGGAAGCCGTCAAGGCGGCCTGCCGGGCGCAGGAGATTACAGCCGACACTGTGGTTGTCGTCCGTTTTCAGGGGCCAAAAGCCAACGGTATGCCGGAACTCCACAGTCTGACACCGCTGCTCAAGAACCTGCAGGCCAGGGGTCTGAACGTGGCGCTGGTAACTGACGGCCGTATGTCGGGCGCTTCAGGCTCTGTCCCGGCGGCTATTCATGTCAGCCCGGAAGCACTGGATGGCGGTGCCATCTGCAAACTGCAGGATGGCGATATTGTGCGGGTGGATGCGGTTGCCGGAACCCTGGATATTCTGACCGAAAACGTGATGGACAGAGAGCCGGCAACCGCTGACCTGTCCGGTAACGCGTTCGGCCTGGGGCGAGAGTTATTCCGTAATTTCCGTCGCGAAGTCGGCACCGCCGACACCGGCGCCTGCGTGTTTTTTTAAAGGACCTGAAACGATGATGACTCCTGAACAAGCAAGCCTGCGAGCCCGTGAAATCTGTGGTCTGGCACCGATTGTGCCCGTGCTGGTCGTAAAGGACGCATCAACAGCGCTGCCACTGGCCGAAGCCCTGGTCGCAGGCGGTCTGCCTGCGCTTGAGGTCACACTCCGCACGCCCGCAGCACTGGATGCTATCGCAGCAATGGCGCAGGTGCCCGGCGGTGTTGTCGGTGCAGGGACGCTTGTCACCCCCCGGGACGTGGTCGCGGCCAAGGCTGCAGGCGCCACCTTTGGCGTGTCACCGGGCGCGACGGACGCGCTGATTGCCGCCTGCGAAGAGCACGAACTGCCGTTGCTTGCCGGGGCTGCGACAGCCTCAGAAGCCATGCGGATGCTGGAGCGCGGCTATGATGTGCTGAAGTTTTTCCCTGCCGAGGCCTCGGGCGGCGCGCCTGCCCTCAAGGCAATCGGCGCTCCACTGCCGCAGATATCCTTTTGTCCGACAGGCGGTGTCAGCCCGTCAAACGCAATGGATTATCTTTCACTGCCAAATGTTATCTGCGCAGGCGGCAGCTGGGTCGCACCCTCTGACAAGGTCGCCGCAGGTGACTGGGCGGGGATTGAAGCGCTGGCCAGTGAGGCCTCTGCGCTGGGTCGCTGAGCCGCACCAGGATTGACGCAGGCCCCTGCGGTCTGAATAACAGTCAGAACAGGAATTCGGATACCGATATGATTTTGTGTTGCGGAGAAGCACTCATTGACATGATCCCGTCGCCCACAACCGGCGGTGATACCGGATTTGTGCCACACGCAGGGGGCGCGGTTTTCAATACGGCAATCGCGCTCGGTCGGCTGGGCGTGAAGCCCGGGTTTCTGACCGGGCTCTCGCGGGATCTTTTCGGCGAAGTTCTTGGGACTGCTTTGTCGGAAAGCGACGTGGATTTCAGCCAGTCTGTTCTGTCCGATCTGCCAACAACGCTGGCCTTTGTGCGCCTGACAAACGGCCACGCAACCTACACTTTTTATGACGAAAACACCGCCGGACGCAGCCTGTCACCCGACAACCTGCCCGCGTTGCCAGATAATGTGGAAACGCTGTATTTCGGGGGTATCAGCCTGATCAGCGAACCCTGCGCTGACTTTTATGCAGGCCTTGCGCTGCGCGAGGCGGACCGCCGCGCCATCGTTATGGACCCAAACATCCGCGCTGGATTTATCCGCGACGAGGCCCGCTACAGGGCCCGTCTGGACAAGATGATTGCGCGTACAGACGTTTTGAAGGTTTCGGATGAGGATCTGGAATGGATCCTGCCCGGGCCCGGACCAATCGGTGAAAAAGCGCAGGCCATCCAGCAAAAAGGCCCTTCTGTGGTCATTGTCACGCGCGGTGGCGAGGGCGCATCGGCATGGGTTGCGGATGGCAGTCACGTGGACGTCGCTGCCCGCAAGGTCCAGGTGGCCGATACCGTGGGGGCAGGGGATACGTTCAATGCGGGCGTGCTTGAAGCCCTGAACGCCCGCGGGCTGCTGAACCGCGCAGGAATTTCAAAGATTACAGAGGTGGATATGCGCGCCGCACTGAGCCGTGGCGCAGAGGTCGCGGCCATCACCGTGTCACGTGCCGGGGCGAACCCGCCCTGGGCGCATGAGCTTTCCGCCTTGGACCCGGCGTGACTTCGCTTTAGGGTCACGCTCCAGATACACGGGCTTATGCGGCCCAGATAACAGTAAAGAGATATTATGCCCGATCAGAGCATTCCTTCCGTTTCCGAGTTCAGCGCCGCCGTTCTGAGCCATCTTAAAACATCACTGGGCAAAGATGCCCCGCACGCGTCACGCTATGACTGGCGTGTCGCCATGTCACTGGCCCTGCGCGACATGGTTGTAGACCCGTGGTTCGAAAGCACTCGCCGCACGTATGAGGCGCGGGGAAAGCGTGTCTATTACCTGTCGATGGAATTTCTGATGGGCCGTCTGATCGAAGACGTCGCCGTCAATCTGCAAATGGAAGAGACTGCTGCTGCGGCAATGGCCGAACTGGGCCAGGACTATGCGGCTGTCGTTGCCGATGAGCCTGATGCCGCACTGGGCAACGGCGGGCTGGGGCGTCTGGCGGCCTGTTTCATGGACTCGCTGGCGACACTGGGCATCCCCGCATATGGCTATGGTATCCGCTATGAACACGGCCTGTTCGAGCAGCATTTCGACAAAGGACGCCAGATCGAAACAGCCGAAACATGGCTCGAACAGCGCCATGTCTGGGAGTTCGAGCGTCCGGAAGTGACCTATCCCATTCACTTTGGCGGGCGGGTCACAACCGAGGCAGGCAAAACGGTCTGGCACCCTGGCGAGACGGTTATTGCTTCGGCCTATGATACACCGGTGGTCGGCTGGAAAGCCAGCTGGGCCAATACGCTGAGGCTCTGGGCCGCACGGCCTGATATCAACTTCGATCTCGAGAGCTTTAATCGGGGCGACTACCTGGCAGCCAGCGCGCCCGAGGCGCTCGCACGCACGATCAGCCGGGTGCTTTATCCGGACGATACGACAGAGATTGGCAAGGAGCTGCGCCTCAAGCAGGAGTACTTCTTTACCTCGGCTTCCCTGCAGGACCTTATCCGCCGCTATCTGAGTGAAGAGGGCGATCTGGAAGCGCTTGCCGATCATGTGGCCATCCAGCTGAATGATACACACCCCGCAATCGCAGGGCCGGAACTGGTGCGCATCCTTGTCGATATGCACGGCTTCGAGGTATCGAAAGCGATTAGAACGGCAAGAAACTGCCTCGCTTATACCAACCACACGCTTTTACCAGAAGCGCTTGAGCGCTGGCCCGAGGACCTGTTTGCCCGTGTCCTGCCCAGACATCACCGCATCATTCAGCTGATCGAAGCTGCACATTTTGCCGAAGCCGGAGACACCGTGCGGATCTTTGAGCATGGTGAGGTCAAAATGGGTGAACTTGCCTTTGTTATGGCACACCGGGTCAATGGCGTTTCCGCGCTGCACTCTGATCTGGTCAAGGAAACCGTTTTTGCTGATCTGAACGCCGCCTATCCGGGGCGTATCATCAACCAGACCAACGGCATCACCCCGCGGCGCTGGTTGTATTCCTGCAACGCACCGCTGCGGAACCTGATCAACAATACAATCGGCACCGGCTGGCCGGACGATCTGGAGCAGTTACAGGGTCTGAACGCACATCTGGACGACAATGCGTTTCTGGACCGTTTTCAGCAGGCAAAGGATGCAAACAAATCCCGTCTTGCGGCCTGGTTGCACGACAGGGACGGCGTCACCCTGAATACCGACGCCATGTTCGATGTGCAGATCAAGCGTATACACGAATACAAACGCCAGCTGATGAACCTGCTGGAAACCGTGGCATTGTGGAATGATATCCGGGACAATCCGTCTGCGGACTGGACGCCGCGCGTCAAAATCTTCGGTGGCAAGGCGGCCCCCGGTTACGTGGTGGCAAAGGAAATCATTCACCTGATCAATGACGTGGCCACTGTGATCAACAATGATCCGGTTACGCGCGACCTGTTGCAGGTGGTTTATCCGGAAAACTACAACGTCTCGATGGCCGAACTGCTTATTCCTGCCACGGACCTGAGCGAGCAGATATCGACAGCCGGGAAAGAGGCCTCTGGCACGGGCAACATGAAATTTGCCCTGAACGGCGCGCCGACCATCGGTACGCTGGATGGCGCAAATGTGGAGATCCGCGAATGTGTGGGGGCGGAAAACTTCTTTCTTTTCGGCCTGACCGCAGCCCAGGTGGCCGAGCGCCGTTTGGTGCCAGGCTATGCCGCGCAGGCAGTTGCTGCCAGCCCACGGCTTAAGCGTGTACTGGAGCAGATCCGCAGCGGTGCCTTTTCGGGCGCTGACAAAAACCGCTACGCCGGTCTGGTGGATGGGCTTATGAACCACGACTATTTCCTCGTGACCTGTGATTTCGACAGCTACTACAGCACGCAGCGCAACGTTGACGCGGCATTCCGCGACAGACGTGCCTGGACGCGTCTGGCCGCACTGAATACCGCGCGTGTCGGCTGGTTCTCGTCTGACCGCACGATCAATGGATACGCCCGTGATATCTGGAACGTCCGTTCTCTCAGCGCTGGAGGTGGTCAGCGCCGCGACGTTGCCTGATTGCGCAATACTTTCCGAAAGGAGCTGGATCATTGACCCTGCCAGATAGTGACAGACATGATATTGCGGCCGGACGCCATGGCGATCCGTTTTCGGTTCTGGGCCTGCAGCAAGTCGACGGCCGCTTTGTGCTGCGCGCCTTTATTCCGGGCGCAGAAGCGATCGAAGCGGTCGATATCAAAACGGGCAGACGGATCGTCAGCCTGTCTCCCGTCAAGGATACTCCGGGCCTGTTCGAAGGAGTTGCCACACGGCGCAAAAAGCCCTTTGCCTACAGGTACCGCGTGACTGGAAACGGCCACACCTGGACAGAGGAAGATGCGTACCGGTTCGGACCTGTGATCGGTGACATGGATGAGCACCTGATCAACGAGGGGTCACACCGGCAGCTCTGGCGTATTCTGGGGGCTCATGTGATGATTCACGAGGGCGTCGCGGGTACGCATTTTGCGGTCTGGGCGCCCAACGCTTTGCGGGTTTCAGTTGTCGGCGACTTTAACCTCTGGGATGGGCGACGCCATGCGATGCGCCGCCGTGGCGCGACCGGTGTCTGGGAGATTTTTGTGCCCGGCGCAGGCGATGGTGCTGTCTACAAGTATGAAATTCTGGATGCCGGTGGCAATCCGCTGCCACAAAAGGCAGACCCCTTTGGCTTTGGCGCTGAACATCCACCGCGCACGGGTTCGGTTGTGCGCAGCATCCGTGGGTATGACTGGTCTGATGCAGACTGGATGTCGTCACGGGCTGACCTGCAGCGGCATGACAAACCCGTTTCTGTCTACGAGGTGCATCTGGGATCCTGGCGTCGGGTGCCTGAAGACGGCAACCGGCCCCTGAGCTACCGCGAGCATGCCGAGCAGCTTGTCAGCTATGCGAGTGACCTGGGGTTCACCCACATTGAGCTGATGCCTGTCTCAGAGTTTCCGTTTGACGGATCATGGGGATATCAGCCTGTCGGGCTCTATGCGCCGACGATCCGCCATGGCACGGCAGACGAATTCCGCGCATTTGTCGAAGCCTGTCATGCTGCCGGTCTGGGGCTGATCCTGGACTGGGTGCCAGGGCACTTTCCCGAGGATGCACATGGGCTGGGGCAGTTTGACGGCACGCATCTTTATGAACACGCGGACCGCAAAGAAGGGTTTCACCCGGACTGGAACACGCTTGTGTTCAACTACGGCCGGGCCGAGGTCAGCAATTATCTGACGGCCAATGCGCTTTACTGGCTCCAGGAGCATCATGTTGACGGGCTTCGCGTGGATGCCGTGGCGTCAATGCTTTACCGGGATTATTCGCGCAAAGAAGGCGAATGGGTGCCGAACAAAGACGGTGGCCGGGAAAATTATGAGGCCATCAGCTTTTTGCAGAACATGAACATTCAGGCCTATGGCGAGGTGCCCGGGATCATGACGGTGGCCGAGGAATCCACCGCCTTTCCTGGTGTCAGCGCGCCGGCCGACCAGGGCGGTCTGGGCTTTGGCTTCAAGTGGAACATGGGCTGGATGAATGACACGCTCAGCTATATGGCCGAGGACCCCATTCACCGCAAATACCATCATTCCAAGATGACTTTCGGGCTGCACTACGCATTTTCCGAGAATTTCGTGCTGCCGCTGAGCCATGACGAAGTGGTGCATGGCAAGGGTTCATTGCTCGACAAAATGCCGGGAAATGGCGACGAAAAGTTTGCCAATCTGCGGGCGTATTACGGCTTTATGTGGGGGCACCCGGGTAAAAAGCTGCTCTTTATGGGCGGCGAGTTTGCCCAGGGCACAGAATGGAACCACGACAGCAGTCTGGACTGGCATCTGCTCGAGCACAGTCAGCACCACGGTATGCAGTCACTCGTACGGGATCTGAACGGGCTCTACCGGGCGTGCCCTGCGCTTTATCAGCGCGATGCGTCACCTGAGGGTTTTGAGTGGATAGAAGAGAACAATGCCGAGGAATCGGTGTTTTCCTGGCTGCGCCGGGGAGAGGGTGACACGCCACCGGTTCTTGTGGTGTCCAACATGACACCTGTCACCAGAACAAATTATCTTGTCGGCGTGCCGGAACCTGGCGTGTGGCTTGAGCGTTTGAACACGAACGCTACTGTGTATGGTGGTGATGGAAATGGAAATATGGGGAGTGTCCGGACGCAGGAACGCGAGGTGGCGGGGAGGCCACATGCGCTCAGTCTGACATTGCCTGCGCTGACAACGCTGTTTTTTGTACCCGAACGCGACTGAGCGACGGGTCAAAAGGGGAGCGGCAACAAAGAAGGGGAGGACGACGAATGAACAGGGAATCGCAACGACTTGCACAGCAGACCATGGCCTTTGTTCTGGCAGGCGGAAGGGGCAGCAGGCTTTATGAGCTTACCGACAGACGCGCGAAACCGGCCATGTATTTCGGTGGCAAAAGCCGGATCATCGACTTCCCTTTGTCCAATGCTGTGAATTCAGGCATCCGCCGTATCGGTGTCGCCACACAGTATAAAGCGCATTCGCTGATCCGCCATCTTCAGCGCGGTTGGAGCTTCTTTCGCGCAGAACGTAATGAATCGCTCGATATCCTGCCGGCCTCCCAGCAGATGAACGATGAAAACTGGTACAAGGGCACCGCAGATGCCGTCGCGCAGAACCGTGACATCATCGAAGGGTATGGTCCAAAGTACATCATCATTCTCGCAGGCGACCACATCTACAAACAGGACTACTCGGAGATGATCCGCCACCATGTGCAAAGCGGTGCGGATGTCACTGTGGGCTGTATAGAAGTGCCGCGGATGGAGGCAACGGGCTTTGGTGTCATGAAGGTTGATACCGAAGACCGCATTCTTGATTTTGTTGAAAAGCCCAAAGACCCGCCACCGATGCCCGGCAACCCGGACGAGGCCCTGGCCAGCATGGGCATTTACGTATTCGAGACGGCTTATCTCTTCCGTATCATGGAAGAATGCGCCGCAGAAGAAGGATACAACCACGATTTTGGTGGCGATGTAATTCCGAAAATCGTGCGCGAAGGCAAAGCCGTGGCGCATCCGTTCAGCCGCTCCTGTGTCCGCACGGACCGCGAAGACGGCTCATACTGGCGTGATGTGGGTACGGTGGATGCCTTCTGGCAGGCCAATATCGACCTGACTGACTTCGAGCCGGATCTGGATCTCTATGATACCGAGTGGCCGATCTGGACGTATTCCGAACTCGTGCCACCGGCCAAATTCATCCACAACGAAGAGGGCCGCCGGGGCCACGCCGTATCGTCCATGGTCTCGGGTGGTTGTATCATCTCAGGGTCGCAGCTTGACCGGTGTTTTCTGTTCACGGGCGTGCGGACGCATTCCTATTCAGAACTGCGCGGTGTGGTGGCAATGCCCTATGCCGAGATCAAGCGGAATGCACGTCTGACCAATGTGGTGATCGACCGCGGTGTGACGATCCCGGAGGGGCTGGTGGTCGGCGAAGACCCGGAAGCGGACGCAAAACGGTTCCGGCGCACAGACAACGGCATCTGTCTGATCACACAGCCGATGATCGATAAACTGGACGCCTGACAGTATGAAGATACTCTTTGTCGCCTCTGAGTGCGCGCCGTTTGTAAAAACCGGCGGACTTGCCGATGTGATCGGCGCCGTGCCAAAGGCGCTGGCACAGTCAGGCATTCAGGCCCGCGTGATGCTGCCGGCCTATCCGGCACTCAAAGCGCTGGTCGCGGGCGCGGCAGAGGTCTGGCATGCAGAAAAACTGATGGGTGGGCCGGCGCGGCTGCTGGCCTGCACATCAGAAGGCATTGATCTGCTGCTGCTGGACGCACCGCATCTTTATGACAGAGAGGGTTCGATCTATCTGGGCCCGGATGGAAAAGACTGGACGGATAACGCGGAGCGTTTTGCAGCTTTGTCCTGTGTTGCGGCGGCCGTCGGAATCGGTGCACTGAAAAAATGGAAGCCGGATCTTGTGCACATGCATGACTGGCAGGCGGGGCTTGTCCCGGCCTACATGCGCCAGAAGTCCGGCACACCGCCTCCGACGGTGATGACGATCCACAACATCGCCTTCCAGGGGCTGTTCCCCCCGGCGATGATGAAAAAGCTTGGCCTGGAAAAGCGCCACTACTCCCGGGACGGTGCTGAATTCTGGGGCCACCTGGGATTTCTCAAGGCGGGTCTGGCGATGGCAGACCGGATCACGACCGTGAGCCCCACCTATGCCAGAGAGCTCATGCTGCCGGAGTTCGGCATGGGGCTGGAAGGGTTGATGCGGTACCGCCGCGACGATCTGCTGGGCATTCTAAACGGGATCGACACGGATGTCTGGGATCCGGCCACAGATCCGCATATTGCCAAACCTTTTTCAGCGCGCGCCATGGGCGGCAAGAAAGCCAGCAAAAAGGCATTGCTCAAAAGGTTTGGGCTGTCTCCTGGCAAGGGGCCGCTCTTTTGTGTGATCAGCAGGCTGACCACGCAAAAAGGACTGGATCTGCTGTTGGAGGCCGTACCCTACCTTGTGGCACGGGGCGCGCGCCTTGCTTTGCTGGGCAGCGGCGACAAAGAGCTGGAAACCGGATTTGTGGCGGCAGCACATGCGCACCCCGGGACAGTGGGCGTGGTCACCGGCTACGACGAGCCGCTGTCCCACCTGATGCAGGCAGGCAGTGACGCTATTCTGATCCCCTCCCGGTTCGAGCCCTGCGGGCTGACACAGCTTTATGGCCTGCGATACGGCACACTGCCGGTTGTCGCGCGGACCGGCGGGCTGGCCGATACTGTGATTGATGCGAACGAGGCGGCACTGACCGCCGGTGTTGCAACGGGTGTGCAGTTTGCGCCCGTCACCACAGCGGCACTGGAAGACGCCATTGCCCGGACCTGCGATCTGTTTGCGCAGCCCAAAGTCTGGACGGGCATGATGCGCCGCGCGATGAAACACCCTGTGGGCTGGGACAGCGCGGCACAGGAGTACATGGCACTCTACCGCAGTCTAGCTGACCCTGCGACCTGACGGACAAAAGAACATGTCATTTGATATCACGCAGGGCAGCCCGCATCCGATGGGCGCCACGCTCCAGGGCGACGGGGTCAATTTTGCTGTGTTCTCGGCCAATGCGCACAGGGTGGAGCTGTGCCTCTTCTCACCCGATGGTGCACGCGAAGAACAACGGCTGACGCTTCCGGAACGCAGCGGGGACATCTGGCATGGGTTTCTGCCCGGGCTGCGGCCTGGCGCGCTCTATGGCTACCGCGTTTACGGACCTTATGCTCCGCTGGAGGGGCACAGGTTCAACCCCCATAAACTGCTGATGGACCCGTACACCCGCGAGCTGCGGGGGGCCTGGCGTAACGGCCCCGGACTGTTGGGATACAAAAAGACCGCGCGGGAGGAGGATCTTTCCTTTGACACGGTGGATTCCGCGCCGCTTGTCCCAAAATCCGTGGTTTCGGAACCTGAGCTTTTCCTGCCGGGCGAGCCGCGCCTGAACACACCCTGGGAGGATACACTGATCTATGAGGCCCATGCAAAAGGGCTTACGCAGCGCCATCCGGGCGTGCCTGAGGCGCTGCGCGGCACCTACGAGGGGCTGGCATCCGACGCGGTGATTGACCATCTGCACAGGCTGGGTGTGACCGCCGTGGAGCTGTTGCCCGTCCATGCGTTTCTGAACGACGCATTCCTGCTGGAAAAGGGCCTGACCAACTACTGGGGTTACAATACCGTTGGTTTTTTTGCGCCCGAGCCCAGGTATTTCGGGCCCGCCGGTCTGGCAGGGTTCCGGGACATGATAAAACGGTTTCACGCCGCTGGCATCGAGGTGATCCTTGATGTCGTCTACAACCACACCGCCGAAGGTGATCAGCGCGGGCCGACGATTTCTTTCCGCGGGCTGGACAATGCGTCCTACTATCGCCTGCATAAAGGCCGCGCGCGGTACTACGTCAATGACACGGGCACCGGCAACACCGTGAATGTCGCCCATCCGCATGTGCTGCGTCTTGTGATGGACAGCCTGCGGTTCTGGGCGGAAACGATGGGCGTTGACGGCTTCCGTTTTGATCTCGGTTCAACCCTCGCGCGCGAGGACCACGGATTTGATCCGCGGGGCGGTTTTTTTGATGCTCTGCGGCAGGATCCGGTTCTGGCGGGCGTCAAACTGATCGCGGAGCCATGGGATATTGGCCCGGGCGGCTATCAGCTGGGTGGCTTTCCCCCGCCCTTTGCCGAGTGGAATGACGCCTGGCGGGATACGGCGCGGCGCTTCTGGAAAGGGGACGCGCATTCAGGTCAGGAGCTTGGTGCTCGCCTCACAGGATCAGCTGACCGGTTTGACCACAGTGGCCGCAGGGCCTGGAGCTCGATCAATTTCCTCGCCGCCCACGATGGTTTCACACTGGCCGATATCACTGCTTATAACCAGCGGCACAACGCGGCGAACGGCGAAAACAACCGGGACGGCCACCACACCAATCATTCGGATAACTGCGGTGTCGAGGGGCCAACCGACAGTCCCGACATCGCAGCCCGCCGCCGCCGCCGTCAGCGCAATATGCTGGCCACTCTGTTCCTGTCCCAGGGGACGCCGATGCTGCTGGCGGGCGACGAGATCGGACATTCGCAGGGTGGTAACAACAATGCCTATTGTCAGGACAACGAAACCACCTGGCTGGACTGGGCGTCTGCGGATCCGGATATGACCGATTTCGTGGCCGGGCTGTCGGCGTTTCGACGCGCCCACCCTGCGCTGCGCCAGTCGCGTTTTCTGCACGGAGAAGCGCGCCCGGCGGATGGGGCCCGGGACGTTGTCTGGTACGATACAGACGGGCAGGAGCTGAACTGGTTCGATCCGGGGCTGTCGGCGATCTGTGTGACCTTTCGCGGCTCTGCAGAAGTATCTGAGGCGGCATCGCTCAACGATGCTGTGCATGTGGTGTTCATCAACGAACCTGGCCACACCGTGGTCACTCTGCCGGCGCTGCCGGGGGGATACCTCTGGCACACCGGCGTGAACACCGGCGCTTCGGACAGCTTCAGCGGCGAGGCCGTTGAGAGTGGAAAAGTAAGCGTGGACGGCCCCGCGGTGGTCGCTTTTTATGCAGTTCCCGGTGCCACTCAATGACGGCGGATGATCGTCTCTCTGCGCTTGCGGCAAAGGCGGGCATTTTCCCAAGGTTCCGGGATCTTGAACAACAGGTCCGTCCGACCAGCCCCGATACATACCGCGCTCTTCTGAGGGCCTGCGGGATTGCGGCAGGCACACCGGCAGAGGTGTCCGAAAGTCTGCAGGCACTGGAGGCGGAAGAAAAGTCCGCCTTGCTGGGGCGCGATGAATACGCCACCACAGGTGAGGCGACTGTTCTGACTGCCCGCCAGGAAGTGGCCTGGCATGTCTGCGCAGACACCACAGGCGAGGTCCTTGCCGCAGGACGATCCGAGGGTTGCCGGATAAGCCTGCCGCCACTGGTGTCGGGTGTGCATACCCTGCACCTGGACGCGGGCGGTGAAAAACAGTCTTTCAGTCTGATTGTCAGCCCCCGGCAAACCCCTTCACTGTCCGATCTGGGTGCGGGGCAGGAAACCTGGGGCATCGTTGCCGCACTCTACGGGCTGCATTCCGAGGAAAACGCCGGGCCGGGCGACTACAGTGATCTCGCAGAACTGGCGCGCACGGCGGGGCGTTCGGGCGCGGGTTTTCTGGGCATCAACCCGGTGCATGCGCTGGGATGGTCGGATAATTCAACGATCAGCCCCTATTCGCCGTCCCATCGCGGTTTTCTGCACACCGGACATATCGCAGTACCAGGCAGGCACCGGTCCTGTTCGCCTGGCCCGCTGATTGATTACGCAACGCACCGACCGTTGCATGATGCATCGCTCGCCGCAGCATTTGACCTCTTCGGGACATCACGTACCACCGCTGAGGAACGGAGTTTCGACGCATTTTGCAGGAACGGCGGGAAGCCTTTACTGGATTTTGCACGGTTTGAGACGCTGAGCGAAACTCATGGGGCCGACTGGCGTGTCTGGCCGGACCATCTGCGCATACCGCAGGCCAGTGCGCCGGGTGCGCCGGATGACCGGATACGGTTTCATCTGTGGCTTCAGTGGATGGCAGACGCACAGCTGCGCGCCGCGCAATCGGCGGGGCTATCTGCGGGCATGCCTGTCGGACTGTATCTCGATCTTGCTGTTGGCGCGCGTCTGGGGGGGGCCGAAGCCTGGGGCGCACAGGCCTCTCAGGCACAAGGGGTCTCCATCGGTGCACCACCGGATCATCTGAGCCCCGCAGGGCAGAACTGGCAACTGACCGGATATGCCCCCGTGAAACTGCGCGCGCAGCAATATGCGCCGTTTCGCCAGGTGCTGGCGCAGTCCATGCGGCATTGTGGTCTTTTGCGCATCGATCATGCGCTGGGTATGAATCGCAGCTACTGGATCCCCGATGACGGCACTCCGGGGGGCTACATCCGCCAGCCTTTCCGATCTCTGATGGCAGTGATCGCCATCGAGGCCGAGCGCGCAGGCACAGCCATTGTCGGCGAGGATCTGGGTCTTGTACCGACCGGTTTTCGCAATGAAATGGCCGCCAGGGGCCTGTATGGCTATACCGTGCTGCAGTACGAAAAAACCCGCAACGGCAGGTTCCGGCGGCCTTCGCGCCTGCGGTCGCGGTCGCTGGCCTGCTTTGGGACCCATGACACACCGACCCTGCAGGGATACCGCGCGGGCGATGATATCCGCTGGTGGGAAAAGCTGGGGTGGATCTCGGGAGACGAGGTGGCCAAAGCAAAAACTGCACGCAAAAAAGATCTGGCGACACTGCCCGGTGGGGGCGGTGGCACGGCTGCGCAGGGAGATAGCTTCAGAGACGGCGTGCACCGTGCGCTGTCGCGCAGCGCTGCGGCACTGGTTGCGGTACAGCTGGATGATGTGCTCAATGTAACGGATGCACAGAACCTGCCGGGCACAATATCGGAACATCCCAACTGGCAAAGACGTTATCCTGCCAGGGTCGAGGAGCTCGCGGGCAACCCGGGCCTGAAACGAACCGCGCAGATCATGGCCCGGGCGGGCAGGTCTGCAGGACACAAAGACAGCAGAAAGGAAACCGGATGCAAATCGTAACCGTTTCAAAAGGACCGTTTGACGGGCAGAAACCAGGCACGTCAGGACTGCGCAAAAAGACCCGTGTCTTCATGGAGCCCGGGTATCTGGAGTGTTTCGTGCAGTCGGTTTTCAATGCCATCGGCGGGGCGCAGGGCAAAAGCTTTGTGGTTGGCGGCGACGGGCGTTTCTTTAACAAAGATGCCATTCAGACCATTCTGCGTATGGCTGCGGCCAATGGCGCAGCCCGTGTGATCGTCGGGCAGGGCGGTCTTTTGTCGACGCCGGCTGTATCGAACCTGATCCGACAGCGCGGCACAGATGGCGGCCTTGTTTTATCCGCCAGTCACAATCCCGGCGGCATCGATGCGGATTTCGGGATCAAGTACAATATTGCCAATGGCGGCCCTGCACCCGAGAACATCACCGCGGGGATTTTTGAGCAGACCCAGACGATCACGTCCTATGCGACGCTGGACACAGCAGATGCAGACCTGGGATCGACCGGCACGGCGCAGATTGGCGATATGGAGGTCGAGATCGTTGATCCTGTGACCGACTATCAGGCGCTGATGGAGACGCTGTTCGATTTTGACAAAATCAAAGCGCTGTTCGCATCCGGCTTCACCATGCGGTTTGATGCCATGCATGCCGTGACGGGACCCTATGCCAAAGCCATTCTGCAAGAACGTCTGGGCGCGCCGGAAGGCACGGTGATCAACGCCGTTCCCAGCGAAGATTTTGGCAAAGGTCATCCCGATCCGAACCCGGTCTGGGCCAAAACCCTGATGGATGAGATGATGTCGGACACCGCGCCCGATTTTGGTGCTGCATCTGACGGTGACGGGGATCGCAACATGATTGTCGGGCGCGGCGTCTACGTGACCCCGTCAGACAGCCTGGCACTGCTGGCAGCAAACGCGCATCTGGCGCCGGGGTATAAGGGCGGCCTTGCCGGTGTGGCGCGCTCTATGCCGACCAGTGGTGCGAGCGACCGGGTTGCCGAAAAGCTGGGGATCAACAGTTTTGAGACACCGACCGGCTGGAAGTTTTTTGGCAATCTGCTTGATGCGGGCAAGGCCACACTCTGCGGCGAGGAAAGTGCCGGCACCGGGTCCGATCACGTACGGGAAAAAGATGGCCTCTGGGCTGTTCTGCTCTGGCTGAATATTCTGGCAGAGACAGGTAAATCAGTGGCAGAAATGCTGAACGATCACTGGGCGGAGTTCGGGCGCAATTACTACTCCCGGCACGACTATGAGGCGGTGCCGACCGAAGCGGCCAATGCCGTCATGGACCATGTCACGGGCCAGCTTTCCAGCCTGCCAGGGACCACGGCCGCAGGCGCAGAAGTCAGTTCAGCCGACAGCTTTTCCTATCACGACCCGGTGGATGGATCGGTCAGTGAAAACCAGGGGCTGCGCATCGGATTTGCCTCAGGCGGGCGCGCTGTTCTGCGGCTGTCAGGCACCGGTACAGAGGGTGCCACCCTGCGGGTCTATCTGGAGCAATACGCAGCGCCCGGCGAAGATCATGGTCTGGATGCGGAAACCGCTCTGTCTCAGGTGCGCGCCGCATTGCTGCAGATTGCTGATCTGCAGAACCTGATCGGGCGCGTGGATCCGGACGTTAAAACCTGATCCGCAGGCACCTGCCTCTTGACACGGCGGCTGGCTTTGAAAAGCATCCCGCGACATCGAAAAGGGAACGCCGCCGTGCCTGATAAGACCGGAAACTTTAAGAAATACCTGCGCGGCATATCCGTCTGGGTTCTTGCCGGTTCGGCGGCCGTCGCCGGGCCACCGGTCGCTGTGACGGATGCAGACTATGGGCCGGTGGATATGGCGCAGGTCCGCCTCGGGCAGATGCTGTTTTATGATCCGCTCCTGTCCGGGAACCGCAACATCTCCTGTGCGACCTGCCATCATCCAAAATTCGGCACCGCAGATGGTGTGGCGCTGTCGCTGGGCGAGGGCGGTATCGGTCTGGGGCCGGAGCGGCGCCCGGACCCTGACAACATGCCCGAGCAGCGCATACCGCGAAACGCGCCAGCCCTGTTCAATCTGGGCGCGCGGGAATTCACCGTGCTCTTTCACGATGGCCGTATCGAGGCCGACGCCGGTAAACCAGGTGGCATCCGCACGCCCATGGGGGCGGAAATGAACTCCGGCTTTGCCAGTCTGCTCTCTGCACAGACAATGTTCCCGGTTCTGAGCGCGGATGAAATGGCGGGCCACTACAGCGAGAACGAGATCAGCAAAGCCGTACGTCAGGGACGCATCACAGGGTCGGGTGGAGCCTGGGACCTGCTGAGCACGAGGGTGCAGGAAACGCCGGGCTATGCGCCCCTGGTTACGGCCGCTTTCCCGGATGAAGAGGATTTTGGTTTTACCCATATCTCGGATGCCATTGCAGCATTTATGGCCTTTGAATGGCGCTCCGATACCAGCCCGTTTGATGCGCACCTGCGTGGCGAACAAGCGCTGCAGGGCACTGCGGCTGCTGGTATGGATCTCTTTTATGGCAGCGCGGGATGCGCAGACTGTCACAGTGGCCCGTTCCTGACGGATCACAGCTTTCATGCCATGGGGGTTCCGCAGTTCGGGCCCGGCAAAGCCGCCCGCTTTGAACAGCACGTTCGTGATACCGGCAGGATGCGTGTCACGGGCCGTGTGGAAGACGCCTATGCATTCCGCACGCCATCGCTGCGTAATGTCGCTGCGACCGGTCCCTACGGGCACACCGGCAGCCATGCAGACCTGCGGGGGTTTCTGGCCTATCACGCGGACCCTGCGACTGCCTTTGACGGTTATGACCCGGCAACGGTGCGACTGCCGGACCTGCCCGGGGTGTCGGACTGGCGACACATCGATGACCCGGCGGCTCAGGCCAGCCTGAAAGCTTCTGTCACTGCACCCGCGCGGCCTCTCTCAGATACAGACCTTGACCGTTTGATTGCCTTTCTGGGCAGCCTGACCGACGAGACCGCGATACAGGGACGCCTCGGCATTCCGGATGCCGTCCCCAGTGGTCTGCCCATAGACCGCTAGGGCGTCAGCACCAGGCGCTGGTTTGCGTCGGCCTGCAGATCGAGAAGCGTGCCGTCAGGCCAGGTCACAGTGACCTGTGCCGCCTCCGCAGCGCCCAGGCCAAAGTGCAAAGGCCCCGACTGCCCGCCACCATGACCGCCGCCGACGGTAACTTCCTGCAGCTGGCTTTGTCCGTTTGCCGTCACTGTAACCAGGGCAGATACAGCACGGGTGTTCGGCGCGGGCGCACGCAGGCTGATCTGCAGCCAGTTCCCGGTAACTTCGGTGATATTGCGATACAGCTCCATTCCGGCGCGGCGGTTCATCACAACCAGATCCAGCCTGCCGTCCCCATCCAGATCCGCCAGGGCGGCGCCACGGGAGCGGGCCGTCGTGGCAACGCCTGCCCCGACCGATTGTTCCGCAAAACTGCCGTCCGCCTGCTGGATCAGCAGCGAGTTCGGATCTTCCATCGCAAGCCCCGGCATCTGGTCCACGTTGCCCTTGGCAATAAACAAGTCGGCCCGGCCGTCGTTGTTGATGTCTCCGAATTCCGCATGCCAGCCGGTTGACGGTCGTCCGTCATCGCCCAGGTGCGGGCGTTGCGCATAGGTTCCCAGTGCATAGGGAGCCGGGGTGTAGTAACCGTCCGCACCGGCGATCTGCATCAGCTGGTCACCCATGGAGGTCAGCATCACTTCGGAGCGTCCGTCGCCTGTAATGTCGCGGCTGGCAATGCCCATGCCCCAGAGCTGGACATTTTCCCATCCGTCCTCGGGCCCCAGAAAGCGGCCAAGCTGCAGGTCATACATCTGCTCTGAGCCGCCGCGCACGTAATAGTGCCGGTCGTTTGACAGCCGCAGCCGCGTTTTACCAGTGGCATCACGCGCAAACAGCGCTGACAGCGCACAAAAACCAGGGCTGAGCGTTTCAGCCCGGAACCTGGCACCAACCTTGCGGTGCAGACTGTTGTCATCACAGGCCCCGAACGGGCCTTCGGGGTTGTCCCGGTCGACATAATTGCCCACAGCCATGACCAGAGCATCGTCGAGCCAGGTCGCAGAGAACGACGTGGACCATGCTGTTCCGCCATCAAACCCAAGATCGGCATTGGCTGCGGTGAACCTACAGGACCCATCGCCGCGCAGCAGCTGATTTTCACCAACACGCAGCACCATCAGATCCAGGTGCCCATCGCCATCCGCATCCAGCGGCCAGGCACCGGTCGTGCCGGTCAGGGTGGGAAACCCGCCGGCTGTAAACTGCATGTTCCCCCGGTTGATCATCAGCTGCGCCGGGTTTTCGCCACCGGCAGCAACGAGATCGGGCAGAGCGTCACCATTGCAGTCCAGCACAGCGACACCGCCGCCCACAAAATGCTCCCAGCCGCCGGCGTAGACGTGCGGGGGCAGGTGGTGCGACATATCCTCAAACCGGACCTCTGCCCACAGAGCCTGTCCGCATATTGCCGGTGCCAGGGCCAGAACAGGCCACCTCATGTGTGACCCTCGGCCATTGCATCGGCGATTTCTGACAGGGCCAGGGCCGCAGCGCCATGCGCCCACATCAGATCCCCCCAGGCATGGGTTTCGACTTTCTGCGGCGCATCCTCGGGCCGGTTCAGGGCCAGCCGGTGCATCTCGCCCATCACGTCATCTGCGTAAAGGTAATCATATTGCATCCGCTCGCCGGCCAGAATGATCAGCGAGGGATCAAAAAGGTTCACAACATTCGCAAGCCCCAGTGCCAGAAAACGCCCGGCACGCCGGAAGATGACCCGCGCAGCTTCATTCCCGGCTTTTGCCTGCTCATAAAGCTGCTGAAGCATGACTTCCGGTCCGACGGTCCCTGCGTTCATGGAATCGAGCGCGGTTGAGGCTTCGCGGACAAGGGCATAGTCGGCGATATAGGCTTCAAGGCATCCGCGCTGACCACACTGACACAGGGCACCGTCCATCTGCACTTTGGTGTGACCCAGTTCCATACCCAGCGATCCCGCACCACGATAGACCCGGTGGTTCAGCACCAGCCCCATGCCCACACCCTGTTCAATGGTCACGACGGCAAAATCCGCCATCGCACGGCCCTTGCCGAACCACAGCTCGGCCAGCGTCACAAGATTGGCGTCGTTATCGACGGCGACGGGAATGCCGAAAAGGTCTTCGGCCAGATGCCGCAACGGGCGGTCCGTTTCCGTAAGCAGTGGTGACCAGACCATTCGACCAGATCCATAATCAATCATGCCTGGCATGCCAAGGCCGATGCAGGCGATGTCTGCCCTTTGCAGATCCGATTTGGCAAGCAGCGCATCGAGCACCTCACCGGTTTCGGTCAGCACCTGGTCGAGCGAACGTCTGCGCTGATCTGTCTCCAGGCTGACCTCGGCCAGCGGATGTCCTGCAGCATCAACCAGCAGGGCGGTGTGCCGTGTGCGCGACAGTTTGATCCCAACGACATATCCCGCATCAGGCTGAACAGACAGTGCAACAGGTGGCCGGCCACGGCTGGGTGCACGGCTGTTGTCGGGGTTTTCCTGCAGCAGGCCCAGCTCGATGAGCTCACCGACAACCGTTGTCACCGAAGCAGGGCTGACCCGCAATTGTTTGGCAACATCAATGCGGGGAATTTCGCCCGCAGACCTGACGCATTCGAACACCCGGTGCCGCAGGCTGTTGGCTGGTGCGTCTGATTCGGGGCGGATCGGGCCGCATCCGGCAGGGGCGTCCGAGGGGTCTGAACGGGGGATTTCGACATTCATTTATTCAGCCTCTCAAAAATTAACGTCCAAAAATCCCAGAATTTAGGGCGTCAGATCGAAATTTTTCGCCGCTTGCACGGTTTTTTTGCGCAAAGACGATAAATTTATTTTGACAGCTGAATTAAAACAGTCAATCCTTAATGCCATGCCAGACAAACATTCGGCATCAACAGACACAGAGCTGTCCTTTGGGAGGATACAATGAAGAAAATCGCAATTATGGGCGTCGTACTGTCGGCTGCTCTCTCCACAACCGCACTGGCAGACGGCCATTCCATGACCGTTGGCGTCAGCTGGTCAAACTTCCAGGAAGAACGCTGGAAAACGGACGAAGCGGCCATCAAGGCGGCGCTCGAGGCTGCTGGTGCTGCCTATGTCTCCGCTGACGCTCAGAGCTCCTCGGCCAAGCAGCTGTCGGACGTGGAAAGCCTGATCGCACAGGGCGTCGACGCTCTGATCATCCTGGCGCAGGACAGCGCGGCCATCGGCCCGGCGGTTCAGGCGGCTGCGGATGAAGGTATTCCGGTTGTCGGCTATGACCGTCTGATCGAAGATCCCCGCGCCTTTTACCTGACATTCGACAACGTCGAGGTTGGCCGCATGCAGGCCCGTGCCGTGCTCGAAGCACTGCCCGAAGGCAACTATGTCATGATCAAAGGCTCGCCCACTGATCCGAACGCAGACTTCCTGCGCGGCGGTCAGCAGGAAATTCTGCAGGACGCCATCGATGCGGGTAAAATCAACATTGTTGCCGAAGCCTATACAGATGGCTGGCTGCCTGCGAACGCACAGCGCAACATGGAACAGATCCTGACAGCCAACGACAACAAAGTTGATGCTGTTGTGGCCTCCAACGACGGCACCGCGGGTGGTGTTGTTGCAGCGCTGACAGCTCAGGGCATGGAAGGTATCCCGGTTTCCGGCCAGGATGGTGACCACGCGGCTCTGAACCGTGTCGCCAAAGGCACGCAGACTGTGTCTGTCTGGAAAGACGCGCGTGATCTGGGCAAAGCAGCCGCCGAAATCGCTGTTTCGCTCGCAGAAGGTACTGAAATGTCCGCAGTGGATGGCGCCCAGGAATGGACGTCCCCCGGTGGTACAAAAATGACAGCACGTTTCCTGGCCCCCGTGCCGGTAACAGCTGCGAACCTGTCCGCGGTTGTTGACGCGGGCTGGATCACACAGGAAGCACTCTGCCAGGGCGTCTCCGGCGGCCCCGCTCCCTGTAACTGATTTCTCTGAAAACGGCGGGCCCCTGTTCCGGGGCCTGCCCACCCTTCGATGCCCCGCCGGACCGGCGCGGGCACTCACCCCCTTTTTACCCGGGAGCACCCCATGACGGATGTATCCGCACCACAGGTAAAGAAACGCACAGGGTTTCAGGCGCTGGAGGTCGACACCCGGCTTCTGGGCATGATTGGCGCGTTTCTGGTCATTTGTTTTTGTTTTAACATACTGACAGAAGGGCGTTTTCTGACGCCCCGGAACATCTTTAACCTCACGATCCAGACCGTGAGCGTCGCCATCATGGCGACGGGAATGGTCTTTGTGATCGTCACCCGCCACATCGACCTGGCGGTAGGTGCGCTCCTGGCGACCTGCTCTGCCTTTATGGCCATGTTGCAGACCCGGTATCTGCCGGACATGTTTGGCCTGGGGCTCGGCCATCCGCTGACCCCGTGGGTTACCATCGCAGCGGGTCTGCTGGTTGGCTCGGTCATCGGCGCTTTTCAGGGCTGGCTTGTTGGTTTTCTCGCCATTCCGGCCTTTATTGTTACGCTGGGTGGTCTGCTCGTCTGGCGCAACGTTGCCTGGTATCAGACCAGTGGTCAGACGATCGGCCCGCTGGACCCGACATTCATGAAATTCGGTGGCATCAACGGTACGCTGGGAGAGACCTGGAGCTGGATCTTCGGTATCCTGGCCGTTGCCTGGGCGCTCTGGGCGCTGTGGTCCGCGCGCAAGGCCAAGATCGCGCATGATTTCCCTGTGAAGCCGGCCTGGGCGGAGGCAACAATCGCGGGTATCATCGCGGTCGGGATCCTTGGATTTATCGGAATTCTCAATGCCTATCAGATCCCTGAACGCCGCCTGGAGCGGATGTTTGAGGCGCGTGGAGAGACCATGCCCGAAGGGTTCACAGCCGCTTATGGCCTGCCGGTATCCGTTCTGTTGCTGATCGCTGTGGCCGTCGCGATGACCCTTGTTGCACAGCGCACACGGCTTGGTCGCTACATCTTTGCCACAGGCGGCAACCCGGATGCGGCAGAGCTTTCTGGCATCAACACCCGTATGCTGACCGTCAAGATTTTTGCGCTGATGGGCTTTCTCTGCGCGCTCTCTGCGGTGGTTGCCTCGGCCCGGCTGACAAACCACTCCAATGACATCGGAACGCTGGATGAGCTGCGCGTTATTGCGGCGGCTGTGATCGGCGGTACGGCTCTGGCGGGCGGCATCGGCACCATCTACGGTGCCATTCTGGGCGCGCTTATCATGCAGTCGCTGCAATCCGGCATGGCCATGGTGGGCGTGGACGCGCCGCTGCAGAACATCGTCGTGGGCACCGTGCTGGTGGCCGCCGTCCTGATCGACACGATCTACCGCAAAAAGACAGGAGGCCGGTAAATGGCACCTTTATGTGAAATGCGCGACATCTCCATTTCCTTTGGCGGCGTGCGCGCGGTGGATGGCGTTTCAATCCACGTGAACCCTGGCGAAGTCGTCGGTCTTCTGGGCCACAACGGCGCTGGAAAATCCACCCTGATCAAGATCCTGTCAGGGGCTTATAAAGCCGACAGCGGTGAAATCTATGTCGAGGGGGAAAAGGCCAGTATCGCCACGCCCCGTGACGCCCGCCGCTACAACATCGAGACGATTTACCAGACGCTTGCGCTGGCGGATAACCTCGATGCGGCCTCTAACCTGTTTCTGGGCCGGGAACTGACCAACTGGATGGGTTTTGTCGATGATGACAAAATGGAAGCGGAAACCCGCAGGATTATGGCGCGGCTCAACCCGAACTTCCGCAAGCTCAAAGAGCCTGTGTCCGCCCTGTCCGGTGGGCAGCGGCAGTCTGTTGCGATTGCGCGCGCTGTCTACTTCAACGCCAAAATCCTGATCATGGACGAGCCAACCGCCGCGCTGGGGGTGCATGAAACGCAGATGGTGGCGGAACTGATCCAGGAACTCAAAAAACAGGGCCTCGGCATCTTTCTGATCAGCCACGACACGCGTGAAATGCTGGAGCTGTGCGACCGTGTATCCGTCATGAAAAACGGCCAGCTCATTGGAACTGAACGCGTTGAGGATGTCACCGAAGACGATATTCTGAGCATGATCATTATGGGCAAAAAGCCTGATAAAGCGGCCTGACCCATGTATCTGGGACTGGATCTGGGAACTTCGGGGCTGAAAGGCGTGCTGATCGGCGAAGATCAGACGCTGCTCGGCGAGGCATCCGCTGCGCTGACAGTGCAGCGGCCGCATGATGGCTGGTCGGAGCAGAACCCTGCAGACTGGCTGGGTGCGACAGAGGCCGTTATGACAGACCTGGGCCGTGCCCATGACCTGACGGCGGTTCAGGGGATCGGGCTCAGCGGACATATGCATGGAGCGACCCTGCTAGATGCCGCCGGTGAGGTTCTGCGCCCCTGTATGCTCTGGAACGACACGCGCAGCCACCGTGAAGCGGCGGCGATGGATGCAGACCCTCTCTGGCGCGATATCTCAGGGAACATCGTATTTCCCGGCTTTACCGCGCCAAAGGTCGCCTGGGTCTTTGCAAACGAGCCTGAGGTATTTGCAAACTGCGCCAGGGTACTGTTGCCCAAGGATTATCTGCGGTACTGGCTGACCGGTGAGTTTGTATCAGAAATGTCAGATGCCGCAGGGACGAGCTGGCTGGACACCGGGGCACGCGACTGGTCGGACAGGCTTTTGTCCGCCTCGGGACTGACCCGTGATCACATGCCGCGCCTCGTCGAAGGGTCCGCAGTGTCGGGACATCTGCGCAGTGAGCTTGCGCACCGCTGGGGGCTGCGCCGGGATGTGGTTTTTGCAGGGGGTGCGGGAGACAACGCGGCCTCTGCGGTAGGCATGGGTGTAGTACAGACGGGGCAGGCGTTCATTTCCCTGGGAACCTCCGGAGTTCTGTTCGCCTCCAGCAGTGCCTATCAGCCCGATGCACCCAGTGCGGTCCACACGTTCTGCCATGCACTGCCGGACACCTGGCACCAGATGGGTGTCATTCTGGCCTGTACGGATGCGCTGAACTGGTACGCATCACTGGTCGGGTCAGATGCGCAAACACTGACAGGAGAGCTCGGTTCTCTTGAAAAACCGTCTCAGACGTTGTTTCTGCCCTATCTGGGCGGGGAGCGCACACCGCACAATGATGCCGCCGCAAGAGGCGCATTCCTGGGACTGGGCCATGCCACGGACAGGACAGCTGGTGCGCGCGCTGTTCTGGAGGGCGTTGCCTATGCCTTTGCGGATTGCGCCACAGCGTTGAAATCTACAGGAACAATCATCGACAGTCTGGTTGCCGTCGGAGGTGGCAGCCGGTCTGAATACTGGCTGAAACTGCTGGCGACCGTGCTGGATATGCCCATCGACGTGCCCGAGGCGGGCGATTTTGGCGGTGCTTTCGGCGCCGCCCGGCTTGGGCAAATGGCCGCGACGGGCGGTGGTGCGGAACTGGCACAGCCGCCGTCTACCGCGCGGACGATCGCGCCGGACACCGAACTCAGCGACGCGTTTGAGGCGGGACTGACCCGTTACCGCGCCGCATACCACGCACTCAGGGAGGCACTATGACAGACTTTTTCGCCGGTATCGAACCGCTCCGCTATGCACCGGATGCCCCGGCCGATCAGCTGGTTTTCCGGCACTATAACCCGGATGAAGTGGTGGCTGGCAAAACAATGGCCGAACACCTGCGGTTTGCCATTGCCTGGTGGCACAGCTTTGCCTGGCCCGGTGGCGATCCTTTTGGTGGTCAGACTTTTGAACGCCCATGGTTTGGCGACACGATGGATCTGGCCCGGCTCAAAGCTGATGTGGCTTTCGAAATGTTTGCCCTGCTTGGCCAGCCATTTTACTGTTTTCACGATGCGGACATCCGCCCCGAAGGAAGCAGCTTTGCCGAAAATACACAAAACCTGAATGAGATAGCCGACTATCTTGAAGCGAAAATGGCTGCCGGTGGCCCACGGCTTCTTTGGGGGACGGCAAACCTGTTCTCACATCGTCGCTTTATGTCGGGTGCGGCGACAAACCCGGATCCTGAAGTTTTCGCCTGGTCCGCGGCGACGATCAAAACCTGCATGGATGTCACCCACCGTCTGGGTGGGGAAAACTATGTCCTCTGGGGGGGGCGCGAGGGGTATGAGACACTGCTCAACACCGATCTGACCCAGGAACGTGCCCAGGCGGGACGCATGCTGCAGATGGTTGTCGACTACAAACACAAGATCGGTTTCAAAGGCGAAATCCTGATCGAACCAAAACCTCAGGAGCCGACCAAGCATCAGTATGACTATGATGTTGCAACCGTTTACGGGTTCCTCAAAGACTTTGGCCTGGAAAATGAGGTTCGGATGAACCTGGAGCAGGGCCACGCCATCCTGGCCGGTCACAGTTTTGAGCATGAGCTGGCAATGGCAGCCTCGCTCGGAATTTTCGGATCCATCGACATGAACCGGAACGACTATCAGTCTGGCTGGGACACCGATCAGTTCCCGAATTCCGTGCCCGAGGTGGCGCTGGCATATTACGAGGTTCTCAAGGCGGGCGGTTTCACGACAGGCGGCACTAATTTTGACGCAAAACTGCGCCGCCAGAGCCTGGATCCTGTTGATCTGATTGCGTCGCATGCCGGTGCGATGGACGTCTGTGCCCGCGGGTTGAAAGCTGCAGCGGCCATGTTGGAAGACGGTGGCCTTGAAGACGCACGGGCAGCACGATATGCCGGTTGGCAGAGTGATCAGGCCCAATCCTGGCTGACGTCCGAAAGCCTTGAGAGTATCTCGGCTGCGGTTGAGCAGAATGGTATCAACCCGGAACCACGGTCTGGCCGGCAGGAAATACTTGAGAACTATGTAAACAGATTTGTCTGAAGGCGGGACGAAATGGCTCTGATACTGGCGGATGTGGGTGGTACGAACGTACGCTTCGCAACAGCGCGCGGGGGGGTGATCGATGCCCCTGCTATCCGCAGGTATCGCAACGACAACTATGCCAGCTTTGATGCCGCTCTGGATGCGTATCTGAAGACGGCGGGTGTCGGGCAGGTGGCCGGACTGACCGTGGCTGTTGCCGGCCCGGTGAATGGCACCCGTGCCCGCCTGACCAACCGTGGCTGGGATTTTGACACCGCGGAATTGTCCGAAAAATACGGAAATGCTCCAGCGCATTTGTTGAATGATCTCAGTGCTCTGGGATACGCTCTTGATAGTCTGGATGAAGAGGGCGCGCAGGTTGTCCTACCTGCAGACATACACAGCGATGATCAGCGCCTGGTGGTTGGTGCGGGCACTGGGTTCAACGTCAGCCCGGTGCTTGGCTCCGGTGCTCAGACGGTATGTCTGAGGGCCGAGGCCGGCCTGACCAGCCTGCCGTCCCGGGTACAGCAGATCTTGGAAGAATATATTGGCGGCCCGGCAAGCTGGGTCCGATGTGCCGAGGATGCGGTTCGGGGCCCTGGCCTTGCGGAACTTCATTCTGCTGCGACAGGCACACCGTTGATAGATGCCAGTGATGTGATGGCCGCTGCCGGTGCGGGGGATGCGGATGCGCTGGCCTCTACCCTGGTCTACGCACGCATGCTGGGCGCATTTATTCAGGACCTGAGGCTGCTTTATATGCCGTCGGGGGGTATTTATCTGGCCGGGTCCGTTGTGCGCGGTCTGTTGTCCAGCCCCGCGCGGGAGACTTTTGTCGAAACCCTGAAAGGTCAGCCCACGGTGAAACAGAACATGCAGCCCCTGCGTGTTTCTGTCATCACCCAGGACGAAGCAGCCCTGCTCGGATGCCTCGCCTATGCGCGCTCGATGGGCTGAAGCGGCCACCATGCGACACCGGCGGCTGCGATAACTTCTCCATTGAATTCAACAGTATCAGGCCCGTAGTTGAACGCAAATCTGTGCGTCTGTGTGTCCCTGATGCGCAGGTCTTCCGGGACCGGCGTCAGCGCGACACCCGCTTTTTCTGCCAGCATCGGAATGATGCGGGCCCAGAGCATTTCGTCCGGCCAGGCGCCCAGGTAATGCACGTTTCCGGAGGACACGAGAACCGGCGCGCCTGTCTCATCTTCAAAATCTACCGTGGCTTCCGTTTCCAGTGTTTCGATCCAGCGCAGCACTGCGCCGCCATCGGGAACGCTCCGCACGATGCCCGGTGGCAGGCTTTCGACCCGGCTGACAGTTGCGTCGAGGCCCGGCAGCGCGGGCCCCATCGGGTCCGGGATCGAAAACTCGGGCGTTATGCAATTGGTGCGCGGACCGGCAAGCACCGTCCGGCCCCTGAATGCCTCCCGTAGTGCTTCGGGCAGGCTGGCCATGCCAGGCGCCAGCACCAGGCTGTAGCCCTCCAGATCGCTGACAGTAGAGGGCAGGATATCAACCGACACCCCCTGGCGCCGCAACGCGCGATAGGTATCAAGCGCGAGACGAAAGTAATTGAAATCAGCCCCTTGCGGCAGGGTGTTCCACGCCCATTCGGACGGATAGTCAAAAATCAGCGCAACATCTGCGCGGACCACACTGACGTCGGGCATATCTGCCAGTTCGCGTGCGACCACCTCTGCCTCTCCGAGACCCGGAGCGGGTGCATCATCCGGGCGCAGCAGCCCCGCGTGCATCTGTTCCTGAGCAAAGGGCGCCTGGCGCCAGCGGAAATAGCTCACCATTTCGGCCCCATGCGCAAAGGCCTCCCAGGTCCACAGCCGCACCATGCCGGGCAGCGGCGCGGGGTTGTAGGGCGCCCAGTTCACCGGACCAGGCTGCTGTTCCATGACCCACCACCGGCCGTTCCGCCCGACAGCGCGGTACAGATCGTGGTGAAAGGCCTGCATATCGGGATCACCCTGTTGCAGATAACGGGCTTTGTGTTCCGGGGGCCCTTCGAGCCGGTCAGACAGGAACCCGATGGGATAGCTGTCCCAGCTGGCGATATCGATGGAGGCACCAACCTGGAAATGGTCGAAATCCAGCACGCGGCCCATGTAATTGTGCACCAGCGGTGCCTCGGTCTGTGCGCGCAGCGCACTGACCTGCGCTTCGTGCCAGCGCACGACCTGGTCGGAACTGAAGCGTCTGAACGCCATTTCATGGCTTGGGTTGGCCTCGGTCACCATAAGACTGGGCAGGCCGATCTGATCAAAGCGGCTGTATTCCATCGACCAGAACACATTGCCCCAGGCCGTGTTGAGCGCGTCAATCGTCTCGTAGCGTGTGGCCAGCCAGGTCTGAAACGCATCGCGCGCGGCTTCTGACCAGGACAGGACCGTGTCGTGGCACCCGTATTCATTGTCGATCTGCCAGGCATGAATGCGCGGGTCCCGGCCGTACCGCGCGCCCAGCACCGTGCAGATCTCTGCGGCGGCCTCGCGGTAGCCCGCATGACTGAAACAATAGTGCCGGCGCGAGCCGAAACCGCGCACATGTCCCTGGGCATCGCGGGCGAATATGTCGGGGAAGCGCTCCGTCATCCAGACAGGCGGGGTGCAGGTCGGTGTTCCGAGGATTATCTGCAGACCGGCAGCGCTGAGAACGTCAATGGCGTCATCCAGCCAGTCAAAGTCGAACGTGCCGGGCGCGGGCTCTATCCGGCTCCAGGCAAATTCGCCGATCCGTACCCATGTGATACCGCTGGCCACCATGCGTGTGGCGTCTTTCTCCCACATGTCGCGGGGCCAGTGTTCAGGATAATAGCAGACGCCGAGGCTGCGTTTCATAGCAACAGAACCTGTGGTTCGGCCTGGCCCTGTGCCACGCCGGGGATTTCGAATGTCTGACCATGCGCATGCGCCCCGGTCAGATCCGCCTGTGAAATACCCTGGGTGGCGGAAGTGGCAAAGAGTGTCGTCAGGTCAGAACCGCCAAAAGCAGGACAAGTGATATGGGCTGCCGGCAGATCCACTGTCCGCACAAGTGCGCCGCCCTGATAGGCCGCGACGCGCGAGGCGCCCCATTGCGCAATCCAGAGCGTGCCGGAGGCATCTGTGACCGCGCCATCCGGCGCGAGGCCTTCGGCGGACAGATCAAGATGCACCACCGGCGCGCCGGACGGCCAGCCATTGCGGTCCAGTGCCACCTGCATGACCTGCGATGTCGTCGTGTCTGTGAAATAGGCACAACTCCTGTCCGGCGCGAAACAGATCGCGTTGGAAATTGTGATACCGCTGAACAATCGGCGCAGGACGCCCTGGTGGAAGCGGTAAATCGCACCGGCACCCGTTTCGGCATTGCGCCCCATGGTGCCGATCCAGAACCCGCCCCAGGGATCGGCGCGGCCATCATTTGAGCGTGTGACAGCGTTGTCCGCCTCAAGCGGGCAGAGGCGGTTGCGGCTCCCGCCCGACAGATCAAAGGACCACAGCGCAGAGGCCGACGCGATCAGAAGCATGGTTTCACTGATCCAGCCTGCGGCGGAAACCTCTTCGTCGAATGTCCATTCCATTGCGCCGGAGCTGTTCCTGCTGAGCAGCTTTTTCCCCGATATATCAAACCAGAAGAGCTGCTGACGCCGGGGGTGCCAGAGCGGCCCTTCGCCCAGACGACAGGAGCGGTCGTCAAAAGCCGCCGGGGTCATGACGTTGCTGCGCGCCAGGCATTGACGATGGTTTCCGCGCGTCCGGCAACATCCCCGGCACTCAGCCCGGGTTTGTAAATCGCGGACCCCATGCCAAATCCGTCAGCACTCGCAGCGATCCATTCGGCAAAATTGTCAGGCCCTGCGCCGCCCACTGCATAGACCTGCGTGCCGGGTGGCAGTATGGCCCGCATGGCCTGCAGACCGGACGGCCCCGCCATCGACCCCGGGAAAAGCTTCAGCCCGTCGGCCCCGGCATCCAGAGCGGCGAAGGCCTCGGTGGGGGTGAAAACCCCCGGCCAGCTTTCCATGCCGCGCGCTTTGGCAGCGCGGATCACCTCGGGTTTGCAGTCGGGCGATACGATCAGGCGGCCACCGGCACCGGCTACGGCGTCAACATCCGCCACGCTGAGGACAGTGCCCGCGCCGATCAGAGCATCATGACCGAATTCGCGCGCCAGTGCGGCAATGCTGTCCAGTGGATCGGGCGAGTTCAGCGGCACTTCGATTTTGGTGATACCGGCGCCGATCAGGGCGGCACAGATGGCGGGGGCCTCTGCGGGCGTGACACCGCGCAGGATGGCGATAATGGGAAGGGTCATGGCGCCTCTCTCAGCAATCTGTATGCAGCCGTCAGACCGGCCAGGGTTGCACGTTCGGTATCGACCATCAGGCAGCTGACCCCCTGGGGGGTGAGCGCGTTCCGGTAAGCATTGGCCTGTGTGCCGGTGCCCAGGATGGCCAGGTTCTGGCCCAGCCAGTAGGGGCGTGATGCGGCCAGTTCGGCACCAACCAGCAGCCCCGAAAGCGCCGCGCGTGACTGTTCGGGCGCCGTGTCCGCCAGCAGTTGTCCGGCCCGCAGCCCGAAGAGCATGCCCGCCAGTTTTTCCGGCCGCGCCAGCGTGTCGCTGACGGCCTTCTCAAAGGCCTGATTATCCCAGCCTTCGCCAGACACCGTATGACGCAGCACAGAGGCGTTGCTCAGCAGGGCAAAAAGCTCACCCGTCATAAAGGTCTGAAAACTGACGACTTCACCCGCGCTCAGGTGGACCCATTTGGTATGGGTCCCTGGCATGCACAATACGCCGTCCCAGCCGGGGTTCAGCTGCAGGAACCCTGCAATCTGGGTTTCCTCGCCCCGCATGACATCCGCGGGGGCCTGCTGTGACAGGCCGCTGATGATCCGCACGTCCAGACCGCAGGACACCGGCGCAGGGGTCAGGTTGCTGTCCATCGGCGTGCAGGGCACCGAACGATACGGCGCCTCGACCCATCCCTGGCGGGAGCCGACCATGCCGCAGGCGACAACAGGTACCGGGCCCGCCGCGGTCCACTTAGAAATCAGCGATGCCAGCGCAGGCTCAAACCCGTCCCGTGACAACCCGCCCATACCCTGATCAGAAGACGCACGGTCCAGCACGGTTGCCCCCTGCATGGCCCAGGCCCGCAGGTTTGTCGTGCCCCAGTCAACGGCGATCCAATCTGGTGTCAGGAAGTCTGTCATGGGCTGCTTATCCGGTGGTTACCACGCCGCCGTCAACAACCATGCATTGCCCGGTCATCATTCGGCTGGTTTCTGAGGCCAGAAACAGAACCGCATCGACGATGTCGCGGGGTTCCAGGTGCGTTTTCAGACACTGTCGCTCCAGATGCGCGGCGAGCCCTTCGGGCGTGGCCCATTTGTCCAGCTGCTTTTCGGTCAGAACCCAGCCCGGGGCCAGTGCATTCACCCGGATGCCGTTGGGCCCCAGTTCACGCGCGAGGCTGCGGGTCATTGCGGTGATCCCGCCATTTGCTGTCGTGTAGGCCGGGTAGCCCGCGTTGCCCATCATGTAGCTGATCGAGCTGAAATTGATGATTGACCCCGCGCCTTTGGCGATCATGCCCGGCGCCACAGCCTGGGCTGCAAAAAGGTACGCCTTGAGGTTTACGGCCAGCAGGCTGTCCCACTCCCCGGGCGTCAGCTCCAGCCAGTTGTGCCGTTTGTCGTTGGCGGCGTTGGAGACAAGCACCTGTACAGGTCCATGCGCCTCTGCCGCTGCGGCGATGGTGCCGCGCAGCCCTTCGGTGTCGGTGATGTCACCCTGGAAAAACAGTGGTGCGCGGCCGTGCTTTTCCGCCATCTCATCGACAAAGGCACTGGCGTCCGAGCGGCCGATAAAGGCCACCTGCGCGCCCTGTGCCAGAAATCCGTCTGTCAGATCAGCGCCAATGCCAGAGCCACCACCGGTGATGTAAACCGATGCGCCCTTCAGGTCGTGAAATGTTGCAGTCTGTGTCATGGGTATGCCTTGATTTCAGGGGTCCCGGGCGGGCTGTATCCGTTACAGCCGACGGCCTTCGAGCACCCACATGGTTTCGGGAAAATGCCAGGGCAGGGTAAGCCCGTTGTGCATCAGGGCGGTGCCGGTCAGGGTCACAGCGCCGTCTTTCAGTTTGAGCTTGCCGCGGGACAGGGCAGGGGCAGAGGCCCGGTTCACAAGGCTGACCTCGTAGTGGGCCTGCGGGTCCAGCCGCGTCATCCGCAGCGGACGCGGGGCAATTTGCGGCGAGGTGCCGGACTTACCGGCAAAAACCACAAAGCGGCCGCCATCGCGCGCCTGTTGCTGTTCCGCAATCACCGAGGCGTCAGAGGCGTCAAGCCGCAGGATGTCCGCGTCATACATCCAGTCGCGGTTGTCTTTCCACCAACCGGTGACGTTGCGCAGCACTTTTGCCTCGTGGTCGGTCAGCTCGCGCGGGTCCATCTCGAACCCCATATGACGCTGGGCAGCGACCCAGGCGCGGAACTCAATATCGAGCGTGCGCCCGGAGGTGTGACAGTGACGCGGGCCCACATGGCTGCCGGTGACGACAGAGGGCAGGTAAAGTGCCGCGTTGTGCTGCATGATCAGCCGCTCCAGCGCATCATTGCTGTCAGACAACCAGACCCGCTGGGTCCTGCTCAGAATACCGAAATCAATCCGACCCCCGCCGGACGCGCAGCTTTCGATCTCCACATGGGGAAAATCAGCCCGCAGCCGGTCAATCAGCGCATAAGACCCGCGTGTCTGCGCGGCATCGGGCATCGGCAGAACACGGTTGTGGTCCCATTTGATATAGTCGATCGGATGGGCGGCCAGCAGCGCGCCGATCCGGTCATAGAGAAAATCGCGTACCTCTGGCAGCGCCATGTTCAGCGCCTTTTGCTGCCGGCCCAGGATCTGATCCTCGGACCCCAGCGCCCAGTCCGGGTGAGCACGGTGAATATTGCTGTTGGGGTTGATCATCTCCGGCTCAAACCAGATGCCAAAACTCATACCCTCGGCGTGCACATGATCAATCAGGGGCCCCAGGCCATCGGGATATTTGCGCGGATCAACTTCCCAGTCCGACAGGCTCGAGGTGTCATCGTCGCGCTGCCCGAACCATCCGTCATCCAGCACAAACCGCTCCGCCCCAAGGCTGGCCGCGCGCGTCGCAATATCTTTGAGCTTTGGCAGATCGTGATCAAAATAAACCGCTTCCCAGCAGTTGTAATGCACCGGACGGGGGCGGCCCGTATCCGTCCAGGTCACGATCCGGTCACGCAGGTGGCGCTGGAACGAAACGGCGCAACCGTTCAGCCCGTCCGAGGAGTAAACCGCATAAAGTGGCGCTGTGCGGAATTCGGTCGCCGGTGCCGTTTCCATGCGCGCAGCGTGGCCAAACTGAATCTGGCGGCGGCCATCGGGCAGCTCTTCGGCGATCATCCGGTGCCCGCCGGACCATCCGTAATGAAAGGCAAAGGTTTCGCCGGTGGCATTGGTGGCACCCCGTGCAGGCACCATCAGGCCCGGGAAATGCTCATGCCCCGTTCGTCCGGTGCGGTTTTCCCGGTAGCGGATACCGGGCGACCAGGCGGTGCGGTTCATCTGAAATTCACCACACCAGCGTCCGGCGAAGTCAATCATCTCATCGGAATGCTGCGGTGCCGGCAAAACGGGCGCGGCCAGCCAGTGCAGATGCAGCGGGCGGTCCGCTGCAAGCCGCGCGTCCATCTCGATCACATGGGTTTCCGGATCCAGCGCAAAGCCTGCCTCATAGGTCAGCCGGTTAGCGGCATCCTCGCAGATCACTGTCAGCCTCTGGTCGGCCTCTACCACCTCTTTCAGACGGAATTTCGGCAGGAGCGGCGTGCCGTCCTGATCCCGCACCACCAGCCCGGGCTGGCCCGGAAAGCTCCGCGAGGCCTCAGGGCAGATCGACAGTTCCGGGTTTTCATCCAGCATGCCGCCGGTCACATCCAGCGTGGCTGTCTGCACCAGCTGCGTCAGATCCTCAGACGCGGGAAGGGGGGCACCCCAATAGATGACCTGCGGGCACAGGCCACCAGAGGAGGCGAGCGCCAGGGTCTGACGCTCGTCATCCAGCCGCCAGCATTGTGTCACTTTACGGCCCCCAGGGTCAGACCCGCGATAAAGTGCTTCTGCATGAGAAAGAACATCAGCACAGGCGGCAGAGCCGCCACGATCGAGCCCGCACTCATCAGATGATAGGCGGCGCGGAACTGGGCGTTGAATGACGTGATACCGGCGGTCACAGGCTGGCTTTCCGGGCCCTGCGTCAGAACCACAGCCCAGAAATAGTCATTCCAGATAAAGGTAAAGATCAGCACGCTGAGAGCTGCAATTGCAGGCTTCATCAGTGGGATCACCACATACCAGAAAATCTTCCATTCCGCGATGCCCTCGACACGTGCAGCCTCAACAAGTTCGATGGGCAGGGCACGGATAAAGTTGCGCATAAAGAGCGTACAAAACCCGGTCTGAAAGGCCACGTGAAAGAGCACGAGACCGGTTTTGGTGTTGTAAAGACCCATATCGAGCGTCAGGTCCCGCACCGGCACCATCAGAATCTGGAACGGGACAAAATTGCCCGCGACAAACATAAAGAAAATCCAGATGTTGGCCTTGAACCTGTAAATACCCAGAGCAAATCCGGCAAGGCAGGACAGACCCACCGCACCAATCACTGTGGGCACCGTGATAAAGACAGAGTTCAGCATGTATCGCGGCATATCGGAGTTGAAAAACACCTGCCCGTAGTTGTTGAAAAGCTCAAAAGAGGACGGCATCCCCCAGTAGTTGCCCTGCGTAAAGTCCACGGCCGGTTTGATCGAGAAGACAGCCACCGCAATCAGCGGCAGCAGCCACATGATCAGGGCAATGGGCAACAGCGACTGATAGGTCAGCTGCCATGAACGCGGGGTTTTTTCAATCGGTGTCGGAAACATATCAAAGCGCCTCCCGGACGGATTTTGGCAGACCACGACGGATCGTGTCATAGCTGATGGCAATGCGGTGGCGGGCCTCGTCTGCGACGAGCGCGGGCAGATCAAGCTGCACCCATGAGCGGTGGAAATAGGGTGCCTTGCTGGCGGCCCCAGCGTCGATCAGCATCGCGGCCGTATCAGCGTCAGGGCATTTCACAGCAACGGTTTCCGTGTTCACAGCGCGTTTTTCGGCGTGACCGAAACAGGCAAACATCTTGCCGCCTACTTTCCAGGCATCCAACTCACCAGGACCGGAGAGCACCGCACCCGGGTGCACAGCGCAGAGCGCATCAAAGTCGGGCCGCGTCATGAGCGCACCCCCTTCACCCTTCGGTAAATACTCCCGCCGGAGGCGTCCTGAGGGTGAAACACGCTCATCGGCCTTTCTCCTCGGACCACATGGACCACAGGAAGTAGGCGATAAAGACCAGCATGATCAGGAAAAGCACCACGGCGATGGCAGCCCCGTACCCCATGCGGAACCCGTATTCCGAAAGCGCTTTTTCGAACATGTAGAACGACAGCACCCGGGTCTGACCAAAGGGGCCGCCATTGGTCATGATCGAGATCAGGTCAAAGCTGCGCAAAGCACCGATGATCGTCACCACAAAGGCAATGAATGTCGCAGGCTTCAGCTGCGGAATGATGATGTACCACAGCATCTTCCAGCCCTTGGCATTGTCCAGCCGTCCGGCCTCGATCTGCTCAGGGTCCACCGCGTTCAGACCGGTGAGATAGAGGATCATGCAATAGGCCGTCTGCGGCCAGAGACCGGCGGCAATGATGCCATAGGTGGCCATCGTCGGATCACCCAGCACATTGACCGGGCCCAGACCCACAAGGCCCAGCACACCGTTCAGCAGCCCTTCGTTAGGCAGGTAGAACCACGAGAACACCAGACCCACAACCACCTGGGACAGCACAAAGGGAAAGAAAAACAGCGACTTGTAGATGCGGATGCCCGTGACCGTCTGGTTCAGAAACAGCGCAATAAACAGACCACCCGGAATGGCCAGCAGATAAAACAGCAGCCACTTGAAGTTGTTCCAGAGCGAGACCTCAAAAGCGCTGTCGTCCATCAGCTCAACATAATTGGCCATGCCAACATATTGCGCCTCTCCCAGCCCGTCCCAGTCATAAAAAGAAATCGCGATCGACTGATAGATCGGCCATATCACGTAAAAGGCAAAAAACAGAATGGCAGGTGCGAGAAAGAGCCACGGCGTGACGGCGATTTCATTTCGCTTGTACCAGCCCCGCTCTGATTTCGCGGATGCAATTGTGGGATCGGTTGCTGTCATCGACGCATCTCCTCGCTGGTCAGCGCGCAGGGTTCACCGGGGGTGGCGCGGCGCGCACGGCAGCACGTGAAAACCGTGCTGGCGAACGTGTCGCAGGAGTGGGGAAGGCCGGGCGCTCTGTGTCGCGCCCGGCCACTGGTCAGGTTACTTGTAAACCCGGTCCTGTACCTTTTCGAGGCGGGCCAGGATGTCGTCCAAGTTATCCGGGAAGACCATGAATTCCTGCAGACCCTGCATGGCTTCAGCGGCCATTTCAGCCGGGAAGTCACGGTCAAAGAACTGTGCAACACCACCGGGGCTGTTCTCGGACAGCATGGTGAAGCCTTCGTTCAGGAACTTGTCGTCATCCACAGCAGAACCCGCGTTCACAGGCAGCTGGCCCAGGTTCGCGCCGTTGTTGATCTCTGTCTGTACGTTGGCAGACACAACAAACCGCAGGAACTCGCGCGCGGCTTCCTTGTTGGAAGCGTTGGCGGGGATGTGGAACGTATCTGTTGGCGCATCTTCGGCCAGTTCAACATTCGGGTTGATCGCCGGGAACTGATAGAAGTCCAGCTTGCTGTCATCCAGACCCGCTTCGCGCAGCGGCGCCACGGCAAAGTTACCCTTGAGGATAGCCGCAGCTTCACCGTTTACGATGAAGGGCAGCGATTCCTGCCACGAGTAGTTCTGGTGGTTGTCGACAAAAGCACCCATGTCGATGAGCTGACGCCAGTTGGCAAAAGTCTCTTTCACGCGGTCATCTGTCCATTTCACATTGCCCTGTGCGAGCTCCATGTGGAAGTCAAACCCGTGTGTCCGCATGTTGAGATAGTCAAACCAGCCGCCGGCCGTCCACAGGAACTTGGTGCCGATGGTGTAGCACTTGCGGCCCGAATCAATAATCGCCTGGCAGTTGGACTTCATCTCATCAAAGTTGGCCGGCTCGTTCAGGCCCAGCTCTTCGTAGATGTCTTTGCGGTAATAGATGCCCCACTGGTAGTACGTGTAAGGCACGCCCCACTGCTTGCCGTCGATGGTCATCGCACCCTTGGTGGAGGCCAGGTTCTCGGCAATTTCAGGCTCTGCCCACAGATCAGATACGTCCTCAAAAAGACCCGCTGACACATAGGGTGTCATCCGGTTGGCCGCATACCATGTGGCAACGTCCGGGCTGTCTGCTGTCAGGAAGTTCCGGATCTGTGTTTTATAGGCTTCGCGGTCGATCACAGTGGTCGAGATCTCCAGGCCCGGGTGCTCTGCACCAAAGTCTGCAATCATCTTTTCCATGGTGGCGCGGGGCGCCGGGTTCGACGTGTCGAGGAAAATCTTCAACTCGCCTGTCAGCTCAGCTGACGCAGCACCGGCAAGCATCGTGGAGCCGGCCAATGCCATAAGCATTGATTTGGTGGTGAAACGCATGGTGTCCTCCCTAAGGTACGTTTGCGGTTTTGGTCCCCCCTGGTTTTCGCCTAATGTTGTTCCATTATTTGAAACCAAGTTTTATATATTGAAAACTACAGCGCACTCTGTCTAAACTGTCAACAGTCTTCTTGCTTTTGACACAGAAGACAACGCCCCGGGGGAGGCGCGGCACCGGGTGCCGCAGTCGGGGCAAAACAGAGGGAGGCAGCTGACATGTCGGGGGACGGCACCGTCGGTAAAGCACTGGATGTACTGGATCAGGTGGCCGCATATGGCCGGCCCGTCCGCTTTGCCGTGCTGCTGGCGGAAAGCCGCTTTCCCAAGGCAACGCTCTACCGGTTTCTGCAGACGCTGACCTCTCAGGGGATGCTGGAATACGATTCTCACACGCAGACCTATGCGCTGGGTGTGCGTCTCGTCCGCCTGGCCCATGCGGCCTGGACCCAGAGCAGCCTCGCACCGATTGCCCGCCCGATGCTGGACCAGCTGAGCGCCGAAGTGGGCCAGACCGTGCACCTGGCACAGATGGATCATGCGCAGGTGCTCTATGTCGACAAGCGCAACGCCGCACAGCCCGTCGAGATGTTTTCGGACGCAGGCAAGGTCGGCCCGGCCTACTGCACCGGCGTTGGCAAAGCGATGCTTGCCTTTCTGCCCGAAGCGGAGCTGGAGCGTGCGCTGGAACAGCAGTCGTTTCACCGCTTCACAGACAAAACCCTGATCAGCCGGGAGATGCTCTGTGCGGAACTCGCGCGGATCCGCACACGTGGCCACGCCTTTGACGACGAAGAACACGAGCCCGGCATCATCTGTGTCGCACAGCCCATTCTGACCGATCAGGGCCGCGTGCTGGGCGCGCTGTCCGTGACCGGCTCCACCCGGACAACCTCACTCAACCAGCTGGGCGCGCTCGCGCCACGGCTTGCCGCTGCTGCCCGGTCCATTGCACTTGATGCACAGGCCTGGCGGTTCCCCGATTCATTTTTGCAAAACACAGGGACGTAAACCATGACAGGTGTCACGCTTCAGAAAGCCATTAAACGCTATGGTGATGTTCAGGTTATCCACGGGATTGATCTGGAGATTGAGGACGGAGAATTCTGCGTCTTTGTCGGCCCGTCGGGCTGCGGTAAATCCACGTTGCTGCGCATGATTGCGGGCCTGGAGGAAACCACCGAGGGCCAGATGCACATCGGCGCGCGCGAGGTGACCCATATGGATCCCTCCGAGCGCGGCGTGGCCATGGTGTTCCAGACCTACGCGCTCTATCCGCACATGACGGTCAAGGAAAACATGGGCTTCGGCCTGAAGATGAACGGCGTGCCCAAAGCCGAGATCGACGCCAAGGTCAAAGCCGCCTCTGACGTGCTGAAGCTGGATGTCTATCTGGACCGGAAACCGGCGGCTCTGTCGGGTGGTCAGCGTCAGCGGGTCGCCATTGGCCGGGCCATTGTGCGCGGCCCCGAAGTGTTCCTCTTTGACGAGCCGCTGTCGAACCTTGACGCCGAACTGCGGGTGGAAATGCGGGTAGAGATCGCCCGCCTGCACAAGGAAATCGGTGCCACGATGATCTACGTGACACACGACCAGGTCGAGGCGATGACCCTGGCAGACAAGATTGTCGTGCTGCGCCTGGGCAAAATCGAACAGGTTGGCGCGCCGCTGGAGCTTTATCGCAACCCGGACAACAAATTCGTGGCCGGTTTTATCGGCTCGCCCGCGATGAACTTCCTCAGGGGCACAGTCGCCGAGGGCGGTGTCGAAGTGCCGGGCCTTGGCCGCACCGTGGCTGTCGAGGCAAATCTGCCCGCACCCGGAACGCCTGTGACACTGGGCGTGCGTCCCGAGCATCTGGAAGTTCAGATCGGGCAGGGCGCGCTCAAGGCGGAGCTTTCCGAGGCGCTGGGCGGGGTCTCCTATCTGCACCTCGATACACCGACAGGTGAGCGCATCATCGTCGAGGAGCGTGGTGACGAGCGCGCAAACGAAGGCGATACCGTTGATGTAACCTTTGAGGCACGCCGCGCTATGGTCTTTGACGCGCAGACCGAAGCGCGTATTCGCTGATCCTTTCAGCACTGAGGGAAAATACTTTAGGTCTAAAATATTTTCCCTTGAAGCATTTTGCGACTCATCCTAACGTCTGGGGCACCAGGTGCGGCTCTGCCGTGCGCAACACAGAGGGGTGAGCCATGCTGAACTCTTTGTCCGGAACGGCCACAGTGTGCTGGCCGCGCCGTGTCTTCTCTGACGATACAGTGCCGCTGGCCAGAAAGACGCAGACCGCTGGTGTCCCGCGCGGGCAGGCCGCCACCAGCACGGCGCCGCTGTGATGCGGCGCTCCGGTCACGAGGACAGTTTTGCGCGGGACAATCTGCCGCCCGACAGTCTGTGGCCCGATCTCCTGCTCGACGGCTACGATTACCCCGACCGCCTGAATGCCGCAGTTGAACTGACCGATGCGATGGTCGACCGGGGCTTTGGCGATCACACCGCGCTGATCGGGAACGGGCGTCGCCGGACGTATAAGGAACTGGCAGACTGGACGAACAGGCTGGCCCACGCGCTGGTCGATGATCTGGGGGTGCGTCCCGGCAACCGGGTCCTGATCCGTTCCGCCAATAACCCGGCGATGGTCGCCTGCTGGCTGGCCGCGACCAAGGCGGGTGCTGTGGTGGTCAACACCATGCCGATGCTGCGCGCGGGCGAGCTCAGCGCAATTGTGGACAAGGCCGAGGTCAGCCACGCCCTCTGTGACACCCGCCTGATGGACGAGCTGACAGCCTGTGCGAAAACCAGCGACTGGCTCACCTCTGTTGTCGGATTTGACGGCACCTCGAACCACGATGCCGAACTGGACAGGCTGGCTCTGGAAAAACCGGTGCAGTTCACGGCGGCGGACACAGCGCAGGACGACGTGGCCCTGCTGGGGTTCACCAGCGGGACCACCGGATCGCCCAAGGCGACAATGCATTTCCACCGCGATCTGCTGATCATCGCGGACGGCTACGCGCGCGACGTGCTGGGCGTTGTGCCAGAGGACATCTTTGTGGGCTCTCCGCCGCTGGCTTTTACCTTCGGGCTGGGTGGCCTGGCAATCTTCCCACTGCGGTTTGGTGCTGCTGCGACCCTGCTGGAAACGGCGTCGCCGCCCAACATGATTGAAATCATCGAAAAATACCGCGCTACGGTCTGTTTTACGGCACCCACCGCCTATCGTGCGATGCTGGCGGCGATGGAAGAGGGCGCGGATCTGTCCAGCCTGCGGGCCGCCGTCTCGGCGGGGGAAACGCTGCCCGCTCCGGTCTACGCCGACTGGCAGGAAAAGACCGGCAAGCCCATGCTCGACGGGATCGGTGCCACCGAAATGCTGCACATCTTTGTGTCCAACAGGTTCGACGATCACCGCGCGGCCTGTACCGGCAGGCCGGTCACGGGATATGAGGCACGGATACTGGATGCAGACGGGCATGACGTGCCGCCGGGCACGGTCGGCAGGCTGGCCGTGCGCGGGCCGACAGGTTGCCGCTATCTGGCGGACGACCGCCAGTCGGCCTATGTCACCGATGGCTGGAATATCACCGGAGACAGCTTCAGCATGGACGCCGATGGCTATCTGTACTTCGCCGCGCGTAATGACGACATGATCGTCTCTGCAGGCTACAACATCGCGGGTCCTGAAGTGGAGGCCGCTTTGCTTTCCCACCCGGCCGTGCGCGAATGCGCCGTGGTCGCTCACCCGGATGAGAGCCGGGGCAGCATCGTGCAGGCGCATGTTGTTCTGAACGAGGGTGAGATCGGAAATAAAACTATGATCAGTAAGTTGCAGGATCATGTTAAAGCAAAAATTGCACCCTATAAATACCCACGTGATGTGCGCTTCACCGACACGCTGCCAAAAACGGCGACTGGAAAGATCCAGCGTTTTGCTCTGCGGACTGGATCATGAGTGAGGATCCCGCCGCAGGCGCCCGGATGGATTTCTCGCAGGATATGTCCTACGGCGACTACTTGCGTCTGGGGTCTGTTCTGGACGCCCAGCATCCGATGTCAGAGGCACATGACGAGATGCTCTTCATTGTGCAGCACCAGACCTCTGAGCTGTGGATGCGTCTGGCGATACATGAGTTGCAGGCCGCCCGAACCTCGCTTGAGAACGGAGAATTACGTCCTGCTTTCAAGATGTTGTCGCGTGTCGCCCGGATCTTTGAACAGCTGAACAACGCCTGGGACGTGTTGCGGACGATGACCCCCAGCGAATATACGGCTTTCAGGCCATCGCTGGGCAAATCCTCTGGTTTTCAATCCCATCAGTACCGGCTGATAGAGTTTCTGCTGGGCAACCGCAACCTCAGACTGATGGAGTTGCACCGGCACAATCCGCCCGCCCTGGCAGCCCTCGAAGCAGAGATTGCACGTCCCAGCCTTTATCAGGTGGCACTCTCCCTTCTGTCCGACAGGCTTGGCGAGGACGACCTATCAGGTGCCCCGGGGACCGCACCGCGTACGGCGGATGACGCTGTTCAAAACCAGTGGAAACAGGTTTATGAAGACCCCGCAACCCATTGGGAAATATATGAACTTGCGGAAAAGCTTGTGGACCTGGAGGACTACTTCCGACGCTGGCGCTTTAATCATGTCACGACGGTGGAACGGGTGATTGGGTTTAAGCGCGGTACAGGTGGCACCTCCGGCGTCGGATATCTGCGCCGGATGCTCGAAGTGGAATTGTTCCCGGAGTTATGGAACGTGAGAGGAGCCCTGTAGGTGGCTGACGTTACAAGAAAAAACATGTTTCATATCCCGGATGGCGTGATCTATCTGGACGGCAATTCCCTTGGGCCTTTGCCAAAGTCTGTACCAGAGGCGCTTGGGTCGGTCTTGCAGGATGAATGGGGCAATCTGCTGATCAAAGGCTGGAATGCCGCTGGCTGGATGGAGCAACCGACACGCGTGGGCGATACCGTGGGGCGTCTGATCGGTGCCGCACCGGGGTCTGTTGTGATGGGCGATACGCTCTCAATCAAAGTCTATCAGGCGGTGGCCGCCGCGTTAAAGATGCGTCCGGGCCGCAAGGTTATTCTGTCGGACACAGGCAATTTCCCCACAGATCTCTACATGGTGGAGGGGCTGATCCGGACGCTTGACCAGGGGTATGAGCTGCGCACCGTGGCCCCCGGCGATGTGACGGCAGCCATCGATATGGATGTTGCAGCCGTCATGCTGACCGAAGTGGATTACCGCACGGGCCGCATGCACGACATGGGTGCCGTTACCCGCGCCGCGCACGACAAGGGTGCGGTGATGATCTGGGACCTGGCGCATTCTGCCGGTGCGATCCCGGTCGATCTGACCGCTGGCGGGGCCGAAATGGCCGTGGGCTGCACCTACAAATATCTCAACGGCGGGCCTGGTGCGCCGGCCTTTATCTATGTGCGTCCCGATCTGGCAGACACAATTGATCCGGCCCTCAGTGGCTGGCTGGGGCATGAGCAACCCTTTGAATTCAAATTGAATTACCAGCCCGGTGCCGGAATTGAGCGGATGCGGGTGGGCACGCCGCCGGTTTTGCAAATGGCTGCTCTGGAGTTTGCAATGAAGGCCTGGGAAGGGGTGGACATGCAGGACGTGCGCAACGCCTCCATCGCCCTGCAGGAACAGTTTATTGCCGGTGTTGAGAGGGCTGTCCCGCAGCTTGAACTGGTCAGCCCGCGCAATCCGGCGCGGCGCGGCAGCCAGGTTTCTTTCCGCTTTGAGCAGGGCTATGCCGCGATGCAGGCGCTGATCCACATGGATGTTATCGGTGATTTCCGCGCGCCGGACATCATGCGCTTTGGCTTTACACCGCTTTATCTTGATGCGGCAGATGTTGAAATTGCGGTGGAACGGATCGCGCGTGTTATGCATGATCGCCTCTGGGATGACCCGAAATTCAAAACACGCAACAGGGTTACCTGATGCGCAACACAAAGGTGCACAGGCACCTTCAATAACGGGCCGGAACGGCCCCGGAAAAGGGAGATAACGGGATGAAATTCAAATCACTTATGCTGGCGGCAGGTCTGGCCGCAGCAGGCAGCCTCGCCCTGGCCGATGGTCATGCAGGCAAGGTCAAGGTTGGCATGATCACGACGCTGTCCGGTGGCGGCGCAGGCCTGGGCATTGATGTTCGCGATGGTTTTATGCTGGCCGCAAAGATGGCCGGCAATGACAACCTCGAGGTCGTGATCGAGGATGACCAGCGCAAACCGGAGATTGCCGTGCAACTGGCCGACAAGATGATCCAGTCCGAAAAGGTCGACGTTATGACCGGTATTATCTGGTCGAACCTGGCGATGGCGGTGGTCCCGGCGGCCACGGCGCAGGGCAAATTCTACCTCTCGCCCAATGCGGGCCCGTCGGCACTGGCGGGCAAAGGCTGTCATCCGCTCTATTTCAACGTGGCCTGGCAGAATGACAATCTGCACGAGGCAGCCGGCGCTTATGCCAATGACGCAGGCTACAAAAACACCTTTATTCTGGCGCCCAACTATCCCGCGGGGCAGGACGCGCTGACCGGGTACAAACGCATGTATGGCGGCGCGCTGGCCGGTGAGATCTACACCAAACTGGGTCAGACCGACTATGCCGCCGAGATTGCGCAGATCCGTGCCTCGGGTGCTGACTCTGTGTTTTTCTTTCTGCCCGGCGGTATGGGGATTTCGTTCCTCAAACAATATGCAGGCTCGGGCGTGGACCTGCCGGTTGTCGGCCCCGCCTTCAGCTTTGACCAGGGCATTCTCCAGGCCGTGGGCGAGGCGGCACTGGGTGTGAAAAACACCAGCCAGTGGAACAAGGACATCGACAACGCGGCCAACAAGGCCTTTGTCGAGGCCTTTCAGGCGGAATACGGACGCCTGCCGTCGCTCTATGCCAGCCAGGGCTATGACACCGCAAACCTGCTGCTGAGCGCGATGGCCAAAGCCGACGTCAGCGACGCTGATGCATTCCGCGCAGCCCTTGCCGCTGCCGAATTTGACTCGGTGCGCGGAGATTTCGCCTTTGGCTCAAACCAGCACCCGGTCCAGGATTTCTACGTGCGCGAGGTGATCAAAGAGGGTGACGTTTTCACCAACAAGATCATCGGTGCCAGCCTGACCGATCACGGCGACGCCTACGCCGCTGACTGCAGCTACTGATGCGACCACCGTCCGCGGCTCCGGTCGCGGACGGCCCTTTCCACCCATCGTTCTGAAAAACCCGCGCCAGCGGGCCGGAGACCCCATATCCGATGTCTGTCATTCTGCTTATTGAACAGGTGCTCAACGGTCTGCAGTCCGGCGTGATGCTGTTCCTGATGGCCGCGGGCCTGACGCTGATTTTCGGGGTCATGGGGCTGATCAATCTGGCGCATGGGTCGCTCTATATGGTCGGCGCCTTTGCGGCAGCGGCGGTGGCGGGGGCGACAGGGTCTTTCGTGCTGGCGCTGATTGCCAGTCTGGTGGCCGCTGCGGCCGCAGGGGCCGTGGTCGAACTCACGGTGATCCGTCGTCTTTACGACAGGGACCATCTGGATCAGGTTTTAGCCACTTTTGCATTAATTTTGATATTTTCGGAAGGAACCCGCTGGCTTTTCGGGTCATTTCCGTTGTTTTTAGACATCCCCGATGCGCTGGCAGGCCCGGTGATGCTGCCCGGTGGCATCCAGTATCCGCTCTACCGTCTGGTGATTATCGGCGTCGGTCTGCTGGTCGCTATCGGCCTCTTTCAGCTCATCGCGCGCACGCGCATCGGCATCCGCATCCGCGCCGGTGAAAGCGACCGCGAGATGATCGCGGCGCTGGGTGTCGACATCTCGAAACTCTACACCATCGTCTTTGCGCTGGGGGCGGCGCTCGCGGGCCTGGCCGGTGCGCTGGTCGGTGCGATCCAGTCGGTGCAGGTCGGTATGGGAGAGCCGGTTCTGATCCTTGCCTTTGTGGTGATCGTGATCGGCGGTATCGGCTCGATCAAAGGCGCGCTGGTGGGCGCGCTGCTGGTTGGTCTGACGGATACGCTGGGCGGGGTACTGCTCCCTGGGTTTTTCGCCACCTTTATGGAGGCATCCGCCGCAACAGCGCTCGGCTCCTCGCTCGCGTCGATGTCGATCTACATTCTGATGGCCGGGGTGCTGATTTTCCGCCCCACCGGCCTTTACGGGAGCCGCTGATATGTCGCGTGCGGGTCTGATCAATCTGGCGCTCTTTGCCATGCTGCCCCTGACCGCCGGTGCGGCCCTGATGCTGGACGAGCCCTTTATCATCACGCTGGCCACCAAAGTTGCCATTCTGGCGCTGGCGGGCGTGGGCCTCAACATCGCGCTGGGTCTGGGCGGGCTGGTCAGTCTCGGCCATGCGGCGTTTTTCGGGATCGGCGGCTACGCTATGGGCATTCTGGCCTCTCATGCGCAGAGCTTTACTCCGCTGATGCAGGCCCCCTTTCTGATCGAGGGCACCAAATCCATGCCGGTGATCTGGCTCGTCGCCGTGATCGCGGGGGCTCTGGCGGCTCTCGCCATCGGCGCGCTGTCGCTGCGCACCACAGGTGTCTATTTCATCATGATCACGCTCGCCTTCGGGCAGATGCTCTATTATTTCGCCATCAGCTGGCCCGCTTACGGCGGCGAAGACGGGCTGTCGATCTGGGTGCGCAACGGGTTCCCGGGGCTGAACACGCTCGATCCCATCCAGTTTTTTGCGATCGCCTTTGTGCTTCTGGCACTGGCGCTCTGGGGAGCAGGACGGCTGGCGGCCTCGCCCTTTGGTCTCGCCCTTCAGGCCGCGCGCCAAAACGCCGAGCGGGTCGAGACAGTGGGTCTGTCGCCCTATCGCCTCCGTCTGGTTGCCTTTGTGATCTCGGGCGCGGTGACAGCACTGGCGGGCGCGCTGTTTGCGGACCTAAACCGTTTTGTCAGCCCCACGATGCTCAGCTGGCAGATGTCGGGCGAGATCATGATTTTCATCATTCTGGGCGGGGTCGGACGGCTCTACGGGCCGGTTGCAGGGGCCGCGCTTTTTATTCTGCTCGAACATGTGCTGGGCGGGCTCAGTGATTTCTGGCACGTGTACCTGGGTCTGCTGTTGCTGCTGGTCGTGCTCTTTGCCCGCGGCGGGCTGATCGGGGCGCTCGCCGGACGGGAGGTCGCACATGACTGAACCGCTGCTGCGCACCGAGAACCTGCAAAAGTCCTTTGGCGCACTCCGGGCCACGGATGATGTCTCGCTCGATCTGCGCCCTGGTGAAATCCACGCACTGATCGGGCCAAACGGTGCCGGGAAATCCACGCTGATCAAACAGATCGCGGGCGGGCTGGCCCCGGATGCAGGCCGCGTCGTTTTTGACGGCCAGGATGTGACCGCACTCAGCACCGTGGCCCGCGCGCGCGCCGGTCTGGGCCGCACCTTTCAGATCTCTGCGCTGGCGATGGAATACACCGTCTTGCAGAACGCCATGCTGGGCGCGCTGGGGCAGGCGGGCTCGGTCTGGCGGTTCTTCCGGCCCGTGATGGGGGACAGTGCGCTGCGTCTGCGGGCCGAACAGGCATTAGAACGCGTCGGCCTTGAAACGCTCGTCACACAGCGCACCGCCGAACTCAGCCACGGCCAGCGCCGCCTGCTGGAGGTTGCCGTGGCCCTGACCCTGCGCCCGCGTGCTTTTCTGATGGACGAGCCGATGGCGGGGCTGGGCACCGATGGCTCACAGACGCTCACCGCCTTTCTGGATGATCTGCGCCGCGAAGCGCCGATCCTGCTGGTCGAGCATGACATGGACGCGGTCTTTGCCCTGGCGGACCGGATTTCGGTGCTGGTGTATGGCCGGATCATCGCGACCGGTACGGCTGCGGAAATCCGCGCCAACAAAGAGGTGCGCGAGGCCTATCTGGGCGAGGAGGCCGGGGTATGAGCCTGCTGGAACTCAAAGGCATCACAGCCTCCTACGGCCCGGCACAGGCGCTGTTCGGGGTTGATCTGACGCTGGAGCCCGGGGCGGTCTGTGCGCTGATGGGGCGCAACGGCATGGGCAAATCCTCGACCATCAGGGTGATCTGCCGCCTGCTGAAACACTCCGGCGGTTCGGTTTCTTTTGACGGGCGCGATATCGCCGCACTGCCGCCGCACAGGGCGGCCCGTCTGGGCCTGGGGCTGGTGCCCGAGGGGCGGCGCTGTTTTCCCAATCTGACGGTGCGCGAAAACCTGATTGCCGCTGCCCGGGCGGGTGACTGGGATCTTGACCGTGTGGCAGAGCTGTTCCCGCGCCTTGGCGAACGCGCGGGCCAGATGGCGGTGTCGCTCTCGGGGGGCGAACAGCAGATGCTGGCCATCGGGCGCGCGCTCATGACCAACCCGCGCCTGCTCATTCTGGACGAGGCGACAGAGGGCCTGGCCCCCGTGGTGCGCCAGGAAATTCAGGCCGCAATCCGGCGGCTGAAATCGGAAACCGGAATGGCGATCCTGCTGGTGGACAAATCCCTGTCCGAACTGCGTCAGGTCGCCGACAGCGCGGTTATTCTGGAACGGGGCACCACCGTCTGGGCGGGCCCGATGTCCGGGATCACGCCTGAAATCGCCGATCAGTATCTGGGTGTCTGAGCGCCCGAAACCGCAATAAAGGGAGCCCGCAATGGCCCATAAAATCATACACCCCGACGGCTGGAAGCCCGCCAAAGGCTATGCCAACGGTGTCCTCAGCGACAGTGGCACCCTTTATGTGGGCGGGCAGATCGGCTGGACCGCACAGCAGGTTTTTGAGGTGCATGATTTTATCGGCCAGATGCGCCAGGCCCTCAGCAACATCCGCGCGGTGGTCGAAGCCGCGGGCGGCGCACCCGGCGATATCACCCGTCTGACCTGGTATGTGACGGACAAAAAAGAATATCTCGCAGCCCAGGCCGAGGTCGGCGCGGCCTACCGCGAGGTGATGGGCCGCCATTTCCCGGCGATGACAATGGTTGTCGTGGCCGGCCTGATCGAAGACGAGGCCCGGGTCGAGATCGAGGCCACCGCCGAAATCCCACAGAACTGAGCCCGTTGGGCAGGGTCAGCCGTGCACGGTCTGCATCACCTGGGTGACACAGAAAACCGCCGCGGCCAGGCTCACAATCGTCGGGCCGGTGGGTGTGTCCAGCGCAAAGGACAGCATCAGCCCGCCCAGAGCCGAGCCTGCACCAATGGCCATCGCCGCCACGGCCATCGCTTCGGGCGTGCGTGCCAGCGGGCGGGCCGCTGCCGCCGGAATGATCAGCAGGGCGGCAATCAGCAGTGCGCCGACCACTTTGATGGCGACGGCCACCGTTACCGCCAGCGCCAGTGTCAGCACCAGATGTTCGCGCCGCGGGTTCAGCCCGGCGGCCTGTGCCAGATCAGGGCTGAGCGTGGCCGACAGCAGCGCCGACCACCGCCAGGCAATCAGCGCAGAGGCCAGCACAGCACCCGTCCAGATCACAACCAGATCACCGGACGATACGGCCAGAATATCGCCCACCAGATAGCCCATCAGGTCCACGCGCACCGTCGGCACAAACGAAACCGCCACCAGTCCCAGCGCCAGGGCTGCATGGGCAAAGACACCCAGCAGCGCATCGCTGCCCACGCCGCGCCCGGTCAGCACGGTCAGCGCCAGCGCCATGGCCAGCGCAATCACCAGCACGCCGCCAAAGACCGGTACATCCAGCGCCAGCGCCAGCGCCACGCCCAGGATCGCCGCATGGCTGGTGGCATCGCCGAAATAGGCCATGCGCCGCCAGACCACGAAACAGCCCAGCGGGGCAGCGGCCAGCGCAACACCCAGGCCCGCCAGGGCGGCCCGCACCATGAAATCATCCAGCATTACTCTGCCGCCTCATTTCCGTGATGACCGTGGTCGTGGCCATGATCATCCTCGCAGGCCGGTCCGTGGCTGTGGCTGTGCTCATGCCGGTAAAGCGCCAGCGCGCCGCGGGTGCCCGTCCCAAAGAGCGCGCGGTATTCCGGCGCACTGGCGACAATCTCGGGCGTGCCCTCGCAACAGATATGCCCGTTCACACAAAGCACCCGGTCAGAGGCGGCCATCACCACATGCAGATCATGGCTGACCATCAGCACCGCACAACCGGTCTGCTGGCGGACGTTTTCAATCTGCTGGTAAAAGGCGGCTGATCCGGGCTGGTCCAGGCCCTGGGTCGGCTCATCCAGCACCAGCAGGTCGGGCGCGTCCAGCAGCGCGCGCGCCAGCAGCACCCGCTGAAACTGCCCGCCGGACAGATCGCGCATCTGCCGGTTGCCCAGCCCCGGCACGCCTGCCTCCGCCAGCACGGCTTCGGCACGCCGGGCAGAGATCCGCCGGGGCAGTCCCAGAAACCGCGCTACGGTCAGCGGCAGGGTGGAATCAATGGCAAGTGTCTGGGGCACATAGCCGATTTTCAGACCGCTCATGCGGGTGATCTGCCCCTTTGCGGGTTTCAGCGCCCCGATGCAGGCGCGGATCAGGCTGGATTTGCCCGACCCGTTGGGCCCGACGATCGTCACGATCTCGCCGCGCATCACCGACAGGTTCACATCGCGCATCACCAGCTGACCGCCATAGCCCAGGCTCAGCCCCCGTGTCTCCAGCAGCGCGCTCATGCCGCCGGGTCCTGCTGGCAGTCGGGGCAGAGGCCCTGGGCTTCGACTACTGTGCGCTCGATCTGAAAACCGGCGGCCCTTGCCGCATCGCCCAGCCGTCCTGATGCGGGCGCGGTGCTGGCCTCGGCCACCGCCCTGCAGCCCCGGCAGATCAGAAAGGCGGGCGCGTGGTCGGCACCGGAATGGGTGCACGCCACATAGGCGTTCAGTGCTTCGATCTTATGCGCCAGCCCCGCATTCACCAGAAAATCCAGCGCACGGTAGGCCACAGGCGGCTGCGAGCCCAGGCCTTCGGCGGCCAGCTGCGCCAGCAGATCATAGGCCCCCAGCGCGCGGTGCTCATCGAGCAGGATTTCCAGCGTCCGGCGGCGCACCGGCGTCAGGTTCAGACCCTTGTCGCGACACCGCGTTTCGGCACGTTCCAGCATGTCGGACATGCAGGTTGCGTGGTCGTGGCAGCTGAAACCTCTGGGGGACATGCCGTCTCCGGTTCTTTCGGGGTTGATATGTTATAACATGCCTGATACCCGGTCATCGTCTGATCTTCAAGGGGGTACTATGCGTCAGCTGTCCGGTCTTTTCGCCTGTTTCGTTCTTCTGGCCGCTGCGGCCCGCGCGGAAGCGCCCCGTGTGGCAACCGACATCGGGCCGGTGCACAGCCTTGTGTCGCAGGTGATGCAGGGCGCGGGCGAACCCGACCTGCTCATCCCGCCCGGCGCCTCGCCCCATGCCTATGCCATGCGCCCGTCCGAGGCACGCGCCCTGTCGCGCGCGGATGTGGTCTTCTGGATCGGGCCGTCTCTGACCCCCTGGCTTGCGGGGCCGGTGGAAACGCTGGCCGCGTCAGCGCGCCATGTGACGCTGACGGAAACCGACGGTGTCACGCTGCTTGCGTTCCGCGAGGGCGCTGATTTTTCCGGCCATGATCACGCGGTTCACGACAAGGCGGAGGATCACGGCCATGATGATGAGCACGGCCATGACGGGCACGATGACCACGACGACCACGCAGGTGAAGAGGGGCATCACGACGACCACGACGACCACGCAGGCGAAGAGGGCCATCACGACGACCACGACGAACACGCAGGCGAAGAGCGCCATCACGACGCGCATGATGAACACGCCGCGGAAAAGGGCCATGACGACCACACGGGCCATGCGGATGACAAGGATCACGCGGGCCATGACGGTCACGACCATGACGGCGCCGACCCGCACCTCTGGCTCGATCCCGAAAACGCGCAGGTCTGGCTGGCCATGATCGCAGACGTCCTGGCCGAAATTGACCCGGAAAATGCCGATCTCTACCAGCGCAATGCCGAAACGGCCGCAGCCTCCGTCGCCGCGCAACAGGCGGTGATCCGCGCGCAGATGGCGCCGCTGCACGACCAGCCCTTTGTGGTCTTTCACGACGCCTATCACTATTTCGAGGCGCGCTTTGACGTCTCTGCGGTGGCTGCCATCACCCTGGCCGACGCCGGTGCCGCCAGCGCGGGCAGACTGTCAGAAGTGCGCGCCGCCGTGGGCCGCGCCGGGGCCGCCTGCGCGCTCAACGATCCCTCCTCCGGCGAGGGGCTCATCGACGCGGTCGCCTCCGAAGACGGGTTGCGGATTGTGACCGCCGATCCGGTCGGCGCCGGTCTGATCCCCGGTCCCGGCTTTTATGGCGCACTGCTCCAGCAGATCGCCGACGCGCTGACGGAATGTCTCGGGGGGGCGTGACCGGGTTGCGGGAAATTTCCGACTTTCGCTGCGGATGCACCGATGGCGGCTTTGCCCCGGTATCTGAAAATCCGCCTGTTCTTGTTCAGACATCGTCCGGTAGCATTGGCAAGTCTGTAGAACCCGGATCAATACCCGCACCCGTGAGCATCGCATGAACCTGCCCGCGATGGTGTGTAGCGTGATTGAACATATGGACGAGACTGTAACCGAAATTTGTTTCTGCAGGCGTGTCACCCCTCATCCATCTGACTTCTCGTCTTATGTTGGCATCGGTCAGGCTATCGCACCATAACCTGATTTCCTTGTCCAACGCCTCTCGCTGGCGCTTGTAGTCAGACCAGTCGCGCGGGGCATCGGTATAAGGATGGCGTACGCCAATCTCATGAACGGCAGCACTGTCGCCCCGCTGACGGGCAAGCCAGACCCGATGGTCCCAAAGCACGTGGTTGAGTGTTTCAGCAATTGACCCAAAGAATGCGCCCCGGTTCTTCCACCGGTCTTCGTCCGTCATCTTTTCTGCCGCCGCGATGAGTGACCGGTTCTGCCATCTGTCATACCGCGCCATTGTCCGCGCATAGGTCGTATCAATCATAGTAGTTTACTCCTTGGCACACATCAAAAGGGAACCCAGGTTCAGCTACCTCTTTGCAGCCATCGGAAGGATCAAACCCCATCTGGTTTCCCGGGTTGGTCCCAAGGGTTTGAAACCCACCTTCCCATAAACCGCAATCGCTCTTTTGTTTTCCGGGTGTGGATCGGTTGCGATGACCGGTGCGCCACCTTCGAATAGTTGGTCCATGCGCTGTTTGATGAATGCCGATCCGTGCCCGCAGCCCACCATGGCTGGATCTCCGATGAATTGATCAATACCGCGCGATCCTTGGGGCAGATGAGCGAAATGATGGTCGTCCCACCCGTGCACTGTGTAGTCTTGCATGAACGCGAAAGCATGGTCAGCGAATGAGACTATCCAACGTGCCACCCGAGGATCTGCCAGATATCCGGAATCATATGGCTCGTCAGAATCCCACCATTTGCGCACATGTGGAGCCGACTGCCATGTTGCCAGTAAGGCAAGATCATCCAAGGACGCTCGCTGAAATGTGTAGGTGGATTTGCTGGTCATGCGATCAAACTAGCAACTTTGGCGGCATGACGTCATCGCAAAAGCGGACCCAGGTGCGTTGCATAGCATCAGTAATTTCGGCCTCAAACCGCCCCCTCACAGCCTCACCACCAAAAAACCCCGCCTCATCACTGAAGCGGGGTTTCGCATTTCTCACGACCCTCCGGTCAGACGGCGATTTTGCCGCCGCCCTGTTTCGTGACCACAACAACCGACGGCCGGGGCGGCATCGCCGGGTCAAAGTCGGGCCAGCGGGTTGCCGGGTCCTCAAAGGTCGAATTGCGCTCGAACCCTTTGAAATCCTTGGTGCCATCTGTGCCCGGGTGCTGTACGGCCAGGAACAGCGTCTCGCCGCTGTCGTGGAAGTACGGACCACAAAGCTCGCCGCCCACAGGGCAGCGGAAGAAGAGCTTCGAGGTGCCGCGCAGCTCGCCGCTGGTCTCCAGCGCATAAAGCCCGTCGGACTTGCCCGTCTTGCCCCAGCCGGAGCCCTGGTCGGTCGAAATCCACAGCCGGCCCTCGGCGTCGATGGCGGCATTGTCGGGCGAGCCGAACCAGCCGTTTTCCGAGGTTTCCGGGTTCCACTGGGCGCCCACTTCGGCAATTGCCGGATCGCCGCATTTCACCAGGATCGACCATGTGCCTTTAGGCGATGCATGATCTCCACCGTCCTCTTTGATCTCGATGATATGACCAAAGGAGCTTTCAGCCCGTGGGTTGGCCGCGTTGACCTGATCGGGTTTGCGCCGGGTGTTGTTGGTCAGCATCAGATAGGCCGTGCCATCGGGGCCGGGCTGCGCGTCTTCGGGGCGGTCCATCGGGGTTGCCCCCAGCAGATCCGCGGCGACGCGCGTGTCGATCATCACATCCGCCTGGCTGTCAAACCCGTTCTCCGCTGTCAGCGGGCCCTCACCATGCACCAGCGGCATCCATTCGACCGTGCCGTCGGCGTCAAAGCGCGCTACATAAAGCGTGCCGTCCGAGAGCAGCGAACTGCCAAAGCCCGCGTCATCCGTCACCGTGCCGTTGGAGACATATTTGTACTGATAGTCAAAACGGTTGTCGTCGCCCGAATAGACTACCAGCCTGCCGCTCGACGAAATGGTCGTCTCCGCGCCCTCGTGGCGGAACCGTCCCAGCGCTGTGTGTTTGATCGGTGCGGCATCAGGGTTGCGCGGGTCCACCTCGACGATCCAGCCCCAGCGGTTGGGCTCATTGGGCTCTTTGTCGATGTTCCAGCGGTCGTGGTACTGACCCCAGGCATACCAGCGGCCCGGCACGCCATAGCGCTTCATGCTCGCCGCTTCCGGCTGTTCCGAGATGTCCGGCTTGCCCTCTGCGTCCACCTTGTCGGTCCAGAAATAGCCGTGGAAGTTCTCTTCGGCCATCAGGTAGGTGCCCCAGGGCGTCATGCCGCCCGCGCAGTTGTTCACCGTGCCGATAACGGTCATGCCTTCGGGGTCGGCGTTGGTTTTCATGCGGGCATGACCGGCGGCGGGGCCACTGATGGTCATTTCCGTGCTGTGCGGAGTGATGCGGCGGTTGTACTGGCTGTCACGCACCAGCGCCCATTTGCCATCGTCTCCCTGTGCGATCTCGACGACGCTGCCCCCGTGGGCGGCCATCTCGATGTCGACCAGCTCTCTGGTCATCCCTTCAAAGTCGGCCCGGTCCTGACGGCCAAGGCCGGGGAACATCACTTCCTCGTTGGTGTATTCGTGGTTTACACAGAGCAGGCCGCGCGTGCCTTCGTCATTCAGGGCGGTAAAACCCACATAGTCGTTGTTATACCCGAACTGCTTCAGCTGTGCCTCGGCGGTCTGGTTCATCACGTCGAATTCGGGTGCATCTGCGGTGATCGGATCGCCCCAGCGCAGCAGGATGTCGGCGTTGTAGCCTTCCGCGATATGGTGCTCTTCGTCATTGCCCCAGGTCAGTTCCTCAAAGTTGTATCGGCCACCCGCGGCGGCAGAGGCCTGCTTTGGCGCGATCATCGCAGAGGTCCCGAACAGAGCGGTTGTGGCGCTGACGCCCAGGATGCCCTTCATCACGTCGCGGCGGCCATAGCGGGCGTTGATCACATCCCCGATGGTGCGGCCCAGATTGGGGTTTGTCGGAATGTCGTCAAAGGCCTCAAAGGCTTCCGCCTTGTTGCCGTGTTCGGGGTCGTTGATAATACTCTTGCGATCCATTTCTGGCTCCCTTGCTGGAAATAGTTGGTTGTCGCGCATCCTTGCGCGCCCCTGCGCAGCGCAGGTCCGGTGTCTTTCTGACCGCTTCTTGTGACGGCGCTGTGACAGTCCGGCACCGGCCAGCTTAATCGGGAAACTTCGCGCAATGCAAGAATTTCAGATCATCTGCTCAATCAGGGCGGGGATGTGTTTGCTAAAGGGAAAGAACCCGCGCGTGGCCAGCGGCCAGGCCGCCCTGTCCGTGGGGCGCATGATCTGAACCAGTGCCGGGGCGTCTTTCTGCGCGCTTATCCCGGCCAGCGTTCCGGCCACCGGTCCCACCGGGGCGTATGGCGCGATGATCTGCTCCAGGTTCTCGCGCGCCGCCCAGTCCAGCAGGGCCTCGGTGCTCTCTGCCTCTGCCGGCGGACCGCCCATCCGGTCCTGCCAGCGCGCGGCCGCGTCGCGCAGCGCGGCACGCCGGAACGCCGCCACATGGGGCGCGCTCTGCAGCGGGCCCAGCCGGGTCTGCGGTATCAGCAGTGCTGCAGCCTGCGGCCTGATGCTGTCGGGTCCGTCCAGCATGAAACCGGGGCTCAGATCGTCCTCATGCAGCACGAAACCGGTGCGCAGACCGGGCCGCGGGGCGGCGGGCGCGGGCAACAGGCCCGCCGCCGGCGGGGCAGGGGCCTCGATGGCCCGTGCCACGCCCGCCAGCTGCCATTTGGGGTGAAACCGCCCTTCGGTGTATTTGGAAATGTTTGATGTGCGCGCCAGATAGGTCTTGCCCGGCGTCTGTATCCCCGCCACCCAGCGCCAGCCCAGCGTGTTGGACGCGGGATCGCCGTCCAGCAGATGGCGCAGAAAGAAATCCGCGCCCAGCTCCCAGGGCAGCTCCAGCGTAAAGATCCAGATGGACGCAAACCACATGCGCGCGTGGTTGTGCAGCCAGCCCGTCTCTGCCAGTTCCCTGGCCCAGAAATCAAAACAACTGATGCCGGTTTCGCCCCGGCAGGCCGCCTCCCAGCGGGCGCGCAGCCCGGCCTGGGTCTGCACCGCGTCCCAGTGTGCGCCCACTGCGGCCTGGTACTGGTTCCAGACACCGGGCCGCAGCTCCAGCCAGCCTTTCCAGTAGGTGCGCCAGAACACCTCCTGCACGAACTTTTCCGCCGCCGCGTGGCTGTGCCGGCCCAGCACCGCGCGCACCACTTCTTCTTCGGTGATCAGACGACAGCGAAGCCAGGGCGACAGCATGGAGACACCCGCCGGTGCGCCGGGCCCGGTGTCATAATTGCGCCGCGCGGCATAGTCGCGCCCGGCATGGGGCAGAAATTGCTGCAGGCGTTCCAGCGCTGCGGTCCGGTCGGGGATAAAGAGATCAGAGACTGTCATACCGCGCTACCTGGCGCGCGCGCCGGCCTGTTCAACGCGGGCGGGAAAACTTCCCCGCCGCCCCCTTGCAGCCCCCCTGTGGCGATACTAAGGTTTCGTAAATGGTCCTGCGGGTATGGTCTCGGAGGATAACAGCAGACAGGCACCCCTCATGAACGATCCAGTTGAAACATATATGAACCTTGTCCCTATGGTGGTGGAGCAGACCAGCCGGGGCGAACGGGCCTATGACATCTTCTCGCGCCTGCTCAAGGAGCGGATTATTTTTCTCAACGGCCCGGTGCATGACGGCATGTCATCGCTCATCGTGGCCCAGCTGCTGCACCTGGAGGCCGAGAACCCCTCCAAGGAAATATCCATGTATATCAACAGCCCGGGCGGTGTCGTGACCTCCGGACTGTCGATCTATGACACCATGCAGTACATCAAACCCAAGGTTTCGACACTGGTGATCGGCCAGGCCGCCTCCATGGGCTCGCTGCTGCTGACCGCCGGTGAAAAAGACATGCGGTTCTCGCTGCCCAACAGCCGGGTGATGGTGCACCAGCCCTCCGGCGGCTACCAGGGCCAGGCAACAGACATCATGATTCACGCCGCCGAAACCCAGAAACTCAAGGACCGGCTCAACGAAATTTATGTCCGCCACACCGGCCAGACCCTGAAAAAAGTCGAGGCCGCGCTGGAGCGTGACAACTTTATGTCCCCCGAGGAAGCAAAGGAATTCGGCCTGATTGACGAGATCGTCGAGAGCCGTTCCAAAGAGGATGACGACAGCTGATAAGGTCCGGCAGGCGCACAGTGAGTTTACCAATTAGCGATTGTGGACCTGCCGGTGCTGGCTTAAGCTGGCATAAAGGGTGAGGAGTTTCCGTTTCCGGACGGGGGCAACTGATAACACGTAAGACCTGAAAGGGTTGTCATGGCAACGAATTCAAGCGGCGACAGCAAGAATACGCTTTACTGCAGCTTCTGCGGCAAGAGCCAGCACGAGGTGCGCAAGCTGATCGCCGGACCCACAGTGTTCATCTGCGACGAATGTGTCGAGTTGTGCATGGATATCATCCGCGAAGAGACCAAAGCTTCCGGGCTCAAGTCCACAGACGGTGTGCCCACACCCAAAGACATCTGCGAGGTGCTCGACGACTACGTGATCGGCCAGGCCATGGCCAAACGCGTGCTCTCGGTTGCCGTGCACAACCACTACAAACGCCTCAACCACGCCCAGAAGGGCGGCGATATCGAACTTGCGAAATCCAACATCCTGCTGATCGGCCCCACCGGCTGCGGCAAGACGCTGCTGGCCCAGACGCTGGCGCGCATCCTTGATGTGCCCTTCACGATGGCCGATGCCACCACGCTCACCGAAGCCGGCTATGTGGGCGAGGATGTCGAGAACATCATCCTCAAACTGCTGCAGGCCTCTGAATACAACGTCGAGCGGGCGCAGCGCGGCATCGTCTATATCGACGAGGTCGACAAGATCACGCGCAAATCCGAAAACCCCTCGATCACCCGCGACGTCTCGGGCGAGGGTGTGCAGCAGGCGCTGCTGAAACTGATGGAAGGCACCGTGGCAAGCGTGCCGCCGCAGGGCGGGCGCAAGCACCCCCAGCAGGAATTCCTGCAGGTGGACACCACGAACATCCTGTTCATCTGTGGTGGCGCCTTTGCCGGTCTGGACAAGATCATCGCCGCGCGCGGCAAGGGCTCGGCCATGGGCTTTGGTGCCGATGTGCGGGACAATGACGAACGGGGCGTGGGAGAGATCTTTACAGATCTCGAGCCCGAGGATCTGCTGAAGTTTGGTCTGATCCCGGAATTCGTCGGCCGTCTGCCGGTTCTGGCAACGCTCGAGGATCTGGACGAGGACGCGCTCGTGACCATCCTGACACAGCCGAAAAATGCTCTGGTCAAACAGTACCAGCGTCTTTTTGAGCTGGAGGACACCCAGCTGAGCTTTACCGATGACGCGCTGTCGGCCATTGCCAAACGCGCCATCGAGCGCAAGACGGGTGCACGGGGCCTGCGGTCTATCCTCGAGGATATTCTGCTCGACACCATGTTTGAGCTGCCCGGACTGGATTCAGTGACCGAGGTCGTCGTGAACGAAGAGGCTGTGAACTCTGACGCGGCACCGCTGATGATCCACGCAGACGCGGAAAAGGAACCGGCCAGCGCAGGCTGAACCGGCCCCCGGACGATCCACCAGATTATTGCAAAAGGCAGGTCCCGGACCTGCCTTTTTGCGTTTCCGGCACCGCCCGGAGACGTTAAAAAGGGGCAAATCATGCGCGCGCCGCGCACCGACGTAATACCGACGTGAAACCGACGCTTTACCGACGTGCCACCGACGGCTCGCACAGACAGACAAAAGCGAGGGCAACATGAGCATCACACGTATCCATTCCGGCGGCGCATTCGAGAGTAAAATCGGCTATTGCCGCGTGGTGATCGCGGGCGGCTGGGTGCATGTGGCGGGCACCGTGGGCGAGGGCGACACAGTGGCAGAGCAGTGCCGCGCGGCCCTGGACACCATCAGCAAAGCACTGGCCGAAGCGGGGTGTGGTTTCGGCGATGTGGTCCGCGTCACCTATATGCTGCCCGACCGTGCCGAGTTTGAACCCTGCTGGCCTGTTTTGCGCGAAGCCTTCGGTGCCGAGCCCCCCGCAGCAACGATGATCGAATGCGGTCTGATTGATCCGAAATTCCGTATCGAGATCGAGGTGACTGCTCTGTTGCCCGGCGCGGGCTGATCCGGGCAGAAAGCCGCAGGTCTGCCCCCGCATCACGCTGGACCTTTGCCCTGTGATCGGCCATATGTGGGGGAACAGTGCGACCGGAGACAAACCCATGGGCATACTGAACACCTTGCTGCGCGCCGTGACCTGGTGGAACGGCCAGACGCTGAACACACAGCTCTGGACGTCCCGTCATGGCATCCGCGTCGGAGAGGACAGCCAGGGCAATATTTTCTATGAAAACAAGGACAAATCGCGCCGCTGGGTGATCTATAACGGCGAGGCCGAGGCCAGCCGTGTTGACCCGGACTGGCACGGCTGGCTGCATCACACCTGGGATGCACCGCCCACGGACAAGCCGCTGGCGCATAAATCCTGGGAAAAACCGCATCAGGAAAATCTGACAGGCACGGCTCTCGCCTACGCGCCTCAGGGATCGATCCGCAAGGGTGATCCCGCGCCGCGCAGCGATTACGAGGCCTGGACGCCGGAGTAAGCATCACATGGCTGAGAATACGACCGAAGTACTGACAGGGGCTGCCGTACTGGCCGCCGCCGTTGCCTTTGTGGTTTATGCAGGCCAGGTCTCCGGGTTTTCCGGCGGTTCTGCCGGCTACCCGCTGGAAGCCAGTTTCCGCAGCATGGAAGGCGTCAGCGTCGGCTCCGAGGTGCGTCTGGCCGGGGTCCGTGTGGGTTCTGTCACCGAGGTCACGCTGAACCCCGAGACATACCGTGCAGACACGACAGTGCTGGTACAGCAGGGGATCGAAATCCCCGATGACAGCGCGATCGTGATCTCCTCCGAAGGCCTTCTGGGCGGCAATTTTGTGGAAATCGTGCCAGGTGGCTCCCCGTTTTATTACGAGCCGGGCGACACCATCGAAGACACTCAGGGTGCCGTCAGTCTGATCAGCCTGTTGCTCAAGTTTGTGGGCGGCCAGTCCGAATGAAAACGGCGGCGGTCTGTGCTGCAGTGCTGCTGGGGACGGCTGTCTCCGCCCAGCAGGCCGCGACCGATGCGCCGGGCGTGATTTTGCGCGGCCTCGATAAGATCAACGGCCTTGTCTACGACATCGATCTGCCGGTCGGTGAAACGGCCACATTCGGGGCCCTGCAGATTTCACTCAGCGCCTGCCGCTATCCTGTGGGCAACCCGGCGGGCGACGCATTTGCAGCCCTGCGCATCCGCGATACCAACCGGGACGCAGAGGTGTTTTCCGGCTGGATGATCGCCTCGACCCCCGCACTTTCTGCAATGGATCATGCACGTTACGACATCTGGGTCATGCGCTGCACAACCTCCTGAAGGCTGCGAACCGGTGCTGCGTGAAAGTCGGCGTTGTGCTCGATTGCCGTGCGCAACAGCGCGCGGTACTGCTTGCGCGAAATCTCCTGTGCGCCCAGCGAGGCCAGATGCGCCGTGAGAAACTGTGTGTCAAAGAGCCGGTATCCGCCGTCGCGCAAACGGTCGATCAGACAGGCCAGTGCAATTTTTGACGCATTCGTGCGCCGCGAGAACATGCTCTCGCCAAAGAAAGCGGCCCCCAGTGTCACGCCATAAACACCGCCCACCAGCGCGCCATCATCGCGGATTTCGAGCGAGTGCGCCTGGTCCCGTTCCCGCAAAGCCAGATAGAGATCGCGGATCGTCTCATTGATCCAGGTATCCGGCCGGTCGGCGCAGGCGTCTACCACGGCCTCAAAACCCTCATTGATGGTAACCGTGAAGCCGGACTTTCGCATGTCGCGGCGCAGCGAACGCGATATGTGAAACCCATCCAGCGGCAGAATGCCCCGGCGGCGCGGATCGACCCAGAAAACCTCATCGTCGTGACGGTGCTCGGCCATCGGAAAGATGCCCGATGCATACCCCTGCATGAGAAGTTCAGGCGTCAGCTGCATCGCAGCCCCGCGTCAGCCGCCGCCGAGATTGGTCTCGAGCCAATGCTCCAGCCAGTGAATATTGTACCCGCCTGACAACACCGCTTCTTCTTCGAGCAGCGCATGAAAGAGCGGCACGGTGGTGTCCACGCCATCCACAATCAGCTCTCCCAGCGCGCGTTTCAGCCGCGCCAGCGCTTCCGGGCGGTCACGACCGTGCACAATCAGCTTGCCAATGAGGCTGTCGTAGTAGGGCGGGATCGAGTAGCCGTCATAGAGCGCGGAATCCATCCGCACGCCCAGGCCACCCGGCGCATGATACTGCGTGATCCGACCCGGGCAGGGCGCAAAGTTGGGCAGCTTTTCCGCGTTGATCCGAACCTCAATGGCATGGCCATTGATTTTCAGGTCCTCCTGCACAAAGGACATATCCATCCCGGATGCCACGCGGATCTGTTCCCGCACCAGATCGACACCGAAAATGGCCTCGGTCACGGGGTGTTCCACCTGCAGACGCGTGTTCATCTCGATGAAATAGAACTCGCCGTTCTCGTACAGGAATTCGATCGTGCCAGCGCCGATATAGTTGATGCGCGCTACCGCTTCGGCACAGGTTTTGCCGATGGCCGCGCGTTCCTCGGGCGAGATTGCGGGGCCTGGCGCCTCTTCAAAGACTTTCTGGTGGCGGCGTTGCAGCGAGCAGTCACGCTCCCCCAGATGCACCGCACGGCCCTTGCCGTCGCCGAACACCTGAATTTCGATGTGCCGGGGCGTGGTCAGATATTTCTCGATGTAGACTTCGTCATTGCCAAAGTTGGATTTGCCTTCGGCGCGCGCTGTCATGAACGCTTTTTCCATGCCTGCTGCATTCTGGGCAACCTTCATGCCGCGTCCGCCGCCGCCCGCTGTGGCTTTGATGATTACCGGATAGCCGATCTCTTCGCCGATGCGCTTTGCGTCCTCAAGCGTAGCAACCCCTCCTTCAGAGCCGGGCACACAGGGCACCCCGAGCTTTTTCATGGTGTCTTTGGCGGTGATCTTATCGCCCATGATGCGGATGTGCTCCGCCGTCGGGCCGATGAATGTCAGGTCGTGGTCTTCAACCACCTGAACAAACTGGGCATTTTCGGACAAAAACCCATAGCCGGGGTGAATGGCTTCTGCTCCGGTGATCTCGCAGGCAGAGATGATCGCGGGCACCGACAGATAGCTCTGCGTGCCCGCCGGCGGGCCAATACAGACGGATTCGTCGGCCATCCGCACATGCATCGCATCGCTGTCCGCAGTGGAATGCACGGCAACAGTTGCCACGCCCATCTCGCGCGCCGCCCGGACAACGCGCAGCGCAATTTCGCCGCGGTTGGCAATCAGGATTTTACTGAACATGGGCGCACCCTCCTATTCGAGGATGACCAGAGGTGTGCCGAATTCAACAGCGGCACCATCCTCGACGACAATGCGCCGGATCGTGCCGGAACGCGGCGCCGGGATGTGGTTCATTGTTTTCATCGCCTCGACAATCAGCAGTGTGTCGCCCTCGGCCACTTTTGCACCGACACTGATAAAGGGGTCCGAACCCGGTTCGGCCTGCATGTAGACGGTGCCGACCATCGGCGATGTCACCGCGCCTGGCAGGTCTGCCGGGTCGTCTGCTTCTGCCGTCGCTGCTGCTGCTGCCGGCGCTGCGGCGGCCGGGGCAGGTGCTGCCGCCTGTGCCACCGGTGCGGCCTGAACCGCGACCTGCTGGATGTGGCGGCTGACCCGCACATTCAGGCTGTCATCGGTGCCATAGTCCCGTTTGACCTGAAGCTCGGTCAGATCGTTTTCCCGCAGCAATTCCGCCAGGGCCTGGATAAAGGCCACGTCCGCGTCATGATTCTTCTTTGTCATGTAAGTCCTCAACCATTGGGCGGGCCTTGTCTGTCCCGGCCCCTTTCTGCCTGCCTGTTATAGGCCAAGGGTTACGCCATGGAAACCCGCCTCTTGCACCGGTCCGTACCGCCCGTATCCTTGCCGAAAAACGGGGGGAACAGATGAACCTTGCAAACTGGCTGGCCCAAACCGCGGCACTGACGCCCGACAGACCGGCTCTTTTTGCCGGCGAGACCTGTGTGGCTGACTACCAGACCTTTTTCCAGCGTGCGCTGGCTGTTGCGGGATGGCTGAAAGCGCAGGGCGTGCAGCCCGGTGACCGCGTTGCCCTGTTCATGAGCAACAGCCCCGATTTTCTGATCATCTTTTATGGCGTCTGGTGTGCCGGTGCGGTGGTTGTGCCAATCAATTCCAAGCTGCACGGCAAGGAAGCAGCATTCATTATCTCTGATGCCGGTGCTGCCGTCACCTTTGGCTCCGGTGCTCTGGCAGAGGCTTTGATCCAGGCAGGTGTGTCTGGCAGGGTCATCGATACGGAAAAGGATGCTTTTGAGGCTGTAACAGCGCACCGGCCTCTCATGGCGGTTGCGGACCGCGCCGCATCTGATCTGGCCTGGCTCTTTTACACATCCGGCACCACAGGCAGGCCCAAGGGCGTGATGATCACCTTCCGCATGCTCTTTGCCATGAGCCTGTGTTACGCGCTGGATGTCGATCCTGTCCTGCCGGGCGACGCTGTGCTGTATGCCGCGCCGATGAGCCATGGCGCAGGGCTTTACAACATGATGCATGTGCGCGTCGGGGCGCGGCATGTCTGTCCGTTGTCAGGCGGTTTTGACCCCGCTGAGATTTTTTCGCTGAGCGCGCATTTCGGCAGTGTTCAGATGTTTGCCGCGCCGACAATGGTGCAGCGGATGACCCGCCATGCCCGTGCACATGGTCTGTCCGGAGAGGGGCTGCGCACGGTCGTTTATGCAGGTGGGCCGATGTACAACGCCGATATTATCGAGGCCACAGAGACATTTGGCCCGGTTTTTGTCCAGATTTACGGACAGGGGGAGTGCCCGATGGGCATCACGGCCCTGTCGCGTCACGATGTGGCGGACCGCACGCACCCTGACCGGGCTGCGCGGCTGCAGTCGGTCGGTCGCGCCCAGGCCGCAGTTGAGGTCAGGATCGGGGACCAGCAGGGTATGCCGGTTGCACCGGGCTCACATGGAGAAATCATGGTGCGCGGGGATACGGTTATGCCCGGATACTGGCAGAACGCAAAGGCAACGGCGGACACGCTGCGCAATGGCTGGCTGATGACGGGCGACATGGGGTTTATAGACGACGCGGGCTATGTCACCATGCGTGACCGGTCCCGCGATATGATCATTACCGGCGGATCAAATGTCTATCCCCGGGAGGTGGAAGAGGTTCTGCAGACGGACCCGGGCGTTGAAGAGGTTTCCGTTGTCGGGCGGCCGCATGCGGAGTGGGGCGAGGAAGTGGTGGCTTTCGTGGTCGGACATGCAGATCCCGCACAGCTGGATCGCCTTTGCCTGGCTCGTATCGCGCGGTTTAAACGACCCAGGGACTACATCTTTGTTCAGGAGCTGCCCAAGAACAACTACGGCAAGGTTCTCAAGACGGATCTGAGAGCGATTCTCCGGAAAGGGTAAAGGGCGTGAAACGGCACGCACCGGGGCACATCCGATGAAATCGGGCGAAAAGCGGCAGTTTGCAATGCGGACACGTCGCAAACAGACCTATGGCACAGTCTTTTTGTATACATATTGTATACAAAGGAGAAGCCATGCCACGGGTATCAAAAGAGGCCTGTCTCGACGAGCTTAAGCTGCGCATTCTGCGGATGGAGCTGGAGCCGGGCATGCTGCTGGATGAAGCCTCGCTCGCCGCGCATTTCGGTCTGTCGCGCACGCCCTTGCGGGAAATATTGCAGCGTCTTGCCGGGGATGGGTATCTGTCGATACGCGAGAACAGAGGCGCCAAAGTGGCCTCGATGGACGTGACAACAATGCGCACGTTTTTTCAGACAGCACCGATGGTCTATGCCAACATCAGCCGGCTGGCAGCAGAAAACAGGACAGGGGCGCAGTTGTCTGATTTGCAAAGAGCGCAGGCTGAGTTTGCAAACTGCACATCAGAAGGGGACGCGCCCGCTGCAGCACTTTGCAATCACAGGTTCCACGCGCTGATCGGCGAGATGGCGCAGAACCCCTATCTGGTCGCTGCCCTGAACCGATTGCTCATTGATCACACCCGGTTGAGCCAGACCTTCTACCGCCCTGCAGGCCCTCGTGAAGCGTCACTTGTCACGCGTGCTTCAGAGCAGCACGACGCATTGATCTGTGCAATCGATGCCCGGGATGGTGATCTCGCCATAGAACTGACACTGCAGCACTGGGATCTGTCCCGGGACAGTATCGAGCGTTTTGTGCGCCCCGATCCGCTGCCTGTAGACCTGGTGGCGCGAAAGGAAAAAGATGCAGTTTGAGGGAATATACACGCCGGTTGTCACGCCATATGATGACGCTTATGCAATTAAAAAGAGAGAGTTGCATGACGTTATTGATCTTTTGGTTGAAGCTGGGGTCCACGGCCTTATTGTAGCGGGAACGACCGGCGAATACTACGCTCAGTCGATGCCCGAGCGGATTGAACTGATCGACACCGTCAGGGAAATGATTGCTGGCCGGGTGCCAGTGATCGTTGGCACCGGCGCCATGCGGACAGAAGACAGCGTGGCGCTTGCCAAAGCTGCACGCGACAAGGGCGCGGACGCCATACTTGTGGCGACACCGCCCTATGCCAACCCGAATGACCGCGAGATCGCACTGCACTGCCTTGCCGTGGATCGCGCTGCAAATCTGCCTGTGATGCTCTACAATTACCCCGGCAGGATGAGCGTCAATATGGGCCCGGAATGCCTCGACCGGTTGGGGCGCAGCCCGAATTTCCGCGCAATTAAAGAGAGTTCGGGGGAACCGGACCGGCTGCATATGCTGGCCCGGGACTATCCACACATCGCTCTGAGCTGCGGAATGGACGACCAGGCTCTGGAGTTTTTTGCCTGGGGTGCGCGCAGCTGGGTATGCGCAGGATCCAATTTTGCGCCCGAAGCACATATCGCTCTGTACCGCGCCTGTGCGCTGGAGGGTGATTTCACCAAAGGACGTGCCATTATGTCGGCCATGATGCCGTTGATGCGGGTTCTGGAGCAGGGCGGCACCTTTATTCAATGTATCAAACACGGGTTGAGCACGCGGGGAATTGATGCAGGACCGCCGCGCAAACCTCTGCAACCGCTCAACAAAGACGAAAAGCGCGAACTTGAGGAAGTCATCCGGACGATGAACACGGCAATTGCTGCAATTGAAGGAGCATCGACATGACAGATCTGCTGACGAAAGCCGAATACGAGGCGATTGCCCGGGACCTGGACCTGCCTCTGTCGCCTTTCATTGATGGCAGGTTCCGCCGTGGCACAGGCCCGGATATGCCCACAATCAATCCGGCAACCGGACAGGAGTTTGGGAAGATTTCCACAGCTGGGGGCGAGGATATTGACCTGGCCGTCCGCAAAGCGCGCGAGGCCTTCGATCAGGGGCACTGGTCGCGGCTGCATCCTGCAAATCGCAAAGATGTCCTCATCCGACTTTGCAAACTCATCACGCGCCGACGACGCGAACTGGCAGTGATGGAAAGCATCGATTCCGGCAAACCCGTGCGCGACTGCGAACTGACAGATATTCCTGAAACGATCCATTGCCTGAAATGGCATGCCGAGGCGATCGATAAAATCTATGATCAGGCGGGGCCTGCGGGTGACGATGCAATTTCAATGATTGTACGTGAGCCTGTCGGTGTTGTTGCCACCGTGCTGCCGTGGAACTTTCCGCTGATGATGCTGGCCTGGAAAATCGGCCCTGCGCTGGCGGCGGGATGTTCGGTAATTGTCAAGCCAGCCGAACAGACCTCGCTGACCGCCCTGCGTATCGCGGAACTGGCACATATGGCGGGTGTTCCGCGCGGTGTGCTGCAGGTTCTGCCCGGAGATGGCCCCGCGGTGGGAGAGCCGCTGGGCCGGCACGGGGGCGTTGACATGGTCAGCTTTACCGGTTCGACCGAAACGGGCCGCCGTTTCCTGCACTATTCCGCCGACAGCAACCTGAAAAAAGTTGTGCTGGAATGTGGTGGCAAAAACCCGGCCGTGGTCCTGTCAGACGCAGAAAACCTCGATCATGTTGCCGGGCACGTCGTCAATGCAGCATTCTGGAATGCTGGTCAGAACTGTTCTGCGGCGTCCCGGCTGATCGTACACCGTGATGTGAAAGAGCCCCTGATGGAGCGGATAAACGCGCGGTTACGGGACTGGAAAACCGGCGATCCGCTCGATCCGGCAAACCATATCGGTGCGCTGATTGATGCCGATCACTGCAGGAAGGTGCGTGGCTATCTGGGCAGCAAAGACACCGGCCCCTATGTGACCCCGCAGGTGCTGGAGGTCGACCCGCAGGACAAGGCCGCCCGGGAGGAGATTTTTGGCCCCGTCCTCTGTGTCATGACCGTCGCGACGAACGAAGCCGCAATCGCTCTCGCCAATGATACCGACTACGGGCTGACGGCCAGTGTTTTCACCGCCAGCACCCGCCGGGCTATCCGCGCGGCCCGGGACATCCGGGCGGGAACCGTCACAGTCAACTGCTATGGCGAGGGCGATATGTCGACGCCGTTTGGCGGATACAAGCAATCCGGTTTCGGAGGGCGTGACAACGGGGTTCACGCCCATGATCAGTATACGGAGCTGAAAACCATCTGGATTGACCTCACCGATCCTGCAGACGGGGACAACGTGGGATGAGCCGCGTCGGGTTCATCGGTACCGGCCATATCGCAGCGCCGATGGCGCGTGCCCTGGCGCGGGACGGGCATGAAGTGATCGTCTCTGAGCGCAATTCAGACACCGCGCGCGGTCTTTCCGAGGCCGGGCTTGGCATCCGGGTCGGCCTGAACCAGCAGGTGGCTGATGAAAGCGACATCGTCTTTCTCTGTCTGAGGCCTGATGTCTGGCAATCCGTGGTGCAAGACCTGAGCTGGGACGCACGCCACCGGATTATTTCCGTTATGGCGGGCGTGACACTGTCAGACCTGCGCGAAACCAGCGCGCCTGCCGCCACTGTCTGCTCGACCATTCCCTATGGGTTTATCGAGTTCGGCGGCTGCCCGCTGCCTGTCGCTGGGGATCCCGGCGCGGTGCAGCAGCTTTTTGGCGGGACCAACGCCGTTATTCCGCTGTCCGATGAAGCGGACCTTTCCGCCTATTTTGCGGCTTCATCCCTGGTCTCGGGTGTTCTGGGGCTGCTGGGGTCGGCTGCCGGATGGCTGGGCGAGACTACAGGGGAGCGGGCCGCCGCAGAGGTTTATACATCGGGACTTGCGGGCGGGTTTCTCTGGCATGGTGATTTTGCGCAGCAAGGGCGGCTTGATGCCGAAAAGCGCGCGCTTGCCACGCCTGGTACGCTGAACCGCCAGATGGTGGAAGGGCTGGAAGGCGCGGGGGCATTTGATGGTTTGCCCGCATTGCTGAGCCGGATCAGAGCCAGCATGGAGACAGCACAGTGAGTGTCGATGCCGTTGGAACCGTCCGCCGTGGACGGGGGGCACGCAGAAAGGTGCGTGAAACGCGCAACGTGACCATGCTCCCCGCGCTCAGGCGGCGGTTGCCTCTGACTGAGCCGATGGATGCAGGCCAGATCGCGCGGATTGACGACGCCTCTATGGGCATTCTTGAGGATGTCGGCGTTGTTTTCCGCGATGATATCGCGCTGGCGGACTGGAAACGCGCCGGGGCCGACGTGCGGGGTGAGCGGGTGCACCTGGACCGTGGCCTGGTGCGCGAACTGATCGCGACAATTCCGGAAACCTTTACGTACCACGCCCGCGATCCGCAGAAAAACCTTCCCTTTGGTGCAGACCATGGGATTTTTGTGCCGATGACCGGCGCGCCCTATCTGCGGGATCTCGACGACAAACGCCGTAATCCGATGCTGGAAGATCTGGCGAACTTTCACAAGCTAAGCCATATGCTGCCCAGCATGCATTCGTCGGCGCATCACATTGTCGAGCCCTATGATCACCCGATCAGCCAGCGGCATCTGCGCATCACCTATTCGTCGATGAAACATTCCGACAAGACATTCATGGGCATGACCACCAGCCCCAGAAACGCCGAGGATGTGATGGAGATGTGTGCCATTCTGTTCGGCGCAGAATTTATGGAAACGCATCCCGTATGTACGGGAAACTGCAACGGCAACAGCCCCCTTGTCTGGGACGAGACCATGCTGGGGGCCTTGCGGGCTTTTGCGCGGCGCAACCAGCCGGTCCTGTGCTCTCCTTTTGTGCTGGGAGGAGCCAATACACCGGCCTCTGTCGCACCCGCGGTGGCACAGCTGAACGCAGAGGCGCTGAGTGCTCTCGCCTATACCCAGGTGATCCGCAAGGGAACGCCCGCAATCTACGGCCATTATCTGAGTACGGTCAGTATGAAATCGGGCGCGCCGATGGCGGGAACACCCGAAATCAGTCTGATGAACTTTATGATCGGGCAGATGGCGCGGTTTTACGGTGTGCCCTGGCGGACGTCAAACACGCTGGGCGGTGCTAAAACATTCGATGCACAGGCGGGCTATGAAAGTGCCATGACCCTCAATGCCGTGTTGATGGCCGGCGCGAACTATATGTGGCATTCGGCAGGTTGGAACGAAGCCGGGATGCACTGTTCCATGGCGAAATTCATGGTGGATGCCGAAATGTGCGCGATGGGGTATCGGATGGCCGAAGGCATCCGGTGGGATGATTTCGATGCAGGCCTGGCCGCGGTGCGTGACGTCGGCCCGGGCGGGCACTACCTGGGGCACCCGCACACACTGGAAAATTTCCAGCGAGCGTTCTTTATGCCGGAAATGTTCGACAATAACTCCATCGAGCAATGGCAGGCCGAAGGGGGCATAGAGATCAACGAACGCGCCCTGCAACGCTGCCGTGACATGCTGAACGAATACGAAGAGCCAAAGCTGGATAGCGGTGTCGATGAGGCGCTGCGCGACTACATTGCCCGGCGCGAACACGAGATACCGGCGGCGGATGCGCTGAACCAGGAATTCTGATCGTGGCGGGTCGTGTCGCCCGGCTGCCAAAAGATCCCGGCCCGGCGGGCTGGAATGCGCTGTTGCCCGCAGCCCCCGCGCCGGTGTCGCTGGAGGCCCGCATCACCGCAGACTGGCTGGTGATCGGCGCTGGTTTTGCAGGGCTTGCGGCCGCGTACCGCCTGGCGCAGTTGTGCCCGGGCGACCGCGTCGCCGTGCTGGAGGCAACACGGGTCGGGCAGGGGCCTGCCGGGCGGAATTCCGGTTTTATGATCGACCTGCCGCATGATCTGGCGTCAGACAATTATGGCGGTGCTCTGGCTGCCGACCTGGCTCAGACGGCAGATAACCGGCGGGGTGTCGGGTTTGCAGAGGAAATGGCGCGCACCTTTGGAATGACTGCTGAGGCCTTTTCGAAAACGGGAAAAATCAACGGTGCGGCGAGCCCGCGCGGAGATGCGCATAACCAGGATTTCGCACGTCATCTGAGCGCGATGAACGAACCCTTCGAGATGCTGGATGCGGACCGGATGCGCGAAATTACGGGCACCGGCTATTACACCAGCGGTTTGTTTACGCCTGGCGCTGCCGTGGTGCAGCCCGCGCTTTTTGTGCGGTCCCTCGCTGCCGGGCTGGCATCAAACAGGGTGTCGCTTTTTGAAAACAGCCCCGTGACATCGCTGAAGCGCGCGGGCGACTGGATTGCGGAAACGCCGTCCGGACAGGTAACGGCGCCAAAGGTCATACTGGCTGTGAACGGCCATTTGCAGAGTTTCGGGCATATGGCCGGACAACTGATGCATGTTTTCACCTACGCTTCAATGACCCGGCGACTGACCCGTGAGGAATGCGCGAGGCTGGGGGGTAACGAAAACTGGGGGCTAACACCGGCGGACCCGCTGGGCACCACGGTGCGGCGCATATCCGGCACCGGCGGGGACCGTATTGTCATACGGAACCGTTTCACTTTTGACCCATCAATGGAGGTGCCCGATGGCCGTGTTGCGTCGGCGGGGCGCGATCACGACCGGTCCTTTGCAGCCAGGTTCCCGATGCTGAAAGGCGTCGGGATGGAGTACCGCTGGGGCGGACGGCTCTGCCTCAGCCGCAACAACGTCCAGGTGGTGGGCGAGCTGGAGCCGGGGCTCTGGACGGCCTGTTGTCAGAACGGTCTGGGCACGGCCAAGGGTACTCTGGCGGGCATGATTGCCGCTGAAGCCGCAAACGGGGTGATCTCAGAGGCCTGGTCGCGCATGAAAAAAGCGGCAGCCCCAAAGAAGTTGCCGCCTGATATGATCGCCCGTGCGGGTGCCACTGCGCGGTTACGCTGGGGCGAATGGCGCGCGGGCGCTGAGCTCTGACGGATCAGATGGCGAGGTATTCTTCGCGCAGTTCTTTGTTCTCCAGCACCTCGGCGGCGCTGCCATCAAAGACGATACCGCCGGTGTCCATGATCACCGCGCGGTCTGCCAGTTGCAGGGCCCTTACGGCGTTCTGTTCAACCAGGATCGTGGTGATCCCCTGATCCTTGATGATCCGCAGTGTTTTTTCGATCTCGTCCACAATGACCGGCGCCAGACCCTCATAGGGCTCGTCAAGCAGCAGAACCTTGATGTCGCGGCAGAGCGCACGGGCAATGGCCAGCATCTGCTGCTCGCCGCCCGAAAGGGTCACACCCTCCTGGTTGCGGCGCTCCCGCAGACGCGGGAAGAGATCATAGACCCGGTCCAGAGACCATCCGATGGGCGGCGCAATCTGCGCAAGCTTGAGGTTTTCCTCAACCGTCAGACCGGCGATGATGCGGCGGTCCTCAGGCACGAGGCCCAGACCGGCCTGACTGGCCTGATAGCTGCTCATCTTGTGCAGCGGCTGGTGGTCCAGCCAGATCTCGCCATGTCTGACCTCCGGATCTGCAAGGCGCGCAATGGCCCGCAGGGTGGAGGTTTTTCCCGCACCATTCCGGCCAAGCAGGGCCAGGATTTCGCCTTCGTGCACGTTAAAGCTGATGCCCTGCACGATATAGCTTTCGCCGTAGTAGGCATGCATGTCCCAGACCGACAGAAAGGCCGGGGCCGTTGCTGCGTGGTTGGCGTTTTTGGAGAAGTCGGGTTTGACGTTCATCTGAAATACTCCTTACGCCGCTGTCTGGGTTTCGCCCAGATAGGCTTCGCGCACCTTGGGGTGACCTTTGATATTGTCGGGCGTGTCCTCGACCAGGGGCGTGCCCTGGGCCAGCACGGTGATGCGCTCTGCCAGGCTGAACACCACATGCATGTCGTGTTCAATGATCGCGATGGTGATGTCGCGCTCGTCGCTGATCTGTTTCAGCAAGTCGATGGTGTTGTTGGTATCCGCACGGGCCATACCAGCCGTGGGTTCGTCGAGCAGCAACAGGCGGGGCTCCTGGCTGAGACACATGCCGATCTCAAGGCGACGCTTGTCGCCACGGGACATGGAGCTTGCGGTCATGTGGCGCTTGTCGGCCATATTCATGTCCTCGAGCATATGTTCAGCGCGTTCCAGAATATCCTTCTGGCTGGAGACAGACGAAATCCCGTTGAGCTCAAACGCCCCATCGCGCTTGGCAAAGCAGGGGATCATCATGTTCTCCAGCACCGACAGGTCACCGAAAATCTCAGGTGTCTGAAACACGCGGCTGATGCCCATCTGGTTGATCTCATAAGGCTTGCGCCCCAGCACCGACTGGCCGTCAAAGCTGACGGAGCCGGTGTCGGGGATCAGCTTACCCACAAGGCAGTTCAGCAGGGTGGATTTACCCGCACCGTTCGGCCCGATGATCGCATGGACCGAGTTTTCGGCAACCGAGAGGTTCACATCGCCCAGAGCCTGCAGACCGCCAAAGCGTTTGCCGACGTTTTTGACTTCAAGAATACCCATAACGTCGTCTCCTTATTCTGCAGGTGTGGTTTTGCCGTCGGCTGCGTCGTCAGACGCTTTCTTGCCGCGGAAAAGACCAGCGATTTTCTGACCACCCTGCACCAGGCCACCTGGCAGGAAGATCACGACCATCATGAACATCAGACCCAGCGTCAGGTGCCAGCCCTTGCCGATGAAGGGGTAGACGATGGTGATAAAGAAATCTTCCATCCCGTCGGGCATAAAGGCAAACCACTGTTCCAGGATCGATTTGTTGATCTTGGAGATGATGTTTTCCATGTACTTGATGAAGCCCGCACCCAGAACCGGGCCGATGAGCGTTCCGGCACCGCCGAGGATGGTCATCAGAACGACCTCGCCAGAAGCGGTCCAGAACATCCGTTCCGCGCCCACCTGTGTGTCCATGGCCACCAGCAGACCGCCCGCAAGACCCGCATACATGCCAGAGATCACGAAGGCCGCCAGCGTGTAGGGTTTTGAGTTCAGGCCGGTATAGTTCAGGCGCTGCTGATTGGATTTCACCGCCCTAAGCATCATGCCAAAGGGCGACCGGAAGATGCGGATCGACAGATAGAAGGCCAGCAGCATCACAACCGCCGCGATGTAGTAACCTGCGTTGAACGTGAACACCCAGGACCCGAGGTTCAGCTCATAGCTCGACCCCATTTCCAGCCCGAAGAGGTTCGCGCGGGGGCTTTGGCCGGCCTCAAGTGCACCGTCGAGGATGCGCGGATCGTCCACCTTTGGCTGCAGGCCCGTTTCACCGCCCGTGATCGGCGTCAGCACCGAATAGGCCAGCGAATAGGACATCTGCGCAAAGGCCAGTGTCAGGATTGAGAAGTAGATGCCCGAGCGGCGCAGCGAGATCCAGCCCACCAGCAGCGAGAAGAGGCCCGCAACGATGACCGAGATCATGATCGCCGGGATGACGTTCATCGTCAGCAGTTTCATCATCCAGATGGCGGCATAGGAACCCACACCCAGAAAGGCCGCGTGACCAAAGCTGAGATAGCCCGTCAGGCCAAAGAGGATGTTAAAGCCGATGGCAAAGATACCAAAGATCACAAGGCGCTGCATCAGGTCGGGATACCCGCCGTTGAACTGAGCCATTGCTGAGCCTTCGGGGAAGGGGTTCAGGATGAAAGGTGCAAAGATTGCAAGGATTGCTACGATGATCAGCAGCTTTGTGTCGCGTTTTGTCAGTCCGAACATGTCTTATTCCTCCATCACGCCTTTGCGGCCCATGAGACCACGTGGACGGGTAAGCAAGATGATGATGGCCACCAGATAGATGATGATCTGGTTGATGCCGGGCAGGATCTCGAGAACCGCGCCCATAGACGCGAAGCTTTCCAGAATACCCAGCAGGAAGCCGGCCAGAACAGCGCCCGAGAGCGAGCCCATGCCGCCGACAACGACCACCACAAAGCTGAGAACCAGAAAGTCCATGCCCATATGGTAGTTCGGAGAGTTGATCGGTGCGTACATCACGCCCGCAAGGCCCGCGACAGCGGCGGCGATGCCGAACATGATGGTAAAGCGCTTGTCGATATTGATGCCCAGCAGGCCCACGGTTTCGCGATCCGCCATGCCCGCCCGGACCACCATCCCGAAGGTGGTGAACTGCAGGAAGGCAAAGACAGCACCGATGATAATGGCCGAGAAGGCAAAGTAGACGAGACGCCAGTAAGGATAGATGATCGTGTTCGGATCAAAGCCCAGCATTGCGCCGAAATCGAACGAGCCGGTAAAGGCCTCGGGTGCAGGGGTGGGGATCGGGTTTGCACCGTAGAAATACTTGATGATCTCCTGCAGAACGATCGCAAGGCCGAAAGTCACGAGGATCTGGTCCGCGTGCGGGCGCTTGTAGAAGTGTTTGATCAGGCCGCGCTCCATCGCAAAACCGATGCCAACCATGACGGGGATCGAGAAGAGGATCGACAGCGGGACGGCCCAGTCGATGATCGCATCACCGGTGGTCTGCCCGAAAATATCATAGATATAAGGCACTTCCACCTTGAGCGGGTTGCCCAGGAAGTCTTTTTTTGTATCGTCGATGATCGTATGGCTGAGCGTCAGGATACGGCTCAGCGTCACCGCACAGAATGCGCCGATCATAAAGAGCGCCCCATGGGCAAAGTTGACAACCCCGAGGGTGCCGAAAATCAGTGTCAGACCCAGAGCGATCAGCGCATAGGCTGATCCTTTGTCGAGGCCGTTCAGAACTTGCAGGATGATTGCGTCCATGGTCCCACCTTCAGGATGCGTGTTCAGGCACAGTCGCGCCTGGGGAGAAGCCGGGCGAAGGAACTCCGCCCGGCACTGTTGTCAGCTCTCAGAGGCTTATGCGCCCGGGTTGCATGTTCCCAGGTTGCCGCCTGCAAACTGCGGGTGGTCCGGCTCGTATGTGACCTGAGCGACCGGTGTGACTTCGACGATTTCGAGAAGGTCGAACTCGGATGTCGGGTTCTCTTTACCCTTCACAACCAGCACGTCTTTGAAGCACTGGTGGTCGTCGCCGCGATAGAGCGTCTTGCCGTTGCCCATACCGTCGAACTCGAAGTCTTCCAGAGCTTCCACAACCGCACAGGGGTTGAAGGAGCCGGCACGTTCGACCGCATCCGCATAAAGCAGCGCCTGCACGTAGCATGTATGTGCAGCCTGGCTTGGCGGGAAGCCGTACTTGGTGCCAAAGGATTTGACGAATGCCTGGCTGCCTTCGTCCTGCAGCGACCAGTGCCAGTTTGTCGAACCGAAGATGCCTTTAACGTTGGCACCCGCACCCTTCGCCATCAGGCGGGAGTAGAGCGGAACGATGATCTGGAAGTCTTTGCCGTTGACCTGCTTGTCACGCAGACCGAACTGAACCGCGTTTGTCAGCGAGTTCACCATGTTACCACCGTAGTGGTTCAGAACCAGCGTATCCGCGCCGGACTGCAGAACAGGGGCGATATAGGACGAGAAGTCAGTTTGCGTCAGCGGTGTTTTCACAGCGGCGACTGTTTCCCAGCCCATGGCTTCGGTCGAGGATTTCACCGCTTCTTCTGTGGTGTAGCCCCAGTTGTAGTCCGCCGTCAGGTGGTATGCTTTACGGTCTGTGCCGTAATTTGCCGCCAGAACGGGCGCGAGAGCGGCACCGGACATGTAGGAGTTGAAGAAGTGACGGAAACCGTTGGCCTTGCGGTCCTTGCCGGTTGTGTCGTTGGAGTGTGTCAGACCGGCCATGAAGATGACGCCGGCTTCCTGGCAGAGCGCCTGAACAGCAACAGCCACACCAGAGGACGAACCACCGGTGATCATCACCGCGCCGTCTTTTTCGATCATGGAGCGGGCAGATGCGCGCGCCGCGTCGGATTTCGTCTGCGTGTCACCGGTGACATATTCGACTTTCTTGCCGAGGATGCCGTTGCCTTTGAGCGCTTTGGACGAGAAAGTATTCATCATGCCGCCGTCGCCGCCACCGTTCAGGTGCTCGACCGCCAGCTCGTAGGCGCGCAGCTCGTCTGCGCCCTCGTCGGCATAGGGACCGGACTGCGGCACGTTAAAGCCGAGTGTCACGGTGTCGCCTGTAGGTGCGTTGGTAAAGCCGGCGTGGCCGTCCGCACGCAGATACGTCGGCAGCGTCAGACCGGCAGCACCGGCCACAGCGCCGGTCTTGATCAGACCACGACGTGTGAGTTTCGAATTGGACATGAATATCCTCCCAGTTGATAAAATCAGGCCGCCCTGGGACTCCTCCCTAAGCAACATGAGGCACACAGGTGCAGATAACTTATGGCGTGTGAAGTGAAAATTGCGCAACAAGTCCCTTGAAATGCACAATTATTTTGTAAATAAATCTACAATCACACCATGGTTTATGTAAATTAAGTGTTGTTGCAACGCAGAAACCTGTTGATATCGCGCTGAATTACGGGAGGTGTTCACATGCCACGCGAAGGCCTTACGGGCAGCCGGATCCGGGAGCGGCGGTCGGTTGCGGGAATGCGCCAGGCCGATCTGGCGCGGGCTCTGGGGATATCAGCCTCCTACCTGAACCTGATCGAGCACAACCGGCGCAGAATCGGCGGCAAACTGCTGCTGGACATTGCAAAGACCCTCGGCGTGGAGCCCACGATGCTGACCGAGGGGGCAGAGGCCGCACTTATCGCAACGCTGCGCGAGGCGGCGACGGGCGCTAACCTGCCGTCCTCCGAGATCGAGCGGGCCGACGAGCTTGCAGGCCGCTTTCCCGGCTGGGCAGAGGTTCTGGCGGCCAGTCATCGCCGGATTGCCACTCTGGAACGCACAGTGGAAACGCTCAACGACCGTCTGACGCACGACCCGCTGCTGGCGGCATCTGTGCATGAACTGCTCTCCACCGCCGCTGCAATTCGCTCCACGGCCTCGATCCTCGCGGACGAAAAAGATCTGGAAGATCAGTGGCGTGACAGGTTCCATGCGAACCTGAATGAAGACAGCCGCCGTCTGGCGGACAGTTCAAAATCCCTGGTCGAATATTTTGAGGCCGGGCAGGGCGCAGAGGACGCGGCCTCCAGCCCCCAAGACGAAGTCGATGCCTTTCTGAGCGAGAACAACTGGTTTTTTCAGGATTTTGAGGAAGGCGGAACAGCACCTGAGGACGTCCTGAAAGCAGCCACTGGTCTGCGCACACAGGCCGCACGCGAGCTTGCCCTCGCGGTGCTCACCAGGATGCGGGATGATGCGGCACTGGTCAGCATTGATGCGCTCGGCGCAGCTGTGGACACAACCGGACCGGACCCCGTGCGCCTTGCGGCGTTACTTGACGTGCCGGTCGCGGCTGTGATGCGGCGTATGGCCAGCCTGCAGGACCCGAAATGCGGTCTTGTGGTCTGTGACAGGGCGGGCAGCATTCTTTTTCGCAAACCGGTCGGGCAGTTCGTCATCCCGCGCTTTGCTCCGGCCTGCGTGCTCTGGCCTCTGTTCCAGGCGCTCGCTCAGCCGGGGCAGGTCATCCGTACTCCTGTGGTACAGCTTGGCAGGGGGCGTGCTGCATTCGAGTGTTTTGCCATCTCTGAAATTACCGGGCACCCGCAGTACAATGTGCCCCCGTTGCTGCAGGCCAGTATGCTGATCCTGCCCGCTGCCAGCCCCGAAGTCCCAGAGCAATCTGTGTCCGAGGTTGGGAGTACCTGTCGGGTCTGTCCGCGTGTTTCCTGCCCGGGCAGGCGCGAGCCTTCTATCCTGCGTGACGGGTTATGATGATGCCCTGTTGGGGTGTTCGGCAAGGACCTGCATGATCTGATGCAGCCGGTGGTTAGCTGCGCCAAACAACTAGGGCCGGATGGGTATGTTTTGCATGCTGTCCGGTTTTGACTTGCCCTGTGGAATCCGACAATACTCAAATACGGCGCATCGCAGTTCGGTCAGGGAGAGGCCCGCGGCGCGCTTCCCGTGAGGAGGGGATCATGTCACACCATTTGCTGCTGGTCGAGGATGAGACAAATATCATCGAGGCCATCCGCTTCCTGCTGAGCCGCGAAGGCTGGGAGGTGGATACACATTCAAACGGGACGGATGCGGCCGAGGTCATCCGTGACCTGAAACCCGATATTGTGATCCTTGATGTGATGCTGCCCGGCAAAAACGGGTTTGATATACTGGAAGAGCTGCGCGCACACGAGCAGACTGCGGATCTGCCGGTGCTGATGCTGACAGCGCGCGGTCAGAGCCGTGACCGGGAAATGGCCGAAAAGGCCGGGGTCAGCCGTTTTATGACCAAACCGTTTTCCAATACTGAGGTGCTGAACGCCGTGCGTGACATGCTGTGTCTGCACCGTCAGCAGAGCTGAGCAGATGGCAGACCGTGGCCAGTCCCCATTGTTTCTGCAGCGTGGAAGCTATCGCCAGCGGCGGGTTACGGATGCGGTGCGGCTTCTTGCGGTTCTGGGCGCGGTTCTGTGGATGATCCCGCTGCTCTGGCCGACGGATGCGGGCTCAACGGGCGGCGGCATGCCGATGTCTCATGCGCTTTACTATGTGTTTGGGGTCTGGCTGGCGCTTATCTGCGCCGGCGCTTTTCTGGTGCGGCGTATGGGCCGGATGCCCGGAGAAGATAAAAGCGAAGACGAGGACCCGCAGTGACGTCGCTCAACGTCCTGATCGCCGTCTGCATGGCCTATGTGGCACTGCTTTTCGGCGTTGCTTTTGCAGCCGAACGCGCGGGGGTCAGGGGGCGGGCGGACTGGCTGCTGCGCTCGCCGCTGGTGTATACGCTGTCCCTGTCGATCTACTGCACCGCCTGGACATTTTACGGTGCGGTCGGCAACGCGGCGCGGTCCGGGCTGGAATATGTGACCATCTATCTTGGCCCGAGCCTGGTCATTATCGGATGGTGGTGGATCCTCAGGCGGCTGGTGCGGATCGGGCGCAGTCACAAAGTGACGTCTGTCGCTGATCTGATCTCCTCGCGCTATGGCAAGTCCAACACACTGGCGATTGTGGTGACGATCATGGCGGTGATCGGTGTGACGCCCTACATCGCACTGCAGCTGCAATCGGTTGCGCTGTCTCTGTCGATCTTTTCCTCCGCGGAAACCGGGGGCGTGCCGGACCCTGAAACCTCGCGCGCGGGCGGGCTGTGGATCGCCATCGGGCTTGCGCTGTTTACGGTGCTTTTCGGGACCAGAAACCTGAATGCCAATGAGCGCCACCACGGTGTGGTCATCGCGGTGGCGGTAGAGGCGGTTGTTAAACTGATCGCACTTCTGGCGGTCGGGGTCTTTGTTGTCTGGGGCGTTGCCGGCGGGCTTTCGGCGACTATGGCGCGGATAGATGCCTCGGCGCTTGGCACCTGGCAGACGGACGGCAGTCGCTGGGCGACGCTGACGCTGCTGTCTGCAACGGCCTTTCTGTGCCTGCCACGGATGTTTCAGGTCATGGTGGTCGAAAATGATGATGAGCGCCATCTGCAGGTCGCAAGCTGGGCCTTTCCGCTTTATCTTATGCTGATGAGCCTGTTCGTTGTGCCTATCGCGGTGATCGGCCTCGAGGTGCTTCCCGCCGGGTCCAATCCTGACTTTTTCGTGCTGAGCCTGCCCCTGAGTGAGGGGCGCGAGGGGCTCGCGATGCTGAGTTTTCTGGGCGGGTTCTCTTCGGCCACCTCCATGGTGATCGTGGCCACACTCGCGCTCTCGACCATGGTGTCCAACCACGTGGTTATGCCCGTGTTCCTGTATCTGCGGCAGGGCGGGGCGACGCAGTCAGGCGATGTGCGCGATGTGGTCATCCTGTCCCGGCGACTGTCGATTCTGGGCATCATTGGCCTGGGCTACATCTATTTTCAGGCCTCGGGCGGCTCCGGGGCACTGGCGGCCATCGGGCTGATTTCCTTTGCCGGTGTGGCACAGTTTCTACCGGCGATGCTGGGCGGTCTTTTCTGGCGCGGCGCCACGCGGGTCGGGGCTCTTGCAGGGCTGGCGATCGGGTTTTCCGTCTGGATGTTTACGATGCTGCTTCCCAGCTTTGGTCCGGGCGTTGTCTTCTCTGCTGAAACATTCGCGTCGGGCCTGTGGGGGATCGGGTGGCTGAATCCGCAGGCGCTGTTTGGCATCGCGGGCCTTGATCCGACAGTGCATGCAGTATTCTGGAGCCTGTCGCTGAACGTCCTCGGGTTTGCTGTCTTTTCGCTGATCAGCTTTCCTTTGCCTCTGGAAAGACTGCAGGGTGCGCAGTTCGTAAATGTTTTTGATCATTCGGGGCAGGCAAGAGGATGGCATGCTTCCTTTGCTGAAAGCGAAGATCTGCTGATCATGGCGCAGCGTATTCTGGGAGCGGAGGAGGCACGTCATCTGTTTGAAACCCAGACGCGCGCGCAGGGGATGCCCGGGCATCTGCCTGAACCAACACCGGATTTTCTGCAACGTCTGGAGAGAGAGCTCGCGGGCTCCGTGGGTGCTGCGACGGCCCATGCGATGATCGGGCAGATTGTGGGCGGCACCGCCGTATCGGTACAGGATCTGATGGCTGTGGCCGACGAATCCGCGCAGATGCTGGAATATTCCAGTCAGCTGGAAGCAAAGTCCCGCGAGCTGAGCCGCACAGCCGGAGAGCTGCGCCGCGCCAACGAGAAGCTGACCCAGATCAGTCTGCAGAAAGATGCCTTTCTCAGCCAGATCAGCCACGAGCTGCGCACACCCATGACCTCTATCCGCGCGTTCTCCGAGATTTTGCGGGACACCGATGGGCTGCGCCCGCTGGAAAAGACCAAATATGCCAGTATTATCAATACCGAAGCTATACGTCTGACCCGTCTGCTGGATGATCTGCTGGATCTGTCTGTCCTGGAAAACGGACAGGTGACGCTGAACCGTCAGAGCGGCAATCTGGGTGACCTGCTGGACCAGGCCATCGCAACCGCACAGGCCAGCGAGGCGCGCGAAATTACCATACACCGCAGGCGTCTGGACGAGACGATTACCCTGAACACGGATCTCGACAGGCTGGCACAGGTGTTCATTAATCTGATCACAAACGCCCAGAAATACTGCGCGTCAGAGACGCCGGAATTGCGGATTGAGGCCGCCCGTCACGGCGAAACTGTGGTTATTGATTTTCGCGACAATGGCAACGGCATTCCTGATGAGGCCCGCGAGATGATGTTCGAGAAGTTCAGCCGGATCGGGGCGCAGGACAGCAACGGGGCGGGCCTGGGCCTGGCAATCTGTCGCGAAATTATGGTGCGTCTTGGGGGCGATGTGTCCTATCTTGACGATTCCGGCGGCACGGCCTTTCGGGTGATGATGCCGCAGACACTGGCGCTTGCCGCACAGTAAAACACCACTTTAACACGCGGTTTCTGTTGTTTTTTAAAGGCAATGGTAACCATTCACCTTTACTCCCACAGACAGAGGTGCCGGTCCGTGTTCAGCCGTCCGGTACGTTGGATAAGGGCCACAGATGTCAGTTTTGCAGCGCAAGGCGCAGGCAGGAAAACAGGAACATCAGGCGCGGGCTATGACCGTGCCAAAGGCTATGCGCGTCTGTATGGCAAAGGTCGCAGACAATATTTTTGATCTGGCGCTGGCCGTGATTGCCATTTCCCAGGACCGTTTCGAAGGCGACAGCCTGCAGGAGCTTGTGGAAGAAGAAAGCATGCTCATCCTGCTCGACGGTCCGGACGGATCAACAGCGGGAATCTCGCTGGGAATGGGTCTGGTGCATGCGCTGGTGCAGCAACAGACCACGGGCCGGGTCTCTGCACTGCCGGACGATTTCAGTCGGCGTCCGACCGCGACGGATGCGGCCCTGTGTGCACCCCTGATAAATACACTGTTTCAGCGGTGTCATGATATCGTCGAGATGCCCGAAGACCGCCAGCTGATCCGGGCCTTCCGCTTTGGCGCGCGCGCCGAAAACGCGCGTCTCTTTGATCTCGCTCTTGAGGGGGGCGAATATGCCGTGCTGCGCCTGACGGTGGATATTGCCGCAGGTACAGGTCAGGCCCCGATTGTCCTTCTGATCCCTGCTCCCGAGAAAAACAAAGAATCGGCAGCGCCGCAGCAGGAGGGGGAAAGTACTGTTCCCGCGCCTCCCGTAACACTTGAGAACTCGGTCATGGAACTGGAAGCGGACCTGTCCGCCGTTCTCGCAAGGCAACGCCTGCCTCTTTCCCGGGTCAGCGCACTTGCCGTCGGCGATACGCTGTCGATACCGGTGGATGCGTTCGACCGGGTGTCTCTGGTGACAGCCCAGGGCAAAGTCATTGCAAAGGGCGCCATGGGCCAGATTGACGGTTTCAGGGCTCTTCAGCTGCAACAGCAGATGCCGGGTAACAAAGAGGCAAAACAGGGCGAGAATGCGCCGGTCGATATGGCGGCAATGGGAATGCCGGCGCCGCGCGATATGGTGGACAGCGGTATGCCCGACATTTCGCCGATGTCGGATGATCTGCCGGATTTACCCGATTTGCCAGACATCGAGCTTTCGCCGGACACAGATTTCTCAGAAGCTTCACCAGACGGGCTGCCCGATCTTCCGGATCTTCCCGACCTGCCGGATCTCCCGGATCTGGCGGACAGCTCCGGCGCGGAAAGCGATGCCGGGCAACTGCCGGACCTGCCAGATCTGGGAGATCTGCCGGAGCTGGATGATCTGCCCGAACTTGAGGATCTGCCAAGCCTCAACACGGCGTAGACGCAATCCGTTCAGCGCTGTGATGCGGCCTCCAGCGTGGGGCGCAGCCCAGACAGATCGTATCCCCCTGAACGCGCCGCCTCGACAATTTCACCGGCGTCCATATCGCCGGCTGATCCCAGCGCCCATGCGATCGTCGACCGGGTCCCAGACGCGCAATAGGCCACAACGGGTCCGTCGCAATCACAGATCAACGCATAGTTTCGCGAAATAATGTCCGGTGTCATGGTGTAGTGTGTCAGCGGCTGTTCCTCAAAACGGATGCCAGCGCTTTCCGCTGCCGCCCGCATGTCGCTGGCCTGGTATCCGGGCGGGACCTCCTCGTCCGGACGGTTGCACAAAATCAGCCGGATCCCTGCTTCAAGCAGGGCAGGCACATCCTCGGGGGTCAGCTGAGGGGCTGCATAAAACGTCGGTGTAATCTGTCGGATATCCATAGCCGCAAGGATTAGGCGAGGTGCGCGCGGCTGTCCAGACGCCTGCGCAGCGGAATTGCGCCCAGCATGCCAGCAATCATCGCCACGAGAAAAACGGCACCACCCAAACCCCCATAGCTCAATGAGGCCATCGCAGGCCCCGGACACAGCCCCACCAGCCCCCATCCCGCGCCGAAAAGAAGGGCTCCGGTAACAAGTGACCGGTTCACACCGGCCTGGGATGCGGCAGGAAAGCTGCCACCTGTCAAAGGCGTTCCGGATTGCGTGCGCCGCCAGGCAATTGCCATTGGCAGGATCGCGCCCCCCATCACAAACATCAGCGTCGGATCCCATGCGCCTGCAAAATCCAGAAAGCCCTGAACTTTATGCGTGTCAGTCATACCGGATACATAAAGACCGGCCCCGAACAAACCACCGGCAAGCAATGCAATCAACAGCCGCATCAGATCAGCCCCGTCAAGTGACGCAGCGCTGCGACCGTCAGGGCACCGGCGCTGATATAAATGACGGTGGCGACCATACCGCGCAGGCTCAGCCGGGAAATGCCGCAGACACCATGACCGGAGGTACAGCCATTTCCGATACGTGTTCCAAGCCCAACCAGCAGCCCGGCGATCATCACAAGTGCCAGGTTGCCGGTCAGACCCGTTTCAGCGGGTGTGGGGTCCAGCAGGTGAATAACTGCCGGAACGCCAATGAGCCCGGCGAGGAATGCCAGCCGCTCAGGGCGCAAGTTGCCCTCTGCTGAGTCAAAGAGGCCGCCCAGGATCCCGGAGGCCCCCATAATCCTCCCGTTGCCCAGCAGAAACACAGCCGCAGCGCAGCCGATCATCAATCCGCCAAAGGCGCCCATAATCCAGTCTGAATACATTGCTCTGCTATATTTTGTTGATTGGCAGTTTCAGCATGACATCGCCGTGTTCGTCAGGTTCAGGCATCTGTCCTGCCCGCATGTTCACCTGAAGCGAGGGCAGGATCAGTTTCGGCATGCCCAGCGTGGCATCGCGTGCCTCGCGCATTTCCACAAAACTGTTCTCATCGCGCCCGTCGCCGATATGCACGTTAGCGGCTTTCTGAGCGCCAACGGTTGTCTCCCAGGCAAATTCCTCGCGTCCGGGTGCTTTATAATCGTGGCCGACGAAAATGCGGGTCTCGTCCGGCAGGGACAGGATTTTCTGAATAGAACGGTAGAGATCATGCGCTGACCCGCCCGGAAAGTCGCAGCGTGCGGTCCCGAAATCTGGCATGAACAGCGTGTCACCGACAAAGGCTGCGTCACCAATCACATAGGTCATGCAGGCCGGGGTATGTCCCGGCGTGTGCAGGACATCAACACGCATCTGTCCGATGTGAAAAGACGCCCCCTCTTCAAACAGCGCATCAAACTGACTGCCGTCCCGCTGAAATTCCGTCCCTTCGTTGAACACCTTGCCGAACGTGTCCTGGACAGTGGTGATCTGCGCACCAATCCCGATGCGGCCACCAAGACTTTCCTGGAGATAGGGGGCCGCAGACAGATGGTCGGCATGCACATGCGTTTCCAGGATCCACTGAACCTGCAGACCGGCCTTTTGAACAAATTCGATGACCCGGTCGGCAGAGGTCGTATCGGTCCGCCCGGACGCATGATCGAAATCCAGAACAGAATCGACAATGGCGCAGGCAGTACCTTTCGGATCCTGGACGACATAACTGACTGTATTGGTGGCCGTATCAAAAAAAGCTGTAACATCGGGTGACATAAGCGCGCTCCTATGAACCGCCACCAGCATACGTCCGATGTGTGTGGCGGTGCAAGTGCGCGATCAGCCCAGAAAGATGCCGATTATTACCAGGACAAGGCCGATCACAGACAAAAACAATGCGCCCAGGTTGAATGGCAGCGCTCTCGCGAGCACCGCACGCATGTCCTCATCCGACAGCCTGGCGCGGCGGGCGCGGGCCACGTAGACAATGCACCAAACCAGACCTGCAAGGCCCAGGAGCGACACGCCCGCACCCGACCAGATGATGATGTCGAAAATGGTTGTTGGACTGCTGTTTTCCATGTTCGCGGTGGCTACTCAATCGCAGGGCCGTTGGCAAGAGCAGGGCATGCGCGCCTGAATGCCGCAGGGTCGGAAGGGGTGCGTCAAACCTGCTTGCAGCAGCGCAGGCAGGGCGGTAGGCAGACAGCTGATCCACATCGCACCAGGAGCGCATCATGAGTGACACCGCCACAGACCCTACCGCCACAGAATCCCAGGCCGATGCCACATATCGCGCGTCCTCGGGTGAGCTGCGCCAGTTTGTCGAGCGGATCGAACGCCTGGATGCAGAAAAAAAAGACATTGCCGAACAGCAGAAGGAAGTGATGGCCGAAGCCAAGGCGCGCGGGTATGACACCAAAGTTCTGCGCAAGGTGATTGCTCTGCGCAAACGTGATGCCGATGACATCGCCGAAGAAGAAGCGGTTCTGGAGATGTACAAAGAAGCGCTGGGCATGACGTGAGCCAAAAAGGCGCGGGGCTGCCGGCAGCGGTCATCTTTGATCTCGATGGCACGCTTGTGCACAGCGCGCCCGATCTGCACTTTGCTGTGAATGAAACGCTGTCGACGCTGGACCGCGACAGGATCAGCCTGGATCAGGTAATATCCTTTATCGGCAATGGTGTGCCTGTTCTTGTTGATCTGGCTTTAACGGCGACCGGCGGCTCGGACGAGATGCTGCATCGCAAAGCCCTGCAAGTGTTCCTGAAAGTCTATGAAGCCAATATGACCCGGCTCACGGTGCCTTATCCCGGCGTAACTGCCTGTCTGGAGGTGCTGCGGGACGCGGGCTGTCTGATGGGCGTCTGCACCAACAAACCTGAAAGGCCGGCACATATGATCTGCGACGATCTTGGCCTGAGCCAGTACTTTGAGACTATAACAGGGGCCCGCGAGGGTCTGGCCCGTAAACCGGATGCAGACCCTTTGTTGTCCTGTCTGAACGCACTTGGCGTTGCTCCGGATCAGGCGCTGTACGTGGGCGACAGTGCCGTGGATTTTCACACAGCACAAAATGCCGGGGTGAAGTTTCGTCTGTTCTCTGGCGGGTATCTGAACGCGCCACTGACGGATCTGCCAGCGGCTGCGCGTTTTGACGACTGGCAGACCGCTGACCTGACCTGAACGGCCGGTCCTCTACGATCCGGATCCCGGGTGGCGGAATAGCCTGCCGGGTGGGTGATCGAGCGCTGTTCCCCCCGCCAGACCCGCCGTGTGCCAGGCCAGCGCCTGATTGCTGCTGATCACCGGCTTGCCAAGGCGCTCTTCCAGATCGTCGATGATATCCAGCGTGCGCAGGTTCGTGCAGGACAGGAAAACCGCGTCACAGTCACTGCTTTCTCCTGCACTGAGCGCGGCGGTGTGGATGGATGCGGGATCAATTCGCGCCACGCGCGCTTCGATCTCCTCGCCAAAAGACAGAGCGCCCGTCACCTTGAAGCCCGCCTCTGAGAAAGCGTCGCTTATGGGGGCCGCGACCGCAGCGATATAAGGAGAAACGATGGCCAGCTTTTCCGCGCCGACAGCTTTGCAGGCCGCCCTGGACGCTGTCAGCGGGTCGGTAACCGCACGTACGCTCGCATTCTCGCGTACAATACGGGCGACGTTGTCCGGGCCGATCAGTGTCGCGCCGGAGGTGCAGCAGTAACTGACACAGTCGAATTCTGCAGCAGCGGGCAGCAGTCTGGTTGCCTCCGGCAGAGCCTTTTGCATGGCGCGCAGGGTGTCGGGTGTAACGTCTGCGCCGCTGGGAATGCGTGTCACATAAAGTGCCGTGTCATCTGCACGGAAAAGGCGGCGAAAGTCCTGCTCAACGGTTTCATCTGTCTGCAGCACCACAAGCCCCAGCGTCGCACCGGTGCCAATCGGGCCTGTCAGTTGATAGGGGAAATTCTCCATATTTTCACACCAGTACAGGCAGCTCGGTTGCCGCGCGGCGGCTCAGAAGCTCGGGGCCGTTTTCACGCAGAACAATGTTTTCTTCGTGCACCATGAAGCGCCCGGGGCTGATTTCGACGCTGGGTTCGATGGTCAGCACCATGCCTTCGCGCAGTTCTGTCTGATCCGCGGGAATGAACGAGGGCCATTCTGTCAGAGTTATTCCCAGACCATGCCCGAGCCTGCCACCGCCTGGCGTCGCACCGGCGTCTTTGAGCCCGTCAGAAAGCATACGGTGAACGTCGCAGGCCCTGTTGCCCGGACGCAGGTCCTGCAGGACAGTCTCCGTCGCCTGAAAGAGCGCATCATAGGCGCGCCTGCACGCATCGTCGGCCCGTCCGATTGAAAAGTTCCTGTCAAAATCGCAAAAGTATCCGCCTCTGACCGCACCGGTATCCAGCATCAGCAGATCACCAGGCGCAAGCTTTCGCCTTGGGGCGGGCGAGATGACGTCACTGTACCCGCCACGGCCTGCGCCCCCGGCGACATAGCTGACCCAGTCTGCGCCTGCGGCCAGCAGGGCGATCTGAAAATCGCGGAATACCTGCTCCATGGGCATGCCTGCCGCTGCGATATCCGCGATCTGGCCGAAGGCAAGGTCAGCGCTGCGGCAGGTTGCCCTGATCCGCTCTATCTCGGCATCAGACTTTATCTCACGCACACGTTGCAGCGTTTCTGTTGCATCCACGACCCGGCGTGGGGTCAGCAGCGCGACAACTTTCTGGAAATCCGCAAGCGGCATGCGCACGTGAGTTTCCGCGCCCATCGGTATCCCAAGCCGCCCGTTTTCGGGAATGACTGACCGCAGCGTGTCAGCGAGCAGCGTGACACCGTCATCGCCTGGAAAGGGCGCGTCCCAGGTACGGATGTCCTTGATCCAGCACTTCGACATCAGTTCCAGGCCGATCGAAGGGATAACGGCAATGGGGGCGGAGCGCGCGGGCACAATGACAAACCATGGTCGTGCCGGGCTTTCCCAGAATCGCGTCAGAAAACCAGTGACATAGAAGATATCAGCAGGAGACGTCAGCAGCAGGGCGTCGGTATCAGATGCCTGCAATCCCGCCTGCAGCGCGTCAACGCGGTTTCGGAATTCACTTGCCGGGAACCGCGTCGCCGGGTCAGACATCCTCCGGGCCTTCGCTCAGAACGGCCAGTACAGAAGTTTCGGCATCGCACCCCGGTGCGCCGGACAACAGCGCAGCGAGCCCCGCGCCCCCCGACGGCGTCGTCTCAAAACCAAATGGTGCCAGCGATGCAACACCGGCGGCGGCTTCTTCTTCTGTGATTGTCAGAAACAGATCGGCATCCCGGGCAAGACCCTCCAGCGCGATCATCGAAGGGGTTTTGCAATCCAGACGTCCCATCTGCGACACCGGCCCTGCGGTGTCGGTCAGCCGTCCTGCGCGAATGCTCTCGATCAGCGCCGGGGCGGCTTCGGGCTCGACCACTGCAATTACAGGTGCATCGCCCCATTCGGCTCGGAAATGCGCGGCCAGTGCTGCCGCCATGCCGCCCACTCCTGCCTGCAGCAGGATGTAATCCGGTGCCTCTGTCAGCTGTGCGGATATTTCCGCACCCATCTGCAGGTATCCTTCCATCACCGCGCCCGGCCATTCGGTGTATCCTGCCCAGGAACTGTCAGAGAGCAGCTGCCACCCGTTGGCGTCAGCGGCATCTGCTGCGGCCTGCATGCTCTGCTCATAGGTATCCCCGGCACGGACCACCCGCGCACCGGTCTGGGTCAGACGTTCGGCAAATGCTTCGGGCACGCTCTTTGCCAGATAGATCACGGCCTGTGCACCGAAAATCCGCGCACCCGCCGCAACGGACAGGCCATGGTTGCCAGCGCTGGCAGTTACATACACCCGCTCAGTGAGGGCTGTCGCCCAGTCGCCCGCCTGCGCACGCTGTGCGTCCTGTGCGATGGCATAGGCCGCACCCAGAGCTTTGAAACTCCCCAGCCCCATGCGCGTGCGTTCGTCTTTGATGCTGACTTGTCTGACACCGGCGGCCATCGCAACTTCCTGCGCATCGACCAGTGGTGTCTCAACATGTTTAGGACACAGGGCGAGCAGTTCTGAAACGGCCCGCGCGTTTTCAGACGGGTACAGTTTCTGCACACTGCTATCCGCAGGCAGGCCGGTGCCGCGAAACGGATTTGACAAAGATTGGACCACGTAGTTCCCCAAAAAAACACAGCGACGATGCCCCGTCGCTTACTTCACCCACGGCTACCTTCGCTGCTGTTCTGAAAAATTGCCACTGTTTTTGCAAAACACTCCGCGAAACGCGCGATTGCATTGGTTTCGGGGACGGGTGCCCTAACTCTCAGCCTGAGCAGTTTTGAAAGGCTGAAATGTCAGATACCCGCCAGACACCCAGAGGCATTGCCGTTCCGGGGACGCGCCTGTCGCGTCTGTCACGACTGGGGGGTATGGCGCTTGGCGTGGCAGGAAACGTGGCCTTTCATGGCGGTCGCGAATGGCTGAGCGGGTCAAGCCCCCGGGTGGACCGGCTGGTTCTGACACCGGCAAATCTCGGTCGGATCACGCGGGAGCTTTCGCGGATGCGGGGCGCTGCGATGAAAATGGGGCAGCTGTTGTCGATGGAGGGCGATGACTTTCTGCCACCTGAGATGGCAGAGATCCTCGCGCGATTGCGCAATGACGCGGATTTCATGCCGCCCCGACAGCTGAAAACGGTTCTGATCCGTCACTGGGGTCAGGATTTTATGAAGCGGTTTGACCGTTTCGACGTACGTCCCATTGCAGCGGCCTCCATCGGGCAGGTGCACCGCGCGCGCACCCGTGATGGTCATGATCTGGCGATCAAGGTACAGTATCCCGGGGTGCGGCGCAGTATCGACAGTGATGTTGCCAACGTCGCACTGCTGCTGCGAATGTCCCGTCTGCTGCCGCGCGAGCTGGACATAGAGCCGTTGCTGGGCGAGGCGCGTCGCCAGTTGCATGAAGAAGCAGACTATGCGCGTGAGGGCCTGATGATGGCGCGTTTCGGCGAGCTGCTGTCGGATGATCCGGACCTTTTGGTGCCGGAGCTGCATAACGATCTGACGACGGACAGTATTCTGGCCATGAGCTACATGCCGGGCAGATCTGTGGATCAGTTGAGCAGCGCACCGCAGGACATACGCGACCACGTGGTGTCCCGCCTGATCCTGCTGATGATGCAGGAGATATTTGAATATGGGCTGATGCAGACCGATCCGAACTTTGCCAACTATGCCTGGGACGCGGACAGCGGTCAGATCGTCCTGATGGATTTCGGGGCCAGTCGTTCCATACCCGCGCAACTGACAGGCCAATACCGCGGGCTTTTTCGCGCGGGTCTCGATGGGGACCGTGATGCTGTTTTGTCCTGTCTGGAAACGATTGGATTTCTGGCGACAGACACACGCCCGCATCATGCAGAAGCGATATGGAATATGTTTGACATGGCCATGGCCCCTCTGCGATCGGGTGGCGTTTTTGATTTCGGCCAGAGCGATCTGATTGGACGGCTGCGTCAGGCAGGCATGGATTTTGCGGCGCAGGGTGATTATTGGGTCATTCCGCCTGCAGACGCATTGTTTCTGCAGCGCAAAGTGGGCGGTATGTACCTTCTGGCGACCCGCCTCAGGGCGCGGGTCGATCTGGACAGGGTTCTGGCGCCGGTGCTGCGGGCAGGCACATTCGCGACAGAATGCCGCGATGGTGATCCCGTCTGAAACGCGGCCCGTATTCTTCTCAAAGGAGTTTGAGATGAAAAGCGATAAAGCCGGACGTGGAGGCACGTTTCTGATCCTTGATGATGACGTGACCTTTCGGTCGCGTCTGGACAAAGCGATGACCCGGCGCGGATATCACACCATTTGTCTGGGTACCGTCAGCGAGGCGCGCGATGCCATCGCGCAGGCACGGATCGATTTTGCCGTGGTCGACCTGCGGCTCGGGGACGGCAATGGGCTCGAGATCATTGACCTGCTTCGGGACACATGGCCGTCAGCACGCGCTGTCGTGCTGACCGGTTACGGCAATACGCCGACGGTGGTAGCAGCGATCAAAGCGGGTGCTGTGGACTATCTCGCAAAACCCGAAGGCGCGGATGAAATCATTGCCGCGCTCACGGCGCCCCGCAACACCCAGCCGGCCCCGCCCGAAGCACCGATTTCCCCTGACGAGGCCCGGATCGCCCACATTGAAACCGTGTTCGAGGCAGCAGGTCGCAATGTCTCTCAGGCCGCGCGCCTGCTGAACATGCACAGGCGGACCCTGCAGCGTATTCTCAAACGCCATCAGGATCAGGAAGAAGCCTCCTGATGGTCGTGAATGCGAAAACGGTCAGCGACATCCCCCGGGTGCTTTTGTGAGCAGTGCCGGGCGAAACAACCTTGGCATCTATGATGATTTCGCACAGCAGTGGTGGTCCGACGATGTGCGATGGGTCCGCACGCTTCGGAATATGGTGCCGGGACGGCTGAAATGGTTTGACACCTATGCTGACTGGCAGGACGCAGATGTGCTCGATCTTGGATGCGCCGGTGGTTTCATGGCCGAAGCGCTCGCCGAACGCGGCGCGCAGGTGACAGGTATCGATCCGGCGGCCGAGGCCGTCGCGGCAGCACGTGCACATGCCTCAGAGCAGGGGCTCGGGATCAGGTATGACACCGGATACGGCGAGGCGCTGCCCTATGCCAGCGACAGCTTTGACATCGTGGTCTGTGTGGATGTGCTGGAGCACGTGCGTGATCTGCCTCAGGTGCTGGCAGAAGTGGCCCGCGTTCTGCGCCCGGGCGGGCTCTTTTTGTATGATACGATAAACCGCAACATTATCGCGCGGACGGTGGTTGTCACCGTAGCCGAGGATCTGCTGAGGCTGCTGCCAAAAGGCACCCATGACCCGGCAATGTTTATCCGGCCCGCGGAACTGCGCGTTGCGCTGACGGGAGCGGGGCTTGTCCCCGGTGCCAGCACCGGTCTGGGGCCGCGCGGTCTGAACAGACGGGGAGATTTTGTTTTCGGGTCCCTGCCGGTTCAGGCAGTGATTTACATGGGGGTCGCGCGGCTGCCATCACAGGCCTGAACAAGGCAAAGCAGGCAATCGCGGATATCGCAGAGGACCGGCGGGCGTTTCATGTCCCGGGTTATGGTCTTTCAGGCAGGGTCAATGCGTCAGGGTGATGACTTCGCCAAAGGGTGGGGTGATCGACGTCACATCAGGAACAGCCCAGATGACAGGCATGTGCGGGGCTGGACCGAATGGCCCCTCCAAATCGGTCAGCACAACCAGCGCTGACGGGCGCAAAGCCGCGGCCTTTTCCACCACGTCGATGAATGCTGTGCCGCCACCGCGACGCACCTGAAAATCATCGGGCAGCCTGTCCGACGCCCCGGCCATCGGGGCCATGTGGTGGTACACTGTTTCGTCGAAAGCCATCAGATGAACTTCGGCGCCGGTGCGCCTGGCGATGGCCGAGAACTCTGCGGAAAACCGTGCCAGTAGGCTGTCGGGAACAGACCCGGAGCTGTCCATACCAATGACAATGCGCGGGCGCAGCCTGTCTCTCGATCGGCCAGGCTGAAAAACAGGCTCAGGTCCGCCGCGCGACCGGGCGTCTGCCTCTGCGGCAACCCAGGCACGGTCCGGTCGCCGCCACGACCTTCCGGGCTGCGGGGAAGTTGCTCTGACCAGCAGACGTCGCAACAGCACCTCCCAGGGGGTTCGGTCCTGTGCTGTCTCTGCCAGGGCGGCCAGCAGCGGCCCGATCCCGCGACCGGCACCCTGAGCAGCACCCGCTGCGCGCACCAGATGGCCACGCCATTCGTCGGGTGGCATTGCGCCATTTGCTGCTTTTGCACCTGGCTCCACGTCCGGACGAAAACCATGCGCCTGCTGGTATTTTTGCCGCCGCGTGCACCCCCTGCCGTCCTGAGCGGCCAGTATGGCATAGAGCCTGTCCGTATCCCACTGGGCCAGAATTGCGTGCTCCGGCTCCTGTGGTTCCAGCAAGACGTCACGCAGCAGGCTGCGCAACAAAACAGCAGGGCGGGGCAGGGCATGACCTGCCTGGACCAGGATTTCATTGGCAACGGCATCGCAGGCCAGCGCATAGATTTCCGGCTCAAAAGCAGCTCCGCAGCGTGCGGCCATGGCTTGGGCGCGGGCACTGTGACGCAGGGCAACATGCAGAATGTGATGCCCGATCAGGCCAATCTGTTCATGCATCGGGTGCGCGGCAAAGGTTTCGCCGACATATATGCGGTGGTCTGCGGTGATTGTATCCGGCGTGCCGTCCTCTGCGTCGGTCACGTCACACCACAAGGCCAGCATCGCGAGGCCCGGGTCTGCACCCGGCAGATGCGCCAGCGCCCGTTCGGCCCGCCGGGATCTCTGCACCATACTCAGTCGAGGCCCGCAGCACGGCGGTCGGCTGCATATCGCGCGTAAGGTTCCGAGGCAGCAAAAGCCGCACCCATATCCTCTTTGAGCGCGCGGGCCATCAGCATTTCAAAGCCGAAACTGCACAGCTCGGCGAGGGGCAATCGCCCGAAACCCTCCGCCGGACGCGTTTCTGCCAGATGTCGTATGTCCTCCATGGCCGCAATCGCCTGCGTGACGGTTTGTTGCGTGGTCGCGCCCACCAGTCCGAACACCACAGCGTTCAGACCGTGCAGCGTGTTCGGGTACTGTGCCGGGCGGTCCCTGTCGGATGCCGCGAGCAGAGAACCGATATGCACAGTTGCGCTGATGTCATCGGCGATAACAGAAAACTCCGCAGCGACCGCGTCGCCCAGAGTTCCGGCGATCATCGCCTGGCGGGAGGCCCGGTCCTGAACTGCGCCCATAATCGCGCTGACCCGTTCCCATGATCGCGGCGTGCAGGCGATCATGTGGCCGCGCTGCAGACTGTCTGCGGTCGTTTCCAGCAGATCGGGGCGGCCGCGCAGAAAGGCGGTAACGGCCGGGTCCAGCCCGCGCGGCGCTGCAAAGTTGAGCAGCCAGTCCTCTGCATCGGCGCGGATCATCAGATGGATCAGCCGGTCTGACAGGGCGGTTCCCATCTCATAGGCGATTGCACCGTCCTCGACCATGTTACCAGCGGCGACGATAAACACATTGTCGGGCAGGCGGTGCCGGCCAACACGACGCTCCTGCAACAGACCGTAAACCGTTGGCTGCAGCCAGGGAGACGCGGCCGTCAGCTCATCCAGAAACAGGATAGCCGGCTGATCCGGATCATCCGGCAGGTCTTCGGGCCGGTACCAGACGGTTTTGGACGCGGCATGGTCATAGTAGGGCAGGCCCCGCAGATCCTGCGGTTCGATTGTGGTAAGCCGCAGGTCAAAGAGCGTGGCACCGGTTTCCTCGGCCAGTTGCCGGACGATATCGGTCTTGCCGACGCCTGGTCTGCCATGAAGCATCCACGACGCTGTCAGGGCGCCGTCCCTCTGAGCGGCCCATCCCGCACGCAGCAGATCAAGAACCCGGCCTGCCGAGAGGGGGGCTGTGTTTACGGACATCCGTTCATGCCTCCTGCAGGGCAGGGGATGCTGAGTACTGATCCATTAGTGCCGCCATCCGGGCGTGGGCGGGAACGGTGCTGGCATCCAGTACTGTGTCATGCAGGTTTTTGTCCTCGCGCAGGCTGACGCGCAGCAGATCGCGTTCGGTCAGCGTGTCATCAAAGAGCGCATCGGTGATCAGAGCACGCTCGGTCGGATCAAGCGTCAGCACCCGGGGCTTTTGCCCGCCCATCTGGGCGGACACCAGCGTGAGCGGGGACACCCGCGCAATCTCAGATTGTTCCACGACCAGATGCAATTCACCTGTCGTAATCTGGCGCGCAGCAGCGATGCGGGTCAGGATGTGCAGGCTGTTAAATCGAAGAGCGTCCAGCTGTCTGGCCATGTCCGCATCGCTGATCAGAGCCTCGCGCGCATCGGGCCTGATGGCAAATACCTTTGTCTCCACCACCGCGATCACGATCAGCATAGGGACAGGTGCCTGCGAAATCGGCAGCGCCAGATGAGGCCAGATGAACATGGCGATCACAAATGGCGCCAGAGCACAAAGATAGCGCAGCATCTGCGCTTCAAAGACCAGCCGCGCTATGATCCGCAGACCGGCGCCACGCCGTGGCAGAATGGCGATACGACCCAGCATCCTTTTCGGCACGGTCACCGTCTCCAGTGCCTGGGGGTTGAGAACTGTGCTCTGGCTCACGACAAACATAATCCGGACGTAGTGCGCGCGACGCGACCGGTCGAGAGAGGTGGGATCATTTTCCTGTCATTGGCGCGGCGGTGGGTTATGTCCTGCGGTATGGCAGGGCTGAAGAAGTATGATTTTTGGTTAGCGGTTGCTGCGGCGCTGTTGGTGCTTTTGTCGGTGTGGCAGCTTGAGCAGCAGCGCGCAGGGATCACCGTTAAGCGGATCGAAACAGGTGCCGGGCCGGTCACGCTTTACCATGCAGGGGGCCGCGCGGTGGGCCCGCCTGTGGTTGTTGCACACGGGTTTGCCGGGTCCACAACGCTGATGCAAACCATATCGCTCGATCTGGCGCGCGCCGGATTTACGGTCGCGGCTTTTGATTTTCACGGTCATGGCCGCAGCAGACCCCTTATGTCCGCTGATATTACGCGGATCGAGGGGACGACACGGCAGCTGGTGGCGCAGACGGCAGAGGTTCTGGATTGGCTGCGCGGCCATACCGGTCTGACAGGGCCTGCCGGATTTGTCGGGCATTCCATGGCAACAGATGTCATAATCCGTGCCGCAGAAAACACACCGGATGCTTCTTCCATCGTTGCGATCTCAATGTATTCGGATGCGGTCACTGAAACGGCCCCCGGAGCGCTGCTTATGATTTCGGGCGCCTGGGAGCACCGGCTGCGCGCCGTAGCGCTTGGCTATCTGGCGCAGACGGACCCGCAGGCAGTCGAAGGCCAGACAGTGCGGCGCGGTGATCTGATGCGCCGCGCGGTCGCGGCACCAGGTACGGAGCATCTGAGCGTTCTTTTCAGCACAACAACACTTCGGGAAACCCGCGACTGGCTGGCGGCAACGCTCGGGCATACGCCCGACGGGCGATCTGTTGTTACGAGCCCGTGGATACTTGTGCTGCTTGTCTCGCTGGTAATGTTGTTACGCCCTCTGTCCCGTGTCCTTCCCGCCGGCCAGATTGAGGGGACGCCACTGAACCCTGGCCGCTATCTGGGAATTCAGGTGGCGGCGGGGAGCGCGGGTTTCGTGGCGGCATCCTTTGGCGCGGGAAGCGTCGCGGGGATCGCTGCTTTTCAGGGCCTCGCCGTTTTTCTGTGTGTCTGGGGGGCTGTTTGCCTGGCGCTGTTGTACAAAAGCGGACGAAGGTTCAGAGCGCCGTCGCCTGCCGGTACCGCGCTGCTCCTTTTCTGGGGTCTTGGCGTGTTTGCGCTGGCGCTGGACCGGTATGGTGCCGCGTTTGTGCCAGTCGGTCCCCGGTTGCCGCTGATGGCCGTTCTGTGCCTTGGAACACTCCCGTTTATGCTCGCCGACCGGATGTTGCATCACAACGCGCCACTGTGGCAGCGGATAACCGGGCGTGTTGCGCCGGTGGGCGTTCTGGCGCTGTTAATGAGCACCGGCACAGGCCAGATGGGACTTCTTTTTACGGTGCTGCCGGTTCTGCTGCTGTTCTGGCTGGTCTACGGGACGATGGGCCACTGGATCAGCCGCAGGGCAGGACCCGAAACAGCGGGTATTGCTCTGGGATTGTGCTTTGCCTGGGCAATCGCGGCCAGCACGCCACTTTTTGCTGGATAACTCCGGCGTCAGATCCGGCGGCAGGTCTGGCGCACATTCAACCTGATGGCACAGTCGATACGTATGGTCTGGCTGGCACTGCCCGCGATAATTGCCACCATCTGCTGACCTGACAGAAAACCGATTTCGCGTGCAGGCAGATGAACTGTGGTCAGGGCAGGGCTCATCTCCCCGGACCCTTTGAAATCGCCGATACCGACGATGGACAGATCGTCCGGCACCCGCAGACCCTCGTCCTGTGCCTGCCAGAGCGCGCCGGCGGCGAGCACGTCGTTTCCGCAAAGCAATGCTGTCGGGCGTGACGGGCGGCGCAGGACACCGGCAATCGCCTCGCGGGCCTCGCGCAGACTGTAGAGGCTTTCGGCCAGCATATCGCCTTCGGGGTGAACACCTGCGGCCTGCAGGGTGCGCATCGCACCGTCATACCGGCCCCGCGCACGGTCGTTGTCTGACCGGGGCGGAAACAGCATCGCGATATCCCGGTGCCCATGGTCGAGCAGGCATTGTGCGGCCAACTGCCCCGCCAGCGCATTGTCTGACCCCACACAGGACAGGCGGGACGCCGGGTCGTAATTCCACATGGACACTGCCGGTGTGCCGTTGCTTTCCAGCAGCTGGTAGGTTGCCTCGGAATGGTCCTGACCGATCAGAGCGACACCGTCGACGCGGTGCTCCAGGAATTTACGGACCACGGCGTATTCTTTTTCCAGGTCATATCCGTGGCTGGCAACCAGAATGAGAAATCCCTGTTCTTCGACTGACTGGGAAAAGGAATGGATGAGCTCCGCGAAAATCGTGTGGTCAATCGTGGGCACGACCAGCCCGATCGTGCCACTGCGGATGCCATGCATGGTCTGAGCCGCGCGATTTCGGATATAGCCCAGGTCCCGCACGGCCCGGTCAATCTTTTTGCGAGTCGCAGGTTTTACCTGTTCGGGGTGGTTAAAGCTGCGCGATACGGTTGAAATCGAAACGCCGGAACGCCTCGCGACATCGAAAATATCAACTTTATTATGATTTTTTTCAGCCACTTGAGACCATATCTGAAAGTAAAAATGAAAACATTTGCAAAACTGTTTTCATTGTTTACGGTTTTTAAGTCAAGGGCACTTGCTCCCGGGGAGGCACAGTGGAATTCATTTTTTACTTTGGCGATGTTTTCACACCGGTGAACTTTGGTTTGCTGCTGCTGGGGACCATTGGCGGGTTGATCCTTGGCGCGACACCAGGTCTGTCTCCGACGATGGCCGTGGCTCTTCTTATCCCGTTTACGTTTCAGCTGGAAGCGGCCCAGGGGCTGATCCTGCTGGGCGCGGCCTATACCTCTACCGTGGCCGGAGGGGCCGTATCTGCCATTCTTCTCAAGATCCCAGGCGCGCCGGCCAACATCGCCACCACCCTTGACGGGCACACTATGGCGCAGAAAGGCGAGGGGGCCAAGGCGCTGCAGCTGTCGTTCCTGTCGTCTGCTGTCGGCGGTATTTTTGGTGTGCTGCTGTTGATTTTCCTGACACCGGTTCTGGCGCAATGGGCGCTTGCTTTTGGCCCCAGCCATCTCTTCTGGCTGGCCATTCTGGGTGTCACGGTCATTGGTTCGCTCGATTCCAGCTCGGTGGTAAAGGGTCTTTTGTCGGGCTGCATCGGCCTGTGGCTGGCCACCATCGGATTTGACGACATTATGGGCGCGCAGCGTTTCATTTTCCATCCTGCTCTGGGCGGTGGCATCAACATCATTGCGGCGCTTATCGGGCTGTTTGCCATTCCGCAGGTGATCACGATGTTTGCCAAGGGACGCCGCAACGACGGGGCCGAGGTGATCCGTGTGCAAAAACACCCAATCAGCGGTGCGGTCCGTGAACTGATGAAGAACAAGCGCGCGATGGGCATCGGCACGATCACCGGGTCGATCATCGGGCTCATTCCCGGGGTGGGTGGCCAGATTGCCGGGCTGGTAGCCTATGATCAGTCCAAGAAGTTCAGCCCCGATCAGCATAAATTCGGCACCGGGCATCCCGAGGGTCTGGTCGCGGCAGAATCTGCAAACAACGCCATGGTTGGCCCGTCGCTGGTGCCGCTGCTGACACTGTCTATTCCGGGCTCCCCGACGGCGGCTGTGTTGCTGGGCGGGCTGTTGATCCATGGGATTTTTCCCGGCACGGATCTGTTTGACAACCACCCGGACGTGGCCTGGACATTTATCAATTCGATGCTGATCGGACAGGTTCTGATGTGCCTCTTCGGGCTCTATGTGGCGGGCATGGCGGCAAAGGTCGCCCAGGTGCCACACAGCGTGATGGCCGCTGTGGTTCTGGGCCTCGCGGTTTTTGGCAGCTACTCGGTGCAGTCCAGTATGGGTGACGTCTATGTCATGGCGGGTCTCGGCGTGATGATGTATTTCCTCGAGCGTTTCGGCTTTTCGGCAGCACCGCTCGTGCTGGGCCTGATCCTCGGGCCCATTGCCGAATCCAACTTTATCCAGGGCAGCATGATTGCCAGCGCAACAGACGGCATGGCCCCCTATTTCTTTGGCGGCACGCTCAACATTTTCCTGATCGTGGTGGTGATTGCCTCGATCATCTATTCGGCATGGATGGAGCTGCGCGCGCGCCGGTACACCTCAAAAGAGGAGATCATGGCATGAGCGATATGTCCCTTCCGCGGGTTCAGCACATCATCGGCTCGGGTGTTGTCGCCGCCGTTGGCATCTGGGTGACATGGGTTAGTTATACCCAGCAGCCATCAGAGGCCTTTCTGTTTCCGCGCCTGATTGCAACGGTCTTTGTCGTTCTGGCACTGTGGACTTTCGCCAAGGCGTGCCTCGGATGGACCCGGGTTGGCAATGGCCTCTCGTTGCGCCAGCTGACCAATCTGGCACCGGGGCTGTTGGTTGCTCTGATCTATATCTTCTGGGCGGCCAGGGGTCTGGGGTTCTATACCGCCACTGCCATCGCCTTTTTCATCTTGCTGAGCCTGTACGATCCGGCCCCTCACGGGGAAGCCAGGTCATGGGTCCGGCGCATCATCATCACGGCCTGCTTTATGGCCGTTATGTACGGTCTCTTTGCATTGTTGCTCAAGGTGTACACACCGCGGGAGATATTTTTCTGAACCGCGCAAAGCGGCAGAATTTCATTGGGAGGAAGAAACATGAAGAAACTACTGGCAGGGGCGGCCATTGCCCTCGCGGGTCTGACGACATCAGCGGCTGCTGACGGACACGCCAATTATCCTGAGCGGCCCATCATGATGATGGTCAGCTATGGCGCAGGTGGCGCGACCGACTTTCAGGCGCGTATCGTGACCATGACCGCCGGGAACGAGGACGCCCTGGGCATGCCCATCGCGATCCTGAACAAACCCGGTGCGGGCGGGCGTGTCGGCTGGAACTGGCTGGCCACGCAGGCCGAGGCCGATGGCTATACGCTGGGGGCCTACAACATCCCGCATTTCATCGCGCAGTCGATCAAGGGCGGCGTTGAGTATTCAGCAGACAGCTTTGAGCCGATTGCAAACTGGGGCGCTGATCCGGCGGTTCTGGTTGTCGGTGCCGACAGTGAATTCAACACGCTGCAGGATGTCATGGATTTCGCCTCCGCCAATCCGGGCAAGCTGACGACATCCGGTGCGGGTCTTTTTGTGGGTCACCACATTGCCGCGCTGCAGATGGAAAAAGCAGGCGGGTTCAAAATGGCCTATATCCCCACCAAAGGGGGTGGTGCTGCAGCGATGAAAGCGGTGATTGCAGGCGAAGTGCTGGCCGGTATCAACAACCTCAGCGACGCGTTCCGCGCGCGTGAGGCGGGTAATGTCAAAATCCTGGCCGTCGCCGATCTGGAGCGCAACGAATTTCTGCCCGATGTGCCGACCATGAAGGAAAGCGGCCTGGACGTTGACAATTCCTCGGTGAACTTTCGCGGTGTCATGGTGCCCAAAGGCACGCCGCAGGGTGTGATCGACAAGCTGGCCGAGACGGTGCCCGCGATGTTTGAAAACACACGCGTGGCCGGAAAGATGAAAGCCGGTGGATCGCCGATGAACATCATGACCCGGGACGAGGTGCTGGCCATGTGGGCTGCCCGCGAGGAAACACTCAAAGAGCTGCTTGCCGGTCTTTGATATCAATACGCCCCATCCCGCACCTGCGGGGTGGGGCCCAGGCATTGGGAAAACATCATGAACGCGCCGGACAGTCTTGCTCAGACAGATGAGATCGTGGCCCGCGCCCGTGCCGCCCAGAAAATGTATGAGGCGCAGGGGTCGCAGGAACGCTATGACCGTGCAGCGCAGGCAGCTGCATGGGCGACTATGGAGCCCGCGCGCAACCGCCATCTGGCCGGGCTTGCCGTCGAAACCACGGGCCTTGGGAACACAGCGGATAAAATCACCAAAAACCACCGCAAAACGTTGGGGCTGATGCGCGACATCGCGGGTCAGAAAACCTATGGTGTTATCAGTGAGGATGCCGAAACGGGGATCACCCGTATCGCGCGTGCCATGGGTGTGATCGGTGCGGTCGTGCCGTCCACCAATCCGGCGGCAACGCCGGCGAACAATATCATTAACGCGCTGAAGTGCGGCAATTCCATTGTGCTGTCGCCATCGCCCAAAGGCGTGCCTGCCTGTGTCGCGCTGCTCGATTACGTGCACCGCGAATTTGAGAAGATCGGAGAAGATCCGAACCTGGTGCAGATGGTGCCGGGCAAGGGCAGCAAGGAACAGACCCAGCGGCTGCTGGAGACCGCGGATCTGATCGTCGTCACCGGCTCGCAGAACAATGTGCGGCGGGCCTATACGTCCGGCACGCCGGCTTTGGCGGTCGGGGCAGGTAATGTCACCGTCATCGTGGATGAAACCTGCGATCTGGATGCAGCCGCCGAAAAAATCCGCGCTTCCAAGACCTTTGACAATGCCACGTCGTGCTCTTCCGAAAACGCGATTGTTGTTGTGGACGCGGTCTATGACGCCTTTCTGGCAGCCATGGCCCGTGCAGGAGGCGCGGTTGTCCGGGACGAGGCGCGGATTGTCAGCGCCCTCTGGCCGGACGGGCACCTGAACAGATCGGTCATTGCGCAGGATGCCGACAAAATGCTGCGCGCGCTGGGGATGGAAAACGATGTGCCTGAAGGCACGGAATACCTGGCGGTTGAGACGTCTGGCATTGGCCCCGGTCATCCCTTGTCGGGTGAAAAACTGTCGCGGGTTGCGGCACTCTACCGGGCAGCGGACTTTGAGGATGCAGTGGCTGTCACGGGCCGGATTCTGGCCCATCAGGGGGCGGGGCATTCGGTCGGACTGCATTCGCAGGATGACGCCCGCGCTGTTACTCTGGGACGTGCTCTGCCGACGTGCCGGGTGATCGTGAACCAGGCTCATTGTTTTGCCACAGGTGGCGCGTTCAACAACGGGATGCCGTTTTCGCTGTCTATGGGGTGCGGCTCATGGGGCGGCAATTCGATCGATGACAATCTGCACTGGAAACACTTCATGCAGACCACGAAAATCATTCGGGAAATCCCTGTGCGCGAGCCCTCTCTGGAAGAGGTTTTCGGTGACTACTGGAAGGTTGCAGGCCAATGAAAGCGGAGGTCGGCTGTCCGCCGGCGGGCACTCTGCGCACCTGGCTGGACATGCGTGCGGCAGCAGGTGGTGCCGCGTTTGTCTTTACTGACGGAACACCTGATCTGAGCTGGACCGCCCTGCGGGAGGCGGCGCGCGATATCGCCCTGCAACTCAAGGCGGAAGGCGCCGTTACCGGGGAAAGCATCGCAATCATGCAGCCCAATGGCCGCGAAGGAGTTCTGGCTTTTTACGCGGCGGTTTATGGCGGGTTCCGGGCAACGATGATCAATCTGGCCGCCGGACGCGAGGCGATAGCATTTGCGCTGGATCACTGTGACGCGCGCCTCGCGCTGGTGCACGACAGCGTACAGGATGTTTTTGAGGCAACACGTCCGGCTGATATGGCCCGATTTGTACCTCGGACCGGTGCCGGAGCCGGGGAGCCTGATCCGGTCGGTCCGCGAGACCATGCCCTGCTGATGTATACATCTGGTACCACCGGTCGTCCCAAGGGGGTTTTGCACACACAGTCCAGCCTGCTCGCAGGGGGCTGGACAGCAGCCATTGCCCATGACCTGAACGAGAGGGATCGTGGGTTCTGTGTTCTGCCGATCTGCCACATTAACGGTCTGTGCGTGACACTGATGGGCGCGCTGGTGTCGGGCGGGTCCGTGGCGATGTGTCCGAAGTTTTCTGCCAGCCGGTTCTGGGGCCAGCTGGCGGATACGGGCGCTACGTGGTTTTCGGTTGTGCCGACGATCATTTCACATCTGCTGCACGGTGAGGCTGATCCGGACCAGGGCACGCAAACCCGGTTGCGGTTTGGCCGCTCCGCATCATCGGCGCTGGCGCCCGATGTTCAGAAGGCGTTTGAGAAACGTTTTGGCGTGGCCGTCGTCGAAACCATGGGGCTGACCGAAACGGCTGCACAGATCCTGTCCAATCCGCTGCCACCAGGCCTGCGTAAAATAGGCTCTCCCGGCGTCGCATGGGGCAACGAGGTTGCAGTGATGCGCTCCGATATGACCCCCTGTAATGAGGATGAAGAAGGGGAAATTGTCGTGCGGGGCCCGAATGTGATGCTCGGATATCTGAAAAATGCCGAAGCTACAGAGCAGGCCTTTTCCGGAGACTGGCTGCGCACCGGTGATCTCGGGCGCAGAGATGCAGACGGATACCTGTTTGTGACGGGCAGGCTCAAGGAACTGATTATAAAAGGCGGCGAAAACATCGCCCCGCGCGAAATCGATGAAGCGCTTTATTCACATGGCGACGTGATCGAGGCCGCTGCTTTTGCCAGGCCCTGCAAGACCTATGGCGAGCGGGTCGAGGCCGCAGTCAGAGTACGCAACGGATCGGGGTTGTCTGACGGTGATCTGATCAGCATCTGCATCGAAAAACTGGGGCAGTTCAAAGCGCCTGAGCGCATTCATTTTCTTTCCGAACTCCCCAAAGGGCCATCAGGCAAAATCCAGCGGATGAAACTGGCGCAGATTGTCTGATTTTTCAGGAAGAGCCCTGAATATCGCTGCCTTCTCCGCGTCGGGATACACCGACACCGATCGGTTTACGCTGGTTGCCGGGCAATCGGGGGTCCGGGCCCCAGATGGCCTGATAGGTGTCCACGGCCATGCCCCGGTTTTGCAAAATGACCGATGCGACCAAAAGGGCGCCCCACCACAAAACGAGACAAAGCCACATCCAGTTCGGCGCATTGGCCTGCCAGAGGCCGGTCAGGATTGCGGCCACCGCGAACAGCAGGGCCACATACCCCGCTGATTTGTGAACATATTCGAAAACCAGCCGGCGGGGGGTCATGTCATAGTGATCGCCATGCAGCGTCCCATCTGCTGCCGGGTCTGTTGGCCCGCCTTTGGAGCCACGCAGGATGCCACCGGCAATCTGAACCAGCGCCAGCGCCAGGGCCGCCCAGCCGATCAGTGCATGCGGGCCTGGGCGCGTAGTGACCGGCCCGGCGCTGAGGATCAGCCAGAGACCGGCGAGCATCAGCGCGCAGGCCGTGTACTGGCAGATCCTGTGCGTGTTCCACCAGACATGGTTGTCCAGCTTGCGCGGCCAGTCCTGGCCCGGCAGCACTTTGAAGTAGCGCGCAACGAAAATCCCCCAGGGGACCAGCACGCCCCAGGCCAGCACCATGACCCGTGCGTGCCAGCTGAGCATACCGCCCACATCATGGGCCACCCCCGGGTCCATTGGTGCAAGCAGCCAGCCCAGCATCAGCCCTTGACCGCGCCTGCGGTCATTCCTGTGATGATCTGGCGGGAGGCCACAAAGGTGAAGATAATCGGCGGAATGGCCAGCAGCATGCCGGTCGCCATGATCACGCCCCAGTCGATATCAAACTCAGTCATGGAATTCACGATTGTCACCGGCACAGTTCGGGAGTTTCGGTCAGCAAGGGCGTTAGCCAGCAAAAACTCATTCCAGGCCACACGGAAGGTAAAGATCGCCGCAGCAGCAAGGCCCGGTTTAATGAGCGGCAGGACGACCAGAAAAAACACACCAAAGGGTCCGGCACCGTCCATGCGCGCGGCCTCTTCCAGCTGGATCGGCACCTGAACGATAAAGCTTTGCAGGATCCAGATCACAAAAGGCAGATTCATCGCGACATAGACCAGGATGATACCCGCCCGTGTCCCGTCGATCTGGAACTGGAACGTCCAGATGCCGAACACTGGTACCAGCAGGACCGCCGGCGGCACCATACGCATACCAAGTGTGGCCAGCGATACCGTGTCCCGCCCCATAAAGCGGAACCGCACGAGCGCATAGGCGGCCATACAGCCGATCACCAGCGTCAGAACGGTCGAGACCAGCGCGATGATCAGCGAGTTGACCAGCGCCCGCCCGAAGGTCTTGTCGCAGTAGTCAATGTGCGGGGCCTCGTACCACAGAAAGTCGCAGAGCGCGGTTTCATAGTTGCGCAATGTCGGCATAAAGAGCAGCGAAGAGGTATCCGACATGATGTCGACGTTGAGCTTGAGCGACGTCATCAGCATCATCGCAATCGGCCCGACGGACATCACCACCAGGGCGACCAGCAGGGCATAAAACGCTGGGTTCTGACGGTCGTAGGTCTTGTCGGCCATTACAGATCCTCTTCGGCGGCGGCGCGCAGGCGCGCGGCGCGCACCTCCATCGCCTTGTTGTAGAAGAACATGCCAAAGGTCAGGACCATCAGCAGGATGAGCAGGAAGTTCGACATGGCCGCAGCCTCGCCCAGCTCGCGGAACTCTGATGCGGTGCGCGAGATGCGCAACGACAGAATTTCGGTCGACAGACCCGGCCCGCCGTTGGTCAGCACCAGGATCACCTCCAGCACCTTGAAGGCATCAATGAGGCGCAGCAGCAGTGTCACAATCAGCACGGGCAGCATCAGCGGCAGTTTGATGTAGATGACCTGCTGCCAGCCGGTGGCGCCATCAATGCGCGAGGCCTCCATCGCAGACTGGGGCAGGGACTGGAGCGCTGCCAGTGACAGAATAAAAATGAACGGTGTCCACTGCCAGACGTCGGCGATCACGACCGAGGCAAAGGCCCAGTTGCCGTCCGACAGCCAGGGCACAGAGTCCAGCCCCAATGATTTCAGGGTGCGGTTAAAGATGCCGACGGTCGGGTGGTACATGTAGCGCCACATCAGACCCACAACGATGGGTGCGATCATCATCGGCAGAATAAAGAGCGTGCGCAGCAACGACATGCCGCGGATGTTCCGGTCGAGCAGCAGCGCGAGGCCAACACCGAGAAACATCTCGAGTGTCACAACGACGGCGGCAAACTTGATGGTGACCCAGAAACTTTCCAGAAAAGCGGCATCGCCCAGCAGGTTGATGTAGTTCCGCAGGCCTACAAACTCTGCCTCTCCGATGCGCTGGCTGGGGTTCCAGTCAAGAAAACTGGCATAGACCATGTAGCCGATGGGGTAGAGCAGGGCGATGCCCATGATGATCGCGGCAGGGGCCAGAAAGAGATATGGCGTGAGCCTGTTGACGTTTGCGGTCTGCATGTCACGGATCCATCGGTGCAGGGTGGGGGTGCCGGTCCGCAGATCGTGCGGCCCGGCGGTGCTCCTGGGAGGGAGAGCTTACTGCCAGGTGTAGTACCCGGCCTCATCCATGATTGCGCGGGCGCGTTCAGCCACACCGTTCAGCGCTTCCTGCGGGTCGAGGCCCTCGGTCAGCACCTGGCTCATGGTTGTACCGATGTCGGCATTGATCTTGCCCCATGTGGGGATGATCGGACGCCAGTCGGGGTCAGCGTACTTCAGCGCTTCACCAAAGGTCGCGGAGTAGGGGTATTTGGCGTTCAGCTCAGCGTTCTCGTAGGTGGAGAAGCGCGAGGGGTTACCACCCGCCATGGCCACCATCAGGTCACCCTTTTTCGAGGTCAGCCACTGCATCAGCAGGAATGCGGCCTCTTTGTTCTGGGCGTTTTTCGGTATCGCGATGCCAAAACCACCGGTCTGGCTGCCACGGCGCACACCTGCGGGGTGCAGCGCGTAACCGACCTTGCCGGCCACTTTGGATTTGCTCGGGTCTTCAAACCCGGCAGCAAAGGCAATGCTGTCCATGAACATCGCGGCCTGACCCTGGCTGAAAGCAGCGGCAGCTTCGGCGGGACCGAACGTCTGGCTGCCTTCGGGGCCACAATCCACGATGGTTTTCAGAGCGTTGGCCGCTGCGACACCGGCTTCATTGTTGATGATCGGCTCCCAGCTGTCGTCAAAGACGCGACCACCCAGCGGGGCAAGGTGCAGCAGGAATGCGTGGCTGGCCTGGTGGCCGGATGCCGCGCGGGAGGCCATGCCACCCATGCCTTCCTCGACCTCGGGGATCTTGCAGGCCGCATCCAGCAGATCGTCATAGCTTTCCGGCACGCCGATGCCGTGCTTTTCAAAGATGTCCTTGCGGTAAGCGAGAACGGATGTCTCGGAGCCGAAGGGAATGCCGTACGCAGAGCCAAGCTGTCCGGGCAGGTAACCCTTCTGGCCACCGGCGACACCGATGTTCTCAACATAGCCTGAAATCAGGTCGCCCTGGTCATAGTTCGGATCCGCCAGTGCAGGGTTCATGAAGTATTTGGCCAGATTTTCCAGCTGATCCGCATAGATGTAATCCGCCTTGGAAAAGACCACATAGGCGATCATGTCATAGTCGCCTTCGCTCTTGGTCAGCTCCAGCGTCTGACGCTCGCGCATCTTGAGATACTGCAGCTGGTCAACCTCGACCTCGATGCCGGTCTCTTTGGTGAATTCCGGGATCACCTTCATCATGGCGTTATAGTGGGGGTGCGCGGGCACGTTGATCACCAGCGTGGTGCCGGCGTAGGGCGCGTAGGGCCCGCCATGTCCGTCAGCCAGCGCCATGCCGGCCATTGAAACGGAAACGGCTGTCCCCGTCAGGATTGATTTGAGTGATAGCATTCGTCAGTCCTCCCTGATGCTATTCTTTTGATGTGTCAGAGCCTGAGCCCCGACGTCTTGTCGAAAATCATGAGTTCGTCCGTAAGGACGCCAAAGGTCTGGGTGCCGCCGGATCTGACAGGGGCCGCACTTTGTGTCTCCACAAGAACGTCCGTGTCACCGCAACGCGTCACCAGGACCGATTGCGCGCCCAGATATTCCGAAACCACGACACGCAGCTCGATCGGCGCCCCCTGGGTGACATCCGTGGTAAAGCTCGAAGGGCGCAGGCCCAGAGTGATGTTCCGGTCGGGTGCAGATTTTGCGCGGGCGCCCGCATCGGCGTCCAGCGGCAGGTGAAAGCCGTCTCCGCGCACCCAGATGGTCCCCTGTTCCTCTGTCAGTTCACCGTCGATAAAGTTCATTGTCGGCGAGCCGATAAAGCCTGCCACGAATTTGTTGCGCGGCTCCTTAAACAGCTCTTGGGGCGAGCCCTGCTGCTGGATCAGCCCGTCGCTCATAACGACAATCCGGTCTCCCAGCGTCATCGCCTCGACCTGATCGTGGGTCACATAGACCATGTTTTTGTCGATTGTATCGCGCATCTCGGCCAGTTCCGCGCGCATTTTGCCACGCAGTTTTGCGTCCAGATTGGAGAGCGGTTCATCAAAGAGAAACGTGCCCGCATCCCGGACCAGCGCCCGGCCCATCGCAACGCGCTGGCGCTGACCGCCCGAAAGCTCTGCCGGTTTGCGGTCAAGCAGATGCGCGATGTTCAGCATTTCTGCGACGCGCTGGACCTTTTCGTCGATTTCCGCCTTTGGCACCCGGGCCAGGCGCAGCGCAAAGGACATGTTCTTGGCGATGTTCATATGCGGATAAAGAGCATAGTCCTGAAACACCATCGCCAGGTCCCTTTCCTTGGGATCCAGCCGGCTGATCGGTCGCTCATCAAAGTAAATCTCGCCGCCCGACAGTGTTTCAAGGCCAGCAAGCATGCGCAGGGTTGTAGATTTTCCGCAGCCCGACGGGCCAACAAGAACGGTGAACTCGCCGTCGTCGAGCTCCAGATCAAAGGGTGGCAGCACCTCTACAGAGCCATAGCTTTTAGCCACCTGATCAAACACAATTCTCGGCACGTCGTTCTCCCCCCGATGCGCATCCGGACAGCACAATGAAGCAGCCGACCGGTCCTTACAGAGTGCATGCCCCCGCTGAATTCAGGAAGGACAAAAACCGAAAACTACGTTAACGTTAACGTAAATCGCTGTTCAGCCGATTGATTCTGCTGAGTAATTCAGAGATCCGCTGGACCTGATGACGGGAGAGCCAGAGTGCCGCGACGTGCCACGCCGACAAAGATTGAGGATGTCGCCCGACGGGCCGGGGTCAGTGTCATGAGCGTTTCCCGCGCTATCAGAGGCGTTGAGGGCGTCTCGGAAAAAACGCGCGCGGACATCCTCAAAGTGGCGCGTCAGATGAAATACATGCCTAACAGTGCGGCACGCTCACTGGTGGTCTCTAACTCGAACCTCATTGGTATTTCCCTGCCAACTTTCGCCGGAGAGGTCTTTGCGGATATTCTGAACGGCATGCGTCAGACTTTTGACAGCGCCGGGTACTCCAGTGTGATTGACACCACCGAATATGATCCGGATGCAGAGCTCAGCTGGGTTCGACGGCTGCTTTCATGGCAGCCCGCCGCGATCATACTGACAGGCATTGATCATCATCCGGAGACCCGGGAACTGTTGCGGGCCTCACCGATACCCGTGCTGGAAATCTGGGACCATACGGATGATCCGATCGACATCTGTGTCGGCATTGATCACTTCAGAGCCGGTCAGATGATCGGGGAACATGCTGTGTCTCTGGGGTACCGCCGGCCCGCCTTCGTCAGCACACCGCTGGGACATGACAAGCGCGCAGATGCGCGACTGGAAGGATTGCGCAGTGTTTTTGGTCCGGCTGGCGGGGCCGATGTAGCGGCATCCAGACCATCGCTGGGAAATGCCTTTGTGACAGGCTTTGACGGCACTGCAAAACTCTTGGATGCGGATTGTCCGGATATCATCTGTTATCTCAATGATCACATGGCCTTCGGTGGTCTGATGTGCTGTCAGGCGCGCGGTCTTTCGGTGCCGGGAGACATCGGGATCGTAGGGTTCAACGGACTTGATCTGGCGACCGTCCTGCCGATGAAACTGACAACAATCCGGACACAGCGGCGGCTGATGGGGATCACCGGCGCACGTCATCTGCTGGCGCGTATCAATGGCGTGCCAACACCGGAAAGCACCGTGTTACCCTTGCAGTTTGAAGCAGGGCAGACAACCTGCGATCAAATTGATCTGTGACAGATTAAACCTAGATTTTTAAATGATAACTGGTCCTTAAAGCCCGCATCGTACCAAGGCCGTCAGAAACGAGGGCGCTGTTTTGGGCGATAACTATCCGGATCAGACAACGGAAATGAGTACGGCATTACTTAATGCCGTGGCTTTTCCTGCATTTGTGGCCGGCGCCGACCTGAAAATCCGTGCAGCGAACGAGGAGGCCGCAAAAATCCTCGGGCTCCCGTCCAAAGCCAATCTTGCCGGCGCCGATCTGCGGTCTTTATGCTGTCCGTCTACCGGGTGCCCGTCAGAAACCGATCTGGCAGAGGTATGGTCCGGGGTTTCCGGCGATTGTGTTGCAAAGCTGAACGGCCCGCCGGCGCAGCCGCCGGTTGCTTTCAGACTCCGCGCGTTTCGGGTGCCGGACAGCGAGGAGCATTTGTTTTTCTACCAGGCACAGACCTTTGCAGAAGGCTTGGATGCAGGTCGGCAACATCCTGCAGTGCTCCGGATTGATGAGCCGGAACCCGGCAGTCTGGCGGAAAGCGAGTGGCGCTGGCGCACCGCAATCGTCAGTGCAAGCCAGGGCGTCTGGGATCACGATTTTGAAAACGACCAGCATTATGTTTCCGCCGGATGGCGCCGCATGCGCGGTATGACGCAGGACGCTGAGGTGCCGACGAACAATGATGACTGGCTGGAAACGATACACCCACAGGACAGAGACCACATTCTCCACGAACTTGAGCGTCTTGAGACCGGTGAGACGGAAACCATCAGCTACAAATTCCGGCAAAAGCACACCGCGGGTCACTGGGTCTGGATTTTCAGCAACGGTATGGTTGTGCGTCGCGACAAGGAAGGCAGGCCGGCGAGGATCATCGGCACCGATACGGATGTGTCCGACATCAAGGCGGGCGAGGCAGAAAGCCAGCACATCGCGCGCTGCCTCGAAATCGCGATGGAAGCCGCCGGCATGGGGCGTTGGGAATACGATGTCGGTGCAAAATATGCCTTCTGGGACGACCAGCTTCTGGAAATTTTCCATATGCCAAAAGGCAAAAACATTGTTGATGCAGACGCGTGGTCACAGACAATACACCCGGAAGATCGCGAGGCCGTCACCCGGCTTTCGGAACAGTGTCTTGCCGAAGAGCGCGACATCGCAACAGATTATCGTATGTTGCGACCTGATGGTTCAGTGCGGTATATCCGAACGCGCGGTAAATATGTCAAATCAAGTGATCACGGGGCCCGATATTTCGGTGTGAACTTCGATGTGACGTCTGATTATGAACACGCTCAGCAACTGGAAGCCGCCCGTGCCCAGCTTGAACATGACAGCCGGCATGATGCGCTGACCGGAATGGCGAACCGGCGGTATCTTGATGACGTCTTCACCGAACTAATCAACAGCGAAAGCAAACATCGCGACAGGATTGCTGTTCTACATTTTGACATCGACCACTTTAAGCAGATCAACGACACACTGGGCCATGACGCGGGTGACGCGACCCTGAAACATGCAGCTGCTTTGTTGCAGGATAACCTGCCGGACAATGCTCTTGTCGCCAGAGTTGGTGGCGATGAATTCGTGGCACTGGTTCCGGACGCGCCGACCGATGATGTGCTGAGAGAGATCGCAAAACGCATAATATCGGAAATGGCACGCCCGTATTTCTACGAATCCCAGCAATGTAACATCGGAACGAGTATCGGCATTGCGGTGTCGAGGAGCCGCAGCTCTCTGGGGAACTCTTTGTTCATTGATGCCGATATCGCACTTTACCAGGCCAAGAAAGCCGGCCGTGGCCGTTGCAGGTTTTTCGACCGGGCCATGCGTGAAGAGGCGAAACGCCGAAAGAATTCATTTGATGCCTTGCTGGCGGGGTTCGATCAGGGCGAGATCACCTGCCATTACCAGCCGCAGTTTGACGCCCGGACGCTGGAGGTTTCCGGCCTTGAAGCGCTGGTGCGGTGGGAAAGTTCAGAGTTTGGTTTGCTGATGCCGGATGAATTCCTTGGCATGGCAGAAGATATGGGTCTCGTTGCCCAGTTTGATGAATTGGTTTTGCAAAAAGCGCTGAGCGATATGACTTCCTGGGAAGAGAAGGGGGTCGGGGTACCGCGGATTTCTGTCAATGTATCTGCCCACAGGCTCAACGATCCGTCGCTCGGAAACAGAATCAAGAGTTTGAATATTCCCCGCGGCCGGGTTTCTTTCGAGCTTCTTGAATCGGCTTTTCTCGATTCCAAAAACGACGTGATCGAAAACAACCTCAGACTGATTGATGAGATGGGTATCGACGTTGAAATTGACGATTTTGGCAGTGGGCACGCTTCTATTGTCAGCCTGCTAGAGATTGCTCCGAAGAAACTGAAAATTGACCGATTGCTCATCCAGCCGGTTGTCAGGTCGGAACGGCAGCGCGCGCTGGTTGAAACAATCATCCAGATCGGCAGGATGCTCGACATCGAAGTCGTCGCAGAGGGGGTTGAAACGCCAGATCACGTTTCAATTTTGCAAACCCTTGGATGTGGGTATCTGCAAGGCTATGCACTGGCCTATCCGATGAATGCTGCAAAAACTGCGACTTTCCTGTCGGAATACCGGGCGAATGCTACTCATCTGAAGCGCGCCTGAAAGGCGCATGGAGGGTCTGTTTTCATTGTTGCGCTGAACGAAACTGGTACCAAATGCGTGCTTTGGAACACAGTATTCGGTTGGATAAGAATGAACGCTGGCCATACCTGTGATCAGATTGCGGGAGCAGCCTTCACCGATTTTGTCTGAAACGGGCAATGCATTCTTTTTGATGCCGTAAAATGCCCGATGTCTCAAACAACCCGATTTTTATCTTTCACCAAATGCGCTTTCGAGGGACCGGTAAACCGGCTTTGCAAGGTAGGCCATCATACTCCGCTCGTCAGTCACCACCTCTGCGACGCCGGCCATGCCGACACGGACGGGCCGCTCCAGATCGCCCTGGCCAATCGTCAGTGTATCCAGCGCCACAACACCGCGGAAGAAAGTCGATCCGTCAGTTGGATCTGTAACGACATTGGGAGACAGGCTTTCAATGCGACCAGTGATTTCGCCGTACCTGCGTGAATCGTAGGTAGTCAGTTTAAGAGACACGTGATCACCTACCTGAATGTGGCCGATGTCCGCTTCTCCGACCCGAAGCTCCGCAATAAGGTTCTCATCGGTGTTTATCAGTTCAAACAGTGTGCTGCCGGCTTCGATAACCTCTCCCGTTTTTGGGAAATCGACGGCCTGGATGGCACCGGCAACAGGAGCGCGTATCAACAGTTCCTGTCGTTGTGTCTCAAGGGTCGAAAGGCGTGTGTTTAACTGATCGGTCTCCTGTTGCAGACCGAACAACTCGGTCAGCGTCTGCTCTCGCAGGGCCAGATCGCTCTCAAGAGGTTTATCTCTGATCTCTGCATAGTTCGCCTTGTTGGTGGCCAGCTCGATCCCGGCATCAATCAGCCTGCCGCGCAATTCGTCGAGTGACTGCTGCTCGGCTTCGAGCCGGACTCTTGTGATACTGCCGGAATCGAACAATTGGCTCAACCGTTCGACCGAAATTTCCTTCTCGCGTACTCTGCCTGCCATCAAAGTCTGCGCGGCTTCCAACTCGGTAATAATATTCTTCAGACTTTCCGCCCGCGCCTGAGAAATCTCCTTCTGAAGATCATGCAACCAGACACGAGAACGGGCATAGTCGCGGACATCCGTCGCCTGTACCGGGCTCAGTGCCGCTTCTCCGTCGGGACGATCAAGATATTCAAGGATGCTTTCGAGGGTTTCGACCCGCGAATTCATCGCAGTGATCTGTTGTTGAACGGCCCTGATGTTTCTGTCCAGCTCCGGAGAGACAAGACTGGCGAGGATTTGCCCTTGCGCAACAGTCTGGCCCTCACGGACGTGGACATTTTGCACGATGCCGCCATTGATGCTTTCCACCTGATGGGCCCGGCCAGCGGTGGTGATTTCTCCGGGAGCACGGGCAAGCTCAGGGATGGTTGTTGTCATGGCAACTGCTACAGCGCCGGCAATGAACGCGCTGAGTGTATATGCTACCATCGAGGAAATGCGGGGCGCATGGGACTTTTCACGCAGTTTTTTCTGCTCGAAAACACCGGGCCTGTGAGGTTCTGTCGAGTGTCCTGGCATGTCAGGTTTCCTTGTTCGCTGCGATAAGAGCCGTAACCTTGCGGCGGCCGTCAGCACCTTTGTCGTTTGCGGTGATCCGGCCTGCTGACATGTAAATGCATCGGTCTGCCAGGCGGATGTAGTCGGGATCGTTAGATGCCACGACCACAGTATGACTGCCCCGAATTTCCTGCAGATGCGCGATCAGAGCTTCTTTGCGCAGATAATCGAGACCTGCGTCCGGGTCGTTGAGCAGGTAGACCCGCGCAGGTCGGATAAATGTTCGGACCAGCGCAAATCCACGCGATGCAGATGACGGCAGTGATCGTCTGAATTTTTCCGTCAGACGGGTGTTCAGCCCCTCGGGTAAAGCAGCGAGGTCTTCGTCCAGGTTCATCACTGAAATCATCCGGTGAATGTCATCTTCACCAACGGTCGGCGCGGCCAGCCTGAAATTCTGGAGCAGGGTGCCGTGAAAGACGTCGGGTTTTTTGCGGGCATAACTGAATGCCTGCCTCAGGTCATCAACAGGTATCTGGCGCACATCCATACCATCCAGCTGAACAGATCCGATCAGAGGGGTGCGCAGCCCCATCATCATTTCCATCAGGGTGGTCTTGCCGCTGCTGCTGTTGCCGGAAATGGTAACCAGAGACCCTGCGGGGATATCCAGCGATACCTGGGAAATTACCGGGTCCGCTGCATCCGGGAAACGATGCGTGACACCGGACATGGAGATTTTACCCTCAAAGGTTTTCTGATGAGAGGATGCAGCACCCCGTACAGTTTCCTGAGGCATCGCCAGAACGCGGTCAATCTGTTTGCGGCTACGCAGAAAACCGGCCAGTTGGGACGCGTTTGAATAGATGGACTGCAGCGGGGTCAGGACCTTCCAGACCAGAGCCATGACCGCGATCAGAGCACCGAAAGTCATATCTCCCTGCATCGCCGAAACCGTGCCAAGGACAATCGCACCAACACCCGCAACCATCATCAGGCTTTGCCCGAATGTCTGGCACAACAGCTGAAACCGCCGCGCGATCCTTGAGGCTGACGCAGATTCCCCGGCGATGGCTGCGTTTTTCTGCTGCCAGTATTCGCCCAGCCCCAGCCTGTAGATGTTGCGCTGCAGTTTCACGGTTTCAAACATAAGCTTCTGATGCCGCGCTTTGACCCTTGCGGCCTGCGCGTTCAGCGTTTCCAGCACCGGCAGCGTGATCCAGATGGCAAGTGCAAAAACGACCATCAGCCCGATCACCAGAAAGCCCACAGGCGGTGCGAGATAAAAAATGAGCCCCAGGAAAATCAGGATGAACGGCATATCCAGCAGGGTCATCATGATCTGACCTGAAAACAGATCGCGCAGTCCTTCAAACTGTTTGAACCGTGCAATCTGCTGGTCGACTTCGGAGCTCTGGATCTGATCCGTCGGCAGCGACATCAGTTTGCGAAAAAGCGCAAGGCCAAGCCGGTGCTCGACCGTTTTACCCATATAGGAAACGGCGCGGGACCTCGCGATGCGGAAACCGGCATCTGCCGCAAGCACCAGAGCGGCCGCAGCGGCGAGCGAAACCACAAGAGGCACCGTGCTTGCCGGGATGACCCGGTCATAGATCATCATGATCATCAGGGGTGTCGCAAGCCCCATCAGATTGGTCATGAAAGAGGCGAGGACTAGGCCGGGCATCAGCCCCCCGAAACCGGATGTGATGGTTCGGAAATCATCCTGTACATCCGTTTCATCGGAGGAAGCAAAACGTTCAATCCGCACAAGCGTTCCGGTTCCGGCGTCCCTGGCCCGCCAGACAGGCTCACTGTCGCCGGCGGCGAAGGTCAGCAGACTGCCATCACGTGCGTCCAGAATTCCGTAAAGGTGCCCTGATTTCTCGACAAAGAGGGCGGGGCAGTCGTCAGGAGTTATTTTGTCAGGTCTGGTTTTTGCTTTGGAAACAGGAACGTTCAGGTTTTCGAGTGTCGCGAGCAGTTCATTGGCCGAAATTTCGGCGGCCAGATGCGGTGCAGCTTCGGTCAGGTTGCGGTGGCTGCTGTGCCATCCTGCTGCCATCATAAGGCGCTGGAGGAGGCCGAGGCCGGGGTGAACTGAGAGTTCCATCACGCGCTCCTGCTGCTGATACGGATCTGTGACGAACTGTCCAGTTCGGCGTCTTCGTCCCAAAGGCTGAAGTCCTGGTCGCGCGTGTCGGCGAGCAGAATGGACTGATCCGCGATGTCATTGAGCATTGCCTGGCCTGACGACAGAACAATCGTCGTTTTTCCACGCAATGACTGCAGGCAGTCAACGAGCCGTCTTACAGCACGGTCGTCCATCGCCGACGTGGCATCATTCATGAGCAGTACGGCTGGTTCCAGTGACAATGCGCGTACCAGGGCAACCGTCTGCATCAGGGCAAGGCTGGAGGCGATCTCTCCCACCGGACCGATCACGGTATTGTAGCCCATTGGCATGCGGTGAACGGTCTTTTCGAGGCCAAGCAGAGCGGAGTATTCCAGGCTTCGGGCAATTGCCTCGCCTTCGCCAAAACAGGAAATGTTTTCCAGAAGAGTGCCCGAGAACATGACCGGGTTCTGATCCAGAAAAACAATACCCCCGTGTCCGCGTGCTTCGCTGAATTCTTCTACAGGCCGACCGTCAAGACTTATGTGACCGGACTCGGGCATCTCCTCGCTTAGGATCATACGCATGAAGGTTTCCCGGGCAGTTCCTGCAGAACCCAGTACGCTGATGATCCCACCAGGCTGCGCGTCCAGATTCACATCTGAGAATGGTCTTTTACCATCGGCATTTGGTCTGGCACTTACGGTGTCAAAAACCAGGTGACCTTTGAGAGGGCCGTCAGGTCGCGCTCTTTTGGTGCGCTGTGGCAGATTTCCTGTTTCGTTGACCCTGGCAAGCGCGGCTTCAACACTTTCAGACTGTGCCCAATGGCTCAGCATTTTCAGCAGCGGCTGAACCGTCCGACCGTTCAGCAGCATACACGCTGCAAGCTCTGCAACACCAATCTGACCGTTGATGACCAGGTAGGCACCGAAAAGACCCGTTGCGGCCACTGCGGCCTGTGAAAAGAGTGCGCCAAACGACTGCGACAGGCCGGACAGCCTGATCAGTTTTTCACTGATATCGACCGACTGGTTTTGCAAAACCTCATATCTGCGCAGGAGTTGCGGTTCCATAGTGTCGGCTTTGACCGTCATGATCTGGGACAGACACTCAATGAGAAAGGAGTACCGACGCCCGTCCAACGATTTCCGCTTTTCAAAAACCGGCGCCTGGGCGCGCTGCAGTACGAATTTGAACGCGTAAAGCAGTGCCAGGCCAGTGAGAGGTACGAGAACCAGCCAACCGCCAATCAGAGCGATCATGACAATAAAAATTCCAGAGAATGGGAGGTCGATTGCAGAAAGACGACCCTGCCCGCAATAGTAATCCCTGAGCTGGGCAAGCGCGTTCAGACGCTCCAGATGATCACCGGTAGATGACTTGTCGTAGGCAGAGGGGTCAGCGTTCAGAGATCTGTCCAAAAACCGTTCGCCCAGATCAAGCTCAAATTTCTCGCCTTCATGTCCCAGCAGAATAAGCCGGGCCCACTTGAGGGCAAAGTCAAGAACGGCAACGATACACAGGCCGATGAACAGCAGGCTGAGCGTCGAATAGGATTCGAACGGAATAACCCGGTCAAACACCTGCAGCACAACCAGTGGCAGCGCGAGTGCGAGCAGGTTAACGCACAGTGATGTGACGATAACCGGTGCACCGAGCCTTGGCGGCCGAACAATGTTCCCATTCATGACTGTTGATTTTCGCACGCCCTGCGCACCTCCTGCCATCCCCGAGGAACGGATAAACCATGGTCATTATCAAACCATTTACCCATTGCGAAATTTGGATAGTATTTTAATAAAAACAGTTGCTTAAAGTTTTTATTTGAAGTGATTTATTATGCCGTTCTGACTATGGTCTGCACGCTGCTCAGGGAGATGCGACAATGGCCGAAAGCGATCAGAACTCACAGGACGACAGCATTCTGCTTCATCAGCAGGACACCACGTCGGACAAAGAAAAGGTTGCCGTTCAGTCGCTTAAAGGCACTGACGCAGGGCAGGAAGATACGTCCCGAAGCACTCTGCACTACGGCGAGCAGGAGCAGGCCAGCGCCAATGGCGCTCCGCGTGATGATGGGTTTGATCAATCCACCCCGCCTGTGTTTGAAGACGAAAACGGTGTGCAGCCTGATCCACAGGCGACATCGTCGGATCAGAACCGCGGTTCTGGAGCAGAACCTGACAGCTCTCAAAACTCTGACGACGCCGGAAGCGGGGCGGGTGTACTGATCGATCTGACAGATTTCGCAAATGAAGCCGGTGGCATTGACCGGTTGTCCGTGTCCGACGCCCGTTTTGAAATCATCGATTTTGGTTTACAGGTAGCACCTGAGGCAGATTTCCCGGACAGCGCCGGTGGCCCCGTTCGTGTGGAAATCGTTGCTGATGTCGATGGCGACCCGGCTGTCACCCGTGCATTTGAGGTTGAACTGCCTGCCGCGATTCCCGAGCCCGATGGGCTGACCATTTCCGGTATGGGCATTCCGACGGATACCGATGGTTTTGTTGTCGGGGAGTTGGAACTGACAGGTGACGGAGACTATTCCGACTATATTTTTGAAGTTTCAGACGATCGGTTCGAAGTTGATGGTGGCCAGATCCGGTTGCGCGAAGGTGTTGTTTTCTCGGATGACGACACCGGCCCTCTGGCGCTGGAAGTGACGGCCCGGGGGCCGTCAGGTTTTTCGATGACGCAGGATTTCGGACTGGAAGTGATCGACATTCCGGACTTCAGCGGAAGCAGTGGGTTCCATGCCAGCTATTTTGACGTAGATCAGCGACTGAGCAATCTGGATGATATCGACTGGACTGCAGAGGCCACACACCAGGAGGTCGTTGGCGACATCAACTACACCAACAGTCGCAATTCCTTTTGGGACGGTGGGGATACGGATACTTTCGGCGCAAGGATAACGGGAAACATCGAAGTCGAAGAAGGCGGTGCATTCACGTTCCATCTGGGCGGTGATGATGGCGTTGTGCTTTTTGTGAATGGTCAGGAGGTCGTGTCCGATGCCGGGCTGCATTCCTATCGGACCCGCTCCGGTGACATTGAGCTTGAACCGGGCACCCATCACATCGAAGTCCGCTACTTTGAGAACTACGGTCATGCCGGTCTGAAACTCGAGTGGGAAGGCCCTGGAACAGACGGCCGCGAACTGGTGACCGCGCCGGGTCTTGACGATCTGCAGACTGTGAACGGGATGCCGCTGACGCTGGCACTGGATCTTGACCAGGGCGCGGGCCATGGTGTGGTGACGCAGCACGTCCTGGACGGCCTTCCCGAGGGCACCCGGGTCGAGGTGGATGGAACCGTATTGACCGCAGATGAAAGCGGCGCCGTTGATATCAGCGGGCTCGATCTTTCAATGCTGTCTGTAACGACACCCGTAGAATTTACCGGGACGGCGCAGGCGCGTGTGGTGACGACAACGACATCCGAAAGCGGCGTTTCGGTCACAACTGAAAAGAGCCTTACATTTGAGGTTGATCAGGCCGAACTGCCAGCGCCTGACAACGCGATGACAACCGGCTTTCGCGCCAGCTACTTTGATGTCGATGGTCGCCTTGGCCGCCTTGATGAGATCGACTGGTCTTCGGAGCCTACGCATGAAGAAGTTGTCAGCGAGATCAACTATACAAACAGCCGCAACTCCTTTTGGGAGGGTGGAGACGATGACACTTTCGGCGCCCGCATTACCGGCGAAATCGATGTGTCAGAGGGGGGGGAGTACAATTTCTTTCTGGGCGGAGATGACGGCGTCGTCTTGTTTATCAATGGCGAAGAGGTCGTTGCAGACGATGGCCTGCACAGCTATCGGACAAGAAGCGGGCAGATTGAGCTGGAACCTGGTACGCATGAAGTCGAGATCCGCTACTTCGAGAATTACGGGCATGCCGGTTTGAAACTTGAATGGGAAGGCCCCGGCACAGATGGTCGGGAACTGGTCACCGCCTCTGACGATCTGAGCGTCGAACAGAATGGAATGATTGCGGTTGAACTTGATGACCCGGGGCTGTCGGACGCGGCCAGCGTCGTGATCAAAGGGTTGCCGGCAGACACGATTCTGATGAGCGATGACAAGGTTGCGGTTGCTGACGGCGGAGAAGTGGACTTGTCCGGCTGGGATCTTGACCTGTTGGAAATCGCCCCGCCTCCTGATTTCGAAGGCCGGATCAATGGCGAAGTCATTACCACAGATACTGCATTCAACGGACAAGAGGTCACGGGTTCCAGTCCCTTTGTTCTGAATGTCGGCGATGTCGAAAACACTTCGTCAGGCAACAACAGTGCAGAAGAGGATGCATGGGCTGCCGGCTCTGACACAGAGGCCGGAGGATCCTGGGTGGAGACAGCGGACAGCGGACCTTCGGGCGATGAAGAAGACGAAAACGCGCTCAATGAAGAGATTGCCGATAACCCGGATGCCGGGCAGGACCCCGAAATGAACGAAACATACGAGCGAAACGACTGGTAGGCTGTCAGGTAGATCCCTGAGGCGCTGCGTTTCGGCGTGTTTGACCAGCGTGGACCAATGCAAAGTTCGCGGTCGTTTCGATTGGCTGCCGCCCTTTCGGTTGTCACCGAACACTTGTTTCCGTCTCTGCGATGCAACACCGCGTGATCCCGGCAAGCTGCAAAAACATCGGCAACCGGTCTGAAGCCCGTCTCTTAAGTATTGAACCACAAAATTGATCTCTTGGATCGAAGCAGGACCAGTGTATGCGCAATGCTGTTCAGAGACTTCGGATGAAGGGGCTGCAAATTGCATAAAGAGCGAAACTATTCTGTGACCGCAGATTGGGATTGAAAAATGCTGCGCGTCTGCAGCGGCAATACCGAAATTCTACATCACAGATCTATCTGAAGCCTATCCTTTGAGTGTTTCCGCTCAACGTTTCAAAAACCGCATTTGCACCAAAGGTCATAGCCCTGACGCCTGATACCGTTTGCAGGTTTTGTGACATGCCCGCAGTTTACCGGCTATAACATGCGGTCAACGGCTTATTGCGAATGGTGCCCGGTTACCGCCGACCCGTGCTCCAAAGATCCAACAGCGCGCAGGCCATTTCGTCGCGCGTATCACCATAGAGCGCGGTTTTCACATGTTCCTGGCCATAGCGGCCGGCCATCGAGATCATCTGCCCGCTTTCAATCTCCCGGAATGCCATGCTGAAAGGCAGCCAGCCGACACCGACGCCCTGCAAAACCAGCTCTCTGATCCCGCTCGACAGGGCGGTTTCACATACTGCGTTGTTGCTCAGACTGCTGGTTGCAAAAGAGCGTTCAGACGCCTGAAGCAGTTCTCCCAGATAGCTGTTTTCCGGATAGACCACCGCTGGCGTGTCGGCGGGCACTGAGCCATCGTCACGCAGCGTGTAACGCAGGGGGCCGCCTATGACTGGCAGCAGAATATCCTCGCCCCAGATCTCGCGCCGTATTGTATCGCCAAAGGGCATAGGCCGGGATGTCTCGGAGACATAACACAGCAACAGATTGCTGTCGCCGCGCAGGAAGGTGGAGACACAATCGCTCAGATTGCCGGGTCGCAACCTGAACCTGACCGCCGGATATCTGCGCCGGGCGTGCAGAACCATCTCGGAGAATGCGGAAAACACCGGAGCATGCTGAGCCGCGACGGCCAGTGTTGTGCTGGCCGGATCAAAGGCAGATATACGCCCGCGCAGTTCGCGGATACGGGCCATAAGTGCCCGGATTTCATGTTCGTTTGCGGCAAGTGCCGGACTGATCTCTACCGAGTTTGCATGTCGTGACAATATTTCGGTCCCCAGCCAGCGCTCGAACCCGCGGATACGGCGCGAGAATGCGGGTTGGGTAATGTTCCGGCGGGCCGCCGCCCGGGTCATATTGCCTTCTTCAAGGAGGACGAGAACGTCATCGAGCCAGTGCAGATCCAAGATGTATTTCCCTTGCCCAAACAATTTGTATGGGCAGCCTAAGATAAAAGCACTTTTTTTCCAATCTGCTATTCGGCACGCTTTGGCTGAATCAGGGAGAAGGGGCAGGCGTGTGAGTGAAGATACAGTTATGACACAACCGGCAGAGGCGCAGTCACCAGAGATGACAAAGGGGCTGTGCAAGGAACTGTCGATTGTCCTGGCTAAGTTTCCCAGAGTACGCCTGGGGCATCTGCCTACCCCTCTGGAACCAATGGACCGGCTGAGCGAAATGCTTGGCGGCCCGCGGATCTGGGTCAAGCGCGACGACTGTACCGGTCTGTCGTCGGGCGGCAACAAAACGCGCAAGCTGGAATATCTGATGGCGGATGCTCAGGCCCAGGGCGCTGACACGATCATCACCCAGGGGGCAACTCAGTCAAATCATGCCCGTCAGACCGCTGCGGCGGCTGCGAAACTGGGCATGGCGTGCCATATCCTGCTTGAGGACCGGACAGGTTTTAACGACCCGAATTACATTCTGAACGGCAACGTGCTGATGGACCGTCTGCATGGTGCGACTGTTTCAAAACGCGGTGACGGCACCGATATGAATGCAGAAATGGACGCTGTTGCCGAAAAACTGAAAAGCGACGGCCACAAGCCTTATGTGGTACCGGGCGGCGGGTCCAATCCGATCGGGGCACTGGGGTACGTCAACTGCGCGCGCGAACTGTCCGAGCAGGCCGTCGACCTTGGCCTTAAAATCGATGCCCTGGTTCATGCTACCGGCAGCTCCGGCACACAGGCGGGCCTTGTAACCGGTCTTGCAGCCGTTCAGAGCGACATCCACCTGCTGGGGATCGGGGTTCGTGCACCCCAGGAAAAACAGGAGCAGATGGTCTGGGATCTGGCGCAGCGCACGGCCGCCAAGCTGGGGACAGGGCTGGAGATTGACCGCGACATGGTGCGGGCAAACTGCGACTACGTGGGCCCCGGCTATGGCCTGCCAACCGAGGGCATGAAAATGGCGGTCAGGCTACTGGCCGAGACAGAGGGGCTGCTTTTCGATCCGGTTTATTCGGGAAAAGGGCTGGATGGACTCATTGATCTGGTTCGCAAAGGCCATTTTGGCGATATGGAAAACATTGTGTTTTTGCATACTGGTGGCAGTGCCGCGCTTTTCGGATACCCGGAAACTTTCGATCTGCCGGGATACACAAATTAAAAAACGACAAAAAACGACCAACAAGGAGAATGAATATGTCACTGAGAATGAAACTGATTTCCGCCACGGCTGCGATGGCCCTGAGTGCAGCGCCTGCACTGGCGGCTGAGGAAGTGAAAATCGGCGTACCGTCCTGGACGGGTGCCCAGGCTATTGCGCATCTGCTGGCAGCCGTTGTCGAAATGCGCATTGGCGGCAAAGCCGAGATGGTGCCGGGCAACAACGCCACGATCTTTCAGGCGATGGATCAGGGCAAAGGCGATATTGACGTACACCCAGATGTCTGGCTGCCCAACCAGGAGAGCTTTACGAAAAAATACGTAGACGAGGCCGGAACTGTGACCCTGTCGTCGAACCCGTACGAGGGCAATCAGGGCTTCTGCGTCTCCAAGAATTTTGCCGAGGCGCAGAGCATCACCGATATCGCTGATCTGGGCCGTCCTGACGTTGCTGCACTGATGGACAGCGATGGTAACGGCAAAGGTGAGATGTGGATTGGCGCGCCCGGCTGGGCTTCTGCCAATGTCAACGAGGTTAAAGTCCGCGACTATGGTCTGCTGGACTTTATCGAACCTGTGCGCGCCGAGGAAAGTGTGAAGACAGCACGTGTAAAGGATTCGATCGCCAAGGATGAGGGCTACGCATTTTACTGCTATAAGCCGCACGCAATCTGGTACCAGTTTGACGTTGAAATGCTGTCCGAGCCGACGTTTGATCCGGCCAAATACGTGATGGTGCAGCCCTCCGACGATGCTGACTGGTATGAAAAATCTTCCGTGGCGACCAAGGACGCTCTGAAAAACGTTCAGATCGCATGGTCGAATTCCCTGCCAGAGCGGTCCCCGGCAATTGCGGAATTCTTCGCGAACTTCTCTCTGACGGCAGATGACGTGTCCGGTTTCGCCTATGAAATCAGCGGCAATGGACGTGATCCGGCAGATGTTGCACGCGAGTGGGTCGAAGCAAACCCCGAGCGTGTCGACGCCTGGCTGGGTCTCTGATCAGACGAGCTGATTGAAATTGGCGGGTCCGGCGTTTGCCGGGCCGGCCTGTCTGCCGATCCGGCCTCACCCCGTTTGATCGAAGAGAAGGTAAGTCATGAGCGACGATACCGTTATCAAAATCTCGAATGTCTGGAAGATTTTTGGCGCAAAGCCCGAGGTTGCCTTGCAGGCGATCAGGGACAGGGGCCTGACAAAGGCCGAAGTGCTTGCTGAATTTAACTGTGTGGTCGGCGTTGCCGATGTCAGTATGTCTGTAAACCGGGGCGAGATTTTCTGTATCATGGGCCTCTCGGGCAGTGGCAAATCCACGATGGTGCGCCACTTTAACCGGTTGCTGGAACCCACAGATGGCAAGATCGAGATCGAAGGCACTGACGTGATGGCGCTGGGGACGCAGGAGCTTCAGCAGTTCCGCAACCAGAAAATCGGCATGGTGTTCCAGAATTTTGCGCTGATGCCGCACCGTTCGGTCCTGGATAACGTGGCCATGCCGCTGGAGATCCGGCAGGTCAGTAAAAACGAGCGCATGCGGCAGGCCGCGGCCATTCTGGACATTGTTGAGCTTGGCGCGTGGGGTGCCAAGTTTGCGCATGAACTTTCGGGTGGTATGCAACAGCGTGTCGGGCTGGCGAGGGCACTGGCCGCCAACCCGGATGTTTTGCTGATGGACGAGCCTTTCTCGGCGCTGGATCCACTGATCCGGCGGCAGTTGCAGGATGAATTCATCAGGCTCAGCAAAATCCTCAAGAAGACGACGATCTTTATTACGCATGACCTTGATGAGGCCGTGCGCATCGGGAACCGGATTGCGATCATGCGCGATGGTAAGGTCGTCCAGATCGGGACCGCGGAAGATATCGTGATGAACCCGGCGGATGATTATGTGGCGGATTTTGTCGCGGGGATATCCCGCCTCAAGGTCGTGCGCGCCCATGCGGTTATGCAGCCCATCCCCGAATACGTCGCCACACATGGTCCGTTGCCAGCGGACGCGCCGCGGGTAAACGAAGGCGAAAACCTCAGCACACTGATCAATCTGGCCATCGACAACAGCAGCGCCATTCTTGTGGAAGAGGGCGACAAAGATGTCGGCGTCATAACCCGTGCCGATCTGCTCCGCACAGTGATCGAAGGGACCGAAGTATCATGAGCACCTCTGATGTGAACCCGCATGGCGTAAACCCCCTGGAAGACACAGAAAGCGAAGCGGCACTGGCCTATGCCGAAGAGCGGCGCGAGAACATCCGCACATTCGTCAGAACCAGCCCTGACTATTACATCAGCAACTTTGACAGGATCGGTGAATCGTCACGGTTTACCGCCACGTTCAACCTGATGGCAGGCATTTTTGGCCCCGTGTGGTTTGGGGCGCGGGGCCTGTGGACCTGGGCGCTGCCGTTTCTGATCCTTGAAACCCTGGCCTTTGTTCAGATGGCCCGGGGTCTCTTTGGCGATCTGGCAGCGGATGCGATGGAACGCATCGCTTCGATCGAAGGGACGCTGGATCTGCGCCGCAGGCAGCTGGAAGCGGCAATCGAGGCAAATTCCGACAAGATTGACGTGTATCGCAGGACCGTCGAGTCGCTGGAGGCGAACATCGGCGGTATCCGTGCCGAGGCCGAGGCTATGGCTGCTGACGGGCCAGGCATCGCGCTCACAGGTCTTGCCATCCTGCTGATCGCCAAGGCCGTTCAGGCGGTTGTGGCAAACTGGGCGCTGGAAGGACGGTTTTCCGAGTGGCTGTCTGACCGCACGGTACGGTCTGCAATGCCTGTGCAGGAGATCGTCTTCAGCGCGATTTTCATGGCGCTGATCGTAACAGCCGCGATGATCCACTACAGTTTTCCGGGGCGGTTTTCATTGCTCAGCGAATTTCCCACCGACCCGAATATCCGTCTGACAGGTATTCAGTGGGTCGAGGATTTCATCGCCTGGTGTGTGCGCAACAGCGAGGCATTCTTTGACATTCTGACCCTTGGTATTCGCACGCTGCTGGACGCGCTGGAGGTTATTCTGGTTCAGACCCCCTGGATCGTGATCGCCAGTCTGATCGTGCTGCTGACCTGGCTGACGGCAGGTATCCGTACGGCCATCTATTCGGGCGCGTTTTTGTCCTACATGGGCCTTCTGGGCTTTTGGGAAGCTGCGATGACAACACTTGCCTTGCTGGGCACAGCGGCCTGTCTGTCGATTGCCATCGGCATTCCGCTGGGCATGTTCGCGGCGCGGCGCCCGAGGTTCTATTCCTTTATCCAGCCGATTATGGACTTCATGCAGACCATGCCGGCCTTTGTCTTCATGGTGCCCGTTATCGCCTTTTTCGGCGTCGGCAAACCGGCTGCTGTTGTGGTTACCATGATCTTTGGCGGCACACCTGTCGTCCGGCTGACCGTGCTGGGGCTGCGCGGGGTACCTGAAAGTGTGCGCGAGGCGGCAATCAGCTTTGGGGCCAACAAATGGTACCTTCTGACCAAGGTTGATCTGCCATTGGCGGCACCGTCTATCCGCGCCGGGATCAACCAGACGATCATGCTTTCACTGGCTATGGTTGTTGTTGCCTCGCTGATCGGGGCCAAGGGGCTGGGCGAGGACGTTCTTGAGGCGCTGCAATATGCTAACGTGGGGCAGGGTATCCTGGCCGGGTTCTCTATCCTCTTCTGTGCGATGATCCTTGACCGGATTGTGCAGGGCCAGCGTAAATGATCCCACTGGTTCTGGTGCATGGCTTTATGGGGGGAAGCGCCCAGTGGCAGCACCAGACCGAAGCCTTCAGCCGGGGGCGCGATGTGATCGCGCTGGACCTGCCCGGATTTGGGGCGCGCAATGCCGAGGCAGCTGTGGCCAGTATCAGAGGCTTTGCGGACGATGTGATCCGTCAGCTCGATGCCCGCGGGATCGGGCGATTTGATCTGTTGGGCCATTCCATGGGCGGTATGATCGTTCAGCAGATGATCCACCAGGTGCCGGATCGGGTGCGCCGTCTTGTGCTCTATGGCACCGGCCCGCGTGGCCGGTTGCCCGGTCGTTTTGAAACCATCGCTGAGAGCAAGGCCCGCGCCGCCCGTGACGGCGTTCTTGCAAGTGCGCGGCGTATCTCCGCGACGTGGTTTCAGGATGGAACGGATGCGCCCGGATACCCCGGGTGCGCGGCCATAGCAGAACAGACGGGTCTTGCTGCTTTCGAGGGGGGGCTCACCGCGATGGATGCCTGGAGCGGTGTGGACTGGCTGCCTGATATCGCCGCCGCGACGCTGGTGCTCTGGGGCGATGGCGACAGGACGTACCAGTGGCCACAGGTCGAACAGCTCTGGCAGGACACGGCGGGCGCGCAGCTGGCTGTGGTGCCGGGCTGTGCACATGCCGTGCATCTGGAAAAGCCAGAGCTGTTTAACGCGCTGGTGCTGGATTTTCTCGACGCCTGACGGATCAGCCCATTGGCCGCAGCAGATAGGTATCCATGATCCAGCCGTGGCGCGCACGCTCTGTCGCTCGGCGTTCTGCAATCTGACCGGCGATGTCCTGAACGGGGCCTTTGAGGATGACCTGTTCCGGCATGCCGAGAAACGCACCCCACCAGATATAGCAGTGATCTGTCGCGGCGGAACGGAAGCTGCACTGACCATCCAGCATCACAAAAACCGACGTCGCATGCGGTGGCAGGCCGTTTTCGCGCAGCTGCTGACCGGTGGTGATGCAAACCGTGCCGTCAATCGTGTTAAAGGGCACCGCATGGGCCGAAGTCAGCGCCTGAAGCGCTGTGATACCCGGCACGACCCGGATGTCAGGTGCAGGGTCCAGCCGCTCTGCAATCCGCAGTGTGCTGTCATAAAGCCCCGGATCGCCCCAGACCATCAGTGCCACAGGCCCTGTTTCCCCGGCCTTGGCAAGTGTCTGCTGCCACCGCTGCGCAATCTCGTCATGCCAGCGTTCGACCCGCTCTATATAGGGCAGGGTTTCGTCGCGCACCGGCATGTCAAAGGGAAGGACCCTGGCCCCGGACCCGACGGATTTCAGCAGATCAGACCGCAGTGTCGCCAGATCGTCTTTGCCCGGTCCTTTGCGCGGCAGCAGGATCGCCGCGGCATTCCGCAAAGCGTCGCGGCCTTCCAGCGTCAGATGTACCGGCGACCCGGTTCCAATGCCGACTAGCCAAAGTTCCCTGATCATCGCGACACTCCGGACACAAAAAGACCCGGCACCCTCTCAGGTACCGGGTCTGTTTTTACGTTCAGGCTGCGTTGTAAAGACGCTGCGTGAAGAGCCCGGCCGCTGTCGCGCCGCGCATTGCTTTTGCACCGGCCAGCGCTGCCAGGTCGGCAACAGGCTCGATCAGCAGCACGATTGCGTAGGCCGCGGCAAATGTACCGATGGAGGAGAATGCTTCAACCGTGACGCCCTGTCCGTAAAGCACCCAGAAGGCGACCCATGCGACAACACCGCCCTGATACATGGCTGACAGTTTCAGCACGTGGCTGTAGCTGAGATCGACATAGGCGCGTTCCTGCGGCAGCAGGCGTCGCGACAGTGCAGTGATCGCCAGAAGCGGCACCAGAAGTGTCGTTACGTTGACAAAGTACATCGGCAGATCGGTTGGGGCAAAGAAGGTGCCCTGGATCAACAGACCCACTGCCAGGCCAATTGCGGCGGGAGCGGCACCCATCAGCAGAAAGAGCGTTGTACCCAGAATGAAGTGAACCTCAGAGACGCCCACCGGAAAGTGCGGCAGAACCTCGAAAAAGATGAAAACGCCGATCGTCGCCATTGCGGCCCGCGCGGCGAATGAAACGGCGTTGCTGCGGCCAAGATCCTCGATCGCCAGTTTCGCGCTGTATGCGGCGGCACCTGCGGCAGTGGTATAGGCGAGGGCCATTTTTGCGCTGTCGACAACACCGGGTTCGATATGCATGGGTTATTCCTTTCTAAGCGCTGCCCCTCCGGCAGCATGTTACCGGGCGCACCGGCGTTGATCTCTCTTTCGGCAGGTCTCCTGACTCGCGGTTTGCTGCGCGCCGGCCTTCCCAGCCCTGCGGGCCAGTGGTCTTCCATTGCGCTTACCGCTTACAGTTGCGGGGGCAGTCCGGGCATTTCACCCTGTTCCCTTTTCAGCTGCATGCTGCAGCACCGAAAGCACTTTTAACCATAACAGGTGCGCCTGGTCGCACAAGACCAAAGGCGACGTCAGATGTCGCTGGAGCGGCCTTAGAGTGCTGCCAGCGGACCGTAGAGGATCAACGCGGGTTTCAGGCCGATTTCACCGGAAAGCTGCGTCGCAAGACCGGTGACCGTGCTACGGGTAATGGTCTGCTCCGGCGTGCCCACGGCCTCGGCCAGAATGGCAGGTGTCGTTTCCGGTAACCCCCGTTTAACAAGGGCAGCACAGAGCGCCGGAAAGGTTCTTTTGCCCATAAAAACAACAGTGCAGGCCGTTGGATCGGCCAGTGCCGAAAGATCCAGATCTTCGGGCAGGGCACCTGTCGCGTCATGCCCGGTGACAAACTGAACACGCCTCGACGTCAGGCGCCGGGTCAGGGGGATGCCGCAGGCCGCAGCGGCTGCAACGGCGGACGGAACGCCCGGAATGATCTCGTATTTGATACCTGCATCCCGCAGGGCAACCAGCTCTTCTTCCAGACGGCCAAAGAGACCGCTGTCGCCGGATTTGAGGCGCACGATTCGCCCGCCTTCGCGCGCATAATCCACGAGCAGCCGGCTCACATGGTCCTGTCTGGGCGAAGGTCGGCCTGCGCGTTTCCCAACGCCGACAAGGTCCGCGCCCGCGCGGGCATGGGTCAGGATCGGCCCCGCTGACAGGTCATCAAAGAGCACGGCATCAGCGCGTTTCAGGCGGTCCACGGCCTTGAGTGTCAGCAGTTCGGGATCACCGGGTCCGGAGCCCACAAAGGATACAAAACCACTCATGGGGCCTCTGGCGTGATCAGGTGAAAGAATGTGCCGGTGACGTTGCCCCGGCGGGATCCGGTCTCGGGTACAGGGTTTCCGTCCGCGTCAAATACATCTGCCAGCGGGCTGTCGGGCTGGTCCAGGATACTGGAATAGTGGAACTCGTGGCCGCGCAGTGCCTGACCGGCCTCATACCCGGGCAGTGCTGATTGCAGAACGGCGCGCCGGTACCCCAGATGGAATTTGCGTTTTTCATAGGATGTCACAAGGCCCAGCAGTCCGGCCATCTGATGCCGCGTGCCGTCCTTGTCGATGAGCGCTGTTCCCAGCGCCATATAGCCACCGCACTCCCCATGCACCGGGCGGGTTTCGGCGTGTTTTCGCAGCCCGCTCAGGAATGTCTCAGCTGATGCAATGTTGCCTGCGTGCAGTTCCGGATATCCGCCGGGAAGCCAGACGATGTCTGCATCCGCTGCGGGAGCCTGGTTGCCCAGTGGGGAAAAAGGCAGGATTTCAGCACCTGCATCCCGCCAGCCTTTTACCAGATGCGGATATGCAAATGAAAAGGCTGCATCTTTTGCGAGTGCGATACGCTGTGCAGGTGGTGCCGGCAGATGCCCGGATTTGGGCACGCCGTTGCTGGCTGCCGCGTCACGAATGGCCGCAATATCAACATGCTCCGTCAGAAAATCTGAATAGCCCGCGATGGCTTTCTCCAGATCGGGGTGCTCGACCGCCTGGATCAATCCAAGGTGCCGTTCTGGCAGGGTCAGATCTCCCCGGCGTGGCAACACCCCCAGAACCCGGATGCCGGCCTGATCCATGCCCAGACGCGCGAGGCGTTCATGACGGGGGCTGGCCACCCGGTTCAGGATCACCCCGGCAAAGGGCAGATCAGGTGCATAGGCCCGGAAACCCAGTGCCGTCGCGGCGGCAGACTGTGCCTGACCCCCGACGTCGATTACCAGAACAACAGGCCAGCCCATGCGCAGGGCGGTCTCCGCGCTGGAGCCGAAACCGGTCTGGCCCCGCGTCGCAACGCCATCATAAAGACCCATGGATCCTTCGGCCACGCAGATATCAGCATCCGACATCTGGCCCGCGATGCCGTTCAGCAGATCATCGTGCATCGCCCAGGTATCGATATTGAAAGAGGCCCGCCCGGAGGCGGCCCTGTGAAAGGCGGGGTCAATGTAGTCGGGGCCGGATTTGTAGGGTTGTACGCGCAGTCCGCTGTCACGCAGCGCCCGCAGCAGGCCCAGCATCACCGTTGTTTTTCCGGTGCCCGAAGAGGGGGCAGAGATCAGAATGCCGCCGGGGGTATCAGTCATCGCCATGTTTCCATTCTGACCAGGGGCTTTCGGCCGTTTGTGGCCTGTACCGCCGGTCATAGTCGGCCGCGTACAGGCGGCTGTTGTCGAATCCTTCGCCGGACACGGAGGGCCCTGCGAAAATGATCGCCGTGCGCGTCACCGAGGCGTCCATCTGTGCTTCAATCGTTGCAAGCGTTGCCCGGATAATGCGCTCGTCAGGCCACGTCGCGCGGAAGACCACGGCAACAGGGCAGTCCGCGCCGTAATGCGGTGTCAGTTCGGACACCACACGTGCCAGGTTGCCAATCGACAGGTGCAGGGCAAGCGTTGCGCCCGTTGCGCCAAAGCCCGCCAGTGTTTCGCCGTCCGGCATGGCAGAAGCCCGGCCTTGCGTTCGGGTCAGTACAACCGATTGAGACAGGCCCGGGAGGGTCAGTTCCTGGCCAAGGCTGGCGGCTGCTGCAGCAAAAGAGGGCACACCCGGCGTGACTGTATAGGGAATTTCCAGCGCTTTCAGGCGACGGATCTGTTCACCCATGGCCGACCAGACCGACAGATCGCCCGAATGCAGACGCGCTACGTCTTTGCCCTGGGCGTGGGCTGCTTCGATTTCGGTCATGATGGCGTCCAGATCCATCGGTGCCGTGTTGACGATATGCGCGCCCGCCGGGCAGTGCGCCAGCACGGCCTCGGGCACAAGAGATCCCGCGTAAAGGCACACCGGCGCGGCGGCAATGATATCGCGCCCGCGCAGGGTCAGAAGGTCCGCGGCCCCTGGTCCGGCACCGACAAAATGCACGGTCATGTGGTCTCTCCTTGTGCCAGTGCGCAGGTGGCCATACCGTCGTCCGAAACGACCCTTGGGGCGATCAGACGCGCGCCTGGTCCGGCGGCGGCAAGAGCGGCTGCTTCTGCCATCGAACCGGTTTCGCGCGCGGCCAGTGATGCGGCCGATTGTGTTGTTGTCTGTTGCCTTTGCAGATCGGCGTCGTCAATAGCAACGGGGCGCAGGTTCTGATCGGCGGCAAATCTCAGGAAAACAGGGGCTTCGGCCTTGTCTCTGATGGTCGCGGCGGCGTCTGGTTTCAGGGGTGTACCCACCTGCGCTGCGCTCAACGCGCCTTGCAGGCTCTGCACGGTTGCCCTGCTGCGAAATCCAAAGCCTGCAACAATCACAGCGTCCCGCTCCATTGTACGATCGGATAGGCAGCGTCCCAGCTGCGTTTGCTGCCCAGCGGGCGGGCAACCGAAAAATCCAGGCGCAACAGTTCACCGCCCTTTTCTGTGTGCAGCCCGGCCAGCAGCGCTTCTGCCTCGATCGTTACGGCGTTGGCGACAACACGCGTGCCGGGTGGCAGCGTATTTTTCAGATATTCGATCAGATCGGTACTCAGCCCGCCGCCGACAAAAACAGCATCGGGTGCGGGCAAGCCATCCAGCGCGTCGGGGGCGTTGCCGGTGACAATCTCCAGCCTGTCCACTCCGAGCGTTCGGGCGTTGGCGCGGATAAAGCCGATACGGTCTTCGCGCGGCTCTATTGCGATGGCCTGGCAGGCAGGATGCGCCAGCAGCCACTCGACTGACACAGACCCGGATCCGCCGCCTATGTCCCAGAGCCGCTCGCCCGCACAGGGCGCCAGCGCCGACAGCGTCATTGCGCGAACCGCCCGCTTGGTCATAACGCCGTCGCTCTGAAACAGATCATCCGGTAACCCTGCTGTGGCGGGCAATGCAGGCCCCGCGCCAGCAGCCGTAATCGCAACACAGACAGGGTGGGCCCAGGTGCCGGTCGCAGCACCGGACGGGTTTGTCCTGGTGACACGCTCAGACTTGCCGCCCAGTGCCTCCATCACGGTGAGCTGCGAGCTGCCGAACCCGACGTCCTCGAGATACTGTCCCAGAGCACAGACAGCATCGCCGTCGCGCAGCAACACGAGAAGCTGTGCGCCGGAGGCAAGCTGCGGGCGCAGACGTTGCAAAGGCGCCGCGTGCAGGCCGAGGCATACCGTTTTCTCCAGTCCCCAACCCATCAGGGCCGCCGCGCGGGCAAAGGTTGATGGCGCCGGAAAGGTTCTGACAGCACCAGTTCCAAAGCGGCGGGTGATCACGGTGCCCGCGCCAAACCAGAACGGATCGCCAGAGGCCAGCACAGCAACCTGTCTGCCCGCAAAACCCGCAAGCGTTTCGAGACCGTCGGCAAAGGGAACAGGCCAGCTGATACGTTCAACGCCGGTTTCGGGCAAAAGTGCCAGGTGCCGCGGCGGGCCCATGATGGTTTCGGCCTTCTGGAGTGCGGCGAGGCTTGCAGGTGTCAGACCATCCGGTCCATCCTCGCCCAGCCCGATGATTGTAATCCACGGAAACTCAGACATGAGACCCAACCTGCTGATCCTTGGCGGAACTTCCGAGGCAACGGCCCTGGCCAGAACCGTCGCCGAAGCCGGATTGTCTGGGGTTTATTCGCTTGCCGGACGCGTGGACCGGCCCCTCCGCCAGCCACTGCCCATGCGTACGGGCGGGTTTGGCGGTGCGGAGGGGCTGGCCGGGTTTCTGCGCGACCATCAGATCAGCCACCTTGTGGATGCAACACACCCTTTTGCCGCGCAGATGAGCCGGAATGCCTGTCTCGCCGCTGCTGAAACGGGGGTGCCGCTGGTCGCGCTGACGCGGCCTGCATGGACGCCGCAGCCCGGTGACCGCTGGACGCATGTGGACAGTATTGCCGGTGCTGTTGCGGCGCTGGACAGGCCCATGGCGCGGATCATGCTGGCGGTCGGCCGTATGCATCTGGCAGACTTTGCCCCGAACCCACAGCATTTCTATCTGCTGCGTCTGGTGGACCCACCGGTGGGCGCGTTGCCCTTTCCCGACGCAGAAGTCATCGTGTCGCGCGGCCCGTTTGCCGAGGCGGAAGACACAGCGCTGATGCAGGCCCATCACATCGATATTATTGTTTCCAAAAACTCCGGTGGAACAGGGGCTTATGCGAAAATCGCCGCTGCGCGCCGATTGGGTTTGCCGGTGATCATGATTGACCGCCCATCGGTGCCGGACAGGCACGAGGTCACGACAGCGGATGCGGTTCTGGACTGGCTGGCTCATACCGGTGCCGACCTTGGGGTGTAGACAATCGGCGCGCCGGGCCTTTCGATCAGACGTGTGAGCGATGATCCCACGAGGACAACGGTACGCATATCGGCCATCTCCGGTCTCGCATCAGCCAGGCGGACAACACGAAGCACCTGTTCCGGCGTGCTGACGGCGCGTGCAAAGAGAATGATGCGTTCCGGCTCGCAGGTCTCTGTCATGACGTCCAGAACGCGCGCAAATCCTTCAGGCCGTGACTTTGAGCGGGGATTGTAGAACCCCATGGCAAAATCCCCTTCGACGGCCAGACGCAGCCGCTTTTCAATCAATGCCCAGGGCTTGAGATTGTCGCTGAGATTGATCGCGCAGAAATCATGTCCCAGCGGAGCGCCGGCTGCTGCTGCCGCCGCCAGCATTGCTGTGATGCCGGGCAGGACCTGAATATCGAGATCCAGCCATTCGGGCGGGCCCGCTTCGAGCGCCTCAAAAACGGCAGAAGCCATGGCAAAGACACCCGGATCACCGGAGCTGACGACAACGACCCTTTTGCCCTGCAACGCCATCTCCAGCGCATGGCGCGCACGGTCCAGTTCGACCCGGTTGTCACTTTCGTGCAGCGTCAGACCGTGGCGCGGCGCGATGCGCCGGACATAGGGAATGTAACCCACGACATCGGTGGCCTGCTCTACGGCCTGTGCGACCTGTGGCGTGATCATGTCGCCGGCACCGGGGCCCAGCCCTGCAATGACAACCTGTCCGGTCATGGTCGCCGCCCCTGGCCGTGCACGACGATGATGGAGAAATAGGGAAGGGTTTCACCGTCGTATTCTGAAAGGGGGCAGACCGTCTGACCCTGCATGCTCGCATATTGAACAAGGACCGCCTTGTCTGCCTTGCCCGCCGCTGCAAGAGCCCGGCGCACTTTGGGCAGGTTGCGGCCGATCTTCATAACCACCAGCGCATCGGCACGCGCCATAGCATCGCAAAGTGTGGTTTCATCCAGTGTGCCCATCACCGTGGACAGAATATCATCGCCCCAGGTGATCGGCGCACCTGAGGCCGTCCACGCCGCGGACATCCCCGTAATCGCGGGTACAACCTGTACCGGGATCCGGTCTTTCAGGCGCGTGTACGCATGCATGAATGAGCCGTAAAAAAACGGATCCCCCTCGCACAGCACCACCATATCCTCACCGCTGGCCACGGCTTTCTCCAGATGCGCGCAGCTTTCGGCGTAAAACGCGGACAGAATTTCATTGTAACGCGGATCCGTCAGGGGAATTTCCGTCGTCACTGGATATTCCATCGCAAAGGTCTCTGCATCCTCCCGGAACATACCTTCCACGATACTGCGTGCGCGGCCCTTGCGGCCTGCCTTGCAGAACCAGGCGATGTGGCGGGTCTGCCGGACAAGCCGGTCGGCCCGGACACTCATCAGGTCCGGATCACCCGGGCCCAGACCCACACCATAAAGCGTCCCGGTCATTCCGTGCGGCTCGCGATGGCATTGATTGCGGCGACGGTGATTGCGCTGCCGCCAAGGCGGCCTTCCACGATGATGCAGGGAACGGGCTGTGCGTCCCACAGGGCGTCTTTGCTTTCGCGCGCGCCGACGAACCCGACAGGGCAGCCGATGATTGCAGCCGGACGCGGACAGGCCGGATCCTCGAGCATTTCCAGCAGGTGGAACAGCGCGGTGGGCGCATTGCCGATCGCAACGACAGCCCCGTCCAGCCGCTCGCGCCACAGTTCCAGCGCTGCCGCAGACCGGGTGGTGCCCATCTGTGCGGCCATATCCGGAACCCGCGGGTCGCGCAGCGTGCAGATGACGTCATTGTCTGCGGGCAGGCGTTTGGGGGTGACACCCTCGCTGACCATATAGGCGTCGCAGAACACCGGCGCGCCATTTTCCAGTGCGGTCCGCGCGGCGGCCACCATGCCGTCAGTGACCTTCACATGCTTTTCAAGACCGACCATACCGGCGGCGTGGATCATACGCACGACAACCTGTTCGGCATCCGGTTCAAACCCCGCAAGCTCGGCTTCTGCCCGGATCGTGGCAAAACTTTCCAGATAGATTGCCGCGCCGTTTTTTTCGTATTCATAGGGCATATCAGCCGGTCATTTCCTTTAGTGTCTCTGTAGCAGAAAGTGATTTGCGCGCAGGCTCATCCCATGCCGCACCCTTTCTGACAAGATCAAAGCGCGCTGCATTGCCGACCAGAGTGATATCGGCGGCCCGGGGGTGGGCGCAGCCCTTGGCGCATCCCGAGACATGCAGGTTTGTGCCCGGCACCAGCTGGTGCGCGAGCCGTTTTGCGATGCTGCGGGTTTCGACCTGCGCCTGAGAGCAGCGCGGCGCGCCAGGGCAGGCATGAACGCGCAACAGTGGATCGCCCGGCGTGGCAATGAAATCTGATCCGGAAACCGGTTCGGCATTCTCGAGCACCAGCAGCCGCCAGGGGGTCACACGCAGCGCCGTGGCTTTGCTGTCAACAACCAGAGATCTGAGTGCATCCGCATCCGTCTGCCCGAAAGTAGCACCATAAACCTGACCGTCCGTAGCCGCACCGGGCGCCATTGGCCTGCCTGCCGGTGCGGGCAGGCTGCCGGTGAATTCCCGGGGCAGAGCTGTGTTTTTCAGGTGCCGCGACATGCGCCCCGCCTCCGGGCCGCCGGTTGCGCAGAACCAGTCGATAAGCCTGCGCAGCTTTTGCATGGCATCAGCGGCGGTGACTGACATGCCGCTGCTGGCACCATCCGCGCGCAGGATCGCTGTGCCATCGGGCGCGGTCTCGAAACGGAAATCAGCTGATACCGTGCTCAGAACAGGCGCGGGCCCGGTGTCGATGGCATAGCCCACTTTGTCGGGTAACTCCGGCAATCCGGGCAACTGTTCCACCAGAACGTCGAACAGCGCGCGCGTCAGGTCACCTGCCGGTGCCATTGGCGTGACGACGATATTGCGGCGGTGTTCTGCTTCCGGGTCTGCATCTACCAGGTCCAGTGCCACCAATGCATTGATCAGCGTCAGATGATCGCTTTCGGTCACGCCGCGTATCTGAAGGTTTGCACGGCTTGTCAGGTCAATTGCCCCGTTGCCGAACCGGGCCGCCAGATCACACAGACCCAGCGCCTGATCGCGGCTGATGCGCGACAAACGCGGGCGGACCCGTACGACCAATCCGTCGCCCGACATCATTGGCCTGTAGGCACCGGGGCACCATCCGCGTATCCGTGGGGCAGCACTCATTCCGCAGCCTCAAGCGAGGCGAGGATGGAATTGCGTCGTGACTTCCAGAGCCCTGCTGCGTGCAGGGCGGCAAACCGGTCCTTCATAGCGGCGAAGGCTTCGGGATTTGCGTCACCCAGAAAGGCCGCGACAGACGGATCGCCCAGCGTGGCGTCATAGTAGAGATCAAACAGATGGTCCGGCACCACATCGGCCAGCTGCGCAAAGGCCGCCATGTTTTCCAGAGTTGCCGCGATTTCAGCCGCACCGCGAAAGCCGTGGCGCTGCATCCCGGCGATCCACGCGGGCTGTGTTGCGCGGCCGTGAACGACGCGGGCGACCTCTTCGGTCAGGCTGCGTGTACGCGGATTGTCAAAATCCGTGGCGTCCATGTGATACAGCCTGGCGCTGCCACCGGCGACACCCTGAGCGGCTGCAAATCCTGCCTCGTGGCTTGCATAGTCTTCGGCCAGCAGAATGTCCGTCTCAGGAAGGTCCTGCAGATGTAGAAAAGCCGATGCCCCGGCGACGCGTGCACGCAGCGCTTCTGGCGCATGGGTGATCGCGGCGCCATCAATCGCCCAGGAGGATGCAGCAAGCCATGCATTGCCTGCCGCGGCGCGTGCGTCTTCGGAATAGTCACCGATCTGCGACCCCATTGCGACCCCGAAACTTCCCGGGGCAGGGCCAAACACCCGTGCGCCGGCGGCGGCGACATAGGGGTTCCAGTCCGCCGCCTCGTCACGTTCCGAAAGCACCCTGACCGCCTGGGCATAGAGCGCCGTGAGTGTCTGGAAAACATCGCGAAAGAGGCCTGATACACGCAGCGTGACGTCGACTCTCGGCCGGTCGAGTTCGGTGATGGGGATCACTTCAATCCCCGACACCCGTTCGGAGTTTTTGTCCCAGACCGGACGAATGCCCATCAGGTCCAGCGCCATGGCGAATTCCTCACCGGCTGTGCGCATGGTGGCAGACCCCCACAGATCAACGACCAGTGCGCGGGGCCAGTCGCCCTCATCCTGCAGATACCGCCGCACAAATTCATCCGCGAGCTTTTTGCCCTGGGCTGAGGCGGCGCGGGTCGGGACGGCGCGCTGGTCGACGGTGTAAAGGTTGCGTCCGGTTGGCAGAACATCCATACGGCCGCGCCAGGGGGAGCCGGACGGGCCGCCGTCTATCCTTTTGCCATCCAGTGCTGCAAGTAATCCGGCCTGTTCAGCGCGCGCAGAGGGGGCAGCGTCGAACGTTGTTTCGGTTTCCGGCGCGCGGCCCCAGATGTGCAGACCGTCTCCGAACTGGCTGTCTTTCACATCGCAGACAAAACGGTCGATCCGGGTGATCGCCTCGGCCTCGCAGGTGGCGGTGGCAAGGCCCAGTTCGTCCTCGACCCCCAACGCGCGCGCTTCGGATCGTATATCATCCTGCAACCGGTCGCGGCGTTTCGGATCCAGACCGTCGGCGTTGGAAAATTCATCCAGCAGCGCTTCGAGGCGCGTCAGCCGTCCCGGTGTCTGCGCCTGCGCCATTGGCGGGGGGATGTGCCCCAGGGTGACGGCGCCGATACGCCTTTTGGCCTGGGCTGCTTCGCCCGGGTCATTGACAATGAACGGGTAAATGACCGGGGTGCCGCCGGTCAGAACCTCGGGCCAGCATTCTCCGGACAGGGCCACGGCTTTACCGGGCAGCCATTCCAGTGTCCCGTGGGCACCGATATGCACGATCACATCAACTTGACTGCGCAGCCAGAGATAAAACGCGACATAGCTGTGGCAGGGAACGCGCGACAGGTCGTGGTATTCATCGCCGCGATTTTCAGGATTGCCGCGTTCGGGCTGCAGTCCGACAATTACATTGCCCCGTCTGAACGCCCGCAGGGCCTGTGGCGCTTCCGGGGCGGGCCAGGCCGCCTCCAGGTCTTGTCGCGGATTTTCGGGCAGGGCGCTGAGCGCAGCAGAATAGGCGTCCTCAGACCAGTTCAGAGCGGCCTCAGCAAGATCTTCTGCCGAGACGGTACCGCTTGTCTCATACCCGGCCTTTTGCAGATCTTCCAGGACAGCGCTGGCGGATGCGATGGCATCCAGCCCTACAGCATGCGCCAAGTTCCAGTCGCGGCCCGGGTAGGTGGACAGAACGATGCCGACGCGGCGCTCGGCGGCGGGCTTTGCTGCAAGAGATATCCAGGCAGAAACGCGTTTTCCCACTGCCCGGATGCGTTCTTTGTGGGCCTTGTGCACAAAGCGGGAGAACTCAAGGTGCGGGTCACGGGGCTGAGGCTCTTTGAAAGAGGCCACCCCGGCAAAGAGTCTGCCATCAACTTCTGGCAGAACCACATGCATGGCCAGATCCGCCGGTGACAGTCCGCGTTCAGCCTCTTCCCAGGCCTGTGCGCCCGAGGTCGACAGCGCAACCTGAAACACGGGAACTTCTGCGGCATCGAGCGGCGAACGCCCCTGCGCGCCCTGGCCTGAAAAGGAGGTGGCGTTGACGATGGCCGCGGGTTTCAGATGCGCGCACTGACGCGCCAGCCATTCCGCGGCCCCCGGCGCTTTGAGAGAGGGGGCAAAGAGGCCCATGACTTCCATCCCTTCGGCATGCAGGACCGCAAACAGCCCTTCCACCGGGGCCAGATCAGCGGCCACAAGATAGGAACGGTAGAACACTACCAGTACCAGCGGCCTGTCTGTTCCACCGGCGAGGACAGGGCAGCCCACACCATGCTCGGGTGTCCAGCCGCCCACGACCGGCAGGGTTTTCGCCCCGCGCACGGGACCCGCATAAAGACCGGAGGCCAGCGCCATCTGCGCCAGTGCTGCCTGCCAGGCAACGACGCCGCCTGTATCGCACAGGTGCTGCAGGCGACGCAGCGTTGAAACCGGCAGGGTCGAGATATCATCCAGGCGGGTATCGGTGCGCCCGTCTGCGGGCAGAACGGCAAGTGCGATGCCCTTGTCCCGCGCCAGCGCCTCGATCTGCTGCAGACCATAGGGCCAGTACGGCACACCGCCGATCAGCCGGATCAGAATACCTTTTGCACCGCTGAGCGTCTGGTCCACATAGGTATCGACGGACAGCGGGTGTTTGAGCGCGGCAATATTGGCGAGCCTCAGACCCGGCAGGCGCCCCTCGGGCCCGCCGCCGCGATGCCAGGCTTCCGCGAGTGCGCCGAGGTCGGAATCAGACAGGCTGAGCACCACCAGATCCGCAGGCGACTGCCCCAGATCGGTTGGTGTCTCTGTCTCTTCCAGACCATGGCTCTCGCGGAAGACTACATGCATAGCTCGTTACTCAGCAGCCTCACGGGCGGGCGACAGAACCGCACGGATCGCATCCATGCTGATATCGTCATGCTCGCCGATCACCACCAGACGGCCTGTGCGGGGGCGGTCACCCCAGGGCTGGTCATACTGGTGGCGCACACGGGCTCCCACGGCCTGCACCAGCAATCGCATCGGCTTGCCTGCAACGGCGGCATAGCCCTTGACCCGCAGCACGTTCTGGCTGCGCGCCAGATCTTCGATGCGGGCAACCAGTTCGGCAGGATCGGTGACCTCAGGGATGTCCACGACGACTGAGTCAAAATCATCGTGCTCGTGATCATCGTGGCCGTCATGATGGGACGGGCGCGCGTCCATGTCGTCTTCTGCCGCGGCCTCCAGCCCGAGGATGATGCGCGGGTCAACTTCACCTTCGGCGACCTCGACCACCGGAATGGCACGCGGGCTTTCCGCCTCGATCACGGCGCGGGCCTTTGCGACCCCCTCCGGACCAGCCAGATCCGGCTTGGTCAGCAGGATGATGTCAGCGCAGGAAATCTGGTCCTCGAAAACCTCGGACAGCGGCGTTTCATGATCAATGCTTTCATCGGCCAGACGCTGGGCATCGACGGCGGCCACATCTGTTGCAAACCGGCCCGCTGCGACCGCTTCGGCGTCGGCCAGCGCAATCACCCCATCCACGGTGATCTTTGAGCGGATATCCGGCCAGTCAAACGCCTTGAGCAATGGTTTCGGCAGGGCCAGACCAGAGGTTTCGATGATGATATGTTCGGGACGCGGCTCCAGCGCCATCAGCGCCTCGATCGTCGGAATGAAATCATCGGCAACTGTGCAGCAGATGCAACCGTTCGCCAGCTCCATGATGTTTTCTGCCGGGCAGTCCGGAATAGCACAACTTTTGAGGATGTCGCCGTCCACGCCCACGTCACCGAACTCGTTGACAACAACCGCCAGACGTTTGCCGCCGGGATTTTTGATGAGGTTCGAGATCAGTGTGGTTTTGCCCGAGCCCAGAAAGCCCGTTACGACGGTCACAGGGAGTTTTGCCAGATCAGCCATTGTTGTCCTCCAGCGGCGGAATGCGCGCGATACAGTTACGTTTGAAATGTTCCGGGCGCGTGCGCCACGGGATCAGACCATCACCTGCCTCATGATAAAGGGCAGCGCCCTCCAGCAGCGTGTCCAGATGCGACGTCTCGTGCAGATTTCCGTACACATAGGTCCATTTTGCGGGCCCGCCGCGCAGGGCAACAGAACAGCCGTGATCGCAGTTCTGCAGGCATTCGGCGGCCTTGAGCACGACGCCTTCGGGCATGCCCCGCGCCTGCAGTTCTTCCATCAGGCGGGTGCCGGGTCGCTCACCGTCACCGGTCACCTCGGTACCGCGTTTGCATTTGACGCAGACAAGCAGTTCGGTGATTTCAGTCATGTGAAAGCCTCCCCCGAGGGGCGGCATTCCACTGGCGTGGCAGCTGGGTACATCATCTCTCTCTTTCCTCCGGGACACCCCGCCCGGGCTGATTTGCGTTACGCGATGGCAGGTCTCCTGGCTTGCGGGTCGATGCGGTCCTGCGCCTTCCCGGTCAGGTCAGACCAGTGGCATGGTGCAGGCACGCTCTCCGCTTACAGTTGCGGGGGCAGCCACGGTATTTCACCGCGTTCCCTTTTGCGTTCCGGTGCAATCCGGAACAACCATCGAAGCACGCATTGTTCAGGCAGCGGGGGGGATGTCAATGGTTGACCATCGCTTTGCGGAATGCGTTTAGTGCGGGCCAGAACCCGCCACCGGAGAGCCCCGATGACCGACGAGAACGAACGCCACGCGGAAAAGATGCGCAAGATCAAAGCCGCGCGTGACAAAATGATGGAGACTAAGACCGAGGAGAAGGGCCTGATCATGGTCCATACTGGTCCGGGCAAGGGAAAATCATCTTCCGGGTTTGGCATGATAATGCGCTGCATTGCCCATGAAATTCCCTGCGCCGTGGTGCAGTTCATCAAAGGCAACTGGGACACAGGTGAAAAGACATTCCTGCGCGACCGTTTTGCCGATGAGTGCCGGTTTTTTGTCTCGGGCGAGGGCTTTACCTGGGAAACGCAGGACCGCGAACGGGATATTGCTGCGGCTCAGAACGGCTGGAAAATCGCCAGAGAGCAGATCCTCGATCCGGAGATTGGTTTTGTGTTACTGGATGAGATCAATATCGCGCTGCGCTACGACTATCTGGACATCGACGAAGTCGTTGCTTTTCTGCAGGACGAAAAACCCCACATGACGCATGTCTGTCTGACGGGTCGGAACGCCAAACCTGAGCTGATCGAGGCAGCCGACCTGGTCACAGAAATGACGCTGCTGCGCCACCCGTTCCGGGACGGGGTCAAGGCTCAGAAAGGCGTTGAATTCTGACGAGCGACGCTTTGGCCGGAAACCGCTGGTACCGGTCATGGCGAAAAACTCCGGCGAGGACTCAATTTGTTTTTCGCGTTATACTTGCAGTGATCCTGCCGGTGACTAGGTCACTGAGGAGCAGCATGGAGGTATAACATGGCAATTTCACTGAAACTGAACGGCAAGTCGCACGAGGTGGACGCCGAACCGGGGACGCCGCTTTTGTGGGTGATCCGCGACGAACTGAAAATGACCGGCACGAAATTCGGGTGTGGTGTCGCGTCCTGCGGTGCCTGCACTGTGCACCTGGATGGGGAACCGGTGCGGTCCTGCCAGACCTACATCGAAGACGTGGAGGGTGCTGAGATTACAACAATCGAGGCGATGGCAGACACGAAAATCGGTGCGGCGGTCCAGCAGGCATGGGTTGAGCTGGACGTGGTGCAGTGCGGATACTGTCAGTCCGGTCAGATCATGTCAGCCGTCGGACTGCTGAGCGAAAACCCAAAGCCATCGGCCGAAGACATCGACAGCTACATGTACGGCAACGCCTGTCGCTGCGCCACGTATCAACGCATCCGCGCCGGCATTCAGCGCGCTGCAGAAATTCTGGAGGCCTGATATGACAGTGAATACATCCCGCCGCGGGTTTCTCAAAGCCGCCGCTGCGACCGGCGCTGTTCTGATGGTCGGACTGCGCCCTGACGGCGTTCTGGCCGCCGGGGGCGAGGGCGCCATGCTGAACCCGTTTGTCAGGATCGGGGCCGATGGCTCTGTCACGGCAATCGTCAAGCACATTGAAAAGGGGCAGGGACCTGCGACAGGTCTCAGCACGCTGATCGCCGAGGAAATCGGTCTGACGATGGATCAGATCGGCTATGAATTCGCGCCCTCTGACCCACAGGTTTACAACAATCTGCTGTTTGGTCCCTTTCAGGGAACCGGCGGGTCAACGGCGATGGCAAACTCTTACCTGCAGTACCGTCAGGCGGGCGCTGCTGCCCGTGACGTTCTGATCAGGGCGGCGGCGGCCGCGTGGGATGCCGACCCTGCGACGCTGGATATCGTCGATGGTATCGTTACAGGCGCGGGGCAGTCTGCGCCTCTGGGCGATTTCGTCGCGGCGGCCTCCGGGCTGGAGCCGCCTGCGGAACCCGCACTCAAAGACCCGGGCGCGTTCCGTCTGATCGGTAACCCGGATGTGCGGCGTCTGGACAGCGAAATCAAAGGCAACGGGACTGCAATGTATGCAATGGACGTTCATCTGCCCAACCAGATGGTTGTGATGATCGCGCGTCCCGAGCAGCGCGGGGCTCTGGCCACCGGGTTTGATGATGCCGCCTCGAAAGAGATCAAAGGGTTCATCAACGCAGCGGTTCTGCCCAATCAGGCAGGTGTTGCGGTTTATGCAGAAAACACATGGGCCGCCATGCAGGCGCGCGATGCGCTGGACGTGACATGGGATGTTTCGGCTGCGGAAACACGTGGATCCGATCAGATCGAAGCGGAAATCCGTGCAGCGCTTGATGCAGAACCTGTCTATAACGTCAACAAATCGGATGCTGCAGCCACGGTTGCAGCCATTGATGGCGCGGCATCGGTTGTCGAGAAAACGTTCTATTTTCCGCTGCTCGCCCATGCACCGATGGAGCCGCTGAACTGTACGATTGAAGCCACCGAAGACGGCGGCATTCTGTTGCACGACGGCTGCCAGTTCCCCACCGGACCGCATATGGCGATGGCTGAAATATTCCAGCTGCCAATGGAAAAAATCCGGATCAACACGATGCTGGCGGGCGGGTCATTCGGACGCCGGGCGACACCTTCGGCTGACTATCAGGTGGAGGCCGCGCTTGCCTTTGTCATGACAGACCGGTCGCGGCCGGTAAAACTGGTCTGGTCGCGCGAAGACGACCTGCGCAGCGGCTACTATCGCCCGGCCTTCGGGCATAAGGTGCGTGTCGGTCTGGATGACAGCGGTAGCATTGTCGGCTGGGAGCATCGCATTGCAGGGCAGTCGATTATGAAAGGCACTGCCTTCGAAGGGTTTTCCGTGCGCGACGGTGTGGACCACAGCTCGGTCGAGGGCGCGGCAGACACGCCCTATCTTATCCCGGGCGCGCATTTCGGTCTGACCGACACAGAGAAAGCGACCAGCACTCTGTGGTGGCGCGCGGTCGGTCACACGCACACGGCCTATGTGATGGAGGTCATGATGGACATGGCCGCTGATGCCGCCGGGCAGGATCCGGTCGCATTCCGGCTGAAATACCTTGACGGCGGCGAGGCTGATCAGCAGCGTATGGCTGGCGTGCTGAAACTGGCAGCAGAGAAATCGGGCTGGGGCAATGCGCCTGCAGGCCGCTCCCAGGGTGTTGCGGTGCACAAGAGCTTTGGCACCTATGTCGCCGAAGTTGTTGAGATATCAGGCAATGCCGATGACGGTGTGCGGATTGAGAAAGTCACCTGCGCAGCGGATTGTGGTGTGGCCGTGAACCCGGACGTGATCAAAGCGCAGATGGAAGGTGGGATCGGTTATGGTATCGGGCATGTTATGCGCGACCAGATCACGCTGACAGATGGCGCTGTAGATCAGTACAACTTCCCGGACTACGAGCCCCTGCGGATCAGCGACATTGCGCAGATTGATGTGCATATCGTTGCCTCTGCCGAAGCACCAACAGGTGTCGGAGAGCCGGGCACGCCGCCCGCAGCACCTGCACTGGCAAACGCGATCGCTGCCGCCAGCGCGCTGCGGGTTTCCAGCCTGCCTATGGCAGAGAACGGCGTAAGCTTTGTGTGATAAGTGCCTGAGGGGGCGGGATGTTTCCCGCTCTCTCAGGCTTTCTCCTTACCGTCCAGCCAGGCGCGGATGATCTCCCGGTGCCTATCCTGGCCGTAGCTGGGAAAGTGGCCGCCGTGCACAACACGCACGGGCAGATCCAGCAGCCGCACCATCGAGCGGAAATAGTCGCGCGCATTCGCATGCCAGGTGTCTTCGATCAGCGGACCGTCATAGACGATGTCGCCCGAAAAGAGCGTGGCCGTTGACGCCTCCCACAGCGCGATGCCGCCCGGCGAATGGCCGGGCGTATGTATGATCTCAAAATGCCGGTCGCCAAGATCGACAATATCGCCATCCTCGAGCAGACGCGTTGCCGGTGCTGCCTTCACCGCATAGTCGATCGAGGTGTAGGGCAGCGGTGGAAGCCGGTCAAAAATATCGTCCGTGACATAGGGATCGGCGAGCGTGGCGATGCGTGTCGGATTGGCCATGATATCTGCCTCAAGACGGTGCACGCAGCGGTCGTCAAACTCATGATGACACCCGATGTGATCGAAATGAGTATGGCTTGCCACGGCGGTCAGTGCGCGTTCGGTCACCAGCGGCACCCAGTCGGTCAAAGAGACGACGCCCATACCGCTGTCGACCAGCATGTCCCGTTCGCGCCCGCGCACGTGCCAGATGTTGCAGCGGTAAAACTCCTGTATCCATGGCTCTGCAATAAGCGTCACATCATCGGTCTTGCGCTCCAGTCGGTACCAGTCCTCGGGTCTGACGCGGTCCATGCTGCTAGTCTCCTTTTGCAAAGATGCTGACCGCACCGGTTGTGGCGAACATCTGCACCTGTGCCCCGGGCCCGGGCGGGTTTTCAGGCGGCAGATGCGCTGTCACCTTCAGATCGGGGGCTGTCTCCAGTCTCAGATGCGCCCGCACGTATGTGCCAAAAAATGAGGTATCTGTCACCGTTGCTGCGCCGATATCCAGATCGCCTGAAATGCCCAGCGCTTCGGGTCGGATACACAGAACCGCGGCACCATCGGGCACATTCGGCGCCCGCAGTTTGCCGAATGCCGTCGTGGCAATGCCGTCTGAGACCTGCGCGGGGATATGGTTCATATCGCCCATGAAATCAGCGGCAAAGAGGGTCGAGGGTTGCCGGTAAATCCGTGCAGGCGTGCCCGCATCCTCGATCCGGCCGGCATTCATCACAACGATACGGTCTGCGATGGCCATCGCCTCTTCCTGGTCGTGGGTGACATGAACAAAAGTTGTGCCGATGCTGCGCTGGATCGATTTCAGTTCGTCCTGCATTGACCGGCGCAGCTTCAGATCCAGCGCGCCCAGGGGCTCGTCCAGCAGCAGAACATCGGGCCTGACCGCCAGTGCCCGCGCCAGGGCCACGCGCTGGCGTTGACCGCCGGACAACTCATGCGGCCGGGACGCGGCGGCGTGAGAGAGCCCGACAAGCTCCAGCATCTCGTGTGCGCGTGCATGACGTTCTGCAAGGGCCACGCCTGCCATCCGGAGCCCGAATGCGGTGTTGTCCCGCAAGGACATATGCGGGAAAAGCGCATAATCCTGGAACATCGTTGTGGTCGGTCGGCGCGCAGGGGGGACCCGTGTCATATCGCGCCCGCCGATGCGCACGGTGCCGTCTGTCGGTTCGATAAAACCACCCAGAACGGACAACAGAGTGGTTTTTCCGCACCCGGACGGGCCCAGCAGCGTGACGTATTCGCCCGCATCAGTGTCGAGAGTGATATCACGCAGAGCGTGATAGTCACCAAACCAGTGATTGAGAGAGGTGAGCGTGACGGGCGCAGTCATGGGCGTCGCTTTCGGAAAACAAATATTTCAAGCACCAGCACCGCGGTGACAGAGATCAGAAAAACCAGGCTGCCGATGGCATTGAGGCGCGGCGAAAGGCCGGATCGCAGCATGGACCAGATCTCGACCGGCAGGGTGACGTCGAACCGTGTGAGCAGAAAAGAGATGATGAATTCGTCCCAGCTGAGTGTCACCGACAAAAAGAAGGCAGCGGCGAGCGCCGGGGCCAGCATGGGGAGCGTCACCAGTGTGATGACCCGGAATTCGTCAGCGCCAAGATCGCGCGCGGCCCGTTCTGCATTTTGTTGCTGCGCGCCCATCGAGGCGTAGATGATGGCAAAACACAATGGCAGGTTAATCACCACATGGCCGATCCCGGCGGTAAAGAGCGACAGCCCGAGCCCCGTGCGCTGGATAACAATGAGCAGCCCAAGCCCGACAATCAGGTAACTGACCGTCAGGGGGGCGATCAGCAACCCGCGTATCAGGGCTGATCCGGGCAGGACATGCCGTGCGAGGCCATAGGCCGCCAGAAACCCCAGCACACAGGCAACCGCCGCAGAGGCCACCGCGACCATCAGCGAATTAGTCAAAGCCGCCATCACGTCGTCATCGCTCAGAATATCAGCATACCATCGCAGTGATGGCCCCTCGAACGGCGGCACCGGCAGACCACCGTCCTGAAAGGAAAAGAGCACAAGTGCTGCGACGGGCAGATAGATGAACAGGAATGCCGCGGCCAGGTAGAGCCAGGGAAGCAGGCGTGTCATAACCGGTCGAGCCTCAGCCAGCGGGCCGACAGGATGTAGACCAGTGTCACGATAGCCATCAGGACGATGGCCAGGGCCGAGGCCAGTGGGAAATCTGCGCGCCGTCCCAGTTGCACCATGATGACCTGCGGGACCGTCAGTTCGGTGTTTCCGCCGAGGATCTGCGGCGTCACATAGTCGCCGATGCAGAGCACAAAGGTCAGAAACGCACCTGTGACAATGCCCGGCAGGGTCAGTGGCAGAACCACATGGCGGAATGTCTGGAACGCGGACGCGCCCAGATCCATGGCTGCCCTGCGGTAGTTCGGTGACAGCTGCACCAGGTTGGCATAAATCGTTAGCGTCAGCAGCATCACAAAGAAATGCACAAAACCCGTCACCGTGGCGAAACGGGTGTTTGCGAGCGTTATCGGCTCGGAGATCAGCCCCATGCTGATGAGTGTCTGATTGACCACCCCCTCACGGGCGAGCACCAGAAGCCAGGCATAGGAGCGCACGACGTAGGACGTCCAGAAGGGCAAAATCGCCAGTAGCAGTGCAAGCCGCTGCCAGCGTGGCGGAATTCGGTAGGCGATGATCCAGGCCAGCGGATAAGCCAGAATAACCGAGACCACAGTGACCGTCAGTGTGATTTCCAGCGACACCATGATGGCCCGCCAAAGATAGGCCTTTTCCGTCAATTCAGCATAATTGGCCAGCGAGAGCCCCCACACCAGGGTGCGGCCCTCCAGCGTTGCAAGGCTCATCGTGCCCATCACCAGAAAGGGCACGACAAAGAAAGCAAACGTCCAGATCAGGGCCGGTGTTACAAAGCCCGGCCCTTTCAGGCGCTGATGGCCTGTGCTCACTGCTGCAGTGTGTCGAGCCAGAGGTCCTGCATCTCGATATCGAGATCAGTGTCCGGCGCCGGATAGAGCTGTGTCCGCGCCAGATAGTCCGGCTGTTCATCCCAGCGCAGCGTGTTTTTCTGCGCATCTGTCAGAAACTCGCCGGCCTTTGCATTGGCGGGCATGCCCCAGAAACACGACGATGTCGCGAGGCGTGCCTGGCCTTCCGGGCTGGTAATGTACTTGACGAATTCAACGGCCATATCCTTGTTTTCGCTGCTTTCCAGCACACCAATGGACTGTGCCCAGCGGACGGCACCTTCCTGAGGAATGGTCCAGGTCAGTTCGGGCTGTTCCTCGGCCAGAACGGCGGTCAGCCATTCGCCGCCGCCCACGACGATGTCAACCTCGCCTGTGGCCAGTGCAGTCTGTGCGGCGACGACACCTGCAACTGAGGCTGCGCGCGCGCGCATTTCACCCAGCGTGCTGCCAATGGCGGCGAGCGAGGCACCATCAATACCGGCTGTATCGATACCGTTTGCAATCGCGGCAAGACCCATCACCGGCAGATAGTAGTCATAAATACTGATCCGGCCGTCGTATTTCTCGGACCAAACAGCGGACAGGTTCTGCATGTCCGCCGGATCAACTTTGTCTGCGTTATAGGAGATCGTGTTATAGCCGAACTTCTCGGTCACGGCATACGTCACGCCGTCTACAGAGTTGTTTTCGGCCATCACCACCTGTGGAAAGAAATCATCCGTGGGCAGTGCCTCGTCGGGCAAGGGGGCAAGCAGACCGGCATCAACCGCGCGGAACACGTCAATACCGTCAATCACCAGAACGTCCCAGTCGCCGGGTCGGGACTGTTCCAGCAGTGCCAGTGCCGCTCCGGTGCCCTCATACTCGCGCAGGTTCACCTTGACGCCGAACGCCTGCTCAAAGGGCTCAATCAGGCCCGGATCCGTGTGATCGCACCAGACCAGCGCGTTCAGTTCGCCCTCTGCCATGGCAGCACCCGCTGCAAGTGTCAGGACTGTGGTACCCGTCAGGGCAGTTTTAAGTCGGTTCATTTTTGGTCTCCCGCTGGTTGGTAATCTGCCGCTGTGGCGCGGCTTGTGCAAAAAGTTGAACCCATTCATTATTTCAGTCAACACTTGCTGTGACATAAATCGGCCAACGGGGATATCAAATGTCCGGACTGCGCGAAAAACAGAAGGCCGACCGAAGAGGGCGCATTCTCGGGGCGGCGGTGCGGATGTTTCGCGCAAGCGAGTACCGGTCTGTCCGGATCGAGGACATCGCCCGCGAAGCCGGAGTATCAGTCGGCACAGTCTATAATTATTACCAGACCAAGGGCGATATTCTGATCGCTGTTGTCGCGATGGAAGTGGAAGAGGTGCTGGAGGCAGGCAGCCTTATCGTCCATGACCCGCCCGGGGACGCGGCCAGAGCCATTCTGGCACTGGTTTTCAGCTACTATGATCATTCGCTCGAATACCTGTCCAAAGAGATGTGGCGCACGGCCATGGCCCTGTCGATCGAAGCGCCGGGCACGCGCAACGGGCAGCTTTATAACGCGCTTGACCGTCGGCTGGCAGCACAGGTGACGGGCCTTGTCGAAAAACTCCAGCACCGGGGGGACATCGCCGAACATCATGACAGCAGGGCGCTCGGGGCGCTGCTGTTCAACAATCTCAATCAGAACTTTATCGATTTCGTCAAAGATGACAGCATGTCACTGGAAAGGCTCTGTGAAACGGTGGCGGCGCAGACGGAACCACTGGTGCGTCTCATGGCGCCAGTGAGCGCTGCAAGGAGTTAATTTCGACATAGCGTCTCTCAGCAAAGCCCCCCGTTTGCCGTTATGGGCCGGTAACAACTTTTCAACGGGCGGGGCGGACTTCACGGAATTCCATCGGATCGGCATCTGCGGGAACATGAATTTCGTGAAACCACAAAGGTTTGTCCCGCGCCGAATACCCACGGATATGGCACAGCAGCCCGCGCGCCGCAGAGGGCAGCCCAAGCCGCAGACAGACCGCATCCGGGACTGTTGTACAGGTGATCCGGTTTGTCAGATACCCGGTGGACAGTCCGAAATCCCGGCGCAGCACGGCATGCAGATGCACGCCTTCCAGATCAGCCGGCGCGCGGTCGCCCATCCCGGTGCACAGGCTGTCCGGGACGTAAAAACTGCTCAGAACGCGAAAACGCCCATCCACATCAATTTCCCTTTCTATGCGGACGTAGCACGGATCATCAGGCAGAAACCGGCTCCACGGGTCGCCCGGCGCAACCCGGCTGAGGTCTGTGACGCGGCTGAAGGCCGGAAACACCCGGTCGGTCATGGGATCAACAAACCGAAACTGCCAGAGATCAAAAATCTCTGTGGATTTTGCGGCAATCACTGTCCCGCGTCCCGCGCGCCGGTCAACCACGCCCAGTTCTGCAAGATTGCGCAGGGCTTTCTGGATTGTCCCCAGCGAAAAGGGGAGGGACCGGGCAAGTTCTGATTCCGTGGGCAGCCTGTCGCCGGGTTTCAGGATGTTGTCTTCAGCAAGTTGCAGCACCGCCTCAGACAGTTGCCGGTACTTGGCCTGCTGACCATGCAGCGCTCTGTGCGCATCAAGCCTGTTGTTGATCTGTTGCAGTATCGTGGCCGTGGGCATGTCGGTGATCCTGAATGTGTCAGTTACTATATAGTAACTGTACAGATATCGTTTTTACTATGTATAAATGGACCGTCAGGTGATTGCGGATGATCCCTGCAGGCAAAACGGGGATTTTTAACATGGACACCTGCAAACTGTTCATCGCCGGAGACTGGTGCAACGGAAGTGCCGGGGAAACCATCGCTGTGATCAACCCGGCAACGGGCGAGGCGGTCGCCCAGGCGGCCTGTGCCACAAAGGATGACCTCGACCGGGCACTTGCGGCAGCTGACACCGGGTTTCGGGTCTGGTCGCGGACATCGCCGTGGGAGCGCGCGCAGGTGCTCAACCGGTGTGCTGCACTGATTGCCGAGCGTATGTCGGATTTGGCCGTTCTGATGACCAGAGAACAGGGCAAGCCGCTGGCAGAATCCATGGGAGAGCTGGACCGGACGGTTGATGTTTTCCAGTGGTGTGCAGGAGAGGCAATCCGCACCTACGGACGGCTTTTGCCCCAGCGTGGCCGCGGGTTTCGTCAGACAACCATCAAGGAACCGGTCGGACCGGTTGCTGCCTTTGCGCCCTGGAATTTCCCTGGCGTCATGTTCGGGCGCAAGGTTGCTGCGGCTCTGGGGGCGGGGTGTTCGCTGATCATCAAGCCCTCTGAGGAATCGCCTTCGGTATCGGCGGGTATCGTGCGGGCCTGCCAGGACGCGGGCGTTCCGGATGGTGTGCTCAATATGGTGATGGGCGATCCGGCGATGATCTCGGAACATCTGATAAGGTCACCGGTCATCGCCAAGGTGTCGCTGACAGGCTCAGTTGCGGTGGGGCGGCAGCTCAGCGCACTGGCCGGTGAGATGCTGAAGCCTGCGACGATGGAGTTGGGCGGCCACGCGCCTGTTCTGGTCTTTGCGGATGCTGATCCGGAAAAGGCTGCAGATATGACCGCCGCGTTCAAGTATCGCAATGCCGGGCAGGTCTGTCTGGGTGTCAGCCGTATCTATGTGCACGAGCAGGGTTTCGACAGGTTCCTCGCCCGGTTTCAGGAGAGGGTTGCCGCGCTGAAGGTCGGCAACGGCATGGACGATGGTGTGACCATGGGGCCGCTGGCCAATGCGCGCGGTGTGGCGGGAATGGAAAAGATCATGGATGATCTTTCTGCCCGGGGCGCGCGGATTTTGTCCGGTGGGCACGCCATCGGGAACAGGGGGCATTTCTGGGCACCGACCGTTGTCACGGATCTCGATCATGACAGCCGGATCATGACACAGGAGCCTTTCGGGCCCATAGCGCCTGTCGTGCCGTTTTCTGACTATGACGAGGCCGTCGCACGGGCCAACGGGCTCAGCTACGGGCTCGCGGCCTATGCTTTTACGCGGTCACTGGATGTAGCGACCAACATCGCCGATGATCTGGAAGCCGGATGGATCGGCATCAACAATTTTTCGCCAGCGCTGGCCGAAGCACCGTTCGGTGGCGTGAAAGACAGCGGATTTGGCTATGAAGGGGGCCCTGAGGGTTTTGACGCCTACTGCCGAACAAGATTTATCAGTCAGTGCAATATGGACGACTGAGCCCGCCTGCCGGAAAATGCGAAACCCGGCCAGGCGCAACAGGCCCGACAACAGCGGCCCCGTGCCAGAAAGGTAATCACATGTCCGACACTCTGCCGCAGATGACCCCGCCTGTGATCAACAACGGCGCATTGCGCAACCCCATTGCGCCGGATCTGCTGGGTACTGCGGTTCTGGACAAAACGGGCGCATTTGAGGCGGGCAGCTATCAGAGTTTCACGCTGACCTACACCGCGGGACGGTTCGGTATTGATGACAGCGGCAGCCTGCGTGTGGCGTTTCGCTTTGCCACAGACCAGACCAACCCGCAGTTCGACAACCCGTCTGCCGCAGGCTTCACCGAGGTTGTCGCCTCGAACAATGCGGTGCTGCAGGCCCGGTTTGACCCCAAGGGGAACATCCGCCCCTGGGACAGGACCCTGCAGGTCAAAGTGGTCAAAGGGTTCATGAAGGAAGGCGACACCATCACCATCCGGTTCGGCGTTACCGACCATGGTGGTCCGGGCATGCGCCTGCAGACGTTTTGCGAAAGCCGCTTCGAATTCCGCGTACTGGTTGACCCGATTGCGACCTATAATTTTCAGACCCTGCCGGAACAGCCCGCTATCTCGATTGTACCCGGCGCACCAGAAACATGGGTTGCCGTTGTGCCGTCGACCTGTGTTGTAGGCGAACCCTTTACCCTGAAGATCAAGGCAGAGGACAGATGGGGCAACCCGACGGACAAAGCCAATGCAAAACTGGTGGCAAAACCGGATCAGCCTCTGGACGGGTTGCCTGCAGTGATCGACATCGCCAGCGGTCAGTTTGCAACGGAAATCTCCGGGCTGGTGGCAAAGGCGGTGGGGCCGCTTGAAATCGGGCTCTGTACCCAAGACGGTCAACTGCTGACACTGTGCAATCCTGCCCGCGTGGTGGCATCTGCAGAGCTGCGCAGCTACTGGGGCGATCTGCACGGCCAGTCGGACGAGACGCTGGGCACAAACAGCGCTGCGGACTATTTTGCCTTTGGCCGGGACCGGGCGTTTCTGGATGCCTGCGCCCATCAGGGCAACGATTTCCAGATGACCGACACCTTCTGGAAAGACCTGAACGCTGTGACCGCGCATTTCGACGAGCCGGGGCGGTTTGTAACGCTGCCCGGGTATGAGTGGTCGGGCAATACGGCACTTGGCGGTGACAGAAACGTGTTTTTCCCTGTGGAGGGGCGCACAATGCGCCGGTCATCCCATGCGCTGATCGAGGATCAGAGCGATGCGGGTACAGATTGTCACACGGCGGCGGAATTGTTTGAGGCTTTTGCCGATCAGGGCGAATGGGATGTGATCTGTTTCGCGCATTGTGGCGGGCGGTATGCTGACATTACGCTGGCCCATGACGGCAGGTTTGAAAAGTCAGTGGAGGTGCATTCCGCGTGGGGCACCTTTGAATGGATCGTGCAGGATGCATTCAAAAGCGGGTACCGCGTTGGCATCATCGGCAATTCAGATGGCCACAAGGGCCGGCCCGGTGCCAGTTATCCCGGTGCGGGCTGGTTTGGCGCAGTGGGCGGGCTCACCTGCTTTCTGATGCCCGAACTGACCCGGGGCGGTCTTATCGAATGCATCAACCGCCGGCATCATTACGCGACCAGCGGCGGGCCCAGCGGACGGATCCGTATGGAGCTGGCGGCGGCCTTTGATCAGCCCGCAACGCTGTATCTGGACGATCCTGCGCTGGTGGCGGATGCGCGGCACGCAGCATGCACCAGCGCGATGATGGGCGATATTGTTCATCTGCCCGATGGGGATGTGGAGCTGAGGCTGGAGGTGTCTGCCGCTTCACCGGTGCGCAGGATCGATATCTTCAACGGGCTTAGGCATCTTGAGTGCATTCGCCCCTTTGCAGACCTGCCGCCGGGCGACAGGATTGGCGTATTGTGGGAAGGAGCCGAGTACCGCGGGCGGTTCCGCGCGGTGCCCTGGGACGGTACCGCCAGTTTCGACGCGGCCAGGATCCGCGCCGCGACACCGGTCAATTTTTTTAACCGGGACAAGGTCCTGGAGCAGAAAGGCGCATCGGCTCTGGCGTGGCAGTCCGTGACGACGGGCAATCTGGCGGGCTTTATTGCTTCACTGGAGGACAGCAGGTCTGGCAGCATCGATATCCGTACCGATCTGATCAGTGAGACGGTCGCGCTGGCAGACATCGGGTATGAGGACATTGTTCTGGATGCCTCTGACATTCTGCCGCGTGGTATCCGTCTCTTCCGTCTGCCGGACGAAAATCCGCATAAAACCGTGTCTCTGAACCGGACGCTTCGGCCGCAGCGGGGCGAGGACAATCCCTTTTACGTACGGGTCACACTCGAGGATGGCACGCAGGCCTGGTCCAGTCCGGTTTACGTCTTATGCTCTGTCGGTTGACAGCGCCGGATCACGTGGCCTCCAACTTTGGGGCGGGTGTCGGGGTGGCGCAGCGTCTGCGGCTGTCCATTTCGCGGATGTGGCACCCGAGTAGGATCAGCGCAGGCCACATCAGATAGGCTTCGATTTCGATGTTCTCGCCAAAGGACAGCAACAGAAATGTCATCATGATGCCCAGTGGCAGCCGCCCCTGAGGCGACCTGACTGTGTCGGTCAGCACCATGGTGAAGTGGACAACAAAGGGCACAAGAAATCCGAAAAAACCAACAAGCCCTTTGACAAAGAGCAGCGCATACCACGTGTGATGGCTGCCGATGGGCATGTATTCCACCAGATGCGGCCCGGGCTGTACCGTTCCATGCCCGAACCAGACGGCATCTGTCTGCCAGCGTTCCCAGGCGATGCGCTGCAGGGTTTCGCGCACCCGCGTGCTGTCAGCACGGGCGCCGCGAAAGTTCTCAATGCCTGCTTTGCCCAGCTCCAGTGCAAAGGCGCCCCAAACCGCCAGACTGGCCACCAACGCAGAGAAGGCGATCCACGCCCAGGTCCGGGCTACCAGCGGCAAAAGGCGCGGGCCCATTGTGCAGGCCACAAGTCCGACAAGGCCCATCCTGGATTTGGAGGCAAGGATCATCAGAACCCCGGCAAAGAGCCCGGCCAGCATCCAGCCCCGGTGGCGCTCTTCCAATGCAAACAGGACAGTGAGAATGCCCAGGATCGCAGCAAAGGGTGACCAGGGCGCATAAAACTGCCAGCGCGCGGTCCAGCTCGCCGGATCAAAGGTATAGAGATAGACGGTAAAGTATTCAGGGCCCGGTCCGCCCACGGCTTTCAGTGGTGAAGTGAAAATACGCTCGGGCAGGCCGACGTACGGTGCAGCCAGCAGGACCGGGGCGATGATCAGCGTGCTCAAAGCCAGAATACACTGCGCTCTGATCAGGATTTCGCGCCGGACCGGCAGTACCGCACCCGCCAGAGGGAAGAGCGCCAGAAGTGCCCAGCCCTTGGCCCATCCCACGGAGGATTTGATGCTCTTTTTGAGCCCCAGCCCCCAGTCCAGGTGTCCGGCCCAGAGCGCAACGAGCAGCACAGCCATGCCTGCAAACCATAACCAGATGATCCAGGGCACAGGCCCGGAAGCGCGCAGATCTGACCGGATCGCCGGACCCAGATAGACAGACAGGGCAGCGATTGCACCGAGCACCCAGGCCAGCACCGGGCCCACCAAATAGAGTGCACCGAGGGCATAAAAACCCCATGTCCAGATCAGCGTGTGCCAGATGATCTTTTCGGCCGGGTTTGCGGGTGAAACCCGCGTCATTCCACAGCCCTTTTCGGTGCAACGATAAGCTTAGAAATCAGAGGCTGACGCAGCCATGCCAGAAGGAGGCCCATCATCAACAGGAAGGTTGCCGCGGCACCCGCGACAAGCGAGAGTTTGCGACGCGGCGAGGAGGGATCTGTGGGCAGGGAAGGATCCTCAAGGACCTGCACCAGGGGATAGGATGCATAGACGTCTGTTTTGGAGGATTCCGAACGCGCGATCGCGGAGGCAAAAACGGCCTCGGCAACGGCGAAATCGCGTTGGCGATCCTCCAGTTCTGCGGCGGCTTCTGACAATGCACTCAGGTGCGCGCCATCGGTTTGTGCTCTTTGCTTCAGTGTCTCAGCTCTTTGCGTCAGCCCGGCGAGCTGCGCGTTTTCGCGCACCAGTTCCGCAAGCAATGCGGCGCGCTCGCCCGCAGGTGCCCTGTCCAGACCGGCAAGAAGTTCCGGCGCGAGGCCTGTGACGGTCGACGCGCGCGCAAGAGCAGCATCACGTGCACCCTCAAACGCTTCCTGAGCACTGATATAGTTGGGGTGACGCCTGCCATATCCCGCACCTGCCTGTGCGAGTGTCGCTGAATGCGTGGCTACATCATCAAGCAGAGACAGATACTGGCTGTCTGCAAAAAGTTTGAGGGTCAGTGCGGCTGTCTCCGGCGGCAGACCGAGCGCACCCTGTAATGCTGCGACTTTTTGCATCTGGTCGTCCGCCTGGGCTTCGAGGTGCCGGATCTGCTCTTTGAGACGATCATTGGCGGCGACCTTTTCTGCATATTGTTCTGCGGTCAGAAGGCCGCTGCGCCTTTGCAGCTCGTTGATCGCCCCGCGGATCTCGCTCACAGACCGGGTGTATTCTTCGATCGCGCCCTGACTGCCGTTTTCGCGTGTCCGGATTTCATCAGCACGCAGGGCATCGATCTCTTTAAAAAACGCACGGATAATGGCGTCGCCATAGATCTGTGCCTGGGCCGGTGTCGCACCCTTCAGTTCGAGGTGTATGAGGCTGGTCTGATCTACCAGCGTCACGCGTGGTTTTCCCAGTGCTTTGGTGGTGATGTCCAGATCTGCAGCGGCCGCTTCAAGGATCCTGTCCGCGCCGATCAGGCGTTTGTAGGTTTCTGTCGGGCTGACGGAGCCATTGGAAAAAGCGGAATTGGCGTAGGAAGATGCCTGTCCGATGTTGCTGAGGTTTACAGAGGCCGATGCTCCGGACCCGGGCAGGATCAGCGATGCATGAGACGTGTATTGCAGGGGCGCTGTGGTCAGATACCCCGCAATTGGAGCCCAGAGACAGCTTGCGCCGAAAAGAAAAACCGCAACATAGCGGGGCAGACGGCCTGCATCTGACAAACGTCCGCCGCACAGCACACGTCTCCAGCCAAGGCTGGAAAGTGGCCGTCTGGAGACGCTCAGCCAACTGAGGCTGCGCGCACTGCCGTCGTTTTGGTTAGTGGGGGAAACTGATCCGAACATAACATACCTCTTAATCTGAAGAGGTCATACGATGTGCCATGCAGTGTGTCTTTTGCGCCAACGGATACCCGGCGGGGCAAGGGTAGCCCGTACTACCCGAAAGGATAGTGCCCGGTGTTCAGAACAGACCAGCCTCGCGGGCCGTCATGGCCGCCTGTGTCCGGTTGCTTGCACCGACTTTGCGGTAAAGCGTTTTGACATGCAGTTTGACTGTGGGTTCTGACAAGTCGAGGTCGCGGGCTATTTCCTTATTCGATTTGCCTTCGGTCAGTCCTTTGAGAACCTGCAGTTCGCGCTGTGTCAGCTTTTGCGCGAGCGGGTGATCGTTTTCTTTTTCAGCGGCGGCCATAAAGCCCGCGGGCAGATACTGCTCGCCCATGGCCATGAAACGGATCGCGTTGACCAGTGACTTTGCGGGCAGGGTCTTGGGCACGAAACCGGCGGCTCCCGCCTCCAGTGCCCGCTCGGCAATGTCGCGGGACGCTTCACCGGTAAGCAGTGCAACATGTGCTGCACCATCCAGCGTCAGGGCGGTCTTAAGTCCTTCCAGACCGTTCATACCGGGCATGTTGAGGTCCAGCAGCACCAGATCAAAAGGCGGCTGCTCCTCGATAAGGCTTTTTGCCTGGTGAAAGTCAGGCGCGGTCACGACCTCAACGTCGCCTGCCGCCTGCACATAGGCGACAATAGTATCCAGGACCAACCCATGGTCGTCGGCAATCAGTACTCTCACACTAAGTCTCCTGCAGCGAATCGTGCTCTACTGATACGGGTATATCTCTTCGTGACTAACCAAAAAATACGGGCAATCGGACAGGTTTTTCTACCCGTTCGGGTAAACTGGCACCTGACCGTACTGTTCCGCGACCGGCAGGAGAGGTCAAATCCACCACAAGCGCCGCGACCTGTCCGTCCGCCCGTCTGTCGCGGTGAGCGGCGATGTTTCATCTGTGGCAGCAGATTTGACATTGCCACAAACGGAGCATCGCCATGCACTACCAACCGTCTCACAGCCTTTTCCCAGGGTCACTGCCTGTTGCCGGACAGACGCTGCCGGTTCAGGAAGTTATGGGGCTTCCTCTCGTCGATGCAGAACCGCTGAAAGCCGCACAGCACCTGCTGGCCGGCGGTCGGGCCACAGTGGCCTTTGTGAACGCACATTGCGCCAACGTACGGGCGAAACACCGGGGCTATGCCGCCTCTCTGGGGCGGACAGACTACATTCTTCCGGACGGCGTCGGTGTTGATATGGCTGCAGGAATGCGGGGCAAAAAACTGACCGCAAACCTCAATGGCACCGACTTTATCCCACTCTTGCTCCGCGAGGCTGCCCGGCTGGGGAGATCGGTGTTTCTCATCGGGGGCACGCCAGGTACGGCAGCTGCGGCAGCTGCGCGGCTCTGTATGGACCTGCCTGGTCTGCGCATAGCCGGAACGCGCGATGGATATAACGATGCCCACCCGGCAGCAGATGCCGTGGCAGAGATCAATGAAACCGCCGCAGATATCGTGCTGGTTGCCATGGGGGTTCCCCGGCAGGAAATCTGGATTGACCGGAACCGCGCCCTGATCAATGCGGATCTTGTGGTTGGTGTCGGGGCTCTGTTTGACTTTCTGGCGGGTAACGTGCGCCGGGCACCTGTCTTTGTGCGCCGGGCGCGCCTTGAATGGGCATGGCGGCTGGCAATCGAACCGCGGCGGCTGGCTCAGCGCTATCTTATTGGAAACGGTGCTTTCCTTTGTCGTGCGGCGCTGCATGCTGCGCGCGTATCCGACCGGAACGTGGTCACAAAACGCGCTGTCGACATTGCTGTATCTGCTTCCGCGCTGATCTGTCTGGCATTGCCGCTGCTGCTGTTGGCGGCGGTTATCCGAATTGAAACACGCGGCCCTGCTTTCTTTCGGCAGACACGCATCGGGCGTGATGGCAAACCGTTTCAGATTCTCAAATTCCGCTCCATGCACACCAATGCGGAAACGGCGCGGGCGGCATTGCTTGCGGCTTCCGACCGCGAAGGCATCTGCTTTAAGGCGCAGAGCGACCCGCGCGTAACACGGGTCGGCCGGTTGCTGCGTCGCACCTCGATGGATGAGCTGCCGCAGCTGATCAACGTGCTGCGCGGAGATATGTCCATTGTCGGCCCGCGTCCTTCGCTGCCCGAGGAAGTAGCAGCCTTTCCCGAACGCGCAAAAGGGCGTCTGCGGGCGAAACCTGGTATCACCGGTGTCTGGCAGGTGTCCGGGCGCGCAAACATCGGGTTTGAGAAAATGGTCGACATGGATCTGGCCTATGTCCGGTCGCAGTCGACCCTTCTCGACATTGTGCTGATGGGGCTGACGCTCCGGGCGGTCCTGTCCGGGCGCGGGGCTTACTGAAGGCGCAAGGCCTGATGCCGGCGGCACGTTGTTCGGAACAGGCCACCAGTCGCAGGAATGCCAGGCATAGCTGAAAACAATGGAAAAACAGCGGATGACTGCGGGCTGAACGGCAACCTATCCGAAAGGATAGGCTGCTATCCACATGCCTGATTGTGACGCCGGTGACGTGCCGTGCATAAGGACTGCAGGGAATCATTGGAGGACGCGATGCGTCGTATCACAGGAATATTTGCCGGTATTATGCTGGCCTGGTCCGGGCTCGTTGCTGCGGAACACCTCGATATGCCACAGGGGGATCCGGTTCTGATTGTGACTGGCAAAATCAGTCACACAAACGTCGATGACACAGCCCGTTTTGATAGAGAAATGCTGTCTGCGCTTCCAGCCGGGACATACAAAACCAGCACGATCTGGACAGAAGGTGAGAACACGTTTGTCGGTGTGCCGCTGGCAGTACTTCTTGAAGCCGTGGGGGCGGAGGCGCAGACTGTTCTGGCCACCGCAATAAATGACTATACCGTCGAGATACCGGTAAGCTCGATCACCCCGCAGGCACCGATTATCGCATATCTGCTGAACGATGCGCCAATGTCGCGCCGGCAAAAGGGGCCGCTCTGGATCGTTTATCCGTATGACAGCGATCCGGAATTCCGCTCGGAAGTGGTCTATTCCCGCAGTATCTGGCAACTCGACAGGCTCGAAATGGTCGAATAGCCTGGGCGTCAGGCATTATTCAGGGGCAGTAATGTGAACCTCAGCAAACTGCGCAGTCCGCGTCAAAGCCGGTGGGTCGTATGGCTCATCGGCTTTGGGCTTTTCGCGTTCCTAGTAGTAACAATTGCTCTGGGACGACAGGTCGTCGAGGATCTGGAACAACAGCGTTCCGCCAGCTCGGATAATGTGCAGTGGACGCTGACCCAGGTAGAGGTTGAATACCTCTCTTTTCTCAACGCGCTGGAGCATTTCGGACATACGGAGCCGCGTTCCGGAACAGAAGAAGGCGATATTGACCTGCCCCGGTTGCGCAGGCAGTTCGACATTTTTTACAGCCGGGTCGACACCCTGAAAAGCGCGCGGCTGTTTGCGGATCTGCGTGAAAAACCAGAGTTTGCAATGCCCCTCGCCGTTGTCTCGAACCTGTTGGACGAGACCGCCCGGCAGATGGATGGCGACGACAGGGAACTCGAACGACAGACAGATGACATCTGGAGAAGGGCACTGGCAATAAGAAGCGAGGTCCGCAGTCTTTCAGTGGCGGGGCTGGACTTTTTCGCCCGGCAGTCAGACGCACGCCGAATGGACACGGCCCGCACGCTGAGCCGACTTGCGGCGTTCTCGGGCGCTTTGCTCCTTTCCCTGACCGGAGTGAGTATCTGGCTGCTGTTTGTAAACCGCAAAATCCGCCGCAGCAGTGCCGAGACGGCGCAGGTCAACGCGCGGATGAACACTGTGCTGGCGACATCTCTGGACGCCGTCATTGTAGTGAACATCGATGGGCAGATTATCCATTTCAACCCGGCCGCCGAGAGTATTTTCGGCTATGCCCAACCCGATGTGCTGGGCAAATCCATCGGTGATCTGATCGTTCCTCCGCATCTGCGCGATGCGCACGACACTGGTATGGAACGCATGCAGAAAAAGGGCGAAAAACATGTGGTCGGCAAGGGCCGGGTTCAGCTGGAAGCCATGCGCGCCGGTGGCGAGGTTTTTCCGGTCGAGCTGGCACTGCAGTCAGCGACAGATGACGGAAACGAAATCATCATCGGTTTTATCCGGGACATTTCGCGCCAGGTCGCTGATGAGCAGGAGCTCATTTCGGCGCGGGACAGGGCCCTGGCGGGCAAAAAGGCCAAGGACGAATTCCTGACCGTTATGAGCCATGAGATCCGGACACCGCTGAACGGGATTCTCGGCAACCTTTCCCTGCTGGGCGACACACGCCTTTCAACGGACCAGAAACAGTTCACCCGGAACATGGAAATATCCGGCGAAGTGCTTCTTAACCATGTGAATTCAGTGCTGGATATCGCGCGTTTTGAGGCAGGCAAGCTGAGTGTGCTGCGCGACACAGTCAATCTGGGCGAGCTGGTTCAGGAAATCGTGGACAGTCAAAGCGGCAGCGCGGCGGAACGGGGCAACGTGATCGAATGGCAGTGGATCGGCGAAGCGCAGCCCTGGGTGGTCGCGGATGGTCAGAAACTGCGTCAGATTCTGCTGAACCTTGTGGGCAATGCCATCAAGTTTACTCATCAGGGCCGGGTTTCTGTGGAGGTGGAGGTTTCCGGCCGGGTTGAAATCACAGATGTGCCGGTCACGGAATTTCGTATCATTGATACCGGTGTTGGCATTGCCGCGGCAGATACAGAGACAGTGTTTGAGGATTTTCACACCATGGACCCGTCTATCGGGCGCGTCGCCGGGGGCACAGGCCTGGGGCTGGGTATTGCGAAACGCCTGACCAAGGCGCTGGGCGGTGACATTGGCGTAGAAAGTGAACCGGGTGAAGGCAGTGTGTTCTGGGTGCGTCTGCCCTTGCCGCCTTCGGCGCCGGAGAAAATCTGGCAACCTGTGAACGATACGTCCGCGCAGAGCAGATCGCTTGACCTGTTGGTTGTTGAGGACAACGAAATCAACCTGCTTGTGATATCCCGCATGCTGGAAAAAGACGGACACAAAGTGACGGTGGCAACTGATGGGAAATCCGGCGTCGATGCCGCAGATGCTCACAGATATGACGCCATTCTTATGGATATCAGTATGCCGGTAATGGATGGTCTGACAGCCACGCGGCACATACGCGGCGGGACGGGGCGGTCCGCCGATGTCCCGATTGTAGCGGTCTCTGCCAATGTGCTGGCCGATGCCGTCGAAAAGTTTTCCGATGCTGGCATGAATGCCTTTGTCGGCAAACCGATTTCAGTTGCTGCTCTGCGCCGGGCGCTTGCCGAAGTGACCGGCTCCGGCGCGCAGGTAACATCCGGTCACCCTGGTGACGGTACGCTGGAAGAGATGCGTACGGATCTGGGCGAAGAGGCCTTTGCCGGGTTGCTGACCCGCTTCGCGGATGAAACAGATCGCCTGATCGGGCGGTTGAAAACTGCGGCCTGGCAGCACGGCGATCAGAGCAGCCTGAAAATGGAATGCCACCGGATTGCCGGGAGTGCAGCGCTTTTTGGCATGCCGGAACTGCGCGATGTTCTGATCGATGCCGAGGTCGCGGTTGAACACCAGGCGCACGACCGGCTTGAGGTTCTGGCTCATCGGGCGCGGGGTGTCTGGGCAACGTCCCGCAGAAAGTTACCCGACATTTCATAGTGCTCACTGAGCAATCAGCAGGCCCGTGCCGACAATCCCCAGGACGCGGCCGATTTCGGCGATACCGGTGACGGTGCTGTCATAGCAGGCCACGGCGTCTCCGGGCAGTACATAGGGGTCAAAGTCGTCCCTGTCTCCGCGGCGCAACAGATCCTCGATGTCACGCTCGATCACCACGGACACGCCTGTGATGGGATTGCGCGAAAAGAGCACCGCGCTGCGGTTGGCATTCGTTGTTTTCGCTCCGCCGACACAGTTACTGTCAACGACTGCCTGCATGAAACGTGTGCCATAGGGCATCTGGCGGACTTCGCGGCCAATGGCCGAGACCGCATTACCTGCAGCGGGTTGGGTCAGGTTGGACAAAAAGAGAGACACGCCGGGCGGGCTGATCGGGCCAGGGCGCATCAGATCATCCTGAAAACAATGGCGGCTTTTCACGACGATCTCATCGCCGCTGAGCATCATGATATCGGTCGGGTCGGTGCCGTCGAACACGCCGCGCAGATCCATCCGGTAGACGCGGCCGGCTCTGTGCAGTTCGACCGACGAAAGATCAGCATCGGGACGCACACCACCTGCCGCACGCAGCGCCGCAGCCAGGTTGCGCCCCTCGGTTGAGGCGCCGAGCGCGTTCTGACGGCCCGCATCCAGAGCGTCGCCGGTGATGCCACCAATCTCGACCGCATGCGGCTCAAAAACCGCGCCTTTCACACCAACCACTACAGAGGCAAAATCCGTGATGCGCACTGTCAGTCTGGGCGGGCGGTTGTAGAACTCGGCAGATACAAGTGCCGCACTCAGAATGCGCTCCACGTCGACGGCGGTGCGTCCCTGTGCCGGAACCGCGCCCAGGTAGGGCAGCTTGAGCGTCCCGTCACGCGACACAACAAAGGTTCCGCTGAGGGCGTTATCGCCGTCGATGGTGACCTGAACCATATCGTTGCGCGACAGCTTTTCTCCCAGCAAAGGATTCAGTGTCGGGCTCGACCACTTGGCCGGGATCACATCGAGGCTTCCGCCGGCCTCTGGCAGACACGTGCTTTCGTTGATCATGCTTGATTGCAGAAATTCCATCGAGTTGCGGGCAACAACCGGTTCTCTGTACTGGGACTGATACCCTTTGCCACTTTCGACAGGTTCAATGTTGTCGGGGGTGCGCATGCTTGTACATGCTGAAACTGTAGCGGCCGCGGCCAGGCTCATAACGCTGTTTTTCAAAAATCCGGTCATCTTTAACGTACTCCATTGGTGTGCCCCGGAGATACACGGCAGGTCCGTTTTTCAGAATACTGTCATCGGGATGATCGGATCATCCAAACGGATAGGCTGCTGCCCGAACGGCCCTCTTTTGTGTCCGGGAGCGCGCAGGACAGTGAAAACTGCCTCCGTTAGAAGCAGTGCAGGTTTCAGGTTAACGATCGGACAGGGTAATGGCGGGTATCTTCGCAACAACGGTTTTCGCAGGGCAGTTGCTGTCCTATGCGGCCTCTGAAGCAGCAGGCAAGGCAACAAGACTGCTTGTGGTTGTCGTGATTGCCCGCACGATGGATCCTGCCGTGATCGGTGTTGCCGCTGCAGCACTGGCTGCGGGCGACATCCTCAAGGCTCTGACGGAAAATGGCGTCGGGCAGCGCATCATAGCTTCCCCACCGGACGAGTTGGACCAGCGCTGCAACACCGCACGGCGGATATTTACCTGGTGGTGCGGGGGGCTGTTTCTGCTGCAATCAGCGATAGCGGTAGTGCTGGCCGCCTGCGGCCTTGAAGTGCTGGCAATGCTGCTGGGATTACTGGCTCTGGAGTATCTGTTCATGCCAGCGGGTCTGGTCCAGGCGGCTCTGGCGATGCGCGAGGGCAAATTGCGGCAGACGGCAGCAATTGCCGGGGCCCAGGTCGCAGGGGCCAACATTGCCACGGTTCTTCTGGCGCTGATCTGGCCCTCTCCCCTGGCGCTCGTGCTGCCGCGTATCGTCGCGGCCCCCGTTTGGCTTGTACTGATGCGCCGTCTGCGGCCCTGGACCGCGTGTCAGAGTGCCGGGCAGGCGCCACTGCGGCCGTTCTGGACCTATGGGCTGATGGTGCTGGGTGTCGAAGTCGTCAAAGTGCTGCGGCTGCAGGCGGACAAACTCATCGTAGGTGCAATGCTGGGTGCCGAAAGCCTTGGGATTTATTTCATGGCTTTCAATGCGGGACTGGGGCTTGCAACCTCATTCACACAGGCGTTTTCCGTCGTTCTCTTTCCGCATCTTTGCGCCGCTGACGACCGCTGTGCTGCGCTGAAAGACGGTCTGGGGATCACACTTGCCGTCCTGACGCCGGTTGTTGTGGCCCAGGCCGCACTGGCGCCTTGGTATGTCCCGCTTCTGCTGGGCGACGGGTGGCGCGAATTCTCGCATGTAGTCTCGATTTTATGCCTTGCGGCCCTTCCTGCCGTGATCTGGTCCGCGGTCGCGGGCTGGCTGCGGTCCGGTGGGCGGCCTGGCGATGAACTGGCGGTCAGCGTTCTGCTGGCCCTCGGCCTGATGATCAACACGGCACTTCTGGCACCGCACGGTCTGACGGCCGTTGCCACCGGTTACCTGATCACATCGGCAATCATCATGCTGGGTGCGGCCTTTTATCATTTTCCGCTGCGCCTGGCGCACCTTCAAGGGAGAGGCTGATATGCCCCGGTTTTCTGTAATTGTCCCATTTTTCAACGAAGCAGAGGTTATCGGGCAGACCATCGAAAGCATCTGCGCGCAGACATTGCCGGATTGGGAAGCGTTGTTCGTTGATGACGGTGCCACAGACGGATCGGCAGAGATTGTCGCCAGAGCAGCACAGAAAGACAGTCGCATCCGGTTGTTGCGCAATCCGTCGAAAGGACCAAGCAATGCCCGCAACTTTGGTGCGTCACGGGCCCTCGGTGCGCTGCTGTCTTTCTGTGATGCGGATGATCTGTGGCTGGCCGGTCGCCTTGAGGAGCTGAACCATTTGTTTCGCAGCCCCGGCGTATCCGGCGCGTTTGGACGTGTCGGTTTTTTCCGTACCAGACCCGGCGATGGGCGGGCTGTTTCGCAGGTGCCGGAACGCCCGCTAAGCATCAGGGACCTGCTGGCGGAAAACCCGGTCTGTACAATGTCGAACCTGACAGTCAGGCGCGGTGCTTTCCTGACTACCGGCGGGCTGGATCCAGAAATTGTGCATAACGAGGATCTGGAATTTCTGATCCGCTTTACAGGTGCCGGCCACCAGCTGCACCCGGTCAGCAGCCTGCACGTTTGGTACCGTACCAGCCCCTCGGGCCTGTCGTCTGATCTGAACGCGATGCGGGCAGGGCGCAGCAGTGCGCTGCACACAGCCCGCCGGTTCGGATATGAACCTGCACCTGCGCAGGAGGCCGCGTACCTGCGGTATCTGGCGCGGCGGGCTTTGCGTCTTGATACCGGACGGCTGGAAGCCCTGCGTTTTACCGCGTCTGGCCTGTGGTGCGATGCCTCCGGGTTTTTGTTTCCGCTGCGCCGCGGGGGCGCTACGGCGCTCGCCGCTCTGGCAGTCTCCGTTTTACCCCGGCGAGCCCGACGCGCGCTTTTTTCACACTGATAAAGGACAGACCAATGCCCAAAGCCTCTGTTATTGTACCCGCTTTCAACAGTGAAACGACACTTGCAGAAACCCTTTTGTCTCTGCTGGCACAGAGTTTTCAGGATTTTGAGATCCTCGTCGTCAATGACGGCTCTGCCGACAGCACACTGGAGGTTGCAAATGCATTCAGGACAGACCCGCGTATCCGCGTTCTGTCACAGGCCAACCGCGGACTGGCCGGTGCGCGCAACACCGGGATCGATCAGGCCCGCGGGGAATATGTCGGATTTTGCGACGCCGACGATGTCTGGATGCCTGACAAACTGATGACCCATGTAAACCACTTGGACAGCGCACCGGATGTCGGCCTCAGCTTTTCAGGATCCGCATTTATCGACGCACAGTCCCGTCCGACGGGTCTGGCCCAGAAACCCCGCCTGCGCAACATCACAGCGCGCCATGTCCTGTGTCGTAACCCCGTCGGCAACGGATCGGCGGCGGTCATGCGGCGTCAGGCACTGGCAGATATCGCCTGGCGTCCCGCTACAGAGAGCAGACGCGACTGGTACTTTGACGAGACGTTCCGTCAGTCGGAGGATATTGAATGCTGGCTGCGGCTCATGCTCACAACGGACTGGGAAATTGAGGGGGTGCCCGGACTGCTGACAGGGTACCGGGTCAACCCCGAAGGACTTTCATCTGCAACCGAGAGGCAACTGGCTGCCTGGGAGCTGATGATTGCGAAGCTGCGCCCGTTTAACCCTGCTTTTTTCGACGCGCACCTGGGGGCCGCGCGGGCGTACCAGCTGCGTTATCTGGCCCGTCGGGCGGTCAGTGCGATGGATGGTGACAACGCCTGGCCTCTCATCCGGCGCGCGCTTGCCAGTTCCACACGGCCCGTTTTTGAAGAGCCGCTGAAATCCGGCGTCACCATTGCTGCCGCTGCAGTTCTGCGTGTGCTGGGTCCAAAGCCCGTCCGTTGTGCGGCAAGGCTGATCGCCAGCCGTCCCGGATATTGAAAAGGAGATTTCACCCATGAAAAGCATTAGAATTGTACATCTGATCGATGACAGTACTCCGGGCGGCATAATGCGAATGCTTGACCACCTTCTGACGCTGCCAGAGTTGTCCGCGCAGGTGCATCAGACCGTGCGAACCGTGCGGCGCGGCTCGTGGTCCGCAGACCACATCGGTGCGGATGTCATCGTCTCTCATCTTGCGCTCAGCTGGCGCGGCCTGCCGGCGCTCGTTACCCTGCGGGCGCTCAACCCTCTGGCCCGGATCATTCACATCGAGCACAGCTATACCCCGGCGTCTGCAGCATTAAACGTTAATCGGAAAAAGCGATTTCACACGATGCTGCGCGTTGCGTATTCGCTCTTTGATGACGTGGTGGCCGTAAGCCACACTCAGGCCGCATGGATGCGCACCCGGGCTCTGGTCCGGAACGACGCGCTGACTGTCATACATCCTCAGGTCGATATGTCGGCCCTGACCGGTATTCCGGCGCCACGGCCCGGTGGTCGCACGATCGGCGCTTTTGGCAGGCTTGAGCCGCAAAAGGGTTTTGACACGCTGATCGAAGCATTTCGCCTGTGCCCCGACACCCGGGCGCGTCTTGTTATTTTTGGCGATGGTCAGGAGCAGGACAGACTGCAGATGCTCGCCGGTGCAGACCACCGTATCACCTTCAAAGGCCACACAGATGATCTGACTGCCGCCTATGCACAGGTTGATATCGTTGCGATGCCTTCCCGATGGGAAGCCTTTGGTCTCGTGGCGCAGGAGGCGCGTGCGTCGGGGCGATCCGTTCTTGTATCAGCTGTTGATGGTCTCAGGGATCAGATTACCCCCGGTATTTCCGCTGTTTCGCAGCGAACGCCCGAAGCCTGGGCGCGGGTGCTCGAAAAACGGCTGGACGAGGTCGGCCAGACAGAAATTCCGGCTTCTGTCAGAGCGGGGACAAGCGCAGAGGAGTATGCCGCACAGTGGCTGGCTTTGCTGTCGCCCAGGTCCGGGGAAAAAGCGGTAACACCGCCTGGTGCGGTTTCAGCCGCTGCCTGAAGAGCAAGGCTCCGGGGAGAGAGCTGCGGGCAGGCCGTACCTGGCGATGATGTCAGATACGGCCTGCCCGGTCAGCGTGGGGTCAGGCTGCGCGGGCCGTAACCTCAGCGGCTGCAAAGGTTTCCGGCGCATGCGCTTCGGCCACGCAGCCTGCCACGATCCGCGCGGTTGCTGCTGAAAGTGTCCAGCCCAGATGCCCGTGACCGGTGTTGTAAAAAACGCCCGGCGCATTGCCGCGTCCAACGCGCGGCAGCATGGAGGGCATCATCGGGCGCAGTCCGGCCCAGGGGGTCACGTTCTCGGTCGAAACACCGGGGAAGTGTTTCTCGCACCATTCAGTCAGCGGGCGGATGCGGTCGGCGCGGATGTCGCGGTTTGCACCGTTGAATTCAGCTGTACCGGCGATCCGGAAGCGGTTTGCGCCAAAACGGCTGGCCACGATCTTGGCCCGGTCGTCCAGCAGGCTGATCCAGGGGGCCGCTGCCTGGCTCTCGGCATCGTCCAGTGACACGGTGACCGAGTATCCTTTGACCGGATAAATGTTGACGCGATCCCCAAGCTGGCGCGCGAACTCACGGCTCTGGATACCCGCACTGACGACGACCGCATCAAATTCATGCCGCAGGCTGCCTTCGGAAATGCGGACCTTGCCATCTTTGGAGACCAGACGATCCACGCTGTTACCAAAACGCAGCTCTGCGCCGCGGCGGGCACAGGCGCGGGCAAGACCCATGGTGAATTTGTGGATGTCCCCCGAGCTGTCGGATTCCGTCAGAAATCCTCCCACCAGATCGCCGTGCAGCGTGGGCTCGATCTCGCGCATTTCGTCCACACCAACTTCGCGGCGCTCAAGGCCGCCTTCGCGCAGCAAGAGGTTCACTTTACGTGCGTGCGCCAGATCTTTCTGCCGGTCGTAGAAGTGCAGGATGCCGCGGCGTTCCAGATCGAAATCGATACCCTCGCGCTCTGCCATTTCAAACAGAACAGAACGGGCCGCAATTGCCAGACGCACGGTTTCCACGGTGTTTGCTTTGTAGTGCGGGATGTTGGACAGGAATTCTGCCATCCAGCGCATTTTGTGAAGCGTGGGAGCGGGGTTCACCAGAAGCGGCGCATCCGCCTGAAGCATCCATTTCAACCCTTTGAGCACAGTGCCCCACTGCGTCCATGTTTCCGCGTTCGAGGCCGAGAGCTGCCCGCCATTGGCAAAACTGGTCTCCATTGCGGCATAGCGGTTGCGGTCAAAAACAGTGACGTCGAAACCGCGGTCAAGCAATTCATAGGCAGTGGTCAGGCCGGTCACACCGGCGCCGATGACAGCAACTCTGGACATAGTAATTCTCCTCGCACGTGCGGACTGTGCCGCTTGCCCCCTCCGTGCGTGGAACCTGAGAGTTTCACCCGATACCGGGCTTTCTCCTACGGTGGACCCTTTCGGGCCGCTTTCCGGAGTGTTCTGGCTGTGCCGGTCCTGGGACCTGAGAGTTTCCGGGGCGGTTGCTCCTTCGGCGACGGATATCCGTCTTCTCCCGGCATAGCCAATGCTGTTCCGGGCGTTAGACCAGCGCATTGATTCGATCAACTGAAATCTTTGCCGGTGCCTGCAGCGTGATGCCTGCTCGGTGACGTCCGGGCACCGGCCATCCCTGTCAGGCGTCTGGTTAAGCATGTGCATGAAGGGGTTTTGACCTGTTCGTGGCGGTTTGCAAAAATACCTGACGTTTTGACACAATACCGACTAATTTTGCCTGTTTGTGTCGTCGTCCGGGCCCTATGGTGCCGGCGTCGTCTTGTAACGGAACTGTGAGAACCTATATACTGTATACCACAGTACACAATTGAAAGGCCGGGTTATGTTCGACCTGTTTCTGACGGAACCCCTTGTTCCGTTTACACTTTCGCTCGCGCTGCTTTTTGGGTTGCTCGCGCTGGAAGCTCTTTTGCTGCTCATTGGCGGCAGTCTTCTGGGTGCCGGTGCAGAAGCAGACGTCGATGTGGATTTTGGCGCTGTTGACCTGGCCGATCTGAATCTTGATCTGGACGCGGCGGACCTTGCAGATGTGGAACTGGCGGACATAGACGCAGATTACGACGCGGGCGCCGGGGCAGGGGCGGCAGCCGGGCCCGCAGCCTGGCTCGGTTTTGGCAAAGTGCCGGTCATGATCTGGATTGCAGCACTTTTGCTGGGCTTTGGTCTGTCCGGACTTGTGGTGCAGCAACTGGCCCTGTCTGTTTCAGGAGCGCCCCTCCTTGCTTCTGTAGCCATTGTTCCGGCGAGCATCGCAGGCGTCTGGTTTGCCCGGCAGTTCAGCGTGGTTTTTGCCAGACTGCTGCCAAAAACAGAGACCACGGCATTGTCTGCCCGTCATCTTGGGCGGCGTACCGGCAGGGTGACACAGGGGACCGCGCGGCGGGGCAGTCCGGCCGAAGTCCGTGTCACGGACCGGTACGGCAATGTTCATTACCTGCGCGGTGAGCCGCTGAAGGATGACGAACCAATCCCGGCAGGTTCTGAGGTGCTGGTGCTGCGCCACCGGCGCGATCAGGGCTACAGGCTTGTACCGCTGGCCGCTGATGCGTGAATTCTGAAAAATACTGTCGAAACGAATAAAGGAGACGAATATGGACCTCGCAACACTTGGCATAATTGTTGCCAGTATTATTGGATTTCTGGTTTTTGTGGGCCTTGTGCTTGGCCGGCTTTACCGCCGGGCGACCCGCGAGGTGAGCCTTGTGAAAACCGGTGCTGGTGGCAAAAAGGTAATCATGGACGGCGGTACCGTTGTTGTGCCGCTTTTGCATGAAGTCAGCCCGGTGAACATGAAAACGCTCCGCCTGGAGGTCCAGAGATCGCACGAGGGTGCGCTGATTACCAAAGACCGCATGCGTGTGGATGTGGGCGTCGAATTCTACGTCTCCGTAAATGCCACCGAAGAAGGCATCGGTCGCGCCGCGCAGACACTTGGCGACAGGACGTTTTTCGTCGACCAGCTGCGGGAACTGATCGAGGGCAAGCTTGTCGACGGTCTGCGCGCAGTTGCGGCTCAGATGACCATGGACGAGCTGCATGAAAACCGCGCGGAATTCGTACAGGAAGTTCAGAATGCGGTCTCCGAAGACCTGCTTAAGAACGGTCTCGAACTTGAATCTGTATCACTCACGGCGCTGGACCAGACGCCATTTGAGGCACTGGATGAAAACAACGCCTTTAACGCAGTCGGTATGCGTAAACTGGCGGAAGTTATCGCGAAATCCAAAAAAGAACGCGCCGAGATTGATGCGGATGCAGATGTGTCCGTGCGCCGTGCCGCGATGGAAGCAGAACGTCTGAAGCTGAAAATCGAACAGGATGAGCGGCAGGCCGCAATCGCGCAACGCCAGGAAATCGCAACCCTTGAAGCCGCGCAGGAAGCCGAGATCGCCCGCCGGCAGGAGGATGCGGAGCGCGAGAAGGAACAGGCCCGTATCAAACGTGAAGAGGCTATCCGTGGTGCAGATATTGCGCGCGAACGTGCCATCCGCGAGGCGGAGATTACCCGTGACCGCGAACTGGAAGTAGCCGATCAGGAACGCCAGATCATCATCGCGACCAAATCAGAAGAAGAAAGCCGCGCCCGCGCCTCTGCCGACGAGGCACGTGCCGAAGCGACCAAGGCCTCCGAAAGCATTGAAACTGCCCGTTCGGTGGCAACCGCGGAACGCTCCAAACGCATCGCGCTGATCGAAGCAGAGCGTGAAGCGGAACGAGAAGCAACCCGTATCCGTCTGGCGGCTCAGGCCGAAAAAGATGCAGCACAGGACAGGGCAGAGGCGCTGCGTGAAGAAGCGCGCGCAGATGCGGATGCGCTGACGATCCGAGCGGACGCGAAAAAGGCCGACCTGCTGGCCGAAGCCGAAGGCCGCCGGGCGATTGTCGAATCCGAAAATGCGATCACGGACGAGATCGTGAATATGAAAATCGCTCTCGCACGCCTTGAGAAGTTGCCTGAGGTGGTTGCCCAGATGGTCAAGCCAGCCGAGAAAATCGACTCCATCAAAATCCACCATATCGGTGGCATGAATGCACTGCCCGGTTCTGCTGGCGCAGGCGGTGGTGGCGACAAGGCACCCATCAACCAGGCGCTCGATTCGATCATGGGTATGGCGGTCCAGTTGCCTGCGCTGAAAAAACTGGGGGAAGATCTGGGAGTATCCATGGAAGACGGTGTTGCCGGTCTGGCGAACAGTCTCGGAGCGGCACCCGGCCAGTTGACCAGGCCGGATGATGATACCGCCCTGGTCGAAAGTGACAATGACGCTTCACAACAACCGAGGCCGTCCGGTAACGCAACAGCGGCTGAGTAGAAACCAGCAAGCGGTAAACTCTGACAGACCGGCGTCTTTTCATACAGATGCTGGTTGCATTCGAAAGAAAAGCGCCCCGGCAGGCCCTGTGCATGCCGGGGCGTTTTGACTGAATGCGAAAACACAGTGCCAAAGTGCTGGTGACTAAGCTGCTCTGATATCCGGCCAGAATGCTCCGGTACCTCCACACCGAGCGGCGCTTGACCTATGAGTTTCAGCTCCGAGAGAACCCTCGTTCAGTCGGCGAAATGTCCGCAATTCGTTGCCTGGAACACACGCAGCGAACGGCCAGTTTGACGAGCTGCACCGAAGCGACTGGGACCGGCGTTCAATGTCGTGTTTGGATGGCTCCTGCATTGCAAGCGTTTGTGTGGTTTTGCGATGGTCCGTCAGTTCAGTCGTGTATCCGGCCTGTTTGGGTGGTAATTGCCACTGGCCCTCCATGCCGTTGGAGCAGGAGCCATCCACCTCATCTGCTCTGGGCCGTCCTTGCTGGGGCAGCAATACCTGATAACTGAAAATGCTGCGTTCGATCTATCGATCGCGAAAATGCACTAGGCAGACGTCGGAGCAAAACGTAGCAAACAACCGCAAAGAGCCCAGCCTGCATGGCATTGGGAATGACAAAAGCCGCGATCAGCCGCCCTGTTCCAGGCCACAAAGTTCTCAAAAACGACATACGGGAACTGAGCTGCAGAACAAGCAACGGACAATCCGAACTTTCTCCAAGGCCTTAGATACCCGCTGCTTCCATTGCCCGAGTTCTGGTCAAGCTGACAAATTGAAATCGTGGCTTTAGAGAGGGGACATGAAAACAGTATTGTCGCAAGACCCGCACAACACAGCGCAGTTCCGCGAAAAGGAGCTGGAGTTGGCCATTGGCCGTCAAGTCCGCCTGTTGCGAAAGCAACGTGGATGGACGATCGCTCAGTTTGCGCTCGATGTAGATGTGAGCGAAGGGATGATTTCCAAAATAGAGAACGGCCAGGTGTCTCCATCATTGTCTATGCTTCAGCTTTTGTCGCGCAGCCTGTCTGTTCCGCTCACGGCGTTCTTCCAAGGTTATGAAGAGCACCGCCCGGTCATGCAGGTCAAAGCTGGCGAAGGAGCGGAAGCAGAGCGCGCAGGAACGCGTGCCGGTCACCATTATACCATGCTGGGCCATCTCAGCGCCCAGTCAAGTTCTGTCGTGGTTGAACCTTACCTCATCACGCTCAGCGAGGAATCCGATACCTTCAAAACATTTCAGCATGTCGGAATGGAATTTATTTTCATGATTGAAGGTTTCGTGACTTACCGGCATGGCTCAGAGCTTTTCCAACTCGCTCCGGGTGACAGTTTGTTCTTCGACGCGGATGCACCGCACGGACCGGAAACACTAACCAAGTTACCAGCGCGGTACCTGTCGATCATCTGTTACTCGCAGGAATGATAGTAGTCAGAAATTTCCCCAAAGGAAAAAAATATTCCCTTTGGTAGGTTTTCGCTCGACAGTATCGGCGCCGAAGCTAGGCTTCGGATAAATCAAGCGGTGCGGATATGTGCGGAATCGTTGGCTTATTTCTGAAAGACAAGCAATTGCAGCCTCAGTTGGGTATACTGCTGACGGATATGCTGGTCACCATGTCCGATCGAGGGCCGGATAGTGCTGGTATCGCGGTCTACAGAGAAACGGCCTCAGGGTGTTTCAAAATAACCGTGCAATCGGCAAACCCAGCCGTCGATTTCGCTGACCTCCATCAGGACCTTGGCGTCAAAATCGAGGTGATTGACACCCACGCCATCCTGACCGTTCCATCTGACGAAATCGCAGAAGTTCTGGCACAAATTGAAGTTGCGCATCCCGGGTTGCGCGTGATGTCACGTGGAAAAGCGATCGAAATCTACAAGGAGGTTGGCCTGCCGCAATCGGTTGCTGACCGTTTTAACATTCCTGATCTGTCGGGCAGCCACGGAATTGGGCACACGCGCATGGCCACTGAAAGCGCAGTAACAACCCTCGGGGCGCATCCTTTTTCAACGGGTGCTGATCAGTGCCTTGTGCACAATGGATCGCTGTCCAACCACAATCGTTTGCGCCGTAAGCTGGCGCGTCAGGGCACTCAGGTTCAGACTGAAAACGACACTGAGGTTGCCGCAGCGTACCTCACGCACCGCATGGAACAGGGTGACGACTTGGGCGAGGCGCTTGAGGCCGGCTTAAGCGACCTTGATGGGTTCTACACCTTCGTCGTGGGCACCGAGAACGGGTTTGGCGTTCTGCGAGACCCAATTGCCTGCAAACCGGCTGTGCTGGCCGAGACCGATCAATATGTTGCCTTCGGGTCGGAATACCGCGCTTTGGTAAACCTGCCTGGAATTGCACATGCCAACGTGTGGGAACCTGAGCCGGCCACTGTTTATTTCTGGAGCCATTGATGCAGCAATTGGACCTTGAGACCCACTCCCTCCGCGAGGTGAATGCCATGTTGCAGGCGCAGGATGCCCAAACAAACCATACTGAATGGGAGATTCTTAATCCGAAAGGAGCGCATGCTATTGCCTGCGGCCTCGACGCTGAAATCGACGTAAAAGTGAAAGGTGCCACCGGTTACTACTGTGGAGGGATGAACAAGCACGCAACAATCCGCGTGGCAGGCTCGGTCGGTCCGGGCGTTTGTGAAAACATGATGTCAGGCAAAGTCGTGGTCGAGGGCAACGCCAGCCAATACGCTGGCGCGACGGGCCACGGTGGCCTGCTGGTGATCAAGGGAAACGCCTCCAGCCGGTGCGGGATATCCATGAAGGGGATCAATATCGTTGTCCACGGCAACATCGGCCACATGAGTGCGTTCATGGCACAATCCGGATCCCTGGTCGTGTGCGGTGACGCAGGCGACGCTCTGGGCGACAGCATCTACGAAGCGCAGGTTTTTGTACGCGGTTCGGTCGCCTCCCTGGGTGCAGACTGCATCGAAAAGGAGATGCGTCCCGAGCATATCGCGAAGCTGTCGGAACTTTTAAGCGCCGCCGAATGCGATGCCGACCCTTCCACGTTTCGCCGCTACGGTTCTGCCAGACAGCTCTACAATTTTGATATCGACAACGCGGGAGCCTATTGATGGATCAAACGCCCAAGACGCACCCCGTAAAGCCTTGGACCTTTGACGACCGTACGACGTCGTACATCCGGCGTGCAGCCGCCACCGGAATTTACGACATTCGCGGTGGCGGGTCGAAACGGCGTGTTCCGCATTTTGATGATTTGCTCTTTTTGGGCGCGTCCATGTCTCGCTATCCTTTGGAAGGATATCGCGAGGCGTGCGGCACTCAGGTTACTCTGGGAACGCGTTTTGCCGAAAAACCTCTTGAACTCGACATTCCCATCACGATTGCGGGAATGAGTTTTGGTGCGCTGTCCGGCCAGGCGAAAGAGGCGCTGGGGCGTGGCGCGTCGGCCGCGGGCACTTCCACGACCACCGGAGACGGTGGCATGACGCCTGAGGAACGCGGTCATTCGAATAAGCTGATCTACCAATATCTACCTTCTCGTTATGGGATGAACCCTGACGATCTGCGCAAAGCCGACGCAATTGAGATTGTTGTCGGACAAGGGGCCAAACCAGGCGGTGGTGGGATGCTACTTGGTCAAAAGATCAACGACCGGGTGGCCGAAATGCGCAATCTGCCCCCGGGGATTGACCAGCGGTCTGCCTGTCGCCACCCGGATTGGACCGGCCCGGACGATCTCGAGATCAAAATACTCGAACTTCGCGAAATTACTGGTTGGAAAGTCCCGATCTTTGTCAAAGTCGGCGGAGCGCGCCCTTATTTTGATACCACCCTATCCGTGAAAGCTGGCGCTGATGTCGTTGTGCTTGACGGAATGCAGGGCGGGACGGCAGCGACGCAGGATGTGTTCATCGAACATGTGGGCCAGCCGACGCTTGCCTGTATCCGACCCGCTGTGCAGGCGCTTCAGGATCTCGACATGCATCGCAAGGTACAGCTTGTAATTTCGGGTGGTGTGCGAACGGGAGCGGATGTTGCCAAGGCGCTCGCACTGGGGGCCGATGCAGTGTCCATCGGCAGCGCTGCTCTGATCGCCATGGGTGACAACGACCCTGCACTTGAGGACGAATACCGCAAACTCGGCACCACTGCCGGTGCCTACGATGATTGGCACGAAGGAAACGACCCGGCGGGCATCACTACCCAGGATCCGAATCTGGCTGCCCGACTTGACCCCATTGCGGCAGGGCGCAGACTATCCAACTACTTGAAAGTCATGACCCTGGAAGCCCAGACCATCGCAAGGGCCAATGGCAAAAGCCACGTTCTGAACCTCGAGCCGGAAGACCTCTGCGCGCTTACAATCGAAGCCGCCGCAATGGCGGGCGTACCTCTTGCAGGCACTGAATGGATACCCGGACAAAAGGGAGACTGCTTATGACCGATCTCGCCCAATGGGCCGCCGATAGAGGCGTCAGGTTCTTCCTGTGCAACTTTACTGACCTATTTGGCGTACAACGCGCCAAACTTGTCCCGGCTGAAGCAATCGCCGGTGCGCAGGAGGGTGGCGCGGGGTTTGCAGGCTTTGCGGCCTGGCTCGACATGACGCCCGCCGATCCGGACATGCTGGTGATGCCTGACGCCGAAAGCGCAATTCAATTGCCGTGGAAACCGGAACTTGCATGGGTTGCAGGTGATCCCTGGATGAACGGTCAACCCGTTGCTCAGGCGCCCCGAAACGTCCTGAAGTCTCTTGTTAAGAAAACTATGGATCAGGGGTTCATGCTGAAATCAGGTGTGGAACCAGAATTCCATCTGATCGATGCAGATGGGACTGATATCTCCGATAATCGCGACTCCCAAGAAAAGCCCTGTTATGATCAGTCAGCACTCATGCGCCGGTACGATGTTATTGCAGAGATTTGCTCGTCGATGATCCAGTTGGGTTGGAAACCCTACCAAAACGACCACGAAGACGCGAACGGCCAGTTCGAGATCAATTGGGACTTCGGTCCATGCCTTGAAACCGCCGACCGGCACGCATTTTTTAAGTTTATGGTTAAAGAAATCGCGGAGAAACATGGTTTCCGTGCGACTTTCATGCCCAAACCCTTTTCTCACCTGACTGGCAACGGCTGCCACGTGCACCATTCGCTTTGGACCGCCGATGGGCAAACCTGTGTGTTTGATGGTGAAGACGAGATGGGCCTGTCCGCAGTGGCCTACCACTTTTTGGGCGGATTAATGGCACATGGGCAAGCTATTTGCGCGATCACCAATCCCACAGTGAACAGCTATAAGCGTATCAATGCACCAGCGACCCTTTCGGGTTCGACCTGGTCTCCTCAATCTGTGACTTACGGGGGTAACAACCGAACCCATATGGTACGCATCCCTGATGGCGGACGCTTGGAACTGCGTCTCGCCGATGGCGCGGCAAACCCTTATCTGCTTCAAGCTGTGCTGTTAGCTGCGGGCCTTGATGGTCTCGAAAGGCAGCTCGACCCTGGCAAACGGCTCGACATCGACATGTACTCTGAAGGGCACAAAGTTCGCAGCGCGAAGAATTTGCCACTGAACATGCTCGATGCGTTGCGTATTTTTGAGAAAGACAAATATCTGACGGCAGCCTTGGGTTCGGAGTTTTCGCTTGCCTATCTGAAATTGCGCATGCGGGAGTGGACGCAATTTTGCCAGCATCTTACTCAATGGGAGCGTGACACGACGCTTGACTGCTGACAAACAAGATGCTTGCGAACGACGGCTTCGTCCCGCGGTTCGTAAGTTTGAAGAAGCCCGGAGTTCGCGCTTGCAGCGAATGACCGCAATGCGGGCTGCATTCGCAGCATCCAAAGGCCTTGTCCAACAGCAGCAGCCATGGGCCAGAAGTTGCCGTCGCGAAAGTACTGTTCGAAGTTTCAGCGCCTGGACCGGGAATTTGTGTGCTTTGATGAGTTCGCCTTTTCGTTCCGTGCTAACGGGGCAATACGCACTTATTGTCGTGAAGACGCTTTCGTGCCCGGTATCCGTCCACACAGCCCATGTAAAGCAAGGGTCTCACCATCCACATCGATACCCGTGCCACAGGACGCGGACAGTGCCCACCAAAGGGTGCGGTCAGTAATTTCCGGCCAAAGGCTGCAGCCGTTTGGTCAAAGTCAGGGAAAGATTCCCGGCAATACCAAATCGCTCTAAGGTCAGCATCTGTGCAGGCAGAAAGAAGCCGAGGAATGGGTGAAAACCGGGCGCATCTCAAAGAATTGCCATTAAAACAATTGTTTTAAAGGGATAAATGGTGCCCCCACACGGACTCGAACCGCGGACCTATTGATTACAAATCAATTGCTCTACCAGCTGAGCTATAGGGGCACTCGGCGGTCGTTTAGTCAGTTTGCGCGCATCGTGCAAGAGGGGAATAGCGAAAATTCGGCTTGTCGATTGGGTTTGAACCCTGCGCATATGCACGATCGCCTCTGCAGACCGAAATTGCCCCGGTCCGGGACGCAGATGCAGCCCGTTTTTCACTCAGGGGGCGCACTTCACCGAAGAAGACTGCTTCATGGAATGTTTTGTGCGCAACAAGGATACTCTTGTTCCCAGTGGCATCATCTTGCCCGGGCCAGGACAATATCGCCAACTGATGTGCGAATTTACCCTCGTCACTGTCGGACGCTCAGGCGGCACGGAATGCGCGTGACATTCTGAAGGAAGCCAGCGTGCTTAATCAGCAGGCAGACAGGCTGCGGCTGTCCCATTTGCATATCTGCGGAGCACCGCGTGCAGCGCTTCGTAAAGGCGTACTCTGTCCGAATGCTCCAGAATGTATGCGCCATCTTGTCGGCGTATTCGCGGCGGACGAACACTGGTTTTTTGGCTCAGCGCAAGCCGGCAATGTTTCTGCCAGCAGCATTCGCCAAATCACCGCGCGCCCGGCCCTGACAGAATTTCGGTTGCGACGCGTGATGGTCGCCTTGCCTGAGAAGTTAGCATGCGCCGCCATTGTGGTTGAAGTCGCACAGATGCCCGGCCGGAACGCAGACCTTATCGCCGACATGACGGCAGCCTGAGATGAGGGCAGTTTTGAGATCGGTCGCATTCCGGACACAACCCTGATTTCGTCTGGATACGCACTCACAGGGTAACCACCTGACCGGTCAGTGCGGATTGCTGAGCCGCCATGCCCATTCGAACGGCCATCAGACCATCGTCAAAGGACACATCCGGCGCATTGCGCTGACCGCGCACCAGCTCCAGAAACCCGCGGTGCTGGTAAAACGTCGAGCCGTTGTGATCGCCCGCTTCCAACAGGGCAGGGTCCACCGGAATCTCCCGGATCTTGGGGCCTTTGGGATGACGCGGGCTGAGCTCCAGAAGAGGGACCGGCGCATCGCCCAGCCCGGCAGGCCAGAACCGCCCGGGGCCGGGCACAAAAGCCTCCACCCGGCCGGCTGGCCCAACGGCAGAGATTTCTTCCTGATATCGCGCGCCTTCGGCGAACATGCACAGCTCCAACATGGCCCGGGCACCGCAGGCGAAATCAACAATCACATATCCATTGTCGATGATGTCAGGCGTCTGGCCGTCATAGGCCTCGTCCAGGTGATTTACAGACTGGGCCGCGCTGGCCATGACGCGCACCGGCTCCGATCCGATGGCCAGCCGCATCAGATCAAAGAAATGACAGCATTTTTCGACAAACGTGCCCCCGGTTTTTGCGTTGAAGCGGTTCCAGTCGCCGACTTTTTCCAGGAATGGAAAGCGGTGCTCACGGATGCTCAGCATGCGGATGCCGCCGGTGACCTCTGGTGCCGCGAGCAGCAGGGCCGAAATGGGAGGCATATAGCGGTACTCCATAGCCACCCAGACAGGCGCAGAATAGTCCGCGATGATCTGTTGCAGCGGGGCGATATCGCCGGGGTCCGTCAAAAGGGGTTTTTCAACGAGCAGGGGCAGGGGGCGTTTTTCAGCGATCTCGCGGATCTGTGCCGCGTGACAATGGTTCGGACTGGCGATGACCAGACAGTCGAGCGCATCGATTTCGAGCAGCTCCTGAACCGACGCGGCAAACTGAACATGCGGCGCAAGCGCTGCGGCTGCGTCCCGCATACCTGCGTCCGGTTCAAAAATCGCGTGCACTTCGGTGTCGGGCAGCAGAGCAATGTTACGGATATGCTCCTGTCCCATCATGCCGCAACCGATGATGCCATAACGCGTTGGAGTTTTCATGGGGTCCTGTTCCTATCTCAGTCGCTGCACATAGCTGGCCCGCGTCGGGTCAAACCAGGTGCGTGAAAATTCGATTGCCTGGGGCCGGTCCGCCCACGAGTAGCGTTCGATGTAGCCGCAGGGCGTGCCGGGGGTGCCAAAGTGAACCGGCGTCCAGTCTGGAAGCGTCCCGATGCTGACCCTGTCCTCGGCGCGGGTGACCCAGAAGCCGAGGCGCTGAAGGTATGTCTGGTAAAGGGAATCAGACAGCATCGCGCGGCTGAGCTCGCCCATTCCGGCGTCCAGCCAGATTTCTTCGACGGCAATTGCTGTATCATTGAGAAAGCGCTCGCGGCGGATGCGCGTGGCCCGTGACGCGGTGCCAAAAACGGGCAGATCATCAGGTTTTTCGAGGGGGGCGAGGTCGATGACTTTCGCCGAGGGCAGGCCACCACCTGACAGCAGTTCAAGGCGAAACATTGCATATGTGCCGCCCGGTCCGCCTTTGCGCTGAATGTAGTTACCTGATCCCTGGACGCGCCGCAGCAGGCCTTTATGCTCCATAACGCGCAGCGCTTTTCGCAACGTGCCGACAGAGGTGTGCAGGTCAGTCGCCATCTGACGTTCCGGTGGCAGGCGTTCGCCGTCCATCAGCCGCCCGGTGTCAATGTCCCGGATCAGCAATTCTGCAAGCTGAACATATTTCGGCAGAGGGCCGGGATTTTCAGGAGCGGGCGCCATTGAAGAGGGTGGAATCCGTAAAATTGATACACGATTGATCTACCATGATCAGAATGCTATGCAAGAAGAAACAGACCGACTGTAACAGGAAACAAAATGACCATTGTGCCAGTGACTTCTGCCGATCTTGATGCCGCCGAGGTATCCTGGTTCTCTGCGCTCTGCTCGGACGATTATCAGTTCCTTGGTGTGCCGGACGGCGATCTGCGGTCCAGCTGGGCGCATTGCTCGGACATTGTAAAGACAGCTGAAGCGCAAGGGTTCCGGAACATCCTGTGCCCGTCCTCTTATCAGGTGGGGCAGGATACGCTGAGCTTTGTTGCGGGCTGCGCGCCGATTACTGAAAAGATCAATCTGCTGGCGGCTGTGCGCTGCGGTGAGATGCAGCCCATCATGCTGGCCCGCACCATCGCGACGCTTGATCACATGCTCGAAGGGCGGCTGACGATCAACATCATCAGTTCTGATTTCCCGGGTCAGAAAGAACCCAGCCCCTATCGCTATCAGCGCTCGCGCGAAGTGGTGGAGATCCTCAAGCAGGCCTGGAGCCGGGACGAGATCAACCACGCAGGCGAGGTTTACAACTTCTCGGGTCTGACAACGGATCCGGTGCGCCCGTATCAGACCGGCGGTCCGCTGCTTTACTTTGGTGGCTACTCTCCGGATGCGCTCGACCTGTGCGCCGAGCATTGTGACGTCTATCTGATGTGGCCCGAACCCAAAGACCAGCTGGCTGAACGGATGAAGGCCGTGCACGCGCGTGCGGCGGAAAAGGGGCGGACGCTGGATTATGGTCTGCGGGTGCATATGATCGTGCGCGACTCCGAGGCCGAGGCCAAGGAATACGCAGATTACATCGTGTCGAAACTGGACGACGAATACGGCCGCAAAATCCGTGAACGTGCGCTGGATGCAACATCGCTGGGTGTGTCACACCAGTCGGCGAACCGCGATATCGCTGACGAATTCGGATACATCGAACCGCATCTGTGGACGGGTGTTGGCCGGGCTCGCTCGGGCTGTGGTGCTGCTCTTGTGGGTTCCGCCGATCAGGTGCTGAGCCAGATCGAAGAGTATCAGAAAATGGGCATGCGGGCGTTTATCTTCTCCGGCTATCCGCACATCGACGAGGCCGAGCATTTTGGCCGCCTCGTGATGCCGCATCTGAAAACCTGTTCGCTTCCCGAAGCCTACGGCCGGGTTCCGGCTGAATTACCAAAAACACCTCTGGCTGCGGGAGAACGCAAATGAGTATGGAACGCGTCGCCCTGGCGGAAGGCCTTGAGTTCAGCCGCATTGTCTATGGCATGTGGCGTCTGGCGGACGATTCAGACACGTCGCCCGGTCATGTCCGTGCCAAAATCGATGCCTGCCTGGAGCAGGGGATCACCACGATGGACCAGGCGGACATCTACGGCGGTTATGTGGCCGAGGAAGTTCTGGGCGCCTGCCTGAAGCAAAGTCCCGGCCTGCGTGATGACCTGGAGATTGTCACTAAATGCGATATCGTGGCACCCATCGGGAAATATGCTGATCGCCGGGTCAAGTATTACGACACATCCGCGCAGCACATTAACGCCTCTGTCGATGCGTCGCTCTCCTATATGGGTATCGAGCAGATTGATGTGCTGCTCATTCACCGCCCCGATCCCATGATGGATGCAGCCGAAACCGGTGCTGCGCTTGATGCCCTTGTGCAGAGTGGCAAGATCAAAGCGGCAGGTGTTTCCAATTTCCGACCGTGGGACTGGGACCTGCTGCAATCGGCCATGACCAGCCGCCTGGTGACCAATCAGATTGAGCTGAGCCTGGGCGCGCGGGACAGCTACGCCAACGGTGATCTCGCCCATCTGCAGATGCACCGCGTGGCCCCGATGGCCTGGTCGCCGCTGGGAGGCGGCAGCCTGATGACGGAAAACAGTGCCGTTGCGGTAAAGATGGACGCGATTGCTGCAGCGCAGGGCGTTGACCGCGCGGCGGTTGCTGTCGCCTGGTTACTCGCGCATCCGTCGGGCATTCTGCCGGTGATGGGCACCAATACACTGTCGCGTATTGCGACGTTCAGCGACGCTCTCCGGGTGGAAATCGACCGCCAGACCTGGTTTGAGCTTTATGAGGCGGCTAACGGATATGAGGTGCCATGATGGCTGACGGATCGCTTCAGATGAACCAGATGCAGCAGTTCGCGCCGGACGCAGAGAGCGCCCGTGATCTGCGCCACGCGATGGGTAAATTCGGCACCGGTGTCACCGTGATCACCGCAATGACCGACGCCGGTCCCATCGGAATGACGGCTAACTCTTTTTCCAGTGTCTCGCTGGATCCGGCGCTGGTATTGTGGTGCCCCGCCAAATCGTCGGGCCGCTATGCACATTTCATTGGTGCGAAACACTTTGCCATTCATGTGATGGGTGTTGAGCATGCCGATATTGCTATGGGCTTTGCACGCTCAGGCGCTGCATTTGACGGTCTCGACATCGCTGTGAACGCGCAGGGTGTGCCGCTGTTGGGTCAGTGTCTTGCGCGTTTCGAGTGTGAAACCCAGGACATTCATGACGCGGGCGATCATTCGATTGTGGTTGCACAGGTTCATCAGGCCGCATTCCGGGAGGGGGATGCACTGATTTTTTGCGAAGGGCGCTTCGGACAGTTTGACAAAGACGTCTGAAAACGCGCCAATGGGCCTGCGGGGAAAACCCGCAGGATTTTGACCCGGGTCAACCCGGGCAACAGGGAGGAGGCGCCGTGATGGGTGCACTGCTGGCGGTGATGACACCGCTCCGGCTGGTCAACGAGGCCGTTCTGGCTGTTGGCCGGGCGATCGGCGTCGCAGCTGTGGCCTTTATGGTCGCGGCCATTCTGATCCAGGTATTTTACCGCTATGCGCTGAACAATGCCTTGCCATGGCCCGACGAGGCCGCGCGCTTCTGTATGCTGTGGATGACTGGCCTGATGGCCCCCACTGCGTTCCGCAGAGGTGGATTTGTCTCCATTGACACGCTGGTGCGCCTGCTGCCCCGGGCGGTCGGTGCGCTATTGTCACTGCTTTTGCTTTTCCTGAGCCTGCTGGTGCTGATCATTGCAGTACGGATCGGCTGGTCAGAAGTAACTGGATTTGCCGGCCGCTTTGCGACGGCCTCGCTCTATCTGCCCACCGACCTGAGCTTTGAGAACTGGTTCCGCGTGCCACGCAGCTGGATGATGGCATCGCTGCTGGTGGGTGTCGTCCTGCTCATTTCTGTGAACGTCGAACTCATCCTCCGGGCGCTGGTGCGCATGATGGGGGGCGAGGATCAGTTGCCACCTGTAACCCTCGAAGAACAGGTAGGAGCCGAATAATGCTGGTCTGGTTCCTTCCGCTCTTCCTCGTCTTCCTGATGATCGGCCTGCCGGTGTTCTTTGGGTTGCTGGCTGCGCCTGGACTGCTTCTCTGGCTGGACCCGGAATTCAGCACCAAGGACATCACACTGCTCTACCGCAATGTCTACAACGGGATGGACAGCTTTCCGCTGATGGCGATCCCGTTCTTTATGCTGGCCGGCGAGCTGATGAACCGCGGTGGCATCACCATGCGCCTTGTGGAATTCAGCCAGGCGATGATGGGGCATTTCCGGGGTGGCCTGGCCCATGTGAACATCCTCAGCTCTATGTTGTTTGCCGGGCTGTCGGGCTCTGCTGTGGCGGATACTTCCGCCCTGGGGTCCATGCTGATCCCGGCGATGGAGAAACAGGGTTATACCCGCAAATTTGCCGCCGCGATCACAGCGGCAAGCTCGGTTATCGGCCCGATCATTCCGCCGTCAGGCATCATGATCATCTACGCCTATGTCATGGGCGAAAGCGTTGCAGCTCTGTTCCTTGCGGGCATTGTGCCGGGGATCCTGGTCGGCCTTGGCCTGATGCTCATGGTCAAACTTCAGGCAGATAAATACGACTTCCCTGTCGCCACCAAAAAACACAGCTGGGGCGAGCGGGGGCAGGCGAGCCTCAAGGCGTTCTTCCCGCTGCTGACACCTGTCATAATCCTTGGTGGTATCCTTGCTGGTGTCTTCACACCGACCGAAGCGGCGGCGGTTGCAGTGGCCTATGCGCTCTTTATCGGGCTCTTTGTCATGCGCACGCTGAAACTCAGCGATCTACCGGGAGTACTGGGCCGGTCCGGTCTGACGTCCTCTGTCGTGCTGTTGCTGGTGGGGGCCGCGATGGCCTTCAAAACGGTTGTCAGCCTCAGCCATGCGCCCGAGGCGATGGCCGAATTCGTTCTGTCGCTGACGTCCAACCCGCTGATCCTGTTGCTGCTGATCAACCTGCTGCTGTTTGTGGTCGGCATGTTCCTGGATGCGGGCCCTGCGATCATCATTCTGGGCCCTATTCTCGGACCGATCTTTGTCGAGCTTGGCGTCGACCCGATCCATTTTGCCATCATCATGAGCGTGAACCTCACGGTGGGTCTGGCAACACCGCCGATGGGGCTGGTGCTTTTTGTCGCCTCGTCTGTCTCCGGTGAACGTGTTGAGGCAATTTCGAAGGCAATTCTGCCGTTCCTGGCTGTTGAAGTCGTTGTGATTTTCCTGATCACTTACTTCGAGCCGATTTCCATGACGATCCCGCGTCTGACGGGCTTCGCGAACTGAGTAAAACAAATCCAATGGGAGGATACCAAATGTTCAGTACTACACTTAAATCGCTGACCGTAGCGGCCATGCTGGCCGGGTCGGCGATGGCTGCTTCAGCCGCGGATTTCTCGATCCGTGCGACAGCCAACTCCAACGAAAACGACGAAGACTATGACGGTCTGGTTGTTTTCAAAAACTACGTCGAGGCGGCCTCCAACGGCGCCATCGAAGTGGAGCTATTCATCGGCACACAGCTGTGCGGCAACGGCGCGGAATGCCTCCAGGGCGTAGCCGACGGCACAATCGACGTCTATGTGTCCACCTCGGGCGGTGCATCCGGTATCTTCCCCTATGTACAGGTGCTCGACCTGCCGTACCTGATGGCGGACGACCGGATCGCCGAGCATGTCCTTTCGGGCGATTTCACCCGCAAGATGCGTGAGATGGCACTGGAAGACTCCGGTGATTCAATCCGTCTGATGACGATCGGTAACACAGGCGGCTGGCGCAACTTTGCCAACACCAAACGCCGTGTTGCAGAGCCGTCCGACATGGAAGGCCTGAAAATCCGGACAGTGGTTGCGGACCTGCCGCAGGAACTAGTGAAGGCGCTGGGTGCTGCCCCGACGCCGATCCCGTGGCCTGAGCTCTTCACGTCCTTCCAGACCGGTGTGGTCGAAGGCTCCAAAAACGGTATCACCGACATCATGGGCATGAAATTCCCGGATGCGGGTCTGAAATATGTCACGCTCGACGGTCACGCCTATATGGGCGCGCTGTGGTGGATGAACAACGAAAAGTTCACATCCATGCCCGAGGACATGCGCCGCGTGGTGGTTGACGGGTTCTATGCGCTGCAGCAGGCGACATTTGCCTCGCCCAAGCGTAAATCCATCGCTGCCTACGAGCAGTTCGTGGAAGAAGGCGGTGACCTCTACGTGCCGACACCCGAGCAGAAAGCGGCCTTCAAAGAAGGGGCTGCACCAGTGTTTGACTGGTTCAAAGGCAACGTCGGTCGCGGCGAGGAAATCTTTGACGCGCTGACAGCTGCCGTTGCAGAGGCCGAAGCCGATGTGAACGCTTCGCGTGACGCGGATCTGAACTGATACCGGCAGGGGCGGCCTTCTGGTCGCCCCGCCATTTACCGGAACGGGTACATCCAGACCTTGTAATCTGAGACGAGAATATGCGCCTTCTCAATCTCTTCCGCCGTCATCTTTTTCACAACTTCCTCAAGACTGATCGCCGCATCGGGGTCACCGCCGATGGCGCTGAGCGTGTACCACATATATGCGCGCACCAGATCGGGGGCGGGCATGCCACGCCCGACCTCATAATACCAGCCGATGCCCGACTGCGCACCGGGATGGCCCTTCATGGCCGACCGCAGGTACCACTCGAACGCGCGCTGATCGTCGCGTGGGACACCAAGGCCCATGGCATACATCACGCCGATAAGTTCTTCGGCATCCGCATTGCCGGACCGGGCCGCGGGCCAGAGCGCCTCATAAGCCTCCTCAAAGAGACCTTCCTCCATCATGTCCCGCGCGGCCTCAATCTCGGCAACAGCTGGCGTGGCAAGCAGGGCAAGGGCAAAAAATACGGCGCGCATGGTCTGGTCTTCTCCTGTTTTGCAACGCTGGTGACGGCGGGTGATCTGCCGCCGCCGCTGACGCAGGCGGATTTTATTCCGTTTGAGCCCGCCCAGGCCGCTCTGGGCCATTCGCTGTTCTACGATACGGTGCTTTCCGGCAACCGCAATATCTCCTGTGCGCATTGTCATCACCCGGATCTTGGCACCGGCGACGGGCTGTCTCTGGGCATTGGCGAAGGCGGGCAGGGGCTGGGGCCTGAACGGACACCCGGCACGGGTGCTGACCGTGTGCGCAAACGCATCCCGCGCAATGCGCCGGGCCTCTGGAACCTGGGCGCGCGCGATCTGTCGGTGATGTTCCACGATGGGCGGCTGAGCATATCAGACATCTATGGCAACGGGTTCAACTCACCGGCCGAGGAATGGCTGCCGACGGGGTTCAATTCATTGCTGGCAGCCCAGGCCGTGTTCCCGCTGGTGGCACAGTTTGAGATGGCCGGAAACCCGGGCGAAAACGAGGTGATCGGGGCGGTCCATGACCGGATCGACAACGCCTGGCCCATCCTGGCAAAGCGCGTGCGGACGACCGGCGACTATGGCTCGCGTTTTGTCGCGGCCTTTGATCACATCAACGCGCCCGAAGAGGTGACGATCGTCGAGATTGCCAACGCGCTCGCGGCCTTTATGGCGGTCGAGTGGACCAGCTTTGACAGCCCGTTCGATCAGTATCTGGCCGGTGACAGTTCCGCGCTGACGCCCAACCAGCAGGCTGGCATGGCGCTTTTTTATGGCGATGCGGGGTGCAGCACCTGCCATGCGGGTGCATTGATGTCGGATCAGGAATTCCACGCCCTGGGACTGCCGGCATTCGGTCCGGGCCGGACCCGCGTTTTCGATCCTTATGCGCGGGATGTGGGGCGGATGGGCGAGAGCAATCGTCTGGAGGATGCCTATGCGTTCCGGACACCGATGCTGCGCAATGTGGCGCTGACCGCACCCTATGGCCATAACGGTGCATGGCCCACGCTGGAGGCCGCAGTCCGCCATCATTTAAACCCGCAGGCCGCACGCGAGGCCTGGACACAGGCGGACGCAGCCCTGCCTGAGATCCCTTGGCTGGCCGCCGTCGATTTTGTCATACAGAACGACCGGCTCGAAATGGCGCGGCAGGCCGCAGTTGTGCCCCCCGACGCGCGGGCCCTTGAAGAGCGCCAGATTGCTCAGATTGTCGCGTTTCTGGAGAGCCTGACGGGCAGCACAGTGGACACGCCGCCCTTTGGCGTACCCATCTGGTTTCAACCGTGATCAGCGGCGCAGGGCCTCTGCGACGGCATGATATGACGCCTTGGGGGTGCGTTCGAGCGTGTCAAAATCCACATGCACCATGCCGAAGCGCTTCTCATATCCCAGTGACCATTCGTAGTTGTCCATAAGCGACCAGAAGGTATAGCCGGCCAGCGGCACACCCTTGTCGATTGCGCGCAGTGCAGCCGCAAGATGGCTGTCGAGATAGGCCATGCGCTCTGTGTCTTCGCGGTCCGGGGTATCGGCGTTCGCCATACCGTTTTCCGTAATGTAAACGGGCAGATCGCCGGTATAATTCTGATGCAACCAGGTCAGGATATATTCCAGTCCATCAGGTTCGATCTCCCAGCCCATCTGGGTTTTAGGCAGCGGCCCCGGCACCTCTTTCAAGGAGGGCCAGGCGCCGCTGTCGGGGGCAATTCTCTTGCAGGTGTAATAGTTTACGCCAAACCAGTCGAGCGGTTGACTGATCAGGTCAAAGTTATCCTGCCAGCCCTTTGGCATATAGCTTTCGATCCCCTCCATCACCTCTGCAGGGTATTCGCCTTTGAACAGACCGCCGACAAAGAAGCGGTTGTACGTCGCCTCATAGACATCTGCTGCGCGCCGGGCTTCGGCGGTGTCATCCAGTGGCATGACGTGCTCGAAATTGCACACGGCGCCGATGTTTTTGACGTCCAGCGCGCGCATGGCCTGAACCGACCTGCCGTGAGCTGTCAAAACATGATGCATGGCATGGGCTGCCGCACTGATATCGCGCATGCCCGGTGCCTGCAGACCCAAAAAATGCGACAGCCAGGCTACGCACCAGGGCTCATTGATCGGCGCGACACTGAACACCCGGTCGCCGATGCGCTCCATGACCACAGTGGCGAAATCGGCAAGCCAGTGGCTGATGTCCGGATTGCGCCAGCCGCCCAGATCCGCCAGCGCCGCCGGCAGCTCCCAGTGATAGAGTGTGGCCATGGGTTTCAGATCACGTGCCAGCATGCCATCGACCAGACGGTCATAGAAATCCAGCCCTTCGGGGTTCACTGTCCCGCGCCCTTCGGGCATCACACGCGCCCAGCTGGTGGAAAACCGATAGGCATCCAGACCCATGGCCTGCATCAGGTCCAAGTCTTCTTCCCAGCGGTGATAATGGTCACAGGCGGTCTGCCCATGCTCTGCGCGCACCACATTCCCGGGAGTAGCTGCGAAAGTGTCCCAGTGTGTCCGGCCGGCACCGCCAAAGGCATGCCCTTCGATCTGGTAGCTAGATGTGGCGGCAGCAAACTGGAAGCCGGACGGGAAATCGGATCGGCTGAACTGCATCAGGTCTGTACTCCGGGGCAGGGGCCAGTTGACTGGCCGGTAATCAGTTCCGCTTCCCACAGGTCGTGCTCCAGCCTGTGATCAGGGGCGTTTATCTGGTCAATGAGCATCTGGGCGCATCGCCGTCCCGCAGCCCGAACGGATGAGCGCACGGCTGTGAATTCAGGCACGACATCGCCGTTGCGCAGATAAGAGATATCGTCGTCAAAACACGCAAGCGAAATATCCTGACCAAGGCGCAGACCGCGCGCGCTTATGGCGCGGCGGATGCCAAGGGCTGGCACTACAGAGGAGGTGACAAAAGCTGTGGGCGGATCATCAAGGGCAAGCATGGCGTCGGCTGAGGCGTGCCCGTTCTGCTCGCTCATTTCCCCCGAATACATCAGCGCAGGCTCGGGCGTGATGCCTGCGGCTTTCAGGGCATTCAGATATCCCTGCCGGCGACGCTGTGCAAAATCCATGCGTTCCTGGCCATTGATAAACCCGATCCGCCGGTGCCCCAGGCCGATCAGGTGGCCCGTCAGCACTTCCAGTGCCTGCGTGTTGTTCACGTCCATCCAGGCATAGGGAATATTGATGTCAGATGCGCGCCCGTGCACGAGGAATGGGATGTCCAGCGCAGCCAGATGCGCGATACGGGGGTCATCGCAGACGGGAGACTGAACGATCAGCCCGTCCACCGATCCGTTTTCGGCAATCCGCCGATAGGCAGACATTTCGTCCTCGTCCCGGACAACAGTCAGGGTCATGTTGTACCCGTTCAGCGAATAGACCTCGCCCGCACCGGCAATGAAATCGGCAAAAACGATGTTCACCATTTCATTTGTGCGCGAAAACGGGATGATGTGCCCGATCGACATGGACCTGCCTGTTGCGAGATGCAGGGCGCGCGCGTTTGGGCGGTAATTGTACCGCGCGGCAGCCTCGGTGACGCGCAGACGGGTTGCCTCATTAACCTCGGGATATCCGTTCAGCGCCCGGCTGACGGTGGTCGGTGACAGGGCAAGCCGCTCTGACAGTTCTTTGAGGTTCATCGGCGCTTTTTCCGCTTGGGCGTCATTTTTGCCGGGCCGACCCTAGGCAGAGAATTTGCCCGCGTCAAAGAGTAATCGGGTCCGCAGACAAGCCGCTTGTGATACGTGTTTTAAAATATTCTGTTTTTTCATCCCTGAGTTGACAGGCAATGCGCGTTGCTTCACCTTTTCACTATTCAAAGCGCTTTGGAGTGATTCTGATCGCTTAAAAAATGAGCACGACGGTGCCGGGCAAAGGCACTGCAACGGGAGAAAATCATGACGGCACGTTTATATGCCGGCGCTGCGGCGCTGGCTCTCTTCGCAGGAATGGCACATGCGGACGGGCATCAGCCTTTCGCAGTGGGCGAGGGCGGTTTCAGCTGGGACAGCTTCACGGCATTCGCGGACAAATACGATCTGTCCGGACAAACGGTGGAGATCACCGGTGCATGGACGGGCAACGAAAAAGAAAAGGTCGATGCCGTCTTTTCGTATTTTGAATCCGCGACCGGCGCGACTGTGAACTATTCCGGATCCGACAGCTTTGAGCAGGACATCGTTATCTCGACACGCTCCGGCTCGGCACCGAACCTTGCGGCATTCCCGCAGCCCGGACTTGCGGCAGACCTGGCCAGCCAGGGCCTGCTGAGCCCGCTGCCCGAAGGATCGGCCGCGTGGATTGCAGACAACTATGCGGCTGGCCAGTCCTGGGTTGATCTGGGCACATACGCTGACGCCGACGGCAATGATCAGACATATGGTCTGTTCTACCGGGTCGACGTGAAGTCGCTGGTATGGTTCTCGCCGATTGCTTTTGATGAAGCAGGCTATGACATTCCGGAAACCATGGAAGAGCTCAAAGAGCTGACAGACCAGATTGTGGATGACGGTGGCACACCCTGGTGCATCGGGCTGGGTTCCGGTGCTGCGACCGGCTGGCCGGCGACCGACTGGGTCGAGGAAATGATGCTGCGCACGCAACCACCTGCGGTCTACGACCAGTGGGTTTCAAACGAGATGAAGTTTGATGATCCCGCGATCATCGCCGCCATGGACGAGTTTGGCTATTTTGCGCTGAACGACGACTATGTGGACGGTGGCTCCACGGCAGTGGCAAACACTGATTTCCGTGACAGCCCTGCAGGCCTCTTTGCAATCCCGCCAAGCTGCTACATGCACCGGCAGGCCTCCTTTATCCCGGCCTTCTTCCCCGAAGGTACCGAAGTGGGTGAGGATGTGGATTTCTTCTACTTCCCGGCCTACGAGGGCAAGGATCTGGGTAAACCTGTCCTGGGTGCAGGCGCACTTTTCGCCATCACCAACCCGTCTGAGGCGACCAATGCGATGATCGAGTTCCTCAAGCTGCCGGTCAGCCACGAGCTCTGGATGGCACAGGGCGGTTTCCTGACACCGCACAAAGGTGTGAACCCTGAAACATATGCGAGCGACAGCCTGCGGGCACAGGGTGAAATCCTGCTGAATGCCACAACCTTCCGCTTCGACGCATCAGACCTTATGCCGGGAGAGATCGGTGCAGGTGCGTTCTGGACAGGGATGGTTGACTACACCACCGGCACACCCGCGGCGGACGTTGCCAGGGGTATTCAGGAACGCTGGGACGCGATCCAGTAAGCTGACCTTATAAGATACACCCCGGCGCGCTGCAGTGCCGGGGTGCGCGCAACAGGGTACATCACGTCTTGGGAGGGATGCTATGTCGCCGCTGGTTCAGGGCCTGCTGACTATTTTCATCGGTGTCGGCGGCTGCGTCGGATACTTCTTTCTGTCCAACCTCATTCTCGACAAGGTTATTTTTCCGACCCGTTCTGAAAATCCCGGGTTGAATATCAACCGCGCCAACCTTGTACGTCCCTGGCTCTTCCTTTTTCCCGCGATGGCGGCCCTGGGTCTCTACCTTGTCTATCCGGTGATCGGATCCTTCTGGCGGTCTTTGTATAACCGGTCGGGCGATGAATTCATCGGTCTGGGCAACTACATGACGATGTTTTCCGACGATGGATTTCAGGTCGCCTTGTTCAACAACTTTCTGTGGGTGCTCTTTGTGCCCGCGTCCGCGACCTTCCTTGGTCTGCTGGTTGCGCAGCTGACCGACCGGCTGAAATGGGGCAACATCGCCAAATCTCTGATCTTTATGCCGATGGCCATCTCCTTTGTGGGTGCATCGCTGATCTGGAAATTTGTCTATGCCAACAACGCCGACATCGGCCTGATCAACGCGCTGCGTGACTTTTTTGGTGCCGAAGAGCCGCTCGATGTGCTGCAGGTCCGCTTCTGGAACAACTTCTTTCTGATGTTCATTCTGATCTGGATCCAGACAGGCTTTGCCATGGTGATCCTGTCGGCCGCGCTGCGCGGCATTCCCGAAGAAACGGTAGAGGCTGCCATCATCGACGGGGCCAACCCGTTCCAGGTTTTCTTCAAGATCAAGGTGCCGCAGATCATGGGCACAATTGTGGTGGTCTGGACAACGATCACCATCCTGGTGCTCAAGGTTTTTGACATCGTCTACACCATGACCGGTGGCAATTTCGGGACCGAGATCCTGCCCAGTTACATGATGTCCTACATGTTCCGCGATGATGGACGCGCCACGGCAGTGGCCTTTGTCATCATGATAATCGTGCTGCCGGTGATGATCTGGAACATCCGGCAAGCCAGAGCGGAGATGAGATAATGGACAATATCGCAGGTACCAAATCTTCTCTCAGCTGGGCCGTGCACATTTCGGTCGTCGCCCTTGTTGTGCTCTGGCTCATTCCGACCGTGGGTTTGCTGGTGTCGTCTTTCAGGGACCGGGACGCGATCACGGCAACCGGCTGGTGGCTGTCGCCGTTTTCGGTCGAACAGGCTTACCGTGTTCAGCCTGAGCTGGATGGCGTCACGGAGGACAACGGTTATTCGGTCCTCGAAGGGAACCTGTTCGGGGCAGAAGGCAGCGGCGAGGTGTCCGGGTTCGGGATCACCGCGCGCGCGCCGAACGCTGCGTCACCCGGTCAGGTGTACGCACGGTTCAACGTGGATGTCGAAGAGCCCGACGGGACGATCGATGACACGCGGCTGGAGCTGGCCTATCCGGTCGGGTCGGACCCGGCATTCCCGGAGACAGATGACGACGGCAACCGTATTCTGACAGATACGGCTGTTCTGGACCGCAGTCTTGAGGCTCAGGTCAACGGTGATTTCCGCTATGTCAGCGAAGGGGAGTTGCGCAGGGCACCATCGCTCTATGTCACCAGCCTGTCGCCGCCGCGGTTCTCACTGGAGAATTACCGGACCATTCTCTTCTCCAACGGTATGGATGTGGCGTTCATCAACACCTTTACGGTGACGATTCCAGCCACCATCATCCCCATCCTGATCGCTGCCTTTGCGGCCTATGCCCTGGCCTGGATGGACTTTAAAGGGCGCGGATTTCTGATCGCTATGGTCGTCGGGCTGCTGGTCGTGCCACTGCAACTGGCCCTTGTGCCGCTGTTGCAGCTGCACAACAAGGTCGGCATCGGTCAGAGCTTTCTGGGCATCTGGCTGGCGCATACCGGCTTTGGTCTGCCGCTCGCCATTTATCTGTTGCGGAATTACATGGTCGGCCTGCCGCGTGACATTATTGAAAGCGCCAAGGTCGACGGGGCCACGGATTTTCAGGTCTTTACCAAGATCGTGCTGCCGCTGAGCTTTCCGGCACTCGCGTCTTTCGCAATTTTCCAGTTCCTCTGGGTCTGGAACGATCTGCTGGTGGCCAAGGTGTTTCTGCCGTCAAATTCGGAATCCTGGGTGATGACCGTAAAAATTGCGGATGATCTGCTCGGCTCGCGCGGGGGGGACTGGGGTATTCTGGCGGGCGCTGCATTTATCTCCATCGCGGTTCCGCTGGCGGTATTCTTTACAATGCAACGCTATCTGGTGCGCGGTCTTCTGGCCGGCTCCGTCAAGTAACGAAAGAACGCATCTGATGAGCAAGATGGACACAGTCGGTATGCCCGACCAGGGCCTGAAGAACGATCCGGACTGGTGGCGTGGTGCGGCGATCTACCAGATCTATCCGCGCAGTTTTCAGGACAGCAACGGCGATGGTATCGGCGATCTGTCCGGGATTATTCACCGGTTGCCCTATATTGCGGATCTCGGTGTTGATGCGATCTGGATTTCGCCTTTCTTCCGGTCTCCGATGCTGGATTTCGGCTATGATGTCTCGGATTACCGCGACGTGGATCCGATGTTCGGCACGCTGGATGACTTCGACGCACTGATCGAACGTGCCCATCAGCTGGGGGTGCGGGTGATCATTGATCTGGTCCTCAGCCACTCCAGCGCTCAGCACCCCTGGTTCAAGGAAAGCCGCGCCAGCCGGGACAATGCAAAGTCTGACTGGTACGTCTGGGCCGATGCAAAACCCGACGGATCCCCGCCTAACAACTGGCTGTCCATTTTCGGGGGCTCCGCATGGGAGTGGGACGGCGAACGGATGCAGTACTATCTGCATAATTTCCTGTCGGAGCAGCCGGACCTGAACTTTCATAACCCCGAAGTTCAGAATGAATTGCTGGACATCACCCGTTTCTGGCTGGAGCGCGGGGTGGATGGTTTCCGCCTCGACACGGTGAATTTCTACGTGCACGACCAGCAGTTGCGCGACAATCCTCCGCTGCCCGAGGAGGAGCGCAATGACAATACGGCACCGTCTGTAAACCCTTATAACTTCCAGGATCACCTCTACGACAAGACCCGGCCCGAAAACCTGAATTTCCTGCGCCGGTTCCGCGCGCTGCTGGATGAATATCCCGGAACCACAGCCGTGGGCGAAGTGGGCGAAAGCCAGCGCGGTATGGAAGTGCAGGCGGCCTATACGGCGGGCGATGATCTGCTGCACATGTGCTATGATTTTGCATTTCTGGCCAATGCCTATCCGACCGGCGGGCATGTCGGTGATATCCTCGAACGTTTCAACCGGATCGTCACCGAAGGCTGGGCCTGCTGGGCATACTCCAACCACGATGTTGTCCGTCATGCGACCCGCTGGAACATGGATGAGCCACGTCTGCGTCTTTATGCAGCGCTGCTGATGAGCCTGAAGGGGTCGGTCTGCCTTTACCAGGGAGAAGAGCTGGGTCTGACGGAAGCCTATGTGGCCTATGAAGATCTGCAGGATCCCTATGGCAAACGGTTCTGGCCAAAGTTCAAGGGCCGTGACGGCGCACGCACGCCGTTTCCCTGGTCGCGGGACAACCGCAATGGCGGGTTCTCGGATGAGAAACCATGGCTGCCTGTCGCAATGGAACACGTGCAGCGCGCCGCCCAGAGCCAGGCGGACGATAGCGGTTCGATGCTGCAGTTCTACCGGGACATGCTGGCCTTTCGCAAAGCGCATCTGCCGATCCTGAAAGGCGACATCACGCTGATTTCCGCCGACGACACAAGGCTGTGTTTCGAACGGCGGCATCAGGGCGCGCGTGTCTTCTGCGCCTTCAATCTGTCGGACACCGTCCAGCGGATTGAGCTGCCCCAGGGGGCATGGGACATCGACCGTGGCGCACCATTTACATTTATCGAAACGGCGGAAGGCACAGACCTGCCGCCCCACCAGGCTCTGTACGCAATCGCGTCAGATACACCGGCCTGAAGGGAGAGGGACAGCAATGGCAAATCTGAAACTGACGGATGTCGGCAAGGCCTATGGCGGAACGGTTGAGGTTCTCAAAAACATCAACCTGGATATCGAAACCGGCGAGCTGATCGTCTTTGTCGGCCCGTCCGGTTGTGGCAAGTCCACACTGCTGCGGATGATTGCCGGTCTGGAAAAGATCACCTCGGGCGAGCTGCAGATCGACGGCGACCGGATGAATGACGTGCCACCGGCACAGCGTGGCATCGCGATGGTGTTCCAGTCCTATGCGCTCTACCCGCATATGACCGTGCGGGACAACATGGCCTTTGCGCTGAAACTGGCCAAGAAGTCACCTCAGGAAATTGATGAGGCCGTGAACCGTGCCGCGCGGGTGCTGCAGCTTGACGAATACCTCGACCGTCTGCCCAAAGCCCTGTCCGGCGGGCAGCGCCAGCGTGTGGCCATCGGACGGTCCATCGTGCGTGACCCGAAGGTTTATCTTTTTGACGAACCGCTGTCCAACCTGGATGCCTCGCTGCGCGTGGCCACCCGGATCGAGATCGCGCAGCTCAAAGAGAGCATGCCGAATTCCACCATGATCTACGTGACGCATGACCAGGTCGAGGCAATGACGCTCGCAAGCCGGATTGTGGTTCTCGCAAACAAGGGCATCGCTCAGGTCGGCACACCGCTGGAACTCTATGAGCGGCCCGAGAACGAATTTGTCGCGCAGTTTATCGGCTCGCCCGCCATGAACCTGTTGTCCGGAGAGGTTGTCGGAACAGGCGAGAGCACGCAGGTGCGCCTCGACGCAGGGCAGGGCACAATAGCGGCGGCCATTCCCACCCGCGACAGCGACATGGGGCTGAAGGTGAACGTCGGTATCCGACCCGAGGACATGGTGCAAACCGACGATGAGAATTTTGCATTCTCTGGCAAGGTTGAGATTGTTGAGGCTTTGGGCGAGGTTACACAGCTCTATTTCGCGAAAACAGCCGGCCAGGACGGCTCGGTGATCGGCAAACTGCCTGGCATTCATTCTGACGTCCGCGGAAAGGTACTGAATATGACGGCCGTTCCGCAAAAGGTGCATCTCTTCTCGAACGGGCACTCGTTGCTGTACCGTGACTGACAGCCTGGAAAGGGAGGGAGTTCAGCGGTACATTTCCCCTGTAACGGGCAGGGGGCGCCACGTCATAACAAATATTAAGCGCTTGTGCGCTGAATTGAGTGTAAGGCGGATTTACAGATCGGGGCTGCTCGCCTTAACATTTGTTTACGGCGAGATGTTCGGAAGGGCGTGTTTTGGGCGAAACGTATAGTGTGTTACTGGTGCTGCTGTGTTTGTTGCAGATCAAACATATGCTGGGCGATTACTTCCTTCAGACACGTATCATGCTGGATGGCCGCGATCAGTACATGCACCTGGGCCGTTTCCTGCATGCCGGCGTTCACGCGGCAGGTTCGCTGATTGCATTTGCGCTGATCGGCGCGCCATTCAGCTTTGTCATCCCGCTTGTGCTCGCTGAATGGGCAGTGCATTTCCACATAGACTGGTGGAAGGGACGGCATACATCGGATCAGAATCTCACCCCTTCAGATGCCGGTTACTGGCGCGCTTCCGGCATTGACCAGGCACTGCATCAGCTGACCTATATCGGGATGATATGGCTCTGGCTTGCCCTCGCCGCAGGCTGAAGTCCCCCCGCTTTTTTCGCATAACCCCCTGATTTCCCGCCATGGTTGCGGCTTTTGCTTCAGATTGCTTTTTCCCGGCAGTCGGTTAACGTAAAGGCAGTTTAAAGGGTTGTGGGCTGTTTTGCCTGCGGGGGATGTGTCTTGAAGATCATGCAAAAGCTGTTGTGCGCACTGCTCCTGGCCTCGCCGGTGGCGCAGCCGGTTCAGGCGGAAAGTCTGCGTGACGCTGTCAGGTTCGCGGTGACAACCAATCCGTCGGTGCGGGCCAATGCGGCTGAAATGCGTACGGCGGCGTGGGAACTGATGCAGCTGCGCGGTCAGTATCTGCCAACGGTCACAGTTTCGGGTGAAACGGGCTACCAGCGGGTCGATGATCCGACCTCATTATCGGTCGAAGACAATTTCTCCGGCAAGCCGCGCAACCAGATCGGCGTGCGTGCCGAAATCGTACTCTTTGACGGGTATCGCCGCTCCAACCTTGTGTACGCCAATGCGGCGCGGGTCGATGGCAGCATTTTCCGCCTTCTGGATGCGTCCGAGACAATGGCGCTTAATGCGACCGAAGCCTATATTGATGTGGCGCGCCACCGCACTCTGCTGGAAGTGGCCCGCCGGAATGTCTCCAAACACGAAGAGATCGGGCGCCAGGTCACCGGTCTTGTAGAGGGCGGACGGCTGCCTTTCAGCGATCAGCTGACCATCGAGGACCGGATCCGGTCCGCAAAGCTTGCGCAGCTCGAAGTGGAACGCGCACTGCGCGATGCCAATGCACGTTACGAACGGGTTGTCGGGCGCGCACCATCTGGGGGGATGAGCACGCCTGCCGCCCCTGCGCCAAAATCTCTGCAGGAGCTGACGGAAAACGCGCTCAAAAACAGCTATCGGCTGCTCTTTGCCAGAACGCAGATTGATCAGACACGCTCTGAAACAGAGGCCGCTCTGGCCGACCGCTATCCGCAGTTCACGCTGGGCGCAGGCGTCGTGCGTGACATCAACAGAAACGGTGTCCGCAGCACCCGCACAGACGAGAGCATCGGTGTGGGTATGCGCTGGACGATCTACCAGGGCGGGCGCAAGGCCGAGAAAAACGCGCTTGCGGCAATGAACAGCCGTGCCATTGCTGCTCAGGAAGTTGCAGTTCGCGATATCCGTGAACTGGCTGCACGGACATGGAATACCTATACCACCGACCGTCAGCGCGCGTCGCAGCTGTCGGATCAGCTGCGGATCAACCGTTCGATTGTCGAAGTATACGGGGACGAATTTGAGGCTGCAAAACGTACCCTGCTGGACCTGCTGGAAGTGGAGCGCGCGCGGTTCACGGTAGAGTTTGAGAGCGTGGGCGCACAGTCGGGGCTTGTTTTCAGCACCTATCGGGCCCTGGCCGCTCAAAGCCGCCTGGCCGATCATTTCGGGCTGCCCAAAAGCGAACTGGCGCTGAAGCCTGAGTTCCGGGACCGCGCGGCGTCAAATCCGGTAAACGTGTTCGACGTAACGATAGAGCCGCTGAAGTGAGCCCCGAGGATGGCACCGCCCCAAAGGCCGTGCCGATGGGGACCCCGCCGGTGTCCGACCGTTTCCGGGTTGTTCACTGGCTGTCTGCGCATTTCGGTTGCACATTTTCTGAAACAGCCGTTGCGTCACGCCTGCCACAGGGTGCGGACCCGGCGGATCCGGGGCTGCTCGCCCGTGCGCTGGAAGCGGTGGGACTGCGCTGCAGGCTGATCCGGCGGGACCCTGCACGTGTTGATCCCGTTGCGCTGCCATTTGTTGTATTCCGCACGTCGGGTGGGCCGCTGATTGTGACCGGGCTGGCGGGCCGGGGCAAAAATGTCACTGCAGTCGATCCCGTAGCAGGCGGTCTGGTGACCGAGATGAAAACCTCTGCGCTGAGGCGCATGATCAGGCCGGATGTTCTGCTGGTGACACCTGCGGATGACCGTGCCGCAGGAATGCTGTCCCCTCAGGCGGTTTCCGCCGCTGCACCGCGCGGCCACTGGTTCTGGCAACCGGTACGCGCCAGCTGGTCGGGCTGGCTGCAGGTCCTGCTCGCGGCATTCCTGCTGAACCTGCTGACCCTTGCGCTGCCGCTTTTCGTTATGAACGTTTACGACAAGGTCATCCCAAATCTTGCCTATGTGACGCTGTGGACACTGGCCGCAGGGGTTGGCATCGCACTGGCGATGGATCTGGTGATGCGCACCATCCGGGCGAATATCCTTGAAAACATCAGCCGCCGCGTGGATCTGAAGGTGGCCTCGGCGCTTTTCCGTCAGGCAATGCAGGCAAGGCTGCTGGGCAGGCCGGGAGGGGCGGCAGGGATTGTCAGCACGATCCGCGATTTTGAAGTCGTGCGGGAGTTCTTTGCCTCTGCCACCTTTGTCGCTGTCATCGATCTGGCCTTTATCGGAATTTTTGTTGCAGCACTGTACTTTATCGTTGGTCCGATCGCGCTTGTGCCCCTGTGCGCGGTGCCGGTGGTCCTGGTCCTGGCGCTTCTGGCGCAGCTGCCACTGGGGCGTGCGGCAGGCCGTGCACAACAAATGGCTACCAAACGTCATGTGGTGCTGGTCGAATCCCTGACCGGTATTGAAACGATCAAAAGCCTGAACGCCGAGCCGGTGATGCAACGCGAGTGGGAGGCCGCCGTTACGGCGTCTTCTCAGGTAAACGGGCGCACCCGGTTCTGGTCGAATGTGGCGGCGAATGGCACCATACTGGTGCAGCAGTCTGTCAGTGTTCTGATCATCGTCTGGGGTGTTTTTCTGGTATCAGAAGGGCAGATCACGATCGGCGGGCTGATCGCCGCAAACATCCTGGCCGGGCGGGTGCTGGCACCACTGGGCACAATTGCCCAGACCATCTTCCGGGCGCAATACGCCTTCCGTGCACTCGGGGCGCTGAACAGGTTTATGTCCCTGCCGGTGGAGCAGCAGGGGGCTGTGCGCTCTGATGCGGCTGTCTCCAGGGGTGCCATCTCGCTGCACGAGGTGAGTCTTACCTATCCGGAAGCACAACGCCCGGCACTGTCCGGCTTCAGTCTGGACATGAAACCGGGGGAATGCGTTGCTTTGCTGGGGCGTGTCGGGTCCGGCAAGACAACAGTGGGCAAGGTCGTTTCCGGGCTGCTGAAGCCCGAAGCTGGCAGCGTCCTCGTCGATGGGATCGCGCTGGAACAGTATGAGCCTGCAGAGCTGCGGCGCAGCATCGGGTATCTGCCACAGTCGCCGGAGCTCTTTACCGGCACACTGCGCGAGAACCTGGTGATCGGCGCTCCGGCGGCGACAGACGCAGAGATCGGGCGCGCGTTGTACTTTGCCGCGATGGATGAATTCGTGGCCGCAGTACCCGAAGGGCTCGACCTTTTTCTCGGCGAGCAGGGCAGCCGTTTGTCCGGGGGGCAACGGCAGGGGATCGCTCTGGCGCGGCTGCTGCTGCGTCGCCCGGCGACGCTGTTTCTTGATGAGCCGACAAACGCAATGGATCAGCGCATGCAACAGCAGATTGTTGAACGGTTGCAGGAGCTGAACCGCGGCGGCATGGGCATGCTGATCTCGACCCACAGGCAATCGCTGGCGGCAATGGCCGGGCGGCTGGTGGTGATGGATCAGGGGCGCGCGGTCATGGATGGCCCACCGGACGATATCATGGAGCGGCTGCGCGCTATGGGCGCTGCACAGGCCGGCGACGAGGGAGATGCCCGTGTTCGGTAACCGAGAGGAAGATCTCTTTGTCAACAACATCGGCTCGGCTGGCCCGGGCGACCGCGATCGCGGGCCCTGGCGGTTGTTGCTGGTTTCGGCCCTTGGCATTGCGGCTTTTCTGGGCTGGGCGGCAACACACCGCATCGAAGAAACAGCCAGGGCAACCGGCCGGGTGATCCCCTCACAGCAGGTGCAGGTCGTCCAGAGCTCTGAAGGCGGGATCGTGCGGGATATCTCTGTGCGTGAGGGAGATCTTGTCGAGGCCGGAGACGTGCTGATGCAGATTGACGATACGCGCTTTGATGCCGAACGTGGCCAGCTGCTGGAACGCGAGGCCGCCATCCTCGCGGAAACCCACCGTCTGGAAGCCGAGGCCGCCTTCCTGGAAGCGCTGGTTTATCCGGACGATCTGATTGCCCGTGCGCCGCTGGCAACAACCGCAGAAGAACAGGTTTTCGCCAGCCGCCGCGAACAGTTAACCCGCGAGCTTGAAGTGCTGGCCTCTCAGCTTAAGCAGCGGCGCAGCGAGCTGGACGAGGTGCGCGCGATCCGCCAGCGGACACGCGATATCCTGGCACCCCTGGCCGAGGAAATAACGCTGACGCAGGATATGTTTGATCGTGGGCTGGTGCCGCAAATCGAGCTTTTGCGTCTGCAGGCGCGTTTTGCTGAGCTGAACGGTGACATCGCCGTCAGCCAGGCCAGTGAACCCAGGCTTGAGGCTGCGATCATGGAAGCGCAGAACCAGATCAGCGCCGCCCGGTCGGCCTATGTGCTGACAGCGCGGCAGCGTCTGGCAAAACTGCAACTGGAACTGGCGGTGGTTCAGGAAACGCTGCGCAGTGCAAACGACCGTGTCACCCGGTCCAGACTGCGCGCGCCCGTGCGCGGCACGATCAACCGGGTGAATGCAACGACCATCGGCGCGGTTGTGCAGCCCGGTGCGGCCCTGATCGAAATTGTGCCTGCCGATGACAGCCTGCTGATTGAGGCAGACCTTGGCCCCCGCGACATTGCCTTTGTGCGGACGGGTGAGCCTGCATCGGTCAAGATATCTGCTTATGACTATGTGGTTTACGGTGCGCTGAACGGTGAAGTTGTGCGTATCGGTGCAGATACAATCACAACCGGGGAAGGCCAGGAGTTTTTCCGCGTGATCGTGCGGACTGACAAGGCGTGGCTGGGGACAGATGAAAACCCCTTGCCGATTACGCCGGGCATGATTGCGTCGGTTGATATTCAGACCGGCGAGAAAACAGTTTTATCCTACCTTGCGAAACCGATCCTGCGCGCACGCGCTGAAGCACTGCGCGAGCGCTGAGCGGTTACTTTCCGGTAGAGGCATAGACCCCGTCCCAGTCGTGGGGTGGCGGGTCGACGCGCAGGTCAGCGATACGGCCGCGATAAAGCTCCAGGTATTCTTCCAGATCAACACCGGCAGCGCGGCTCAGCCCGGACAGTGACGCAAGAGTGCTGTCTGCTGTGTCCCAGTCCCGCTCGCGGTAGGCCGCCAGCATCCGGTCGTTTGCGGCAGTCAGTGCCTGAAACGACGCATCAGACCGCAGCCTGTCGTGTCCGAAGAGCCCGAAAACAGTTTCCGGCACCTCTTTGCCGACCACGCGTATCCGGTCCAGTTCGAGAAGAGCCATGTCGTCGCGCACAAACGCAGCGGTCGTCTGACCCAGAATGATCGCGCAGCCATAATAGCGCGATTGTCCTTCCAGCCGCGATGCAACATTCACCGGATCGCCCAGAGCGGTATAGTCAAAGCGGGTATCGCTTCCCATGTTGCCGACGACACACTGTCCGGTGTTGATCCCAATCCCGACGTTGAGCCGGTGTGTAGAGCGCCCGTCTGCCTTGTCGCGCCGCGCGCCGGGGCGGGCGCGCCGCGCGCCGGGGCGGGCGCGCCGCGCGCCGGGGCGGGCGCGCCGCGTGTTGAATTTTTCCACATCCGCGATCATGCGCAGCGCGGCGTGGCAGGCGGCATGGGGGTGCTGGTCGTGATCCAGCGGCGCGTTCCAAAAGGCCATGACCGCGTCGCCCATAAATTTGTCGATGGTACCTTTGTTGTCCATGATAGCTTTGGACAGGATGGTAAGGAAGCGGTTCATCAGGACCGTCAGGGACTGTGGGTCGTCCCTGAAATCCTCTGCAATGGCGGTAAAGCCACGCACATCGCTGAACAGGAGTGTGAGTTCTCGCGATTCTCCGCCGAGGGTCAGCTGGCCCTGGTTCTCACTGAGCTGGTTGACGAGATCAGGCGAGACATACTGGCCAAAGGCATTTCTGATCTCGCGCCGCTGACGTTCCTCGCGCAGGTAATTCACGGTCGAGATCAGCATGATCGCTGTGGCCGTTGCGAGCACAGGGAACGTCGGGTCCACCAGAACTCGGTGTTCGTAAAACATGTAATACGACCAGGCGACATAACCCGCCAGCAACACCATCGAGCTGGAAATCAGCAGCCGCGCGGTCAGGCTGGGTGCAAAAATGATCACCAGCGAACACAGCACCAGCGTCAGAACCAGCTCGACGGCAATCGCATAGTTGGGCCGGTTCAGCAGCGTTTTGGCCATAATGTTTTCCAACACCTGGGCATGGATTTCCACCCCGGCCATCGGCACGCCCAGCGGGGTGGCGCGAAAATCCTCCAACCCGATGGCAGAGGTCCCCACCAGCACCAGATGACCTGCCATTCGCCCGGGCGGCATTCGTCCCTCCAGCAGGTCCGCCGCGCGCACGTATCGGGCCGCGGACGAAGGGGTCAGATAGGGCCAGACAGTGCCATCGCGTGCGGTTGGAACAAGCTGGCGCGCCAGAACGACCCCCTCGATGCCGGCCTCGTTCGTGCGTATCGCATAGGTGCCGCCGCCGGTCGCGACCCGTAACAGCTCAGGCGTCAGTCCCAGCCGTATTTTGCCCTGGACCAGCATCACCAGTGGCACCCTGCGGTAGACACCGTCCGGATCAGGCCGCGTTGCAAACATTCCGCGTCCGGCAGCATTCGCTTCCAGCTCCGGCAGGTTCTGCAGAATGTCCGGAAAGCTCAGCAGAAAGGGCCTCGGATCCGGGCCGATCAGAGCCGGGGGCATATCGACCATCTCACGTTTTTCGGAGCGGTTCCCGGCGAGCGACCGGACCGTCGCCTGACCGACGATCACACGTGATTTTGCAAAAGCCTCAGCCAGCAGTGCATCATTCTCCGGCATCCTGCGCAACTGTTCTGCCAGTTCCCCTGGCATGTCCGGATTGTCCCTTGCGATCTGGGGCGGGGACAGCCTGTCGGGTTCTGAAAACACAATATCGAACCCTATGGCGACGGCACCGTCCATGGTCGCCCTCGTCACAAGCTCTGCGACACGGGTCCGGGGCCAGGGCCATTGGCCGATCTCTTCAATACTTGTGTCGTCAACGTCAAGGATTGTGACGGGCAGCTGGGCGAGATCGCGCGGCTTTGACTGGTGATAAAAATCAAATGCAGCGTTCCGCAGCGTGGCCAGCGGCAGCGGGTCACCAACCCGAATCGCCAGACCGAACAGCAGCCCTAAAAAGGCAAAAACCCTGATCCAGCCGAGCCACTTGGAAAACCAGTCTTTCATAGGGGCGCAGGCCTGACGGTTAATTTGTGAACAATATCAGCATCAAGGCCGACTTTTGAATTCCTGAGGACCATTTGTGACCAAAAAGCTGAGCGGATCAACCCTGTGGGATTCGTCTAATTGTTTCTAAAGTGTTAATAATCGAGCTAAAAAGTTGCTCTTGCGCTGAATTGTGGCAGCATTTGGGCAATTGTCAGGGGAATGTGTCGTGGTTCACATACGGGCCGCGCGGTAATTGTTAAAAAACTGATTAAGTTGTTTGTACTGGGAATACTGAAGTGTCTTTGCAGATCACAGGGATCCGTCAGCCTTCTGAAGCTGTTGTTGCACTCATTGCGGGCAGTGACGGCCGGTTGACCGTTGAAAACAGCGACCAGCTGTTTGCCGGGACGTTCACGCGGTCCGGATCCGATCTTTTTATTTCACACGATGGTATGCCGGATGTTTTCATTCCAGGCTATTTCCTGAGCCAAAATCCGTTCGACATTTATGATCCGAACGGCGCTGTTCTCAAGGGCGAAACGATTGCGCTTCTGGCCGGACCACTGGCGCCGGGTCAGTATGCGCAGACCGGTGCTGTTGCCCCGGGCGGTAACCCGATCGGTCAGGTCGAGACCGTGAACGGCGAGGCCACGGTACAGCGGACAGATGGCACGGTTGAGGTGCTGCAGGTCGGATCGCGGATCTATGAGCAGGATGTGATCCAGACGGCTGACGGCGCAGCGGTTTCTGTTACTTTTGTCGACGGAACAATTTTCACGCTGGCGTCGGCCTCGCGGATGGTGATCGACGAACTTATCTATGATCCGGAGTCGACGGAGAATGCCGGGGGGTTCAGCCTGCTGCAGGGCAGCTTTGTTTTCATCGCCGGGCAGGTCGCCAAAACCGGAGATATGGAAGTCAGCACCCCGTCGTCCACTATGGGTATCCGCGGTACGACCGTTCTGGTGCAGGTCACTGCCACAGGCGGTGTTGTGACCAGTGCGGTCACCCTGACCCGCGACCCGGATGGCAGTGTTGGCATTGTTGAGTTGCGGGACGCTGATGGCAACCTCGTCGCCAATATTACTGACACGGACACCAAATGGCTGGTCTCGTCTGCCGGTGGAGAAACACGTGAAGTTCTGCGCACCCTTCAGGATGATGCGGATGACAATCTTCTGATCGCGGAGGCCTTCGCTGCTTTCCGTTCCGCTGTTGCGCGCGTTGACAGCGGTGACACATTTGTGACGCTCAGCGATCCGGATGTTTCTCCTTTGCCGTCGGGCAGCGGACTTACAGGTGACAACAGCCTCCAGGTCGACTCCATAGACGAACCAACCACCATCGAAACAGTGCCGGATGTCGATGCCGACGACACGGATGATTTTGTGCCGTTTGATGATGGCGAACTGCAACCCGACCTCAGCGACGAACCACAGATTTTCACCGTGTCAGGCCCTGAGGATGCATCCGGCGCCAGCGCGATCTCCGGACAGGTCGATGTCGTTGGCGGGACAGGCACGCTGATCTATTCGCTGTCCGCACCGCCCGGCGCAGGAACCGTCTCCTTTAATCCGGATGGATCGTTCAGTTTTGAGCCGGCCCCCGATTTCAACGGGACGGACAGCTTCAGCTTTACTGTGGTGGACGAAGAAGGTGATACCGCGCAGGGTATTGTGTTTGTCGAAGTTCTGCCGGTAAACGACGCACCGGTGGCGACCGCCGGTGCTGCCAGTGTCCCGGAAGATGGTATTCTGATCGGAACCGCACCTGCGACCGATATCGACGGCGACGTCCTCGCGTTTTCTGTCCTGAGTGCACCTGCCAACGGTGAACTGGTGCTGCAGGACAACGGTACCTATTCCTACACGCCGGATACCGATTTTGCTGGCACTGACAGTTTCGGTTTCCGCGTCACGGACCCCGACGGTCTGACATCTGATGGCGTGGTTACGCTTACTGTGACCCAGACAAACGACGCGCCGTTTGTCATCCCCGGATCGTCTGATCTGACCGGGTCTCTTACGGTTGGTCCGACCGTGGAAACGGTCAGTGGCGATCTCGTTGCCGGTGACATCGACCCGGGCGACACGCAAACCTGGTCGGGTACCGGAACCAGCGAGTTCGGCGCGTTCAGTGTCGATCCTGGTGGCACCTGGACCTTTACCCTGGACCCGGACGGTGCGCGCCGTATCTCTCAGGGCGAAACCGAAGTCGTAACCTTTACAGCGACCGTTACGGATGCTGCGGCTGCGTCGACGGACCAGCAGGTGTCGATCACGCTGACCGGTATTAACAACGCGCCTGTAGCAAGCGCGGGTGACAGCGATCTGAGCGGAGACATCGACGAGGCCGTCGAGGATACCAGCATCTCGGGAACTCTCGCGGCCACGGATGCAGATGACATTTCTGTGCTGACATGGACGATTGCGGCATCCTCCGCAGTTTATGGCGTTTTCTCGGTAACAGCGAGTGGGGTTTGGACCTACACCATCGACAACGCTGCAGCTGACCCGCTGGAAGCAGGCGAAACGGCTGCAGAAACGCTGACCGTGCGCGTGACAGATGAGTTTGGCGCTTTTGACGACGAAACGGTGACGGTGACCGTGACCGGCACAAACGACGCGCCGATCGTCAGCCGGACCAGTATTTTTGAGACGACAGATGGTATCGCCGTTGCGGATACGCTGACAGCCCTCGACATTGACGGCACCGGTCCGCTGACTTTTGCAGCGGGCGGTGATGCTCCGGAAAATGGAAGTGTATCAATCGGTTCTGACGGGACGTTCACGTATATTCCTGATCCGGGCTTTATGGGTGTCGACCGCTTTACCTATACGGTTGCGGATGGTGATGGTGGCCAGACCACCGGTATTGTCGAGATCGAGGTTGAAAACGCCGATGTTACGGATGGCGATCAGAGTGTGACGATCGGCGTGTCTCGCCATGCAACTGCGGATACCGCCGCCGGTGCGGTCGTCTTTGACGTAGAAAACGACGCGCCGACAACACGGGTGAACCTCGCGGTTGTTATGGACAGTTCGGGCAGTATTTCGACAGACCTCTGGGCCAGTCTGCTGCAGTCTGTGGATGATGCGATGCAGATACTTGCGGATCAGTTTGCGGGCTCGTCCACACAGGTGGACCTGCGCTTTGTGACATTCGCATCATTCGCTTCGTCTTCCGCAAAGGTCGATCTGCAAAGCGACGACCTGTCCTCTGTGATCCTAGGCCTGCCCTACCTGGGGACGGGGACAAACTGGCAGGAGGCATTCAGTGAGGCGGGCGAGTTTCTGCTGGAAGAGCCGGCCAGCCAGACGAACTACATGATCTTTGTAACCGATGGCAAACCATCCAGCGGAGGCTGGGAGACGTCTCTTGCGGATCTGACCAACCCTGCCGACGGGCGGGACCCGGTTTTCATAAGCGCATTTGGTTTTGGCAACGCGGATTTGGTTCAGCTGAGGGATGTGGACCCGGACGCCAGTTTGCTTGCGTCCCCTTCGGATCTGGCGGCGGCCTTTCAGGAGACGCCTCTTTTTGCACCTGAGCTGATCGATCTTTCTGTCGTGCTCGAAGCAGACGGGGTTGATCGTGGCGAAATCGCTGACGAGACGATTGCGGGGCTCCGGCTGGAGGGCATCGACTATGAACTCCCGCTGGCCTCAATTGAAAATATCGCTGATCTTCTGGGCAATGATAACCGTCTGACGATTACGGCGCGCTTTGACACGGATGGCGACAAAAGCACAGCTGAGCTGGAACTGACTTCGCTCGATGCGCTTGGACGTGCGGACGGCGCACAGGTCATCACGGGTCTGAACGATGCGGATCTGCTCTTTGGCAGCGACGCGGACGATACGATCAACGGCGGGGCCGGTGATGATGTCATTCTTGCCTATGATGGGGATGACATCATCAACGCCGGTGCCGGGGACGACACCGTTCTGGCGGGTGATGGTGACGACCGGATCACAGCGAGCGAAATGCCGGTTGGCACTGACGTGGTCCGCGGGGGCGTTGGGCGCGACGTTTTTGCGGCGGATGTTGCTGACATCACGGCACTGCTGGCGGCAACTGACCTGTCGGGGATTGAGGCAATTGACATGGACAACGGGCGCGCGGACGCGCTTGAACTGGATCTTGCAGACATCGTGTCATTGTCCGATACGCCCGACACGGATCTGGAGGCACTGCTTGGCGCGGCTTTGCCGGAAAGTGTCACGATCTATGGTGAAACCGGCGATACTCTGAACGTGACCACGGGCGCAGGCGAGAGCCTGTGGGATGCCGGGCTGGGCACTGTGACGGACGGCAGCGGCGAGCAGTTCACGATCTATGAATACGTCGATTCGGGTGGTGAAATCCTGGCGACGCTGGCCGTCGGAATAGATGTCGGTGTCGCGTCAGACGGGGCCACTGTCTGACGCAGCCCTGAGTGCAGCGCCACTGTGCAGCAGCACGCTTTTTTACCTGATTTTGACCGGCCGGCCCGTGCTGCAGGGTTTTATTCCTGTCGGATGGTGGTTACCTGTGGCCCTGACCGGGCACACAGCGACCTGAGGAAAAGATGGTTCAGCAAACACAATTGCAGACAGACCCCGACTGGTGGAAAGGCTGCACAATTTACCAGATCTATCCGCGCAGTTTTCAGGACAGCAACGACGATGGTATCGGCGATCTGGGCGGGATCGTAGACCGGATGGGTTATATTGCCTCGCTGGGTGTGGATGCGATCTGGATTTCTCCTTTCTTCACCTCGCCGATGAAAGACTTTGGCTATGATGTGACCGACTACTGTGATGTCGATCCGATGTTCGGCACACTGGCCGATTTTGATGCCTTGGTTGAGGCCGCACACCATCATGGTCTGCGCGTTATGATCGATCTTGTGCTGTCTCATACCTCTGATCAGCACCCATGGTTCATCGAAAGCCGGGCCAGCCGCGAAGGCCCGCGCAGCGACTGGTACGTCTGGGCAGATCCGAAACCCGATGGCACTGCGCCAAACAACTGGTTGTCTATCTTTGGTGGTCCCGCGTGGCAGTGGAATGCACAGCGCGAACAATACTATCTGCACAATTTCCTGACGTCGCAGCCCGATCTGAACTTCCACAGCGAGGATGTACAGAACGCATTGCTGGGTGTGACGCGGTTCTGGCTGGACCGCGGGGTAGACGGTTTCCGTCTGGATACAGTGAATTTCTACTATGCGGACCGGGATCTGCGCGACAATCCTGCGCTGCCAAAAGAAGAGCGTTCGGCGGTGCTGACCCCATCGGTCAACCCGTATAACCACCAGGACCATGTGTTTTCCAAGAACCGTCCTGAAAACCTCGAGTTTCTTGCCCGGTTTCGCGCGCTGCTGGATGAATACAACGCAATCACGTCTCTGGGCGAAATCGGCGACGCGCTGCATGGGCTGGACCTGCTGGGGCAGTACACGTCCGGCAATGACGCGCTGCACATGTGCTATGCCTTTGAGTTTCTGGCAGGCGAAAAGCTGACGGCCTCCAGGGTCGCGCAGGTCTTTGATGAGCTGGGGCGTGTTGCGGGAAATGGCGGGGCGGCTTGGGCGTTTTCGAACCACGATGTGATGCGCCACGGGTCCCGCTGGGACCTGACACCGGCGGCGCTGCGGCTGCATGCGACGCTTCTGCTGTGCCTTCCCGGTGCCGCCTGCCTTTATCAGGGAGAAGAGCTGGGATTGCCCGAGGCAGAGGTGCCATTCGAAGACATACAGGACCCTTATGGCATTGAATTCTGGCCGGAATTCAAAGGCCGTGACGGGTGCCGGACACCCATGGCCTGGACCGCCGACGCACTGAATGCGGGGTTCACACCGTCTGTTCCTTGGTTACCGGTTTCGCACAGCCACCTGGAACACGCCGTCGATATTCAGGAGAAAGCGCCCGGATCGCTGTTGCAGCATTACCGCCACGCGCTGGCCTTCCGCAAAGAACACCCGGCGCTGCGGCATGGGACACATGACGGCGTTTTTGCCTATGGTGATGTCCTGCATTTCACCCGCTCTGCTGATGATGAAACACTGTTCTGTGCCTTTAACATGTCGGACACCCCGTCCATGCATGCGCTGCCGCCTGGCGAATGGGAAACCATCGCCCAGGAACTGGGCGGTTGCAGTCCCGGTGCGGAAAACCGCCTGCACCTCGGCCCCTGGCAGGTGTGCATCGCACGCCGCACCGGCTGACCGGCGCGGGTGCGTCAAATTTCCCAAGCAGACTGATTGCAGTCCGGTGGCGGAACCCGTTACACAGGACTACGAGTTCCGGCACGACGCTGCCCGTCGTGCTTTTCACGAGCAGGCCCTGGGGGGCAGACTATGCGATTTTCGGCTTTGGCCAGGTGGGTACCGCTGTACCCTGTTTGCGTAACTGTATTGTTTTCCTGCCTGTTGGCACTGCCCGCAGCCGCATTTGATGTTCAGATACGTGGTGAGCTTGATGAAGCGCTGCGCGTTCAGCTGGAGGGGGGCTCGCTCCTGGTCGAGCAGGCCGCGTCAGAAGAGGCTGTTTCACCACAGGAAATCGTCTCCACTGCTCAGGCCGATTATCAGAGACTTCTGGCGGTGCTTTACGATGCGGGCTATTTCGGCGCAGTCATAGAGATCAAACTGGATGGGCGCGAGGCGACATCCATCCCCCCTGTAAATCCGCCTTCGTCTGTCAGACAGGCCGTTGTGACGATCCGGCCCGGGCGTGTTTTCCGGTTTGGCCGGGCCTCCATCGCGCCGCTTGCACCGGGAACAGACCTGCCTGAGGGTTTCGCCACTGGCCAGACCGCCGGGCTGGGATTGCTCAAAAACACGGCCAGCGCGGGGATCGATGGCTGGCGCGACGCAGGTCATGCCCGCGCGGAACTGGCCAGCCAGTCGCTGACCGCACGCCACGCGCAACAGGAGATCAACGCAGACCTGGTTCTGGCCCCTGGACCGCGTTTCCGTTTTGGCCCTCTGTCGGTTGAAGGGGAGAGCACCGTTCGCACAAAGCGAATCCTTGAAATCGCAGGCCTGCCCGAGGGGGAGGTATTCTCGCCTGACGAACTGCGCGCATCGGGTGACCGGCTGCGCCGTACCGGCGCTTTCAGCTCTGTGGCGATGGTCGAGGCCGATGGACCGGTGGTTGGGGATGCCCTGCCCGTGACGGTAAAAGTGGCTGATGCAAAACCACGGCGGTTTGGTTTCGGTGCCGAACTGGCGACGCTGGAGGGGCTGACCCTCAGTGCGTTCTGGATGCACCGCAACCTGCTGGGCGGTGCCGAGCGGCTGCGCTTTGAGGGAGAGATCAAGGGCATCGGTGGGGAGACCGGCGGCACGGATTACCGTCTCGAGACACGTTTTGATCGTCCGGCAACCTTTAACGAGGACACAGGCTTTTATGCACTGACCGAAATCGAACAATTGGATCAGGTCAGTTTCTTCTCGCGCCAGGTGACGGTGGAGGCTGGGATTGAACGTATTGCATCTGACCAGCGCAGCTACCGGCTCGGACTTGGGCTGCGTCGTGCGCAGACGCGCGACGACTTTGGTGAAGCCGATTATACGCTTTTGCTGGTCCCTGCAGGTGCCACTTTTGACTATCGCGACCGGCCGCTGGATGCGCGCCGGGGATATTATGCCGATGTCGAAGTCTCACCCTTTGTTGCGCTCAGCGGCGCGGACAATGGCGTGCTGACCACCGCCGATCTGCGCGGGTACCGCACCTTTGGAGAGACGAACCCGACCACCCTGGCGTTGCGGTTGCAGTTTGGCTCGGTGGCCGGACCGGCGCTTAACGTGGCACCGGCTGATTTCCTGTTTTACTCCGGCGGCGGTGGCACGGTGCGGGGTCATGATTTCCAGTCGCTGGGTGTGGATCTGGGCGGTGGGCGCGAAGTCGGCGGCCGGTCTTTTCTGGGGTTAAGTGCAGAGATGCGTTTCCGTACGTCCGGCAGCCTGGGGTATGTGGGTTTCATCGACGCGGGCTACATCGGCGAGGAATCCTTTCCTGATGGATCAGGCGAATGGCAATCCGGCGCAGGGGTGGGTCTGCGCTATGACACCGGGATCGGGCCGATCCGTGTGGATCTGGCCACGGCAACGTCCGGCAACGATGATGCCTCATCCTTTCAGATTTATATTGGCATAGGACAATCGTTTTGAGACATCTACTTGGTCTGCTGATTTCCTTGTGCCTTCTGGTGCCTGCTGCTTTTGCGCAGGACGATGACGGCGGCGGCTTTCTGACCCGCACGATAGAGGATGCGCTCTCCGGTGCCGGGCGCGATGTCCAGATCAGCGGGTTTCGCGGCGCGCTGAGTTCAGAGGCGTCTTTTGACCGGATGACGATCGCGGATGCCGAAGGTATCTGGCTGACGCTGGAAGAGGTAACGCTCAACTGGAGCCGCGCCGCCCTGCTGCGCGGACGCCTGCAGGTGGACAGGCTGAGTGCCGCGTCGCTGATACTTCCCCGTCTGCCAGAGGCGGAGGAAACGGAGGAGCTGCCTGCAGCCGAGGCGGGTGGATTTGCGCTGCCCGATCTGCCCGTAAGCATCAATATCGAAGCCTTTGAGGTCAGCCGCATTGAACTGGGCGCTCCCTTGCTGGGCGAAGAGACGGTTCTGAAAGTTGCGGCGGCGGCACGTCTGGACGATGACGGGCTACAGCTGGACCTGACGGCTGACCGCCTCGACAGCGCTGCGGGGCGTTTTTTGCTCAAGGCCGGGTTTGCGCGGGAAACCGAAATTATCCTGCTGGATCTCGATCTGGAGGAAGAAGCCGGAGGGATCGCATCCCATCTGCTGAACCTGCCGGGAGACCCGTCCGTCGATCTCAGTGTTGCGGGCGAGGGCCCGCTCGATGCGTTCACGGCCGAGATCAACCTGGCCACGGATGGCGCGCCCCGGATGGCAGGGCGCGTGGACCTGATCGCCCTGACCCCAGAGGCAGAAGGCGCAGCGCCGGACCGGCGTATCATTGCAGAGATTGGTGGCGACATCACCGCAATTCTGGCACCGGAATACCGCGATTTCTTTGGCCAGGACGTGGGTCTGACAGCGGATACCCTGCTGGAGGCAAGCGGTGCCGTGGATGTCAGCCGTTTTGCTCTGCGTTCGGCGGCGGCACAGCTTGAGGGCAGCGTGCGCATCAACGAAGACGGGTGGCCTGCTTTTATCGATGTGGACGGACAGATCGGCAAGGGCGGCGAGCCTGTTGTTCTGCCGGGGACAGATGCCGGAACAACCATCAGTGCCGTGACCCTGTCGGTGGATTTTGACGCGGCCAACGGCGATATGCTCAGGGGTGACTTTGACATCCGTGATCTTGTGCAGAAAGACGTGCAGATCGCCCGAACGCAGCTGAGGCTGGATGGTACGCTCGAAGGGACGCCGGGCAGCATCGGGCAGCTGCTCACTGACCTTGATCTGGCGGCCACGGGTATTGAGCTTGCAGACCCGGATGTGGCAACGGCCCTCGGCGACAGCGTGACCGGCCAGGCCAACATCAACTACATCGAAGGCCAGCCGATACGGATCAGCGATTTGCGGGTGTCCGGTGCGGACTACGGGCTGGACGGCGATGTCATTATCCGCGGCCTCGATGGCGGCTTTCCAACGCGACTGACACTGGCCGTCAAAGCTGCTGACCTTTCGCGGTTTGCACCTCTGGCCGGGCAGCCGGTTGCGGGGGCCGCTGATCTGGAAGTGTCCGGCAATATCACGCCCCTGGCCGGTACATTTGATCTGCGGATTGCGGGCAGCACAGATGATATCACGCTGCAGATTGAACAGGCAGATGCGCTGATGAAAGGGCGGACGGAGCTGTCGCTGCAGGCTGTCCGGGATCAGTCGGGCACATTCGTGCGCGATCTGCTGCTGCGCAATGCAGCTCTGGATGTGGCCGCAGATGCATCGCTGCAAAGTGGTCAGAGCGCCGTGGCAGGCAGGGCTGCCCTTTCTGACATCGCGCTGGTGCTGCCACAGTATAAGGGCGCTGTGGTTGTGACGGCCGAAGCGTCACAGGATGCGCGCGGCTGGACCGTCGACGGTGAGGTCGAGGCACCCTATGACGGGTTGCTCACTGTGGCGGGCCTCGTCACCGGACCGGACGCAGACATGAACATCACGGTCAGCCTGCCAGAGATCAGCCCGCTGGTCCCCCAGGCGAGCGGACCGCTGGATGCCGCTGCGCGTATCTGGCAATCTCCGCAGGGCTACCGTGTCGATGCGACAGCCGGCGGGCCCTTTCAGGCGCGTGTGGCCGTCAATGGTCTGGCCACCGGACCGGACGCGTCAGTCAATTTCACCGCGGATCTGCCGGACATCGGGGTTTTTGTGCCGGAAATTCGGGGTCCGCTGAACCTCAAAGGCCTTGCCGCGCGGGCGGGTGAGGCCTGGCGCGTGGATACAGAGGCGCTCGGTCCTTCGGGCACGCGCGCTGACATCGCAGGGACTGTCGCGCCGGACGGGATGCTGGATATGACGATTGATGGCGCGTTGCCACTTGGTCTCGCGCAGCCTTTTCTGGCGCCGCGCAGTCTGCAGGGGCAGGCGCAGTTTGATCTGGCCGTGCAGGGCGCGCCGGGGCTCGAGGCTGTCAGCGGGCGCATTACGACCTCCGGCGCTACATTCACTGCGCCGAACCTGCGCCTTGGCCTGACCGGACTGGACACCAGGATCAATCTGTCCGGCGGCAGGGCTCAGATTGATATGGGCGGTGACGTAGTTGCGGGTGGCAGGATCGAGGCCGGTGGCAGTCTGGGTCTGGGCGGGTCGCTGCCCGCTGATCTGACCGTGCGGCTGCTCAATACTGTGCTGACAGATCCGCGGCTCTATACCACGACGCTGAACGGCAATATCGGCATCAATGGCCCACTCAGCGGCGGTGCGCGTATCGGCGGAGAGATCAATATCGGCGACACGACTGTCACGGTGCCTTCGACGGGGCTGACCAGCATCGGGAGCATTCCGCCCATCACACATGTCGGCGCGCCGGGGGATGTTAATGTGACGCGCCGGCGCGCGGATGTTATCCCAAAGCCTGACAGCGGCGGGCAGGGGGCGTCAGCCGGTGGGCCTGTCTTTGGCCTAGGCATTGTGGTCAATGCGCCGGGGCGTATTTTCGTAAGGGGGCGCGGCCTCGATGCTGAACTGGGCGGGAACCTTGAGATCACCGGAACCACTGCGCGCATCATCTCTGCCGGTCAGTTTGATCTGGTCCGTGGTCGCCTGGATATTCTGGCAAAACGCTATGATCTGACCGAAGGGTCGGTTCAGTTTCTGGGCAGTCTGACGCCCTATATCCGCTTTGTAACCACCTCGACGACACGTGACGGAACGGCGAGCATTGTGATCGAGGGGGCCGCCGATGATCTGGAGGTGTCTTTTGTCTCTGATCCGGATGCGCCTGAGGACGAAGTGCTGGCGCAGCTGCTCTTTGGCCGTGATATCAGCCAGTTGTCCGCCTTTCAGGCGCTGCAACTGGCCAACGCTGTTGCCACTCTGGCAGGCCGCGGCGGCTCAGGCATCATTGGCAACCTGCGCGAAGGCTTCGGGCTCGATGACTTTGATGTCACCACCTCTGACAGCGGTGAGACCGAAGTACGTGCGGGCAAGTACATCTCCGAAAATGTCTACACAGATGTCACCACGTCCGGCGGTGATGCCGAGATTTCGCTGAACATCGACCTGACGGATTCCTTCAAGGCGCGCGGGTCCGTCGACGGTGACGGAAACACCGGTGTGGGCATCTTTTTTGAGCGCGACTACTGAGCGGTAAGCGTCGTTTCCGTAAAGCTGCCGAACCGGCCCTGGTCAAATAACAGACCGGGTGCGTTGCGGTTGTTCAGCGTCACTTTTCTGACCAGCCCCAGAACAAGCGAGTGATCGCCCGCCGGATGCACGGCGTAAGGCACGCAATCAAAGGCGGCGAGGCAGTTGCGCAATATGGGTCTGCCGTCCGCCCCCGGGGCCCAGTCGGCTGTGCTGAAACCATCGCCGCTGGTCGCAAAATGACGGGCAACATGCAGCTGATCCGCCGCCAGAACGTGGATTGAAAAACGCTCTGCCTCAACAAAGGCATTGTGACGTTTTGAATTTTTTGCCGGGCACCACAGAACAAGCGGTGGGTCCAGCGACACCGAAGAAAAAGAGTTTGCCGTCATGCCCAGACTGCCTTCGGGCCGTTCTGTGGTGATCACGGTCACGCCCGTTGCATAGCAGCCGAAAGCGCGGCGCAGGTTGCCGGTGTCGTCAGGCGACGGCTCAAAGTTCAGGGGAGTATCTGCCACGGGCTGTTGCGTCCTCAGAGCGCTGTTCAGCTTCGACATAACGCCCGCACCTGTGCGGGCAAGGCGCACCAAACGATTTCGACCGTTTAAAACGCAACCGCGCGGCTCGTGGGCCGCGCGGTCAGAGTGTCGCGTGCTGTCATCAGCGGTTCATACGGTTGTCGATCAGATCATCCACTACGGACGGATCCGCAAGGGTCGACGTATCGCCCAGAGCGCCATAGTCGTTTTCAGCGATTTTACGCAGAATACGGCGCATGATTTTGCCAGAGCGGGTTTTCGGCAGGCCCGGTGCCCACTGGATCAGGTCCGGGCTGGCAATCGGGCCAATCTCCTGACGGACCCAGGTCCGCAGCTCTTTGCGCAGCTCTTCGGAGGGCTCTTCGCCGCCCATCAGGGTGACATAGCAATAGATGCCCTGGCCTTTGATATCATGCGGATAGCCGACCACGGCAGCCTCGGCAACTTTGGCATGCGCGACCAGCGCGCTTTCCACCTCGGCCGTGCCCATCCGGTGGCCCGAGACGTTGATCACATCGTCCACACGACCGGTGATCCAGTAATCTCCGTCCGCGTCGCGTTTGCAGCCATCACCTGTGAAATAGTATCCTTTGTAATCCGAGAAATAGGTCTTCTCGAACCGTTCGTGATCCCCCCAGACAGACCGCATCTGACCCGGCCAGCTGTCCGCAATACACAGAACACCTTCCACGTCATTGCCTTCGATGACTTCACCGGATGTGGGTTCGAGCACCACGGGTTTAATGCCAAAGAACGGCTTCATCGCAGAGCCGGGTTTCATCGCATGCGCGCCGGGCAGCGGGGTCATCAGGTGTCCGCCGGTTTCGGTCTGCCACCATGTGTCAACGATCGGGCATTTTCCCTTGCCCACAACGTTGTTGTACCAGTTCCAGGCCTCGGGATTGATGGGCTCACCCACCGTGCCAAGGACACGCAGATCGCTCAGATCGCAGCCCTCAACAAACTGGTTGCCCTGGCCCATCAGCGCGCGGATGGCTGTTGGTGCTGTGTAGAACTGATTGACTTTGTGCTTTTCGCAGACCTGCCAGAAACGCGAGGCGTCGGGATAGGTGGGGACCCCCTCGAACATGACGGTGGTGGCCCCGTTGGCCAGTGGTCCGTAGACGATATAGCTGTGGCCGGTCACCCAGCCGACATCTGCGGTGCACCAGAAGATATCACCCTCGTGATAGTCAAAGGTGATCTCATGTGTCATGGCGGCGTAGACGATATAGCCGCCGGTGGTGTGCACCACGCCTTTGGGCATACCGGTAGAGCCGGATGTGTACAGGATAAAGAGCGGATCCTCTGCGCCCATTTCCTCGGGCGGGCAATCCGCCGAGGCTTCTGCGGCCAGCGCGTTGTAATCAAAATCGCGGCCTTCGGTCCATGTTGTCTGACCGCCGGTACGCTTTACCACGAGGCATTTGACGCTGTCGGCGCATTGCGCCAGAGCCGTGTCTGCATTGGCTTTGAGCGGCGTATTGCGGCCACCGCGCGGGGCTTCGTCTGCTGTAATGACAACCTTTGCCTCGGACCCGTTGACCCGGGCCGCCAGCGCGTCCGGAGAGAAGCCGGCAAAGACAATCGAGTGGATTGCGCCAATCCGTGCACAGGCCAGCATGGCATAAGCGGCCTCTGGGATCATCGGCATGTAAATGATGACGCGGTCGCCTTTGGCGACGCCCATATCTTTGAGTACGTTGGCCATTTTGCTGACGGAGGTGTGCAGCTCACGATAGGTGATGTGCTTTGCCGTGTCCTCCGGGCTGTCAGGCTCCCAGATGATCGCCGTCTGGTCACCGCGTGTTTCAAGATGCCGGTCGATGCAGTTGGCCGAAACATTGAGCGTGCCGTCCGCGTACCAGTTGATCGACACGTTTCCGAGCGTGAAGTCGATATCCTTGACCTGCGTAAAGGGCTTGATCCAGTCGATCCTCTCGGCCTCGCTGCGCCAGAATGCGTCCGGGTCAGTGACAGAGGCGGTATACATCTGATCATACTTTGCGCCGTCGATATGTGCCCGGGCAGTCATTTCAGCAGATGGTGGAAAGGTTTTTTGCGCGGAACCGGTATCGGCCATTCAGGTGTCCCCCCAGAAGTTATATTCGCCGCACCGCAGGTTTCTCATCCCTGGCACAGGGCGGATCAGCGGGCAGATGTGCGCGGATCATACCGTTATCTGAAAAGAAGTGAATAACCCACCGGAATATATAGGTTTAATTGTAAATTTGTTGATTTCGCATTTGCGGCATCTGTAAAGCATTTTGATATCGGCGCAATTTTCTGCGTCTTTCCTGCGGATTGACTGTCAATTCCTGCTTTTGGCGCTGGCTCCCGTTCGGGTTGTGTTCTGCTCTGCAGCATAAGTGCAAAAGGGATCAGCCGCCCGGACGAATGATACTGCATCGCCGAGCGCCCCTGGGTGATGCGCGTTTCAGGGCTTGGCACCAGGAGCCTGCGGTACTAGTTTTGCGCCAAGCACGCCCCTTGTGAGGTGTGCAAACAGGGAGAAACATATGAACAGATTACTCAGCGCCGCAGCGGTTGGCGCCATAAGCTTCGCATTTGTATCCGAGGCCGCAGCTACAGAATGGAACGTTTCCGTCTGGGGAAAGCGGCGCGCGTTCACAGAGCATGTTGAAAAACTTGCCGAGCTGGTGTCCGAAAAAACGGGCGGCGAATTCACGATGAACGTCAGCTACGGCGGTTTGAGCAAGAACCGTGAAAATCTCGATGGTATTTCCATTGGCGCGTTCGAGATGGCGCAGTTCTGCGCGGGGTATCACCGTGACAAAAACCGCGTGATCACCGTTCTGGAACTGCCGTTCCTGGGGGTCGAGAACCTGGAGCAGGAAGTCGCAGTGTCCAAAGCGGTCTATGCGCACCCTGCAGCCACAGAAGAAATGGCACAGTGGAACGCAAAACTGCTGATGACCTCGCCGATGCCGCAGTACAACCTGGTCGGCACAGGCGAGCCCCGTGACGAACTGGCCGATTTTGAAGGCATGCGTGTCCGTGCAACCGGTGGCCTGGGCGAAGCGTTCAAAGCCGTGGGCGGCGTACCGACATCCGTCACAGCAACCGAAGCCTATCAGGCGATGGAAGGCGGCGTTGTGGACACAGTGGCCTTTGCCCAGCACGCGCACCTGAGCTTTGGCACGATCAACCAGGCGGACTGGTGGACGGCGAACCTCAACCCCGGCACCGTGAACTGCCCCGTTGTGGTGAACATCGACGCCTACGAGTCGCTGTCGGATGCGCACCGCGAAGCACTGGACAGCTCGGTTGATGAAGCCATCGCGCACTACCTGTCCAACTATGCTGAACTGCTCGAGCGATGGGATTCCGTGCTCGAGGAAAAAGGTGTTCAGAAAGTCGAGATCGACGAAGCTGTTATTGCCGAGTTCCGCACGATTGCGGCAGAACCTGCCAAAAACGCATGGATTGCTGACATGGAATCTCAGGGCCTGCCAGGCCAGGAGCTCTATGACCTGGTGGTCAATGCACTGGCTGAAGCAAAAGGCGGCAGCTGATTTACCCGGGCCGTCCCTGACCGGGGCGGCCCTTTTCAATAAGACGACCGGGGGGCAGAGCAATGGCAGGATCAGCTGCGGTGCTCGAAGATTCCAGTCTGCTGAGCAGGCTGGATCGAGCATTATTACCAATCGAACGCTTTTGCGCGCTGCTGAGCGGTCTTGCGATTTTCTCACTTATGTTTCTGGCTGCATGGTCTGTGACCGGGCGCAAATTCTTTGCGTCTCCGCTGGCGGGATATGTGGACTATATCGAAGCGGCGATGCCGATCATTGCGATTATGGGCGTGTCCTTTGTCCAGCGAGACGGCACGCACGTCCGCATGGACATGCTGGTCAGCGCGCTCAGGGGCCGGATGCTGTGGTTTTTTGAGCTTTTGTCGGTCCTGCTCATTCTGGTGCTGATTGTGGCGCTGACCTGGGGTGCATGGGACCATTTTGACCGGTCTTTTGACTGCGCCCGTCCGCTGTGCAGCCGTGACAGCTCCATCGATATCGGTCTGCCGATCTGGCCGTCGAAACTGGTGGTGCCGATTGCTTTTGGCGTTCTGGTTCTGCGGCTGTTGTTGCAGGCCTGGGGCTATGGTCGTGCGCTTGTGCTGGGGCTTGAAAACCCCGTCGCTGTGCCGCTGAACCTGTCGGTCGCCGAACAGGCTCGGCTCGAGGCAGAAGCGCTGGAGGGCTCTGACTGATGGAACCGATCGAGATTGGCCTCTGGGTCAGTGGTGGTCTGCTGGTCATGGTTGTGCTTGGGATGCGCGTGGCCTTTGCCGCCGCGCTTGCCGGGTTTGTCGGCCTTGTCTGGCTGCGCTGGAACGGGTTTGACTATGACCCGGAGCGCTTTGGCAAGGCACTGGAGATCAGTGTCAAAATCGCAGGTCTGACCCCGCATTCCAAAGTGTCCGCACAGGTCCTCAGCCTGATCCCTGTTTTCATCATGATCGGCTATCTGGCCTATCACGCAAAGCTGACAACGGCGCTGTTTACAGCCGCCAAACGGTGGATCGCCTGGGTGCCTGGCGGTCTGGCCGTCTCTACCGTTTTTGCCACAGCAGGTTTTGCCGCGGTGTCGGGGGCGTCGGTTGCCACGGCGGCCGTTTTCGCGCGTATTGCGATCCCGGAAATGCTCAAGATCGGTTACAACAAACAGTTCGCCGCGGGGGTTGTTGCCGCCGGTGGTACTCTCGCCTCGCTGATCCCGCCGTCGGCCATTCTGGTGATCTATGCGATCATCGTCGAGCAGGACGTGGGCAAACTGCTGCTTGCGGGCTTTTTGCCCGGCATGTTCTCGGCGGTCGTATATGCCATCCTGATTATCGGAATAGCAGTGATCTTCAAAACAGTCGGTCCGCCTGTTGGTGGCTTTACATGGCGTGAACGTTTTGAATCCCTGCCTCCGGCGCTGCCGATTTTCGCGGTGGTCGTGATTATCATCTTCTTTGTCTATAACCCGTTCGGAGACGCCTGGGGCACACCAACAGAAGGTGGCGCAATCGGCGCTTTCATCATCTTTCTGATGGCGCTTTATCGCGGCATGCGCTGGCAACAGCTCAAAGTGGCGCTGCTGGATACCGCCAAACTGACGGTGATGATCTTTTCGATCATCTGGGGTGTGCTGATCTATGTGCGTTTTCTGGGTTTTGCGGAACTGCCCGAAGCCTTTGCCGCCTGGATCACCGCGCTCGAAATGTCGCCGATGCTGATCCTGATCTGCATCCTGCTGGCTTATGCGGTTCTGGGCATGTTCATGGACGCCATCGGCATGCTGCTGCTGACGCTGCCCGTCGTCTACCCGGCCGTAATGGCGCTGAACGGCGGGGAGTTCGTCAGTGCCGCTGACAGTGCCTTTGGCATGTCCGGTCCGATGTGCGCGATCTGGTTCGGTATTCTGGTGGTCAAAATGGCCGAGTTCTGTCTGATTACACCGCCCATCGGGCTGAACTGTTTCGTCGTCGCAGGCGTGCGCGATGACCTGACAGTGCAGGATGTTTTCAAGGGTGTGACACCGTTCTTTGTGGCCGATGCGGTGACCATCGCCCTGTTGGTTGCCTTTCCCGGGATCGTGCTCTTCCTGCCATCACTCGCAGGGTAACCCCTGCGTGGGGGGGCGGCGCAGAAGGATGGGTTTCGTCGGGGCGGATACCGTACTGTCCCGGCGGCTGCGGCATGGCGTTGGCGATGCGGTTGAACCGCGCCAGGGCCCGGCCAGTTTGGCTTTTGCCGCCGGGTCTGTTCGCTGTGCCGGTTGACTGTGATCTGTGACCAGACGGGCCTGAATCTGATGCGTTATGCAGATCAGATCACCATTGCCTGTGACCCAGGCAGCCGTGATTTCTGCCCCTGAAAATGGCGGACGTCAGTATATATTCTCTTGCATTGCTCTGATCATACGGGCGTTTTCCAGAGCGATCACGCTCTGATCCGCGAACATCTGCGCCAGTCGGGTTGTATCGTTGGAAAAGGGCCGGACCGTCTGCCGGTAGATGGTAAAAGCGCCGACCAGCCTGTCACCCGCGAGCATGGGGATCGCAACAAAGGAGCGCGCGCCGCCCAGATCCGCCGTCGCATATCGCAGCGGATCGTCCGTCAGATACACGGCTTCGGATCTGACATCGATGATGCTGATCACCCTGCGCTGCTGGTTCATCCGGCCAAGGCCCGTTTCAGCGCCCGCAACGAAAACGCCCTGATCGTCCAGCCATGCCCTGAAGGGTGCCGGTATTCCCAGCGCGTGGTTGGCAACAAACTGACAGTCCTGCCGGTACTCGAACAAAATGCCGAATTCCGCGTCACAAAGCTCGAGCGCATAGGACAGGATCAGCGGCATCACCGCATCCAGATCTCCGTGGGCGGCGCTGATGATCCGTAACACTTCGCTGAGCGCTTTTTCCCGGCTGATGGCTTCTTCGAGGCTCAGGGCAAGCTCGGAGACAACCTTCGCAAGTTCGGAAGGGTTACGGGGCTGTGCAGCATTGCCACTGAGGTGGTTCGCCAGCTCCAGTTTCGAGGAAACCTCAAGCTTTCGGTAGATTGTCGCCAGATGTGTGCGCACCGTACTGGGGGCAATGCACAGCGTATCCGCGATTGTCTGGTAGGTCGCGCCACCCGCATAGGAATTTGCGATCTGCAATTCCCTCTGGCTGAGGCCGACGTGTTCCGACATCTGAAAAGCTCCTTCCCCTGGTACCCTGACACAAGTCTGCTCAGAACCGTGCCAGCACGCAATCCCGCAAATGCTGTAGTCTGAATACTGCAGGCCGGACATCGGATTTACTGCATCTGCGGGATACACGGCCGCTGCGATTGTCCTCTATGGTCACACAGGCAAGCGCATCACAGGGAACAGCACAATGACAATGCACGATACGGCGACCGCCTTTTTCCATGCCTGCGAAACAGGACAGGGGTGGGAGGGATGTAAATCATGGGTTCATGAGAAAGCGGGTTTTTCATGTCAGGCAGATGCGTTTGCGGGAACGACAACGCTCGCCGCCTATGCAGACTGGATGAAAGGGTTGCTGACCCCCGTACCAGACGGTCGCTACGTGCTGACGGCCTTTGCGGTGGATGAAGCGCGCAGTTGCGTTATTGCCGCCGCAGAGTTTCACGGCACACACACCGGTGAGGGCGGGCCCGTGGCGCCGACGGGCAGAACCGTGGTGTCAGATTATGCCTACGTCATGCAGTTTGACGGGGACAGGATCAGCCACATGACAAAGATCTGGAACGATGTTCAGGCGCTGCGCGGGCTGGGCTGGGGGTAATGCGCTGGCGTGTTCTGGGGCTGCTGTTTCTGGCCCGTATCGGCGTTGGGCTGCAGTTCCAGACTGTTGCATCCGTGGGCGATGATCTGGTCACTGTCTTTGGGCTGGACTATGCCGAGCTTGGCTTTCTGATCGGGCTTTTCATGGCGCCAGGGCTGTTTCTGGCGATACCTGCCGGTTACTGGGGGCAGCGCGCCACCGATCGCATCATGGTCGTGTCCGGACTGGGGGCGCTGGCCTTAGGCGGGCTCATATCCTCCCTTGCCACAGAAAGCTGGACCGTTGGTCTGGGCCGGATCGTCGCCGGGGCGGGATTCGTTTTTACGATGATTTTTTTTACCAAAATGGTTGCCGACTGGTTCGAAGGGCGTGAAATCGCGACGGCTATGAGCGTGCTGGTCATGAGCTGGCCGTTCGGTATTGCCATGGGTCAGATCGGTCACGCATGGCTGGCAGAGGTTTTTGGCTGGCAGGTCCCGTTTCACGCGGCATCCGCCTATTGTCTGGTCGCGGCACTCGGACTTTTGCTGCTCTACCGGTCACCGCAGAACCAGCTGCAGGCAGGCGCGGGCGCGGCCGCGGCACTGACCGGCCGGGAATGGAAACTGACGTTCTGTGCGGCGGCGGCGTGGGGTGCATTTAACGCGGCCTACGTTACTTACCTTTCTTTTGGCCCGAAGGTCCTTGAGGGATTGGGCCAGTCCACCATCGCGGCGGCAGGCACCATCAGTATCGCGAGCTGGATCATGATTGCATCCGGTGCCGCCTGTGGGCAGATCGTGGATCGTTTCGGAGGCCGGACCATTGTGCTGGCGGTCTGTATGGGCGGAGCCATCGCGTCGCTTTTGCTGCTCAGCGTGCCCGGTGCCGGAGTTGGCGCAAGCGTGCTCTTTGGCCTGATTGGCATGGCCCCTGCCGGGGTGATCATCGCCATTGCAGGCGAGGCGATGCGCCCTCAGGTCCGCGCCTTTGGCATGGGTGTTTTCTTTACGGTCTATTACGCCTTTTTGCTTATCGCACCCCCTGTCGCCGGGGCGGTCCTTGACAGAACAGGTGATGCGCAAAGCCCGCTCTGGCTGGCCATAGCCCTCTTTGCGTTCGTGGTTCCGCTCGGCGCTCTGTTCCAAAGCCTGAAGCGGGGCCGCCCGCCTGTTCGGGCCGGAAAAGACTGATCGAAACCAGCCGGCAGCTGGTGCAGTAGGATCAGAACGAACCTTTACCAATCGTTCCCGGACCGCGTTTTCTGAATGCGTCCTTGCCCGGGATATTATGTGCGTCTTGGCGTGACGTGCCAGCGGAGACAGGCAAAGGATCACGCCTGAAACTTCCGGGCAGCGAAAGATGTATGAACCGGGATGAGTTTGCCGACTGGAGCAAAAAGTCGCTGACCGGGAGCACGGTCTCATAATACGCCGAGAGACCGCCCGGTAGGTACACAGACCAGACCGGGGATATGGCGGCGACCCCGGCGATATCGGCGGCTTTGTAATGCCGCGCATGACGCACTGGCAACAGCCGGGGGTTTTGCCTGCTCCCTGCCAACGCGGCACCACCGTCTGTGTTGGAGGGATAGCGGGCAAGGGCGTGGCGCGCGGAGAGTAAGGAGCCGCGGACCGCGCGCCGGGTGTTAACGCAGCGCACGCGCAACGGCGCGTGAGGGCATGGGGCCCCGGGGTGAAACTTTGGCCCTTTTGCCAGCAAAACAAAGGAAAATTCGATGTCGGTATCACGTCGGTGTTGCGTCGGTATAACGTCGGTGCGAACGGCGGTGTTGCGCGGGTTTTGGCGCAATAACAGAGCGTACGCTGTGGAAAAGTTGATGCGGGGTTAAGGGCGGCTGTGCGGACGAAGTGAGCTTTCGCTGCGACTTCGCCGAGGTCTGCACTACCGAATTTGCAGTGTCAAAAACGGCCGTTTTCGCAGTTAACGGAAACGCACGACTTTTGATCAATGGCCAAATGGGGGTCAACCACAAGCGCAGCGAATTGTTGGGCTCAAACTGGAGCAGTATTGCTGTGCATGCGGTTGGCTCCTAAGATTCGAACAATCGCAATAGTCTTTAGGATGTCCGATGCAACTCAGTGAAGAAACTCTCTATAGGGTAGAAAACTCGATAAAAAACAGCGATGATCTTTTGAAGTACACCGAAGCCATGAAACTTCAAGCACCTCCGCCGAAGCTGCGCTTCTGGGAAAACGATGGGTTCTACAAGTTCCTCGCAGGCGGTGCTGGGGCTTTGGCCGCGGCCGCTTTACTGACTTGGGGCGGTATCTTCGACGTTTTGGGCAAAACCCATGCTGCTCAAACAAGATTGTTGGATACGGCACAGAAAGAGTACCTAACTCTCACAGAGGCCAACGAGCAACTGATTTTTACTTCTCGAGCACTTTACGCTTGCAACTTTAGCTGGGGCGAAACCAAAGGTAGGAAAGAACTGCGTACCCTGTTCAACGAACTAACAGACCGCTATAACGATAAGTTGCCGGACGGTGAGCTGCTGCCACTTGGCCCTGAAGAAAACGACTATTCCTTGCAGGCGGTACTATTTTCTGACGGCAAACTTTGGTACAGGGTCTTCACATCCGAACGGGGCAATTCAGCTGGACGGGATGATCGGGCGGAAGACGGAACATGGCACCTGACCGACAAGATTCTTGAAATCAAATTCGAGTTTGGTGGACAAGAACTGTTCGAGCTACAACTGGACCGGGCAGATGCCTTTGACTTCGCACAAGGAAAACCGATTGAGCTTGTCGCAAGCTCCCAATCTGACTTTGACAATTCTACATTTTACGACCACCGAAGCTGCGGGCAATACCCAAGCGACTAGTTCGCGTCTGCGAATTTAGCAATTTGCAAACTTTCTTGACCAGCGCAGCATCGGTAATTTCGGGCTCCAGGCGGACCTTCAGTCTTTTTGGCATGGCCGCGTGGATGGACATAATGGTGCCGGCCCCGCTGAGCGGTTCTTATCTTTGGCGCAAAGGTGTCTCAGGTCGGGCCAGCCGTCCGTCTACACCCCATCCAGCGTCGTCAGCGCTTCGATCTCGTCCGCACTCAGGTGGCGCACTTTTTCCCAGGCGCGGGATTTGCCGGGGTTGAGCAGGCCCTGCGGGTCCATGCGTTTTTTCCAGGCGAGGTGGCGGAAGTCGGGCTGCATGTGGTTGCCCTCGATGGCGCAGATATGGGCGTCGTAGACGGTAAAGCCGTCCGCGGCGTAGGTGGCGTTGATCTCTGCCAGACGTTCGGGGGTCGAATACCAGATGATGGGCAGATCGGCGCAGATGACGGCACCGTCCCAGCGGGTGAATTCGTGGTGCGGCCAGACCTCGTCCCCCTGCCGGTCGCGCATGGCCGCCACGCGGGCAGCGTCACCGGGATCGGGCACGCCGATCTGCTGGTAGGTGGCCGAACGGTCGGCTTTGAGCACCTGCAGGGTGGTGTGATTATAGGCGAACTCAAAGACATGCGGCAGTTTCAGCGCGGTGCGTTCCGCATCGTCAATCGCCAGATGCACCGTTCCGCCCCGGGCCTCTGTGAGCGCACGGAATGCCGCCAGATGCGCGCGCGGCACCAGGGTGACCAGCAGGTGCTGATCCTGTGGCACGTGCTCGCGCAGGCGCGGGAAATAGCCGGCAATGCGTGCATCCACCACCGAGCAGAGTTTGCGCCCGATTGCATCGTCGTCTGCGCAGGCCAGGGCATAACCGGCGGCGTAGCATTGTTCATAGCTGGCAAATCCGGCCATACAGCCGATCCAGTCCTGTGTGGGCACCGTGCGCATCGTGACCTCGGTTATGGCCCCGTTTATCCCCCAGGCGTGATGTATCCCAAGGACGTCTTCGCCGTCGAACACGTGCTCCTGCGGGTTTTCGCTGACCGACAGCGCGCTGATCCGGATGATGTTGCCGTTCTGGCGCAGCGGGCCGTTGGACACCGAGCCGATGCCAGCGCTGCCCCCGGCGACAAAACCGCCGATTGTGGCGATGTCCTGGGTTGAGGGAAACATGGCCAGTTCGTACCCTTCGGGCTGCAGGGCGGCGTTGATATCCGCCATCAGCGCACCGGCCTCGACGCGGACAAACCCCGCGCCGGTCTCCAGCACGCGGTTCATGCCCGTTGTCTCAATGATCAGCCCGCCCCGGAGCGGTACGGCCTGACCATAATTGCCCGTACCACCGCCGCGCAGCACAACCGGCAGATCATGTTGCCAGGCAACAGACAGGCAATGCGCCAGCTCTTGCCTCGTCGCCGGGCTTGCCACCAGATCCCCGAAGGTGCGGCGCAGCTGCGCGTTGAGCAGCGGTGAATACCAGAAAAAATCGCGGCTGCGCTTTTTGACTGTAACAGGGTCATCAGTGACGGCGACCGGCGCAAGATCTGCCATGATGCGCGCGCGCCGTGCATCGGTCATGGGCTCAGTCATGGCGGGCCTCCCGGATCAGGTTTGTGAGACAAACGGGGGCGGCAGTGCCGGACAGAAGTTCCGACAGGTCGGTTGCGGGTGTCGCGATCAGGTCCGCGCAGGCGGCGCCGTCAATGCGCAGGGGTGCAAGCCCCATGGCTTTTCGGGCGGTGGTTGTGATCATGGGGAGATGCCTGCCGAACGGTGGATCAAGATGCCCCGCCAGCACCGCAAGCGACAGCGTGCTGACCGGATCATGCCGCCCGACGGGGCAAAAAGCGTCGCGCACATTGTCTGTCCCGACCAGCGTTTCCACTCCCTGTTTGGCCAGTTCGTGCAGCAGGGTCAGCCCGCGCCGGTCCGGCGTACCGGAACGACGCCCCTGGAGGTAGAGATTGGTAGAGGGCAGGGCCGCGACGGCAATTCCGGCCCGCTGCAGCTTGTCCGCGATACGCGTCACATCGCCGGGCGCTTTGGAGGCAAGACTGCAGGCATGCCCGCAGAGCAGCGGCCCCTCAAAGCGCATTTCCAGCGCGAGATCTGCGACCATCTCCAGACCGTTGAGGGATGCATCCAGCCCTTCGTCCACGTGAAAATCGAGCGCCAGTCCAAACCTGTCAGCGGCCCTGAACAGTGCTCTGAGGCCCGCCTGGCGATTTTCGTGGGCCAGCAGAAAGCTGCCCAGCACGCCACCATCGCGCGAGACGCGGCGCGCAACGGCCATGGCCTGATCTCCCCGCGCCATTTCATCGATACCGGTGAGGGCCGCAGGCTGGAGGAGGATGCCCTGATCCTGTGCGCTGTCTTTCAGAGCGCAGATGACCTCCCATGCCAGTGGTGCGTCAGACGTATCGGTCCCGGCGGCCCAGTCGATGTGACTGCGTACGGCACCGCAGCCCGCGCGGGCAAGTTCATCCAGGCCACGCCGGATACGCGCCTGCAGGTCGTCCCCGGTCCAGTTGGCTTTGTCCTCGCGCTGCGCGGCCAGCGCCGCCGCCAGATCACCGCCGACGGCATCCATCCGGTGCACGGTATGGCATTTGTCCAGGTGCACATGGGCTTCGGTCAGACGCGGCATCACGATCCGGGACACAGGCTGATGGGCGCCAGGATTTTCGAGGCCGACAGCGCGGCCGTCCCTCACCAACAGAGTGCCTGCCCGGAGATCGCCCTCAACCGTACCGCCAAAGGCTTCGGGGTCGCTCAGCAGAGATACCGGTACGCCGACACCTGCGATTTTGTGCGTATGGTGCCGAGGTGTCATGTTGCGGCACCTGAACAGCAGGATGTCAGGGTCAGATGTCTCGGCCAGTTGGTCAGCGCTGTGTGGCCGCCGCTGCAGGTAAGTTCTCTCACAATGCCTCCTTTGGCACTCCGAAGTCCGGAGTTCCTTCAGCGGCCCTTGAGGTCTGTGCCAGAGATAAAGGGAACCTGCCAGATGATGGCCCGGCGGGCAAGATGTAACCGCATTGGCATCGCTTGCACGGTGAAAACGGACGACTTGCAGAGCGGCTGGCGCATGCGCACCGGGTCAGCGCCGGATTTTAAGACAGCGGCGTGGTCCACGATCACCGCATGTGGGGTGCAGGATCCGGCAGCTCGGCAAAGGCAGGTTCTGCCCGGGTTCGGGTTGTGTCCCTCTGGTGCAGAGCATCTGTGAAGCGGGTGAATTGCCGCTGCGTGATACACAAAACTCCTGCATCGGCGGCTGGCATTTTGTTCTGGTGCAGCGGGGCCCAATGAAGCTCTGGCAGAAGGGCAGAGACCAGACCGAGCGACAATTTAACGTGGTGACCGATACTGCTTTTGAACCAAAGCAAGTCTGGACTTCGAAGTTTTCAAAACCTGTGGCCGATGACATGAATGAGAGCATACCGGGCAAAGATCAGAAGGGTTTTACATGGATCTCAGATTTCACCACGTCGCAATCATTGTGAGTGATTACGCAAGGTCAAAGCAGTTTTATACGCAGACGCTTGGTCTGCCCGTTATCCTGGAGAGTTACCGGGCGGAGCGTCAGTCCTGGAAACTTGATCTGGGGCTGGCAGATGGCGGACAGCTGGAAGTGTTCAGCTTTCCGGATACCCCCGACAGGCCGACGCGGCCCGAAGCCTGCGGCCTACGGCATCTCGCCTTTCGGGTTGCGGATCTTGACGTTTCAATGCGCGAGCTTGCGGCCAAAGGCGTAAAGACCGAGCCGGTGAGAATCGATGAAAACACCGGTTGCAGGTTCACGTTCTTTGCTGATCCCGATGGGCTGCCTGTCGAACTCTACGAGATAAAATGAACTAAAAAGTACATAAATTCCGAGTATTACGGGCCCTGTCATAAACTCCTTGTCAAAACTGGAACGTTCCAATATCAATTTGTGGAACGTTCCAGTTTCAGATCGCATGGAATTGGCGCCGGGGGAGGTAGTATGAACAAGACTGTTCCAGTCAGTGAAGCGGTTGGCCGTATTCCGGACGCCGCTGTCGTGTCTGTCTCGTCTTCCTCGACGCTTGGCTGCCCGGACGCCGTTCTGAAAGCGATTGGTGAGCGTTTTGAACAAGAAGGGCATCCGCGCGGCATCACGTCTTTGCATCCGATTGCGGCAGGCGACGTTTATGGCGTCAGGGGAATGGATCATATTGCTAAAGATGGTCTGCTGACCCGCGTGCTGGCCGGGTCGTATCCGTCCGGACCGTCAAGTGTCGAGATGCCCGAAATCTGGAAGATGATCGTCGAGAACCGTGTCGCGGCATACAACGTGCCTTCGGGCATTATGTTCGATATGCACCGTGAGGCAGCAGCGCACCGACCGGGCGTTCTGACCAGGGTCGGCCTCGACACCTTTGTTGATCCGGAGCGCCAGGGCTGCGCCATGAATGAACTGGGGGCGGCCACGCCGATCGTGTCGCGGACCGAATTTGCGGGTGACACCTGGCTGCATTTTCCCAATGTCGTGCCGGATGTGGCGATCATTCGTGCAACGACGGCTGATACGCGGGGCAATCTGACCTATGAGCACGAGGGCGCCTATCTGGGCGGGCTCGAACAGGCGATATGCGTGCGCAACAACGGCGGACTGGTCATTGCACAGGTCAAACGTGTGACCGCAGCCGGCAGCCTGAGGCCCCATGACGTCCGTGTGCCAGGGCATCTGGTCGATTGCGTGGTGGTTGATCCCGACCAGAAGCAAACCACCGAAACGCTGTATGATCCGGCCATATCGGGGCAGGTGATGCGCCCGTGGGACAGTTTCGGCCTGGCAGAACACGGTGTGGAAAAGGTCATCGCGCGCCGCGCGGCTCAGGAACTGCGCCGTGGAATGACGGCCAACCTCGGCTTTGGCATCAGTGCCATGATCCCGCGCGTGCTGCTGGAAGAAGGCCACAGCGATGCGGTCACCTGGGCGATTGAGCAAGGGGCCGTTGGGGGGGTGCCCCTGACAGGGTTCGCCTTTGGCTGTGCCTCTAATGCCGATGCATTTGTGCCGTCGCCCCAGCAATTCATCTATTTCCAGGGTGGGGGGTTCGACATGTCGTTCCTGTCGTTTCTTGAGGTCGATACCCATGGCAATGTGAACGTCTCAAAACTTGGCAAGAAACCCTATCTTACAGCCGGTTGCGGCGGATTTGTGGATATCACCGCGCGCGCCAGAAACATTGTTTTTTCGGGTTGGTTTGAAGCCGGGGCAAAGATTTCGCTGAACGAGGAAGGCATCGACATTGCCGCACCCGGCAAATTCACCAAAATGGTTGATGAGGTCGAACATGTCACTTTTTCAGGGCGCCGGGCCGTCGAGCAGGGACAGAACGTGATGTATGTCACCGAACGCTGTGTGATCCGTCTGACCGGGAACGGATTGGTCGCAACTGAGATCATGCCTGGAATAGACCCGCAAAAACACATTGTTGGCCCGTCGCAGAGGCGAGTTCAGATTGCCGAAAACGCCAGCATCATGCCCAGATCGCTTTTGGGGCAGTCGCCGATGGGTCTGACGCTTTGAGCACGGTGAGTTGCACATATGAAGCCGGTGCCGCAGTTCTGACCCTGCGCAACGCGGCAAAGCTGAATGCGCTGACGACAGACATGCTGCGCCGGCTTGAGGCGCATCTGGCTGAGGTGGATCGCAACGCGGACGTGCGCGCCGTTATTGTAACAGGTGACGGGCCAAAGGCGTTTTGCTGCGGGGCTGATATTGCTGAATGGGGGTCGCTTGGACCTGCGGAATTTGCAAGGCACTGGGTCCGTGACGGTCACCGCGTATTTGACCGGCTGGCGCGTCTGTCCAAACCGACGATTGGTGCGATCAACGGACATGCCTTTGGGGGCGGGCTGGAGCTTGCGGCCTGTTGCGATATCCGCGTGATGACACCCCGGGCCACGCTGGCGCTTCCCGAGGCGCGGGTCGGCATCGTGCCGGGCTGGTCAGGCACGCAACGTCTGGCACGGTTGCTGCCCGAAGCTGTCGTCAAGGAAATGGCGCTTTTTGGGCGTCGGGTTACCGCAGACAGAGCCCTGGCGCTTGGATTTGCCGCAGATGTGGCGGACGATCCGGTGGCCTGGGCGCAGGATATGGTGGCGTCTCTGGCAGATGTCTCGCCCCGGGCCAACGAAATTGCCAAAGCGATGATCCACGCGGCTGTGAATGAAGACCGGGCAGCCGCCATCGAAATGCTCGGCAGCGCTGCGGCGGCTGCCAGCGGGGACCGCGACGAGGGCGTGCAGGCCTTTCTTGATAAACGCCCCCCTGAATTCAATGGAAACTGATCTGTGAATGACCTGACAATCAACACTGCGACAGATGTCGACCTGCCTGCGCCTTTTGCTGGCAGGCATCTGATTGACGGAAAGTGGATCGAAGGTGCAGAGACGTTTGAGCGCGTCTCGCCTTCGCATGGCACCGTTGTCAGCATTTCCGCGAAAGGGGATGAGGCTGTCACAGAACAGGCGATCGGCGCGGCGCGTACCGCATTTGCTGCCGGGACATGGAGCCGGATGTCGGGCAAAGAACGTGCCGCAGTCCTGTTGAAAACTGCTGACCTTATCGAGGCCAATGTCGAGCGGATCGCTGTTTTTGAGACACTGGAGAGCGGCAAGCCAATCGCGCAGTCGCGCGGTGAAGTGGGCGGTGCGGCAGACCTCTGGCGCTATGCGGCGTCCCTGGCGCGCACGGCGCATGGCGACAGTCACAATACGCTTGGCGAAGACATGCTGGGGGTCGTGCTCAAGGACCCCATCGGTGTTGTCTCGATCATCACGCCCTGGAATTTCCCCTTCTGGATCCTGTCGCAAAAACTGCCCTTTGCCCTCGCCGCCGGCTGCACCGTGGTCGTCAAACCGTCTGAAATGACCCCATCATCGACCGTAATGATGGGAGAGCTGTTGCTGGAGGCAGGATTGCCTGCCGGGGTTTGCAACATCGTGCTGGGGTATGGCCACCCTGTTGGCAGCCTGATGTCGTCGCACAAAGAGGTGGATATGGTGACCTTCACCGGCTCTACCGCTGTCGGAAAGCTGATCACGCAGGCCGCGTCGGGTACGCTGAAGAAAGTCGCGCTGGAGCTTGGTGGCAAAAACCCGCAGGTGATCTGCCCGGATGCTGATCTGGACAGTGCTGCAGATGCCGTGACCTTTGGGGTGTATTTCAACGTCGGCCAGTGCTGCAATTCGTCGAGCCGGATCATCGTGCATGAGGACATCGCGGAGGATTTCGTCGCCCGTGTCGTGGCACTTTCCCGCAAGGTCAGATTCGGCGATCCGATGGACCCTGAAACGCAGGTGGGTGCTATCGTAACGGCTGATCACAACGCAAAAATCGACGCATATGTCCGGGCCGCCGTGGAAGATGGCGCGCGGCTGGAACTGGGCGGCGGCGTGCTGCCTGTTGATGGCCTGGGCGATCAGTTTTACCAGCCCACGATCCTCAGCGGCGTCTCTCCTGACATGGCGATCGCGCGCGAGGAGGTCTTTGGCCCGGTCCTGACTGTTCTGACCTACCGGACACTGGACGAGGCCATCGCGCTGACCAATGACAGCAGCTATGGTCTGTCTGCAGGTATCTGGAGCGAGAATATCCATACCTGCCTTGAATTCGCCCGCCGGGCCGAAGCAGGAACAGTCTGGTCTAACACATGGATGGACGGTTACCCTGAACTTGCATTCGGGGGTGTCAAACAATCCGGGCAGGGCCGCGAAATCGGCCGCTATGGATTTGAGGAGTTTCTTGAGGTGAAATCTCTGGTCATGCGCGTCGGGCGCAGCCGGACACCCTGGGTTCAACAAGAGGGCTGAAACAGCCCGAATAAACGAAACGCAATTTTGGGAGGATACCATGCGTTCATTCTTGAAAACGAAGACGGCGATTGCGCTCGCGCTGTCCGTGACAGCAGGCACAGCATCTGCGGATGGTCACGGCGGAGTGGAAGTTCTGCACTGGTGGACATCCGGTGGTGAAGCCGCCGCACTGAATGTGCTCAAAGATGATCTGGAGAGCCAGGGCATCGGCTGGACAGATATGCCGGTTGCCGGTGGTGGCGGTGAACAGGCGATGACAGTTCTGCGCGCCCGTGTCACGGCAGGCAATGCGCCGACAGCCGTGCAGGGTCTTGGCTTTGATATCATCGACTGGGCCAAACAGGGATCACTGGCGAACCTCAATGATGTGGCCGCTGCCGAAGGGTGGGACGACGTTGTGCCAGCCGCATTGCAGCAGTTTGCGAAAGTGGATGGCGCATGGGTCTCGGCCCCTGTGAATGTCCACTCGACCAACTGGGTCTGGGCAAACAAAGCGGTTCTGGATGCCAATGGCATCGCCGTGCCGGAAACCTGGGACGACTTTGTTGCGGCACTGGAGACCCTGTCGGCCGCGGGTATCACGCCCATCGCCCATGGTGGTCAGGCCTGGCAGGAAGCCACCGTCTTTGACGCGGTTGCAATGTCTGTTCTCGGGCCGGATGGCTACAAGGCAGCCTTCATTGATCTGGACCCCGAAGTTCTGGGTGGCGACGGCATGAAAGAGGCGTTTGACCGCATGGGCGTGATCCGCGCAAATGTGGATGACAACTTCTCTGGTCGCGACTGGAACCTGGCAACCGCGATGGTCATCAACGGCGAAGCCGGTTTTCAGATGATGGGCGACTGGGCCAAGGGCGAATTCCTGAACGCGGATAAAGTGCCGGGCGAGGATTTCCTTTGCTTCCGCTTCCCCGGTACGTCTGAACAGGTCACTTTCAACGCTGACCAGTTCATGATGTTTGACCAGGGTGGTGACGTCTCGGCAGAACAGGCCGCACTGGCATCGGCAATCCTGTCACCCTCGTTCCAGTCTGCGTTTAACGTGGTCAAGGGATCTGTCCCGGCACGCACCGACGTCTCTGACGAGGCATTCGATGCCTGCGGTCAGAAAGGCATGGCGGACCTGGCCGCTGCAGCTGCAAGCGACAATCTCTTTGGCTCCATGGCACATGGCCACGCCAATGAGGCATCCGTCAAAAACGCGATGTACGACGTGATCACAGCGCATTTCAACGGCGAATACGACAGCGAAACAGCCGTTGTCGAACTCGTCGACGCGGTTGAAATCGCTCAGTAATCATCACCGGCGGCGGGGCAGCGCAGGTCGTTGCCCCATCCCGCACCCGAACCCGTCCCGTCACCACAAAGGAGGCCGTCTGATGGCCTTGTCCGCCAACGCAGACTTCAAAACGCGACTCCAGGCCTGGTTGCCAAAGCTGGTCTTGTCGCCGTCCCTGGCCATGGTGCTGGTGTTCGTCTACGGGTTCATCCTTTTCTCGGTCTATCTGTCATTCACTGACAGCCGGCTGCTGCCCTCATTCGGGTGGGTCGGATGGGAAAACTATTCCAAGCTGTGGCGCCTGAGCCATTGGGAAACTTCGATTACGAATATGGGTATCTTTGCGGCTCTCTATATCGGGATCTGCACCGTGCTGGGCCTTGGCCTCGCGATCTTTCTCGATCAGAAAATTCGCGGTGAAGGATTTATCCGGACGATTTACCTCTATCCGATGGCGCTGAGTTTCATTGTAACAGGTACCGCGTGGAAATGGTTTCTGGACCCGGGCATCGGGCTGGAAAACGTGATGCAGAGCTGGGGCTGGACCAGTTTTGAATTCGACTGGATCAAAAACCGGGATTTTGCGATTTACACGGTCGTTCTGGCTGCGGTCTGGCAAACCAGCGGGTTCGTGATGGCGATGTTTCTGGCCGGCTTGCGGGGCATTGACAATGAGATCCTGAAGGCCGCGCAGATGGACGGCGCGTCAAACTGGAACCTGTACCGCCGGATTATCATTCCCCAGTTGCGCCCCGCGTTTCTGTCCGCTTTTGTGATCCTCAGCCATCTGGCGATCAAGACCTTTGATCTGGTCATCGCGCTTACCGGGGGCGGGCCGGGCCGGGCGACAGAGCTGCCGGCGACTTTCATGTATTCCTATACTTTTTCGCGCAACCAGATGGGGATCGGCGCGGCATCTGCAACGATCATGCTTATGACGATTGCGGCCATCATGATCCCCTATCTCTACGCCGAACTGCGGGAGAAAAAGTAATGTCAGTTGCCTCCCAGGACACCGCTATCCGCACAGGGCGCGTCATGCGTACGCTGATTTACCTCGTGCTGCTGCTTTTTACGCTGTTTTACATGCTGCCGCTCTACGTGATGGTCGTGAACTCGGTCAAACCGCTGGACGAGATCACGGGCGGGGGCATGATGAACCTGCCACAGGTCTTTACGCTTGAGCCCTGGGCAAAAGCCTGGTCGTCGGCGCAGATCGGCGTGGAGCCCACCGGCCTGTCACCGTACTTCTGGAACTCGATCAAGATGGTTGTTCCGGCAGTGGCGATTTCGACCGTGCTTGGCGCGTTGAATGGTTATGTCCTGACCAAATGGCGGTTCAGATACGACACGATCGTCTTTGGTCTGATCCTGTTTGCCTGTTTCATTCCCTTTCAGATCGTTCTGATCCCGATGGCGAAAATGCTTGGGCTGATGGGGCTTGCCGGAACCACCTGGGGTCTGGTTCTGGTGCATGTGGTTTACGGGGTCGGCTTTACGACGCTTTACTTCCGCAATTATTATGCCGTCTTTCCCACAGAACTCATCCGTGCAGCCCAGATCGATGGCGCTGGTTTCTTTCAGATTTTCTGGCGCATTCTGTTGCCCTCTTCGGGGCCGATTGCCGTGGTTTCGATCATCTGGCAGTTCACCAACATCTGGAATGACTTTCTGTTCGGGGCGTCCTTTGCCGGTGCTGACAGTCAGCCGATGACGGTGGCGCTGAATAATCTGGTGCAGGCCAGCCACGGCGTAAAGGAATACAACGTCCATTTCGCCGGCGCGATCCTGGCCGCACTTCCAACACTTCTCGTCTACATCGTCGCAGGCCGCTACTTCGTGCGTGGCCTGATGGCGGGATCAGTCAAAGGATAAGACCGATGGGCTTTCTTGATATCGACAACGCGACAAAAGCCTATGGCTCGGTCGAAGTTCTGCACAATGTCGACATTTCTGTGCAGGAAGGGGAGTTTCTTGTCCTGGTGGGTCCGTCCGGCTGTGGCAAGTCTACTCTGCTGAACATGATTGCGGGCCTGGAAGAGATCACCAGCGGCGAGATCCGCATCAAAGACAATCTGATGAACGGGGTCCATCCATCACGGCGCAACATCGCAATGGTGTTCCAGTCCTATGCCCTCTACCCGAATATGACCGTCGGTCAGAACATCACCTTCGGGCTCGAAATGCACGGTGTTCCCAAAGCTGAACGTGAAAAGGCCATGAAAGAAGCGGCCGCCCTGTTGCAGATCGAACCCCTGCTGGGGCGCAAGCCGGGGGCGCTGTCCGGCGGACAACGCCAGCGCGTCGCAATGGGGCGTGCGCTGGTGCGCAATCCGGACGTTTTCCTGTTCGACGAGCCGCTGTCGAACCTGGATGCCAAGCTGCGCGTTGATATGCGCACCGAAATCAAGAAGCTGCACCAGAAACTGGGCACAACGATCGTCTATGTCACCCACGATCAGATCGAAGCGATGACGCTTTCAACGCGCATCGCCGTGATGAACGGCGGCTATGTGCAGCAGCTCGGAACCCCGCAGGAGATCTATGACAAACCTGCAAACATCTTTGTTGCGACCTTCATGGGATCGCCTGCAATGAACGTTGTCAAAGCAACGGTTGCGGTGGAAAACGGCAGGCCGGTGGCGCAGGTGGCGCTGCATGACGGATCGCCTGTGGCGCTGCCATTCAGCCAGGACAACATGGCGGACTGGTCCGGCAAGGAAATTCTGCTTGGCATCCGGCCCGAGACGATCACCGACGAGGACGCGGCTGATCGCAAGTCGTCGAATATTGCACATCTGACCAACAGGATCGTGGTGACTGAGCCTGCAGGCTCCGACACCTTTGTGACCATGACCCTGGGTGGCAAGGACGTGATCGCGCGGATGCGCTCAGATGCAGATGTCCGGCCGGGCGCGGATTTCAGCTTTGCGGTGAATATGGAAAAGGCCGTGGCCTTTGATCCTGCGACCGAAAGCAGGATCGCGCCCTGATGCAGCCGGATGTTGTTATCATCGGCTCCGGCATGGGGGGTGCGACACTGGCGGCGGCCCTGGCACCGACCGGGCGCAGCATACTGATCCTTGAACGCGGAGAGCATCTGCGCCCCTCCGCGCATGATCGCGATGCGGGTGCGATCTTTGGCGATGGCATTTTTCGCAGTACGGAGGACTGGCTGGATGGCGCGGACAGGCCGTTTAATCCAGGCAATTATTACAACGTCGGCGGCAATTCCAGGTTCTATGGCGCGGCGCTGATCCGCTACCGGGAGGCCGACTTTGGGCCTGTCCAACACCCGGGCGGTGTGACGCCGGGATGGCCCATCGCCTATGCAGCGCTTGAACCGGACTACCAGGCCGCAGAGCAGCTTTATGCTGTGCGCGGGACATTGGGCGAGGATCCGACAGAGCCCGCACATTCCGGCAGTTATCCCCATAAACCTGTTCCTGACGAACCTGACATTGCGGCCCTGCGCGACCGTCTGAAGACCGCTGGCCTGCATCCATCGTCCATCCCGCTGGGGGTGGATATTGCCGGGTGGCTCGCCGCGGGGCAAACCACATGGGATGCCTATCCAAACACCTGCGGCGCAAAGATGGACGCAGAGACATGCGGGCTGAAAGCCGCGCTGGCACATCCGAATGTCGTGTTGCGCACCGGCTGCCGTGTGACCGCTTTGCAAAGCGGGACGGACAACCGCATTACGTCGGTCGTATTTGAGGCAAATGGCCGGTCTGAGACGATCCGCGCGCCCATTGTCGTTATCGCGACCGGTGCCGTGCAAACGGCGGCGCTTTTGCTGGCCTCTGCCAATGACAACTGGCCCACAGGGCTGGCCAATGGTTCTGACCAGGTCGGGCGAAACTTCATGAACCACAACTGTTCTGCGGTTCTGGCATTGCACCCGTTGCGGCGCAATCGGGCCATTTATCAGAAAACGATCATGTTCAACGATTTCTATCGCGGGTCAGATGACGCACCTCCCCTGGGGAATGTGCAGATGCTGGGCAAAATCACCGGCTCTATTCTTGCAGCAAACTCAGGCCTGCCGCCCTCGCTTGCCCGGTGGATCGCCGCGCGCAGCTTTGATTTTTATGCAATGTCCGAAGATCTGCCCAATCCCGACAGCAGAGTGACGCTTGTAAACGGTCAGATCAAACTCGACTGGCAACGGTCCAACTATGCCGCCCACGAGATGCTGGTGGCCAGGTTGAAACGCGCGTTGCGACGGGCTGGTTTTCCGGTTGTGGTATCCAGAGCATTTGACCGGCGCACGCCTTCCCATCAATGCGGCACAGCGCGTATGGGTGCTGACCCCACAACCAGTGTCGTGGATACTTTCTGCCGCAGTCATGATCACCGGAACCTGTTCATTGTTGACGCCTCTGTTCTGCCGACATCCGCGGCGGTCAACCCTGCGCTGACCATCGCTGCTCTGGCTTTGCGTGCAGGCCGGCATATCACAGAGGTGGAGTTTGCCGCATGACAGCGGCTGGCTTTGATTTTATCGTTATTGGCGGCGGGTCTGCCGGTTCGGTGATCGCCGCGCGTCTGTCGGAAAACCCGGATGCACGTGTTTTGCTTCTGGAAGCGGGCGGCAGTGATCGCCATCCGTTTTTCCACCTGCCCGCAGGCTTTGCCAAAATGACCAAGGGGATCGGGTCATGGGGATGGTCGACGACCCCACAGCGCAGCATGCAGGGCAAAGTGTTCAACTATACGCAGGCAAAGGTGATCGGCGGCGGCTCTGCCATCAATGCGCAGATTTATACCCGTGGTGCGGCCCATGACTATGATGAGTGGCGGCAGATGGGCTGCGAGGGCTGGAGCTATGAAGACGTCCTGCCGTACTTCAGAAAGTCAGAAGACAACGACACCTACAGCAATGAATTTCACGGCAGGGGCGGCCCGCTGGGCGTGTCCATGCCGGCAGCACCATTGCCGATCTGCGACGCATTTATCGAGGCCGCAGGACAAGTGGGTATCCCTAAGACCAGGGATGTGAATGGCACAAGGCAGGATGGCGCGGGATATTATCAGCTGACCCAGAGCAAGGCCCGCAGGTCCTCGGCGGCGATGGCCTTTCTGGCACCTGCAAAATCCCGCCCCAACCTGACCATCCGGACAAAAGCGCAGGTGCGCCGGATCACGGTTGAAGGCGCACGCGCAACCGGGGTCGAGATGGCCGATGGTACCCGGATCACCGCCGACCGGGAGGTTATCCTGTCATCCGGCGCCATTGGCTCGCCGCGTTTGCTGCAACTTTCGGGTATCGGGCCCGCGGGTCATTTAAAGCCACTTGGGATCGACGTGGTTTTGGACCAGCCAGGTGTGGGATCGAACCTGCAGGACCATCTTGATCTCTATTCGATTTGCGAGGTCACCGGTCCGCACACCTATGACCGGTTTGCGAAACCGCATCTTTCTGCGCTTGCAGGAGTGCAATATCTGCTGACGCGCAGAGGGCCGGTGGCCTCAAGCCTGTTTGAAACCGGCGGGTTCTGGTACGCGGATGAAAACGCGCGGTCCCCCGACATCCAGATGCATCTGGGGCTCGGTACGGGTATTGAGGCGGGAGTGGAGACCATGCCCAATGGGGGCGTGACGCTGAATGCCTGCCACCTGCGCCCGCGATCCCGCGGCACGGTGCGTCTGCAGAGTGACGATCCGGCAGATATGCCGCTGATCGATCCCAACTATCTGTCGAACCCATACGACCGCGAAATGTCGATCCGTGGGTTAAAGCTGGTGCAAAGCATTCTCGCCCAGGATGCGCTAAAGCCTTTTGTCCTGGCAGAACGGCTGCCCGGTCCGGACGTCCGTTCGCAGGAGGATTACTTTAACTTTATCTGTGTGCATTCCAAAACCTCGCATCACTGTGCAGGGACCTGCCGGATGGGCAGCGATGTGGACGCCGTGCTTGATCCGCGCTTGCGCTTCAACGGGATTGACGGGCTGCGGGTTGCGGATGCCTCTGTGATGCCAACCGTCAATTCTTCCAACACCAACGCGCCTTCGATCATGATCGGTGAAAAAGCCGCTGACATGATCAGGCAAGATCAGGGGATGCAGTAATGATCCGCCATATCGTTCTGACAAAATTCAAGCCCGGCACACCGGAGGACAACATTGCCGAAATCTATTCAGGCCTGTCCGCATTGTCTGAAAAGCTTCCCGGAGCGCAGAATTTCACGGGCGGACGATCGCAGAGCCCTGAACAGATAGAACGTGGCTATATGCACGGGTTTGTCATCGATTTTGACAGTTGGGAGGCGTTGCAGAACTATGCAGAAAACCCGGAACATCAGGCACTTGGGGGGCAACTCGTGGCCAATGCCACAGGCGGCATCGATGGTATTCTTGTGCTTGATCTGGATGTCTGAGGGTGATCGCGGAAAACAATGCCCGATGATCCGACTGAACACCGCAGCGGTATGAAAGCGCGACCCACAATACTGGATGTTGCCAAACGTGCCGGCGTATCGAAATCGACAGTGAGCCTTGTGCTGCAGGGGTCTGCGGTTAAGGAAAGCACGCGGGTGTCCGTCCGCAAGGCGATGGCGGATATCGGGTATGTCTACAACCGTTCGGCAGCTACTTTGCGGTCGTCGTCGTCGGGGTTGATCGGCCTGGTGATCAATGACCTGCGCAACCCGTTTTTCACCGAGTTCGCAGCCCTGTTTCAGATGGAACTGGCGCGCAATGGCTTTGCGACGGTACTGGCCAATACGGATGAAGACCCAGTGCTGCAGACGCGGATGATTTCCTCGCTGGTCGAGCACGGCGTTTCGGGTTTTATCGTCTCGCCCAGCTATGGTGGCGAAGCGGAAACGCTTGCGGTTCTTGGTGCAGCAAACACACCGACGCTTCAGGTCTTTCGGTCACTGGATGCAGATGACCCCCGGTTCCCCTTTGTCGCGCCGGACTATCTGCGGGGAGGACGGCTGGCGGCGGAACACCTGCTGGAAATGGGGTGCAGACACATCGCGTTTCTTGGCGGCCTGGACGGGCGCGCCGTGACCGAGGAACGCATGAGCGGCTACCTTTCGGTGTTGTCCGCGAAAGGTATGAGCCCTGTTGTGCTGACCGGGCAGGCGACCCGGTCCTTTGGCAAGGACATGGCTGCGAAGCTTCGGGCTGAGCACCCGGAGGTGGATGGTGTCATCTGTTTCAACGATCTTGTCGCTCTGGGGGTTTTGTCGGCCTGTCCTGAACTTGGGATCCGGGTGGGAACCGATCTGCGCGTTGTCGGATTTGACGATATCGAGGATTGCCAGGACAGCTATCCGCCGCTGACCTCTGTCAGCTGCAATATTCCGGATTTTGCAAAAGAAACGGCCGCGCAGATACTGGGCTGGGTCAAAGACGGCAAGATGCCACAGATGACCGCGCGCAGCCCTGTTCAACTGATCAGACGGGCCTCGAGCGGGGCCTGAATTCATACATTGTGTCGCGCGTGCTGTGTGCCGCCGATGTATCCGCAAAGAATGGCGCGTTCCGGCCTGAAGGCTGACGTAAAAGGAGATGAATATGGATGAGGTAAAGGTCGCCGTTCTGGGCGCATCGGGCTGGATGGGCAGGGTTCACACGATGGCTTATCAGACCTTCCCGCATTTCTTCGGCACCGGTGGCGGCACTGCACGGGTTGTGGCCCTGGTCGGTGGAAAATCGGCAGCGCTCGAAGACTTGGCTTTTCGCGCACCGGGCGCAAAAATTCTGCAAACCTGGCAGGAGGCGGTGGCCGACCCGGATGTTGATCTGATTGATATCTGCCTGCCCGACAATCTGCATTATGAAGTTGCAAAAGCGGCCCTCCTCGCGGGCAAGCATGTCTTTTGTGAAAAACCGCTTGCCGATACTGCGGCACAGGCGCGCGAGCTGGCAGATATCGCCGGATCCAAAGGTCTGATCACCCGCGTTGGCCATGCCTTCCCCCGCAATCCGGTTCATGACCGGGCAAAAGAAATCATCGAGGCCGGAGAGATCGGCGAGATCAAACTGTTCAAAGGTTGCCAGCATGTGGACATGTATGGCGACCCGCTGGCGCCTTATATGTGGCGCGCCAACGGAGACCTCGCCCCAACAGGGATCGTGGGGGACACCGGCAGCCATGTTTTCAGTTTCATGGAGTTTCTGGTCGGCAAAGTCAGTACGCTCATCGCCGACAATTACATCGTTACCCACAAAAGGCCGGTTGTCGAAGGGGCGGAACTGGGGGCCGGAACAACACTCACCGGGGATGAAGACTGGGCGGACATCACAAATCCCGACGGTTCCAATGTCCTGTGCAATTTTGCCAGTGGCGCGCGCGGGATGGTTGATTTCAGCCGGGTCGCCACAGGCCGGAAATTCATGCAGACCTATGAAATATACGGCACCCGTGGCAGCCTGAGCTACACGTACGATGAGGTGAACCGCCTGCGGTTTTATTCAAACGATGACCCGATCGGACGCCGCGGCTACCGTGAGATTGACGTCGGACCCGAGCACCAGACTTATGGCGCGTTCCTGCCGTTGCCGAACTTTGCACTTGGTTACAACGAAAGCAAAATCATCGAGGTGGCAGAAGTCATCAGATCCATTGTTACAAAGACGCCGATGTGGCCGACGTTCGAAACCGGTCATCACATCTGCCAGATTGTCGACGCCTGTATGGAATCGTCACGTTTGAAGCGCTGGGTGGATATTCCATGATCGTTCTTCCTGTTCGAAAGGAGAGACGCTCATGAGCCTGTCTGTTCCCCAGCATATCCTTGATGCGCTGACCGATGTGACCATGCCGCGTCTTAAAGGTGAGCCAGATGCGACAGAGCACCTGGACGTTGAAGGCCTGCTTATCCCTGTGTTCCGGTCGGGCAGCCTGGTCATCGGCAGCGGTGCGGCCGGATTGCGCGCGGCGGTCGAAATGAAGCGCCGGGGCGCAGATGTCACGATTATCAGTCAGAGCGCCTGGGGCGGTACGTCCGCCTGTTCGGGATCAGACAAACAGACGCTCCACACCGCGAACACCAAAGATCAAGGCGATGACTTTCAGGATATGGCTGCCGCAATCAGGGCAGGCGGGGCCATGGACGAGGACACCGCCTATATCGAGGCCGTGGGATCAATCCGGGCCATGGCATCTCTGCAATATCTTGGGCTGCCATTGCCGCAGGACGATCTGGGTGGCACGCTGCGCTATCAGACGGACCATGATGAGGTCGGGCGTGCGACGTCCTGCGGGCCGCGAACCTCGCGCCTGATGGTCAGGGTGCTGGCCGAAGAAGCGCTCCGGCTGGATATCCCGTTCTACAACCATGCTACGGCGGTAAAGGTGCTGGTCAGCGGGGCGGGTGACAGGGCCCGCGTTGCCGGAGTGCTGACGATCCGTTCCAAAGCAAGCACTGAACAGAACCCTTATGGGCTGGTATTTTTTCAATGCGACGCGCTTGTCATCGCCGCAGGCGGTCCGGGAGAGATGTACCGCGACAGTGTGTTCCCGAACGGATGCTTTGGCACCCTCGGCCTGGCGCTTGAGGCAGGGCTTGAGCTGGCAAACATCACCGAAAGTCAGTTTGGTATCGGCACCCGGCGGGAAGGCTTCCCCTGGAACCTGTCTGGCACTTACGTGCAGGTTATCCCGCATATTTACTCTCTGGATGATACCGGCGCGGAGCATCACTTTCTGGCCGATTATTACCGCACGACACAGGAGATGGCGTCCAACATTTTTCGGAAAGGGTATCAATGGCCCTTCCATGCCAGCCGGATGCTGGATTTCAGATCCAGCCTCGTCGATCTGGCAATTTACCGCGAAGGCCAGAAAGGGCGGCGCGTCTTTCTCGACTTTAACCGCAACCTTTTGCCAGTGCCGGGGGATCAGCACTTCAGCCTCGACAGGCTTGATGCAGATGTTCGGGACTACCTGATGCGGTCGGGTGCGGATCAGGCCCTGCCCATTGATCGTCTGCGCCATATGAACCCGCTCGCGATCGAGCTTTACAAGAGATACAAGGTGGACATCAGTGCCGAACCGCTGGAGTTCGCAGTCAACAACCAGCACATGAACGGCGGTATAGCGGTCGACACCTGGGGGCGGACAAACGTTGCGGGAATATACGCTGTGGGCGAGGCGGCTGGCACCCATGGCGCCACGCGTCCCGGCGGGTCGGCACTGAATGCCGGTCAGGTCTTTGGGACCCGCGTTGCCGAACATATCGCCGCAAGCGGGCGCGCTGAAGAGCCATCGCAGGCGGATTTGAAGGCTGAGGCACGCGATGCTGTTGTGGCTGCTCTCGCCGTTATCAACTCTGACAGTCCCTATACTGTCGCCGATGTACGCAGAGAAATTCAGGCCCGGATGAGCGATCATGCCGGTATTCTGTGCAAGGCCGAAGCTGTTGCAGATGCGCATAGGCACGCGCGCCATCTCAGTGGCGCACTCCGTAATCACGGGCTGGCCATAAGCCGCGCCAGTGAAGCGGCGCGCGCCCTGCAATGGCAGCAGATGTCGCTTGCGTCAGAGGCGGTGCTGGCGGCACTGGATTTCTACATATCTCAGGGAGGTGGCAGCCGCGGCGCGCGCGCGATCTGTGACGCAGAGGGCGCATGCCTGCCGCTGGCCCGCACGGGACCATTGCCGGATGTGAGGTTTCGGCCCGAGCGCGCAGAGGACATGCAATTGCAGATCCTTGTACGATTGGCTGGCGACGATATGGTCGTCCGAACGCGCCCGAACCGGCGCTTTGATACGCAGCACAAATCGGTTTTTGAGCGTGACTGGCCCGCGTGGCTGACAGGCCGTATTTTCGATCTGCCAGATGACGCCGGCGTGCCGGACTGACGTCCGGATTTATCGCAGTTGACGCAGTTGCCAGGGTCATGATCGTGTCGCCTTTGGTGTTTATGACGGCGGATGGTGCCGTTTCCGACAGATGATCCCGTAAGAATGCCGGCCCCTTCGGCTGAATAGTTTTGTTCGAGCCAGCCTGCCGGCACATGCATTGCCGGTTTTTGCGGCGCTACCCCAGCCGTCTTGTCGCGTGCCGCACGTCCGTCGGTTGATGCCCTTGTGTGGCTCAAGTGTTCGATTTCAAAGGGCGAGGGGGGAGCACCACCGGCTGTTTGTTCGCATGTCAGCGACTGCGCATCGCCCGGCATGGCCAATGAAACAACGCAGTGGAGCGACAGTCTCCTTCAACATCACCCAGGGCACGAGATCTGCCACACCTCGATCCATCCATTGAAGCGTTGGTGAAACTTTCCAGCTGATGTCGGGCGCGGCATTCAAGGGCGATCTGGCGTGGGTCAACACACTTTATCGTCTTGAAGTCATTCAGGTTTTTGCCAGCGCCGGATCCCTTTTGCGCCGACTTGTTCAGCATACGAACAGAGCGTTTTCACCCGGATCACCTTTAGTGCAGAGATTTTCACTTGCGTGATGGTTTGTGAGCGTTTACGATTGTTATAGATGGTATGTGATCGAATTCACCGATCACCCGTGGTGGTGAAGTGTGGGCACGCAAAGAATGAAGATGTCAGACAATTTCGAACTGGCCGCTGTGCGGCGCGAAAAAATCGCGGGTCTGGTGGCATCGCGCGGGGCGATGACATTGCGCGACCTCTGCGATCACTTTGGTGTCTCGGACGCGACAATGCGGCGTGACCTGCAGGCACTGGATGGTGCGGGGCAGGTGGTGCGCACACATGGCGGTGTGATGAAAAACTCCAGCGTGCTGGGAGATCTGCCGAACGATCAGCGCAAATGGGTGGGGGCAGAGGAAAAAAGCCGGATCGGTCTGGCCGCGATCAACCTGCTCAAGGGCGACGAGGTTGTCTTTCTGGACGCGGGCACGACGGCACACGCCGTTGCGGTCCACGCCATCAAGCAGCCCGGGTGCACCTATGTCACGACGTCCCTCGGTATTGCAAAGAAACTGCAATCGCTTGGGATTTCAGATTTTTATCTGATTGGCGGGTCCTACGAGCCGGTCAACGACTCCTTTGCCGGCTCGCTGGCGATCGAGGCATTGCGCTCCCTGTCATTCGATGTCGCGTTCATATGCTGTTCTGCCATCGATCTGGACAGCCGGTCGATCAGTGTTGCCAGCGAGGCCTACAGCCAGGTCCAGAAAGAAGTCATGTCGAATTCGAGGAAGAAAATTGTGATCGCCGACAACAGTAAGTTCAAGCCGAGCGCCTTTATGCGAACGGCCGGTTTCGCGCAGATCACGGGCATTATCACCAACAGGGAAGCCAGCCCGAACGATCTGGAGCGGCTGCGCCAGACCGATCTCGAGCTGGTGCTCGCATGAGTGCTTCCGGTGTATCACTGGAGGTCCGGGACCTGCGCAAGAGCTGGGGGGCGACCGACGTCCTGAAGGGTGTGAATTTCGACATTCATGCAGGCGGTTTTCTGACTTTGCTCGGCCCGTCGGGCTGTGGCAAGAGCACCGCTCTCAAACTGATATCAGGGCTGGAAAGCGTTTCGGGCGGTCAGATTCTGATCGGCGGGGCGGATGTGACGGGCAAGGCGGCGGCAGACCGCAATCTGGGCATGGTGTTCCAGAACTATGCGCTGTTTCCTCATATGAGCGTGGCCGAGAACATCATTTACGGTCTGAAGGTGCGTAAGGTGCCGCAGGCGACACAGAAAACGTCTCTTGAACGGGTCGCGGAGCTGATGGCTCTGAGCCCGCTTCTGGATCGCAAACCAGCGCAGTTGTCGGGTGGTCAACAGCAACGGGTGGCGCTGGCGCGGGTGCTGGTGTCGGATCGTCCGCTGGTGTTGATGGACGAGCCGCTGTCCAATCTGGATGCCAAGCTGCGTGTCGAGATCCGCAGCGAGATCCGGTCGCTGAACAAGCAGCTGGGGATCACCGTTCTCTATGTCACCCACGATCAGAGCGAAGCCCTGTCGATGTCCGATACTGTGGTGCTGATGAGCGATGGGCAGGCCTCACAGATCGGGACACCACAGCAGCTCTATGACCAGCCCGCGAATACATTTGCTGCCAGTTTCATCGGGACGCCGCCCATGAACCTTCTGGCGGCAGAGGATGTGACGCTGCCCGACCGGGTCGCCGCAGGCGTCAGGGGAGACAAGGCAGACCTGCTGGTGGGTGTGCGTCCGGAGACGATGACGCTGGGCAGCGCGGGTGCTGGCTTCAGTGCGACCTGCAAGGTTCTGAGTGTCGAATACGAAGGCAGCGTTTTTCTGGTGCATCTGATTGCAGCGTCCGGCGGGCGTTTCATCATGGCGCATCACGGCACGGACGCACCACAGGCAGGCGATGAAATTACAGTGCGCTGGGACAACAGCGCCGCGCATTTGTTTTCCCGGACGTCGGGACAACGCATTTCGAGCGGTTAACGCAAACGGCGAAGAACGGCCGTTGACCTTTTTTAACTGGGAGGAGACCCAATGACAATCATGACAAAACTTGCCGGCTCGTGCTGCACTGCGGCCATGTTCGGCCTTGCAGCAAACAGTCTTTCGGCGGCGGATCTGGAGTTCTATTTTCCCGTTGGCGTGAATGCACCTGCGGTTGAAACCATCCAGGCACTGACCGATGAATGGGCGGCGCAGAACCCGCAGCACAGCGTCAAGGCGGTCTATGCCGGCAACTACGAGGAAACCACCACCAAGGCGCTGACTGCCGCAAACGCGGGGCAACCGCCACAGGTGGCTGTACTGCTCTCCATTGATCTGTTCACGCTGATCGAAGAGGACGTGATCGTCGCGATTTCCGACATTGCGAACACGCCTGAAGATCAGGAATGGATCGACGGCTTTTATGACGGTTTCATGAAAGACGCTGAATTCGAGGGCAAGACCTATGCCATTCCGTTCCAGCGCTCCACACCGGTCTACTATTACAACAAAGACGCCTTCCGTGCCGCCGGGCTCGACCCCGAGACGCCGCCCACGACGTGGGACGAGATGATCGAGATGGGCAAGAAGCTGACCATCAAGGATGACAATGGCAACGTCACCCAATGGGGCACGCGTATTCCAACCCTGGGTCTGGGCGGGGCGTGGCTGTTCGGTGGTCTGGTGGTCTCCAAGGGCGATGTGCTGACCACCGAAACCGGTATCGAGGCACGCATTGACACACCGGCAACCAAAGCATCACTGGAATTCCTGCTGGATCTGTCAAAAGAGGGCGTGATGGCGCCGGGTGGCATCTCGTGGGGGGACACGCCAAAGGCCTTCCTCGAGGGTCAGACGGCTTCCATGTGGACATCCACCGGCAACCTTGCCTTTGTCGAAAAGAACGCGACCTTTGACTGGGGCGTCGGCTTCCTGCCGGGCGGTGACGGGCCGGGTGCGCCGATTGGTGGCGGCAACTTCTATATCTTCGAGGACACCACGGACGAGGAACGTGAAGCAGCGCTTGATTTCATCAAGTTCATGACGGCACCGGCAAATGCGGCCAAGTGGAGCATTGCAACGGGCTATGTGGCGCCGCGTCCCGATGCCTGGGAAACACCGGAGATGAAGGCCTATGCCGAACGTCTGCCACAGGCGCTGGTTGCTCTGGATCAGCTGGACTATGCCGAGCGTGAGTTCGCGACGTTCCAGCGCGCCAAGGTGACGCAGTATCTTGTCGATGCCATCGAAAGCGTAGTGACCGGGAACGCCGAGCCTGAGACCGCGCTCAAGGCGGCGCAGGAAGGCGCCGACGATGTTCTGAGTGACTACAAATAAGCTCGTATGAGCCAACCCCGTGCGCGCCAGCCGTGCGCACGGGGACCCGCCGCGCGCACAAAAGGACGTCGGATCATGAACAAGCGGTTACCCTTTGGGCTGGCAATGATCATGCTGGTGATCCCCTGTCTGCTGCTGGTCGCGTTTACCCATTATCCGGCTTTGCGCGCTTTGCTGAATTCCTTCTGGAACAATGCCAGTTCGCGCCGCCCGTCGAAATTTGTAGGCGTCGGGAATTACCAGACGCTGCTGGAGGACGACCGGCTGGTTCAGGTGATGCTGAACAGCACGTTTTATGCGCTGGGGACGATCCCGCTGGCCATCGGTCTGGCGATTGGTATGGCGCTTCTGGTCAACGCCAAACTGCCCGGCACCTCGCTGATGCGCCTGTCATTTTTCATGCCGACGATGCTGCCGATGATCGCGGTGGCCAATATCTGGCTGTTTTTCTATGCGCCCGGAATTGGTCTGGCCTCGCAGATCCTCGGTGTTTTTGGCTTGCCGCCGATCAACTTTCTGGGCAGCACCGAAACCTCGCTCGTCTCGATGATGTTCGTCGCTGTCTGGAAAGAGGCGGGGCTGTTCATGATCTTCTATCTTGCCGCCCTGCAGGCGGTGCCTGAAAACCTCAAGGATGCGGCCAGGCTGGAAGGGGCAGGGCCCGTGCGTATCTTTTTCAACATCGTGCTGCCGCTGCTGCGCCCGACCACAATTTTTGTGGCGGTCAACGCCCTGATCAACGCATTCCGTCTGGTGGATCATGTGATCGTCATGACGCGCGGCGGGCCGAACAATTCCAGCGCGCTGCTGCTTTATTACATCTACGAGGTGACCTTCTCGCAGCGTGACTTTGCCTATGGCGCGACACTGACCGTGCTGATGGTCTGCCTGCTCGGGGTGCTGGCCGCTGTCCAGTACTGGGTGCTGAACAGAAAGGCGCATTACCAATGACACATGGTCTCAACAGGATAATGTGGTCCACGCTGGGTCTGCTTTTCGCGGCGCTCTGGGGCCTGCCGTTTCTCTATTCGGTCTGGACCGCCTTTCACGACGAGATCTATTCGGCGAACTTTGTCTGGAACGCGCCGCTCACGCTCGAGAATTTCTTTGAGGCCTGGCAGGCCGCACCCTTTGCGCTCTATTTCCTCAATACGGTCATCCTGATCACCATCGTTCTGGTGGCCAATCTCATTCTGTGCACCCTGGTGGCTTATGCCTTTGTGCGCTATCGCTTCCGCTGGATGGGTTTTCTGTTCGCGCTGATCATGGTGCAGCTGCTGATCTCGCCCGAGATACTGATCGTAGAGAATTACCTGACCCTGTCGAAAATCGGGATGATCGACACGATCCTTGGCATCGCGCTGCCGTATCTGACCTCTGCCTTCGGGATATTCCTGCTGCGGCAAACCTTTCTGACTGTGCCCGTCTCGCTGGACGAGGCCGCCCAGATCGAAGGTGCCGGTGCCTGGCGCGTTTTGTGGAACATTTACGTGCCGCTCGCCAGGCCTGTTTATCTAGCCTATGCACTCGTTTCGATCAGCTTTCACTGGAACAATTTCCTCTGGCCGCTGATTGTCACCAACTCGCCGGAGGTACGTCCGGTGACCGTTGGTCTCAGCGTTTTTGCCACCGTGGAAAGCGGTGTGGAATGGTCGCTGGTCAACGCGGCGACCCTGATGACCACGGCGCCCCTGATCATTGCCTTTATCATTTTCCAACGCCAGTTCGTTGCGAATTTCATGCGTGCGGGGATCAAATAGACATGTGGAATCTGTCATGCTGATCGCCCACATCTCGGACTTCCATGTCTTTGCCGATGCGCCGGAGACGTCGCTGGTGCGTTTGGATGCAGCAGATGCGGCGCGCAAAGTCATTGGTGATATTGCGTCCCATCAACCGAAATTCGACGCGGTCATCTTTACGGGTGATCTGGCTGATGGGGGGAGCGCGGCCGATTATGCGCTTATCAAGGACATCCTTGCGCCCCTCGGGATGCCGGTGTTTGCCGTGCCCGGCAATCACGATGACCGGGCCCAAATGCGCACCGCTTTCGGGGACGTTTTGCCGTTTGGACACGGGCCTTTACTCAACTACGCGGCGCAGGTGGGCGATCTGCGCATCCTCGCGCTCGACACGCTGGTCCAAGGCCACGTTCACGGCGCGCTCGACCCCTCTCAACTGGACTGGCTGGCGGACACTCTGGCCTCACAATCGCCGGGACCCACCCTGATTGCGATGCATCATCCGCCGTTTCCGTCGGGTGTCACGACACTGGACGCTATGGCGCTGACCGGCGGGCGCGACAGGCTCGGGGACCTTGTGGCCGGTTATGACGCTCCCCTGACGATCCTTGCGGGCCATATCCATCGTCCCTTTCAGGCGATCTGGAACGGTGCATTCTGCCAGGTGGGCGGGGGGCCTGCCTTCCAGCATGTGCTGGACCTGAGGGCCGATGCGCCGGAGCCTGGCAGCATTGATGAGCCCTATGCCTATTTCATCCTGCGCTATGACGTGCAGGGCACCATGACCCTTCACAAAAGGTATGTATCGCTGTGACCCAGGCCGTTACCCAGGACTGCGCCCGCACCGTCGAGGCCATTGCCCGCAAGGCAGGTGATCTGGCCCTGTCGCATTTTCACAGGCTCAGCACCGTGCCGGTTGAAGCCAAGGGGCATCTCGATCTTGTCACAGCGGCGGATCAGGAGGTCGAGGTCTATATCACCCGCGCGCTTGTGGAAGCCTTTCCCGACGATGGCGTTTTTGGCGAGGAAGGTGCAGCGAAAGAGGGACGCTCGGGGCGGACCTGGGTGATCGATCCTATCGACGGGACGTTTAATTTCGTACGTGGCGGCGACCAGTGGGCGGTATCGATTGGTCTTTATCAAGGTGGGCAGCCGGTCTTTGGGGTCATACACGTGCCGGTGCGGGCCCAGACACTTGTAGGGGGTGCCGGCATTGCCAGCACCCTGAATGGCACGGGAATGGCGCCGCGCGCGGGTATGAAGGCGGCTCAGGCGGCCTGTGGCATCGGGTTTCATCCGGTGATCCCGATCGATCTGCGGCTCAGCACGCTGCGGTTTGTTCTTGAAGAGGCGCAGATGTCATTCCGGTGCTGCGGTTCGGCGACATTGTCGCTGATCGAGATCGCTCAGGGCCAGGTTGATGGATATGTCGGCACAGGTGAAAGCACCTGGGACCTGATGGCTGCTGTCCCAATTCTGGAACAGATCGGTATAGGTTGCACTGTAGACTGGAGGCAAACGGACCTGAACGACAAATTGCGCTTTGCCTGCGGTACCAAAGAGTTTCTGGAGGCCGTCGCACCCATCATCCCATACGGCACGGCTTTGCGATTGGACTGAACGCAGTTTTCTGACGGTAACGATCCGGGAATTCAGCCGACTTTTCTGCTTCCGGATCATCGTGTTCCCAGCAATCTGTATTGGGCCTGCACCCGGGTCATTCCCGTTTCTCTGACGACCCTTGCCAGGCACCCGGATGCCCGCAAACTGCCGATGCCATCCTGCTGAGGTGAAAAAATGGTTCGGAAACGCTGGCTCATTCTGCGCGCCAGCGACCTCTGTCCGGCTCAGGCAGCAGACCTCAACATGGCTGGAGCCGATCAGGAAATGCGTGCGAAACCGGTTCGCGCAGGAGAGACGATCAGTCGCCCATATCTGCCCTTTCAGAGATATTCCCGGTGCAGCGGTTGATCAAAGCGCAGAGAGAGCGTCGTTGAAAAATGTCTGCGCACCGAAGTTGCCCGATTTCAGGGTCAGCGCAATCTGTGTGCCGCCTGTGACGCAATAGGTCCATGGCACACCGGGTGCGATTTCCACACCGATGTCCAGTTGTGTGACGTCGAGCGCCTGTGTGACAGCGCCAGAGGTTTCACCCCCCGCCACCACAAAGCGCCGCGCGCCCTGGTCAAGAGCTGCCCTGGCGCAGGCAGCAAGGGCCTGTTCCACGATCTCTCCGGCAGCGGCGACGCCCAGTTTGTCCTGCGCTATGCGCACCATGTCGGGCTCAGCGGTGGCATAGATCAGGGGTGCTTTTGACAGGTCCTGGTCCGCAAGCCATGCCTGGGCCGCCTCTGGCCCGCTGGCGGCCAGCTCGAGCGGGTCAAGCCGGCAGGTCGGGGCACCCGTCGCAGCATAGGTGGCGACCTGCGCACGCGTCATCGCAGAACAACTGCCCGACAGAAGGATGGACTTTCCCTCCAGCACCGGAGGTGTCGCCCGAACAGCATCTGCGCTCAGCGTACCATTGGCGATGTAGAGATCCGGCAACGGCATCGCGACAGCAGAGCCGCCGGTCATCAGGGGCATATCGCGGCAGGCGTCGGCGATGATTGGCAGGTCGTCATCGGAGACGGCATCCACCACCACATGCGCCACGCCCTCTGCCGCCAGTTCTGCCAGGCGCTCGGACAGGGCAGCAGCCCCCTTGGCCACGGTCAGCCTGTTGGCCAGCCCCACCGGTCTGCTCACCTGCGGCACAAGCAGGCGCATCAGGTTCGCATCGCGCATGGGCGTTAAGGGGTGGTCCTTCATCGGACTTTCGGACAACAACTGCTCACCCACAAACAGGTTGCCCATAAAGATCGACCGCCCGTTTTCCGGGAAGGCGGGGCAGTAGATGGTCTGATCTGTCTGCAGATCCTGCATCAGCGCTTCGGCCACAGGGCCGATGTTCCCGGTTGGTGTTGAATCGAAGGTCGAGCAGTACTTCCAGAAGAACCGCTGCGCCCCGGCAGCCTGCAACCATGTCAGTGCAGCACGCGCCTGGGCGATTGCCTCATCCACGGGAGACGTTCGGATCTTGAGCGCAATCACCTCAAAGGCAGCTGTTTCCCTCGGTGGTTCGTCCGGCACGCCGATCCGCAGGGAAACGCGCACGCCCGAGCGCGCCAGCAGCCCGGCAAGATCGCTCGCGCCGGTAAAGTCATCCGCAATGCAGCCCATAAAGGTGGTCATGGTCCTGGCCTCTTTTGTATCGCGCGTCAGGCGCGGGTTTTGCCGCGCTGACGCAGCTTTGTGATGAGCGGCAGGGACAGCATCCCCGCCGCAATGCATACCAGAACCGCGGCTATGGGATGACCCACGAAAAAGGCTGCGAAACTGCCATCGGTGATGATCAGCCCCTGGCGCAGACTGATTTCGAGTGTGGGCCCCAGTACCATCCCAATCACCAAGGGCGCCATCGGCATGCCCTGGCGGCGCAGCAGAAATCCAACAATCCCAGCCGCACCCATGACCATCAGATCAAACGGATTGCCCCGCACAAAATAGACGCCAACCGCGCAGAGCAGCACGATCATCGCCAGCATATAGGCTTCGCGCAGGCGCAGCAGGGGGGCTGCGGCCTTTGAAACGAGCATGCCAAGCGGCAGAAGCATCAGGTTGATGACGAAAAAGCCTGAAAAAATAGCAGCGATGAGTACGGGATTGTCTGTCATCAGCCGGATGCCCGGGGTCACACCGTGCAGTGTCAGCGTGGCCAGCATCACGGCTGTGATCGCATCGCCCGGAATGCCAAGTGCGAGCGTTGGTACCAGAGCGCCCCCGGTCACGGCGTTATTGGCGGATTCCGATGCGATCAGGCCGTCCGGCTCGCCCTTGCCAAAATTCCCCCGGTTGGGTGAAGAACGCTGCGCTTCGGCGTATGAAATAAATGCTGCAGTGGCCGCGCCGGTACCGGGCAGGATGCCAATGCCATTCCCGATGGCCACGGATTTCGCCAGACCTTTCCAGCGCCCGCGCCATGCGGACAGAGGCGGCAGCACGATGCCTTTGAACGCAACAAGGGTCTGATCCTGCTCCGGCTTAGCAGCAGCGCGGATCAGCACTTCGGACAGGGCGAACACACCGATCACGACGGCCAGCAGGTTGAACCCCGAGATCAGCTGGAACTGGCCAAAGGTAAACCGCGCCTCGCCTGTGATCGGATCACCCCCGACACAGCCCAGAAACAGCCCGATGCTGCCGGCAACAAGCCCTTTGATCAGTGAGCCCTCAGACACGGAGACAATGCAGGTCAGACCCAGCAGGATCAGAGCAAAGGTCTCGATCGGTCCGAAATTCAGTGCCAGGGCCGCCAGCTGTGGTGCGGCCAGCAACAGCACAACCGCCGACACCAGCCCGCCGACAGTGGAGGCGATGGTGCTCCAGCCGAGCGCAAGACCGGCCTCACCGCGTTGTGCCATGGGGTAGCCATCCAGACAAGTGGCCGCCGATTGTGGCGTGCCCGGCGTGTTGATGAGGATAGCGGAGATTGACCCGCCATAGACGGAGCCCGCATAAACCGCCAGCAGCAGCAGAATGGCCGGGGCCTGCGACATGCTGAGCGTGAAGGGCAGGATCATGGCCACCGCGACGGTGGATCCGATCCCGGGCAGGGCCCCCAGAACGATACCCAGCATTGTCCCCAGCACCAGCACAGCGATGCCTTCGACCGTAAAGATGAGTGCTGCAGCCTGTGGGAGGAGTTCAATCATTTCAGTGTCCTCAGAACCACCACGCGAAAGGCGAGGTTGGCAGCGGCAGGACCAGCACATGGTTGAAAAGAGCCACCAGCGCCATCGGCACACCGACCGACACGGCGATCAGCGGCAACGGGTTGCGCGCATTCAGAGTGATCAGAACCAGCGCGGTAAAAGGCACTGCAGACAGAAAGAAACCCAGGCGCGTCATGGACCACAAAAATATGACGGTACTGACGGCAATGATCACGACGCGCAGGACTTCGGGTTTGTCGGTTTCCCTGCGTTTGACAAGTTCGGCCACCAGATCGAGCGTCGCGATCAGGAGCCACATCCACAAGATGATGCGGGGAAAGAACATCGGGCTGAAGGCCCCGCCCAGCTCGGCATACTGCTGGCCGTAAGTATTCGACAGCAATGCAGCTGCAATCAGTACCAGCACCAGTGAGGTGACCCGTCGTTCGTTCAGTGCACCCATGCCATGGGTCTCCGATTTGTTCAGAGGGGATGGGCACCGCAATTCGCAGCGCCCATCTTTTCAGATCAAAGCCCTGCGGCGTCGATGATGGCGGAGTTCGCTTCATATTGCGCGCGGAAGAAGGTGTTGAACTCTTCGGCGTTGCGGTAGTTGATCGTGGTCTGCGTGTCGGCTGCAAACTTCTGGAACCCGTCGGAATTCACCGCGGTGCCGCAGGCCTCGGAGAGTTTTGCAACCACGGCCGCATCCGTTCCTGCGGGTGCAAAAAGCCCGCCCCAGAGGTAAAGCTCATTCAGGGGCGCTTTGATACCAACTTCGGTTGCTGTCGGTACGTCCGGGAAATTTTCCAGCCTTTTGTCAGAAAACGCGATCAGGGGGCGGAAATCGCCGCGCTGCATCAGGATTTCCGTATCCCCAAAGAACTGGATCGTGTTTGCGGCCATAGCCTGCAACGCCGGGCCAGAGCCCTGGAAAGGCAGATGCTTGATCTTGTCCATCAGACCCAGACCGGCAAAGGCCGCGACGGTTGTCAGATGCGTCATGGCGCCGGGGCCGGACGAGCCGAACAGATACTTGCCGGGAGTGGCCTCAATGGCGGATTTCATCTCGTCCACAGTGGTCAGGTCGTTCGAGGCGTTGGTGAACAGAACCGTGGGCGAGGCGGCCACGGAACAGATGGGCACCCAGCTGTCGACGTCATAGGGGACGTCCTTGATCTGTGGCTGGATGGTGGACACGGTCACGGACCAGTAACCCAGCTGATAGCCGGTCGGCTTTTGTCCTGCCAGCGCGGCGGCGGCAACGGTACCTGATCCGCCTGCCATGTTCGACACAAAGACATCCCCGCCGAGGGCTTCGGCGAATTCAGGAGCAAAGCCGCGAACCAGCAGGTCTGTGCCGCCACCTGCATTGAACGGTACCACCAGGTTGACCGGGCGTTCGGGGAAGTCCTGCGCCTGTGCCGCGACGGCCAGTGCGAGGCCCGCGATGGTTCCTGCGGCCAGTTTCAAAGTCTTGATCATTCTCTTTCCTCCCAATGGAATTGTTGTGTTTTCTTTTGGCGTGCCATGCCGGGGGTCGCCGGTCAGGCTTTCTTTTCGGGCAGTGTCAGCCCAGCGTTACGGGCATAGACTTTGGCGACGGCGGCATCGTCCTCCCGCCCGTGCCCCATGCCAGAGGCGGCCAGGTATTGTTGCAGCGCCGCCGCTGCGATGGGCGCGCCGAATTTCGCGCCATGCGCGATGTCCAGCACGATGCCCAGATCCTTGGGCCAGATATCGACCGCTGAATGCGGGGTATAGTCACCGGTTGCGATGTGAGGCGCGCGGTTTTCCAGCATCCAGGACGTGCCTGCACATTGCGGTATAACCCGGAGAAATGTCTCGGGATCGATGCCCTGCGTCATGCCAAAAGTTACCGCCTCTGCCATGGCGGCGATATGCACCCCGGCCAAAAGCTGGTTGACCGCCTTCATCGCGGACCCTGGGCCCGCGCTGTCCCCAAGCTCAAACACAGTTGCGGCGCAGGCATCCAGGACAGGGCGTGCCGCATTAAAGGCCTGCGGCGTACCTGCCGCCATAATCGACAGCTGGCCCTGCGCGGCCCTGGCCGCACCACCAGAGATCGGCGCGTCAAGGTAATGCACACCGGTCGCACCGCACCGGGCTTCCATCTGGCGCGCAAACTCTGGTTGCACAGTCGGGCAACAGATCACCACAGCACCCGCTTTGAGATGCGGTACGATGCCGTCGGAACCGAACAGAACGGCTTCTGCCTGGGCGGCGTTCAGAACCACGACGACGACTGCGTCGAGATCGGGCGCAATGTCTGTCAGAGAACCCTCTGCGCCGCCTTCGGCCCTGAACCGCGCGACGGCGTCCGGGTTGACATCAAATCCGTAAGCGGTATGTCCGGCCCGCAGAAGGGATTGGGCCATCCCGTACCCCATTGATCCAAGGCCAAAAGCGGCCACCCTGAGTGATGTTGTCATGACGGCTCTCCCGATGGCTGGCCAGTGTTTTGATGTGCGGCGTCGCGGCGCGTGGATCTGACGTGCCACACTTTGTCAGACGCTGTGATGAAAATATCCGTTCCGTCTGCCCCGCCAAAACATAGGTTCGACGTCTGGGACGGCATCCGGATTTTCCCCAGACACTGCCCGTCCGGTGCCAGACAGTGGATGCCATCCATCGCGCTGGTCCAGACATATCCCCCGGTATCAATGCGGAAGCCGTCTGGCACACCGGGCGTGATCTCTGCAAAAACCGCGCCGCCGGTCAGTGTGGTCCCCTCCACGTCAAAAACGCGGATGTGGTGTGGCAGGTCATAGTCGATCCCGGGAAAACTGGCTCCCCGGATTGCGCCTGAATCTGCGATGTAAAGCCTGCGCTCGTCCGGAGAAAAAGCCAGACCGTTCGGTTTGTCAAAATCCTGAGCCACGGCTGTCAGTGTCCCGTCGGGAGCTGCGCAGAAAACATAGCAGCCGCCGATTTCGCTTTCGGCCGGGTAACCTTCGATGTCGGAGTTGATGCCGTAGGGTGGATCGGTGAACCATACCGACCCGTCCGAGCGGACGACCACGTCATTTGGGGAATTCAGACGCTTGCCGTTATACTGTTCGGCGATCACCTCCACGGCGTTCAGGTCTTTGGGATCGGTCCTGCGGATCACCCGCCGCCCACCGTGCTCGCAGGAAACCATGCGCCCCGTGCGGTCCAGTGTGTTGCCATTGGCAAATTCACTGTTGGCAAGGGCCAGGGACACGCCCTGTGCGGGCTGCCATTTCATCATCCGCTTGTTGGGAATGTCATTGAAATAAAGGGTGTCGTTCAGCCAGACCGGACCCTCCGTCCAGACAAAGCCGTCTGCGATCATTTCCGGTGGAGTGGTGGTGTCGATCATCGCGGCAAAGGCGGGATCGAAGATCTCGTAATGCGCAGTCATGGGTCAGCTCTCCTTTCGGCGCAGGGTCTGGATCAGCAGCATGACGATGATAATCACACCAAAAATGATGCTGCGCCAGGCATTCGAGATCTGCATCACCGACAGGATCGATGTAAGCAGGGTGATGAACAGCACACCGCCAACCGTTCCCAAAAGCCTGCCGCGTCCGCCAAGGATTGAGGTGCCGCCGATCACCACAGCGGCGATTGTTGGCAGGAGATACGGGTCGCCCATCGACTGGTAGGCCTGATTTGCATAGCCCGCGAGCAGAACGCCACCAAAAGCTGAACACAGGCCCGCAATAGCAAAGGCAGCAAAGATCACCGACGGCGTCGAGACGCCCGACAGGAACGTCGCCTTTTCATTATACCCGATTGAGGACAGATAGCGACCAAAGCCGGTACGCCCGAGAAACAGGGCGAGCAGTGCGGTCAGCAGCATCCAGAGGGCAAAGGCGGTAGGTATGCCTCCGACCGTGCCGGAGGCCATCCAGATCATTGTGGCGCTTGCCTCGCCTTTGGGGTTGAACCCGCCGGTGTTGAGGACGGCGAGGCCCAGCAGCATCGAATTGACCGCCAGCGTCCAGACCATTGAGGGAATGCGCAGGATCGCAACGCCAAAGCCGTTGATCAGACCGATGATTGCGCCGAACACCAGGGCTGCGGGGATCGCAAGGGCTGTCAAAACGGGGTCTCCGGTTCCGGCGAGCGACGTGGACAGGATCGCAGCACCACCGACGATCCATGGCACGGACAAATCAATATGCCCCAGCAGGATAACCACGGTCGCACCCATCGCGATAACGCCGAGGAACGACGCGATCTGCAATTGCTGGCCGAGATATCCCAACCCCAGAATTTGCGGGAAGAACAGGCTGCCGCCTAGGATCATAACGATCGCCCCGGCAAAGGGCATCAGGGTGTCGGGATCAGGCAGGCGTTTGCTTCGGGTACTCATCGTCCGAACACCTCCAGGCGGTTGCGCACGCGCAGGATGTCTGCGCCACCGATGGCGATGGCCGCGGCAAGAATAAGCCCTTCGACGAAAGGTTGTGCCAGGGGCGGCAGGCCGGAAAAGAACATCAGTGCGCCGATGGTCTTGAGGATGAACGCGCCCGCCACCGCGCCGATCAGACTGCCGACACCCCCGCGCAGCGCCACGCCGCCCAGGACCACGGCGGCAATGGCATTCAGGGTAAAGTTTGGCGCAATGCCTGCGTCACCGGTGGTTGTCACAAAGCTGAAGTAAAGTCCGGCGAGGCCGGCAAAGAGCCCACCCAGCGCAAAGGAGGCCATGCGGATCACCGGCACCTGAATGCCCGACTGGAATGCCGCCTGTTCAGAGGAGCCGATCGCATAGAGGCCAAGGCCAAGCCCGGTGCGGCGCAACGGCATCCAGAAGCCAAAGATCACCAGTGCCGTGATGATCAGGGCCGTGGGCACGCCCAGCACATCCAGCGTCATCGCATCGGCAAAGTCATAGTTGATCTGCCCGCCCGGGGTAGGCCGCAACAGCAGCGCCAGTCCGACAAAAACCGATGCAGTCGCCAGTGTGACAACGATGGGCTGTATGCGCCCGTAAACCACCAGGATGCCGTTCACCAGTCCGCAGGCCAGCCCTACCAGCAGCACCAGAACGACCCCGCCAGCCAGACCGATCCCACTGCCCGCAAGCACATAAGAGGCAACCGTATTTGTCAGCGCCATAACGGCCCCAACCGACAGATCGATGCCGCGCACGATGACGGCAAAAAACTGCGCAATCGCGGCGAGGGCCAGGATCAGGCACTGGTTGGCCCAGATCGTCATCACATAGGTCGACATGCCACGCGGGTGCGTGACCAGATACACAGTCAGCAGTGCAAGGAGCACAGCAAGGGCGATGGCCTCGCGTCGGTTTGCGCGCAACAGATCAGCCATGGGCGGCCTGCTGTGCGGGGATGTTGAGTGTTGCCGCCAGGATGTTTTCCGCTGTTACGGCATCGCCGGTCAGGTGTCGCACCACGCGTCCGTCATAAAAGATGTGCGTTTCATCGCAGAGGTGGATGAACTCTTCGTAGTCGGTGGACAGCAGCAGGATCGCGGTGCCCTGATCTGCGAGCCGGCGAAGAAGCGCATAGATCTGTGTCTTGGTCTTGACGTCGATGCCACGGGTGGGGTCGGCCAGCAGCAAACAGCGCGGTTCAAGTGCGAGCCATTTCGTCAGCGCAACCTTTTGCTGATTGCCGCCTGACAGTTGCGATACAGGCTGATCCAGCGACTCGCATTTCAGCTCCAGCGCATCGGTATAGGGCTGGTAAAGCGCCGGGTCTTCCGCATTGATGCCGCGCACGCCGACGGCGGCCAGCTCCATGTTGGCCGCGATGCTTTGCTGAAGGATCAGCGCCTCGGTCTTGCGATCCTCGGGCACCAGCGCGATACCAATGTCCGGATTTTTCGCATCGCCGGGGCTGTTCAGCGTGATCGGCTGGCCCGCAAGTACAATGCCGCCTTCGGTCTTTTTGAGCAATCCGAACAGGCCCTGAAGCACTGCGGCCTGTCCCTGACCATCGAGGCCGCCCAGGCCCGTAATACAACCCTTTCGCAGGGTAATGGACACGTCTGTCAGTTCGCCGTTCCAGCCAAAATCATCGATCCGCAGCACCTCCTGTGCCTCGGGTCTGGCCCGCGGTTTTGCCGGGAAAAGGTCTGTGATCTTCTGGCCAACCATTCTGGAGATGATCGCGGGGTAGTCATGAGCGCCATTGGCAAAGCTGTCGACGAGCGCGCCGTTGCGAAAAATCGAGATACGGTCAGCCAGTGCTTCGATCTCGTGAAAGCGGTGCGAGATGAACAGCACACCAACGCCCCGTGCACATTCTGCCCGGATCAGTGTGAACACCTTGTCGACGACAGAGGCATTCAGCGCAGAGGTTGCCTCATCCAGGATCAGCAGTCTGGGATTGCGGGCAAAGGCTTTGGCGATTTCGACCTGCTGGCGTTCGGCAAGGCTCAGGTCCGCGACCCGCGCGCCCATTCCTATGCCGCCGCCATCGATCTGTGCCAGGACCTCCTGTGCGCGCCGTACAATGGCACCGGGCAGGCGGCCCAGACCTGAGCCGGGAGCGCCCAGCATCAGGTTTTCGCGCACGCTGAGGTCCGGCACCAGTGACAACTCCTGAAACATGCATACAAGGCCGCGCTCTACGGCGGCTCGCGGCGTGGGCAGGGGCGTTTCCTCTCCATCCACGAAAATTCGCCCGTCGCTGGGTTGGATGACGCCCGAGATAAGCTTCATCAGTGTGGATTTGCCCGCGCCGTTTTCACCCAGAACCGCATGGATTTCGCCTGCTTTACAGGCGAAATCGACACCATCCAGCGCCGTCGTGGCACCATAGTGCTTTGACACGCCCTCAAGGCGCACAATGACGTCGTCGGTCTGGTTCACAGTAAAGCCCCGGTTTGACAGGAAAAAATCAGCCCGGCTGCAGGAGAGTGCGCCGGGCTGAACCGTCAGGCCGCTGACATCAGGTGTTGTCAGCGTTCTGGCCAAGCAACTCCTCTGGTGTAAAGGGTGCAAAGCAATCCGGGAAACCTGTCCCGGTATTGAAGGATTTTGGCAGATCGGGGAAGTAGTTCACCCCGGCTTCCAGATCCTCGGCCCTGACCTGCGGGATCGGCAGATAAACGGTTTGTGGCAGCGCGTTGCCCTCAAGTAGAGCCACAGCTGCTTCCAGTGCCACAGCCGACATCGCAGGCGCCTGCGCCGCCGAGATCCCCGGAATGTCCAGTTCGTCCATCAGCATCCGCACACCGTTTTCACCATCCACGCCCATGGGGACGACAGGGTGTCCGGCGGACTGCATGGCATTGATGGTCCCGGCAGCGCCGTGTTGCGAAATGACACCATCAAACTGACCATGGGTCGCCAGCGCATCCGATACAACCTTCTGGCTGGTTCCGGTGTCCCAGTTGCCGACGACCTGAACAATCTCAAGCCCGTCGACTTTTTCAAGAACGCTCATCATGCCAGCGCGACGGTCGCGGTCTGTTGCGTTCCCGGGCAGGCCGTCAACCATCAGGATTTTTTCAGCCGTACCGCCCAGGGCATCCATTACAGTCTGCGCCTTGAGACGGCCCAGTTCCAGCTGGCTTTCGTTGATCTGAACAACCTTGTCCGTGTCTAGCACGTTGTCAAAGGGCACCAGAACAGTGCCGGAGCGTTCTGCGCGGCGGATCACCGGCTCAAACGCGCTGGGGTTCACGGCAATGAAAGTGATTGCGTCATATCCGGCCGCCATGAAGTTATCGATCGCGGCGATCTGTGCTGCGCTGTCGTTGCCAACCGAAACAATAGTAAATTCTTCCAGCTTTTCGGCGTTTTCGGGACGTGCAGCCCAGGCCTTGGACGCCTGAATGGCCGCGATGCGCCAGTCGTTGCCGGCAAAACCATTCACAAAGGCCACCTTGTACGGGCCGGTTTTGGCGTCATAGCTGATTGTGGATGTGCCGGGGGCAGGTGCAAAGCACTCCGGCCGGTAAGTGTCTGCGGCTGCCATTCCTGCAGCGGCCGCGATGAATGTAGAGCTCAGCAAAATATTTTTCATTTGTATCCTCCCAGATGACATATGGTGAATTGTTTACGTAAACATCATTAATTTATGTATCATGTTTACGTAAACACTTGTCAACTCGATTCCTTAGTCTGTATGTGAGCAGGGGAGTTGATTGCCGGAAGGGACAGTGCGCAATGAGTTCGGGCAAGACAGCCGCGCCAACGATGGATGATATCGCGACCGAGGCAGGGGTCAGTCAGATGACCGTCTCGCGGGTAATGCGCGGTGCGGGAAAGACGTCGGACGATGTGCGTGTCAGAGTCGAAAAAGCAGCGCGCAAGCTCGGTTACGTCCAGAACAAGCTGGCCAGCGCCCTGCGCGAGGAAACCACCTCTCTGGTGGCGGTCGTCCTGCCAACGCTCAAAAACCGCGTGTTTTCCGAAGTGCTCAATGGCCTGAATGAAACTCTGATCAGCAAGCGCATACTGCCCGTATTCGGTGTCAGCGAATACTCGTTGCAGCGCGAAGAAGAGATTGTGCGCGAATTGCTGGCATGGCGGCCTCGTGGCATTGTCCTGCCGGGGTTGGAACATACGGATGCAACCCGTGCTGCCATCCGCGCCTCCGGCGTGCGCGTGGCCGAGGTGATGGATATTGACGGCACGCCCATGTCGGCGGCTTTTGGCATCTCTCAGGAGGCGGCGGGCCGGGCAACTGCGCGCTACATGCTGGAAAAAGGCTATCGGCGTTTCGGGTATATTGGCAGTCAGGGCGGGCGCGATCTGCGTGCCGTAAAGAGGTTCAGCGGCTTTTGCGCGGTTGTTCGCGAGGCTGGTGCACAGATGGTGCTCAACCGGGTTATTACCGGGCCATCCTCGATGGTTGAGGGACGCAGGGCAATGGCAGAGGTGCTTGCCCGGTCTGATGCGCCAGAGGCTTTGTATTTTTCCAACGACGACCTGGCGGCTGGCGGAATAATGCACTGTCTGAGCAACGGTATCGACATACCCGGCCAGGTGGCACTTGCGGGTTTCAACGGGCTATCTTTTCTGGAGGCATTGCCCATCCGGCTGACAACCATCGAAACGCCGCGCCTGGAGATGGGGCGGCGCGCAGCCCTGTCTGTGACAAGCAGTGCAACTGCTCAGGACGGATCGCAGGAGCCTGTTGTTGCAGATCTCGGTTTTCGTCTGGTACCTGGCGACTCCTGCTGAACCGGAAAGGCCGGTTTCCGCCCTCTGTCCTGGATCATCTGCCAATGATCGTAACTGGCGGTGACCCGCACGGGGTTCACAGCGCGGGGGCCAGTAAGCGGTGTGAGCCGGGTATTCTGAGGGCGGAGAAGGCCCCGGGCGAACCCATCAGTGTCAGGCAGGCTGCCCGGCAACGCCGGTACCCCGATTTCACGGCTGACCTGTCAGTAAGTGACGAACAGTTTCAGTAGAACACTTCTGCTGTACCCGGTGGAGCAGCTTCCTGGTCATGCCACCCTCTGTGCGCCCGATCGGAGGTTCGCCGCCGCCTTTTGCGCTCAAACCCGCGGGGAGGGAGAGGACGTGCCTTGGAACAGGTTGTAATGATCGGGAAGGTTACTCTTTAGCCGGTGTAACGTTCAAACTTATAATCCATGCGGGCCAAAACTCTTTTCGCTCAAAAGTCGCCAGCGATTGTAAGGGTTTCGTAAAAAAGATATTCCCCATGTCGCATCGCGCAGACGTAAGCCGTTGATTTCGAAAAAAAACCTCATAGCTTGTATGCCAGCAATACGAGGTTGGCAATGAAGCCTTAGGCTACAGGGCGCGAAACCCGCCATCCGCACATCTTTCCGCCAAAAAAACTCAGACACGGTCGTTGCTCGTTTTTCAGCCCTCACACATGCCATTGATCGAAACTCAATGGGTCCCGACCCTGGCGCCCGATCCGGGAGCCTCAGCTTCTGATGTCCCAAATCGGAGCGAACTGCACAAAACTGACCCTCCGGCTGGCGTCACGACGCTGCGGTTGCGCTGGTATCGCAGACTTGTACCCGGTGGACGGATTCGGGCTGTCGATAAAACGCCAGGGCGGGGCGAAGTTTGAATTCGTTTCTGTCAGACGCATTGTGGCCTTGTGCAATTCGGTCCCCGCCGCAGGGGCACGGGGAGCAACAAATTGCCGGTCGCGCCACGCGTCAGAGCCTTAGTTGTCTGCATATCACTGTCCATCCGCGACGATGTACGCCAATCGCGGCGATAGTTCCGGTTCGATGTCGGGCGAGGCGTTACGTTCCTCCTCGCCCGCACTGGCAACAGGCCTAGCTGGTATGGGCATGGTTCCCGAAATAAAGGAATTCGCGGTCCATACCGGCGACTTCTCCGGCTTCAAGCGACAGGCTTGCGCTGTCCAGCATTCTGAAGCTTTGTTGCGACTGGACCCAATCGTCCGCGTGCTGAAGCGTTGTCAGCGTGTAGCTGGTCGTTTCACTCAGATAGTGAGTTGGAATGATGACTTTGGGTTTCAGCTTTGCGACGATATCGTTGCCTTGCTGGTAATCCAGAATGTGCTGCGATCCGTCGACCGGCAGTGTCAGCACATCCACCTGTCCGATCGCATCCCAGAATTCCTGTGGGGGGTTGTGCCGGTTGTCACCCCAGATCAGGGTACGTATGCCACCTGTCTCGACTAGGTATACCACCATATCCATGTGGCTGACGTTGTCCGGCGGGCAGGCTTTTACGCCAAATTCGTTCAGCGCGTCCGTCCAGCTGTACCAGCCGGGCGCGCGGCAGACATGTTTGTCGGCAAACCCGGTGATCTTGATGTCAGCAAACTCGAAATTCCCGACCATACGGTCCAGCACCATCGTCGACACCGGACGGTGAATGGCGTCATGATCAAAATGTGTATGCGTCGAAAGGCAGGTATCCACGGGCGTTTCCGGGAACTCATTTTTGAACCAGAGCCCCCAGGCACCCGACGGGTCATCTCGCCACGGGTCGAACATGAGCGTGGCACCACCTGGTGATGTGATCTTGATTGCGCAGTGGCCGTAAAAGTCGATCCCCACAGCGCCCGACGTGGCCGTTCCAGTAGTTTTCTGCAACTCAATCACACCGTTGTTGTTGCCAGGTTGCGTCCAGTCGGTCGACTGGGCCTGAGCGGATGTGCCGCTCAGCAGGCTGGTGGCCCCGCCAACACCCGCGGCACCCGCCGCCATAAAGAAAGAGCGGCGTGAAATGCCATTGGCCAGTTCGTCCGTTTCACCATTAACAAGCGTAGGTTTCAGTTCGAGATCATCTCTGTCCATCATTGTCATCCCTGTTGTTCCATTTTCTGAATTTGGCTTCAGATGGCATGATGATAGCAACGAAGGATTGCTGACCCTGTATTAGAATACTGCCAGTAAAACATGGGGAACTCCCCCATGTTTCAGTGGAGAGACAACAACAGGCTGCGCAGATTTTTTCCGCTGTGTCTGAGGTCCAGCTTGGACCGAATGTTGTTGCGGTGAAATTCGACCGTGCTGCGCCCCCGCGACAGGGTGCGTGCGATTTCCTTTGTAGACTGCCCGCGCATGATCATCTGCGCAATCTCACGTTCGACCGGTGTCAGTTTTTCCATCACTGTCAACAGCTTGCCGCTCGCATTTGCAGTGATCGACCTCAGCTGATCCTCGACCATATCCAGATAGGCACATCCGTTTTGATCGCCTTTCAGCCGGACGCGCAGCTTGGCCAGATGCGGCATCACCAGCCCTTTGATCTGGCGCAGGAGCGTAAGGTCATATTCCTCGCGCGCCTTCTCGACACTGCCGAGCAGCACCCGAAGTGCAGTGTTTGCTTCTTCCAGATCTGCCGTCCGGTCCATGACCCGGGTTTCAAGCTCGTCCAGAGTGGTCTTTAACTCAGCTTCCAGTTCGATCCGCCTGTTTATCTCTGTGAACAGTTCCAGATCGGCCTCGATCACCCGGGCAAATTCCTGCAACCCTTCGCGAAACAATGTCGCACGCCTGTTGCGCCGTGAATCGAGCATGCAGATCGTACCGAAGACCGCCCCGTCAGGCCATTTCAGAGGGTAACCGACATAGAAGGTCATACCGTGTTCCATATCGTCATTGTCTGACCAGGCCGGATCACGGGTCGCGTCCTCGACGAACAGTTCCCCGTCATTTTGCAGAACCCCATAACAATAGAGTTTTTCATTCAGCGTGAACTGACAGCCAACCTGATAGGGGTTGTTTTCGCTTTGGCTGGTGACAAAAACCGAATGGTAAGGCGCGTCGGTGCGCATCACCAGACTGGCCGGTACATCGGCGACCCGCGCAATCAGGTCAACGATACGCTGCCATTTCTCTATCGTTTTCTGGGGAATCTGCGGTTTCAATTGCACCCTTCTGACCGGCAATGCTGAGCTTTGGCAACTGTATGGGTGAAAAGCGTCGGCGGGCAAGCGCTCCTCAGGCAAAGCAGTCCGTCATTGCAAAAATAACGCCCGATTGCATACCAGTCATTCGAGCGAAGCGCAGCATTTGGCCTTTACGTTTTCTGCCGCTGTTCGGGTAAACTGATCAGAACACCCACAGCGATGCTTTGCCCGGGATTTAGAAGCGGATAGTTTCCGCAAGTCCATTCATTTGCCAGGCAACTGCCGTGATACCCAGGGTGCTGGGAATGTTGAGAGTGTCACTATCCAGTACGTTACGCATGGCGATATCTGTGGAACCGGTCAGAGTGGCCTGAAGGTTTGTGACACGTTCGTCGAAGTCTGCGAGAGCCGGGTCTGTGTTTATCAGCGAGATACCAACAGGTCCGGCTGCTGACACCGCACTGCCGAGCAGCAACCACGCCGGAAAACCCGTTGGTTCAAAAAGCACTTGCTTATTCTGTGTGGTCTGTCCTGGGCGCAGGGGAAGCTGGTGCGTCATCCGGTGGCTGGTCGGCATCCAGCTCGGCCTGATCTGCTGCAAGAGCTGCCGTTTCCGGGGTAGATGCGCGTGCCAAAGGCTGGGCCTGGAAGGTGCCTTTGTTTTCTGTCGTGACGGCGGGCGCTGTTCTCAGACGCAGGATCGCAAAGAGGATAAGCAGAATATGAGCCGTGCCTGTGATCGCAAACAGGCTCGCGGCCCCGAAAGATGTCATCGCAAAACCGGCAACCGTTGGCCCGACGATTGAGCCAACACCGAACACCAGAAGCAATCCGCCACTGACCTGGATGAAGGTACCCGGTTCAGCATGATCATTGGCGTGGGCTACAATGACCGGGTACATCGCAAAAACTGTTGCGCCAAAAAGTGCGGAGAACCCCAGAACCAGAAGCGGTTGTGTCACCCCGGTAAACAGAAACAATGAATCCGCAATCAGCGCGAAAACAGTGATGCCAACCAGCACTTTGCGGCGGTCAAAATTATCCGACGCGATCCCGACAGGGATTTGAGACAGTGCACCGGCAAGGATGGGGATGCTGGCAAAGAGGGCGATGTCGTTCAGGGTCAGCCCGATCCTGGCAGCATATACCGCTGCAAGCGTTCCAAAGGCGGCGTTTGAAATGCCAACCATCAGTACGGCAAAGAACGCGATCGGCGAGTTTCGCCATAACCCGGGCAGGTTGAGCGAGACCTGTGTCAGCGGGCGCGGCGTCGTTGTCGCGCTGATGGCGGTTGGCAACAGTGCAAGACAGTAGACCATAGCCGCCAGCACAAAAAAGAAGTACCCGTTTGCATCGCCAAGCGTCAGCACCATCTGACCCGCGGTCGTCGCGGCGAGGTTCACCATTGTGTAGATGCCAAAGACCCGCCCGCGCGACGATGCGTCAGCGCGTTCATTCAGCCAGCTTTCCACGATCATCGCCGCCCCGGCAAAGCAGAACCCGGACAGGGCACGGACGGGTATCCAAACCCATGGCGTGATCAGCACCAGAGACAACAGCACGGCGATGGCCGCTATGGCACACATTGCCCCGAAAGCCCGGATATGACCTACCCGGGCCACCAGTGCGGGCGTGCACAAACACCCCGCCACATAGCCAATAGCCCAACCGGTTCCCAGCAAACCCAGCGAAGCGGCGGTAAAGCCTTCTGCCTCGCCCCGCACAGGCAGGATCAGGGCGTTTACGCCCCCGGCGAACAACAAAAATGCGGACCCCATCAAAAGGGCCATCAAAGGAAGCAGGCTTTTTACCATGAACAGTTGTACCCCTCAGAGCCATTTCGAGAATTTGAATATCACAAAAAGCGCCAACCCGCCGAGGATCGAAACCCCTGTCAGCATCCAGAAAGCCAGTGGTGCGGACGTGCCCGGCATCCCGGCGACGTTGACGCCGAAAAGCCCGGTCAGAAATCCAAGTGGCAGGAAGATCGCGGCGACAACAGAGAGAACATAGCTGTTGCGGCTCAGTGCGTGGGCGCGGTCTGCTTCGATGTGATCCTGCAGGGCTGACAGTCTGTCGCGCGTTGCGTCCAGTTCTTCCACAATGCGTCGTGTCCGGTTTGCGGTTTCCCGCAGCAGTGCGATTTCGTCCGGGGCAATGATCCAGTTTTCCAGGCCTGCCAGGGTGGCAATTGCCTCGCGTTGCGGATTGATAAAACGCCGCATCTTGATGACGGCCTGCCGGAGACGGCTCAGTTTTCCGACAGGCAGAGGACGATTTTCAGCAACCGCTTCTTCGAGTTCATCCGTTTGCTCTTCGAGGCCCAGTGAAACGGTTTCGATCCGGTTTGTTAAGCCGTGGGTCAGTTCCGCCAGAAATCTGCCAACAGAAACGGGCGCGGTTCCAGCCTGAGCTGATTGTCGGATGGCATCTATTGCCCAGACCTTTCGTATCCGGGCCGAAACGATGGCGCTTTCCGTCACCCACATACGCAGGGAAACCATATCTTCAGGATCGGATTCCGGGTTCAGATTGACCCCGCGCAGGTTCAGGATCAGCCCGTTTTCCAATCGCTCACACCGGGGGCGTGTCTCACTTTGCCATAGCGCACGCGCGGCTATGTCAGGCAGATGGTTTTTCGTCCAGGACCTGACGGCTTCATCCTGTAAATCCAGGTGAATCCAGCGATAACCCGCGGCCGGTATCAGAGCGGGTTGCGCACTTTCAACGGCTGTCGCTTTTCCGGTATCAATGTCGAACGCAGCAATGGGTCTGATCGTCTTGCCCTCCCTTTCACAAACGTACGGTCAAAACCCGCGTTTCTCCAAACACTTATACAGAGACTGGCGGCAGGGCAAAATCGCCGGCGCGGGTCATACAACTGATCCGCTTTTGAAACTGACACAAGAAGTTGAGTGCGACGCTATGCAATTGTTGGCTGCGACACTGTATCCGCACATTGACGGTTTCGTCGCGCGACGCGCAGGGCCCTTGAAAAAGCAGCGCACAGATTGCCGCACCGCCCGCCGAACGCGGCATTCAAAAAGGTTCGCGTATCCCAACCGCAAAACCCGGGTCCGAACAGAGCCGACCTGAAAGCGCGTCCGGATCGTGACGGCTGAGGCTATCCGCTATTTGAATTGCGCCGGATCAATGCAGAATGACCTGATCCTGGAATACGCAGTTGTCGGCGCGATGCCGAGCATAGCAGCAGCGCCATGGGCTCCCGAGACCTTGCCCTTTGCGCGGGCCAGAGCGTTTTCGAGGTTTTTTCGCTCCAGCGCGCGCAACTCGTCATTAGTCAGAACGACATCTGATCCCGCCGCGGGCGATGAGCCAGAGAGATGAAAGTCGAATTCGAGCCGCCCGCCCTGCGCCAGAATGGCAGCGCGTTCTATGACGTTTTCAAGCTCACGCACATTGCCGGGCCAGCCGTACTGGTTGAGGACGTCAATGTTGGCCCGCGTCAGCCGGGTTTTCGGCAACCGCAACCTGCGGGTCGTCCGGTCAAGAAAGTGTTTGGCCAGATAAGGAATGTCCGCCGGGCGTTCGCTCAGGGGCTCGCAGCGGATCGAAAACAGGTTGAGCATAAAATACAGGTCCTGCCGGAACCGGCCTGCTCTGACCTCTGCAGACAGGTCACGGGACGTGGTCGCAACGACATTCAGTGACACGGTCGTATCTTCTCCGGAACCCAATCGCTGAAACCGACCGCTTTGCAGGACATCATGCAGCCTGGCCTGAATATCCCGGGGCAAATCGGTAATTTCATCGAGGTGCAATGTGCTGTTATTCGCCATGATCAGTTTGCCGGTCTTGTCCCGGCTTGCGCCCGCAAAGGCGCCGCGCCGGTACCCGAACAGCTCAGCCTCAAATGCCTGCGAATTAATTTCGCTGCAGTTGATGCGCACCAGCGGGCGGCGGTGGCGGCTGCTGGCCTCGTGAATGGCGGAGACCGTCATGCTCTTTCCGGACCCGGGTGGGCCGGACACCAGAACATGCGCGTTGCTCTGTGCGGCCAGACCGATCTGAATATTCAGCGACCTGATGGCCGGCGAGACGCCGACGATCCCTGTCTGCGAGCGCGCGGAGCGGATTTCAGTAAGCAGGTATTCGTTTTCCTGCTCCAGCTTTTCTTTCAGCTCTTTCACCTCATCGAGAGCCTCACGCAGTTTGCGCTCGTTTTCGCGCCGCTCGGTGACATCCCGAAATATCACGACCGCACCGGCAAGAACGTTGTGATCATAGATCGGCGTCGACACATATTCGACGAGGATCGGTTTGCCGTCCTTGCGCCAGAAGACGTCATCGTCCACACGCATGGTTTCGTCCTTTCGAAACGACGCGTAGATCGGGCATTTATGGGCCGGGAAATGCTCGCCGTTGAGATGCTTGTGGTGAATGATCGGGTGCAGTTCGCGCCCTATCAGATCATCTGCCGACCACCCCAGCATCTCCTGGGCGGCTCGGTTGACGAATGTCGCCTGTCCCTGCGCATTGATACCGTAAATTCCTTCGCCAGCGGCCTCCAGGATCAGGTGGTTCTGCGCCTCAACCTCGCGAAAGAAGCCATAGATGTTCTGCCATTGCGTCAGGCCGCCTTTGTGATGCATCTCCTGCTCTGTCTCGCGGGTGCGCTTGTCCACATCCTCCAGATCAAGAAAGCTGAGCAGAACCTGATGGTCGGGCAGCTGCGCGCCATAGGTTTGCAGCCTTGGCGGAGCGTCTTTGCGTCCATGAAAGTGCAGGGCGCGGCTGATGTAGCAGCCGTAATGCGACACAGCGTCCAGATATACGGCCATTTCGCCAGCGTCAGAAATCAGCAGATCCGAAAACCTGATGTCACCCGCTGATAAATTGAAAAGCTTCCGGGCAGCTGTATTCGCATCCAAAATCCGATTTGCGCGCGGATCCACAACCATTGCCGCCAACGGTTGAAAGTCCAAAACGGCCTGCGGTCGGGAATCATCGAGCATGCGGTCACTATGGCCCGACTTTGCTGGCACGGTTTTGCCGAGATTTCGTAATTTACGATTTTTCGTAAACTCTGCTCAAAAAGTAATCATAAAAATCAATTAATTGCGATTTTTCGGGCAGGTTTCTGACCCGCTGTTCGCGGTCTCTCCTGCATGAAAAGATTTGGTTAACACCGACAGGAGACGAACATGAACATCAAAAGCCTTGGAAATCCTTACTCTGAAAAAACCGATCTGCGGCATGGTGCCGATTGCGGATGCCAGGGCTGCGTGAGCGGCCACGGGCACGAAAAAGACCATGTGGAACCACACCACATGTCGTCTGAGCAGATGATGGAGCGCGCCGTTGAAAGTGCGATTGTGCGGTCGGTCTTTGGACAGAATGACATCGGGCGCCGGTCGTTCATGGGTATGATTGGTGGTGCCACCGCGGCGGCGGCCCTCGCTTCTGTCTTTCCGATCAGGGAAGCGACGGCTGCAATTCTTGATGATCTTGGACCACCAGAAAAAACTGACCTGAACATCGGCTTTGTTCCGATCACCTGCGCCACGCCGATCATCATGGCGCAGCCTTTAGGGTTCTATGAACGCTACGGACTCAATGCGCAGGTCATCAAGACCGCAGGCTGGGCTGTGGCGAGGGATAAATCCCTCTCCGGTGAATATGACGCAAGCCACATGCTGACTCCAATGCCGCTCGCCATGACGCTGGGTGCCGGTTCCGTGGCGGAGCCATACATCATGCCTGCTGTCGAAAACATTAACGGGCAGGCGATCGTTCTGTCCAACGAGCATCTCGACAAGCGCGACCCAAAACAGTGGAAAGGTTTCACCTTTGGGGTGCCGTTCGAGTATTCGATGCACAATTTCCTGCTGCGGTATTACGTGGCGGAGTTTGGTCTCGACCCTGATGTGGATATCCAGATCCGCGTGGTGCCGCCGCCGGAAATGGTTGCGAACCTGCGTGCGGGCAACCTCGACGGTTACCTGTCACCAGATCCGTTTAACCAGCGCGCGATCTATGAAGGCATCGGCTTTATCCACATCCTGACCAAGGAAATCTGGGAAGGCCACCCGTGCTGTGCCTTTGCCGCACCTTTGTCCTTCGCCCAGGAACTGCCCAATACCTACGGCGCGCTGCTGAAGTCGATCATTGACGCCACGCAATATGCGTCGAACGCAGACAATCGCGTGGAGATTGCCGAGGCAATCTCACCCACCAACTATCTCAACCAGCCGGTGACCGTGGTTCAGCAGGTGCTGACCGGCACCTACGCCGACGGTCTGGGCGAGGTGAAACGCGTCCCCGACCGGATCGACTTTGACCCCTTCCCCTGGCACTCGATGGGCGTGTGGATCCTGACCCAGATGAAACGCTGGGGCTATATCGAGGGCGATGTAGATTACAAAACTGTCGCCGAGCAGGTCTATCTGGCTGCAGACGCCAAAAAGGTCATGCAAGACCTGGGCTATGACGCACCGGATGTCACCTACAAGTCGCACACTATCATGGGCAAAACATTCGATCCGGCGCAGCCAGAGGCCTATGTGGACAGTTTTGCGATCAAGGCCAACTGATGCGCGCCCTGTCGGAAAACAAAAAGGCAGCGCTGTTATCAGTGCTGCTTTTGGTCGTCGGCTGTCTGATCTGGGAAATGTCGATCCCCGCACAGAAAGCCGTCGGAGAACTGACAGAATACGAATTGCTGACCGGTGGTGGCCAGCCCAAGGCCGGCGTGCCGCCCCCCAGCCAGGTGCTGGGTAAAGCGTGGGAGCAATTGTCCAACCCGTTCTATGATGCGGGGCCAAACGACAAGGGCATCGGTATTCAGATCGGCTATTCCATTTACCGCGTCCTGACGGGGTATTTTCTGGCCGCACTGATCGCAATCCCGCTGGGGTTCCTGATCGGGATGTCCTCGGTCGCTTACAAGGCACTGAACCCCTTCATCCAGGTGTTGCGCCCGATCTCGCCATTGGCATGGATGCCGCTTGCTCTGTTCGTCATTCAGGACAGTGAGGCCAGTGCAATCTTTGTCATCTTCATTTGCTCCATATGGCCGATGCTCATCAATACCGCCTTTGGCGTCGCGGGCGTGCGGGAGGACTGGGTGAATGTCGCCCGGACCCATGAGCTGGGCCCTCTGAAAACCGCGTTTACTGTGATCCTGCCTGCCGCCGCACCCACGATTGTGACAGGTATGCGTATCTCAATCGGCATCGCCTGGCTGGTGATTGTCGCGGCAGAGATGCTCGTGGGTGGTACGGGCATCGGCTATTACGTCTGGAACGAGTGGAACAATCTAGATCTGACGTCCGTCATCTTTTCCATCCTCATGATTGGTGTTGTGGGCATGCTGCTGGACTCCATGTTCGGTCTGCTGCAGCGCGCAGTCGCCTACACCGAATAGGAACGATCAAATGGCAAAGCCTTTTCTGAGCATTGAGCAACTCACCCAGCGATACCCGGACGGGTAGGGGAACGAATTCACCGTCTTTAAGGATGCCAGCTTTGGCATCGAAAAAGGCGAATTCGTTTGCATCCTTGGCCATTCTGGCTGCGGCAAATCCACCATCATGAACATTCTGGCGGGTCTTTCAGAGCCCACCAGTGGCGTTGTAAAAATGGACGGCTTCGAAGTGTCGGGGCCCAGTCTGGACCGGGGTGTGGTGTTCCAGAACTATTCGCTGCTGCCGTGGCTCAGCGCGCTCAGGAACGTGACTTTTGGCGTTGCAGCCCGGTTTCCACAATGGGGCAAGGCGCGGGTGATCGAGCATTCGACCGCCTTTCTGGCCAAGGTCGGTCTGACCGGTGACGCCATTCACCGCAAGCCCAGCCAGTTATCGGGCGGCATGCGCCAGCGTGTGTCCATTGCGCGCGCCTTTGCCAATGAGCCCAAGCTGCTGCTGCTTGATGAACCTTTTGGTGCGTTGGACGCGCTGACGCGCGGAACGATCCAGGAAGAACTGATCAAGGTCTGGAGCGATACTGACCAGACCGTTTTTATGATCACCCATGACATCGACGAGGCCATCCTGCTGGCGGACCGTATTCTGCTGATGACAAATGGCCCGATGGCGCAGGTGGCCGAGAATGTCGAGATCACAATCCCCCGCCCGCGCGTGCGCAACGACATCGTCGAACATCCGAATTATTACGCCATTCGAAACCATCTGGTACATTTTCTTGCGCAACGCTCGGCGGAACTGTCCGGTAAAGCGGATGGCCCCAACAGCCCGGAAACCGTGCGTATTGATCTGACCGGTGAGGCCGGAACCGACGACCCCGAGCCTGCGCCGCTGTTGCGCGCTGTAGAGGTTTGATTTCGTGACCGAGCAGACACCGCGCCCGCCAGTGCCGCCTTTTTCGCACGACATGGCGATCAGAAAAGTGCGCATGGCAGAGGACGCCTGGAACAGCCGTGATCCGGCCCGGGTGGCCTTGGCCTACACACCCGACACCAGATGGCGCAACCGGTCGGAGTTCCTGAGCGGACGTGCCGAGATAGAAGCCTTTCTGACGCGCAAATGGTCCACCGAAAACGGATATCGCCTGATCAAGGAAATCTGGTGCCATGGCGACGACAGGATTGCGGTGCGTTTTTGCTACGAATGGCACGACGGGAACGGGCAGTGGTTCAGGTCGCACGGCAACGAGAACTGGGAATTCGACGCCCCTGGTTACATGGCTGTGCGCCACGCCTCGATCAACGACGTGCCGATCGCACCTGAAGATCGCCTGTTTCACTGGCCCGAAGGCACGGCCCGGCCACAAGATCACCCCGGACTGACAGAGTTAGGACTGTAAAATGAAGGATACAATCACAATGACAGAAACGATGACCAAAGAAGACGTCACAGCAATGATCCTGTCGGCCAAAAAACAGGCTGGCCTGACGTGGGAGGAAATTGCTGAGAAAATCGACATGTCACCGATCTGGACCCATTCCGCCGCCATGGGCATGAATGCCTTTCCGCCGGAAAAAGCGAAGCTGATGGTGTCGGTGATGGGCCTGCCACAGGGAGCGGAAAGTGTTCTGGCCGAAAGCCCTACAAAGATTTGGGAACAGGCGGTGCCGACCGATCCCTGCATATACCGCTTTTACGAGATCGTTGGGGTATATGGACCTACGCTCAAGGCGATCATCCAGGAAAAGTTTGGTGACGGCATCATGTCAGCCATCGATTTCGACATGTCCGTCACGCGGGTCGAAAACCCAAAGGGCGACCGTGTAAAGGTCGAGATGTCAGGCAAGTTCCTCGGCTACAACAGCTGGTAAAGTTGGCAAATCAATGCCGTGTTCAATGGACGCGGCATTGTGATTCAGGACTGCGGTTTGATACATTTCAAAGATCGATCCGGCATGAGCAAACACAGTGGCGCTGCAGCTCTACTGGTATGCGATTTTTCCAAACGGTGAGGTATGCTTTTCCTCGCTGGTCTGCACGTTACATTTGGTTTCGCTGCTTAAACGGACCTTCTGAGAAGACGTTCCTCGGGCAACGGAAACAACAACGCCACACCAACGGCCAACAGAATTAAGCAAGATATCACAGGTATGAGGACGCCTGGTGTTGGGGCCGTGATGAGGGATGTGATCTGGAGTGTGGCTTTCAGAACCGTTATCAGGCTGGCACCCCAGGTAAAGAAAGCAGGTTTTCGGATACGCCAACGTCTGAGTCCAGCCGATTATGTTGAAAAACCCCGGTTTTCGCGAAAACCGATAAAAAACTTTGCCGTGAAAGGCTTTGCCTGAAATTCGTCGATACAGGTCAGTTTAAGACCCACTTCGGCAATGTCAGAGGCTCTCACGGGTTCCATTGGGCACTTGGTTTGAACACGGCCGCGGAAATGACTGGTGGCATAAAAACACAGCAGTCGAATTTTTGAGTGTTTCAACACTGTCGGCCGAAATCCATTGTTTCCAACTGCCCGAACCATATCGGCAGGCAACGCCATGGGTTCACCGGGATTTTGCGGAAAGAGGATGCCCGTTCCGCCGCGCAGTGTTATCGCCACGCCGGCTGACCCAAGGATCAGAGCATTCGCGCGGGCTGTACTGAGACGTTGCTTTAACAGGAACACTCCTTAAACCGTGCTCCGGACCGGTGTCACTCAGAAGAGGACAAGCGTGCGCGCGCCTTCTGTTTTCAAAGACTTTCTGAGTATAAAGTCAGCCTGCTGCCTGCTCGCAATCTCGTGTTGCCACTAGCAAATCCAACGGCTTCGCCGCGCATCAGGCGGGCGCAGGGCAGAGGTGCGGTTTAATTATGGGCACGATAATTACGGCCATACTCGCAAAGCCTGCATCGAGCTCAGTTTCCGCAGGCGCCCGCAAGGGCAGCTGACACAAATCTAAAGGGGCTGCGGCAATAATTGTGACGACAGCTGGCATGCGGTTTGGCAATAGGTCCTGCACCTGATTTTTGTATGTTTGGCTGTGCTGAAGACCGTGCAACCGCGGGACAAAGGGAGCGGACTTAGGGTGCAATGCGAAAATAGCCCACAAAGATGCGTGTCCACTTTCTGAGGCAAATTGGTGGCATCCGGTATTTTCCTGGCGGGCGATTTTTGGGCATCTCGCCAAAAGTCTGCGCATTTTTCTTTCACGCAGGTCAAATTCGTACGTTGGCCATGCCTGCGCTTGCCTCTCGGGACGTTCTGGAAAAGCTTTAAGAAGAGTTTATTGGCTAGGGTTCCGGCGTGGCAACACGCGTTTGGTCCGAGAGCCAAAACTGGAAGGAGAGAAATGCTTTCCAGTCACACGGCGGGACAAAAGCCCGGGAGACCTCGCACTGCCAAGGGATTGGTCGCGAAGTCTTGCAGACCTTCCCTTTTTGAAAACTGAAAGGGAAGTTCAATGACTATCACACGCAGACTGACAATCACCGCGCTTGCAACGCTTGGCGCGCTTAGTTTTGGACCCGCAGTATGGGCGCAGGAAAAGACAGATTTCAAAGTAGCCTGGTCGATTTATGTGGGGTGGATGCCCTGGGGGTATGCTTCTGACACGGGGATTGTCGACAAATGGGCAGATAAGTACGGCATTTCTATCGCGGTGACGCAGTTCAATGATTACGTGGAATCGATCAACCAATACACGGCGGGCGGTTATGACGCGGTTACGCTCACCAACATGGATGGCTTGTCTATCCCGTCCGCCGGAGGTGTAGATACAACGGCTGTGATCGTTGGGGATTTCTCTGATGGAAATGACGCTGTGTTCATTAAGGGCGAAGGGGTATTGGCCGATATCGCCGGACGTGACGTTAATCTCGTGGAGTTCTCGGTCTCGCACTACCTGCTTGCGCGCGCACTGGACAGCGCGGGGCTTTCTGAGCGGGACGTGAAGGTGATCAACACAGCTGATCCCGACATGGTCGGGGCGTTCCAGACCCCCGATGTGATCGCAATGGTCACGTGGAACCCCATGGTGTCCGAAATCGCTGCCCTGCCGGATGCGGTAAAGGTCTTCGATAGCTCGCAGATCTCGGGCGAGATCATTGATCTGATGGTCGCTAATACGGATGTTCTGGCGGACAATCCCAAGTTTGGGCAAGCGTTGGCCGGGATCTGGTACGAAACCGTTGCCTTGATGACCTCGGATACCCAAGAGGGCGCGGCGGCCCGTGCTGCGATGGGTGCGGCCTCTGGCACGGACCAGGCCGGGTTTGAGGCGCAGATGGCTGCAACCAGGCTCTTTCCAGACCCAGCGGAGGCGGTTGCCTTTACCAGTTCTTCCGAGCTTGGCGCGACGATGGATCTGGTGCGCGCCTTTCTGTTCGATAAAGGCTTGTTGACGCCCGGTGCAACATCCCAGGACGCAATCGGGATCGAATTGCCCGATGGCACGATCCTGGGCGATACGGCCAATGTGAAGTTCCGCTTTGACAACACATATATGCAGATGGCGGCCGACGGCGCACTGTAAACGGAAAGCCAACCGATGCGCCTGATCAACCAGCAGCTGTCGCCGCCTGTGGCGACGGCGTTGAAGTTCGCACCTTTCGTGTTGCTGATCCTCGTCTATCTGCTGGGATCGGCAGCTCGACTGGCCGAAAATCCGAACGACAAGCTGTTGCCGGCGCTCAGCAGTATTGCGGCTGCGGTTGATCTGATGGCCTTTACCCCCGATCGGCGGACGGGTGACTATCTGCTTTGGTCGGACACGTGGTCCAGCCTGAAACGATTGAGCGCGGGGTTAGGGATTTCCACGGTCTTGGCGCTGATGATTGGCATCGGCGTTGGTACTTTGCCGTTCCTGCGTGCGCTCCTGGTACCTTTCGTGAATTTCATCTCGATGGTGCCACCGCTGGCGCTTCTGCCCATTCTGTTTATCTCATTGGGCCTGGGTGAGACCTCCAAGATTGCGCTGATCGTCATTGGTGTGGCACCCATCATGATCCGCGATCTGGCGCAGACGGTTCTGGCCTTGCCACGCGAACAGATCGTCAAGGCGGAAACTTTGTCAGCCTCAAGCTGGCTGATCGCCGTGCGAATTGTGTTGCCACAAGTTATGCCACGGCTGCTCAGCAGTCTGCGTCTGCAACTTGGGCCCGCATTTCTGTTTCTGATCGCTGCAGAGGCAATCTCAGCCGACAGTGGGTTGGGATACCGGATCTTTCTGGTGCGGCGTTATCTGTCGATGGACGTGATTTTTCCCTATGTCGCGTGGATCACCTTTCTGGCGGCCAGTGCGGATTTTGCCATCGACCGGCTGCGCCGACGGCTGTTCCCCTGGTCCGAATTGGAGGGCGGCAGATGACGGCACTGATGCTCAAGAACGTCTGGAAGGAGTACGGCGATCAGATTGTGCTGGAAAATCTCAGCTTTGATGTAGCCCCCCGGTCGTTCGTGGCGTTGGTCGGGCCGTCGGGCTGTGGAAAATCGACCCTGTTGCGACTGTTGTTGGGGCAGGAAGAAGTGACACGGGGGACGATATTGCTGGACGGCGTTGCCTTGCCACAAGAGCCGGGACCGGACCGCGGCGTTGTGTATCAGAAATACTCGGTGTTTCCGCATCTGACTGTTCTGGGGAATGTGATGCTGGGTCCTGAACTGCAATCGGAACGCATTTGGGGGCGCTTGTTTGGCGCGGCGCGGCGTGACCTCCGAGAGGCCTCGCACCAGATGATTGCCGAAGTTGGGTTGGCTGGATCCGAAGACAAATACCCAGCACAACTGTCTGGCGGAATGCAGCAACGCCTTGCCCTGGCGCAGGCGCTTATGATGAAGCCGCGTGTGCTTTTGCTGGATGAACCCTTTGGCGCGCTGGACCCTGGCATTCGGACAGATATTCACCACTTGATGAAACGGCTTTGGAACGAATTGCCAATGACGGTTGTGATGGTAACCCATGATCTGCGCGAGGCATTTACACTTGGCACTCGTGTCGTTGCATTGGGCCGCACCCGGACTTTGCCAGAAGAGGCAGAGCGTTATGGTGCGTCTGTCACCAAAGACATCGAGATCTGGCCCCCCCGCAAGGCGGGCGGCCACACGATTTTCCAATCGGAATTCGCGATGGGTTGGGACGACCTGACCCTTCATGCAGCAACTGCGGGACGACCCGAAACCAAAACGGAGACCTGAGATGCATATCCACCGCACAGCGGAACAAATCGCCGCCGACAGGCAACGCTACGAAGAACACCAGCGCGTTGGATTGGAGTTTTCGCCCAAGACCCTGCCAACGCCCAGCCCGCGCCCCGGACCGGTGCCCGAGGAGGGGTCCGTAGCCATGTCGCGCAGCATCCCCGGCGGATGGTACACGACGTTGCGCCTTTCCAGGGGCGAGGTGCTGCGCCTTGAGCGGCAGGGCCCGGTATCAGCCGTATCACTGGCTGGATGGGCGGCTAAAGACACGACAGAACGGATGAACCTGCCTGACACGGTCAAACTGCAGTGGACGACTGAACTGAAGAAAGGCCGCGTCGTCTTTTCGGACATGGGCCGCGTAATGCTGTCGATTGTCGAAGACAGCGCTGGTGCCCATGATGCGCTGACGGGGGGGTCAACGCCTGCGACAGTGGCGCAATATGGGGATCCAAACCTGCGCAACACCCGGGACAATATGGTGCTGGCCGCCGCCAAGCTGGGGTTGGATCGTTGCGACCTGATGCCTTTGTTGAATCTGTTTGCGCCCGTCCGTGTGGATGCCGAGGGTCAGTTTGAATGGCGTGCCGGTATGATCGGTGAAGGGGACTGGGTCGCTTTGCGCGCCGAGATGGATTTGTTGATTGCGCTGTCCAATTGTCCACATCCGTTGGACCCACGCGCAGGTGAAGTGCCCGCGCCTTTGGAAGTTACCAAACTCAAATCCGTGCCTGTGCCGGAAGATGATCTTTGCCGGACTGCAACGGCAGAGGCCCAACGCGGCTTTGAAAACAACGCAAAGGCAGAGGGTTGACCCATGGAACAAAGTTTTGACATCCCCGCACAGAAACCCTGGTCCGGCATCGTAAAAAAGGGCCAGACGATACGCATCGAAGATACCTTTGGCCAACAGGCAATCGACACGATCTTTTACTGCGCTGATGACTATTCCGAACGGTATTCCAGCCAAGACACTCTACGGGCGCAGGGCAGCGCCTATATCACCACGGGCAGTAAGATCATGTCTTGCGAAGGACGCGTGATGCTGAGCGTGACGGCAGATACATCGGGACGCCATGATACTTCCGCGGGGTGTTGCTCCTGCGAAAGCAATACCGTGCGCTTTGGTCACGATACGCTCTATCAACACGCCTGCCGCGAGAATTTCATTCTTGAGCTCGGGCGTTATGGTATGACCAAACGCGACATTGTCGCCAACATCAACTTTTTCATGAATGTGCCCATCAGCGCCAATGGCGCGATGACTGTGGATGACGGCATATCTTCACCCGGTGACCATGTTGAGATGTTCGCGGAGATGGATGTGCTCTGCGTGATCTCCAACTGCCCACAGATCAACAACCCCTGCAACGGCTTCGATCCGACACCGATCCGTGTTGTGATCAAAGGATAAGGCATGTTCACCAAAGTCCTTGTCGCCAACCGTGGCGAAATCGCTGTGCGCATAATCAACACGCTGCGCAAAATGGGTATCGCTTCGGTCGCGGTCTGGTCTGACGCAGACCGGTTTTCGCCTGCCGTACGACTTGCGGATGAAGCTGTGCGTCTCGGGCCATCACCCGCAGCGCAGAGTTATCTCGACGTGGATGCGGTAATTGCAGCTTGTCAGGAAACCGGCGCACAGGCGGTGCATCCAGGCTATGGCTTTCTGTCCGAAAACGTAGAATTCGCCACACGGTTGGCAGAGGCGGGCATCACCTTTGTCGGGCCAAGTCCAGATCACCTGCGTGATTTTGGCATGAAGCACACTGCACGGGTACTCGCGCAGGCGGCGGGTGTGCCGTTACTGCCGGGCACGGATGTGCTGGTCACTGTTGATCAGGCGGTGCAGGAAGCCGAGCGCATTGGCTATCCGGTGATGCTGAAAAGCACTGCCGGCGGCGGCGGCATCGGCATGCAGCTTTGCGAGGATGAAGCGGCGTTGCAGGCGGCATTTGAGAGTGTTGGACGCACTGCCACAGCCAGCTTTGGCGATGCGCGTGTGTTTCTTGAGCGCTTTGTCGCGGATGCGAGACATGTTGAGGTTCAGATCTTTGGTGATGGAGCCGGGCACGTGATCGCGCTTGGAGAACGCGATTGTTCACTGCAACGCCGCAACCAGAAGGTTGTTGAGGAAACACCCGCTCCCCTGTTGTCAGATGAGGTGCGCCACGCTTTGCATGACGCGGCAACCGCGCTTTGTGCCTCAGTCTCCTATGCCTCTGCCGGGACGGTGGAGTTCATCTATGATCCGGTGCGTGAAGAGTTCTACTTTCTGGAGGTTAACACTCGTCTTCAGGTCGAGCATCCGGTCACTGAGGCGGTCTTTGACATTGATCTGGTGGAATGGATGATCCGTCAAGCAGCGGGCGAGGTGGTCTTGCCGGATATGCCGCTGGTCCCGAAAGGGGCCGCCATCGAGGTACGCGTCTATGCCGAAGTACCGCACGCCGGTTTCCGTCCCGCCTCCGGGCGGCTTACCCAAGTAACGTTTCCCGACAGCGCGCGGATCGACACATGGGTTGAAACGGGGACGGATGTCAGCCCGTTCTACGATCCGATGCTGGCCAAGATCATTGTAACGGGCACGCACCGGGATGGAGCGATTGCGGCGTTGCAGAGCGCTCTCGCGGCAACCTCCTTGACGGGGATTGAAACCAATCTGGACTATCTGCGCGCGATTTCGGCTTCTGATGTCTTGTCGTCCGGTAAGGTGACAACAACCGCACTTAACAGCTTTTCCCACACCCCAAACAGCATTGAGGTGCTCGCACCGGGTGCGCAGTCCAGCTTACAGGAGTTGCCGGGGCGCCTGGGCCTTTGGCATGTGGGCGTGCCACCTTCGGGGCCGATCGATGCAGTGTCGTTCCGCAATGCCAACCGACTGTTGGGCAATGACCCCGACACAGCGGCACTGGAATTTACGATGACGGGACCAACGCTGCGGTTTCTAAATGCCGCGCGGGTTGCGCTCGCAGGCGCCAAGATGAAGCTGACGCTGGATGATGTGTCTGTTGCAGGCCCCGTGATTGATATTCCCAAGGGCGCGACCCTGCGCATCGGTCCGATCGAGGGACCGGGGCAGCGCTCCTATCTGGCCGTCGCAGGTGGTTTTGATGCGGCTGAAGTACTTGGCTCGCGTGCATGCTTTGGTCTTGGTCAGTTTGGCGGCCATGCCATCGGCACGCTCAAAACCGGCGACGTGCTGCACATTGGGGATACGCCTTGCACGGATCCGCAACCGCTCGAGCCTGTTATCCTGACAGCGACCTGGGAGGTCTCTGTGCTTTATGGCCCGCATGGCGCGCCGGATTTCTTCCTCGACAGCGACATCAAGACATTTTTCGGCACGGACTATCAGGTGCATTTCAACTCTGACCGGACGGGTGTGCGCCTGATCGGGCCCGCGCCGGAATGGGCCCGCAGCGATGGAGGAGAAGCGGGGCTGCATCCGTCTAACCTGCATGACAATGCCTATGCGCTGGGCGCGATTGACTTCACCGGTGACATGCCGATCATTCTTGGACCGGACGGGCCAAGCCTTGGCGGCTTTGTCAGCCCTGCGGTGATCGCGGCCGAGGACCGCTGGAAAATGGGTCAGTTCCGGCCGGGTGATACCATTCGCTTTTTTCCGGTTACGCGCGCCAATGATCCTGTTGTGGCACCAGTTATCAATGGCGCGGGCTCTGCCATTCTGGGACGCAATGAAACCGGGCCGGTGCCAGTCGTCTACCGACGGCAGGGCGACGATAATCTGCTGGTCGAATATGGCGAGATGACGCTGGACATTGAGTTGCGCCTGCGTGTCCATCTGCTGATGCAAGCGGTGAAAGACGCGCAGTTGCCCTTGATTGATCTGACACCGGGCATCCGATCGCTGCAAATCCGTTACAACAGTAGCAAACTGCCGCGCAAGAAACTGCTGGAGGTCTTGCAAGATATCGAAGCGTCGCTTCCTGCGGCTGAAGAGATCACAGTCCCGTCCCGTATTGTCCACCTGCCGCTGTCATGGGGGGATGCTCAGGCCGAGCTGGCAATGCGAAAGTATCAGGAGCTTGTGCGGCCGGATGCGCCCTGGTGCCCGTCCAACATCGAATTTATTCGGCGTATTAACGGGCTGGAGGACGAAGAAGCTGTCAGACAAATCGTCTATGATGCAAGCTATCTGGTGCTGGGTTTGGGGGACGTATATCTTGGCGCACCTGTTGCGACGCCGATTGACCCGCGCCACCGGCTGGTAACCACGAAATACAATCCGGCCCGTACATGGACGCCGGAAAATGCTGTTGGCATCGGCGGTGCCTACATGTGCATCTACGGGATGGAAGGGCCGGGGGGCTATCAGCTGGTAGGGCGAACCATTCAGGTCTGGAACACATGGCGACAGACAGAGGCGTTTAACACACAACCCTGGCTTTTGAATTTCTTTGACCAGATCCGTTTTTTTCCTGTCTCGGACCAGGAGCTGATCGAGGCGCGCCTTGCCTTTCCGCACGGACAATACCCCATCAAGATCGAAGAGACGACATTCCGGTGGGCTGATCACAAAGCGGTCTTTGCGCGTGAGGCGGCAGATATTGCAAGCTTCAAGAACACGCAACAAAAGGCATTCGAGGCAGAGCGACAGCGCTGGAAAGAGCAAGGGCTGGATAGTTTCGCGCCAGATCATGGGGTCAAGGAGATTGGCGATGAGTTGGCGATCCCCGATGGTTGCATTGGTGTAGAAAGCCCTGCTCCCGGCAGCCTGTGGAAAATCACTGTGGCCGAAGAGGATGTGGTTGAAGCCGGTCAGACAATTGCAATTGTGGAATCCATGAAAATGGAAATGGTTGTTGAAGCACCGATCGCCGGCCGTGTCACTGACATCCGGGCAACCCCCGGACAGGCGCTGCAATTGGGGCAGGTTATGGCGGTGATAGAAGGATAGACAGTGCGTTTCCGGTGGCAGGTGCCGCGCGTAGCGTTGGATAAATGCCGACTGAATGTGGATGGCTGGTCTGAGCCCAAAGCAACCGAATACTGCGACGCGACGAAAGTCGGCTATGCGTAGCAGCAATTGCGTTGTTGAAGGAGCAGTGATCGCCAAGAACAAAACCAGCTATGCAGTTGTGCGCTGTCTAACCGTTGTGGGACCCCCAACTCGGCCGGTCAGCGCGTTATGGTTTGTGAGGCTCAAGCATTCTACGCTCCGTTGCGGGCAAACACGAAACACCGCACCATGCCACACTTCCGCCAAAGTCCTGCGCTACCTGCGCGCCATGCCGATATGGAACATAATCTGGGCAACCTTCTTCGGCGGATCCTGTCTCATCTTCGGGACCTGCGCCCTGTTCGGATACTTTCCTGGGGAAAGCATCGGCGTCATAATGTTTGCGCAGTTAGCCGAAAGGTTCGGTGCCATTGAAACGGGCTTGGGCACGCTCTTGGTCGGTCTGATCTTGACCATCTGGATACTTCTGTCGCGCCCCGAGGTCCCCCATGACGGTGGTATTGGCTGCAGCGGTGGGGGCGACGGCGGCGACTAATCAGTGCTCAGGTCGTTTTGTCCGATCCGCCAACAGCGGCGAAACAGGTCCGCCACTGTCAAAGCACCGATAACGCCTTCTGTTTGTGTTAAGAACGGATTGTCTTGGAAGTGTTCAAAGCGGACCTTCCGAAGCCAGCGTTGAACGTCCCCTTGGTCCGCACAGCCAAAACTTTAGCCTGCCCTTTCAACTATTGCTATTCAGGCTGAGAGCATAGGATGGCGGCAACAAATCCGTCAGCCACGCTTCATAGAGAGGGCCGAAACCCTTAAGATGCGCAAGACGGCCGGGCATGTCGGCTATCCAATAGGTGGCGTCCCCCTCACCGCGCGTACCGATGGCCGGAATTAGGTACGCGCAGCCAAGATATTTACCTTACGTATCCCGGATCACCCATGCAAAGGAGCGTTTGGCGGTAAACTCGCGGTGATGCCAGTGCAGGTCCGTAAGATTGTCCTCAAAGGTCAGCCCTTCCGGCCATGCCGGCCCGAACAATCCTTTCAAGACTGATTTCGAGCGGGTGACGGCATCAAAGTCAACCTCAACATCCGCACTTGTCAAAATGTCGAGTTGATAGGCGCCCAATGTCAGAGTCATGGGTATGTCGATCGCTTCGAAATCCGGATGCGGCTTCATTCCGCAGCGGCCTTTGCGACGCGTTTAAAGGGATTTTCCTCAGGCACCTCAAAGTCTGGCACAAGTTCTCCTTTGGCGTGGGCGTCCGCCATATAACGAAAAGCGTTGACGGACATTCGCATCAGGTGATCGCCTGCTTTAATCGGGGGGTACTTTGCAATTGTTTCCGGTGTACGGAATTTTTCAAGCGGTTCCACGATCGCGTGATAATCAAGCCCAAAGAACAGCGGGAAGGAATACCGCTCCCGCCCAATGTTGTTCACACGGTGCTGGGTGGATTTGAACTGCCCACCGGACCATGTTTCAAAAATGTCCCCGATGTTCACGATGAAACATCCTTCGATGGGCATCGCCTCGATCCATACATCGTCGGCATTCATGACCTGCAAACCCGGCGCGCCCTGCAGCAGGATCGTGAAGCACTCAAAATCAGAATGGGCGTCGATACCGACCATATCCTTGGTCGCGGGCATGTCGTTCTCAATATAGCGCAGAAGGCGCAGCTGCGAGGTGGGGTTATTGATGTGGCGGGTCAGCTCTGCTGGATCCACTTCCAGCTCAAGCGCCAGCGCATCCAGCAGCTTGAGGCCAAGGGAGAACACTGCGTCGTAATAGGTCGATACCGTTTCTTTCCAGCCGGGAATATCTGGCCAGATATTGGGACCGGTCATGCGCCAGTCGGCCAGATAATCGGGATGATCAGCCGGCGCCTCATAAGACATGTCCCATGCTTCGTTGAAGTTAATGCGTTTGGGAAAAGACGCGCCGTTTTCTTCCAGTGGGACGTAACCACGATGGTGGGTCGAGAAACCGGACCAGTATTTCATTTTGAAGCTGCGAGGCTTTTCATGGAACTCTTTGGACGCCGCAAAGAGGTCGTTGATCAGGCTCTGTGGGACGCCGTGGTTCGTAATGTAGAAGAACCCAGATGTCCGCGCTGCATCGCCCAATGCCCGGGCTACAGCTTTTTTGTCATCGGGGTCATCCTTCATCAGCCCGGACAGGTCGATGACCGGCAACTGAGCCTGTTCAATCTTAAGGGCGGTCTGGTCGTCATCTGAAGGTGTCATTGGCGATTTTCCTCGTGCAATCCGGAGCCTGACCAAGGCTGTCGTGATCCTGACTTTGCGCGCAAGGAAATCGTCCGGGTGTGCGAAAGAGATTTCCGTGCGGATCAAACATCAGGCATTGCCTGGTCGTTTTGCCTCCTTTTCGCTCATTTTTCTTTTTCGCTGGCCGGACGAGCCTCATTTTTTGGCGATACCGGCTGCAAGTGTGAATGATTTGTTAACAGAGCGACGCCCTCGCAGTGGGGCGCGGTCAGGAATTTCGCAAAACTGGGGAGCCTAAAAGATGGCAAGAATGAATCGTCGTACACTTTTGAAAACGGGTGCAGGCATAGGTGGCCTTGCTGCCGCAGGCTCGGTGATCGGCACACCGCTTATTGCACAAAGCCGAAGCCTGAAGGTTGGCTCTTATGGCGGTTATTTCGAGAACAGCTTTAAAGAATTCGTCTATCCCGAATTCACTGCCGCAACCGGTATCACAGTAGAAAGTGTCACCCAGCCAAATTCTGCAGACTGGTTGGTGACTATGCAGCAGGCTGTTCCGGCGGGGAGTATCCCGACGGATATTTCGCTTTATGGCCGGGATTCGATGATCAAAGCCAGCCGTATCGGAGGGTTGATCGCACCATTGGATATCTCCGCTATTCCAAAGGCTGAAAATCTGGACAGCTATTTCGTGTTCGACGGTCCCGAAGGTCCCCAGGGCGTTGGCGCGATGTCGTGGTTCACGTCTATGGTGATCAATCCAAACGAGGTTGAAACTCCCGGAAGCTGGACGGAGTTCTGGGACACCGAAAAGTTTGAAGCCTCCCTTGGCCTGAGCAATGTCCATTCCTCCGGCCTCCTGGATATCACCGCGGCCACCTTCTTTGATGGTGAAGAGACGATGATGTCCAACGAAGGTATTCTGGCCATCCTGGACAAAATCCGCGAACTCAAGCCGAACGTGACCCTGTGGTGGAACGCAGAAAGCCAGATGGAACAGGGCATGAAGAACGGCGATGTGATTGGCGGTCAATACTATCTGGATGTCGCAAACCTGATGGCGGCGGATGGCTTCCCGATCAAGGCGACCTTCCCTAAAGAGGGCAATTTACAGGACTACGGCTCTTGGTGCCTGACGACCGGATCCGAAAAGTCTGCCGAAGCGGCTGAGTTCATGAACTTCTCTTCTGACCCTGCCACGCAGGCCTTGATGAGCCGGAAAATCGGAACCGCACCTCTGGTCGACAAGGCAATGACCGATCTTACGGATGAAGAGTTTGCCTTTGTATCTGGCTCCCCATCCATCAAACCGGCCTATGAGGCGTATCTCGACAACGAAACCTTTATCAAGGAAAGCTGGGACAAGATGCTGGCGGAGTCCTAATCGCTCATGCCAGACCTGATCCTGTCGGGTGTTTCCAAATCTTTTGGAAGCACCCGTGCCGTTGAAACGACTGATCTTACCTTTGCTGAAGGCCAGCTGACCGCGTTGCTGGGACCCTCAGGCTGTGGAAAGACAACGCTCTTGCGTATGCTTGCGGGGCTGGAAAACCCAACGCGGGGAACGATCCGTCTGGGACACGAGGACATTACAGATCTCCCCGCTCACAAACGCAAGTTTGGCATGGTTTTCCAGAGCTTTGCTTTGTTCCCTCATTACACGGTCCGCGAAAATGTCGCCTATTCGCTCATTATTGGTGGCACGGCGAAACCAGAGGCGTTGGAAAAGGCCCAAACCCTGCTGGACACTGTGCAACTGAGCAGTTTTGGGGACAGGCGCATCGGTGAGCTTTCTGGCGGGCAACGCCAGCGCGTCGCGATCGCACGCGCTTTGGCACAGGAACCGAAGGTGTTTTTGCTGGACGAGCCGATGTCCGCCCTCGATGCCAAACTGCGTGAAGAGATGCAGGTCGAATTGCGCCTTTTACAGCAGCGTCTGGGGATTACGACTATCGTCGTCACTCATGACCAGCGCGAAGCGATGACAATGGCCGACACCATTGTCGTTATGTCGAACGGGCGGGTCGAACAGGTCGCACCGCCGAAGCAAATCTATCACAGACCGGCAAATTCCTTTGTTGCGGATTTCATCGGCAAGGCGAATTTCTTTGACGGCGTCTATAGTGACGGCAGCGTGCAGATTGGCAAACTTGCCTTAGATATATCCGCCAATTTTGCGGCAGGCAGCCCCGTGCGGCTGGCGATCCGGCCCGAAAGTATCTGTCTCGTGACCGAGCCGGGACAGAACTGCATTGATGCAGAAATCAGCTTCGTGCGGGACCTTGGCCCGGTGAAGGAATACCATCTGAGATCAGACATTGGCCCGATGATTGCGGAACATGCGGGAACTGATGGGATGGATTTGATGGCGGGTGAGAAAACTCTTGTGCATTTGCCTGCAGATACCCTGCGGGTTTACCCGCAAACGGCCGCATGACGGTTTCCGAAAACATCCAGATCGCGGCAGAAAGAAGCCCGGCCCTCGTAAGACGCATTTCGCCCAAAACGGTGCTTTACGCTGCGCTCAGCACGCTGGTGGTCGTATTTTGTATTGTCCCGTTCATATTGGTGATTGTGATATCATTTGGCCGCAAGGTGGATGGCGCAGGCTGGGTCTGGGATCTTACCTTTGACAACTACCAACGCTTCTTTGTGGGTGTTCTCTGGCCCGACGAAGTTACGTTTCTCTATCTCCAGCAACTGGGGAACTCGTTCTATTTTGCAGTTATCGCGTCCGTTCTGGCGGTACTGACCGCTTTGCCATTCACGCTTCTCCTGACGCGGCTTAAACGCAGCGCTCAGGCGATTTGGCTCGTATTCATTCTGGCATCCCTTTCCATGTCAGAGGTGTTTATCGTGATGGGCTGGGACATTCTTTTGTCCAACAATTCGGGGCTTCCGAAACTGTTTCAAGTGACCGGTTTTACCCAATGGCTCAAGGATGTGGGCTGGTTCCAGACCTTGCGTGATATCGGCCTGGCCAACCCGCGCAACGTGAAATTCAAACCTTCCGGGTTCGCGACCATCCTGACAATGAGCTACCTCGTTTGGCCCTATGCGGTCATCCTTTTGTATCCCGCCTTTTCGCGCCTTGACCCATCGCTTGCAGAGGCCGCGCGAACGATGGGGGCCAACCGATGGACGGTCATACGCACAGTGACTCTACCCGCCATCCGCCTGCCGCTGATGGGGACAACGTTGTTGTTGTTCGTGTTTTTGCTGGGCAGCTATGTGTCAGTCAGTGTTTTTGCCACGCCCGACAAACAAACCACAGCGGTGGCGATCTATTCCAACATTCGCGGTTCAAATCTGGACGCGCCCTTCGGGTCAGCACAGGCTGTAATCTTGCTGATATCAGCAAGCGTCTGTCTCTGCTTCGGTCACCTGTTGAACAGCAAAGCGGAGGCGCGGTGATGCGGGCCGGCGGAACTATTTTCATGTCGTTGGCAGCCTTGTTACTGGCGATGCCCATTGTTGTGGTCTGCGCCGCTGCTCTCAACGGCGGGCGCAGCATGTTCTTTCCGCCCCGCGATCCGACACTGGCGCGTTTTGGTGAATTCTTTGTGTCAGAACCTGTTTGGACCAATGCTCTGACCAATTCGATCATAGTCGCCACAGGGGCTGCTACTCTGGCCGTTTTGATTGCGTGGCCGGTGGCCTATCTTTTGTGGTCAACGGGATCGAAGCTGTCCAAAGCACTGGCAGGTGTTGGGTCTTTGCCCTTTGCCGTGCCACCGATTGTGATCGGCGTGGGGCTTGGGTTCTTTTGGTCATTCACCTGGGGCTTGGGGCACCTCTGGTCGGGCGTGATCAGCCACGCTGTCTTACTGATGGCCCTGCCTTTGGTAACAATCTCAATCGGCCTGCAATCCATCGACCGCTCGCATCTGGATGCGGCAGCCACCATGGGTGCGACGGAACAAGTGGCCTTTCGAACTGTCGTTTTGCCACAAACCGTTCCTTACACGATTTCGGGTTTCTTCTTTGTGCTCGTGTTGTCGTTCAACGAGTTCATCGTGATCTTCTTCGTTTCGGCCTCTGCCTATTCGACGGTGACCCTGCAAATCTTCAACTCTCTGCGCAACGGCTACACGCCTACGATGGCGGTGGCTGCAATCACCTTCCTGACGGTCTCTATTCTTGTGTTTGCCGCCGTGGCACGCTGGGGAGACCTGCCGCGCCTGATGGGCGCTGATCAAACCCGGAAATAAAGGAAGTCAAACCATGCCCAAGCAACCCATGATCGTCGGCAATCCTGTCTTGATTGTTGTCGATATCCAGAAATCCGCCTTCTTGCGCGAGTATGACAATGGCATCCCGCACATGCCCAACTTCTACGAGAATCTCAAGCGCGCGCGCGGCATGGTGGACGCAGCCCATGAGGCCGACATTCCTGTGATCTTCTTTCAGGAAATTCACCGCAAAGACCTGATCGACTTTGGTCGCGAACTGGACGGAGACGAAGATATCCATTGCCTGGAGGGGCGACCAGGCACACCCGTTGCGGCCGAAGAAATGGACATGCGCGACACGGACTATTTCATCCACAAACGCCGCTATTCGTGCTTCTTCGGAACCGAACTTGAGATCCTGCTCAAGGGTCTGAAGGCCGAGACATTGATCCTGGTTGGTGCGCTGACAGACGTTTGTGTGCATTACACGTTCGTGGACGGGCACCAGAATGACTACTATTGCCGCGTTGCCAGGGACTGTGTGGGTGGCTCGTCTCAGGCGGCCCACGATGCCTCCCTCAACGCGATGGAATACCTGCAAACCGGCGCGGTTCTTCCAAGCGCTGAATTGATTGCTGGCATGCTTGAGCGCAAGAAAGACGCCGCTTGATCACACTGGAGAATTTGCAGGGTCACTGGCGCCGCGACTGGATCAGGGCACCGGAGTTTGAGGATACCAAAACGCGCGTACACTGGATGCAGGCCGGTGCGTTGTTTGCCGATCTGCGGGTGCCGTTGGACCGGCCGGATGTGACGGGGATGACCTGTCTGGCCGATATGGGGCCATCGTCGCTGGGTGTGTTGATGCAGGCCGAAGGCTTTGCGGGTCACATCACGGTGCAAGACAGCAAATGCACATGGCACCGCCAGATCAATTGGCACGGAGTGCCGGAACAATCAGACATTGGTCTGATGTCATTTGACGTTGCCGGTGGATTGATTGAAGACGGCGTGCTGGCCGAGTACCGCGAACTTTGGCAGGCGGTGCCACATCAGAAATTGCGCGGTACCAGGGTCAGCTGTGGAGAGATGAGCGGTGTCCTGATTGAAAACGACGATGTTTTCTTGTTCGGGATTGGAGCAGAGCCCCGCGGTACCAGCACAGACCTGATCGCAGAGCTTGCCAGCGGCACGGTCGAGATCGCTGCGTTGCAGTACCATTTCGCCAGTGCATATGTGCTGGGAAGTTGGGAGAACGGACTTGGGACCGGCGCGCTGTCGACAAACCCCTTCTATGAGGGACAGGTAGTGCTTGAACGCCGCAAAGGACTTGTCTGGCAAAGTGTCGCCTTTGACGGGCACTGCAGAACGCAGCCGCTATTGCTTGGCCAGTGTCATCAGAGGTGATGTAAACGGTTGATCCAGCCCCACATAAGCCGGACCAAAAGCCGCCAGTCCGCGCGCTGTCGTGAATTGTGCGGGCGCAGGCAGAATCACCACAGCAACACGCATCCCCTTGGAAAAGTCGGGGTTTGTGACAGGCATTCCCTTATCGGTATCAATCAGGCAGATCAGATCGGGAATCGTGGCATGCACCGCATCGTTCAGCCAGCCAACAAGATTTTCGTTCTTTTGATCAATGCGGTAGGTCTGGTTGCGGTCAGTGCCGCTACCCGCAATAGTGACCGAACCGAGCGTAAATCCTTCCTCGGTCCGCCAATCACAGGCGCTGATCTCACCCCGAAACATTACACTGCCACCACCCGTTTGCGCCACTGCTTCAGCCACGTCCACGCCGGCAGCCTGCGCCTCGCGATGCGCGCGCCCCATGGTCTGTGCCAGTGTGATTGTCCCCGGGATCAGCGCATGGCGGATGCTCTCAACCGCCAGGGCATGGTCAATGGCGGCAATGTCGTTGCGGCTGACGATAGACAAGGCGCGCACGATGGTCTCTGCGCGCAGATCGTCCTGGATGTTCTCCAGCAGCATGACCTCCCCAAATTCATTTGCCAGCACGATGGGCGCTGCAGGCAGGTCGTTGATGTAGTATGTGGAATGGGTGATCTCTGGCACGGCACGCCCCGCCGGATCTGCGTCAACAATCATATGACCTGACATCGCAGCCGCATAAAAGGCGACAGCCGTGTTAGAGCCACCCAGCTCGCAGCACACAGTTCCATAAAACTCCTGCCCAAGGTATTCCTGAAACCGCGCATAGGCCAACAGGATCGCAGGGGCGTCAATCCGGGGCAAACGGGCGTATTTCCCTTCCTCGTCCGGTGGCAATGGAGAAATAGCGCCCAGCATATACGGTGTGCAGATCAGCGCGTCTGGTGGGGCTTCATCCAGTGTAACCATTTTGAACGTGCGTCCCCTGGCCAGGGCGTCATCAATCAGGCCAATCCCTTCGGCCATATCGCCGCCACCGCCAGTGCCCAAAATCGTGCAGCCGGTCAGAATATCATGCAGGTCTTCTCGTGTGAGGAGTCTCATGCTGTTTCGAAGGTCATCATGATCCCTTTTTTACCGCGCGCCTCTGCCAGCAGACAAAGGATTTCGTAAGCGAGAGCCGCGCCTGTGAGCGAGGTCACATCGCCCGCATCAAAGTCAGGAGGTGCCTCGACAAGATCTGCGCTGACGTCGTTCAGATCGCGCAGACTGCGCAGCAGGACCAGTGCGTGATCCGTGGTTATGGCCCCAGTCTCCGGAGTGCCCGTGACAGGCGCATTGACAGGGTCAAGACTGTCGATGTCGTAAATCAGACAGACGGGCATGTCGCCCACCAGTGCGCAAACTCGCGCTGCGAACGCGGCGGGGCCTCGTTCGTGGAACTCTTCGCGCAACTTATCGCGCACGCCTCTGCTTTCGGAGATGCTCCTCCCTTCGGCGGTGTTTTGTGTTCCCCGAATGCCAATCTGAATGGTCTTAGTCGGGTCAATCAACCCTTCGTCGACAGCCCGGCGAAACGGGGCACCATGGTCGAATATTGACACCTGAAAACTGTCGGCAGTGTCCGCATGAGCATCTACACATATCAAGGCAACTGGCACATCCTTGGCGATAGCGCTTAGCAGGGGCAGGCTGACAGAATGATCGCCAACAATCGCAATGGCCAAGATGTCTGAACCGGGCAGCTTCTCAGCGAATGCTTCGATTTCGTCGTGGGTCGTTTCAACCGCAAACTTATGCGGGAAGGGGGCATTGCCCATGTCTCCGATCTTTGCCCATTCGAACGGGTTGATCCGGGTAGCATGGTTGATGGCTCGCATCAGACTGGATTGGTTGTGTAGCCCATGGGTGCAGTGATGCGTGCCCGTACGAATTGTCGACGCGCCGTCGTAAGGAACGCCAAACATATTAATCCCGGCGTCTTCCAAAGACTGCGCGAACGGTGTTCCCATGAAAGTCGCGATTTCAGTGGACCTGGGGGGCAGTGGGTTAGGGTTCGATGGCGGATAGAAGTCCAATGCAGCATCCTCGTCGTTGGGCAGCTCTTTTACAGGCTGGGCTGATTTGAAACCAAAAGCTGTGGCAGTACCACTACCTGTTGGCGCAAATCAGGTGCGTGGGCGAAAACGAGGGGCAGACTGTAATGCTGGGAAAAAGACTGCCCAAATTTTCAGCCTTGTGCCCGGTTACTGGAATTGTTTGCCCCGATTCCATGCCAAATTCACAAAGGACTGGCGGAGCTTCTTGTCGCGTCTCAAGCTGGTGTCTGGCTTTGTACGTGATGTTACCTGCGCCAAGAATGGAGACACGACATGACACTTCCAGTTGCCGCCGAGTGGTACACATCGAAAAAGATCGATGACAGCACAACGCTTATTCTTGAACCTCATGTACATGTCCTCGAGCAGGCTAATATGTTTTTGGTGGAAGGCGGCGAACATGACATGATCCTGGATACCGGTATGGGCATTGTTCCACTAAAACCTTACCTCGACACGTTGCGCACAGATCCGGACAAGCCAATCATCTGCGTGTCATCTCACACCCACATCGATCACATTGGCTGCGTCCATGAATTTGACACCCGCCTTGTACATCCCGCCGAGGCAGAAGAAATGGCCAATCCTTCGGGCCTGTCATCCCTCTATCGCGATGATATGCCCGCACAGCTTTTGCAAACCTTTCTCGATGCAGGCTACCCACCGATTGACGAGTTGCTGATCGATGCGCTGCCTTATGTGGACTATGATCCCAAATCCTACGTCTTGCGCGGTGCTTCAGCGACCGGTCTGCTGAACGAAGGCGACGTGGTCGATCTGGGCAACCACCGCTATACTGTCCTGCATCTTCCGGGTCACTCCCCGGGAAGCATCGGGCTGTTTGAAGAAGCCTCTGGCGTGCTGTTCGCGGCAGATGCGATTTATGACGGGCCATTGATTTATGAGGGGCCAGGGATGAGCATCTCCGACTATCTGGCAACTTTTGAAAAGCTGAAAGCCCTGGATGTTTCTGTTGTTCACGGTGGCCATGACCCAAGCTTTGGTCCTGCGCGCATGCACGAGATCATTGCGCGATACGAAGCAATCTGGCTGAGCTGAGCGTCAAGGCTGGGGCTGCTTGTCTGTTACTCCAGGACCCGAACGGGCCGTTCCCATTGGATTAATACAGCGCATCCGTGCTCGGACCAGACAGAATGGGTCGTGCCTTCGGGGTTCAGGATCAGGGTGCCTTTGCCATAGTCGCCCCGTTCGTCAGACTGTATGCCATCAAGTACCACAATCGTCTCAAGACCCGTGTGCAAATGTGGCGGCACTCTTGCGCCCGGCGCATAGCGCAATATTGCGACGGATGGTGACCCGTGTTTGATGTAATGCACATCAACCCCATCCCGGAATGGTACGAAGGGCAGGCCGTGCCATGTCTCAATCAAATCGCTGAAGACGAGTGGATCATCCATTCAGATGGCTTTCAATGTTGATCTGACCGGCCCCGAATGAACTCAAGACGCAAACTCGTTGATGCTGACTACCTTGCCCTTAAAATCGCGCGGCTGTCCTTTGCTAAAATTGCATCATGATGTTGCAGATATTGCATCACACAGACAGCGAGGCTGGCCTATTTGTCCATCCAGTGGGCGAGTGCCGCAACAAGCTGCTGGCCGAACTTCAAAGAGGCAACGGGCAGGGCGCGCCCCTTCATCTGACCCAGAAGAAGGCGACCTACAGGAAGGTCCTTTTCCGACAAGGGCAGATGAGCGATTGTTTCTTGCTCTTCGGTACTCAGACCAATCGGAATTTGGAATCCAACAGCATCTTCACGGGTTACATAGTGCCGGATCAGATCAAAGGATTCTGTCTCAACGATAGGTGTCAGAGCGTGTCCCTTGCGGGCGGCGGCTGTATCCAGAAGGTGGCGCACACCATAGGCGGGGGCGGGCAAAACCAGCTTTTGTGAAAGGCAATCGCGCAGGCGCAATTCTGCTTTACGGGCAAGTGGGCTGGTGGATCTGAATATACCGTGGACCGGCTGCGGCAAGGCAAACAGAACTTCAAAATCAACCAAATGAACAGGTTCAAACACAAGGGCGAGATCGCTGCTGAACGACGCAAGGTCCTGTTCGGCCTGCGCGCGGTCACGCACGTTGACGGTAAAGCTGACCCCGGGGTGTTCAGCGCGGTAAATCGCGATTTGTTCGGGCATGAAATAAGGCAAAAGCGCCTGCGAACAGGCGATTGAAACATGCCCGCGCCGTTGCCCTGACAAGTCCGCAACCTGCGACTGGACCCGCGCCAGGTCGTTTTTTTGCAATCTGATGTGCTGCATCAGCAATTCCCCGGCGGGGTTGAGCCTCATTCCCCGTGGCAAGCGCTCAAAGATCGGCCAGCCAAATTCCTGTTCGAAATTCTGGATCCGCCGGTTGAGCGCGGAGGCCGTCAGGTTTGTGTCTTCTGCCGCCTTCCGGATGGATCCGGCGCGCACAACGGCTTCAATCAGTTCGAATGTTCTCAGGTACTTCAGTTCCAAAACCCTTTTCAATGCGATGCAAATTTTGCACCGCATATATGACTTTATAGCATTAGAAGTACACGCTTACATAGAGCAACCTTTCTCTAAATGACGAATCCAAAAAACGCCTGCCAACAGAGAGAGATGAAATGACCAATAAAACTTCGCGACGTAATTTTCTCAAGATGGGCGCCGCCAGCGCCTCCGTCCTGCCATTCCTGCGCGCAATGCCAGCGGCGGCGCAAGGCTCGGACACATTGGTCGTTGTAACCGGGACAACTATCAACAGCCTTGATCTGCACCGTTCCGGCACCAGCCGCGCCTCTTATCAGGTAGGGATTAACTGCTATGATCGTCTGCTGTCTTTCGGGACCAAGCAGACACCGGATGGCGGGTATTCTTATGACTACCAGGTGATCGAACCCGAGCTTGCAGAAAGCTGGACTGAATCCGAGGATGGTCTGACCCTGACCTTCAGGCTCAAGCCAAACGCCAAGTTCTGGGATGGCCGCAAGGTGACCGCCGCCGACGTGAAATGGTCCTTTGACCGCGCGGTCTCTGTCGGTGGCTTTCCGACCGTACAGATGAAAGCAGGAGGGTTGGAACGCCCTGAGCAGTTTATTGCGGTCGATGACGAAACCTTTGTGATCAAGCTGGATCGCGCGTCCAAGCTGACCATCCCCGATCTGGCGGTGCCTGTGCCCTATATCATGAACTCGGTCGAGGCATTGGCCAATGCCACCGAGGATGATCCATGGGCCACGGAATACCTGCACAACACCCCCGCTGGCTCGGGGGCCTACAAAGTGGCCCGCTGGACGCCGGGTGAGCAGCTTGTTTATGAGCGGAATGACGAATGGGTCGGTGGCCCGCTCCCCGCACTCAGGCGCGTTGTTATCCGCGAAGTACCCAGCCCCGCGACCCGCCGTGCCTTGGTTGAACGTGGCGATGTTCAGGTTGCATTTGACATTCCCGACAAAGACGCTGCGGAACTGGCCGATACGCTTGATGTGTTCTCCACACCCGTGGAAAACTGCATACACTGTCTGAATCCGAACTTTGCGTTTGAACCATTCCAGGATTCAAACGTGCGCAAGGCCATCGCCTATGCCATCCCTTATGAGGACATCTTTCAGGCAGCCGCCTACGGTCGTGGTTTGCCCATGTGGGGCGGTGAAGAAGAGATCAATGACATCGCATGGCCCCGCAAGACGCAGTATTTCACTGACCTGGATAAAGCCAGGGAACTGATGGCTGCCTCTGCCTATCCAGATGGTTTTGATGTGCCCTTGTCCATCAGCCTGGATCTGGCATCCTGGATGGAGCCGACGGCACTGCTTGTCCAGGAGGCCCTTGGCCAGATCGGTATCAATGTGACGATTGAAAAGATTCCCGGTGCCAACTGGAGAACAGCTGTTCTGGTCGAAAAGCGGCTACCGCTGCATCTCGAGAACTTTGGCGGATGGCTTAATACGCCTGACTACTATTTTTTCTGGGCGTACCAGGATGGGCACCTTTTCAACTCTTCCAACTACCGCAACGAGGAAATCGAAGAACTGACAAATGCCACGTTGCACATGCCAATGGATGATCCCGAATACGCGCCCAAGATCAAACGTATGTTCGAAATCGTGCTGGATGAATTGCCGCGGATCCCACTCTATCAACCGGCGTTGAATGTCGCGATGAACGGGGCAGTAGGCTATGAGTTCTGGTTCCATCGCCAGTTGGACGTCCGTCCCATCAAGACCGTCTGAGCTATGCTTGCCACCTCCCCCCGGCTGCGCGCAACAGTGTTGCGCGTGGCCCAGGCCATACCCGTCGTAGTTGGTGTTGTTATCATCAGCTTTTTGCTGACGCGTGCGTTGCCCGGCGATCCGGCAGTGTATTTTGCGGGAGTGGCAGCAGATACTGAATCCATTGAGCAAACCCGTGTTGCCATGGGTCTGGACAAACCCCTTTTGCAGCAATTCTTCATTTATGTTGGCGACCTGTCACGGGGCGACTTGGGACAATCTCTTTCCAGTGGGCGGTCAGTGGCAGAAGATCTTGCCAAACGCTTGCCGGCGTCATTGGAGCTGACCCTTTCTGCGCTTCTGCTTGCAATCGCAATTGCGGTTCCCCTGGGCGTACTCGCGGCAACCCGTCCTGGGACATGGGTGGATCATCTGTGCCGTGTCATCGTGACCGCTGGGGTATCCTTGCCAACCTTCTTTACGGGCATCTTGCTGATCTATATATTTTATTACCTGCTCGGTGTCGCGCCATCCCCTCTCGGTCGATTGGATTTCATCTATCTCGATCCGGACCATGTCACCGGATTTTACCTTATTGATGCAGCCTTGATGGGTGACTGGGAAACATGGCGCGGCGCGGTAAGGCAACTGATCCTGCCCGCCAGCACTTTGGCCCTGTTCACGCTGGCACCGATTGCACGAATGACGCGGGCCGCGATGCTTACAGCTCTTTCTTCGGATTTCATCCGAACTGCCCGCGCGGCAGGGCTTTCCAGCCGGACGATCCTCTACCGCTATGCCTTTCGCAACGCACTGCTTCCTGTGATGACAACCCTTGGCATGGTGTTTTCCTTTGCCCTTGGTGCGAATGTGCTGGTTGAGAAGGTTTTTGCCTGGCCTGGCATCGGATCTTATGCGGTCGAGGCGCTCGTGGTTTCTGACTATGCAGCCGTGCAGGGGTTCGTCTTATCCATGGCTCTGTTGTTTGTGGCGCTCAACCTTGTGATTGACCTTCTTTACGCAGCGATAGACCCCCGGATCGGATTCTCGTCCAAATGACTGAAACTTCGCAAGAGGCTGCGGCCAGGACCAGCAGCGGCTTTGATCATACCCTTTATATTCTCAGGGCGAACCCAGTGACGCTGGTTGCCTTTGGCATGTTCGCCTTACTGATCTTTTCGGCGGTATTTGGCCCTTCCCTGGTCCCTTACGACCCGCTTGCGACGAATGCCTCAAATGCCTTGCAACCCCCATCGGCCGAACATTGGTTCGGCACAGACAACGTTGGCCGCGATGTGTTCAGTCGTGTAATCGTGGCGACGCGGCTGGATCTTTCGATCTCGGTTGCCGCGGTGACGCTGTCATTTGTCGTCGGCTCGGTCCTGGGGTGTATCGCCGGCTACTGGGGGGGCTGGCCCGACATCATTCTGAACCGGTTTCTGGATACGATCATGGCCTTTCCGCTGTTCGTTCTGGCGATGGGCATTGTTGCAGCCTTGGGCAACACGATTGAAAACATCATCTATGCCACAGCGATCATCAACATGCCGTTCTATGCCCGCCTCGTTCGGGCCGAGGTCAACATCCGCCGCGATGCAGGATTTGTCCGCGCGGCCAAGCTTGCGGGCAATTCAGATTTGCGCGTGCTCGCTTTGCATATCTTTCCCAACGCTTTGCCGCCGATGATGGTCCAGGTATCGCTGAACCTTGGTTGGGCGATACTGAATGCGGCGGGTCTGTCTTTCATCGGCCTGGGCGTCAGTCCACCGACAGCGGAATGGGGGATTATGGTGGCGGAAGGCGCGAATTTCATCGTCTCGGGCGAATGGTGGTTGGCGGTTTTTCCTGGCCTGTGGCTGATGATCGCGGTCTTTACCTTCAACCTTTTGGGGGACGGTCTGCGTGACATCGTCGATCCGCGTCAACGCACATGACCAAGGTGTTGTCCGTCAGGGACCTTGCGGTCACGTTCCAGACCCGCCGTGGCACAGTGGATGCGGTGCGCGGCATCAGCTTTGATCTGGCCAAAGGTGAAATCCTGGGGATTGTGGGCGAAAGCGGTTCAGGCAAGTCTGTTACCTCCTACGCCCTTATGCGCATTCTGGATGCGGGCGGCGTGATCAAAGCGGGCGATGCGACCTATTCCGGGACAGACCTGCGGCGCGCGTCCGAGCGCGATATGTGCGACATCAGGGGGCGCGAAATCTCGATGATTTTTCAAAACCCCCGTGCGGCGTTGAACCCCATTCGCAAGGTCGGCCACCAGATTGAGGATGTGTTGCGCCAACATGCCCGCGCCACCCGCTATGATGCGCGCGCCAAGGCGATCGCTGCATTGGAGGCGGTCAGGATCAACGATGCAGAAGCGCGCTATAACGCCTATCCGTTCGAGTTGTCGGGCGGCATGTGCCAGCGGATCGTCTGCGCCATTGCGCTGGCCTGTGACCCGCGCCTTCTGATCGCGGATGAGCCGACGACAGGGCTCGATATTACGACGCAAAAGGCGGTCATGGACCTCGTGCGCGACCTCATACGCGAGCGCAGGATGAGCAGCATCCTGATTACCCACGATCTTGGTCTGGCGGCACAGTATTGCGACCGGATCATGGTGATGAAAGACGGAATGATCGTTGAGCAGGGCGATCCCTTACAGATATTCAGCGCGCCGCAGCATCCCTACAGCCGCAAGCTGGTGGATGCGACCCCGCGTGCGGGCGAAACAGTGCGCAGCTTATTGCCGCCCGGGGACCGGCGGAAGGAGTTGGTCCCAGCGATCAGCGACCAGCCGCTGCTTGAGGTCCGCAATCTGACCAAGACTTATGCCGGTAAATCAGGCCCCGTGCATGCGGTGAAGGGCATTTCCTTTGCGGTCAATCTGGGCCAGTGCGTCGGCCTTGTCGGCGAAAGTGGTTGCGGGAAATCGACCACGTCGGAGATACTCGTACGGCTGATGGACGCCACCAGTGGTCAGGTGATCTTTGACGGCGAAGACATCGCCCAGGTGCCCGCCCGCAGCTTTGCCAAAGACCCAAGGCGTGCGGATATTCAGATGGTGTTCCAGGACGCAACCGATAGCCTGAACCCCCGTCACACGGCGCGCCAAACCATCGCAGAGCCATTGCGACGGCTGGGTGGCATACGCGGAGCAAAGCTGACGGCCCGGATCGAGGAACTGGCGGCCCTCGTGGGTCTGCCTCTGCCATTGCTGGACCGGTTTTCCCATCAGCTGTCGGGTGGTCAAAAGGCGCGGGTCGGGATTGCGCGGGCCATTGCGCTTGATCCAAAATTCCTGATCCTTGATGAACCGACAGCCGCGCTCGATGTGTCGATTCAGGCGGTTGTTCTGAACCTGCTGGTCGATCTGCGGGCCAAGCTGGGGCTGAGCTATCTTTTTGTCAGCCATGATCTGCATGTTGTCCGCTTGCTTTGCGATCATGTGATCGTCATGAAAGACGGTGAAATCGTTGAACAAGGTGCGGCAGCCGATGTGATGTCCCAGCCCAAAAGCGACTACACCAAATCCCTGCTTGCGGCCGCCCCAAAGCCACCAGAACGTCGCTAGACAGCCAAGATACCAAGTCCCGGAGAAGAAACATGCTGGATCAAATGCCCTTCACACTCACGGCCCTGCGCGAGGCCTACGCGGCCGGCGCGCGCCCTGCAGATGTCATTGACGAAATATTCAGGCGCCTCGGTGCCGTGAATGACCCCGGCATTTTTATCCACCTGTGTGATCGCGAGGCTCTGCGCGCGCAGGCTGAAGCTTTGGGTGATTACAATCCGGACATGCCGCTTTGGGGTATACCCTTTGCGGCCAAAGACAATATCGACGTTGCAGGAATCGAGACAACAGCGGGGTGTCCTGCCTATGCATACACGCCTGATGCTGATGCTTTTGTAATCGCGAACCTGCGTGCGTCAGGGGCCCTGATGATTGGCAAAACCAACCTCGATCAGTTTGCCACCGGGCTTGTCGGCGTGCGTACGCCTTACGGTGCGCCCCTCAACGCAGTGGACCCCGATATTGTGCCGGGTGGCTCATCGTGCGGCTCTGGTGTGATCGTGGGGCATGGGATCGTAACCTTCTCGCTGGGCACAGATACGGCAGGGTCGGGCAGGGTGCCTGCGGCGCTGAACAATATCGTTGGGCTGAAACCAACGTTGGGCGCTTTGTCTGCGAGCGGCGTTGTGCCTGCTTGCCGTTCGATCGAAACCGTCTCGATTTTTGCCCTGACCGTCGATGACGCCTATTCCGCTTTCGCGGTGGCACGCGGGTTTGATGTGTCGGATGCCTATTCCAAACCACTGACGCATGAGGCTTTGACTGCGCCAGCCAAAACACTTCGGGTGGGTGTGCCCGATAACGCAACGATCGAGTTTTTCGCAGATACGGTCCAGCATGCGGCTTTCGACCGTGATGTCGCGCTGCTCAAAGCGTCTGGAGCCGAAATCGAGTACATCGACTTTGAGCCACTCTACGCCATTGCGCGCATGCTCTATGAAGGGGCATGGGTCGCGGAACGCTATACTGTGATTGAAGACCTCCTGAAGCGGGACCCGGAGGCAATCTATCCGGTGACGCGGCAGATCATCACCCATGCTGAAGGCATGTCAGCGGCAGATGCCTTCAAAGGAATATACCGCCTGGCAGAGCTGAAACGTGCCGCTGAGCCGATGTTGGAAGGTCTTGATCTGCTCTGTGTACCAACAGTGCCAACCTTTTACACGGTTGCGGATCTCGAGGCCGATCCAGTCACGCCCAATTCCAATAACGGCACATATACGAATTTCGTGAACCTGCTGGATATGTGCGGTATTGCCGTGCCAACAGCCCCGCGCAATGATGGCAGGCCGGGTAGTGTGACTTTGCTGGCCGGGGCGGGGCAGGATGCGTTGGTCGCAGCTGTCGCGCGTGGGTTCGAGGTGGATTGCGCCCGCAATATGGGTGCCACAGCACATTTGGTGCCGACACCAGCCGACCTGCCAGAAGCAGCATCAGATCAGATCGAGCTGGCCGTCTGTGGCGCCCATATGACGGGCTTGCCGCTCAATTGGCAACTGACTGATCTGGGTGCGGCGTTTGTGCGCAAGGCGCAGACAACTGCGGCGTATAAGTTTTACGCACTTGCTGGCGGCCCGCCTGCGCGCCCCGGTCTGGTCCGGTCCGACGCGCCTGATGCGGGGCCTGTCACGGTTGAGGTGTGGTCCATGCCCAGGGCCGCGTTTGGCACATTTATGGCGGGCATCCCTGCACCATTGGGCATTGGGACTGTTTCTCTGTCGGATGGTGCATCGGTCAAAGGGTTTATCTGCGAAGCGTCCGGCCTCACCGGGGCTACAGACATAACTGCGCTTGGCGACTGGCGCGCATATCTGGCACAAGGTGGTGCCGCCGCATGACATCGCATGTTGAGCGACGGCTCAGCTCACTGGGGCTGGAACTGCCACCCGATTGGGAGCCACGGGGGCAGTTTCTCCCGTTTCGCAAGGATGGAACGACCGTTTATCTGTCCGGGCAAATCTGTGAATGGGCGGGGGAGGTGACACATGTGGGCCCCGTCGCCGATACACCCCAGGCAATCGAGACGGCTCAGCAAGCGGCAAAAATCTGTGCGCTCAACCTGATCTACCGTCTGCGGCAGGCCTGCGACGGGGACTTGGACCGTGTTGACGTAATCTTAAGACTGGGTGGGTTTGTGAATTGCCTGTCTGGTTTCCCGAGCAGCCCGGCAGTCATCAACGGGGCAACAGAGGTGTTTGTCGCCCTGTTTGGCCAGGAAGGATGGCACGCTCGCACTGCCGTCGGCGTATCCGGGTTGCCTGGCAATGCGTCGGTGGAAGTGGACGCAGTGGTACGCCTCAAGAGCTAGTTTTTGGGTAATTGAGGTGGCGGCAATCGGGGGGCGGCGCGCTCCAGTTTTGCTGCCGTCGCCAGCAAGTATGCGTCCCGCCCCGGAGGTGCCGCCAACATAACCGACCGGGGCCTGCCCAATCGGTCCAAACCCCACGGAAGGCAGATAAGAGGCCCGCCAAAGACGGTCCACGGAGTCAGCCAATCCTGAAATCCGGTTGTGTCGTCAAATAGTGGTGCGCCTTCCGGGACCGGCAGTGTCAGGACCACATCAACGCCCTCAAGTCCAACCCAAAACTTCCGTTTTTCTGCGATCAGCAAGGCCTTAGCCTCTTCGACTTTGTCCGGTGAAACCGCCGCGCCGCTGCGCAGACCGGTCAAGAACTTGGGCTTCAGGAAGCGCGACCGCCCATCTGTCAGCATCGCACCATGGGCCACGAATGCTTCGTGGTTCATAACCGTCCGATGCGCCAGGACGATGGATGCTACATCTGCGGTTAAAGGGGCCTCGGTCACGTCTGCGCCAAGCTCGGTCAAAGCGCGGGACGCCCCGCTTAACCCGGCCAAAGTGTCGCCATCTGGCCTTGCTCGCGTTTGCCAGAGACCACTGATCACTACTTCGGGAGTGTCACTCATGCGAGGGATAACCAAAGAGCCCAATACATCGAAGGCCTGTTGTGCGCGGGCGACCGATCCCGCAATGATCCCCACAGTATCAAAACTGGGGGCAAGTGATGTGACACCGACGGTCGGCAGAACACCAAAGGTGGGTTTGAGTCCAACACACCCGCAATAGGCCGCTGGCCTGCAAAGCGATCCGGCCGTCTGAGTGCCAAGGGCAATATCTGCCAGGCCCGCGGCTACTGCAGCGCCTGATCCGCTGCTGGATCCCCCCGGCGAGCGACTCTGGTCATACGGATTGCGGCAGTCCGTTGGATCAGTAAAGGCAAATTCAGTAGTGACAGTCTTGCCGAAGATCTGCGCCCCCGCATCGCGTAATCTGGCGACGACCGGCGCATCGCGTACGGCCGGGGCTGCATCCCTGCATGTTTCGCTCCCATTGCGTGTTGGAACGTCGGCAACATCGATGACGTCTTTTACTCCGACACGCAAACCCGCAAGTGGCCCCTCACGGGATACGTCGTTTGGACACAGCTCGACGAAAGCATTGATGTGCGGCTCCCAAAGCCGCAGTTTCCGGTTTTGATCATGCATTTCAGGTGTCACGCGACGGCCCCTGGGATCCAAATCATGTGGTTGCGGGAGATCAACACTCCAAAGTGAGCGATGCTATGCGCCCCTGTTTCGAGAAGGTCGGTTTTATGAACCATTGCAATCCAATCGGCCAGCCGCCGCATGTTGTTGTCCTGATCTTAGTACGCTTTGGGGGCGACTTTCCCATCCAAATGAATACCGCTGCTTCCAAGCTTCGTAATTGCCCCAGTCCTTTCCGGTACGCTCGACGCGCATTTCGTCCTCAAATCGTCTTGCATTGCATCTGAGTAAATCCGAGCGTGGATGTTGCCCACCTCATCTTTGCCGTGAATAAGATCATGGGGCATCTGAAGTATCCGGATTGTGGGCGCAACACAACCTTGCTCTGCATCAGTCTGAAGATGCAATAAAAATTCCAATGGATCAGCACTCTGGATGTTCTGTTACTCGTATCAAGAAGTGGTTTTTTTTATTGTTGCAGCGCAAAAAGCGCAGCGTTTTTTTGCAGGCCAAGTACACAGGAACCTGAGCATCTGCTGTGGCCTCTCCCAAAGCTTATCTCCGACTGAAACGTGTGAATCAACAAGTGACCCACGTTAGAAACCTACCGAAACACCACCGTTCACCTGTCTTCTCCCCTGGAGGGCTGGACTGCGCCAATTCCTGCGCAGTATGTGTGGGATACGGACGCGAAAACCGGATCGCGGACCACTGGAGAACCAACAATACCCAATAACGCGGTCAATGCGGCTCGACTATCCGTCGCCCGCATGATGGATTGGACGAGTTTTATCTTTAATTCAATCAGTTGATGTGCGTCGTGTGCGCTGTATGTGCAGCATGATTTCACCTTATGGCGTGCTCTGTCGGACGTGTGCCGATTATGTGGTTTTGTTCATATCAAGCGACGGGTGGCCTGAAACGATCTGGGAACTTTCAGGGCTTTGAGATGTGAGGTGATCGCTCATCTCGCGATGTGATTTTTAGCCATTGGGAAAGTGACGGTGGACATGCCGCACTTCGGGCATTTCGCGAAATATCAATTGCTGACCATCAACCCCCATTTCGTCAGCACATCTGTGGCCCGCGAAAAGTCATCAAACTCCATGGCCTCGTCGGGGTTGTGGCTGCCATTTCGGTTACGGATGAAAATCATTCCGGAGGGAACCCCAAGGCTTGCGAAGGTTGCGCAGTCGTGGCCTCCGCCTGAAGGTATTTCCATATGCGCAATGCCACACGCGTGCGCCGCAGCGATCAGCCCCTGTTGTATGTCGCGCGACATCGGGGACGCCGCAGCTTGCGTGCTGGTGCCCAGATCGATATCGACCCGGCGCCGCGCGGCGATATCCGACGCCTGGCTGTGCAGGAACGCTGCAAAACGGCTAAGGAGGGCCTCGTCCTGGCTGCGCACATCAAGTGTGAACGTCACAAGGCCGGGAACCTTTGTGATGCCGTGCTGAAGAGGGTCAGTTGAGAATTCGCCGATAGTCAGAACCATGTCCTCTCCGGCAACTTCGGCGGCCTGCCACCATTCCTCAAGCGACGCCACCAGTTCAACACCGGCAAGCACGGCATCGCGGCGTCTGCGACGGGGCACACCGCCTGCATGGGTGGTTTCGCCCGTGATCCGGGCAAAGCGATGGCGGATGTTGCCACGGATACCTGTAACGATACCGATCGGAAGATCTGCGTCGACCAGGACCGGTCCCTGCTCTATGTGCACCTCAACAAAAGTCTTGATCTTTTGTGGATCAAGCTGTGGTTTGCCGTCTCGGATGGCCTGAGGCTCAAATCCCGCCTCTGCCATATGATCTGCAAGAGTGCGCCCCGTATCTGATCGACGTAGTTGATCAGGCGTTTCCGGTGGCAGCAGACCAAAGGCCGCACGGCTGCCGAGATAGTGGGTAGGGAACCAGATCATCTCTTCCGCGCGGATCACCATCAGTATGACATCGCAGCGCAACGGTGGCCCCTCAGCAAGTCGTTCCAGCATAACAAGTCCTGCCAACACGCCTGCTGCGCCGTCAAAATTGCCCCCATGCGGCACACTATCCAGATGCGAGCCGGTCATCAAAACCGGTGCATTTTGGTCTTTGCCCTGCAGCGTGACATAGAGATTGCCGACCGCATCGGTATGATGGATCAGGCCGATCGCCTCTGCCTCTCGCCGGATCATCGCGTGTGCTGCGGTTTCGATAGTGCCAAAACTGGCGCGGGTCACGCCGGGCGGATCCGCGCTGATTTCGGCCAGTTCTGCGAACAGGCGTTCGGCACGGGCGAGGGCGCTCAAAACAGCGCCTCCGGGATCACCAGGACGATCTGAGGCCAGAGGATAATCAATCCGACCATCATCAGCATAGCGGCGACAAAGGGCAGGATGCCCCGGTAAACATCGGCGAGTTCTCCACGTCCACGGACCCCCTGAACCACATAAAGGTTCATGCCTACAGGCGGTGTGATCAGGGCCAGTTCCATCATGATGACCAGAAAAATGCCGAACCACACCGGATCGATGCCCAGATGCAGGATCACCGGCATGACGATTGGAATAGTCCCCACCATCATCGACAGGGTTTCCAGAAAGCAGCCCATGACCAGATAGAACAGAACCAGGATCAGGATCATCTCGGTCGCATTCAGGCCAAGGGCCGTGACAGCGCGGCTCATCGCCTGGGGGACGCCCAAAAGACCCACGATGAAGTTCAGGAAAAAGGCGGCCGTGATGATGAAAAGCAACATGGCCGAGGTTTTGATCGTGGCAATAAAGGCCGCATGCAGCATGGAAAAGCTAAGCGCGCGATTGGCGGCGGCGAGGAAGAACGCCAGCACCACACCCAGTGCTGCAGCCTCGGTGGGGGTCGCCCAGCCGCCATAGATTGCCCCCATGACGACGACGAATATGCCAAGAGGTGGCAGCAGAAAACGCAAACGGCTCAGGCGTTCGCTCAGGGGCGGTGTTTCGCTCACACGTTCTGCAAGCGACGGGTTCCACAGGACCGCGGCGGCAATGATGACCATGAACAGCAACGTCAGCAGAACGCCAGGCAGGATGCCGGCTGCAAACAATTGTCCGATCGACGTATTGGTCAGCGCGCCATAGATGATCAGGTTCACTGAGGGCGGGATCAGAATGCCAAGGGTCGCTCCGGCTGCGATGGTCCCCAGCACCAGCGGTTCATGGTAGTCGCGGCGTTTGAACTCATCCAGCGCGACGGTGCCGATGGTGGCAGCCGTCGCGACCGAAGACCCTGAAACAGCCGAAAACATTGCGCAGGCACCGATATTTGTGTGCAGCAGTCCGCCGGGCAGGCGGCTCAGCCAATCGTTAAGGCTGGCATACATGTTTCGCGTGATACCAGCGCGCAGCAGTAGTTCTCCAAGCAGTATAAAAAGCGGAATGGTGGTCAGCAGGAAATCATTCATGACCGCCCAAAGGTTGGTGCCGAAGGATAGCAAGACGGGTGGGCCGAAATAGACCAATGCGCCCAGGACGCCGGTCGCCAACATAGCGATCCCTACATGCAGGCCGATGAACATCAGACCTAACATGATTACAAATCCGATGGTGGCCCCTGTCAGGTCAATCATCGCCGTGCCTCTTCGATTTCTTCTGCCACCGATGGCGGCGCCAGAAGCCGATCAGCTGCCTCCAGCCCGTGGCGCAGGGCCAAGACGCCGCGTACAGCCGTCCAGAGTGCAGACAGTCCAAAAAGACAAAGGCCCGCCATCCAGAGCGATTGCGGGATCCATAAAGGAACCTGAAGCGGGCTGGACGAGACGGACCCGAAGGTCAGACTGTCATTCAGTGTTCGCCACCCCATATAGCCCATAAAGGCCGCCCCCAGCCCCAGGGCCACGTAAGACAGCAGGTTGAGCCCCGCCTGGACAGGCCGGGGCAAGCGCAACAAAAGCACATCGATCCGTGTATGGGCGCGTTCGACTGCAGCGAGGGCCATGCCGAAGGTCCCAGTGACCGCAACGACATAGCCGCCGATTTCATCCACGCCCTGTAGCGAGTGATTGAACAGTTTGCGCGCAAAAATCTCGAACACAATGAGAAAGGACAACCCGAGACAGGCATATCCCCCCAATATTCCAATGATCCGCATGTCGGGTCCTTTGTGTGGGTGCGCCCGGGAAGGCGCACCCTGTTTCATTATTCCAGTTCAATACCGCGTGCGGCACCCACGGTCGCGTTCCAGATTTTCGAGCAATCCGCAAAGCCCGAATTGCAGCTCTCGGCCCAGCCCGGCAGGACCTTTTCCATCGTGGCAGCCGTCACCCTGGCCTGATCGTCGGGCGAGGGTGTGACCAGTTTCATGTCGAAGGCGGTATAGTTCTCACAGCCCTCTCCGCCGGTGTTGCAGGCGATGGCCCAGCCGTTGTTTTCCTTGGCCAGTGCCCAGAATGCGTCTTCAAACGCGGCGAATTCGGCTTCCAGCCTGGCTTTTTCCTCTTCGGAAAAGCTGTTCCACTTGTCCAGATTGATGAAATGCGCGTTTACTGACCACGAGATGCCCAAGGGCAGGAAGTGGGTTGTGACCTCGGGCCAGTTTCCGGTGTTGCCAGACGTTGGTGACGTGATTGCGCAATCGACGACGCCGCGTTGCAGGGCCGGATAGACCTCTTTGAAACTCATGGTCACGGGTGTCGCGCCCAGGGCCTCTATCAATGTAGACATGGAGGAGGTGTAAGAGCGCACCTTGAGCCCTTCGAAGTCGTCAAGGCTGGCGATTTCGGCGTTGCAATAGAACACCTGTGGACCGTAAGGCCAGACGGCCAGCGGCTTGGCATTGAACTTCTCGGCGACGCGCTTTTCAAGTTCGGGCATGAAAGCCTCGATGGCGTCTTCAAGCTGTTCCATTGAGGTGGAGACGCCAATCAGGTCAATACCTTCCAGAAACGCGTCATCGCGCGCGGCGGCACCCACTGTGCTTTGCACGATGTCAAAGGCACCTGTGCGGACCATGCGCAGCGTATCCTGCATATCCACGCCCACGACGTCGAGCGGGTTGAAGTTGATGGCAAGATCGATGCCAGTCTTTTCTGCGAGGCCCGCATAGAATTCCTGTTCCAGCGCAGTGTGGAATTTGTGGGTTGAGACAAGTCCGGTCGCCCGGATCGAGGTTTCTGCAAACGTTGGGGCTGCCGCCAACGTGAGTGCGGCGGCCATCATAGTGGTCTTCAAATTCATATCTCTTCTCCATGTTGTGTTGCGTGTTGGCCGCGGGGATGAACCGCGGCAAAGTGGCGGGCGATATCGATGCGTTGTGCCCGCCAAATCTGCCCTTCAAGCGAGGCCAGATATTCGAGGATTTCGGTGACCGCGCGGAACCGTGCTGGCCGCCCGCTGATGCGCAGGTGAAAGCCGATCGACAGGGTCGCGGACCTGCCTTGCTGCGCCTCTTGCAGTAATTGCTCGACCGCGTCGCGGACGTACTCAATCATCTCAACAGCGCGCGTGAAGCCATTGGGATGAAAGAATTTCATATCGTTGGTGTCGAGGTTGTAGGGCAGGACTACCAGACCCGATCCTTCATGATAGGGAAGATCATCGTCAAAGGCATTGGAGGTGTAGGTGTAGCCCTGTTCGCTCAAAAGTTGCCGCGTCCATGCGCTTTCCGAGCCCCGGCAGAAGAAGCCGGTCGGTCGCTGTCCGGTGGCCGTCTCGATCACGTCGGTTGCACGTCTGAGATCGGCGCGTTCGGCGTCAATGTCCGGGTAGTCGGCATGTGGCCGCCAGATCCAGCCATGGCAGGCTGCCTCGTGCCCGGCGTCTGCTATCGCACGGGCAAGCTGCGGGCTGCGTGCTACCGCACGGCCGCACATGTAAAATGTGGTCGGAGTTTGCGTGCTCTCAAGCGCGTCAAGAAATCGCCAAAGCCCGACCCGGCTTCCATAGGCAAAGATCTGTTCCTGGCCCTGATCACGGTGTCCGTCAGGCACGACGCTCAGAACCTCGCCGACGCGTTCAGACGTGCTATCGCCATCTCCAGCCTGATGTTCCGCACCCTCTTCGAAGTTCACGACGACCGACACCGCGACACGCGCGCCGTTAGGCCAGATGATCTGAGGCGGGGACCCGGCATAGCCGATGAGATCGCGGTCAGACATCAAACAGGCGCCCCCATCCCTGGATGCGCCTGGGGTCGTCGCCTGCAACTTGCATCGATTTCCAAAGCGCGGTCGAAACACTGTCGAGCACCGGGATGCCCGTTTCTGCCTCGATGATGGGGGCAAGCCGCGCCCCTCGGAAGTTGGTGCAATAGATCGTGATGGCGTCGGGTTTGTCGGCGGCCACGGCGCGGCACAGATCGAGAATTTCGGCCTCTGAATAGGTCGCAAACGAGAAGTTTCCCTGATCGCCAAGGTGTCGTTCTGCGGCCACTTCAAACCCTGCAGAGCGGTAATTGGCCAGAATGCGGTCCTGAATTTCGGGCAGGTAGGGTGTCACAAATGCGATCCGCTTTGCGGCGAATTTCGCGAGCAATTCGTTCATCGCAAGGATTGATGAGCAGGCTTTTACGCCGGTGCGCGTTTCGATCTCGGTAATCAGCTTGTGATCGGTGTCAAACCCACGCCAGCCCGAAGATGTGCCATTCCAGCAGATCGATTGCACCCTGGCATCCGCCAGAAGTTCAGCGGCGGCCAGCATCGGCTCGTTCCTGAATTGCCCAAGCGCGTCATCCTCCATGGAAATTTTCAGCACCTGAAATCGCGCAAAGTGGGCTGATGCGTCAGGCAGGCCTGACAGCATCGCCGCGGTCAGCGGTTCAAGGACAGTGTTAGAGGAAGGCGTCAGCATGCCCAATCGCGTGCTGGCTAATTCGGCGGTCATGGATGATACCTTTGCTTATGAAACCTGTTCTCGTGATCAATCCAAACAGTTCGGAGAAAACGACTGAAGCAATGGCTGCCATCACGCGGCGGCATTTGCCTTCTGTGCGGGGATGGACCAACGCGGATGCGCCCGCGATGATCACCGAGCCTTCGGCACTGGCCGCTGCAGCCGATCAGGTTTGCCGGGCTGTCTTGCCCGAAGCGCGCGCCGTGATTGTCGCGGCCTTCGGCGATCCGGGTGCGCAGCGTCTGGCGGCGCGTCTGCCATGTCCCGTCATAGGAATCGGAGCCGCTGCTGCACGTGCTGCCGCCAAGGACGGCACGCCATTTGCCGTGACCACAACAACCGCGCAACTTGGCCCGTCTATTGACGCGCTGATGCAGGCCCATGGGGCGGCGGGCACATATCTGGGGAGTTTTATGACCGCTGGTGCGCCAGAGGCGTTGCTGGCAGATCCGGCCGCTTTGGACGCGGCTTTGTTGCAGGCGTGTTTGAATGCCCGTGATGCCGGGGCAGAGCGGATCATCATCGGGGGCGGACCGCTGGCCGAGGCCGCAATCCGGCTGGAGCCACAGGTTGATGTGCCGCTTGTCCAGCCTCTGGTCGCCGCAAGCAAAGAGGTTGCCACCTTGCTTGATCCCGCTTGATTTACAGCAAAACATCAGGGGCCTCCCGTTCCAGATGCGTGCCGCTGGGACTGCCGATAGGTGCCCCGTCCAACATGACGGTGTTGCCGCGCAGGATCGTGCGCACGGGCCAGCCCGTCACCTCGAACCCTTCCCATGGCGTGTAGTCCGAGCCGTGATGCAGATCGGCCTGGCGGATAGGTTTGCGCAATGCAGGATCCCACAGGGCGATATCGGCATCCGCGCCGACCATGATCGCGCCTTTGCGGGGATAAAGCCCGTAGAGCCGCGCGTGGTTCGTGGCCGTGATCGCGGCGAACCGTTCCAACGATATGCGTCCTTTGACGACGCCTTCTGAAAACAGGATCGGCAGGCGCGTTTCCACACCGGGAATGCCATTGGGAATGTTGCGGAACGTCTTGCGTGCGCCTGGCGCGTCTTTGCCGGCAGGATCATTGAAGCGGAACGGGCAGTGATCGGACGAAAACAGGTCAAACGTGCCCTGTTCAATCCCGGCCCAGATTTTGGGCCATTCTTCGACTGTGCGGGGCGGCGGGGAGCAGACGTATTTCGCCCCATCGAACCCGTCGCGATCAAGATCGGATGCGGTCAGCGTGATGTATTGTGGGCAGGTCTCGGCAAAGACGGTCAGGCCGCGTTGACGGGCGCGCATGATCTCTTCTGTTGCCTCGCCGTTGGAGACGTGAACGATGGTCAGGGGTACGCCCGCAATTTCGGCCAGCGAGATCGCGCGATGGGTCGCTTCGCGCTCGACCGGAACAGGACGCGTGGTCGCGTGGTGAAAAGGGCCGGTCTCTCCTGCGCGCTCGGCCCTGTCACGCAGGAATTCTATTGCGTCTTCGTTTTCGGCATGAACCATGACCATCGCGCCCTGTTCTTTGGCCACGGCCATGACTTCAAGGATTTGCCGGTCCGACAAGGCCAGGCCTGCATAGGTCATGAACACCTTGAAACTGGTGTATCCCGCTTGAATAAGCGCTGGCAGGTCCTGCCCGAGTGTCACCGGATCGGTTTCCCTGACGATAAGGTGAAAGGACACGTCCGTCATGCAGTTGCCATCCGCCCTGGCGCGATAAGCGGCCACAGCCTCGCGCAGAGTTTGGCCTTCTTCGGGCAGACAGAAAGGCAGGATTGTCGTATTGCCGCCGCAGGCAGCACTGCGGGTGCCGGATGTGAAATCATCGGCCATTTCGATTCCGGGGCCTGAGGGTTGGGAGATGTGCACATGGCTGTCAATCCCGCCAGGCAGGGCGATGAGACCTCCGGCCTCGATGGATTCTGCGCCTTTCAAGCTGCTGCCAAGTGTTGCGATCTTGCCATCGGTGATCCCGATGTCGCAGTGTGTCGTGCCGCTTGCGCTGACGACACGCGCGCCGGTGATAACAGTGTCATGGCTCATGCGATTTCTCCTGCGATAACGGCACTCAAATCAGCCCCAAGCCCGGTAGAGGTCTTAGCAGCGGGGCGAGCTGTGCGATTTCGATAACTGGGTGAGAGGCGCGACAATGCCATTGCCTGAACTGTCGCTGCGGCAATCGGATCGACCAGAATTCCGGGTGTCTCATCTGCGATCTGCGGGGCAAGCCCTGCCAAAGGTGCGCCCCCAAGGATCACCACAGCAGCGCCGTCCGTTGCTGTCGCTTCCCTGGCGAGCCCAATCAGGTCGCTCCGCAGCACCTCGGCCACATTATTCACCGTTTCCGGCGGTGCCTTGGGGCATCGCACACCGGTAAACCGTGCGCCCAACCCCGTCTGCCGGATACTGGCGTCGTACCAACCCGCCATATGTGGCGAGAAGGTTACGACCGAAAACCGCTCCCCCAGCATAGCCGCGGACATCACCGCGGCCTCGGCCATGCCGACAATCGGCAGATCAAACAGCTCGCGCGCGGCGGCAAGACCAGGATCACCAAAAGCTGCGATGATTACGGCGTCCACATCGTTGCGGTGTGCGGCAATCGTCTCGAGCACATTGGCACCCGCAATCTGCGCCTCGGCAAGAGACGCAATGTAGGGAAAGCCGGACGTGGCGGTCAGGGGCACGATCTCGACCTCTGGCCCAGCAGTCTGGCGTGCTACATCCATCATGATCTGCGTCATGCTTTCGGTCATGTTTGGATTTATCAGCAGAAGGCGCACGTCACGTGATCTCCTTTAGGATCGGTTCCAACTGCTGCGCCAGGGCAATGAGCGCTGCGTCTCGGCCTGTTTGTGAGATCAGTTGCAGCCCCAGCGGCCGGCCTTGAGAGTCCGACCCGCAGGGAAGGGATAAAGCAGGCACGCCAGCGTGGTTGATTTGCGGCGTAAAAGCAGCGTGGTCGCGAGGTTGGGCGGGTCGACCGCCAATCTCGGTCGGCGCGTCCATTTCTGCAGGCCATGCCGCACAGGGCGTTGTCGGCGTTGCGATCACTCCGTATCGATCCAGCTCAGCGCGCAGGGTCTGGCGCATCTGGTGCGAGGCCTGATGCGCCGCCGCGACCTCAACTCCACTCAGCGAAAGACCTGTTTCGATTTGCCCGGCAACAGCTGGATCAAACAGGTCGGGCGTTTTGCGCCAGACATCGCCATACATCTGCGCAAGACCCGCATATTGCAGAGGTTGGATATCGTGCCCCTTGATGTCATTGGGCCAGTTGATCTGAGCTTGCGCGACCTGAACGCCAGCAGATTTCATCGCTGTGATCACAGCTTCGAAGTTCGCTTTGACATCGGTGTCCAATTGCTGACCGGTGCCAAAATCCTCCGAGACGGCGATTTCAAGCGGCGTGGGCGACACGGGCTCCAGCCTGCCAAGCACGCGCATTGCGAGCGATACATCCTCTATCCGGCGGGCGATCGGGCAGATGACCGAGATACCCCAGACCGGTTCGTCAAAGCCGGGGCCATAGGGGATCAGGTCTTGCGTGGGCTTCAATCCGCACAGGCCCGTATGGGCAGGGGGCCGGCGCGATGATCCGCCCGCATCGGTGCCAAGCGCCAAGGGCACAATCCCGGCAGCCACCGCAGCGACGGACCCGCCCGAAGACCCACCCGCCGTCAGGCTCGGGTTCACAGGATTGCGCGTGATCCCATAAAGGGGCGAAACGGTTGCCCCTTTGCAGGCGAATTCGGAGCATGTCGCAACCCCGATAATCACAGCACCCGCCATGCGCAGACGCTTGACTGCTTCGGCATCTTCAGGGGCGATATGATCGGTGAAGAGCTTTGAGCCTTGAGTACTACGCAGCCCTTTTACCCAAATGTTGTCCTTTATCAGGACCGGAACACCCGCCAGCGGCAGGGTCTCTCCAGCCTGTAACCGCGCGGCGACGCGCGATGCCTCCGCCCGAGCTTGCGGGTTCATCTGACAGATGGCGTTAATTGCCGGGTTTCGTGCCTCGGCTCGGGCCAGTGCTTCGTCCGTCAGTTCGGACGGGGTCGCTTTGACCTCCTGAACGGCACTGACGAGAGCAGAGATAGGGCCATCCAGCAGGCTCATTCCGCATCTCCATGATGCTTCGCCCAACAGGCGGCGATGTCGCGGCGGGGGGCGATCCAGACGTCCTTGTGAGCGGTGATGTGGGTCAGAACAGCCTCCAGCGCGCCAATGCGGGCAGGGCGTCCGATGATACGGGTGTGCAATCCGATGGACATCATGCGCGCGGCTTTTCCGCCTTCGGCATAAAGCCGGTCGAACCCTGCGATCACGTAGTCGGAAAAGTCCCGCGCCTGCACGAAGCCACCGCCGGGAGAGAAGCGCATGTCATTGGTGTCAAAGGCATAGGGCAGTACGACGTGAGTGCCATCCATGTAAGGAATGTCATCGTCATAGGCGTTACTGTCATAGCTAAACCCGCCATGTTCCTTCAGCAGGTCGCGGGTTTGTGGCGAGGTGGCCGACCGGGTGTGCCAGCCAACGGGCGCGACCCTGGCGATCCGTGCGATAGATGCATGGGTGCGGGCAATAATCTCGCGCTCATGCGCCTCAGCCATGCCTGCATGGGTCTCCCAACGCCAACCGTGGCAAGACACCTCGTGGCCACGCTCCACAGCGTCCCGGATTAACCACGGGGTTGCCTCTGCGGCGCGTCCGCAGGTGGAAAAGGATGCCTTTGCGTTATGCGCGGCCAGGGCGTCCACGATCCGCCGATACCCTTGTCGGGGGCCATAGCCAAAGTGGCTTTCCATACAGGGGTCCGGCGCACCTTTGACCTCTTCGACAGCCTCATAGCGACTTTCGTTGCGCTCATCTCCTGCGGCGATCGACAGCTCTGCGCCTTCCTCGATATTGACGACGAAGGAGACGGCCAGCCGCGCTCCGTTTGGCCAGCAAGGGACGGGCTCAGCGCCCCAGTATCCGCGCAGGTCCCGGCTCATCCCTGGATCATCCTGTTCAGACCGACGGTGCGTGACCCGATCACCAGAACAATACAGGCGAGCAGGATCAGCCCCGAAGAGATGGCGGCCAGTGAGGGGTCGGGCTGTTCCTCGAGGTACTGCAACATTTTGATGGGCAGTGTTTTGTTGCGTGCATCTGTGAGGAAAATCGAAATCGGATAATTGTCCATCGACGCCAGAAAGGCGAATAAACCTCCCGTCAGATAAGCTGGGGCAAGGTTGGGCACGAGTACTTGAAAAATGGCCCGCGGGTAGCTCAGGCCAAGGGTCCGCGCTGCATCGACAAGGCTGAAATCAAACGCGGCCATCGAGGCCAGCAGCGTGCGCATCACAAAAGGCAATGTGATCACGATATGACCCAGAAGGAGCGAGACGTAAGCGTCGCGCAGCCCTATTTCGCGGAAGAACTGAAGTAAGGCGACACCCACCACCAGCCCGGGCATCATGAGCGGTGACACCGTAAAGGTCGCAATGGCCTCGCGTCCGCGGAAAGAGCCTCGGGTAACAGCGATGGCCGCCAGTGTACCAAGGATCAGTGAAATGGCCGTCGAGACCACCGCAAGGTTCAGCGACAGGGTGACGGCCTCCCACAGGCCGGATCGGCGCTCAAGTGATTGATACCAGCGCAGCGACCATTCGGGCGGGGGCAGGGTGTAGACTGCCGAGGATGTAAAGGACGCAGCCAATGTGATGACGATGGGCAGCATCAGGAAGATCACACAGCCAAGCGCGACGACCCAACTGAGGGCCAGTGCAAGGCGGTCCGTTCCGGTCATTGCCGCGCCCCCAAACGGTTTGCCGCCCAGCTTGAGGTCAGAACCACTGAGATCGCGATCAACAGCAGGATGGAGGAAATCGTAGCCCCCAATGCTTCGTTGCGCAGATACAGGAACGACCGCGCCGTCAGCATGGACAGTGTTTGCTGGCGTTCGCCCACGATAAGTGATGGGATCACATACATCGAAATCGCGAGGCTGAAGGTAAAGGCGCAGCCAGCGACCACGCCCGGCAGGCTAAGCGGAAAGGTGACGTTCATAAAGCGGAACACAGGTGTTGCCCCAAGCGAGGCCGCGGCCTCGGGGAGGCGGCTGTCCATCTGGCGGAGCACGGCGTAGATTGGGAGCACCATAAAGGGCAGAAAGACATTTGCCGCGCCAATGATCAGCGCGGTTTCCGTGAACAGCATCCGAATAGGCGCGTCGGTAATGCCCAGCGACATCAGCGTGTCGTTCAGCACGCCGCGCGTGCGAAACAGGATCGTCCAGGCAAAGGCCTTTACGACCACGCCCACGGACATTGGCAGAACCATAGCGACCAGAAAGACGGACAGCCAAAAGCCCTTTGCGCGGGCCATGATGATGGCGGTAGGGTAGGCGATGATCAGCGCCAGCCCCGTGGTCAGCAGCGCCACGCGCAACGTCCGCCACAGGACCGACAGATTGTAGCTGTCGCTGAAAAAAGCAACGTATTCCGCGAACGAGAACTGGCCGTCAATCTGGACTGATTTCAGCAGCAGCATAAACAGCGGCAGCGCGTAGATGACGGCCAGAAAGCTAAGACCGGGTAAAGCCAGAAGGCCGATGCGTTCTGCGCGGCCGGTCATGTGCCCGTCTCGTAGACAAGCGTATCTGCGACGTCCCAGCCAAATGTCACCGTATCGCCGGGCGCATAATCCGAGTTCATTCCGGGCACTTCGCAAAGCAGGCAGTCGCCGGCTTCGGCGCGTCCATGCAGTTGTGTTTTGGAGCCCAGCACCATGGCGTCCGCCAAAGTGACGCGGAGTGTGTTTTCAGCGGCGCGGGTTTTAACCAACTCTGGCCGCACACCGATAGTGACTTCGGTGCCGGGGACGAATGTGCCGGGGGCGTGGACGGTCCCGTATGCGCTGCGAATGGTTGAGCGGTTTTCGGTACTTTCGATCACCTCTCCGTTCAGGCGCGTCGACAGGCCAACGAAATCCATGACAAAGGCACTGGCCGGGCGCGCATAAAGCTCTGATGGTGTTGCAAATTGTTCAATCTGGCCCGCGTTCATGACCGCAATACGGTCCGAGACGCCCATCGCCTCATCTTGATCATGGGTCACAAAAATCGCGGTCATGTTGCGGTCGCGCAGCAAGGTTTTCAATTCGACCTGCATGGTCTCACGCAGTTTGCGATCCAGCGCGGAAAAGGGTTCGTCCAATAGCAAAAGAACAGGATCGACGATCAGAGCCCTTGCGACGGCAACACGTTGTTGTTGCCCCCCCGACAACGCTGCAACCTTGCGTTCGGCAAAATCGCTCATACGCACCAGGGCAAGGGCCTCGGCCACTTTGGGGCCGCAATCGGTCTTTGCGTGCCCACGTGCCCGCAGACCAAAGGCGACGTTTTCGGCGACCGTCAGATGCGGGAACAACGCGTAGCTTTGAAAGACAACTGAGATATTGCGTTTATGGGCTGGTGCGGATGTGATCGCGCGCCCGTCGAGCAGAACCTCACCGCTGTCGGCTGTGGTCAGCCCCGCAATGATGCGCAGCAGGGTTGTCTTGCCACAACCGGACGGCCCGAGAAGAGACACCAGCTCTCCTCGCCCTACGCGAAAATCCATACCAGACATGACAGAGGTGCCCTTGAACGCCTTGCCAACGGCAGTGACGTCCAGGTATTTGCTGTCGCCCATGTCCCGCGGTGCGGGGGGTGCCATTGGTCAGATCGCCATCAACTTGTCGAAACGTTCGATCCATGCACGACGGTTGGCGGCGACGAATGCCCAGTCGGGGGCGTAAATGGGCACGCCATCTGGAATAATGGCACCCGCGCTCACGGTGGTGTTGGCAGGAACAGAGGTGGCGAAGTCGGCAATGGCGGCTTGCATGTCTGGTCCAAGCATTTCGTTAACGTAGGCTTCGGCCAGTTCCGCGTTTGGACCGCCTTTGACAAGGCAGATGCCGGATGGCATGGCAAAGATGCCCTCGGACGGAGCGGCCAGATCCACAGGAACGCCCGTCGCTTTGCGTGGCAGCGTGTAGGACGAGAAATTGCCCGCGAGCATGGTGATTTCGGCTTGTTCAAGCAGGTTGAACGCCTGGCTCATCGTTGTGTAGACGGACAAAAGGTTGGGTTTCAGTTCCTCCAGCTTCTCAAAAGCCGCGTCGATTTCATATTGCGCTTCCGAGAATGGCTTTCCAGAGCCGAGCATCGCTGACATGAACAAGGTCCACATACCTTCGGTGTTTTGCAGGGACGGGATGATCAACTGGCCCCTGGCCTCTGGTGCCCAGAGGTCTTCCCATGATGCAACGCCTCCGGATTTGAAGTCGGTGTTATAGGCAACGCCCGCCCAGGGTTGGACGTAGTTGCACCACATGCCATCCATATGCACCGCATCAGGGCGCAGATCCGACATATTTGGCACAGGGCCTGATGTGATCGGCGTCAACAGATCGGCCTCGACCGCCTGGATCATGACCGGATCGTCCATCTGGACAACCGACAGATAGGGCGCGTCTTTGTTCGAGGACATTTTCTCGAGGTTGACCGAAGACTTGGTCCCCTCAAAAAGGATATCCGCACCGATGGCGTCTTTCATGTGTGGCACGACGATCTGCTCCATCCATGCGGTGTGCGATCCTGCGCAACCGATCACCAGTTCCGTGGTTTGAGCGTGCAGAATACCTGGTGCGGCGAGTGTTCCAAGTGCCGTATATGCCGATCCTTTCAACATGGATCGACGTGTCATTCCTGCTTGTGTCAACCGTTGCATTTTCAGCCCCCTGTGCTTTTTCTGTCGTCACAAAAAAATGGCATGCCATTTTCCGGGTGTCTCAAATTTTACGTTAGGGAGGCCGCAGTTTTACTACAGTGATAGAATTTTAGGCTAAATTTCACAAAAGTGCTGGCGAGAAGACTCTCAGGAAACTGACTGAGACGTCAGAACCTCTGTAATCGTTTCTCCGGTGTGACGCAGGTGCGTTTCCCACACCTCAGAGGCTTGCTGCGCATTGCCATCCCGAAACGCCTGCATCAGGTCTTCATGCTCGGCAACTGCCTGCTCAAGCCGTTCTGGTTTCATGATCGCCAGGAACCGACCCCGTCGTGCCCGGATCATGAGTCTTTGGTGGGTCGCGATCAGAACAGGATTTGCACAGCTTTTTATGATGAAGTCGTGAATGACGGTGTTCATATCGAAATAGTCGTTCGTTCGTCCAGCCCTGTGGTGGTCCAGCATTGTTCCGTGCAAATCTTCCAGTTGGCGCAGCACATCAGCCGTCATTGTCTCGGTGACCCGCCGGGCCGCGAGGGCCTCCAGACTGGCGATGACATCAAAAAGCAAGAGAGCTTCTTCGGGCCGGTATTCAGAGACGATTGCGCCCCGGTGCAGATTGATCTCGATCAGGCCGTCGGCCTCAAGCAGCTTGAGTGCTTCGCGGATAGGGGTGCGCGATACCATGAGTTCCGCAGACAGACGCCGTTCCACAATGCGATCCAGGGGCGCCAATTCGCCCTTGACGATACGGTCGCGCAAAATCGCTGCAACGTTTTCGGCACCCGTTGTCGCATGCTCGGATTTCGTATCGGGTCCTTTGGACATGAGCTCGCACCAACAGCATAAAGCCCGCCACATGCAGGCAAGCCAAGTCTGCGTCAATCCCCTTCATCGGGCTAAATGATCTATCCTGCGTTCCACGGGCAGGTCATATTGTCCGGCACGCAGGTACATTTCACGGTAATAGGGCAGGAATTTTTCGACCCGTTTGTCCGCCAGATTCATCGCGTTTTGCTTGCCGGCGAAAACGGCCGAGGCTTCGGCCAGGATCGCGTCTTCGTCCACGGTTTGCAATCGTCCGTTCCGGGTGACCACACGTCCGGCCACCATTGTGAGCCTTACAGATTGCCCCAACTCGCAATGCACCAATTGCCTTGGCAAGTTATTGAGCGGCACGAACGGGAGTGCTTTCAGGTCGATCAGGATCAGATCTGCTGGCGCGCCAATCGCCATAGTGCCAAGTCCCGGCTCACGCATAGCTGTTCCACCGCCCTGGGTTGCGGCATTCAAAACTTCGACTGCCTGGGGCCAGCGCTCGTAGTCCCAATCGCTAAGCGTGTGAAGCGATGCAGCTGTCTTCATCACGGACCACATATTGATCGCGTCATCCGCAATGGCTTCGTCGACACCAAGGCAGACAGGAATCTTGCGATCCTGTATGGCGCGCCAGCGCATAACGCCACTGCCAAGGCGCAGATTAGAATTTGGGTTATGCGCAACTGAAGCACCGGATGCGGCCAGCAGGTCAAGATCCGGATCATCTACCCAAATCGCATGTATGACATTCATCCGGTCGCTCAAAAGCCCCAGATCGTGGGTGTAGCGTACCAGCGAGCGACCGCTCAGGCAGACCTCTCCGAACACCCGCTGAAGCCGCGTTTCTAGCATATGGGCATAGAATGGCAGGTCATTGCGGATACTCAGATCGTCCAACTGCGCGAAATAGTCAGGCGAAACGCGCTGTGGCGCAGAGCATGAGACCGCGGCCTTGATGCGTCCGTCTGAGGTGTCATGCCATGTGTCGATCAGATGCGCGTAGCTTTCAAGAAGTGCGCTGGCGGGCGCGCCGGTCGGGACAGAGAGTTCGTGCCGCAAATCATCGGGCAGGATGTCGCGCAGAAAAGGGAGCTTCTCCAATTCGCTCAGCTCTGGTTGGTCCAAGGCAAGCCGTGCGCGCATTCCGCTATCGGTGTATGCCTGTGCAACAGCGTCGATGATCTCGGGTTCTGGGGCTGGCACAAAAAAGCAATCGTCCTGCACACTGGTGGTGCCAGAACGGAGCATTTCGATACATCCCAGCATCGTGCGCAAGTAAGCCTCACGCGGGGTCGGGCGCAGCACTTCCAGTTCGGGGCACTCATACAACATGAACACTTCCAGCGGCAGCGACGGCAACCGCCCTTTCATATGGTTCACCGCCGAATGAAAATGGCCGTTGATCAGGCCGGGCATCAAAAGATTCACATGGCCTTCGATGATCTCTTCGTCCGGTTCCGGGGTGAGGTCAGGGCCGATCTGTGCGACCTTTCCCCCTTTGACGCGCAGGTCGCAGGCTGGCGACATGCCTTCCGATCTCTCAAGATCAAAAAGCCGAACGTTCCGGAACATCATGCCCGTCATGTGGAGGAAGAGCTCTTGTAGAATGGCGTCCGTGTTGCAGTGTTCCGCAGATACTCGTGGTAGAAATCCTCGACGACAGGCATGACCTGCTCGCGCAACCAATGGCGTTCCTGTTCGTCATTGTCGCGTGGCGAAGACAGGGCTTCTGCAATTTGTGCCATGACGGCCTCGCGGTCGATCATGGTGAACCGGCCATCCTCGTAAACGACGCGTCCTTCGATCATGACGGCTTTGACGTCCTTGGTCTTGGCCCGGTGAATCAATGCATCCAGCGGGGCGATGTCCGGGTCCTGGAACGGGTAGGTGGCGCTGTCGTAATCCAGAATGACCGCGTCCATCCTGCGGCCCGGATCCAATCGCCCGATCGTCGCGCCAAAGGCGGTGGTCATGGCGCCATGCTCACTGGCCATGCGCAACACCTGTGCGGGCGATGGCACATCCGCACGGTCCATGCCCGGCACGCGGTGCACGGTCAAAGCCATGCGCATTTCCTGTAACATGTCGCGATCATCGTTGATGCCAGCCTCGTCCATGCCCATGCCCACTGTCATGCCGCGTTTTTGCAACTCCATCAAAGGCAGTACGCCTGAGCGGAGGCGGAAATTGGACGAACAGTTGTGACAGATACAGGTGCCTGTGCCTGAACAAATTTCGATGTCTTCCTCGGTCATCCAGACCCCGTGGCCAAGCGTCATGTGTGGGCCTAAAAGCCCCAGCTTTTCCAGATGCCTGACGGCCGTTGTTCCGGTGCGCTGGAAGGCATATTCTTTTTGATAAGCGGTTTCGAGCAAGTGCATATGCATTGGCACGCCAGCCGATTTGGATTTATCCTGCAAGGCAAGCAAACCATCGTCTGTCATCCAGTGCAGATTGGCAGGGGCCAGCTGTATACGCGCCCGCTGGGTAGTCTGCTGCGCGGTCAGCGCGTCAAACAGCTGCAAATACTCGTCAAATGGCATGGTCAGCTTTTTGAAATGCGCTGCCATGACCTTGGCGACATCAGAGGGCAGACGTTTGCAGAACTCCTCGTCCGCCTCATAGACAAACCGGTTTTGCTCGCGCACGGCATAACAGTAGGACACCCGCATGCCGATATCGTCATAGGCCCTGAGCACACCACTCGCCGACGCCGTGACCTGTTCCAGGTTGCCCACGGCCCAGCCCTGAATATGCTGCACGGTGGTTACACCCGAGGCGATCATCTCGAAGGCCGAGAACAGCGTATCCAGATAGGGGTCGATCTTGCGCATCGCCAGCCGTGCGGCGAACCAGATTTCCAGCGGCTCATCCGGCGCGCCCAGTTGCAGTGGGGTCAGCCCGATATGGTGATGGCTGTTGACCAGCCCGGGCATGATCAGGTGATTTGGGTGGTCAGTCACAGGCGCATCGGGGTAGGCGGCCTTGATCTTGGTGGATGGACCCACGGCAAGCACCTCGCCATCCTCGTGGGCAAGACCGGCACCCTCAATCATCTCAGCCGTGTCATCCTTGGATACGCCCGTGACAATCCAGCGCGCGGTGATGATTTCGACGCTCATGTCAGTTCCTGCTCTTTAAAGGATTTTTCGACTTCTTCGCCCAAAAGTGCTTCGCATTGGCGGGCGAGTTCGATCATTTCGGGGCTGCGCATGTCGCGTGGACGCGGCGCGGTGATGGGGATCTCGGCTTTGATCTGGCCGGGGCGGGCGGTGAAGACAACGACACGGTCCGCAAGTGCGAGCGCCTCGTCAATAGAGTGTGTCACGAGCAGGACCGAGGCCTTTGAACTCTCCCAGATGTTGAGCAGATGGCCTTGCATGCGGGCGCGCGTCTGGACGTCGAGCGCGGCAAAAGGTTCGTCCATCAACAGCACTTTCGGCTTCATCGCCAACGCGCGGGCCAGCGCCGCGCGTTGGCGCATCCCACCGGACAGTTCATGGGGGCGACGGTCGCCTGCACCGACAAGGCCGACAAGCTGCAGCAGGCGCTCTGCCGCCTCGTGCTGCTTTTTCGGGCTTAGACCGGCGATTTTCAGACCGAACGTGATGTTGTCCTGCACGGTCAGCCATGGATAAAGCGAGGCTTCCTGAAAGATCAGGCTGCGTTCGGGCGAGGGTTCGGTCACTCTAAGTCCGTCGAATGTCACGCTCCCATCGGTTGCGTCTTCCAACCCAGCAACGATGTATAAAAGCGAGCTTTTTCCGCAGCCCGAAGGACCGAGAAGGACAACGAATTCGCCCAAAGCAACGTCCAGCGTCAGGTTGCGCACAGCCGGTACCGGATCTGGCCCGTCCGGATTCCATGTTTTTGAAACATTCGTGATTTTGAGGCCCAGGGTCATGTTACAGCCCTCCTACATTTGAGGGTCCGACCCACCAAAGCACTTTGCGCTGGATGTAGCGAAGGGTCTGATCAAAGGCGAAGCCCGTCAGCCCAATCAGCGTCATGGTGAAGAACACAAGGCTCGCGTTGAACGTGTTACGCGCCATCATGGTGACCTGCCCGAGGCCAGAGCCAACACCCACTGCTTCGGCAATCAGCACGACCATCCACGCGGCAAAAAGGTTCATGCGCAGTGTCACGAATAATTCAGGCAGAATGGCCGGCAGGATCACATGGCGGTAAATCTGGCGCTTGTTGCAGCCCATGATCCGCGCAAGCTGAATGTAGTGAACAGGAACATTGTCGATCTGCGACAGTGTTGCCAGTGTCATGATGAAGAAGATGGCGATGAAGACAAGAAAGATTGCAGGTGGGTTTCCGATGCCAAATATGAACACGGCAACCGGCAACCACGCGACAGGAGAAATCGGGGCGAGCATCGTGACCAGCGGCAGCACCAGTTTGCCAAAAATCCGGAAATACCGAATGCCGATCCCAATGGCGAGCGACAGCATGAAACCCAGCGCCAGCCCCACCGTCACCCTGAGGGATGACCATGCGATCACACCAAGGACAGAGAATATTGAGCCGCCCGTCGCCAGGGCTCCGGCCCGTGTGCCGCCTGGATCAAAGAACCGAAACTGATCCGGCAGGTTTGCCAGGAAAATATGCGGGGGCGGAAGCAGAAGCGGATTGGCCCACCCCCGCCACCAGGCAAACTCCCAAAACCCGACGAAAATCGACAGAGATGCCATGACCCAGAGCACAGGTTCCATGCGCCGCAGCAGACGCTTGCCAAAACTTTCCTGCCTGTTTGCCACCAGTGGCGTTTGAAGAGTTTCGTCGGTCATTGGTGCCGCCTTACGCTGTTTTCAGCTTCAGGCTGTCGTAGAGGTCTGCATTTGCGGCGATCACCTCTTCCAGTAACGTCCAGTTCACCGCCGTATCGGGCAGCGTGTCCTTGACGTAGCCCATTTTCTGCATCGACACGGAACGCTCGACAAAGAAGTCCGAGTTGTTGCGTTGGTCGATCATGACAGGCTGGCGCGACTGGGCCAGTGTCAGGGCTTCCAGCGATGTCTTGTAGTAAGTGCCCTGCGTTTCAGCCAGTGCTGCGGCTGTGTCTTGCTCGGATTGCAACTGCGCGGTCATCATCGCCTTGATCACGGCTTTGACAGCTTCTGGGTTTTCTTCCAGAAGCGGCGTGCGAGCTGCAAGCACACAATCGGAATAGCCCGCACCGTAAAGGTCCAGGCCATCGGTCAGGATGCTTGCTCCGGCACGTTCTTGCAGACACTGCGTTGCGTAGGGTTCGATATGGCTGACCGCATCAATTGCGCCGTTGATGAAGGCCGCAGCCAGTTCCGGCGATGTGTTGAAATATTTGATTTCAGCGTCGGCAAATGCCATGCCCGCAGAGGTCATGTAGTCATAGGGCAGCACCTCCAGCGTATCCGCCTGGAATGTCCCGATGGTTTTGCCTTTCAGATCGGCAGGCGATGATATGCCCTCGGATCCGATGAGAATGCACCCTTCGACACCTGCACCGGCGACAATCTGCACTGGCGCGCCTGCATCGACCAGAGTGATGAAGTTGGAATAGGGAATGACCGAAACATCGACCATACCAGCGCCAAACAACGTCACCACATCCGTGGTTGTCGGCGTCACGACGAAATCAAGCTCGACGCCATCCGCTTCGGCCAGTTTGCGTTCCTTAGCCAGAAAAATACCAAGGTTACAAAGGCCGCCACCATGGGTTGCCTTGATCGTTGTCATCCCTTGCGCAGCGGCAAGCCGAGGCGCCATCAGCCCCGCAGGCAATGCAAGGCTTGCAGCCGCAGCCGCACCGCCTTTCAAAAAACCACGACGGCTGGCTTCCTGGATTTTATGATAGGTATTTCCGCATCTTTCACACATTTTATGTCCTCTCTGTCAGGACACAAGCGTAGGAGTTCGGGTCATTTGATAATGTGCACGACCCAGTCACTTCGCTTGTGACAGTTTCGGCACGCCAACCGTTAAAGCAGTCAGGCGGATATCGGGGAGGAGGTTCGCCCCACCGCTTTGCGCTGACTTAACGCTGACTCATCAAAACCTGGTACACCAAGCCTCAACAGGTCAAACAGCAGAGTTTGAAGGTGGGGCGTCTAATAATTGGGCGGAATACGATCAGCCCGATTGCGTTTTAGGCGATGCTAAGCTCAAGCATTGCTGTTTGGTTCGATCTTGCCCGCTGGCCGCGTCAGTTTGTTTTGTTTCTGTTTTTCCAGATGAGACGCAACGTATGAATGGCAATTTAGCTCATTTGGCAGGCCATCATCGTTTGCGCTATTCTGCGGTTTGCATGCCCAACCGGTGCAGGGTTTTCCGTTCGATCACAACAACGAGTTGATACAGAATGACCGACAAGAGCACCGAAACAGAGGCAACGGTCCAGATCATGCCAAAGTCCAGGTAGCCGCGGGATTGGTTCAGCAAGTTGCCAAGCCCGCGCCCAGTGGCCAGCCATTCTGCGATCATGACCCCAAGCAAGGCGCGCGGGACAGTCAGGCGTGTCGCTGCGAACAGATAGGGCAGGGAGGCCGGGATCGTCACCAGCCGCATTTCCTGCCAAACAGATGCACCATAGGCGCGCGGCAAATCTTGTGCGCTGCGCGGAACCAATGCGATCCCTTGCGCCAACGTGACGAAGGCAGGAAAGAACGTCACCGAGATTGTCACCCAGAGCGTCAAAGAGGTGCCGCGCCCGAATATCAGCACCAATAGCGGGGTCAGAGCCACCAGAGGCATGGTTTGCGTCACAAGGGCCACAGGCATGAATGCGCGAATGGCGTTTGGGAACAGCCGTGTCGAGATTGCCAGCAGAAACGCAAAGCCAATGCCAGCCGCCATGCCCGCGAAAGTGATGGGAAGTGTTTCTGACAATGCCCGCAAGAGCTTTTCTTGTGCGACAGGGGCAGTCTTTGCGAAAAACAGATAGTCTATCACCCCAAAAGGTGTTTTCGCGATCATCGCAGGTACGCCGGTTAATACTATGAAGGCCCACCACAAAAGGAATGGCAGTGACACAATGCCGAAGAGCATCAGCGCACGCTTGAACGGTGATGCAGGGACTGCCGCGCCAATGGGGGTGGCGGTGTTCAACGTCACAGCGCGCGTCACCCCCAGCAAGCGCCTGGAAATCAATGCAAAGAACAAGTACCCCAATCCCGCAATAGCGGTCGCGATCAGACCAATGCCCCAAAGCCTGTCTGGCTCTCCTCGGCCAAGCGATCCAAGCAGGTAGGTTCCAAGCCCCCAGCGCCCTCCACCGCCAAACTCGGCCAGAATTGCGCCCAATACGGCGTTGGGAGCCGCAATCTGGAAGCCTGTAATGATAGTGGGCAGGGCACTGCGAAGTTGGACCAGCCAAAGAACACGCCAACGGCCACCTCCATAGGCTTTCACAACGTCACTGGCCCGACTGTCGGACTGGCTTATTCCGATGACAGTTGCTGTCATGGTTACGAAATAGACGGCCAGCGCGGCAAGAACGATGCGAGGTGCCATGCCGGATAAAGTCAGCACAAGGATCGGGGCAATCGCGATGGGCGGCAGTGCAAAAACAGCGATATTCACACCGCGAAAAAGGCGCAGCAATGTTGGCGACATCGCAAATGCCACACCGGCTATCAGCGCAATTGCATTGCCAATCAGAAAACCAACACCGGACGCATAGAGCGTTGCCCAGATATGGCGCGGATAATCTGCGCGGTCTTCCCATAACCTGATCAGGATTTCTGAAAACCCTGGCAGGGCACCACTGGCAACCAGATCCATGCGGCCCGCGATTTCCCAGATCAGAAGCAAGATCGCAACATTCCGCAAGCCCGTTGGCACCTTAGCCATGCAGCACCGATGCGATACGATCTGTCAAAGCATGGAAGGCCGGATCTGAGAAGAGGTCTGGATGACGGGGGCGTGTAAAAGGCACATCGATGATTTCGACAATGCGGCCGGGGTTTGCGTGCATCACGGCAACGCGGTCGGCCAGAAAAACGGCCTCATCAATCCCGTGTGTGATTCGAAGAGCTGCGCTCGGACCGGTTGCCAGAGGTTGCTGAAGTCCTTTCAACCGCGCCACGTGTCTGGTTTTTGGGATTTGGTGCTGAAGATGGTGTCGCACGCATTGGGAAAACGCTGTTCTCGCGATTGCGCCATGATGTTCATTATCTTGATGGTGCAGGGCAAGACTGGGCAAGCGATTTGGCGATGATGGGCCCGCGTGATGCACTTGTCCTTGTTACGTTAGAGACACGTCCAAAGCTGTTGCGCTCGCTCTTGGCCTATGCGCGAACATCACGGCTTCGGATCATCACGATTACGGACCATCGCTATCAGGCACAAGCAGAGCGCTTTTCTGAAACTGTCCTGGCTTGTCACGTTGCGAGCTATGGGATGCTGAATACCCATGCGACTGTCGTGTCTATGTTACGGCTGGTTGCGATAGCATATGTGGGAAAGAACCCTGTCGCCGTAAAACAGCGGGCCGAAACGCTTGACGCAATTGTTGAGGAACTTGATCTTCCGGAGTGAGCTGCTCACTCGACCCGATGAAACACAGAACGCCAAACGAACACGCCCAGTTGCCCCCAATCCCCGCCCATAGCCTGTCTTCGTACCTGGGGGCTAGACTGCCTTAACCGGTGTAAGTAAGTGTGCAGCATGGTCCCGAAAACCCGATCGCGGACCACAGGAGAGCCCAGAATGCCCTATAACGCAGCCGCTGTGGCAGCGAAACTATCCGTCGCGCCGATGATGGATGGAACAGGTAGTTCTAATTTAGCCTATTTTTTCCATGGGTTTGCGCATAGCCGTCCGGCCATGTTGTAAAAAAGTGTTATAACTATCGGACTGCGGTTTTCCTGCTCGCTACTGTACTCAGAGTAACGAGTGCTTTCGCCAACGTATCCACCGATTGTCCGACCGCTGACCAACGACCGAGTAGCGGAAGAGTTCTCCGGTGACCGTGACCCACAGCGCCGCGTCTTACCAGGCGGTTGTGCTCGAGAAGGCATATCTGTTCGCTGAAGCCGTCGTTCATTCAAACTGCGGCAAATGCGGACCCTGAGCCCAATGTGAAAAATGCTGCGCTCGGTATGAAGGGCAGCTTTGCTTGTTGCCTGCCGCCGCCAAACTTACTAGTCTTCGGACAAGGAGAGAGATCATGCCTCTTAATTTCGTCGTCGTAGTAAGCAAGAGCTGCATGGTCCGATAAGGTTTTCCATATCCGTTTCCATGCGCCCCCGACATCCTCGGGGGCTTCTTTGCTTTTAGGGCTCAGAGAACCGAGATGAACCGCACAAGAACACCTCCGCATTTGATCACGTTGATCCTGTTGACAGGGTTTTCGCCCATGTCGCTCAACATGTTCCTGCCCTCGTTGGCCAACATCGCTGTCGATCTTGAAACCGACTACAGTACTGTGAGTTGGGCCGTCTCAGGGTAGGCGTTGCTACAAACCTTTCAGCGGCCTGCGTCGAACATGCAATGAGCATAACAATTTGGGTGATGGTACGACCTGGCCTGCTGCCAGTTTCGTGGACACCGAGATAAGGTGTTTATGAAACTGGAGAATCTAAATGACGAGAAGAATGTTCAGCCGCGAGTTCAAGCAAGAGGCGGTGGATTTGGTGAAGCAACGAGGTGTGAGCGCAGCGCAAGCCTCTAGGGACCTTGGAATATATGCCACGGTACTTCGGAGATGGGTGCGTGCTTCTGAGGCTGATGGTCCGGCGGCACTTCCGGGAAATGGCCGACTGACGCCAGAGCAAGAGGAGCTCAGAAGTCTGCGGCGCGAAGTGTCCAAACTGAAGGCGGAGCGCGACATCCTAAAAAAGGGTGAGACCATTTTCCGCCATTGGTCCGAGGGCAATGGTCGAACGCCTACTTCGCCAAGGACCAGCTGTGATGTTTGGGTTTGTGGCGAAGCACCGAGGGTTCTGGCCAGTGAGTTGGATGTGTGATGCGCTCGGTGTGTCACGAAGCGGCTTCCATGCCTGGCTGACGCGACCGCGCAGCGACCGGTCGATCCGCGACGAAGAGCTTTCGGCGGCGATCCGTGCGAGCTTTCTGCGATCGGACCGAACCTACGGCGCGCGGCGGGTCCGCCACGATCTTCTTGAAGAGGGCTATTCCTGCGGGTTGCATTGCGTCGAGCGACTGATGCGGCAGGCGGCCTTCAGAGCTCGTCCAAAGCGTCGACAACCACCTAAAGACGAGGGCACGAGGTCGGTCATAGCTGCCAACGTGCTTGAACATGAGTTCGATGCGGATGGCCCGAACCAGAAATGGGTGGCCGACTTCACTTATGTCTGGACTGCGGAAGGGTGGCTCTACGTTGCAGCAGTCATCGACCTGTTCTCCCGGCGCGTTGTTGGCTGGTCGATGAGTGATCAGATGACCTCCCAGATGGTTACGGATGCCTTGATCATGGCGATGTGGCGCAGGGGAAGACCAAAGGAGCTGCTGCACCATTTCGACCAGGGCAGCCAATATATCAGTGAACCGTTCCAAAGGCTGATGGCAGATCATGGCATTACCTGCTTAATGAGCCGTTCCGGGAATGTCTGGGAGTTCAAGCTGGTCCGCGCCAGCGGATCAAACGATCCGGGGGATCGTTTGAAGGCGCAGAACGCTGCGATGGAAAGCTTCTTCTCTTCGCTGAAGACAGAACGGATCAAACGCAAAACCTATAGGACCAGAAAGCAGGCGCGGGCAGATGTCTTCTATTACATCGAATGGTTTTACAACCCGAAGCGCCGACACTCGACCATCGGGTACCTAAGCCCTATCACATTCGAGGAGCGAGCTATGAAAGCTTAAGTTGCCGTCAACGAAACCAGCAGCAGGCTACACAACTGGAGAAAAGCCAATGCAGATTGGGAAGTGGATGGACGGTGGTTCATCCAAGCCGTAGTCTTATGAACATATTTTGGGTGGATTAAAGGTTTGGCATATGTCGCGATGGGAAGAGCATTCGATAAAGAACGATTTCAACGAGGCCGCAAAGGAAAAAGAGGTCGAGTTGGACAAACCTGATGACCCAGAGCCCAAACCCACATACCAGCCAGCCGGCCCGGCGCCCGGTGGATCAAGTGCACCTGCGTTCGACCGACATCAAGCGCAGCGGTCACAAGATGTGCAAAAGTCTCAGGATCCCGAAAAAAGTAGGACAGTGACAGAGGAGTTTAACAAGAAGGCCAAGTGATGATCCTCTTGCGTCTCTTGATGGTCGCGTTTGGAGTTGGCGTGATCCTGGCTTTGGCCTCCGGTCTTGCACAGGCGCTTCCCTGTCCTCACACCCAACCGCCCAGCGGGCTTGCGACTGATTTTTTCAACACTTGGTCAACTGTCATCTTCGTTGCATGCCTGATTTACATGTTTATCCCGATTCTCAGCTTTCAAATCTGGGCAGTTGCGTTGGGGCCGACCTTAGCCATTGGCTTTGTCATTGCATTTGCGCAGTCGGGTGAGTGGAGATTTGCGTTGTTTCTGGCGATCCAATGCGCGATTACCATTGGGCTGTCGCTCACTTTCAATGCGGTGGTGACAGTTTTGGCAGAGACGCTGAAGTGGTCGCCCTGGACGTTCAAATTGCTTGCGCTACCCGCAGCCTATCTCGCCGCGAATGGCTGGGGGTACGTGCAGGCCGTCGGCTTCGCGCAAAGCCTTTGCTAGTCTAGGCTTATGCCTGCAGGTAGAGCTTCAATTCGAAAGTAGACATGGATGCAATCGCTTTGGCGCGCATTCCAAACCAATCGCCCGTTTGAGAGTTCAGCATCTGAGGTCCCGCCCTCTCCGAACGGTGTAATAACGTATTTGTCGTTGGGTAATGTGATGGCTTCATACTGCCGCCGCCATTTTGAACTGCGCGCCATGGTAAGATTTTCGACCAGAAACCCATTGGCAGATGGTTTGATTTCGAGGAAGGCGGCGTAGGCGTCCTTTCCGCTATTGCACGTTGCATATCCCCCCCAAGAGCCTTCTATGCCTGTCAGATCAGCACCGCCCTGTGACGGTGTGTTACCGTTGTTTCCGACCAATTGTGCGAGGGCAGCGGTAGTCAGCATCAGAAAAATCAGGGCTGTTGTATAAAAGCGAAAAAACATAAGAAACCTCCTTTACTGCGGCAGCGGAATGCCGGGGATAACGACTTCGGCGATCTGCATCGATTTGAACTCGTCGAGTGTGTAAATGAAATGGATACGTGCAGTAACGGTGTTTGAAAGCTTCGCAAGCTCGGCGCTGTACTTTGTTTCAGACGGCGAAAAACCAACCGAAAACGTGACCGGTACATTCGCGGCAAGTCGGGATGCTTTTTGAGCATTTCTTACTCTGCCGCACTCGTTTATGCTGTCTTCCCACCTCCCCGCAGATGTCCTGCAGGCGTCAATACCGGAAATTGCGCTGGCATCTAGTATGTTCCCAAGTTCATCGACCAGCGTCGGCACCGGAATAAAAAACAGTACTTCGATCTCTGAATTACCCGAGTTCTGCAGGGTGCCAACTATGCGGTACATGCTGTCGGACGTTGGATCAGCTATCAGGCGAGTCAAATTGAAAGTGATCCCGTCAAATACTGTTGTTACGTTCTTGAATGGCTCGCTTTGCCCAAAAGCATTCGTATTTGCCGGCGCCGTCGTGCCGCCATTGTTTGCCATCTGCGCAATCGCACCGCCGGGCAGGGCGAGTATTGTCAAAACCGTCAAAACTTTGAGATACATAGCGAAATTCCCTATTTTTTCTTTGTTGGTGGTGCAGAGTCGACAGTGGTTTTCGACTCCTGTCGTTTTTCAAATGCAGATTTCCGTTCAACAATGGGCTCTGTTTTTTCTTTGGCTTTGTCCCGTGTTGGGTCATTCCTTTCAATGACCCCATTGAGGTCGCGCAGTGCTTCGTTGTGCTCGGACTTGGCCCTCTCACGTTGCGCGGCTGTCATTGCATTCGCCTCACGGGACTTGGCATGGTCAACGGCGTCCAGTTTTGCCTGGAGTTCCTTGCGCTCAACCCCGTTTATATGGGTGACCTTTTCGTTTCTGATCAGCGCCTCGCGTTCATTGCGGGCAAAGAAAGAGTTCTCTTTGATCGCTCGGTCATTAGTGACAACCGTTACGCGACCAGTCGCTTGTTCACCGTAGGTCTTGCTTTCGTGATCCCAGACTTTGGTCGCCGCGTTGTGCTTGTTGAGGCTGACCTTGCCCGTTTCTTGATTGATCCGTTTGGCTTCGTTTAGCTCCAACTGGTTCGTGCGTGGGTCCGAGCGATCAAAGAGGCGGTCGCTATCAAGTTTTTTCCCGTGCTCGGTTTGCTCAAGTATTAGAGTATCTTTCCCTCGAGCCCGCTGTTCTGCTACATGCTCACGAGCCTTGTCGCGACCGTTGTTCGTGTAAAAGACAGCGCCATTTGTCGGCGGGCGGATGTCGTTGCGATTATTGTCGATTTCCTTCTTGTACGCTTCGACCGTTTCGTGACGCGCCCCATTCATCAGTCGGTCCAGACCTGATAGCCCATGGTTGAAAGAGCAGCAGTAAGAAGCCTTGTGATTTCAACACGTTCCTCTTCCTCGACAGGCTGCCCGTTGTCCCACTGCTTGGTGTCTTCCGGGTATATGTACCAGCCCGGTTGACCATGCTCGTCAGAGCCGCGCTCGATACCGATCTCGCAACGCGTCTGCGGAATCACGAGCTCTATACGATCAATGCCGAGAAGCCGTATGCTAACCTCTCCCGAAAAAGTGGCTTCAGGAGAATCTTCAAAGGTAGTTGTAGTACGTAGCGTCGTAATGATGGATTGGGTCATTCTTCACTTCTTCATTTTGCGCTCTGTATCGCGTTCCGTTCGGTCGTTTTTTGCTGAAACCTGCTTTTTTATCTTATGACGATCCCAAGCGAATTCGCCCTCAATTTTTTGGGGGCGATAAGTCGGGATTTCCATAGATTGCCCGTCACAAATCAGACGATGTTTCATCGTCTCAAGATTTTCTTGGTATTTTGGATCCTGCAGCCAAGCCTTCGCGATTTTGTCGTTCGCGAGCGGGTCCGTATCGCACAGGTCTGCAGTTTCCGACTTCATTTTTCCTTGTGATTTTCGTAGTTCGCGGGGCATTGCGGGAACCGCTAGACCGCCGTCGGGCAATTGACCACGCGACGAGCGAAAAAACGCGAAGTCGATTTGAGATGTCTTTTCCTCGCTACCGGCGGATTGGTTAACAGAAGCCGGAATTTCGGACATCAGGACATAAAGGTCATCGTTCTTGTCCAGCTTAGACTTGTTGTTTTCTGCGCTTGCGACATGATCTCGGTGGTTGCCGAAGCGTTCAAAAACGTTTTCACCGGCCGCGTCATCGACGAGCTTTGCATAGGCCTTGTAGCTGACGCGTACATACAACAGATTTTTCTTATCTTGCATTGTCAGAATAAAAGCATTTTTCTCTGATACGCCCCGCTTGTTGGTGGCGAAATTGATGCCCTTGACAGAGTACACCTGCCCTCCGGTCGCGCGTGCAGCAGAGTTGGGCGAGTCGCACGCAACGAAGACTTTTCCTGCACGCTCGTCCTTTTTACTGTCTGGTTCGGCCACTCAGTAGTCCTCAAACATCCAGGCGAAGGTGTCTGTTAACACGGCTTCAACGACGAATAGCGCACCGGAGGCAAATTTGTAGCCAAAGTACAGAATTGCGAGGACAACGATGAGACGAAGTAGCATGCCTTATCGCTCCACGATCGGATGCACTTTCCAGCGCATCTTTTTCATTTCAACTTTTGACCGCGCTGCCAAGTGCACGATAGCTTCTGCAAAGGGTTCGTTTTCTTCGCGGCTCGGCACACCCAGGTTCGCAAATTCATCCTTCTTGACCCGGGCCGAGTACTGGGCGGTGTTGGAAATCGCGGCGCCACTCCCGCGTCCACGCGCGCCCTGCGCGACGTTCACGCTTGCCCCTGTCATTGTTTCAATATGCTCGCCGAAGAGATCAGAGGCGAATTCATTGGTTTCGCGTTCGGTGTTACGCAGGAATATCTTTGTCCCGCAGTTGCCCAGCATGTTCAGCACAGGTTCTTGACGGTCTGTCTGTTTGAAAAGCGCGTTCAAGTTCTGGAAAGCCACGATGTTCGCGTGATTGGATTGCCGGGTCCGCTCAAAGGCATCCGCATCGCCGCGGCCCTGGCCGGTTGTGAAGTAGGATTGGAATTCGTCGCAGAGAAAGAAGGACGGGCGCGGTTTGTCGCGCCGCTTAAGAACTTCGCGATAGAATTCGAGTTTGATGAATGTAGAGACGACACGCGACATTACCTCTTTGTCCGCAATCGGCATATTGACATAGAGGATGCCACCCTTGTCGATGACTTCACCAATCTGAGCGGTCGAATGTCCTGAGAAAAGATCGTCATAAGGGGGTGTCAAGAACGTGCCCAGCATATTCGACACGAAGCTGCGCACTGTCCCTCGCGTATCGGTTGGCATCGTGAACCAGACATCAAAGAAGTAGTCAAAGGTGCGAGACACTTCGACATTACCGTCATAGACACCGTCAGGAACCTGTTTGCCCCACGCTTTGATTTTTTCATCCGACATCGCGGCCTCGTACACTTCGATCAGCGACGGCGGCTCGTTTGGGCGGGCAAAGCGTAACAGCGCGATCAGATTTTGAACAAGACGTTTTGTGTTATCGATCCAGAACGCGTCATCGCCGCCTGATGGATTCAGTGTCTCCATTACGGCAGCAAAGCGACCTGCTACCTCCTGTGCGTCATCGTCCGTATCCAGCGGATTCCACCGCATTGAGGTCTTGGGCTGATCAGGATCGATGATCAGCAGATCACGTTTGCGGCCATGGCGTTGGGCAAGAGCATCGATTTTGTCGCGGAAGTCCCCCTTTGGATCGAGGATCAGCGCCGCAGCTGGTTGACCGGCAGCACCCGTTGCCCCCAACAAGCCGTCAAGCAGTGCGTTCAGTACGCAAACCGTCTTACCTGTCCCGGATTGGCCGAAGATCGCAACGTTCTTGTAGAAGTCAGGGACCCGCCAATCATAACCGCCAGCGCAGAAGGACATGGGGGCTGTGACCTCAACCGCCTCCCGTGCAGCTTCCGCGCGCTCCTCCGCCAGATGAGTTGTGTCGCGTGTCTTTGTGCCCGAGATTTCCATCTCCTCATTTATCTGAACGCGCAGAATATAAGCCTCTCGCAAGCGGCTGGACATAACCAGGCTGGCCAACGGCGCGGCGGCGATCGCACCAAAACTGATCCAGTAGAGGGGCTTACGCAAGCTCGCAAGCGGTGAAAACAGCTCCCAATCGGTTAGGACAGCAAGTCCCAAGGCCCCGATCCCGATGGTCAGAATATTGCCGATCATTGCTACGTAACGATTGATGCGTACCAAGTATCTCTCTACCGATTGCATGACGGATGGACCTGCTTCAGCATACTGCCAGCGCATTTTGGCACTGGTGAAATCGGCAAAGGGTTTGGTCAAACTCCATGTTGCCGAAGCAAGGCACCCAAAAAACAGCACAACAAGCACCATGCGCAAAAAATCGTCATTTCGAAAACCGGGAGCGATGAAGTGAATCGCAATACAGAGCGCCAAAGACCCCGCAAAGCCGCCCCAGAAGGTGATGCTTGCTTCCGTCAGATCGGCGGAAGTGACCTTGCGCTGCAACTGCTAGCCCCCCGCTGCTTCGTTTTGGACTGCCTGGATCAGCGCGTCGATTGAGGCGTTCAACGCTTCGTCCAACGCGTCGCGACCGCGACCGACGCCCTCCGAAGATGTCGAAAACAGCAGATCGTCGGCAATTGTCCATTCGCCGCTGAGGCCAATGTCGATTCGCGCAGTTTTAACAGTGATGTTGCCAACCTTGTTGTCCTGGTCGCGGAGTTCTCCGACGCGAAGTTTCAAGTGCACAGCAGATGCTTCGAGCGTATCAACCAGATTAAAACCATCCCTTTGAAGACCATCGTAAAATGCTCTGAGAGCTTCGTTCGTTGGTCCGGCTCCTTCCGCAGAGACAAAGATCGGCACGGCTCGTGTGAGCTCCCCTTCTCGGGACGTGATGGTGACTTCGCGTGCCTTTCTCAGCGCGTCAAACTCGAACTTCTGATCTTCGGTCATTCTGCTTTTGTCGAAGTCGGTAATGGCGTCGTAGCTTTTTAAAACATCCTCACCCATGGCCGATGGGCCGCCGGCGCGCACTGTTTCCGTTGTTGCGGACATTGTTGCAAGACGGCGGTCTGACCGGGCGAGTGCCGCTGCTGCCTCATTCGACAAGGAGAGAGCGGCCGTATGCTCCGGTGTCGGCTCTGTGATCCCGCCATGGCTGGTGACAATGGCGGCCAGATCGACAAGGCGCTGATGTTGTTCGGCGGAAGCCGTTGCGAGACTTAGGCCCCGAGCCTCCGCTACTAGGTCATTAAGCGCAAAGCGCGCTGCTTCAGATCGCGCGCGCGCGATCGTCTGGGTTTGTGTCGGATCCGCGCGGGCGACGTCCAAGGGCGTGAGCGCGCCGACAGCGGAAATCAACTCTGCCCTTACGTCCGAGCTACCCCCTGCGATGCTTTGGACGGCGACTGCTAATGCGTCAAGCCGACGATCACTATCCTGTACCGTCGAACGTGCTGCTCGCGCAGCGTCCAGCATCGCTTCCTGCTCGGGCGTGAGCCGTGCAATATCCAACTGATCCAGCGCTGCTGCAGCTGCCAGTTTCTCGACTTCAGCTGCACCTCCAGACCGGGCGGCGTTCGCTGCCCCGACCAGGCGTTCGATGCGAATGTCGCTTTCCGCTATCGACGCGCTGGCGGCCCGCGCTTCTGTAATGATCGGCATGACTTCGCGCCAACGTTCGCGGGCCTTATCATAATCTGTCATATCGGACTGCGCCAGCGCCAACGCGGCAATGTTGGAAGAGGACGGCTCCGATGAAAATGCGGTATGTGTCGCCAATAGAGCGTCGTAGCGCTGTTCCGACGCCGAATGGGTGTTGGCACAGCTTTCTGCGTCCCGAAGTTTTGAAGTGGCGTCCTGAAAACAGGTATCGTACGCACGATCGCCTGCTTCGAGAATAGCAAGTGCACCCTCCATCAGGGCGCAGCTTTCACCGCGCCGCGGCTCAACTTTTGCAGCATCAACTTTTACAATAAACTGGTTGAATCGTCCGATCACAGCCAGGGGCACCCCTCCCTGAGCCTGATTTGTTGAAGGCTGAACCGCCGTTACGTTACGTGGTTGGGAGTTGCCGACAACAAGTGGAGCCGCCAGTTGCGTTGAACCTGCGGGGCCGCATTGCACCATCGCCTGTTGTGAACTGCCGCCGCCACCTTGGCTGTTCACTTGCTGGTTGTTGGGGGTGACGGTGTTGTTTTGGGTCGGATTGTTCTGCTGTGGGGGGGACGTGTTATTGTTCCAGCTTTGCCCGGTAACGACGGCCAGTACCGTCATCAACACGGCGGCAATTGAAGAGAAGCGAAACGGGCGCGACCGCTTCCAAAGCTGTGTGGCCTGGGTTCCGAGCGACATCGGCAAAGTTCCTTAAATATGCTCGGCGTAGTAGGTTATGTCGTCTTCTTCGATCCGCATCAGCGTCTCATTGTCGATCTGATCGATACTGTCGACTTCGTCCAGATGCTCCGCGATGCGTTCGGCCTGGATGGGTTGCAAAGCTTCAAAAAACTGACGCACTTCACGCGCATTGCCAAAGTTCTCGTCGGCATTGCGCGCCAAGTCGTCGATCACCTTCCTTGCCTCATCAGCGGCTTCGTCTGTCATGTTGAAGCCATTCTTTGTCACGAGACTTTCAAAAATCTGATACAATTCGTCGCCATCATAAGATGGGAATTCGACCGTGCGCGAAATGCGTGACTTGAGACCGGGATTCGCTTCGACAAAGCGGCGCATCTCTGTTGTGTAACCGGCAAAGATGCAGACGAGGCGCTCGCGATGATCTTCCATCAGCTTCAAGAGCGTATCAATGGCCTCTTGCCCGAACGGATCCGTTTTTCCCGTCGCGCCACCACCGCCCGCCAGTGTGTAAGCTTCGTCAATGAAAAGAACACCATCCAGAGCGTCTTTCACTTTGTCTTGAACAAGCCGAGCGGTGTCACCCAAATGAGTGCCCACAAGAGCCGACCGGTCAACTTCGATCAGCTTTTCTTTGCGCAGCAGTTTCAACTCGTAAAGCAAGCGACCGATATAGCGCGCGACTGTTGTTTTACCGGTTCCTGGAGGACCCGTAAAAACCATATGAAAAGTCAGATTTGCAACCGGCAAGTCGCGGTCTTTCTTGAGTGAAACGACCCGGGCAAAATCAACAAGCCGGAAAATCTCCTGCTTCACGGGTTCAAGTCCGATAAGCCCATCGATCTCGGCTAGGATTGGCTCCAGGCCATCCCCACGCTTTGGTGCGCTCGCGCGCTCTGATCGCCGCCGGCGACGAAACCCATCCTGCATTCCTACTACTCCAATTGATCGTCCATTTGCTTGATCGCCTCGCGACCAACTAGCTTGCGGCGCACCGCATCGTCCTCGCCGTCGCTTCGCACCAATTCAACAAGCTGCTCGGCCATACGGCGACAACTCTCTGCATTGTCAAAGTTTGCGCCCGCGCGGTCCTTTACTTCAAGCATGAGGCGCCGCGCCTGGTCCGCTGCATTGTCGTCTTCCAGCGCCCATCCCATGTCTTCCAACCGACGCTCTAGCAATTCCACAAGAGTATCTTCTGGCAGCTCATCAATACGGAATTCTCTGGTCGTCAGCTTGCCAAGCCAGCGTTGGACTTCGGGCGCACGCTTCAAACGAGCCGCATCTTGCTCTGACGCAGTCATGGCAATGAAAATGCGCTGCGGATGTTGGATGAGCACGTCAAGAAGAGCGGCACCGAAGTCCTCAGCCGGACCCGGCCCACCATATCCGTCGTCAGCAAGCAACCAGCCTGCATTCTCAATCAACAAGGTGCCTCCCAGTGCCTGCTCCGCCTTGCCACGCCCAAGTTGCGCGGCGGTGCCGTATTGACCTGATCGCAGATCGGTTGCGCGCACACCGACAATATTTGCTGTTTCAATAGCTTTTTTGCCTGTCAGCATCTGGGCGGCGGCGACAGCGGCGGTTGATTTTCCCGTGCCACTGGGCCCAGAAAACAACGCGACCATCGCTGGGGCTTTTGTACCGAATGGATTGTCCGGATCTTCCTCTGCTGGCGCGACCAGACGTTGCATAATTTCGTCTTCGGTTGCTTCAATGCCCTCCAACGCGCCGAGCCGCACCCGTGCTTCGCCGAAGAGTTTGGTACGATCCGCATCGCTCAACTGCCCGCGAGGGCCTACTTCGGCGGAATGGGTCTGCTGTGCTCTGCTGGCAGACATGAAGCTGAAAAACTTGGCAACACCCGGCACTTTTGCCAAGCCATTCAGCCAGCCAAAGTCCCATGCCAATGTCAATAATACCATCAGCCAAAGCAAGATCGCGATGATCAGCATCCATGATCCCATCGCGCCGCCAATCAAGCGAAACAAAAGCACGCCCGCCAGCACCAGCCCAGCAATTCGGAGCGGCAAAGGGATCATCGACAAAGCACGCATGCAGAAGACCCTCAGAAGCCGGGTGTGATCGGCAGCAGAAGCTGGTCACCTTCGGCCATTGTCGGCCAAGCAATCGACGCAGCACCGCTTTCCAAAGCGATGGTGATGCCACCGCCGCCATCTTTGACCCCGGTCACGAGTACGTTCCCGTCAGCGGGGTAGGGAATGGCGATCGTGGTGCGCGCGTTCAGTGCCAGCACCTCGACGGGGATCGAGCTAGAACTCTCAAAGCGCAGAATGTCGCCGTCTTCTGCATGAGTGTCCCACAGCGTGACCCACGCAAGCTGCAGCCCACCCTGAACAATCTGCTGGCGCATTTCCTCGCGCGTCTCTTCGCTAACAGATTCGGGCATGGACGCCAGGGCATCATCTACCTCATCCGCACCCACCATTTTGACTGGCAGGCCGCCGGGTGTTGCCAACAGTGTTTGATGCGCCGCCAAGCGCGTCTGATTTTCGGCGTCTGTAATCACATCACCTCCTCCGCCCGTGCCAAACATGGTGAAGGCACCGACGGCGACCGCGACTGCGGCGGCGGCTGCAATCAGCCAGCTTGCCCGCCCGCGGCCGGCCGATGTGTGATCTCCGCCATCGTTTTGCGTAGTGTTTTGAGAGGTTGATGACCCGCTTGTTTCAAATTCAGAGCTAGAAGCCTCATTTTGCGACGGTGCGTTGCCGGGACGCCGTCGCACGTTTTTACGTTGGCGATCACGTTCGTTTGCCATATTCAACCCACCCCAGAAAAAACTCAAATTTCCAAATAGTCCTAAAATCCCACTCAATTTTGGCTACTTTAAAAACACTTGCCACACGAGAGGATCTAGGTAAAAACTGACGTTAGAATTTTAACTGTGTCAAGAAAATAGCTGTCTTCAGTAGCGTGATACTTGGTTTGGTTTAAGGGCTGCCGCACCTACTTGACGGGTTTGGTCGGTATTGAATTTGTGGGGAGATTATGCGCGGCGCAATTTCGGCTTTTTCTATTGCTATCGTTTGTTGTTCTTCATTCGCACATGCTCAGATGGTTGCGGGTAGTGGCTCAACTGCAAGTTCTTCTGGAGTGTTTGATACTGAGGCGAGCGACTATGTTGAAAACAATGGCGTCGCCGTGCGCGTGCTTTTTGTCAGCAAGCCTGCTGGGGCACAGCGAACAGTAAGCATCGAGATGAGGAACACGCGAGAGGAGCCGATTTGGCTGGCAGTTATCGGCCCACCTCCGAATGCGGTTGATACCCTCGGTTCAACGTACAGCGTTGTCCAGATTGCGGGTCTGGCGACCTGTCAAACCCTAAAATCAGATGGTATCGAAAGGTGCATGACCAACTATAACGGGTACTTGCCGGGAAGCGCCTTTACATCGCTGGCGGCTGGAGCATCTTCGCTCGTCAATATGACTCTATCCGCACCGGAAGCACAAAGCTCCGGAGACGGCTTTATGAGCCTGACGATGAGTGCTGCATTAGGGGTAGGCGATCAGCCAGCTAAATCCGGGGAGCGTGGTCTAATATCAATCCCCATAAGTTTTCCGCTTATTCCTTTGGAGGCGAAATGATCCGGTTTCTTACGTGCGTTACGATGCTTTTTATCTTGTCAAATCCCGTTGCGGCGCAGTTTACCGGCGGTGGCTCCTCTTCTGGCGGTACTTCTGGTGGCGCTTTCGGCATTCAGGAACAGGGCGATAACGTTACTGATACGTTTGCCGGACTAACGTTCCAAGTGCAGCGGTTGGTGCGCGACCCTTCGACAACCAACGCGTACCGATTGATCTTAAGGGTAATCGAAACGGAAAAAACCGGGCGTCGCGTTGCAATGGTGCAGCCAGCAGCAACATTGGTTGATGAATTCGGTAATGTCTATTACGTGGCGAATTCGACAGGTGTGCCGATTTGTACCCGGCCCAATAAAGCATGGGATTTGGACACATCGAATTGCGCCTATTATTTGAAAGATACGCCGGTAACACTAACGCCGAGCCAGCCAACGCCTGTCGTGCTGACGCTGTTACCCTATGACGGGGCTTTTTCGGCGGAGCTTGCCCAAATCGCAAGCACTGCGTCGCTCTCAGCGCGTTTCGCAATTTACTCGCGGGATTTGCAGACTCAACAATTCTACGATGTTGTGATCAACGGCATCGAACTGCCGCAAGGGAATTCATAAATGCGTTTGATCAGCTCAATCTTCTGCGTTTTGACACTGATAGCCGGCTCAACGGCGTATGCCGCTGAAAGCGTTGATGAGGCTGTTGAACAAATTGCACAGAAATTCGTGGCGTCTCAATTGGGCGGTGAGACGTCTCAACGCGTCGCGGTCACCTCGTTCGTTTCAACCGATAAACAAACAACGCAACTTACCAACCTGTTGATGATCGCATTGACGGGTAAGATGGTGTCGCATGGAAATGATGTATTTCGCGTAATAGAACGCGCGCAGCTGGAAAATGCGTTGCAGGAGATCCAGCTGTCCGAAGTTGACCTCTTCAACCCGTCGTCGGCAAAGGAGTTCGGAAATTTTCTGGGCGTCGATGCACTTGTCGTTGGTGAAATTACACCCTTATCGGATCGTGTGCGCATCGACAGTCGTTTGATCGACGTTGAGACCATCGAAACGCTGGAAGTGGCAAGCGTTTGGGTGCCGTTGACACCAACGGTGCAGCGCCAGATGGACACGGTGGTAAAGATTTCGCGGTCAAACGTGATGGGTGGCGCGCCGGCGCCTGATCGCCGCAATGGAATTTGGAAAGGCACCGGCATATGCGGCGAGGCGTCATTTGGCATTGCTGTGTCCGTGGTGGTCAATCCGGACGATACACTGACGGCTATGCAGACTTACTTCCCTTTAAACAATGGCATCAAAATCGAATCTGGTGTGCTGTCGATGGAGGGGACGGTGAATGAAGCTACCGAAGAATTCACTTTAAGCCCAAATGATTGGATGTATCAGCCGCGCGGGCATCAGGCGCTCGGTTTTGAAGGCCGGTTTGACCTGGATCGTGAAGAAATCACGGCGCGTTATCTTCAGGAAGGCTGCGGCGAGTTGCGCCTGCGCAAACAATAAAAATGTCTTTTGTAACAGAAGGATGATAGAATGACGAAATCGCTTTTCAGAACGACTTCGATCCTGGCGCTAAGCATCGCTGTCGCTGCGGCTGGTCCAGCAAAACAGGTCCAGGCCTTTGACTTGGGTGATGTAGCGAAAGGCGCGGCTGCAGCCATTATTTTAAATGAGCTGTCCAAGAACAATAAGAAAAAGTCGAAGTCTTCGAACGCGGCACAGCAAAATACAACTGGTTCCTCGACAAGTGGAAATTCGGTCGCCCAGACACAACGGGCACTCACAGAGCTTGGATATGACCCTGGTCCGGTTGACGGGCAGATGGGTGGCAAGACCCGCGCGGCAATCGAGGCTTTCCAGGCTGACCGGGGTTACCCGATCACGGGAAAACTCTCAACCGAGCAATACGCCGCTATGAACACGGCATATTCTATGATTGTCAGCCCGCCAGCGCCTGGTCAGATGACCGAGGCAGCGACTTATGAGGCGCAGCTCTACCTTTCCAATCTAGGCTATGATGTGGGGACACCGGATGGTGTTTGGGGTCCGAAGTCACAAGCGGCTCTGAACCAGTTTCGCTCGACCAGCGGAACACCTGTTGGCGGGCAGTTATCGGTAGCGGACCTGGGTACTCTGCATACGCAGGTGCATGGCGCACCCGCACTCAATCTGGTGGCACCAGGAGGCCTGGCAATAGCCGGTACATCGGTTTTTGGAGGCAACAATGCTGCACAAATAGGCTCGCCGGGGCTGAATCTCACCGGTCAGCCCAACCTGAACCTTGCTGGACAGCAACCGACTGCTGGCGGGAACGGATTGGCGCCAGGCAATGTCGCGCCCCCCGCCGGTCTTGGCGCACTTGCTGGTGGTGGAAATTCTGGGCAACCCACATTGAACCACAATAACCAGCTAGGTGTGCAGCTTGGTGGGGTACAACCTGGTCTTGGTCAAAATCAATTGGGCGGTGAAAATACTCTTGCAACCGCACCATCGGGTTCAACTGCGTCGACGCAGCCGCCGCCGGTTGATCCATCGAACTACGTTCATCTTTCCGACCGACCAGTTGAGGGGATGCAGAACGTCCAGCGGACTATGGCAATGCAGATGGCCAAGGCACGGCCCGAGCTCTTGAGTGATCAGAACAACCTTCGCTCTTGGTTTGATCAGGACCACCCGCTAAACAGCAAATCAGCTTTGCGCCAAGCTTACAACAGCGGTAATGATATTCAACGTGAAGACATGTTAAGCGACTTCCGCAAAACGCTTGCCGCTGAAATCTCCAATAGCCCAACCATCTCCGCCGCAAACCCATATCCAATTGCGCTTTATCAACATGTAAGCTTGGGGCAGTACATCGACGGGCAGGGGCTGCAATTGATCGGCCAAGATATAACCGACTTCCGTTGGCAGTATAGAACGCGATATTTGTCTGCATTTGCGACCATGCGCTCAGATCTACCCGGTACGGACATCCTGAAGATCACGCGCGAAGAAGCGGCGCAGTTGATCGACTATGTCAAAGCGAGCAAAAAACGACTGTTCCGTGTTGTTTGGGGGCAAGTCTCCAATGTTGGCGAAGACAAGAGCGTTGCGGATTTCGCAAAATCCACCGGTCAGTTCGGTGCACGCGATGTCGCGACGACATTCTCGGTTGACAAGGTAACGCTGAACTTGGCGGACAACGCCTACAAAACGCAGCCCAAGGTGCAAAACGAGATCTACACTTTCCAATTGGACAGCGGTCCGGCACGTGGCGCAGGTACGCCAGTTCTCGCCTTTTTGAAAGATCGGGGTGTTCCGGTGATGAACGGCCACCTGCTGTTGAGCGCAGGTCAGTACGGCCAGCAAGTCATGAATGAGGTTGTTCCCGGCGGTAACACAAACCATTCGGAGGCGATTGATGAACTTACCTATCTGACATGGCTGAAATTGAACCCTGACTTCGCCGGTAAAGATATGAACTTCGTTTCTGTTGCGGCGCGGGTGATGACAGAGCCAGAAAAGCGACAGTTCTTTGGTGATGGCGCACAAAGCCTGGGTTATCTGCGTCCGAACGCCGCGTATAACGACCTGAATTCCTTGCAGAACGTTTTCCCGGATGAATTTGCAGCACAGGATGCAAAGCAGGCATTCTTATCGACCTATTATCCGCGCGTTTTGGCAACAGTGCCAGAGTGGCCGGTCCCGGTCATTCAGGTGATGGGCGCGCGTCTTGGTTCCTATGACTTCGAAAACCAATTCTTTCCGATCCAATACGATGGCGTTGGGCAAGGCCAGGCTATTGCCCCACGCGTCGTGCACGTCCAAGGCCGAAACCACAAAGCGTCACTGGTGTCAGCGGACCGGCTTGCCGCCTTGCCAACACGGTTGGAGATGTCGGCAGATCAGGCCCGGGCCCTGCGCGATTCGATGAATGGCGGCAACCGGATTTATCTGGGGTGGACCGCGACGTTCGATATGGGCGCGGACGGCACAGAGCATGAGTTGCAATTCGATCCAAGTGGTGAACATGCGAGACAGACTGGCATTCGCCCGGGTCGCGCGACGTTGAACCAAATCGCGCTGTTCCGAGATGCTGCACTGACGCAGGTGCTGAAACAATTCGAACCAGCGGCAATGATCCAGGAACCTCAGTTCGATGGCCCGCCGACGCTGGGCGACGGGCCCGAAGCAATTCTGGCGAATATGAAATTGGCGGAGCCGGCACAGCTTCTCAAGAGCGCAGTGAATTTGATCGAGGATTTCAATGTAAAACAGGCGGTCATCAAGACTCACAGAGATGTCTTACAAGCCAATGAGTTCGACGTAGATCAGAGAGTGAGTGAAGCCGAAGCTTATTGGGAAACAATCTTGACTGGCGATGTTTGGTTTCAAGGAGCGGCGCGACTGGGCAGATATGACCGTGCAACGGAGAACTTCCCATTCGATCTGGCAAATATGCAAGCACAGCGGCTGACCATGGGAAAAAAGTCACCGTTTAATTCCTACGCGAACCCTCAACTGACAGGTGCCGAGATTTTCGAATCTCTTTCAGTTCCTGAAGATGTGGCGCGGCAGATTGTAGAAGGCAATCTACGGGACATTCAGTATTTTGTACGAGCACGGCCGGTGGGTGCTAGCAAGGTCGCAAACCGAGAAAATGGTTTCGATCTTATGCTGCAGCCGATGGAAGTGATCTTTGCGCAACCCAATCTGCCCGGTGGGGCAGTGTTGGCGCATCGCAAGTTCGACACAGACGAGGATTTCTTTGACGAGAAGTTCACCGCAGCCGATTTTCCTGAGTTGAAAGAGCGGGTGCCCTTCGATGCCAGCATGATTCAGCTTCTCCGCGTCAAACAAATGAGCGATGATCAATTGGAAGCTGGTCTCGACGACCTGATGGCCGAAACCTTCCACTACGAAAACCAGAGTAGGGGATTTGTACCGGTCCGGTTCTTTGAGGATCTGCGCTATTTTGAAATGGCAAAAGTCGCGCTGTACCGTGATCGCTATCGCAATTGGATCAAGGCCCGTGCAGAGGCTCTCGGCACCAAGTTCACTGTGACACATAGCAATGACGTCAGCGCATCGGGCTGCCGTGACGTTGCGCTGTTGCGCGGCGATTATGACGTGCTCGGTCAATGGGGCCTCGATACAACGGCGATGGTTGCCACGGGCGCCCAGGTGCAACAGGCGTCTATGGTAATGGGTGATGCGACCACGATGCCTGACAATCTGTACTTCCTTGGTGCTATGGAGGGCGGAGAGCGGCAGTCTTGCAATCAGCAAGCCTTGATGGGAGCAATTTCACTCGATGGCGTTGGTTTGGTGCGAGCGCAGTCTGCGAACCAGCCATATTACTATCAGACGCGTCAAATCGACTTCGAATTGCAATCGGTTTCGATGACAACTGGTCGAGATGGCGTTCCAATCATGGTATTGAATGGGTTGGCCACTGAAACGCGTTATTACAATGCTCATCGCAACAATATTGCGGGTGTTTCGCCGGAACACGTTGTTGAAAACTTAAGAGGTATTGCGGCACTGGCAACAGGTGCCAAACTTCAACCCGCAGCCTTTTCGCCATCGGACGAGGCAAATGCCAATGATGGGATCTGGCCGGTCGTTGAGGACGTTGCATTTGCCGGAACCGGGCGTGACACCGTAGGCATTTCTCTCGGCATGTCCATGGAGGAGGCAGAAGCCATCATCAACGACGAATTTGATGTTACTGTCGTTTATGAAACGGAGGCGCCTGAAGGCAACAGCGAGCCTGCATTCGATTTCATTCGGACCTACTTTGTCGGTGGTACAAGTCAAGCCATTACCCTTATGTCTTATAGTCCGACGGGCCCGGTGATGGCTGTGAACCGTCACCTCCTGCGCAGCGATGCACCATGGCCACAAGACCGGGTCAGCGCGTCATTGATCGATAAGTATAGTGTCCCAGCCGCAAGCACTTCTAATGACTCAACGCTGGTATGGTCTTCTTCGCAAGACTGCGTCAATCTCCCGTTGTCACCGGTGGGGGAACGTCAGTTACAACCGATGAACGATGGTGCTTTGAACGGAGAATTTGATCCTAACCTTGCCGCCTATGTGATTGGTTCCATTGCGACAATTGACGGCGGGAACGCGGAATTTCTCAAAGAGAATGCGTCTTGTGGAGAAATTGTGATGTATTCGTCTTCGTTGCTATCGCCTATCGACGGCCAACATGGGTTTTACACATTCATGACGGATCTCTCCGCTGTGAATGCTGTATCCGTAGCTTTGGTGACTGAAAAAGAAGATGACATTGAAATCAAGTTTTGAGTTGCTTTGTGAATGGCTTCGATGAGCCCCACTTTGGTAGCCAATTTGACTTTTTGTGCATGATCAGCCCCTGGTCCATTGACCTGCCCCCTGAGGCTCCCTCACTTATAACGGGAGTCTGCGGATCTTTGCTCTGCTCCCCAACCTTGGACCGCCGGAATCTGGATTTTTCCGGCTGCCTCAGATGACGGGCTGGTGATGCCATCGGGATAATACCGGCAATCCGGACATTGTATCTGATCACGCTGTGGGGTTTAGTGCATACGCCTATCCTCCAGCTTTGAGCGGGCATCTGCAAAGCTCATGAACCAGTGCGCGTTTAAACACTCCGCTCGGAGCTTGCTGTTGAACGCTTCAATGAAGCCGTTGTCTGTCAGTTTGCCCGGCCGTGAGAAGTCCAGCGTGACGTCTTTCGGATACGCCCATAGGTCGAGATCGCGGGAGATGAACTCGCTGCCGTTGTCGAACCTTATCGCCCTTGGGTACTCGATCTTCCGGCAGACCCGTTCGAGCGTCTGCACGACGTCCTCACCGCGATAGCTGAAGCTCGGATCAGCCGTCGGACATCCCACCGAAGAAGTCCCGTATTGCCTCTGGCCCAGCCCCTTGATCCGGGCCGTTTGGGTGTAGAATCCGTTCTTGTATCTTTCTGTTGATTTGGTCGCCATCAAGGCCTGCTAAGCGGAGCCCTTGCGGAGC